>CANNCY010000013.1 GCA_947503335.1 uncultured Pseudomonadales bacterium | reverse complement strand
TGCAATGGTGGCGGTGTAAAACTAAAACTACCCTGCGGATTTACCGTCGCGCTGCCTAATACTTGGTTACCGTCTTTTATTTCTATTTTTGCGCCGGGCTCGCCCGTGCCGGTAATCAACGGCGTTGGCGTATTGATATCTGGGGCGAGTGGATTGATGATCGGCGCTTGAGGTGCGCTGATATCGACTGCGTAAGTATGCGCGATAGTGGCACTACCTTGGTTACCTGCAGC
>CANNCY010000012.1 GCA_947503335.1 uncultured Pseudomonadales bacterium | reverse complement strand
AAAGACGGTAACCAAGTATTAGGCAGCGCGACGGTAAATCCGCAGGGTAGTTTTAGTTTTACACCGCCACCATTGCAGCAGGGTAGTCATAGTTTTAGTGCTACACAAACAGATACTAGCGGTAACACAAGTGGTAGCAGTAGCCATCATGCAACGCAGATCGATACGACGAATCCAATACCAACGATTAGTGTCGACTCAATCACGCCAGACAATATCGTCAACGCCGCCGAGTCAGGGCAAAATATTGCGATAACCGGCCACGTAGGGGGCGAGTTTAACAATGGTGACACAGTAACCCT
>CANNCY010000011.1 GCA_947503335.1 uncultured Pseudomonadales bacterium | reverse complement strand
ATAACGAAGCGTATTGATGACTTCAACATCATCATGCGGCTGGGTTGTGTGACGATAGCAATCACAAGACAACGTGCTGAAAATACACATACAGTAATTTGCTACTACAAGTTAATTCAAAGACAGCAGATAATACGCATAAGCGTTTTATCGCAACAGAATTGCTTGGCGACCATAGCGATTGTGACCCACCTGATCCCATCTCGAACTCAGAAGTGAAACCAATTAGCGCCGATGGTAGTGTGGGGCTTCCCCATGTGAGAGTAGGACATCGCCAGGCTCCAAATAAAAACCCCAATCGCTTACGCGGTTGGGGTTTTTT
>CANNCY010000010.1 GCA_947503335.1 uncultured Pseudomonadales bacterium | reverse complement strand
CCTAGGGGAACCTGGGGTTGGATCACCTCCTTAACGAAATCGACACATCTTTTAAGTACTCACACTTATTGCTTGATTTGTAATGAAGATTTGAAGAATCTCACTTGGGTCTGTAGCTCAGTTGGTTAGAGCGCACCCCTGATAAGGGTGAGGTCGGCCGTTCGAATCGGCCCAGACCCACCAATTTTATGTTGGGTTTAGAGATTCTACTAAGTATGGGGCTATAGCTCAGCTGGGAGAGCGCCTGCCTTGCACGCAGGAGGTCTGCGGTTCGATCCCGCATAGCTCCACCAATTCATGCTTAGGTTCTTTTGGATTAGATGATCTGGTTCGAAATAAATCAAATCTTAATGTTAAGAGGGTAGAGGTCATATCCTTAGCTTCTTTTTTTAAATTCATTTATGAATTCGAAAACGAGATGTTAACGATCTGATCTTTGCATCAGAGGTTGACGCCTTGCGCGTAACCTTGTTCTTTAAAAAATTAACTTGTAGTAAATTGCTGTACAAATATTTTTGGCGCGTGTGATTTGTTTATCAATTTTAAATCACACAA
>CANNCY010000008.1 GCA_947503335.1 uncultured Pseudomonadales bacterium | reverse complement strand
GCACGTTGTCTTGTGATTGCTATCGTCACACAACCCAGCCGCATGATGATGTTGAAGTCATCAATACGCTTCGTTATATGGTCAAGCCTCACGGGCAATTAGTACTGGTTAGCTCAACGCCTCACAACGCTTACACACCCAGCCTATCAACGTAGTAGTCTTCTACGGCCCTTCAGGACCCTCAAGGGGTCAGGGAAAACTTATCTTGAAGGAGGCTTCCCGCTTAGATGCTTTCAGCGGTTATCCCGTCCGAACGTAGCTACCCGGCAATGCATCTGGCGATACAACCGGAACACCAGAGGTTCGTCCACTCCGGTCCTCTCGTACTAGGAGCAGCTCTTCTCAATTTTCCAACGCCCACGGCAGATAGGGACCGAACTGTCTCACGACGTTCTAAACCCAGCTCGCGTACCACTTTAAATGGCGAACAGCCATACCCTTGGGACCGGCTTCAGCCCCAGGATGTGATGAGCCGACATCGAGGTGCCAAACACCGCCGTCGATGTGAACTCTTGGGCGGTATCAGCCTGTTATCCCCGGAGTACCTTTTATCCGTTGAGCGATGGCCCTTCCATACAGAACCACCGGATCACTATGACCTACTTTCGTACCTGCTCGACTTGTCAGTCTCGCAGTTAAGCATGCTTATGCCATTGCACTAACCTCATGATTTCCGACCATGATTAGCATACCTTCGTGCTCCTCCGTTACTCTTTGGGAGGAGACCGCCCCAGTCAAACTACCCACCAGACACGGTCCGCAATCCCGATAAGGGACCTACGTTAGAACCTCAAACATACCAGGGTGGTATTTCAAGGACGGCTCCACGATAACTAGCGTTACCGCTTCAAAGCCTCCCACCTATCCTACACAAGTAGGCTCAAAGTTCAGTGTCAAGCTATAGTAAAGGTTCACGGGGTCTTTCCGTCTAGCCGCGGGTATACGGCATCTTAACCGCAAATTCAATTTCACTGAGTCTCGGGTGGAGACAGTGTGGCCATCATTACGCCATTCGTGCAGGTCGGAACTTACCCGACAAGGAATTTCGCTACCTTAGGACCGTTATAGTTACGGCCGCCGTTTACCGGGGCTTCGATCAAGAGCTTCGCATAAGCTAACCCCATCAATTAACCTTCCGGCACCGGGCAGGCGTCACACCCTATACGTCCACTTACGTGTTTGCAGAGTGCTATGTTTTTAATAAACAGTTGCAGCCACCTGGTCACTTCGACCACCAACAGCTTACCGCGCGAAGCGTTCACCGTCAGCGGCGTACCTTCTCCCGAAGTTACGGTACCATTTTGCCTAGTTCCTTCACCCGAGTTCTCTCAAGCGCCTTGGTATTCTCTACCTGATCACCTGTGTCGGTTTACAGTACGGTTACATATCACCTGAAGCTTAGAAGCTTTTCCTGGAAGCATGGCATCAACCACTTCGTCTCTAATAGAAACTCGTCATAAGTTCTCAGCCTTAAGGAACCGGATTTGCCTAATTCCTCAGCCTACAACCTTAAACACGGACAACCATCGCCGTGCTGGCCTAGCCTTCTCCGTCCCTCCATCGCAGTAATATGTAGTGCAGGAATATTAACCTGCTTCCCATCGACTACGCATTTCTGCCTCGCCTTAGGGGCCGACTAACCCTGTCCCGATTAACGTTGGACAGGAAACCTTGATCTTCCGGCGAGGGGGTTTTTCACCCCCTTTATCGTTACTCATGTCAGCATTCGCACTTCTGATACCTCCAGCAAACCTCTCGATTCACCTTCAACGGCTTACAGAACGCTCCCCTACCACCTGCACATAGTGCAGATCCGCAGCTTCGGTTATCAGTTTGAGCCCCGTTAAATCTTCCGCGCAGGCCGACTCGACTAGTGAGCTATTACGCTTTCTTTAAAAGATGGCTGCTTCTAAGCCAACTTCCTAGCTGTCTGAGCCTTCCCACATCGTTTCCCACTTAACTGATATTTGGGACCTTAGCTGGCGGTCTGGGTTGTTGCCCTTTCCACGACGGACGTTAGCACCCGCCGTGTGTCTGCCGTGCTCGCACTCCTCGGTATTCGGAGTTTGCATGGGGTTGGTAAGTCGGGATGACCCCCTAGCCCAAACAGTGCTCTACCCCCGAGGGTGATACACGACGCTCTACCTAAATAGATTTCGGGGAGAACCAGCTATCTCCCGGCTTGATTAGCCTTTCACTCCGACCCACAAGTCATCCCCTAACTTTTCAACGTTAGTGGGTTCGGTCCTCCAGTCAGTGTTACCTAACCTTCAACCTGCTCATGGGTAGATCGCCGGGTTTCGGGTCTATTCCTAGCAACTAAACGCCCTATTAAGACTCGGTTTCCCTACGGCTCCCCTAAACGGTTAACCTCGCTACTAACAATAAGTCGCTGACCCATTATACAAAAGGTACGCAGTCACATAACAAAGTATGCTCCTACTGCTTGTACGCATACGGTTTCAGGTTCTATTTCACTCCCCTCTCCGGGGTTCTTTTCGCCTTTCCCTCACGGTACTGGTTCACTATCGGTCAGTTAGGAGTATTTAGCCTTGGAGGATGGTCCCCCCATGTTCAGTCAAGATAACACGTGTCCCGACCTACTCGTTTTCACATCAAATGCCTTTTCGTGTACGGGGCTATCACCCTCTATCGCCAAGCTTTCCAACTTGTTCCACTAAGACATAAATTGCTTAAGGGCTAATCCCCGTTCGCTCGCCGCTACTAAGGGAATCTCAATTGATTTCTGTTCCTAAGGGTACTTAGATGTTTCAGTTCCCCTCGTTTGCCTCTTACACCTATGTATTCAGTGCAAGATACCCGCCTTATGACGGGTGGGTTTCCCCATTCAGAGATCTCCGGATCAAAGGTTGTGTGCCACCTCCCCGAAGCTTATCGCAGGCTCCTACGTCTTTCATCGCCTCTAACTGCCAAGGCATCCACCGTATGCGCTTATTCGCTTGACCATATATCAAAACATACTGATTACTCGAGAACTCGTTGAGTAACCAATTTCAACATAATACGAATCCCCCAGTCCTTTTAAGAATGTTACCGGCTAGCTATAGCCTTAGTGGTAACAACCTTCGCTCATTCGAGCACTGGAGTTCTGATTGAGTGACTTAGTTCAAACACTTAGACATGATGTGTCGAACGCTCAATCAGCTTGCCGGATTGTGTGATTTAAAATTGATAAACAAATCACACGCGCCAAAAATATTTGTACAGCAATTTACTACAAGTTAATTTTT
>CANNCY010000007.1 GCA_947503335.1 uncultured Pseudomonadales bacterium | reverse complement strand
TCTTTTGCCCCGAAGCGGAGGCGCATTCTACAGATCTAAATCTGAGCCGCAACCCCTAATCTTTGGTACTTTCGACAAAGACTAAAAACCCGCGCTTCGCTGTTTGCGAATTGCGCGGGTCAGGTAACTATAGACTATCTATTACATTACGCTAATAGCGGCTTCTACCTATATACCATCTGATGCTGGCCCAGCCATCTCTTCTTCAGTTAACACAGGCTCAAGTACTTCTTTTAACGTACCCAACCAAGGCTCGAAGCGCTTGTACTGGTGCACACTGCCTGTATAGATGGGCTGACGCACCTGCTCAGAACTTGCAGTGCGTACTGCGCGATCTGTTTCATAAAAGCGCAAACAGCTTTCTTCGAACGGTAGACCACAGAAATCAAGGATACGACGAATTTGATTTTCATTATCAAAAACATTGTCTTCGTATTGAACAGTGAGAATCTCGCCAGGAAACACCTTGTGCCAATGATCCATGATCTCTATATAGCTAAGATAGTACTCGCCGATATCTACTTCGTCGTAAGTAAAGGCCTGACCTTTAGCAAACAGCTGCTTTAGATTACCTACACAGGCATCTAATGGATGACGACGCGCATCAATAATCTTGGCGTTCGGCAAGATCGCCTTGATCAAACCAACAAAAGGAAAGTTATTAGGCATCTTATCGATAAAGAAAGGGCGCCCCGTATGGCGGTGACGATCGGCCCATTCTAGGTATCGCTCGCCCAACGCCATCAAATGATCGCCTGTAATGCGAGACATTCCTTTCGGAAAACGCATTTTGCGTTCGGCAGTTTGACTTAGGTTATGAGCGATACGCGACATATAAGCAAGCTCACTAGTACCCTCTACCTGCGAATGACTTGCCAAGATCTGTTCGATCAACGTTGAACCTGAACGCGGCAACCCCAAAACAAAGATCGGCGCAGCATCATTGCAACCACCCAGTTCGCGTAGGCGCGCCACCATATCTGCGTCGAACACATCAATAATTTCGCGATTGTAGACTTCGTTCTGAATGGGGTCATAGCTAACCAGCTCACGCTGAGTCGCATTACCTCTTGCATAGTACTGCCAGGCTTTTTCGTAGTCTTTACGATCTTCATAGGCTTTTGCCAATGAGAATAAGAAGTTCACCAACGACTGCTCGCGCACATCTTCACGCTCGATCATCGCTTCCATCTGAGCAATCATCTCATCGTCAAACTTATAGGTCTTTAGATTGGCCAGACTCCAATAGGTCTCACCGTTTTCTGGCTTAAGCTCAATGCATCGCTTGTAGGCATCGATACCCTCTTGCTGGCGCCCAAGGGTTTTTAGAACGTGACCTAATCCTAACCATACCGCAGGGTATGGCTCATGTAACTCTATAGAACGCTGATAACAGGCTAATGCCTTTTCTGTATATGACGCCGGCGAGTAAACCGACCCCAGTAAGAAGTGTGCTTTCGGGTTATTAGGCTCGAACTCGACCCACTTCTCGAACATAGTGATCGCTTTATCAAACTTTTCGAGTTCTTTATATACGCGCCCCAATTCGGCATACAGCTCGATAAAGTCAGGGGCGAGGTCTAATGCTTTAGATAGATGACGCTCAGCCTCTTCTGGGCGCGCCTGACCAGCACAGACCAAACCCAAAATACGCAGCGCATCGACATTCTCTTCATTGCGATGCAATAGCTTGATCGCCATTCGTTCGGCTTCGTTAAAACGACCCTCACGGTGATGCTCTGCAGCCAATGCCATTTCACGGCGCTCGGGTGATAACGCGAAACTACGCTCAAAGGCAACATCGGCGTCTTTACCACGCCCTGTTAGCACCAGCGCGCGCCCTAACTGAAAGTGCGCAGTCTCAACATCAGGCGCCAATTCGATGGCTCGCTGAAGCAAAGGAATCGCCTGCTCTGGGCGGCGAGTCTCTATATAAAGGTAACCAAGGTCTTCGTGGGGCTTTGCAAAGGTTGGCGCTAAGCCTAAAGACTTGCGTAACACCTTTTCAGCAGCCTCGTAATCTTTCGATTGCAACAACACACCACCATATAGTGCGTTAAGGTTTACGTTTTCTGGATGTTCTGACAGGCCTTGCTCTAGATAGCCTCTCGCTTGAACGGCGTCACCGCGCTTTAAAGAATCCATTGCCATGTCAAAGGCTTGGCGTACATCTAACATCTACATCACCCCGAGGTAAATCGATACATCACGCAGCATCTAATGTCTGCTTAATTGTGCGTCAGTGTACCCTATTTAGACGCCCTTGAAATATGCTTTGGAAAATTCGTCGCCAAGTAATTGACGGCCACCCTATGCGCGCGCTCGCGCGATACCTTTTGTGGCGCAATCAACATATCTAACCAAAGCCCTTCGATCAAACAACACAGACCAATCGCAATATCCTCAGCGTCGTAACCGGGGTAATCCCCCTCATCAATAAGCTGCTGACATAGCTGTTGCACTCTGTCGGTCATTAACGAATCGCGCTCAGAGCAAACCTGGCGATAAGTAGGCCGCGACTTCGCCTCGCCCCAAAAGGCAAACCATACTGCCAGCAGCTCACGGTTAGCCACCTTAGATGAGAAGTCCCATTTAACCTGCTCTAGCAGGTGATCTGCGGGCGAGTTTTGCTGCTTACTTGCAATGCGCTCTAACCCCGAAACATATTGATCGTGTACATAGGCAAGGGTTTCGTTAAGCAAGCCCTCTTTAGACTTAAAGTGCAGGTTGGCAAGACCCATACTAACGCCAGCATCTTGAGTCACGCTAGCCATGGTTACACTAGACATACCCTGATTGGCGATACACTTCATCGTTGAGCGTATTAGACGCTCACGCTTTTCAGCCTTGGCATCTGCTCCATTTCTTTGCTTTGTCTGCGTCACTGCTAGCTCATTTTATGCATTATTTTGCCCCACCATAGCGCATGCCAAAACCGGCTTCAAGTAAATGAACGTTCATTCATTTTTTTGTAGACAAACGCTACGCCTCTGTGCCAACCTGTGCCACGTTGAAAAACATAACAATAAATTTCACTGGAGTGCCAACGTGAAGAAATATGACGCTATTGTCATTGGTGCTGGCCACAACGGCCTAACCACGGCAGCCTATCTGGCTAAGTCGGGGTTAGACGTTTTGGTACTAGAGCGCAATGACTATATCGGTGGTGCCACGGTAAGCCGTGAGCTACACCCAGAGACCAAGTACTCAAACTGTTCTTATGTATGTTCGCTACTACGCCCCGAGATCGTACGCGATCTTGAGCTACCTAAGTACGGCCTGCAGGTTGTACCTTACGGCGGCGGGGTAACCTACCAACGCGACGGTAACTACTACACCAACTACGACGACCATGATCGTCAGTATCGCGAAATTGCTCGCTTTAGTAAGCGCGACGCAAACGCCTACGAGCGTTACACCGCAGACGTACTCAAGCAAACGCGCTTAATTCGCCCATTCTTGATGCGTACCCCGCCAGATCCAACAAGCTTTAAGGCAAAAGATCTTCAAGAGCTAGCATATCTAGCCAGCAAGTTCACCGGCCTAGGCGAAACAGGCATGGCAGACGCACTACGCTTCTGGACAATGTCGATCGGTGACTTCTTAGATGAATACTTTGAAAGCGACATTATTAAGGCGCACATGGCTGGCGGCGGCATTATCGGTACCGCACTAGGTGTGTACTCGCCAGGTACCGCATACGTACTGCTTCACCACTACATGGGTGACGTAGACGGTAGTGTTGGCGCATGGGGCTTTGCTCGCGGTGGCATGGGTGCTGTTTCTAACGCACTTTACCAAGCCTTTATGGCGCATGGGGGCGAGTTAAAAACGGGCGCAGGTGTTGACCACCTTATCGTTAAGAACAACCAGACCAAGGGTGTGGTATGTGAAAACGGTGACGAATACTATGCAGACGTTGTTGTATCAGGCCTTGATCCTAAGCGCACCTTCTTAGACATCATCAATGAAGAAGACCTTCCTGAAGACGTGATTAAGAAAGCTAAGAACTTTAAGATCCGCGGCTCGTCGGGCAAGGTAAACATCGCTCTTGATGGCTTGCCAACATTTAATGGTATTGACCCACGCTCAGTGAAGATGAAAGGTGACTTCCACTTTATTGACTCTCTAGAACGCATGGAACGTGCGTACGATGATTGGAAAGACGGCACCTGGTCTAAAGACCCATTTGTTGACCTTCTGATTCCTACCCTTGTCGACCCAACGATGGCACCAACAGGCAAGCACATGATGACCGTGTTTGTTCAGTACTGCCCACCTAAGGTTAACGGCGAAGAGTGGACCGACGCCGACCGTGACGCATTTGGCCAAACCGTAATCGATCAGATTGCTCAGTACAGCCCAGACTTTAAGTCATTGATTGCACACGCCGAAGTACGTACACCTCGTGAGCTAGAAAAAGAAGTTGGCCTAACCGAAGGTAACATCTTCCAGGGCGAGCTTACCTTTGACCAGTTGATGTTTAACCGTCCGTTCCCAGGTTACGCACAGTACCGTGGCCCAATTAAAGGCATGTACATGTGTGCATCAGGCACCCACCCAGGTGGCGGCGTGATGGCAGCACCGGGCGCTAACGCTGCGCGCGAAGTGCTTCTAGACCTGAAACGTAAGAATGTAGTTCCAGAGGGTTATGCAGATGACTAAGCAATACGATGCAATCATTATTGGCGCAGGTCATAACGGCTTAACCTGTGCAGCCTACTTAGCAAAAGCGGGCAAGAAAGTTGTAGTACTAGAGGCGCGCGACACCGTTGGTGGTATGGCAAGCACTAGCGAATTTGCCCCAGGCTTTAAAGTAAGCAATGGCGCGCAATATGCGACCATGCTTAACACTCAAGTCATGCGCGACCTTGGCATTAGCCTTGAGTATGCGGCTAAAGATTTGCCAACGGTTGTGATAAACCCTGATGGCAACAATCTACGCATGTCTGGCGACACCGTGAGCGGTAATCTATCTGACAGCGACAAAGCACAGTTTAGCGAATTTAAAGCGCATACTCGCAAGTTCGCCAAGGTATTAAGTGGCGCCCTAAAGGTTCGCCCACCTAAGGTTGTTGAGGGTGACTGGCACGACAAGATCAATCTTATGAAGCTTGGTCTTAAGATGCGTCTTCTAGGTACCGACGATATGCGTGACCTAATGCGTATTGCTACGATCAACCTATACGATGTGCTTAACGAGCGTTTTGACAACGGTCAGTTAAAAGCTGCTATGTCATTAGACGGCATTTACGGCAACCATCTAGCTCCGCGCTCGCCCAATACGGTTCTTAACTATCTATACCGTCGCACGGGCGACTTACACGGCTTTAATGACCCTGCGCTTGTTAAGGGTGGCATGGGCAAAGTGGGCGAGGCATTTGCCGAGGCTGCTAAAAAAGCCGGTGTTGAAATTAGAACCGGCGCAAAGGTTGCTAGCATCAATGTTCACGCTGAAGTAGCTAGCGGTGTCACCTTAGAAAATGGTGATGTGATCGAAGCCAAAGCAATTGTGTCTGGCGCAGACCCGAAAACGACGTTCCAAAAACTGGTTGGCGCTCGCAACATTGAAGCAGGCTTTGTACGCCGTATTCGCAACTTTAGAGCGAAGGGCAACGTTGCCAAACTTCAGGTTGCGCTAAAAGACTTACCTAAGTTTGCTGGTGTTGACGCCAAAGACGCGGGCGGCCGTTTAGTAATCACTGGTGATATGGATTACGTAGAACGCGCTTTCAACCATGCAAAATATGGCGAGTATTCTGAGAAGCCAGTACTAGATATTAATATTCCATCAGTACATGACGACTCACTTGCGCCTGCCGGCAAGCACGTAATGACCGTACTAGTTCAGTATGCACCTTACGAGTTACGCGCTGGCTGGGATGAAAACAAAGAGACCTTTAAGTCGATCGTGATGGATCTTATCGAGACACACGCACCTGGCTTTAAAGATCTTGTAGAACACAGCGAACTACTGACACCTGCTGACCTAGAAGCAGAGTTTGGCGTGCACGGCGGCCACTGGCATCACGGTGAACTGACATTAAACCAGTTCTTAATGACTCGCCCAGTGCCTACGGCAACTCAGTACAGCACCCCTGTAGACAACCTCTACTTGGCGAGTGCCGGTACGCATCCTGGCGGTGGTGTTTCTGGCCTATGTGGTCATAACGCTGCTAAACAGATTCTACGAACTAAGGGAGTGTAATTGTGTTAGACCTTAATACTGTTCGCGAACAAGATTTGATCGTAGAGCCTACGCACTTTACTGAGCGTCTAAAGCCCTACGCAAAAACCAACGACTGGTTTAACTGGAAAGGCTACATGGCCTGCAACACCTTCGAATGCGAAGGCAAAGAATACGCAGCTATTCGCAGTGGTACTGGCGTTTTTGATATCTGCCCAATGTCTAAGTACGACATTACTGGCCCTGATGCGATGGAGTATTTAAATCGCATTATGACTCGCGATATCGCCAAGCTTAATGTTGACCGTGTTACCTACGTTATCTGGTGTGACGACAATGGCTACATTCAAGACGATGGCACACTGTTTAGACTGAGCGAAAATCACTATCGCCTGTGCTCTTACGAGCATGCGATGGACTGGCTAATGAACTGTGCAGAAGGCTTTGATGTAGAAATCAAAGACACAACCCGTGATATCGCTGCGCTTGCTGTTCAAGGCCCAACTAGCTTTGGTGTACTTGAAGCAATGGGTCTTGAAGGCCTAGAAAATCTAAAGCCTTTCGGCATCATGCGAGTACCCTTTAAGTCGGGTGAGATCATGATTTCTCGCACCGGCTTTACTGGTGATCTTGGCTATGAACTATGGACAACCCCTGATTTAGCGGGCGATATGTTTGACGAGCTATTCGAAGCAGGTCGACTACGCGCACTGAAACCTATGGGCGCCATCGCACTTGATCTAGCGCGTATCGAAGCTGGCTTTGTTCAGGCAGGTGTAGATTTCTTGACCTCAGAACACGTGATTCGAACCGGCCGCCAGCGCACGCCATTAGAACTTGATATGGAGTGGTTGGTTGATTTCAATAAGCCGTTGTTTAACGGTCGCAAAGCACTGCTTAAGCAAAAAGAAGAAGGCCCCCGCTACCGCTTTGTTAAGCTAGATGTTGAAGGCAACAAACCTGCCCACAACAGCTTTATCTTTAACAAAGGTAAGCAAGTTGGCACGGTAACCAGCGCTGCTTGGTGCCCAACGGCTAAAACCAACGTAGCGTTCGCTATGCTTGAATGGCCTTATGGTCGTGATACCGACAACCTAGAAGCTGAGATTTATTTTCAACGTGAACTAGGCTGGACCAAGGTAATGGCAAAGTGCAAACCGATGAAAGGCCCTGCTTTTGACCCGGCGCGCAAACGTGCTACACCTCCATCGCGTATCTAAGCGCATTGCAACTAGGGCCTTCGGGCCCTTTTTGCATATATAAGCTTATAGGCTAGGTTACCACTTAACGCCAAAAGCCTGCATAATGACTAAGACTCCAGAATAAACGAAATAACAATGAGGTAAACATGGGGATTCCTGTTCAGGGCTCTATCGCTGAATTAGAAGCATTTAAAAAGGCCCATCCTGAAATTACGACGGTCGAAGTATTGATCTGCGACGTAAACGGCATCTTTCGCGGTAAACGCATCCCTGTCGAAGAGCTAGACACGCTATTCACTAAAGGGTCTAAAATGCCCGGCACTGTATCCATGATGAACGTTCAGGGAGATGTCAGTGATGAAGGCTTTATTGGCTCTATGGATGGCGACCCTGATAAAGCGCTGTTCCCTGTTGCCAATACACTTGTTCCTATTCCTTGGGTTGATTCAAATACCGCGCAGATCGTAACGGGCCTGTTAAACCTAGACGGCACTGACTGCTTCTGGGATCCACGCACTCTTCTGCAAGAAACTGTTAATCGCCTAAACGACGCAGGCTTTAAACCTGTAGTGGCAACCGAGCTTGAATTCTATTTAGTAGAGCAAGGTGATGATGGCCTTCCGCGCCCTGTTCGCCCCAAGGTACCAGCTACCAATGGCATCATGCCGTTAGGTATGCAGTACGGATTACTAGAAGATCTTTGGGATCTAGACGCATTTCTTGATGACGTAAATACCGCTGCAAAGATTCAAGGCATACCAGCGACCACTGCTCACTCTGAATTCTCGCAAGGCCAATACGAAATCAACTTAAATCATGTTGATTGCCCAGTGACTGCAGCTGACCATGGCGCCCTGCTTAAGCGATTAATTAAAGGTGTTGCAAGAAAGCATGGCTTCACCGCCTGCTTTATGGCTAAGCCTTTTCAAGAGTGGGCAGGCAACGGCCTACATATGCACATTAGCCTTTACAATAACGAAGGCAAAAACGCGTTCTATAATCACAACACTGATCAGGTACCTGCCATTAACGACACCATGCGTCACGCAATTGGTGGCATGGCCAAAATCTCTAAAGAGTCGATGCTGTTCACCGCACCTAACGCAAACAGCTTTCGCCGCCTAGTACCCGGCATCTTTGCGCCACTGACACCTAACTGGGGTTACAACCACCGCAGCGTAAGCTTGCGTATTCCGGTTTGTGGCGAAAAAGACATGCGTGTTGAACACCGATTTTCCGGTGCAGATGCGTCACCGCACTTGGTCATGGCAAGCGCATTAGCAGGAATGCATTACGGTATCGAAAACCAAGTAGACCCTGGTCAAATGGTTGCCGAATCAGAGAAGATCGAAGAAGTGATTACATTACCCCGTACCTGGGAGCAGGCAATCAATAAGTTTAAAGAGGGCGAGATTCTAAAAGAATATCTTGGCAGTGAATTCTGCAAGCTCTATGGCGTTGCCAAGACTGTAGAGTGGGAGATGTACAACTCGATGGTTACTCCGCTAGATTACCAATGGTATATGCGAGTCGTTTAACTAAGATCGATTGCAGTGAGCAAGTTGATTGCTCGCTGCAACCACCCGCTGTATACGCTTAGTTAGCGTACGCGTACTAAACAACTTTCTTGCATACTGATCGTTCGCTGCTTGCGTGTATTGAATAATCACCGCCGCGTCATCTTCGACCACCGCTACCGCATCGCCGAACTCTTGCACTCTTAAGCCCTGACGCTCAATAATCTGGATATCAGCAGCAAGCAGATTGTGCTCACATTGAGCAGAGTCGACCAACTGCCACCCTTGAAGGGATGACAGTGGTTCTAGATCAATTGCGCCAATCGCAATTAACTCGCCATATCGCGTTACGCTGATATCTAAGGTACTCAAACACCGTGCATCGTGCATTGGGCATTTAGCATCCCCCCGTGTACCCGGTACCGCTAATCTCAACCCAGTCTCGCCGCACACTGCTTTAATTGGATTTTCATTATTGGCTAACCAAACAGGTATACCGCCTACATCTACACAAAGGGTACCTCGCGCATCGTAGTCTTCAGCCAACACTAGCCCTGTTTGGTTGATCGCAATCGGCTGAGGCTTGACGCCAAATTCGTTTGGAAACATTGCTTCAACAAACTGATGCACCGTTTGCTTGGCATCTGCGGTACTCGCTTGCTCGGCTAAAAAATCTTGCCACAGATGATCGACTAAACCCGCTAAGGCGTAACCCATAGCTGTCGCATTGCGAGTAGGATACTCACTACGTGCCACCAGTGCCTGACAACACTGTTCGATCGTCGTGTAATAAAAGCGGTCTCTAGCCCCACAAATCTCTTCATAATCACTACGCGTTCTAGCTTCTAACGAAAACGCATACCAAACCGCCATTTTAGTTTGTGCCGTGATCTTTTCGTCTAGGGTCGCATCACATAACGCCAGCAATCGATCGAGCGGATCATCGCCGGCAGTCTTTAATGCCGCTTCTAGATGCTGCTGATACTCATCAGCTACCGACTGAAGGGTTGCTAACAGTAGTGCGTCTTTGTTTTTAAAATGAAAATTTACAGAGGCCGCCGTCATTCCGGCTATAGAAGCAATCTTTGCAAGTGTTAGGTTTGAAAAACCGTGCTCGACCACCGCATGCATCGTAGCAGTAATTAACTGGTTCTTACGCTCAAATTGCTGAAAATCATTAGACGGCGGCATAGCAGTACACTTAATGGTTGTCGTTGACCCAGTGTACTAGGGTAAGAGGGGGCATTGCACCCCCTCTCGCATGAACTTTAGTTCATTATTTAAGGCTATCAGCCCAGACCTTCACATTCTCTTCAAGAATATGCAATGGCACAGCACCGTTACCTAACACAACGTCATGGAACCCTTTGATGTCAAACTTATCGCCAAGCTCTTCTTTTGCATTTTCGCGTAGCTCTAAGATCTTGATCATACCAATCTTATAGGCCGTCGCTTGACCTGGCATTACGATATAACGCTCGATCGCGTTCGTCGAATCACCTGCTGGGTTGGGCGTATTGTCGATCAAGTATTGAATTGCCTCTTCGCGGGTCCACTTCTTGTGATGCAGACCTGTATCAACCACTAAACGACAGGCACGCCATAGTTCCATCGCTAGACGGCCAAAATCTGAGTAAGGGTCTTGGTAAAAGCCCATCTCTTTAGGTAGGTATTCGCTGTATAGCCCCCAACCTTCAGAGTATGCCGTATAACGACCAAAGCGACGAAACTTAGGCAAGGTTGTCAGCTCTTGGTTAATCGCAATTTGCATATGATGACCAGGATTACCTTCATGGTAGGCAAGAGCTTCCATCTGGTAAGTAGGCATGTCGGCCATGTCATATAGGTTTGCGTAATATGTGCCTGGGCGAGAACCATCTAATGCCGGCGCATTGTAAAACGCCTTACCAGCAGTTTGCTCGCGAAACGGCTCAACCGCCTTCACCACTAGCGGCGCCTTTGGCTTGATACCAAAGTAATCGTCTAGATGCTCGTTCATGGTATCGATCAGCGCGGTCGCTTCATCTAGATAACGCTGCTTACCTTCTGGAGTATTTTCGTAATAGAACTCAGGCGCGGTACGCATGTCTTCGAAGAAATCGTTTAGGTTGCCTTCAAATTCGACCGTCTTCATAATCGCTCGCATCTCGTCATGGATACGCGCCACCTCAGACAGGCCTAATTCATGAATTTCGTCGGCAGTCATGTCAGTTGTAGTCATCAACGCCAAACGAGATGAATAGTATTCGCCGCCGTTAGGTAGCTTCCAGATACCATCCTCAGTAGTTGCCCGCTGCTCTTGCTCTTTAAACATCTTGGCCAAGCGATGATAGGCAGGGCCCGTATGTTCAATCAAAGCGGTTGTCGCCTGAGCCAACAGGTCGTCACGCACACTTGGGTCAATATCTAAGGCATTCACTTTCTTCTGAATGTCAGCCCACAAAGTATTGTCGGCTCCATCATCGTACGGCGCGCCTGTAGTCATGTTGGTTGTCACGTTCAACAGGTGGGCGAACACGAACTTAGGCACCATTACACCCATCTTTTCTTGCTCTAATGAACGGGTAATCGCCTGATCAAAATAAGGGCCCAATGCGATAAGACGCTTGATGTAAGCCTGCGCATCTTCGACGCTCTTAACTTGATGCATGTTAATTAGAATCGACGGCGCTGAATCGTGCATACCGCCCATCTGAGTAAACTGGTAGCCGTACTTACGCCACTTGAATAGATCAGCCGACTGCTTTGCCGCGGCTAGTGCCATACGGTAACTTAGTTCGTCTTGACCTTTTAACGTGCTCGCGTCGAACGCCTCTAGCTCAGCTAATTGCTTAGTGATTAGATCTAATTCGATCTGATCAGCTTCGTCGCTAACCTCGCCCCACTGGTCGTAGTTATCTTTAATACCTAAGTAAGCCTGAAAGATTGGGCTAAGGGCAACGCGCGCGTCAAAGTGCGCATCAACCATCTCGTTGAACTGCTGCGAAGGTGTTACTTCTGCCTGCTCGACGGTTTGGGTTGGCTCAACAGTTGCGGTTGGCGACTGATCAGTGGTAGCACTACGGTCACAGCCGACTAATACGGCTGCGATAGCACTGGCTAGAATGAGTTTTCTCATGGGAGCTCCTTATCATGACGCCCCCATTGTAGTCACTTTAGAAACGATTACGAGTTCGTTTGGGATAATTGATTGAACTTATACCAACTGTAGATCACCGAAAACAGCGCCACCACGATCGCCATGCCGATCAGCACGTACAGTGCGATCTTTGGCGCAACTAGCGTCGCTACGATAGTTATGACTCCCGCTAGTATAAATAGTGGACCGCCAATTCGATGGGTGTGAAACCAAACTTCATCACTATCTAATGTCCATGGCGTTCTAATACCCACGAATTGATTAGGCCTAATTTTTGTCAGCACGTTACCCATCACAATAAGTAAAATGCTAACTAACGTAGTTATCCAATAGGCTATATCAAACTCTGCACCGGTTGCGGCAACATACATGAATAGCTGCACCATGACCATTAACCAGGTAACAGCGATTGCCGACGTGGCGACCATCGGATTATTTAAGGTCACGTCTGCTGTACTCTTGCGCGTATTCATTTTTGGTAAGAGCAGTATTAGCGTTACAGTTATAAGTGATGCAATGGGAATCACCATAAATCCAAACCACTTATCATCGTAACGGTCAGGTTCACCCGCAGCGTTCCAGTGCACTGCAATCTGGTCGGCTTCAATTGTCATACCACCGTAAATACCTATCGCTAGGGTCACCAATACCCCAACCACTAAACTTGCTAACCTCATTGTTTATCTCCCTTATTAAAGAATCCCACAAAACTTAGAAGTACCTCTTGAAGTACCGAAGCGTTTAACCCGTAGATCACTTGATTACCCTTTTTGTGACTGTAGATCAGATCAGCATTTTGTAGGATCGCAAACTGCCTACTTAGCGCCGGCTTGGATACATCAAAGTGACTCGCCAACTCTCCTGCTGTCAGCTCGCCCTCTCGCAGTAGTTCGAGAATACGACGACGTGTCGGATCAGCAATCGCTTTGTATACGTCATTACTCATTCTATTTAACTAATTAACTAAATTGTTAAATAGATTAGCTAGTTTTATAAACTAATGCAAGCCGGCAACATCATCTGGCACCATTCAAAGGCGTCAACTGGATCTAATAGACTCGGCAACCTTTGCTAGGCTATCGCTTTACCACGAGCATGTTTCGCTTTATGGATCAATTAAGAAGTTTGTACCTTGAGGTTTTTCTCGTGTCTTCAATAACACAAATACAAGAAGGCATTACCATGATTAAATCATTATCTAAAACACTGTTGTCGCTATCGATAGTCGGTTCGGCTGCACTCGCAGACGTAACCGAAAATTTTGAAGACGGCAATTTCGACGGGTGGACCACCACCGGGCAGGTCGAAATAAATACTCGCACGGCAATCGGTAGCTATTCAATGCGCCTAAAGGGCGGCGCTACGGCGCAGCGCTCGTTTGCCGCTGACGGCGACGTTACCGTATCGGTAGCTGCGACGAGTCTAGAAAACAATAACTATTGCGATGTGTACGTCAGCGATGATCCTAACAACTTTGGCACGCGACTGACACGCATCAGCAATGGCCAAGATAACGGAAGCTTTAGCAGTGCCAGCACAACCATTGCAGGTGGGCAAACCCATATCAAGTATGTACAGGTGGGCAGCTCTGCTGACTACTGCTACGCCGATGATATCAGCATCACTGGCGCAGCGGCACCGACACCTAATGCAGATCTATCTGGCCAAGTAAATTTTGGTACAGTGGCACTGGGCGAATCGACGACTAATCAATTTACCATTACTAACTCTGGTAATGCTGATCTTGCTGTCAGCGTAATACAGGGTATAAGTTCGCCCTTTAGCCTCTCTAACGACCAGTGTTCAAACGCTACCGTAAGCGCCGATAGTAGCTGTACCTTTGACGTTACCTTTAGCCCAGTTACCGTTGCTACGTCGACCGCTAACTTAAGTATTGCGACAAACGATGACACACTGCAAGCATCGTTATCGGGTACTGGTTCTGACACCACACCACCCGAACCACCCTCGGGCGAGTTGCACAGGTTTAGCGGTGACGGTAACGTCGCTAGATCGCAGCTTACTCTGGCTCAGCTGAACGGATCGTCGCTGTCGATGATGAACTTCTCACACTACAGCCATGGCACCGCCGAGATTGATGCTGATAACTCGAACGCTAGCGAACCCACCAATACCTTTAGCGGCCGATTAGTATTGAATGGCGGCCAAAAAACTGCCATGAGCTTTAACGAAACCACACCCGGCAAGAATATTGGTAGTGCGTATAACGAACCCGACAGCTTGCCAGCATTTGATTTTGAATTTGTTCAATCGGGTTCTCATATTATTCCGGCGCAACGCGGGTTAATTGAAACAAACCACGGTGATTGGAATTACATTATTGAGCCTGGTCGTGTATGGAATGAGAACGCAGATAACGGCTATAGCCGTGTTGCAATACCCTTTGCCTTGCAAGAAAAATATGCCAACTGTTCGCACAACGGCATCATCACTTTTGCGTTCAAAGACGACGGTTCTATCACTAATGCTGCAGTACAGATCGGTGCCGAGACCTGCTTGTATTTCAACTATGAAATGTGGGGCATGTTAACCGCCGATTATCAGCCACAAAGCGTATCAAATGCAGCTACCTTAGTTAGCAACTACGAAACTGAAGTATTGTCGCGTATTCCTACGCTACCCATAGAGCGCCTTGCCGATCTTAATAGCGCTATTGATGTATCTAAGATCGCTGAAGAGCAGGCGAGCTCGCCCACCACTCACGGTGTGTTTTACGAAGGCGTTCACTATGCAGGCACCTGTAGTAGTAAGCGAGGTGATTATCCATTCTGCGAAGTGATGGCGTTACCTTCTTATTCAACTGCAAAAACCGCGGGCGCAGGGTTTGCCCACGCACTGTTAACAAAACAGTACGGCAATACAGCGCGCTACTTGAACATCGCTGACAACGTACCTGAATGCCAAGATGGCATAAACGGCACCGCATCTATTTGGTCAGACGTAACGGTTGAGAATGCCTTAGACATGGCAACCGGTAACTATCGACTAGCGTCTTACCAAGGTGACGAAGGTAGTAGCAATGTATCAAACAACTTTTTCTTAGTGTTTGATCACGACGGTAAGATCGCCCATGCGTGCGAGCGTTACATTCGCAAATCAACGCCTAACACGCACTTTAGTTATCACTCATCTGACACCTATATTGCCGGTGTTGCGATGGACAACTGGTACAGCGGTGACCTTTACGACAAGCTTGTGAACGAAGTATACAAACCCCTAGGCTTAAGCCCGGCAAGCTATACCACCGTTCGCACACAGGGCTCGCCCGCGAATACCTTTTGGAGTCATGGAATCAACTGGCACAAAGACGACATGGTTAAGATCGGCAAGTTAGTACGTGACCGCGGTGTTATCAATGGTCAACAGGTGCTAGATGCCGAAATTATGGATGACATGATGCTTGCTAATGGCGAACTAGGCCTAGAAACCTATGGGTCTGAATCGACCTACATCAATACTGTATGGACCTTTGATATGGGCCAACGTACCGGCGCGGTATGCCCGCAAGGTTCTTGGGTCAGTTACATGTCAGGTTACGGTGGCATTGGCGTTGTCATGTTCCCTAACGGTGCTATCTACTATTACGTGAGTGATAGTGATGCCTATGGTTTTGGCGGTGCAGAGATCGAACTTAATAAGCTCGCCAACATCTGTGGTAGTTAAGCTTTCTAGATAAAGCAAACTAAATGTAAACTCGCCCAGTGGCATTGGGCGAGTTTCAACTTAAAAAGGCGTTAAAAAGCTTGCCGCGTTACCGCCATATACCTGACCATTTTTTGCCGCTCTTAAAAATTCACCACCCTCTACATCTTCGAGATGATCTAGGTCGCCTCCTTCGTTCAGTATTCGAGCCACTCGATAACGGTGAAAGATCTTGCATTGGGTCTTAAACGCAATGCAGTATTCTTGCCCAAAGTGTTGCCGATGATAGTCAGTTAGCTGATACCAGGCCAATGTCGGTCGCTCGTGGTGCGCGTTGTGAAAACCAAAGTTAAGTACAAGCCAGTCGATATACTTTCGATCGGGGTTTAAAGGATTTGAGTAAGTATGCTCGCGCTCATACTGTTTATCACCTTTACGCGGCGGCACCTCGTCAGAATATAGAGTTAGGTTGTAGGGATAATCGTGCTGTAACGAATCCATAAATCTAAGTACTGTAATCATCATGATATAAGCGACGATATACACTAAGAGCAGATTTATATCGACCCAAGCGAGAGCTATAAAGAATAACCCACGCAGCAACAGCATGCTTAAATTTGACAATTTACGGTCGTTATTTTCAGGAAGATAGATACTGTTGAATACCATTATCCAGTGCATCAACATGTCATGAGCAGGAATATAGAAAAACTCTAGCGCCTTTATACTCGCCAACAGTTTAGGCCGCTCTCGCATGAACCGTTCGTTGTCGAATGATACAACGTCATCATTATCTACATGGTGGCGAAAATGCTTATATCGTACCTGCTCATAGGTCACATAACTTGCGCCTACATACCACATCAATAGCCGACCTAATCGAGCGTTATTGCCTGTGTCTTTGAAGACAGTATTATGTGCACACTCATGAATCATATATGCCGCAACAGTTAGCGAATGAGCTAAACAGATTGTCGCTATGATGATAGACACCCACGAACCTTGTAACACCATCATGATTGAGGCTACCAACAATACTATCGAGTAGACAATCGCCCCGATGTGATATCGAATACCTCTACTGCCATCTTTAAAATAGCTAGTAACTTTACTCAACATTCTCGCCACCCCATTTTTCGAACTGCTTTGTTTGCTCATGCAGCGTATATAGCTGCAAGTCCCACAGGTCTGCAACGGGCTGTTGCGTATAGGGAGCTTCGTGCATGTAGCCGTCTACACCCCACTCTGGGTTCATTGTGGTTATCTGATCACCGCGTTCGTACTGCGCCTGCCAAATTTGTCGCCACCATGTCTGATGTTGCTCAACAGCATAGGCGTATTCGGGGGCTCTTGGGTCAGGCACCTGTGGCCCCTGATCGTATCCGACACGCGCATGTACGTGATACACCTGCTTTGCCAACGACGCCAGTATCGCCTCTTCGCCTTCTAATATTCGCTCAGCCACCACGCACCAATGACTATAGTCAGCACATAATTTCAAGTCAGGTAGCTGAGTGCAAACGCGCTGAGTAACCCAAGGATTAAACAGGCTACGCCCTCGATGCGTTTCGTGGGTAATGACTATTCCAAATTCTTTTTCTAACTCGATTGCTTTGCCAAAAAACTCAAGATTCTGTTCGTCGCTCCATGCATCGCACCCACTCAAGCTGTTTACAAATACTGGCTCAAGTATTTGCAGTGCTTGTATCTGTTCTCGCAGTGAGTCGATGTGCTCGTCTACTGTTGCATCTCGACGGGGTAAAACATAATCACTAGCAGTAGATACCTCGCCTATTATCTTTAGCCCAAGCTGTTGCGAGATGTTTTTTAATTGTAGATCTATCTCAGTCGCTGGCTGTGATTCGATTTCTAATCCGGCAAAGCCCGCAGACGCTGCTTTCTCGGCCAACGCTTCAACACTAAGATCTTCGCCCCAATTATTTTTGTAGAACTCTAGCTTCATTATTTTTATCTCTACAATCTAGTCGGCTGACACAGTGCAAATATTGGCTTAAAAAAAACGAGGGCATTGCCCTCGTTCTTGTTCACCTTATTTCGACGGTAGACCACCTTAAAGGTGCTCGGCGTGAAAACGAAGGTGCTCTTCAATAAAGCTAGCAATATAGTAATACGAATGATCATAACCATCGCGCATTTCAAAACGCAGATTTGAACCTAGCGACTTTGCTTTCTCTACAAAGATCTCAGGCTTAAGCTGCTCTTCTAAGAAACTATCAGCACCGCCCTGATCGATAAACATTGGAATCTTGTGATCAGCATTAAGCAACTCGGTAGCATCGTACTGTGCCCAAGAGGCCTTGTCGTCGCCTAAATAATTGCCGAATGCCTTGTGACCCCAGGGTACCTGGCTAGGTGCAACGATTGGCGAAAACGCAGACACTGACTTAAATCTAGCTTCGTTCTTTAAAGCAATCGTTAACGCCCCATGACCACCCATAGAGTGACCCATAATGGCACGACGCTCACCATCAAGATTTAGTTCAGGCTCTACAAGCTCGGGCAATTCACTAACCACGTAGTCGTACATATGGTAGTGCTTGTTCCAAGGCGCCTGCGTTGCGTTTAAATAAAAGCCTGCTGCCAAGCCAAAATCCCACGCACCCTCTTCATCATCAGGTACGTCTTCACCGCGAGGCGACGTATCAGGTGCAATGATTGCCACACCCAAGTCTGCAGCCATACGCTGTGCGCCAGCTTTAGTCACAAAGTTTTCATCGGTACAGGTTAGGCCAGACAAATAGTATATTACCGGCACAGGACCATTGGCAGCCTGAGGAGGCATATAGGCCGCGAAAATCATTTCGCAACCTAGCACCGAGCTTTGATGCTTATAACGACGCTGCTCGCCGCCAAAGCTTTTTACACTCGACAACAGCTCCATTAGTACATAACCACGCTGCGAATCGACTTACCAGCTAGCATCAGATCAAAACCGTCGTTGATCTCATCTAGGTTCATGGTATGTGTAATCATTTCGTCGATCTTAATATCGCCGTCTAAGTATTCTTGAACGTAGTTAGGGATCTCAGTGCGGCCTTTAACACCACCAAACGCAGTACCACGCCATACACGGCCGGTTACCAACTGGAATGGCCGAGTAGAGATCTCTTGACCTGCACCTGCTACACCAATGATCGTTGATTCACCCCAACCTTTGTGACAGCACTCAAGCGCATCACGCATAGTTTGTGGGCGACCAATACATTCGAACGAGTAATCTACGCCACCATCAGTTAGCTCTACAATTACGTCTACGATGCCCTTGTCAAAATCTTTAGGGTTAATACATTCAGTTGCACCAAACGCTTTAGCCATTTCAAATTTATCAGAGTTGATGTCGATGCCGATAATGCGACCAGCCTTAGCTAAGTGTGCGCCCTGAATTACGCTCAAGCCAATTGCACCAAGACCAAATACTGCAACGGTTGCACCCTCTTCTACTTTAGCTGTGTTACGAACAGCACCGATACCGGTGGTGATACCACAAGCCAGTAGACATACTTTGTCCATTGGCGCTTCTTTAGGAAGCTTAGCTAGGGCGATTTCAGGCACTACGGTGTACTCAGAGAACGTTGAAGTACCCATGTAGTGGTACAGAGTTTCGCCATTGTATGAAAAACGAGAGGTGCCATCTGGCATTACGCCCTTACCTTGAGTTGCGCGAATCGCCTGACATAGGTTTGTTTTGCCGCTTAGACAGAACTTACACTTGCCACATTCTGGCGTATATAGAGGCATTACATGGTCGCCCACTTCAACAGAAGTAACACCTTCGCCTACCTTATATACAACGCCAGCGCCTTCGTGACCTAAAACAGCCGGAAAGATACCCTCAGGATCTTCACCGCTCAACGTAAAGTGGTCAGTGTGGCAAATACCAGTTGCCATCATCTTAACCATTACTTCACCTGGCTGCGGATCTTGTACATCAATCTCTACGATCTCTAGTGGCTTACCAGCTTCAAAGGCTACAGCAGCTCTTGATTTCATATCATTATTCCTTATTCAATCATTCTTCGGCGAATGTAATACATTGACCATTCGGAGGTATTTTAAATGGGCATTTAGTAAATTAAATGGCTATTATTCATCACGCATATGCACACGCATTCATATTAAATCTGCAATCGCTTGCGAGCGCTGACATATTGGCCTTCAACCTTATCAATAAAGTCTGCAACTGATAAGACCTCGTTGACCGCGCCTACACCTTGGCCACAGCCCCAGATATCCTTCCATGCTTTTGCCGCAGATTCGCCCCCAGACTTGAAATTCATCGTAGAAACATCACCTTCTGGCAAATTATCGGGGTCTAAGCCTGCGGCCAAGATCGACGACACAAGGTAGTTCCCGTGCACCCCTGTAAACAGATTTGTATACTTAATGTCACTCGCGCCTGAATCGACAACCGCCTGCTTATAGCCACCTACCGCATTTGCTTCTTCGGTGGCAATAAAGGCCGACCCCATATAACCTGCATCAGCCCCCATCGCTTGGGCAGCCAGTACAGCATCGCCAGTGGCGATCGCGCCCGACAACAGCAGCGGCCCGTCAAACCATTCTCGTATCTCTTGAATTAACGCCAATGGTGACAAGGTGCCAGCATGCCCGCCAGCGCCAGCTGCTACCGCAATTAAGCCATCTGCACCCTTATGCACTGCTTTTTGCGCAAACTGATTATTAATAATGTCGTGCAATACAATGCCGCCATAGCTATGTACAGCTTCATTCACCTCTTCACGCGCCCCTAATGAGGTAATCACGATAGGCACTTCATATTTAACGACTAGCTCTAAGTCTTCTTGCAGTCGGTTATTTGAGCGATGAACAATAAGGTTTACCGCATAGGGAGGCACTTTCTTATCAGGATTAGCTTCGCGATAGTCTGCCAGCTCTTTATTGAGTGTTTGTAGCCACTGTTCAAACTCGCCCTCACCACGAGCATTGAGCGACGGAAACGCCCCAATGACACCCGATTTACATTGGGCGAGCACTAGCTCGGGCGTTGAAAGAATAAACATAGGCGAGCCCACCAAAGGCAATCGCATGCTATCGGTTAACCACTTAGGAAAAGCCATCATGGGGCTCCTTTTATTATTTTCATTCACCTTATCAGCTAAGCGTTATCAAACAAAATATTGACAATATAGGATTTCACTATATAGTTATTTAGTATATTAAACACTCATTTAATAATAAGAATATTGAGACGCAGAGGTGCCTTATGAAGTTTATTGCAACCAACGTTGAAGACAGCCCAATTAAGCTGAAGCAAAAGATTGGCGAACACAAAGA
The DNA here is from genome assembly GCA_947503335.1 of uncultured Pseudomonadales bacterium. Taxonomy (GTDB): domain Bacteria; phylum Pseudomonadota; class Gammaproteobacteria; order Pseudomonadales; family CANNCY01; genus CANNCY01. Next base: position 35,859 of record CANNCY010000007.1, on the reverse strand, counting down.
AGGATTTGCTTTAGATAACTACTTTTATCGCTCGCATGTAGCCTTTGAGCAAGAACTAGACAAACTAGTCTTTAAGAGCTGGTTGTGTGCTGGTCACGTTTCTCAGATCCCTAACGCTGGCGACTACTTTTTGTACAAAATTGGTGAAGACGAAGTAATCATCACCAACGACCACAAGTCGGGCGAAGTCAAAGCACTACTAAATATCTGTCGTCACCGTGGCGCACGCGTTGTTGAAGAAGAAACTGGCAACAAACGCACCTTTGTATGCCCATATCACGGCTGGGTTTTTGAAACCGACGGCACGCTTAAAGCCGCCCGTCACATGGAAAAGAAAGAAGGCTTTAACTGCCAAGACTATCACCTAAAGAGCGCTAAAGTAGAAGTACGCTGGGGTCTGATCTTTATCAACTTTGATCAAGATGCTGAAGAATTTTCGCCTTCTCTGTCTGAAATTGATCATCTAATGAATCCATTTCACTTAGATACGGCTAAAATTGCTCACGCAAAAACCTATGAAGTCGATGCTAACTGGAAGTTCGTTCTAGAAAACTACCTAGAGTGCTACCACTGTGCAACGAGCCACCGCAATTATTCAAAATCGCACACACTAAAAGATCTATACGAAGTATCTGAATCAAATAACGAAGCGATGTGGGCTCGCTCTGAACAGGCTACCGGTGTACCGAATCTTGATAAGGCTTATTATTCGATTTATCGCGACGCCAAGCACTCTGGTGGTTGCTCGTATTCAAGCCGCTATGCACTGTTTGACGGCTATGTAACAGGGTCTGAAGACGGCAAGCCAGTAGCGCCATTAATGGGCGATTACAAAGGCTACGACGGTGGCGCGCAAGACGTGCAGTTAGGCCCTCTTAACTTTATGTTGAACTACCCTGACCACTGTGTGCTTTACCGCTTTACGCCGCGCAGCCTAACAAAGACCGATATGGAGATCGTATGGTTTGTTAAAGGCGACGCGCAAGAGGGCGTTGACTACGATGTCGATAAGGTTACCTGGCTATGGCACTACACCACACTTGAAGACGAGTTCATTATTACGCGTAACAGCGAAGGTGCTAACTCTCGTTTCTTCGAGCCCGGCCCCTATCACCCAGAATTTGAAGAAGTATCTCTTCAGTTTGTTGACTGGTATCTACACGAGCTCAACAAAGACTAGATCCCTGCGTTCTTATAATACGCTTTTTCTTGGGGGAGCATTGCTCCCCCCTTTTTTGTCTGTACAAAATCACTACAGCTTTGGCAGAATGGCTTTTTTATAATAAATAGATGTGCCAGTCATGAGTATTACCCGCAGAGATTTTCTACAGGGCGCAGCGATTACTGTGGCCGGTGCGAGCCTAGCACCTGAACTAGTGGCAGCTGACAAACTCTTAAAAGACAAATACCCGCCAAGCAAAACCGGCCTCAGGGGTAACCATCCAGGCTCTTTTGAGGTAGCTCACCAGATGGGTTGGCAACGACAAACTTTTCCTCGCCCGAGTCGTCAAACAGACAATACCTACGACTTAGTAATCGTCGGCGGTGGCTTAAGCGGCCTAGCGGCTGCTTGGTACTACCGTGAGCAATTTGGCGAATCGGGCTCGATACTCATCATCGACAATCACGATGACTTTGGCGGGCACGCAAAACGCAATCAATTTGAAGACACCCAAACCATTGGTTATGGCGGCAGTCAATCAATCGATTCACCGCGCGGCTCTTATTCTAAGCAGGCTTTGCGTATTATCGAAGATCTAGGTATTAAACTAGATGTATTTGATACGGCGTACCATAAAGACTGGCATTCATCTCGTGGACTTTCGAATGCACTGGTGATTGAAGCAGGCGATAAATTCGAAAACACATCGGTTGTACCAGACCCTTTTAATGTCTGGGGCGGCAACCCCCTCAGTGGCGAGGCATTACACCAAGCACTTGCTGGTACTGAACTGACTGATGACGAGGTTAAACAACTTGATCAGTTTCTTGATGTGATCTTTTTTAACCCTCGCCCTCTATACGACGGGCTTGGCGTCGCAGATACAATCAAACGCGCAAAAAAGCAAAGCTTTAAAGATTACTTGTTATCAGATCTTAAAATGACCCCTCGCTTAGCTGAATTGGTCAGCCCCCTACCCAAGGGTCTTTGGGGCATGTCTGGCGATTTGCTAAGCGCTTATGACACACTCACCGAAATGGCCGATTACGTGCCACTTAATTTGGCTGCTGAATATAAGTCAGACGACGAACCCTATATCTATCATTTTCCTGACGGTAACGCGTCAATCGCCCGCATGATGGTTCGCCGTTTAATACCAGGCGTTGCACCTGGCGACGACATGCTCGATATCAATACCGCGCATTTTGACTACAACAAATTAGACCTACCCTCTAATACAACCCGTATTCGCCTGAACAGCACTGTTACCGACGTGCGCCACAACAACGACACAGTTTCTGTGTGTTACCGCCAATTCGATAAAGATTATCGCGTTGTCGGTAAAAAAGTGGTGATGGCGTGCTATATGCACGTACTGCCATACCTCTGCTCTGAAATGCCGAAAGAGCAAGTAAACGCCATGGCTAAACTCGAAAAGGTGCCGCTAGTAGTAGGCAACGTATCACTAAAGAACTGGCAATTTATTCAAGATTCAGGCATCAGCGGGGGGTATTTTCCTATGCGCGACTTTATTGAAACTAGAGTCGACTTTCCGGTATCACTTGGTGACGTTAAATTCGCGCAATCACCCACCGACCCTGTTGTTATCAACTTTTGGGGCGTCACCTGCCCAAATGGCCCCGGTGATGACCCTGTCGCGCAATTAATCGCGGGAAAACATCGCATTTATCGCAAATCCTTTGGTGACTTTGAAAAAGAAATGATCGATCAGATGACGCTGCTTTGGGGCGAGTTTGGATTTGATCCTGACAAACATATTAGCGAAATCACCGTTAACCGCTGGCCCCACGGCTACGCGTACGAGCACATCACGCGATTTGATACGGGTGACGCGACCCATGTTGCTGCACGTAAAGGCTGGGGCAATTTGGCTATCGCCAATAGCGATAGCGAAGCAAAAGCCTATGTGAACGGTGCATTCGACGCCGCCTATCGTGCAATCAGCGAGCTATATAGTTGATGAACAATTCGGTTTCTAAAGCGGGCTTCTTTGACGTACTTCCGCTTAGCATTGCGGTCATTCCTTGGGGCGTATTGGTAGGCTCGCTTGCAATTGAAGCCGGCTTTACCAATTGGCAAGCCCAAGCGCTTAGCGCCATTGTATTTGCCGGCAGTGCTCAGATAGCGATTCTTACCCTGCTGTCAGCCGGTGCCGGTATCGTATCGCAGGCGACTACCGTTGGCGTTATCAGTTCGCGTCACTTGTTATATGCGGCGGTAATGCGCGAGCACATGAGTCAGCTGTCTAGAATTCAGCGACTTATTTTTGGCTTCGTATTAACTGACGAGATGTTTGCGGTAGCGGTAGCTCGCCATCAACAAGGCATTAAGTTTAGTTATCACTACTGCTTAGTAAGCGGATTTACGTTTTATATATTTTGGAACCTAGCCACCTTCGCAGGCATCATGCTGGGCAACCAGATACCCAATCTAGATCAGTTGGGTTTAGAGTTTGCCATTGCCGCTACATTTATTGCGCTGACTGTACCAGGCATAAAAAATAAGCCCGTGCTATCGGCCGTATTGGTTGCAGGCATTGTCAGTTGGATTACGCAATTATATGCCTTCACCGGAGGTCTGATTTTGGCGGCAATCGCAGGCATGATCGCCGGCTACACCGTCGAAGTATTACAAGAACGCTCGACTACACACAACGAAGGTAAGCAACAATGAGTATTTGGTTGCTACTGATCGCTATGGCTTGCATTACTTTTACGTCGAGATACCTACTGTTAATGCAATCGGTGCCTATCATCCTTGGCCCTCGAGTAAGGCGCGTGCTCACCTATACTGCGCCAGCTGTGTTAACAGCTCTTTGGGTACCGATCGTTTTCAAGCCGTCGCTATCTCTTAGTGAAGTCATCCAACCCAGCTATTTAGTCGCTGCCGTTGTGGCCTGCATACTTAGTCGACTATTCAAGAACCCACTAATAGCAGTGCTAGTTAGCTTTGCAGTATTTGTATTTCTCAATCATTTTTATGAGGTGACCTAATGCGTTCTACCTTTGCCCTACTCGCCATTTTTTTTCTACAGGGGTGCGAGCAACAAAGCTTGCCCACCGATAGTGATTTAACGGCTGAGACGATTGCTTACAACAATCAATTTGACGCTAACATTACCTCTAACGATGTAACACTAAGCCAGCGCGGTTTAATTGCGTCAACCAATGGCAAGGTCGTTAACGATGCAGGCGAAGAAGTATGGAATCTTGATAACTATGCATTTTTAGAATCAGACAAACGTGACGATCGCATTAACCCTAGCTTATGGCGACAAGCAAAACTTAATACTAAGGCTGGGCTATACAGAGTTAACGACAACATTTTTCAGCTAAGGGGGTTTGATTTAGCTAACCTTAGTCTGGTTAAGTCTGATAATGGTTACATCTTAGTTGACCCACTTACGTCAATCGAAACAGCCAATACCGCGCTAGATTTTGCTGAATTACACATTGATGATTTCTCTGTTTCTGCAATCATTGTTACGCATTCTCATATTGATCATTTTGGTGGAATCAAACCGGTGCTAGATCGTTATGGTGACGTACCCATTTATGCGCCTGCCGGATTTTTAGAAGAAGCGCTTAGCGAGAATATTTTTGCAGGCATCGCCATGCAACGGCGCGCCGAGTATATGTATGGGCGCACCTTGCCTCAAAGCGCGCAAGGCCATATCGATAACGGCTTAGGTAAAATGGTACCTTTTAACCCCGAGGTCTCTATTGCTGCACCTACCGTAGAGGTTACCCAGCAATTTGAAAACCATACCATTGATGGTGTAACGGTTGATTTCTTCACAGTAAGCGGTTCAGAAGCGCCAGCTGAATTTGTTTTCTATTTTCATAGAGACCGCGCGTTTATGGGCGCCGAACTAGTCAGCCAGAACCAACACAACGTTTATACATTGCGCGGCGCTAAGGTACGCGATGCTCGCCTTTGGGCCAACTTTATTGATGATATTGACCAGCGGTGGGGAGCTGAATCTGACATCTATTTTGCTAGCCATCATTGGCCGATATGGGGCACAGATCAGATTCGCGAGTTTTTAAAAGTTCAACGCGACACCTATAGATATATTCATGATCAAACATTGCGGTGGGCAAACCAAGGATACAATCCGATAGAGATAGCTGAGAAAGTAAAGTTACCCGATGCGCTTATGAAACATGTGTCGGCGCGAGGCTACTACGGCACGGTGTCGCACAACGTACGTGCCGTTTATCAGTTTTACTTTGGGTTTTATGATGGCAATCCCGCCAATTTAGAACCACTTTCATCGAAAGAAAGTGCACGCCGTCACGTTGAGTTAATGGGCGGGCGAGATAACACCTTACTTGCTTGTAAAGAAGCACTTGCGAATGATGAGTTGAAGTGGGGTTCAACACTCTGCAATTACTTAGTTATCAATGACCCAGACGATATTGACGCGCGAGAAACGCTTGCAGCTATTTATACTCAGCGCGGGTATCGCGCCGAAAGCGGCCCCTGGCGCAACGTCTTTTTGTCTGGCGCCATGGAGCTAAAAGAAGGGCCAAAGTATCAGGCTATCGATATGTCTAAGGTCTCTGAAATGCTAAAGGCAATGCCGATCTCTTATTTCTTAGATACGATCAGCGTGCGAATAAAAGCAGAAAATGCCATCGATCATGATCTAGACTTAGTACTAAGTATCTCTGATATAAACGAACACCATCACTTAACACTTAGTAACGGCGTATTGATACATCGCCCCATAGATAAGGTCGACTCCCCTACAGCCCAGATCATTACCACCCACGAGCTGTTGGTTCAGCTTATGACCGGTGCCGCTGGCATAAGTGAGTTAATGGGTGAGCAATTCTCTGTCGAGGGTAGTCGCTTGCATGTACTGTCTTTTTTACGGCTAATTGACCAACCTGACGGCAAGTTCCCACTGGTGCACAGACATGATTAATATGGATTTTTCAAAAGCGATCGCTATCGACAGCGATCAGCTTGAATGGTCGCCTTCACCCAAGGCCGGCGTATGGCGAAAGCGTTTCGCTCGCCAAGAGGCAGAACACGGCCATGCTACTTCGGTTGTATGGTTTGAAGCCGGCAGCGAATTTAATAAACACCCACATCCTAAGGGCGAAGAAATATTCGTACTCGAAGGTGTTTTTAGCGACCACACCGGCGACTACCCTGCTGGTAGCTATCTACGTAACCCTGAGGGATTTAGTCACGCCCCATACTCAACTAATGGTTGCAAACTGTTCGTTAAACTTTGCCAGTTTCAAGATGGTGATCAGCAACATGTGCTCAAACCAAACTTACTTGAACTTGCAGATGGGCGTCATCAACTGCACCAGTTTAATGGTGAGCACACCAGCTTAATGAAACTAAAAGCGGGCGAGCGATGCACTATTGAGCAGGATGATGGTTTTGAACTGTTTGTCTTATCTGGCGAGCTAGAACTATTAGATGACGACACGACTAACTTGCAGGCTTTCTCTTGGTACAGAGCACCCTTTGCTCCACAAGCATTAGCAGCGACTGCTGATGCAGTCGTTTTAGTTAAGCAAGGGCATTTAGCTTCTTAGCTTTTTTTCTAGTCGCCCTGCGCTTTATATTGTCGATTAGCAACCAAAAGCCTGCCATCACAAATAAAAGCGCAGCGCCGGCAAAAGCGATCAATAGCGGGTGATTAAAATCACTACGCTCATCATAATCCATAATGTGCAACATCCACACAAAGTCGAATAGGCGCCATGTATCTGTGCGCACACGCTGTAGCTCACCCGATACTGCATTTAGATATAAGACTGTGTTGATGTCGTCGACAAAGCGTACTTGCCACAAAGGCGCAGTTAGCCCACGCGCTTCGTTAGGCAGCTGTTCTAGTAGTTGAGAGTCTTTGACCGTGTTGTCATTTAACAACCAAAAGAGGGCCGCTTGTTCAGCTTGCTGCTTGTTTAACGTTGATATCGTCGCCCCTGTGTCGGCATCAAAGAAAGATTCGCCATCGCTAGATTGAACTTTTAGCAAACGGTGCCCTGCAATTTGGATAGCGGTTAACGAATGATACTGACCATCTGGAACACGTATGGTCGACGGTAAGGGTACAAACGCCGCAGAGCGTTCGCGTACCAAATGATTACCTCGCACCTCTTCAATGGGAAGCAATGCCATGATTAATCCACCGGCAATCCAAAGCACCACTTGAATCCCAAGCAGTACCCCAGCCCACCGATGAACCATTCTTATCTTTGCTGTAATCGAATTTCTCATTTTGGCATAGGCGGCTATTGCCACCTGTTGGCTCTAATTATCTTATTTTTTAAGCTGTGTTTTTAGCGTCATCTCTGTTGCTTTACCGTAAGGGGGTACTAGGCCACCTAACTTAGCGACATTAAACTTCGTTTGCTTGTATACCGCACGTGCGTTGCTAAAGGTTTTGAACCCATCAAACCCATGGTACACACCCATACCTGACGGCCCTACGCCACCAAAGGGTAAGTCATCTTGGGTTACGTGCATGATCACATCGTTAAGACACACGCCGCCACTGTGGGTACGATCAAGGATATAACGGGTTTCTTCTTCTGAATCGCTAAAGATATACAGTGCTAATGGTCGATCTTTACCGTTAATCAAGTGAATCACTTCGTTGACGTCGCGATAGCCCAATACTGGCATTAGCGGCCCAAAGATTTCTTCGTTCATGATCAACGAATCAGCGTTAGGGTTAACCACTAATCTTGGTTCGACCTTGCCCGCTGCATTGCCCGCAAAGTGTTCGTCAGCTGGCGCTAAACTTTCGACGCGGCTGCCACTTTGCTCGGCTTCTTCGATATAGCTATTCAATCGTTCGACATGACGATCGGTGATCACCGCCGTATAGTCTGCATTATCCAGCATGGTGGGATAGAACTTGTATGCGGCAGCCTTTAGCGCGTCAATCCACTCTTCTAGCTCGTATTCAGGCACCAAAAAATAATCAGGTGCTAGGCAGATTTGCCCAGCGTTCATTAACTTGCCGGCCATAATACGCTCGGCAACCACCGTCTTATCTACACCCTGTGTTGCGATTACGGGTGATTTTCCGCCTAGCTCTAAGGTTACCGGCACTAGGTTCTCGCTAGCAGCACGCATAACATGACGAGCGATACCAGTGGCGCCGGTAAAGATTAGATGATCAAAGGCCTGCGCCGTGAAAGCTGCACCCACATCAGCACCACCGGTTACTACCGCGATCTCAGACTCATCAAAGGCTTCGCCGATCAATTTAGCCATTAGGTCAGACGTTGCCGGCGTGTATTCTGAAGGTTTAATCACCGCACGGTTACCCGCTGCCAACGCGTTTGCTAACGGCGAAAAGATCATGCTTACCGGAAAGTTCCACGGAGCAACAATGCCGATCACACCCAATGGTTGGTACTCAACCGTAGAACGCGCCCCCAATAAATTTAGTGGAAACATCGTGCTGCGCTTTTCTGGCTTCATCCACTTCTTTAAATGACGGCGGCTATTTTTAAGCGCTTCTACGCTCATTGCCACATCTGCAATAAGCGTTGTTTCACGGCATCGTGACGCAAAATCGCTATTGATTGCTTCGTTAATTGCTTCAGCATTATCGAGTATTAAATCGATACAACGATTGATTCGTTCAATTCGGGTCTCGGCAGAAACATAGCCTTCGCTAATAAAAGCATCACGTTGCTTGGCGATGATTTCGGCGATTTTTTGTGAATGTAATGACTGAGTGTCTTCTTGAATGGTCATCGTTGTTCCTCTTAATCTTGTTGCCACCATACCACTGAGCTTAGATTTACTCTAGGTTATAAGTGATTCTAGTAACTGGGTATTCATCTAAATTAATATCAACTTTTAGGTGAGGTACGTCATTTAGTTCACCGTCGTTAAATACAACCGCATAGCCTTTAGCTAAATACTCTTGCGCGCGATCTTTACTATAGGCGTACTTAACCTTTCTTGGTGTCGCCATTTGCACCCACGTAAAACTATTTTTTTCGTTAGTACTTAGTATTACAGGCCCATGTGGTAGGTGATCTAGCCCCTCTACCTTTAATTTTGCGCGCGTGTATCGTTTACCCCGCCATCTTGCCCATACAGAACCAAAACGTCGCAATGTTAACCCGCCCATCACTGTCATTAGCGCTGCCGAAAAGATAAGCACATAAATAGGCTCCAACTCTATGTATGACACCGTGGCGGTAAGCATCAAGCACGCAACCATTGCAACATTTTGCACCCAGTTATTTGCTGCCAATGCTTTGCCTATTTCATGGTCTTTAGAGTTAAATTGTATTAGTGAGTTCAATGGCACAATAAACAGACCGCCAGCAAAACCAAAGGCCAAGAACGCAAGTGTCATTGCCCATTCAGAGGTTAAAAACGGCAGTAGCCATACCATGAAACTTGCGATAACCACCGCCGGCGCTACACCGCCCCATTCGATGTAGTTTTTTGATACACGCCCGCCTAAATAGGCACCAAGGCCAATGCCTATAACGCTTGCCCCCATTACCGCCTGCACCCAAAGGGTGTTGGTTTGCCCTGTCACCATTTTCATGTGCGCAGGCCATGCCGCTAACGCAATCTGCCCTACACACCAAAACGTAGTTAGACCAAGAATTGCACCCCACAACATTGGCTGCGCTTTTATGGGCTCAATGTTTTGCCTAAACGTTTTAAACGAAAACCAATGTGACCAATTAAAATGAAGTGTATTGGGCTTAGTTTTTGCCGGTAACTGCCATATAAACCAGGCCTCAATAATCGCTAGTGTGATAAGCACGAAACCCGCTGGCACCATCAGTTGAATAATCTGTTCTGGTGTTGTGGCGGTCGATAAATAAAAGTGTTCGAACACCGCCGAAAACAACACCGTGGCCAAAAGTATCGACATCAAGGTTAACGAGTGTGCGATGCCATTGCCGTGCGCCACATTGGCTCGCCCCAGTAGATCTCTGATATACGCATATTTAGCAGGGCCATAAATAGCCGACTGAGCGGCCATGACTAGAGTTAATGCATACGCCCACCAAAACTCGCCCAACCAATAGCTGCACGTAATCAACGCGGTGATTAAAATAGATGACAGCGAGGTGACGCGCATTACCGTATGTCTGGGGTGACGATCACTGAGATACGCACTGAACGAAAATAAAAATATATAAGGCCAAAGAATAAGGCTATTTACGATTGCGGTATGAAACACCTGTTCAGAACTGTCGTATATTTTGAATAGCGTATTCTGAACGGTAATCTTGTGCCCGATATCGATGAAGGCGTTTAAAAACACTGCCGCAACAAATAGTTTAAAACCCTTCACTTTCATCGCTAGTTCACCGAACTTAAGTAACTATCGATGCGCTGGCGGGCGTTGCCTCTAATCTGCCCCCACAATAGTGAGTAATCGTAGATATGTAGGTTGCCATCATCACCCTTGTAAGCATTAAGTGGGCTATTGTCAGGCAAATCGATTTCTAAGCGACCATCAACACACCTACCCGCCGCGTATTCGGCGTCGTAAGCCATGATCGATGCGCTGCGCTGTGCGGGTGTTTGGGTAGCGATGTTATTGCGAGTAAAGCCTGGGTCTAAAAAGATGGTTGCCGTTTTATCGCCCATTCCCCATTTTAACGGGTCAACACAAACAGGTTGCGAGTTACCGCCGCGCTGCCAGCCCGACGGATACCACATCAACCCTGAACTTGTTGTGGCCTCGCCCGATGCATAGGCATCCCAATGAATGATACAACCAGTATCGGTTGCTGTGTCGCACACTGACAAGCCTTGCAGCACATCGGTTACGTAATCGGTAGGCATTGAGTAACCCAGTGCATAGGCTACAACCAATTGCTCTTTGCGCGAACCCTGATTAAAACGATCTTTTAGTAAACGCATTACATGCAGAGTACCCTGGCTATGAGATGCCAAGATGATTGGGCGCCCATTGTTATGGGTTGCCATGTAATAATCAAAGGCTGCTAGCACGTCTTGGTAAGCAAGGTCGAGCGCCTGTTGCCCTGATTTACCTGCACCTTCAAAAAACGAAAATAAGGTTGCTTGGCGATAGCGCGGTGCATAAATACTGCAACAACTATTAAAGGCCGAGGCTTGGGATGCCAGCATCGCCTCAGTTTGATCGCGCGTTAATGTGCCCTCGCGCATGTCGTCGTTCCAGCCTTCGCTGCTTAAAAAACCCGTGGGGTGCACATAGAATACATCGACATCTGCCGGGGCGAGTGCTATTTCAACAAAATCAGGTGGCGTTTGGGCGGCTGCATCTAAGCGGCTTGGCAAAGCCGCCCAATACTGAGCATCAGCATAGTCGGGGGCTGCCGGATGGGTTTCATCATCGAAGCGGTGATCAGGCTCTAGCGACCAAGCCATGACCTGGTCGCTAAACAATTGTAGTGCTGTAATCGCTATAAATACTAAAACAACGACAACCGATAACGCTTTAATCAACCACTTCATTCGACACTCCCCTGTCGCCGGTGATTTAGATCACCGTCATAATGGCGTTCGCCAGATATCCCAAGTTATTGTTGCTAACACCCGCCATGTTTACGCGAGATGAATCAACGATGTAAATGCCAAACTCATCGCGAACACGATGAATCTGATCAACACTTAAACCGCAGAAACTAAACATACCCTTTTGCCCTGCGATAAAGTCAAATCGACCGCCGGCACCCAAGCGGTTTAGTTCGTCAACAAGACCCGTGCGCAACCCGTTTACACGAGCTGTCATCGCTTCTAGCTCTGCGCGCCAGTTGGCGTACAAGGCTTCGTCTTGCAAAATCTCGGCAACGACAAAGGCGCCATGATGCGGCGGCATCGAATAGTTACCACGTACTGACCCTAAGATTTGCGAATAGGCGATATCAGCTTGCTCTTTATTTTGTGCAATCAGTACCGCCGCACCAATGCGATCGCGGTATAGGCCAAAGTTCTTTGAACAGCTTGCAGCGATCAACATCTCGGGCACCTGTGATGCCATTAGTCGCATACCGGCAGCGTCGTCATCAAGACTATCACCCAAGCCTTGGTAGGCGATATCCACAAAAGGTAGTAAGCCTTTGCGAATAATTAAGTCGGTTACCTGTTGCCACTGCTCTAGATTTAGGTCAGCGCCGCAGGGGTTGTGACAGCACCCGTGAATCAACACGATATCGCCCGCATCTGCGGTTTCTAAGGTGCTCATCATCGCATCAAAGGTTAGCGAACTAGTTGCTTGATCGTAATATGGATAGTAAGCGATCTCGTGGCCCACACCGCCCACTAGGCTAGCGTGATTTGCCCAACTAGGGTTGCTCAACCAAACTTTGCGAGAACCCAAATTGTTCACTACAAAATCTGCCAAGATACGCAGCGCACCTGAGCCACCTGGCGTCGACGTTGCCTTAACTCGCCCATCGTTCACAGCCGAATGATTATCGCCAAGTAATAACCCTAAGATCGCCTCATTAAACTGCGGCATACCCGCCAGACCCACATAGGTTTTGGAGTCTTCTTGCTCTAGGCGGCGCTGCTCGGCTAGTTTAACGGCGGCCATAACTGGCGTAGCGCCCTCTTCAGTTTTATATACGCCTACACCTAGGTCGATCTTTTCTGTACGAGGGTCTTGCTTGTAGACCTCCATCAAACTAAGGATAGGGTCATACGGGGCGGGGTTTATCTGTTCAAACACGGTTACACCTTAAAATACGTCTAGATAGCAATATCTCTCAAAGATAACAGATTACCGCCAAGACACTAAAGCGAAAATGCTACTATAGGCCTATATCGAATAGAGGAATCATAGGTTGTTAGACTACGATCGTTTTGGTGGCATAGCGCGTCTTTATGGCGAACCCGCATTACAGGCCTTTACCGACAGTCATGTTGTAGTGATTGGTATTGGTGGCGTAGGTAGTTGGTGTGCCGAAAGCTTAGCTCGCTCGGGTGTGGGCGAGGTGACGTTAATCGATCTAGACGAAGTTTGTGTAAGCAACACAAACCGACAACTGCACACCACTAGCGATACCATTGGCCAGCAAAAAACCGCAGTAATGGCTGATCGTATGCTAGCGATAAACCCCAACATATTAGTAAATACCGTTGAAGCCTTTGTTGATCGCTTGAATGTGGGCGAGCACATACCTGATTCTGCTAGCTACGTGATTGATGCTATTGATCATGCCAAAACCAAAGCGCCCCTGTTAGCTTACCTGCGTGATAAGGGCATACCTGTGGTAACCATTGGCAGCAGTGGCGGCAAGCGTGACCCGCGTTTAATCACTAGCTGTGATCTACGAGACACCATTCAAGATACGTTACTCGCGCGTGTTCGCCGTCGCCTTAAAGACGACCACGGCTTTAGCCGCAATCTAAAAACAAAGTTAAAGATCGAGGCAGTGTACTCGCCCGAACCCATGACCTACCCCGATGGCAAAGGTGGCACTACGCCCAAGCGCCCCCATGGCGATGACATTGCAGGGCTTGATTGTTCGTCAGGGTTTGGGTCGATCACCATGGTTACCGCGACTTTTGGGTTTGTCGCGGTAAGCCGTGTTCTCGACAATCTTGCTGCCAAGGCGTATTAAACTACACCTTTGCCAGCGCCTGTTTAGCTGCCCTTGCACCCTCTTCTAGTGCCGACGTATGGCTCATATACCCCGACAACTCAGAATGACCAAAATGAATACGGCCATAGCCCTGTTTAATCACGTCTTTAGGTGCGGGGTTGCCATTTAAACCATAGTGAAAACCCGGTTGGGGCGAGATAAACGCGTGGCCCCAGCGGTTTAGCGTAATACCCGCGATATCGCGCTGTGCATCAAACCCGTAATCAGCAAACATCAGATTCATTTGGTCGACGATTTCTTTTTCGTAATCTGCGTACGACTTGCTTAGCATCTCGGCTCGCCCTACCGCGCCCTGTTGTGCTACCGGTAAACCAGGATTATTAAACGGTACATAAAAGGTCATCACAATAGGCTTATCTGGATGAAATGGCTGTGTAAGCTTGCCCGTATTTAACGGGCGGCGAATCGAAAAGAAACGCCCAAAGCCCTCGAACCAACGGCCAGCTGCGATACCAATCTTATCTAAGAAACGCCATTGCCTTAATGCGACATTGACCACCAACACGGGCGAGTGATGAAAGTGTTCGTAAGCTTCAGTAAATGATAGCGGTAAATCTTTAACGATGTTTCGGCCAACCCACCCGCCAATTGACGACACGACGGCCTTAGTGCGCACTCGTTCGATACGATCATTTTGGTTGTAGGTTACTTCAACAACCTCAGCGTTGTGGTCGTTATTTTTATGTCGTACGTCGATCGCTGTCGCGTTAAGCCGCACTCTAAAGGCATCGCCTTTTTGATCGAGTTTATCAAAGGCTATTGGGGCGTATAGAAGCTCTTCAAATTCTGTGCCGCCCTTTAGTGTTTCAGGCTTAATGAACTTTAAAATATGGCGATAGATTGCACTGTTACCGCCAGGGTAACTAAAGGCGCTTTCTTCGTTGATATCGTAAGTGTAGTGCACCTGTGTGCCTGGCATCTCTAACACCTTAGCCGCGTACGCCGAATAGGCATCGCCGCCCACGCCGCCCATCGAGATTGCGATGATAGGGTCATAAAACTCGGTGACCTTGCCGCTATAACCTAGCTTCTTTTCAAGCAGATCTTTGTAGCTCATGCTATCTAACCAGCGCCAGTAATCTTCGTTGTCTTCGGCGTAATGGTCTTTGTCTGCAAAGGCTCGATTCATCTCGGCTTTGAATTCGTCAGACCAAGGCATACGGGCAAGATGATCTTGCTTAGGGTTAACCACCCATGGATGCTCTGCATTGGGGCCAGCAAAATAACCGTGGTCGTAACGGTCTTCTTCCCAATACACGCAATAGTAGTTATCTAGGGGTACCTTCAGCTTAGAACTGCCATCTTGAGGCGTTAGGTAATCTAGCTTAAAGGGCAAACCCGTATCGTGATAAATCTGTGTGATTAGATCGTCGTCATTTGGGTCTGGCATACCGAAGTCGTTAGACCCCTGCGGCCCGTACAGCGTATACCCGTCTACTTGAAACTCGTTCTGTTTCGCCTCGCCCCCAAACACTGGGTGGTTTTCGATGATCAATACTTTTTTACCGTCACCAAACTGTTTCTTTGCTTGGTAGGCAGCGCCCAGGCCTGAAAAACCACCACCGATAATCACCAAGTCATATTCGTCATCAACATCTTTTACTTGCGACATCAATTGCGAGGTCAAACCGTCGCGAATCAAATGCGCTGCTTTGCGAGTTGATGCTACGTTGCCATTAGATAATGCGTAATCACCAGTACCCGCTGGGCCGTTCCAGGCGATATCTTGTGCTGATACGTTTATCTGCTTATTGATGGCTTTCGCTAAGGCCGGCGCGTTGGCAGTTAATAGCGCTGCGCCTGTACCCAGCAACGCACCATTGAGAAAATCACGACGAGTGATACCCTCTAGTTTGTTATCTGTCATTCGATTTACTTATTGTTATGTTCGATGACTGACATCTTATGGGATTTTCTTTCCCTAATCGATAAGCAATTGATTTCGCTTTGCCCAAGAGCGCCTAATCACGACCAGTAACCAAATCAGTAGCCCGTTGATCACTGCTGACAAAATCATTACCGGTAAATTGATTGTGTTGTTCGCACCTAGCAAAGATGCCAGCGTCTGCAGCGATATTAAGATGAACGCAGCAATTAGCGTAAAACCTATAATCGCCTTTTTCTGCTCGCTACGGGTGAAGAACCGCTTGTTATCATTGATAAATCTATTGCACGCACCCATCACCGCACCCACTAAAATTGCGATGCCTAATGTACTGGGTGTTATGCCCGTAACAATCGAAAACATACCGACTATCAGTGCAAGTAACACGAAATACGTCGCAAAGGACCTAAATGTTGTAACTAAAGGCTGCTCTAATAATGCTTCGGCCTCGAGCTGTTCGCGCTGTTGAAGCACCTGCTCTGCTTCATCAACAGAATCTGCTTCAAACTGGCCCCGCGTTACCTGTGCCACTTGTTCTTCTTGTTGAGCAATTAGAGCATCGATCGTTTGAACTCGATCAGCAAACTTTTCTTCATTAATTAGCTTGCGCGCTTCTTTTAACTCTACTAATGAATAGTTCTCGTAATCTGGGGTCACCACGGTAATCCTTTCGCTTAGTCATTGCGATGACGATACTAACCTAGCTTTGTTAAAACCGCATCTATGCCATTGCGTCTTGTTCGACTAAGCCATCGATCTAAGCCCGCATGTTTTATCTGCTGTTCGATTGCAGTAACCCCTGCCCCGCTATTTGCCTCACGCAATACTAACTGCAGTACGCCATCGATTACTGCGCTTTCTGACCAGCCATGCCAGTGACCATCATCTCGGGTTACATAGGTGGTAGCCTCACAGCCATCGATCTTGTCGGCCTGATAGTAATGCGTTGGCGGCGCAACGCGGGCTGACTGCACTATACGCTGCATCTGTTGTTTGGCATCGACCTGGGCGATATCTGCCCAGGTTATTGGCGTGTTATCTACACGTTCGCTGGTGATCGATGATTTTAGCAACGCAATTAACGCATCAACTTCTTCTTTAGTATTGAACGGTGCCAACGAGATGCGTAGCAAACTATTGCAACCCACAGCATTCGATAAGGGCTGCGCACAATGCTGGCCTACTCGTACAGCGATATCATTTAAATCAAGCCAGTGCGACCAATCTTGGGCATTGATCTGCGTAGGTATTAGGGTTACAACGCCCTGATTTTCATACTCACCCCCCAAGATATCGAAGCCATCAATCGACGATACTTCATGAATCAAATAGTTAGCTAGCGCCAACTTATGCGCGTCAAACTGATTACGATCTTGTTGTGCCCACCATGTCAGCGCAGCGCCTAAACTGATCATTTGGGCAATTGGGGGCGTACCGGGCTCTAATCTTGTCGGCGCCGGCTTTAGGTCTATCTTTTCTGCCGATACGCTACTTATCATTTCTCCACCGCCATAAGTAGGCACTAACCGGCTTAGCCACTCAAACTCGCCCCATAGAATACCTACACCGGTATCCGCGAACGCTTTATGCCCTGAAAACACATAAAACTGAGCCCCCAAGCTAACCACTGGCTGTTTTAGCCCTAAAACATGTTGCGCGCCGTCGATTAAGCAGATCGCCCCATTGGCCCGCGCTGCTGTAACCCATTCTTCGATAGGGTTTAACTCGCCGACCACGTTGCTGATTGCGGTTACGGCAAACACCGCAGGTTTTGTCGCAAGGGCTTGGCGCATGGCGTTCGCATTGATCGACCCATTGCTATCGACAGGTACAACAGTGAGCTGAGCGTTAGTGCGTTCTGCTAACCACACCCAGGGTACAAAATTGGCGTGATGCTCTTGCTCGGTAATCACAATGGTATCGCCCGCTTTAATCAAGTGTTCGATGCCGCGCGCTACTATATTGATTGCCTCTGTGGCACCTGAAGTAATCACCAACTCACTAGATAGAGCCTGCAAATAGGCCGCTACCTCTTCTCGTGCTTGCTCGTAGGCGGCGGTTGCTTCGCGGGCCCATGCATAGTTACCGCGGTGAACATTGGCGCTGTACTGCCGATAATAGGCGTCCATTGCATTGATAACTGGTAACGGCTTTAATGCCGTCGCTGCACTATCAAAGTACTTAATGTTTTTACGTAAAATAGGAAACGCTTGTCTAAAGCGCCTAAAAAAAGGATCTTTTGAATCAATAATACTCATAGGCCAAACAGCTGAACGGCGTTTTTCGTGGTTGTTTTTATAACAGTGTCTAAGGGTACATCTTTTAGATTTGCCAAAGTTATAGCAATATCTTTGCAGTATCGGGGTTCATTCGGCTCACCTTGACGCCCGGCGATTGGCATACTGGGCGAGTCAGTTTCAAGTACCAGTGCCTCTAACGGTACCTTAGAAATGGCCTTGCGGGTCTTTTCGGCCCGATCGTAGGTAATCACACCGCCAATGCCCAGTAGATAACCGGCATCTACATATTGCATCGCTTGGTTATACGACCCACTAAAGGCATGCACTACGCCTTTGACTGAGGGGTGCTTTTTAATTTCACGTACCAGTGCATTGTGGGCTTTATAAGCATGCAAAATGATGGGCAACTGGTGTTCTGATGCTAACCAAAGGTGATGATTTAAACTTGCTAGCTGCACAGTTTGACTGGGTCGCGCATCGTTACCGTCTAACCCCGTTTCGCCCACCGCGCAACAGTTAGATAATTTTAAACTCAACTGATCAAGCAATGTGGGCGAGTATAGGTCGGCAACCCAAGGATGAATGCCTTTCGCAACTTGAACACCATCAGCTGACTCAAGGATATCTAACAGCGGCCAGTCTTCGGGCTGGTAAGCCGGCACTACCCACCGATCTACACCCGCATCTACCGACCGCTGTAAGCAGTCGCGTCGGTGCGCGCGGTCAATTAGCTGTAGATGACAATGGGTATCGATGATCATGCAAGCAGTTTAGCTGCACTCTACCTTTACTGCATCAATCATGGTGTCTAATTGCTGTGTGTTTAAGTACGGTGCGGGGCCAATACGCAGTCGATTACCACGATAGTCTGTGAGTATGCCTCGGTTATTTAACCGCTTATGCAAGCTTGCGGCATCTTCACATTCGAGCACCAAGAATGCCGAACGTTGCTGCGCCGGTAGCTTTAATAAAGACACCTTATTTTTATCAAGGTTGGCAGCTGTAATTCCCTGCTCTAAGTAATCAAGCTGATATCCATAACTTGCCGCTAAGGCGTCTTTAGTTAAGCCTTGGCTTGCAAAGAATTCAGCCACTGCAACGGCGCGTAAATTAGCGGTGATATCGTATGTGGCGCCAGCAAATCTGAAGCTACCCTTGTCGCTGTAATACATTTCACCTGGCGCATTGGTGAGTCGATCAAACTCGGCATACCAACCAGTAAAGCTTGGTTTAAGAGTTGTGTTTTTCGGTACCGCTAAAAAACAGTTACCCTCGCCCCATTGTAGATACTTGTAGCCACCGCCCACTAAAAAGGCACTGTCTAACCCCTCCTTTTTTGCATCAAAGGGGTAGTTGCCAATCGTATGATAGAGATCAACTAATAGACTGATATTTTGCTTAGCGCAGTGGTCACTAACCTTCGCCAAATCAGGGTTTCGATAGCCGCTATTAAAGAAGGTATGCGACACGATAGCTGCCGTCACCGAACCATCTATCGCTTCAGTAAACCTATCGCCAAAGGTATGTAAGGGCTCACTTGCAACGACCGTAAAACGTACACCCTTAGGCTCGAGTGCCTGTCGTAAACGCCGCACGGTATGAAACTCACTATCTGTAGTGACAATATGCAATGTTTGCTGATCGAAGCAGCTTAACCATCGATAAACTAGCTCGAATGTGTTTTGCCCCAAGGCGATTTGGTTTGAATCAACACCGCCTAGCCAGTAGCTTATGTGGCTACGCAGTTGATCAGCTACCTCAAATGCAGGGCCCCACTTGTCGTCGATATGCTGCGCGGCTAAATCCCACGCCTTTGACTGAGCAGCTCGACTAGCATCAGGCCACGCTTGATGTGAGTGCCCAGTAAAAAGTAAACGGTCACATACGCCAAAAGCACTGTATTCGCTTGCAAGAGGATTTACCTTTTGACGGTATCCATCAAAAGTCATTTCGAATCTCCCACAGTAACGGGAACATCGGCGTGAACAGTGTTTTAACTAAATATCCAGCGCCCTCTGAACCGCCCGAGCCCATCTTGCCGCCAATAGTGCGTTCAACCATCTTAACGTGACGATAACGCCATTCTTGAATACCCTCATCTAAATCGACCAACAGCTCGCAGATATTGGCGAGTTCTGGGCGACCACTGTATAGCGACTTCAGCGTGTCTTTGATCGATTGCTCATCTATGGCTAACCCTTGACGCTTAATAAATTGCGTAAACACATTCCATATTGAGGGCTCTGCCAATCTTGCTTGCAGCTTTGCTGTGCGCTCAGGCTCATCTTTAAAAGGCTCTAATTTTGACGGGTCTTTCAGACCATATAAGAATTCGACCTCGCGAAACTGCCCACTTTGAAAACCCGATGAACGAGCTAACGACGATCTAAACGACGTAAACTCTAGCGGTGTTAGCGTTTCTAGAATATCTACCTGCTGTACTAGGGTCTTGATGATCATACGAATACGCTTCAGCGTATGCCCGGCTTTATAGTGTTCATCATTATTAAGTAGCGCTACCAAACGATCAGACTCGTGCAGCATTTGCTTAAACCACAGCTCATAGGCTTGGTGAATGGTGATAAACAACAACTCGTCATGCTCTGGCCCCTCTGATAAAGGAGTTTGCAGATCAAGCAATTCGTCTAGGCGAAGATAGCTAGAATAGGTAATAGTCATCGGGGTCATCCAATAGTTGATGACCCAAAGTTTAGCTATATTTTAGAAATGATTACAGATGTAACTCTTTGCTAGCGCGTATCGAAGTGTGCAGCCCCATCAGTATCACTGCTGCTACGGTCAACACATGCACTAAAGAGCTGCCCTGCGAGAAAAGAAATAATTCGATCAGTACTAGTGGCAGACTCAACGCAATCGTCGACATCCAAACTTTACTGCGAAATAGCTGATGATAGGCGCTGGTACAAACTCGCCATAAAATAACAACGGCCACAAAATAGATCATCGACAACGTTGCCGATGATAACTCGCCCATAAATGTACTGTTTAGTGTTTGTAATTCGACAGCTAGCCAAGCTACTACAACGCCTATAACGACTGCCAACCAATGATTAATTGCCCTGGCCATGATCCCCAATCTCGTCTTTAAACGATTACCGTGTCGCGTCGTGCGGCAGCTCTGAAGGCTTCCCATTGTGGGTTACGGTATTTTTACCTTTTTGTTTTATGGGCGAATTTACAGGGGTTTAAGGTTTGTTGCAAGACCCCTTTCGTGGGGCCGGTCACAATTTAGTGAGATTCGAACTGCTGTAGATGAAATCCGTGTTGAAAGGCATCTTTAATCGCCGCATCTTGGGCAACCATGCCGCTTTCGACAAGGTGATGCTCGTCTAGTTGCTTACGTTTTTCGATACGTACATTGCGGTAGCCGGCCTGCATTAGATACAGCTTGGCTAAGTGCTCGGCGCCAAACAGGTCAGCAAAGCGAATGTATACGATAAAAGGCTGATCGCCTGACTGATCTTTAGGGGTGGCTGTGGCCGAAAACAGATACATGGGGTAATTCTCGATTGATACTTTGTTTATTACATGCCTCTAGACCTGTGGGGTCAAGTGATTGCAAATAGTTGCCATTGCCATCGCTTCGTTTACAGTCAGCGGCTAGGCTAAAATAGGTTGATTAATTTATACCGAGTAACCCTATGCCTAGCTTGTTTGTAGATCATCTAACCGTTATGGACTTTGCCTACGCCGATATGGCGCGCGGTATTGTGGGCGAAAGCTGGTTGGTATCAGTTGAACTGCATGGCGAGCTGAACGATGAAGGCATGATCTTTGATTTTGGTCATGTTAAAAAAGAGCTTAAGCGCGTAATAGATGAGCACTTTGACCATCAGCTTCTTGTGCCAGAATCGCAAGTAACCGTTGATCAATTAGATACCGACAACCTTAGTGTTAGCTGGGTATCTAATAGTGGCAAGCAATATATGCATCGTACCCCTAACGAAGCGGTTGCGATTATTCCTTTGCCATCGATCGAGCCGCGTTCTTTTGCTGAATACTTAGAAGTGTATTTACTGAATGAACTACCCTCGAACGTAACAGGGCTAAACGTGCGGTTAGAGCCAGAACAAATAGATGGGCCCTACTTTCATTACGCACACGGCTTGAAAAAACACGATGGTAATTGCCAGCGAATCGCGCACGGTCATCGCTCGCGATTTGAAGTACTTATTGATGGTGCACGCCAAAGTGAGATCGAAGCCCAATGGTGCACGGCATGGAAAGACATCTACCTCGCCACCAAAGAAGATCTGCATTCGACCTTTGATAAAGATGGCGAGACCTATCATCGCTTTTTGTATCAAGCAAATCAGGGCGAGTTTGAATTGGTACTGCCTGCAGATGATTGTTATCTCATTGACACCGACACCACAATTGAACTGATTACTCAGCACGTTGCTAACGAGCTGTCTGCGCAAAACCCAGATACCCACTATACTGTCAGAGTTTTTGAAGGCGTAATGAAAGGCGCCGTTGCTCGAGTATAAACGCGGAGGCTCTATATGAGCTCAAACAAACCATCTGATTTTGTGCTTGCCATTGGCCTTGTGATTGGCTTGGCGAGTTTAGGCTGGCTGCTGGGCAGCTCGATTGTTGAGTATCGCTCGTTCGAACGCACCGTTGCTGCTAAAGGCCTTGCCGAAAAAGAAGTACCTGCTAACATCGCTATTTGGCCACTCAAGCATGCAGCGGTAGGTAACGAACTGGCCGACATCTATTCATTTATCGAGAAACAAAACAACACGGTGATTCAATACTTGGTTGCCCAAGGTTTTGAACGCTCAGCTATTAGCTTTTCGCCACCACGCGTCACCGACAAACTCGCCAACGAATACGGCAACAACTCGAATGTGCGCTACCGATTTAACGCCTCGCAGGTAATTACCGTTTATACCAACAACATCGAATTAGTTCGCAGTACGCAACAGCGCATCGGCGACTTAGGTAAAAGCGGTATCGCCGTTAGCGGCAACGATTTTGATACGCAGGTACAGTACCTGTTTACTGGGCTGAACGATTTAAAGCCTGAAATGATTGCTACCGCTACTCAGAACGCCAGGTCAGTCGCGCAAAAGTTTGCCAATGATAGCGACAGCAGTCTAGGCAAAATCAAAAGTGCTCGCCAAGGGCAGTTTTCGATTAGCGATCGCGACTCGAATAACCCACACATTAAAAAGGTGAGGGTTGTGTCGACCATCGAGTACTATCTTACCGACTGAGCCTTTGATAGCATCGCCCTAATAACAATAATTAGGACGATGCGATGCAAACCGAATTTAAACCCGTTATCAGTAGGGTCGAAGGCCTGTGCCTAGCCTTTGGTGCAATGGTTGGTTGGGGCTGGGTTGCCCTAGCAGGCCGCTGGGTAGAACAGGGTGGTGCCCAAGGTAGCGTTTTTGCCTTTTTATTAGGCGGCCTAATGATGCTGTTCATTGGCTTTACCTATGCAGAACTTGCCTCGGCCATGCCTAAAGTGGGTGGTGAACACGTTTATAGCGAACGCGCTTTAGGGCGAATCTCTTCATTTATTTGTACCTGGGCTATTACGCTCGCCTATGTTTCTGTGTCAGCTTTTGAAGCGGTAGCACTGCCTACTGTTGCTGAATATTTAGTACCTAATCTAAAACAGATTTATCTGTATACCATTGCCGGTTATGACGTCTACTTAAGTTGGGCACTTGTTGGCGCGGTTGGTGCGGCCGCCGTTGTATGGCTTAACATACTCGGCATTAAGGTCGCTGCGCGTTTTCAGTTATGGGCAACAGCGATACTAGTGGTCGTGGGTGCGGTGTTGATGTTTGGCGCAATGCTAAACCCAACCGACTCGCCTATGCCCGCCTATAGCGCCCCTATGTTTAGTGGCATGGCGCTGGTGCTGTTAGCCGTACCATTTATGTTTGTCGGCTTTGACGTTATACCCCAGGCCGCCGAAGAAATGGATATGGAGCCCCGTCGTATCGGTGGGCTTATTATTTTAAGCGTACTGTTAGCCACTGCATGGTATGCCCTGATTTGTTTTGCTGTTGGGCGAGCACTACCCTTTGATCTATTAACACCTGATTCGTTAGGTACCGTCGTTGCAGCCACTGCAGCATGGGAGTCTGACTACGCTGGTTTAGCCGTTGTATTGGCAGGTATCTTAGGCATCATTACTTCATGGAACGCCGTAGTAATGGGTGGCGCTAGGGCGATTTTTGTAATGGCTCGCTCAGGTCAGCTACCTGCTTGGCTAGGTGTGTTGCACCCTACTCGTCGTACTCCTATCAATGCGTTAATAGCCATTGGTGTTGTGTGTGTCATTGCGCCATTTTTTGGCCGCCCAATGCTAGTTTGGTTAGTAGATGCAGGCAGTTTTAATGTGGTGATCGCTTACTTCTTCGTTGCCTTAAGCTTTATTGTTTTGCGTTTGCGCGAGCCAGAAATGCTTAGACCGATGCGCGTGCGCTTTGGTATGCCGATCGGCATATTTGCATTGATTAGTTCAATGTTTTTGATGGTGCTTTATTTACCCGGCGGTGCGGCTGCATTGATCTGGCCCTACGAATGGATCATCGTGGGTCTGTGGTGGCTGATTGGTGCCATCTGTTTGTTTACAGCACGAGGCGAGGTATCTACTCGCCCCGTAGCCGGTTAATACACGTCAGGATCGTCTGGCGTTTTAGGCACCAGGGAGTCTAGATCTATGTCACCGCCAATACCTGTGTCTGGTGGCGGGGGTGGTGGCGTGATTGCGTCTGCTGGGTCTTTGTGTTCTTCAGGCGGCAACAGCGAATCTACTCCTCCTTTACCATCGTCAATTAAGTTTATGATTGAATCGTCGACAGTGTAGCTTGGTGCATCGTTCACTTGCGGTGCGTCGGCTGCGTCTGGAGCATCGGCGGTGTCGTGTACGATGGGTACCGGTGGTGGGGGTGGTGGGCCTTGGTGCACTATCGGGGTCAAGTGAACATCTTGATCAACACTCGTTTTAATTGTACCGACAATACCAACCTTGGCATCTAAATCACCTGCCCAGTTTAGTGGAGCAATAATTTCAACATGCTGTAAATGATCTGCTGTTGGATTATCTATTGCCCAAAAACTTCCATACTGGTGCGCTCCTTTTACGGTGAATCCGTCGGGTAACTGCAAACCTATATTCACTACAGGAGACGAGCCATCACTTGGATTTAAATACCTGTAATATGTCGCGCCAGTATCTGTTGCTGAGAATGCAGCCATTCCGTGCCCTAGGTCGATGATGGTACCCGATAGATCTGCTTCCCAACTTTGTAGAGGCATATCAGCTACGGTTGCAACCGCATTCACACCGCCTTGATGCCCATCTAAGGCTAGAGTCAGTTGGCGCTGCACACCTTGCCCATCGGGCGCGATCGCCATGACAACAAAGGTTTCAGTTACACTGCTGCCGCTTGACCAAACTGGATCGTTTGAGTTGGTGTAGTAATGCCAATGCCCTTCACTATCCATCGAGAGATGACCGTGCGTTCCTTTAGGGTCTAGCACCTGCCAACTGTAATTGGCTATGTCTGTATCTACGTCGGTTAGCTGCATCTCGCCAGCGATACCCCTATCAACGGTTGCGCCTGGCTCGACAGATGCACCGGTAATTTCAGCTGATTCTTCTGTGCCCTTTATATCCACGCCTAGTATAAAAGTCGACTTAACCGGCGGGTGTGCCGAGCTATCGGTTAGCGTTACCGTTACATTGTCAGTAACATGATCATCGCCACCTAGGCTCTGCACTTTGGCTACATCTGGAGTATATGTCCAACGCCCTGTGTGCTGATCAATATCGAAGGTACCAAAGGCTCCTTTGGGTTTATCGACTGCAAACTGCCAGTGTTCCGTGCCAGGATCTCCGCCCCGCAGACCGCCTGCACCGCCTGCTCCCACAGAGGTTAGCAACCCAGAAGCTGTCATATCTGAGCCATCCACTATCGTTGTGTCATTCCATAACGCAAAGGCCTGCAGCCCAACACCTGACGGACTGACTACGGCCGGTGTTATCGTTAACTCGCTACTAGCACCGTGCTCGTCAGTCGCAACAATTGTAATCGGCATTCTAAGCTGGCCAGTAACATGGCCTTGCTCATCGACCAGTTCAGTTATAGCGTCACCTTTATGATGAAATTTTCCGTCAGCTGTGGTGCAGTCTTTGCTGTAAACCGTTTTAGGTATCAGCTCCCAATTACCCGACGCGGTCATTTTAAAAGTGGCGTAGGTCGTATCGTAATCTTCACCAGGATGAAGTCCTTTAACAGAAAGGGTAACTGAATCGCCATCTGGATCTGAAGTATAGATAGTTCTACTGCCTCGTGCAGTAGTGCCTATCGCTCGCTGAAAATCTAGAACACCAGAGATTGTTGGCGCCTCGTTTGAACCCAGCACATTTAAGTTAATGTTATGACTAACACCCTGACCGCTATCGGTATGACCATGTACTGTAAATGTTTGCTGCGCAACATCACCATCACCCAGTTTTTTCACTGCCTCTGAATGGCTATTGGCGATAAACGAATACTGCCCACTAGAGTGAAAAACTAGCACGCCGTATTTACCAATAATAGGTGGGATGTTTTGCCAATTGATGTGATCGCCTTTCACGTCGGTTGGCACCTCACCAAATACATGAGGATCTTGCCCCGGGTCGGCTTTTACAATTATTTCTGATGTGCCCTTATCTTGAATGGCAATTCGATGAATAGCTTGGTCAGTGATAACATATTTCTGATCGCCGCCTGGGTCAGGCATCATTTGGGCCGTAATCATTTCACCCTTTTCACTAATGCCATCGTCTTTAACAGGCACATCTACCTTTATCTGTTGTAAATGCGGCTGTGCGTTACCATCACTTGTAAACTCAACTTTGTAAACAAAGTCGCCACCGATCACTTTGGGGGTAGTACTGCCAGGTGGATCCATTACCTGAGTAACACCCGGCGGCAATTTGAATTGCCCTGTATCAATATCAGATAAATCTATGTGCGATTTAATTAATACTGATGCTTGTTCACCTGCTGCTAGCTTCCCGAAAAAGTTAACGGTAAACGAACCGGTTTCGCCCTCGGTGATAGCATCAGGACTAGACAGGGAAAACTCGCCCGGTGAATTTGGGTTCAAGACCATAGGCACTACTTTTGCAAAACTTGCTTCGGTACCGTCGGCTGCCGTTGCAACGCCTATTACCTGAACAACCGCGTTATGGTGCAAACCTGGTGGCACCACTGCGTGTAAATGCTCTAAATCCCACCCCTTTAAACTAATCATCTCATGGGGCGAGCTGACACGAATGTGATGACCACTATCATCGTGTAACACTACTCCATGGGGTACACCGGTAATCTTTGCGCTTAGGGTTTCTGTGCCACCTATGTCAGCTTTTGTTAAACCGATGTTTACGTCTAGTTCATCACCTGCTCTGATCGCACCGAGATTATGGTCAACCTTTTGATCGAAAACTGGCAAACCATTTTGTAAGGTAATAGGTGTAGTAAAAGTTCCTGTACCTGACGAGCTCATTACCGCAGCAACGGCAAGCTTAATACTGCTTGATGTGACCGAAGGTGGGATAGAAAATGAGATACCTTCTATAACCTGCTGCGACGTTGCTTCGAAACCAACTACCTTGCCTTGATCAATCGACTCTTTTAATGGATTGCCATCATGATCATAAGCATGCGTGCCCGCAGGCAATTCTATATGGGGTACTGCGCCTGGATGCTTAGGGTCATCAAGCCCAATAATAATGGTTTCACCCGGATGGTGTGTAAACCCACTGCCATCTTGCTTATGCCCTCTAAGCACTTCGATCAATTCTTGGTTGTCAGTTAAATCAATATCCTGATGCACAGCGCCAGGCTGTGCACCCACGCTAACACTTGGGGCATCTACCGTGCCTCTTACATCAACAACAATATCGTGCGTTGTGTGTGCTCCGCTTGATGAGGTTACCTGCACCGAAAACGTTTCGTGCACAGTTTGGCCAGGGCCCAATTGCTGAGTTTGTGGTCGACTGTTATCTAGGTCGTAATGCCCCTGACCATCACGGCCAATCGTTAGTACGCCATATCGCCCTTGTAGTACATATTGGCCATGTTGTTCATTTGCATTATGACCAAAGACATCATGGGCAAACAAAATGCTTGCATGATGGCCGCTGTCAACTGGGTCGATATTCAAATTGACAGCTATCGGTGCACTTTTATCTTCAACTGCTGTCGCTATTTTTGACGTTGTCACACTGGGCTTGTCATTCTCGCCTTCAACATTAATAGTAAGTTTGTGCGTTGCGGTTCCGTCAGGCGAAGTAATTGTAAAGATCTCCCGACCACCATGCCCTTTACTTAACGCCTGAGTTGCAGGTAAAGCGTTATTGATATGGTAAGTCCAAGCGCCTGATGCATTGAGTTCTAGATAGCCATACGTGCCTTGCTCGTGTGCCTTTGGTGCAAACTGATCCTCACCATGATCTGCATCAACTAAATGTAGTTTCCCAGTTACTGACGTCTGTCTACCATCTTCAGTAATTGAGGCTGACGATGACGAGGTGCTAGACCCATTAATTTTAGCGCCATCATTTTTACCTTCTACAAATACATGAATGGTATCTGAGCGCGTTGGCTGACCGGGTTGGCGCCCATACACTGTAAATGTTTCTTCAACGACCTCACCTTGTTTCAATGCATTAAGTGCGGCATTTGAGTGGTGCTGTGTACCATCATAGTCAACGTAATAGATCCACTGCCCACTATTGGCTAACTGCAAGTGCCCGTACTTGCCCTGTATTATTCCGGGGGTTGAATCTTGGCCAGTTGCTTGCTCGTGCCAAATTATTTGATGGTTATTCGCCCCCCAAATCTCTAACTGCCCGTTAGTCGATGCTCGCCCAGTTGCTCGCCCATCTTCATCGACATCACCATGCTGTGGCGTTGTTGATGTACCCAAGTTGGTAACAGCAATATGATAGTCATACTCTGTGCTCGCCCCTAGCGTATCGGTTGCCGTTATTCGAATATCTAAATCACCATCTGCCGAGTGCGGTGGTGTGCCGGTTATCGTTCTTGTTGCCGCATCATAGTGTAGCCAACGTGGCATATGCAGATCAGTCAATTGATCAACCCAATGCACTTTATGATCTTTTGCATCTGGGTCATAACCGTGATCGGCAGTCTTCGTCTTTTCGATTACATCAAATTTCAGTGTAAGCGCCTGTCCCTCAGCATCGGTGAATAATTTATCAGGCAGGTGAACACTTATGGCATGCCCCTCTTCTGAATCTACATATGTCATAGAACCGGTAACTACAGGTGCGTCATTTGTTCCCTGTACCGTTGCAGTCAATACATGGGCTGTGCCATCTACAGAGTGAATCGTTAGTGTTTCAGTAAACTTGTCACCATCTGATAGCGAGTTAATGTGCGCATCACTGTTCGATACTTTGTAAAACCATCGTCCATCAGCGTGAAGAATGAATTGTCCTATGCCTTTATCACCTGCAACCCAGGTGCCTGTAGCAGCTCCGCCCACGCCGCGTGGATTTCCAGTAGGAACAAATTGATTATGGGCAGTACCATCTGGGTCAACAACACGTAACCGGTTTTGATCGGTTTGAATGATCCCAGACGACTGTACGTGATGATCTTCAATAATGGTTTGTCGCGACGGCGTTAGATCTGTGATTACGGCAGCATCTGGCGTTCCTGCGAGAGTGATAGTAGCCTGGGCACTAGCCGAATCAGCAGATCCGTCGCTAACCGTATATCCAAAATGGATATCGCCAAACACATCGCGAGCAGGTGTAAATACCAAATCAGGGATGTCTGCTGTCGCAATTACCTGCCCTTTCGTTACGGCATTACCATTTAAGGTTAGCACGCCATCATGAGCATCAGGTAATCGAGTAACAGTGATATGATGCATTGTTGAGCCTGCGTCTGCGTCGTGAAAACCAAAATCGCTTGCTTTGAATGTATAGGCAGTATCTTCAGTGCCGTGCAATGCCACGGTTGTGATTGTAGGTAATGCATTTACATGTAGGCTAACACTTTGAGTGGTCGACTCGCTCTCGCCTGAGGCTGATGCGGTTGCTGTCACATTAAAATGTAGATCGCCATGAAAGTTAGCATTCTTTAAATCTAAGGTTAAGCCGGTAAGATCAGCCTTATTCAATACCCACATTTTGGCGATATTGTCGTACGTACCATTATTCAAAGAAGCGTTCGCTGGTAAGCCTGAAATTTTTATTTGTAGGGTTTCACTATCGCCGCCGGTATCTGTTAATCCTGCATGCAAGTCTAAGTTTATTATTGATCCTTGCTGCGCGGTGGCAGCACTGGCACTTAACGTTGGTGCGTCAACCGAACCATTTATCGTAATCACGACATCCTTAGATGCGCTTTCGCCATCAGGTGTCGTTGCTGTTACTGTAATATGCTCTTGTACTGTTTGGTTAACACCTAACGCGTTCACTATCGAATTAGAATTATCTAATTGATAGCTGTAATGACCATCAGCATCAACCGAAAACTGCCCATACTTGGTATGAACATTAGATTGCACAGTAAACGATGGATGATCACCATGATCTGCATCAGTTACCTTTAGCTCACCACTAATGATTGTTTGTGCCGAATCTTCTTTAATCTCGGTAGTTAGGCCCGCAGGGGTGATATCTGAAACAGAGTTACCTGTAATTTGGTAAATTCTATCTCCAGTCATTTCACCGCTGCTATTTTCAACGTGTAGTATGTGATTGCCATCTGGAAGTGCCGATGCAGCGACCTCCCAATGACCGAATCGATCAGCCGTTGCTGTTGCGATGGTTTGACTGCCCTCTTTGATTTCAACATGCTCATTGGCCGCAGCTTGTCCACTGATCGTGATAGCGCCTGGGTGTAGGTTTTGATAGCTATGATAGTAGAGATAATCTCGCTCGTTATTGCCATCAGAGCCAGAACAAACTCGGTTGATGATTCCGATATGTTCGTCACCATGTTGATCTTGAAATACAACGATGCCACCCTGCCACGAATTGCCATGACCGCTGGCGCCGCCACTGCCTGTGTTTATCGTATCCGGTATACCTTGCGCTTTCCAAAATCCATGCTGGCCGATATAGTTGTAACCACCTTGACCACTGTGTATGGTTGCCGTCGTTGGTATATGCGCTGGATCAATATAATTATGATCAGAGCCCGGTCGGTATAGGCCGACTATCTTCCATCCGATAGGCGCCCCTCTATGATCACTTCCCCAGTCAGCATGGATATCGATGTTCGCTCCTGTTGGATGGCTCACAATATCTAGATCTTGTAACTTTAAGCTCGACGATGCTGCTCCCTGAGGCGCTGCATGGGCTGTCTCGATAACTGGATTATCATTGGTACCAGTAATCGTAATCTGTACAGTCTGCGTTGAGCCATCACTTGCTGTGAAGGTGTACGAGTCTGTAATTTGATGCTTGCTTGGATCACGATCATTCGGATCAAGGTCTTGTACTTTGCTTTGATCAAGTGTGTATGTCCATTGCCCATTAGTCATTGTTATATGACCATAGGTTGTGGCCGTGCTCGCCACATCATGAAATGTTGGATTATCTCCCTTATCTGCATCGGTTATAGCAAGCGTTCCATGCGCCGTAGCGCTATCGCCAATGTTACCTTCAGTTACTGCGCCACTAGTGTCGCCACTAATTACTGAAGTATCTGGCGTATTCGCTACATTGATTGTTCCGGTTGATTCTGCCGATTCAGCATTGGCAGCTGTGCTGTTATCGGTAACGGTGTATTTAAATTGCACATCACCGTTAAAGTCTTTTGCCGGCCAAAACTCTAAATGAGTAATTTCTGACACGCCTATGCTCTGCCCCGATGTTACAGGGTGGCCGTTAAGCATAAAGCGACCTTCGTTAGCATCAGGTAGGTCAGTAAGTTTGATACTCGCTAATGCGTCACCGGTATCTACATCGTGATAACCGAAATGGCTTTCTTGCATTTGAAAATGCTGGTCTTCGTTAGCACCAGTAATCTTTGTTGCAGAAACCGTCGGCTGATCATTAGTACCCGTGACACTAATGGTGAGCACTTTCATATCACCGCCAGCCGTGGTCACGTTGTATTGAACGTGTTCAACTTGGCCTTCACGCAGATGCTGTATTGCACTATTAGGAACTTGATATGACCAGGACCCATCTTTCGAAATAGCGAGCCCGCCATGCATCCCACTATTATAAGGATCGTTTCGTTTACCGACGACAGTAGCGAAGACAGCTTCATTCTCATCTGGATCAACGATGTCAAGCTTGCCTGTTGCTTCTAACATCGACCCTACGGGATGAAGATCTTCGGTGATTGACCCTGTTCTTGCCTCGGTTATAACCGCACTATCATTATGACCCTGAATCACAACGCCAATTTGTTGAGTTACGGTACTACCGTCAGTTGACTGTGCTGTAATGGTAAGCGGATGTACGAAATGATCATGACCGGTAAGCGCATTCGTTTTACCGGGGTCTAGAGTGTACGACCATGTTCCATCAGCAGCGACTTTAAAGGTACCGTATTGATCTTGAATCGTTTGCGCCTTAAAGCTGACGCTGTCGTCTTTATCAAGGTCATGGGCTTGTAAGGTACCATTGATGCTGGTGTGGGTATCTTCAGTAACCTTACCAAGGTTACCCTGCGTCTTATCGTGGGTATCGATAGTGACATGATCATCTGCGCCGTTAATTGTTGCTGTTAATGGTATACGTGTACCATCACCCGTAATCAAATAGGCTGTGTCGGTTAGGCTCTGACCATCTTTTAGTGCTTGAATTTCAGATTGCTGATTATCAGTAGAGTAACTCCACTTGTTGTGGCCGTCGGCACTGTGCATAAAATTAAAAGTACCGTGCGTGCCTGCGATATTCATAGCAAAGTTAGCCGTGACGCTATGCTGTACTCCATTGATTTCGATCTTAACAATCGCCGCTTCACTAACAGAATCAACATCGGTAACGTCGAGGTTTTTCCACCCCGAATCTAGCAATCCATTTGAGGCGAGTTTATCTTCGGTAACTGATGCAACACTTAGTGAACTCGCCAGTGCCGACGCATCATTCGTGCCAGTGACGGTAATGGTTAGATCTTTAGTATTCGGTGCACTGCTACCGTCAGTTACGGTAATTGGAATAGTGACTGTCTCTGTAGCACCGGCAGCAATATGGTTGTATGCCGCATTACTTGCGTCAAAGGTATAGGTACCATCTGAATGCAGTGTAAATCCTGGTGCCGTAGATGCAGTTGTGTAGGTTGCCGTATCACCAGTGTCTTTGTCTGACGAGGTGATGGTGCCACGAGTTAAGGCTGTGTCACCCTCTGTTGCCGTTGCCGCAGTGATCGTATTAATCACTGGGCCGTCGTTAGTGCCATTTACTGTAATAACAATATTATGTTTTGTACCGTCGGCGCTGGTTACTTCAATTGTGTCAGTCAGCGTATTTTGGGTTGACGCGCTTGTGCCTAACGCTTGAACATCAGGGTTCTTATTGTCTAAATCGTATGTCCATGCTCCATTGGTTGTTAAATGCAGGGTGCCATGGGCCGCGTTGATATCTTTAGCCGTAAAATGATCTTGCCCGTCGTCTTTATCAGTAATCGACAAGGTGCCACTTGCCTGCAGTGATGACTCTTCAGTAACTGCACCTGTGTCTGTGCCTGTGATTACCGCGGCGTCAGCGGTACCATGTACTGTGATTACCAGGTTCTTAGTGTCTTTCAAACCATCTTGATCTGTTACGGTGATGGGAATCGTCAGCGTTTTATCTATGCCAGCTGCCAAATGTTGGTATGCGCCGTGGCTTGGATCAAATGTGTAAGTGCCGTCTGGCGTTAACGTAAAGCCATCTACAGGCTGTGCGGTGTAGGTTGCAGTTTCATGGGCATCAATATCGGTTGCGTTTATAGTGCCGGTCACTTTGTTACCGTCTTCGTTTGCTCTCTGCGCCTGAATCTGATCTAAGACAGGCTTGTCGTTTGTGCCTGTAATTGTAATCACAAGATTTTGTTTATCTGATTCGCCACTGCCGTCTGTCACAATAATAGGTATTGTGATTGTCTGTATGTCACCTTTTGCCAAACCGTTGTAGGCTGCATTACTTGGGTCAAAGGTGTAGCTACCGTCGGCATGTAATTTAAACCCGCCGACCTTAGTGCTTGTAGAATATGAAGCGCTATCACCCGTATCGATATCTGTCGAAGTAATCGTGCCTTTAACTAGATTCGTATCACCCTCAGAAGCAGCTTGTGCAGTAATTGCGTTGAGTACAGGTGCATCATTTGTACCCTGCACATGTACAATAATATCCACTTCGCTTTTTGTACCTTGCGAGTCTGTAACAATCGCTCTAAAGACTTCTTTTTGTGACTCGCCCTCTTTTAAAGCTTGAGCAGCTTGAGACAATTGATAGCTCCACTTACCTGTAGTGCTATCAATCGACATTTGTCCGTACTTAGATGAAGAGCTCGCCAAAGACCATGTAAGCGAAGAGCTTGTATCTATCGCCGTAGCCGTTAGTGTACCGCTAGCATCGGGGTGCTTGTCTTCGATCACGTTGCCAACGGCGTCGGCGCTGTGCACATGAATAATTGGGTGATCGGGAGAACCATGAATTGTCACCACTAAATCATGTTGAGTACCGTCGGCGGTTAACACCGTGGCTACATCCGTGAGTTGTTGACTGGGGCCTAACGACTGCACAGCATGATCTGAATTATTAACGGCGAACTGCCACTGGCCGTCTTTATCAATTGCAAAGGTGCCGTATTTACCGGCGATTACCTCATGCTTAAAGAACGCCTCGTTGGTGTCTATATCGGTAATGCCTAGCTGCCCGTGGGCGATTAACCTACCGCCCAACACATTGGTATCCTCTTTAACACCGTGGCCACCTACGTCAGTAACCACTGCAATATCATTGGTGCCGCCGATTGTTACGCTGATATTGTGCGACGTGCCATCGATCGAGGCAACAGCCACTGTTTCGGTTAATTGTTTACCTTCGCCCAAGGCTTGCACTGCTGGGTTTGCGTTATCTAATTTGTATGTCCAGCTACCGTCTGTCGCTACAACAAGTTGCCCATAGTTTGTTGTCAGTGTCACTGCATTAAACAGCGCTTCGCCGATATCTTTGTCATCAATATCTAACTTGCCTGAAGCTTGTAACGCAGATTCTTCTTTGACTGTCGCGGTATCCGTACCCGCAATAATCGCGCTAGTATCTAAGTTAAATGCGTGTACAGAATTGGCACTGCCATTGTTACCGGCAGCATCTGTTGTTTGTATCGACGCTTCTACCTGTGCGTTGTTATGATTCAATAAACTAAGTGGCGGTGCGGTTACCGAGAATGTACCTGTGGCCTCTGTAGTTGTGGTTACGATCGAACCGTCAGGCATTTTTAATTCAATTACGTCACCCGTATTAAATTCGCCGCCAACATGGCCTGTTATTCTTATAGCACTGCCAAGTTCTTTAGTATCAACTAGATTGTCTGCAGTAATGGGGTCAACGCTGATCGTAGGGATTGGATTGGTCGTGTCTACCAGCGTTGCATGATGGCTACTGCTGCCACTGGTATTGCCGCTAGTATCTGTTTGTGTCGCACTAAAACTATGGCTACCCTGCTGCAACGGTGGTGGCGTAAACGTAAAGCTACCCTGTGAGCTTACCGTTGCTGTGCCTAATACTTGGTTACCATCTTTAATCTCTATTTTCGCGCCGGGCTCGCCCGTGCCGGTAATCAACGGCGTTGGTGTATTGATATCTGGAGCGAGAGGATTGATGATCGGTGCTTGAGGTGCGCTGATATCGACTGCGTAAGTATGCGCGATAGTGGCACTACCTTGGTTACCTGCAGCATCGGTAGT
>CANNCY010000006.1 GCA_947503335.1 uncultured Pseudomonadales bacterium | reverse complement strand
CCGGCCCGTGCCTTTGTTACAGGCATAAAAAAACCTTGCGATTAGCAAGGTTCTTTAAAATGGTACCAGAGGCCGGACTCGAACCGGCACGCTTTTAAGGGCGGGGGATTTTGAATCCTATAGAAGTATAAATTTGTACCAGTATATTGCCCATCTGTTTTTAGTTGCTTATACCCTATAACTACGCTGCAGGCCTTATAAATAGTGTGCATATTTGGTCGTCATATTATTTAAGTAGTATAAGTTAAGTATGTGCTACACTAGATCAGCAGTTACCAGAGAGTTACCAAAAGCACTCGAAATCGCGTCACGAGTTACCAGAGAGTTACCAGTTTTGGGCGTATTTTTGAGAGGTATTTGGAGCGGTAAGAGATCAATCCCGAGCTAAGGCGGCAACCTTAACTCGGAATCTAACCAAAATTATCAGTTGGGATAATATGGCTACTACTAAGTCTATCAAACTAAAGTTGAGTAATCGCGCTATCAATGCCGCGATCAAGAATAATCAACTACCTCTTATTTTTAAGTGTGACAGTAATATCGGCCTAGAGCTGCATGTAAATGCAGATGGTAAAGGCCGGTGGAAGCTATGCAAGCGGATTAACGGAGTATTACGAAAGCAGCTCTTGGGGTTAAGGTCTGAGATGAGCGTCGAGCAGGCGCAAGAAGTCTTTAATGAATACTGTTATAGAGCTCGCCACAATATACGCGATGTTAAAACCTCTAAAAATGATGTAACGCTGCAGTCTGCTCTTGATCAAATGCTAGATGCAGGCGGCATTAAAGAATCTACGGCAAAATCATATCGGCACCTAACTACTCAAAATGGCGGCATGCTATATAGCTATCGAAATAAGCCGCTTGTATCAATTACTGACAAAGTGCTGCAAAAGCTCTATCAAGAGCGAACCGCCGGTACCGGCAAATTCAAGAATCGTAAGCCAAGCGCAAGCATGGCCGACAGAGATGCTAGAACCTTGCGCCTATTATGGCGATGGTCTGAAAAGCATTTAGGCATAACCCAGCCAATACCTACCGATGCACTAAAAAAATCAGATAAGGTCTCGGGCGAGAAGTCTAAAAAGTGGAATAAGCCAAAGCGCCGTAAAACGACGATTAGACGTAGTCGATTGCCAGAGTGGTTTAGTGCAGTAAGAGAGCTACAGCAAAAGGGCAGTCATACGGTACAGCAGCAAGCCTACGCAGCAGAGTTGCTAATTCTAATGGGGCTACGCGAAAAGGAGATACTTTCTGCAGAATGGTCTTGGGTTGATCTCGGTCACGGCACTATCACTGTACCCGAGTCTATATCGAAAAATGATGATGCACTCGTAAGGCCTATGACCGAGCGTGTTGCTGAGATTATCAGTCATCTCAAACGGTCAGCGACAAAGCGGTCAAAATATATATTCGAGGTCGAAACAAAAGGCGCAAAAAGGCCGCCGACAAGTATTCGCCAAGTGATGCGCCGAGTTGAGTCGATGACTGCAGACGAGGCCGGTGATGGCGGAATAAGAGCATCTGCAAACGATATGCGGCGCACTATGGCGAGTGCAGGCATATACGCTGGCATCGCGCTATCGCTCATAAAAAAGTTAATGAACCACCGAATAGGTGAAGGCGGCCAAGATGTAACGCTCGGTTACGTCTCGTTTGATGACCCAGAGGTGCTGCTAGAAGCGAGTCAGCGTATTGAAAACTACTTACTTGAGCAGGCTGGTCTTAAAGAGCAGTTGTCGAGTGATCTCATTCAACAATTAGCAGCTCTCGGTGGTGATCAGCGAGAGCAGTTACTCAAACTACTGCAGGGAGCATAACGATGGCGCAAGATATTAGGTTGATAACAGAGCTAGGCGAAACGCCTAATGAGCGTTTGTGTCGTGACGATATGATTATGTCGATAGTGCAAGCTTATTATACTGAGCACTCAGATTCGCTCATATACAGTGATACTCAAATCAGATTGTATAGAAAGGTGATGGCGGCGCTTGTAGAAAAGAGGGCGTCAAGGCTAGTTAAAGATAAAGATGCAGAGCGCGAAGCATGGATTGAGAAAGCTCTTGAAGTCGGCATACTTGGTAATTGGGTTGATCTAGAAACTGGCAAGCAACCCATATACAAAGACCGTCAAAGTGTCGAGAGTCAAGACTTGATACCAGGGGAGCTAATCTTAACAGTTGAGTCAGCGAGGAGTGGCGGTAAAACAATATCTCTGAATGATGTTGTTCGTGAGATTGCAAAGTTATCTGAAGATGATCATGACTATAATCTGCTTAAGGTGCCGAGTTATCTCGAGAAGATGATTGATCGAGAAAGGCGTGAATTGAATCGCAAGAACAAGGTCACGCCAAAGCAGCAGCTTGAAATTGACCTTGCACAAAAACTCTCGATCGAAATTAATCGCGGTAAGACTTTGTACTCTGCATTGAGAAGCGTATTCGACGATCTACCTCTAGGTACAATAAAGTGGTCAACTTGGCGAGATTGGGGAGCAGGCAAAACCAAGCGTTTTGACGAAACGCTGCAAGCTCATTCATCAGCAGTATTAGAGGTTATAAAAGAAGCGAGAGATGCAGCAAGGGTATCTGAATCAGTACAAGACTAGATTATTCGTTTTTAAGGTGAATTAAGCATTTTAATACAATCCGACTAGGTGATTGCTTAACTATCAATGAGTTACAGCTCTATATGAGCGGTATAATAAGTCGTTTTACCCATTAAATCCGACTATGCCCGTCTAGGAATCAACCCAAAATCAGCAAAGCTCTAGGTACCATTACTTTTGGAGCTTTGACCATGACCCACCAACATCTAACTCAAGACGCCGCCGACGAGGCGCGCCGATCTCTAGAGCAGAAGCTAGCTACAAACGCATCGCCGGATAAGATTTTATTAACTCGAGGTGAAGCGGCTGTTTACTTAGGCATCAGCTATAAATCGCTCGAATCGTACTCAAGCAAGAAATACCCAGAGCTAAAATTTTCTCTCATCGGCAATCGGGCAAGGTATCTGCTGAGCGATATTCTTGATTATCTCGAGCTTAAGAAAACAACAAATTGCTGAGGTGCTAAGTCATGAAAATTCGACGATTATTCGATGACTGCGAAGATATCCCCGAGCTCAAAGTAACCGGCCGACTAATACACAATTTAGATGCTACTACAGATGCACTAGAGCTGCACGATCAGCAAGTATTGAGGGCTAATAAAGCTGATCAAAGCATCGTCATCTACGCGAACTATGACGGTGATGCTTGGTGGTTGTATCTGAATGAGCGCGAGACAGAGTTGCTAACTTTTATTAGATACGGCTTTAGAACTAAGCAGGATATTGAAGCGGCTTGCATCAGTCACAGCTTGATCTGCTTGCTACGAAAAATGGGCGTTGAGATTGTAACACACTGTAACGGCATCGGCGGCGAGTATCTGCTTTTAGGTACGTTTGAGGTAGTCGATGAGGTGCCAAGTAACGTCGATCATGTGCGCGATATAGCACCGGATTTAATTGAGAGTGAGCGTTATCGCCGGTCAGTGATTAAAGCAAGAGCGAAGCATCAGAACAATATTACAGACGTTCAAGTAGACCGAGTTAAAGCTGCAGACTCTAACTCGGCCAAGTCATAGCAAAAGGAGCTGATATGACTAAGACAATTATACCTAAATTTATGACAGGTGCTAATCATGATCAGACAGACGGATTCGGGCAGATCTCTTATGCTGAATTGTGTCAGATCATTAAACAACCGCCGCGACCAGCTAACCAATACGCGAATACAAAAGAGCTTAAAAAGCAGTTACCTTTTATCGCGCCATATATAGCGCCATCGAAGCGAAAAGCAGACGTTTTAAAAAGCGATTGTTTTACCGCAATCGTGGTAGATGACGACAGCGGTGCTAACTCTCTTGAGAGCCTAAAGGCTTCAATAGTTAAGCTGTTTGGTGATGTTGCATTTAGCATTTATTCAACGGCTTCAAGTACCGAAAATGAGCGGCGGTATAGATGCGTTGTACCGTTGGCGAGGTCATGTAGTTTTGAAGTGTTAAGGCCTTTGCAGTTGGCGCTAGTTGATGCGATTGGTGCTGATGACTGCACAAGCCGGCCGGCGCAAATTGCATATCAACCTGTATTGATTGCTCATTATGAGAACTATATAAACGAGCATGACCGATACTTCAATACTGATGATAATTGCCCTTTGGTGCAGGCGGCAAAGCTAATCAGTGAACAGTTGCAGGCCGAAGAAAAGGCCGAGAAAAAGTTTAAGGCCGAGCGTAAAAAACTGATTGATAAACAGCAGAAAGGAGAGCAGCTATCAGTTATTGATAAATACAATCAGAGCTACGAAATTGAGGCACTTCTGCGCGAATTTCAGTACCGAAAAATCGGGCGTAAATGGTTGGCGCCAGATAGCGGAAGCGGTACACCAGGAATTGTAATTCTCGAAAGTGGGTTGGCTTATAGTCACCATAGTAGTACGGCAATAAGAGGCTGTTTTGATCAGTTCGAGTTGTTTAAAGTGCATAGGCATGGTGCTGATCTAAAAGCTGCTCTAAGGTCAGCAGGAGAGTTGCTAAAGACTGCAGACGGTGTAAGTGTTACAGAGCATAATCAAGAGATCTATCGTCAAGAACAGGCGGCTATTGAAACTAATCTAAAAGCAAGTGACGAAGTCGCTCAACCGTGGCAGGGTGTTGCGGTACCTACTGGTTATCGAGTAACGCCGCGTGGCGTCTTAACCAAGGTGGACAAAGACTGGCAGCACATTACGATGACGCCAGTATGGGTTGAAAGCCTACTGCGCGAAAAGACGGCCGTTAATTACTCGCTCGGTTTACGCTTCATTGACCGTGACGGTCAGTTGCGTGACTACTGTTTACCGGTGTCTCTATTGCATACCGCCGGCACCGATGCAGCTCAGAAACTAGCAGCACTTGGTGTTGCTATTAAGTTTGGCAGAGAGCGGTCATTACTTGAGTTTATCTCTGAGTTTAATCCCGATAAAAAAATCACTACTGCTACTGCTCTTGGTTGGCATGATGATGCTTTCGTATTGCCTACCATGACAATCAATCCAAGCATTGAGCCCATCGAATATAGACCTAAAACACCATCGCCAATAGCGGCCGTGATCGAGCAGAAAGGCGATCTCAATGCATGGCAAAAAGGTCTAAGTAATAGCAGCTCTTTAGTTCGTTTTGCGGTGCAAGCGGCGATTGCTGCACCTATGCGTCATTTAGTAGGCGTTGAGGCCGGCGGTTTTCATTTTTTCGGGCTTACATCGCAAGGTAAAACAACACTATTGCAGGCGGCCGCGTCTGTTTGGGCAAGTGGCGCAGACCCAGCTATTGCCGGTGGTAAGCAATCGTATCTGCAGAAGTGGAATAGCACGAGTAACGCACTCGAAAGCAAAGCAGAGCTTCTAAATGACTTACCTCTCATTGTTGATGAAATAGGCGAGAGTGATGCTAGAGAGTTTGGTGGTGTTATCTATAAATTATTTGCTGGTGTTGGCCGTGGTAGATCGAACCGTGACGGTGATTTAAAGGAGCCTAAATCGTGGCGGTGCAGTTTATTAAGTGCCGGCGAACTAGGTGTCATAGATCATATTGCCCACGGCAAAGGAGATGCAAGAGGCGGCATGATGGTGCGCCTACCGGATTTACGTATAGATGAATGTGAACCTCTGTTTAAGTCATCAGAAGAAGCCGACCGTATTAAGCAGCTATGTGCAGATCATTACGGGCATGTTGGTGCGTTGGCAGTTGAACAGATGCACCAGTGGGCGCTTGGTTGGCGAGACTTCAATCACGATTGTTTAGGTGAGGCGGTTACTTCAATACATCGACGGGTACGGGCGCGATTCGCATTAGTGGCGTTTGTCGGTCAGCAGGCGTGTGCTGCAGGCCTTTTGCCGTGGAATCAGCAGGCAGCTATTGAGGCTGCACAGAGCGCCTACCAAGCATGGTTAACTAGGCAAAATGTAGACGATACCGACCGTGGTGTTGAAGCTGTACGAGCTTTTATCTTGGCTAATGCTAGTCGGTTCCAAGTTGGCAATACATCGCCACCGCGTGATCGTGCCGGTTGGTACCAAGACAATGCGTATCACTTTACACCAGAGGGCTTTAAAGAGGCCTGTAATTGTGCCGACGTTCAATCGGTCAAGAAAGCTCTTAACCGTCAAGGCTATTTGAAATCGAACAGAGTCGATGCTTTTTCTAACGTGATTACGGTACCGGATAGCGACACAAAGGTCAGCGCCTACAGCGTACTTGAAACCATACTCGGAGAGCTTAATCATGACTGAAGTGAATTGGTTAGATCTCGTATTCTCACTAGATGAGGCTGCAGAACAAGACGGTGTAATTGGGAGCGTCATAGCTTTGATGCTGGCACAAGCGAAGTCGGAAAGTGCTTGGGGTTTTCTAGATGTTGGATCATTAGAAGTATCTTGTCAGATAAGCCAAGACATAACTCAAGTGCTTAATAAAGGTCACATGATTTTATCGCCTGCCGATATTGAGATGTTTGAACCAGATTCAGAATGCGCTGGTCATGCTTGGGTGTATCTAGCGACCGATATATTGCCGTTGGTTGTAGATTTACTTGATGAAATTTATGAGCTTAATCAGCAGTTGGATAAGTTAAAGGCCGATTGCTGAGTTACTTAAAATATACCTGTAACACCTGTAACGCCTGTAACTGCGCGGTCTAGAGCATGTAACCGGCCGTTGTAACCATTAGAAAACATGTAACCGGATTTATGGTGCTGATGCTCTTGGTTACAGGTTTTTATAGACCGGTTACAGGTAGTGTTACAGGCTAGAGCCCAGTAATGGCGGGGCTTGTTACAGGATTACATCGGTTACAGGTGTTTTTTAACTAGTTAGAGCTAGAGCAGGCCGGCCATCTGCTAAGGGCAGGGGGGCTATATTTAGACTACGGCAAGGAACGCCCACCGGTGAAGGCTCACTTTCTTTAACGCTAATGCTGAAATTCAGAGGGGTTACCCATGACTAAGCCAAGAAAACCAAGATCAGACAGTCTGCAGGCACAAGTGCAGAAAGCTCAATCACGCGATCAAGAATTGAGGCTACCAGATAACATAGAGCTTGATAATGACTTTGAGCGGTCACTATGGCGTCAATACACCAGTAGGCGAGATCTGCGTAGCTGGTCTGAGAGTGAATTACTGGCGCTGCGCGACTTAATAAAGATCGAGACTCGAATCAGACAGACAGAAGCGTTGCTACATCTTGGTGATGACTTTCAGCAGATGGCTAACGGCGCGATTCAAGAAAATCCTTGTCATAAGAGGCTTGATACGCTGCTCAAACAAAAGATGAGTTTTCTGCGATTGCTCAAAATATGCGAACAAAACGCGGGCAACAATCACGGTCAGACCGCGCCGCTAGTTGGCCGCGCTGATGACCCAGCGATGAAGCTATTTGCAAGTCGTGACGACAATCCATTGCTCGGGTGATGTTATGAAAAGATTGAAATTAGTTAGTCGATTTACACCTAACCCACGGAATAGCAGACGAGTCATGAGACCGTCGAAGTATGGCAACCCATACCGAGTAGGTGATCTTAACCCAGAGACAGGCGAACCGATGACCGCTGCAGATGCAGTTGAGTTGTTTGAACGTCACACTCTACCGAATCTCGATTTAGCACCGCTAGTAGGTCTCGATCTTATTTGTGGGTGCGATCTAGATAAACCGTGTCATGCAGACGCGATCATTAAACATATTCAAAAGGAGCTTGAATAATGGCTAAGTACGACCCGAATAAAGCAATACCGCTACTTCAAATATGGGATTATCAAAAGCGGCTTGATCTAGCATCAGAGTCGATCATGAGCAACAGGAGTGTTGCTAACCTAAATTGCCGACTCTGTTTAGAGCCTCTAACCACTAAGGCGCTACAGTCGGCCGGTATTCACAAGCATTGTCGTCAGTTGGCAGTTGCGAATATTGGGAATCTTGTTGATAGACGGTTTAGTATTGAGCTTGATACTCAAAAGGAGCAAAGCGATGGAGCACTCTAAAAGTAAGTTGGTGATGGATTCAGCCGCACTCATGCAGATGACTACTAGCTCACTCGCGATGAGTCTCGAGTCTCTGCGAGACACAGTTGAGTGTGCGTTAGATGGCAATCTCGATCTCGAGTGCTTGGTCGATGACTTCAACGGGCTAGCTCAGATCGTTTGTACGCTGCAGCAGCTACAGGCCGATGATGACAATGAGACGCCTTTAGAGCCAAATAGCATCTACGGCTTTTAGTGTCTCGTAAGGTGTACCATTAGAAACATTGTCTCTAAACCTTTACTACAACCTTTTGATACAGTACAATCCTGTACCATAAAGACTTAGGAGTTTAGAGACAGTGTCAAAAGTATTCGCATATATTCGAGTGAGCAGTATCGGCCAGTGTATTGATCGACAGATTAACGAGATCAAAAAGGCCGGTCATGATCTACCGCAATCTCAAATTTATGTAGACAGACAGAGCGGT
Source organism: uncultured Pseudomonadales bacterium (assembly GCA_947503335.1). Classification (GTDB taxonomy): domain Bacteria; phylum Pseudomonadota; class Gammaproteobacteria; order Pseudomonadales; family CANNCY01; genus CANNCY01. The sequence continues at coordinate 131,941 of CANNCY010000006.1, read as the reverse complement.
GCTAATCGTGATCGTGAACAGTTAAACGCTCTATTGGCATCAGTTCAGTACGGTGATGTGATCGTATGTGCAAGCATCGACCGTTTAGCACGATCTACTCTAGACGTTTTAAACATTACTCAAGAGCTAAGTGATCGAGGCGTTGGCTTAACCATTATTGGCAACACTACTCTGAGCTTTGAGCCTAACGGTGCAATCACACCAGAGCAGCGAGCTATGCTAACGGTGATGGCGGCCGTTGCTACTCTTGAGCGTGATCTCATTAAAGAGCGTCAAAAGCAGGGCATCGAAGCTGCTCAGGCGCAAGGTAAGCACATGGGCAGGCCGAAAACCCAGCTAACTAAAGAGCAGGCGCTTGCTGCAGTTGCAGAGTGTGACGGTAACAAGAGCCAAGCGGCCAAGCTGCTAGGTGTTGGTCGAGCTACTTTCTACCGAGTATTGAGCGCCTAACCAACCGCCGGCACCGAGTAGGTGCCTATTTGCCCACCACCAGAAAACCTTGCTAATGTGCTTCAAAACAATAATTGAGGTGCATGATGCGAGGTTTTTTCATTGAGAGACACAATAAAACGAATCCAGCTACAGAGCTGATAGGTATGGTCAGTCACGAGCTGTTTGCTCAGGAGATCATCGAGGGCGATGCTAACGAGCTATCTAGCGAATTGAGAGAGCAGGCGTTTTATGTGCTGGTACCGACGAGCGATGCAGAACCGAGAGTTACCGTTGAGATCGAATAGTTACCAGTGTTTGAAATCTGCTCAAGAGTTACCAGAGAGTTACCAGTGATGTTTTTCAGCAGGCAAGAAAAAAGGCCTACATCGCTGCAGGCCTTTAAATTCGTGGTACCAGAGGCCGGACTCGAACCGGCACGCTTTTAAGGGCGGGGGATTTTGAATCCCCTGTGTCTACCAATTTCACCACTCTGGCACGTGTGGGGGCGAATTATAGCAGCGCCCGCGCGTTGGTCAACCAAAAAATTGCCGTTAACTCAAAGACTTGCCTTAAATTACATCAAAGGCAACTACGACTCTGGGCGAGTCAGACTTAAACGGATTGGTTTGGTGCCAAAGGTAGCTCGGAAACAGTACTAGATGACCCGCCTTTGGGGTGATAACCGCCAAAGGCTCCACAGTGTCAGGGGTGAAAAAGCTTGGAACTCCTAATACCAACTCTCCTCCATTACCTTCGCTCACCTCGTTTGGAACGCTCACGTAGTAGGCGCTGCTGTACCAGCCGCGAGAGTGTACGTGAGAGATATGACTGCCGCCTTCAGTGGTTTTGATAGACCAGGCCGAGTTGATGTAGGGCGAAATAGATCGCTTTAGAGGGTGCTGATTTGCTAGCGTCTTGTTAAATTCTTCACCGACGTTAGTCAACACAGTCTCAGACAATAGCGTGCGTAAGCGGGAGATAGCGGGAGAGTTGTGTTCGAAAAGATCGCCAGGCGTTTGGGTGCCACCTTTAACGGATTGTGCAAGAGGGCTATTCGCAGCAAAGTGCATAGGGCTTAGTTCGGCTAAAAGCTGGTTGTTTAGCTGCCCAATATCTGTATCGCTATCGGCTAGGTCTACTTCGATTACCTGCGATTCAATATCGACGATTTGAAGATACTTTTCTTCGTCTATAAACCTCAAGGCACTTAGTAATATAGCGAGATCCAGTTGATCAATGCGTTCGCCGTTCAGAATCGGTTTCATCAAATCATAGGCTTCTTGGTAACGGCCAAGGCCCATAAGAGCTTGGGCTTGCACACTACGGAGTGCCTTTGATGTAGGCAATGTTTTAATAATCTCTAGTGCCGATTCGAACTGATTCTCTGCAAGACAGCGGCGTGCCCTAATTAGTTGGCTAGGCGCGGCGGCTGCCTCGGCAGGATTGCTAGCCCAAAAGGCTTCTATGCGGTCATAGTCTGACAGCTGCTCTAGGCACTGTAGGCCTGCAAATACTAACGAAGCGTGCTTTTTACTGTCTAGGTTCTTGATCAGATGGGTTGCGTAAATGTCTTCACCTAGCTCTTTTGCAAGGTTGGCTTGGGCATTGGCAAGTTGTAAATGGTCTGGCGATCTTGCTATGCCATCAGCAAGATACTGTTTGGCTCGCTTAGGGTCATTGAGCATCAGGCTGCAGGTTGCTTGCTGGGCGTAAGCCTCGGGTAACTGTGGCTGAAACCTAAGGGCGAGTGCAAACTGCTCGATTGCCTCTCCAAACTGACCTTGTAGTTGCAATAACTCAGCCTTTCGATAGGCGATGCTAGTGTCGTCTTGCCCTAACTTTGATGCAAGCGCTAGAGTGTGCTCAGCGGCATCTGTCTGTTTTAGAGCCATTAATGCTCTAGCTTCTAAAAGATAAAACTGAGGTGTTTTAGGTTTAATCTTATGTAATCGCGTAATTACTGTTATGGCAGGTACAGGGTTACCACTATCGATTAGTGTGCGCGCGGTCTTAAATCCAAGATCGGCGTTGTCAGGGCTTTTGCCGAACTGCTCGCGATAATAATTTGACGCTTCTTCAAATCGGCCTAAAAAATTGAATATATCAGCTAGGCGCAGTTTTAAATCATCTTGCTCGCTATCTAAGGTTAAGCTCGCTTGATACATGAGCAATGCTTTACCGATTTGGTTCGAAAACTCATATGCAAAGCCTGCCGATTTGGCTAACTCGGCATCTTTTACTACTTCGTCATTGTGTTGATCGAAGATATCAGCTGCTTGCTTAGGGCGTTTTTCGTATAGATGGTTTAGGGCTGATTCAATCTTAGGGTTTAACATGGAACTTCTGTCTTAATAGTTATCAGCCCTGATAATGACAGGCTTCGCGTACATATACAAACACCCCAATTGGTGGCATTTGTTGTACTCACCTAGCCCAAATAACTAGGTATCGGTATCCTTATAAGGTTATTAAGGTTACAACGATGCAACGACAACAGTTTTATTACGATCTTCCTGAGCAATTGATTGCTAAGTTTCCGCTGGCTCAGCGCACGCAAAGCCGTTTGCTTTGCCTAAATGGCGAGTCGGGCGAGTTAGCGCACAAGCAATTTTCTGACATCGAGTCGCTTCTAAAAGAGGGCGATTTGCTGGTGTATAACAACACCCGCGTGATACCAGCGCGTATGTTTGGTCAAAAAGAGACCGGCGGTAAGGTCGAGATCTTGATTGAGCGCCTAATAAGCGATACCGAAGCACTCGCCCACACTCGCAGCAGCAAGTCGCCTAAGCCGGGTGCGATACTCACAGTAGAAAGCGGTGATCAGATCGAAGTAACCGGTCGCAAAGATGCGCTATTTGAGATCAAGTTTATCTCGGGCACAGCCATGGAGGTGCTTGATCGCGCTGGCCATATGCCATTGCCGCCGTATATTGACCGTGAAGACGAAGAGAGCGACCAAGAGCGCTATCAAACGGTTTATAACAAACATCCTGGCGCAGTGGCAGCGCCAACCGCAGGCCTTCACTTTGACGATGCCTTGCTAGAGCGCCTTAAAGAAAAGGGCGTGCAAACGGGCGAGGTTACGCTGCACGTGGGTGCGGGTACCTTTCAGCCGGTTAAAGTAGACGATATCAATTCGCACCAAATGCACAGTGAGTGGATCGAGGTGTCACCCGAGCTAGTGCGACAGGTTAAAGACACCAAAGCCAATGGCGGGCGAGTAATTGCGGTGGGCACCACCAGTGTTCGCTGCCTTGAAACGGCTGCGCTAGATGGCGAGTTGAAGCCCTTTACCGGCGATACTGAGATCTTTTTGTACCCCGGCAAGCCATATCACGTAGTCGACGCGCTAATTACAAACTTTCACTTACCCGAAAGCACTCTGATAATGTTGGTCAGTGCCTTTGCGGGCTACAAGAACACCATGAACGCCTATAAAGAAGCAGTTGCTAACGAATATCGCTTCTTTAGCTATGGCGATGCTATGTTTATTACTAAGAACCCTGATGCGATCAACGAGGTTGTTGAATGACGCGCGAATGTTTTATGAATTTTGAGCTGCATAAGCAGCATGGCCGAGCTCGCCGCGGTACTCTGAAGTTTCCGCGAGGCGATGTTCAAACTCCAGCATTTATGCCTGTGGGTACCTACGGTACGGTAAAGGGCATGCTACCCCGTGACATCCATGAGATTGGTGCTGACATCATTTTGGGTAACACCTTTCACCTAGGCTTGCGCCCAGGCACCGAGGTAATCGAAGAGCATGGCGATCTGCACGATTTCATTGGCTGGGATAAGCCAATTCTCACTGACTCGGGTGGTTTTCAGGTGTTTAGCCTAGGGGCGATGCGCAAGATCACTGAAGAGGGTGTGTCGTTTAGATCGCCAGTCAACGGTTCTAAGATCTTTATGGGCCCTGAAGAGTCGATGGAAATTCAGCGCAAGCTGGGTTCAGACGTTGTTATGTGCTTTGACGAGTGCACTCCGTTTCCGGCCACTGAATCTGAAGCCAGAGCCTCGATGGAGATGTCGATGCGCTGGGCTAAGCGCTCAAAAGACGCCCATGGCGATAACCCCTCAGCGCTATTTGGCATCATTCAGGGTGGTATGTACGAGCACCTTCGTCAAGAAAGCGCCGATGCATTGCACGACATCGGCTTTGATGGCTATGCCATTGGCGGCCTAAGTGTGGGCGAGCCTAAACCTGAGATGTACCGCATGATGGATGTGGTTACGCCCATGATGAAGGTCGACAAGCCTCGTTATTTGATGGGTGTAGGTACGCCGGCTGATTTGGTTGAGGGTGTGCGCCGCGGCGTTGATATGTTCGACTGTGTAATGCCTACTCGCAATGCCCGTAACGGTTTCTTGTTTACCAGCGAAGGTACTATCAAGATTCGTAACGCCAAGCACCGCCACGATACTGGGCCGCTAGATGAGCATTGTGATTGCTATACCTGTAAGAACCACACGCGTTCTTACCTACATCATCTAGACAAGTGCAAAGAGATGTTAGGGGCGCAGCTAAACACTATTCATAATCTGCGTTTTTATCAAAATCTGATGCGCGGCATGCGTGATGCGCTAGATAGCGGCACGTTCGACGAATATGTCGACGAATTCTATGCTCGCCAGGGGTTAGAAACCCCGCCGTTATAAACTCGCCCTTGTAATCGCGAAATCTTGCCCCCATATCGGTTGTTACGGTGTGGGGGTGCGATATAATGCGAGCTCGCAAAATAGCCTTCGGGCAACATTAGAAGTGAAAAACCATGTTAAATAAGTATCCATTATGGAAGAACCTGCTTATCGCGATGGTAGTGGTATTGGGTGCGGTGTACGCTGCGCCTAACTTATACCCGCCAGATCCAGCGGTTCAGGTATCGGGGCAGAGCAGTACGCTCGAAATGACCGAGCGCGAGATTTCGCGTATCACCGCCGCGCTAGATGAAGCCGGTATCGAATACTTTGGCGAAGAGCATAGCGGCAACAACGCCCTTGTTCGTCTAACCGATCGTGCCAACCAGTTGCCAGCAAAGGCGGCTGTGCAGCGCGCGTTGGGTGATGAGTACGTTGTAGCACTGAACTTAGCGCCAACCACTCCTGAATGGCTACTAGCATGGGGCGCAACCCCAATGAAGCTGGGTCTTGACCTTAGTGGTGGTGTGCACTTCTTGCTAGAAGTAGACACCGAAACGATGGTTAAGAAGCGTCTTGATGCGCAGGCATCAGACCTGCGTAAAGCTATGCGTGCCGAGAAAGTACGCTATCAGGGTGTTAAAACCAATGATGACCTAATCATCGAGGCGGTTTACAAAACTGAAGAAGAGCGCGCCAAGGGTAACAGTGTTATTCGCACCGAAGACCCATCACTTACTCGCTTAAACATCGAGCGCAATGGCCTGTTTATCACTCAGGTCAGCATGACCGAGTTGCAGATTCGTGAAATTGAAGACTACGCTGTATCACAAAACTTAACGGCTCTACGTAACCGTGTAAACGAACTAGGTGTTGCTGAGCCGCTGGTACAGAAGCAGGGTCGTAACCGTATTGTTGTGCAGTTGCCCGGTGTTCAAGACACTGCCGAAGCCAAGCGTATTATCGGTAAAACCGCTAACCTTGAGTTTCGTCTAGAAGCGGGCCCTCGTGCTACTAACAGTCAAAAAGAGACCTTCGATTTTCGTAATGACGAGTTCCGTAAGGGTACCCTTGAGCGTCGCCCAATTGTAACGGGCGAGCGCGTAACCGATGCGCGCCCAAGTTTTGATGAAAATGGCCAACCGCAGGTAAACATCACGATGGACAGCCGCGGTGGTGATCTGATGCACCGCGCAACTCGTGATAACGTTGGTCGCCGTATGGGTGTGTTGTTTATCGAAAACAAGACACGTATCAAGTACAGCACTAATGAGATGGGCGAAGAAGTAGCCGAAACCTATCTTGAAGAGCACAAGAATTTGATCAACCTAGCCACTATTCAGTCTGGTCTAGGTCGTCAGTTTAGAATCACAGGTCTAGACTCGCCTGCAGAAGCATCAGAACTCGCCCTGTTATTGCGTGCGGGTGCTTTGGCTGCGCCGGTGTTCTTCGTTGAAGAACGTACGGTTGGCCCTAGCTTAGGTGCAGAGAATATCGAGCTGGGTGTGACCTCAGTTCAGATCGGCTTAGCATTGGTAATCGTGTTTATGCTGTTGTTCTACAAGGTCTTTGGCTTTGCAGCAAACATAGCGCTGGCGGTAAACCTGGTTGTATTGATCGCCTTTATGTCTGTATTGGGTGCAACTCTAACCTTGCCAGGTATTGCGGGTATCGTACTGACCGTAGGTATGGCCGTTGACGCCAACGTGCTGATTTTCTCGAGAATTAAAGAAGAGCTCGCCGAGGGCGCATCGCCCCAAATGGCGATTAACTCGGGTTACGATCGCGCATTTACCACGATCTTTGATGCGAACCTAACAACCTTGTTGGTTGCGTTGATTCTGTACGCAGTAGGTACAGGGCCTATTCAGGGCTTCGCGATTACTCTGTCGATCGGTATTGTGACGTCGATGTTCACGGCGATTCTATTGACCCGTGCCATCATCAACTTTATCTACGGCGGTCGCCGTGTGACCAAGCTACATATCTAAGGTGAATGAGATGAAGATTATTGATTTTATGGGCAAGCGTATGATCGCTGCCGTTGTCTCGATTCTTTTAGTGGTGGGTTCACTAGGTACGCTAGCGGTTAAGGGCCTTAACTTTGGCCTAGACTTTACCGGCGGTACTGCGATTGAGGTGGGTTACTCGAACCCTGCCGATCTAGAGGCGATTCGTGGGCAGCTAAGTGGTGCCGGTTACGAAAGCTTTGTTGTGGTGAACTTTGGTTCTGAAGAAGACGTATTAATTAAGCTACGTGAAAGCGGTAACCCTAAGATGGCCGAAGAGGTGCTGTCGGTGTTGCGCGCCGGTACCACCGATACCATCGAAATGCGCCGCGTAGAATTTGTTGGCCCAGCGGTGGGTGGCGAATTGCGTGATCAGGGCATGATCGGTATGTTGGCGGCGCTTGGCATCATGATGTTCTATGTTGCCTTTCGTTTTCAGCAAAAGTTCTCGGTTGGCGCCGTGTCGGCACTTGCCCATGACGTAATCATTACGCTAGGTGTATTTTCGTTCTTTCAGTGGCAGTTCGATCTAACCGTACTGGCTGCGGTACTGGCTATTATTGGTTACTCGCTCAACGATACTATTGTAGTAAGTGACCGTATTCGCGAAAACTTCAGAAAGGTGCGCGATACGCTACCTATCGATATCGTCAACCTTTCGCTCAGTCAAACCTTAGGTCGTACGTTGATCACGTCGATCACTACCTTATTAGTGGTGCTTGCACTATTTATTTGGGGTGGCGAGATGATTCACGGCTTTGCGCAAGCATTGTTGGTGGGTGTTGTGATCGGTACTTACTCGTCGATCTATGTCTCTGCGAGTATTCTGTTGGCACTTAAGCTTGTGCCGCAAGACTTGGTAATGCCCGAAAAAGAGGGTGCTGAGTTTGATGAAATCCCTTAGTTTGCTAGGGATTTGAAGAAAGGCTGCCTACGGGTGGCCTTTTTTTATGCGTTCATATAATGCGTCGGGTGCTAAGTCTGCGCCGTTGGGCCAGCAGATCACGCCGTTATCGATTGTTGCTTGGGCGAAATAGGCTGGGTCTTTTAGTGGCTCAAACACTTCGCCCCACAAATCGTGCTGCAGATCTTCAATGCCTGATGTGCCGTCTTCGAATGTGACTAAAAGCTTATAGTCGGGCTTTACTTGTATATCGGTTACCTTATAGAGCTTGTGCGCTGTCATGGAGTTACCTCAACGGATCTATCCGACTCAAGGGCTTTCGCTTCTGGGCAAGTTGCCAGTCGGTTGCTAAAGCCTCGCGGTTCACGGCTGCCCACTCCAAAACAAGTGCTACGACTCGTTTAGGTAAGTAACCGTTTGTAATCTCTAGTGTATCAAATCTTACCGAAGCCTCAAATTCAGCGTATCTGACATGAAAGTGGGGCGGGTTGTGGTCTTTTGTAGTACATATGGATAGAAATCCCGAAAAACTCGCTGATAATAGGCATTGTTGCGTATCCCCTAGTGGTATTTGGCTAGAAGATGCTAGGGCGAGTTTCAAGATGTAGGCAAATTGCCAACCAAGATTCAACATTTTGCAGTGTCGCGACCACTATAGTTAAGAGTAGAATGCGTTTTGCCTAAGCGCACCCGTTCTCTTACAACTTGATGGTAGATGCTGATCATGCAACCAATACTTAATATCGCACTTCGCGCAGCGCGCAGTGCTGGCGAAAATATTGTACGCGCCTCTGAAAATATGGACCGCGTAAAAATCGAAGAGAAAGCACTGAACGACTTTGTGTCAGACGTTGATCGTGCCGCAGAAAAAGAGATTGTCTACCATATCAATAAGGCGTTCCCTAGCCACCGTATCGTTTCAGAAGAAGGCGGTATCTTGGCTGAAGGCGACGATGCCAATGACACTGAATGGATTATCGATCCACTAGACGGCACCACCAACTTTTTGCGTGGTATCCCTCATTACGCTATTTCAATTGCGATTCGCCAAAAAGGGCGAGTTGAGCACGCTGTGGTGTTAGACCCGTTTCGTCGCGAAGAGTTTACCGCGTCACGCGGCCGTGGCGCTCAGCTAAACGGTCGTCGTATCCGTGTTACTCCGCGTAAAACCCTTGATGGCGCGTTGATCTCGACGGGCATCCCGTTTAGAGGTCACCAAGATCAACACATGATGGCTTACTTGGCTTCACTAGCGGCGGTTGCGCCTAAGGTTGCAGGTATTCGCCGTGATGGTGCTGCGTCACTAGATTTAGCATACGTTGCAGCGGGTCGTTTTGATGGATTCTGGGAAATTGGCCTTCAGCCATGGGATATGGCAGCTGGTGCACTTTTAATTCTAGAAGCTGGCGGCTTAGTTAGTGATATCAGTGGTGGCAACGACTTTATGAAGACTGGCGGCATTGTTGCGGGTAATCCTAAGGTGTTCAAATCGCTACTTCAGCAAGTTGGCCCACACTTGAGCAAGGTATAACAGTGAATCCCCTTAACAATATTCGTGTTGTTCTAGTTCATACTACTCACCCAGGTAACATCGGCGCGGTTGCTCGCGCCATGAAAAACATGGGGTTGTCTGATCTTGTGTTGGTAGCGCCCAAAGACTACCCAAGCGACGAGGCGGTATGGCGAGCGTCTAATGCAAAGGATGTGTTAGATAATGCCCGTGTGGTTGATACGGTTGAAGAGGCGATCGAAGATTGCCAGTTGGTGTTTGGCACCAGTGCTCGCGAGCGCACCATTCCTTGGCCTTTGGTTAACCCACGTAAAGCGGCCGAAAGCTATGTGCCCGAGGCGCAAACTCGCCAAGTAGCTATTATGTTCGGTCGCGAAGATCGTGGTCTAACGAATGAAGAGCTACAGCTTTGCCACTCGCACATTCATATCCCTACTAACCCTGATTACAGCTCGTTAAACATTGGCGCAGCGGTGCAGGTATTATGTTACGAAGCCCGCATGGCTTGGTTGGCAATGAACGAAGGTGAACTTGAGTGGAACGAGTGGGACGTAGAGCCTGCTACCGTTGATCAGGTCGAGCGTTTTTACGATCACCTTGAACAAACGATGGTTGATATCGGTTTTCACAAGCGCGAAAACCCTAAACAAACCATGCCTAGATTGCGACGCCTATTTAACCGTGTGAGAATGGACGACAAAGAAGTTCAAATCATGCGCGGCATCTTAACTGGCGCGCAGTTAATGGTTAAACGCTTTCAAAAGACCGAAGCTGAACTAGACGCGGTATACAACAAAGACGGCGAGCACAAATAACGATTATGAAACGCCCCATTTATTTCGATTACGCAGCAACCACGCCAGTAGATGAGCGGGTTGCCGATGCGATGATGCAGTGTTTAACCAAAGATCAAAACTTTGGTAACCCTGCGTCACGCTCGCACATCTATGGTTGGCAAGCAGAAGAGTCGGTCGAGATTGCTCGTCGCGAAATTGCTGATTTAATCAATGCTGACCCTCGCGAGATCGTATTTACCTCTGGGGCAACCGAATCGAACAACCTTGCCATCAAAGGGGCGGCCAAAGCGGCTCGTGATGAGGGCAAGGGTAATCGCATCATCACGGTAGTTACCGAGCATAAAGCCGTTCTTGATACCTGTAAGCAGTTACAGCGAGAAGGCTTTGAGGTGACCTATCTACCGGTTCAATCGTCTGGTCTAATCGATTTGGGCGAGTTAGAACAGGCGATCACTGATCAGACCGTAGTCGTCAGCGTGATGTCGGTTAATAACGAAACCGGTGTTCGCCAAGACATCGGTGCTATCGCCAAGCTTTGCCGCGATAAAGGCGTGTTGATGCACACCGATGCTGCGCAGGCGGTGGGTAAGGTCTCTGTTGATGTCAAGGCGCTTGATGTCGATATGCTGTCGCTATCTGCTCACAAGATGTATGGCCCTAAGGGCATCGGTGCATTGTATGTGCGTCGCTCGCCCGCTGTGCGCATTGAAGAGCAAATGAGCGGTGGTGGTCACGAGCGTGGCATGCGTTCGGGTACGTTGGCGCCCCATCAAATCGTTGGTTTGGGTAAGGCGTGCGCGCTAGCGAAAGAGCTGCTGCCATCTGAGATCGAACGTATCACGACTCTACGTAATAAAATGCTCGACGCGCTATTGCAGTTACCAGGTGTGTCATTAAACGGCGACCGTGAAAGCCGCATTCCTGGTGTGATCAATATCGCCTTTGCACGTATCGATGGTGAAACCATGATGATGTCGCTAAACCGTATGGCGATTTCGTCTGGCTCGGCTTGCACGTCGGCCAGTGTTGACCCAAGTTTCGTGTTGGTTGCCATGGGGCTCGATGCCGAGTTGGCGCATAGCTCGTTACGAATCTCTATTGGTCGTTACACCACAGAGCAAGATGTTGATGAGGCAATTGCTCAAATCAAGACGGCTTTTGAGGCCCTGTCAGCCTAGCTTGTGGCACTAATTACAGCCTTGCGCAAATAGTTGACCAGTTTAGTCGGTTATTCGATAATGACGCCCTAATAAGTAGGGTAATTTGATGCGATTAACGACCAAAGGCCGCTATGCCGTAACAGCTATGCTTGACTTGGCGCTCAATCAATCTGAGGGGCCGACAAGCCTTGCTGATATCTCGACGCGCCAAAACATATCACTTAGCTATTTAGAACAGCTATTTGCCAAGTTGCGTAAAGCGGGTTTGGTTAACAGTGTGCGTGGGCCTGGCGGTGGATACCGTTTGGCTGACGAAACTGACTGCATTAACGTTGCCAGTATTATCTCAGCGGTCGATGAAAATATCGATGTCACCAACTGCCAAGGCCGTGGCGATTGTAATGGTGGCACACAATGCATCACCCATAACCTTTGGGTAGATCTAAGCTTGCAGATTCATTCGTTCTTAGAAGGCATTAGCCTTCAGTGGTTGATTGACCGCAACAAAGAAACGGGCGAGTCGCCCATCGAGCTACTTTCGATTGAAGAAACCGCGTAAGCCTAGCGCTAACAACGCCAGGTAGATGTTATAGAGACGTACCAATGACTGAACAGATTAACGAAGCTGAACAGATTAACGAAGCCATTAATCGCGAATACGAGGCAGGTTTTGTTACCAATGTCGAGTCTGAAACCTTTGAGCCGGGTTTAAACGAAGACATTATTCGCCGTATTTCAGCGATGAAAAACGAGCCTGAGTGGATGCTTGAGTGGCGCTTAAAGGCGTACGAAGCATGGCTTCAGATGGAAGAGCCCGACTGGGCTCACGTAGAATACGACAAGCCTGATTTTCAGGCGATTAGCTATTATTCAGCACCAAAGAGTATGGCCGATCGCCCACAGTCGCTAGATGAGGTTGACCCAGAGCTGTTGGCTACCTACGAAAAGCTAGGTATTCCGCTAGAAGAGCAAAAAGCTCTCGCGGGCGTAGCAATGGATGTTGTTTGGGATTCGGTCTCGGTTGTGACCACATTTAAAGAGAATCTAAAAGAGGCAGGCGTAATTTTCTGCTCGATCTCTGAAGCCCTTCAAGAATATCCTGAGCTAGTTAAGAAGTATCTTGGCACTGTAGTGCCTCAGCGCGATAACTACTATGCAGCGCTAAACTCCGCGGTGTTTACCGACGGCTCATTCGTATTTATTCCTAAGGGTGTACGTTGCCCGATGGAGCTATCAACCTATTTCAGAATCAACGAACAAAACACCGGCCAGTTTGAACGCACGTTGATTGTTGCCGAAGAAGGCAGCCATGTAAGTTACCTAGAAGGTTGTACGGCACCGCAGCGCGACGAGAATCAGCTGCATGCTGCAGTGGTAGAGCTAGTGTGCTTAGACGATGCAGAAATTAAATACAGCACGGTGCAAAACTGGTATCCAGGCGATGAGAATGGCAAAGGTGGTATCTACAACTTTGTAACTAAGCGCGCGGTTTGTCATACCAATGCCAAGGTGTCTTGGACCCAGGTAGAAACAGGCTCTGCCGTTACCTGGAAGTACCCTTCATGCATTCTAAAAGGCGACAACAGTATTGGCGAGTTCTACTCGGTAGCACTTACCCGTGGCGCGCAGCAAGCTGACACCGGTACCAAGATGATTCACATCGGCAAGAACACTAAGAGTACGATTATCTCTAAGGGTATCTCAGCCGGTCGTAGTAACAACAGCTATCGCGGTTTAGTACGTATTAATCCAAAGGCGAAGGGTGCGCGAAACTTTACGCAGTGTGACTCGCTATTGATTGGTGATCAGTGTGGTGCGCATACGTTCCCATACGTTGAGGCGCTAAACCCGTCTGCGGTAGTTGAGCACGAAGCAACTACCTCTAAGGTATCTGATGATCAGATGTTTTTGTGTCAGCAGCGTGGTCTAGATGCCGAGAAAGCGGTATCGATGATCGTGAACGGATTCTGTAAAGAAGTATTTAAAGAATTGCCAATGGAGTTTGCCGTAGAAGCCGGCAAGCTACTAGAAATCAGCCTAGAAGGCTCGGTAGGTTAAGAGAGTAAGTAAGATGTTATCGATTAAAAATTTGCAGGCAAGTGTAGAAGACAAGCAGATTCTAAAAGGCCTTAACCTAGAAGTGAAAGCGGGCGAAGTGCACGCGATCATGGGCCCGAACGGTGCAGGTAAGTCGACACTTGGCTATGTGCTTTCAGGTCGCGAAGGCTACGAAGTTAATGGTGGTGAAGCACTATTGGGCGAAACCGATCTACTAGATATCGAAGTAGAAGAACGCGCGCGCGAAGGTCTGTTCTTGGCGTTTCAGTACCCAGTAGAGATTCCAGGCGTAAGCAATATGGAGTTCATGAAAGCTGCGGTAGACGCTAAGCGCGAAGCGGCCGGTGAAGACGCCTTATCTTCAAAAGAATTTTTGCAGCGCGCTAAGGCTGCGTGTAAGCAGGTGAATCTGCCGCTAGAGTTTTTGAAGCGTGGTGTAAACGAAGGCTTCTCGGGTGGTGAGAAAAAGCGCAACGAGATCATGCAGATGATGTTGCTTGAACCTAAGCTTTGCATCCTAGACGAGACCGACTCAGGTCTTGATATCGACGCACTTCAGGTAGTTGCCGAAGGGGTGAATTCGCAGCGTTCTGATGATCGCGCGTTTATCGTCGTTACTCACTACCAGCGTCTATTAGATTACATTAAGCCTGATTTTGTTCACGTACTTGCTGATGGCAAGATCGTTAAATCGGGTGGCCCAGAGCTAGCGCTAGAGTTAGAAGCTCAGGGTTACGCATGGCTAGACAACGGTGCCGAGGCCTAATTATGAGTGTGTGGTTACAAACACTTAAAGAAGGTGCCAAGGCGCGTATCGACGACGCTCGTACACCGGTTGCCGAGCGCGGTGCCCAGCTGTTAAAAGATGCTGTTTGGCCTACGCGTAAAACCGAAGCCTGGAAGTACACCTCATTACATACCCTGTCTGATACGGATTTCGCTGTTGGTAAAACAGCCCGTGCAAATGCGCAAACGATCGAAGGTCTTGATAGCTCTGACCTATTGTTTGATGGTGTTCGCTGGCACCTGCCTGATCAGTTTGAGGCGGGTGTAAAAGTAGCAACCTTTTCAAATCTAAGCCCCTTAGAACAGTCAGAAATCGCTGCTGACATGATGCCGGTTAAGCCGGGGCGTCACCTGTTTGGCGCGATCAACGACCTTATGGTGCAAGATATTTTGGTGATCGACGTTGAAGCCGATGCTGCCACCACTCGCCCATTACGTGTGGTAATGAATGCGATCGAAGGCGCAGTTCAGCACGGTCGAGTATGGGTACGTGTTGCCAAGGGTGCAAAGGTCGAGATCATCGAGCAGGCAGAAGGCGAAGGCCAGGGTCTTAGCACGCTGATCAGTGAGTATCTTGTGGGCGATCACGCCAAGTTGTGTCATTCACGTTTTCAGTTAGTCGGCGGTGAGCACCACGCAGTAGGTGGTTGTCATATTAAATTGGGCGAGTTCGCGCGCCTGCGTTCAACCCTTGTGGGTTTTGGTAGCCAGATGTCACGTCTAGATGTCGATGTTGAGCACGCCGCTAGCCACGCACTTGCCGAGATGGATGCAATCTATCTACTGCAGGGTGACGAGCTATTCGACCTGCACTCAACGATCGAACATGCAGTGCCAAATGGCACCACTGACGAAAATGTTCGTGGCATCGTAACTGACTCTGCAAAAGCGGTATTTAACGGTCGTATTCATATTCATCGTGATGCCCAAAAGACGTTAGCAGAATTGAATAACCGCAATCTACTATTGTCAGATTCGGCACGAGTGAGCACTAAGCCTGAATTAGAAATTTATGCCGATGATGTTAAGTGTGCCCACGGTGCAACCGTAGCTGAACTAGACGAAGAAGCCATTTATTACCTTCAGTCGCGCGGTATTAGCGAGCGCGATGCAAAGGTGATGTTGAACTTTGGTTTCATCAATGAGTTGGTCGACAAGATGCCAAATGAAGCGCTAGGTGACTGGCTTCGTAGCAAGCTTAAAGCGCGATTTGAATCAATGAATAAGGTTGATGCATGAGCTTTGATGTAGCGGCAGTTCGAGATCAGTTCCCAGTATTAAAGCGCAGCTTTGATGGTAAGCCGTTAATCTATTTAGATAACGCCGCTACTACACAAAAGCCGCAGGCGGTGATCGATGCAATTACAGATTATTACACTAACTGCAATTCAAACGTACATCGCGGTGCGCATAAGTTAGCTGACGAGGCTACTCGTTTATACGAAGGTGCGCGAGACACAATCGCTACTTTTTTAAACGCCAACTCGCGCAACGAAATTATCTTTACGGCTGGTACTACCGAGGGTGTCAATATCGTTGCCAACGGTATGGCGCAGATTCTTAAAGCTGGTGATGAAGTAATCGTTACTGAGCTAGAACATCATGCTAATTTGATTCCTTGGCAGCAGGCGTGCGAACGCAGTGGTGCGACGTTAAAGATTGCACCAATCAATGAGCTTGGCGAAGTTGATCAAGAAGCATTCACTAGTCTTTTAAACAGCAACACCAAAATGGTGTCGTTTGCGCATATCTCCAATGCGTTGGGTACAGTAAACCCCGTTGTTGAGATGATTGCTAAGATTCGCGAAATCGCACCTAACGCTTTAGTAACGGTTGACGGTGCTCAGGGTGTTGCTCACGGCGATGTCGATGTACAGGCCCTAGGTTGCGATTTTTATGCATTCTCGGGTCATAAGGTTTTTGCACCAACGGGCGTAGGCGCTTTGTGGGGTCGCGAGTCATTGTTAGCTGAGTGGCCAGTATGGCAAACCGGTGGCGAGATGATCAAGACCGTTACCTATAGCCATGCTGAGTGGAACGAGCTGCCATATCGCCTAGAGGCCGGTACACCAAATATTGCTGGTGTGATCGGTTTAGGTGCTGCATTGACTTGGTTGTCACAGTTTGACGCTAAAGCCATGCGTGCGCACGAACAGTCGCTGATCGACGCAGCAACCGAGCGTGCAGAGCAGTTCGACGGCATGACCCTGTTAGGGCGAGCGAGAAATAAGATCAGCGTATTAAGCTTTGTGCTTGAGGGTGGCCATCCAGCCGACGTGGGCTTCTTGTTAGATCGCCAAGGTGTGGCTATAAGAACTGGCCACCATTGCGCAGAACCTTTAATGAATAAGTTAGGCGTGCCTGGTACGGCCCGCGCTTCGTTTTCTATCTATAACAATATGAGCGACGTAGATGCTCTGTTCGACGCCTTGGCAAAGGCGCGAATGATGTTGCTGTAAGGAGTGATTGGTGAGTATTGAAACCTTTGATCCCAATGCAAATATTTTAACGCTAACCGATGCTGCGGTTAAGCATTTTACCGATTCGTTGGCTAAAGCTAAGGGCGACTATGTGCGTTTAGGCACTGAAGTCACTGGCTGTAGTGGTTACGCTTACATGCTAGATATCGTGTCAGAAATCGCGGCAGAAGATACCGTGATAGAGCCGTCACCAGGTATTAAGTTTGCTATTACGCCAGAGGCTTTACCTTTAGTGCGCGGTACCGAAATCGACATGCAGCAGCTAGGCGTAAACTTTACGGTTAAGTTTAACAACCCAAACATCACGGGCGAGTGCGGCTGTGGTGAAAGTTTTACGGTAGTCTAAGCATGCAGCAGATCATGGCTGACACTAAGCGCGACTGCCCTGCGCGTCGCGTACCCTCTGGTGAGCCTTTTATAATTCCGGCGGGTAACTTTTTAACGATTAATCAGAGTCTTGGTGGCAACTATACCGTTACCTTTCAGGGCAACATGTATCGTATTGATGGCACCGATGCCGATGCGATTGGGCAAACCCCTGAGGTCATCGAATTCATCGATGATGGTTCAGAGGGTGTAAGTGAGGCGCAGGTTCGTCAGGCGCTTGATACCATTTACGACCCAGAAATTCCTATCAGTATCGTTGAGCTAGGCTTGATCTATGACGTTCAGATCGACCAAGAAACGGCTGCCGTAAAGGTAGTGATGACGTTGACCGCGCCAGGTTGCGGTATGGGCCCAGTATTAGTTAGCGATGTTGAGTATCGTGTTGCTAAGGTGCCGCGTGTTTCTAGTGTGTCGGTTGCTCTGGTGTTTGACCCGCCGTGGTCGCGCGAGATGATGAGCGAAGAAGCGCAGTTAGAAGCTGGTTTGTTTTTTTAACGAGGTGACCCTTGGTTACAACTGAAGAAATTATCGATGATCTAGCCTTTTTCGACGATTGGGAAGAGCGCTACAAGTATATTATCGACCTGGGTAAAGAGCTTGCTGATATGCCCGACGCGCTTAAAACAGACGAGCGTTTGGTAAAGGGATGTCAGAGCAATGTGTGGCTTGAGCCTGCAGGCAACGCTGCTAAGCTTGAATTTTTGGTAGATAGCGATGCGGTTATTGTTAGGGGTCTGTTGGCGCTTGTAATGGCAGCATTCAGTGGTAAGTCGGCCCAGCAGATCATCGATTTTGATATCGATGCATACTTTGGCGAGTTAGATCTAACAAACCACTTAAGCCCAACCCGAGGCAATGGTCTTAAGGCGATCGTAGGTAAAATAAAGGCGATTGCGCAGGCAGCGGTCTAGGCTAAACTCGCCCTTTTTCAACGCTTACAGCGCTGCATTTTTGCTGCAGCGCCGTTTAAGTGGAATTACTACATATCGTTTTTTGGCCCAAGGCCTTATAATTCGCGCCACCACGGCGACTGTCTTGCACATGCGCGCCGCGCAAACAGATTTTTAATTTAAACCTTAAGAGAGTTTATATCATGGCGATCGAACGCACTTTCTCTATTGTTAAGCCAGACGCAGTGGCTAAAAACGTAATCGGCGAAATCTATTCTCGCTTCGAAAAAGCAGGCCTAAAGGTTGTTGCTTCAAAGATGTTGCACCTTTCAGAAGAAAAGGCAGCTGGTTTCTACGCTGAGCACAAAGAGCGTCCTTTCTTCCCTGCGCTTATCGAGTTCATGACTTCTGGCCCAATCATGGTTCAGGTTCTAGAAGGCGAAAACGCGGTTCTAGCTAACCGCGAGCTAATGGGTGCTACTAACCCACAAGAAGCTGCTGAAGGCACTATCCGTCGCGACTTCGCTGAGTCTATCGACGCTAACGCTGTTCACGGTTCTGACGCACTAGAATCAGCTGCTCGTGAAATTGCTTACTTCTTCGAAGAAAGCGAAATCCACTCTCGCTAATAGCTTGAGCTAAGTGGTATCTATGACTCAGCATCGCGTATTAAAGCAACTCGAGAAAGGCGAACGCATTAATCTGCTAGGCCTTTCACGAGACGCAATGGAACAGTTCTTTCTTGCCCTTGGCGAGAAAAAATTCCGTGCCCACCAGGTGATGAAGTGGATTCATCATCGCGGTGCCGAGTCTATAGACGATATGACCGACGTCAGCAAAAAACTGCGTGAGCGTCTTGTTGAGATTGCCGAAATCAGAGCGCCTAAGATCATCAAACAGCTCGATGCTAAAGATGGCTGTCGTAAATGGTTGTTAGAGGTTGATGGTGGTTCGGCAATCGAAACTGTATTTATCCCTGATGGCGAGCGCGGTACGCTGTGTGTTTCGTCGCAGGTAGGCTGTAGCCTAGACTGCTCGTTCTGTGCAACGGGCAAGCAGGGCTTTAACAAAGACCTTACTGCTGCCGAAATCATCGGTCAGGTATGGCTTGCAGCTAAGTCCTTTGATTCGCTAGACCCTAAAAAACATCGCGCAGTGACTAACGTGGTGATGATGGGTATGGGCGAGCCGCTACTTAACTTTGATAACGTAGTGGATTCGATGAATACCATGATGGACGATTACGGTTACGGCATCTCAAAGCGCCGTGTAACCCTGTCTACATCAGGCGTAGTGCCTCAATTAGATCGCTTGGCCGATTACACTGATGCCTCGCTAGCTATTTCTTTGCATGCACCTAACGATGAGATTCGTGACGTATTGGTGCCGATTAACAAGAAATACCCCATTGCGCGATTACTAGAATCGTCGCAAAACTATATCGCCCGTATGCCCGATTCTAATCGTAAGCTAACGGTTGAATATACGCTTATCCGTGACGTGAACGACCAGCCCGAGCATGCTCGCGAGCTTGGTAAACTGCTTAAGGATATACCTTGTAAGATCAATTTGATCCCCTTTAACCCGTTTGACCTATCAGACTACAAAAAGGTGCGCGATCATGATCTTAAGACTTTCCAAGAAATTCTTCATAAGATGGGCCATGTTGCGCCTATTCGTACCACCCGTGGTGACGATATCGATGCGGCCTGTGGGCAGTTGTCGGGCGCTGTGAATGACCGAACTCGCCGTGCTGAGCGCTACAAATCAGGCCAATGGCAGTCAGGTGTTGAGCCAGTTCGTATTATTGAGCCGAAAAACTAGTACAAGCCGCCTATCTGCGTCATAATTTACGCTGTTTTGATCATAGGATGAGAGACAGCCAATGGACGCTAAAAAAATAAGTATTGCTTTGTTGACGCTCGCGCTGTCTGCGTGCGGCAGTACCTCGACTAAAAACGATAAAATATTGTTCCCAGACAACGCTTCAAAATCGAGGGCGCTGTCTATGTATATTGAGCTAGGCCAAGGCTACCTTCACGACCGTGACCTAGAGAACGCCCGTCGATCGTTCACTAAAGCGATGCGAATCGAAGACGATTCTAGCGAAGCCTATGCCGGCATGGCGATTATCTATCAAATTGAGGGCGAGTACGAAAAGGCTGGTGGGTTCTTTGAGAAGGCCTTAAAGCTAGATAGTTCTAATTCGCAGGTAAGAAACAACTACGCAAGCTTTTTATATGCTCAGGGGCAATACGAAGAAGCGCTGGTGCAAGTGAAGCGTGCTACTGCAGATACCGAATACCGAAATCGGCCTAGTGCATTTATCAATCAAGCATTCATTCACGAGAAAATGGGCGATGACACAAAGGCTGAGCAAGCGTTTAAGCGCGCCTTACGTTTAGACCCCGACAATGCGACTGCGTTGATCAACCTGTCTCAAAACTATTACGATCGCGAAGATTACCCACAGGCTAAGCGTTTATTTGATGCCTATCAGTCAGTGTCGGCGCATAACGCTGCCTCGCTGTGGTTGGGCGTATTGATCGAAGTAGAATATAAGAATGAAGACGAAGTGCGCCGTTTAGGCGAGCTTTTGGGTAGTAACTTTCCGTACTCAAAAGAGTTCTTAGAGTATCGCCGTCTAGGGGTTAATTAATGCAAGACGAGCAGTCGAACGAAGCGGTAGCGCCCAAAGCGTCACCTGGTACACAGTTGCGAGACGCACGTGAAGCCTTGGCAATGTCTCAAGAAGACGTGTGTCGTGAGCTAAAAACGATGGTGTCACAGGTAAGGGCAATCGAAGAAGATCGGTTTGACGATTTGCCAGGCGATGCCTTTGTTCGTGGCTACCTACGTGGCTACGCATCGCTTGTGGGTCTTAATGGTAGTGCTCTGGTTGATCAGTACAAGGCGATGCGGCCCGAAGAAGCCAAATTGGTTGGTATCGAGCCAACGCCTCGTATGGTTTGGCCCCAGCAGTTGTTAGCAGTGGTTCTTATCGGCGCTGCGTTCGGTGCTGTGGCACTGGGTGGCTTTAAAGCGTACCAATACTATACCCGCGAACCCGCGCCCGTAATTGTTCAAGCCCAACCTGAAAGCTTTGAGCCGGCACAGAGCACGATAGAGCAGTCGTCAGAGACCCTCGCCAATGCCGAGCAGGCCCTGAGCGAATCGGCTTTTGAAGAGTCGGTAGAAGAGATCGATTTAGAGGCTCAGGCGGTTTCGCAGGATGCTGATTTTGACGCAGCAACGGCCGCGGTTCTGCAGAATGAGACTGATCGTTCGAGTGAGGCAGCAACTAATCTTGAAGAAGACATCCTTAATACAGGTATCGAATCGGTCGATAGTGGCGATGCCATAGCTGATAACGAGCAAGTAACCTCGGCTCCAGAGCAGCGAGTAATCGGCTCGGGTAACGATAGCCTTACGCTAATGTTTACTGCCGAAAGCTGGGTGCGTGTTCGTGACGAAGCAACTCTCGATTTGATCTTGAACGAGATCGTCGGCGCTGGTCAGGTAATTCGTATACGCCACACTGGTGCGATGGATGTGCGTTTGGGATACGCCCCAGGGGTACAAGTACGCTTCAATGGCGAGCCTGTAAGCTTTAGAATACGCCAAGACACCAATACCGCTAAATTCGTCGTAGGCGACGAATAGCGAATGATCTGAGGTTTAGTTTCATGATGAGTCAACCGTCGCCGATTGTGCGTCGTAAAAGTCGCCAAATCTTTGTGGGCGACGTGCCAGTAGGTGGCGATGCCCCAATCGCCGTTCAAAGTATGACCAATACCCTGACAACCGACGTTGCTGCAACAGTAGGTCAGATTCAGGCATTAGAGCAGGTCGGCGCCGATATCGTGCGCGTGTCAGTGCCTTCGTTAGAAGCAGCCGAAGCCTTTGGTGAAATTCGTAAACAGGTATCAGTGCCCTTAGTGGCTGATATCCACTTTGATTATAAGATCGCATTGCGCGTTGCTGAGCTAGGTGTTGATTGCCTTCGCATCAACCCGGGTAACATTGGTCGTGAAGACCGTATTCGCGCGGTAGTAGAAAGTGCCCGTGACAAAAACATACCTATTCGTATTGGTGTGAACGCGGGTTCATTAGAAAAAGACCTGCTACGCCGTGATGGCGAGCCCACAGCCAATGCAATGGTCGAGTCAGCCCTGCGCCACGCTGAGCACCTAGAGCGTCTTAACTTTAGAGATTACAAAATCAGCGTAAAGGCGTCAGACGTATTTATGGCTGTCGATGCCTACCGGCAGTTGGCCAAAGACACCGAGCAGCCATTGCATTTAGGTATTACCGAAGCGGGTGGCCTTCGTAGTGGTTCGGTCAAGTCGTCGGTAGGTCTAGGTATGCTGTTAATGGATGGCATCGGTGACACCATTCGTGTGTCGCTTGCAGCTGACCCTGTCGAAGAAATCAAAGTAGGCTTTGATATCTTAAAGTCGCTTAAACTACGCTCAAAAGGTATTAACTTTATTGCCTGCCCAAGTTGTTCACGTCAAAACTTTGATGTGATTGGCACAGTTAACGAGCTAGAGCGCCGTTTAGAAGATATTACGACCCCTATGGATGTCGCCGTAATTGGCTGTATCGTTAATGGCCCAGGCGAAGCGAAAGTAGCCGATGTGGGTCTAACCGGTGGTACACCAAATAACCTTATTTATGTTGATGGCGAGAAAAACTCGCTCATCGATAACGAAACCTTTGTTGATCAGTTCGAAGCTAAGATCAGAGCCCAAGCGGCCGAGAAAGCTAATCTGATAGCAACGGATCAGGGCTAAGGCCCCATTGTAGGATTATCCAGTGAAGAATATTCAAGCAATTCGCGGTATGAACGATCTGCTGCCAGAGCAGTCGCCGCTATGGCAGTACGTTGAAGCAGAAATCGCCGATGTACTAGCTAGCTATGGTTATAACGAAATTCGCACGCCGATCTTAGAGCAAACCGAACTTTTCAAGCGTTCGATCGGTGAAGTAACCGACATCGTTGAAAAAGAGATGTATACCTTTGACGATCGCAATGGTGACAGTCTAACACTGCGCCCAGAGGGTACTGCTAGTACCGTGCGTGCTGCAGAGCAGGCAGGTATTTTATCAGCCGGCCGTGGCCGAGGTTCGATTCCGCAGCGCCTGTGGTATTGCGGCCCAATGTTTCGTCACGAGAAGCCCCAGAAAGGGCGCTTACGTCAGTTTCATCAGTTCGGCATCGAAGCATTTGGCATGCCGGGTGCCGAGGTCGATGCCGAGGTAATCCTTGTTTCGAACGCTATCTGGCAAGTTTTGGGAGTAAGCGAGGCGGTTACTCTTGAGCTTAACTCGATCGGTAGCAGCGAAGATCGCGCCAAGTTTGGTAAAGATCTTTATGACTATTTGGTAGGCCATAAAGAATCCTTAGATGAAGACAGTCAGCGTCGTTTAGATAGCAACCCTTTGCGTATCTTAGATAGCAAAGACGAGGGTACCCAAAAGATCTTAGAGGGTGCCCCAAAGCTAGTTGATTACATTAACGAAGAAGATCAGATTCACTTTGCCAAGGTGCGAGAGGTGCTAGATCGAGCGGGTGTTAGCTACCGTATCAATCCTTCGTTAGTTCGCGGCCTCGATTATTACGGCAAGACCGTATTTGAGTGGGTTACTGATAAATTGGGCAGCCAGGGCACAGTATGTGCTGGTG
Source organism: uncultured Pseudomonadales bacterium (assembly GCA_947503335.1). Lineage (GTDB taxonomy): Bacteria > Pseudomonadota > Gammaproteobacteria > Pseudomonadales > CANNCY01 > CANNCY01. The sequence goes on along the minus strand of CANNCY010000006.1, from coordinate 108,201 downwards.
GTCGCTACGACGGTTTGGTGGCTCAATTGGGTGGCGATGCAACGCCCGGTGTTGGCTTTGGCTTGGGTATTGAGCGTTTAGTATTACTACTAGAAACCCTAGAGCTTGTGCCTGATTGGGTTTACCAGCAGGTAGACCTGTATGTTTGTGCTGAAGCGCAGTACGTCGCTGATGCTATGATTCTAGCCGAGCAGCTCCGCTCAGAGCTGGCCCTGCGCGTGCGCGTGCACGCAAACGGTGGCGGCATGAAATCGCAAACCAAGGCGGCGCAAAAAACCAACGCGCCACTTGTTGTATTTATGCAAGAGCGTGACATGGTTGATGGCAAGCTAATGATTCGCAGTTATGACGGCGAATTAGTAGAAGGGCAAGATCAATTAAACGTAACCGTTGACGGGTTGATAGACTTTCTTACCGAAGGTCAGTAAATTAGCCAAGTTATTAAGTTAGGAGTACGGCCGTGGACGGCTTTAAGACAGAAGAAGAACAAGTAGAAGCGTTAAAGAAGTGGTGGGAAGAAAACGGTAAATCGACCGTTGCCGCTGTAGTAATCGGTGTTGTGGGTTACTTTGGTTTTAACGCCTATCAAGATCATCAAGACCAGCGTGTGGGTACAGCTACCGCACTGCAGGGTCAGGTATTGCAAGCGCTACAAGCGCAGGGCGACGATTCAATAGTGACTGCCAAAACGTTGGCAAATCAGGTTGTTGCTGACTACAGTGATCTAGCTGTTGCAAACCAGGCGAAACTAGCATTAGCAAAAATCGCTGTAGAAGAGGGCGATTTAGATCAGGCGGCCACACAGCTTAGTGAAGTGTCAGCGTCAGAGGGCGAGTTCGCCCTGATTGCAAGCTATCGTCTAGCGGTTGTTAAGAATATGCAGGGTGATGTTGATGGGGCGTTGGCGGCACTTCCAGCAGACCAGGCAGGCTTCGAGTCATTGTTTCAAGAGCTGCGTGGCGATCTTCTAGCGAAGAAAGGTGATACCGCTGGCGCAATCGCTGAATACGAAAAGGTAATCGGTGCAGAAGGTGATGTCGCTTATGCTCGTCGTGAATTGATTAAGATGAAACTTAATCAACTAATGGGAACTGAAAGCTAATCAAGCTCTCTAACCCATAGATAATTTAAGAGTTTGGATATAACGATGATAAAAAAGATCTCGCTTATGGCGGCAGCGCTAGTGCTTGCAGGCTGTAGCTCGTTTTCAAGTGATGACGAGAAAGCTAAAACCGAGCCAATGGAGCTTGAAAAGATCGAAACCAAGGCGTCATTAAAGCGCGTTTGGAGCTACAACGCTGGCGATCAAGGCAAGCATTACGGTTCGCTTCGAGCTCGCCTAGACGCTGGTGTGATGTATGTCGCTAACACTGATGGCGAGGTTGCGGCTGTAGATGCACAGACTGGCAAGCAGCAGTGGCGAGTAGAGACGCAATCTCGTTTATCTGGGGGCGTTGGGTCAGATGATAGTCAGGTTTATCTAGGTAGCTTTGCCGGCAACCTAATCGCTCTCGATAAAGAAAATGGTAGCGAGATTTGGCGTGTGGGCCTTTCAAGCGAAATCATTTCACCGCCAGTAAGTAATGGCTCAATCGTTGTTGCAACGTCTATTGATGGCAAAACCTATGGTCTTAACGCGTCAGACGGCTCAGAGGTATGGCGTTTTGATACCACTTTACCGCTGTTAACCGCTCGCGGTGATAGTGCGCCAATAATTGAAGGGCCATTAGTCTTATTGGGTCAGTCAACTGGCCAGGTATCTGCGTTAGATGTTGCTACCGGTACCGTGCGTTGGCAGGCAACCATTGCTCTACCTAAGGGCACGTCAGACTTAGCGCGTATGGTTGATATCGACGGCGATCTGCTTGTAGAGCAGGGCGTTATGTACGCCGCTACATATCAGGGCCAGCTTATGGCGACTGATATGGCTTCGGGCCGTGGGCTTTGGGCACAGCCGGCGTCTACCTTTCATGGTGTAACAGCGGGTTTTGGAAACGTATACGTGGCCGAAGCTGACGGCCGTGTTGTGGCTTATAACACCTCGAATAGCACTCAGGCCTGGCAGAACGAAAATCTATTACGTCGTGGCTTAGGGCAGCCGTTAGCGGTAGGTAGTTACGTGCTAGTAAGCGATTTTGAAGGTTACGTTCATATGATTTCTCAGGTTGATGGCACTTTAGCGGGTCGTCAAAAGATGGGCTCGAAAGTAACCACGCCGATGATTTCAGGCCTAGGTTTTGTTTATATTCTGGCCAATGATGGTCGTTTAACTGCGTACGAGATTACTCAGTAAAGCGCACTATCACCGCTGCTCTAGCAGTTCAAAGATAAAGGGCATATCCTTATAGGGTATGCCCTTTTTTGTATCAGTAGAGCTTCATGAAACCAGTCATAGCCTTGGTCGGCCGCCCCAATGTGGGCAAGTCAACATTTTTCAATCAGCTAACCCGTTCACGTGACGCGTTGGTAGCCGATTATTCGGGTCTAACCCGCGATCGCCAGTACGGCGAAGGTAGTATTGAAGGCCGAGAATTCGTCGTTATCGATACCGCCGGTATCACAGGCGACGAAGAGGGCATTGATGCGGCAATGGCCGATCAGTCGTTAGCAGCGGTTGAAGAAGCCGATATCGTGCTGTTTATCTTAGATTCACGTGCTGGTCTGATGGGGCCTGATTTAGAACTCGCCCAGCACCTACGCACCCGCAATAAGCCAATCTTTATTGTTGCTAACAAAATCGACGGTGTTGACCCAGATGTCGCAATGGCCGAATTTTATTCAATGGGCTTGGGCGAAGTTTACCCAACAACCGCAACGCACGGTAAAGGTGTGCGCGTGTTGATGGATGACGTGCTAGAACCCTACGAGCCCGTTAGCGAAGACGAGCAAGACGATGACCAGGGCGTTAAGATCGCCATCGTTGGCCGCCCCAATGTGGGTAAGTCGACGTTAGTGAACCGTATGCTAGGCGAAGAGCGAGTGGTGGTGTACGACTATGCCGGTACTACCCGTGACTCGGTTTACATCCCGTTTGAGCGCGAAGAAAAGCAATACACGCTAATCGACACCGCCGGTGTGCGTCGCCGTAAAAACGTTAAGCTAACTGTTGAGAAGTTTTCGATCGTTAAAACCCTTAAAGCGATCAGTGATGCCAATGTAGTGGTGTTGGTGATGGACGCCCAAGAAGGCTTGGTAGAGCAAGATCTTCATATCATGGGGCATTGCATCGACTCGGGTCGTGCGTTGGTAGTTGCCATCAACAAGTGGGACGGCCTAGAGCAAGAGCAAAAGCAGTACATCAAAACCGAGCTAAATCGTCGTTTACGTTTTGTCGACTTTGCTGATATCCACTTTATTTCAGCCTTACATGGTACCGGTGTTGGTCACCTGTATGAGTCAATCGACAACGCCTACGAGTCGGCGACGCAAAAGCTGAACACTAATATTCTGACTCGTATTCTTGAAGATGCCCAAGCTGATCATCAGCCCCCCATGATCAATGGTCGTCGAATCAAGCTTAAGTACGCACACGCAGGTGGTCAAAACCCACCAATTATCGTGATACACGGTAACCAGACGGCCAAGATTCCAGAGCATTACCGCAAGTATCTAGAGAAGACTTATCGCAAAGCGTTGCGTATGACAGGCACGCCAATTCGCATCGAGTTTAGAGGCAACGAAAACCCTTACGAGGGCCGTAAAAACAAACTAAGCGATCGCCAGGTGAAGAAAAAGCAGCGCTTAATGAAGCACCATAAAAAGTCGAAGTAATCTTAAAGTAGGGCGCTATTTGGGGCTGGTTTCTATAATCTCAGCCTTGGCGCCGCCGTCGCTAAAACGCAGATCCACTATCTCTCCCTTCTTAATCTGTTCGCTACTGCGTACTAATTCGCCCTTAGTGTTTGTTGCCATCGAATAGCCTCGAGCAAAGGTTTGCAGCGGGCTATTAGCTTGCAATAGTGCGCCAGCCTGGCCTAGCGCTTGGCGCTTAGTTGATAACTGCTGCTCAATGGTCGCCAAAGGTTTACTTGCCAGCGCGCTTAATCGTGCTCGTGCCAACACAATCTGTTTGTCGGGCGAGTGTTGATTCAACGCACTGCTAACTCGAGTAAAGCGCTGTAGGCGATTGGCCATAACCCGTTCGGCGTGGTTAACGAGTTTTTGCGAAAGAGCCTCTAACTGTGCCCTTTGTGTATTTAGTTGTACCGAAGGGTGTTTAAGGCGACTTGCAGCGATATCTACCTGCTGGCCTAGACGTTCTAACCGCCCGCGTTGCAGACTAAGTAGCTGCTTGGCCGATGCAACTAACGACCGGTGCATGTCAGCGATGTCGGGCGTGGCTAATTCGATGGCTGCGCTAGGTGTTGGCGCGCGCAGATCAGCGACGAAGTCACTAATGCTAAAGTCGGTTTCGTGGCCCACTGCGCTGATCACGGGTACTGTGCTGTCTATAATCGCGCGTGCAACCTGTGGTTCATTAAAGGCCCATAGATCTTCTAGTGAGCCACCACCGCGACCAATAATGATTAAGTCGGCATCTATGCCCTGGGCGTTTCGCAACTGATTGGCGAGTTCTGGAGCGGCTAAATCACCTTGAACGGCAGCAGGTAACACTGTAATTCGCATCAAAGGGTAGCGGCGTTGCGCTACGCTAAGCATGTCTTGCAGCGCGGCCCCCGTCGGCGACGTGATAATCGCTACGTGGCTGGGCTTTTCTGGTAACGGTTTTTTGCGTTCTTCATCAAACCACCCCTTTTCTCGCATTTTGTTTTTGAGTTGCTCAAAGGCTAGTTGCAGCTTGCCAGCTCCTACCGGTTCGATATCGTCTACTAACAGTTGATAGTCACCACGACCTTCGTACAGCGAAACTCGCCCACGAACGATTACTTCGTCACCATGTTGCGGGGTAAATTTGAGGCGAGAATTTTTGGCTCGAAACATAGCGGCTTTTATCTGCGCGCCGTTGTCTTTTAGGGTGAAATACCAGTGCCCTGATGTAGGGGCTGAAAAATTTGAGACCTCGCCCTTAACCCATACACTCATGAAATTGCTTTCTAAGCAGCCGCGAGCTTGTTGATTAAGCTGCGTTACTGTCAGAATGGTACGTGATGGGAGAGTATTCTCGATTGTCATTTTTACCCTATGAAAAATGGTCTATTCTGTCTTCACAGAGTGAAGCGCTAATTGCTTGATTGCTAAATATTATCATATAATCAAGTGCTTCTTTCATTTGGCCTTTTTAGAGGTAGCCCATGTTGCGAATTGCTGAAGAAGCGCTCACCTTTGACGATGTTTTATTGACCCCAGGGTATTCAGAAGTGGTGGCCACAGACGTCAGTCTGAAAACCAAACTTACCCGTAATATCGAACTTAATATCCCCCTAGTATCTGCTGCGATGGACACCGTGACCGAGGCTCGCCTTGCAATCGCTATGGCACAACAGGGCGGTATCGGTATTGTTCATAAAAGCATGTCACCTGAGCAGCAAGCCGCCGAAGTGCGTAAGGTAAAAAAATACGAAAACGGTGTGGTGACCGATCCGATCACCATTGATGCCAATGCAACGCTTGCACAGTTGCACGAGCTACGCCGCGAATACAAAATCTCTGGTGTTCCTGTAACCAATCAGGGCGAGTTAGTGGGTATTGTCACTAGCCGCGATGTTCGGTTTACCGAAGATATGAACGCCAAGATTTCTGATCTAATGACCCCTAAGGCCGAGCTAGTAACTGTACTAGAAGGTGCTGAAGAATCTGAGGTGCTAAGCAAGCTGCAAACGCACCGTATCGAAAAGCTATTGGTAGTTGACGAAGATTTTGCCCTTAAAGGCATGATCACCGTTAAAGATATTAGCCAAGCAGAAACCTACCCTAATGCCTGTAAAGACAGTATGGGCCGCTTGCGTGTAGGCGCGTCGGTTGGCGTTGGTGCTGATACCGACGATCGTGTTGCAGCGCTAGTTGAGGCGGGTGTTGATGTATTGGTTGTAGATACTGCCCATGGTCATTCTAAAAACGTGTTAGCGCGCGTTAAATGGATCAAAGACAACTATCCTCAAGTTGATGTTATCGGCGGTAACATCGCCACGGCAGCGGCGGCAATTGCCTTAAAAGAAGCCGGTGCTGACGCAGTTAAAGTAGGTATCGGCCCTGGTTCAATCTGTACTACTCGAATCGTGACCGGTATTGGTGTTCCGCAAATCAGTGCGGTATCTAATGTGGTAGCTGCGCTTGAAGGTACAGGTATTCCAACGATCGCTGATGGCGGTATTCGTTTTTCTGGTGACCTGGCTAAAGCAGTGGTTGCCGGTGCTCACGTTGTAATGGTTGGCTCGATGTTGGCCGGTACTGAAGAGGCGCCAGGTGAAGTTGAGCTGTTTCAGGGTCGTACCTATAAGGCTTATCGCGGTATGGGTAGTCTTGGTGCTATGTCTAAAACCGCTGGCTCAAGCGACCGTTACTTTCAAGATGCTAGCAAGGGTACCGAAAAGCTGGTACCTGAGGGTATTGAAGGGCGAGTACCGTACAAGGGCCCTGTGGCTGCAGTAATTCACCAGCTAATGGGTGGTTTAAGTGCAGCAATGGGTTACACCGGTTCACGCACTATCGACATCATGCGCACCGAGCCCGAGTTTGTACGAGTAACCGCTGCGGGCATGAGCGAATCGCACGTGCATGACGTAACGATTACTAAAGAAGCGCCTAACTATCCTTTGGGCGGCAAGTAAAAAAAGAGATGGGGGCAGGTTTGCCCCCATTTTTGTTTGACGATTAATTAGATTTTTATTTAGAGGCAGACCCCTAGATGTATCAAGAGATTCACGCAGATAAAATTCTCATTCTTGATTTCGGTTCTCAGTACACCCAGCTAATTGCGCGCCGCGTGCGCGAAATCGGTGTTTACTGCGAGATTCACCCTTGGGACGTAGACAACCAATTTGTTTTAGATTTTGGTGCTAACGGCATCATTTTGTCAGGCGGCCCAGAGTCAGTGCATGGTGATAACTCGCCCAGTGCCCCTGATTCAGTATTTGCTGCAGGCGTGCCTGTATTGGGTATTTGCTACGGTATGCAAACCATGGCTGCCCAGTTTGGCGGCGCGGTAGCATCAAGTGATAAGCGCGAGTTTGGCCATGCGCAGGTATGTATCGAATATCCATGCGAGCTGTTACGCGGCATTGTTGACCACGATGGTGATAAAGGCCCATTGATTGATGTATGGATGAGCCACGGCGACAAAGTAGTTGAAGTACCTGAAGACTTCTTTGTGGTGGCCAGTACCGATAGCGCGCCAATCGCAGCAATGGCTCACAAAGAAAAGCCATTCTTTGGTGTGCAGTTTCACCCAGAGGTAACCCATACAGCACAAGGTTTGCGAATCATCGAGCGTTTTGTACGTGAAATCAGTGATTGCGACAACAAATGGACGGCAGCGAACATCGTTGAAAGCGCGATCGAGCAGGTGCGCAATCAGGTAGGTGACAAGCAGGTTCTTTTGGGGCTGTCGGGCGGTGTTGATAGCTCGGTAGTGGCAGCGCTGTTACATCGCGCCATTGGTGATCAATTAACCTGTGTGTTTGTAGACAACGGCCTGCTTCGTAAAAACGAAGGCGACCAAGTAATGGCGATGTTTGCCGAACACATGGGTGTAAAGGTAATTCGCGTCGATGCCGAAGATCTGTTCTTAGGTAAGCTAGCGGGCGTTAGCGACCCAGAGCAAAAGCGTAAGATCATCGGCAACACCTTCATCGAAATCTTTGATGAAGAGTCAGCCAAGCTAAACGATGTTGAGTTCTTAGCACAGGGTACTATCTACCCAGATGTGATCGAATCGGCGGGTAACAAAAATGGTAAAGCCCATGTGATTAAGAGCCATCATAACGTGGGTGGTTTGCCAGAGCACATGAAGATGTCGTTGGTTGAGCCGTTACGTGAATTGTTTAAAGACGAAGTGCGTCGTATCGGCCTTGAGTTGGGTCTACCTTACGATATGGTATACCGCCATCCTTTCCCTGGCCCTGGTTTAGGTGTTCGCATCTTGGGCGAGGTTAAAAAGGAATACGCTGACCTGCTTCGTGAAGCTGATGCGATCTTTATCGAAGAGCTGCATAAGGCAGGTTACTACCACAAGGTGAGCCAAGCTTTTGCCGTGTTCTTACCGGTTAAATCGGTGGGTGTAGTTGGTGACGGCCGTCGTTATGAGTGGGTAATTTCGGTGCGCGCCGTTGAAACTATCGACTTTATGACTGCGCATTGGGCGCACTTGCCATACGAGCTATTGGGTACGGTATCAAACCGAATTATCAATGAAATCTCGGGCGTGTCGCGCGTGGTTTACGATATTTCGGGTAAACCACCCGCAACGATCGAGTGGGAATAAGCGTTAAAAAGGCGCTAGCATAGCTCTTTAATCTTACGCGCAACTAGCCATAGGCGGTCTTGCCCCCAGGTGGCTAGTTGCTCGTTACCATCGCCATCTAGCAGCCTAAAGCTAGGTACGCCCCATAAACCCGATTGATACATCTGTTGTCGATTAGCCTCTAGTTCATCTTGCCAGCCGTCTTTACCAAGATGCTGTTTCGCCTCGCCCCAATCAAGTCCTGCACGCTCTACTACTTGACGCATGCCCTTATCGTTGTTGGTGTTGATGCCTTCTGCAAAGGCGCTGTTTAAAAAGGCGCTGATAAATTCGGCTTCTTTATTTTGTTCACGAGCATACGGCAATAATGAAAAGCCGCGCGTTACAGGCTCGCCAATAGGGTCATAAAAGTTGCCGTACTCAACACCTAGTTCGTGGGCTTCGCGCACACTGTCGCTAAAGATATACATGCCTTTTTGGCGAGTTAACGAGACCCCGCGCATCACCATAGGCAGTACTGGGCGCAGTACTAGTTTAACTCCGATATCACGGGCGAGTTGAACCGCAGTATCGAAAATTACAGCGGTATAGGGGCTGCGTAAAGAAAGGTAGATTTCTAAGGTGAGGTTACCTGCGCCTGCTAAGGTTTGGTGTTCGATCTTAGGTCGTTCGGCGATCAGGGCAGTCGAGTTATCAGCGGTGTCTCGTACCGCACCCAAATCAATAAGGCGCTTCTCTAAATGATAAAGACGATCGACGCCCCAATACCATTCGCCTTCGTAATAAAACATGGCGCCAGAGTAATGCTTCAGTTCGCTTTGGCGGTTGTTGCCAACGCTAATCACAGCGTTAGTGGCGTCGGTGTTGGCTTGCCCGTATTCACTTGCCAGGTTGGTGAGTGCTTGCTTGTCGTCGCTCCACAACGCGGTGCTAACAGCATTCAGCAATTCAATATTCTGTAGATTGTCTTTGTGGGCAAGTATCGCCAGCGCCGTTTGTTTTAGGTTGTCATCGACAGGGTCGTCATGGCGATCAAAGGTAAGCCCATAATGGGGTGCAATGGCGTAGGCATCGGTGCGCGACAGTTTTGATAGTAACTCGGGCTCGGGCGAGTTGTCGTTTTGGGCCCCCGATACTAGATGGCAAATCAATTCGATGTCGTAGCGCTTTGTAATCGCATCTAGTGTCAGAGCGGTTAGGTGCGAATAGCCGTCGTCTACATGATGAAAATACTCCACCACGTGAGGGCGCTGCTGTTTAACACGTGCGCGTTCGGCTTTTGTGCGTTTTGCGTTACGGGTATTGATACTGCCTAACTTGGTACCAATCTTTGACATAAGCCATCGCATCGGTGCCGGCGGTGTAGACGATGCTGCGCCTTTTTGCTGCGTGATCTGTTGTGTCATATCGTTCTCTATTCTTGTTATGGGCGTTTACTGTCACAATCACTGTCGATACTAACCTGTTTGTTACCCGCTTTCGACTAAAGGGGTGTAAAATGAATGCCATGAATCATGAACGATATATGGCCGAGGCGTTGGTAGAAGCGCAAAAGGCCTTCGATAAGGGCGAAGTACCGGTAGGGGCGATTATCGTGGCTAACGGCAGTATTGTTGCGCGCTCGTCAAACTCGCCCATTACTACGCTTGACCCCACGGCTCATGCTGAGGTGTTGGCGATTCGTTCTGCGTGTAAAGCTGTGGGCAATTATCGTTTGCCTGATGATTCAACACTCTATGTAACCGTTGAGCCTTGCACCATGTGTTGGGGAGCGATTATTCATGCCCGAATAGGGGCAGTTGTGTATGGCGCGACTGAACCTAAAGCGGGTGTTTGTGATAGCCATCCGCTACACGAACTAGCAATCTATAATCACCAGCCGTTAATCACTTCAGGTATTCGCGAAAAAGAATGTTCACGCCTCATGACTGATTTTTTCGAATGGCGCCGCGCTGCAAAAAGACGACTAAAGAAAAGGGCGAGTTAAACTCGCCCTTTCTATTATTAATTACCGTGCCTTGGCGGTTTAAAACAGCGCTAAAATCGGGTTTGGCTCTTGCGGTTCAGACACGTCATTTTGTGCAAGCATTTCAATAGAGTCTGCTCGCTGTTGCATCTTGCTGTTCCAGGTTAACGCACGCTCAAAGCTACGAATACGTTCTACGTAAGTTACAGGTTCACTGCCGCGAGCAAAGCCGTACTTAACGGTGCGATAGTACTTACTCTTTTGTAGTAATGGTAAGTGTTCTTTTACGTCAACCCAGCTATCAGGGTTCTTACCATGGCGTTCGGTCAGTACGCGAGCGTCTTCTAGATGGCCATGACCAATGTTGTACGCCGCCAGTGCCATATACATGCGATCTGGCTCGGGGATGCGCTCAGGAATACGGTCTTTCATTTTAAGGAAATAGCGCACGCCGCCGTCGATACTTTGCTTAGCATCGGTGCGTTTAGCGATATCCATCTCTTTCGCCGTGCGTTGTGTAAGCATCATCATGCCTCGCACGCCGGTGCGCGAAACCGCACGAGGGTTCCAGTGAGACTCTTGGTATGCAATGGCGGCGATAAATTCCCATGGCAGGTCGTATGCCTGGGCGGCTTCTTCGAACATTGCTTGATACTTTGGTAAGCGCTCATCGATACGCTTAACAAATAGTGATGCACTTGCCTTATTTAATGAGTCATTAGGTGCATAAAACGATGATGCCAGCTCGCTCAACTCGCCCGACGCTGCGCTATCGGCAATAAATTCGTTGGCGGCATTAAGCAGGCTTAAGTCTTTACCAGGCTTAAACGCCCAAGAAACCGGCTGAGACTGATCGATATCTAATGCGATACGTGTACGCGGAAACAGTACATGATTCAATTGAAAACTAGCTTCGTCGACAACAGCTAGCGCAATGGTGCCCTCATGTACCTGCTGAAGCAGGTCGATCATTTCTAGCTCGTCGTGGGCAACCAATTCAATATTGGTATCTAACTCTTTTAGCTCTTTGATAAGTGCTTCGTGGTTACGACCACCGACTACATGCACCTGAACGTCGTTAAGGTCGTCTAGGCTGCGTGGGCGAGTTTCGCCAGTGCGGTATACAAGTACGGGCTTAGTGGTGCGGTATGGGTCTGTGTAACGCACTTGTTCAAGGCGTTGCTCTGACACGGTAAGGCTTGCGGCGCCAAGATCGGCCGTGCCTTCGTTGACGTTGCCGTAGAGCTCTTCAATAATTGGCTGTTCTACGATACGTAAGTCGACATCTAGCGAATCGGCAAAGCGGCTTAACAATTCGTAGTCAAAGCCAGCTAAACCTTCTTCGGTTTGAAAATATGTCGTGGGGCCATTACGCGAAATAGCGACAAGTTCGCCTCGTGCTTTTACGCGTTCAAGATGGTTAGGCACATGATTACCCTGCAGTGATATCACTGCCCAGGCCGCAATCATTGTGCTTGTAATAAGCTTGCGAGTTTTCATAATGAAATTCCGAGTCACCTCCATGTATTACGGCCCACAGCAGTCTTTGCTTGTGTCGTGTACAGCCTCCTCCCCAGGTGTGTACACTGCCGTATCCTCTTGTTTCGCTTAGCGAAATAGCACCTAATGTGCTCTCGGATAGGTCTTCCTCTGTTTCACTCAAGTCTCGATACTATAAGACGCTTTAAGTGTGATCTAGTTCTCACGAAAAATTACCGAGGGGTGAGATACCTGTGTAAATTTGCACGTTTGCATCGAAAAGCAGGTTAGATTCGTGGGGGGATTGCTGTATCATTCCATAGCACCAAACAGCCTCATCTAGGGATCTCACGAAGATGTTAATGTTGCGCGGCGCGCCTTCACTTTCGACCTTTCGACGCTCTCAATTACTCGCAGAGCTACAACAACTTGATAATAATATTCACGGGCTTTACGCCGAATTTGTACACCTAGTAGCGGCTGATTCGCCACTTAGTGCCGACGACGAGCAAGTATTAGATGCTTTGCTTACCTACGGCCCTAGTGTTGAAAAAGAAACAGCGATTGGCCAGCTGTACTTAGTTACCCCACGTTTAGGAACCATTTCGCCTTGGGCGAGTAAGGCGACTGACATCGCTCACAATGCCGGCTTATCGCAGATCACACGTATTGAACGTGGAATTGCCTACTATGTTGGTTACGACGGGGTAATCGAAGACGAGATCAAGCAGCAGATTGCTGATCTATTGCACGACCGAATGGTTGAGCAGGTGTTCTTGTCTACTAAAGAACTACTGGCTCTATTCGAGCAAGAAGCTCCACGCGAACTGCAGTCGGTTGACATCCTTGGTGGTGGCCGCGGTGCATTGGTCGAAGCAAATACATCATTAGGCCTAGCGCTTGCTGACGACGAGATCGATTATCTTGTTGAACAGTTTAAGCAGTTGCGTCGTAATCCTAATGATGTCGAGCTAATGATGTTTGCGCAGGCAAACTCTGAGCATTGCCGACACAAAATCTTTAATGCTTCTTGGACGATCGACGGGCAAGAGCAGCCGTTGTCATTGTTCAAGATGATCAAGAATACAAATGAGCAGGGCGGCGAGAATGTGTTGTCGGCCTACTCAGATAACGCAGCGGTGGTTAAGGGCTCAACGGCAGGTCGTTTTTATCCTGATCCAGAGACCCAGTCGTACGGCTATTCACAAGAAGATATCAACCTATTAATGAAGGTTGAAACCCATAACCACCCAACTGCGATTGCACCATTCTCAGGTGCAGGTACGGGTTCGGGTGGCGAGATTCGAGACGAGGGCGCAGTAGGCCGAGGCTCTAAGCCTAAGGTGGGTCTAACAGGCTTTACGGTTTCTGATCTTAAAATTCCAGGCTTTGAACAGCCTTGGGAAAGCACCTACGGCAAGCCAGGCCGTATCGTATCGGCGCTAGATATTATGATCGAGGGCCCCATTGGTGGCGCCGCGTTCAATAACGAATTTGGTCGCCCTAATCTTAACGGTTACTTTAGAACCTTTGAACAACAGGTTGATGGCGAAGTGCGCGGCTATCATAAGCCGATTATGTTGGCCGGTGGTTACGGTAACATTCGCACAGAGCACGTTGATAAACCAGAATTTGACGCCGGCGCTAAGCTCATTGTATTGGGTGGCCCAGCTATGTTGATCGGCCTTGGCGGTGGTGCAGCCTCGTCGATGGCCAGTGGCTCTAGTTCTGAAAACCTAGACTTCGCTTCGGTGCAGCGTCAAAACCCCGAGATCGAACGCCGCTGCCAAGAGGTGATCGATCGCTGCTGGCAGCTCGGTGGCCAAAATCCTATCGCCTTTATTCATGATGTGGGTGCTGGCGGTTTAAGTAATGCTTTTCCTGAGCTTGTAAAAGACGGCGGTTGCGGCGGTAAGTTTGAGCTGCGCAACGTACCCAATGACGAACCTAGTATGTCACCGCTTGAGATCTGGTGTAACGAGTCGCAAGAGCGTTACGTGTTGGCCGTTAAGCCCGAAGATCTAGCAACGTTCGAAGCGATCTGTCAGCGTGAGCGCTGCCCTATGGCTGTCGTGGGTGAGTCGACTAAAGAGCATCACCTAACGCTTGGCGATCAGCATTTTGAAAACAAGCCGATCGATCTACCTATGAGCGTGCTGTTTGGTAAACCACCCAAGATGCATCGCGATGTGCAGTCAGCGCCATTAGCGCTAGAAGACAATGACTTTAATGACGTTGATCTAACAGATGCACTGACGCGTGTATTACGTTTGCCAGCGGTCGCTAGCAAGTCGTTCTTGATCACCATTGGTGACCGCAGCGTAACCGGTATGGTCGCCCGCGACCAGATGGTTGGGCCTTGGCAGGTACCTGTGGCTGACCATGCGTTAACGACCGTCAGTTACGATTCGACTCAGGGCGAAGCGATGGCAATGGGCGAGCGCACACCACTGGCGCTTGTCGATGCTGCAGCGTCTGCGCGTATGGCAGTAGGTGAGGCCTTAACTAATTTGATGAGCGCCCCTGTTGCTGATATCAAAGATATCAAACTGTCGGCTAACTGGATGTGCGCCGCTGGTTTTGAAGGCGAAGACGCCAAACTTTACGAAGCAGTGAAAGCGGTTGGTATGGAACTTTGCCCCGAACTGGGTCTAACGATTCCTGTTGGTAAAGACTCGATGTCGATGCGCACACAATGGCAAGAGGGTGGCGAAGACAAATCAGTTACAGCGCCCATGAGCTTGGTTATCTCAGCCTTTACGCCGGTTACTGATGTCACTAAGGCGGTGACTCCGCAGCTGTCGTCTGATGAAGGCAATGTGCTGTTCTTGCTAGATCTAGCGAGCGGGCAGCAGCGTATGGCAGGGTCGGCACTCGCCCAAGTTTACAATCAAATGGGTACTCAAGCGCCTGACCTTGATGACGCTAAGCGATTTAAGAAAGCGTTCGACATTTTACAGTACTGCTTAGAGCGCGAAATTATTACCGCTTGGCACGATCGCTCAGATGGTGGTTTGATCACTACTTTGTTAGAGATGGGCTTTGCTGGTGGTAAAGGTTTAGAGATTGTACTACCTGAAAGCCGTGATCTTGTGTCGATGTTGTTCAACGAAGAGCTGGGCGGTGTGATGCAGATCAGCTCGACCAACCTGACCGAAGTAGAAGAACAGTTTGCTCAGGCAGGTTTGTCAGACATGTTGGTGCATTTGGGTACGGCCACTGATTCAGGTAAGGCACAGGTTTACCAGGGTGAGCGCGCGATCTATGACATTGATATGATCGAGCTAAAGCGTGTTTGGTCTGAAACTAGCCATCGCGTTGCACGTCTTCGTGACAACGCCGAGTGTGTCGATCAAGAGTTTGCCGGTATCAATGCGAGTGACCCTGGTATTCAGTTTGATCTAAGTTTTGACCCTTCATATAACGTTGCATCACCCTATATTAATAGTGGTGCTCGCCCCAAGATCGCAGTGCTGCGTGAGCAAGGCGTAAACGGCCATGTAGAAATGGCAGCAGCCTTTGATCAAGCGGGTTTTGAAGCCATTGACGTGCACATGAGCGACATTTTAAGCGGGCGTTTAACCCTTGAAGAAATGCGCGGTCTAGTTGCTTGTGGCGGCTTTAGTTACGGTGATGTGTTGGGCGCTGGCGAAGGTTGGGCAAAGAGCATTCTGTTCAATTCGATTGCCAAAGATCAATTCAGTGCATTCTTCGAGCGTGAAGACACCTTTACGTTAGGTGTTTGTAACGGCTGTCAGATGGTTTCTAATTTGAAATCGTTGATTCCAGGTGCCGAGCACTGGCCGCGATTTGTTCGCAACCGCTCTGAGCAGTTTGAGGCGCGTTTCTCTACGGTTGAAATCGTCGACAGCCCGTCTGTTCTACTTAAGGGTATGCAGGGTTCTCGTATGCCGATCGCTGTGGCCCATGGCGAAGGTCGCGCAGAATTCGCAGCAGATGATCAGGCAGCGTTGATGTCATCGGGTAAAATGGCGATGCGCTATGTCGATAACCATGGCAAGCCAACCGAACAGTACCCGTTAAACCCTAACGGCAGTGAAGGTGGCTTAACGTCGGTAACAACCACCGAAGGGCGAGTGACCATCATGATGCCACACCCGGAGCGTGTGTATCGCACAGTGACTAACTCGTGGGCGCCTAGTGATATGGGCGAAGATTCAGGCTGGGCTCGTTTATTTAGAAACGCCCGTGTCTGGGTTGATTAAATCGCCTTTTAATCGCACTAAAAAAGCCGCTTCAATCGAAGCGGCTTTTTATTGAGCGGTAAAAAATCGAGCGAGTGCTCAATTGTTAATAGGGTATTTGAGCAGGCCGTTCGCCATGAATTAAGTCTTCGATGGCAAAGTTAAACTCGCCCGTTTTAGCATCTTCAAAATATGCCTTTAGGGTTTTGTGCACCGTATGAAAGGCTAGGTCATCCCAAGGAATCTCTTCTTCGGTAAACAGTTTTACTTCAAGGCTTTCTTCGCCGGGGCCAAAGTCTAACGCGGTTAGTTCGGCTTTAAATAACATGTAAACCTGGCTAATTTGCGGCACGTTAAACACGCGGTATAAGTGATCGATCTTTACTTTGGCTAGGGCTTCTTCCCAGGTTTCGCGAATGGCGCCTTCTTGGGTGGTTTCTTGGTTCTCCATAAAACCGGCTGGTAGTGTCCAGTAGCCATGCCTTGGCTCGATTGCGCGTTTACAAAGTAGTACGCGGTCGCCGTAGTAGGGTATACAGCCTGCAATGATTTTGGGGTTAGAGTAATGAATCTCGCCGCAATCGATACATACATCCCGCTCTCGGCTGTCACCTGCCGGAACGCGTTTTTCGGTGCTGCCACCGCATTGGCCACAGTATTTCATTTTCTTACCCTATGGTTTTACACCAACACGAATCGACGTGTCGTAGGCACTGTTCTGTCTAATAAATGTTAGATCAATTTGCTCACCTGGTTGCAAGGCTGCAACGCGTGCAAGGCTTTCGCGAGTATTTTCGATCGACAGATCACCCATTTTGACCACTATGTCTAGTGGTTGTAAGCCAGCTTGATTGGCAGGGCTGTTGGGGGTGACTTCTTTTACGAATAAGCCGAACTGACCGTCTATCTGTACCAAGTCTGCTTCAAATCCAAGCCAACCACGGGTTACCGTGCCGGTTTCTAGAATTTCGCTCATGACATTCATTGCGGTATCTGCCGGAATCGCAAAGCTGATGCCCACTGACGAGCTGCTGCCGTCTAGTATTGCCGTGTTGATACCTAGTAGTTTGCCTTTGGCGTCAATTAACGCGCCGCCAGAGTTGCCTGGGTTGATTGCAGCGTCAGTCTGTAAAAAGCTGTCGTAAGCACTTAGCCCAACGTTATAGCGACCTGTGGCCGATATAATGCCTTGGGTAACGGTTTGGCCAACGCCAAAAGGGTTGCCGATGGCAAGAACCACGTCGCCCACTACGGCGCGTGATGGGCTACCTAGCTCGATTGGGTGTAACTTATCTAGTTCTACTTTTATTACTGCTAAATCAGTAACGCTGTCTGACCCAATAATGGTTGCGGGGGCTTCGCGCCCATCGGCTAGTAGAACTACGATTTGGGTCGCGCCCGAAATCACATGGTTGTTAGTCAGTATGTACCCTTGGTTAGACACAATTACGCCCGAGCCCAGCGAGCTTTCAAGACGCTCTTGCATCAAGGTAGAGCCCCTTAGCATTGCTCGTATCTGGGGGTGGTTGGCGTAGGGGTGGGGGCGAGTGACTTTCTTTTTTGTGTAGATGTTTACGACACTTGGCGATGCGCTAGCGACTGCCTTGGCATAGGAGCCTGGTGACGAAGGTGTGTGTAGACGCTGATCGAGTATGACCCAGGCAATAAGAAGGCCAGCAATCGCTGGCCAAAATGCATAATTAATAAGTGACTTTAAGCGGTTCATTGGTTTTGTGACTTGGGCTCTGTAACGTCTTGCTCGGGTTTGTCTAGGCCAAACTCTTCGCTAAGGGTGCCCACTTCGTTGGGGGTCTTTTTAGGCGCATAGTCTTTGGGGGCCGCAATATCAGCTTTTAACTCAATGTCATCATTGTTCGACGCTTCGATCATGTCGCGCGTGATTTCAAGATTCGACAAATGCATAGCGCTGTTTGCCAAGTACTCATGTACCTCTTTGTAGCTGTCAGTTAGGTTGTTAACTAACTCTGAGGTTTTTACAAAATGCGCGTTTACTTCGCTTCGATATTCATCAAATTGCTGATGGGTTTGTTCAAGGTTTGACTCTAGTTCAGCCTTTAGTGAGGCATCGTGAAACTGGTATAGATAAAACCAGGTGACAACAGCACCTACAATGACGCCGATGATAAATGCGGTTAGCGTGATCAGTTCCATGGTGTAACTCCTACCTATACTTATTAGAAAGTCCATTATAAGCAGCATTTGGCAGTTTTACAGGGTTTTGTGTGACCACTTGCGTGCTTGGGGGCGCAAACGTACAGTGACAGCCTTTATAGATGCTTATGTAAATAGAAAAGAATGACCCCAATCGAGATTTATCAGCAAGATCTACAGCGCGCAGACTTTCAATTTGACGAAACTCAGCAGATGGCTGTTCAGCATCTACAAACACTATACGAACAATTGGTGGCTCGCGAACAGTATCAACTCTCATGGTTAGACAAGCTGCGTGGTAAGAAAGCTGCACCAATCAGAGGGCTGTATTTCTGGGGTGGTGTTGGGCGAGGTAAAACCTACCTCATGGATACATTTTTCGAGGCACTACCCTTTGAGCGCAAGATGCGCGCGCATTTTCATCGTTTTATGAAGCGCGTTCATGCTGACTTGCGTCGTCTAGACGGCCAGCCTAATCCTCTGCTAAAGGTCGCTGATCAGATCGCCAAAGAGGCGGGCATCATCTGTTTTGATGAGTTCTTCGTTACTGATATTACAGATGCGATGATCTTGGGTACCTTGGCCGAGGCTTTGTTTGAGCGCGGCGTAGTACTAGTGGCAACATCGAATATCGTGCCCGAACGACTCTACGAGAACGGTCTTCAGCGCTCGCGTTTCATTCCAGCTATTAAAGCGCTCGAAGCCAATTGCGAAGTGGTCAATGTTGATGCGGGTATCGATTACCGTCTGCGCACGCTGAGTCAGGCCGAGCTTTATCACTCGCCCTTAGATGATGAGGCTGATGATGCGCTAGAAACCGCGTTCGCAGCGCTCGTTGGTGAGCACGCACGCATTACCCATGATGGCGAAATTGAAGTAGAGGGGCGCATGATCGACGTGATTCGCCGTTCTGACAACGTGTTGTGGGTTAATTTCTTAGATATCTGCGACGGCCCTCGCTCGCAAAACGACTACATCGAAATCGCCAAAGAGTATTACGCGGTAATTGTGGCCGAAGTGCCCCAGTTTGACGGCTATAAAGACGACCAAGCGCGCAGATTTATCAATATGGTCGATGAATTTTACGATAGAGGCGTAAAATTAGTGATTTCGGCAGAAGTTGGCTTGGAAGATTTGTACGCAAGTGGTAATCTCCGCTTCGAGTTCCAAAGAACCAATAGTCGCCTATTGGAGATGCAATCCCACGAGTATCTGGAACGGGAACACAAAGCCTAACTTTGGGTAATGCCAAACTAGGTTAGCGAAGTACGGAGTGATGCCCTGAACCGCGCGTTGTTCGAGCCTCAAGTAAAGAGCCGGTCGCGATCTGGCACAATTAACTCCAGTAATCTACAGGATTACAGGGGTGTGTTGTATTGCCAAAATGTCCGTTAAACATTATGATTCGCGGCCTTTAAGTATGGCCTTACTTATATTGAGTAGGATTTTTGATGAAAACAGTAAGCACTAAGCCAAGCGAAGTTGTTCGCGAATGGTACATTGTAGATGCAGCAGATAAGACTCTAGGTCGTTTGTCAGCTGAAATCGCTCACCGTCTACGCGGTAAGCACAAGCCAGAATACACTCCTCACGTTGACACCGGTGACTACATCGTTGTTATCAACGCTGAGAAAGTTGCTGTAACTGGTAACAAAGCGAAGGGCAAGATGTATCATGCTCACACTGGTTACCCTGGTGGTCTAAAGTCAATCAGCTTTGAAAAGCTAATCGACAAGGCTCCTGAGCGCGTAATCCAAGGCGCTGTTAAAGGTATGTTGCCACGCGGCCCTCTAGGCCGTCAGATGTTCAAGAAGCTAAAAGTTTACGCTGGTACTGAACATCCACACGCAGCACAGCAACCTAAAGAATTGAACATTTAAGGGCTAATAACATGGCAGAACAATACTACGGTACCGGTCGCCGCAAAACTTCAAGCGCCCGTGTATTCTTGAAAGCTGGTGAAGGTAACATCACTATCAACAACCGTCCTATCGACGTTTACTTCGGTCGTGAAGTAGCACGTATGATCGTACGTCAGCCTTTAGAGCTAACTGAGATGGTTGAAAAGTTCGACGTTAACGTAACTGTTAAAGGTGGCGGTAGCTTCGGTCAAGCTGGTGCAATTCGCCACGGCATTACTCGTGCTCTAATGGAGTATGACGACAACCTACGTGGCGCTCTACGTGCTGCTGGTTACGTTACTCGTGACGCACGTGAAGTTGAACGTAAGAAAGTTGGTCTACGTAAAGCACGTAAGAAGCCACAGTTCTCGAAGCGTTAATTCGCCAGAGATACGTTCTCAAAAGAAGCGCTCACCTTGGTGGGCGCTTTTTTTTTGTTCTTATATCCAAATACCCTACAAATATTGTGTTAAATAGGCCGTAACTAGGCATTTTTCTTGTAAGCCTTTGGCTAATTCTTTAACATTGGGGGGATTTATTTCTAATCCATTTAATGGTGTCAACGAGTAGTTCATGGGGAGACTGTCAACATGAGTGATGGTGGAGCAAACAACGGGCGTCGCCGCTTTTTAATTGGCGCGACAACCGCTGTAGCAGCCGGTGGTGCAGTAGGTGCAGCAGTGCCTTTTATTGGGTCTTGGGCCCCAAGTGCCAAGGCTAAAGCAGCAGGTGCACCCGTAAAAATTAATATCGGCAAGGTTCAGCCGGGTGAAATGATCGTACGTGAATGGCGCGGCAAGCCTGTTTACATCGTTCGTCGTACCGCTGATACCCTAGCTAACCTAAGTAAGTTAGATGGCGATCTACAAGATCCGACGTCTGAAAAGCCAAAGCAGCCTTCTTACGCAAAGAATGAAGCTCGTGCTATCAAAGACGAGTTCTTGGTTATCGTAGGTCTTTGTACTCACTTGGGCTGCGCGCCTAAGTATCGCCCTGAATTAGCTGCGGCTGATCTAGGTGCTGATTGGCTTGGTGGCTTCTTCTGCCCTTGTCATGGTTCAAAATTTGACCTAGCTGGGCGAGTGTTTAAAGGCGTTCCTGCTCCTGAAAACCTAGAAGTACCCCCGTACAAATACGTAAGTGATGATGTGATCATCGTGGGCGAAGATCCGGAGACCGCATAATGAACTTTTTAACCAATATCTGGAACTGGGTCGATGAACGCTTACCTGTACAGCGTGCATGGGATACCCACATGGGCAGCTACTACGCGCCTAAAAACTTTAACTTCTGGTACTTCTTTGGCGTTCTTTCGCTGTTAGTACTAGTAAACCAGCTGCTAACAGGCATCTGGCTAACGATGATGTATGTACCTGATCCAGACAAGGCGTTTGCCTCGGTTGAATACATCATGCGTGATGTCGACTACGGTTGGATTATCCGATATATGCATTCGACGGGCGCTTCTGCGTTCTTCGCTGTTGTTTATCTGCACATGTTCCGTGCATTGCTATACGGATCGTACCGTAAGCCGCGCGAACTGCTGTGGATCTTCGGTATGCTGATCTACTTGGCGCTAATGGCTGAAGGCTTCTTAGGTTATGTACTACCTTGGGGACAGATGTCTTATTGGGGTGCTCAGGTAATCGTATCGCTATTTGGCGCGATCCCTGTAATCGGTGAGGGTCTTGTTGAATGGATTCGTGGTGACTTCCTAATTTCTGGTATCACTCTAAACCGTTTCTTCGCATTGCACGTGGTTGCACTACCTATCGTGATCTTGGCGCTAGTTGTTCTACACATCTTGGCACTTCACGAAGTAGGTTCTAACAACCCAGACGGTGTTGAAATCAAGAAGAACAAAGACGAAAACGGTATCCCTAAAGATGGCGTTGCGTTCCACCCTTACTACACAGTTCACGATTTAGTGGGTGTAGGTGTGTTCTTGTTCATCTTCTGTTTCATCATCTTCTTTATGCCAGAGATGGGCGGTTTCTTCTTAGAATACGCTAACTTCGAAGAGGCGAACGCGCTTAAGACTCCGGCTCATATTGCACCGGTTTGGTACTACACGCCGTTCTACTCAATTCTGCGTGCCGTAACCATCAATATTGGCCCTCTAGACGCTAAGTTCTTAGGCTTTGTTGCGATGGGTGCTGCGATTGCGATTCTATTCGTATTGCCTTGGTTAGATCGAGCTAAAGCTAAGTCACACCGCTATAAAGGTTCAGTGACCAAGATCATGTTGGGCGTGTTTGCCGCTAACTTCATCATCTTGGGTGTAATGGGTGTTAAAGCGCCTACTGATGCACGTACTCTACTAGCGCAGATCGGTACTGTTTATTACTTCGCGTTCTTTATCACCATGCCTTGGTGGTCGCAGTCGGGCGTTAAGTCAACAAAAGGTACTATTGTTAGCGTCGTATTCGGTCTAATGATTCTTTACATGTCAGTTAGCGCAGGTTTCTTGAGTGGCAAAGAAGACGCACATCTCACGATGGTGGGTGTAGTAGGTATCGTATACGCACTATTAATGCTTGCCTTACCATTCTTGACTGCACGTGACTCTGAAAAGCCAGAGCCAGAGCGTGTAACGATGAACGGTGGAATGGGTGGCGGTAAAGCGCTACTAGCATTAATCGCCATTGCGTTGATGACCGTTATTCCTCTGAAGGCGGCAGCTGCGGGTGCCGTTGATGTGAAGCTAGATAAGATGACTCCTAATCTTCATGACGAAGAGTCATTGCAGTCTGGTGCAGCCTTGTACATGAACTACTGTCATGGCTGTCACGCGATGAAGTTTATGCGTTACGAGCGCATCGCTGACGATCTACATATCCCTCATGACATCATGATGGAAAACGCCAACTTCAGCGGTCGCCCAATCGGTAGCCTGATGGGTGTTGCAGTTGATAAAGACGTGATCAAGGGTTGGTTTGGTGCTACACCACCAGACCTAACACTAGTTGCACGTTCGCGCTCGCCAGAGTGGCTATACACCTATCTTCGTACATTCTACAAAGATGATTCGCGCCCAATGGGTGTGAACAACAAGGTGTTCCCTGACGTAGGCATGCCACATGCTATGCTTGAACTTCAGGGTCTTCAGGGCTGTATTGGCGCTGGCGAAGATCCATGTGAAGAGCTTGGCGTAATCGAAGAAGGCACTATGTCGCCTGAAGAGTACGACAAAGCTGTTTACGATCTAGTGAACTTTTTAGAGTATGCAGGCGAGCCTGCTACTGTACAACGTGAGTCAATTGGTATCTGGGTTCTATTCTGGTGCCTACTGTTCACTGTTGTAGCCTACTTCTTGAATAAAGAATTCTGGCGCGAAATTCACTAAACTTTTTTTGCGAGCCCAACGATTGGGCTCGCTTCATTTGATTTAATAAGGAGCCGCTGATGGGAGTCGTTACTAAACGCTCATCAATGACCTTTTTCTCTGACGGTCTAAGTCATTACAGTCATCGTGTACGTATCGTTCTTGCCGAAAAAGGCGTTACTGTAGAAGTAATCGATACTGATCCAAAAGACATTCCTGAAGAAGTTTCAGAGTTAAACCCATACAACAGCCTGCCTACACTCGTTGACCGTGATCTAGTGTTGTATGAAGCGAATGTGATGATGGAATACCTAGACGAGCGTTTTCCGCATCCACCGCTTTTACCGGTTTATCCAGTAGCACGTGCTCTTAGCCGTCTGTGGGTACATCGCATCGAAAAAGATTGGTCAGTGTTGGTTGATCAAATCGAAAGCGGTGAAGGTGATGTTGACGCTGCTCGCGAAAAGCTTCGCGATAGTCTATTGGCAGTGGCGCCGATCTTTACTGAAAAGCCTTACTTCATGAGCGAAGAGTTCAGTCTTGTTGATTGCTGTTTAGCGCCCATTTTGTGGCGTCTTAAGCGCTTAGGTGTTGAAATGCCAGAAACCAAGCAAGCTGCACCTTTATTAGCTTATATGAATCGATTGTTTAGCCGCGAATCGTTTCAGACTAGCCTGTCTGAAGCCGAGCGCGAGATGAACGACTAAAGATATAGAAAAGGTTTAGATCACTAAGGTTTATCGCTATGGACAACATGAGCCCATCAAAACCGTATATGATTCGCGCCATTTGGGAGTGGGTAATCGACAATGAGCTTACCCCTCACATTATGGTCGATGCGCTGTATCCGGGTACGTTTGTACCTCAGCAGTTTGTGAAAGACGGTCAGATCGTGCTTAATGTTGCCCCATCGGCAGTGGTGGCTTTAGATTTAGACAACGCGGGCATTAGCTTTAATGCTCGTTTTAGCGGTATTGCCCACGACATCTATGTGCCTGTGGGCGCCGTTTTAGGTATCTACGCCCGTGAAAACGGCCGCGGTATGATGTTCGAACCCGAAGACTACCCTGAGTACGAAGGTGAAGAACAGCACGAAGAATCCCCAAATTTGGCGCCGGTAAGTATTGTTGAAGAAGACAATAGCTCTGACGACGACCCAGAACCGCCAACAACTCCACCTACAAGCCCTTCACCAACAGGTGGCCGCCCGCCTAAGCGTGGCAAGCCCTCGTTAAAGGTTGTGCGTTAGTTTAGGTTTTCCCAGATTAGTGCAAGCTTTTCATGCTGCTGCACAAAATCATTTTTTTCATCACAATACTTTTCTATATCGTTGTTACAGGTCTTTGCAATCTGTTTCTTTAGTTCGCCGTACTTAAAGGCAGCATCAGGATGTGCGCGCAGGTAACGGCAAAAGGCTAAGTGACGTATTGCTTGATCACTGCCCTTTATAAAACCGTGAATCTGGTGCGTACGTTTGTTATGCCCTTTAGTGAAGTATCGCCGTTGATCGATACTGTTCTCTCCGCGGGGTGTGTAGTCGATTGCACAGAACTGTTCGTTGAGATTGTCTAAAACAGCAAGATCATTTATCTCAATCAATATATCGATAACTGGTTTTGCCGCTAGTCCTTCAACTGATGTACTGCCGATATGATGGATATCGCTGGCAGAAATGCCGGTAGCTTGCGTGATAAGTACTTGTTCACGCTTAAACAGTAAGGGCCAGTCAGTACGATAATCAACAACGACAACGTCTTTCATGGCCACTCCTGTTCTAGGTAGTTAGTTCAATGATAGTGGCGGCAACGGTGTCTCTAAGGCAGCACACACCGCTCGAAGCAGTTCATATTCGCCGGCATCCATGTTGCCGTCTTGTGACACGGCTGCCATCATAGCTTTTAACAGCTTAGGCAATTCGAGTACACGCACCTCTTTTAACCGCGCTATTGCCTGATCTAAAGCTCGCAGGCTCGGCTCGGCAGGCAGTGCTTGTGAATGGCCTAAAGTACGCATTGCTGCACTAAAGCCAGCCTTCGCGTCAGAGCCTTGGTAGGCCATGGCCGCAACCAATACGGCGGCATCGGCCATACGCTGTGCTATTGCTTTATTGGCTTTACCAGCAGCCATAGGAAACAACGGCTCACGAATAACCTGATACAAGCACCATTCTCTAAAGCTAATCTGCTGATCGGCTTTGATCGTCGCTACAAGGCTTTGTTTGAACTGCTCTAACTGCTGATCGTTCAAACCACGTAATGTACCGGTGGCGATCTCAAGTAAGGGGATCGCTAGTTTACTATCTAACAACGACACCTGCTGGGCGAGCTCGGCATGCAGCGGGCTGTACCAAGATAACGAACTTGCAGCTTGATCTTCATCGATAATGGCAATGACTAATGCTTCAGCTTTAGAGATGTCATGAGCAATATCTTTAAGTGTTTCAGGAATTGCCGTTACGATCTGCGCAGCGTTATCAATTGCTTGCGCGCCTGCGTGCTCTTCGATATCGAATACATCTTCTAACGCGCTACTTGAGGCATTGAGGTCAGCCTCGCTATGCATGGCCGACACCTGTGCGTTACCAGAGAATGCAGACGCCGCTTGCGCTGCTGCCGTGCTAGACATCGCAGTAACAGGCTCAAACTTGCCATTAAATGAAGGGTCAATACGTTTGATGCGTTGATCTAGCGGCGGGTGGGTTGCCAGCATGCTAGAAAGATTTAACGCGCTACCAAAAAACATGTGGCTGGCTTCTTGCGCGCGAGGGTGCTTAATTTCGGTTCCCTCGGTAAACCCACCGATCTTTTTGAGAGCTCCCGAGATACCCTTAGGGTTGCGAGTAAACTGAACGGCTGACGCGTCGGCAAGGTATTCACGCTGGCGACTAACTGAGGCTTTTATCAGATTGCCAAAGAAAACGCCGATGTAGCCAATCGCAATAAGGCCTAAGCCTAAGGCGAGATTGCCCGCGGCATTATTGTTTCGACGCGATGAAAGGGCAGAGCCTCGCACAACATAGTTACCAATAATACTTATAAATAGAATGCCGTTGAGCACGCTCATGAGGCGAATGTTCAATCGCATATCACCATGCACGATATGGCTAAATTCGTGAGCCATCACGCCTTGTAGCTCGTCACGGCTAAGTTGTTCTATGCAGCCACGGGTTACACCGATAACGGCATTGTCGATACGATGGCCAGCGGCAAATGCGTTGATTGACGGCTCTTCTAACAAGTAAACCGGTGGTACCGGTATGCCCGAGGCAATAGCCATCTCTTCTACTACGTTCAATACCTTGCGTTCGCAAGGATCTTGGCTGTCGGGCTGTATTCTTCGCCCGCCAAGGCCATTGGCAACGGCCGAGCCGCCCCCCCGCAGTTGCATCCAGCGTACTAACGACGCTCCACCGATCATCGCGACTACCGCACCAGCAACAATTAGAGCAGTGCGTGGGTCGATAGACTTGATCCAAGCGATCGGGTCGCCACCGCTACTGATAGATAAACCGCCGAAGATAAACAGCAGCAATATTTCAGTGATCACAACTAACGCAATTACCGCGATCGCAAACAAAAACACCAAGCGCCTTGTGGTGCGCTTGGCGTGATCTTGAGCCTTATAAAAATTCATACTGATAAATTAGAACGAGATCGACGGTGCTTCTTGAATCTGTTCGCTATCGGCAAATTCTAGCAATTCAGCATCGGTCTTGTGACCAAAGTTAGCTGCCACAACGTTATTAGGGAACGATTGACGATAGGTGTTGTACTCGGTTACCGAGTCGTTATACGCCTGGCGCGCAAAGGCAACTTTATTTTCTGTTGAGGTAAGCTCTTCAGAAAGCTGCATCATGTTCTGGTTAGCCTTAAGGTCAGGGTACGCTTCCATAACAACGTTTAGGCGACTCATCGCCCCTGCTAACTGGCCTTCAAGGTTGCCTAGTTCTTTAATAGACGATGGGTCCATATTGTTTGCAGCACTTGAAAGCATGTTCGACGCGCTATTACGGGCATTGATCACGGCTTCTAGTGTCTCGCGCTCATGACTCATATAGCCCTTGGCCGTTTCGACCAAATTAGGAATCAGGTCATAGCGACGCTTTAGCTGCACTTCGATTTGCGAAAAAGCGTTTTCGTATTGATTTTTAAGGGCTACAAGGCGGTTGTAAATGCTGATCAAAAGCCAGACAATGCCTACGATAACCACTATAATGATGATGCTTGATAGATCCATAATTGCCTCCATGGTAGTTGTCATTAAGCATACAGCATTTGCCAGCAACCTTAAAATGTCGTCTTGGCAATAGTGACTACCCCCTATGCAGCGTACTAAAGATATGAGGTAGAGTTTTCTATGACTCAACAACAACCAGAAGCCATGACAGCCGTAAAAGAATTCTTAAAGATGGAATCTGCTGGGGGCATATTGCTTGTAATTGCAATGGTTCTCGCTCTCATTTTTGCCAACACGCCGCTTAACTTTTTGTATCAAGGTTTTATCGACGTGCCGGTCGAGGTGCGTATCGGCGCCTTAGATATTCAAAAGCCACTACTACTTTGGATCAACGACGGTCTAATGGCGCTGTTCTTTTTGCTGATCGGTTTAGAAGTAAAGCGTGAAGTACTAGAGGGCGAGTTATCAAATCGTTCACAGATCGCGCTACCAGGCTTTGCGGCGGTAGGCGGCATGGTTGTACCTGCGCTATTTTATTATTTCTTCAACTCGGGTGATCCTGAGGCACTGCGTGGTTGGGCAATCCCGACCGCTACAGATATTGCTTTCGCATTAGGTATTTTAAGTCTATTGGGTAATCGCGTGCCTCCAGGCTTGAAAGTGTTCTTGCTCGCCCTAGCCATCATGGACGACCTTGGTGCCATCATCATTATCGCGATCTTCTACACCAGTGATCTATCAACCTTGTCGTTGATCTTGGCAAGTGTTGCAATCGTAATACTGGCGCTACTAAATATATACGAACGCCGCTCGCGCGCAGCCTATGTCATTGTAGGCGTATTCTTATGGACGTGTGTGCTCAAATCTGGCGTTCACGCGACGCTTGCTGGTGTAGCGCTAGCCTTCGCTATACCGTTACGCTTTAAAGATGGCTCTGATGGCTTGCTTCACGATATGGAGCATCGCCTGCACAATTGGGTGGCATACCTTATTTTGCCAGTATTCGCTTTTGCCAACGCCGGTGTGCCTTTGATGGATATGTCGATTGAAGACCTCAAGTCGGGCATCACCCTAGGTATTACAGCAGGTTTGTTTATTGGTAAACAAATTGGTGTGTTCGGCTTTGCGGCAATCGCCATCTTAATCGGTGTAGCCACCATGCCTAAAAATGCTAACTGGGCCCAGTTGTGGGGTATCTCATGTCTCTGCGGTATTGGCTTGACGATGAGTTTATTTGTTAGCTCGCTCGCTTTCGAAGTGAGCGAAGCCGAAATGATGGCCCGTCTAGGCGTACTGATCGGTAGTTTAGTATCGGCGGTTTTGGGCTACATCATCTTGCACTTTAGTCTGCCAAAGACAGATCAAACTATCGAGGAATAGCCCCGATAGCCTGACGCCAAGCGCTTAATCTTGGGTGATCTCCCTTGCCGCTTGGCTCAAAACAGGTCGATTGCAGCGGCGGCGCCAGCTCAGATACTCGCCCTTGCCAAAGAGCCAATATTGCCGCGCCGATTGCAGTGCCTTCAGTTTCGTCTGATTGACGTACCTCTATTTGACAGATATCTGCTAACGCCTGACAAAACCAGCGGTTGGCTGACATACCGCCATCAATGGTTAGCCCCTCGCAAGACTGCCCCATTGCATTGATTGCTTCTAACAAATCAAGGGTTTGAAACGCCGAGGCTTCTAGGGTTGCCGCGGTAATCTCGGCTCGCCCTGCATCGCGGGTTAAACCGAATATGGCTGCTCGGGCGTTCGGTGCCCAGTGAGGCGCGCCTAGCCCCGTAAAAGCGGGCACTAAGATCACTTGATGATGAGGGTTCGCCTCGCGGGCAAGTGCTTCAGAGGCCGGGGCATCATCGATTACTTGCAAGCTGTCTCTTAACCATTGCACGCTAGCGCCGGCCATAAAAATTGCGCCTTCGATAGCGTAGTAAGGTTGGCCATTTATTCGGTAGGCGACGGTTGTTAGCAACCCGTTATCAGGCTGTGTCGCGATGGTGCCGGTATTTACCATCAAAAAACTACCCGTGCCAAAGGTGCTCTTTGATTGGCCTGGTTTGAAACAACGTTGACCCACTAAGGCTGCTTGCTGGTCGCCGATCATGGCTGTAATAGCGGGGCTAGCCGAGTCGATGTGGGTACTTACTCGCCCATAGTTGTCAGCACTATCTAGCACCTTTGGCAACATGCTCATTGGTACGTTGAACAGGTTACAAAGTGGCTCACTCCACTGTTGAGTATGAATATCAAATAACTGCGTTCTAGAGGCGTTAGTTGCATCGGTTGCGTGTACTTCGCCATTAGTAAGTCGATATAGAATCCAGGTATCGACGGTGCCAAACATCAGTTCGCCTCGCTCGGCCATCTCGCGTGCGCCGTCGACGTTGTCTAGTATCCAAGCGATCTTTGAGGCCGAAAAGTAGGGGTCTATCATTAGGCCAGTGGTATCGACCAACAGCTGTTCGACACCTTTTTCTTTAAGCTCTTCACAAAAATCTTGAGTGCGCCGGTCTTGCCATACGATTGCGTTGTAAATCGGCTCGCCCGTATCGCGGCGCCAAACAATAGTCGTTTCACGTTGGTTGGTAATGCCGATACAACAGGGTTCAAAGCTAGCTCGAGCGGCCAGATAGGTTTTTAAAACCGTTGTAAAAAGCGTGTCAGGGCACTGTTCTACCCAGCCATTTTCGGGATAGATCAAGTCAAAGTCTTGTTGTTCAATGTGTATTACTTCGGCTTTGTCGTTGCAAACTAGTGTACGGCTGCTAGATGTGCCTTGGTCGATGGCGAACACGAAAGACATGTGAGCTCCTAAAGGTTGTTTAGGCCACTATGTATAGCAGTGATTGTTTACGATTGATAGGGTAAAGAGGTGTCTGTTAGCCAGAATTGAAGCAGGTTGCGTACAACGTCTATTTTACTCGTTAAGTCGGCAGGCTTTTTAATATAGGCATTAGCGCCGGCTTCGTAGCAGGCTTTAACATCGTCGCTAAAATCTGCGCCGCTTAAGATGATGATAGGAATCAATCTAAATTCGTGGATGTTTCGCAATCGTTTAATTAACGATAGGCCGCCTATGTTTTCTAAATTTAGATCGCAAAGAATGATATCTGGCAGCCTGTTTTCTTGAAATAGCTGCCAAAGTAAGTCGATGGCTTCGCGCCCGTCGGGCGAGGTTAATAGCTCGCCTTCAAAACCGACCTGCTCAAGCACAAGCTTGGTTACTTCTAGCTCAGTTTCGCTATCGTCGACCACCAAAATCATGTGAATGCGCTCAGAGTCATTGGGTCATACCTAAAATAATAGCATGCCCACGGCCGGCGTCTTTTACTTGGTATAGCGCTTCGTCGGCACGGGCTAATAGATCTGGTAGCAGAGTGGGTAAGAAGGTAATGGTGCCACCGACGCTGCAGCCAAGGTCTAGTTTTGATCCTTGATAGTCAATCAAACTGGTGACCTCGCTGACAATTTTATTGGCGACACGCTGCAATACCTCGCTAGAGACATTTTCAAGGCATACCGCAAATTCGTCACCACCTAAACGAGCTACTAAGTCAGTATCACGTACGCACTTGCTAATCTGCTTAGCTGCAAACTGAAGTGCGTAATCACCCGCTGCATGCCCGTACGTGTCATTGATAGCTTTAAACTTATCTAAGTCGATCATCAGAACCCCCAGCCCTTCGCCACTTCTTGCCAGTTTGCAAATCGCCGTAATCGCTTGCTCTTCAAAGTATTGGCGCGAGTGCAGTTGCGTTAGCGCGTCGTAAAAGGCCTGATTCTTTAATACCTGTGTGCGATTAAAGTGATGCAGCGTGTATCGAATACGGCGCGAAAGCATTGATGGGTCGATATCATGTTTGGGCAGTAAGTCTGAGATACCCGTTTCAAGTGATTGTTGATCAATTTCGTTAGAAGGGGTGCCGGTCAATACAATGACTGGTAGTGATTCTGTTAGATGATTGGCCTTGGCAAATTCGATACCTGTTGTATCACCTAGGTAGTAATCGAGAAGCATTAAGTCATAATCTTTGATCTGATCAATATCGACCGCTTGATGATCGCATTCTGACACAACATGCACATCTAGATCGTCGATTTGCTCTAATAAGGTTTCGATACGCATGCAGTCTACAGGATTATCGTCGACTAATAGAATGTTGACAGACTCGTGGGCCACCCAGTTACTCTCAGGCTAAGGTTATTAGTCTAAGTGTAGACAGTTTTTGTAAGAGGGCGGCGCAATCGTGATGATAGTGTGTATTAACGACAACTCATTTGTGGGCTTATAGCGCACGTAGCCTAGTCTCAAGATCATTGGCACTAATGATTGTTGCGTCAAGTTCGTGAAGTATTGGTCGCATCTGGGCGGTAAAGGCACCTGATTGAGTCTCAATAGATATAACTCGTTTAGACCCCAGCATCAGAATGGCGCTAATCATTGCGCTCGAAAGGTCACCGATCACTACCGCATCATCGGGCACCATTGTAAAGATCAGCTCTGCGGGTAACTGCGTAGGTAGATAATTCAGATTTAAATGATCTAACTCCAAACCCTCAGTAGCACGGGGGTGCTGCTTTACAGCGATGTGATAGCCTGCATTGCTAATAGCGGTAAGCATAGACTGTATCGATTCGAGCCCGCCGTATAGATTGTCGAACATCGTGGGGTGGGGCACCATAAAAATATACTGCACATTGCTCAATGTACGGCTGTCAAAATCAACGCGTTTAGCAGCTTGCGATGCTAAACGCTGAAAACCTTCAGTTAAGAAAATGGTGTTAGATAGCGGTTCGCTGTTTGGCGTAATGCAAAGCCTATTGGCACAGCGGCTGATAATCGTTGCCAACTAATACACGTGAAGGCTTTATTTTATCGATCAGTGCGCTGATTTGCTTCTGCTGCTTAAACGCTTGTTTGCGCTCGCTAGACTTGTTAGGGCGAGTTAGTACTAGTGTATTTGCAAAGTAGTGGCCATCTACAGCTTGAGAAACAAGTGGTGATTCGCTGGGTAGGTCAAAGGTAACAAGGCTGCTTGCTACCTGAGCATTTAAGGTAACCGCGACCGCCTGATATAGGTGGCGCGGTGTTGATGCGATAAAAAGCCAGTGCTCGGTCGAGATGATACCCTTGTGTAACAAGGGCATTAAAGCCCTTTATAGATGCAAGTGTTTAGCAATTTCGTAACGGCCCACTACCATACGGTGCACTTCGTCTGGGCCATCAGCTAGACGTAGGGTGCGCTGATTCATGTACATTTGTGGCAATTTAGACCACTGCGATACGCCGGTTGCGCCATGCATTTGAATTGCTTGGTCGATAATACGACAAGCCATTTCAGGAATCACGGCTTTAATTGCGTGCACGTAAACTCGTGCGGCTTTAATAGGAAGGCTGTCCATCGCTTTCGCAGCCTGCAAAAGGTATAGGCGAGCCATGTCGATGTCCATTCGTGCTTGAGCGATGATATCGATATTGCCGCCAAGACGCACAAGCTCTTTACCAAAGGCTTTACGCGATACGCCGCGCTCGATCATCAACTTCAATGCTTCTTCTGCTGCGCCTAGTGAACGCATGCAGTGGTGAATACGACCTGGGCCTAAGCGGCCTTGCGAAATCTCAAAGCCTCGGCCTTCACCTAAAATAATATTGTCTTTAGGTACACGAACGTTCGTAAAGCGCATATGCATGTGGCCGTGAGGGGCGTCGTCCATGTTAAATACGTGCATAGGGCCAAGTACTTCAACACCTTCGGCGTCCATAGGTACTAAAATCTGCGACTGCTGCTTGTTGGGATCGGCATGATCTGGGCTGGTTTTAACCATACAAATAATGATTTTACAGCGAGAGTCGCCAGCGCCCGAAATATAAAATTTCTCGCCGTTAATGACCCACTCATCACCGTCAAGATAAGCAGTGGTTGATACGTTCTTAGCATCAGAGCAAGCAGTGTCAGGCTCGGTCATTGCAAAACATGAACGAATTTCGCCGGCAAGCAAAGGTTTAAGCCACTGTTCTTTCTGCGCTTCGCTACCGTACTTGTAAAGTACTTCCATGTTGCCGGTATCAGGGGCAGAACAATTGAATACTTCTGAGGCTAGGTGTGAACGGCCCATCTCTTCGGCTAGATATGCGTAATCTAAATTAGTGATCTTTACGCCATCTTCTTCGCGGGGTAAAAAGAAGTTCCATAATCCCTTGCTGCGTGCTTTAGCCTTTAGGGTCTCTAGAATATCTGATTGGCGAGAGGTAAGCGTCCAGCGGTCGCCTTCAGCGCCGGTTAACGAATAGAACTCCTCTTCAACGGGCTCAACCTCCGTTGCAATAAACTGCTTAACTTCTTCTAAAACGGGAGCAAATTCTTCTGATAGCTCTAAGTTATACAATGACATAGTTATCTCTCTTCTCAGCGTCCTTTAAATTCGGGAGCGCGCTTTTCAACAAAAGCTGCTACCGCATTTTTGTGATCTTCGGTTAAACCTGTGTGCCAGTGATGGGTTACTTCAAGATCTAGGCAATCTTCCATCTTGCCGGCGTCATAGGCACGGGTAATGTTTTCTTTGAAATAGCGGGTAGCTACTGTTGGGCCGTTGGCTAGTTGCTTGGCCATAAATAAGGCGGTAGCTTGTAGTTCTTCTGCCGGCACAACCATGTCGGCTATGCCTAGCTTTTCACATTCTTTCGCGTCGTGGCGTTGCGAGAAGTAGTAGATCTTTTTAGCAACGTTCATAGGTACCAGCTTGCTCAGAAAATAGGTACCACCAAAATCGCCGCTAAAACTGATCATGCCAAAGGCACTGGTGATAAACGCGTTCTCTGAGAAAATACGAAAATCTGCAGCTAGTGCCAACGACATACCTGCACCAGCAGCAGCGCCGGGTAACGCCGCAATAACGGGCTTAGCCATACGGTACATCTTACCGGCAGTAGCGTGTTGCCACACACGCTGCGCTGCGATGCGCTCGTCCATCGTAGGTGCGTCTTCGCTTGCTTGGCCCTGGTTCTCGGCGTGAAAACCCTTTACATCGCCACCCGCACAGAACCCTTTGCCTGCGCCGGTTACAACGACCGCCTTAACTGCTCGATCTAATTCAAATTTGGCTAAAACCATGCCTAGGGCATCGATCATTTCTGTGCTCAATGCGTTTCGGGCATCAGGGCGGTTTAATGTGATAATACCTACGCCGTCAGTAACCTCGGCTAATAGGTGGTCAGTACCTGTATCGATCGTTTTTGACACTGGGTCATCCTCTTATGATATTTGTTTCAAGGATACACCCATTTTCGGTTTGTGGAACGCCTTTATAAAGCACTATTCAGTGGCTTGATACTCGGCACCGAAAATGATGGGTAATGGCTAGTTTGCGCTTCTGTGAGTATGATACAGCCTAATATTAAAGGAGTTACTATGCCTACTGAGGGTCTTCAGCCTGCACTTGAAAAGCTAATTGATGCTATAGCGTTGAATAAAATCGACGAAAATCTCTTTGTCGGCGAAAGCCAGAATCTGTTTAACGGGCGAATCTTTGGCGGGCAAGTAATCGCGCAAGCGCTATCTGCAGCCCAGCAAACCGTTGATGAACATTTGGTGTTGCATAGTTGCCAAAGCTACTTTTTGTTGGCAGGCGACGCATTTGCCAATGTTGTCTATCATGTCGAGCGTCTTCGCGATGGTAAGAGCTTTTGTACTCGCCGTGTTACAGCAACGCAGGGCGGGCGGCCGATATTTAATCTGTCAGCGTCGTTTCAAAAAGTAGAGTCTGGTTTTGAGCACTCGGTGCCCATGCCCGATGCCGTTGATGTTGATACCGTATCTAGCGAAGCTGAGCGTTGGCTAGAGATGGGCGATATGATTCCGCCGCAATTAAAGCGCCGATTAGACCAGGGTATGCCGATTGAATTAAGGGTTGTTGACCCTAATAACCCGTTAAAGGCTGAGCGAAAAGAGCCCCACCAGGGTATTTGGATGCGCTTGGCCAGCCCAATCGGTGACGATCTTAGTATGCACCAGTTCTTGATGGCTTATGCGTCAGATTTTAATTTTGTTGGCACAGCGCTTAGACCCCATGGTGTTACACCATTCATGCCTGATATGCAGATAGCTAGTTTAGATCACAGTATTTGGTTTCATCGCCCGTTTAGATTTGATGAGTGGCTCTACTATCACATGGAAAGCCCAACAGCGAGTGGCGCAAGAGGTTTTGCTCGAGGTCAGATTTTTACTCAGTCTGGCGAGCTAATAGCCTCTACCGCACAAGAAGGATTAATCAGACAGTGGAGCAAAAAATGAGTGCTATCTGGGCAAGCTCGTTTGGGCCCGAAGATTTAAATGGAATGTCAAAAAATACGATCGCCGAGTTTCTTGATATTGAAGTAATCGAGGTTGGTGATGATTTTTTAAAGGCGCGTATGCCGGTCACTGCAAAAACTCATCAACCGATGGGAGTTTTGCACGGTGGGGCGTCGGTAGTGTTAGCAGAAAGCATAGGTAGCATCGCAGCTAATTGCTGTTTAGATAACACTAAAGAGTATGCCGTTGGCCAAGAAATTAACGCCAACCATCTTAGGCCAATTTCTAGCGGCTATGTGTATGCTACAACAACGCCGGTTCATATTGGGCGTCGCTCGCATGTATGGCGAATTCAAATAGAAGACGAACAGAGCAAGGCTATTTGTGAATCACGTATCACGATGGCTGTAATGCAGTACTAACAGGAGACAATAATGAAAGCAGTATTGTGTAAAGAATATGGTGGCCCCGAACAGTTAGTCATCGAAGAGGTTACTGATCCGCAGGCTGGCCCTGGTGAAGTACTGATTGATGTTTACAGCGCTGCACTTAACTTTCCTGACACCTTACAGATTAATGGTAAGTATCAGTTTCAACCGCCTATGCCATTTACGCCCGGCTCAGAAACCGCTGGTGTGGTAACGGCGATCGGTGAAGGCGTTAGTCGTGTTGCTGTGGGTGATCGTGTGATGGTCGCCAACTTAATTGGCGGCTATGCCGAAAAAGTTAAAAGCCACGAGTCTACTGTGCGCAAGCTACCTGACAATATGTCGATGAATGTTGGTTGCGGGTTTAACATGATCTATGGCACCAGCTATTACGCGCTAAAGCAGCGAGGCAATCTAAAGGCGGGCGAAACCCTATTGGTCTTAGGTGCCAGTGGTGGGGTTGGCTTAGCAGCGGTAGAGCTAGGCAAGGCAATGGGCGCCACAGTCATCGCTGCAGCAAGTAGTGACGAAAAATTAGAATATGCTCAATCAGCCGGTGCTGATTTTGTTATTAACTATGGTAAAGAAGATCTTAAAGCTCGCGTTAAAGAGTTAACTGAGGGTAAGGGTGCTGATGTTATCTACGATCCTGTTGGTGGCGAATTGTTTCAAACCGCAACTCGCTGCGTAGCTTGGGATGGTCGTATATTGGTTATCGGTTTTGCGAGCGGTGAAATACCAGCCTTTAAAACCAATTTAGCACTCTTGAAAAGTTCTAGTATTGTCGGAGTTTTCTGGGGAGCTTGGTTGATGAAAGATCCGGGCGCTAACGAACAGAATTTCGTCGAGCTATTTGAAATGTTCGAGCAGGGTAAGCTAAACCCGTTAGTCACTCAGATATATGCTCTTGATCAAGTAACACAAGCGCTCAATCTGTTTATCGATCGAAAAGCGGTAGGTAAGGTTGTGATGCAGATGCAGGCCGAATCTTAACGGTCTAAAACCTGTTGGGCGAGTTCGATACGCGCACTCGATGTGGTTAACTCGCCCGCGCCGTTTGGATGTAAAATGATTAAGCCATCATAAGGCCAGCCACACAGATAGAATCTTGTCGCATTGCGTTTTACTGGGGGCGAGCAGCGATCTTCTACTGCTAGATCAATCGGCAGGTCGTAGCGAAACTCTAGTTCAGTAACCCCCGATTGCGAATTGTGAAACAGCCGTAGGTGCGTAGCGTTTTTAGGCACGTACTCTGTTACTGGGCCTTCTTGCACAACACTGTCGCGTACCATGGCAGCATAGTCGTCAAAATGCTTGGGGCGATCTTGATTTAATATGACAGCACCGCCCACTGAAAATACGATCAGAGACCCTATAAATACAATGGCGATTGCGGCCATGGCTGCGTAGTTTGTTTGCTTCATTTAGGTTACGTTAGGTTAAGCCCTAACCTAACCATAGACTACGCAGCAAATTTTGAGGCAATTATTTCTTTCGACAGTGCTCTAAATGCTTTTCGGCATTTATTAGACTCGGCGGTCTGTTCAGCTATGGACGTTTCTTCAAACCGTTCAAGCTGTTGAGCAATGGGATTGATTTCGTTTGATAGTGCGCTAACGCCCATCAATAACTTGAACTGTTTGGGGTTGTCGGTGGCTTTAACCTGAAGCGTTACCTCTAACCGTATTGCCC
Organism: uncultured Pseudomonadales bacterium; assembly: GCA_947503335.1. Classification (GTDB taxonomy): domain Bacteria; phylum Pseudomonadota; class Gammaproteobacteria; order Pseudomonadales; family CANNCY01; genus CANNCY01. The sequence goes on along the minus strand of CANNCY010000006.1, from coordinate 70,204 downwards.
AGTCTAAAAACTCTGATAGCGGCAAATGGTCTAGAACTTGTTCAGCCACATAGTGCACCAGTTTGTTACCACTAGAAGCCGTGATAGACAAGGTGTCGCCCATGGATGTTTGTTCTACTTTATACTTTTGTTGCTTCAGTAGCCGTAGAAGAAACAGTTTAATAAGACCCATATTATCGGCCGTTAGGTCAAAACTAGTCATGGCAGGTTTCATGGCATCGGTGTCTTTTATGAGTACCTAGCCAACCTAACATTAAACGGCATACTCACCTACAAGCGAGTGATCGATTGCGTTAAGCAGACGGTATGTTGCGGTCAGTAGTGGGCGATCGTTGCTTGTCTGGCATGCTCTAGATTGTCGAAGTGATGATAAAAAGCACCGCGCGAAATACCAAGCTCGGTGATTAGGGTAGATACCGAAAAATAAGGTCTAGCTGATAGTGCCTGTACCACATTTCTACTCACTCCATTCGGTATACATCTAGGTTGTTTATTATCAAATTTTAATCGCTGTTGCTCGATGACAATTGCTTGATGGTAACTATAAGCCGATGCTAGAGAATACTTTGTTGCCAGTACACTTTGTGCATAGGGTGACAGTGGCGTTGGTCTAAGTTGATAGCGACAGGCCGCCAAGTCGTGGCGCATCAATATTAGGTCGTGATAAGCGACCTGATTGTCGCCTTGGTTACTGTACTCAATAAGTTGTTGCGCTAAGCTTGCGGCGTTACCAAACTGATGTTGCCAACTGCCCCAACTTTTGAAGGTTGCTGCCGCTAATGTTCTGCAGCTCCATTCTAGTGGGTGGTCGTTTATATGCGCACAAGCAAGGTCTAAAAATTTAGCGTCTATCATTTGATGAAGCTATCACCCATATTGATAGTGGGCAAACCCAGTTGAGTTCGCCCCAGTTTGAGGCGTATGCTAAGTGAAAATTAATAAGAGCAGCGCCTATGTCTCTAGTACAGCAACATCGGCAAGCGTTATCAGCCATTACCGCCCAAGGGCAAGATCTTGAAGTAATCGAACAATCGATATCGGGGCACAACTTTGCGGTCTTCAATTCTATTCCAGCAACGCTGGGCGAGTTCTTTCAAATCTTTATGGCAGCGCATGCAGATAAACCCTGCACCGTTTATCAAGGGCATACGTTTACCTATGGTGAACAGCTTGAACGAGCGACTGCTCTGGCCAATGCATTAGTACAAAAATTTGGTGTAGAGCCTGGCGATCGAGTAGTGATAGCTATGCGCAACTATCCTGAGTGGATCACCGCATATATAGCGATTACCAGTATTGGCGCGATCGCCGTAACTGTAAATGCTTGGTGGCAACAAGATGAGCTAAGGCAAAGCGTAAAGTTAACCGGTGCAACGGTCGCTGTTTGTGATGACAAGTATCATCAGATGCTAACATCGATCGGTACAGTAACATCGATTGCGGTTCGCGATGCAAACCATCAACCCTTAGGCAGTTTCGATCAGATGCTTGCGCAGTATCAGGGCGAGACAATGCCTACGTTTGCGGTGGCTCCGTCGCATGATGCGGTGATTATGTTCACATCGGGCTCTACGGGCTTTCCTAAGGGGGCGGTGTCTACGCACCGAGCAGTACTAACGGCGATTTTTTCATTTGCGTTGTATGGTGCTGGGTTAAAAGAGATCGGCGTCTTAGAAGATAATCCAGAGGCGAAGACGGCGATATTGGTGACCATACCTTTGTTTCACGTAACAGGCTGCAACTGCATGTTTTTGTTGTCTGTATTACAGGGGCGAAAGATAGTGTTGATGCATAAGTGGCACATCGACGACGCGTTACAGCTAATCGAGCGAGAGCGCATTACCACCTTTCAGGGTGTGCCAACTATGTCGCTAGAGCTTTTAAACTCGCCCAATCGTCATAAATATGATTTGAGCAGCTTGCAAGATATAAGCGCTGGTGGCGCGGCGCGCCCTGCCGATCACGTAAAACGGTTAAGTGATGCATTTGAACAGGCGCCGCCTAGCTTGGGTTATGGGTTGACCGAGACGAATGCTGTTGGATTTATCAATGTTGGCGAAGACTATCTGTTTAAGCCCGGTAGTTGTGGCGTGGTGTCAGCCCCCATTGTTAGCTGTGATATTCGCGATGATAGTGGCCGTTCGCTACCCGCCGGTGAGGTGGGTGAGATTTGTATAAAATCGGCTGCCAATATTAAAGGCTATTGGTTAAATCCAAAGGCTACTAAGCAAGCCTTTACCGACGATGGTTATTTTAAAACGGGTGACGTGGGTTACTTAGACGAAGAGGGCTTTTTGACCATTGTTGACCGAATTAAAGAAATAATCATCAGAGGGGGCGAGAACATATCTTGTCTCGAACTCGAGTCGGTTGCCAGTGAGTTACCTAGTATTACTGAAGTAGTAGCCTTTGGCGTACCTGACGAACGCTTGGGCGAGTTAGTGGCCATCAGCTATGTCGATGAATATAACCAAGTAAATGAAGGCGAATTAGTATTACACATAGCGAAAAGGTTGGCGCCATTTAAGGTGCCACAGTTTGTGTTTGCAAGTCGCACGCCCTTTGCGCGTGTTGCTAGCGGCAAGATAGATCGGTTGGCAGTTACCGCCAGTTGTTTAGATCAATTAATAGAAGTCATTGAAGAATAATTTAATATAGGAGCACTACAATGTTACATGTTGTACCCAAAGAGCAGCTACAAGACTATATCGGTAAAGACCTTGGGCATTCAGATTGGTTAGAGGTTGAGCAAGAGCGCGTTAATCAATTTGCTGATGCTACCCTTGATCATCAGTTTATTCATATTGATCCTGAGGCGGCTGCTAAAACACCTTTCGGTGGCCCAATTGCTCACGGTTTTTTGTCGTTGTCTTTGCTGTCTCATTTTGCTGCAAGCTGTACAGTTCAGCCTGACAGCGTGGTGATGGGCGTAAACTATGGTTTAAACAAAGTACGCTTTTTAAACCCAGTGCCGGTTGGCTCACGTATTCGTGCTCACGGCAAGCTATTAGACGTGGTAGAAAAATCGCCAGGTGGCTATTTGTTTACGACTGAAATGACCATCGAAATTGAGGGCGTAGATAAGCCTGCGATGATTGCAGAGTGGTTAACGATGAGCTTTACTGGCTAATTGTTTTTGTTAGCTTAAAGCGAAAAAAAAACCGCTCAATAGAGCGGTTTTTTTGTTTGAAACCTTTAGTTTTCTTAGAAGAAAACCGCCGCTTCAATACCAAAGGTACGCGGTGCGATAGGTCGGCCGTAACGACGTACGCCATCACTCATGTCACTTACTGAGTATCCATTAGCAAAGCTAATGGTGTCAGTTAGATTGTTGCCAAACATCGCGATCTCGTAACGATCAGAGGCAGGGCGCCAAGTAACACGTGCGTTTAGTGTGTCGTAAGACTCAATCGCTTCGATGTCATCATTGAAGATACTTACGTACTGTGAACCAACGTACGAGTAGCTGCCTGCCATCTCAACAGTGTTTTGACCAACAGGTAATGAGTAAACGGCACCTAAGCTAAGCTTATTGTTTGGTGCGCGGTTTAATTCGTTACCCTTAACGTTGTACACCTGACCATCTTTTACGTCGGCAACCATAAAGTCGTCGGCGATTTCGCTAGTCGTATACGAGTAGTTAGCTAGTACAATTAGGTTGTCAGTTGCAGCCCAAGTTGATTCTAGTTCAAGACCCGAAATGGTAGCCTTAGGCGCGTTGGCAAGGCGATTGGTTACGATGCCTGAAAGATCGTCTAAGATATTCAGCTCAACCTGCATGTTGTCGTAGTCGTAGGTGTAAACCGACGCAGCAAAATTTAGCTTCTCGCCGATGCTGCCTTTATAGCCAAGCTCGTAGGCAACTAGTTCTTCGTTTTCAACAACCGACTCGTTTTCAGGAGTCATTGGGTCATCTTGCATGCCGCCTAGTCTAAAGCCGCCTGGCTTGTAGCCAGAAGTAGCGGTGGCGTAAACCATGCCGTTTTCTAGGTCGTATTGCACGCCTAGTTTCCAGTCTAATGCATCCCAAGACGCTTCGTGCATAGCTGATTCGTTGGCAATGCGAAGGCCAATACGATCAGGAATCGATGGGTCGATTGCACCGCCCGCACAGATATCGATGTATGGGTTTTGGCTAGCGACTAAGTAAGGTACTAGCTGCTCTACAAATCCGTAACATAGGCCTGAGTCCCAGAAAATTTCGCGAGTTTCATAGCCGCTCTTTTCGTCTTCACTGTAGCGCAAGCCAAGAGTTGCAGTTAACTGCTCTGTAAACTGCCAATCAGCCTGACCATATACGCCAAATGAAGTCGCTTCTAACATGCCATTTTGCTTGTAGAATGCACCCGCTGCGTTACCTGCTGGCGCATAACCTAACGCAGGGTCAAGGGCGCCAATTAGGTAAGGGTTATTAGCGTCGCTAATCATGTAAGGCTGCGAGTTTTCGCTATCAAAGTAAAAACCACCTAGTACCCACTGAAGAGCACCGTCGCCGTTTGATACCAACTGAATCTCGTGCTGTTGTGTTTTTTCTGTTTGGCTAATGGTCTCTACGTAAGACAGCTTGCTCGCTGTACCGTCGTAGTCTTTTTGTGAATCCCAAGCGAAATCTGAAAAACCATTTAATACGCGAACAGTTACCGCATCAAAATCGATTTCTAAGGTCGACTGATAGTTTTCGCTACCATCGATAGTTACACGGCCCTGAAAATCTTGGCTGATCGTGAACGGGTCATCCATAGATGGGCTGTTAAACTGCGGCGCAAACAGCTCGGCATTGATAACTAGCTCACCCAGTTTAGAAGGAGCTGTTCCTGGCTCGTTCGCAAGATTGCGGTACGGGTCAAGGTGCAACATCGGTAAGGTTTCGTTATCGATTGAAGCGGTGAATGCGCGAAAATTCCAGCTGATGTTGTCAGTTGGTGTCCATTCGATCTGGCCTTCTAAGTACTCTTCGTCGTTACCAATAGGGTTGTCACCGCTAATGTTGGTAAAGAAGCTGTTTTGCTGGTTCTTTCGGTAGTTAAAGAAGTAGCCAAACGTATCAGTGACAGGGCCGCTAACAGTGATCTCACCGGTGCGCTTGTCGTAGCTGCCAGCCGTTAGGCGAACCGTGCCTTCAAACTCTTGTGATGGGCCTTTAGCGATTACGTTGATGGCACCACCAGTAGTGTTCTTGCCATATAGAGTACCCTGCGGGCCACGCAGAATTTCGATGCGTTCAACACGATCGACAGACGAGTTTAGAATCGAAGACTCGCTAGTATAGAAACCGTTGTTGTACAGACCAACACCAGGTTCAGTACCTAACACGCTAGTCTCACGGCCTACGCCACGAATATAGATCTTGTTACCTTCACCGCCACCGGCAGTTTCTTGGTAGCTTACACTTGGCGCGAACTGCGTTACATCTTGAACCGAAGTAAGACCAAGGCTATTGATTTGATCGCCCGAAAGTGCGCTCACGGCCGCTGCTGTATCTGCTAGCGTTGCTTCACGTTTTTGAGCGGTTACAACGATCTCTTCTAAAAATGTAGAGGCATTGGTGCCGGTTGTTTGGGCACTGGCCGACATAGCAGTACCGGCCATAATGGCTGCTGCTAGGGGTAATAGACTTAACTTATGTGTCATGGTTGGTCCTCGATTATTATTATTCGGCGCTAGTAAATCACGGGGGGGCACCTTGGCGTGTCACCAAGGTGACAGTATTTAGGCTGTTCGCAGCTCTCGGCGTAGAATTTTGCCTACAGCCGACTTGGGTAGGTCGTTTTTAAAGACGATTTGCTTTGGTACTTTATAGGCGGTCAGCTGTTCGCGACAAAAGTCGATTAGTTGCTCGCTAGTCAGTGACTTGTCTTGGCTAACCACAAATAGCTTTATCGCTTCACCGGTTTGATCACTGTTAACGCCAATCGCAGCGCATTCTGTTACCGCTGGGTGCCCGTATACCACAGCTTCAATCTCGTTAGGGTACACGTTAAAGCCAGATACAATGATCATGTCTTTTACACGATCAACAATTTTTAAGAATCCCTCAGCGTCAACAAAGCCGATGTCGCCGGTTTTAAAGTACCCATCAGCATCAATCGCATCAGCTGTCGCGTCAGCGCGTTGCCAATAGCCCTGCATCACCACAGGGCCTCGCACCGTTATCTCGCCAGTAGACCCTTCGGGCAATACCTTGCCTTGCGAATCGATTACGCGTACCTGCAGGCAATCAAGTACCTTGCCTACCGTGCCAAGTTTGCGGTGCCCGGGCGCGTTTACAGTAAGCGCCGATGCCGTTTCTGACAGCCCGTATCCTTCTTGTATGTCGTTGCCGGTACGCTCGTGCCACTCATCGGCGATCTCTTTGATCAAAGCGGTACCGCCTGCGATCACCGATACATACCTCGAAAAATCAATCTCGCCAAAACTTGGGTGAGCCATAAGACCTTGAAATAACGTGTTAACACCAGCAAGACCAGTAGCCGAATAGCGCAGCATCTCGTCGATAATACTTTGTATATTGCGAGGGTTGGCGATAAGTACCGATCTGCCCCCTGATAAAAAGGTGCCGATCATCGACATTAAAAATCCGTAGATGTGATAAACGGGCATCGGTGCAATGACGATTTCTTGAAGATCATCAAGCACCGGAAAGATCGCTCGGGTAGACGCTTGAGCGGCAAATAAATTGGCATGGGTTAGTACAGCTCCTTTAGAAAGCCCAGTGGTGCCGCCAGTGTATTGCAGCACGGCAATGCTGTTCATGGTGCATTGAGCTGGTGTAAACGAGAACATCTCGCCCGTATCAGTCGCATCTTTTAACGAGGTAAGGCCGCTCACAGGTTGGTCGGTAATGACGTGCTTAATGGCAGTGTCGGGCAACACCTTAAGGGTGCTGTCGGCAAGCTGATGAGACACAATTAAGGCAGCTGCTTGAGAGTCGTTAAACTGATGCGTTAGCTCGCGGGGGGTGTACATGGGGTTTGTGTTTACAATCACTAGCCCACTGCGAATACATGCCCAGGTGGCAATCGCATACTCGTAAACGTTAGGTAATTGAATCGCTACGCGATCGCCTTGTTGCAGTTTTAGATGACTCACAAGATAAGCCGCCAGATGACGGCTAGCGCGCTCTATTTGCGCAAAGGTGACGTGTTTGTCGCCGCTAGAGAAAGCTACCGCATCGGCGTGGCCTGTGATGCAGTGATCAAACATGTCTATCAAGCTTGTAAACTGTTGGTCATTTAGCTGATCTAACTGTGATTGGGCGAAGGGGTACATAACATCTACCTTAGATTCTTATAGGTTTTCAGGCGGCACATTAACTTTTTGACTTAGCAATAGATGTCGCAAAGGCGACAACGATCAATTGCATCGTTGAACTACAGCAAGGGGTGCTGTGTGCAGTGTCGTTCTAAAATCGTTAGATCAAGCGCTTGATTGGTCGCATAAAACGCGCTCAGCGTTAGCTTGGGTTCTGAAATATAAGACGCTGGGCCTGTAGCGCCTATAATCTGATTCACGATCAGCAGGTCGGCAGGCTGATTATTCACTTGCAGGGTGATCACATAGCTCGTCATTGGGTCTAATGACGCTGCCACCTTGGGCCAGTCATCAGGCAGCATTTGGGTTGCCTGCAATCGATCGCATACCACTTTGTATTGTTCATCACCCGTTATAAGCCACTCTTGATGCAGTGCCATCATTATCAGCGCACAGGTACGTTGGGTGCGTACCTTGTCAGTTGCCTCACGCATTGCCTCGAACATCAATACATACAGGTTGTCGTGATTAAGCAGCGCATCGGTGCCAACCGCCTCGACAAACAGGCCAACCCAGGCGCGATTAACCATAATTAAACGGCCGTAGCGATCAACCAGTGATGCAGGGTTTGGCGAGGCAGCATCAACGCTTAGGCGCGCTGCCTTACGCAGCCATCTCAGATTGGGCGAATGAATATCTTGCGGTACAACAGTTAGGCTGTAGCCAGCGGCCATGGTTAGATTGTGGCTGTCACGCTCGTTGAGCTGATAATGCGCCACGATCGTTTGCACCATCGTCTCGCTTGGGTGCACGTTGCCTGTTTCTAGGCGGCTTATATGGCGAGTCGATACCTGCAACAGGTTAGCAAGCTGTTCTTGGCTTTGCTCGTGTGCATTACGCCAAAAGCGTAAAAGCTGGCCAAAGGCATTGTTCATTTATCTGACTCTTGAAGGTAGGTTTATGACCTAGCAGGTCATAGACAAGTTTACCTTGATTTATCAGTATTCTACTAATAAATATTCAGTGATTAACGAACAGGTGAACCTATGCCAGCCATCATGAATCAACGAGATCTAGAGTTTTTAGTATACGAGCTGTTTAACAGCGAAGCATTGACTACTCGCGAACGCTACGAAGAGCACAATCGAGAAACCTTTGACGCTACGATTGACCTAGCTCGCCGTATTGCTGAAGACAAGTTTATGCCAATTCAGTTAAAGGTTGATAAAAACCAGCCTACGTTTGATGGCAAGCGTGTTGAAATGATCCCTGAGATTAAAGACGCTCTTGATACTGTGATCGAATCGGGCCTTGGCGCAACCACCGAAGACTTCGAGCTAGGCGGTATGCAGCTACCGTTCGTGGTAAGTCAGATTGCCTACAGCTATCTGTCTGCAGCGGGTTCTACAGCATTGGGCTATGTAGGTTTAACCAATGCAAACTGTAACCTTATTAGCGCCCATGGCACCCAAGAGCAGATCGAAAAGTGGGTAAACCCCATGCGCGAAGGCCGCTTTGCCGGCACCATGGCAATGACCGAACCGTCGGCCGGTTCGGGTCTAGCCGATTTAACGACTAGCGCAGAGCCTGCTGAAGATGGCACGTACCGCATTAAGGGTAACAAGATCTTTATCTCGGGTGGTGATCACGATTTAAACGAAAACATCGTGCACCTAGTGCTGGCGCGCGTAAAGGGTGCGCCAAAGGGTATTAAGGGAGTCTCCTTATTTATTGTGCCTAAGTTCTTGGTCAATGATGATGGTTCAGTGGGCGAACGTAATGATGTTGCTCTTGCTGGCTTATGGCACAAGATGGGTGGGCGAGGCCATACCTCGTGCACCATGTCGTTTGGCGAAAAAGACGGTGCGGTAGGCTACCTAGTAGGCGAAGAGAACCAAGGCCTAAAGTATATGTTTCATATGATGAATGAAGCGCGCATCATGGTAGGTACCGGCGCTGCCTGTACGGCGTTGATCGGTTATCAGTACGCGCTAGAGTACGCTAAAGAACGCCCGCAGGGTCGTTTGCTATCTAATAAAGACCCGTTGTCGGCGCCGGTAAATATCATCGAGCATAGCGACGTAAAGCGTATGTTGTTACAACAAAAGGCCTACGCCGAAGGTGCCTTTACCCTATGTTTGTTTGGCAGTGCGTTATATGAAGATGAAAAAACAGCGCCTGATCAAGAGCAACGCGAAAAAGCAGCAATGATGCTAGAGTTTTTGACGCCAATTATTAAATCTTGGCCATCAGAGTACGGCCCTAAGTCGAATGACCTAGCGATTCAGGTATTGGGTGGCCATGGCTACATGGACGAGCACCCAGTTGAAATGTACTATCGTGACAATCGTCTAAACCCAATTCATGAGGGTACTACCGGTATTCAGTCGCTCGACTTATTAGGGCGCAAGGTGCCTATGAAAGGCTTTGCTGCGTACCAGTTGGTGCTAAGCGAAATGAAAGCCGACGCTGAAGCGGCGGCACAGACTCACCCTCAGCAATCACAGGCTTTACTGGCTGCTGTTGCAAGGCTCGAAACAACTACGCAAACGGTGTTGGCGGCAACTCAAGACTATAATTTAGACCTTGTATTTGCTAACTCGGTAGAGTACTTAGATATGTTTGGTAATATCGTTGTTGCGTGGATGTGGCTAAAGACCGGTGCAGCGGTGTCTAAGGGGTTAGAATCGGCCACACATGATGACGATCGCAACTACTATCAAGGCAAGCTTCAGGCGATGAAGTTCTTCTTTGAGTACCAACTGCCTAAAATTTATACCTCGGCTGATTTGCTAGAGTCGATTAACCGAACCACGTTCGATATGCAAAACGACTGGTTCTAACACTAGTTCAAACGCTGGTTCTAACAACAGAGAGCTAAATGACGACGACCCACTCGTACAATGCAAAGGCAATCATCAGTCGTTCGCCTTGGTTTAAAAGTTTACCTGACACTGCGTTAGCTGAACTAACCATGGCCGCGCGCATCGAGCTAATGAAAGCCCCAAGCTATTTGTTTGAGGTGGGTCAACCGTCTGATCACGTTTATTGTGTTCTGTCGGGGTGGATTAGAGCGTCGGTGGTTAGTGCCTTTGGCGACGAGTTTGCCTTAAGTGATTTAAAACATGAAAGCTGGATCGGCGAAGCAGGGCTGTTTAACGACAAGCCCCGTTTAATCGATATGCAGGTTAAGCGTGATGCGTGGGTATTAAAGATACCTAGGGCCGTTGTGCTTAAGGTGGGCGAGCAGCACCCAAGCATGTATCGCGACCTTTCTGAAAGTCAGGCCGAAAACGCCCGTGGCGTGTACGAGCTATTTGCTGGCATGGTGCTCTATCCTTTAAAGGCTCGCTTAGCGGGGCGCCTATTGGCGATGGCAGATATTTTGGGTGAACCTCACAATTTAGGCGTATGCATTCCTCAAAAGATGAACCAAACTGACTTGGCAAGACTTTGCCTTGGCTCAAGACAGCGTGTAAATAAAATTCTACGAGACTGGGATGCCCGAGATCTAGTAGTAAACGACGGCGAATTTTATGTATTGCGAGATTTAGAAAAACTCGCCATCGAAGTAGATTCGACCGATAACTAAAAACAATTAATAATCATTAGGTGGCGTATGAATTTTGGCACCAAGCTTGGCTACGGTATTGGCCAGTTTTCTGAAGGCGTTAAGCAAACCGCGTTTTCAACATTCTTATTTTTCTTCTACAACCAGGTACTTGGCTTAAGCGCGTCGTTGGCGGGGTTGGCGGCGTTAATAGCGCTGTTAGTAGATGCTATTTCTGACCCGATCGTAGGCCGTTGGTCTGATCGCCTTAAAAGCAAATGGGGGCGCAGGCACCCGTTGATGGCAGCGGCGATAGTGCCCTACGCAATTACGATGTACTTGCTATTTACGCCACCTGAAGGGTTAAGTCAGCTTGCTCTGTTCTCATGGATGCTCGGCTTTGCTATCGTGTTGCGTATCGCGTTAACGCTGTTCTTTGTGCCGCATCTATCGTTGGGCGCTGAAATTGCTAAAGGCTATCACGAGCGCACGGGCCTTATTGGTTACCGAGTATTCTTTACCTATGCCGGTATTCTGTTGGTGTCGGTGATTGGTTTTACCATGTTTTTTCCAAAGACCGAACAGTATTCAAATGGCTTATTGAATGCGTCTGCTTACCCGGCCTTTGGCATGTTTTGTGCGATCTTGGGTGCTGCTGCAATGCTGCTATCGACCCTGTCAACTCGCAAATTGATACCTACGCTAGCGCAGGTGAGCGATGAACAACTGCAGTCTAAACAAAGTGTTTGGTTGGCTGTGGTCGATGTGTTTAAAGGGTTAAAGCAGCGTGCGTTTAAGATTATTTTCTTTGGTTCACTTTACTTCAATGCCTTAGCAGGGCTGATTCAGACACTACTGATTTACATTGCCACCTATATCTTTGGCTTCACTGCCGAAATGCTAGCTGTGCTATCGCTTGCTTTGATCTTAGCGATATTTATCGCGCCTACGCTGGCAAAGCGTGTGTCTAATCGCATGGGTAAAAAGCAGGCTGCGTCAGTGGCGGTAGTGATAGGTGCATTGTTAGGTGTTATGCCAACGTTGACCTATTTGGCGGGTTCGCTTGATACGATGCAGATGAGCACTAAGCTTATCTATATTTTTGTGCTCAATGGTTTGTCGCAGGGTTTCTTTATTGCCTTTGTGATCTTGGTTGACTCGATGCTCACCGATACCATCGATGAGCATCTGCTCAAAACGGGCAAGCGAGAAGAGGGGTTGTTCTTTGCAGCACGAGCCTTTGCTACCAAAGCCAGTTACGGCTTAGGTGCCTTCTTGGCGGGTATTGTTCTAGAGATTATTCAGTTCCCTAAAGAAGCCGATCCATCGATGGTTTCGGGCGACGCGGTGCAAAATTTAGCGCTATTCGCAGGGCCTGGTATGTTGATTTTGTTCAGCCTAACCGTGCTGATTATACGTTTTTTCCCCATCTCTAAAGCCGACCATGACCACATTATGGCCGAGTTAAAGAAGAAACAGATGATCGAGGCCTAAGGTGTCACGGTAGCGACAGTGTTGCGATGGGCGAGTGGTTATAGTTCGCCCATCTGACAACAACGAGAATAATATTATGACAGCAACGCAAAATACGAATGACACCGTGCTAGATGTAATCGTGCTAGGTGCCGGCTTTTCAGGTATTGATGCGGGTGTAAAGCTACGTAAGGCTAATATCTCGTCGTTTAAAATCTATGACATGGCCGACAAGATTGGCGGTGTTTGGCACTACAATCGATACCCTGGTGTGGCCTGTGATGTAGCGTCACATCTTTATTGTTACTCATACGAGCCCAATCCCAACTGGTCGCGCAAGTTCTCACCGGGTGCCGAAATCAGAGACTATATCGAAGCCGTTGCTACCAAATATGATTTGCTAAAGCACATTACCTTAAATACCAAGGTAACCGAGATTCGATTCAATGATCAGACTCAGCTTTGGGATGTGAGCTTTGCTGATGGTAGTCAACAGTCTTCACGTTTTGTCATCAACGGTTGTGGCGGCCTGCACGAGCCTAACTATGCGGGTATTCAGGGGCGCAACCAGTTCAAAGGCGATAGCATGCATTCGGCACGCTGGAACAGCAACGTCGACTTTACCGGCAAGCGCGTGGCCGTAGTGGGCTCGGCGGCCAGTGCCGTGCAGTTAGTGCCTGAACTCGCCAAAGTAGCGAGCGAGCTAAAGGTGTTTCAGCGCACACCCAATTACATTATGCCCCGCTTTGATAAGGCCTTTTCTGATAAAGAAAAACAGCGATTTAGTAAATTTAAGCTGCTAGCTAAGTTGTATCGAACTTTCTTGTTTTATAAGGGCGAGTTGCTGTCGTACCCCTTGGTTAAAAACAAAGGGCAATCAAAGTACAGCTTGGGTGCGGCCGAAAAGATTAATGGGTTTATGAAAATGATGGTTAAAGACCAGCAAAAGCATGAATCCTTAACACCTAATTACCCAGCAGGCTGCAAGCGTATTCTTTTGTCAGACAACTTCTTTGCAACCCTTAATAACGATAACGTAGAGCTGATCGCCAAAGGTGTGGGCGAGGTCGTTGAAGATGGGCTAATTGATGCTGACGGGCAAATGCATGAAGTAGATATCATCGTGTATGCCACCGGTTATGATATCGACAAGCATATGTTCGCGCTGCCCATCGTTGGCCCTAAGGGGCTATCGCTGCAGCAGCAGTGGGCCGAGCTGCCTGAGGCGTTCGAAGCAGCTACTGTAACTGGGTTTCCTAATCTGTTTTTCTCAACCGGGCCTAATTCGGGCGTAGGCACCACATCGGTGGTGTATATGATTGAACAGCAGATGAACTATATTATTCAGGCTATTCAGGCTGCAGGATCAACCAAACTGATAGATGTTAAGTCTAGTGTCATGGATTCGTATAATAATGAAATACAGACGGCCCTACAGAACACAGTTTGGGCGGCGGGCTGTAAAAGTTATTACCGCCGCGAAGATGGCAAGATATCAACGCTGTACCCTTATAACGCTAGAACCTTTAAGAAGCGTCATAAAAAGATTAACTTAGATCAGTACAATATCACTGATCGCAAAACATCGAATACTCATTAGGAGACAATAATGACTATTAAATTTGAAGGCAAAGTAGCCATCGTAACGGGTGCTGGTAATGGCCTAGGTAAATCACATGCACTAGAGCTAGCCCGTCGTGGTGCTAAGGTAGTTGTTAACGATCTAGGTGGCGCCCGTGATGGTAGCGGCGCTTCGTCAGAGGCGGCCCAAGCGGTAGTAGAAGAAATTAAAGCCTTTGGCGGCGAAGCTATGGCCAATGGCGCTAACGTTGCTAACTACGAAGAAGTAGAGGCGATGGTTAAGCAGGCCGTTGATGCTTGGGGTCGTGTAGATATTCTAGTAAACAACGCTGGTATCCTGCGCGATAAAAGCTTTGTTAAGGGTACCCTAGACGATTTTAAACTAGTACTAGACGTACATGTAATGGGTACTGTTAACTGTACTAAAGCGGTGTGGGAGCTAATGCGCGAACAAGGCTATGGCCGTATCGTGAACACGACTTCTTCATCTGGTCTTTACGGCAACTTCGGTCAGTCAAACTACGGTGCTGCAAAGATGGCTGTAGTAGGTTTAATGAATACTTTAGTGCTTGAAGGCGCTAAGTACGACATTCGTGTTAACTGCCTGTCGCCAACAGCTGCTACGCGTATGACCGAAGACCTAATGCAAAAAGAGCACCTTGATCTGCTTAAGCCAGAAAGTGTTACTGCAGGTCTTGTTTATCTAGTATCTGAAGATGCGCCAAACCGCACTATCTTGGCGGCAGGTGCTGGCGGTTTTGCTCGCGCAGTTATCTACGAAACAGACGGCGTTGTGTTCGCTGAAGAAAATGTTTCGCCAGAAGCCGTTGCTGAGAATTTCGAAGCGATCGCAAGCGGCGACAATCAAAAAGAATTGCAAGCAGGTGGCGAGCAAACTATTAAGTTCTTGCTTAAGTCAGCTGAAGCTAACGGAATTTCAGTAGGTTAAGGCTGGCCGCCTTCCTAATAAAGGAGAAGAATAATGAGAGATGCAGTAATTGTTTCAACCGCTCGTACGCCTATTGGTAAGGCATACCGTGGTGCGTTTAACAACACCCACTCAGCGACTATGACAGCCCATGCTATTAAGCATGCGGTAGAGCGCGCTGGTATCGAGGGTGGTGAAGTAGAAGATCTAGTATTAGGTACAGCACTTCAGCAGGGCTGCGCAGGCAGTAACATCGCCCGTCAATCTGCACTGCGTGCAGGTTTGCCTGTTTCTGTTAGTGGTATGACCCTAGATCGTCAGTGCTCGTCAGGCATGTTTGCAATCGCCACAGCTGCCAAGCAGATCATCACCGATGGTGTTGATATTGCGATGGGTGGCGGTCAAGAGCAGATCTCGCTAGTGCAAAACCAGCACATGAATATTCATCACATGGTTGATAACGATCTAGTAGCTGCACACCCTGCGATCTACATGCCAATGATCGACACAGCCGAGATCGTAGCAAACCGTTACGGTATTTCACGTGATGTGATGGACGAGTATGCGTTTCAATCACAAATGCGCACTGCTGCGGCACAAGAAGCTGGTAAGTACGACGACGAAATCGTACCGATGACCACTACTAAGTTGGTTTACGATAAAGAGACTGGCGAAACCTCTGAGCAAGAAGTGACCTTGTCAAAAGACGAAGGCAATCGCCCATCAACTACGCTAGAAGGTTTGCAAAGCCTTAAGCCTGTTCGCGAGAACGGTTTTATCACTGCGGGCAACGCATCTCAGCTATCAGACGGTGCTTCAGCATCAGTATTGATGGAAGCAAAAGTAGCCGAACGCAAAGGCCTTCAGCCACTAGGTCGCTACATGGGTATCGCTACTGCTGGCTTAGAGCCAGATGAAATGGGTATCGGCCCAGTATTTGCGATTCCACGGTTGTTACAGCGCTTTGGCTTAACTATGGATGATATCGGTCTATGGGAGCTAAACGAAGCTTTCGCAGTACAGGTACTTTACTGTCGCGATAAGCTAGGTATTCCAGATGAGCTACTAAACGTAAACGGTGGTGCTATCTCGATCGGTCACCCTTATGGCATGTCAGGTGCGCGTATGGTTGGCCATGCACTTATCGAAGGTAAGCGCCGCGGTGCCAAGTACGTGGTATGTACCATGTGTGTTGGTGGCGGTATGGGTGCTGCGGGTCTGTTTGAAGTATTATAAAAACAGTTGTAGTACCAATGAAAAAGCCCGAGTATTAGCTCGGGCTTTTTTGTTTCTAGCGTTTTGTTTTAGAGGTATTCAAACACTCGCACAACGCGCTGCACGCCGCCGGTGGTGCTAGCCACATTGGTGACCGCATCGGCTTCTTGGGCAGTGACTCGCCCCATTAGATAGACCACCGAGTTTTCAACGATCACTTCAACATCAGCGTCGGGCTTGTTTTCGTCGGCCAATAGGCGAGTTTTAACCTTGGTGGCTAGATAAAGATCATTACTTTTAGATAAGAACGAGGTTTTGCCGGTGACCTGAATTTCGTTGTTAACCTGGCGCACGCCCTTAACATCTTTTGCGATATTGGTGGCAGTGCGGCGCAATGATTCGTCTGGCACTTGGCCTGTTAGTAAAACGATGCCGTTAAATACGTGTACTTCAACGTTGGCAGCGTCTAGCTCGGGCGCGATCTTGGCGATGTTTACTAGGGTTACATTTTCGATATGTTGATCGTCAAGATAGGTGCCAAACGTACGCTCGCTGTGGTTCTCTTCAACTGGGCCGTCGTTGGTCATCTCCATAACGGTTGCACAGCCTGATAGCAGGCTCAAAGACATAACTGATGCAAAAACAAAAGTTCGTTTCATTATTATTCGTCCTGTGGGCCAAAGATAATGGCCTCTACTAAGTCGGTAACTGCCCAAACGATAAACATCATCAAATCTACGGTGGCCCCGTCGTTGTCTACGGTAGCTGGTATCGGTAGCAAAATATCTTGATCGTGTAGTAGGGCGTTAAAGTCGTCGTTGTTTTCGTGGGTTAGTGCAATCACCGTCACTTCGTACTGGTGGGCAGCCACGATTACTTCGTGCAATTTAGAGCGCGTGTTAGAGCTAGCGGTGATAAATAAAACATCGCCCGGTTGCGCAAAGGTTTTAAGTTCGTTGGTGGTGTGTTCAATGGCTCGCGAGTTGTGTTCGCCAATATGAATGCAGGGCAAGCCTGGGCGAGGTTGCGACACGCTGGTTAGCATCCAGCCATGCAGCTGTGCAGCAACTTTGCGCGTAGTTCGATCGCCGTGTACAAACATTTTGCCTTCGGCTAGCAGGGTCTCTGCAATAAGGTCGGCGGCGTCACTGATAAATTCGGGCAGCCACTCGCTTGCGGTGGTTCTTGAATCAATACTCTGCTGTAGCAGCGTCATCACGCGCTGTTCAAGGTCCATACTTTATCTCTTTTGTAGTGGGGCCGGTTTAATACTAACGTTAGCGCTAGATTATATTGCTTCAAAGGCCGCTTCAATCCATTCGAGCCGATATTCTTTGGTAAGTTCCCCTTCGATGCCAATTACATCGAATCGAATAGGCAAGTGGTAGGTATGGTGCGATAAATAAAAGTGAGCAGCTTTGATGATCTTTTTAATCTTGGCGGGGCTAACCTGTTCTATGGCCGAACCGTATCTAGCATTGCGTCGATACTTTACTTCTACAAACACAAGTTGTGGGGTTAGGTTCGGTGTTGTGCTGCGTGCGATCAGGTCAATTTCGCCCATTTTACATCTAAAGTTTCGGGCGAGTATTTGATAGCCGTGGGCAACTAGGTGTTGCTCAGCAAGCTGCTCGGCTAACTCGCCCTTGGCAAGATGCGTGGCTACCACCGTTGATCTAGTAGACGGGGGCGGCCTTGCTTAAATTGTGCCCAAGCGGGCTCTCTAGATACCTTGCCATCTACGATCGACAGCGCACCGGTAGCACCTTGCAGTTGTGCACCGCTAATGCCTGCTAATTGAGTTAGGCGAGGGGCGAGGCGATACAGGTCAATACCCAGTGCATACAGTTTTGCTGAGAGGTACTGCGACTCGCTGCTACCTTGAGTACTTTTATAGAGGCTAGATTCGGTGTCGTGCATCCACGGCATGGTGGCAAAGATGATGCCATTTAAATCGGTGTCAACTTTGCTATTGATCGAGCCTGAAAAAACCTGCGACGTAGCATAAACGGGTAGATCGCCGCCGTAATGATAGGCAAACATTGGGTTTAATAGGCGCGCGTTGGCGGGGGTTGCTAACAAGAATACCATGTCGGCATCGTGGCGACGTTGGGGTCTAAAATCGATCGCGCTACCCACAATGTTGCGAATAGTTTTGGCGCGTTGATGGCTTTGGTTAACACCCATAAGGCTTTCGACCTGTTTCGAATACTGGCTAGGTACCGAGTACTGTTGGCTATCGGCAATGGTGCCGCCTAGGGTTAGCCATTCGTCGATAAACGCACTAGCAGCACGCTTACCCCAACTGGCGTTAGGCGCAAACACTAACGCTTGGCGGCGGCCGTCATTATAAGCCTTTCTTGCTACCTGTATGGCTTCGCTTTCGACATCCAAGCCAAAGAAATACAGATTGTCGGTAAATAGCGGAGCTTGTGTAGGTAGGTTAATCGCAAGGGTTGGCGTACTTAGCTCGCCCTGCATTGCTAGGTTGGTTACCTTAGCTTTGTCTAGTGGGCCTACAACCAGTTCGGTTTGTGCAGCGACGGTTTCGTAGCTGTTGCTAGGCAGTGCGCTATCAAACACTTGAATCTGTGGCGTGGTCGACGCATTTTGCAGCCCTTGATAGTAGGCGGCCATAAAGCCGTCGCGAATGGTGGTGCCGGCGCTTGCTAGCTTGCCGGTTAGTGGCACCCAAAGTGCCATGCTCTGTGGGCGCTCTTCGGCGATTTGGCGCAGCAGTGATAGGTCGTCGGGTAAGTCAGCGGCGATCGATGTGCCACCCCAGCGAGCTAGCCATGCATCCAGCGATGATAACTGCTGGTCAAGATCTTCAGTGTTGCTGCGCGCAGTTACCGATAACGATACCCAGGCTTCTACGGCTTGGCTTTGACTGCCTTGTGCTTGAATCTGTTTTAGCTCGCTTACTGGTACGCGATTTACCGATCGCCATAGCTGCTCTTGAGTCGCTTCTTTGTCTTCATAGCTGGCGTACTGCATGGCTGATGTAAGATCGTTCAGCATCGCCATGTTGTTGCCCTGACGGCGGTATAACTCGCCTCGTAAACGCAATATACGGGCACGCACTGCGGGCGAGCTGCTCACAGCTGCCTGGCGGCTTCGCGGTAGTAATAGATAGCGTTCGGCAAGGGGTTGTTTGCTTAGATTAAGCGCTGCTTTGCCGCCTTCGACTACATAGTTGGCATACTCGTAGCTTGGCAGGCGGTCTTCATCAATCATTGCTAGCGCGTCTAGGCTGCGCTGATAAAACTGTTCTTCGTTGAATAAGCCCGCTGCTTTAATCAGCTGCTGTTCACGTTGGGGCGAGCTTAAACCTAGGGCGCTTTGGTACACGCTAGTGCCGGTTTCCTTTACAACCACCTTGGGTGTTGTTTTGACAGGTGTTGGTGCTGACGAACAGCCCACCGTGGCTGCGATAGTGGCTACAATAAAGGCAGCTAGCAACACTCGCCCAATGCGAATGTAGCTATTAACAGCCTTTAATACTGGCGAAGCAGGTGGGTTTGTCGTTAGGGTAAAGCTCATAACACGGTCCCGTTGTTCCCTTTTGAGACGAAAATATGTTGCAGCCAGCACTATACATTGTAGCCACACCAATCGGTAATCTAGATGATATCACGGCTCGCGCTGTACAGGTGCTATCAAAAGCCACGGTTGTTGCAGCAGAAGACACGCGTCACACTCAGCGGTTGTTAACGCATTTAGGCGTTAAGGCCAAATTAGAGTCGTTTCATGATTACTCAGATGATTCTAGAGTAGCTTACTTCTTAGATAAGGTAGAGGCGGGCGAGTCGGTGGCGTTGGTTAGTGACGCCGGCACACCGTTAATTAGTGACCCTGGTTATAGCTTGGTCGCAACAGCTCATCAGCGCGGTATTCAGGTGGTGCCTGTGCCAGGTGCCTGCGCGATGGTAGCGGCATTATCAGCAGCAGGTTTGCCCAGCGATAGCTTTACCTTCGAAGGCTTTTTACCCGCTAAGGCAACGGGCCGAAAAGGGCGCCTGTCAGAGCTCGCCAAAAATCAGGGTACGTTAATCTTTTACGAATCACCCCATCGTATCGAAAGCATGCTGTCTGACGTGTTAGAGGTGTTAGGCGATCGCCCTGCGGCGATTGCACGTGAGCTGACCAAGATGTTCGAAACCATCACCAAATCGACGGTGAGCGAGTTAATTGGCTTCACTAAGCAAGACGACAATCAGCGCAAGGGCGAGTTTGTAGTGTTGATCGAGGGTAATCGCGAGCAGACAGCTGATGGTTCAGATATCGATACCGATCATCTGTTAACAACGCTGTTGGCCGAACTACCAGTAAAACAATCAGCGGCGTTGGCGGCTACGATCTTGGGTGTTAAGAAAAAGCCTCTATACGAGCGCGCCTTGCAGTTAAGCGGTAAAAAGTAGCTTGCGCACCTAGCCGCTAATGCCTACCCTGTGGGCGAGTTGGCCAGACAGTCGCCGCCTTAGAGGTATTAAGGGGGAGGAAAGTCCGGGCTCCATAGGGCAGGGTGCCAGGTAACGCCTGGGGGGCGTGAGCCCACGGCAAGTGCAACAGAAAGTATACCGCCTAAGCAACTTCGGTTGCCGGTAAGGTTGAAATGGTGCGGTAAGAGCGCACCGCGCATCTGGTAACAGGTGTGGCGAGGTAAACCCCACTCGGAGCAAGACCAAATAGGAATCCACTGGCGTGGCCCGCGCTGGATTCGGGTAGGTTGCTTGAGACCTGCGGCGACGCAGGTCCTAGACGAATGGCTGTCCACGACAGAACCCGGCTTATGGCCAACTCACTTTTATCTATTTCGCTCTTAGCGATATTTGCCTGATGTAATGTACTCGCCAAATTGTTCGCACCAGATTACTACGGTGTTGAATTGTTCTAGATCTATGCCTTCAGGGATATCAACGATAAAGCCATCAAAGGTGTTGATCGCAGAAACCTGAATCATCTGCGGCTTTAACTCGCCAAACTGATCTTCGGTTTCTAGGTATTCAGGTGATAGGTATAGCTTGTAGTCGGGGCCCGGCGACAACTCGCCCTTGAACACGATCTGGCGATCGGTGATCGATACTTCGCCCTTACCCCAGTGAAATACATCACTATCTTGGCGTTGCTTATTGAACTGCGTGGTGTACTGCACGTTGGTCGACGCGGCAGCCAATTGTTGCTCGGTTGGTGCGTCAGGTGCGATAAGTAGCGGTAGGGTGTATACACCTGCGGCAAAGCCGATAACCAATGCTGCACTGTGGGTGATCACTGATTTGATAGATAAAGACATAGTTAAGATTCGCTTTTTGCATAAGTTTGTATGCATAAGATGAGCAGAGATGAGAAATGTTACAGGCCTTTGTTATTCCATTAGGTTATTATTAATAGATTGCTTATCTAAAAATATTCTATCTTGTTACAAGTTACTTTAACTTTGAAAGCTAGCAATTTGTTTTATAAACCATCCTTTTTTGTGGTACAAAAGTGAGCCATCACTAATCTCGATAAACTTATGTTTTCTAACGATTTTTTTTGAACTGCTGCTATTTCTCTGGCTTGACTTTGCGTCTAATCACTCTATAGTGTCGAAATGTGGTTAATTGTGGGTATTTGTGGGTCAAAGTGGCTAGCAAAGCCCTAATCAGGGGAGAGAGCAGTGTTTCGAGGCACTAACACAATCAATATGGACGCAAAGGGGCGCATGGCTATTCCGGCCAAGCATCGCGACGCCTTGCTGTCTGATTGTGATGGGCACTTGGTAATCACGATCGACAAAGACAACCCCTGCCTGATGATTTATCCGTTACACGAATGGGAAAAAATCGAACAGGCCCTTTCTGCGTTGCCATCACTCAATAAGGCAGCGCGCCGACTACAGCATCTTTTGATCGGTCATGCGTCTGATGTAGATATCGACGCCAATGGTCGCATCCTTGTGCCACCTACCTTGCGTGAATATGCGAGCTTAGAGAAGAAATTAATGATCGTAGGTCAGGGGCGTAAGCTAGAGTTATGGAGTGAAGAGCAGTGGCAGGCCCATATGGGTCAATGGCTGCAAGAGGAAGCAGACGAGCAGGAGCTTCCACCCGAACTATTGTCGCTTTCACTGTAGGGGGCGCTATGAGCCAAGATCAGCATTACTCAGTACTACTTCGCGAATCGATCGAAGCACTTAACATTGTTGAGGGCGGTCGGTATGTGGACGGTACCTTTGGTCGCGGTGGTCATAGCAATATGGTGATGCAAGCGCTCAATGGTTCGGGGCATCTTCAGGCCTTTGATAAAGACCCAGAAGCCATCAATGTGGCGGGCGAGCGCTTTGGTGATGCCGCTAACTTTGCTATTCATCACGGCAGTTTCTCTGAAATGCTCGACGTATGTGGTGAGTCTAGTGTTGATGGTGTGTTACTTGACCTAGGCGTATCGTCGCCTCAGTTAGACGACGCCGATCGCGGTTTTAGTTTTATGAACGACGGCCCACTTGATATGCGCATGAATAATGCAGCAGGTCAAAGTGCAGCCGAGTGGGTTGCCACCACCGAGCCCGAAGAGATGGCGCGTGTATTTAAAGAATACGGTGAAGAGCGTTTTGCCAAGCGCATCGCCAACGCGATTGCCGAGCGACGTATCGAGAAAGCATTTTTACGCACCGCTGATCTCGCCAAAGTAGTGGCCGAAGCGCACCCGCGATGGGAAAAACACAAGCACCCAGCTACGCGCGTATTTCAGGCGATTCGTATTGCTGTGAACGACGAGCTAGGTGATGTTGAACGCACCCTAGAGGCGGCGGTTCAATGTTTAAAACCGGGCGGTCGCTTGGTTATCATTAGTTTTCATTCGTTAGAAGACCGTTTAGTTAAGCGTTTTATGCGCGACGAGAGCCGTGGCCCTCAGTTGCCAAAGCACGTGCCCATCGTGGCAGTAGAAACCGAAGGTCGTCTTAAGCTTGTTGGCAAGGCAGTAAAAGCCTCTAAAGACGAATTAGATGAAAACGTTCGTTCACGATCTGCAGTATTGCGAACTGCCGAGAGGACGAACAAGTCATGACGGTTAAATCAAAGCCTAAAGCCTCTGTTGTATTGTTAGCCATTGTGAACATCGCATCGGCAATTGGTCTTGTGTACACCACGCATTTAGTGCGCCAGTCGACAGCAGAGCTGCAGGCCTTGCGCGAGCAGTCGTATCAGTTAGACGCCGAATACGGCCGCTTGCTGTTAGAGGCAAGCACCCTAGGTAGCCACGCCCGCGTTGAGGCGGTAGCTGTTGATCAGTTAGGTATGCAGATTCCGAAGCAGGAGCAAGTCGAAGTGATCGAGGTGCAGCCGTGAGCGAGTATCAAACGGCATCTTGGCGCTTTGGCGTAGTGACTGCGGTGATGGCGGCGTTGCCATTAGCGTTAGTTGCACGTATGGCCTATCTACAGATTTTGCCCGTAGAGCAGGGTTACGAGTTTCTACAAAAAGAAGCCGATGCTCGCAGTGTAAGAACAGTAGAAGAGCCTGCTAGCCGGGGTTTGATTACCGATCGAAACGGCCAGCCCCTAGCAGTGAGTACGCCGGTTACAACCCTCTGGGTTAACCCAAGGCATGTCGATTACGACGCGTTAGATGTACGCGAAATAGCAAAAATTTTAGATGTCGATTTTGGCGAGCTTAAGGCTCGCTTTAATCGTTATCGCAACCGCCAATTTATGTACTTGGCGCGCCATCTGTCGCCATCGCAAGCACAGCAGGTATTAGAGCTAGATGTTCGCGGTATCTATAGTCAGCGCGAATACAAGCGCTTCTATCCCGCTGGCGAGGTAGCAGCCCACGTAGTTGGCTTCACCAATATCGATGGTCAGGGTCAAGAGGGTATTGAGCTAGCGCTAAACGAACAGCTGGTTGCAGAATCGGGTTCGCGCCGTGTTGTTAAAGATCTTAAAGGCAACGTAATTCGCGAAATTCGCCAAGAAAAAGCACCGCAACCAGGCACCGATATTCGTCTTAGTATCGATATGCGTTTGCAGTTTCAGGCGTACCGTTACTTGAAAGAAGCGATGGTGCGTTACCAAGCCAAGGCAGGTTCGATCATCTTGATGGACGCAAAGTCGGGCGAGGTGTTAGCGATGGCTAATCAGCCAAGCTACAACCCAAATAATCGCTCAACGGTTACTGGAGAACAGCTACGCAATCGCGCAATTACCGATGTGTTTGAGCCCGGCTCTACCATGAAGCCTTTTACCGTAGGTGCGGCATTAGCATCAGGCAAGTTCGACATGACTTCGATTGTTGATACGTCGCCTGGTCGTATTCGTGTGCGCAACAAAACCATTGTTGACCCTGTTAATTACGGCGAGATGGATCTAGCTAAGATCATCACTAAGTCGAGTCAGGTTGGTACCACTAAGCTTGCGCTAGAACTTGAGGCCGACGAAATTCGTGACGTGATGGCGAGTGCTGGTTTAGGGCAGGCAGTAGGCAGTGGCTTCCCTGGCGAAAGCGTGGGTGTTTTGCCCTATCGCGATAAGTGGCCATTACTTGAAAAAATTACGATGTCGTATGGCTATGGCATGTCGTCGACCGCGCTACAGCTTGCGCAAGCCTACACGGCATTTGCCAACGATGGCGAACGCGTTGAGGCTACGTTGTTTAAGCGCAATGGCGAGTCGCCCAAGACACGCGTGTTTAGCAAAGAAATCAACGATGAGCTAACTGCAATGTTGCAAACCGTGGTCGAGCCCGGTGGCACAGCAAAGCGAGCTCAGTTACAAAGTTTTACGGCCGGTGGCAAAACCGGCACGGCTCATAAGGTGGGTAAACACGGTTACGACGATCATCGTTATACCGCATTTTTTGCCGGCCTTGCGCCAATGAACGACCCCAAATTAATAGCCGTAGTGGTAATCGACGAGCCTTCGCAAGATCGATACTACGGTGGCGAAGTGGCTGCACCAGTGTTTTCACAAGTGATGCAGCGCGCTTTAGAGATGACACAGACCGCGCCAGATAAGGCAGCGGCTAACGAAGTGGCGACGCTATGATTTTAAGTGAGTTATTTCCTCACTCAGTAGTAATGGGTGACCCAAGCACCCGTATTAAACGTGCAGTGCAAGACTCGCGCATTGTTGAACCGGGCGATCTATTTTGCGCGGTAAAAGGGGCGAGCTTTGACGGGCGCGAATACATCGAACAGGCCGTACAGCAGGGTGCTGTTGCGATCGTTAGTGATTTTGAAGGCTGTGCTAAAGCTACTAGCTTAGGTGTGGCGAGCGTCATGTTCGACGCCCCAGGGGCAGTGATGGGCGATGTTGCCAGCCGTCTGTATGGTAAGCCAAGTCGCAAACTATGGATGACGGGTATCACTGGCACCAACGGCAAAAGTTCAACCGCTTGGTGGTTGGGCGAGTGTTTAGCAACGACCGAACCAACTGCTGTACTAGGCACGATCGGTAAGCGTGTTGTGGGTAAAGAAGTAACCACCTCAACCCATACAACCCAAGATGCCGCGCGCTTGCAGTGGGATCTGTCTTGCTACGTAGAGCAGGGCATAAAGAATGTAGCGATGGAAGTGTCGTCGCACGCACTAGATCAAGGTCGTGTTAATGGCATTGAGTTTGATGTGGGTATCTACACGAACTTATCGCGCGATCACCTAGATTATCACGGCTCGATGGAGGCTTACGCCGAGGCAAAGCGTAAGCTGCTTTGCTGGCCGCGCCTATCAACTGCTGTGATCAACCTAGATGACACAGTGGGTACTGCGTTAGCGTCATCAAGTACCGCAGATAACATCCTTACTTATTCACTGAACAATCAGGCGGCAAGTATCTATGCCTCGAACATCGAGCTAACGCCAGCGGGTATCAATGCTCAATTGCACCATGCGGGCGAGTCGGTAGCATTGGCCGTTAAGCTATTCGGTCGCTTTAATCTTTCGAACCTGTTGGCGGTTGCCGGTGCGTTAATTGCCAAGGGTTACTCATTGCCACAAATAGCAGACTGCTTTAACAAGCTAAACGCTGTACCGGGCCGAATGGATCACGTAGTACGCGCCGACAACAAACAAGTGTTGGTTGATTACGCCCATACGCCCGATGCGTTGCAAAGTGCTTTGGCCGCCTGTCGTGAGCATGTGCCTACCGGCAAGCTTTACGTTGTATTTGGTTGCGGTGGTGATCGTGATACCGGCAAGCGCGCAATGATGATGCAGGCTGCCGAAAGCGGCGCTGATGTGGTTGTGATTACAAGTGATAACCCACGTACCGAAGATCCGGCGGCGATTATTGATCAAGCGCTAGCAGGTGCAGAAAATAAAGACGCAGTAATTCGCGAAGACGATCGCCGCGCTGCCATCGAAAAAGCTATTTCGATGATGGGCGCTGACGATCTATTGCTGATTGCCGGCAAGGGTCACGAAACCTATCAAGAGATTAACGGCGAACGTTTTGATTTTGACGATCGCAAAGTGGCGGCAGAGGTGGCTCAATGATCAAAGCTCGCCTATTAAGCGAAGTTGCACCACTGTTAAATGCAAAGTTAGTGGGCGATGATGCGAGCTTTTCGTCAGTGGTTATTGACGCGCGTTTAGTACGCAATCATGGGTTGTTTATTGCGTTCGAGGGTGAACGTGTTGATGGTCACGACTTTTTAGAACAGGCCGCTGCAGCAGGTGCTGCCGGCGCAATTGTGACGCGCGAAGTACCTAATGCGTCTATCGCGCAGTTGGTTGTAGACGATGCAGTCAACGCGTTGCACGAGCTAGCCAAGTTAGAGCGAACGCGATTTGCAGGCCCCGTTATTGGTATTACCGGCAGTGCTGGCAAGACCACGGTAAAGGGCATGGTTACTGCAATCATGCAACACTACGTGCCTACCCAATCGACCAAGGGTAACTTTAATAATCATCTAGGTATGCCGCTAACATTGCTGGCAGTAGAGCCTCACCACAAAGCGATGGTGCTAGAGATGGGGGCCAACGGCTTGCACGAAATCGGCGACCTTTGCGCCATTTCAAAGCCTAATGTGGGTGTGGTAACCAATGCGTTACAAGCACATGTTGAGGGTTTTGGTTCGCTCGAAGGTGTTGTGCAAACTAAGGGTGAGATGTATGACGCGCTGCCAAAAGAAGGCGTGGCAATCATCAACGAAGAAACCGAGTTTGCCGATGGTTGGCGCAACCGTGCTAACTGCACGCGCGTTAATTGTTCTACCACTGATCAGTCAGATTGGTATGCGTCACATATCGAACTAACGCGCTCGGGTTGTTATCAGTTTCGATTAAATACTCCTAAGGGCAGCGAATTTATCGTACTGCAAGTAATGGGGCGTCATAACGTGCTTAACGCAGTACTGGCTGGCGCTACAGCCGGTGCAGCGGGCGCCAGCTTGCCAGAAATCAAATCAGGCCTAGAAGAGTTCTTGCCCGAACCAGGTCGCGTCTCGCCCAATCTGTTAGACAGCGGTGCGCTTGTTATCGACGATACCTATAACGCTAATCCTGGCGCCGTAAAAATCGCGATCGATTTACTGGCAGGTTTCGAGGGTACACGCACTCTTGTGCTAGGTGATATGGCCGAGCTAGGCCCAGAAGAAAACCAGCTACATGCCGACGTAGGTGCGTATGCAAGAGAACAAGGAATCGACCGATTAGTAACCATCGGCCGACTAACAAAGAATGCACAAAACGCCTTTGGTGGTGATATGCATTTTGATGAGCGCAGTGACGCGCAACAATACTTTGAAGAACTAAAAACAAAAATTGGCGAGCACGACACCTTGTTGGTTAAAGGGTCTCGTTCGGCCGCTACAGAGGTCTATGTAAAGACCCTTATGGGAGCACAATAATGCTGCTTTGGCTTGCAGACGTATTGGCAAATTACTGGTCAGGTTTTGCCGTATTTAATTACCTAACAACACGCGCGATTATGGGCGTGTTAACGGCTTTGGCGATTTGCCTTGTGATTGGCCCATGGATGATTGCAAAACTTAATCACCTTCAGATCGGTCAGTCGATTCGTAACGATGGCCCAGAAAGTCACCTAGATAAAGCTGGTACGCCAACCATGGGTGGTGCACTCATTTTGTTTGCCACCTTTGTAACGGTTTTGCTGTGGGGCGATCTAACAAATAAGTATGTGTTAATCACGATTTTTGTAACGGCTGTCTTTGGCGCCGTAGGCTGGGTTGATGACTACAAAAAAGTAGTGCACAAAGATTCGCGGGGTTTGATCGCCCGCTGGAAGTATTTTTGGCAATCAGTAGCCGGTATCGGTGCCGCTGTCGTGTTGTACTACACCGCCACTAGCCCTGTTGAAACGCAGTTGATGGTTCCGTTCTTTAAAGACTTCGCGTTAGACCTAGGCATCTTTTACATCGTGCTTACCTATTTTGTGATTGTAGGTTCATCGAACGCCGTAAACCTTACCGACGGTCTAGACGGTTTGGCGATTATGCCAACGGTTATGATCTCGGGTGCACTAGGTTTGATTGCCTATCTAGTAGGTCACTACGAGTTTGCTCAGTATCTAAATATTCCCTTTGTAAAAGGCACGGGCGAGCTAGCTGTATTCTGTACCGCGTTAGTTGGTGCAGGCCTTGGTTTCTTGTGGTTCAACACCTACCCAGCGCAGGTATTTATGGGCGATGTGGGTGCACTTAGTTTGGGTGCAGCATTGGGTGTGATCGCAGTAATTATTCGCCACGAAATTGTTTATTTCATCATGGCCGGTGTGTTCGTGATGGAGACCCTGTCAGTGATCTTGCAGGTAGCCTCGTTCAAGTTAACGGGTAAGCGCATTTTTAGAATGGCACCGTTGCATCATCACTACGAACTAAAAGGCTGGCCCGAGCCGCGCGTAATTGTAAGGTTCTGGATCATCACCATCATGTTGGTGATGTTTGCACTAGCAACACTTAAGTTTAGATAAGAGAAAAGATAAAGATATGACGCATCAAGCTGCGATAGCCATAGTAGGAACCGGCGTAACAGGCCAATCTGTTGCCCGATTTTTGCGTGCGCAAAATACGCCGTTTGTGTGGGTAGATACCCGCGATACCGTTGCGCATATCGATCAGCTAAAAGAAGAGTTCGCCGGCATTAAAATCGGTTTCGGCAAAAAAGCCCTCGACAAGTTAGTCGATATTCCTGAGCTAGTGGTAAGCCCAGGTGTTAAGTTGACCGAGCCCTGGTTAAAGCCGTTAGTTAACGCCGGCGCGCAAGTGATCTCTGATATCGAATTATTCTGCCGTTGTTATACCGGGCGCATCGTAGCGATTACCGGTAGCAATGCTAAGTCTACGGTTACCGCTATGGTTGGCGAAATGCTTGCCGACTTGGGCGACGTTTTTGTGGGTGGCAACATCGGTGTGCCGGCACTGTCAGAGAACGCATTAAAAAGCGATATCGCAGTATTAGAGCTGTCTAGCTTTCAGCTAGAACGCACCTATAGCCTAGCGGCTGATGCTGCAACGGTTTTGAATATTAGCGAAGATCACTTAGATCACCACGGCACGATGGGTAATTACATCGCTGCTAAAGCACGTGTGTTTGATCAAGCGCGGTTTAAGCTGCTACCCGAAAATCAAAAGACGCTATTTGCCGATGTGAATGCCGTTACCTTTGGTGTTAACGAAGGCAACGTGCAAGTGCAAGGCCAGGCCATTACATTTAATTCAGCGCCATGGCTGTCGTTGGCGGCTACTCAGTTAAAGGGTACGCACAATGCGCTTAATATCGCAGCGGCAGCGTCGCTAGCATCGCACCTAGGTGCAAGTACTCAAGATATTCAGCATGTCGTTGATCAGTTCAAACCCTTGGCGCACCGCTGCGAATTTGTAGCCAGCATTGAGGGCGTCGATTACATCAACGATTCAAAGGGTACTAACCCTGGTGCTATGCAGGCGGCCATGGTTGGGTTCGCTTCAGCATACAATCGCATTATTTTAATTGCCGGTGGCGATGCAAAAGGGGCGAGTTTTGAACCCGCCCGCCAGCAAATTGCGCAGGCGGCTAAGGTCGTGCTATTTGGCAAAGACGCGCAAACTATCTGGTCGCAAATAAATGATGTTACCAGCGTTGATGTTGTTGATGATCTAGAAGCAGCAGTTCAGATTGCTCGCAGTGAGGCTGTCGAAGGCGATCTTGTATTGCTAAGCCCGGGCTGCGCGTCGATTGATATGTATAAAAATTATCTAGCACGTGGCGATCACTTTAAACAGTTAGTTAGCGAGGTGTGCCATGCAGATTAGTGCACCGCGTTTAAGTGGTATGTCAGTGCTTAGTAACAGCATGACGCTACCTATTGTATTGGTGTTGATGTTTGTTGGTTGGGTAATGGTTGCCAGCGCCTCAATCGAATACTCGCAATACATGTTTGATAATTCGTTTCATTACATCGTTCGTCATCTAGTGTATTTGGTGATGGCGATCATCGCCATGATCTTATCGGCGCAGGTGTCGTTCGAGCTTTGGCAAAAGGTAACGCCCTTGTTATTGGTGATTGGCTTTGGTCTATTGATTTTGGTGATTACCCCCGCAGGGCACGAAGTAAATGGCTCATCGCGCTGGCTTAGATTGCCTGGCTTTACCGTACAGCCTTCAGAATTAATGAAACTATTTGTATTGATGTACCTTTGCGGTTTCTTAGTACGCCAAGGCGACGTGATGCGCGAGCGTTGGTTTGCCTTTATTCGCCCACTTGTCGTCATTGGTATGGCGGCGCTGCTACTCATCGCCGAGCCAGACTATGGTGCAACAGTGGTTGTTATCGCCACCTGTTTGGCGGTGATGTTTATTGCCGGCGCGCCCGCGGTGCCCTTTATTTTGATGATCGTTTTAGCAGTTGCTGTGATGGGCGGTTGGGCAGTAAGCGACGAATACCGTGTTCTACGTTTAACGGCATACACCGACCCATGGGCCGATAAGTTTGGCAGTGGCTATCAGCTTGTGCAGTCGTTAATCGCTTTTGGCCGTGGCGAATGGGCAGGTGTAGGTCTTGGCAGCAGCGTACAAAAATTATTCTATCTACCCGAAGCGCATACCGACTTTGTATTCGCCATCTGGGCCGAAGAAACCGGCTTAATCGGCAGCACTATTTTAGTGTTTGCGTTGTACTTTTTATTCCTTCGTTCGGTGGCGATGGGGCGCAAGCTTCAGCAAGTAAACGAGTTTGCTAGTTATTTGGTTACCGGCATTGCCGTAATGATGGCGGGCCAAGCCTTTATCAATATGGGCGTAGCCTGTGGGTTGTTGCCAACTAAGGGGTTAACCCTACCGTTTATTAGCTACGGTGGCTCAAGCCTAATTGTGTCTGGCGTAATGGCGGGCATGCTTATTAGGGGCGAGTTCGAATTGCGGAGGGCCGAGCAAGATGCCTAACGCACTGATCATGGCCGGCGGTACCGGCGGGCACGTATACCCAGCACTCGCAATTGCTAACGCACTGCGCGAACAGGGGTGGGGCGTTAGCTGGGTTGGTACCCGCGACAAAATCGAAGCGCGGGTAGTGCCGGCAAACGATATCGACATCGACTTTATCGATGTGTCTGGCGTGCGTGGTAAGGGTGCGAAAGGATTGTTGACGGCTCCCTTTAAAATGGCCAAAGCTCTATGGCAGGCTAAGCAGGTGGTAAACAGTCGTAAGCCTGATCTTGTCGTTGGTTTTGGTGGCTTTGTATCAGCGCCAGGTGGTGTGGCCGCAAAGGTGGCAGGCATCCCCTTGGTGATTCAAGAACAAAACGCCGTTGCAGGCAGCGCTAACAAGATGCTGTCGAAGCTCGCCAGTAAAGTGGCGACAGGGTTTAGCAACGTATTGCCTGATGCGCAGCATACTGGCAACCCGGTGCGTCAAGAGATCGCTGCACTAGCGCACGAACCCCGCGACAGCGAGCAGCTTAATGTATTGGTGGTAGGCGGCAGTTTAGGTGCACAGATTTTTAATCAGCAAATGCCAAAGATTGCGAGCCAACTGGGTTGTAATGTTTGGCATCAAACGGGCGAGTTGCAACACGCTAAAACGGTACAGGCCTATCAAGACGCAGGTGATGATAACACTAAGGTCACCGCGTTTATCGAAGATATCGATCAAGCCTATGAGTGGGCTGATATCGTATTGTGCCGAGCAGGCGCGTTAACGGTAAGCGAAGTAGCGATTGCTGGGTTGCCAGCAATCTTTGTACCGCTACCCCATGCGATTGATGACCATCAAACGGCTAACGCCCGTTGGCTATCAGATCGTGATGCAGCCGTATTGTTGCCACAAAAAGAGATAACCGAATTAACCTTGGTTAAGGCGATCGAAAGCCTTAAGCCAGTAGCAGTAAGACAAAAGATGTATCAGCAGTTACAACAGTTAGCAAAACCTAATGCCGTAAACGATATCGTAGCAATCTGTAATGGCGAGGTGGCTCATGGATAAGATGATCCCCGAAATGCGCCGAATTAAACAGATCCATTTTATTGGCATTGGCGGCACGGGTATGTGCGGTATTGCCGAAGTACTTCATAACCAGGGCTACCAAGTAACCGGCTCTGATATGTCGGCCTCAAACACGACTGCCCGATTAGAAAGTCTAGGTATTACCGTATTTATTGGTCATCAGGCCTCTAACATCGAAGGTGCTGATGTGATCGTGGTGTCGACCGCCATTAACGAGGCTAACCCCGAAATCGTTGCGGCCCGCGCCTTTAGATTGCCGATTGTGCGTCGCGCCGAAATGCTCGCAGAGCTAATGCGTTACCGCCATGGTATTGCAGTTGCTGGTACCCACGGCAAAACAACGACGACTAGCTTGATGGCGTCAGTGTTTGCCGCCGGTAAATTAGACCCGACCTTTGTGATTGGTGGCCTACTAAACAGTGCGGCGTCTAACGCAGCATTGGGTCAAAGCCGTTATCTGATTGCCGAAGCTGACGAAAGCGATGCGTCGTTTTTGCACCTTCAGCCCATGGTCGCGGTGGTTACCAATATCGAAGCTGACCACATGGACACCTACGACGGCGACTTTGCAAAACTAGAGCAAACGTTCATCGACTTTATTCATAACCTGCCGTTTTATGGTTTAGCGGTTATGTGTGTAGATTGCCCGGTAACGCGTGAACTAACTAGTCGAGTGTCGCGCCAGATGCTTACTTACGGTTTTAGCGAAGATGCCGATTATCGAATTTTAAGTGTTGAGCAAAAGGGTGGGCATAGCCAGTTTACGGTTCAGCGCCCATCGGGTCATTCACCGCTAACCGTTAATCTAAATCTTGCAGGTAAGCACAACGTGTTAAACGCCACTGCGGTAATCGCTGTAGCCACCGATGAAGGTGTTGATGACGCAGCGATTGTTGAAGGCTTAGAAAACTTTGGCGGTGTAGGCCGACGTTTTGAACAGAAAGGTATGTTCACCTCTAGCAACGGAGCTAATGATTTAATGTTGGTTGATGACTACGGTCATCACCCCACCGAAGTGAAAGCAGTGGTTGACGCAGTGCGCGCCGGGTGGCCCGAGCGCCGCTTGGTAATGGCTTATCAGCCACACCGTTACTCGCGAACCCGTGATCTGTACGATGACTTTGTAGATGTATTGAGCGAGGTAGACGCGCTAGTGCTGCTAGATGTTTACGCCGCGGGTGAAGACCCAATCTCGGCAGCTGATTCACGATCACTCGCCCACTCGATTAGACAGCGCCGTGGAGTTGACCCTGTTTATGCGAAATCGATGGAGCATGCGGTTGATACATTAGAACGCATCGTTGAATCGGGCGACATAGTTATAACCCAGGGTGCCGGAAGTGTAACCAAGCTATGCACCATGCTTACTCAGCGGTTAAAGCAAGAGGGCGCAGCATGAGCACAGCAGATATGAAGCCAAGCGTGCTTGTTTTATACGGCGGCCTGTCGGCCGAGCGCGAGGTGTCACTGAATAGCGGCGCTGCTGTTGCTAAGGGCTTAGAACAAGCGGGTTATCCCGTTCAATTATTAGATTACATTGGCGACATCACACCGCTGCAAACCCTTGAATACGATATCGCATTTATTGCTCTGCATGGTCGTGGTGGCGAAGACGGTGTTATTCAGGGCGTACTCGAAACACTAGGCAAGCCCTATACAGGCAGTGGCGTAATGGCATCGTCGTTGTGTATGGACAAAGTACGTACTAAAAAAATTCTAAGAGCCGACGGTATCAGCACTGCCGAATTCTGTGTGCTTACCGCCGATTCAGATTTTGACGCTATCAGCAACGCGATGGGCCCGCTGTTTGTTAAGCCTGCCGAAGAAGGTTCAAGTATTGGTCTTGGCTCAGCATACGATGGCAAGGCATTGCGCGAGGCCTATGTGAACGCAGCGCAATATAGATCAGCGGTGATTGCCGAGCAGTTATTAGACGGTGCTGAATACACCGTAGCGGTATTAAAGGGGCAGGCATTGCCACCGATTAAAATGACCGCAGCAGGCGAGTTTTACGATTACGAAGCTAAGTATCTAAGTGATGACACCGAGTACTTGATTCCCTGTGGTTTGTCAGATGCAGATATCGAAAAGATTCAGGCAATGGCGTTGCAAAGTTGCCAATCTACAGGCATCAAAACATGGGCGCGGGTCGACATTATGACTAACAGCCGTGGCGAGTTCTTTGTGCTCGAGGTAAACACTGTACCCGGCATGACCGATCACAGTTTGGTGCCGATGGCGGCAAATGCGGTGGGAATTAATTTTTCGCAGTTAGTTGATCAAATTGTACAGGACGCAATGCATGGCTAAAGGCGCTCGTAAACTGCAATCCTCTACGCAACCGGCCAATAAAAATTGGCAGGGTGCTGGTGCACTGCTGGCGAAATCGTCAGGGGTGATCGGGGTGTGTTTGCTAGTGCTATTAGCGATTGTTGGTTCGCTTAACTTTTTTACGAACGAAAAAACACAGGCCACAAAAAAAGTAGTGATAACGGGCGAGTTAACCTATTTGCCTAAAGCGCAGATAGAGCAGATTTTATCGCGCAAACTAAACAGTTCGTTTTATGCGCTAGATCTTGAGGCTATTCGCAACGCCTTGCTAGATCAGCCATGGATTAAGAGCGCGCAGGTAACACGGCGTTGGCCCTATCAGTTGATCGTAACGGTAACCGAGCAAACGCCGGTAGCTATGTGGGGCGAATACCAATTGATTAATGCGCAGGGCCAGCTATTTGCGCACCAGGGTTTTTATGATGGCGCCAAGCTAACTCAGCTAAGTGCCAGTGAAGAAAAAGCAGGCGAAGTATTGCGACAATATCGCTTACTAAGTTCGCAACTTTCTCGACGAGAAATCGAAGTGAACTCATTAAAATTAAGTGACGCTGGCACTTGGTCGGCGATGATAAATGACGATGTTTTATTGATGATTGGGCACACCGATATCGTAAATCGCGTAAAAAATTTAGAACGAGTACTAGATACCGGCTTAGAACACCAAATTTCGCAAATAAATCGCATAGATTTGCGTCATAAAGATAGTGTTGCGGTGCAATGGAAAGTACAATTAGAACGTTCGATTGCGTCAAGTTGATGTAATCAGGGGGAGAGTGAAAAAAGTGGCACAACAAACTAGTCAAATGGTCGTAGGTTTAGACATCGGCACCTCTAAGGTAGTCGCGATCGTTGGCGAATTAAACGACGAAGGTCATCTAGAAATTGTGGGCGTTGGTTCGCACCGTTCTACTGGTCTTAAAAAAGGCGTCGTCGTCAATATTGATTCGACAGTACAGTCGATTCAGCGTGCTGTTGAAGAAGCCGAGCTAATGGCCGGTGTCGAAATCCACTCAGTAACTGCTGGCATTGCCGGTAGTCATATTCGCAGCCTTAACTCGCACGGTATTGTGCCGATTCGCGAGCGCGAAGTATTAAAAACTGATATTCACAGTGTGATGGACGCAGCCCAAGCGGTAGCGATTCCGTCAGACCAAAAAATTCTGCACTGCTTGCCCCAAGAATACTTAGTTGACGATCAAGAAGGCGTTAAAGAGCCTCTAGGTATGTCAGGTGTGCGTCTAGAAGCCAAGGTTCACCTTGTAACCTGCGCAGTAAACGCCGCACAGAATATTGAAAAGTGTATTCAGCGCTGTGGTCTAGAAGTAGACAACATCGTACTAGAGCAGCTTGCCTCTAGTTATTCGGTATTAACCGAAGACGAAAAAGAGCTAGGCGTTTGTTTAGTAGACATCGGCGGTGGTACTACTGATATCGCTGTGTTCACCGAAGGCGCTATTCGTCATACCGGCGTGATCCCAATTGCTGGTGACCAGGTAACCAACGATATTGCGATGGCATTGCGTACGCCAACGCCTCACGCAGACGACATCAAAATTAAATACGCTTGCGCACTAACCGAACTCGCCCATGCTGACGAAACCATTAAGGTACCTAGCGTTGGTGATCGCGAACCCCGTGATCTGTCTCGCCAAACATTGGCCGAGGTAGTAGAGCCTCGCTATGACGAGCTATTCACGTTGGTACAGGCCGAGCTGCGCCGCAGTGGTTACGAAGATTTGATCGCTGCAGGCATCGTGTTAACGGGCGGTACATCAAAGATGGAAGGCGTGATTGAACTAGCCGAATCTATTTTTCATGCACCGGTTCGTCTAGGTAGCCCAACGCAGGTTAAGGGTTTGGGCGATATCGTGAACAACCCAATTTATGCAACAGGTGTTGGCCTATTGCAGTACGCAGCAGAGCGTCAGCTTGAAGCAGACGAGCAGCGCCCGCAGCCAAAGAGCGGCCGCAATCTGTTTAAGCGAATGAAAGAATTTGTAGCTGAGAATTTTTAATTTTTTTAGTTTTTAGACTTTTGGATAGTCCAAATAATAAAAGGGAGAGAGAACCATGGCAGACTTTTTCGAGTTTATCGACAATGAGCCTAACAATGCAGTAATCAAAGTAGTTGGTGTTGGTGGCGGTGGTGGTAACGCCGTGAAGCACATGATCGCAAACAGCGTAGAAGGCGTAGAGTTTGTGTGTGCTAACACCGATGCACAGGCACTTTCAAATATTGATAGCACCGCGCTTCAAATTGGTGGTGACGTAACCAAGGGTCTTGGCGCTGGCGCTAACCCAGAGGTAGGTCGTCAAGCCGCTATAGAAGATCGCGACCGTATTCACGAAGTGTTAAACGGCGCTGACATGGTTTTCATCACCGCAGGTATGGGTGGCGGTACCGGTACTGGTGCAGCACCAGTGGTTGCCGAGATCGCTCGCGAAATGGGTATCTTAACGGTAGCGGTTGTGACCAAGCCATTCCCATTCGAAGGTAAGCGTCGTATGGCGGTTGCCGAAGCAGGTATCAAAGCATTAACCGAGCACGTAGATTCGTTAATTACTATTCCTAACGAGCGTTTGTCTGCGGTTATGGGCGCATCAGCTAGCTTGCTCGACGCCTTTAAAGCCGCGAACGATGTATTGCTAGGTGCGGTACAGGGTATTGCTGATCTAATTATTCGCCCAGGTCTGATCAACGTTGACTTTGCAGACGTTCGCACCGTGATGTCTGAGATGGGTAAAGCGATGATGGGTACAGGTAATGCTACTGGCGACGATCGTGCTCGCCGTGCAGCAGAAGAAGCGATTCGCAGCCCGCTACTAGACAACGTAAACCTAAGTGGCGCCCGTGGTGTGTTGGTTAACATCACTGCCGGCCTAGACCTAACCATGGGCGAGTTTGACCATGTGGGCGAGGTAGTTAACGAGTTTGCCTCTGAAGAAGCAACCGTGGTGGTGGGTACTGTAATCGACCCAGAAATGACCGACGAAATTCGCGTAACCGTGGTAGCAACGGGTCTAGCAGACGAGCGTGTTATGACGCCGCCAAAGACCGTTGTAGACAATACTCGCCGTCAGCCAGTAGCGCCTCAGGGCGGTGCTAATCGTGGTGGCGACTACCAAAGCTATGATCGCCCAACAGTTTTGCGTAATTCAGCGGGCGCTGCAGCGGCTACTGCTACAGCAGCACAGCCAGAAGCAGTGCAAACCACTGTTGCCGAGCCGGTAGCAACCACTCAAGACGAATCAATGGAATATCTTGATATTCCAGCCTTCTTGCGCCGTCAGGCAGACTAACCTCTGCCCTGATTGCAGTAAGACTAATACCAGCGCAGCACCTCTCCCGCTGCGCTGGTATTATTTACTAGAACTTAATAAGTCGTTTTAGTTCTAATTATCTAGACCGTTGTATCAAAAAGTGTGCACAAGTCGCGACCAAGGGTGGTCATATCAACTTTTTACGTTGCTTACCCTTTGGTAATATCGATTGAAAGTACACTAGTATAAAAAGTGCTGCTTTAACTTTTAACAGCAGCGAAAAGATTCAGAGAGCCAACAAGGCCATTCGGGACCGACTAGATGATTAAACAACGCACATTAAAGAATGTAATTCGCGCTACTGGCGTAGGCCTGCACACCGGCAAAAAGGTTTACCTAACCTTGCGCCCAGCTGCGGTTGATAGCGGTATCGTATTTCGTCGCGTTGACCTAGACCCCGTTGTAGAAATCAAAGCCGAAGCCAAAAACGTGGGCGACACCACCTTGTCGACCTCGCTAGTAAAAGACGGCGTATCGGTATCTACCGTAGAACATCTACTATCAGCAATGGCGGGCCTTGGTATCGATAATGCCATGGTCGAAGTAAGCGCCGAAGAAGTACCAATTATGGACGGCTCTGCCGGCCCATTCGTATTCTTGCTGCAGTCTGCTGGTATCGAAGAGCAGAACGCACCTAAAAAGTTTATCCGCATTAAAAAGCCTGTCGAAGTAAAAGACGGTGACAAAGTGGCTCAGTTTGTACCCTTTGACGGCTTTAAAGTGACCTTTACGATCGACTTCGATCACCCAGTGATCAGCGCATCGTCAAATACCTCATCAATCGATTTCTCGACAACCTCATTTGTTCGCGAAATTAGCCGTGCGCGTACCTTTGGCTTTATGCACGAGATCGAATACCTTCGCTCTAAGGGCCTAGCGCAGGGCGGTACTGTAGACAACGCCATCGTAGTAGACGAATACCGCATTCTTAACGAAGACGGCCTTCGTTATGACGACGAATTTGTTAAGCACAAGGTACTAGACGCCATCGGCGATCTATACCTACTTGGTAACAGCCTAATTGGCGAGTTCAAAGCGTTCAAATCAGGCCATGGTCTAAACAACCAGGCGCTTCGTACACTTATCGACACTCCTGATGCTTGGGAGGTTGTAACTTACGAAGAATCAACCGCACCTATCTCTTACGTGCAGCCTGTTGCGGCCGCTGGTTAATACTCGCACAATTGACTTTGCGCCCCGTACAGAGTGTAATGGGCGCATAATTATTCTTGGGGGCGAGTTGCGCTTGTTGGCTTAGTGAAACTCATAATCGTAAATACCAAAAAACATCGTAGTCACCAGATTACTCTGGGCGGCTGGACGCGCGCGTTCGTATCTGTATTGATGCTAGGTGTACCTGCCGGTGTGGCGGGTGTGATCGGCTATCAAATGGGCGTGCAGCGCGACGGTTTGGCACCGATTCCTGAAGAAACACTGGCTAAATGGGAGCGCGAACTGCAAGAGCAGCGAGCTGCCGTAGAAAAAAGCCAAAAAGAAGCCGAGCTAGAACTGCGCTCGCTTACCACACACATGGCCTCGATCGAGGCGCGTATTCAGCGCTTAGATGCTGCCGGGCAACGTATTCTTGAAGAAGCCGACGTAAAAGACGCCAGCGAATTTGATTTTAGCTCGCCAGTGGCCGTTGGTGGCCCTGAAGAGGGCGAATTCAACGCTGATATCGCCGTCGACGCGGCCTCGCCATCATTGCTAGAGTCGATTCGTGCGCTTAACGAGCAAATTGATCGTCGCGAGCTTCAGTTAGACACGCTGTCTAACCTGTTAGGTGCCCAAGCAAAAGCTAAAGATACCTTTTTATCAGGCCGCCCCATTAGAAAGGGCTGGCTGTCGTCACCCTATGGTTATCGTACCGACCCGTTTCATGGCAAGCGTGCATGGCACAATGGTATTGATTTTGCGGGCGACGAAGGCGGTGCGATTCAAGCAGTTGCCGGTGGTATCGTAACCTGGTCTGGCGATCGTTACGGTTATGGCAAAATGGTCGAGATCGACCACGGTAACGGCTATAAAACCCGTTATGCCCACAACAAGTCGAACCTAGTAGATGTAGGCGACCTTATCGCTAAGGGCGATCAGGTTGCGGTAATGGGTAGCACCGGTCGTTCGACGGGCCCCCATGTACACTTTGAAGTATACAAAAACGGCCGCGCCGTAGACCCTGCCTCGTACGTACGTCGTAACTATCGTTAACGACACCTCTTTTATTTAACGAATTTCTAATTCTGTAGCGCTGCTTGCTAGTAGTGCTGCTACATTTATTGACAATATTTAAGTACAGACACCACTATGTTTAAGTTATTAACCAAGATCTTCGGTACCAAAAACGAGCGCGAACTTAAGCGCATGGGCAAGGTAGTTGAACAGATCAACGCACACGAACCCGAGCTAGAGCAGCTGTCAGACGAACAGCTAACGGGCAAAACCGCTGAATTTAAAGAGCGCTTTGAAAAGGGCGAAACCCTTGACGATCTGTTGCCAGAAGCCTTTGCGGTAGCCCGCGAAGTAGGTAAGCGTGTAATGGGCATGCGCCACTTTGACGTTCAGATGATCGGTGGTATGGCACTGCATCAGGGCAAAATCGCAGAGATGCGTACTGGTGAGGGTAAAACCCTTGTAGCAACACTGCCTGCCTATCTAAACGCGATCTCGGGCAAGCCTGTTCATCTAGTAACGGTAAACGAATACCTGGCTAAGCGTGATGCTAACTGGATGCGCCCGCTTTACGAAGCGCTGGGTTTAACCGTTGGCTTTGTGATTCCTGGTCAGGCACCGCAAGAAAAATACGACGCATACCGTGCCGATATCACCTACGGTACCAACAACGAATTTGGTTTTGATTATCTACGCGACAATATGGCGCAGCGCAAAGAAGATCGTTTTCAGCGTGGCCTAGGCTTTGCTATCGTCGATGAGGTTGACTCGATTCTTATTGATGAAGCGCGTACACCGCTGATCATTTCGGGTGCCGCTAGCGATAGCTCGCACCTATACAAAACGATCAACACGATGATTCCTAAGCTGCAAGAGCAGAACGAAGGTCAAGAAGGCCATTACGTAATCGACGAAAAGATGCGTACTGCCGATCTGACCGAAGCGGGTCACGAATTTGTAGAGCAGCTATTGATCGAGCAGGGTTTATTGGGCGAGTCTGACTCGCTGTACCAAGCGACTAACCTGAACCTGCTACATCATGTACACGTAGCACTAAAGGCGCACGTGCTGTTTCATAACAATGTGGAATACATCGTACAAGATGGCGAAGTAGTACTGATCGACGAAAATACGGGTCGTACAATGCCGGGCCGTCGTTTAAGCGAAGGTCTGCATCAGGCGATCGAAGCCAAAGAGGGTGTAGAGATTCAGAGCGAATCGCAAACCCTTGCATCGACTACGTTCCAGAACTACTTCAGACTTTACGAAAAGCTGTCAGGCATGACCGGTACCGCTGATACCGAAGCCCCTGAAATGCATCAGATCTACGGGCTAGACGTATTGGTAGTGCCTACCAACAAGCCAAACGCCCGTGATGATCAAAACGATTTGATCTATCTAAGCAAAGAAGAAAAGTATCAAGCGATCATTGAAGAGATCAAAGCCTGTCAAGAAAAAGGCGCGCCGGTGCTAGTAGGTACAGCAACCATTGAATCATCAGAGATCGTGTCGCAAGCCCTTAAGAAAGCTAAGATCGAGCATCAGGTTCTGAATGCTAAGTTCCACGAAAAAGAAGCATCGATCATTGCCCAAGCAGGTCGCCCAAGTAACGTAACCATCGCTACCAACATGGCAGGCCGTGGTACCGATATTGTATTGGGTGGTAACCTCGAAGTTGAACTGGCAGAGCTTGGCGAAGACGCAACCGAAGAGCAAAAGCAAAAAGTTAAAGATGCATGGCAAGCGCGCCACGACCAGGTAATGGCAGCAGGCGGCTTACACATTATTGCAACCGAGCGCCATGAATCTCGCCGTATCGATAACCAGTTGCGTGGTCGTGCCGGTCGTCAGGGTGACCCAGGTTACTCGCGTTTCTTCTTGTCGTTAGACGACGATCTAATGCGTATCTTTGCCTCTGATCGTATGAAGGCCTTTATGCAGAGCATGGGTCTAGAAAAGGGCGAAGCGATCGAACACCGCATGGTGAATAACGCGATCGAAAAAGCACAGCGCCGTGTAGAAGGTCGTAACTTTGATATTCGTAAGCAGCTACTAGAATTTGATGACGTGGCTAACGATCAGCGTACAGTAGTTTACTCACAGCGCAACGATCTACTCGAAATGGACGACATCGCAGACGTAGTAACTGCGATTCGCGAAGACGTTGTGGCTGATATGGTTGCCGGTTATATCCCACCGATGAGTATTCCAGAGCAGTGGGACATCGAAGGCCTAGAGCAAAACATTCAATCAGAGCTAGGCGTAGAAGTGCCAGTTCGTCAGTGGATGGACGAAGACAAAGCCCTAGACGAAGAAAAGATTCTACAGCGCATCACCGATGCCTGTACCGAAGCGTACGAAGCTAAGTCGGCCTCGGTGGGCGAGCAGATGCAGATGATTGAACGTCAGATCATGCTGCAGGTACTAGATAACCTCTGGAAAGAACACCTAGCCCAGATGGACGCCCTTCGTCAGGGTGTTGGCCTACGCGGCTACGCACAGAAGAATCCTAAGCAAGAGTACAAGCGCGAATCGTTCGAGCTGTTCCAAGATCTACTTAACAACATGAAACACGAAACAGTACGTTTCTTGATGCGTGTGCAGATTAGATCAGAAGAAGAGATCAAGGCGCTCGAAGAGCAGCAGCGTCGTCTAGAAGCCCAAGCCAAAGCGGCGATGGAGTTTCAGCACGCTGATGCCAACGGCGAAGAAGAAGCGCCTGCAGGCCCAACACGCACCGGCCCCAAGGTAGGTCGTAACGAGCCATGCCCTTGTGGTTCGGGCAAGAAATACAAAGCCTGTCACGGCAAGTTAAACGCGTAATAGGTTAGTAGCATGGCGGTAAATCTAAGCCCAGTGGGCGAGCTACCAAGCGTTGCGGGTATTACCCCGCGCGTTGGCTCGGCCGGTATCAAAACACCGGGTCGTAAAGATCTAGTCGTGTTTGAACTCGCCCCTTCGACTGTTACGGCAGGTGTGTTTACGCAAAATCGTTTTTGCGCGGCGCCGGTGCATGTGTGTAAAGATCACTTAGCCAAGGCGCAGCCGCGCGCTTGGGTGATCAATACCGGCAATGCGAACGCCGGCACTGGCGAACAGGGTATGCGCGATGCCTACGCAACCTGCGACGCAGTTGCTCAATCGTTGGGGGTAAATGCTGATCAGGTACTGCCGTTTTCGACCGGTGTGATTGGCGAATATTTGCCGATGAGTCGCCTGTTAGGTGCTGTGCCATCGTTGCCCGAATTGTCGTCTTGGCGGGATGCTGCCGAAGGTATCATGACCACCGATACCATGCCTA
This sequence comes from uncultured Pseudomonadales bacterium, assembly GCA_947503335.1. GTDB lineage: Bacteria > Pseudomonadota > Gammaproteobacteria > Pseudomonadales > CANNCY01 > CANNCY01. The sequence continues at coordinate 26,661 of CANNCY010000006.1, read as the reverse complement.
AGGGGGCATCTGTTAGTGTTGAGTTGCCTCAGGGTGCCGTAACGATCACCGGTATCTCTAAGGGTGCCGGCATGATTCAGCCGAATATGGCGACGATGTTAGCCTTTGTGGCAACCGATGCCGCGATTGAGCCTGATGTATTAGATGCGATGTTGCGCGATGCCGTGGGCCAAAGCTTTAATCGTATTACCGTTGATAGCGATACCTCAACCAACGACAGTTGCGTGATGGCAGCAACCGGTGCATCGGGTGTGTCGGTTAGTGCCGATGACGTGGCCTTTGTTGATGCGCTAAATAAGCTTAATTTAGAACTCGCCCAAGCCATTGTGCGCGATGGCGAAGGCGCTACTAAGTTTGTTGAAGTAGCCGTTAAAGGGGCGCTGTCTACCGAGGATGCCGTAGAGGTGGCCTATACGGTTGCTCACTCGCCGTTAGTGAAAACCGCACTCTTTGCCAGCGACCCCAACTGGGGGCGCATACTGGCCGCTGTAGGGCGCGCTCGTATTGATTCGCTATCGACTGACTCAATTGATATCTACCTCGGCGATGTGCAGATCGTTGCTAAGGGGCAGCGTGCGTCTTCGTATACCGAAGAAGCCGGCCAAGCAGTAATGGATCAAACCGAGATCAAGATTACCATTGACTTAGGCGCAGGCGATTACGCCGACCGCGTATTTACCAGTGACCTAAGTCATGACTATGTAACCATCAACGCCGAGTACCGCACATGAAGCAGGTACACGTAGCCGTTGGCGTCATTTTAGTCGACGGTAAAGTACTGCTAGCGAAGCGTGCTGATCATCAGCATCAGGGCGGTTTGTGGGAGTTCCCCGGTGGTAAGGTTGAGTCGGGTGAGAGTGTTGAGTCTGCTTTGTCACGTGAGTTGCTTGAAGAGATCGGTATTACCATCGACGGTTGCGAGCCGTTGATTGACATCGCCCACGACTATGGCGACAAGCGAGTTTTACTTGATACCCATGTAGTGCGCTCTTTTAGCGGCACACCAGAAGGCTGCGAAGGCCAGCCCGTAGAATGGGTGCCAGTGTCTGAACTCGCCCAAATTGAATTCCCCGCTGCAAACGTAGCGATTGTTGATGCCGTGTTGGCTTTAGCTGAGTAATAATTATGACTGTGACCAAAGCCAATACCACACCACGCATCATGGCGTGCCCTACCTGCAAAAAGTCGATCGAATGGTCAGACAAATACCCCGAGCGCCCATTCTGCTCAAAGCGCTGCCAACAGATCGACTTTGGCGACTGGGCCGAAGAACGTAATGTGATTGCCGGTGCTGATGTAACCTCGGGCGAAGGTACTGATGATTTTGATGAGTGGGATTAGCTACCAGGCTCTTGGTGGCTTTCTCGACGTGTGAAAGATCCTTAAAATGTGAATCTCGTTTGCCCCTTCAATGATTCGATAAGGCACGATGTATCTAGTGTGTGGTACTACTAGTTCTCTAGTGTTCTCAACTCGACCAGGTCTGCCCGCAGCGGGCGCTGATTTAGTAGTTCAATTGTTTGCGTAATGCGTTTTACAGTTAGTGCAGCAGCACGAGGATTGTTTCTGGTAATGTAGGCCGCCTCGTCATCTAAGTCTAGTAGTGCTGTTTTAAGCCACTTAATCTGCATACTTATTGATTATTTCAGATACCTCGTTGGTAGTAGCGAATTGCCCGTTGTCAGCTTCAGTTAATGCTTGGTTAATCTCATTGACTTGCCATTCATTTAGATTGACATAATCTTCGATTGCTTGTGCAGCAATTTGCGCTTCTGAGCATTGTTTGTCATTGGCCAGTTGGCTTAGCCGTTGGCTCAATGAGTGCTCTATATCGATTGTTAGTTTGGTAGTCATGACTACGCCTCTACTAAATACATATTTTAACTATAGCAGCGAGGGTCGTCGTGGGGTATAGAAAAATCTATGTTCAGTGCAGTCCGTCGGCGAACTACCTGAGTAACTTAATGTAACTTTCGTGCAGTTTATCTAGCTGAGCGTAAAGCTCTTCTAGGCTGCCTTCGTTGGAGGCTACATCATCTGCCTTTTCAAGGCGTTCTTCGCGCGGCATCTGTGCGGCGATAATCTTTTTAATCTGATCAACACTGTTGGCATCGCGAGCGCTAGCGCGGGCTAGTTGCGTGTCGATGCTTACGTCGATCACTAACGTACGGTTACAAAAGGCGGATTGGCCTGTTTCGAACAGTAGGGGCGAGGCGAGCACAGCGTAGGCGCTAGTGGCAGCGTTGAGCTGATTAACGATTTCGTCTCTTATCAAAGGGTGGGTTAGCTGCTCTAGCCACTTGCGTTCGTCAGGGTTACTAAAAACCTGAGTGCGCAGCCAGGCGCGATCGAGCGTGCCGTCAACTTGAATAGCCTCAGAGCCAAAGTGCTCTTCGATCGCGGTTAGTGCAGGGCGACCGGGTTCAACGACAATGCGCGAGCATTCGTCGGCATCGACGATGGTGATGCCTTTGCTTGCTAGATAGTCGGTAGCAGCGGTTTTGCCACTACCAATGCCGCCTGTTACGCCTAGCACCCACATGTTGAAACTCGCCCTTATTGGCCAAGAATTAGCGCGTTAATATCGGCGCCAAAGAACAGATAAGCAATGCCTGCACAGGCTAAGAAGGGGCCAAAGGGTACAGGCTTGCCACGCTTCTCGGCGGCTAACAGCATGGTGCCACCAGCGATAATGATGCCCGATACCGAGCTTAAGATAATGATGGCCGGGATCGCCTTAGCACCAAACCAAGCCCCTAGCGCCGCTAGCAGTTTAAAATCGCCATAACCCATACCTTCTTTGCCGGTTAGCAATTTGAACAACCAGTACACACTCCAAAGCGTTAGGTAGCCCGCCATCGCGCCGATAACTGAGTTCTCTAGATTAAGCGAATCGAGATTAAGCGCTGCCAATAAACCGAGCCAAAGCAGGGGTAGAGTGATGCTATCAGGCAGTAGCTGTGTATCGTAATCGATCATGCCTAGAGCGATTAGGGCCCAAACGAACAGGGTAATGAAAAGGGCGCATTCGAGGGTAAAGGTCATGAATACAGCGACAGTTAGCAGCGCTGTAACAAGCTCAACTAACGGGTAACGAATACTGATCTTTTTGTCACAGCCCTTGCACTTGCCGCGTTGCAGTAGATAGCTAATAAGCGGGATATTCTCCCAAGGCTTAATCGCCCGATCGCATTTAGGGCAGTGCGAATTAGGGGTGACTAGATTAAAAGGCTTGTGCTCAGGTGCAGGGCAGTTACCACCGCTTTCTTCGCAAAGCTCTGCACACTGTTGCGCCCAGTCGCGTTGCATCATGATGGGTAGTCGATAAATGACTACATTTAAGAAGCTGCCTACGCATAGACCAATTAAAGCAGCGGCCACTATCACGATGGTGGTAGGGGCCTCGGATAAAGCAAATTCCATTAATGTACCGTAAAACTATTTTTATAAAGAAGGATGTTGTCACTTTGGCATTTTTGAAATGCTATTCTAACGAATTCCGAATTGTCTTTCGCATGGTTTGCCGTCTCGGTCCCCGTCCATTTTGGTGTTTGGGCAGTGATTTATAAAATACACTGCTTCTTCGTACGACTTCATTTGGCTGCAATGGGTTCGACCATCGCAGCTAAAGTTGTACTCCACTTTTACGGGAGTTAAAGATGTTTTCGTCGATTCGTGTTTGGTCGAATCGAAGTACTTTGTCGCAGCGGTAATCGCTATCAGGATTATAATTAATTTTTTCATTTGCATGCTTGCTGCGAAGTTTAAACAACCTGACCAATCTGGAAGATAGGCAAGTACATCGCAATCATTAGGCCGCCTACTAGAATACCTAGCACCGACATGATGAAGGGCTCCATAAGCGCAGTAAGGCCGTCTACTTTGTTATCAACTGATTCTTCGTAAAAGGTGGCAACCTTTTCTAGCATCTCGTCTAACGCGCCTGATTCTTCACCGATCGCCACCATCTGAAGTAGCATTGAAGGGAATAGGTTTTGGCTGCGTAGAGCGTGGTTAAGCTGGATACCTGAGGTTACGTCGTCTTTAACTTGTTTTAATGCATCGCGGTATACGGCGTTGCCAGCTGCACCTTGAACAGATTCAAGGGCGTCTACCAAAGGTACACCAGCTGCGAAGGTGGTGGCTAGTGTACGTGACATACGGGCGATGACTGACTCTTCCAATATCTCGCCAACTACTGGGATTTTGAGCATGTAGGCGTCGACTTTGTCTGCGAAGTTTTTAGATTTCATGCGAGCTTGGGTAAATGCCCATCCAATCAGTGCTACGGCGATAATTGTCTGTAGCCACCAAGCGATAGCGAAGTCAGATATTCTCATAACCAATTGAGTGAACGCAGGTAGTTCAGCTCCAAAACTACTGAAAGTCTCGGCGAACTGGGGTACTACCTTTACAAGCAATAGACCAGTTACGACAATCGCAACTACGACAACTGCTATTGGGTAATTCAGGGCTTTCTTGATTTTCTTTTTGAGCGCTTCGGTCTTTTCTTTATATGTCGCTACACGGTCAAGCATAGTTTCGAGCGCACCTGATTGCTCGCCTGCTTCTACCAAACTGCAGAATAGATCGTCAAAATATTTAGGGTGTTTTTTGAGCGAGTCGGCAAAAGCCCCACCAGCGGCTACTTCGTCGCGAATTTCTAGCACAAGCTTTTGCATTGCTGGCTTGTCGAGGCCTTCAGACACGATTTCAAAGGCCTGTACCAGTGGTACACCGGCTTTCATCATAGTGGCCATTTGGCGAGTGAAGATCGCAATGTCACCGGCGTCGATTTTTTTGCCACCTTCGCCGAATAGGCTTTTAGGTTTCTTTTTAACTTTTTTTGCAGCAATTCCTTGCGCTCTAAGCTGGGCTTTAGCCTCGATTGTTGAGTTACTTACTATCTCGCCTTTAATCTTGTTACCACGTCGGTCTACGCCCTCATAAACAAATGGAGCGGCGCCTTGTTTTTTTTGTGCAGCAGTAGCCATAGTCTTTATCAAATCCTATTTGGTCTTTAACCCTGTTTAGTCCTTTGTAACACGGTTAACCTCTTCGAGGCTAGTTAATCCCATAGCGGCTTTACGCAGTGCCGACTGGCGCAAAGTATTAAAGCCTAGCTCTTGGCATTTTGCGGCAATCTCTAACGCGTTGCCGTTGTTCATTATTATGTGTTGTATCTCGGGCGTATTTCTCACCACCTCGTATACACCTACACGGCCTTTGTAGCCTTTAGTACATGAATCACAGCCTACCGGCTTATATAGGGTGATCTCATCGCGCTCAAATCCTACATCCAACAAACCTTCGTCTTTATAGATGTTATCTGGTATGTCGGTCGCTGGCTCTTTACAGTTGGGGCACAGGCGGCGAGCAAGACGCTGGGCGATAATCAAGCTAACTGAGGTCGCGATATTAAACTGAGGCACTCCCATGTTTGCCAAACGTGTCAGTGTTTCAGGTGCCGAGTTGGTGTGTAGTGTCGACAATACCAAGTGACCAGTTTGTGCCGCTTTAATAGCGATTTCAGCAGTTTCAAGGTCACGAATCTCACCCACCATCACGATATCAGGGTCTTGTCGTAGAAACGATCGCAGTGCTTCGCTAAAGGTTAAACCGACACGCGCGTTCATATTGACCTGGTTAATGCCCTCAAGGTTAATCTCAACAGGGTCTTCGGCGGTCGAAATATTACGTTCGGGGGTGTTAAGAATGTTCAAGCCTGTATAAAGCGATACGGTTTTACCCGAGCCTGTAGGGCCGGTAACTAGAATCATACCCTGCGGCTCTTCAAGGGCCTGCATGTATAGTTCTTTTTGATCGTCTTCATAACCTAGGGCATCAATACCCATCTGTGCAGAAGAGGGGTCAAGGATACGCAGTACAATCTTTTCACCCCACAAAGTGGGTAGGGTGTTTACACGAAAATCGATCGCTTGTTTTTTAGAAAGTTTTAGCTTGATACGACCGTCTTGAGGCACTCGGCGCTCAGAGATATCCATTCCTGACATTACTTTTAAACGGGCCGAGATGCGACCACTAAGGTTGACAGGCGGGCGATTAATCTCTTTAAGTACGCCGTCGGTTCTAAAGCGCACGCGATATGACTTTTCGTATGGCTCGAAGTGAATGTCTGAAGCGCCACCACGAATAGCGTCTACTAGTATTTTATTAATAAATTTTACAATTGGTGCTTCGTCGGCAGCAGAAGTTTGGTCGTCAGCATCATCTTTAGGTTCACCGCCCTCTACGTCAAGATTTTCAAGATCATCGTCTAAATCATCAAGTAGGTTGGGGCCGCCCGTTTCAGAGCTTGATAGGTAAGCTTCAACAGTTTTTGCTAGCTGGGTGAAGTCGGCTAACACAGCTTCTACGTTTAGTTTGGTGCTAAATTGAAAGTCGTCAACTGCTTGTAGGTTGGTTGGGTCAGATACAGCGATGAACAAGCGCGAACCGCGCTTATATAAAGGCAGTGCTTGATGGCGTTCTACTAGCTTAACTGGCATGTCAGTAGGTATTTGCGACATGTCGATCGCTGCTAGATCAACCAGTGGCATGCCAAAAGCGTTAGAAGAGGCTACAGCGAGTTTGCCGCTACCAATGATTTTTTCTTCTATTAGATAGCGAACTAAGGGTGTTCGAGTCTTGCGGGCACCCGTTTGTGCCTCGTTTGCCTTGTCGGCACTGATTAAATCATCATCTACAAGCTGTCTAAGTACGCCCGAGAGCATCATTGTTGATCGCCTTCTTATAAGATTTCAGAACTAATCCGCCGAATATAACTTATTTTGGTAAAGATGTATTGGTGACCAAATTTGTCATGAGATGATCGAATTTGGTTGTATGGAGGAGTGTAAAGGCCTTTGTTGAGAATTGATTTCATGTAAGTTATTGAATTGTATGGTATTTGTATTTATTGGCACGCTACTCGCTAGGGTTTGTCTAGTTGCAAATTATGTAGCTAAAAATATTTATCTACTTAAAACAAATACGTTTGGAGAGAGTTATGAAAAACAATCAAAAGGGTTTTACCCTAATTGAATTGATGATCGTTGTTGCGATTATCGGTATTTTGGCTGCCGTGGCGCTGCCAGCGTACCAAGATTACACAATTCGTGCGAAAGTTACTGAGGGTATGGTTATTGCCTCAGGCGCTAAGGCAACAGTTAGTGAAAACATTGCTGACTTAGGTATTACAGCTGGGGCAGGCTTGTGTCGTGGTGTGACCGATGCTACTACTAATATGTCTGCTCTAACTTGTACTGATACTTCTGGTGCTCTTCAGGTTGTTGTTAGCGCAACTTCAGATATTGATGTAACTTTGAATCTAACGCCAACTCAAGCTTCAGCAGCGTCTGGCGTTACTTGGACTTGCACTACTTCAAGCGATGAGAAGTACGTTCCAGCTGAATGTCGTGCAGCAGTTGCAGCTCCCGCTCCTCCAGCTGTTCCATAAAATCTGGTAAAACGAGTGAATGAAAGGGGCTTTATGCCCCTTTTTTGTTTTAGGTTAATGGTGAAAATCTATGCGCGTGTTAATCTTAGGCGGCTTTAGTTTAATATTTTTAGTGTTTTTGAATATTGAGTTCAAGCTCGGAGTCGATTGGTGGGTGGTCGCTTTTTATGCGTCATTTATAGTGAACTCGCCGCATTTTTTGATTAGCTATCTGTTCTTCTATAGGGGTTATAAGCGCTCTTCAGAGCTAAAGCTTAAAAAACTTTTAATAGGTTTTATGTTGCCTTTTGCTTTGTTGGCAGTCGCCACAGGTTCTTTAGTGTTGCAGGAGCCTTTATTAATGGTTTCACTGCTTTTCTTAATGTTCATTCTAGTGGGGTTGCACTATGTCAAACAGGGTTTTGGAATATTTCTGTATGAGCAGGCTAGGATAAAGTCCTACGTCTCTGAATCTATAAAAAAGCAGCTTTTGATAGCGATGTATTTACTCTGGGTGGGCTCTGTCACTGTTATTTGGTCGGTTCAGCCGGAATTAAAACATTATTACGGTTTAGAGTACTTAACGTTATCCGTGGGTACAGATTGGCGAGCATTTGGTTACACTATTCTTGGTTTGTCATTGTTGATAACTATCTATGCGCTTTTCAATCATCGGCGGAACGGGTGTCTTTCTCACTCTGCGGTTGTTGCGTTGTTGATTCAGTATGCCTGGATAGCGCCGATTGGTTTGGTTCCTGAGTCAGCTTTTGTAATCCCGTTCTTTCATAGTCTTCAATACATGTTAATTGCAAATGAAGCTGTAAATCGTATCGATTCTTCTGATGCAGTGAGAAGGTTTATCAATTGGTGGGGGTTGTCATTCGTTTTGGGTGGTATTGTCTTTTGGTTTGCCCCTAAAGGGTTAGAGCAATTGAATTTGGTTGAATTTCAAGGACAGTTCTTTTTCTTGACATTTATTTTGGTTGTCAATATCCATCACTACTTCATTGACAGCGTAATCTGGACCCAAAAAAGCAAGATGGTTATGTAAGCTAAACCAGCCGCATCGACAAATCCATCGCCCTAACGTGCTTCGTTAGGGCGCCAATCGAAATATAATCCACCCCAGTCTCAGCAATTGGCACCAGTGTCTCATCAGTCACATTACCCGACGCCTCTAACTTCGCAGCGCCATCAGTCAACGCAACCGCCTCACGCATCTCATCCAGCGTAAAGTTATCAAGCATCACAATATCAGCACCAGCCTTCAAAGCCTCACGCAGCTCATCAAGTGACTCAGTCTCAATCTCAACCGGCTTGCCAGGGTGATTCTTCTGCGCTTGCTTAACCGCGGGGCCAATGCCGCCACAGGCAGCAATATGATTCTCTTTAATCAAAAACGCATCGTACAAACCCACACGATGATTAAAGCAGCCGCCTTGCGATACCGCATATTTCTGGGCATTGCGTAAACCAGGCACAGTTTTGCGAGTATCCAAAATCTTCACCGACGTGTGTGCAACCTTGTCGGCGTACTGGCGAGCCACTGTCGCGGTGCCTGACAACAGTTGCACAAAGTTCAGCGCGGTACGCTCGCCGGTCAATAAAGAACGAGCGGAACCATCTAACGTAAACAGCTCCTGATCGGGCGAGACGCGATCGCCGTCTTCAACCTTAAACGAGATCACCACGGTTGGGTCTAGCTGCTTAAAGGTCTCAAGTACCCAGGCTTTACCGCAAAATACACCGGCTTCGCGTGTGATGATGCGGGCGTGGGCTTGGCGGTCGGCGTCGATTAGCTCGGCGGTGATGTCGCCGTCGCGTAGGTCTTCGGCAATTGCCTGTTTAACCGATATTTCGATGTCTTGAGATAGATAGTCTAGTGCCATAGCAACCTGCGCTCAGGGGTGTATAATTTGGTCTGATAAGCCCGATTGTATCAGCATTTTGCGGGCCAAAAGCTGTTCAGATTGCACATAAATAACAGAGACTGCTGCTTGATAAACGACCAAGGTTGGCACTTAGGGGCCAAGTGGGCACCATCGCCCAACTTTAATATTCGCCCAGATGGCGCGCAAATTAGCCTATTTGTGGTGCACAACATTAGCCTGCCGCCCAATCAGTTTGGTGGCGATCAGGTGCAGCAATTTTTTTGTAATCAGCTCGATTGCGATCAGCACGATTATTTTGATCAGCTACGCGATTTAAAAGTGTCGGCTCACTTTTATATTAAAAGAACGGGCGAGTTAATACAGTTTGTCAGTACAGAGCATCGCGCTTGGCATGCCGGTGCCTCTAGCTATAAGGGCATCGACAACTGTAACGATTATTCGATCGGTGTTGAATTAGAAGGCGCAGACCATATTGAGTACACAGGCGAGCAGTACGCGCAGCTAAATAAACTCGCCCAAGATTTAAAAGAAAGGTACGTAAACTTAGTTGATGTGGCAGGGCATTGCGACATCGCGCCGGGGCGCAAAACCGACCCTGGCCCATCATTTAATTGGGAGCTACTTGCATGGCATTCTTAATATTAGTGATATCGTTGTTGGTGTTTCGATTGGTCGACAACCGCGAACACCTGTTTAGAGATCAGTGGATGCATCGCTGGCGCGAAATGGTCGAAAAACTATTGGGCGAGGGCTCGGTAGCATCGATGCTAGTGGTGGTTCTTGTGCCAGTGTCGGCTATCGGTGTTGTAGATCTTTGGTTAGATCAACACCTGTGGGGCATATTGGGTTTTGCCTTTAGTCTGGCGGTGGTTATCTATTGTCTAGGGCGCAATAGCTGCGAAACCGATATCGATCATTTTCGCGAGCTGGCAAGTAAAGGCGATTTCGAAGCGGTAGGTAAGCGAGCTCAAGAGATTACTCAAACGCACTGCGGCCCAGAAGGCTGCGATACAACGCAATCAGCTATATGCGAAATGCGTGGCGCGGTGGCGCTACAGCGATTCGAAGGTTGGGCAGCGGTTATGTTCTGGTTCTTGGTAGCAGGCTTGCCGGGTGCTATCGCCTATCGTGTGCTAGAGCGCAACGTAGACGCAACCGAGCACAGTGTATTTGCTAAAGCGCTGCATCTATTAGATTTTATCCCCGTGCGCATTATGGCATTGTGCTTTGCACTAACCGGCAACTTTGTGGCGAGTTTTGCACAGTTGAAACAAGCTTTGGGCGAGTTTAGTATGCCGGCCGCTAGCGTACTTAGCAGTACCAGCTGGGCTGCCTTAACGGGCTATGACGAAATTGCTAGCGACGTGCTAGAGCGCGTTGATGATCAAACCATGTGTCAGCAGGCGTTAAACACGCTAAACGACTTAGACGAATTATTGGGTCGCACCGAGATCGTGCTAGTAGTGCTAGCCGGTGCCATCTTCTTGCTATAAATAGGAGCCACCATGCCATCATTTGATGTAGTGTCAGAGCTTGACTCGCACCAGGTAACCAACGCCGTCGATCAGGCCAATCGTATTGTAACCACCCGCTACGACTTTAAAGGTATCAACGCCGATTTTGAGCGCCAAGGTAATAGCGTAATCATGACGGCCGAGGCCGATTTTCAGGTGAAGCAATTATACGAGATCTTGTTAGGCGCGTTGCAAAAGTGCGGTATCGACTTAGCCTGTTTAGATGCTAAAGAAGTAACGCTATCGGGCAAAACCGCTAAACGTGTGGTTGAGCTGCGCGAAGGTATCGACAAAGAACTCGCCAAAAAGATGGTGAAGTTTGTTAAAGACAAAAAGATGAAGGTGCAGGCGTCGATTCAGGGCGATGAGCTGCGTGTTACTGGCAAAAAGCGCGACGACCTGCAACAGGTAATCGCCGCGTTTAAAGCCGAAGACTTTGGCATGCCTCTACAGTTTAAGAACTTTCGCGACTAGCCTCGGCTGAAGGCTCGGTCGAGGGCGGGGCGAGCTTAAACCGCTTGCCCGCCATATAGACCATCGCAATCACTGGCAGCCCCATTAGGCTGGCTGCCAAAAAGAACCCTTCGTAACCCAGCGCATTGACCATCGCGCCGCTATAACCGCCGATTAGTTTGGGGATCATCGTCATCAGCGAGCTGAAAATCGCGTATTGAGTGGCGGTAAAGCGAATGTCGGTAAGTGCTGCTAAGAACGCAATAAAGGCTGCGTTGGCGATGCCGCCCGTTAGGTTGTCGGCCGCGATCACCATGGCAAGCGCCGCTTTATTAGGCCCAAGACCCGCCATCACAATAAACAGTAGGTTGGTGATAACGGTCAGCACTGCGCCCGCTAGTAGGGCTTTCATTACCCCAAAGCGCAAAGCGATCACGCCACCGGCAAAGCCGCCAAAGATGGTCATAAACAGGCCAAAGGTTTTGGCGATCTCGGCAATGTCAGCTTTGTTAAAGCCAAGATCCACATAAAAGACGTTGGCGATAACGCCCAACACGATATCCGAGATGCGATAGGTACCAATCAGTAATAACAAGAACCAGGCGGTTGCTCGCCCGTAGCGTTCAAAGAAATTCAAAATGGGCGATACATACGACTCACGAATCATCGCTCGATTAAATAGCCCCGTTTTAAGCAGTAGCCAGCCTGCCGCATAACCACCTAGCAGTGATAGGCCTAGATGGGCAAGCTCGCCCAACATCATAACGATAACCGTTTGGCCTTCTTTAACGATTGGTGGCATAAGCGAGTAGGTAGTCACTACCGCTACAATGCCTGCTGCAAAAAGGCTTACCAAGCCTAGATAGTCGCGCAATGAGTAAGCATGATCAGAGGGTCTAGACTCGCCATAGCGGCGAACAATCAAAATAGACATCACCAAACAAAGGCCTACGATCGCGGCCATCGACCAATAGGTTTGCTGCCAAGCCAAATGTTCGTAGTTATCGCTGCTAGCAAACCAGGTTGCTAAAAACAGTGCTCCCGCGCCCGATACCAACATGCCAATGCGATAGCCTGCAATGTATACAGAGGCTAGCCATGCCTGCATGTCGGCTGGGGCAATTTCGATACGATAGGCGTCGATCACAATATCTTGGGTTGCTGCCGAAAAGCCCAATAGCACCACGCCAATCGCGATCACTAACACTGCGTCGGGGTGTGTGGCCGGGTCTAATAACGACATAGTAATCAGCGCCAAAATGATGCCGCTCTGGGCGAGTATCAGCCAAGCGCCGCGTTGCCCTAGAGCCTTTTTAAGGCCGGGCAGGGGCAGCTTGTCTACGATCGGTGCCCAGACAAATTTAAAACTAAAAGCCAATGCGCCCCAGCTAAATAGGGTGGTAACACTGCGGTCAACACCCGCTTCGCGCAGCCATACCGAGAGTGAGCCAAAGATCAGTAGTAGGGGCAGACCGCTAGAAAATCCCAGTAACATGATATGCCGGCTACGTGAATCGATCAGTAAGGTTTTAATAGACTCTATTAGCTTCATTAAACAAAGTACCTTTTGGCTACACGGCGGCCGCTTACTTCTACGCCTTCGTTTTTAAGCCGCGACTGTTGTGCAGTAAAGGGCTCAGTGCCTGGTTCGAATGCGATATTGCCATCTGATCGAATCACTCGATGCCAAGGGATTTCGGTACCCTTGGGTAGCTCGCTTAACAGCTTGCCTACATGGCGCGCATAGCCTTTGTAGCCAGCAAGTTCGGCGACCTTGCCATAGCTGCTAACGCGCCCTTGCTCGATGTTGTATACCGCTAAAAATACGGCTTCTTTAAATTGAGTCGATATGGTCATTGCCTTAGAATAGCATGCAGACCCTTAGATTGAACCAATGAGAGCCATAATGAGCCTGCGCACCGCCTTATATTTTATCAGTAAGTTTGTACTTGCTTCGCTGCTAACCTTAAGCGCTGCAAGTGCGGCCGAGTTAATACTTAAAAATGGTGATCGCATAAACGGCGAGTTGGTGGGCTCTGACGGTACGCTGCTTACCTGGGCAAGCGAGAGCTTTGGCGAGCTGCAAGTTAGTGTAGATCAAATTAAGGCGGTCAATACCAATCAGCTATTTAAGATTGCCGGCTATGATAGTGCATGTAACTTTAGTTCACCCACAGAAGTCAGTTGTTTTGATGATCACGCTGATCCTATCGAGTGGGTGTTAAGCAGTAAGATTGAGCCCTGGTCTACTTTCAAAGACGAGTACAGCAACGATGGTTACATTCGCTTGGCTGGTAAGAATGAGCGCGGTAACAAGATTAGTGACTCGCTAACTATTGAGGCAGAAACTTCGTGGGCTAAAGCCGATATCAAGCATCGTGTGTTTGCGTATTACGATGGTGACCGCCCTGATGGTAGTGAAGAAACTACCAATGAATATCGCCTTCAGTATTATTTTGATTGGTATTTTAGAGATCGCATGTATCTAAATAGCTATGCAGCGATCGAAGCCGATCAAAAGTCAGGTATTGACTCTAGATATAGGTTGGGTACAGGTTTTGGTTATCGCCTAGTTCAAACCGACAATCATAAGCTAACTATTGAAGCAGGCCCGTCGTGGTTAACTGAAACCACTTCAAGTGAGTTTGGCGGTGATACCTCAGATCGATTAGCTGTTCGCTGGTATCTAGATTGGAGCTATAGTTTTGTAAACGAGCTTAGTCTGTTTCATAACCATGAATATCTATACAGTAATACCGACGATCATCGCCATCAAACCACGTTGCGGTCGGGTCTTCACTATCCCTTGGGTAAGGGTATGTACACCGAGCTGCGTCACGAATTTACCTATGATAGTGAGCCGGTTGATCTTAACGAGCCCGAAGACTCTAAGTTCACGATTGGCGTGGGTTACAACTGGTAGGTAATTGTTACCTAAGTTCTCACCCTGATGGTGTTGACAAAATTAAGCGCGATGGCATTATTGACCTATCGCTAGATGTAATTTTGGCACTTAGCAGCACCCCGCTAGGCCAGTTTAGGCGTCGTTCAAGATTTGACGCCAACCCATCCATGTAGTTATAGCTCTATCGGGGCTATAACCTGTCAAATGGGGCTTCATAGTGCCCCGCATTGCGTGTTTTTATTTTACACAGTTGACTCATAAGTATAACGAGGTGACACATGGCGCTGCTTTCAGGCGGTGAAATGTTGGTTCGGTCTTTAGCGGCCGAAGGCGTAGATTTTGTTTTTGGGTACCCCGGTGGTGCGGCCCTACATATCTACGACGCAATTTTTCAACAGAGCGAGTTTAAACATATCTTGGTGCGCCACGAGCAGGCGGCGACCCATGCAGCCGACGGCTATACCCGTGCTACCGGTAAAACCGGTGTGGTGTTGGTAACTTCAGGCCCTGGTGCTACTAACGCGATTACAGGTATCGCTACTGCTTATATGGATTCGATTCCGATGGTGGTGATCTCGGGTCAGGTGCAAAGCCATCTGATTGGCGATGACGCCTTTCAAGAGGTCGACATGATCGGCATGAGCCGACCCATCGTTAAGCACAGCTTTTTAATTAAGCACCCATCAGAAATTGCCGAGACGGTTAAAAAGGCGTTTTATATCGCCTCAACTGGCCGCCCTGGCCCTGTGGTGATTGATATCCCTAAGGATATGACCCATCCACACGAAAAGTTCGAATACGTGCCGGCAGGCCCAGTAGAGATGCGTTCGTACGCGCCGGTCGAAAAAGGCCATACGGGGCAGATTCGCAAAGCATTGCAGTTACTCGTATCTGCTAAGCGCCCAGTGATTTACACCGGTGGTGGTGTAGTACAGGGCGAGGCGTGCGACGAGCTTACTATTTTAGCTAAAGCGCTTAACGCGCCAGTAACCAATACCTTGATGGGTTTGGGGGCGTTCCCCGGTACCGACCCTCAGTTTATCGGCATGCTAGGTATGCATGGCACTGTCGAAGCTAACGAAGCAATGCACAACGCCGATGTGATCTTGGCAGTGGGTGCGCGCTTTGACGACCGTGTTACTAACACGCCAAGCAAGTTTTGCCCCACAGCAAAGATTATTCATATCGATATCGACCCTGCGTCGATCAGTAAAACGATTCGCGCTGATATCCCCATTGTTGGGTCGGCCAAGTCGGTATTAACCGAGATGGTTAAGCTCGCCAGCGAAATTGATGAAACCGTAGATCAAGATGCTAATGCCAGCTGGTGGGCACAGATCAATGCATGGCGCGAACGTGCGGGTATATACCACGCGCAGCGTTATGAGCCATCACAGGGCGAGTTGATCAAGCCGCAAGACGTGATCAAGTCGATCAGTAAAGCCACCAATGGCGATGCCTTTGTTACTACTGATGTAGGCCAGCACCAGATGTTTGCTGCGCAGTACTATCAGTTTAACAAGCCGCGCCGTTGGATTAACTCAGGCGGCTTAGGCACGATGGGCTTTGGTATCCCTGCAGCGATGGGGGCAAAATTCGCCCACCGCGAAGCTGATGTTGTTTGTGTAACGGGCGAGGGCTCGGTACAGATGAACATCCAAGAGCTAAGTACGTGTTTGCAGTACGGCTTGCCGATCAAGATTATCTGCTTGAACAACCAGGCCCTAGGCATGGTGCGTCAGTGGCAAGATATGAACTATGACTCGCGCTATAGTGAGTCACTTTACGAAGATTCGTTGCCTGATTTTGTTAAGTTAGCTGAGTCGTACGGTCACGTAGGTATGCAAGTAACACGCTTTGAAGATCTGGATGAGGCGATGACCAAAGCCTTTGCCATGAAAGATAAGTTGGTGTTTATGGATGTACGCGTAGACCAAAGCGAACACGTATATCCTATGCAAATTGCGCCTAACGGCTCGATGCGTGATATGTGGCTAAGCAAGACGGAGCGAAACTAATGCGAAGAATTATTTCGATATTGATGGAGAACTCGCCCGGTGCCCTTAGTCGTGTAGTGGGGTTATTTTCGCAACGCGGTTACAACATCGAGACATTGAACGTTGCCCCTACCGAAGACGAAACCCTGTCGCGCTTAACGCTAACGACCGTAGGCGATGACCGCAAAATTGAGCAGATCACTAAGCAGCTAAATAAGCTGATTGATGTCGCCAAGCTTGTCGACCTAACCGAAGGCGCGCATATCGAGCGTGAGTTGATGTTGGTTAAGGTACGCGCAGCGGGCAGCTACCGCGCCGAGGTTAAGCGCAACGTAGATATTTTTAGGGGCCAAATCATTGATGTAACCCCAACAACCTATACGGTACAGCTTGCGGGCGATACCGATAAATTAAATGCCTTTGTTGATAGCATTGGCACCGATAACGTATTAGAAGTAGCGCGTACCGGTGTATCAGGTGTGTCACGTGGCGAAAAAGTTTTAACGCTTTAATAGATCAAGAAGTAGGAATATAAAATGCAAGTTTATTACGATAAAGACTGTGATCTTTCAATCATCCAAGGTCAGAAAGTAGCCATCGTTGGTTACGGCAGCCAGGGCCACGCCCACGCACTTAACCTGCGTGATTCAGGTGTAGAGAATGTTGTGGTTGCTCTACGTGCAGGTTCTGCTAGCTGGGCCAAGGCCGAATGCGAAGGTTTACAGGTAGCTGAAATCGCTGATGCCGTAAACGGTGCAGACGTAGTAATGATTTTGGCTCCAGACGAGCACCAAGCAAAAATCTACTACAGCCAAATCGAATCAAACCTAAAAGAAGGCGCAACCCTAGCGTTTGCTCACGGTTTTAACATCCACTTTGAGCTAATCGTACCTCGCCCAGACTGCGACGTAATCATGATTGCGCCTAAGGGCCCAGGTCATACCGTGCGTTCAACCTACACCGAAGGTGGCGGCGTACCAACACTAATCGCTGTATACCAAGACGCGACTGGCAAGGCTAAGCAAACTGCGCTTTCTTATGCTTCAGCTAACGGTGGCGGCCGCTCAGGTATCATCGAAACCAACTTCAGAGAAGAAACTGAAACTGACCTATTTGGTGAGCAGGCAGTTCTTTGTGGTGGTGCAGCAGCACTAGTACAGGCAGGTTTCGAGACCCTAACCGAAGCTGGCTACGCGCCAGAGATGGCTTACTTTGAGTGTTTGCACGAGCTTAAGTTGATCGTAGATCTAATGTATCAGGGCGGTATCGCAGATATGCGCTACTCAATCTCTAATACTGCAGAGTACGGCGACTACGTAACTGGCCCACGCATCATCACTGACGAAACCAAGAAAGAGATGAAGCGCGTTCTAGAAGACATTCAGCGCGGCAAGTTTGCTAAAGACTTTATGCTTGAGTCTACCGCTGGTCAGCCTCGCCTAAAAGCCGAGCGTCGTATCAGCGAAGAACACCCAATCGAAGAGGTTGGCGCTAAGTTGCGTGCCATGATGCCTTGGATTGCTAAGTCTAAGATTATTGATAAGACTAAGAACTAATACGTTTTTGTACTAGTTTTTAAAAAAGCCTCGGCCTTGGTCGGGGCTTTTTGCTATTATCACCCTAACTAAGAGGTGGTCATGACAAACGAAGAACAAAACCAGACTAACGAACAATCCACAGACGCGATCGATCAGGTTGAGTCGATTTTGCCAATCGCTGATGTCGAAGAAGAAATTCACGACGGCGAAAAGAAGGTGCGTCACAAAGGCGTCTATCTGTTACCTAATCTATTTACCACGGGCGCAATGTTCGCTGGTTTCTACGCGATTATCGCAGGCATGCAAGGCCGCTATTTTGAAGCGGTAATTGCGATTATCTTTGCAGGTGTCTGTGATGGCCTTGATGGCCGGGTCGCTCGTATGACCAATACGCAAAGTGCCTTTGGTGTGCAGTACGACTCGCTAAGTGATCTAATTTCGTTTGGCGTAGCTCCCGCGCTATTAGTATTTAACTGGTCATTGCATGAGCTCGGTAAGTTTGGTTGGGTTGTAGCCTTCATCTACATGGCTTGTGCGGCTATTCGATTGGCTCGTTTTAATACGCAAGTAGACGAGGTAGATAGCAAATACTTTATTGGTCTTGCATCACCTGCAGCGGCCGGTGTTATCGTGACTATGGTGTGGAACTTTTATGACCTAGATTTGGGTGTTGGTGGCGCAATTCCTGTGGCGATAGCGACCCTAATAACTGGCTTAATGATGGTTACCAACTTTAAGTTCTTTAGCAATAAGGCGATTAACTTTGGTGGGCGAGTCAGTGTGTTGTGGATTATCGCCGCAGTCGTGGTTTTAGGTTTGATTGCTCTTAAACCGGCTCCGATTCTACTACTAATGCTTGCTGTCTATACCATTTCTGGGCCATTGGGCTTTGTTAAAATGGTTGAGTCTCGCAACACTAAGTAACATTTTGTTGTGTTTTGCATCCTATAGTTAAGTGCAAGAGGTGCAGATATGATAAAACGACATGCTTGGCAAACCAGTGAATCTCAGGTAACCCCTGAAGACGTTTATAAGCAGCGTCGCTCTTTTTTAAAGTTGGGCGGTGCAGCTGCGGCGGGTTCGATACTCGCCCCATATGGTTACGCCCAGTCGTGGCGTACTGACGAAGACCCAGCCCCGTTCGAGGCGGCCACTACCTACAATAATTTTTATGAATTTGGCATGGATAAGACTGACCCAGCCAAATACGCCCACGAAATGTCGGTCGACCCTTGGTCGGTAAAGATTGAAGGCATGGTAGAAAAACCAGGTAGTTACAATCTTGAAGATATTCTTAAATGGGGTGATCAAGAAGAGCGTATTTATCGCCTAAGATGTGTCGAAGCTTGGTCAATGGTAATTCCGTGGGTGGGTTACCCGTTGGCGAGTTTGTTGAAGCAGGTCAAACCTTTATCGAAGGCCAAATATGTCGTATTTAAAACGCTAGCCGACCGCAAGCAGATGCGCGGTATGCGCTCGCGCTTTAGTTTAATCGATTGGCCTTACATTGAGGGGTTAACAATAGAAGAGGCGGCTAATCCGCTAACGCTGCTGACGTTTGGTATGTATGGGCAAACGTTACCTAATCAAAACGGTGCGCCAGTGCGTCTGGTTATTCCCTGGAAGTATGGCTTTAAGAGCATTAAATCTATCGTAAGTATTGAGTTTACTAATCGCCAGCCAAGAACTACCTGGCAGCAACTACAGCCAAAAGAATACGGCTTTTACGCCAATGTGAACCCTGAAGTGTCGCACCCTAGATGGAGTCAAGCCCGAGAGCGACGTTTGCCCGGCGGTATATTTGGTGCAGAGCGCATCGACACTCAAATGTTTAACGGGTATGGCGAGCAGGTAGCGCATCTATACAAGGGCTTAGACCTTACTAAGAATTATTGATGATCAGATTATTAGTTCATTTGGGTAGTGCAGCTCCGTTGGTGTTCATCTTAGTTCAGCTTTTAACTCGCATGCTTGGGCCTGACCCTGGCGAACCATTAGTACGCTTTTTGGGCGAGGCGGCGGTTGTGTTTTTGTTAATGTCGTTGGCTGTTACGCCCCTTGTTAAAACTCGCCCTTCATTTAAGCGCCTAATGCTGTACCGTCGTGCTGTTGGGCTGTGGGCCTTTGCGTATGCGCTTTTGCATGCTTTGGGTTTTTGGGGTCTTTATCTAGGCTGGTATTGGGGCGACTTGGTGTCAGAGCTGGTTGAGCGGCCTTATATTGTTGTGGGCTTTATAGCGTTATTGATTTTGTTAGTGTTAGCGCTAACCTCGCCAAAAGTTGTGATGCGTAAACTAGGGGGTAGGCGATGGCGCTTTGCCCATAGGTTTGTATATGTTGCTGTTTTGTTAGCGATGGTGCACTACTTTTGGCAGCTACGCAGTTTTGCAGGTGAATGGTTGGTGTACGTTGCAATTACAGCTCTGTTGCTAGGTTGGCGAGTAATGTATCATTGGCGTTCTTCAAAAGGGCGAGTTTAAATGCAAGATTCGATTTCGGCACTGACGTATCTGGATGCAATGGGTATTAAGCCTTTTGCGCGGCCAGGAGTTGAGATTGAAGTCGAGGATGTTGATGCGGCTATCGCTGTCGAGCTAGAAGCGAGTGCTCGAACGATAGAGTCAGCAAGCACTGAGCCAGTTATGGCAAGCGCGATTGAGCCAGTGCCTCAGCAGATCGAAGAGGCGGCTTTTCAGCCTGAGGTTGTTCAAGAGCAAGTCAAGCCTGATCTGGTGTTAGATTGTCGGCGGTTTACGTTGATACGCTTGGGTGATAGGTTGTTGGTAACGGCAACAGCAAATGTTGCAGGTGTCTTTTCGACGACCGAGGCCGAGAGGTCTGCATTTAGTGCTATTGCTAACGCGTTAAAGTCGGTTCCAGAAATAGACTTTATGCCTCCGTTAAGCGGATTACAGTCTCAGTATTTTGAGACTGATCAGCAAGTTTTTGAAGGTTTGCAGCATTACATTGAAGTGTTGCAGCACAATGGCGTTGTTAGGCAGGTAGTTTTGATCGGGCCTGAGTTGTCGCAGTGTGCAAGTTTGTTGAGTCTTTCTCATGTTTCTGTCGAGTTTCCTTTCAAAGAAAGTTCTTCTAAGCGTCTTCTATGGCAAGCGCTGCACTCGTAATTAAAAAAGTGGGGCCCGACGCTGCAGACCTGCTATGCCGGCTTGATCAGAAGTGCAATCAAAACCCTTGGTCAAGGTCGCAGATGTGTGGTCATCTCAGTGGTGCCCTGAATCAGGCTTATCTGGCTTTATATAATGGCGCGCCTGTAGGGTATTTGCTGACTCAAATAATTTCTGAAGAAGGTGAGATATTTTTGGTCGGTGTTACACCTAGTAATCGGGGGCAAAGAATTGCCGAGACTTTGATTCAGTTTTTTTTACGTGACGCTGCTAGTTGTATGCTAGAGGTGCGCGTTAGTAATGTGTCAGCCATTCGTTTATATCGACGAATGGGGTTCGAGCAAATTGGCACTCGGGCTAGGTATTATCGCACTGAGTCTGGCTTCGAAGATGCGCTATTGTTTAGGATGAAGTAAGCTCTTCTGGTAAATGTGTTCATTTTTGTGACGTGCTTAGCGTGCACTCGCATTTGTATGTGTATATGATTTTGTGTTTAGAGTAATTTTTGATTAGTAAGGCAGCTGTTTGTTTCAGTCAATAGTATTTTCAGTCATCGCGGTTGTCATCGTAAATAGATTGCTTCGGCCGTTGGCGCACCGCTTCGGACTGATCGATGTGTCAGGGGGGCGTAAACGACACGCTAATCCGACTCCGTTGATTGGTGGGATCGTTATTTTTATTGCCTTTTCTTTGGGTTTGTTACTGCAGGTGCCTCTTGGGCGTGATTTTGCTTATGTATTGATGCCAGCAGCGCTGTTGATTTTGATGGCAGGGGTCGCTGATGATTTGTACGATCTGCCTGCATCTTGGCGCCTTGTGTTAGAGGCTGTCGCAGTATTGTTGGTTATTTATGGCTTAGATCTATCATTCGACGTCGCTGGATACATGGCGCCAAATCTAGAAGTAGTCATTGAGCCTATAGCGATCCCCTTAGTGGTGTTAGCTGTTGTGGGTATGATTAATGCGTTCAATATGATGGACGGCATTGATGGTTTGTCTTCGGGTGTGGTGGTGGTTGCACTTGTTGGTTTATTGATTTTTGAAAGTGAGCAGCAGTACGTATCAGGTGTTTTCTGGTATGCCGTGATATTGGCTTCAACGGTTGTTATGTTTATGCTGTTGAACTTAGGGCTGTTTACTAGCAAGAAGGTTTTTTTAGGCGATGCCGGTGCGATGGTTTTAGGTTTTCTGGTGATGCTGCTGATGCTTATCGCATCACAGCGCTCAGAGCCAGGTGTTGTTGGTCAGTTTACGTTGATTGATGGGCTTTGGTGTGTTGCGATACCGCTTGCAGATTGCCTGTCGGTCATGGTTCGGCGAGCATTGGCAGGGCGTCATCCATTTCACGCCGATCGTGGTCATCTCCATCATGTGTTGTTGAGGGTTGGTTTTGGTCCAAGAGCTACATTGGTACTGGTGTTGCTTGCGGCTTCTTTATGGTTGTCGGTAGGTTACGCTTTTAAAATAAGCGGTATAGAGTGGATGTCAATGTGGGTGTTTTTGGCATACTTAATCTCTTACATAGTGTGCATGGTGCACGCGTATTGGATTATTAAAAAGATTCGACCTGTAATATCTCGATTTAAAAGAAATAGTGCGGTCGTTAGGGCAGTTATTTTAAAGTAATTGCCTGATTTTATAATGGTTATTCTTGTTATTAGTTTAATAAGCCATTATTATTTAGTCACCTGTGCAAATTAATAATGCTACCAGGAATTTTATTTAACGGAGTTTAAAATGAAAAAGACTGCACTATCTCTAGTATTGGCGCTTAGCGCTTCTGCTGCTGCAGCAAACGAGGCGCCTGCAGCTGGTTCTGCAGTAGTTGCTTCTGGTGCTGCTATGGATACAACTACTATGGTTGTTGGTACAACTGTTGGTGTTATCTCGCTAGCAGCTCTAGTTAATATCGTTGATGACAACGATAGTGAAGAGCCTACTGAGCCACCAGTTCAGCCGCCAGTAACTGATCCGGGTACTACTACTACAACTAACACCTAATCGTTAGCTGTTGTTTTAGTCGAAAAAAGCCACTCATTGAGTGGCTTTTTTCGTTATAATGCGCCCAAAATTATAGTTAATAAAGGTTCTTGCGATGCGTTGTTTATGGCTGCCGGTGATTGTGGCGCTGTCTGGTTGTTCATGGGTTGATCAAGTGTCTGAGCGGTTAGATCGTTCAGGCGTAGACTTGTCGTCGCAGCAAATAGCTGATTTGCCTTATGCTAGCGCATATGCTCAGTGGCAGGGTATGCCGAACGCGTTAGTCGTACTTGCTTATGTCGAGCAGCCTTATCATCAGTATCCGTCTTCTAAAACCTACAAGTGGGTTTCGCAAGATAAAGGAATGATCGTTACTCAGGCAGGGCGCATTACCAAAACTATTGGAATGGCCGGTGCTGATTTAAGTTCTCTATATGCATCTACTCCAGACCCTTTGGCCTTAGGTTTGCATTTGGCATCGACGCCTAAAGACTGGTCTTACAGCATTGATTGGGCTCGCGGGCGATTTGATGGTGTTAAAGCGAACTCTAGCTTTGTGCGATTGGGTGAGCATGATGGTGTTCAGGAGTGGAAAGAGGTTGTAAACCTGTCAATTGATAAGCAATTAACGAATTTGTTTTGGGTCGATTCAGCTACGGGGCGTGTAGTGCGTTCGCAACAGCAACCAGTGCCCGATTTGCCATCGATCGAATTTAAAGTAGTGAAGGGGTTCAAGGGTAAGTGATGCGAGTTATTCTGTCGATCTTTCTGTTTTTGTCGGCGCAATCGTTTGCGTCATCGATTGCCTATATTAAACCCGGTGCTCGCGTTGGGGATGTATTGCAATATGTAGCCGTGTCGTCATCGCACAAGTCAGCGCCTTATTGGCGTGCAAGTTATATGCGTTATACGATGCCAGATGAGGTGTTTGAAGCACAGCGCGATTTTTTGGTAAGCCGATTAGGCGAGCAATCAGAAATATCAAAGCGTTTACGATTAGTATCTATGAATCGCCGCATTATGATGCCATTAGATCTCGATTTTGTGCGATTAGATATTAAGAATAATCCGTTGATTGATAAGCCGGTTCAATTGGTTATCAATATAAAGCCTGACGATGTCTATTTGTTGTCAGACGCAAGTTGGTCGTCTCTACCGTTTGAGGCTGCTACGATTGCGGGCGATATTGTACCCACTAAAACCAAAACAGATTCGGTATATGTGATTAGTCCGAGCGGCGATGTTCAGTTCCACGGAGTGGCGGCATTTAATTCGTCTAAGCAGTTTGTGCCACGTGGCGCGCTGATATATGTGCCGTCGCATAAATTAACTGCTTTGCAAAACCAGCAAGTAGCTCAGTTAATGGCTAATGGGGGGTGGCTATGAGTATGATAGTAGTCTTGCCTTTGGCTTTCTCTGGTGTAGTTGCCCTAGATGAGCCAATTGTTGATGTGCATTACAACGATTTTGGTGGTGTGGGGTATTTTCAAACGCCCTCTGCTCGCTTTGGGCAGGTTGGCGACTTTGGAATCGGCATTAATGTCAACGAAGATTATCGCCATTATACCGCCAATATGCAGGTGTATGATTGGTTTAACGCGACTGCCCGTTATACGCAAGTGCCTGATGTGCTGTTTTCAGATGATCCTGATTTTAGTGGCGATACCGTCTATACCGACAAGGGTATCGATATAAAGATGCGCTTGTGGCCTGAATCTCGTTATGTGCCTCAGATTGCTGTGGGTTTGCAAGATCTTGGCGGAACAGGCTTATTTGACGGTGAGTATCTTGTTGCGTCAAAGCGTTTTGGGCAATTAGATTTAACTGCTGGTTTGGGATTTGGTTACTTAGGGCAGGCGGGTGATCTAAGTAACAAGACAAGTGCGAAAGATGATTGTGGGCGAGACCAGAGCTTTGGTAACAATGGTGGGCAGATCGATTATGAGCGTTGGTTTTCTGGGTGTAAGTCAATTTTTGGTGGCGTAAGTTATCAGTTTTCGCATACTCCTCTTACGTTGGTTGCCGAGTACGATGGTAATGATTATTCGCGTGATTTTCCGGTTTTGCGCGAACGAAAAGATTTAAGTGCTGATAGTCGTATTAATCTAGGGGCTATCTATAGTTATAAGCGTTTTATTGATTTTAAGCTTAGTTATCAGCGTGGTAATACGCTTACCCTTGGTTTTAATGTTAAGTCACCGATGGGCCGCTTGGTTGACATATGGCGACCGGCGCAGCCCGACTCGCCAGTGATTGCGGGTGATGTAGATCATTTGGTAAACAATTTGAGGCAGTACAGTGGCTTGGGTGGTATTGAGCTATACGAGCAGCCCGATGAGCTTACTATCGTGGCTTACAACGGAAAATATCGAGATCGTGAGCTGATGGTGCAACAGGCTGCACTCGCGCTTACTCAATATGCTCCTGATGCGAAGCAGGTGTCGGTGGTTGAGCAGTTACAAAATCAATATCTAGTTGAGTACAGCATCAATACCAATGACTATCAGTTGTATGAAGCAAACGGCTATTTAGAGGCGAAGCTTAATGATACGTATCAGCGTAATAGCGCGCCGATTGATGTCGATGGTCAGTTGATTAAGTCGTACAAGGTACCTTACTCATATGGTTGGCGGCCTTCTATCGTGCAAAGTTTAGGTGGAAGTGAGGGCTTTTATACCTATGCATTAGGTGTAAAGGCTTATGGTGGTTATTGGTTGAACGAGAAGTTGCAGGTAACTGGCGAGATTAACCTAAATCTAATTGATAATTTTGATAAGTTTAACTACACCTTGCCGCCTGATGGTACCTTTGTGCCGCGAGTGCGTAGTTTGGTACGTAAATACCTGGTTGAATATGATCTACGTGCTACCAATTTGCAGTTAACCTATCAAGATCGTTTGGCAGATAGTTTGTATGTGTCGGCATACGGTGGTTACTTAGAGGCAATGTTTGGTGGTGTAGGTGGCGAAATGCTATACCGCCCCTTTGATCAAAATTGGGCTATTGGGTTTGATGTGGCTTATGTGAAGCAGCGCGACCCTGCTAAGCGCTTTGGTTTTTACGATGAGGCGTTACAAACCGATGATTATCGCCCTTATCTAGTGCAGACTGGTACGCTAACAGGTCATCTGAATCTTTATTACAATGCTAACTTCAAATATCTGCCTGATACGCAGTTTCAGCTGAATGTGGGTAAGTACCTCGCCGAAGACGTGGGTGCAACGCTTACTATATCTCGCACACTAAAAAGTGGTGTAAAGATCGGTGCTTTTGCGGCAAAGACAGATATGACTGCCGAAGAGTTTGGTGAAGGTAGTTTTAATAAGGGTTTCTTTATTGAGGTGCCGTTCGATCGTTTATTGGGTAAGCCAAGCGTACGAGCACTGCCTGTAAGCTGGGTGCCGCTAACACGAGATGGTGGACAAAAGCTGCAGCGCTATAAGCAGCTGTATCACATGACCGAGGCGCGCAGCGGTCAATAAAATATAGAAATGTCTAAATCACCAAAAAATAGGTGTTGCGCGCTCGGTTTAGATCTGTAGAATGCGCCTCCGCTGACGGGGCAAAGGCAACGCAGCTGACTCAGGGAGTAAGTGGTTAATCACTGATCTTTGAGGCGCAACCAGATTTGGTTTCGATTGAATAAATCGTTTGCAAATCAGAAAGTTAAAGTGTTGATTTTAACGGTTGCAAAACAAAATCAACTGCGTACAATACGCAGCCTCTTGAGACGACGGCGACGTCATCCAAGACAAGATTTAAGTCAAGACGGCCTAGCGCCTGAGACCGCTTTTTAACATTGAGAATCAAGCAATA
>CANNCY010000005.1 GCA_947503335.1 uncultured Pseudomonadales bacterium | reverse complement strand
GGGCTTCCCCATGTGAGAGTAGGACATCGCCAGGCTCCAAATAAAAACCCCAATCGCTTACGCGGTTGGGGTTTTTTCTTGTCTAGCGTTTTATAGCCCGCGATTACTACTTCAAATTTGTACAAAGATCCTAATCTTGATACCGTTCATGTATAAGAAAAATGGCCGCTTTGATAGGGTGTGTATGAAAACGCCGATTTACCTAGACAGTACAAGCGAACTAAGTCTTCAGGTGCAGGCCAGTAGAAAAATTGTTGATGCTATTACTGATGGAATCTTAATGTAAAAATGAAAGTTCTTTCTTTTGGGCCTCTCCCTCCGGAATACGGTGGAACGGTTGCCGGTGGTGTAGCCACTTATCACGCAGCAATGGTCAAGGCATTGAGTGATTATTGTCCGTCTATCGAGACTATTACCATTGTACCCAATCGGCTTATTGAGCACCCTAAAAAACTTCCCTATAAATGCACGATCGAAAGACTGACGTCGAGCGATCGAGTGCCAAACCGCTTAATGCAACTCGTGGATACCTATGACGTAATAATAGTACATCATTTGACTAACAATTGGTGCAGGGCTTTTGTGGACGCAGGGCTTGGAGATAAAATAGTCGGAATTTGTCATTCTTGGACTGCGCTTTTGCACGACCCAAGTTTGGGCGTGACATTGCAGCGTATAATCGACTCCTGCAGTGAGGTGGTTTTCCCTTCTTATCATTCAATGGGTCAAGGCAAGTTTCTTGGCATTGATGTTCCAGAGAGCGCCGAAGTTATTTATGCTCCTCTCGTCGAGCCATTCCTTACTGGCGGGCATAACGGTCGGCGCCAGGGCGTCTTGTTTGCTGCCTCCTTGATTGATTTGAAACAATGTGAACTCCTCGTTCGAGCAATCGCAACAATGTCTGGCAAGTTGAAATTGACAATTGCTGGTGACGGGCCGTTGAGAGATACTCTGGAAGAGCTGGTACAATCCCTATCTCTAACACATCGAGTGACATTTTTGGGTTCCCTATCACATGAGGAGCTTGCTGTAGCTTATAGTAATCATGAGGTCTTTTGCATGCCGAGTAGGAGTGAATCACTGGGGCTTACATACGTCGAAGCGCTTTCATTTGGAACACCCGTTGTCGGGTATGCTCCTAGCATTAAGGAATTATCAACGGCTATCGGAACATCTTGTGGGATTTCGTTTACAGGCGGTGGCATTGAAGATCTTGCAATTGCACTTCGTGAAGCACTTGATAGAGTTTGGAATCATGAGAGGTTGTCGGAAGGTACTCGAAAAGTATTTTCGCCGGCTATGAGTGTTAAAAGAATGGTGCGTGTAATGCGGCGAGCTCAGTCGGATTGAAGCTTTATGAGGGTTTTAGTCAATAACATTCTAAGGTTTTCGAAATCATCGAACGTGTAATGTAATGGTGGGTTGTCTACGAAAGCTAGATTGTTTAGAGTAGAAACAGAGAGATTGTATATATCTACTTTTTTAGCTCTTCGGGCCAAAATGTTTAGTGCACTACTGCTAGTTGGTTGAGCTGTAATAAAAACTTTCGCCCAAGCACATTTTTGATTCAGGTCTGTTATTACACTGTTCAATTGGCGCATAAACTCGACAGCTGCGTCATTAACGCTAGAATTAGCTTGTGGTTGATCTTTCTTACCTTGTTGTGGGATATAGTTGCAATGGCTAAGGATATCCGAAAGAACTTGTGGGCCATATTCTACAAATTGAACTGACTTACTGAAGAGTGCGGTAAAATGCTCATTAAGAGCTGATTTGTTTGTTAGGGCTTTAATATGGTCTAAAGCACAGAAATCTGAATATAGAAGACTTGTGGAATAAAAATTTAAACGCCTTACGGGTTGGTTGATAACTGCCTGGCGATAATAAGATAAAGTCCATGATGCTGGGTCACGAGTAACAATAAGAAACTTAAGCTCGCCAAACCTAGAAAGGGTGTTTGTAAACCTTTTCGTAGCTTCTTGTTTGAGAAGCGGCAATTCGTTAGTTATGCTCTCAGTACTGAGTAAGACTGTATGTGCTTTATCTGGCCTCTTGAACCTGCTTAAATCCATAGTATCAAAAAGCTCAGGGGTTCGTAGTGATTGAATTATCCATTGATGTTTTGGGTCTAAACTTGAATGAACGTGGTTATCATAGAATAGGCCACTTTTTAGCAAATTATCTCTATTGGCATAGCAATAATGTTGGAATGCAGTTGTCCCCGTTTTTGGTAAACCACTATGAATAATAAACTTGGGCATCACTCTTCAAAGCCAAAATACTGGAATTCGGGCGCGCAGATTTTGCAAATATAATCTTTCTGAGTTTTTGAAAGAAGTTCGCTTGCTGGTATGTTGCGATCGCGTATCCCCTCTTTGGTGAGTGCTAGTTCTCTAGGTGATCCAAGGCCGAGCTCTTCGCATACTGCAATGTAATCTGCGCCAAGCTTGTAATGCATCAGGATGTAATCTACAGAAACTTGATCATTGATAGAGTAAAGATCCCAATTCCTGATCTTTTTAGAAAGTAAGTCATGTGAAATAAGTTGATCTATACAGTTTTTGATTTGCTCATTGCCGCCAATAAGCGCTCCGCCTCGCTTATACGCTTCAAATCCAATGATGAAATTAGCATAAGAAACCGCTTTCTCGTAAGGGTGTCGCTCAATGGTAATGATAGTGTAATTGTCGGCAGTCTCAGGAAGTAATACTCTGATATCCTTTAGAGGCATATGATTAAAAAATTTGGCTTTAGATCCAATATTTCTTGTGATGTCTAGTTGAGATTGATGCTCTGCTAGACCCCTTAGGTACATTTGTACTTCGTTATCAGCTGCCCCAAAATTCTGGCAAGGCCTCCCTTGCGTTATTCGCAATAATTCGTCTCGCGGAGTAATGGGGGTGATGACATCTTGGTCGCCACAAAAGGTAGACAAAGCTATCTCTATGCTAGTGCTTCCTGTTTTTCGAGTTTTTATAAAAATGAACTTGTGTTTATGAGATACGATCATTGAATTAAATGTTACCTCTTCACACTAAGTAGTTTGATCTTTATCTCGCTAAAAGGAAATGTACTATTTCAGACTGGATCCAGTTGATTTGCTAACGAGCATGTCTTTTGAAGTATAAGTCTCTGCATTGCAGTAATCGATTATGCCTTAATTTTCGCTTATTAAGCAAACTTCTTCGGCGAGACTGAAAAGTCACAAACTATCATCAGCACAAGCTTGTACGATTGTTCATCGGCCCTAATACCGAAAATTAATATAATCCTTAGGTCGGGCCTAGTTTCACGGACACTATGAGATTGCTCAAAGTGATTCACGGGCTAAAGAGATTAGGCAACTAAAGGCTGAGTTAAAAGGGTGGCGTAAGAAAGAGACATATTAAAGGAGGTCACCATACACTCCTACAGGTGTTTCTTTTGTAATTACTTAATAGTTTATGAACTATAAATTCTTACCAAAGCACCTGAACTCAATTGTCGGCTACATATTTGGATGAAAATTCATTTCGCAATGAAACGTAGAGTTTAAATATATCGTTGATTCAGTGCGACTTTGAATATCTATGCTAGACTCAATGCCGATAGTTGCTAACGACTAAATATAAGACAGCGATATTTCTATGGCCAAAGTTTCTGAGCGTTCAGTTCATCGGGTTTGGGTGGACGTTATTCTTGCGGTTTTTGTGCGGCATGTTAAAACTCAATCGTCAGATAGGCTAGGCTTTGCTTGGGTTGTTTTGTCGCCGGTTATATTCATCTTTGGGCTAGCGGTTATTAGAGGCCGAATTGGTGGCGAATTGGTCTATGGTTTACCTACTTTCATTTTTTTAGTTTACGGTTTGGTATTGGTTCAAGGTTTTCTTTCGCTAGTTAGCCAGAGTGCTACGGCCGTTACTGCGTCAAAGCCATTGTTCGTATTTCGCCAAGTGCAACCTATTAGTCCTGTAGTGGCGGTGGCTCTCTATGAATTGTTAGTGCGTTCGGCAGTATTCTTGATTCTCATTTATATCGGTTATTTGTTGGGGTTCGATATAGCCATCGATTCACCACTACTGTTGATGTATTCATGTTTAATAGTTCTATTATTAGGACTTTCCGTGGGTTTGCTGTTCGGTTTACTTGAGGCAGTTGTTCCTGAAGTTAAAAAAATACGATCGCTGCTAATGAGGCCGGTTTTCTTTATTTCTGGAATATTCTTTAGTATTAAGGACATTCCCTATCACTACTGGCCTTATTTTACGTGGAATCCACTTTTGCATGCTGTTGAAGTTGCAAGGTCAGCTGCTTCTGACGCTTATGGGCGAGAAGGGGTAGATTTTTATTTTATGACTTATACATGTTTTGGCCTCATGTGTGCAGCAGTGGTTGTATATAGATATTCCTGGAAGGAACTAGTCGCTCGTTAATTAGGTAGGGTATTGTTGTATAAAGCTATTGATGCGCCGACTCGGGCATTATTGAGCAGAATATAGTATGAAGAATAATTTTTCGAAGAGCTTTAATCATTTTTTGCGTTCTATAACACAAGAGCGTAGAGAAAATATACGTTTTTTAACTCGAAAAATGGAGCAAGTTAAAGCTGATGATCCGCAGTTCGCCTCTGAAATATCTCGCTATATTGATTATCTGGTGCAAAAAGAAGAAAGACGATCTGCTTTTCGAGAAAGTATAGCTGGAAGAATTGTTAACTATGCAGTCCAACATCTTTTTGTCGTGTTTGTCTGCCTTCCTGTAACAATTGTGTTTTGTTATCAGCTCCTAATTTCTACACCACGCTATGAATCCAGAATGCAGTTGATTGTTAAGTCGCCGCCTGCAGCGCCTGCGACCGATCCTTCTGCGATCTTTTCTAATATTCCGCTGCAGTCCAATGCATCTCCTGATGTAGAGCTGCTGGAAGCGCACATTTACTCAGTTGACATGCTGGCTCACTTAGATGAGAAACTATTTTTAAAGGATCACTATAGCAAGCGGGATCGTGATGGAGTAAGTCGGCTCCCAGCTGATGCAACCATCGAATCTTTTCTCGATTATTACCAAGATAGGGTCGAGGTTCAAATCGATCTAAGTTCGTCAATCATGACAGTAAAGGTTGATAGTTTCGATCCTGAATACTCTGTGTCAGTGGCCCAGGCGATTGCCAGTAGAGCTGAATGGTTTATTAACTCTATAGGGCGTGGTGTAGCCACTCAACAAGTAGATTTTATGAAGCTCGAGCATGACAAGGCGACTCAAGAATTTGGTTTGGCCCAGTCACGTCTACTTGCTTTTCAGCGACAGCACAACATTCTTGACCCCGAAGCAGAAGGGTTGGCGAAGCAGCAAATTACGTATTCTTTACAAAATGAAATTGCGGCTAAGCAGGCCAAGTTAAGGAATTTGAGCGATTATATGAATACTGAGTCGCCGCAAGTTAAGTCATTACAGAGTGAAATTTCAGCACTGCAGGCACAGCTCTTGTCTGAACGTGAACAAATGTCGTCATCGAATGACCGGGTGTCGGTTAGTCAGGTGATGTCTGACTTCGCAGATTTAAAGATTCGTCATGAATTGGCATCTAATGCATATATTAGTACGCAACTCTTACTTGAGCAGTCGCGTGTTGATGCATATAGACAGATGAAATATTTGGTTGTGGTTGAATCTCCGACGACACCTCAAGAAATTGCATATCCCCGATACTATTACAACAGCATTTTGATGTTCATTGTGATGAGTGGTCTATTTGGCGTGGTAAGAATAGTTTTCATTACTATAAAAGAGCTAAGGGTATAAAAAGCCTCGACATACGATTATGGATAATAGAATACACAAAAAGATTGTTGGCGTTATCAAGTCAGTTATTAAATCCTTGTTACCAAGCAAACAGATCTTAGTCTTATCAAACGGCCGTGATCTAAAAGAAAAGCCGGTAATATACCGCTTCCGTAGGCACAAGGGAGTCTGCTGTTTACGGCTTCGTGGAGAGTTAATTGCCGCACCAGGAGATCAAGCACACTTATCATTAGAATTCTTTGATGAGTTCGCGCGTCGGCTGCGCGTGGCCTCTACAGATTTCACACTAGATTTTACAAAAGATAATAAATGCTTTTCTTATATGGGGCCTGGGTTGTTCGAAATACGCGCGAAAATTCCTGCGAAAACATTTTCGGTCGCGATGCAGTTGCGAGCGCGTGCGCAGTCAGAAGTTTTGCTTGCTGCAGGTTTTGAGGTCTCATCTTTATACAAGAATGTGACAGATGACCATCTCGCAATATTTGAGAAACTTGATTTTACTGATATGGATTCTATTGAGGATCAGATTCAGCAGTGTTGTACAGGTTTATCGAAAAAAGAATATAGAGAGGCGGTTAGCCAACTATATTGGTCTAAAGAAGATAATTATCCTGAAAACGTTCACATCGGTAAATGCCTATTAAAAGTTAAGCCTTCTAGGCGGCTTGCGTCAGAATTAAAAGCCAAAATCAACCATGCTGGTGATATGTATTTCCTCTCGTCATTTCTAAAATTCGTCAATGAATTAGGGATATCAGGATTCGAGGTGGCTTATACACGTGTAACCGATGATATAGAGTGGATGGAGGGGCGTGGGAATATTAATTCAATAAAGCAAATAGAGTTTGAAGCGCCATCTTCGAGTAAAGCGCTATACATCCTTCATAACTCGCTGCCATACAATTCTGGAGGTTATGCGACTAGAACTCATGGGCTTCTGAAAAAGTTAAATGATCTGGGAGTAAATGTGGCGGCGTTGACAAGACCTGGCTTTCCGACAGATCATCAAAAGTACATAAGTTTCGCGCTGCCAGATCATATCCCCTGCGACGACCAAATCGACGGTATAACCTATTTGCGTTGTAGTCAAAATGTGAAGCGCAGTAGCCTAACATTCTCTAATTACACTGATATCTTTGCTAATGAAATAATCGAGTTTGCCATCGGCAGAAGCGTCGGTCTAATCCATGCCGCTTCGAATCACCCAAATGCGTTCAGTGCAATTAAAGCTGGCGCTGCTCTAAACATTCCTACGGTTTATGAGGTTCGTGGGCTGTGGGAAATAACAAGAATGTCTCGTGAACACGATTGGGATAAAACTGACGTCTTTAGATTCTCTGCAATGATGGAGGCTGAAGCTTGCAAGCAGGCGACAAAGGTGCTCACAATAACGAAGGCCCTAAAGGAAATTATGGTCGATCGTGGTGTTCAGCCAGAGAAAATCACAGTGGTGCCAAATTGCGTCAACATATCTGACTTCCCCCCCAACTTAATTAGATCAAAAGAGCTAGAAGATAACCTTGGATTGCTTAACAAAGTGGTCATCGGATATATCGGTAGCGTGGTGAACTATGAAGGCTTAGATGACTTAATTCGCGCAGTACAGTTGTTAAAAAAGTCGACAGAAGTAGAGTTTGTGCTAATGATCGTTGGCGATGGAGCTTATTTGTCTGAATTAAAATCATTGGCCCATGAACTCGATGTAGAAGAGATCGTTCTCTTCGTCGGCAGAGTGCCACACGATCAAGTTTCTGAATACTATTCTCTTGTTGATATTGCACCATTTCCGAGAAAGCCTTTTTTAGTTTGTGAAGCGGTATCACCACTTAAACCCTTTGAAGCAATGGCATCTCAGAAAGCTGTGATCGTTTCTGGTTGTGCTGCGTTAACAGAGATAGTAGAGCATAAAGTTACCGGATTAGTTTTTGATAAGGGATCGGTCGAGTCTTTGATGGATAGTCTCAAGTTGCTAGTCGAAGACGATACATTACGAAAATACCTTGCGGAAAATGGACGCTCATGGGTTAAGTCTCATCGCGACTGGAGTCATTCAGCAGCGATCGTTAATAGTGTGTACAAGGAGGTACTTAATGACAACTAGTATAGAGGTTAGTAGATCAGTTTTGACGCCAGTGAAATGCTTCCTTCATCGCGTATTTCCAATAGGGTTTTATGACGATCAGTATGAAGATATTGTATTGAAGCGTCTTTTTAAACCGAGGAAAGACTGTGTACCCGTCTCATTACGAGGTTCTATAGATTGGGAAGGTCGCGCACTTGCCACAGACAGAAACTGGCGTATGCAGCTACAAGGATGGACTATGTTCCATCCAGTGATGAATATATTTGATGACTGTGAGAATCAAGAAGTTCTAGTTGACTACTTCTTTGACGTTGTATCGAGTTGGCATTCTGTATACGGGGCTGATAATCCTCGGATTGTAACTAGTCGAATGCCTGATAGCTACGCTTGGTATGACATGTCAGTAGGCTTTAGAGCACTGGTGCTAGCCTTTTTTATAGAACGAATAAGCTATCATCGCCTCAAGATCACAGGTGAGCAGACATCTCTGTTATCTGCTCTAACAAGAATTCATATCGAAAACCTAAGTTTTGATGAAGCATTTAGCTTGAACAACCACGGTTTTTTTCAGATACAAGGGTTGATGGCACTACTAAAATTACAAGCTCAAGATCATAATTTCGGATTGGATTCATATGCTATATCGAAAATGAACGAGTTGGTCAATGATCAATTCACTGTCGATGGTATACACAAAGAGCACTCTCCCCATTACCATTTTTACGCGACGGATACTATTCAAGCCATTATGGACTCGGGTTGGTACGATGCAGAAAAGAGTCTTGTCGAATTAGTTGAGAAAGCGCAAGCAGTAAAATGCTGGATGGTAGATCCAGAGAAACGTCCCATTTGTGTCGGGGACTCTATATTGACCTATCAGAAGGATCTAACGACACCAGTTAAAACAGAGGCGAAAGCTTTAGTTGGGGATTTCCACAGTGCTGGTTATTGTGCTATTCGGAGTGATTGGGAGTCTGACGATAGTTTCATGTTGTTTATGACCGGTATGTACCATACCAAAGCCCACAAGCATCGAGACTGTCTTTCTTTTGATCTTTATGAGAAGGGTAGAAGAGTCGTATGTGACTCGGGAAAGTATGGATATCGGTCAGACAAATACAGAAGCTATTTCTTAAGCTCTAGGGCTCACAATAGTGTTGAAATTGAGGATTTCGACATAATAAAGATGAAACCCTACGGAAGTATACTGTCTCCCGTTAAGAGAATAGGCAGTGTTTACGAACTGTCTGGAAAGCTAGACTATCCTGCTCTCTCCCATCGAAGGAGCTTACGATATAAGCCTAGAAACTGGTTGTTTGTACGTGATGATTTACAATGTAAACGCGCAAGAACAGTTACTCAATGGTTTCATTTGGAGGAAGAATTCCGTTTGGTTTCGGCAAGTGGTTCGACGGTTAAGCTTACCACCAGCGACGGAATAATTGTCACAATAGAATGCCTAACTCCCGGCATGGATACAGTGATTTTTAACGGCGATGACGATTCCATGCAGGGGTTTGTATCGAAAAATGACTATCAATATTCTGCTGCTGTAGCTATTGGTTTTAAATCTAATTGTAGAGAGAAACGAATAGAAACGATTATATCGTATAGCGAAGACACTAGTTGGTCATCCCTTATAAGCCAAAAAGCAATTCAGTCTACGTCGTTAGCAAGCCAAGTTCAAAAGTCATTAGAGCGAAAGCCATTAGCTGGTGTTCCTCATTCCGTGATATCTACGAGAGATCTATGTTTATCCGAAGGGATAAGTACTAAGGCAGTTTATTTTGAAGATGTACCCTTTAGATTCTATTCTGACGTGAAATCTCAGAGCGATACCCTGTTAGTTCTTTTACCTGGGGCGTCTGATAGAAAGAAAGGGGATATAGATTTTCAACGTCACTCTTGGTCTAAGGACATTAGGTGCAGCGTACTAAGCTTTAGTGATCCTACGCTTTCTACTGAGAACGATATTAGTTTAGGATGGTTTCAATACCGATCCGGTACAGATGCAATTAGTAGATTATCCCATTTGATTGAAAAAATTCGCGAGATAAACAAAAGCCGTTTTAAAAGAATCATCTTATTTGGATCGTCAGCGGGCGGGTACGTTTGTTTAAAATTAGCAGAACTAATGAGCAACATTACGTGTATCGCAGTAAATCCACAAATGCATCTACCGAATTATGTTAGAAGCCATTACGAAGCAATGATTGAAACCTGCTATGGAACTACACCGTCGGCTGTCGAGAGATCCGATAGCGCGCACCTTCTTACTGTAAATGCAGAACGCGTAATAGAATCAGAAAATAGAGTCGCTATAGTTCAAAATGTATTTGACTTGAAGCATATGAATAAACATCTAGGGTATGTGTTTGGGGATGCTATCGCTGCACGACAAGAAGTATCAAATTTTGAAGATGTTACGCCAAAAGAAGGGTTAAGTTTTATTTATTATCAAGATCAAATTTTGAAGCATTCTCCTCCTAACAAAGAGGATACACTCAAGTTACTTGAAAGGTATGGGTGTTAAAGATGTTTATAGACTACCTAGAAGCAATGAGCGAGATTACGCCAGTTGTAGTATGTGGTGCTGCACGATCCGGCACTAGAATGATGACCGACATACTAAACTCGCATCCAACAATTGCAATTCAAGAAGAAATGCATGCTATCACTGCTGAAGCCTTTTTTAGACTTGTCGACACGGTAGATGAAAATTTTTCGTATTACTCTGAACGAAAAGGAGCGTGCCTAGATGCCCATTGGCAGAAGCATAAATTTCACCTAGCGATCGCATTTTTCTCATTTGCGTGTAAGAAAAGCCTTGTGGGGCACGGTAAGGATATAACTCATTTTGGGTTTAAAACTCCTGGATATGAAAGATATTTTCAAAATTTTGAAAAAATATTTAATGCTCGCGCTAAATACATTTACTGTGTAAGGAATCCACAGTCTGTATGGAGGTCATGGAAGTCACTTGGTTTCTTGGATGACGTAGAGTTGTTCTTGTCCAGGTATAGAAGGTCTCTACGACAGGCAATAAAGATGAAGAATGGATCATCTTCAAGAATGGTAGTGTTTCAACTCGATGATTATATTAATGCAAACGACAAATCATCATTTGTACAGACGACGGTTTTCAATAGGTTGGATTTGCCTTTGATAAGCGAGTTATCGACTGTGGAAAATCTTGAGAATCGGAATTCAGCTGAACGACGAAATGCAGAGCTTGCGCAAGACGAGCGCACTCTGATTGAGATGGAACGCGTTGCAAAAGACGAGAAAATTATTGAATTTCGAGAGGTGTTGCTTGGTTAGGTTACCCTCGGTTGGTATGGTCGTTTGGAATGAATTTATTCATGATGCCAGAGTTATTAACGAAGCGCGGTCTTTAGCTAGAAATGGCTACAATGTGCGTGTCGTAGCATTACATAATCCAATCAAAACTGTTCAAGTTCAGAAGTACGAGAGGAGGTTTTCAGTTGTGCGGGTGTGGAGGTCGTTACGCCCTTCAAAGTATATTAAGGAAACTCACCGAAAATCGATGCCTTTACCGTTACGGCGTAGAAAAGGGTCCTGGAGATCAGTGCCGTTTTTGCGTAGATCGGTAAAGGCTGCAGCGTACGTGGTAACACATGTCCGGATTTTACTTTTATTGGTGAGGATGAGGCCAAAAATAATACACGCGCATGATTTTAATGTGTTGATTACGTGCTGGATAGCTAGTTTGCTAGTCAAGTCGAGGCTTGTTTATGACGCTCATGAGACTAGTACCAGTCGAGAGGGCTATCGAAGAATTTCCCAATACGTTGCTTTGATTGAAAGAAAACTGTGTAGAAAAGTTGATGCAATGATTACAACCACAGATACGAGAGCTAAATACTTCGCGAGGCTTTACGGTATTGAACGGCCGATAGTATTGCAAAATAGACCGCGGTATCAACCATATCAGCAATCGAATTTTTTGAGAGAAATCCTTAGTCTGAACTCAACCTGGCCGATCGTTATTTATCAAGGAGGTATTCAACAAGGGCGAGGCCTTGAACGTTTGATAAAAGCCGCTACCTATGTAAAAGACACATATTTTGTCTTGGTTGGAAGCGGGCGTAAGAAGGATGAAATAAGAGCCCTAGTAGATACCTTAGAGCTCTCTTCGAGAGTGAAGCTTATAGACGCAGTGCCCTTAGAGGAGCTTCCTCTCTACACTGCGTCTGCAACGATAGGTGTTCAACCAATTGAGAATACTTGCTTTAACCATTTTTCTACAGACTCGAATAAATTGTTCGAATATATTCAAGCAAGACTAGCAATTGTTGCCACAGGGTTTCCAGAAATTAGAAAAGTTGTAGATGATTTCGATGTAGGGATAACTGTTAATGAATCGGGCGTTTCTTGCTTGAGTGACGCACTTAGTCAATTAGCTACGAACAAAGTTCTATTGAGTCAATACCGCGATAATGCTGAGATGGCTTCTCATAGTCTCACATGGGAGGCTCAGGAGCAGTCTCTGCTCGATGTATATGACTCTATCACGCGTAAAATATCATGAAACTGCTATTGGTTGTTTTTGGATTTTTTGATGAAGGTAGGGCTAGTAGTAATAGAGCAGCATCACTTAGAAAGGTTATTGAAAGAGATGAGCGTGTCAAAGAGCTCATAGTACTCACGTCAGGAAATGTGAACTCGTTGGAAATGGCCTCCTCAGCTAAGACGCGTTATGTGATTACAGGGCTAACTATGGAGAAGCAGTCGAGAATCGTCTCCGTAATCAATATGATACTTTTCGTTGTTAAAGGTCTTAATTTTCGTGACGGAACAGATATTGATGTGGTGATAGGCTCTTCTTCAAAGCTTATTACGCTAATTATTAGTTTCGTTATAGCGAAAAGATTTTGTTCACGCCTAGTGTATGACGTAAGGGATATGTTCTCAGATAGCTTGGACGCCCTCTTTACGAAGAATATCTTGAAACACCCGATTGTCGCTTTTTTTAGAAGCATAGAATATGCCTTAATGAAGAAATCTGAGCACGTGAATTTTGTTTCGAGTGCCGTGATGGAAGCTCATAGACCAACCCTCGAAAACTATACGAACGTCTCGTGCTACTCGAATGGCGTTGATAATGACTTTTCTTTGGATGGAAAGCCCCGTCTAAAAGCGAAAAAATCGTTGATTTTATACGCTGGAAATGTTGGTTTAGCTCAGGGTTTGTCTAAATTAATCCCCGCTTTGGCGACAAATCAAAAGACATGTAGATTCATAATTTACGGTGAGGGACGCGACATTAGGGCTCTTAAAAAAGCAACCCGCAGACTGGGAAATGTCGAAATATTTAGCTCCATCTCAAGAGCTGATTTAGCTTTCAAGTATCGAAATGGAGCCTGTTTATTACTTCATTTAGAAGAATCATTTTGTAACATTGGGGCGCTACCTTCGAAAGTATTCGAGTATGCGGCTTCTGGTGCTCCAATGATTTGTGGACTGTCTGGATATGCTAAAGAGTTTGTGGAAAAGAATGTAAGCAACGCAGTTGTGTTTTCTCCGAGTGACGTTACCTCTTTTTCTCAGCAACTGCCACTCTTAAGTGATGAGTAT
Organism: uncultured Pseudomonadales bacterium; assembly: GCA_947503335.1. Taxonomy (GTDB): domain Bacteria; phylum Pseudomonadota; class Gammaproteobacteria; order Pseudomonadales; family CANNCY01; genus CANNCY01. The sequence continues at coordinate 224,978 of CANNCY010000005.1, read as the reverse complement.
GTTGATAGAAAGGAGTTTAGTACCAAGTACGATCGTGCAATTATTCTTACTAAATTTTTGAATCATATATTGGGTGGACATAGATGATTCGTATTAGAAATCTTACGAAGTATTATAAAACCAAAATTGGGCGCCAATACGTGTTCGACTCGCTGTCTTCCGATATTCCAACCGATCGCAATCTTGCTCTATTGGGGAGCAATGGGGCCGGTAAGTCCACTTTTTTTAGATTGTTAGCAGCAAGCGAATACCCGAATGTTGGTAAGATAATCACTAAAAAATCTCTTTCATGGCCTGTATCTCTGACTGCGGGAGTTCACCCCTCGATGACAGGAAGAGAGAATGCTAGATTTATTGCTCGAATAAACGGATTGATTGAAATTGATGATTTCGTTAGAAGAGTAAAACAGAAGTCCGGACTAGGGAAGAAGTTCGACCTTCCTGTGAGTACATACTCCTCGGGAATGCGTTCTCGTCTTTCATTCACATGCTGTACCGAGATTGATTTTGATATTTATCTTATAGATGAAGCGCTTTCGGTCGGGGATATGAATTTTCGGATTCAGGCAAAGCAGAAAATGCTGGATCTTGCATCAACGTCGACCGTGATAATGGTGAGTCATGATGTAGATGAGCTGCGCGAATTTTGCGATTCTGCTTTGTTGCTTAATAGTGGGCAGCTTAAGTATTACGAAGATATAGAAGAGGCTTTGAAGGTTTACAATTCGTAATCATATAGTAAATAGTCTCACCAATAGCCTTAATCTTGCGCCAGCTCAATTAGCTACAGTTATGTAGACCGTAGAAATACGTTTGTCCAATGTCATTATGCACAAAGGCACATATTTTTTCATGGCTTATATTGAAACCATAAATTTTAATTAGTTATTAGCTTCTAGGTTCTAAGTGCCGCAGCTTCTGGGGTTTATGGTTGGCTAAGCACTTGTAGCCTGAAAAAGAAGCTATGGAGATTTAAGTCTTGGTTAAGATATTGTCGGTATTTGGTACCCGTCCAGAAGCAATAAAAATGGCACCGTTGGTGCAAGAGTTAGCTCTAGAATCCAATTTTGAAGCACGTGTTTGTGTTACAGCTCAGCATCGAGAAATGTTGGATCAAGTCTTAGATCTGTTCAAAATTAGCCCAGATTATGACTTAAATATCATGAGCCCTGGGCAGACATTGCCAGAAGTCACTTCAAATATACTTCTGGGATTAGAAGAAGTTTTGTCAGACTTTTGTCCCGATATGGTCTTGGTACACGGCGATACTGCTACGACTTTAGCAGCTTCGTTAGCGTCATTCTATAAACAGATCCCCATTGGTCATGTCGAGGCAGGGCTACGTACAGGTAATCTCTCAAGTCCGTGGCCCGAAGAGGGGAATAGGGCGTTGACGGGTCGTATCGCGCAGCTCCATTTTGCGCCAACAGTTAGCTCAAAAGATAATTTACTGGGTGAAGGGCTCGCTGACGAAAACATTGTTGTAACCGGGAATACGGTGATTGACGCACTATTTTCGATCGTTGAAAGGATACGCAATAACTCTTCAATAACGCACGACATGGAGCTTAGATTTAAGGAGCTAAATCTTGAGAAGAAACTGATACTGGTTACAGGCCACCGCCGTGAAAGTTTTGGAAGTGGTTTTGAAAGAATTTGCCAAGCGTTAGCTACGATTGCTGAGCAAAATAAAGACTGCGAAATTGTCTATCCAGTTCATTTAAACCCAAATGTTCGTGAGCCAGTCAATAGAATATTATCGGGCGTTGATAACGTTAAATTGATTGAACCACTCGACTACTTACCGTTTATCTATTTGATGGATAAATGTCATCTTATTATTACTGATTCTGGTGGAATCCAAGAAGAGGCTCCTAGCTTGGGCAAGCCGGTTCTAGTTATGCGTGACTCAACAGAAAGACCAGAGGCAGTAAGCGCAGGTACGGTAAGGCTTGTAGGTACAGATGTGGATAAGATCTTAACTGAAGTAAACGGCCTGCTGTCGAATAAAGAAGCATACGAAAAGATGAGCCACGCACATAACCCTTATGGTGATGGTAAAGCGTGTAAGCGTATCGTTCATAAATTAAAAGAGTTATTAGTTTGAAAGGAAGACAAGGATGTCAATTAGTAAAGTATCAGTATTAGGTTTAGGCTATATCGGTTTACCAACGGCTGCTGTGATAGCTTCTCGTGGCTTGAACGTTATTGGGGTCGATGTTAACAAGCATGCCGTTGATACTATAAATTTAGGTCTAGCACATATTGTTGAGCCAAATTTGGATTATTTAGTAAAGAATGTTGTCGGTTCGGGTTACCTTAAGGCGACGATGACAATTGAGCCTGCAGATGCCTTTATCATAGCTGTACCTACTCCGTTTAGGAATGAGCCCGGGCGTGAGCACTGCCCTGATTTATCCTTTATTAAGTCAGCCTGTGATGAGATTGCAAAGGTGCTCAAGAAGGGAGATTTGGTCATTTTGGAGTCAACTTCACCGGTTGGCACTACCGAAAAGGTGGCAGCGTGGTTAGCCCAAAGTCGAAACGATCTAACATTTCCGCAGTGTTCAGGTGTAGAAGCAGACGTCAACATTGCCCACTGTCCAGAACGCGTTATACCGGGATACGTATTAGAAGAACTTGTTTCAAATGATCGAGTAATCGGAGGGATAAGCCCAAAATGTTGTGATCGAGCAGTCGAGTTATACAAAACTTTTGTTCAAGGAGAATGCATAGCAACGAACGCCCGAACAGCTGAAATGGCAAAGTTGACTGAAAACTCATTCCGTGATGTAAACATAGCGTTCGCGAACGAACTATCGATTATCTGTGACAAGCTAGATATTAATGTTTGGGATTTGATTAAGCTGACTAATCGGCATCCGCGAGTGAACGTGCTTCAGCCTGGTCCAGGTGTTGGAGGTCATTGTATCGCAGTAGATCCTTGGTTCATCGTTGATAGCTGTCCAGAAGAGGCTAAGATCATCAAGCAAGCTCGTCTGACAAATGACGCTAAGCCAGGATATGTTATTCGAAAGGTTCAAGCCGAAGCCAAAAAGTATAGTAATCCGACTATTGCGTGCTTGGGTCTAGCGTTCAAAGCAGATATTGACGATTTGCGCGAAAGCCCAAGTGTTGAAATAGTAGAGTCTATAGCACAAATGAATATTGGCGAGGTATTGGCAGTCGAACCTAACATCCAACAGTTGCCAAATAGTCTGTCGAGTACGGGTGTAGAGCTAGTATCGTATGAGCAGGCGATTTCGAGGGCTGATATCGTTGTGCTATTGGTCGATCACCAACAGTTTAAAGAGATCGATAAAAAAGCGCTTTTCGCTAAAGTGCTCATTGACACGAGAGGAGTAATATTATTATCTGAAGGTAGTGATAAGGAATTGGAATTGTCAGAAATGTATGAGTTAGCTTAATTTACTTGAAGTTATTTAGAGACAGTTGAATCGATGCTAGTGAACAATGGCGAGTATTTTCTTCCTCGAACCAAGATTCGAGGAAGAAAATTAGAATTATGTTTACTTTGCTAAAAGGTTTAACTCTGACTCCAATTTTTTGCTAACAGCCAATGGCGAACTACTCCCTCCAGCCATCATACGATACGCCATAGGTATCACAAATAACGTCAACAGTGCAGACATTCCCACGCCATAGAGAATCACCGTACCAATCACTGCTCGGCTTTCACTACCGGCTCCCACACTAGCAACAAGCGGCACTGCACCTAGTACGGTTGTAATTGTCGTCATCAGAATAGGGCGCAATCGCAATTCGGCAGCCTGTAATATTGCGTCGTCTATGGCCAGGCCTTGGTCGCGCATTTGGTTTGTAAACTCGACAATCAAGATACCGTTTTTGGTGGCGAGCGCCACTAGCATGATTAAACCAATCTGACTGTAAAGATTGATAGTTTGCCCGTGAAGCCATAGCCCTAATAAACCGCCGGCGATAGCTAGTGGCACGGTTAGCATAATAATGGCGGGGTGCCTAAAGCTTTCAAACTGCGCGGCCATTACTAGATATACAACGATGATGGCAAGAACAAATATCAGTGCTATCGAATCACCGCTGTATTTGTAGTCATAGCTTAGGCCTTTGTAATCAAATGATGCTGCTGCAGGCAGTTCAGTCAGCGCAACGTTTTCTAATACATCAAGCGCTTCGCCGAGACTAACTCCTTCGCCAAGGTCGGCTTCAAAGGTAAGTGCTCGCACACGGTTATATCGATTTAGTTGCTGAGCATCGGCTTGGTATGTGATGTCTACGACACTGCTAAGTGGTACAGATCTGCCGGTGGTATCACTTTTGACGAACAGGTTCTCGATATCAACGGTATCGCGTTTAGTACTGCGTTCGCCTTCGAACAGAACGTCGTATTCTTCGCCTGCCATTACAAAGCTGGTTACGCGGCGCTGGCCCATATAGGCCTCTAACGTACGCGAAATGTTTTGAATGCTCAGGCCTAGATCAGCAGCGATATCACGCTTAATATTGATTCTAATTTGAGGCTTGGTATCGCGGTAATCGTGTTCAAGGCCCACTAACGCAGGGTTATCTTGAGCTGCTGTCATCACGATGTTGCGCCATTCGGCTAGGTCTTCGTAGGTGGGCCCGCCCAGTACAAACTGAACAGGAGTGCTATCGCCACCACGCAACGCTTGGCGAGCAAAGATCATGATACGCACGCCGTTGATATCGCCGATGCGTTTGTAGATGTCGGCACGCACTTGGTCAATATGGGGGCGTTCGCTCCAGTCGGCCAAATTGATAATTCCAAAGGCCGAGTTAAAGGCATCGCCGCTGCCCCAACCGGGGGCTCTAAACAACAGGCGAGTAACGACACCTTCTTCTAGCATAGGGGCGAGTCGCGATTCAATTTGATCTACATAGGGCACCAGATAGTCGTACGATGCCCCCTCGGGAGCCACGATGCGCATAAACATGCTGCCGCGGTCTTCGCGAGGGGTAAATTCGCGGGGTAGCTCTTTAAATAGCAACGCCGCACCACCGATGGTGGCAGCTACTACCACTAAGGCAACGAAGCGATTGGCCATCATGCCAGTAAGGGCGTTGCGGTAAAGCCCTTGAATTTTTTCGAAGGCTTTATCAATTTTGGTGCTCATCTTGTTCGAGCCCGATTCGCGCTTTAACAACTTACTGCACAATACCGGCGTAAGAGTTAGCGCGATAAAACTTGAGAACACAACCGCACCGGCTAACGTAGAGCTAAATTCGCCAAAAATTCGCCCTAGGTCACCGGGTAAAAAGGTAATAGGTAAAAACACAGCTACTAATACAAGAGTAGTTGCGATAACCGCAAAACCTACTTGGCGAGCACCTTTGTAGGCCGCTACTAGGGGTGTTTCGCCCTTTTGCATGCGGCGGTGAATGTTTTCTAATACAACGATTGCATCATCTACAATGAGGCCAATGGCTAGTGCCATGGCTAAGATCGTCAACAGGTTTAGGGTAAAGTCGAAGGCATATAAAACCACGATCACCGAGATCAGAGATACAGGCACGGTTACTGCCGGTATCAGCATGGCTCTGAAATCCCCTAAGAAAATAAAGATAACGGCGATTACCAGCACGGCCGCGATCAATAGGGTATTAAATACCTCTTGAATGGCTTGCGCGATAAATACGGTGTTATCAAAGCCAACAACTAGGTTCATGCCGGCGGGCAGAGTCTCTTGTATGTATACCACCTCTTGCTTAACAAGCTTGCCTACCTCAAGGGTGTTGGCGGTGCTTTGTTTTGAGATGCCAAGGCCTACTACGGGCTCTTGGTTTACTCTAAACATTAGGCGTGTATCGCGGGGGCCTAGCTCTACGCGGGCGAGCTCGCCAAGACGCACAAGGTGGCCATTAGGGGCGCGTTTAATTACAAGGTTTTTAAAATCCTCTTCGGTTAAATAACCGCGGCTAACCCGTAGGGTAAAGTCTTTGAGTTCGCTGTTTAATACGCCAGCTGGCATCTCTACGTTTTCTTGGCGCAGGCGGCTTTCAATCTCTTGTACGGTAATGTCTAACGAGGCTAGCTTGGCGCGGTCTAACCAAATCCGCATGGCATAGTCAGCACCGCCGCCAATACGTACTCGCCCAACACCGGGCAATACCGATAAGCGATCTACTAGATTGCGGCGGGCGTAGTCTGATAGGTCTAGGTTGCTCATGCTTTCGCTAGTGAGGTTTAACCACATCAGGGTTTCGCTGTTGCTATCTTCTTTTTGAATCTCTGGGGGATCTGCCTCGATCGGTAGATTGTCCATCATGCCCGAGATCTTGTCGCGCACATCGTTGGCGGCGTTATCTACGTCAAACCCTTCTCTAAACTCTAGGGTTATGTCGCTGCGCCCATCGCGCGACGATGATGAAATATTCTTTAAACCCTCGATACCCGAGATGCGGCTTTCGATAAGCTTGGTGATCTTAGATTCAACCACGGCGGCACTGGCGCCACGGTAGTTGGTTTCAACGCTCACTACTGGCGGGTCAATGGCAGGGTACTCGCGCAAACTAATTTGTTGCAGTGCAATTAAACCAAAGGCAACCAATAAAAGGCTTAGCACCGATGCAAATACTGGGCGCTTTACTGATACATCAGATAGCAGCATTACTTAGCCTCTCTGATGGTTACAGTTTCGCCAATACGTACCGAATTAACACCGTCGGTGATTACGCGGTCACCGGCCTTTAGGCCGTTAGTGATTTCAACGTAGCTATCAAAGCGAGTGCCTACGCCTACTTCAATACGTTCTACTAAGTTATCAGCGTCTAGCTTTAAGACATATTGTTTTGCGCCAATAGCTATAATAGCGCTCTCAAGTACCGCTGGAGCTTGGCGGCGGTTTTGCTCTACTAGGGTGTAGGCGAGCATGCCGGCGCGCAGCTTACGATCTTGGTTGTCTACCGCTGCTCTCACAGTTAGGGTGCGCGACACGCTATCGGCGCGTGAGTCTAACGACATAATGTTGGCTGTATAGGTGCGATCTAAATCAGGGATATCTACGGTAACTCTGTCGCCAGTGTTTAACTCGCGGGCAAAGGCAGTAGGTAGAGTAAAGTCGATCTTGATACGATCGATTTTATCTAGCGTAGTAATGATGGTGTTCGAGTTAACCAGTGCACCGGGGCTAACGCGGCGCAATCCTAGGGTGCCGTCGAATGGTGCTGATAGGGTACGATCAGCTAGGCGGGCTTCGATCTCAGCAACACGGTAGTTGGCACGGTCGCGTTCGGTGATACGGGCGTCTAGTTCGTTTTTAGAGGCGGAGCCTCTTTTAACCAATGGCTGTAGGCGAGTAACTTCACGCTCTTGATCTTTAAGCGACGCCTTAGCTTGCTTTAACAGCGCGACCTCTTCGGCCTGTTGTAGTCGCACTAGTGGCGTGCCAGCCGTTACTTGTTCGCCCTCAGTGAACAAAATTTCGTCGATATACTCTGTAACATTAGCGGTGATCGTAATAGATTCGTCGGCAGCGGTATTGCCAAAAGCTTCGTAGCGATCGCTAAACTCACGCATTTTTATAGCGGGAGCTAATACGGCTTTTACACTGCCGCTACGCTTCTGTTGCTTTGTATCTTGGTTTGTCAGCATGAAGTAGGCGCCTGCGATTATGGCGGCGACTACAATGAAAGCAATAGTCTTTTTCATAGATGTATTCTGAATACCCAATATGGGTTGGTTACAACTGGTACTGTTAATTTTGCGGTGATTATACGGCAATCATGGCCAGTTAAGTGATAAGTAATTTCAATTATAGCAATTGCAAGATTCACTCATTTTGCTCATTTTGGGCTAATTGCACCTCTAGGGTTTTCGTAGTGGTTAAGGGCGAGCTGTTATTGCCGGCTAGCGCTTGATAAACAATTGGTATCACAAATAGAGTTAGCAGTGCCGATAGCCCTACGCCGTATAAGATAACGACGCCAATCACCGCGCGACTCTCGGCACCAGCTCCGATACTCGCTACTAAGGGGATAGCGCCTAGTAGGGTGGTGATGGTGGTCATTAATATGGGCCTAAGTCTAAGTTCAGCTGCGCTCAAGATAGCTTTCTCTAAAGGTAGGCCTCTGTCGCGCATTTGATTGGTGAACTCGACTAATAGAATACCGTTCTTGGTGGCAAGGGCGACCAGCATGATTAGCCCAATTTGGCTGTACAGATTAATACTTTGACCATGGAGGTATAAACCAAACAGGCCGCCAGCAATCGCTAGGGGTACCGTGGTGATGATAATGGCAGGGTGGCGATAGCTTTCAAACTGGGCGGCCATTACTAAATAGACAACGACAATGGCGAGTACAAACACAAGGGCGATTGACTGCCCTGAGTACTTGTAGTCGTAACTTAACCCTTTGTAATCAAAGGTGGCGCTGGCCGGTAGTGTTTTTAGTGCGCTTTGTTCAAGCGAGTTTAGGGCTTGGCCCAAGCTGTATCCTTCGCCAAGATCGGCCTCAAAGGTTAAGGCTCGCACACGGTTGTAGCGGTTAAGTTCTTGGGCATCGGCAATAAACTGCGTTTCAATGATACTGCCCAGCGGTATTTGGGCGCCGGTTAGATCACTCTTAACCACGAGGTTGTTGATGTCTACTAGGTTGCGCTTAGTATCGCGAACCCCCTCAAATAAAACATCATACTCTTCACCATCCATTACAAAGCTGGTAACGCGGCGCTGACCCATGTAGGCCTCTAGGGTTCTTGATATATTGGTAATGGTTAGGCCTAGGTCTGCGGCGATGTCACGTTTGATATGAATACGTAACTGTGGCTTTGTATCGTCATAATCGTGCTCTAAGCCGCTTAGGGTAGGGTTGTCGCTATTGGCGTTGATCATAATGTCACGCCACAGAGTTAGATCTTCATAGGTAGGGCCGCCCAATACAAACTGGATAGGGGTGTTGTCACCGCCTCTAAGAGCCTGGCGTGCAGAAGCAGATACCTTTACCCCAGTGATGTTTTTTAGCCGTTTGTTTATCTCTTTACGAACCTTGTCGATAGGTGGGCGATCGCGCCAGTCGGCCAAATTGATGGTGCCCCTTGCGGCATTAAAGCGGTCGCCCTTGTCTGGGGCCCGTATCAATAGGCGAGTGATAACCCCTTTATCGATCATGGGGGCGAGTTGAGCTTCTACCTGTTCAATATATTGGGTGAGATATTGATATGAAGCACCTTCGGGTGCCTTGATACGCAGGCGCAAACTGCCTCGGTCTTCGCGAGGGGTAAACTCGCGCGGTAGCTCATTAAATAGTACGTATGACGCGCCTAGGGTGCAGGAAATAACCAGCAGCGCTATACCGCGACTAATCATTAGCCAAGTAAGCAGTGCCCGATAGCTTCTTTGTAATCGGCCAAAAATATTATCTACGGTTGAGCTCAGGCGATTGGCGTTAGATCTTGGTTTTAAAAACTTGCTACATAGTGCCGGAGTTAAAGTAAGGGCAACAAAGCTTGACAGGATGACAGCACCTGCAAGGGTAGAGCTAAACTCGCCAAAAATTCGCCCTAGATCGCCGGGTAAAAAAGTAATGGGTAAAAACACTGAGGCGAGTACTAGGGTGGTGGCAATCACTGCAAAGCCGACCTGCCTTGCACCCTTGTAGGCTGCCACCAGTGGCGACTCGCCCTTATGCATACGTCTATGGATGTTTTCTAATACTACGATGGCGTCATCAACGATAAGCCCAATGGCCAATACCATGGCGAGAATAGTGAGTAGGTTAAGGGTAAAGTTGAAGGCATAAAGTACTACGATAACCGAGATCAGTGATACCGGAATGGTAATGGCAGGTATCAACATGGCTCTAAAGTCGCCCAAGAATAAAAAGATCACAGTAATCACCAGGGCGCCAGCGATGAGCAGTGTGGTAAACACTTCGTTAATTGCCTGAGATACAAATACGGTGCGATCGTCACCGACCGATAGCTCGATACCTGCGGGCAGGGTTTGCTGTATGAGGGCGATTTCTCGTTTAACCAATTGGGCAATTTCTAGGGTGTTGGCGGTGCTCTGCTTGGCGAGCCCTATAGCGATAACCGGTTTGCCATTTACATGAAACAGGGTGCGTTCTTCGCGCGGCCCAAGCTGCACTCTTGCTACATCGCTTAGCTTAATTAGGTGGCCATTGGGGGCGCGTTTTATCACTAGGTCTCTAAAATCTTGCTCGTTTTTAAAGCCTCGGTTAACGCGTAGGGTAAAATCCTTTTGTTTGCTGTTTAGCACCCCTGCGGGCATCTCGACGTTTTCTTGGCGCAGGCGGCGTTCAATGTCTTGTATCGTAATCTTTAGCGAGGCGAGTTTGGTGCGATCTAGCCATATTCGCATCGCATACTTGTCACCGCCCCTTACTCGCACTCGCCCTACACCAGGTAGCACTGCAAAGCGATCGACCAGATTACGGTAGGCGTAATCGGTTAGAGCCAAGCTGCTCATGGTTTCGCTTTGCAGGTTAAGCCACATTATGGTGTCGCTGTTGCTGTCTTCTTTTTGAATTTCAGGAGCCTCGGCCTCGGCTGGTAGGTTATCTAGCATGCCAGAGATTTTGTCGCGTACATCGTTGGCAGCGTTATCAACGTTATAGCCCTCTCTAAAGGTAAGCACGATATCGCTGCGGCCGTCTTTAGAGGTAGATTCGATAAATTTTAGCCCCTCAACCCCTGAAACGCGGCTTTCTATTAGTTTGGTGATCTTTGATTCAACCACCGCAGCGCTGGCGCCTCGATACTTAACATCGATGCTAACAATGGGAGGGTCGATGGCGGGGTACTCGCGCAAGCTGATTTGCTGTAGGGCAATTAGACCGAAGGCAACTAGCAACATGCTAAGCACCCCGGCCAAAACCGGGCGTTTTACCGAAATGTCTGTGAGCAACATGTGTTCAAGTATAGCAATCAGGGGTATTATGCGAGGGTAAGTTAAGCGAGGTAATGATGAACCAAAAGCAAGCCCTTTATGCCGAAGTAACCCAGCGTATCGAAGCCTTGATCGCCGGCGAAACCGACTGGATCGCCGTGTTATCTACGGTAGTTTGTGAGCTGCATAATAGTTTTGATTATTATCACTGGACGGGGTTTTATCGCACCACTGAGCCGCAGCTATTAAAGGTGGGCCCCTATATGGGCGGCCATGGTTGTTTGGCGATTCCTTTTTCTAAGGGTGTGTGTGGCGCAGCGGCAGCTTCGCAAGAAACCCAGCTAGTACCTGATGTTAATGCATTGCCCTATCATATTGCCTGTTCGAGCAGCACTCAGAGCGAGATCGTGGTGCCCTTGGTGGTTGATGGGCAAACGATTGCGGTGCTTGATGTGGATTCTGATGAGCCCGATGTGTTTGATGCGGATGATCAGGCGGGTGTTGAGCGTATCGTTAAAATATTAGAAAACCATTATAAGAGTATTAAATAAAATGATTCAGTTTTTACACAACCCCAAATGCAGCAAAAGCCGTCAAACCAAGGCATTGTTAGACGAAGCAGGTATTCAATACAAAGAGCGCCTGTACCTTGAAAACCCTTTGTCACAAGACGAACTAACTGCGTTAATCGAAAAGCACATGGGCGAGTTGCACGCACTGGTGCGCGTTAAAGAAGCACGCGAAGAAGCAGGTGTTGGAGCAGCAGATATTAAAGCAATGAGTGCCGGTCAGGTAGCTGAATTGTTAGCTAAGCACCCTCGTGCGCTAGAGCGCCCTGTGGTAATCACCGATTCGGTCGCGGTATTAGGCCGACCACCCGAGCAGGTGATGGCATATGTTTCAGAATAATTGGCAGCATAATACGCAAGTTGATTTAGTTGAATCTCCCAAGGCGGTGATTGTGGTGGTGCACGGCTATGGCGAGCACCTGGGTCGTTATGATCAATTTACTGAGCGCGCTAATGCTGCTGGGTATGCGGTATTGCGCGCTAATCTATTGGGTCATGGTCCTGATAGTGCAAAGGTTGCCGATATTGCCCATATCGATGATTATTGTTTGCCAGTGGTCGCACGGGTTAACGAAGCGCGCACTAACTGCCCCGATTTGCCTGTAGTAGTGTTTGGCCACAGCCTTGGTTCGTTAGTTACCCTTTGGTCGGCAAGCCATAACGCTGGCTTGGCAGATGCCTATGTCGTATCAGGCGGCTTAGTTGGGCCCGATGCAGTGCCGCCAGTAAAACTCGCCATTACGATGCTGTTGGGTAAGGTGCTGCCAAATCTTAAAATTTCGCTGGGTTTTGATGACGATGCCATCAGCTCTATCAAGGCTGAAAACGAGCGTTATCAAAATGACCCCCATGTGTTTGATAAGGCGACACTGCGTTGGGGGCGAGTATTGATGGGTACCTTGAAGGCGGTTGAAGACCAACGCAAATGGTCTGAGCCAAGCCTTTGGTTACATGGCTCTAATGATCAGGTTAACCCGTTGGCGCCGGTTCAACGCTATATTGCAGGGCAGTCTAACTGGCAATTAAATACCTATCAGGGCGACCATCATGAGGTGCATCACGATGTGCATGCCGAAGATTTTTATCGTGATATGTTTAACTGGTTGGCACAGACCGTCTAGTCAGTTTATAGTTACCTGAGTTCAAACACATTCGATTCAACCTGAATCTTTTTACCATTCTCGATACGATAGTGCTTAACTGTCGCCGATTTCGCTTTTAAATTAAATTGAGCGGTCGTGTAAGTAGAGAATATAGGTCCTCCGCTAAATACGAGTGGGGCGGGCGCTTTTGAATCCGTAAGGCCTAGCATTTGATGTCGATGCGCGACGAATACGACAGTAACAGGATAGTCTCGAAGTAGTTGAAAGAAACGTTTCCTCTCAGGGCCTGCATGCTGTTTATCATTCTTAAACCAAGAGGATGGCGGTTGATGCATATTGAGAACGATATACTTGTTGTCTTGCTTTGCTTTGATCAACACGCGTTGTAGCCAGTCTAGACCAGGAGTGATAGCGTAGCTCTTGTGAGGGGCTGACTCGCTTTCTAGTTTTGTCCAGCCATGCACGAAAGCAGGGTGATTATTTAACTGAACAAATCTGATCTGGCCGATATCCCATGTATAGTTGAGAGACCCTGTTGTTAGTTTGGGTGAGTCAGAGTGCGTGTGCCAAGTTATTTCCCGGTGATCAAATGTATCGACTTTTGAGTGCCCAGTTACATGATCGATTAAGTATTGAGTCATTCTCGAAGGGTTACCTTCGAGATCAGAGCGGCCGATATTGTTTGAATAATCATGATTTCCTAACCCCAAATATATCGGGCCTTCTATCCGCTGCATGTATAGTTCGTCAAATGCAGCTAGCTGGTGACGCCCGCCAAACTCTGTTAAATCCCCGTTTATAATAAGCCCTTGATAGTTTTTTAAGGTCGCAGCGTGCTTGTTTAATCGATCAACGTAGCTACGATGATGCTGCTTGATAGCTTTGATTCTAGGCTTATTCTTACGCCCTATTGCCCCTTGTTGATCTCGCGGGTATTGAGTATCCCCGATAATAATTAAGCTAACGCTATGCTCTCCACGTGGAGCGGCAATTGCTGTGATACAAACAAGCACAGTTGCTATAACAATTGCAGCGTTTTTTGATGTAGTTGGTTGTGATTTTACCATCGTCTTGGTCTCGATGCCGAAAGGATATGAATATAGAGCAATCTACAGAAGAGCAATGATTTCAGTAGAAAATGATTGACTTGTCAATGTGGTGAGTCGAAATTGACACCTTATGACGCGAATAGTAGCATTCAGCCGCTATAATCATTGAGAGTTATTATATGCGGTTTGTATTTCATATCGGTGCTGGAAAGACCGGTACCAGTACTATTCAAAGCTACCTGTCTACGAATCGACGCTCCTTAATAAAAGATGGAGTATATTATGCAGGTATGAGGTTCGAAGCCGGTACGAAAAAAGATAAGTGGAAGAAGTGGCAAAATGATCCTTGGGGCTTCAAAAAATTGTCTGATAATCGATTGACCAGCGAATTTTGCAGCCTTTTCGATAAGCATTTTGATAGAGCGGTTAAGAAGAAATGCCATACAATAATTTTGTCGAATGAGTCGGTTTCAAACTTTGTACCCCGATTTATGCCCTTTATAGAGTATGCGTGCTCGAAAGCTGACGTAACGGTATCGTTTTATGTTCGAGAGCCTGAGTCTTGGATTATATCTGCCTATCAGCAATGGGGCATTAAAATGGGGCGTATGGTAAAGAACCTATTTTCATTCGCAGAATTTAAGAAAGAGCGTGGTATTCCATTTACGTCTACGCTTCAGGCGTTTGAAGACGCTGGTATGAGTCATTTGTTACAGGTTCGAAACATGTCGGCTTGTGATGATGTTTTAGACGATTTCTTGCAACAATTTAGCCTGCCTATATACGGCAGCCAAGATCGTGTAAACGAGCGAAAATCTGATCTTGAGCAAATGATTTACTATATTATCAATGAAAACGCTTATGGCGGCTCACATAAAGATAAGCAAGAGCTGATTCGTGATATTGTTGCTGGGATGCCTTCGATTAGCTACGGTGAGTTTGTAGATAAAACCTACCCAAAACTGAGCGATTTTGAAGACCATCAATACTATGAAGAGATTCGGCGTTATGTAAATACTTATTTGCCTGAGTCTCAGCGATTCGATGAGAGCAGTTCTGCTCGCATCAAAGATCCTAAGCCTCTGATATCAGAGGATAATTTCTTTGACTTGGTTAAGGTTTGTGTTTCTTTAGGGGAGCGGGTAGAGCAATTAGAAAAACGTCTAGACCATAATTCTTGATAGGCCATAAATGGGTGACTGTGGTACGATAGAGTAGTTTGTATTAGTTAGCTTATTAGTTCTATGAAAAAAGTCATTGTTCACCTAGGTGTTCATAAAACCGCCACGACCTTCGTGCAAGGTGAGTTAGCGTCGCAGGCTCAGTATCTTTCTGACAATGGTGTTTTGTATACGCCGCTAAGGCAGGTTCGAAAATCATTTACGTACCAACTTGGTAAAGCCGCTACTGGCAAGTTGGTTAAAGACTTGTTGGGGGATCACCCTAATGTAGTGATTTCGGATGAGAATCTACTAGGTAAGGTTAATCATCTACTGGGTGGTGATCTTTACTCTAGCGGTTTAGATAACGTTAGAGAAGTGTTGGCTGAGTTAGGTGAACATCAGGTGTCGGTGGTGATTACTCTGCGCGAGGCTACAGCGTTTTTGCCCTCAATGTATAGTGAGTACTTACGACATTACTCTTTTGTCTCTTTTGAAGAATATACAGACAAGGTAGGAATAGATAATCTCGATTGGTATAAGCTGCTAGCGCCATTCATTAGTTTACATCCCGACGTGTCATTTAAAATATTTGATTTTAATGCATTTAGTCATTCCAAAGATAAATGGTTGCAAACCTTAAGTTTTGATAAGTTGACTAATTTTGAGGGTGGTAGAGCGAAATCTCGCTCAACAATAACCGCTCAGGCTATTCAGTTTTTAGCAAAGTTCCCGAATAAATCAGTAGACGTGCTGCGAAAGATGGAGTCAACCAACTATATGTATGGAGATAGATTCAGCCCATATAGCCAACTGCAATGCGCTGAAAGTAAGTCAGACTACTATCGACAATTAGCTAAATTGAATTCATTGAACAACGTTGAGTTAATGGTCTAATCAGGCCCAGGAAATAGAAAATTATAAGTATGAAAGTAAGTGTAATCGTACCAGTTTACAACGTTGAGGGTTTTCTTCGAGATTGCTTGGGTAGTGTTGTTGATCAACAGGAAGTCGACTTAGAAATAATCTGTGTAGAAGACTGTTCAACAGATAATTCGCGTCGTTTGCTTCGCGAGTTAGCACAAGAGTGGCCCTTAAAGCTAGTTGAATTAGAGCGTAACGGTGGTTTGGCAAACGCTCGAAATGTGGGGTTGACCCACGTTACGGGAGACTATGTCATGTTTCTCGATTCAGACGATCGTCTTGAGCCTGGTTTAATTAAACACTTAGTTAGTATCAGTGATGGCTGCGATATGGCGGTGTTCAATCACTATCGAGAATGGCGCACCGGACGTAAAGTTAACAATTTAGCCACCGATTTGTTAAGGAAGCTGTCTCGTAAAGCCATTAACGAGTCAGATGTGACTCAAAAACTAGAACTTTTTAGTAACCTAAATGTGGCGTGGAATAAATTTGTTAAAAAGGATTTCATCGATAAACATGATCTCAAGTTTGATGATGGTTACTATGAAGATATCCCTTTTAACTATAAGTCTATCGTATCTGCAGAAAAGATCATAGTTACACCATTTTTAGGCGTAGCTTACTTTCAGCGACAAGGCTCTATCTTAAACTCTAAGAGCTCCAAGCATAAAGACCTTACCTTGCAGTATAGGCGAGTGTACGAATACATGATTAACGTTGAAGATAGCCTTTTTATCAACAAGCTTGATCAGGTTTTCGTCGATCATCTTTATAACATGCTTACTACCGAGAAAAGAGGTCGTCTTACCCAAGAAGCGATTGATGTACTAGGAAATGAGGCTAAGCAGATAATTGCGGATTTTAGTGTAATCGAGCGCATTAAAGATAGTCAGCTTCGTCGAAGGCTTTACTTCCTAAAGGCGCCGTTATTACGTCAGGGCATGCTACTGTCTGCGGTAATACTGAAGAGAAAAGGCAGAAACCTCGTTGCAAGAGTGCGTAAGAGCTCGTGGTATCGCAAACTGTCATTGAAGACAAAGCATTTACTTTACAAGCATGTATTTGTTCGCTTACCTCTACGTAATATTGCGATTTTTGAATCGTACTGGGGTAAAAGCTATGCGTGTAATCCTAAGGCGATATCAGAATATATGTCACAGCATACTGACATAGAGACGATTTGGTTTGGTAATAAACAAAAATTGGACGTAGGCGGTAATAAATACGCGCAAATAAATAGCTTGAAGTATTTTTATTATTTAGCAGTAGCGCGGTATACAGTTAACAATGCAAACTTTCCAAATTTCATGGTGCGTCGCAAAGGTGTAACTCATCTTCAAACAAAGCATGGAACACCAATTAAGTCGATGGGATTTGATGAATTAAAAGCCAAGAATAAAACTTCAGGTTGGTTTGACGGGCTGGCTAAGCGTTGTGAACGATGGGATTATGTTATTTCATCGAATCATTATTCTTCAGAAGTCTGGCGTAAAGGATTCCCCTTTGACTATAAAACCTTAGAGCTAGGTTATCCACGAAACGATGTTCTGGTGAAGAATCGGTTGAATACTGAATATATCAATTCGCTTTACAAAAAACTGGGTCTGAAAAAATCAGAAGGCCAGCAGGTTCTATTGTATATGCCGACATTTAGAAGCCTAAAGGAAAGCGAGCTGCAGTTAGATGTAGAAAGACTTTCACGCGATCTGGGTGATAGCTATTTGCTACTTGTGCGAGGCCATTATCTAGCGAAAAGTAACGTGGCAAATAGTGAGCGAATCATCGACGTAAGTGATTATGAAGATGTAAATGATTTATACTTAATGGCTGATCTACTGTTATCTGATTACTCATCTTGTATTTTCGACTATGCATGTTTAAAAAGGCCAATCGTGCTCTATGTGCCAGATGAAGAGGAGTATGCAAGCTCTAGGGGGATGTACATGACAGTATCAGAGTACGATCCGGGTGTGGTTTGTCGTGACTACGAATCGTTGGTCGTCGGGCTTAAAGACAAACAGTTTTTGTTAGACGAAAGTCAAGTGAAGCTAGATTCTTTCTATGAACGATTTGCGTCGTTAAATACCGGTGAGTCATCAAGAGAGGTCGTGGAGGCGATACTAAACGATTAGAACATGGCCAGTATAGAGTCGTTAAAAAAGAGAACGTTATCCCAGCAATGGTACGATGTTGTTGTTGCGATGTTTTATCGAGAAATACGACGCAGATTTAACGATCGGCTTGGCGTCGGCTGGGCCGTATTCTCTCCCCTCGTTTTTATTATCGGATTTTCCTTTGCCCGAGGTCTACGCGATGGTGGAGAGACCTATGGCATGCCTACATTTTTGTTCGTTTTAGTGGCGATGATTTTAGTAAATTTGTTTCTAACGACTTTCTCAGGGGTGTCAAAGGTAATCGCTAAAACCAAAAAGCTCTATATCTTCCGAGGGGTACGACCAATCGCAGCTATCATTGCGGTTGCAGTATTCGAGCTTTACATCACGTTGCTGGTCTGTATTCTGTCGATACTTGTATTGTATTTGTTAGGTATCGGCTTGGTTATAAGCTATCCGCTGATATTATTACTAGCGATATTTAGTGTTTGGATTGGCGCCGTTAGCCTGGGGACTCTATTTACGCTAGGTAAATCGTTTGTGCCAGAACTGGCGCGATTGCAAACCATTGTGTCTAGACCGATATTCTTTATTTCAGGCATTTTCTTTAGTTTGCAAGATATCCCTAGAGATTATTGGTACGTATTAGATTGGAACCCGCTATTGCATCTGGTTGAATGGGCTAGATTTGCAGTAGAGCCTTCATACAGTACGTCGGGAGTTTCGTTACAGTACCCCGTGTTAGTTATGCTATTTATTATGGCTGCGGCGATATCCTTTTATAAAATGCACTGGAAGCGTGCGATCTCATCATAATTATCTGGAATGTGTTAATGAATGAAGCCATTTTAAACTTGGGGCGCTATTTCGAAATGGCTCGCGAGGCTGTTACCGAGAAACCTTTCTTATACCTAGTATTAGTGCCTACGACATTATTCTTTATATATTTATCAGTTTTTAGAGAGTATCGGTACGAGAGCGTTGCTGTAATTACCGTAAAGTCAGCGGAAACTAGCGCGGTTGCTGATGCTTCTTCGGCCATCTTAACTGGGTTCGCAGGTGGCTCAGTAAATGGTGATGCCAAGCTGGTAGAGCAGTATATTCATTCTATGGATTTACTTAACAAGCTCGACGAAAAGATCGGTTTACGAGAGCACTATTCCCAGGATGGCGTCGAATTCTTTAGTCGTTTAAGTAAGAATGAATATCGCGAGAATTATTTAGAGTTATATCGATCTAGAGTTATTATCGAAATTGAGCCGTCATCGTCAATAATAACGGTGAAGGCGCAAGCATTTGACGCTGAATACGCGAATCAGTTGCTTAATATTATTCTTGTAGAGACAGAAAATTACATTAACGATATATCTCGTAATATGGCAAAGCGCCGATTAGATTTTATCCGTGGAGAAACAGAGTTTTCAGAAGAGGCACTACAAGCTGCACAGAGTGAGCTAGTTGAGTTTCAAGCTAAACATGGTTTATTAGATCCATCTGCTGAAGGCGCGACTGCAAATACTATTACTGGAACCATTGAATCGCTTATTAGTCAAAAAGAAGCTCAATTACAGGGTATGCGCGAATTCATGAGTGAGCAAGCGCCACAGATGGTGCTGCTACGTAACGAAATCGCCGGGTTAAAGCAGCAATTAGTAAAGCAGCGTTCTTTGATATCATCAGGATCTGGCGAAGAGATTTCGTTAGCCGAAATCTTGGTTCAATACAGCGCACTTAAAACAAAAGTGGAGTTGTCGTCGCAGGCATATAGTTCTGCCTTAATTTCTCAAGAACTCGCACGAGTTGATGCATACAAACAGTTAAAGTTTTTGTCTACAGTGCAGAGCCCAACACTACCAGAGAACAATCAATATCCATTAATTATCTACAACGTCGTTTTAATGTTGTTTGTTTTGGCGGCTTTGTATCTTGTTGGGTCAATATCGGGTTCATTGTTTAGAGAGTTAAGCTCAGACGCATGATTCAGTTTAAAGGCGTATCGAAATCGTATTTGGGCCGAAAGGGTAGGGTACAAGTATTCGATGACATTAGCTTCGAAATTCCATCTAATCGCAGAATAGCGGTTCTTGGTACGAATGGGGCAGGTAAGTCTACATTGTTGCGTTTACTAGCAAAGGCCGAATACCCAGATTGTGGTACAATTCGGTGCGACGCAAATATCAGCTGGCCTATCGGCGTGTCCATAGGTCTAAACCCTAAAATGACAGGCCGAGAGAATGTTCGATTTATTGGGCGCATTTATGGTGTCGCTGATATGGATGCGTATGAGCAGCGAGTTCGGCGTTTTGCCCGATTGGGAAAAAACCGTTTTGACAATCTAGTGAGTGGCTTTTCATCTGGGATGCGAGCAAAGTTGTCGTTTGGCTGTGCCATTAAGTTGGGTTTCAATATGTTTGTATTAGATGAAGCCACCTCTGTTGGCGATGCTAAGTTTAAGCGGCGTGTCAAACGAGCTCTTACTCAGCAGGCCGATGCAGCTTTGATGATGGTCAGTCATGATATGAAGGATATAAAGAAATTTTGCGATAGTGCAATCATTCTGCACAATGGCGAAGTTCAATTTTACGATGATCTCTCGGCAGCAATTGAGAGATATGAAATGTTAGAAGATTAATTTAAGAATAGAATATGAATGTAATTACCTACGGCACATTTGATTTGTTTCATATTGGGCATTTGAAACTATTAGAGCGTTGTAAGGCGCTAGGAGCGAGCCTTACCGTTGCGGTGTCGACGGACGAATTTAACAGTAAAAGTAAGAACAAGATTACTGCTCAGCCTTGTAGCGAGCGAATGCAGATAGTTGAGGCGATTAAGTACGTCGACAGGGTTATCCCGGAATCTTGTTGGGAGCAAAAGCGCGACGACGTTATTAAATATAACATTGACGTATTTGTCATCGGTGATGATTGGCGCGGTAAATTTGATTTCTTGGAGGATCTTTGCCAAGTAGTTTACTTACCTCGAACAGATGGGATTTCGACCACCGAGCGTAAGCAGCAAATTGTCTCTAAATTTAGTGATGAAAGTGAAATCGCTACTGCTTAAGATCTTTAGAGTTGTAGATTGTCTTATACCAAAAACATCTCGTTATTGTTTTTACGTTACGCCTAGAACTAGTTGGGACCCAAACCTACAGCAAATGGCTGCTGAGTTACATCAAGCCAATCGCGAATATTACATTGTTGATGGCAATACGATGTTTTTGAGTGTGGCTGCCTTCGTCAAGGCCACATTCAGGCTAATGCGGTCTAGAGTAATCATCTATGATCATTCGCCCCCTCATACGCTTCAATTAAAATCACATTATGTCGTTAATGTTTGGCACGGATCGCCATTAAAGAAAATACGTAACTATCTTTCCGAAGATAAATTTACCGATGTGTTGAAGCAGTCTCAAGCTAAATTAGATGTTCTGGTCTGTGCTAGTGACTATGATCGGCCTTTTATGGGGTATGCGTTTGGTGTCGAAGATGCGCGTATTTTCAAAGGGTTACCTCGATTTGACTTGGCATCTGTTTGTATTGATAAATTGAAGAGCTATGATGTTGCGGATGAGTTGAAATATATCGAAAGTTTGACAGAGAGTGCTTCAGATGTGGTTCTTTGGGCGCCAACTTATAGAGGCGAATCAGATGACTATAATCCATTATTCGAGTTATATTCGAAAGATAGTGAGGAGCTTATAAAATATCTTGACGACCTAGATGGGCTATTTTTGGTTAGGTCTCATAAGTTCTCAGTGAGTGCTAGGCAGAAATGGATGAATCATGAGAAGGTTGTCGATGTTTCGCACCTAAGGAATGTAAATCTATTGCTTAGGTCTGTGACCGTCTTAGTTACAGATTATTCCAGTATTTGGATTGATTTTCTTCCATATCGTCGCCCTATTTTGTTTTACGCTCCTGATTATGAGACTTACAACTCAGAGCATGGGTTTATTGTTTCTTGGCAAAAGGCAATACCCGCTTCTGCGTTTAGCGAGTTGAAGGAACTGATATCAGCGCTGCGCAACACTAAAGCAGATATCGAAATCTACCAGGGTCGACAGGAGTCTTATTTTCGTCGTTATTTCAGAGGCAGCGACGGTGATCTGATCTCAAATAATACTTTAAGATTGATCGATAAAATCGATTCAGAGATAGGACTGAACTGAGTTTACTATATTGGCGCAAGCATTAGTATTTGTGCTAATGTCAGCCGTTTTAGATCTGGGGTGAAGCAGCATGTCGATGATTTCAGAAGTAGAAGTTACTTGAAAGCGACCAAACAGCTCATCAAAACTAGGGTGTACGCCTCTTGTTTTTGTGTACCGTTCGAAATTAGGCGTGGCGATGATGAGATGTTTATTGTACTTAATCATTGCATCTACCGCCGCTGATGAGAAGTCAGTTATAAAGCAATCTGACTTTTGAATATGTTCACTAATATCTTCATGAGATGGCGCGATTGAAGCATATGGCATAAGTGCTGTAATGGTGTCGTATTCTGTATGATTCAGTGGATGTAATTTGAGTGTGACAATTAGGTTGTTACTTGCAACGAACTGCCTAAAAATCGTATTGCAGAATGGAGATAGCGCTTTCATTAGCTCTACGCTGTTGGAATGCCACGTTGGTGCAATTAGTATACTTCGAATGCCGTCTGGCTTAATTGCTGAATAGCATCTTTCTAATCTGGGCCATCCTGTAATATCTAAGCGTGTCGAAGGTACCCTAAAAGCGTTTGCAAATCTTTGTGCGATATTAGTGTCGTGGCAGAAAATCGCCCGATATCGGTTTGTATTATGCGTGAGGATAGCTTCTTCTAAGCGTCTAAGCCTAGATCCGCGCCCAAAAGTAAAAGTTTCTTCAGATTCAAATAATATGCTTTTGATGGGCCAACCATGCCAGAGTTGGAATATGTTTACACGATATCTTGGCACAAGTGGGCCGAGTTCGCTGATTCCAGTAGAGGCGAAAAACGTTTTTGCTGTGCATTGCCAGTAAAGTCCTTTTAATGACCACTTAGAAGCGAAGCCAATCGAATCTGGAATTGCATCTTTCTGTTTATAGGGGCCAATCCACACTACGTTGAAGTTTGGGTTGCCGCTCATGTATTCAGCTAGTGTTCGAGCGTTGTCGCCGTAGCCTAGGTGATGAGCAAAAACGAATAGGTCTTTTTGCTTAGGAATTGCGCTCGCTATTACTTGAAGAGGCAGCAAGCAGAAAACACGAATCAGTTGCCATAAGTGGCGGTGATGTGTGTTCCTGAGAATTCGATTTAATAGACTCATCGTGCTACTTTTACAATAGCTTGCGCGTTAGCTTGGGATCTGCTGGAGATATATCTCAGCAATAATCTTATGACAAAATTCTCTCTCTGCTTTCTCTCTTGCTTTCTTTCCAATCGCGATTCTTTTTTCTGTGCTACTGGTAGCATAGTGAACCATCGCTTCGCTTAAGGCAGAGATCGATTTTGCTGCAACCAGGGTGCCGGTCTCGCCGTTGTCAATAGCGTCTCTACATCCCACATTGTCGGTTGTTATAACAGGGCGCCCGATAGCAGCGGCTTCAAGCAGGCACTGTGGCATTCCTTCGTTGTAATATGAGGGCAGTACAATAATTTCATGACCTCTAATGTGAGGTCGAACGTCGCTACAATGGCCTAAATAATTGATGTGGCCTTGCTTATCCCACTCTAGAATAAGTTCTTCTGGAATTCCGTCGGGGTGGGAAGAGTCGATGAATCCTAATAATGAAAATTGAGGCTTTATATTTAGTTTTGCTAGTTGTGATGCCGTATGTCGGGCCGCTTCCACATAGTATTCCACGCCTTTTGAATAAAGAAGGCGCGAAAGCATCAAGAATTTTACGTGGGCTGTTTTGGTCAATGGTGCATAATCGAAGTGGTTTATGTCGACGCCAATTCCTTTTACGCACGTTGATGATTTAAGTGATGTTAGTCTTAGTTTCAAAAACTGGTTATGGTCATCAGAGTTTTGAAAGATGTGGTAATCAATCATTGGATGCGTAATATGCATCAGTATTCGGCCGGCCATTGACTTCGCCGTCCACCTAGAGGTAAAGATCGTGCCAAGGCCAGATACGGTGCAAACCACTTTAATACCGAGCGCTTTGCAGGCAAGCGCCGAATACATTGCCATTTTAGGTGTGAAGCAAAAGACACAATTGGGTGCTATTTCTTTAATCAGCTTAGTAAGCTGAAAGATTGACGCCGCTTCTTTAAAAGGATTGCCGCCAGACTGGCGAAAGTTAATGGGTATATAGCTCGCCCCTGCTTCAATAAGACGAGTGCTGTGCTCGTCTTTTGGAGCAATTACATACACCTTAGTACCATTGTCCAAGAATTCTCTAATAGACGGTAGAAAAAAGTTTGCCAAAAACCAGCTTGTATTTGCGGTGAGTACTACAGACTTCATTTTGAAATCCCTTATTTGCTAACCACATTTGCTGCAACCGCAATTTGGTAAATGATTTGTGTGATATCTTTGATGCTCTGTATTACCTTGGTGTCAACCTCTGGGAACACTAAAATCTGGTCGCCACCTGTTAGGGCAATCTGTTGGCTGTTGAGTTTACTTCCTTCTATAAAGGTTAGTTCACCACTAGGGTGTAGAATTGCGACTCTTTTAGAATTGGCTCTATCGGTAAATCCGCCTGATTGTTCAATATAGTCTGCGATAGAGTAGTCGCTGCTGTGCACTAGGGTTTGAGGCATGCTGACTTCTCCAGAAACAATAATGACATCAGATTTTGCGGGAATCACAATTACGTCGCCGTCTTCAAGTAGAATATCTGAAATATGAGAGTGTTTGCTAACGACCACATTTCCTAAGGGTTCGTATTGGCGAGCTCTGTTGACGTATTGCATCACCATCTGGGTTTCATGGCTTCTAATTGCCGCATCACCGGTAGAAGAAACTGGGTTGGTCAAAACAGAACGCTCTAATCGACGAAGAGAGTCTTCGATCTGCTGCTTTTGACGAGCTGCGACGCTCTTACGCATAAGTTTAATGTTTTTGATATCTGCAAGATCATTGTTAACTTTGACCCTGGCAAGTAATGAATATAACTTGTCACCATTTTTGATAGGGTAAGTTGATTCGTTTAGGGATGCGCCGGTAACGTGTACTAAGCTATTAGATGCTTTGGTATCTGCAATGAACTTAATGGTATCTCCATCTGTCAGCAGAGTATTGGCAAAATCAGTCAAAGTTAGGTAGTTGCTATAAGGTTTATTGTGGCGAGTTCCAATGATCTCGACATGGGATACATCTGATTCTGGATTTGCAATCGCGATAACCTGGCTGCCGATGGTTGAGCTAGTCAATTCGAAGGCTTTAGATATGATTGCACCTGATTCGACTGTGACCTGATGGCCAATTGGGTTTACGTAGATAGTGTCCCCATCAAATAACTGTAACTTGCTCAGGGTGCCTTTTAATAAGAAATCGTAAAGATCGATATTTGCAATGGGGTAGTTATTGCGCAAAACCGTCAATGACCTGAAGCTGCCAGCCTGAAGGTCGATTCCTTGGGCTTGTTTTAGAAAGTAAAGTAACGAGTCGGTAGGCAAGCCAGCGTACTGTCCTGGTGCAATTACGTGACCTGTAACAAAAACAGATATAGGGGTAGGATTTAGTATACTTGTGTAGACATTTACGTCATTTGTGTAAATTGATTTTACGGCCGCGGCGATGGTGGGTTGTACTTGCTCGGCAGTTTTTCCTGCTAGTCTAACCGGGCCAATAGAGGGGATAAAGATATTGCCCGTGTTGTCAATTGTTAAAGTAGTATCTACATTGGTAGCGCCCCAAAGGTGCAATGCAATTTGGTCGCCTGGAGTCATCATATATGAGCCAGAAAGGCCTTGGTGGCGAGCGCCAGCTTGAACTTGCGCGAAAAGATTCGCTCCGAATGGCACGTTAGCCTGATGCTCGGCCAATGCTGCTATATCTGCTTGGGAAGTTTCATTAAGAGCCTCTTCAAGCGGGTATTTTGGTAGTGTATAGCTCGGATATAATTGAGCCCATATGTTTGAAGACGATAGAGTTAGAAGTAAGAAACTAACTATTCGTAGTTGTTTAGTCATGAGCGCCTCTAGTATCTGTGGCCATTATGAGCCAATTTGCGTCAATATGGCATACTGTTTTTGATTCGCTGACTAACACTGAGGTGTTGCTAATCTTTACGCATGTTCTGCCTAGTGCCGAATGATAACGAGTGTCAAGTTTGTCGCCATTTGGCGAGATTGCGCCTTCGTTAGGAACGTTATCGAGCCAATCCGAAAGTATAGAGTTTGCCTCAGCATAACCCGAAAAGGGTTGGTGACGGGGTTCAGCGCGATTTCGTTCAGGGGTGGCGCAGCTGGTCAAAACTGCGACTAACAGTACGGTCGGCATCAGTTTTTTGATAGTCATGAGTCGATGCGTTTAATTTGTTGTTCTTGATTTGCTGATTCTACGGTAAATACGATTAGTATTCTATAGGTAGATTGGGTTTCAGTATCGGAGTTTCTGCTATATAATCTCGCGTCGATATAAGCGTAATTGATATAAGAGTTTGTTATGTTACCTAGTGATTCACGAATGACTCATCTAAAAGAGTTAGAAGCAGAATCGATTCACATCTTTAGAGAAGTCGCCGCCGAATTTGATAACCCAGTCATGCTGTACTCAGTCGGAAAAGATTCATCAGTGTTGTTGCATTTGGCAAGAAAGGCGTTTTTTCCAGGGAGAATTCCTTTTCCTCTTCTGCACGTGGATACGACGTTCAAATTTAAAGAAATGATAGAGTTTAGAGACCGTATGGCAAAGGAGCACGGTTTTGATCTTTTAGTTCATCAAAATCCAGAAGGTCATGCTAATAATATCAATCCTTTTGATCACGGAAGTAGTAAACATACGGATGTATGGAAAACCCAGGGTTTAAAGCAGGCGCTTGATAAGTACGGTTTTGATGCAGCCTTTGGTGGTGCTCGTCGAGATGAAGAGAAGTCTCGTGCCAAGGAGCGAGTATACTCGTTTAGGGATAGAAACCACCGTTGGAATCCCAAGGCTCAACGACCAGAATTATGGAATATTTATAATTCTAAAGTTGAACAGGGAGAATCTATCCGAGTATTCCCGCTTAGTAATTGGACTGAGCTAGATATCTGGCAGTATATTTATTTGGAGAATATTGAGATTCCGTCGCTGTATTTCTCTAAGCCTCGCCCCGTGGTCGATAAAGACGGTCTATTGTTGATGGTCGATGACGATCGAATGCCGATTGAAGAAGGCGAAACTATCGAAATGAAGTCTGTGAGATTCAGAACGTTGGGTTGCTACCCGCTAACTGGAGCCGTTGAGTCAACCGCCTCAACGTTGCCCGAGATCATTCAGGAGATGTTGTTAACTACAACCTCAGAGCGCCAGGGGCGTGCAATTGACCACGACTCGGCAGGTTCTATGGAGAAAAAGAAGATGGAGGGGTACTTCTAATGGCTCATAGCTCTGAACTAATTGCGAATGATATTGGTGCATATCTAAAAGTCCACGAAAATAAAGATATGCTTAGGTTTTTAACCTGCGGCAGTGTTGATGACGGTAAGTCGACATTGATTGGTCGTCTGCTATATGACAGCAAGATGATTTTTGAAGATCAGATGGCTGCGATTGAAAATGATTCAAAGCGCTTCAACACAACCGGTGAAGACTTTGATTTAGCTTTACTTGTTGATGGTCTGCAGTCTGAGCGAGAACAAGGTATTACCATTGATGTAGCGTATCGCTACTTTAGTACTGAGAATCGCAAATTTATTATCGCTGACACGCCGGGGCATGAGCAATATACCCGTAATATGGCGACAGGTGCTTCGACTTGTGATCTAGCAGTAATCTTGATTGACGCTCGTCATGGGGTGCAAACGCAAACACGTCGTCACAGCTTTATCACTAGTCTTTTAGGTATTAAGCAAGTCGTAGTGGCAATTAATAAAATGGATTTGGTTGATTTTAGCGAGCAGCGTTTCAACGAAATTGTGTGCGAATATCAGGCTTTTGCTCAACAGCTTGACTATGACGTGGTTCATTTTGTTCCGTTATCGGCGCTAAACGGAGACAACGTAGTAAACGCTAGCTCGAGTACCCCTTGGTATAAGGGTGAGACTTTGATGCACTTACTTGATAATGTCGAAATTGACCCAAGTGCTAAATCATTTGATCAATTCAGATTGCCAATTCAATATGTTAATCGCCCAAACCTAGACTTTAGAGGGTTTTGTGGTACCGTCGCAGCAGGTTCGGTAGAGGTTGGTGATACGGTTATTTCGTTACCGTCTGGTGTTGAAAGTAAAGTTAAGTCGATTGTAGCGTTCGAAGGTGAGCTAGCCGCTGCACATAAAGGGATGGCGATTACTCTTACTCTTGATGATGAAATTGACAGTAGTCGTGGTGATATGTTCGTTAAGCCTCAGCAGCGCCCCAAAAGCGCTTCTCATTTCGAGGCAAATATAGTTTGGATGGGCGAACAGTCGCTTCAGCCTCATCGTGAATATGTTATCAAAGTAGGTGCGCGTCAAACGGTTGGTAGGGTCTCTGCGATCGATTATCGTGTAGATGTCAACACCATGGAGCGTATTGAAGCTCCTCAAGAGTTGGCGCTTAACGATATTGCCCATGTGCAGGTTGATTTAGAAACACATGTACAGTTTGATCTATATGATGAAAATCGTGAAACTGGCGCGTTCATTGTAATTGACCGTTTAACAAATAATACGGTTGGTGCGGGAATGATTTCTGGAATTGGCGGTGCTACCAATGTAGTTTGGCATGCAACCAATGTCACGAAGCAGCAGCGGTCGGCGCGTAAGAATCAAAAACCGGCAGTACTATGGTTTACAGGTCTTAGTGGTTCAGGAAAATCTACGATAGCAAATGCGGTAGAAAGTTTACTGTTTAAGCGCGGTTATCATTCATATCTGCTAGATGGGGATAATGTGCGCCACGGTCTAAGTAACGATCTTGGTTTTGCTGATGCTGATCGTATCGAGAATATCCGACGAGTGGCGCATGTTTCTTCATTGTTTACCGATGCAGGTTTGATCGTGCTGACGGCCTTTATTTCTCCTTTCGAGAAAGACCGTGAGTTGGCAAAAGATGTTATCGGTGATACTGAATTCATTGAAGTATATGTGAATACTCCAATCGAAGTTTGCGAACAGCGCGATCCGAAAGGGTTGTATAAAAAAGCACGGGGTGGTGAAATCGATCATTTTACCGGCATTAGTTCGCCTTATGAGGCACCTCAGAATCCGAGCTTAGAAATTGATGCGGCTAATACTAGTGTTCAGATGGCTGCAGAGGCGGTTGTTGAGTTTTTGACGGAATCTGGATACTTAACTTAAGTAATTAAGAGTTGCTTAAGATTGTTTTTTAAAAAAAAAGGGGCTTTAAGCCCCTTTTGTTGTCTTCAATGTTACGAAAAGGCATTAGAAAATATTTTAAGCATGGTCTCTTCTTTGATGTGGCCATACTGGTAGAGTTTTAAAATACATTGGTAGTCGCTTTGGATGTAGCGCACCAAATTTCGTTTCCCTGCAGTAGTTAATGTTAAGCCGCTGTTAGTCTTGTGCTGTTTTGAAGTGTTAATTTCTTCTGGTGCTACGCCTAGGATTTCTTGAATGTCGTCGTTGAGGGTTTCTTGCATGAAGACACCCTTGATACGTCTTTCATTTACTTCTTTTAGAAAGTCTTCTAGATAGAACGAGATGCGTTCATGCAAATGGTGGATGCGTTCAAAGTCGCTGGCGATTTCTTTGTCTAGCTTTCCGGTGTCGTCATAGAGCTTTTCAGCAAGTGCATTGAGTGTTTTGTACTTGCTTAGAATTTCATGCTCACCGTCAAATCGGTCATGCTGCTTTCTGTCTTCTACGACTAGCTTGTATCGCCAGTTGAACGCCGAAATACATCGACTTATAGGGTCTCGTAAAACAATATAGAAATTCTGCTTTGTAGCAAAAGGCTTTCTAATATGCATGACGCCAGTGATCTTGACTTTCTTTGAGTGCTTAATTGCGCCCCTAAGCGTGGAACCACCGCACTTTCCTACGTGAATGAGTACGTTTTTGTGGCCGTGCTGGCGATTGTAGTTTTCTATGTTAAGACTCATTTGCGAGGACCCTTGATGATTTTGCGGCGCCAATTGCGCTGGATATGGTATTTGAGTATCGAGACTCTCTAAGCGCATAAGATATGAAAGCGCCTACATAGCCTTCTTTACTTCCGCAATCGTGTGATTGTCCTGTCATGTGAAATGCTTCAACTTCTTCTGTTGAAATTATGTGATCGATTGCATCTGTGAGTTGAATTTCTCCTCCCTTTCCGGGGATTGTAGTTGCTAGCTTATCCCAGACGGCAGGCGACAATATGTAGCGACCTACAACAGCTAGGTTTGACGGCGCTTCGTGTGCGGCAGGCTTCTCAACAAGCGATTTTATAGTGATGCTTTCGCCTGGAGTTGGCTTGAAACCATCGCAGTCAGCTATGCCGTAATTAGACACTTCGGATAGTTCAACTGGTTCGACCATAATTTGAGAAGAGCCGGTTTTCTCATAGCGCTTGATCATCGCTGCAAGGTTTTCTGACGTTTGATCTGCGGTGTATTCATCTAGGATTACGTCAGGAAGAACTACAGCGAATGCTTGGTCGCCTACAAGCGGGCGTGCACATGAGATGGCGTGGCCTAAACCTTTTGCGACCCCCTGGCGTACGTGCATTATGGTTACTCCTTGAGGAGTAATTGACTGAACTTCATCTAGAAGCTGTCGCTTAACGCGCTTTTCAAGGGTAGCCTCGAGCTCAAATGACGTATCGAAATGGTTTTCGATTGCGTTTTTTGACGAGTGTGTTACTAAAACGATCTCTGTTATACCGGCAGCAGCGCACTCATTTACGATATATTGTATCAGCGGCTTGTCGACGATTGTGAGCATCTCTTTAGGTATGGCTTTAGTTGCAGGTAGCATTCGGGTTCCTAACCCTGCTACTGGGATAACCGCCTTTGTTACTTTGTTTGTCATGAATACATCCATAATTTAATTCATTCAAATTATACTTTTTATGCAAGTTCTATAATTGTTATAGAGTTTGCATTGTTTGATAGATTAGGGTTAGTACTGCTGCGCTGTAGGCTATTGATGCGGCTGACCCAACCAATAAAAAATGTTTAAAGCGATACTGGCCGCTATTGAATGCCAGTAGATTAGTTTGGTATCCAAAAGGATTGATAAAACTTGCGCTCGCACCAAATGCTATCGCCAAAATTGGAATAAGTGGAGCGATTCCAATTGCTTGGCTAATTGCTAACCCGATTGGTGTAATGAGGGCTGCGGCTGCGTTGTTTGTAATGAGTTCGGTCGTTATGAGTGTTAATAGATATAGAATACATATCATCATAAACGGGGGATACCCGTTAATTGTCGTCTCTATGCTGTTGGTTAAAATGTTGGCAGCACCAGAGTTTACGAAAGCGGCTGCAATGCATAGGGCGGAAATTACAATGGTTAATATGTCGATCGGGAGCCTTTGGCGTACATCGTTCAGTTTAACAGCTTTACTCATTACTAAAAAGCCAAGATAGATTACCATTGCAGTTGCCAAATCGATTAGACCTAATGCAGATGATACTGCAGCAGCGGCCAAGCCAGGCATTGTAACTAAATTTTGAAGTTTCGATAATCGCTCTTGAATTTGAATATTTGAAAGTAGTAAAAAGTTTCGAAGTATATTCCTTCGCTTTTCGAAATCTGAACCTTTCGCTAGTACTAAGATGTCACCTTCAACAAGTTTGGCATTGCCGAGTTTTGCTTTTAAGGCATGTCCTTCTCGTTTGATTGCAACAACCGCGGCATCGTAGCGTGCGCGAAACCCTACTTGCTTCAATGTTTGACCTGCGATTGCAGAGCTAGGTCTAATCATCGCTTCGACTAGTTCATTGGTGTCGAAACCTTCTCCTTGCGCAAATGTAGAAAGGCCTTCAATCTCTACTAGCTGGTCTATCTTAGAAACATCTCCGACGAATACCAATTTATCTCCTTCGCGCAGTTTGCTTGTTGGTCGAACAGGCGAGATGTATTCATTGTTGCGGATAATGTGTACGAGATAAAAGTTGTCGAGCGACCTTAACTTGGCTTCAATAATGTTCATACCAATAATTGGTGACGAAGAAGGTACTGTCGCTTCTATATAGTAATCTGGGTCATCACTTTCTTCAGAAATGCAGTCGGGAAGTAAGTAGCTAGCGGCTGTTGATACGATAAACACAGCGAGCAAGGCGGCGAGCCCTATTATCGTAAAGTCGAAGAATCCAAGGCCATTACCCGTCTTCTCGATAAGCTGGGCGTTTACGATTAGATTCGTGCTAGTACCAATGAGGGTGGTTGTGCCGGCGGCAATACAGGTGTAACTGAGAGGAAGCAGCAGCTTGTTCGGAGCTATCTTGTTGTTTTGTTTGATAGGGGCAATCATAGACGCAACAACGGCAGTATTGCTCATCCAAGATGATAGAAAGCTAGCGCCTAAAAATAGTTTTACTCTAGGTAAGATTGAATTAGTTTGATCGTCTTTGAATATCCAATTGCTCAAGCGCTTCATTACTTGAGTTTGTTCAATGGCCAGGCTAGCTACCAGAATACAAGTAAGTGTGATGACACCAGAGTTTGTGGTCGCGGCCTTAATTGTTGATAGGTCAATCAGCCCTGTAATAAGCATCATCAGTGCTGTGTATGCGAACACCCGATGGGGAGCTATCTTTCCTTGAATGAGCAACGCTATAGTTGTAGCGAAAAGTACCGCGAATAATACTGCCTGAGAAGTCATGCTAATTATCTATTTTTAATTGGTGCAGAGAATATCAAAAATCTGCAATTTGTGCATGAATTAAAGCAAGCTTGTAGTTTGTTCGATATGCGTGCAGTATTCGTACTATTTGTATTAGTATTAAAGTTAGAAGATGTTCCAAGTACCCCCCAACATCCCGCGCGATAACTGTCCTCGCCGTCGTAAGTTCTTTAACTGGTTAATGACGCGTGTTTTCGGCTGGCGCATCGACGGCATGCTGCCAGATGAAAAGAAGCAGATCGTGGTTATTGCCCCGCATACAAGTAACTGGGATTTCTTTGTAGGCCTAGGCCTCATTTTCAGCCTTGGCCTAAAAGTGAACTTCTTAGGCAAGCACACCATTTTCTTTTGGCCCCTTGGTGTGTTCTTGCGCAGTATCGGTGGTATCGCCACTGATCGTCGCAACCCCAAGGGCTTTGTAGATCAGCTCGCCAACGAATTTAATAACCGCGACCAAATGCTATTTGGTGGCGCGCCCGAGGGTA
Source organism: uncultured Pseudomonadales bacterium (assembly GCA_947503335.1). Lineage (GTDB taxonomy): Bacteria > Pseudomonadota > Gammaproteobacteria > Pseudomonadales > CANNCY01 > CANNCY01. Next base: position 191,807 of record CANNCY010000005.1, on the reverse strand, counting down.
CCCGCAGCAAGGTCGAGAAATATAAAACTGGCTTTATGCGTATCGCCACGGCGGTGAACGCGCCGGTAGTACCTGCTGCATTAGACTTCGAAAACAAAGCGATTGTGATTGGCGAGCCCCGCTGGCCAACCGGCGACCTTGAAGCTGATATGGAATGGATGCAAAATCACTTTAAGCAGTTCAAGGGTAAGAACCCTGAAAATCAATAAATAGCATTAATAATAAGAGGGAATTGCAATGCTAGCGAATATGGGTCATGTAAGCCGTTTTCTATTTGGCTTTGCAATGTTTGTCATCGTGGTCGCAGGCCTAAAGGCCGCTGAGACCATGGTGGTGCCTTTATTGATGTCGATCTTTATTGCCGTACTGTGCGAGCCAGTGCTCGAATGGCTAAAAGATCGGCGAGTACCCACTGGTATCGCGATCGCCATTATTATGGCTACGATCATTGTGCTATTCGGTGCACTGTCTGTGTTGCTAAGCGCTTCCTTTACCGACTTTACCCAACAGTTACCCGTTTACCAAGAGCGCTTGCGCGTGATCTCTGATGGCCTGTTAACGTCGATCAGCGGCGTGTTAGCCAAAGTAGGTGTGCAGGCTGATTTAGCGCAAGTCACCAAAGAGGTATTCGACCCCGGCATGGCGATCGGCGTAGTAGGCTCAACACTGGGTCAGTTTGGCTCGATGATGACCAACCTGTTTCTCATTCTACTAACCACTGTATTCATCCTTACCGAAATCGCTGTACTAGGTAGCAAGCTTGATGCATTGCCAGGCTCAACCACCAAAACCCGCGAAGCGTTAATGCGTTTTAGCGACACCATCAATCGTTACATGGCGATCAAACTGTGGGTTAGTATGCTCACGGGCTTCTTGGTTTGGCTGCTGCTAATTATCATCGGCGTCGACTACCCGTTATTGTGGGGCGTAGTCGCGATGCTATTAAACTTTGTTCCTAACTTAGGTTCGATCATCGCTGCTGTACCACCCGTGCTATTGGCGATCGTTCAATTAGGTTTTGGCGAGGCCTTAGGCGTAGCCATTGGCTTTGTGTTGATCAACACTCTAATCGGTAACGCGCTAGAGCCTCGCGTAATGGGTAAGGGCTTAGACCTAAGTACGCTGGTTGTATTCTTATCGTTAGTATTCTGGGGCTGGGTATTAGGCCCTGTCGGCATGCTGTTGTCGGTACCGCTAACGATGACGGTTAAGATCGGTTTAGAGAGTTTTGAAGATACCCGCTGGGTAGGTGTGTTCTTGGGGTCAGGGGCATCGCTTGAAAAGCCAGCTGAACCAAAAGAAGAAGAGTCGGCGTAAGCCGGCTCAATTGACTTAAGCCATCAACGGCTCAGTAGAGCTCCTAAATTCTTTCTTAAACACACCATAGCTGCCGTCGCGCAGCGTGCGCACCACCTGAAAGCCATCATTAAGCTTGCCGCTTTCGATCAGTGACAGATCGATGCGAGTAGGCTTGCATGGGTCTTTGTTAACGTCCCGAACAGCGATAATGCGAGGGTAGCGTTTGTGCTTATAGTTGGTCTCGACCACGATCGCAACGATGCCGTTGCGCAGCTCTACTAGGTTGCCTGGTGGGTAAACACCGATGCACTTAATAAATTCTTGCACTAGCTTGCCGTCAAACTGTTTGTCGCGACCCTTTAACAAAATCTTGATCGAATCTAACGAGCTCATACCAGGCGCATAAACGCGGTCGCTGGTCATGGCGTCGTAGGCATCAACGATACTGACGATACGGCTAAACTCGCTAATACCACTAGCGGGTAGCTTGCGAGGGTAGCCGGTGCCGTCGATACGTTCGTGGTGCGAGTACGCCACGTCGACCACACCGTGATAGATGCCTTTTTGTGAGGCTAGCAGGTTGCGGCCATGAACCGTATGCTGCTGCATCACGCGCATCTCTTCGTTAGTAAGGCGCGATGGTTTGTTTAAAATTTCGTTAGGTATACGAATCTTGCCAAAGTCGTGTAGCAGGGCGCACATGCCAAGGTTATGAAGCTCTTCTTCAATAAACTGCAGATGGCGACCAAAGGCGATGGCTAATACGGCCACATTTAGACAGTGCTCAGCAGTATAGTCGTCTTGCTTTTTTAGCTGCGACATAAACATCATGGCGTTAGGGTTGCGCATAATGCTTTCAACGCATTGGGTCACGGTATCTTTAGCGGCCTCAGACGAAAACGCCACACCCATACGTACCGCGTCGATCATGTTAAACACGTTGCCAAGGGCGGCCGAGTGCGCTTTTTGTGCGCCCGATGCTTCTTCGCTAAAGGTTTTAGAATTTTTATAAGCACTAGAACGGCGCATAATTGCGCGTGGCTTTGACGGCGATAGGCTGCGATCTTGGCGGGCGGGGTCTACCCAAACGCCGGCGCAGTATTGCGAAATTTGCTGAATATCTTCTTCAGTTTTTAGCAAGAAACCCTGAAACATAAAGGGGGTTTCGTGCCATGGTCGGTCAAGCTCACAGACGTACATGCCAAGCTCGAGGGCGGCAATAGATACGAATTTTGACTGACTAGTTCTGCTCATCTGGTAAATGTACAAAATTATGGTAAATAAACCAAGGGGTTAAGGCCAGTTAATTGCTATTACTTAACTAGAGTAGGAGAGTCTTATGAAGCTATTTGTGCAAGGAGCGAGTTTAGACGCTGACTGGCTTGAAAAAGCAGGTGGTTTTGAACTGGTTACCGAGATGCCGTTGGCCGATGGTGCAGTGGTATCACTAGACGCTTTGCCGGTTAATCTGCCGGAGTACACATTGGGCCTAATGCCCGACAATGTTGAACCCAGTTCGATGATTGCCGCGGTCAATCACGTGAAGTATGCGGTACCGGCTGATGCCGGCGAAGAACAGTGGGTGCAGCAGCTGTCGGCTATGCGCACGGCCTTTACGCAGCAGCAGATGCAAACCCAACAAGCACAGACAGCTCAGCAGTTGGCAATGCGCGCTATGGCCGATGCCAGTGACCTGGGCGCCAACGTACAGTTCTTATTGGGTATTCACGGTTGCGAAGATATGCAGGCGATGGCCAAGCATTTTTTTGCGAGCATGGCGCACTATCAGGTCAGTGCTAGTTTGCAGGTGCGATCACGTTTTGGGGTGTTTAATTTTGAGGCCGATAATGTTAATCGCCCCCTAGAGGCCAATTTGATGACCCTAGCTTGGGATAAAGGCCGTTACCTAGATTACGAAGATAAAACCCTGTGCAATTATGGCACTTGCTCGGTGCTGATTAAAAATATGCCGCTAGGCGATGATGCTAAGTACGGCACCATGAAAGACAACACTTTCGCGATTGTTCAGGGTATTGATGGCCATGTGCATGCCCTTGATAACAAACGCATTTTAGAAGACAAGAACACCAAGCTAGAAGCCCTATCGACCCGCATACGCGATGTAATGGGTAACGTCGACGAAGCCTATAAGCAAGTAATGGTTAAAACTGCCGCAGTGGTAGAAGACATGGCTGAGCAGATGGATACCGCTATACCTGATTTAAGCCTTAGTGAAGATCAAGAACAGGCGATCGAAGGCATCGCACGTTCGTGCCAAGAACAGACAACACAGATATTTAATGATGGTTTGCGGGTAGACGAGAGCTTTAAAGAGATAATCTCAGCGATGGATCAACTGCTGCAGGGCAAGCAAACCGAGCAGCAGTTACAGGCCTAGGTTAATAGGCGAAAGTTAATCTGGAATAGTAAACTTGATTGGCATTTCAAAGGTAAATTGCTCGCCCTTTACGTCGGCCGGCATAGCTGGGTAGGGCTCAGCACGCTCAATGGCACGCCCCGTTTCACTGTTCAGCGTTGAATGCTCAGAAGCCGCCTTCTCGTCGGCTTTGATTACGTTGCCGTCACGATCAATGGTCACTTCGTATACTACGGTGCCTTCTTGGTCACGCTCTAGTGCACGCTTAGGGTAGCGAACGTATTTGTATGTCCATTTGAGCAGTTGCGAGCGATAAAGCTGTGCGGCAAATTCGTCGGCGGCGTCTAACAGATCTTCGTCTTCTTCCTCTTCTGCTAACAATAGCTGTGCGGCAGCAGCTTTAGCTGCGGCAGCCTTGCGCGCTTTTTCTTTGGCGGCGGCGATGCGAGCAGCTTCTTTCTTTTTAGCGTCGGCTTCTAGCTTAGCTAAGCGCTGGGCTTCGGCTTCTTCTTCAGCCTTTTGCTGCGCTTCTAGCGCGGCGATCTCTTCAGGGGTTGGGCCCTTCCAGGCTTCGATTCGAGCTACTTGCTCGCCCGACACTGACCAGTTGTTGATTTGGTCAACCAAGGCTGGGGCGATGTCGCCCTTAGATAAGATGCCTTGTTTGTATTCGGTGCTTGGTGGGGTAGAGCCGATCCAGGCACGCAGCAGCATTGGGTACAAGCTGCGGTCAAAACGTTGTAGCTCTACACCGTTGATCGATACGATTAATGCATCGGCTTCGGGCGAGTTAGCAATCGATACGCGATCGCCCTGAAATACGCGATCTTTAACCACTGAAGTAAAGGCGATAACGTCGTCGGCCATGGCCGTTAATTGATCGGTATAAGCCATATTGTTAATCGCGATACGGGTAGACCAAACGCTGGCAAAGCGGCGCGACGAAAGTGATTTATGGGTGATCAGCATATCTAGGCGATGGGCAAGATCACTATTGAGCAATTCGTCTGCCGATGCCCCGGTATTGCCCGTTAAAAGCACGCCCACGTAATAGTCTTTACGTAGTTCGTTGTGTATTGCAGCACCGGCGATAAATAGATTGTCGGTATCGGCAGCCTGTGCCTTAGGTGCTAGCGCACAGAAAAATATCGCACTGACAGCGAATAGTTTGCGAATTTGCATAAAGCCCCCAACCACGCATACGTGTGGCCATTTTTGGTTATAGTGACACTACTTTACCCTGTTGGTCGGCAGTTGCAAGGGCTAGAGGGTCTCATTACCTATGATAATGAGTACCGGTTAGCATTGTGATCGATGCAGCGACGCCACTGTGATCGGCTAGGTTTCTAATTGTGAATTGCCCTTGGTGATGTCTTGCGATCAAATCAGTCACATAAAGCCCTAGGCCTAGGTGGCGGCTGTGTTGATGGTTGTCACTGCTAACGCCAAACTCGCTTAAGCTTTGGCCTTGCTGGGTAAGCGCTGGCCCCTGATTGGTTACCCTAAAACATAGCTGCTCTTGATCGCCTTCTACACTTAGTTGCACAGGCCAATCGGTGGCGTAACGCATGGCGTTATCAAGTAGCTTATCTAGCGCCTGCACAATCAATTCGGGGGCGAGTTTTGCCGACAGCTGATCAGGTAGATGAATGTCAGTTGATAAGCGTTGCTCACCATAAAGACTAAGGTAGTTATCAGCGATGGCGAGCGCAAAGTCGTTTACCGATACGAGCTCTAGTTCGTAATTGGCAAGCGATTGCTCAAGATGGTTCGCCGACACCATAGCTCTGATACTGCTATCGAGTCGTTCAATACCCGATCGGGCGCGCTTAATATAGGCTGATTGTTCGTCACTTTGCGTGCGCTCTAAGTGTTCGAGCGAGCTTTGCACTACCACAATGGGTGTTCTAATTTCGTGGCCTAAGATGCTCGCCAATTGGGCAAGATAGCGGTTCTTGCTAAACAGCTCTTCGGTGCGATGCTCAAAGGCCTTGGCGAGTTGGCCTAGTTCATCGTTTGATTTAGAAAGCCGCTGAACCGGTGTTAAAGAATCTTCGCTTTGGGTTACCGCTGCGCCCAGCGCGCGAATACGTCGCTGAAGCCAGTTGGCAAATGCCAAAATCGGTACAAGGGCGAGGGCACTGGCTAGTAGTGCCATGATGATCCAAATCAGTAGTGTGCTGCCGGCTACCTTGGTGGCGTCGATCTGTTGGTCAATGATGATTAGATTGCCGCGATAGCGATTGTGCTGAATGATGGGCGCTGAGGTAATGAGCCTTGGCTCGTCGTTAATGAGATAATACTGCCCCGTGGCATCGGTTACTTGCAGCTGTGGGCTAATTTGTTGGCCTACTGCAGTCGTTAAATCAATAGGCTGCACGCGGGTTGCAATGCTTGTATAAAGCCGCTGCAAAAAACTTTGATAACCGTTTAGTTGGTCGGGCTGATGGGTGGCGGCAAGAATTAAACCTGCGTTGTCGGCAACCACCAACTGAGCACTGGGCTGGCTGCTGGCCATTCGGTTTAAGATGTTTTGCCACTGCGGGTTGGCTTTAACTAACCAACGTTTGGTCGGCGAGCCATTTAGCATCAGGCTTACCGAGTGCCCGATGTAACGCTGATCTATTTTTAGTTCAACCCAATCGTTACTAGCGGCGGCACGGCTTGTGCGTGCGAGCAACGGGGTATCTGAATCTAGTTGTATACCTGTGTTGCTAATTGCTAGCTGCAATTGATGATCGCCAAAATCAAGTGTGGTACCCGATACCGGTAATGCCTGTTTGGGTAACAGCAAAAATAAGTGCGAGCCATTGTGGGCAGCACTCATAGCCTCATCGCTACCGATCTGCGGCCAGTCATCAACGTAACCATCAATCAACGGCAATGAGGGCATCGACGCCACATAGAGCCGAGGCAGATCAGAACCAAGTGTTTGCAATATAGGGGCGAGTGAACCCACCGATGCCAGCGTTTGGGTGGTTTGTGAGGCTTGATTGGCCTGCAGCTGCCTTAGCTGGCTGTCGACCTGATCAATCGCCACAAAGCCCATGATAGGAGCGATTAACGCAAAGGCACTGAGGGCGCGTAGCTTGCTGCGAATGCTCAGGTGTTTGATGGGGGCTTTCACGAAGCGGGGTTCCAACGGTAACCCAAACCATAAACGGCTTCGATCTGATTAAACTCCCCGTCAATACCGATAAACTTGTTGCGTATACGCTTGATTTGCGAGCTGATGGTGCTGTCGTCTACCACGATCGAGGCGGCTTTCATCAGTGCGTTGCGCGATACCACCTGGCCCGGCGATTGCGTCAATGCCTGCACAAACAGGCATTCGGTTACCGTTAGCTTTAAAGGCTCGCCTCGCCAGCTAGCGGTTAGCGACTGGGTGTCTAATGACAGGTGTTCTTGGGTAATCACCGAGCTTGGTGCACTTACTGATTGGGTACGGCGCAGCAGGGCGCTGATGCGTGCAAACAATACGCCGGTGCTAGTGCTTTTTGTCAAATAATCGTCAGCGCCTAAGCGCAGGCCGGTTACCGTATCAAAATCGCTTTCGCGGGAGCTAAGCATGATGATGCCGCAATTGGGGTAGGTAGCGCGTAACCATTGGCATAGTTCGTAACCGCCTTCAATTTGATCGCCCAGCGTAATATCTAAGATCGCAATATCAAACGGCGCGTCGCTAAAGCCCTGTTTAGCCTCGCCCACACTTGCGTAAGTACGTACTTGATAACCCTGCAGCTGCAGTGATTCTTGATAGTTTTTAGAGATCGCTGCGTCGTCTTCAACCAATACGATGTTTGGCGTCATAAATTGCCCCCATTTGACTAGCGATAAAGGTAACATTTTCTATACTGAAAGAACTACTGCGAAAACCGCACGGATTTTGGTGATTTCATGAAGGATCGTATTACGCTGTATCGACCGCTGTCTCAAGAGGGCATTGCCTATTTACTGAAGTCAGGTTTTAAGGCCTTTAACCCTGATTTGGGGCGGCAAAACTTTTTCTACCCCCTAACTAGCTATCACTGGGCGCGGCGACTAGCACGTGAATGGAGTCGCTTGAGCCACGCCGAAACCGGTTTGGCCGAGTTTAGAGTGCCATTCTCGTTTATCGAAACCTTTGAGCGGTTCGAATTTGATGGCAGCGGCTATAGCGAATACCGCGTGCCTCAAGACCAGATGCAGCAATTAAATGCCGCATTAATCGAAGACGTGCAGCTGCTAGAAACCTATCCTGCTAGACCTGTGCAGCAACCCGTTGTTGATCAAACCACGTCTGACGACGCCTTGGTGCCGATAGAGCTATTGATTGCCCAGCAGGCGCAGGTACAAGCAGGCACCGATCTGCGCAGCTAGCCATGAACCTGATGGTAGCGTTGTTGTTAAGTGACCTTTGGTTGTTGCCAAAGCGCTACCAAAACCTAAAGCCCGAAGTAGAGCAGATTGTTGATGTGGTGGGCCTGCGCGACGATTGCGCGCAGGTGATCGACGTACATATCGATAACGAGCGCTCTGATCGCAACGATCATATCGTGGTTATCACTTGCCAATCGCCCCAACACGAATCGTTTCGTTTAAGTTTTGAAGTACGTTCGCAGCGGCTATTAAAAGGGCGAGGATCAAGCCTGCACTTTACCGAAATGTTTGACCAGCGCTGGCATCAATCGGCCTGGATTAGGTGCGAGGCCAAGTTAGACGTAGCCATGATGCAATTTAGCCAATTCTCGTTTGAACCCGCGTTGCCTAAGCAGCTAACATTTACTGCCGTGTTAGAAGACGACCGCCCGCCAAAGGGGGTGCTAGAGCTGCCATTTTATGCGGTAGACCCCGCCGGTAGGCGGCTAAACTATAAGGCGATTTGCGATGTCGATAAACTGCTGAATATAGAGCTGTCGATAGTCGCAGTTAAATAGCCGCTTATGCTATAGTGCTTGCCTAAGAGGTAAGTGTCTTATGTGGTTTAATTCAGGTCAGCGAGTGCTAGTGTTGGGCCTCGCTAAATCAGGCTCGGGTCAGTTGGCCAAGCAGATTGCGTTGTGTGCCGATGCTGCCTATATGCCTGGCGCAATAAAAATGGGTGCCGTACCGGGTACCGACCATTCAGCAAAAATTAAACAGATTCATGATTACAAAGCCGACAAACGTGGTTTGGTGGTGCAGGGGGTTGTGTACCCACAGCATCTAGAGCGCTTTGGCGATCAGCTGAAACAACTGTGCAATGGCTTTGATCAAATTCTTTGGGTACATCGCGACCCCCGCGATCGTCTTGTCAGTCATCAGTTATTTCGTTGGGCGCGCGTACCTAAGTTAAAAGTAGCTAAGGGGCGGGCCGACGATTGGCATGCTAGCTACGATCTATTTGCCGAGCGTTTGGCACGAAAACAAGCCGAGCCTTTGTCGGTGCCGATGCTTACCTTGATGGCACAAAACGAAGACGACAAAACCTTTGGTAAGGCGCTGTCTAGTGAGCGCGCTATTTACCAATCGATGCCCGACGTTATTGCACAGCTTGAAAGCACCGAAAAACTTACCCAAGTAACCATCGAATCATTTTTTGGTAGCTCGGTAGTATCATTAGCTGAGCAGCTAGGTCTTAAAGTGCTGTCTGACCCAACCTTTGAACAAGCCGATGGCAACCACTGGAGCCATTGGTTTACTGCCGTTGATGTAGCAGCCTTTGAAAAGATCTATGGCGAGTACTGCACGCAAAACAACTATGCCGATTGGCAGCTGGCAGACGAACCCCAAATACAAGAAGCGTTATCGACCAAATACGTTAAGCGTATGTATCGAGGCGCCAATAAGCGGCTAGCGAAACGTGCCGCCGCAACCACCACCCATTAATCAGGCACCTATTTATTGGAGACCCCATGTATCAATTAGTGCTAATCAGACACGGGCAAAGTGTTTGGAACAAAGAAAACCGTTTTACTGGTTGGAAAGACGTTGATCTAACCGAGCAGGGCGTAGGCGAAGCGATTAAAGCAGGCCAAATGCTTAAAGAGCAGGGCTATCAGTTTGACGTGGTATTTACGTCAGTATTGAAGCGCGCTATCAAGACTATGTGGAATGTACTAGACCAGCTAGACATGCATTGGCTACCGGTAAACCGCAGCTGGCGTTTAAACGAGCGTCACTATGGCGGTCTGCAAGGTTTAGATAAAGCCGAGACGGCTGCTAAGCACGGTGACGACCAAGTATTGGTTTGGCGCCGCAGCTTTAGCACGCCACCACCAGCGCTTGAGTTAGATGACGAACGCCACCCGCGTTTTGAAGAGCGTTACAAAAATTTAGATGCAAGCTGCCTACCTAGCTGCGAAAGCTTGGCGTTGACCATTGATCGCGTATTGCCTTACTGGCACGACGAGATTGTGCCTGCACTAAAGATGGGTAAAAAGCCATTAGTGGTTGCCCACGGCAACAGCCTACGTGCATTGGTGATGTACCTAGAGAAGTACACCGAAGAGCAGATCATGGGTATTAATATTCCTACGGGTATGCCACTAGTGTACGAGCTAGACGAAAACTTTAACGTGATCAAAAGCGAATACATCGGCGACCCAGAAGAGGTTGCTAAGATGATGGAAGCTGTAGCCAACCAGGGTAAGGCTGGCCACTAAGCTGATTGGCTAAATCAGCGCCGCTAACTTGTAGCCGCTTAAACCAATCACGACTGCCAACACCGCAATGGCGATGGCATTTTGCAGGGGCGAGTTTTTATGCTCGCCCAGCAAGCTCTTCCTGTTCATGATCCACACCAAGAAGGTCGCCGCAATCGGTAGTAGCATGCCGTTGGTTGCCTGTGCGAACAAAATCATCGTTAATGGCTTTGAGCCGAAGTAAGCAAAACTCGCCCCAAAAACCACTACGATAGTGGTGACCACTTTAAAACACTTACTCTTGTAATCGGTGTCGAGCCCCAGCATACCGCCCACCGCAAAGGCCGCTGCCATAGGAGCCGCTAGTGCGCTGGTTAAGCCGGCGGCCAATAGGCCTAAGCCAAATACTTTGGGCGAGTAGTCACCCAGCAGCGGGCTTAACAAGGTGCCCATCGACTGCACCGATACATCGTCTTTTAAGCCAATCGCCGCAGCGACCACGATCGACATAGTGATCAAGCCGCCCACGATGGCTGCTAGTAACATGTCGAAGAACGATTCTTTAAAGGCTGTTTCTTTGTCTACGCCGTGCCAACGTTTCGCGGCAAGGGTAGCGTGTAAGAATAGGTTATAGGGCACAACCGTGGTGCCGATCAACGCGATGATCGTAGTTAAGCTGCCGGCAGGGGTAGTGGGTACTAGCAAGCCTTTTAGTAGTGCCCCAAGATCTGGGCCCAGTGCAATCATGGTGGCAACAAATAGCAGTGCCATAACCGCTACTAAACCCACTAAGGCGCGTTCGATTAACGCCGCTTTACCCGAGAGTAAAACAATCAGTGCCGTGATCGAAATAAGCAGCACTGCGTTGCCTGAGGTTAGTTCGAGCATGTCACTCGCCCCAATGGCGGCACCTGCAAGGTTGCCGGTTTGATAGGCCGAGTTACCCACGCCGATAGCGCCAATAATGAGCGCACCCGTTAACCATTTGAGCCAGGGCTTTTCTATTTGAGATCTAAAGGCCTCGGCCAAACCGTTGCCTGTTACGATACCAAGGCGCGCAGCCATGGTTTGAATCGTTAGCGTTGCGATCACCGAAAACAGCAATGCCCATAAAAGGTTGTAGCCAAAGTTGCCGCCAGCCATGGTGGCGGTAGTGATGGTGCCCGGCCCAATAAAGGCGGCGGTTACGAGTAGTCCTGGCCCAAGGCGCATGGTTGATCCTCTTATTTTTATTCTGGCGCATTGAAACATAGTTTTTAAACTGGCGCTAATTGGATTACAGTAGGCGCTAACCTAATAACAACAAAAGGTGTAACCCCATGCTTGATCAAATCAATATTATTGCTGTGTTAGTGGCTGCTGTGTCGACCTTTGTGGTGGGCGGAATTTGGTATGGCCCGTTGTTTTCTAAACAGTGGCAGGCGGCTGTAGGTTTAAGTGACGAGCAGATTCAGTCGGCTAATATGGGTAAGACCTTTGCCGGCGCCTTTATAGCGCAGGTGATGGTGGCGATTACCTTGGCGGTGTTGCTGCAAAACGTGAGCGGCGTGTTAAACGGTGCGATCTTGGGGGCGATGGTGGCCCTAGGTATTGCCGTGGCGCATTTGCTAACTAACTATTTATTCGAGCAGCGCACGCGTAGCCTATTGTTGATTAACGCGGGTTATATGGTGATCTCTACGGCAATCTCGGGCGCGATCATTGCGGGTTGGCCTTTTTAATTTATGAATCAAAGTAGTAAGCCGGTGGTGGCGGTAACCCGTTCGCTGCCGGTAGATGTAATCAAAGCCCTTCAAGATGTCGCTACGGTTAACCTTTGGCCTAGTGATACACCTCCTACCCAACCTGAGCTTATCCATTTCGCCCAAGACGCTACGGCGTTGATTTGCTTGTTAACCGATTCAATTAATGGCGAGTTGTTATCTGCGCTACCTCATCTTAAGTGCGTGAGTACGGTATCAGTGGGTGCTGACCATATTGATCTGCAGGCCTGTCGCGAGGCGGGTGTGGCAGTGGGCTGTACGCCCGGCGTATTGGTTGATGCCACCGCCGACTTAACCTGGGCGCTGTTGCTTGGGGCGGGGCGTCGAATCGTTGAAGCTAATCAGTTTGTAAAAGACGACAACTGGCACTTCGAAAACCGCTGGCAGTTAAACATGATGTTAGGCATCGATTTAGCAGGCAAGACACTGGGTATTGTTGGCCTTGGTGAGGTTGGCCAAGCCGTTGCCAAGCGCGCGCAGGGTTTTGGCATGAATGTAATCGGCTATAACCGCTCGCCCAAAACACTCGCCCAAATTGAGCAGGTCTCGTTAGATCAGCTGTTGCAGCGCAGCGATGTGATCAGCATTAATGTCGCGTTAACTGATGATACCCGCGATCTAATCGATGAACAGGCGTTGAGTAAAACTCGCCCCAATGTGCTCATTGTAAACACGGCCCGCGGCGGCATCGTAAATGAAGAGGCGATGTTGGCGAGTTTAAATAGCGGTCATGTAGGTGGCTATGCCAGTGATGTGTGGGCGAAGGAGCCGGTCGATGTAAACGACCCGCTATTTAATCATGAGCGTGTATTGGGCTTGCCGCATATTGGCAGCGCAACGCATAGCACACGTATTGCAATGGCTAACCGTGCCATTGATAATGTGCGCAAATTTATAGTCGACGGCACCGTTAGGTTTAGTGCCCTAGATTAGTTAGAAAACCTTGAGGTAAATATAATGACAAAGTTAGTAGTAAACCGCTTAACCCCTGATGTATCGAGCCAAGAATACGCACCAATTGCTGAAGATCGTGTGGTTGACGGTGCGCCAACAGGCCGTGCACTAAACCAGTACACCAACACTAAAGAGAACTTCTTTGCGGGTGTTTGGGAATCAACCGAAGGTTGCTGGAACCTAAATTACACCGAAGACGAGATGTGTGTAATCATTGAAGGCGAAGCGATTATCACTGACGCCGAAGGAGTCGAGACCCGCGTTGTACAGGGTGATTCGTTCACTGTACCAGCGGGTTTCAAGGGCACCTGGCGCACCATTGGTCATGTTAAAAAATGGTACGCGATCTACGAAGAATAAGTAGTTAGGCGCCGGCGGTTTGTGGAGTGAATCCGTAGCTCCACAAAATCACGGTAACGGCCATCATCGACACGAGCATCACTAGCCCTACGGTTAGTATGCTCGATGCAAAGATAAAGCCTCGCTCTGGGGGCACCTCCATATACACCGGCAAGCCAACATAAAGTAGATACACACAGTAGGCTACGGCTGCGGTCACCACCAACATTGCTAACCATACGATCGGTAATAGGCCTGCAAAGCCTGCAAAGTAGAGTGGCGTTGCGGTGAGTGCCGTAAAGGTAATGCAACGACCCATCGTGGCTTGCGAGCCAAAGGTTTGCTCCATCCAATAGATCGAATACGCCACGCAGGCGGTCACCACTAAAATCGCAAAGTAAAAGGCCACCGCAATGGGTAGGGCGCTTTCAAAGGTGAGGGTTACAAAGTTTCGGCCCGCGATACTCCACCCTAGTTGGGTAGTGCCGATTAACAGGCAAACCGGCGGAATCAGCGCCGTTAACACGATATGAAAGATAGCGGTGCGCACCGACTCGGGTTGGGCCTTGTCGTGTTCGCGAATCGACTCCCATTCTTGAACGGGATGGTACAGCAGATCAAAAACTTGTCGGTATTGCATTTTTGGGGCTCCTGCCTTGAATTGGTCTTTTATCAAGACTAGTTCAAATTACCCAAACGACAAGTTTTTGGTCACCTATGGGCTAGATAAATTCGATACCCTTGATTGTGATCAAGTTCGGTTACCGTTAAGCCCTGTTTCGTCAGTAATTCAGCCATGTTAATGAACTGATTTACCACGATATAGGCTTTACCCTTGCGGCGCAGGCGGCTTGCGATTGTTTGCGAAAATTTAGCCGTCAACTGTTGATCGTGGGCAAAGCCCGTATGAAAGGGGGGGTTGCACAGAATTAGGTTAAAACGGCCTTCTAGACCTTTAGCGCAGTCGGCGGCAACTACCTCGCCTTTGATATCTAATGCCTCAAAGTTGGCTTTGGCGCTGATGACGCTGGCGGCGTTGTTGTCGGTGGCGATCATTTCGCCATAGGGTAGTTGCGAGGCCACGGCGGCTAGGTAGCCGTACCCGCAGCCTAGGTCGAGTACGCGATCTTCGTCACTAAATACATAGTGATCAACCACTTTTTGTATCAGCAGTTGGCTGCCTTTGTCGATTTTCTTCCAGCCATATTGGCCCGGTTTAGATAGCAGGTCTGGCTTTTGGTTGATCGATCGAATCTGGGTATAGTCTGAGTCATCAAATAGATTGTCGTCGTTAACGTACTCAACCTTGAACTGAATGCACTGATAACCCTCTTTACCCTTGTGGGTTTTCTGCTCGCCAATGAGCAGCTTACCGATTTTTTTTAGATAGGTTTTAAGGCCTTCGTTCTTGTGGCCCACTAACCAAAACTCGCCGCCGTCTTTTAATAGCGTGGCGGTAAGATTGAAAAGATAATGGCTTAACGGCTTTTCTTTATCGACCCGCATTACGACGGCAGCGGGCGAGTTGGTAAGCGCTTGGCAATCAGCCAGCACAAAATCACTAAAGGTAACTTTTTGTTTGTTCTGCTTAAGTTGCTCGAACAGATCAAAACGATTGGTGATCGTGTTGCAGCCTTGGGTATTTAAACTGGCCAAACCTTCGGTCATATAGACGAGCGTGTTTTCACTCGCCCAGTGTTGGCGAGTTTGGTGCAGCAGATCTATGGCAGCATCAAAGGGGGTGTTCAAAACTGGGCAACCTCGTCAGCGGTTAGCTCACGATATTCGCCTGGGGCAAGATCGTCGTCAAGCGTTAGACCACCGATCGAAAGACGATGCAGTTCTTCTACATGGTTTCCTACGGCTGCGAACATACGCTTAACCTGATGATAGCGACCTTCGCTGATGGTGACGATTGCTTCTTGCTCGTTAATCAGTTCTAGCTTGGCCGGCAATGTAGGCTCTTTTTCAGAGCGCAGCATGATGCCGTTTTCGAACTGTTCTATATAGCTTGGCTCGTGTGGACGGGCTAGAAACACATGATAGCGTTTATCGCAGCCGCGCTTAGGGTGGGTAATACGTTGTGCCCAATGGCCATCGTTGGTGAGTAATACTAGACCGGTAGTATCTAGGTCTAAGCGCCCTACGCTAAACAGCGCGTGCATGTGGGCGGGCAATAGGTCGTTAACAATTGGGTGCATGCCATCTTGGGTGGCGCACAGGTAACCGTCGGGCTTGTGCAGCATGATGTATAGATCACGAGGCGGTTCGATCACTCGCCCATCAAAGCTGACAATGTCGCCCTCTTTAACCTGAGTTTGCGCCTTAATCACTAGTTCGTCGTTGATCTTAACTCGCCCAACGCGAATGGCCTGTTTCATGATCGAGCGGGTAGAACCCGTTTGATCGGCAAGATACTTGTCTAATCGCATCACTATTCCTATTGCTGACATGGCGATAATAGGCGAGTTACCGTATGCTTTCAGCCGTATTAATGGGGTTTGATATGCATCCGTCGTCGTCACAGTCTAATTCGCGTCAATTTGTAGAGTACGTTGTACCTACCACACTTGCTATGTTGATCTATGGCGTTTACGCCGTGGTTGACGGCATCTTTGTGGGGCACTTTGTGGGCCCTGAAGGTTTGGCAGCGATGACTGTGGCTTACCCTATATGGATGGTGCTGGCGGCCATCTCGGGCTGGATTCAGATGGGTGGTGCTACCTGGATGAGCATCTCAGCCGGTGAAGGTAATCACGAGCGCTCGCAAAAGTTTTTTGAGCACACCATTGGCATGTCGGTGTACGGCTCATTATTGCTGATTATTGCAGGCTATTTTATCAGCCAGCATCTGATTGGCTTTTTGGGTGGCGAAGGCTTAGCTGGTCAGTATGCAGCTGAGTACATCTGGATCATTTTATTAACGGCGCCGGCAGCGGTGTTTTCGATGGTACTTGCCGTACTGGTGCGTAACGATGGCGCACCTCGTTTAAGTACCGGCATGATGATAGTGGGTGCTTGCACCAATATCGTGCTCGACTATCTGTTTATTGTTGAGTTCGGTTGGGGCATGAAAGGCGCCGCCTGGGCTACGGCCATTGCCGAAGGCGTGGCGGCGCTAATTGGTTTTTATCATTTCTTCTTTAGATCTAAGCAATACGCGTTGCGTTGGTCGTCGCTTAAATTGCAGGGCGAGTACGTTTGGTTAATCACAAAGAACGGCGCGTCGACCTTTGTGCTGCAGGGCTACTTGGCGGTGATCATTTGGCTGCACAACCGTTTATTCTTGACCTATGGCAACTCGCTATACATCGCTGCCTTTGCAGTAGTGGGTTACACCCAGTCGGTGTTTTACATGGTGGGCGAGGGCATTGCACTGGGCATTCAGCCATTGGTTAGTTACTGGCATGGAGCCAAAGACAAACTGCGTGTAAAGGCCTTTTTAAATATGGCCAATGGCACGGTAGTGGCAATCGCTTTGTTGAACATTGTGGTGGTGTTTTGGCGCCCCGATTTAGTGGCCGCGATCTATTCTGATGATGCTACCTTGCTGCCGTTGGCTGTTGAGGGCTTTAAGCTACACTTGCTGGCGTTACCACTTGAAGGAATGCTGTTAGTTACCATTGCCTACTTGCAGGCAATGGGCCGAGCCGAAGCGGCTCTAATTGTGGCTGTAGGTAAGCTCGCCGTATTTGTGCCTGTGTTGTTGCTCGCCCCAATGATTGGTGGGGTTACAGCTATTTGGTTGGCTAGCCCTATCTCGAATACTTTGCTGTTTGTTGCCGTGTTTATCTGGTTTAAAAAGCTAAGACTAAAGGGCGAAGTTTAGTCATTTCGTATCTATTTGTTTGCAGTGCGTACAACGGTGTACGTTCTGCAAAATTTCTTTAGAAAAACACTTTTTTTTCTTTCTTTTGGTAAGCTGTTGTGCGAGATTTGCCAACTTGGTCACACTTTAAGTGTGATGTTCTAGCGGTTTTATTCTAGATGGCGTTGATGGCTCCGCGGTCATGCACTCAACGACTTTCAAACATATTTCTATCTACGGCGCTGCGTTTTGGGCGTGTTATCCCTATTGGGAGTTCTAGTCATGGAATGGTACTAGAGCGTAGATCTCTACAAATTATTTGATAAATCTCAGGGAGAGGGAGAAATCAAATGGCGAAAATACGATTGATAGACGGTGTGTGGCGTTCAAAAGATGGTGGTCAACCATGGCAGGATGCCGGTACAGACGGCGAGAGCGTGTTAGGCTCTGAGCAAGACGATGACATCAACGGCACTCACGATAGCAACAGTTTCAAAGGCTTAGGCGGCGACGACTTTATTCGCACCAAAGGTGGTGCTGACTATGCAGAAGGTGGTCAGGGTGATGACCGTATCTTTGATACCGGTAACTACGCAGGTACCTTTGATAGCACCGAAAACTTGATTCGAAATGGTACGTTTGATTGGGGCCACGATCGTAGCCCTGGCCAATGGGGTACATATACATCTCTAGATGACGAAATGGGCGAGGTTTCGTGGTACGCCGATGGCGACGATAACGATGGTGGTGCAGGATACATTGAGATTCAAAATGGCAGCTTTGGCGGCACCCCTTCAAATGAACTAACTGATGGCTCGGTGATGGAGCTAGACTCGCACAACGGTAGCGATACCAATGCGACTGTATCACAGGATTTTACTGTAGAGCATGGTAGTTCATTTCATTTAGATTTTCAGTATGCGGTGCGTAGCAACCCAGGCACAAGCGAATTTAACGTGGCGATTTACGACAGCAATGACAACGCCGTTGCAATGTTTAGCTTTAAAGCAGACGGTACTGGTGATGTCGATATTAGCGGCTTGTCGCCCACTGATGGTTATCAAGCGTTTCATGCGATGCTAGATCTTGAAGCGGGTGATTACAAAATTTCGTTTATGTCTTCAGGTGACGACGACACCATAGGAGCGTTGATAGATAACGTGTCTTTAATCGGCGAAGTTGGCTCAAATGATGAGTTTTGGGGCGATGATAAAATGGTTGATGATTGTGATTCGCCAGGTGGTGACGACTTAATCAGAGCCGGGGCCGGTGAAGATGAATTGTATGGCCAAAGTGGTGACGACGCATTACATGGTGGGCGTGGCGACGATTTGATGCATGGTGGTAACGATAATGACTTTATGCGTGGCGGTCATGGCGATGACGTAATGTATGGCGATGGCGTTAATTCGATTGGCGAGATTGTTACCGAAGTAATGGTCGACGTAACGAGTAATCACTCAGTTGATTTAGGCGCTAGCATGACCACTCGCGAAATATCAGATGCTGACTTAGCTGCTCATAACTTCATGCTAGCTGATCAATGGAGCGCCGTTTATATGTCTGACGGTGGTGCTGGTGCTGTCGATGGTTGGGGTGCTTACACCGGAACAAGTGAAGATGCATGGAAGCAACACGAATTTGAAAAGCTATCAGATAAGGCTGAAGTCGCCAAGATAGAGCTAGGCATGACAGCTGTATCAGCAACTGTTTCGATGGCTCGATTCTACAGTGATGATGGTTCGACCGATTATTCTGAAAGCGTCGACTGGTATGCGCTAGATTCTGATGGCAATGTGGTTGCAATGGGTAGCTACGATGCTTTAGATCATGATAACGGAGCAGGTACGGGTGCATATAACGGCAACGGCGCTAACAATAATGGCGGCGAGTCTTCGTTTACTATCAATAGTGATGTTGCGTTCACGACGATTATTGTAGCTCCAGGAGACTTAACTGACGGTACCATTGATTATCAGCATGGAGATAACTCTGACATGCTGATAACCGACGTAACCTTTACTCATATTGGTACAGAGATTGGTTATGAAACTGAGATCGGCCAAATAGAATCATGTAACGAAGGCGACGACGTAATCAAAGGCGAGCACGGCGACGATACGATCTACGGCGGTGGTGGTAACGATGACATCATGGGCGGTAACGACAACGATTGGATTGATGGTGGTGCAGGGGCTGACCGTATCGACGGCGGGCATGGTGACGACACGGTTGTATCTGATTCAGATGATTGGGGTACGCCATATACCAATAAACCTGGCACTCATGCTTTTGCATCAGTTGACGGTGGTAAAGGCTACGATACCCTAATCGTGAATGAAGATGTTGATACGATTGGCGAAGGCATCATGAACTTTGAGCGCATCGAAGCCAACGGCAACGATGTGACCGTATCGGTTCAAGAAATTTGGAATGAAATTAGAAACGATGACAATGACGGCAGCAACAAGGTTGCAACGTTAACTGTTGTTGATGTTGATGACTTAGACATCCAAAAAGATGGCTGGAATGGCGGTCTAGACGATGATGGCGATAGCTATACCTTTACCAACAAAAAGCATACTGTGATCATTAATGTTGTCGATAGTGACGATGAAGACGGTGATGACGACATGGAGGCGGGTGGTTTTGCTGACATGAGCGGCGACATGTTTATGTAAGTTGTTTCAACGTAGAGCCCTGTACTAATTTTTTAGTGCAGGGCTTTTTTCTAGATAACAAAAATATTTATAACGATGAATTTAATTGAACAGCTAGAGAAAAAAATCCGCCACTGGATCGTCATGCTAATCGCCTTAGGTTTGGTTTCAAACCTACTCGCTTTAGCAGCACCCATTTTTTCGTTGCAGGTTTTTGATCGAGTGTTAAGTTCTGGATCAACCGATACGCTTGTTTTACTGGCAGCGATTGCTGCGTTTTTGATCGTGGTTTACGCGATTATCGAATTTTTGCGAGCGCGTGCGTTAAGCGCGATCGCGACCAACTTTGAAGCCGAGATGGGTAACCCCGTAATGCGCGAGGTGATTCTGCAAACGGCGCAAAGTAATCAGGTGGCTGATGCTGGTATCAGCGCCTTATCAAAAATCAAATCGACGCTGTCGGGCGGCAACTTTTCTGCGCTAATCGATATGCCTTGGGCGCCGATGTTCTTGATTTTTATTTATTTGCTTCACCCTTTACTGGGCGCGGTTGCGATTGGGGGCACGATCTTATTGATCGGCCTGAGTGCAATCAACGCCTACCTTTCTTCGGCGCGCAAAGATCAAACCTTTGCGATGGCGCAGGCATCTAAGCGCCATGCTCGCCAATATATTCGCAACGCAGAGCTGATTCATTCGTTGGGCATGTCGCAAAGCATTGCCGACCGTTGGCAACACGAGAACGAGCAGGTGCTGGCGGTTGATTCAAAGATTAAATCACTGATGAGCTCCATCTCGAGTATCTCTAAAGGTCTGCGTATGTTGCTGCAAATTGGCATCATGGGGGCGGGCGCTTGGTTGGTGTTGCAGTCGCAGTTGTCGGCAGGTGCCATGATCGCTGCATCGATGGTAATGGGGCGAGCATTAGCGCCTTTTGAACAGGCTGTTCAAGGGTGGCGCGGTTGGCGCGAGGCCTATGAGCAGTGGCAGCTGTTAAAGCTAACCTTTGAAAAGCGCGAAGACGAAGCGCCGGTTACCGAGCTGCCGCCGATACGAGGCGACATCGCTGTCGAAGATCTTATCTACCGCGTCCCCGACACCGATAACGTTTTGTTAAAAGGTATCAACTTTAAAGTGGGTCATGGCGGTTCGTTAGCGGTATTGGGTAATACTGGCTCAGGTAAATCAACGCTGTTAAGACTTATGGCCAATGCGCTTAAAGCAACCCGTGGCGATGTTAGAATCGACGGCGCCGCCTTAGATCAATACGACCGCGAAGTATTGGGTAAGCAGATCGGATATCTGCCGCAATCGGTGATGTTGTTGCCGGGTACCGTTGCCGATAACGTGGCGCGCTTTACCAACGCTAATCAAGAAGACGTGATCAAGGCCTGTGTGCTAGCGGGTATTCACGAATGGGTACTTACCTTAGAAAACGGCTATCAAACTAGAATCGGCGAAGATGGTTTGCAGCTGTCAGGCGGTCAAACGCAGTTAGTGGGCATTGCCCGTGCGCTGTTTGGCGACCCTAGTATTTTAATTTTAGACGAGCCACAAGCGTCGTTAGACTCTGCCGCAGAAACGCGCCTAGCTAACACGCTCGCCAATATCAATTTGGCTGGTACTACGTTAGTTATGGCAACGCACCGTTCAAGCTTGTTAGGTATTGCTGATAATGCACTAGTCATTGCCCGTGGCGAGCAGCAGTATTTTGGCGACACCCACAGTCTTGTTGATCACTTAAATGCAAACGCGGGGTAATTAGCATGCAATCATCTACGTTAACCCGCTCATCACAAGACCCTATGCTTTGGGTTAAGCGCATCGCTTTGGTGTCTACGATTGTCTTTGGTGGCTTTGTGTTATGGGCGAGTTTAGCACCGCTAGATTCTGCCGCGATTGCACCCGGCGTAATTACGGTTGAAAGCCGCAAAAAAGAGATCGAACATTTAGAGGGCGGCATTGTTGATCAGGTCTTTGTAAAAGATGGTGACGTGGTCGAAAAAGGGCAGGTGTTAATCAAACTTGCCGATACTCGCGCCAAGGCTAATCATCAGCAGCTGACCACAAGTTTAATTAACGACAAAACCCGTTATGCACGATTAGAAGCCGAGCTAATGGGTGGCGAGTTTGAGCCACCAGAGCTTGCTGGTGATCAAGCGTTATTAGCACGCGCTTATCAGATGCAGTTAAACCAATACACTAATCGACGTGATTTACATCGGGGCGAGTTAAAAGTACTGGCCGAGCAAGTCAATCAAGCGCGCGAAGACCTTAAGGGTTTTACTGCGAGAGAAACTGCCGATAAAAAAGCGCTATCGATTTTGCGTGAACAAGCCGAGATGCACGAAAAAATGGTGCTTGAGGGTAGTACGTCTAAATCGCAGTTGTTAGACATTCGCCGCGAAGAAGCCGAGATAAAAGGCAGATTAGGTGACTACAGTTCACGTGTTGCGGCGGCCAAAGTGCAGTTAACTGAATTGCAGCAAAACGAACGCAATGTTGTGTTTACCTATCAGCAAGAGATTAACGATGAGTTACAGTCGTTAGAAAGCCGCATACAAGAAACAGAGCAAGCATTGATTGATGCTGCTGATGTATTAGCGAGGGTCGAGCTTGTTAGCCCTATTAACGGCACGGTCGTTAACTTGGTGACCAATGCGCAAGGTAGTATTGTCTCGCCCGGTGAAACACTGATGGAGATTGTGCCCACACAAGACGAACTGATTATCGAAGCGCTAGTTAAGCCCGAAGATATTGATGTAGTTCGCCCAGGCATGCAGGCGCGTATTCGATTATCAGCCTATAATTACAGGCGCACGCCGCCAGTATCGGGAGAGGTGCTGGTGGTGTCTGCCGACCGTATTGATGACCCTCAACGTGACATCAGTGCGTACCAGGTACGTATCAAAGCTGACGCGCAAGAGATCGCTCAACTTGAACAGGTAGAGTTGTATCCGGGAATGCCTGCCGAGGTGATGATTTTGCTAGATCAGCGAACGGTGATGGATTATCTGGTTAATCCGATTCTTGAGGCATCGAATAGGGCGTTTCGCGAGCAGTAGTTTGGCAAGCAATAAAAAAGGCGACTCAATGAGTCGCCTTTTTCGTTTCTAATAGTGTCTAGCCAGCAGGCTAAACTCGCCCATTAGAACTTGAAGTTAACGCCAGCGCTAAACACGTTACCAGTTGCGTCTAGAGTTGCGTTTACAGTGCCAACACCGATTAGGCCACCAGTTTGGCCGTTTAGTGGAGACTCTTCTTCGATAGTCGCTTTGTCGCCAGTGATGTAAGCGTAGCCAAAGTCTACAGTGCAGTTACCACATACTTCGTAGCTAGCACCTAGTGTGTACCAAGTACGGTCTGCATCAGGGATACGTAGAGTACGGTGCTCGTCGTCTACTGGGCTTTCGTCAAACATTACGCCAGCGCGGAATGTCCACTTGTCTGCTGAGTAAGTTGCGCCAACAGAGAAGCGATCTGAATCGTTCCAGTGCTCAGGAGTTGCAGGGAAATAGCCACCGTCTTCTAGCTCAGGAGCGATCTCGTCGAAGCTGCTCCAACCGATGTTGTAGTATGAAGCCGATAGCGCTAGGTTTTCGGTTACGTCTAGGTAAGCAGCAACTTCTAGAATGCTTGGTAGAGTGATTTCTACTGAACCAGGCTGGTTCCAATTTGGAATTCCTGGTGCTTGGCCTTTATTGATGTCAGAAGTCACGTCTCCGTCTAGTTTTGAGTCAACTTCGCTCTTGTAGCTAACACCAATACGCGCGCTGTCGTTGAACTGGTAAAGTGCGCCAACGTTCCAACCCCAAGTTACATCATCGCCTTCTAGCTGCTGAATGTTAGCACCTGGTGGAATTGGGCTTGGTACCATCATCGGCATGCCAGTGCTTGGGTCGATTACAGGCTGGCCAGTAGCTGGGTTTAGAGCGATCATTTCAGATGCTGCGCCCGAGTAGCGAGTAGAGCTGATCTCTGCGTGCATGTAAACCAAGCTTACGCCTAGGCCAAGGCTTAGCTGATCGTTAACCTGGTAAGACATCGACGGGTTGATGTTGATGCTTACGATGTCGCTTAGGTCAGCTAGTTCAAGAGCAACAAAGTTGTCGTCGTATTCAGTAGCAAAACCAAAGTCAGAGTACGCGCCGATACCTAGAGTGATCTTGTCGTTGTACTCGAACGTAGCGAACATGCTTGGTACAACTGCGCCGCTAGTTGCGCTGTCTTGAACGAACGCAGTAGGCTGGTCAGTTAGAATCGAACCAGTGCTAGTGCCAGTGATTTCGATAGTTGGGTCAACGTAAGAAACGTGGAATGTTGCGTTACGGCCCTTTAGCAAAGACATTGCCGCTGGGTTGTTAGCTAGTACAGCAGCCGAGTCGCCAAATGCGCCATCACCTGCAAGTGCGCGGCCTAAGCTTGCTGCGCTTTGTTCTGAAACCTGAAAACCAGCTGCAAATGCTGATGAGCTTGCTGCACCTAGTGCAACTAGACTGATAGCCTTAGCTAAAGACTTAACTTTCATTATTCATACTCCTAATTATGAAAGTAACAAGATGTGTGTTCGCGGGTAAACTTAGCGAAAAAGTTCCTACTTAAAAACGTTAATAGAAACAAACACTAAGGATACGCGAGTATTGGTACAAATACATGAGTGATGATACAAAAGTGTTACGAAAAGTATCCAAATGTGATCGATCATGCTTTGAAGTGTAACCGAACCTGTAGGTTCAAACTCGCCAAAAACTGTTGTCATTGTGAAACTAAATTGATAGTTTGAGTGCTATCAAGTCAGCGTTGTCTGCTGTGAGGTCTTGAGCAAACGATATATAAAAATAAAGGAGCATCGTATGCGCAAGCGCAACCCTCTGTCGGCGGCGATAGCCGTGGCAGTCGTATCTTCTGTTGTACCCCAAATTTCTAATGCCCAGTCGACCGATGTAGCATTAGAAGAAATCTTAGTCACCGGTAGTTTCATTAAAGGTAATACCGAGCAAATGGCTCAACCTGTTGAAGTGATGGGGCGCGAGGCACTAGCTAATCAAGGCTTGCCTAATGCTACTGAAATGATTCTGAACATGCCTTGGATGTCGAATACGATTAACCAAAGCGAGCAGTTTCAGTCGAACGGTGAACAAACTGGTACCAAAAACGTTAACATTCGTGGTTTAGGGCGAGGTCGCACCTTAGTTCTATTAAACGACAAGCGTATGGTGGGCATTGGCCCGCGTAACGACCAAGGTGATGAGCCGGTTGATATTGGTAACTTCCCGTCGATTGCTTTGAAGCAAATCGAACTGCTTAAGAATGGTGGTTCTACTCTTTATGGTTCTGATGCTATTGCTGGTGTCTTTAACTATAAGACCCGTGGCGACTTCGAAGGCTTTGAGCTAAACACAAGCTACTCAGATATTGATCATGGCGGTGATTCGAGCGTTGGATTAATCTGGGGTATGCAGGGCGATAGCGCAAGCCTAGTGCTGTCGTTAGAGTTTGAAGACCGCGATCAGGTTAACAACGGCGATCTAGGGTTGGTCGACTATGGCGACCCGGCTAACGGTGGTTGGTTTATCGGTGTTAGTTCGTTCGGTAACCCAGGTACTGTCTGGAATCCAGGTGTACTTGGCGTAGCGCCGATTCCTTTTGACCCTGCCGACCCGAATACCATGTTTCAAGTAGACGCTAACTGTGACGTGCAAAACGGTGCAGCAGAATCATTCCCGATGATGCCAAACCCTGCAGCAAGCCAGTTTAGTGCCTGTGGCTTTAGCTATATGCCTTTCTCAAACGTGATCGACCCCCAAGAGCGCACCAAGGTGTTCTTAGAGGGCAAGGTACAGATTGGCGAGAACGCTGAGCTATATGGTGATGTGTTATACGCCACGCTAGATTCAGAGTATTGGGGGTCGCCATCATTCCCACCAACTCAGGCAGGTTACTTTACCTTCGTACCGGGCCCTGGCGCGGTGGCAGCAGGGGCCGCGCCGGCTGCAAACCCTGGTTATGTCGATTGGTTAACCAATCAGGTTGACCCAGCCTATCAGGCAACCTATGGCTTTGGTGGCTTAATGTGGACCCGCGCTCGTGCCGTTAGTGGCCCTGCAGCAGTATTGCCACGTGAGCACGAAACCATGCGTACCATGGCGGGTGTAAGGGGCGAGTTCTCGAACGAAATTTCGTACGATTTATCGGTTACCTATTCTAAAACCGATGCTACCTCTCACTATCGCGATATCGTAACTGATCGTTATAACATGGCGTTGGTTGGCTTAGGTGGCGCAAACTGTGATGCGGCTACCGGCACGGGCTGTGAATTCTGGAATCCGTTCTGGTCATCGCAAACCGACCCAGCGTTGGCGAATAGTGATGAGCTATGGGAGCACATCTGGGGCAAGTCAGGCTATAACTTTGACAAAGACCTGTTAGTATTTGATGCGATCTTTAGCGGTGAAACTGGTTGGCAGTTAGGCGGCGGTAACGTGGCTTGGGCGGCTGGTGCGCAGTATCGCGATGGCGAACTTACTCGCGACGCCTTCGGCCTTTGGGAAACCACCGATCCACTCGCCCCAACACCTTACCACTTCTTGGGTACGGCGATGGATTCGACTGTAAGCCAAGATGCTTGGGGTGTATTTGGCGAGGTGAGCTTGCCAATGGCAGAGTGGGCCGAGCTTAACTTAGCGCTGCGCCATGAAGATTACGATGTTGATTCAACCACCAACCCTAAGGTGTCGTTGGCGATTACACCATCAGAAAGCTTGTTGCTACGTGCGTCATACGAAAAGAGCTTTAGGGTACCTGTTGAAGTAGGTGTTACTCAAACGGTTGCGCTGATCGAGGGCGAGTATCGTCTTTGGGAAAACGTACCTGGTGCACAAACCCCTGAAGAGGCTGATAGCTATAACTTTGGTGTAGTTTGGCAGCCTGTCGAAGGCCTACGTATGTCGGCCGATTACTACAGCATCGATTTAGCAGGCCCATTCGCCGTTGAAACCATCGAAAACGTGTTGCTAGACAACGACCCTTCAAAGGTTGTTCGCGACACCGATGGTAATATCCAAAAGGTGGTTACTGAGTCGATCAACGGCCCAGATACATCTACCTCGGGTATCGACTTTGGTATCACTTACGACATGCTCACTGGTTGTAATTGTGGCGACTATACCTTAGGTCTTGAAGGGGCTTACGTAAGCTCGTACGAGATTGCTGGTTACACCACGCCGGGTGGCCAAGATGTAGCGGCATACGAGGCGGCTGGTAACTGGAACGTGCGTAACTCGTTCGCCGCCTATAACCTATGGTCAATGCCTAAGCTTAAGTACAACGCGTTTGTAAACGGCAGCTGGGGCAATCATTCGGCAAGTTTGTACGCGCGTTATGTTGATGATGTTGCGTTAAGTGACGATGATCTAAACGTACCTGCGTATAAGATGATGGGTTACGGCGATAAGGTAGATAGCTGGTTAACCTGGGATGCTCACTACGGTTACACGTTCGAGAGTATGGGTATTCAGCTTGGCCTGTCGGTTATTAACCTAACTGACGAAAAGCCACCACTGGCGCCGTTCGAACTGGCCTATGACCCTTCAGCTCATAATCCTCTTGGGCGAGTGGTTAAAGCTAACTTAACCTTTAGGTTCTAGAGGTTAGTTGGTGGTATAAAAAAGGCGCTCGATTGAGCGCCTTTTTTTATCACGACGAACTAGTAGCGAATTCGAATCGTTAGATTGGCAAAGTAAGTCGACGTATCTACATCGTCGTCAGAGTGGCTAGTGCCAACTGAAAGGGCGGCGTTACCGTTTAGCCAGTACTGTGCCGAAAGTGAAAATATGTTGTGATCATCAATAAGGCCATTAAATACACTAGTGTAGCCAGCACCTACATGAAATTGGCGATTAAGGTAATAGCGCGCATCTACCCTAAAGCTGTCGTTAAATTCGTCGTCAGTGTAGGCTGCGTCAAGGTATGCACCGCGCTCGCCGTCGAGCCGAAAATACCCCTGGTAACCTAAGCTAGCTATGTCTTCACGAAAGTAAGCACTGACCTTTTGGGCTTCTTTAAAGTAATAGCCAATACCGCCACCATAGCTTTCGTCAAAATGGCTATAGTCGGCACTGATGGTAAAGCCGTTATCTGCTACGTATGTGCCCGACACACCGCTCCAGTCATGGTCGCTACCAAAGCCTGCATCGGCATAATAAAAGCCTGTCGTCACTGTGCTGCGTGGCGCGATGAATACACCTAGGTTATAGGGCATGCCCTTGTCTGCCTTAAAGTCGCCAAAGTAATAGGTGTAATCAAGAGCGGCGGCTTGAACGTCGATATCACCTAGATCGTTGTCGATCTGGGTGACGCCCCAATTAAACAAAAACTCTTCATTAAAGTTATTACTCTTGTGCTGAGAGAACATCGACTCTGCAGAAACAGATTGAGAAAACAGAATAGGCGCAGCCAAAACAGCTGCCACAGGCAGTAGCTTCTTCATTATAAAAATCCTTTTTTATTAAATGTCGAAGCAATAGTATCAAAAAAGATTTATTTTGTACTCAGTCGTTTGCTGGCTTTTCTATAGACGAAAAAAAATCCAGTTCGTAAGAACTGGATTTTTGAATATGGTAGCTACGACTGGACTTGAACCAGTGACCCCAGCATTATGAATGCTGTGCTCTAACCAACTGAGCTACGTAGCCTTTAAGTGGCGCGTATTAAACCAGTGAAAGGCCATTTGGTCAAGGGCAAAATATTGCCAATTTTCAAACGCTTAGGCCAATCAGTGGCTTAGGTATAAACGCCTTATACGTTAAATCTGAAGTGAATGATGTCACCATCTTTAACGAGGTACTCTTTGCCTTCAAGACGCCATTTGCCCGCTTCTTTAGCACCAGCTTCGCCGTTGTACTGAATAAAGTCGTCGTAGGCGGTTACTTCGGCACGAATGAAGCCGCGCTCAAAGTCGGTGTGAATAACGCCTGCTGCTTGTGGGGCAGTAGCGCCTACCTTTACCGTCCATGCGCGAACTTCTTTAACGCCTGCAGTAAAGTAGGTCTGCAAACCAAGTAGGTTGTAGCCAGCGCGAATTACGCGATCTAGGCCGGGCTCTTCCATACCAAGGTCGGCTAAGAACTCGTCACGCTCTTCGTCGTCTAGCTCGGCGATCTCAGCTTCTAGCTTGTTGCAGATTACAACCACTTCGCCACCTTCGGCGTCTGCGATACCACGAACAACGTCTAGGTGTGGGTTGTCTTCAAAGCCTTCTTCGTCAACATTGGCGATGTACATGGTCGGCTTGATAGTGATTAAGTGCAGCTGCTTAATAAGCTTTAGTTCATCTTTATCTAGATCAAGTGCACGTACCGGCTGACATTCGTTTAGCTGAGGTAGTAGCTTAGCTTCGATAATGCCTTTAAGAGCGATTGCTTCTTTGTCGCCACCTTTAGCTGCACGGTTAAAGCGCTGCAGCTGCTTTTCTACTGACTCAAGGTCAGCTAGAGCGAGTTCGGTGTTGATAACGTCGATATCTGCAGCAGGGTCAACCTTGGCAGATACGTGAATCACGTTAGGGTCTTCAAAGCAGCGAACAACATGAGCGATAGCATCGGTTTCTCGGATGTTTGCCAAAAACTGGTTACCAAGACCTTCACCTTTAGAGGCGCCTTCTACTAGACCAGCGATGTCTACAAACTCCATGGTTGTAGCAATCTCTTTTTCAGGCTTTACGATTTCGGCGATCTTGGTTTGGCGCGGATCAGGAATCGGCACGATGCCCGAGTTTGGCTCGATGGTACAGAACGGAAAGTTCTCTGCATCGATGCCAGCTTTAGTTAGCGCGTTGAAAAGAGTTGATTTACCTACGTTAGGTAGGCCAACAATGCCACACTTAATACCCATGGTTCGTTCCTGTCGTTGTTACGCTGAGTGTAGGCGCTGCATGGCGTTTTGCATGTCACCGGCTACTACTAAATCTAATTGTGCGAGTGCTTTAGCGGCAGCGTCTTCGGTTGCCTCAAACTCGTTCTTAGGTGCTTTTTTAAGCACAAAGTTGGATACCTGGCTTGCGTGGCCGGGGTGGCCGATACCTAATCGTAGGCGGGCAAAGCCTTTGTTGTTACCCAAACTTGAAATAATGTCTTTTAGCCCGTTATGGCCGCCGTGACCGCCGCCTATCTTGAGCTTGGCTACACCTGGGTCTAGGTCTAGCTCGTCGTGCGCTACTAAGATTTCTTCTGGCTCGATCTTATAAAAGTTGGCTAGGGCTGCAACCGATTTACCACTGCGGTTCATGAAGGTTTCTGGAACCAACAACCAAACAGGGCGGTTGCCAATAAATGCTTTGGCGACGCGGCCAAAGTATTTTGAATCTTTGCTAAGGCTTACCCCTGCAGAGCGGGCTACCGCTTCAACAAAGTCTTCACCTGCATTATGGCGTGTCTGATAGTAATCGGCCCCGGGGTTACCGAGGCCGACTATTAGACGAATCGATGAAGTCATCGTTTGTCCTTTAAGTTAGCGAGAGATTACTCTTCGCCAGCTTCTTCTGACTCTTCTTCAGAAGCTGCAGAACCCTTAGGCTTAGCAACAGTTACAACCGGGTGGTCGTGGTCGGTGCCGTGCGCTAGAGCTACAGAAGTAACGCCTTTCGGTAGTTTAACATCAGAGATGTGAACTACTTGGCCAGCTTCAACTTCAGCTAGGTCTACTTCGATGAACTCAGGTAGGTTCGCCGCAGTACATTCTACTTCTAGCTCGTTTAGGTTGTGGCTGATCTTGCCGCCCTGCATCTTAACACCAACACAAGTCTCTTCGTTCAAGAAGTGTAGAGGTACAGACATCTTGATCTTTTGAGTCTTGTTAACACGCATAAAGTCAGCGTGGTAGATAACAGGCTTAGATGGGTGACGCTGTAGGTCTTTAAGAACTACGTTCTCAGTTTTGCCTTCGATGCTTAGCTCGATGATGTGAGAGTAGAACGCTTCGTTCTCAAGTGCTTTAACAAGCTCACGGAACTCTAGAGAGATAGCCGCTGGCTTCTTAGACTTACCACCGTAAACAACAGCTGGTACTAGACCCGCTTCGCGACGAAGGCGGCGGCTCGCACCTTTCCCCTGGTCTTCACGTTTTACGGCGTTTAAAGTGAAATCGTTAGACATAGTCATTTCCTTAAATAAAAATAAACCCCAAATCTTGCGACCAGATTTGGGGTTGATGATGCTAACCGAAGAGGGCTTCGGCTGCAAGGCGATATACTACCGAAACCTACCGAAACGTAGGCAAATCGCTGATTAGCGGAACATCGCGCTGATCGACTCGGCATTGCTAACGCGGCGCATAGCCTCAGCTAGCATACCTGCTAGTGAGATTTGGCGAATCTTAGGCTCGCCCTTGGCGGCTTCAGTTAGCGGAATCGTGTCAGTAACGGTTACCGATGTGATTTGCGAGTTCTTGATGTTAGGCATGGCGTTGCCGCTTAGTACTGGGTGAGTACAGTAGGCATGCACAGATACTGCGCCTTTGGCCACAAGGGCGTCGGCTGCTTTGCATAGTGTGCCAGCGGTGTCGATCATGTCGTCGATTAGTAGACAGCTGCGGCCTTCTACGTCACCGATAATATTCATCACTTCAGCTACGTTAGCTTCAGGGCGACGCTTATCAATAATAGCAAGGTCTACACCTAGTGCTTTAGCCACTGCGCGAGCGCGTACTACGCCACCGATGTCTGGAGACACAACAATAAGATCTTCAAACTTGCGGCGCTCGATATCGTCTAACAGTACGGTTGATGCGTATACATTATCTACCGCAATATCGAAGAAGCCCTGAATCTGCTCGGCGTGCAGGTCAACCGTTAGTACTCGGTCAACGCCAGCGCGATGAATCATGTCGGCAACTACTTTTGCGGTGATGGGTACACGGGCAGATCGTACGCGACGATCTTGGCGAGCATAACCAAAGTAGGGGATTACCGCAGTGATTCGGCCTGCTGAAGCGCGCTTAAGCGCGTCAACTAGTACGAGTAGCTCCATTAAGCTGTCGTTAGTTGGTTGGCAGGTTGATTGCACTACGAATACATCTTGGCCGCGTACGTTTTCGATAAGTTCAACAGCAGTTTCGCCGTCAGAGAACTTGCCTACTTTTGCACTACCAAGGGGAATAGAAAGTTGATCTACGATTTTTTCAGCTAACGCGGGGTTTGCGTTGCCTGTGAAGACCATCATGTTTGCCACGGGCGGTACCTTTATGGTTGGCGATTAGAATGATGAGAAAATGGCTGGGGTGGAAGGATTCGAACCTTCGCATGACGGGATCAAAACCCGCTGCCTTACCGCTTGGCTACACCCCAGTTGTTTGATCTTCAATCGCTGTAATCAGCGGTGAAGTATCACAACCTTTGCAAACTATACCAGATAAATTTGCAGGAAGCATATTAACTATAGCTCTTGCGTCTTCAAAGGAATCAAACTGGGCAAAAACACATCCCCCTGTGCCGGTTAACTTGGCTTTAGTAAACTGGTTTAACCAGTTCAGTGCCTCGTTTACCTCGGGGTAAAGGTCTCTTACCAGCGCCTCACAATCGTTGTTGGCGTGTCCCTCAAGAGCGAGGCGTACTTTAATGATCGGACTGTCTCTTGTCAAACGTTTGTGAGTAAATATTTTTACCGTACTTACATGGCAGTCGGGGGCTACCACAACATAGTATTTTTGTGGTATTTGAACGGGCTCTATCAGTTCGCCAATGCCTTCTACCCAAGCGCTTTTTCCATAAATAAAGATGGGTACGTCGGCCCCTAGTGTTAATCCAAGCTTGGCTAACTCTTCGTTGCTTAGGCCGCATTTCCATAGGCTGTTTAGGCCTATTAGCGTTGTTGCAGCGTCTGAGCTGCCGCTGCCTAATCCGCCACCAAAGGGTAGCTGTTTGTCTAAGAATATCTCGGCCCCTTGCGTGCAGCCTGTATGTTTTTTTAACAGTTTGGCAGCTTTAACCACTAGATTGTCGTCATTGGCGAGTTCAGGGTGGTTGCAGCTAAAGCGAATCTCATCACTGTGTTCAAGGTGGATGTAATCGCACGCGTCAACAATTTGAAACAGACTTTGCAGCAGATGGTAGCCATCGTCGCGCTGGCCAATGATATTGAGGTTTAAATTGATTTTTGCCGGAGCGGGTAAAACAAGGGTCATAGTAATTACTGTTGCTTTAACGACTTGACGATCAGTTTGATCTGGTAGCTGTCTTTAGTAAGGTCGATACGGGTAGCAATAGGGGTTTCAAACCCTTCGAATGACTGATAGTTGCGTCGATTTACCTGCCATTGACTAAGATCACGAGGCAGGGGGCTAGATTCGGGGGCTAGCAATAGATCATTGATTGCGTCTATGGGTATCGGTTGATTCAGTGCAGCCGAGATTAGCTCGCCAGCATTTTCGTGGTAATGGGTGCTGCCATCAGACAGGGCGAGTGTTGCTTGGTTGCCCTCTTGGCTTAATTGCATTGAGCCGGCGCCTAGCGGGGCTTGTAGGTTAAGTTCAAACCCGTCACTTAAGCTTTGCCATTGAAAGCTGCCGTTAAACGATTCTTTGGTGGCTTTGTCTCTAAACTGAACCTTGCCTGTGGCAACCCATTGTGTTTTCTCGTTGACCGTCTGTACGGTCGAGCAAGCTGCTAGCCAGGCTGCTGTGGTTAGGATGATCGCACACTTTATACACTTAGATAGCATTTAGATTCCTAGCTGTACTGACAGGCGTTTTAATATTTCGCTCTCTGGATGATAGCGTAGTGCGTGGCGATAAATAATCTCGGCTTGGTCGTTTCGGCCTACGGCGCGCAGCGCTGTTGCAAGATGCGATGCAATTTCTGGGTCGGTAGATTTTTGGTATGCCTGGGTTAGTAGCTCGATAGCGGTAACTAACTCGCCCACTTTGTAGTGATACCAGCCAAGGCTGTCGATAATAGCAGCCGTGTCAGGCAGCAGTTCGTTAGCCCGAGAAACTAGCAGATAGGCTTGTTCGAATCGAAGGTTGTTGTCGATCCAAAAATAGCCGAGAGCATTTAACGCGTGGGCATGCTCTGGGTTGCGTTCAATCAGTCTTAGTAGTGTTAGCTCGAACTGATCTGGCTGATTATCTCGTTGATAGGCTAGCGCTAGGGTGTAGCTTAGACCTTCGTGATTGGCGAACTGCGACAGGCCATTGTTGGCTATGTCGATTGCTTTCTTGTTGTTGCCTTGCGTCAAAAATAGTTCTGCAAGCTGGTTATAAAGCGTGGCGGCGACAGTCGGTTGAGCAGTGGCACCTATGGCGACTAATAATTCGGCCTGGTCTAGCATTGATTGCGACGCCAGTTGACGTAGGGCTACCGCGGTTGCCTGAGTCAGTGATTCGGCGCTAGTAATACTATCTAATTGCTTTTGGGCGGCTAGGCGAGAGTCGCGCTCGATAAAGATGATTGCTTTATACACTGCCGCTGACGCTTTTTGGGCCTCAGTTGAATCAACGGCCAGTTGGGCTTGGTCAAGATAGACTAACGCGGTGTCTTGTTCGCCAACATTGAGCGCAATTAGGCCTGCTGTTAATAGGTCTGTGGCAGTGCCTTGATTTGCCGCGATTAAGCGCTGATAAACCTTCAGTGATTCTTCATCAAGGCGCAGTCTTAATAATGTGCGAGCAAATTGCTGAAGCGCTTTGGGGTTTTCGATGTTCTCAAAGTGAGGGGCAAGCTGTTCGTAAATTTCGTCTTTGCGCCCACTTTTAGCAAGTACCTGGCTTAGTGCAAAGGCTGCAGGTAGATAGCTAGGGTACAGGTCTAGGGTTGCAGAGAGCGCGTTGGCTGCCTGGTCGCTATTGCCATCGATGTGATCGGCAACGGCAGAGGCTGTATCTAATTGCGCTAGGCTGCCTCGGCGGTTGCGCTCATCTTGTAAAAATAACTTGATGCTAGTGCGCTCGCTATCGCTGGCTGGTTCGTACGCATCAATAATGGCTAGGTAAGGGGGCAGGTATTCAGAATCTGCTAGATGCTTGCTTAGGCTAATTGCCTTGTTAACATCGCCTTCGCGTGCCGCTTGGCGAGCCAGTATGGCGTTGGCGCTAGGCTCGCCAGGTGCTTGTTGTATCCAAACGTTGGCAGCTTCTTTTAATAAGTCGTCGTTATCGGTGAACTCGGCAAGTTGGGTTGCCAGTTTCGCGATTTGTTGGTCGCCTGTTTTGACAGCCTGGCTAACATAGCGTTCGGCGGCTTGTTCGGGCTGGTCGCGATACATGTAAAACTCGGCCTCAAGCAGTGCCTGCAAAGAGTCAGCCTCAAAGTGGCCATAGGCTGGTTCTGCAGCCTTTTCGCTGGTTGGCGTTTTGATAGATGCAGTCGTATCTTGTTGCTCGATCACAGGGGTGGTTGAGCAGCCGGTTATGACTATTGCAGCGGCGATACTTAAGGCTAGGCGCTTTTTATACTGAAACATGTATTCTCCCAATAAAGGGCATTGTGGCACAGCCATATAGGCCTGCCTAGTCTAGACATCGCGAATGATGTGTAAATGTGGGTTGTAGTTTAGTGTTGGTAACGTAAAATTGTGCGGTATTTTCAATAATTAGGCCCATTTCTTTGTCGCTTCTTGTAGTAGGTATTAGCCATAAATCGGCATCGGTTGCGCTGCGCGAGCAAATTGCGTTTGTGCCCGAAGCCTTTGACGACGCCCATTCTTCACTGTTACAGGTTAAGGGTGTGCGCGGTGCCATGCTGTTATCTACATGTAACCGTACAGAGATTCTGATTGCTGGCGAAGTGCAGGCCGACTTGGTGTATCAGTGGTTAGCTGGTTATCAGAAAGCTGATTTGGCAGCGTTGCAATCGGCAGGCTATGCCTTTGCCGATGGTGAGGCAGCTAAGCATTTGATGCGTGTAGCGGCGGGTCTTGAATCGCTAGTGCTAGGCGAACCTCAGATTTTTGGTCAGTTGAAGTCGGCATACGCTGTGGCCAAAGAGTCGGGTGCTATTGATTCTGAGTTACATCGAGCCGTTCAGCACAGTTTCAATGTGGCTAAGCGTATTAGAACCGAAACGGCTATTGGCGAGAATCCGGTGTCGGTTGCTTTTGCCGCCGTATCGTTGGCATCACGTATCTTCGATAGCTTGGCGTCGACAACGGCGTTACTCATTGGCGCTGGCGAAACCATCGAGCTGGTAGCTAAGCATCTGGTCGAGCAAGGGGTGCAGAACGTTCTTATTGCGAACCGAACCTTGGCGAACGCTGCGCAATTGGCCGAGCGCACAGGCGGTCATGCGATCTTACTATCAGATTTGCCTAACCATCTTGCTGAGGCTGATATCGTTATCTCGTCAACGGCTAGTCAATTGCCTATATTGGGTAAGGGAGCAGTTGAGTCTGCGATGGCGGTGCGCCGAGGTAACCCGATGTTTATTGTAGATATCGCGGTGCCGCGCGATGTTGAGCCCGAAGTTGAATCAGTAGATGGAGTGTACCTGTATACCGTTGATGATTTGAAAGACGTTATTGACGAAGGTATGCGTCAGAGGCATGAGGCGGCTAACGCAGCCGAGCAAATCGTTCACGAGGGTGTGGGGCAATTTGAGCACCAGGTACGTACTAGGGCGAGTGCCGGTGCAATCACCGATTTGCGCGATAGTGTTGCCTCTATCAAAGATGCTGAATTGCGCAAAGCGTTGAGTCAGCTTCAGGCTGGTGTGGCACCCGAGCAGGTGTTGCAGCGGTTTGCCCACAGCTTAACAAACAAATTATTACATCAGCCAACGACGCAGTTGCGCCAGGCTGGTGTTGAGCAGAATGAAGAACTGGTTACCACTGTGCGGGCGCTGTTTGCGCTAGATCACGACCAGTCAAAAAGTGAAGACTAAGTCAGTATGAAAGAATCAATTAAGTTAAAGCTTCAGCAGCTTGAAGATCGTTTTGAAGAGGTGGGCCATCTGTTGGGTGATCCTGATGTCATTGGCGATCAAGATCGCTTTAGAGCGCTGTCAAAAGAGTTTGCTGAGTTAGAGCCCGTAGTAAAGTGCTACGAACAGTATCGTGGCGCTGAAAACGACAAGGCCGAAGCGCAAGGCTGGCTTGACGAAGGCGACGCCGACATGAAAGAGATGGCGCAAGAAGAAATTGCTACCGCAGACGAGACGATGGCAACGTTGGCTGACGAGCTGCAGATTTTAATGCTGCCAAAAGACCCTAACGACGATCGCAACGTATTCTTAGAAGTGCGCGCCGGTACCGGCGGCGATGAAGCGGCTATCTTCTCTGGCGACCTATTTAGAATGTACTCAAAGTACGCTGAACGACAAGGTTGGCGTACCGAGGTGATGAGCTCGCGAGAAGGCGATCATGGTGGTTATAAAGAGATCATCGTACGTATTGCCGGTGATGCTGTTTATTCAAAGCTTAAGTTTGAATCGGGTGCTCACCGTGTTCAGCGTGTGCCTGAGACAGAATCGCAGGGGCGTATTCATACATCGGCTTGTACTGTCGCTATTCTGCCCGAGGCCGAAAGCGTTGACGCCATCGATATTAACGCGGCTGATCTTAAGATCGATACATTTCGTGCATCAGGCGCGGGTGGTCAGCACGTAAACACCACCGATTCGGCGGTACGTATTACGCATTTACCTACAGGTACCGTGGTTGAGTGCCAAGACGAGCGTTCGCAGCATAAGAACAAAGCAAAGGCGATGGCCGTATTGCAAGCGCGTATTTTGTCTAATGCCCAAGAGTCGGCTGCAGCAGAACAGTCTGAGGCCCGTCGTAACCTAGTAGGCTCAGGTGATCGCTCTGAACGTATTCGCACTTACAATTATCCTCAGGGGCGAGTGACTGATCATCGCATTAACCTGACCCTTTACAAGCTAGACGAAGTGATGGAAGGTTCTCTTCACGAGGTAATCGACCCGCTAGTACAAGAGTATCAAGCAGATCAGTTAGCAGCCCTTAGCGAGTAACCGATGCGCGTCGATGAGCTGATAAAAAGCAGCCCGTTGACAGGGCCTACGGCGCGACTAGACACCGAGCTATTGTTGGCATCTGTTGTCGACAAAAATAGAACCTGGTTAGCTACTTGGCCCGATAAGGTGTTAAGTAGCGATCAGGTTCTTTCGTTTCAGGCGTTGATTGATCGCCGTGTGCAGGGCGAGCCTGTTGCCTATATCTTAGAGCGCCAAGCCTTTTGGGATGCTGACTTATTCGTGTCGCCCAGTGTGTTGATTCCTCGCCCAGAAACCGAAGCGTTGGTCGAGTGGGTGTTAGAATTGGGTGGCGAGCGTATCGCTGACCTAGGCACTGGGTCGGGTGCCTTGGCGATTGCTATTGCGCGTGAGCTAAAAGACGCCACGGTTGAAGCTTTTGACTTAAGCGAGGATGCGTTAGCAGTGGCGACTAAAAACGTTGCCCAATGGGCACCTGGCGTGAGCTTACATCAGGGGTCTTGGTTGTCAGGCTATCAAGGCAAGGCGTTTGATGTAATCGTAAGCAACCCACCCTATATTGATGTGTTAGATCAGCAGGTTGCTAGCAATGTGCGTCGTTACGAGCCTGATATGGCCTTGTTTGCCGACGAGCAAGGGTTAAAGGATATTCGAGACATCACCCAACAAGCTCGCAAGCATCTGGTGCCAAATGGGTGGTTGCTATTTGAACACGGCTTAGAGCAGGGCGATGCGGTGCGCAGTATTTTATCTGATCAGGGGTTCAGTCAGATACAAACTCGCCAAGATCTTGCAGGGTTAGATCGATTAACCGGTGGGCGCTTATGAATAACGATCAGTTGCAGCGATATAGTCGGCAAATTTTGTTACCCGAAATAGATATCGACGGGCAGCGCAAACTGGCGCAGGCGTCGGTGGCTATTGTTGGCTGCGGGGGTTTGGGTAGCCATGTTGCTATGGCGTTGGCCGGGGCGGGCGTGGGTCATCTGTACCTTGTTGATTTTGATCGCGTCGAACTAAGTAATCTTCACCGTCAAACCTATTACTCTCAATCGTCAGTGGGCGAGTTAAAAACTGATGCACTGATGCGTTGCATTGAGCAGTTAAACAACGATGTTTCGGTGCAGGTATATAGCAAGCCCTTCGAGCAATGCACTGAACAGCTTAATGTTGATTTAGTGATCGATGCTACAGATGGGTATGATGTGCGGGTGCAAATAAACCGCTACGCCTTGTCACGTAAACTGCCCTGGATTAGTGCGGCTGCCATTGCTTGGCAGGGGCAGTGGGTGGCTTTTACCGGTGTTGAAGGCTGTTATGAGTGCATGTATCCCAATGCGCCAGAGCAGCAGCTTAGCTGTGAAAGCGAAGGGGTAGTGGGGCCGTTGTTGGTACAGGTTGCGTCGCAGCAGTCGCTACTAGCCTTAAAAATATTGTTACAGCTACCGGTAACCTATGGGCGGTTAACGATGGTCGACGCCCTTCGCGATACCCAACATTCGATGCAGATAGGGCAGTGCGAAGGATGTGTTTGTAGCCGTTAGCTTACTTCTTTTTGATCTCTGTGATCTTTGAGCCTTCGATAGTTGCGTTATACATCAAGCCCTTGTTGCTAAACACAAAGCCGATGACAGGTGCGTTTACGGTATTGGTGTCTAATGCACCACCAGCACCAATGGTTGCGATTGCTACGCTGCCATCTACGCCGGCTTTCCAGCCTTTGCTATTGCGAAAATTCTTTAAAGCCTCGTCGGTCATGAACAACAAGATCTGTGTTTTAACCTGACCGCCTGCCTGAAAGCCAATCGAAGCGGCAGCGGTGCTGTAGTAGGCTACTTTTTTACCACCTTGGTAAAGTACGCCCTCGCCGTATTCGCCACCGATGCCAAGGCCTGCTTTAAGTACAGACGGAAACACCAACATCGCTTTAGACTTGCGAGCAAGCTCTTTACCTGCAGGTACATCGGCATAGAAAACCTTAACAGCCGCATCAGCTTTTGCGTTTAATTCAGTTTTAGACATCGCCTGTGCGCTTGAGCTAAATACAAGTACTGCAGCGAAGATAGATGTGATCAGGGTGCGCATGGCAAGCTCCTATTAATTAATATACGTACAGATTATTCAAATACTAAGTGTTAAGACAATGCTCTGCGTGCATTGTGCTTGGTATTAATTCCATGCTGTGACGTGCTCGCCCTTTAATAGGCCGAAAATAGCGGCAGCATTTAATGTTGGGTTACCACTAAACCAAGGAGTTGAGCCTTTGTCGTTATAGGGCTTGTTTACGAGTAGGTCATCGCTCCAGTCTAAAGACGCATTGTTTAGGGCAAGGGCTAACGATAGCTGTTCAAAACGCAGCTCTGTGTTGCGGCCAAGTGCGCGTAGCAAACTGGTACTTAATGCTGCGTGATAAAAAACCTCTAGTTGAATACCGCGTCGATTGACCGCTTTGTCGATCGACTTTATACCGATGCTGGTTAAAGGAATCTGTTGAATAAAGGTCGGCAGTTCGCCTACGGTAATCAAATCTGAGCGCAATGCGCACCAAAGGTTAAAGGCTTCAAACCCCGATAAGTGATTGCCGTCAGGTTCTAGCATCCAAAATATTTCGTCAGGGTTTAAGTAGCTGTA
Organism: uncultured Pseudomonadales bacterium; assembly: GCA_947503335.1. GTDB lineage: Bacteria > Pseudomonadota > Gammaproteobacteria > Pseudomonadales > CANNCY01 > CANNCY01. The sequence continues at coordinate 151,436 of CANNCY010000005.1, read as the reverse complement.
TTTAATCTCGTCTTTCTTGCGTAGATGATCAATTTGGTGTTCGAACGCTTGGTCGAATAGCTTTAGCTTCATAGCGGCGCGCCACTGCCACTTAAGCTTGATAAGTGCCATGCACTCGGTTGCTAGAGTCTGTTTGTCGGCTTCGAATGCAGGCGTTGCCTGATTAAAATTGTACCAACCTGTGTTGCTAGCCTCGCCAATGTCGTTAAGCGACTTAAGCAAGCGCTGCCAATGTTCGGGTGTATCTAGATGCGCGCAATAGACGCCAAGGCCCTCTATTAATACTAGGTCTGCCAGATGAGAGGTGTTGGCGAGTTTTGTCATGGCGTGAGCTGCCCACTCGCCGGCCTTGTCGTGAGAAGGTGCCAGCATCAACGTAAAAGCCAGATCTAGCACGTCTTCAATGGGCTCGTTAAGTGTAGTGGCTGTAGAGTTGAGAAGGTCGCGACGCCACTCGCCTTTAATTTGGTCATTGCTTACCTGAGTCAATGGCGTGTGATACTTAGTGTCAGAGAAGTACAGGGGCGGGTGGTTGAACTCGGCCTGATCAGTATCGGCGACTAGATCAATTGGCTCAAATTTAGGCGTGTCGCAACCGACTAATGATGCCGATGCTATTAATGCTGACGATTTAAATAGGGTGCGACGATGCATAAAAGCCTCAAATTGAACTAATCATTATCATTTTGGCGTATAATAGAGGGGAATTGCTAGTTTTAGGTTAATCAGTGCGCGATTTTGTAGTTGATAGTTGGCGCTTTTATAAAGCGAATATAGTAAGTGTGGTTGCTTTGGTCTTACCGGTCTTAATTGTTGCCGAGACTCTTAGTACCTATTGGATTATGAGCCATCCGCCTGTCAATCTCGATACGATCACGCCAGAGCAGCAGCTAGATATGATGCTGCCATCGTTGCTGTTAACCATGCTGGTCTCGCCGTTAGTGGCGGGCTTAGCTATTTTGCAATTTACAGCCGCCAGAATGGGGCAATCTACTAGCGTTGCGGCGCTTTACACTCAGGCATTACTCAGGTGGCCAAGTATGTTGGTTACTTCGGTGATTTCGCAGATCATGATCACCGTCGGGTTCTTAGCCTTTATATTTCCGGGGTTTTTCGCACTAGCGCGATTAGCTTATGCACAATTTTTGGTGATGCTCGAAAACCGCTCACCGCTTGTTGCATTAAGCGAAAGCTGGAGCGGCTCTGAACCCTTAATGAAAGAATTAATCATAGGGTATGTGCGTCTAGTGATGCTGGCGGTGATACCTTACCTTGTAGTTAGTGCTACAGTGCGTTCACATTTTCAAGATTCGTTATTGGTTACGGTTTTATTGAATACGTTGATGAATATTTTGATGCTGTTGTTTGTAGCTTTTCGCTTTCGCTGTTATTGGCATTGGCGCTACGAGGGTAAACAACAGGATTAAACATGGTATTTTCAAAACTGTTTGGCAAGAAAGACACGTCTGCCAAATCGGGCAAGCCTTCTAACAATAAGCAGAAGGCACCAAACCAATCAAAGAATGCAAAATCGGGCGACCCTAAATCAAACAAGGGCAATAACCGAAATCGCAATAGAAATCGCAATCGTCGCAATAAGCCTGCGGCGCCAGCTAAACCTTGGAGTGTTGACCAGTTCGTTGTAGAGCCGGTTGCTGATAAAACTAGATTTCATGATTTAGATCTAGATGATCGGTTAATGCATGGCATTGCTGATCTAGGTTTTAAATATGCATCGCCTATTCAGGCGCAATCATTACCCTTCACTTTGGCCGGTAACGATGTTGTGGGCAAGGCGCAAACGGGTACCGGTAAAACGGCAGCGTTTTTGGTTACCATCATCAATGACTTGTTGAACAATCCTATCGAAGACGAACGATATGTGGGTGAGGCGCGCGCGTTGATTGTTGCGCCAACTCGCGAGCTGGTAATGCAGATCGCTGATGATGCCGTTGCGCTATGTAAGCACACTGATTTGCAGGTTCACACTATGGTAGGTGGTGTCGATTATCAAAAACAACGCGATAAACTGAACTCGTCATTGTGCGATATTTTGGTTGCCACTCCTGGTCGATTAATCGACTTTATGGGCAGTCGCGATGTCTATCTAGATCAGGTAGAGGTGCTGGTATTAGACGAAGCCGACCGTATGCTTGATATGGGCTTTATTCCGCAGGTGCGCCGCATTGTTCGCGCAACACCTCGCAAAGAAAACCGTCAAACACTATTGTTTAGTGCAACCTTCTCTAATGATGTATTAAACCTAGCTGATCAGTGGACATACGATCACACCAAAGTAGAGATCGAGCCCGAGAGTGTTGCTACCGACAACGTTGATCAGAAGGTTTATCTTACTTCAACGGATGATAAGTTTACGCTGTTGTACAACATCGTCAGTCAGCCCGAGGTCAACAGTATAATCATTTTTGCAAACCGTCGTGACACTGTTCGTGGTTTGTACGAAAAACTGCAAGCTAGCGGTTTTGAAGTAGGGCAGCTATCAGGTGATGTTGCTCAGGCTAAACGTATTAAGACGCTAGAGAACTTTAAGTCGGGTAAGACCAAGATTATGGTGGCAACCGACGTTGCAGGCCGCGGTATTCATATCGACGGTATCAGCCACGTCGTTAACTATACGCTACCTGAAGAGTCTGAAGACTATGTGCACCGTATTGGTCGTACCGGCCGCGCGGGCGCTACTGGCACGTCTATTAGCTTTGCATGTGAAGATGATTCATTCTTGCTACCTAACATCGAAGAGTTGTTAGAGCGAAAGCTTGATTGCGAGCAGCCACCCGAGCAGTTACTGCGCGCATTACCCGAAGAGCTAGAGGCGAAACTGCGTCAAGCTAGCCGTCGACCTAATCGTAGCGGTCGCTCTGGTGCGCGTTCGGGCGGTCATCGTTCGGGTGGCCAGCGTCGTCATAGCGGCGGTCGTCGTTAATTACTATGCGTGGCGTAGGCTATTTCTTTGACGGATTGAGCCTGGTGTTTACACCGGGCATTCGCCGTTTTGTCTTTATTCCTTTGCTCATTAACCTAGTGCTATTTGCGGGTTTGACCTATTGGGTATTGCAGCAGTTTGACGGCTGGACCGCCTTCTTGCTATCGATGTTGCCCGAATTTATGGTTAAGTACGCAAGCTGGCTGGTTAGCTTTGTATTGGGGGCGTTTATCTTGGTGTCGGCGGGGTATTCTTTCTCGATCGTAGCTAACTTTATCGCTGCCCCATTTAATGGTTTCTTAGCCGAGCGCATCGAAATTGCCGCTTCAGGTAGTGGTCCTGCGCCAGAGCCCTTAGGTAAGATGATCGTTCGCACCTTCTTTCGCGAAGTTGAAAAGCTAATCTATTTTATTCCTCGCGCTATCGCAGTATTTGTGGCGGCGTTAATGCTAAGTTTTGTACCGCTAATCAACTTTTTTGCACCCTTGCTGCCGTTGATTTGGGGTGCATGGAGCCTAGCCATTCAGTACACCGATTATGCCTTTGATAACCATCAAACGCCGTTTAAAGATGTGCGAGTTGCTATGCGATCTAATTTATCAGATACACTGTCGTTTGGCGCAGTGGTGATGTTTGTAACGACGATTCCGTTGGCTAATCTGTTGGTGATCCCTGTCGCTGTTACTGGGGCATCGCTTTACTACGTTAAACAGTTTAAAGGGCGCAGCTAGTTTTATTGATTGATACATAAAAAGGGGCGCTATAAAGCGCCCCTTTTTGATTTCAAACTAGCGAGCTTATTTTATTCGCATAGTGCGTTTAGTTTTTGCGCTAGTAGTTGGTTGATCTGTTTCGGGTTTGCCTTGCCTTGCGTTGCTTTCATGATTTGGCCCACAAAGAAGCCCATCATTTTACCGCGCTTTTCAGCAGGGGCCTTAATGTAGTTTGCAACTTGCTGTTCGGCATTAGCGATCACGTCGTCAACAATAGCTTCTAGCTCACCGCTGTCAGACATCTGCTTAAGGCCGCGAGATTCGATAACCTTATTCGGCGATTGATTATCTTGCCAGCTGTATTCAAATACCTCTTTAGCGATCTTGCTTGATACCACACCGTTTTTTAACGCCGTTAACAACTCAGCCAGCCAGTCTGCACTAAAAGGAATCTCACTAAAGCTGAGGTCTTCATTGTTTGCGCGACTAGTAATCTCGCCCGTAATCCAGTTGGCCGCAAGCTTTGCATCGGCGCCTTTGCTGACTGAAGCATCAAGGTACTGACTAGCAGCGGTGTCGTCTGCAATCTGTATGGCGATCTTTGAGGGTAAGCCTAGGTCAGATTGGTAGCGCTCAGCACGGGCTGCAGGTAGTTCGGGCAGTGACTTGCGCAGTTCTTCGATGTGCTCATGCGATACTACTACGGGTAGCAGGTCGGGGCACGGAAAGTACCTGTAGTCGTTAGCTTCTTCTTTCGAGCGCATGGCGCGCGAACGATGCTGGTCGGCATTATACAGGCGCGTCTCTTGGGTAACTTCACCGCCGGTTTCTAGTAGGTCGATTTGGCGATCTACCTCAAGCTCGATGGCGCGCTCCATAAATCTAAAGCTATTTAGATTTTTGGTTTCGGTACGCGTGCCTAGCTTGTCTTCGCCCATGGGTCTAATGCTGATATTGACGTCAAAGCGCATTGAACCCTGCGACATGTCACCGTCGCAGATGCCGATCGAGGTAACGATACCGTGTAGTGCTTTAGCAAAGGCAACGGCTTCGTCAGCGTTGCGCATATCAGGTTCGGTTACAATTTCGATCAGAGGTGTGCCTGCACGGTTTAGATCGATTCCTGAGCAGTCGCCAAACCCTTCATGCACCGATTTGCCTGCATCTTCTTCGAGGTGAGCGTGATGAATGCGAACGGTTTTTACGCTGCCGTTGGGTAGTGTTACATCAATGCTGCCTGCGCCAACGATTGGCTGGTCTAGCTGAGTGGTTTGGTAGCCCTTGGGTAGGTCGGGGTAAAAATAGTTTTTACGCTCAAATACAGATACCGGGTTTACCTCGGCACCAATGGCCAGACCAAATTTGATGGCTTTGTCGACCGCTTCTTTATTAAGCAGTGGTAGTGTGCCCGGTAGTGCCAAATCAATCGCGCTAGCGTTAACGTTAGCTGCCTCGCCTACTTGGGTTGAAGCGCCAGAAAAGATTTTGGTATTGGTCGATAGCTGAACGTGAATCTCTAGGCCGATAACTGTTTGCCAGTTCATGCTTGCACCTCTAATACTTTTTCTACTGCCTGTACATGAAAGTTGGTCGCCAGCTGAAACTGGTGAGCAGCATTTAATAGTGCTGCTTCGCCATAGTGCGGCGCCATCAATTGCATGCCGATCGGTAAGCCTGATTCGGTAAAGCCGGCAGCAAAACTGATTGCCGGAATACCAGATAGATTGGCAGGAATCGTAAACATGTCTTCTAGGTAGGTTGCTACTGGGTCGTTGACCTTGTCACCTAGCTCGTAAGCAGGGGTCGGGGCGGTAGGGCCCATGATCATATCCACGCCTTCAAAAGCCGCTAATATCTGCTGTGTTAGCAGTGCGCGAACCTGCTGCGCTTTACGATAGTATGCGTCGTAATAGCCTGCTGACAGCGCATAGGTGCCAACTAGAATACGGCGCTTAACTTCGTCGCCAAAGCCTTCGCTGCGGCTTCGTAAGTAAAGGTCTTGCAAATCTTGAGGGTCTTTGCAGCGATAACCAAATTTAACGCCATCATAACGCGATAGATTGGCCGACGCCTCGGCCGGTGCAATCACATAGTAGGTAGCTACGGCTTGTTCGGCGGCTGCAAGGTCGGTTTCTTTAAACTGGGCGCCTAATGATTCAAGTGTTGCGCGGGTTTCGTCAAACACTCGCTTTACATCGGCATCAAGGTTGTCACTTAAAAACTGCGTTGGTACGCCAATAGTTTTGCCTTGTAGGCTGTCACCAAGTGATGCCGTTGTTGCAGGGCTGGCAGTAGGGTTGCTTGTGCTATCTAGTGGGTCGTGGCCCATCATGGCATCTAATACGAGTGCTGCGTCTTCTGCAGTACGAGCAACAACGCCGCCTTGATCAAGGCTAGAGGCAAAGGCAATCATGCCAAAGCGTGACACTGCCCCGTAGGTAGGTTTGATGCCAGTTAAGCCGCAGTGCGAAGCGGGTTGGCGAATTGAACCACCCGTATCGGTAGCGGTTGCTACAGGGGCTAGCAATGCCGCCACTGCTGCCGCTGAACCACCTGACGAGCCGCCTGGAATCATGTCAGTGTTAAAGGGGTTGGTGGTGGCGCCGTAAAAGCTAGATTCATTGGTTGAGCCCATGGCGAACTCGTCCATATTGGTTTTACCTAGCATCACCATGCCGCTTTGGGCGAGCTTAGATACTGCCGTTGCGTCATAGGGCGAGATAAAGTTATCTAGCATTTTTGAGCCAGCGCTAGTGCGAACCCCCTTGGTACAGAAGATATCTTTGTGGGCGATGGGTATGCCGGTTAATACGCCTGCATTGCCCGTGGCGATTAGTTCGTCGGCTGCTTTCGCCTGTTCGATAGCTATCTCGGGGGTTACCGTAATATAGCTGTTGTACTCGTCGTCTAGCTCTTCGATACGGGCAAGATAGTGGCGAGTTAGCGCTTCGCTAGTGAACTCGCCCTCGCGTAAGCCTTTAGCCATTTGGCTGATCGATAATGTATGCATGCTCATGATTAGTCGATTACCTTAGGTACTAAGATGTGCCCATCTTCGGTGGCTGGGGCGTTGGCCAGTAGTTGCTCGCGATTGTCTTGGTGAGTAACTACGTCATCGCGCAGGGGCTGGTTAAAGCCCAGAGGGTGAGCCATTGGCTGAATACCGTCGGTGTCGATGGTTTGTAGACTGTCGATCATCGATAGAATGTTGTTTAGATCGCTATTTAGGCGATCTGCGTCGTCGTTTGAAAGGCCTAATTGAGCCAGTCGCGCAACTTTTTGCAGGGTTTCGTGGTCTAACGCCATAGTACTTAAATTTGTGGGTCAAAAAGAAAGGTGCAACCCTATCACAAAAGGCGTGATTGCAGTAGCTGACGCCTTGATTTGCCCTTGATTGAACAGGGCTGCATTGGTACAGTTGCACATGGGTTCGTTTGATAATAGCTTCGCTTGAAACCGTTGATTTGTCTAGTGTTTGTAGCAGCTGAAACGAACAATTCATTAGAGGGCCGTTGACCTTCAAATAATGAGAATTTAATTACCCTGATGCGGGGTGCAAAAGCATCGGGGCATAACGAGAAGCCATTCATGTTTAAAAATATCCGCGGTATGTTTTCGAACGATCTGTCGATCGATTTAGGAACTGCGAACACTCTAATTTATGTGCGCGATAAGGGTATCGTGCTAGATGAGCCATCAGTAGTAGCGATTCGTCATCACAATGGCCAAAAGAAAGTTGAAGCTGTAGGTGTAGATGCCAAGCGTATGCTAGGTCGTACTCCAGGCAACATTACTGCAATTCGCCCTCTTAAAGACGGTGTGATTGCAGATTTTGCAGTAACTGAAAAAATGCTTCAGCACTTTATTGGTAAAGTACATGAGAACTCGTTCATTCGCCCAAGCCCTCGCGTACTAATCTGTGTACCTGGCGGTGCGACCGAGGTAGAAAAGCGCGCGATCCGAGAATCAGGCATTAGTGCCGGCGCTCGTGAAGTACGTCTTATCGAAGAACCGATGGCTGCAGCTATTGGCGCAGGCCTTGCGGTAGAAGAAGCTACGGGTTCTATGGTTGTTGATATCGGCGGTGGTACTACCGAAATCGCGATTATCTCTTTGAACGGTGTTGTGTACGCCGATTCGGTGCGTATTGGTGGTGATCGATTTGATGAGTCAATTACCGGTTACGTGCGCCGCAATTATGGTAGCGTGATTGGCGATTCAACGGCTGAGCGTATCAAGAAAGAAGTTGGTTGCGCCTATGCGGGCAGCGAAGTACGTGAAATTGATGTTCGTGGTCGCAACCTTGCCGAGGGTGTACCTCGCGCCTTTACACTGAACAGCGACGAAATCTTAGAAGCCCTTCAAGAGCCGCTTCAGGGTATCGTGCAAGCTGTTAAGAGCGCGCTAGAGCAATCGCCACCAGAACTAGCTTCTGATATTGCCGAGACCGGTATTGTACTAACCGGTGGTGGTGGTCTATTGCGTGACCTTGACCGTCTTATCAGCGACGAAACCGGCTTGCCAGTAATTGTTGCCGACGACCCACTTACCTGTGTTGCTCGTGGCGGCGGCCGTGCAATGGATCTTATGGATAAGCGCGACGGCGAGTTGCTCTATATCTAATAGCGCTTGGAGATGATCTATTAAGACCATTTTTACTTCAAAGCGTGGGCGCAGTCGTTCAGTTATTATCGCTGCAGCGGCTGTGTTTGGGTTGATTCTAGTTGATCACCACTATCCCAGCGTTTTAAAACCGATTAAGGCGGCGCTTTTCAGTGCCGCTTCGCCGTTTTATAAGCTTTCAAATACGCCACGAGATGTCGAGGCTTGGGGCGAAGCCCACCTATTGAGTCGTGCAGACTTAATCGAGCGCAACCGCGCGCTAGAAACAGAAGCCCTTATCTTGCAGCGCAAGCTTCAGCGTATGGCTGCGTTGACTGCCGAGAATGGTCGATTGCGCGCTTTATTGAACTCGGCCAAACGTGTTGAACAGCGCGTTACCATTTCTGAACTAATAGGTGTTGAGCCCGATTCACGCTCGCATATTGTTATCGTAAACCGCGGCGAAAACGACGGCGTGCATGTGGGGCAAAGTGTTATTGATGCTTCAGGTATGATGGGGCAGGTTGTTGTGGTTGGTTACAACACCGCAAAGGTGATGCTAATTACCGATCAAAGACATGCGATTCCGGTGCAGATTAACCGAACGGGCGTGCGAGCGATTGCCGAAGGCACTGGCGATATTAACCGACTGCGTTTGCGCCACCTTTCACCGACCACTGATATTCGTAAGGGTGATCTGTTGGTAAGCTCTGGGTTGGGTGGGCGATTTCCTGTCGGTTATCCAGTAGCCGAAGTTATCGATGTTGAAGGTGGGCCAGGTATGACCTTTTTAGAGGTGCAAGCAAAGCCACTCGCCCGCTTAAGCCAAAGCCGCTATATGCTGTTGTTGCGAGATGTTGATGAGTAACGACGCTCGCCACTATCTTATTTTGACGGTGCTATTCATGGGGTCTCTGTTGTTGGCAGTTTGGCCTTTGCCTTTTACGTGGATGCCTTACCGGCCAGTATTTTTAGCGTTGATTCTCTGTTATCTGGTGGTTTATCGCCCAGATCTAATCAATCTTTATATCATTGTGATTGCCGGCATAATTTATGACGTGTTTAACGGTAATGCGATGGGTCAGCAAACCCTTGGTTTTATTGTAATGGCCTTTGGTTGCACTATGCTTCAGCAACGTATCAAGATGTTCGCGGCGATTCAGCAGGCGGGGGTAATCTTTCTTATAGTTGGCCTAGGTCAGATGGCGGTAAACTGGGTTGAGGCGTTGTTGTATGGGCAGACGATACCTAAGGTATTTGCATCTGTTGCAACGACGGCATTGTTATGGCCATTTTGTAGCCCTGTACTGCACGTGCTGCTAAGGCGTGGATGGACGGCCACCAGTGATGAGTGACTTAGTATTGGCGTCGGCGTCGCCAAGAAGGGCGCAGATATTACGTCAGATAGGCGTTAGCTTTTGTGTTATGCCCGCCGAAATCGATGAGCAGCGCATCAAAGATGAGCAGCCATTGGTGTACGTTAAGCGAATGGCATCAGAAAAAGCCCAAGCGGTTACTAGTGATTTACCCATCTTAACCGCTGATACAACCGTTGCCTGTGATGGGCGAGTGTTAGAAAAGCCCGCAGACTATGACGAAGCATTCGACATGCTGCGATGGCTATCGGGTAATACACAAACGGTATATTCAGCCATTGGATTAACGTTGCCAACGGGTGAGTACTTAGAAGATTACTCGGCAACACAGGTGATATTTAGAGCATTAACTGATCGCTGTATCGAGCGCTACTTAGCGTGCGGTGAGTATACCGACAAGGCAGGATCCTATGGCATACAGGGTATGGGGGCGGCGTTAGTTGAACGGTTCGAAGGTAGCTATACAGGCGTTGTAGGTTTAAGTATTGAATCGCTAGTGCCGTTGCTAGAAAAAGCAGGCGTTAGTTATTGGAATCAAGTAAATGATTGATGAAATTCTTATAAATGTAGCGCCTCAAGAAACTCGGGTAGCGCAGTTAGATCAGGGCATGCTCAACGAAGTAGTGATTGAGCGTCAGTCTGCTCGTGGTGTGGTCGGCAATATTTATTCGGGAAAGGTAGTGCGAGTGCTGCCTGGTATGCAGGCGGCGTTTGTTGACATAGGTCTAGAACGAGCAGCCTTTCTTCACGTAAGTGATATTGTGCAGCTTGATGAGAATGGCTATGAAACTCGCACAGGTCGAACCGAAGATGTGCGCCAGTTGGTGCGCGAAGGTCAGCAGTTGCGAGTGCAGGTAATTAAAGACCCAATAAACGCAAAGGGTGCACGTTTAACTACCCAGCTTACCGTCTGTGCAAGGTACTTGGTGTACATGCCAACTAGCAATCATGTGGGTATCTCGCAGCGATTAGAGTCTGAAGAAGAACGCAATCGTTTAAAGACTGCGTTAAGTGAAGCGCGTGAGCAAGTTAGTTTACCGGGCGGGTTTATTATTCGCACCGTTGCCGAAGGCGCTACGCTCGAAGATCTTATCGCTGACTTAAAATTTCTACAACGCTTGTGGGCACAGGTGGGTGAAGCTCCGCTAGGCAGCAAGCCTACGATCATCTACGAAGACCTACCCTTATATCTACGTGTGATTCGCGACTTTACGACCGAAGATGTAAAAAAGATTCGCGTAGATTCGTTGTACGCCTATCAAAAATTGATGAAGTTTGCTTCTCACTTTGAACCCGAAATTCTAGATTGTATAGAGCACTATCAGGGTGAGCGCCCAATCTTTGATATGTATTCAATCGAAGACGAAATACTGCGCGCTTTGCAGCCAAGAGTCGAATTAAAGTCAGGTGGGCACATCGTCGTTGAGCAAACCGAAGCGATGACTACCGTTGATGTAAACACTGGCGCTTTTGTGGGTAAGCGAAACTTAGAAGAGACTATCTTTAAGACCAACCTAGAGGCTGTTACTGCTATCGGGCGGCAATTGCGCTTACGCAATCTTGGTGGCATTGTCATATTAGACTTTATTGATATGAAAGATGTCGAGCATCGTAGGCAGGTTGTTAGAGCGTTAGAGAAAGTACTTGCTAACGACTACGCCAAGACCTCAATCTCGTCAGTGTCTGACCTTGGCTTGGTGCAGATGACTCGCAAACGTACTCGCGAAAGCTTAGAGCAGGTGATGTGCACGCCTTGCGATAACTGTGGCGGTGTTGGTACGGTTCGCTCAACTGAAACTCTTTGTTACGAAGTATTTCGCGAATTGCTACGCATGGCCCGTCAATACGAAACCGAGCAGTTCATGGTGTTGGGCTCGCCCGAAATTATCGACCGTTTGTTAGACGAAGAATCTGAGACGGTTGCCGATCTTGAAGAGCTCACTAATAAGCGTATTCAATTTCAAGTAGACGGTGCGTTCAAAGCCCATCAATATGAGATCGTACTGACGTAATGACTATGAAGTGGCTTGCTCGAATTGTCAGTTGGTTTTGGTTAACCATTGCAGTCTGCTGTGTATTGATAGCACTAGCGGTAACGCTTGGCCGCGAGTTAAGCCCGCGTCTGTCTGAATTAGCACCAACTATAGAAGAGCGCCTATTTCAAGCAACAGGGTTACAGTTTGATATCGATGGCTTAAATGCAACATGGCATGGGTTGTCGCCAACGCTCGAGTTTAGTTCGGTCAATATAGCCAAAGAAGGCTTCGATAATGCGATCTCGCTACAGCGAGGCAAGGCTCAATTTAATTTAATGCGTTCGGTGCAGACGCGCACTCTAGTATTTGATGAGCTAAGCCTGGGTTCTTTCGATATTGCTATCGAAGAAATAGAGCAGGGCGGGTGGCGTCTTTTGGGAGTGCCTAAGGGAAAAGGTAACACCAATATTACGCCGATCATTGATTCTTTAGTCGAGACCTACTATCTGCGTGCAGGTCAGGGTAATTTGTCGATGAACCCACTAGACGGTCGACAGTTAAATCTAAAGCTAGATAACTTTAGGCTGCTGTCAGATGGTTTTTATCGTTCAGTAGATATTCGACTAACTGCGGCGACAGATAGTGAGCCGATCGTTGTTAAAGGCGCGGGCGAAGGCGACCCTAGAGATCTAGATAATTTTGTTAGTCGCGTTTACCTATCGGCAAAAAATCAATCGCACCAGGGTGGGCGAGTTTGGGCATTGCTGGGCCCTATATTGGGGTTGAGCCCACCAGAGCATTTTTCTAAGCATACTATTGAGTACTCTAGTAATCTTTGGTTAACCCTAGACCCCGAGAACAAGTTTCAATGGGTTGCTAACTTTGCGATCGATCGATTGCCATTGCCTAGTGTGATGCAAGATCTAGCCATTACTGATATGGATTTTGCCATTGCAGGGCGATCTACTCAGATGGCTCAGCATAGTTTTAGTGTTCCTCGTTTAGAAATGAACTTAGATGGCGAACCTTTTTCGTTACAGAACAGTTGGTTCAAATTAGAGCCTGGTACTGAAGGGGCGGTATTGCGGCTCGCTATTGATCGATTAGATTTAGCTCAATTATCGCCGTTAGCAAAACAGATTAAGAATGAGCGAGCCCAAGAGTGGTTGCAGGCGCTGCAGTTAGGCGGTGAGCTACTCAATATTGAGGCGAAGATCCCTTTGGCGCGATCACAGCTAAAGGAGCTGTCTATTAAGGCGAATGCGCTAGGATTAAAAGCCAATGCATACAAGGGGTCGCCGGGCCTTTCAGGGGTAACGGGGTACATCGGTGTTAATGGTCTAGGTGGTACGCTGCAGTTAAGTCAGGCGAATCTGTCTCAGTTTTATCCCAAGCTATTTAAAGCGCCCATCGTAGCCGATTCGGTATCGGGCTCAATCGATTGGTTAATTGACCCCGACAATAATCGTTTCTTTATCGGCACCCAGAAGTTAGATGTAGTCGATGATCAGTTTAAGGCTAGGGGTAGCTTTATACTAGATGCCCCTATTAATAAGCACCTGGCTACAGCTCACGACCCCTTCTTATCACTAGAGATCGCGTTAGAGGATGTTCAGGCTAAAGCGATTAAACAGTTCACCCCTGTTAACGGCTCTGACGCGTTGCAAAAGTGGTTGAATCAGGCGTTTAATGGTGGTTCGGTAACCGAAGGTCACGTATCAATCTTTGGCAATGCGCACGCGGCGCAAAAAGATAAGCGTAAGCTATTACTTGCTGGCGACGTGAATGATATGCAGCTAAGTTTTGATTCGCGTTGGCCACAAGTGTCGGGCTTGCAAGCGTCGTTATTGTTAGATGGCGTCAATATGTCGGGCACTATTAAACGCGGCCAATTTATGGGCGCCGACCTGTCTGGTGGTAAGTTTATAACGCTAGCAGAAAACTTCGAACTAACCACGCCGCGCTGGCTTAGAATCTCTGGCGATACCGAAGCTACCATTGATCAGGGTTTATCGATCTTGCGTAATACGCCACTTAAGGCAACCTTTGCTCGAGCAGTGAATGGCTGGCAAGGTCAGGGCGAGTTAGTGGCGAGTTTACAAATTGACGTACCGTTATCGGGGCAGCAGGTAGCGCCTAAGGTTACCCTAGATTCGGTTATTACGGCGCCCGTTTTCGAATTGCTAAATCAACAGCTAACCTTCACTGATGTTGCAGGGCGAATTGTTTACGACGACGGTCAGGTATCTTCAAATCTTGTTAAAGCCAACCTTTTTGGTGAGCCGTTTACTGCAGAGTTTAATAATTATAAGAATCAGCGAAATTCGTTAGAAATTAGTTTTGATGGTGCTGCTAGTGCGCGACAGATCGAGCGTATTATTGATCGACCTTGGATGAAATTTGTAACGGGCAAAGCAAAGGTAGACGGGCAGTTTGTGGCGGTTCCTGAATTAGATCCTTACTTTACTGTAACGAGTGATTTGCACGGCGCTAGCTTAGATTTACCCGCACCTCTTAATAAAGAGACAGCTCAGCTAATGCCAATGACGCTTAGCTACAATACGGTTACCAGAGACTTGGCGGCTACGTCTAGTGCTCTTAAGGTTCACCTTAAGGGCTCGCCCATTGGTTATGGTGAAGCCGCATTCGCCATCGGCGAGGCGTCGTTACCGTCAATTACGCGTGGTCAGTATCGAGTATCGGTGAATGTTGCTCACCTTGATGCACTGGCTTGGAACGACACTCTCGATCGCTACCTTGCACTTTACGCCGCTCATGAGGTGACCGAGGCTGAAGCAGGCATTGTATGGGATATTGACGGCGTAACCGACGATATGATTTTAGATGGCCGCTCTATCGGCCCCTTAGGTTTTCAGGCACGCGCTTCTAGTCAATCGACATGGGCTAGCTTAGAGCATCTTCAATTTAGCGGTATCGTCGAACTACAATCAGATCAATTGCCTCGCGTTGACCTAGCCTTTTTAGATCAAGCGGTTTTCGACCAAGCAGCTATTCCTTCAGATATTAACGATCAGGTAGTGACGGTTGCAGACTACTCTGGGGTACCTGCGATGGCGATGAAGATTGATCGTTTTATTAAGAATGGCGAAGACCTGGGCGAGTTTAGCTTTACGTTACGCAATGATGGTGTCGCGCTAACACTAGATGATTTGAACTATAAAGAGTCAGTACCCTCGGGGTTGGCGACAACCGAGCCGGGTATGGTTCGTTGGCAATACGCGCAACAAGAGCGTACAGATGTGATGCTGTCGTTAAGCATGAGTGATGTTGGTGGTGTGCTAGAGCGCCAAGGATTGCCAACGTTGATGGATGCGGCGAATGGCGCACTCGAACTTGATCTAAGCTGGCCAGGTGGTCTCGATAATTTTGAGTTAGCCAAGTTGAAAGGCTCTACCAGTATCGACATTAACGACGGCACCTTTAACAGTAACGCCTCAAGCCGAGATGTGTTGGGTTTGTTTAATCTATTTAATTTCTCTTACTGGGCCGATCGCGCAAAGATTGAAGAGGCCGGTAAGTCTGAATCAGTAGGATTTTCAAAAACCTCGGGCGTGCTCAATTTTGACGATGGCATGATGACGATCGAAGATCAGATTGCTGTGGTTGGGCATGGGGCTAGCTTTGAGCTGAGCGGAGACTTTGATCTAAAACAATCAACCATTGATGGCAATTTGGTGGTTACCTTGCCAGTGGGCGAGAATGTAGCTTGGATCACTGCGTTGGCAGCGGGCTTGCCTGCGGCGGCAGGTGTGTTCTTGGTGAGTAAACTGTTCGAAGAGCAGCTGGCGCCGCTGCAGAGTGTAACCTACAAGTTAGGTGGTTCGTTTGATGATCCAACTATGAGCTTTGAAACACTCTTTAAAGTAGATCAGAAATCTAAGTCCAATTAATCTTTGATGCCGATAGCCGTTTTAAGGCTATCGGGCTCAAAAAGTAACCATTAGTCAGAATGATCAGATAGATAGCGGTATAGTTTTTTAGCCGCAGGGGTTACCGCTTTGGTCGTTTCTTCGTCAGACTGTTGGTCTGCTTTTTCTTGTTCTTTCTTAGCTTGTCGCACTAGCTGCCGTAGCTGTTGGCGATCTAGGCTAGGATATTTATCTAATGCGGCTTCTATCTCTACATTCTCGCCACTGATTAATCGTTGGCGTAGCTTTTCAAGTTGCTGAGTCTTTGCCTTTGCATTCTCGCTGTTTGGCCTAGTTCGCTCGTAAGCCGCGATAATGGCGTCTACGTCTTCAGTTCGCCAAAGTAGCTTACCGATATAGCTAGCTTGTCGTTTTTGAGCGTTTCGGCTGCTGATCTTTTTATAGGTTTTGATCGCTTCTAGCGTGTCATTACTAAGTGGAATAGTGGCTAGGTGATCTTTAGATAGTTCGGTTAGCTGAAGACCTAAGTCAGTAACAGCCTGTGCTTCTTTCTTTACCGCTGTGCGGGTAAGCTCTTCACCAAACTCGTCTACTGAGGGTGCTTCTGGTGCTAGTTGTCGGTTCTCTTTGCGGTCGCGGCGTGCCACGTTAGGCCCCTTAGTCTGTTACATCTATGTAAAGAAGATGGTAGCGAGCCCAAGAAATGAAAGAAACCCTACTACATCGGTAATTGTAGTCAGTGCCATGCCTCCGGCCAGTGCAGGGTCAATTTTCATGGCTTTAAGTGCCAATGGTAACAATGTACCTGCTACAGCGGCGGTGATTAGGTTGATTACCATGGCAATCGCAATGATGATGCCGATGGTGGGCTCGCCAAACCATAAATACGCAACGGTACCCACAACCACAGCCCACATAGCGCCATTGGCGATACCTACAATCAATTCTCGTTGCAGTAGCCATCGCCTGTTGAGCGACGATATTTGGCCTAATGCAAGGCCCCTGATAACCACCGTCAGTGTTTGGGAGCCGGCTACACCGCCCATACTGGCCACAATGGGCATCAGAATAGCTAAGGCAACAACCTGCTCGATAGTGTCTTCAAACAGGCTGATTACACTGGCCGACATAAATGCGGCGCAAAGATTGACCGCTAGCCAAATAGCTCGACGGGGTAGGGTGTTTGGTGCTGTTGCAAAGGTATCTTGGTCTTCGTCTAGACCAGCCATACTCATCAGCGAATGAGCAGCGTCTTCACGAATTACGTCAACGATATCATCGATGGTAATTCGGCCCATGAGGGCGCCATTGTCGTCGATTACCGGCGCTGAAACCCAGTCGTTGCGCTCAAAGAGGCGGGCTACTTCTGAGTCTGGCATTTCAACAGGAATACCCTCAATGTCTGTTTGCATCACTTCGCGAACAGTTGTATTGGGGTCTTCGGTAATGATCGTGGTCAGCGGCAGAATACCAACTAGCTCGTCGCGACGGTTAACGACGTAGATAGAATCAGTACTTTCTGGTAGCTCTTCGTGACGGCGCAAGTATCGCAGTACTACCTCTAGCGTAAAGCGCGGCCGTACTGTGATGGTGTCGGTATCCATCAAGCCGCCAGCGGTGTCTTCGTCGTGCTGTAGCAGGTTTTCAATTCGAGCCCGATCATGATCTGACATCAATTGAAGTACTTCTGATGTTACACGATCGGGTAGTTGCTGAAGCAGGTCAGTAAAATCATCACTATCAAGATCATCAATCAGTGATGCAACTTGCTCGTGATCCATATCACCCAAGAAGAATGACTGTACGTCGTCGCTTAGTTCTTGCAGTACGTCGGGGCGAAGGTCTTCATCGACTAGTTGCCATACCATTTTTCTAGAATGGGGTGGGGCGCTATCAATGAGGTGAGCGATGTCGCCAGGGGCAAAGCCGTTAACCATGTGTCGAACTTGTTCGAGCGCGCCTCGATTTAAGGCTTTGTTGAAAAGCTCAAACTGGCGTGATTGCTGAAACTGTTCGGCGCTGCTAGGCATGAATAGACACTCTTGTACGACAGAAGACTGACTGATAAGTCATTCTAACAAATATAACTAGGCAACTAACAGCTTTCACCAAAGCGATCGTTAATCAGGGCGCTAATCGCCTCTAGGGCTTGATCTGACTCGTCACCTTGGCATTTTATTTCAAGCTCGGTACCTACTGGGGCGGCCAAAAGCATTAGGCTCATGATGCTCTTGCCATCAATTTCTTTATCGTCAAGCTTTACCTTTACATCACAGGGGT
Source organism: uncultured Pseudomonadales bacterium (assembly GCA_947503335.1). Classification (GTDB taxonomy): domain Bacteria; phylum Pseudomonadota; class Gammaproteobacteria; order Pseudomonadales; family CANNCY01; genus CANNCY01. Next base: position 133,655 of record CANNCY010000005.1, on the reverse strand, counting down.
ATCGTGCAGCCGTAGACACAAACTTTGATGCAGCTCGCGCGTGAAGCCCTAGTTTATTACAAAGTGTTAAGGTTGCTGCAGATTCGCTCATTATCGCCCTATGTCGCGGTGAGTTAGGGTGGGTGACGTGGCCTCAAAGCGCGCCGCTAGTTGAGAAGCAACGTAAACCGACCGATGGCGCCCGCCGGTGCAGCCGATAGCGATAGTTAAGTAGCTTCTATTATTGGCACGGTAGGCCGGTAGCCAAGTGTCTAGGTATGACGCGATTGACTCGATCATCTTGTTTACGTCGTCTTGGCTAGACAGATACTCTTGAATGGCGCGGTCTTTACCCGTTAGTGCGCGTAGTTCAGGCACCCAATAGGGGTTTGGCAGGCAGCGAACATCAAACATAAGGTCGGAGTCGGCGGGCACGCGATGCTTAAAGCCAAAGCTTAAAAAGTTTAGTGCCAAGGGGTGCTGGGCATTGCTTGCTACCTTCTCACGAATAGTAGAGCGAAGGTCGTGAAGGCTTAGATCTGTTGTGTTAATGATCAGGCTGGCTTCGTTGGCAACTGACGTAAGGATTTTCTTTTCACTTTGAATTGCCGACGAAAGATCAAAGGCGCTTGATGTCAAAGGGTGGCGGCGTCTTGTTTCGCTGTATCGGCGCACCAAGGTTGGGGTGTTAGCGTCTAGGTACAGCACTCTTACGTGGTCAGTAACCGACTTAAGTTTTTCTAACTGATCTTCGAACGCGTGCAAGTCGTAGCTGCGTACGTCGATGCCTACAGCCACACCTTCTTGAGGCATCTTAGATTGATTGCGGTCAATCAAGTCAAAGAGCATGGTTACTGGTAGGTTGTCGATACAGTAAAAACCTAGATCTTCTAGTGCATTTAATGCCGAACTTTTGCCTGATCCTGAACGACCACTAACTATTATTACATTCATGGGTGTGCTGACTATTATTGTTTGGTCAGCAAATTATAGACCTGTTTTGGCTCTTTGCACATGCGAATTTGGTTGCGAATAGATGAGTCGTTTAGTTTCTCAGATATTGCTGCAAGGGCTTGGAGGTGCCCGTCGGTACAGTCTTTAGGAACCACTAGGGCGAACAAGAGGTCAACCTGTTGATCATCAGGTGCGTCGTAGTCGATTGCTGTGTCTAGTCGACAAAACAAGCCCGTAATGTTGTCTACGCCTTCAACACGGCAATGGGGTATGGCGACGCCTGAGCCGACGGCGGTACTGCCCAAGCGCTCGCGCTCAAGCAGTGCCTTTAGTAGATCACGGCCTTTGGTGTCGGGATAATTTGCAGAAATAGCACAGGCTATCGACTCCAGTGCTTTTTTGTAGCTGCTTGCTTGTACATCAATAGATACTGCATCCTCAGCAAGAAAGGAGTCGATTTGCATGAATTAGCCTTTGCGGGTACTTAATAACTTTTCTTTGTGTTTGATCACTTGGCGATCTAATTTGTCGGCCATTTGATCTAGAGCAGCATACATGTCATCACCTTCAGCATCTGCGTAAAGATCGCTACCGGCAACGTGAAGTTTACCTTCACATCGCTGAATTTGGTTATCTAGAGTTAGTGTGACATCAGCGCTGGTGATGTTATCAAAATGCCTTTCAATTTTCTCCATCTTATTGGTTACATAGGCTCTAAGGGCGTCAGTTACTTCAACGTGGTGGCCACTAATGTTTAGATCCATATTTTTCTCCTTGAATGATGGTTAGGCGTTCTAAAGCAAGCGCTTGCGCTCGCTTGACGCGGGTATGCCGATACTCTCGCGATATTTCGCGATCGTGCGCCTAGCGACTTGAATACCCTCATCGGCAAGAAGGGTAGCAATTTTGTTGTCGCTAAGTGGCTTTTTAGGGTTCTCGGCGGCGACAAGTTTTTGAATCATGGCTCTGATCGCGGTAGACGAGCATTCGCCACCACCGTCAGTGCCTACATGACTAGAGAAGAAATATTTCAGCTCGAACACACCCTGAGGTGTATGCATGTACTTGTGTGTCGTTACCCTTGAGATAGTCGATTCATGCATACCCACCGCTTCGGCGATGTCGTGCAGTACCATAGGCTTCATGCCTTCGGCACCTACCTCTAAAAACGTTTGTTGAATCTCTACAATCTTTGAAGCCACTTTCATGAGTGTTTCGTTGCGGCTTTGCAGACTCTTTAAAAACCATTTAGCCTCTTGCAGATTGTCACGCAGATAGTTGTTGGTCGAACTGTTGTCTGCGCGCTTAATCAAGCTAGCGTAATCTTGATTGATACGTAACTTTGGCGCAGAGTCGCCGTTTAGTTCAACAACCCAGCGGTCTTCTAACTTACGTACAAATACATCTGGCACGATGTACTGAGGCTGTTCATCGCTGATTTGCTCACCAGGGCGTGGATTCAATGACTGAATAATGAGCGCCGCGTCAGCAATTTGTTGTTCTTTTAAGCGAGTTCGGCGCTTTAGTGTGCGAATATCTTGGGCCGCCAACAGGTTAAGGTGACGGTCTACGATGCGCAATGCGGCACGTACTTCGTCGGTGCGAGGCAAGGCCTTGAGCTGAATCATTAGTGAATCGCGCAAATCTGCTGCAGCAACCCCTATGGGATCAAATTGTTGAACGCGATGTAATACCGCTACCACCTCGTCTAGCTCAAGATCGTAGGTAAGGGTGGCGGCCAGGCTAGTATGCAGCTCTTCAACTGATTGCGTTAGCATGCCGTCACGGCCCACTGCGTCGATAATTGCGATGCCAATGGTGCGGTCGATATCAGACAGTTGGCTTAGGTTTAGCTGCCACATTAGATGGTCTTGTAACGACTCTTCACGGCTATTACGCGAGTCAAAGTCGATATCACCAAGGCCTTCACTGCTGCCAGAGCTAGCAGGGCCACTGGTATAGATCGAATCCCAATCGGTATCAACGGCTAGTTCGCTAGGAATCTCATCACGATCGATCGATACTTCGCTATCAGCAGTAATTTGATCTGAATTATCTTGGGGGGCAGGGTCAGCCGACGTGGGCGAGTTTAAATCGTCATTTGCTGGGGCTGTGTCACGGTCTTCTTCGACCTCAAGCATAGCGTTTGACTCGAGCGCTTCTTGTACCTCAGCTTGCAACTCGAGACTAGACAGCTGTAGCAGGCGAATCGCTTGCTGCAGTTGCGGGGTCATGGCCAGTTGCTGGCCGATCTTGAGTTGCAGGGATTGTTTCATTTAGCGTGTTACTTCTACTCCTACGTCACCCCTAGTTTAGTCTGCGTAGAGGCATTTTTACAAGCGAAAGTCTTCGCCCAAATAGATACTGCGTACTCTCGAGTTCTCGAGAATATCGGCGCTAGATCCCCGCGCGATGATGTGCCCTTCGCCGACGATGTAAGCACGTTCGCAGATGTCTAGTGTATCGCGCACGTTGTGATCGGTAATCAATACACCAATACCGCGGTCGCGTAGCTGCATCATTATAGACTTAATTTCGTTAACCGAAATCGGGTCAACGCCTGCAAAGGGTTCATCGAGCAAAATAAACTGTGGGTCTGTTGCTAGCGCTCGAGCGATCTCTACACGTCGGCGCTCGCCACCTGATAGTTGCATGCCTTTGCGATCGCGAATGTGACCAATCTGAAATTCGTCAATCAATTCGTCTAGCTTGCTTAAACGTGCGGTTTTATCAAGATCTTTACGGGTTTGTAGAATGGCCAATATGTTGTCTTCGACACTAAGTTTTCTAAAAACCGACGCTTCTTGGGGTAAATATCCAAGGCCACGTTTGGCGCGTTGATCCATCGATAGGTTGGTGATGTCTTCGCCATCTATTTTTACAGAGCCGCGATCGGCTTTAATTAGACCGGCAATCATGTAAAAACAGGTGGTTTTACCGGCGCCATTAGGCCCAAGCAAGCCAATGATTTCTCCTGTAGATACCTCGATACTAACGTCAATGACTACCGGTTTCTTGTCATAGCTTTTGGCAAGTTGCGCTGCTTCTAATCGGGCCATTAGTTTGAATCTTTCTTTTGAGTTTTGTCAGATTGTTGCGTTGTATCTTTGCGTTTGGGCTGCAAGATAACATTTACGCGTTCTTGACCACCACCTGCTGTGGTCAGGCGAGACTGACTGTCATGAACGATACGATCTGCCCGCATCTCTTTACCATCTTGGCTAAGATAGGCATTGCCGATTAGCGCGATACTTTGCGCTTCGACGTCTAGCTCTAAGCGATTGGCATTGCCCACGGTTAAGGGTTCATTTGCCCGCGGGCGTTCTTGAAAACGCACTGGCGAACCGGTTGCGATAAGCTTGGTTGTGCGATTATCAACAACATAGGCTGTTAGCTGGTCGGCATTAATCTGCGTCGAGCCTTGGGTTACGATCACATTGCCTGTGAAGCGAGTCGTTTTATCGCCCATGAGTCGCGAACTTTCGGCAGAGATGTTGATCGGTTGGTCGCGATCTTCGGGCAGCGCTTGCGCAAAACTTGCGGTAAGCACGGTGAGTAAAATTATTGACGACAGTCGCTTCATTTATTTGCCTCGGCAGGTACGATCGTTGTAGTTACGTTCGATAACAAGTCGATTTGATTTTCTTTAAAGTCTACACGAATGCCCTTTGCCTGAGTGGTTGACTCAGGCGTGGTTATGTCGGTCGGGGCCTCGGTAGAAGCAGTTTCGTTTACTGTATTTAAGACCAAATTTGATGTGGTTAGTTCAATGGGTTGGTCTGTATTTGTTTGTACGATATTCACTATGCCACCCAAAACGATGGGTTGCTCGTCGCCCTGTTGCTTGGCGTTTTTTGCAGCTACCTGCCATGCGTAGTTTTCGCCCTCGATATCAAATATAGGGCTTAGCAATTCGGTAGATTTTTCTGAGGCGTAATAATTTAATCGCGTTGCAACTACTTTGGTTTCGGTTTGGCCTGACTGGTCATTATATTGAATAACTACCGGCTGCTCGATAAAAAAGTCTACGCCTTCGACCTCGTCAACGGGAATCGATACCTGTCTTTCTAACGTGCGTTCAAGGGCCGATCTTGAAAAAAAGACGGCTAGCACTACAAGCAAAATAGGTACAATAACGGTGCGTTTCATTAGGTCGCTTAATTATCCCTTTAGGTTAACGATTGCGTCAGAATATCAGATTACTCTGATTCTAAATAATGTTGATTGGCAGCGTTAAGTGTATCTTGGGCTGACATGATTAGTTCGCATACTTCGCGAGCGGCGCCTTCGCCGCCTTTGCGCTCGGTAATATGATGCGCATGTTCTTTCACAAAGGGCGCTGCATTGGCCACAGCGATGCCCAAGCCAACGCGACTAATAACGCGCAGATCGGGTAAGTCGTCACCTACAAACGCAATTTCATCTAAGGCTAAGGGCTTCTGCGCAAGTATCTCTTGTAGAGCCGAAAATTTGTCTTCTCGCCCTTGTATTAACCATTTTATGCCAAGATCGTTTGTGCGGCGTGCTACCAGGTCGCTAGTGCGACCCGTTATGATGCCTACATCTACACCAGAGGCCTGCAGCATTTTTATACCCTGGCCATCAAGTGTGTTAAAACTTTTAAACTCGTCACCGCCGTTATTAAAAAACAAGCGACCATCGGTTAATACACCATCAACATCGAATAGGCATAGTTTAATTTTGGCCGCACGTTCGGTTACTGATTGCATGTTAGGCTACCCCGGCTTTGAGGATGTCGTGAAGGTGGATGATGCCCGCAACGCTATTGTCTGCGTCTTGTACTACTAGTGACGTGATAGCGCTTTGCTCCATAATATTTAGGGCTTCTGCTGCTAGCATATCGCTACTGACCGACTTGGGCGCGCGCGTCATGATCTCGCAAATAGGGGTCGATAAAAGAGTGTCGCCAGTATTCTTATCTAGTGACCGACGTAGATCGCCGTCAGTAAAGATGCCTTGTAAGCGCTGGTCGTTATCTTGAACCGTCGTCATGCCAAGGCCTTTGCGGTTCATTTCAAGTAGCGCTTCGCTTAATATGCAATCTGACGCTACTACAGGTATTTGCTCGCCCGAGTGCATAACATCGCGCACGCGCAAAATGAGGCGCTTGCCTAGGGCACCACCTGGGTGCGAGAACGCAAAGTCTTCAGGGGTAAAGCCGCGGGCTTCTAGTAGTGCAATAGCCACTGCGTCGCCCATGACCAAAGTGACTGTCGTCGAACTGGTTGGGGCGAGATCTAGCGGGCAGGCTTCTTGATCAACGCCAATGTCTAGGTGCGCGTCTGCTGCGGTGGCTAGCGCTGACGAAGCATTGCCGGTCATCGCAATAATGGGGGTTTTAAGACGTTTTAATAAAGGTAGTAGGGTTACGATCTCTGACGAGGTACCAGAGTTACTTATAGCGATAACAGCATCGTTTTCTGTGATCATACCCATGTCGCCGTGACTGGCCTCGCCTGGGTGTACAAAAAATGCTGATGTGCCGGTGCTAGCTAGCGTGGCGGCTATCTTGCGACCGATATGACCGCTCTTACCCATGCCTGTAACAATCACTTTGCCGGTTGTTTGCAAAATAATTTGGCACGCTTTTGCAAATTGATGGTCTAATTTTGACTCTAGTCGTTGAATTTCTTCAATTTCAGTCTGGATGGTACGTAAACCTGATTGAATGAGGGTTTCATCGCTTTGAGTATTAGTAGTGGTCATAGATGCCCTTGTAGCCTATGTGAACGCTGCCTTTATTAGTGCCCGTTATTGTGTTGTATGGGTCAAATAGCGAAAGTTAATTTTATGCTTAAATCGCTTAAACACCTAGGTAACAATGCACTTTTAGTGGCGAACTGTATAATAGGCGGGCTTCTATGCCAACAAAACGCTGCATGTGCTAGCGTTAAAATAAGATTGATAGCATTTCTTAGAGGAACAAATATGTTCAAATCGATTGCGCAGTTGTGCCAGGCATTCGTTGTGGCCATCTCTGTATTGTTTGTGTCGGGTGCCTCTGCGGCAGATAAAGATCCTGAAGTTACCATTGCTAACCTTACTAAAGATGTATTGGTACAAATTGAGCGCTATCGCGAAAAAGAGATTGATCTAGACGGGTTTACCGAGGTAGTCGAGAAGCGTTTAGATAAAACTATTGATTTTGATTTTATTGTACGCGGCGTAATGGGTGGGGCTCGTAAAGAAACTACCCCCGAGCAACAGGCAAGATTTTTGCGGGTTTTTAAAGACGGGATGATCGAAACCTACGCGATGAGCTTTATGGACTACGACGAAGATAGCGTTGAACAAAAGCCCATGGACGAGTCGATGAAAGGTCGCAGCCGAGTGCAAATTAAGCAGGTGTTAGATGACGGTACCGTGGTATTAAAAGTTGCCTATACGTTGGCGAAGCGCCCAGAGGGTTGGAAAATTATTAATGTAAACGTTAATGGTATCAACCTAGGAGTGCGTTACCGTAGTCAGTTTGCAAAAGCCTATAAAAAGAACCCTTCAATTGATGCAGTTATTGAAGGGTGGAAAACCGACAAGCTTAGTTTTTAAGCAGCGTTTTCTATAAGTTAGTATTTAAAGTTAAAGAATTTTTTGAGAATAAGATGAACCAACAAGAAGTGTTAAGCGTGTTACAGGGTGCTTTTGAAGGCGCCGACATCGATGTAAAGATTGAGGGAAGTCATTACCATGTAGCGATTGTGTCTGAGCTATTTGATGGTGTTCGAGCTGTAAAGCGTCAACAAATGGTCTACGCTGCGTTAAACGATGCGATCGCTAGCGGTGCGATTCATGCGGTTCATATGTCTCTGTCTGCTCCAAGCGAGGCTTAATTAGTGGATAAGCTAATGATTACAGGCGGCGGCCCTCTAGAGGGTGCGGTGCGTATTTCGGGGGCTAAAAACTCTGCTTTGCCAATTTTGGCAGCCACCCTTTTAACTGAAGAATCAGTTAACGTTGGCAATATGCCTCACCTGAACGATATCACTACCATGATCGAGCTAATGGCTTGTATGGGTGTTGAAGTGGTTGTCGGTGAGAAGATGCGTGTTGAGGTGCGAGCAGGTGAAGTGACTGCTCACACAGCGCCGTACGAACTGGTAAAAACAATGCGTGCGTCGATCTTAGTGTTGGGGCCAGTATTGGCGCGCTATGGTACTGCCCGTGTGTCGTTTCCGGGTGGTTGTGCCATTGGTAGTCGCCCAGTAGATCTTCACTTGAAGGCGCTCGAAGCGATGGGTGCTGAGATCGAAGTAGAAGAGGGTTACATCAATGCAACCTGCGACAAGCGTTTAAAGGGCGCTCACGTCTATTTCGATATGGTTACAGTAGGTGGTACTGAAAATATCTTGATGGCGGCTACGCTTGCAGAGGGTACAACGGTTATCGAGAATGCAGCGCGCGAACCTGAGATTGTTGATCTTGCGAATTGCCTAAAGGCGATGGGCGCAAACATTGAAGGCGCGGGTACAGACACTATCGTAGTTGAAGGCGTTGAGGCGCTACACGGCTGCGACTACAACGTGATGCCCGATCGAATCGAAGCGGGTACCTATTTGGTGGCGGCTGCGGCAACTGGCGGTAAGGTGGTTGTAAAAGATGTAGATCCATCAAGTTTAGATGCAGTGTTGCACAAGCTTCGTGAAGCGGGTGCCGAGTTAGTTGTGTCTGAAACCACTATCGAGCTAGACATGAAAGGTCGTCGCCCTAAGGCGGTTGATATTATCACGGCGCCGTACCCAGCGTTTCCTACCGATATGCAGGCGCAGTTCTCGGCGATGAATGCTGTTGCAGATGGCGTGGGGCATGTTACCGAGACCATTTTCGAAAACCGTTTAGTGCAAGCTCATGAGATGAATCGCATGGGGGCGTCGATCTCAGTAGAAGGTAACAGAGCTGTTATTAAGGGTGTGCCACGACTAAAGGCAGCACCAGTTATGGCGTCTGATTTACGTGCATCTGCCGCATTGGTAATTGCGGGGCTTGTTGCCGATGGAGATACTTTGGTAGAACGTATTTATCATATCGACCGTGGCTACGAATGTATCGAAGAAAAAATGGCTGGATTAGGAGCCAACATTCGCCGTATTCCTGGTTAGTCGATTCTGGCTAAATCAAAAGAAGTGACCATTTATGAGTAAGGGGTTAACGATTGCGCTCACCAAAGGGCGCATTCTGCAAGAAACATTGCCGCTGTTGGCAGCGGCAGGCATCGAGTTAACAGAAGATCCAAAGAAAAGCCGCAAGCTGATCTTTGACACTAATCATCCTGATATTCATGTGGTTATCATTCGTGGCGTTGATGTACCCACCTATGTACAGTTCGGCGCCGCTGACATTGGCGTTGCGGGCCGAGATATTCTTCTTGAAGACCCTTCTGATCGTTTTTATGAGCTGGTTGATTTGGGTATTGCCAAGTGCCGGCTAATGACCGCAGCGTTAGTGGGCAAAACTCGCCCGCAAGGTCGTTTACGCGTCGCTACTAAATTTACCCATAGCGCTAAAAGATGGTATGCATCAAAAGGTATTCAAGTAGAGCTAATCAAGCTTTACGGTGCTATGGAGTTAGCGCCGTTAATGAATCTTGCTGACGAAATTGTCGATATTGTTGATACCGGTAATACGCTTAAAGCGAATGGGTTAGAGCCTAGAGAAAACATCGCTGACATCAGTTCAAGGTTGATCGTTAACAAGGCGTCTATGCGTGTAAATCACGATCGTATTATGCAGATCGCAGATAAGATTCAGCAGGCGGTGAACAATGATTAAGCGATTGGTAGCCGCTGATACAGCTAGTTTTTGGCGCCAGATCGACGAAGCAGTTGCCTTTGAGGCGGTTGCTGACCCAGTTGTTGTTGAGCGTGTTGATAATATCTTGTCAGCCATTCGTCGCGATGGCGACACCGCCTTGCTGCAGTTTACCCGTCAGTTTGATCAAAATGATATTCAGTCGGTTGGCGAGCTAGAGGTGTCGGCGGCTGAAATTGCTGAAGCAAAGCAGGCGGTAGATGCCGAATTGTTGGCAGCTATTGATCAGGCGGCTAAGCGTATTGAGGCCTTTCATCACTGCCAAAAGTCTGAGTCTTGGATTATTCATGATGAGTTCGGTTCGGCCCTAGGCCAGCGGGTAACGCCTATAGATAGGGCCGGCTTATACGTGCCCGGCGGGCAGGCGGCCTATCCATCATCTGTGTTAATGAACGCAGTGCCTGCAAAGGTGGCAGGTGTGGGCGAGTTGATCATGGTTACGCCGGCTATGAACGGCAAGATTAATCCTTTGGTGTTGGTTGCTGCAGATCTTGCCGGTGTTGATCGCATATTTAAAGTAGGTGGCGCGCAGGCTGTCGCGGCACTAGCTTACGGTACCGAATCGGTGCCAAAGGTCGATAAAATAGTTGGCCCAGGTAATGTGTATGTAGCTGCTGCAAAAAAGGCGCTATTTGGGCGTGTCGGGTTAGACATGATAGCAGGGCCGTCAGAGATATTGGTTTATACCGATGGGCAAACCCCTGCTGATTGGATCGCGTTAGATCTGTTTTCGCAGGCCGAGCATGATGCCGATGCACAGGCGGTATTGCTAGCACCGTCACAAGCCGTGTTAGATGAGGTGGCTGAGGCGATCGAGCGTTTGTTACCTGAGCGGCCACGTAAAGACATTATTAAAGAATCTTTGCTTAATCGTGCCTTATTTATTGAAGTGGCAACAGAGCAGTTGGCGGCGCAGGTGATTAATCATATAGCGCCAGAGCATCTAGAGCTGTCTATTGCTAACGCAGCCAAGTTTAGTGAGCGTGTTCGCCACGCGGGTGCCATCTTTATGGGGCGATATACTGCCGAGGCGTTAGGTGATTATTGTGCAGGCCCTAATCATGTGTTGCCAACGTCGCAAACCGCGCGTTTTAGCTCGCCCTTAGGTGTGTATGATTTTGAAAAGCGTTCTTCGATTATTGAGTGTTCATTAGAGGGCGCACAGGCCCTAGCTAAGATTGCTGGGCCTTTGGCAAGGGCTGAAGGTTTGCATGCACATGCTGCCTCTGCTGAAGCGCGTCTCGCAATAGAAAGCGCTGATTAAGACGACTGGCGGCGAAACTCTAGAATAGTGGCTTCTTGGGCTTCGTCGGCGGGCATTTCCCATGTTTCCATCAGGGTCTTGAGCTTATTAAAGCTCTCCATCATGCGCTTATTCGATTTGATCATCGAATCCATAGGATTGTCGGCAATGTCACGGTCTGCGTTCATCTGAAACTGTAGGCCGCGAAGGCGTGGTTGCATTTCTTCAGGCGCTTCACTGATAGTGGCTTCAATCGCCGCCTCGCGAAGCTTTTCGAACGCTTCAGGGTTTTTCTCGGCTAGTTCACGCATTTCGTCAAAACTGGGCAGTTGATAAGTATTCATAAGTGCCTCTCTTTGCAGTAGTGATCAGTAGCTTTCAGTAAACCTGATTTGTGAAATCGTCGGTATTAGATGTTTCATAAGCTTGTATGGGTACTATCACTTACAGATAAACCGTCATACACTAGGTGCATGATTGACGATCATCCTCAGCGACAGCGTATTCTCGATTACTTCGAAGGCCGTTATGAACCACCCGTTCAGAAGCCTATTCACCCGTGGTTTCACCGAGCATACGATCGTCAGGCAGCTGTATTCATTGGTATCACGGCGGTGGGCGAGCCAAGGTTGTTGCTTACGCAGCGGGCCAAGCACATGTCTAAGCATGCGGGCGAGGTGGCCTTTGCTGGTGGTATGGTTGACGATACCGATACAGATAAAATCCATACCGCGCTGCGTGAGCTTCACGAAGAAGTGGGTTTGTGGGGTGAACAGGTACAGGCGCAAGGAATCATGCGACCAATGGTTACTAGGCACGACGTGCGGGTCACACCAGTGGTAGGTTTTTATGATGGGTCTGCCGGCTTTACGCCCTGCGAAGACGAGATTGGTGCAATATTTGAGGTGCCGCTGTCGTTTCTGTTAGATGCAAGTAACGTGAGGTTAACCGAAAGTAGTTTTTTGGGGCGGGCAACCCTGATGCCTAGTTACGACTATCAGGGTTATCACATTTGGGGGGTTACTGCTTATATCTTGATCGACTTCTTAACCACTCTGTACGCGGTCGATTTGCCAGGGTTTCAGTTAATTGACTGAGCCTCCCAGCAGCTCTCTATGCCTCCCAACAGGTGACCTGGCTCACTCTGTTGTCATCTACCTCGGTCACTTCAAAGCGATAGCGGCCAATTTGGCATGACACTGCCTGTTCAGGAATGATATCCAGGTGTTCAACCAATAAGCCGTTGAGGGTCTTGGGGCCGTCGATGGGTAAGTCCCAGCCTAGGGTCTTGTTGATGTCACGAATGGTGGTGCCGCCGTCGATGGTGTATTGATCGTCGTTAATTGGCTCAATCTCGGGGTTTTCGTGGCTCATGCCCAGCGTAAACTCGCCCACAATCTCGCTTAATAGGTCTTCTAGCGTAACGATACCCTGAACATCGCCGTATTCATCAACGGCCATCGCAAGGCGACGGTGGTTGCGCTGAAACTGCAGCAGCTGCACGTTTAGCGAGGTGCTTACAGGAATAAAGTAAGGCTCTACCATGTAGCGAGTAATCATCTGCTTACTCAGTTCACCATCTTCATGATAAAAACGCGACACGTTGCGAAGATGAAGCACACCTAGAATGTTATTGATATCACCCTTGAATACAGGCAGGCGTGTGTAGGGGCTGCGGCGAATCTGCTGCATGATGTCGTTGAGGTCGTCATCAATGTCGATGCCTTGCACTTCGTTGCGCGGAATCATGATGTCTTCGACCGTCATTTTTTCGAGATCTAGAATATTCAGCAGCATCTGTTGGTGGCGAGGCGGAATTAAATTGCCAGCTTCGGTCACCACCGTTCGTAACTCTTCAGAGCTAAGACTTTGATCGGGCTGCTTTTCGGGGTCGATACCTAGCAGTTTAATCAAGCCGTTAGAAATTTTGTTGACCATCCAAACAAAGGGGTAGCCCATTACTAGAAGGGGTTTGAGGACAATAGACGCCGGAAAGGCGATTTTTTCTGGGTAAATCGCTGCGATCGTCTTGGGGGTTACCTCAGAGAAAATTAGCAATGCCAAGGTTAAGATGATGCCGGCTACGGCGATACCTGGTTCGCCTAGTAGTCTAACGCCGATAATCGTAGCTAGCTGGGCGGCGAAAATGTTGACTAAGTTGTTGCCGATTAGAATGATGCCAATTAGGCGATCAGGTGTGCTTAATAGCTGTTCAGAACGCTTGGCATTTGCGTGATTGCGGTTCGCAAGGTGGCGCAGACGATAGCGATTAAGCGCCATCATGCCGGTTTCTGAGCTAGAGAAGAATGCTGAAATAAGAAGCAGAACTGCAACGGTAATAAATAGGACGCCCAACGGGACCGATCCTAGGGGTATCTCGTTCAAGGAGGTTTAGCCTAATACAATGTCGATAACGCAGATAATGGGCTAGATCTGTTGATGATGCAAGGGGTTGATTAGCGCCCGAGCATCATTGAAATGGTTTCTGCGCCAAAATACGCAAGTAACAACAATAGCGTAGCGACACTAGTTAGTTTAACTGCTCGCACACCGCTCCAGCCTTTAGTGAAACGCCCAACCAAAACAACCACGTAAGCGACAAAGGCTAAAATTGCGAATAGCGTTTTGTGGGCAACGTTTCGTTCTAATAGGTTGTCGTAAACTAAGAACGCCATAACAATGGCCGCGCCCAAAAATACGGTGCCTAACAGCATGGTTCTAAACATGCCTGATTCCATTCTTTGAATAGGTGGCAGTGATTTGGCGAGTTTAGACAGTTGATGGCTGCGAAGCGCATTATCTTGGTAGGCAAGGCCTGCAGCCTGTACTGCGGTAATGAGTAATAAACTATAGCCACAGATTGCTAATAGAATGTGCGTAGCCTCGCCCACAGAGCTGAAGGGGGTTTTAAGCTCGGTCTGCACTAGTGCTGACGCAACCGTGGCAATTAGGGTAGGTGGCAGAGTAATTAAACTTAGCGCCCATGTTTTGTGATGGGTGCCTCCGATCACCATAGCAAGGTGCATGGCGGTAAGAATGAGTAGTGAGGTGCTAGGTAGCCCAAGGTTAAGCCCATTAGGTGACCAGATTGCGAGATAGGCGCTAATTGTCGTGAGGGTTGATGCCGCAATAAGGATAATCCAGCCGGTCGCCCCAAGTACTGTGTGATGGCGTCGCACATATACAATGCTAAAAGCAAGTAGCTGAGCAACAAGGGTGGCGATGGTGATTAGGGTCATTAGATATGGGCTCTTAATCTATTCTTGGCTTTGTTGCCTAAGCATGACATATTCTGCGCGCCTTCGGTAGCATTAGCAGGTGAACCTACCGCTTAAATTGGTTTATACTGCGCGGCTAATAACCTGAGGGATGCTAGATGTTTGACAACCTAACGGCGCGCCTGTCTAAGACGCTTAAGTCTGTAACCGGCAAATCGCGCTTAACCCACGACAATATCAAAGACACGTTGCGCGAAGTGCGTAAGGCGCTATTAGAAGCTGACGTTGCTTTGCCTGTGGTCAAGGCCTTTGTTGAGCGTGTTCGTTCACGTGCCGTTGGTCAAGAGGTGTCGCGTTCACTGTCGCCAGGTCAGCAGTTTGTAAAGATCGTTCAAAGCGAACTAGAAACCATGATGGGCGAGCAGGCCGAGGGTCTGCAGCTTAATACCGCGCCACCGGCAATCATCTTGATGGCAGGTCTGCAGGGTGCAGGTAAAACAACGACTACAGCTAAACTCGCCAAACACCTAACCGAGAAAGAAAAGAAATCGGTCATGGTGGTTAGTGCTGACGTATATCGCCCAGCGGCAATCGAGCAGCTTAAGACCTTGGCTGACGAAGTGGGTGTTGAGTGTTTCCCATCATCTACCGATCAAAAGCCATTGGCAATTGCTCGCGCAGCGGTTGAAGCAGCTAAGAAAAAGCTAGTTGATGTTTTGATTGTTGATACCGCCGGTCGTTTGGCGGTAGACGAAGCGATGATGGCCGAGATTGCCGAGCTTCAGAAAGATCTTACTCCAGCCGAAACCCTATTTGTTATCGATGCGATGATTGGTCAAGATGCGGTGAATACAGCGCAGGCCTTTAATGAAGCACTTGATCTGACGGGTGTGGTACTGACTAAGATTGATGGCGATGCCCGTGGTGGTGCAGCCTTGTCTGTTCGTCACGTTACTGGTAAACCGATTAAGTTCATGGGTGCCGGCGAAAAGACCGACGCTCTAGAGCTGTTCCACCCTGATCGTATCGCCTCTCGTATCCTGGGTATGGGCGACATGCTTAGCCTGATCGAAGAGGTTGAGCAGAAGGTTGATAAAGAGAAGGCAGAGAAACTCGCCAAAAAGGTTAAAAAGGGTAAAGGTTTTGACCTAGAAGACCTTCGCGACCAGTTACAGCAGATGCAAAACATGGGTGGTATGGCAGGTCTTTTAGATAAGCTACCTGGTATGTCAGGCATGAGCGAGATGGCTCAAAGCCCAGAAGTGGTTAAGCAGTTTAAGCGCATGGACGCTTTGATTGGTTCGATGACGCCTAAAGAGCGTCGTAACCCAGATATTCTTAATTCGTCTCGCAAGAAACGTATTGTGGCGGGTGCTGGCGCTGAAGTGGCTGATCTGAATCGCCTACTTAAGCAGCATAAGCAGATGTCTAAGATGATGAAGAAGGTCGGCAAAAAAGGCGGCTTTGATGGTTTGGCGCGCGGTCTAGGTGGTATGGGCGGCGGCATGGGTGGAATGCCTGGAATGGGCGGTATGCCTGGGATGGGCGGTCTACCGGGTGGTATGCCTGGCCTGCCTAAGCGTTTTAAGTAATACAAGTACGCAGCATCGCTGATGCGATGAGGCGGTTTATGGGCAATATGCCCATTGAGGTAGGTTGCGATTTCGCATAGAATGTCGCGCCTTTCGAGGGCTACGTTTACACTTTCTACGATTAAGTAGGTAAATAGTGCGAACGGGGCCCCAAACAGATTTTAAATTTAGAGATAGGAAGTTACTCATGGTAACCATTCGTTTGGCTCGTGGCGGCTCAAAGAAGCGCCCATTTTATCATTTGACTGTTACTGACGTTCGCAATAGCCGTGATGGCCGTTTCATCGAGCGTGTTGGTTTCTTTAACCCAGTTGCTCGTGGTCAAGAAGAGCGTCTACGTGTAGATGTTGAGCGTGTTGAGTACTGGCTAGGCCAGGGCGCACAGGCAACTGATCGCGTTCGCAAGCTACTTAAAGACAACGCTAAAGCAGCAGCTTAATCTGTCGCATTATGGCCCAAAAGAAGTCCAATTTGGTCGATGTGGGCCGCATAGCTACTAGCTATGGCGTTAAAGGATGGGTGAAGATCCATTCTTATACCGAACCCGCTGATAATATCTTCAGCTACACCCCATGGTTGTTAAAGACTAAGCACGGGGTAAAAGAGATCGAGCTAGTTAACTGGCGCCAGCATGGCAAAGGCTATGTCGCTCAGTTAAAAGGTGTAGATAACCGCGATCAGGCCGACTTGATTCATCAGGTAACTATAGCTATTGATCGTGCGGTACTACCCGATCTTGAAGAAGGCGAGTATTACTGGCATCAGCTTGAAGGCCTTAAGGTCTTTACCCTAAACGGCGAGCTGTTGGGCGAGGTGCAAAAAATGATGGCTACTGGGGCCAATGACGTATTCGTCGTGAAACCAGTTGCAGACAGCATCGATGATCAAGAGCGTTTGATTCCTTATGTTCCTGATCATTTCGAGACCTATGTAGATCTTGAAACGGGCTGTGTGCGGATCGATTGGGATCCAGATTACTAATACTCAGTGGTACCTTTTAGGTGTAGCGTACTGAGGTATAGTGTAACGAAGTAAAAGCAACGAGCTTGAGGTGATTCACGTGGGCGAGCCCCATAGTCAGCCACTGTTGGATATACGGGTGATTACCCTGTTTCCTGAAATGTTCGATGCGATTACCGAGTATGGTGTTGTAGGTAGAGGTGTTCGTGAAGGGCGCTTAAATTTACAAACTATTAATCCACGCGACTATACTGAAGACAAGCACCGTACTGTCGACGATCGCCCCTTTGGTGGTGGCCCCGGCATGGTAATGAAGGTAGCACCGTTAAAGGCAGCTATCGAAGCGGCCTGTAATGAATTGGGTGAAGGTGCTAAAGTGGTCTATCTGTCACCTCAGGGTAAGCAGTGGACACAACAAGCAGCCGAGTCGTTAGCGACAAGTAAGCTGGTCTTGATTGCCGGCCGCTATGAAGGCATTGATGAGCGCTTAATTGAGCAGCTAGTTGATGAAGAGTGGTCGATAGGAGATTTTATAACCAGTGGTGGCGAATTACCCGCCATGGTTTTGATCGATACGATGGCGCGATTAGTGCCAGGTGTATTGGGTCACGCACAATCGGCGGTAGAAGACTCTTTTACCAATGGTTTGCTTGATTGCCCGCATTATACGCGGCCCGAAGTGCTAGAAGGCGCTAAGGTGCCAGCAGTTTTGTTAAGCGGTAATCACGAAGAAATACGCAGGTGGCGTATGGCACAATCGCTAAAGCGAACGCGCGAACGCCGACCTGAATTGTTTGATCAGCTGCAGTTGAGCGATGAGCAACAAAAGCTCCTGCTAAAGATCGACAACAACGAAATTTAAATTTTTAAAACTTATAGGAGCACATCATGAGCAAGAACAGCATCATTGCCGGCTTAGAAGCTGAACAGATGTCTAAAGAAGTGCCTGAATTTGCACCGGGTGACACCGTTGTAGTTCAAGTGCGTGTTGTAGAAGGTTCTCGCGAGCGTTTGCAGGCATACGAAGGTGTGGTTATCGCTAAGCGTAACCGTGGCCTAAACTCTGCATTTACTGTTCGTAAGATCTCTCACGGCATCGGTGTAGAGCGTACGTTCCAGACGTACAGCCCACTAGTAGACAGCATCTCTGTTAAGCGTCGCGGTGACGTACGTAAAGCTAAGCTTTACTACCTACGTGAGCGTAGCGGTAAGTCTGCACGTATCAAAGAGAAGTTGGGTTAATACTCAGTTTTCTTTTCAAAAAGGGCCGCGCAAGCGGCCTTTTTTTTCGCCTGATGTTCGGCGTCGCGGCACTTATCGTCTATTTCTTTTCGGGCTGCGGTGAGTCGATCATTGATATAGTGCATATACCCGGTGAGATATTCTTGTTCTAGAAGGTCAAGGGTGTCGAATGTCGGCTCTATTCCAGCCTCGGGGGCGTTTCGTAGTTTGAGTGACCTTTGATTCGCTAAATCTAAAATGTATTTGTTGTGGGGCAGTAAGGCAGTAGCGCATTGATTTAAGTCTAGATGTTGCGGGCAGATAAAAACCTCATGCATGCCTATGGCAAACTGGTTGCTTAATACTAGTGGGTTGTTCTGAGCGTACAGTTTAATCTGCTCACCTGTTAGTAAGGGTTTAAAGTCTGCAGCGTTCGTATTGCAGCAGATTAAGATGCTTAAGCTAGTGAATAGCACAGATTTTTTTAGGTAGGGTCGCATACTGGTTTTGCCTCCTTAATCATGCGTTTTATCAATCACTACCTCTTTCTGCAATAAAGTCTGATAGATGGCCTGGTACATCGGCAGATCGAGCCATTGTTGAGGTAGAAGAAATATTTTTGAGCACTTATACGCGATCAGTTAGACTGCTGTACTAATAATAAAAATGGATCTAACTCAGTATGCTTTTACGTGTTCTTGCGGCGATGGCCGTACTTTCTTTGGTAGGGTGTAGTGACGAGCCTGCTAACCCATATGTCACCAATGCTGTAATCACAGAGTCAGTAGAAGGGCGCCCAGTTATAGGCGGCTATTTTGATATTCATAACCCTTCGGGTCAGAACGTAACGTTGAGTGGCGTTCACGCCACTGAAGACGCTATTAAAGTAATGATGCACGAGTCGTATAAGAATGCTGAGGGTTTGATGATGATGCGCCCCATCGATCAAGTGGTTGTGCAATCAGGTGAGCATGTTCATTTCGAATCAGGTAGTTATCATCTCATGCTTACAGGCGTGCCAGTAGGTACACAGAAGCTGCCTCTCAATGTTTGCTTTGATGGTCAAAACTGTAAGTTGATCACCTTTAAGGTTCGTTCGTAATGAATAATCTATGGCGACGTTGTCTGTTGGGGGTAGGTCTAGGGTTGTTAGTAGCCTGCTCTAAGCCTGGTGAGTTAGTGGTTGATGGCAATGTTGTGAAGCCGCTTCCTATTGGTGGCTCAGCTGGGGGCGAGTTTAGACTGTCAATGCCAGATCAAACGGTGTCTTTGCAAGACTTTGCTGGCGAGCCGCTTTTAATCTACTTTGGCTTTACTCATTGCCCTGATATCTGCCCAGCCTCACTTGCTTGGATTAAGCAGGCGTTGCCAATGGTTGAAGCTGAGCGAGTCAACGTTTTGTTTGTCAGCGTTGATGCCGTAAATGATACTCCAGAGTCAGTGCAAGCTTATGCGCAAAGTTTTGGCCCTGAGTTTGTTGGCGCGATGGGTACAACAGGGCAACTGCATGCCATGACTCAAGCCTATGGTATGTCGTACAGTTTCTCTGCAGATGATGCCGGTGCGGTAAGCGTTACGCATGCGTCAAGAACCTACGTCGTCGACGCAAAGGGGCAGTTGGTTTATATACTGCCGCATGGTACTCAGCCTAAGCAGATCGCTGACGCGATTCGTTACGCTGCTGCGCGCAATTAGAGGGTTTATATTGTCTGATGCACTCTTAATCACAACCTACACCGACTCACTGTGGTTAGAGCGTGGGTTAAGTGATAATACTCTGGCATCTTATCGAACTGACTTGAAGCAGTTTAGTGATTGGTTGCAGGGGCAAAATGAATCGATATTAAGTGCAGATCGAGCGTCGGTTGAAGGCTATCTAGCCCATCGTTTTCAAGAGGGGCGTAGTGCTCGCTCTACAGCGCGGGCTCTGTCTACCTTGCGAGGATTGTACCAATACTTAATGCGCGAGCGCCGAGTTGATGAAGATCCAATGGCGATGGTCACTAATCCAAAGCTGCCAAAGAAAATTCCAGACACGCTTACAGAGGCCGATGTAGAGTCTTTGCTAGATGCGCCTGATACTCAAACTGCCTTAGGTGCTCGTGATCGCACGATGCTTGAGTTGTTGTATGCCACTGGTCTAAGGGTAACCGAGCTAGTCACGCTTGAAATGGGCAATCTTAACTTACGCCAGGGTGTAGTGAGAGTGGTGGGTAAGGGTGGTAAAGAGCGCCTTGTGCCAATGGGTGACTTGGCCGTCGACTGGTTAAATCGCTATTTGCAGCAGGCTCGCAGGCAGTTGCTGGGTGATCGTGTGTCTGATGTGTTGTTTCCTAGTGCACGTGGTCAGATGATGACTAGGCAAACGTTCTGGCATCGTATCAAACTGCATGCGAAAGCGGCAGGTATCCGCAAGCATTTGAGCCCGCATACTTTGAGGCATGCCTTTGCTACACATCTGCTTAATCACGGGGCAGATCTTCGTGTTGTGCAGGTGTTGTTAGGGCATTCAGACCTTTCTACAACCACCATTTATACGCAGGTTGCTAAAGCGCGATTAGAACAGTTACACCAGCAACATCATCCTCGCGGTTAGCCTAGTAATCATCACTTCTGTGATGTAGTCTTTGAGGCTGATTTAAATCGATTTAAAAAATTCTATGTTTGCCTCAAAAATATCGTCTTTGATGACAGTTGCTGCGATGTCAGTAGTTCTATTGGTGGGCTGTTCAGAAGCGTCTAGCGACTCTGACGCAGTCTCAAGTGTTGAGCCTGTATTAGCAGCAGAAGCGTTGCCCAATGATCGTTTGTTAGCCTTACTGAAACACCGTATACCTGCCTATGATTATTTATCGGCTTCAGATACCGGTGTAGCTGGTATGAAAGCTGTTATAGCTAAGGCTCCAAATGGTCAGAACGTGACTATCTATGTGACCGCAGATGGGCAACATCTGTTTACGGGCAAGATGTTTCGTATTGGGGCAACAGGGCTTGTTGATGTTCAAGATGAGAAAGAAAAGCCAAAGCGCGTAGCATTGCTTAAGCAAGTGCCTCAAGAAGACATGATTACGTTTAGTGCAAAAGATGAGAAAACCGCGGTTTGGGTATTTACCGACGTAAACTGTGGCTACTGCAAGCGCTTTCATGCAGGAATGGACGAAATGAACAAGCTAGGCATTACGGTGCGCTACTTGGCGTTTCCTGTGATCGGTCAAGACTCAATGCCAAAGATGTCTTGGGCGTGGTGCCAGGCCGATCGCAAAGCGACATTACAAGATTTAAAGAGCGGTGCTATCACAAGTTTTGGTGAGGCAACCTGCGACAATAATCCAGTTCAAGACCAATACCGTTTAGGTATGCAATTAGGAGTGACAGGCACCCCTGCGATCTTCTTGGCAGACGGCACGCGCCTACCCGGTGCAGTAGCCCCCGATGTAATTGCCGAAATGAGTGGTATCAAGTAGGAGTGACAATGAGTAGTTTTAAGGTAGGCCTAGTTGGTTTAGGCACAGTTGGGTCTGGTGTGGTTAATCTGTTCAATGAACACACCCAGATGTATCAAGAGCGAACTGGTCGATCAGTACAGTTAGCTCATATTGGCGCGCGTCGCGACAATCCTAACTGCGATACTACAAATATAAAAGTAAGCCGAGATCTGTTTGACGTTGTTAACGATGAAGACATCGATTTGCTTATCGAAGTAATCGGCGGTACTGATCTTGCCTACGACTTAGTAGCGAAGGCGCTGCAAAACAAAAAGCACGTCGTTACTGCGAACAAAGCGTTGATTGCCATGCGCGGTAACGAGTTGTTCGAAATAGCCCAAGCAAACGGCGTAAGTCTCCGCTTTGAAGCGGCAGTTGCCGGTGGTATCCCAATCATTAAAGCCCTAACCGAAGGTTTGGCTGCCAATGACATCACCTCGGTAGAGGGTATCATCAACGGCACCGGTAACTTTATTCTTACTGAGATGGCATCAAAGGGTCGCGAGTTTGGCGATGTACTCGCCGAGGCGCAGGCATTGGGTTACGCAGAAGCTGACCCAACGTTTGACGTAGAAGGTATTGATGCGGCCCACAAGTTATTGATCTTAGCTCACTTGGCCTTTGGTTTAGAGTTAGATTTTAGCAAGATGTATACGCAGGGTATTACACAAATCACTCCTGCCGATTTAGATTATGCTCGCGATCTTGGCTATCGTGTTAAACATTTGGGTATTGCCCGCAAGCGCGATGAAGGCATCGAATTGCGTGTGCATCCCACACTGATTGCCGAACAAAATCTAATCGCGAAAGTTGATGGCGTGTTAAACGCTGTTGCGGTTGAGGGCAGCGCTGTTGGCCCAACGCTATATTCTGGCCCTGGCGCTGGTAGTGCGCCAACTGCATCAGCGGTTGTTGCAGATGTATTAGATTTGGCTCGCGGTAATGTGCTGCAGCCTATTACGGTTAAGGCGCAATCAGTGCTACCTCAGGGCAGTATCGAATCGGCGTATTACTTACGTCTATTGGCGAAAGATCATGCGGGCGTGTTGAGTAAGGTGACACAGATTTTGTCTAGCTATGACATTTCAGTTGAAGCCTTGATTCAAAAAGAAGCCACGCCACATACTGAAGAAGTGCCCGTAGTGATCATTACTAATCGTACCAATGAGCAAGCGATGCTAGACGCCATTGAGCAGATTGAACAATTCGAGGGCACTGTTGGCGCGGTAGCAATGATTCGTGTAGAGAACGCAGGTTAAGGGTAGAAAATGTTGTATCAAAGTACTCGCACCGAAGGTAAGCAATTTCGTTTTGACGAAGTAGTACTTAAAGGGTTGGCCTCTGATGGTGGTCTTTATTTACCTACTGAGTTCCCTAAGATTACTGAGGGCGAGTTTGAAAGCTGGCGCTCGCTAGACTATGCCGATTTGGCGTTCGAAGTAATGCGTAAATTTATCGGTGATAGCATTCCTGAAGACGACTTTAAGGGTATTGTCGATCGTGCCTACGCACAGTTTAGACATCCTGCTGTTGCCCCTTTGGTTCAGTTAGATTCAAACCTTTGGGTATTAGAATTGTTTCAAGGCCCAACGCTAGCATTTAAAGATTTTGCACTGCAGTTTTTAGGGCAATTGCTTAACTATTTGTTAGAGCGTGAAGGCCAACGTGCTGTGATCATGGGCGCGACGTCGGGTGATACCGGTAGTGCTGCCATCGAAGGCTGTCGCCATTGCGACGCGCTCGATATTTTCATTCTGCACCCGCACAATCGCGTGTCAGAAGTACAGCGCAAACAGATGACATCGGTATTGTCTGATAACGTATTCAACATCGCGTTAGAGGGCAACTTTGATGACTGTCAACAAACCGTTAAAGAAAGCTTTGCTGACACTAGTTTCTTGCCCGAGGGTCGCTCGTTGGTTGCCGTAAACTCGATCAACTGGGCGCGCATCATGGCGCAGGTGGTCTACTACGTTTATGCGGCGCTACGTTTAGGCGGCCCGCAGCAAGCGATTAGTTTCTCGGTGCCTACCGGTAATTTTGGCGATATCTTTGCAGGCTATGTAGCCAAGCAAATGGGCTTGTCTATTGACCGCCTCATTGTTGCGACTAACTCGAACGATATCTTGGCGCGTTGTATCGAAACCGGCAGTCTTAAAAAGCAGCCGTTGCAACACAGTATGTCGCCCAGTATGGATATCGTTGTGTCGTCAAACTTTGAGCGACTGATTTATTTATTGGCCGGTCGTGACGGTGATCGTGTTGCCGATATTCAAGCGCAATTTAATGGCGGCGATGTGGCTTTGGGTGATGATATCCATCAGGCGCTAAAGGGCGAGTTTGATGCCCGTGCTTTAAATGATGAGCAAACCGTTGATGTGATCAAGCGTTGGTATGCGCAAAGCGGTTATGTGCTAGACCCACACACTGCGATTGGGGTGGATGCTGCCGAGCAGGTTGCACCTAGTTCACCAGTTGTGTGTTTGAGTACTGCGCACCCGGCTAAGTTTAGTGATGCCATTGTTGCCGCAGGTGCGCCGCACCCGACATTACCAGTACACTTAAATGATCTGTTAGAGCGCGAAGAGCGTTACACGGTGCTCGACAATAACGGCGATACCGTTCGCAATTTTGTCGCCGAGAATGCGCGCAAATGAGCCCAGTGATCTCGCGTCGATCGGCGCTGTCTAAAGAGTCATTCGACGACCTAAACGCCAGCCTTGCTGGCGTTTTGCGTAATCGAGGGTTTACCCAAGTAGATTTAGAGACCTCGTTGGCACACCTTCTACCACCCAATCTAAAGGGGTTAGATCAAGCGGTCGATCGCTTAATGCAGGCGCGCGCATCGCAGCAGCGAGTGGTGGTGGTGGGCGACTTTGATTGCGATGGTGCTACTAGTGTGTCGCTTGCGATTCTTGCACTGAATGAAGCGGGTTTTACTAACGTCGATTATCTGGTGCCCAATCGCTTTGAATACGGTTATGGGCTAACCGAACCGATTGTTGATTTGTGTGCACAGCAACATGCAGATCTGATCGTCACTGTAGATAACGGTATCTCTAGTATCGAAGGTGTTGCCGCTGCCAATTCATTAGGTATTGATGTAATTGTAACCGACCATCACTTAGCAGGGCAGCACTTGCCCGAGGCTTGCGCAATCGTTAATCCCAACCAGCCTGGCTGCCCCTTTGAAAGTAAGGCACTTGCGGGTGTGGGTGTGATGTTTTATTTGCTGATAGCGTTGCGAAAAGCATTACGTGAACAGCAGTTAGGTGACATTGCGTTGGCAAGTTATTTAGATCTAGTTGCCGTGGGCACGGTGGCCGATGTGGTGCCGTTAGATCGCAATAACCGTATCTTAGTTGATCAGGGTATTCGCCGTATTCGCAGTGGTCATGTGCGCCCCGGTATCGAAGCGTTGATACAGGTGTCAGGTAAGGTACTAGCTGACCTAACTAGTCGAGATATTGGGTTTTCTGTTGGCCCAAAAATCAACGCAGCGGGTCGTCTTGATGATATCAGTACTGGTATTCGCTGTTTAACCTCGCCAAGTAAAGTGCAAGCATTATCTATTGCTGAGCAGTTAGTAAGCCTTAATGAAGCGCGTAAGTCGGTTGAGCGCGATATGAAAGCTCAAGCCGATACGTTGCTTAAAGATTTGCATCTCACTAATTTACCTAGCGTGATTACCCTGTATGACGAAAGCTTTCATGAAGGTGTGATCGGTATTCTTGCCTCGCGTATTAAAGAACGTTATCACCGGCCAACGATTGTGTTTGCACCAACAGGTGATGGGGGCGAGTTGAAGGGCTCTGCGAGGTCGATTGAGGGTGTTCATATTCGAGATCTTTTAGACGTCACAGCCACAACTCATGAGGGCCTAATTACTAAGTTTGGCGGTCACGCAATGGCAGCAGGCTTGTCGCTTAACGGCGATCAGTTAGATGCTTTAGATAGGGCGCTTCAAGAAGGGTTTGCAATGCAATGCCCTAATTTTGATTGGCGCCAAACACTAGAAACTGACGGTGAGCTAGCAGAGCAAGCGATGCAGTCGATTGCAGACGTTCAGCAGTTAAATGCGCTAGTGCCTTGGGGGCAGGGTTGCCCTGCGCCTACCTTTGATGGGCAATTTGAGTTAGTCGATCAACGTATCGTAGGCACCAATCATCTTAAGTTGCGAGTACGCCCGTTAAACTCGCAAATGATTGTGGATGCGATCTGCTTTAATGTCGACCTGAATGTTTGGCCTAGTGCGCAAACCATGGCGACACTAGTTTACTCGCCAGACATTAATGAATGGCGAGGCAATAAAAGTGTTCAGTTGTTGGTGAGTTACATCGAGCCTAGCTAGCTAGGCTTGCTTTTCTTTCAGTTGCTGCAGTTGGGCGGTAATACATCAGAATCATCGCTGAAATAACCGCTAAGCAGCAGGCAGCAGGCCCTGCTACCCAGGCTAATCTGATGGCTTGCTCAGAGGTTAGTGACGCAGCGGTTGTGTCGGGTGTGATACCCGAAAATTGCACCGCCAAACCGGCTAATGCAGTGCCGATACCAAAGGTTACCTTGCCAATAAATAATAACGCCGCAAAGAAAACTGCTTCGCGCCGCTCGCCATATTCTTGTTCGTACTCGTCAACAATGTCAGGAATCATCGCATGGGCGGTATTGATGTAGGCGATATAGCCTGTTTGATTAATCGCAATAACGGTGCACACGATAGCAAGTAATGCGGTAGAGCCTTTATCAGGCAAAAATCCGTAGGCCGCTAGTACAACCATCGGTGCGGCGATGACGCTGCCTAAAATATAAAAGTTTCGTGCAGCGATCGGTTTGCCTAGTTTCTTCGTGCCCCATTTGGCTAGTAGTACTGATGGGATAATCGCAATCAGTACGCTCAGCATAAATGTACCCTGTTGTACGGCTGAGAACCCATAGATGTAGGTGTTGATATGCAGCACTAGCGTCGAGGTCATACCGACAACGCTTGCTGAGATTAGCAAAGACAGTTGAAGCGGGCGGTAGCGATGAAAGCTCATTACCTGAAAGATTTCTTTATACGCGCCTATAATCGAGCGCGACTGCCCTGAGTGATGTTGGGGTAGTTCACTAATAATGGGGCGAGTACCAACAATAGCGGTAACCATGCCGATAAAGGCGAAAAGGGCGGCCACGATGGCAACGGTCTGATAGCCGTTGGCAAGTTCTTCTGGGGCAAAGTTTGGCAAAATAAAGTACCAGGCTGCCACTTGAATAAGAATGCCGCCAAGGTAGCCATAAGCGTTACGGTAACTAGTAATAGCAGTGCGCTCGTTATAGTCGCTGCTCAGTTCAGAGCCTAGCGACCAGTGGGGTACCGAGAAAACGGTGATAAGGGTACGAACGACCACTGAAATTACCACCAACCAAGCAAACAGTTGCATCTGGCTTAAGTCTGACGGGGGCATAAAGATCAGTACTAGCGCCACCGAATAGGGTATTGAGGCAGCAATCATGAACGGATGGCGACGCCCCCATTTACCTGCTTTAAATCGGTCAGATAGTTGTGCCACTATGGGGTCAGAAAGCGCGTCAAATACCAGTGCAATCAAGGCGGCTAGGCCTGCCAAGCTCGCCGACAACCCCATGATTTGGGTGTAAAAGAAGAAAACGAAGTAGTGAAAGATGACGTCTTTTGAAGCCCAGGCAAATTGGCCAATACCGTAGGCTGTTTTGGTCGAGGTTTTAAGCATACATCACCACCTTTATTGTTAGATTGTGGGATCTTGACCCGATACTACCTAAAAACGTGGCAATAGTAATTGTCTGTGCATAAATTATTTAAGACATAGAGTAAACTAGCGGGCTGTTTTGTATAGCCGCATTTTGGTACTAAATCGATGGAAGTGAACTCGCTACGAGTACAGATGAAAGATCTCGCCCAGCGCACCGATGTGCTTAGGGGGTATCTTTGACTACGTTGAAAAGAAAGACCGACTAGAAGAGGTCGAGCTAGAGCTAGGTGACCCAAGTGTATGGGAAGACCCTGATCGCGCCCAAGATCTAGGTCGTGAGCGCTCGGCACTAGAGGCTGTTGTTAAAACCATCGACGAGATGGAGGCAGGTGTTGCAGATATGCAAGACCTACTAGAAATGGCGGTTGCCGAAGAAGATCAAGATACCGTTGACGAAGTTCAGTCTGAGTTAGACGAACTAGAGAACAAGTTGGCGACGCTAGAATTTCGTCGTATGTTCTCGGGCAAGATGGATCCTAACAGCGCTTACCTTGATATTCAGTCTGGTTCTGGCGGTACTGAAGCGCAAGACTGGGCCGAAATGCTATTGCGCATGTACCTTCGTTGGGGCGAAGCCAATGGCTTTAAAACTGAATTGATGGAAGCCTCTGCCGGTGATGTAGCTGGTATCAAGAGTGCTACCATTCGTTTTGAGGGCGAATACGCCTTTGGTTGGTTGCGTACCGAAACCGGTGTACACCGCTTAGTACGTAAATCACCCTTTGATTCTAGCGCCCGTCGCCATACATCGTTTACGTCAGTGTTTGTGTCGCCCGAAATTGACGATAATATCGAAATCGACATTAACCCTGCCGACCTGCGTACAGATACCTATCGTGCATCGGGTGCCGGCGGTCAGCACGTAAACACCACCGACTCGGCGGTACGTATTACCCACGAGCCAACAGGCGTTGTAGTGCAGTGTCAGAGCGAGCGTTCGCAGCATCAAAACCGCGACAAGGCAATGAAGCAGCTAAAGGCGAAATTGTACGAGCTAGAGATGCAAAAGCTGAACAGCGAAAAGCAGGCGATGGAAGACAGCAAGGCTGACATCGGTTGGGGTAGCCAGATTCGTAGCTACGTATTAGACAGCTCGCGCATTAAAGATTTGCGTACTAATGTTGAAACCTCAAATACTCAAGCAGTACTTGATGGCGATCTAAACAAGTTTATTGAGGCGAGCCTAAAGGCTGGTCTGTAAAGAAGAAAGAGAGAAGCACTGAAAATGAGTCAACCTTCGAACGATACTAACAAGCTAATTGAAGAGCGTCGCGGCAAGCTATCTATGATTCGCGAGCAGGGTAATGCGTTTCCTAACGAATGGCGCCCCGAGCATAAAGCCGCTGATCTACAGGCTAAGTACGAATCTTTTGATAAGCCAACCCTAGAGGCCGATGACATTCAGGTGTCGATCGCTGGTCGTATTATGGCAAAGCGTGGCCCGTTCTTGCTGGTTCAAGACGTGAGCGGTCGTATTCAGGCTTACGCTGATAAGACAACCCAGAAGGCGATCAAAGAAGCTAGTGGCGGTTGGGATATCGGTGACATCATTGGTGTTAAGGGTAAGCTTGAGCGTTCGGGTAAAGGCGACCTGTTTGTAAACTGCGACGAATATCAGCTACTAACCAAATCGCTGCGCCCGTTGCCAGAAAAGTTTCATGGCCTTTCAGATATGGAAACCCGTTACCGTCAGCGCTATGTAGATCTGATCGTAAATGAAGAGTCGCGCAATACCTTTCAGGTGCGCACGAAAGTGGTTGCTGAGATTCGCCGCTACCTACAAGACAATCAGTTCATGGAGGTAGAAACCCCCATGATGCATGTGATTCCTGGTGGCGCAACGGCACGCCCATTTGTAACCCACCATAATGCGCTAGATATGGATCTGTTCTTGCGTGTAGCGCCAGAGCTATACCTAAAGCGTTTAGTGGTAGGTGGTTTTGATCGTGTATTCGAAATTAACCGCAATTTTAGAAACGAAGGTTTGTCTACTCGCCATAACCCAGAGTTCACAATGCTTGAGTTCTACCAGGCGTACGCAGATTACAACGACCTGATGGATCTAACCGAAGACATGCTACGCACAGTTGCGCGTAACGTGATGGGTACGACCACGATCATCAATACTGAAAAGAATGCTGAAGGCGAAGTGATCTCGACCACCGAGTTTGATCTTGAAAAGCCCTTTGCGCGTTTGTCGGTATTTGACTCGATTCTAAAGTACAACCCAGATATGTCTGCTAGTGACATTGATACCTTAGAGGCGGCAACAGCTACTGCTAAGAAGCTAGGTATTCAGGTTAAAGATATTTGGGGCTTGGGTAAGATTCAGATGGAGATCTTTGACGAGACCGTTGAGCACCTTCTGATTCAGCCTACCTTTATCACTGAATACCCAACCGAGGTGTCGCCGCTGGCTCGCAAGAACAACGACAATCCGTTCATCACCGACCGTTTCGAGTTTTTCTTGGCGGGTCGTGAGCTAGCGAACGGCTTTAGCGAGTTAAACGATGCAGACGATCAGGCCGAGCGTTTTCATGCACAGGTCGCTGAAAAGGATGCAGGCGATGACGAGGCGATGCACTTTGATGCCGACTATATTCGTGCCCTTGAGTACGGTATGCCGCCAACAGCAGGTGAGGGTATTGGGATCGACCGTCTAGTAATGTTCTTTACCGACAGCCCAAGTATTCGCGACGTATTGTTGTTCCCGCATATGCGTCACGAAGGCTAATTGCTTAAAGGCATGCAGTTACCTAACAGTGACAGCTGGCGTCAGATATTGGCGCCGCAGCTAAACTCGCCCAATTTTGCGCAATTGCAGGGGCGAGTTGACCAAGCCTATCAAGAGGGCGTGGTTTACCCCGAGGCGAGTAATATTTGGCGCGCGTTAGATTTATTAGAGCCCTCTGACGTGAAGGTCGTGATTTTAGGGCAAGATCCCTATCACGGGCCTCATCAAGCTCACGGCCTCGCCTTTAGTGTGCAAGACGGTGTTGATCTGCCGCCATCACTGCGCAACATCTACACCGAAATTGAACGCGATATAGGCGAACCTATGCATCTGTCGGGTGATCTAACCCGTTGGGCAGAGCAAGGTGTTCTGTTGCTTAATTCTGCTCTGACGGTTCCTGAATCGGATGCCGGCGGCCATGCCGATTGGGGGTGGCTACCGATCACTGATGCGATCTTGACCTATCTAGGTGAGAGCGCTAAACCTCGCGTATTTATGCTGTGGGGTGGCTTTGCTAAGCAAAAGGCGCAGTTCATTAGACCTCATCATCAGGTTCTATCGACAAGTCACCCGTCGCCGCTTTCGGTGTACCGAGGTTTTAAGGGCTGTGGTCATTTTTCGGCGGCAAACGAGGCGTTAAAGCAGTGGGGGCGAGCGCCGATCGATTGGCGTTAAGTGGCTGGTGGTAACTAGTGCTGCTACTTAAACAGCTGGTTCGCTTCAGCGATCTCTTCGTTAATATCTTCAGCTTCAAGCTCTTCAACATCATTACTTAGGCCTAAGCGTGCAAAGGCACTGACCTTTTCTAACTCTGTGCCGCAGTCGGCGTCTACCGACTGAAGGCGTGCTACCAAAATGACGTCAGCTAAGTCTGCCTGACTGGCTACTCGGTAGGGTTTTGCTGCCTGCTCGGGCACAACGGCGAGTTCGTCGGCAAAGCCCCAGTGTTGAAGTAAATGGGTGCCAAGCCCAGGGTGAATTGAGGTCACGACTTTGTCGAGTATTTCTGCGCTTTTAATGACGTTGGGGTGTTTTTCGGCAAAGGTAATCACGGGCAATACGCCAATTAGATGCATCAAGCCCGCTAATGTAGCTTGGTCGGCAGGTATCTGGGTGTAATGTTTGGCGAGTACGTGGGCGACACTGGCCACTTGGGTGCTTTGGTTCCAGACCTCGCGAAGCTTTTTGTTAATCATCGGGTTGCTAGCTTTGAACATCTGCTCCACGGCTAGACCTGTCGCAAGGTTGCAGGTGTAATCTCGCCCAAGGCGCGACACCGCCATCTGAATGTCGGTGATTTCGCTCTGGCCTCTGAATAGGGGGCTGTTCGCAACCTTCACTAGTCTTGCCGAAAGGGCGGCATCGCGTGATAACACCTTGGTAAGCTGAGCAATACCAATCTCGCTATCGGCCATAGCTTGGCGAATTTGTATAGCGACCTCAGGAAGCGTTGGTAAAACCAGCTTCTCGTCTTCAATTAATTGATACAGCGTGCGTTCAAGCTTTACTATCGCGTCGCTCATTGTACGGCTACTACCTCGCTCATGCCCGTCTAGACCGCTTTTTATCAGTCTAGACAGATTTCGCGAAAATAGCCTAGTCACGAATAGGCGATAATATTTGTAGATCTACCGGTTGATTATCTTCAGTAAATAGCTGTGTATGGTTGCGTTCGTCAACCAAGTATAGGCTTGGTGAGCCGGCAGACAGCAGAATGGCGCGTTTACGGCCTTGGTCGTCAACTAATTTAGGCTCTTGGCATGGCGCTAGGGCGCGTACCTTCTTAGATTTGCCTTTAAAGTGAAGTCGGGCGATCACTTCTTGGCCTTGATAGCAGCCCTTGTTAAATGCGATACCGCCAATTAGGTCTAAGTCGATGTATTGCGGTATCAACTCGCCCACAAGCGCCTCGGTCATCCACGGCATACCTGAGGATACCCAGGCTTGATGCCACTGGGTGGCGTTGCAGTTCGCTGCATTTTCGTCGGTAGTTAGCATGGTGCTAGCTGTTAAATGCAATTCGGTGTGGTCGCCAGATTGTACGGTGCCTGGCGTTAAGTCATTGCAATCAATAACACCGTAAAAGGGTTGTTCAGCTAGGCTCATGGTTAGCTTTGAGAACACAGCGTATTTGGCTAGCTGCGCCATTGCGTATTCGGCATTCTGCTCGGTCGCGATTAGCCAAACTAAATCATCTTTAAAACGAACTATTTGCAATAAGCTGTGCATGCGCCCCTTGGCATTGCAATGGGCGGCCCAACGCCATTGATTTGGCTGTAAATCACTGACTTTGGCGGTAACCTGGCCCTCTAAGAAAGAGGTGGCGTCTGGCCCCTCACAGATAATGGCACGCATAGGTAAGGCGGTGGCTGGCACAGATGGGCTCCGTATAATATTTTAATGATGGCAATAATAGTAACCCAAGCGAGGGGCATCGCGGTATACTGAACTACAGATTTACAACTACTGACCTTTAAGAGGGGTTATGGCCGATCAAGCTGCCGACAATAATCGCGTCTACTGGCATAGTCGCAGAGGCATGTTAGAAATTGACATTCTTCTGATGCCCTATGCTAAAGAAGTATACCCAAGTGCTAGTGAAGAAACTAAACGTCTGTATAAGCGTCTGCTAGACTGTGAAGATCAAGATATCTTCGCTTGGTTTATGGGGCATAAGGTTCCAGACGATCAAGAGATAGTTCAGATAGTTAAAGAGGTGAAAGCGCACCATGGCTCAAACTAAACAGATTATCGCATTATATCGATCGCCCCAGTATCTAGGCTGTGTTGCGTTGTTGTATGCGGTATTAAGTGTTTGGTTGTTTAAGCTGCCATTACCCGAATCTATGTTGCTGCCGATGGGCGTGTTGTTTGCCGGTAGTTTTTTCATCTGGGCCAACGCCTGGTGGGCGGGTCATGTTCAGGCGCTTGCCATCGAGGGCCGCAAGTTAGAGGTATTCGTCGGTTCAAGGCAGTCAGATGAAGACGGTTGGGTCGAGCTAAAACTAGATAAGGTTTATGTGCTATCTCTAGTGGTGCGTGTAGTAGGGCACTTGCCGTCGGGTAAACGGCTTGTTCTTAGCTTATTTAGTGATTCTTTGGCGCCTGCTGCTAATGCCCGTTTTCGACGTTGGGCGATCGAGCAACAGAGCCAGTCTAATAAGCCGTAGTTCTTACGGCTAAACCATTTAATTCACGATTACTTGCTGCCCTGCAAAGTTGCGGGGCACTAGAATTGTGTCGCGTGCAATGTCTGATCGCTCTGGGTAGTCGCTTGTAAAGTGAAGCCCACGGCTCTCTTTGCGAGATTGGGCAGACCAGATAATCAATTGTGCAACCGTTGCAAGGTTACGAAGCTCTAGTAGATCGTTGGTAACTTTAAAATGGCTGTAATATTCAGTGATTTCTCTTTGTAGCAGTTTAACGCGGCGCTCGGCACGGCTTAAGCGCTTTTTGGTACGCACAATGCCTACGTAATCCCACATAAAGCGTCGAAGCTCGTCCCAGTTATGCGAGATCACAACGGCTTCATCTGAATCGGTTACTTGGCTCGCATCCCAAGAAACGGCAAGTTTGGGCGGCTTAACTTTGTCTATGCGTTGCACGATGTCTTCGGCGGCGCTTTGTGCAAACACTAAGCATTCGAGAAGTGAGTTACTAGCCATACGGTTGGCACCGTGAAGCCCGGTGAATGCACACTCGCCCACGGCATAAAGGTTTTCTAAATCAGTTTTGCCCTGATGGTCGGTCACGATACCGCCGCAGGTGTAGTGGGCAGCAGGCACGATCGGAATCGGCTGTTTAGTGATATCAATCCCATACTTTAGGCACTCGGCTTTTACCGTCGGAAAATGCTGTTCGATCATCTCTGCAGGTTTGTGACTGATATCTAAATACAGGCAGTCTGCACCTAGGCGTTTCATCTCGTGGTCAATGGCTCTGGCCACGATGTCGCGTGGGGCGAGTTCTAGGCGTTCGTCAAAACGCTGCATAAAGCGCTCACCATTGGGTAGCTTCAGATGCGCGCCTTCGCCGCGGAGTGCTTCGGTAACCAAGAATGTCTTTGCTTGTGGATGATACAGGCAGGTTGGGTGAAACTGGTTAAACTCTAAATTGCCTACACGACAGCCCGCGCGCCATGCCATGGCGATACCGTCGCCGCTAGAGCTGTCAGGGTTTGAAGTGTATAGGTAAACCTTAGAGGCGCCGCCTGTAGCAATGACAACAAACTTAGCTTGTAACAGCTCAACATTACTTGTTTCTTGATTGAGTACATAGGCGCCAGAGCAGCGCAGCTTGCCAGAGTCGCGGTTAGGTTCTTTGATCAGATCAACGGCGGTAAAGTGATCAAAAAGATGAATGTTCTTTGCCGAGCAGGCTTGATCTACAAGCGAGTTTGATACTGCTTTACCGGTGCGATCTGCTGAGTGGATGATGCGTCGATGGCTGTGGCCGCCTTCTTGGGTAAGGTGAAATTGGTCATCTTCGGTTCGGTCAAATTCG
Source organism: uncultured Pseudomonadales bacterium (assembly GCA_947503335.1). Lineage (GTDB taxonomy): Bacteria > Pseudomonadota > Gammaproteobacteria > Pseudomonadales > CANNCY01 > CANNCY01. The sequence continues at coordinate 99,172 of CANNCY010000005.1, read as the reverse complement.
ACACCCAGTTTAACCAGGCGGTCAATTGCGGCGCGACTGCGCTCAGAGGTGAATCGAACTGTTTCGGGGTGGCACAGGCCTGCACCGGCGTCGAGAGTGTCGGCTACGTGGCGATCTATAGAGTCGGCCTCGTCTAATACAGCGGCGATACCGCCTTGGGCATATCGCGTGGCGCCTTCTTTTAAGTTGTCTTTGGCGATCACGGCAATATTGAGGTGATCGGGTAAATACAGTGCCGTAGAAAGGCCTGCAGCGCCGCTGCCAACGATCAAAACATCGTAAATCGGATGACCCATGTAACTTCTCTTTATGGTTAGATGGCCGATTATAGACAAGGTCACGTAGAATTTGTATCGCGGAACCATATACAATAGCGATGGTCATAGGTATATAGCCGTGACAGTAAAGCAGTATTTTACGGAGAAAGGGATGGCCGCAAGGCTCGACGACAATACCGCCGACCAACAACTGGTCGAGCGAGCCAAGGCAGGGGATCACCGCGCATTTGACCTGTTGGTAACTAAATACCAACATAAGGTAATGTCGGTGGTTAGCCGCTATTTGAGCAGACCAGATGATGTGCCTGATGTGGCCCAAGAGGCTTTCATTAAGGCTTATAACGCCCTTGATAAATTTCGTGGTGACAGCGCTTTTTATACTTGGCTGTACCGAATTGCTATTAACACTGCCAAGAATCACATGGTATCGCTTAGTCGTAGACCATCAAGTGATGTTGATATCGATGATCCAGAGTCTATAGACGCCGATCACTTGATGCGCGATCAGGCCAGCCCCGATGCTAACATCGCGGTAGAGCAGTTAGAGGCAAAGATTAAGCAGGCGTTGCAAGATTTACCCGAAGAATTGCGTGTGGCAGTTACACTTCGCGAATTTGAAGGGTTATCTTATGACGATATTGCAGAGGTAATGGGGTGCCCGGTGGGTACCGTACGTTCGCGTATCTTTAGAGCGCGCGAATCAATTGAGAAAGCAATCGACGGATTAGTCGATTAGTTTGAACTTTTTAAACCAAAGGTGGTCTTACTAAGTTAAGTATGGTGTTAGACCGCAAAAGAAATAAAGGGTTTAGGTATGACTGATAACGCAAAACATCTAGAGCGCCTGTCGGCTCTGGCTGACGGCGAGTTGTCTCAACTTGAAGTGCGTCAGGTTCTGCGCGACGTAGAAGGGTGTGAGCAAAGTGCAAAGCAGTGGCGTACCACGCACTTGTTGCGATCGGTTGCTTCTAAAGAAAAGCTCGATTTTGCGCATATTGATATCAGTGCCAAGGTAGCCCAGGCAGTGCGAGAACAGCCTACTGTTAAAAAGGGGTTTACTGTACCAGCCATGCCTCAGCAATTCGGTAAATTTGCTATTGCCGCATCGGTGGCGATGGCAGCCGTTTTTGGCGTACAGTTTTGGCAGTCGCCAAACCTTGATAACCCGACATTTGCAGACAACCAAGACAGCGTTAGTGAACTAAATAGAGCGTTTCAGGTACCTCAGGTAATTACCCGAAATGTTTCAACGGGCCAGCCAGCCTTGCAGGCTGTTCAGCCCATGTCTCGGCCACAGTTGTCTCAGGCAGATCTACAGCGTTTGCAACAGGCCCTTGATGGTCAGACAGCACCATCAGCAGAGGCTCGGTCACACCTAGAGCGTTTGATGGCTGAGCACGCCGAAGTGTCGGCAAGTATTCAAGGTCAAAGCCTTTTGCAACGCGCTCGATACCCAGTATCTGAGCAGCCCCAAAAGAATGAAAGCACTGACACCGAGTCAAAGTAAATGAAGCAGTTATTGACAGGGATTGTGATGGCCGCGACCGCTGGTTCAGCGTTCGCCCAAACCGATAATCCTTGGCTTTTAAAGATGGCCGATGCGCTGTCTTCGCAAACCTATACAGCTCGTTTGTTTCATCAGCAGGGCGAGCACATAGTGTCGTTGCTGGCTGTTCAGGCTAGTGTCGATGGGCAGCAGCTGCAGTTAATGCAGCGTCTTGATGGTGCTGATGATAGTGCAGCCATTTATGCCACTGATACCACCTGTGGCTTAGCCGATGGAGCGTTGGGTACGATTGACCCAACGTTGATTAACCCCGAACTGTACCAGGTGTCTACCGCTGGCGATGTGCGAGTAGCTGGGCGAGATGCTGCGCGTGTACAAATTATTGCTAAAGATCCACTACGTTACAGTTATTTGTTAGACGTTGATAAAGCAACGGGATTGCCTCTTCGTTACGTTATTGTTGGGCTTAATCGTGTACCATTAGAGCGTATTCAATTAGTGTCTATCGACACGTCAGAGGCATTGGCTCAGTCGGTATTCGTTGATTCGCAGCCTGTTAAGCAGCAATGTGATCGCACGATCGAAGTTGATAGTAGCTGGGGGTTTGCGATCCCTGCTGGTTTTAACCTGCGCAGTGGTAGTGTTGACCAGGGTCGACAGCGATTAACTTATTCAGACGGGTTAGCTAGTTTTACCCTTTATATCGAGAGCGGGGCACATGCGGCCACTCTAGCATCGCGAGGCGCATTAAACGCGATCGTTCATGGCTATAACCTAAATGGCACTGATTATACGTTAACCCTGATGGGAGACCTTCCTAAGCCGACTCTAGAGCGAATGATCAAGTCGGTGCGTTTGGTAGACGACACAAGTGGCCATTGAGCAAGCTATGGTCGTTGAGGTTAACGGCCGGTCGGTAACCTTAGAAACGCTCGAAAAGTCTGCCTGCGGTGGCTGCAAGGCAAAGAATGTGTGTGGCCACGGTGTGCTGGCTCGCCAGTCTGCTAAGCGTTGTTTGCTTGAAGCTGTTCTTGACCCATCGCTAAGGCGTGTACCTAGGCCTGGTGATTGGGTAAAACTGAGCTACCCCGATAAAGACTTACTACAGCTTACTGGGCTAATCTATATCCTTCCTATCTCCCTATTGGTCATTGCCATTACATTGGGCGATTATTTTGGGCTTTCTACCTATTCTCTCTTGGCTGTCGTCATAGCAACTATGATTATTGCAGGCTATGCAGTGCGTGCAATTCAGCAGAAGGTGTCTTTCTCTACTCAACCTGTTGTTGATGCAATTATTGACATTCAATTGGTCGGCAAATAGCGTCTTTTTAGCGCGTTTGCGCTGAACTTTCGAATCTAAATACGCTCTTAATAGTTAACTATATGAAAAGTTGGAGTAAAAATATGGTTCGACGTTTTTGGATGACTACTGTTGTGTTGGTATCGGTGATTGCTACGCCGATCGTTAACGCACTACCTGATTTTGCAGATCTTGCGCAAGAGCAATCGCCTGCGGTAGTAAAGGTGAATGTAGTAACCAAAGCTTCTCGGGGGCAGGGGCCTAACGGTCAGCAGGTGCCTGAAATGTTTAGGCGTTTCTTCGAGCAGCCGCAGCCGCGAGAGGGTCAATCAATGGGGTCAGGCTTTATTATCGAGTCTGACGGCTATATCGTTACTAACCATCACGTGATCGATAATGCCAAAGAGATCGAAGTTGTACTCAATGATCGTCGACATTTTGATGCCGAGTTGATTGGTACCGATGCTAGCTCAGATATTGCATTGCTAAAAATCGAGGCTAAGAACTTGCCGACCACCGAATGGGCAAAGCCTAAGCAGTTGCGCGTTGGCGAGTGGGTTTTGGCGATTGGTAGTCCGTTCGGGCTAGATTACTCTGTTTCGTCTGGCATCGTTTCTGCTAAGGGTCGTTCTTTGACAAGCCCTGGTAACGATAACTATGTGCCATTCATTCAAACCGATGTGGCAATTAATCCAGGTAATTCGGGTGGGCCTCTATTTAACCTAGAGGGCGAGGTGGTAGGTATTAACTCGCAAATTTTTACTCGCTCAGGCGGATTTATGGGGCTCTCATTTGCGATCCCTACTGAAGTTGCGTTAAACGTGATTGATCAGCTCAAAGACAAAGGTTATGTGGCACGCGGTTGGCTAGGAGTGGCGATTCAAGATGTCGACAAGGGGTTAGCTGAAAGTTTTGGTCTAAAGAGTGCTCAAGGTGCTTTGGTTGCCGAAGTGATGCCTGGTTCGCCAGCCGAAAAGGCAGGGCTTAAGAATGGTGATGTGGTTCTAGAGTTTGATGGCGAGCCGATTTATGAGTCAGGTGACTTGCCCCATGTAGTAGGTTTGCGCGTACCGGGCGAAACCTATAAGGCGGTCATTCAGCGCGATAAAAAGCGTAAAACTCTAAAAATAGAGGTTGGCGAGTTAGATCGAGAGCAGCAAGCTAGTAATAATGCTTCAAATACAGCGCCTAGCAAGATTGGTGTTCAGGTGCAGCCTTTAACACCACAGCAGTTGGCTAATCTTGATATTGAGTATGGTGTTGGTGTAACTGCAGTAGAGCCCGGTGGCCCGGCTCAGAAGGCAGGATTGGCCCCAGGTGATGTGATTTTGAGCGTTGGTGGGCAGGCTGCAACCGATATCAATGTGATTGGCGAGATCTTTGATTCGCTTGAAGGCGGCGAGCCTGTTGCGGTGCGCTATATGCGCCGTGGTTCTTCTCGCTTTACTTCTATGGTGCCTCGTATTATCGAATAAGCGCCAATAGTACCCATCCTTGGCCTGTTATTAGCTAAGGGTGGGGTCTTTGAGGTAAAATCGCAATATTTAGCGGGCAAAACGCCCGCTGCCCGTAGGTAACAAGGTATTTGTTAAGTGAGCGATTTAAGCCGTATTCGTAACTTCTCTATCATTGCACACATCGACCATGGTAAATCGACCATCGCCGATCGCTTTATCCAGCTGTGTGGTGGTCTTACCGAGCGTGAAATGGCCGCTCAGGTTCTTGATTCTATGGATATCGAGCGCGAGCGCGGTATCACCATTAAAGCCCAGAGCGTAACGCTTAATTACAAAGCGCGTGATGGCGAAACCTATCAGCTCAACTTTATTGATACCCCGGGGCACGTAGACTTTAGCTACGAAGTATCTCGTTCGTTAGCAGCCTGTGAAGGTGCGTTATTGGTAGTTGATGCCGCTCAGGGTGTAGAGGCGCAGTCTGTTGCAAACTGTTATACCGCTATCGAAATGGGTTTAGAGGTTCTGCCGGTTTTAAACAAGATGGACCTACCTCAAGCTGAGCCTGACAAGGTAAAAGAAGAGATCGAAGAGATCATCGGTATCGACGCGATGGACGCAGTGCCATGCTCAGCTAAGTCAGGCATGGGCATCGAAGACGTACTAGAAGATCTAGTTAAAAACGTACCGGCGCCAGAGGGTGACGTAGATGCGCCACTTCAGGCTCTGATTATTGACAGTTGGTTTGATCCTTATCTTGGTGTTGTGTCATTGGTGCGTGTTAAGCACGGTGTGCTTAAAAAGCGCGACAAGATCATGGCTAAGTCGGTAGGTAAAGCGCATGTTGTTGATTCTGTAGGTATCTTCTCGCCCAAGCGTGAAGAGCTACCTGAGCTAAAAGCCGGTGAAGTAGGCTTTATCTGCGCGGGTATTAAAGATATTCATGGTGCGCCAGTGGGTGACACCATCGTTCACTCGAACATGGCCGAGGTCGAAAGTTTACCGGGTTTCCAAAAGGTGAAGCCACAGGTATACGCTGGTTTGTTCCCTGTGTCGTCTGATGACTACGAGCCGTTTAGAGAAGCGCTAGCTAAGCTAACCTTGAACGATGCTTCATTGTTCTACGAACCAGAAAGCTCTGACGCACTGGGTTTTGGTTTTAGATGTGGTTTCTTGGGTATGCTTCATATGGAGATTATCCAAGAGCGCTTAGAGCGCGAATACAATCTAGATCTAATTACCACGGCACCAACGGTTGTTTATGAAGTTGAAATGAACAACGGTGACGTGGTGATGGTAGACAACCCGTCTAAGTTACCTGACCCAGGCACGATCAACGAAATGCGCGAACCGATCGCCCAGGTTAATATTCTGGTACCGCAAGATCATCTAGGGAACGTAATCACGCTTTGCGTTGAGAAACGCGGTGTTCAAAAAGACATGGTGTTTATGGGTACGCAGGTTCAGTTGACCTACGATATACCGATGAACGAAGTTGTAATGGACTTCTTCGACCGTGTTAAATCAGTTTCTCGTGGCTTTGCCTCTCTAGATTATTCGTTCGATCGCTTCGAGGCCGCTAAGTTGGCGCGTCTTGACGTACTGATCAATGGTGATAAGGTTGACGCGTTGGCGTTGATTGTTCATCGCGATAATGCAGCACCTCGTGGCCGTGCATTGTGTGAAAAGATGAAAGAATTGATTCCGCGTCAGATGTTCGATGTGGCGATTCAGGCGGCGTTAGGGGGCCAGATTATTGCTCGAACCACCGTTAAGGCGTTGCGCAAAAACGTAACGGCCAAGTGTTATGGTGGTGACGTAACGCGTAAGAAGAAACTGCTTGAAAAACAAAAAGCTGGTAAGAAACGTATGAAACAAGTGGGTAACGTAGAGATACCACAAGAAGCGTTCTTAGCCGTATTGAAGGTAGATAATTAATAATATTATGGATATAAACTTTCCGCTTGTACTTGTTGTATTAGTTTTTGTAACGGGTGTTGTCTGGCTAATAGATGCGCTGTTTTTAGCGAAAGGCCGAAAAGAGGGCGATACTGAACCAACCATCGTTGAGTATTCGAAGAGCTTCTTTCCGGTACTGGCGATTGTTTTGGTGTTGCGCTCGTTTATCGCAGAGCCTTTTAAAATTCCGTCAGGTTCGATGGAGCCTACGCTGAAAAACGGCGACTTTATTCTGGTAAATAAGTTTACCTATGGCCTGCGTTTGCCCGTTATTCGCAACAAGGTTGTAGAACTTAATGACCCTAAGCGCGGTGATGTGATGGTGTTCTTTCCGCCCCATCGTAAAAACTATTATATTAAGCGTGTAGTAGGTGTGCCCGGTGATGTGATTACAATGCAGGGCGCTCATATCTATGTGAACGGTGTACTGCAGCCACAAACGGTAAAAGCGAAGCTGCCAGTGCAGCGCCCAACTCATATTTTTGCGTCTGAGACCTTAGGTGGTGTTGAACACGATATTCGTCGTCAAATTGTTCCTGGGCGCTTAAGCCAAGATCGTACTTATCGAGTACCTGAAGGCCAATACTTCATGATGGGCGACAACCGTGATGACAGCAGCGATAGCCGCGAATGGGGTTTTGTACCCGAAGAAAATATTGTGGGTAAGGCGTTCTTTGTTTGGATGCACTGGCCTTCATTAACTAGCTTGCCCAGCTTTGGCCGGTCTGGCTCGATCCAGTAATTACCTAATCAAACTTGAGGATAATAATCATGCGCTCAATTCAAAAAGGTATGTCAACGATCAGTGCACTGTTACTGCTTGCAGTTGCTGGTGTTGGTTTAACAGCATTATTTAAGATTGGCCCCCATTACCTAGACAACTATTTTGTAAAGTCGTCATTAACTCAGCTTTCAGAGCAAGAAGACTGGGTAGGGCGTACTAACTCGCAATTAATGTCAGACCTTTATAAGCAGTTTACCGTCAATAACGTTCGCGATATCAAACGCGAAGACGTCACATTTAGTCGTGATGATGGCCGAGTAACGGTCTCTATTGCGTACGAACGTCGCGGTAACTTTATGGGCAACCTAGACTATGTAGTTGTATTTGATAATTCGATCGAGGCATCGTCATCGCAATAAACAAACTATCCCTGCAGAGGCTTCAAACGCGCCTAGGGTATCAATTTGAGCAGATCGACCTGCTCACCAAGGCACTAACACACCGCAGTGTTGGTGCCCATAACAACGAACGTCAAGAATTCTTAGGCGACGCCATACTTGATTTCATTATTGGCGAAGCGCTATTTCATAAATTCCCCCATAACCGCGAAGGCGATCTTAGCCGAATGCGCTCTCAGTTAGTGCGTGGTGATACCTTGGCAGTGATCGCCCGTGAATTTCAGTTGGGCGAGCTAATGCAGTTAGGTGACGGTGAACGAAAGTCGGGTGGCCACAATCGAGATTCGATTTTGGCTGATGCGGTTGAGGCGATCATCGCGGCTATCTATTTAGACTGTCAGGATGTTGAAAAAACTAGAACCTTAGTACTTGAGTGGTTTGATTCCAGATTAACGCAGGTGTCGCCAGAGCAGCAAAAAGATGCCAAAACTCGCTTGCAAGAGTTGCTACAAAAACGTGGGCTAGGGTTGCCCGTTTATACACTTATTGAGCAGCAGGGTGATGCCCATGCGCTACAGTTTGAAGTGAAGGTGCGTGTAGATGTGTTAAAAGCCGAAGCAACGGCGAAAGCATCGGGTCGCAAAAAGGCTGAACAAATTGCAGCCGATCAGCTATTGGTAAAGATACAGGAGAAGCTATGACGACGCGCAGTGGTTTTGTCGCCGTTGTCGGGCGCCCCAATGTGGGTAAATCGACGTTGATCAATCATATTATTGGTCAAAAACTAGCGATCACATCGAGAAAGCCGCAAACGACTCGCCATCGTATGCTGGGTATCAAAACTGAAGGCGATGATCAGATGATCTTCGTAGATACGCCGGGAATTCACGCCGGTGGCAAAAAAGCGATTAACCGCTATATGAACCGCGAAGCAACCAATGCGTTGCAAGACGTTGATGTAGTGGTATTTGTGGTCGACAGACATCGTTTTACCGAAGAAGACCAAATGGTATTTGACCGTATTAAAGAGGTTAACGTGCCGGTCATTTTGGCGGTTAATAAGGTTGATCGTATTCAAGATAAGCCCGCCTTGATCGAGCATATGGCCGAGATGTCGGGGCGCCATTCGTTTGCGCAGATAGTTCCGATTTCAGCAATTAACAGTACCAACGTTGCAGAGCTTGAAGAAGAGATTAAAAAGCTATTGCCTGAGTCTGAGCACCATTATGGTGAAGACGAGATTACCGACAAGAGCTATAAATTTTTGTGTGCAGAAATTGTGCGCGAAAAGATCATGCGACAATTAGGCGAAGAGCTGCCGTATCAGATGACCGTTGCGATCGAAGAGTTTGCAATGGAGCCTGATTTAGCCACTGTATCAGCGCTGATCCTAGTCGAGCGCGATAGCCAAAAAGCAATCGTAATTGGTCAGCGCGGCTCTCGCCTTAAAAAGATTGGCCAAGAGGCGCGAATCGATATGGAGCGCTTGTTCGATAGTAAGGTAATGCTTAACCTTTGGGTTAAGGTGAAAAGTGGCTGGTCTGATGATGATCGCGCGCTACGTAGCCTTGGCTACGGAGATACCGAGTAGTGGGCCACCTCGCCTACGTAGTACATAGTTCTAAATATAGTGAAACCTCTGTTTTACTAGATCTATTTGTACGAGGCGAGGGCATATCGCGCGTGCTACATCGAGGAGCAAAGCGCAAGAAACAGGCCCCCTTACAATCGGGAGTTTGTTATCAAATCGAACGTGTGGGTAAGCAGGGTCTTAAAACACTAGTCTCTGCTGAGCCTGTTGGTGCAGTTACCCCTATTTACGGTGAGCAACAGTACCTATTGTTTTATCTAAACGAGCTAAACATTCGGCTTACCCGTGATACCGATTTATCTGAAAGACTATTTGATCAGTATCAAGCGATTGTCGACGCGCTGCGCCAGGCGCTAAACGTAGAACCCTATCTGAGAGAATATGAGTTAACCTTATTTTCTGAGATAGGTTATGGCGCGGCAATATTGCGGGATGCCAGCAATATTGTAGACGAGCAGCATTATGGCTTAACCCCGTCAGGAGACATTGTAGTGATTGGCGGATCTAAGCCAACACTTACTCAGCCAGTTATCGCAGGGCATGTGCTTAGGGCTATTGCGACAACAAATTGGCAGGTCGAATACGCATTAGGGTTTGCCAAGCTATTAACCAGAACCATGGTTGATATTCGCCTAGGTGGGCGGCCTTTAAAAAGCAGAGAGCTTTTTAAACAGTACAAAGAAGCAACTAGTGAGTAGTGGGGCGGCTAGTGATTAAAGGGCAGGGTATCGATATTGTTGAGATGGCGCGCATCGAGTCGGTGTACGAAAATCATTCAGAGCGTTTCTTAACGCGAGTACTTACGCCTGCCGAACGAGAGCAGTGTAACGACGCCCGATATTTAGCTAAGCGCTGGGCCGCGAAAGAAGCTATTGCCAAGGCTTTAGGTACTGGCATAGGCGCCAAGGTGAGTTTTCAAGATATCGAAGTGCTAAGGCAGCACAACGCGCCGCCTAAGGTGCAACTAACGGGCGGTGCTGCGCAATGCTTGACCCAAAAGGGGGCGCAGAACGTATGGTTAAGTTTAAGCGATGAACGCGCTTATACGGTTGCAGTAGCGACTATTGAGTAAGAATTTTGAGGTAACAATGTTTCAAACAATTGACCAGCAAGTAGGTAATACACCGTTAGTTAAACTGCAGCGTATCGGTAGCGATCTAGACGCTACTATCCTGGTTAAATTAGAAGGCAATAATCCAGCGGGTAGTGTTAAAGATCGACCGGCTTTAAACATGATTAACGCCGCTGAAGCCCGTGGCGAAATCAAGCCTGGCCAGCGTTTGATCGAGGCGACAAGTGGTAATACGGGCATCGCCTTAGCGATGGCAGCGGCGATGAAAGGTTATCCAATTACCTTGATCATGCCAGAAACAGCAACTCAAGAGCGAAAAGACTCTATGCAGGCTTATGGCGCTGAATTAATTTTAGTGTCTGGTGAAGCCGGCATGGAGGGCGCAAGGGATCTGGCGCTTGAAATGGAAGCCAATGGTGAAGGCAAAGTACTGAATCAGTTTTCAAACCCAGATAATCCGGCTGCCCACTATTTAACAACCGGCCCCGAGATTTGGCAGCAGTCTAATCAAATGATGACGCACTTCGTTAGTAGTATGGGTACTACTGGCACCATTATGGGGTGCTCTAAATACTTCAAAGAAGTAAACCCTGAAATCACGATCGTTGGTTTGCAACCCGAAGACAACGCCAGTATCCCAGGCATTCGTCGCTGGCCTAAAGAATATTTGCCTGCAATCTTTGACGAGACCCGCGTTGATCAGGTGTTGGATATTGGCCAAAACGAGGCCGAAGTTATGATGCGTCGATTAAGCAAAGAAGAAGGCATATCGTGCGGAGTTTCGTCTGGCGGCGCAATTGTAGGTGCGTTACGCGTGGCTAAACAAAATCCTGGTGCGGTGATCGTAGCAGTGATATGCGACCGTGGCGATCGCTATCTCTCGTCGGGTGTGTTTAGTCAGTGAGTATTTGGCGAGCCGGTGGGCGTAAAAAACAAGGCAACTCGCTAGTAGGTCAACAGGTTGATGTGGTTATCGACGGTTACAGTCATGATGGCCAAGGTGTTGGTCGATACAAGGGCAAACCAATCTTTATTGCAGATGCATTGAAGAATGAGAGCGTTACTGCGCGTATCGAACAGGCAAACAATAAACGCCTTACCGCAAAGCTGATAGATGTTGAGCAAGAAAGTGATGCGCGTATCGAGCCCTCGTGCCAGTACTTTGGCCGATGCGGAGGCTGTGTTTGGCAAAACCTTAGCTATGAAGCTCAGCTTGAGGCTAAAGAGCAGCGCTTTATGCGTCAGCTTGCGCAGCTAAATGCGCAAACTGTATTAGACGCTAGCGAACAGAACTCGCCCTATAAGTATCGTCGTCGTGCGCGTTTTGCTGTGTCATGGCGTGACGGCTTACCAAAGATGGGGTTTAGAGAGCGTAACGCTAAGAAGATCGTGAGCATTGATGCCTGCCCCGTTTTAACCAATGAGTTAGAAGAGCTGATTTCCCCGCTAAACGATTGGCTTGCTCAGTTGAAGGGAGGCGTGTCAGAGGTATTGGTAACCCTACTCGATCAGGTCAGGGTAGGTATTGGGGTAAACAGCGATGTGTCATCAGCTCAACGAGCGCTGTTAAAAGAGAGTGCTGAGCAGGTGGGGTGGATCTATCATGACTACGACGACGCACGAGATGCTAACACTGTTACTGCTTATGACTTTGTTCAGGCAAATGCGTTTGCCAATGGCGTAATGCAGAGCACGCTAACAAATTGGTTGTCTGATTTAGAAGAAGGTACCCAGATAGTTGATCTGTTTTCGGGATTGGGTAACTTCACTAATTATCTAGCCGGCTACTACAGGTTAAAGGGTTCACCTGTGATGGGATACGAACTAGATATGGGTATGGTGACACGAGCTAAGCGAATGGCTGTTGCTAACGCTGAGTATGCCTGTGCTGATCTATTCGAGGGCGCGCTACCTAAAGCTGTATTTGACGCTAATGTGCTGGTACTTGACCCTCCAAGAGCAGGAGCGCATCATATTGCGCAGCAAATTGCAGAGCATGCCGATCAGCTACCTAACTTGAGCCAGATCGTTTATATCTCGTGCGACCCTGCCACGCAGGTAAGAGATGCAAAGATACTAATGCAGGCTGGATATCAGATATCTCGAGCCAAAGTGGTTGATATGTTCCCGCAAACACCCCATATAGAAACTATGATGTTGCTCACAAAGGAGTCGTGATCATTCATGGTCAAAGTTCGCGAAGACTACCCCCTTGATGAACAGGGCGAGGTAGATATCAATGCTTGGGTCGAAACACTATTACAGTTTGGCGACCTAGGTACCGATGCCCGTACCAAATTACGTAACGCCGCTGGTTGGTCACAAGAGTTACAACGCAAGGCTGTTGATAACGAAAATCGATGGTCTGAGCACAGCGATGCATTTATTACAGGGCTTGAGATGGCCCAGATTCTGGCTGAGCTTCGTTTAGATCTAGAAAGCATCGAAGCGGCGCTTCTATATCGCCATGTACGTGAAGAAACCACCACACTTGAAGCGGTTAAAAAGCGCTCTGGCAAAGAGGTCGCCAAGTTAATCGATGGTGTATTACGCATGGCAGCTATTAGTCAGGCACGTACCGAACGCGAAGACAAGTCTCTTGGTAAGGCTGGCGTAGAGCAGATAGAAGCTATTAGAAAGATGCTTGTTGCAGTGGTCGATGATGTTCGCGTGGCTCTGATTAAGATTGCCGAGCGCACCTGTGCAATTCGTGCAGTTAAAGAAGCTCCTGAAGCAAAGCGCATTAAGGTAGCTCGCGAAGTATTTGACGTGTATGCACCGCTAGCTCATAGACTGGGTATTGGGCATATCAAATGGGAGCTAGAAGATCTTAGCTTTAGGTATCTAGAGCCCGATTCGTACAAGCAGATTGCCAAGCTACTTGACGGTAAGCGCCTAGACCGACAGCAATACATTGATAACACCATTGCCAAACTGCACAAAGAGTTAGGCGATCAAAATATCGACGCAGAAATCGCTGGGCGAGCTAAACACATCTACAGTATTTGGCGAAAAATGCGCCGTAAGAATATTGGCTTTTCGCAGGTCTATGATATTCGCGCAGTACGTATTCTGGTAGACACAGTGCAAGAGTGCTATGCCGTATTGGGTGTTATTCATACCCTGTGGCGTAATATCCCCAACGAATTTGACGATTATATCAATGCTCCGAAAGAAAACGGTTACCGTTCATTGCATACGGCAGTAATTGGCGATGAAGGCAAGGTGCTAGAAGTTCAGATCAGAACTCGCACCATGCACGAAGAAGCTGAATACGGCGTGTGTGCCCATTGGTTGTATAAGGGTACTGACGTTAACAATAAGGCAAACTCGTACGAAGAAAAAATCGAGTGGCTACGCCAAGTGCTTGAATGGCACGAAGAAACCGGTGGTGATGAAGCATTAGATGATCAAATCGGTGGCAGCGTTACTCAAGATCGTATCTATGTGTTCACTCCTGATGGGCATGTGATTGATTTACCGTTAGGAGCAACACCTCTCGACTTTGCTTACCGGGTGCACACCGAGGTAGGGCACCGCTGTCGAGGCGCTAAGGTGAACGGGCGTATTGTGCCGCTTAACCATGTGCTAACGACTAGTGATCAAGTTGAGATCATTACGGGTAAAGTCGATGGCCCATCTCGAGACTGGCTAACACCTGCTTTGGGCTATCTGCAAACGAATAGAGCGCGTTCAAAGGTTGCTCACTGGTTTAAGCAGCAAGCGCGCGATCAGAATATCACCGATGGGCGAGTGATTCTTGATAAAGAATTTAAACGTCTCGGCTTAATGGATATCGATTTTGACAAGCTCTCGCAAGATCTTAATCTTGTCGGGTTAGAAGATCTCTACGCAGCGGTAGGTGCGAGCGATCTAGGCGTAAACCAAGTGCTTAACGCGGCGCAATCGCAGGTTGAGACGCCCCAGGTAGAGACCGCATTTAAAGTAAGTAAACCACGTTCTAGGCCCGATCACTCGACAAGCGATGTCGAGATTATGGGTATCGGTAACATGCTATCAACGATGGCCAGTTGCTGTGGCCCTGTGCCTGGTGACGAAATAGTGGGCTTTATCACTAAAGGGCGGGGGGTGTCGGTACATCGCAGCGACTGTACTAACGTTTTACAGCTTCAACAAGATGAGCCAGAGCGTATTATCAAGGTTGATTGGGGCTCGGGCAACGAACAAACATACCCTGTAGAGCTAATCATCGAAGCCTACGATCGTGTTGGTCTGTTAAGTGATATCACAAAATTGCTCGATTCAGAGCGTATCAACGTGATTTCGATGTATACCAAGAGTGACAAGACGAATAGCACAGTAACCATGACGTTAACAGCCGAAGTGTCGTCATTGAATAAGCTAAGTCGACTCTTGGCATTGGTCAATCAACTACCTAATGTCATGGTCGCTAGGCGTACCTGAGTAGTTTAGGAGAAAGCATGCAATATTCTGTCGATGATTTGCTGTATTTGATGTCTCGCTTACGCGACCCCGATACAGGTTGCCCGTGGGATATAAAGCAAACATTTGAATCTATTGTGCCCTCTACGATAGAAGAGGCCTATGAGGTGGCTGATGCCATCGGCCGGCAGAGTTACGAAGAGATAGCCGATGAGTTGGGCGATTTACTCTTTCAAGTGATCTTTTACGCGCAGATGGCCAAAGAAGAGGGGCGCTTTGACTTTTCAGCGATTGTCAGTGGGCTAGTGGCTAAGCTAGTGCGCCGGCACCCTCATGTTTTTCCAGACGGTACGCTCACATCTAAGCGCACATCAGGGCCTGCCGATGAGGCTTTGATTAAAGAAAGTTGGGAACAGATAAAGGCAGAAGAGCGCGCCAGTCGGGGCGACTTAAGTATTGTCGATTCGGTTCCTTCTGGAATGACCGGTTTGGTACGGGCGCAAAAGCTAGGAAAGCGCGTAGCCAATGTTGGTTTTGATTGGTCAGAACCTAAGTTTGTGATCGAAAAAGTGCGTGAAGAGCTGGCAGAGTTAGAACAGGCTATCGAGTCAGGGGCTCAAAACCAGATGGTCGAAGAATTGGGTGATCTGCTGTTCTCGACCGTTCAGCTTGCAAGGCATCTTGGCGTAAGCGCTGAGCAATCTATGCAACAAGCAAATCAAAAATTCATTTCAAGATTTAAGCAGGTTGAACAGCTAGCAGATCAACCACTCGGCAATATGACCGAACAACAGCTAGAGGCGTTATGGCAGCGCGTAAAGAAGGCTGAGTCGCTTGTATAAGTGCTACTATAAGAGTATGGTTGCCGCTGATAACGGTAATATCTACTGATACTAATTGACAAGTAAGAGGAACTGCATGCGCGTTATTCTTTTGGGAGCTCCTGGCGCTGGTAAGGGCACACAGGCTCAGGCTATTTGTAATCATTTTAACATCCCTCAGATTTCAACTGGCGATATGTTGCGCGCAGCAATTAAGGCTGAGACAGAGCTTGGTCTTCAGGTTAAAGACCTTATGGCGTCAGGTGGTTTAGTGTCTGACGATATTATTATCTCGTTGGTGAAAGAGCGCATCGCACAAGAAGACTGTGCTGACGGCTTTTTGTTCGATGGCTTTCCACGCACTATCCCGCAGGCTGAGGCCATGGTAGCAGCCCAGGTAGACATCGATTATGTGGTAGAAATTGCCGTTGATGATCAAGTGATTGTTGATCGAATGGGTGGTCGACGTGTTCACGAAGCTTCAGGTCGTACTTACCACATCGAATATAACCCACCAAAGGTTGAGGGTGTTGACGATGTAACAGGCGAACCTTTGGTACAGCGAGCAGACGATCAAGAAGAAACGGTTCGTAAACGCCTTTCTCTTTATCACGAGCAAACTGCACCTTTAGTTCAGTTTTATAAAAAACTACAAGCCGAAAAACAGGTGCCTAACTTTGTAAATGTTGATGGCGTGGGTCAAGTTGCAGAGATTTCAAAACAGATTTTAGAGCAACTAAAGTAGTCGTTGCCTTTAAAGTTTATTAAAAGTACCCAAACTTTTTAAGAAACCGAGCTAAAAGCTCGGTTTTTTTGTCTATGCTGTCTTAAAATTTAAATATTTTTTATTTTCAAGTCTTGAATTTTAAAAAAATGCTAGAAAAGGGTGCAAAGTCAATAATAATGAAATAATATTCATTGCAAGCACGGCTGCGGTATTGCTTGTGCTGGTTGTTTATACGGTTAACTCATAGTTAAAAGATAGTTAAAAAAATACTTCAATAACGGAGATTACAAATGGCTAAAGCTAAAAAAGCGCCAGCAAAAGCGAAGAAAGCAGTTGCAAAAAAAGCGCCTGCCAAACGTACTGCTGCAAAGAAAACCGCCATGCCTAAATCGCATGCTGCACTAGCTAAAGTAGAAAAAGATATTAAAGCCCATGACGCAAAAGTTGCCGCCGCTAAGAAAGCAGCAACCGCTGCTAAAGCTAAAGCAAAGACTGCTGCGCAAAAGCGCTCTGCTGCAAGCAAAGCGGCAGCGGCTAGCAAGCTAGCTGGTAAGTCAGCTGCTTTAGGTCATAAGCTGTCTCGTGCTAAAGCTCAGGTTGCTGCAGATGCACACCTTTCATCAATCGAGTCTGTTGCTGAAAAGCTACAGGCGGCAGCAAGCAAAGATCTTGATTCAGCTATTGAAGCATTTAAGTCGAAGTGGGTTAAATCGCGTGCCAAGGCTGATGCCAAGAAGCTAAGCGCTGCAACTAAGAAAGTTACAGCTAAGGCTAAAGCTGTTGTTAAGGCGGCAGAAGCTAAGATTGCTGCGGCTGAAAAGAAAGCAGCTGCTAAATTGAAGGCTGCAGAGAAGAAAGCAGAGGCTAAGGCTAAAGCGGCAGCAAAGAAAGCAGCAGCTAAGGCTAAGGCAGCTGAGAAGAAGGCGGCAGCAAAGGCTAAAGCAGCTGAGAAGAAAGCAGCAGCTAAAGCTAAAAAAGCGCCTGCTAAGAAGAAGGCCGCAGCTAAAAAAGCCCCTGCTAAGAAAAAAGCAGCAGCTAAAAAGGCTCCAGCTAAGAAAGCAGCAGCTAAAAAAGCTCCAGCTAAGAAAGCTGCAGCTAAAAAGGCTCCAGCTAAGAAAGCAGCAGCTAAAAAGGCTCCAGCTAAGAAAGCAGCAGCTAAAAAAGCTCCAGCTAAGAAAACTGCAGCTAAAAAAGCTCCAGCTAAGAAAGCAGCAGACGGCGATAAGAAGTAATTCTTTGTTAATGCTGTATAAAAAGGGCCATTTTGGCCCTTTTTATTTGCCTGAACGAAATAAATCGCTTACAACATAAGCATGTTGTTAATTGATACCTCTACCTCAGCCTGCACCGTCGCTTTGTTTAATTCGCGTTCACAAACGCTGGTTTCTCGCCAAGTAATTAAACCGCAGGGGCACACTCATCTTATTTTGCCTTTGATCGAAGAGCTATTGGCTGAATCGGCAATGTCTAAGAAAGAAATTGACCGGGTTGCCTATGTGGCCGGGCCTGGTTCGTTCACTGGTTTACGTATTGGCGTGAGCGTAGCTCAAGGCCTTGCGTATGCTTTAGGTGCCAAAGTGTTAGGTGTTTCGGCCTACCAGGCACTCGAAAGGCAGTTTTCTCGCGAGCAAGGGCGGCCTGCTTTTGTGATAGGTGACGCTCGAATGGGCGATTTATACGTGCGTGATGGCCTATCAAATACTCCTCACGATCAATTAATGTCACTTCAGCAGTTTTCAGAGCTAGTTAACAGTTACGAACTGCATGATAACTTTGCTATCATTGGCGGCGCTAAAGATCTGCTGACCACTGTTCAGTTAGATCAGTACTTCGTAGACGGATATGAGTATCCTCAGGCTCAATCTTTGATTGATATTGCACTAGAGGCAAGCGATGATCATTGGCAAGAAAAAGCCTACACAGCTCAACCCTTGTATCTTCGTAACGAAGTAAATTGGCAAAAACGAATTAAAAAAGCCGACGCTTGGGCAGCTAAAAACGCCTGATCGGCTATCCATTAGCGTTACCATTTGGGGGTTTCATGGATTGGTTGCAAACCATCCTATTGGCACTTATTCAGGGTGTCACCGAATTCTTACCTGTTTCTAGTTCAGCTCATTTGATTTTGCCATCGCAACTGTTTGGTTGGGTTGATCAGGGGTTATTGTTTGACGTATCTGTTCACTTGGGTACGTTATTGGCGGTGATTCTTTATTTTAGAAAAGACTTACTCCTGTTTTTAAGCGGATTGAGTTTTAGCGAAGAAACTAAGCACTATCGATTTGAAATGGCGGCCTTAATCTTAGGCACGATTCCGGCTGTGGTCTTTGGTTTGGCGGCGGCAGGTATGATCGAAACTTACTTGCGCTCTGGCTGGGTTATTGCCTTTACTACCGTTTTCTTTGGAGCCCTGTTGTGGGTAGCCGATAAGGCTGCTATCAGCAATCATCAGCAGGTGTCGATAATGCACGGCCTTTACATAGGCTTAGCACAAATGTTGGCGTTAGTGCCTGGTGTTTCACGATCTGGTGTAACGATTACGGCGGGCCGGATGTTGGGTTATACGCCCGAGGCATCGGCTCGATTCAGTTTCTTATTATCGATTCCTGTCATTGGCGGCGCGATGCTGCTAATGCTTCTAAAAATAGACTGGCAAACCTTCGAGTTCTCTAATCAGTTGTGGGTCGGCATGTTGGTTGCTGCGGTATTTGCTTATCTAACAATACACTGGTTTCTGCAGCTGTTAGACCGAATTGGTTTAATGCCATTTGTTATCTATCGCTTTATTCTTGGTGCCATATTGGTTTGGGTGTTGATCTAATGTCTAAGTGCGCGTTTATAGGTTTAGGGGTGATGGGCTATGAAATGGCCGGTCATCTACTTGCAGCTAATCATACTGTTACGGTGTATAACCGAACCACTACTGTCGCAGACAAGTGGCTAGAAACTCATTCGTCAGGCCTGTCGGCTAAATCACCCGCTGCAGCCGCTGAAGGAGCTGATTTCGTTTTTGTCTGCGTTGGCAACGACGATGATGTTCGCTCGGTTGTGTATGGCGAACAAGGGGTGTTGGCGTCGATGAAGTCGGGCGCTGTACTAGTAGACCACACGACCGCATCAGCAGAGCTAGCCCGCGAGCTTTATACTGCCTGTAATCAGCAGGGTGTAGGATTTATTGATGCACCTGTTTCAGGGGGGCAGCAGGGAGCCCAGAATGGTGCGCTGACAGTTATGGTTGGTGGTGATTCAGATGTGTTTGATCGCGCAGAGCCTGTAATGCAAGCGTATTCTAAGTCAGTAAAACGCTTAGGTAACGCAGGTGCTGGGCAGCTATGCAAGATGGTTAACCAGATATGTATCGCAGGTCTTGTGCAAGGGTTGTCTGAAGGACTGCACTTTGCAAAGAAAGCAGGTCTTGATGGCGAGGCGGTAGTCGATGTTATCAGCAAAGGTGCTGCGCAATCTTGGCAGATGGAAAACCGTCACCAAACAATGCTGGCCGGCGAGTACGAGCACGGTTTTGCGGTTGATTGGATGCGTAAAGACCTAGGTATTGTATTAAGCGAAGCTAATTTGAATGGGGCGAGTTTGCCTGTGACGGCGTTAGTAGATCAGTTTTATAGCGAAGTACAGCGCATGGGTGGCGGGCGCTATGACACTAGCAGCTTATTAGCTAGACTAGAACAATACGATGACAAGTGAGATCGCTATGCAAGACGTGTTCAATCAACAACTACTTAGTTTTCTAACCGAGTCTGTCACGCCATACCATGCAGTTCAGGCTATCGAAAGCCGCTTAGCAGACGCAAATTTTGTAGTGCTTAGTGAGTCTGAAGAATGGGGCGACTTAGCACCAGGCAAGTACTATGTTAAGCGTCAGGGGTCGATTATTGGCTTTGTTGTGGGTAGTGAGTCAGATGCGGGCGTTCGTATGGTGGGTGCACACACTGACAGCCCCTGCTTAAAGGTAAAGCCAATCGCCGAAGTTGAGTCTAATGGCTATGCTCAGCTAGGAGCACAGGTATACGGCGGTGTTCTGCTAGCACCTTGGTTTGACCGCGATTTATCGGTTGCGGGTCAAGTGGTGTATCGCGATGAGCATGGCCAGATCAGCGAAGTACTCATTGATTTTAAAAAGCCGATCGCTACGGTGCCTAGCTTAGCGATTCATCTAGATCGTGACGTCAACAATAAGCGATCTATCAATAAGCAGAAAGATATGGTGCCTGTGTTAGGGTTAGCAGGTGAGCAATCGCTTGATCTAAGGGCCATGCTTAAAGATCAAATTGAAAAACAGCATTCACATGTAAGCGTTGATCGAGTGCTTGATTATGATCTTTCGTTTTACGACACACAGCCGCCGGCTATCATTGGTTTAAATGACGATTTTATCGCAGCGGCTCGGCTCGATAATCTGCTTAGCTGTTTTATTGGATTAGACGCATTAATTAATGCTGATACTAAGCGTCATAGCCTGTTGGTGTGCAATGACCACGAAGAGGTTGGCTCAGCATCGGCAACAGGTGCTCAAGGGCCGTTTTTAGCCAATGTGTTAGATCGTTGGTTTAAAGACGCGATTAATGTTGAAGTGCATCATTCTAGTATGATTTCTGCAGACAATGCTCACGCTAGACATCCTAATTATCCAGAAAAACACGAGCCCAATCATACGCCTAAGATTAATAGCGGTGTGGTGATTAAGATTGATACGAACCAGCGCTACGCTACAACGGCACTGACTAGCTCAGTTTTTAAACATTTCTGCGAACTTGCCGAACAACCTGTTCAAGAGTTTGTGACGCGTACCGACTTGGCTTGTGGTAGTACCATTGGGCCAATCACCTCTACCAATATTGGCGTCGCTACCCTTGATGTCGGTGTTCCTACTTTTGGTATGCACTCGATTCGAGAGTTGGCAGGTACATTTGACGCCTGGTCTTTGGCGCAAACACTTAAGGTATATCTAGATACCAGATTATGAAGTGCCTGCTGCTGTCTGGTTACGACGCCGACAGTCATATCGAGTGGCGAGAGCAGCTAGTTGAACTGCTTGCACAGCTAGGGCATCAATGTGATGTGTTGGCTGCGCCGCCTCGTCATTTTAGTTGGCGAGTTCGCAGTAACGGCTTATGGTTATCACAAAGAGTAGAGTCGTTCGATTACGAATTGATCATTGCAACATCGATGGTCGAGCTGACGTCGTTTAAGGCCCTTCGGCCAGAACTCGCCAAAACCCCCACTGTATTATATTTTCACGAGAATCAGTTCGCTTACCCTGACACCGAAGATATGTACAACCGGGTGCATATCCAGCTTTCGTCGATTATGAGCGCACTGGCAGCAGACTGCCTTTTGTTTAACTCGCACTATAACCGAGACAGCTTCTTACGAGGCGCTAGGCAGTTGGCTAAAAAGGTTCCTGATACGCTTGATCGTACGCATATTGATCGATTATCAGAGCGTTCTGAGGTAATTCCCATCGCGATTGATGAGTCATGGAGACAGCAAAATACTGCTAGCCCTGATACCCGATTGATCATTTGGCCTCACCGCTGGGAGTTCGACAAAGGGCTGGCTTTAATGGCTGCGGTATTAGATGGCGCAAAAAACTACCCAGACCTAAGCTTTGTTGTATGTGGGCAGCAGTTTAAAAAGACACCAGATTATTTTGTCGAAGCGGTAGAGCGTTGCGAAGCGAGAGGGCAGATACTTGCGAAAGGGCACCAACCGCTAATTGAGTTTAAAAGGTTATTGGCGCTGGCCAATATTGTGTTGTCGACTAGTGATCACGAATTTCAAGGCTTGTCGATGTTACGAGGTATGGCTGCTGGCTGTATGGCAGTAGCGCCCGATGACCTAGTGTACCCTGATTATGTAGCAGCCATTGGCCGCTATCCTCGACAAGAAAACGTAAAAGACACCGCTGATAAAGTACTTGAACGGTTGGCGGGCCCCGTAGAGAAGGGGCAAGTACCTAGGTTGTACGATGTTGATCAGATTCAACAGGCCTGGAGTAGGGTAATAGCGCAGATAGCCAACTAAGGCAAAAGGCCTTATTATACGCGCCTTAAGTATTATTTAGACCGAGTTTGTAACATGAGCACACAACGCCAACGCGTCTTAACTGGTATCACCACGACAGGTACCCCACATCTAGGTAACTATGTAGGCGCTATTCGCCCTGCCATCGCGGCAAGCAAAGATGATAACGTTGATTCGTTTCTTTTCTTGGCCGACTACCATGCGTTGATTAAATGCCAAGACCCGGCGGCTGTCCATCAGTCGACCCGTGAGATAGCGGCTACGTGGCTAGCCTTAGGTCTTGATCCTGAGCGCGTTACCTTTTACCGTCAAAGTGATATTGCAGAGATTACCGAGCTAACATGGTTCTTAAACTGTTTGGCTGCAAAGGGGTTGATGAATCGCGCTCACGCCTACAAAGCTGCGGTACAAGACAACGAAGCAGAAAGCCAAGATCCTGATTTTGGTGTCACCATGGGGCTATTTAGCTACCCAGTATTAATGGCCGCAGATATCTTGATGTTCAACGCCGACCGTGTGCCGGTGGGTAAAGACCAGATTCAACACGTAGAGATGGCTCGTGACATTGGGCAACGCTTTAATCATATCTACAAAGGGCAGTATTTTACGTTACCTAAAGCCGAGGTTGGTGATGATACAGCTGTGTTGACTGGTTTAGATGGCCGCAAAATGAGTAAGAGTTATGGCAATACCATTCCGTTATTCGAGACTGAAAAGAAGCTGAAAAAGTCGATCAATAAGATCAAGACTAATTTGCTTGAGCCGGGTGAACCTAAAGACCCGAATGATTCAAACGTATTCGAAATCTACAAAGCGTTTGCTACGCCGGATCAGATCGAAGACATGCGTCAAAAGTTTGCCGAGGGTATTGCTTGGGGCGAAGCGAAGAAAGAGCTATTCACGCTTGTGAATGACGAATTAGCCGAAGCGCGTGAGCGTTATAACGAGCTAATTGAAAAGCCTACAGAATTAGAAGCTATCCTACAGGCTGGCGCCGACCGGGCTAGTAAAACATCGAAGCCGTTTATGGCTGAATTGCGCGAAGCCGTAGGTATTCGTGCTTTTAAGTAATAAGTGGTTGCGTCGCTCTGTTACGATCAGTGTCCTGCTGATCGTAACAGCGTTGTATTTTTTTTCCTTTCCTGTGCTGATCGCCGGCACCGTTATTGCCGACTTAACTAATCGTAATCGTTTTGCCTTAACCCGTGCTCTCGCTTTTTTTGCAATCTATCTATTGGCAGAAATTGTAGGGGTTGTGATTGCTTTAGTGCTAACTATTTTGGCATTTAATCGCCCGATCTTTTTAAAGGCAAATTACTGGTTGCAAGATCGATGGGCAACAGCGTTGTATCGTTCGGCCGCTTTTTGTTTTGGTCTTAAAGAAGATATTCAGATATCACCAGATTTGCAAAAACACATCAGTGGGCGGCCGGTTGTACTGCTAATTAGGCATGTGTCGACCGCTGACACGGTATTCGGCGCACTGTTTTTCGCCAAGCCATTTGCACGACATCTACGTTATGTTCTTAAGGCTGAACTAGCCTTTGACCCCTGTTTAGATATTGTGGGGCATCGTTTACCCAATTCGTTTGTGGTACGCGGTAAAAACATGACAGCTAAGGCAACAGCGCAACTTAGCCGGCTAGCAGCAGAGATGGGGGCAGAAGAAGGTATTTTGATCTTTCCTGAGGGCACTCGATTCACTACGAAGAAAAAGCAACAGTTGTTACGCCGTTTCAAAGATGATCAAGAGGCGGTGTCTAGAATCGAGTCCTTTCACCAAGTATTACCTCCAAAGCATGCAGGTGTCGAGGCAATTGCCAAAGCATGCCCCGACGCTGCGTGGGTACTTATGGGTCACAGAGGTGTTGATAAAGCTACAACGTTCAAGGAGTTTGCCCAAGGTGCGTTACTGGGGGCAACTATCGAAGCACAGATAAAACCAGTGGTGATCGAACCAGATACCAATCTCGCCTTGCAAATAGACGAGATTTGGCATCAATTAGATGATTGGGTTGTTAGCAGCGATTAATCACTGATGGCAGATGATGACGCCTAATGACTCAAGCTGCCATTGCCCTTCGCCCAGCTGTTGCTGAACATTGTGCAATTGAGATTGTATCTGCTTTGACTGACCACGTAGCCATTCTAGCGCCATGTTTGCTTTGACGTTTTTAGCTTTACTTAATAAGTCGGTTGTAATGTTTTCAGATAGTGCAGTGGTACCCATCCATAAACGCTGATCAACTTGGCCATCGTCAGATTCAAAGTTACAAGCTAGCATGATTGTACCTTCTGGTACTGATTTTAGAGCCAGTTTGCCTACCCAGCTGCTACCACGAGCGGTCGTGGTAATTCGATCAATTAACTCGATAAACCACGGGTGTTCAGTGGTAAAGAAGCGCAGATGTTCGTTAGACGTTGCAATGGTTCTATCACACACCACTTCGATGCCTTCTTCATCAATAGGTGGCACAATTTCTTCATCAGTTTGAGTATTGCTTTGCATCGAGTAACGATCTACAGCAAGCTCTTCAACGGCTAAGCCATATACCTGAGATAGGTCTTGCATCCAATCACGCATAGCATCGCTAGAACTGTAATCGCGCTCGTAAAGAACATCTAGTAATGTTTCAGCTTCGTCGACACTTAGGCTGTGTTTTGCCAATAGGTTTTCAGAGGTCGACAGCTCTGACGATTGTAACCCTTGCAAATGATCTATGGGCGATTCTTGACCCTCAAATACAAAGGCCTCGATAGCTGACTTATGGTTGGCCTCGTGTAGGCTGTTATGACTATCTAGGCTTAGGTAAGCGTTAAAGCCTTTGTGGTAAACATCAAATAGCCGTGACTGAGCACTGTCGTCAAAGTAAAGCTGAGTTAACGTAATGGTTTGCTGTTGACCAATTCGATCTAAACGGCCGATGCGTTGCTCTAATTGAGAAACCTGCGGTGGTAGATCGAACATAATCAACTGGTGGCAGAATTGAAAATTGCGACCTTCAGAGCCAATTTCAGAACAAATCAAAACCTGAGCACCATCAGGGTCGGCAAAATAGGCCGATGCACGATCTCGCTCAACTAAATCTAAGTGCTCATGAAAATCTGAGCTGCGAATTCCTTCGTTAATACGTAGATGATGTTCTAGAGCCTCGCAGGTGGCTGCGTTATGTGTGATCACTAAGAACTTATCGCGCTTGTTTGCTTTGATCAACGCAACTAGCTCGTGAGTGCGAGGGTCACTCGCGATCTCATCGGCGTTCTCAGCAAATAGTTCGGCACAGTTGTAGTGCTCAGGTGCTTGAACAGCAATAGCGTTTAGCTCGCGTTCAGGAAACCCGCTCATCATTGAGCGGCTATTTCTGAAATGATAGCTACCGTAGCCAAGTACTGCTAAGTCGGCCTCTTTATGATCATCAGACGTTACTGCTGCAAGAGCATTGGTGTAATCATCAAGCGATTGAAAGTGATTGGGCGCCAATAGTGCGAGTCGTTCGAATAGCTTTTCAATACCGCCTTGGTCAGGGGTTGCTGACAAACCAAGCATCGGCTTGTTGGTAGCTGCATGATTGCTTAGCATTGCCCAAGCTTCGGGTGTTGTTGCTGCGTCGTAGTGGTGCACTTCGTCAACCACAATCATGTCCCAGCTAATTTGCGCTAACTGCTCGCAGGCGTCACTGTGATTAAACAGCTCTTCGCTAACAATGAACAGCTGGCCGTATTCAAATAGGTCTACCCCTTGGTTCAACCATTCATCTTGAATGATGTTAAAGTGCAGATTAAAGCGTCTTAACATCTCTACGAACCACTGAAAGCTTAGCGCTTTAGGTGTGACAATCAATACTTTACTTACGTCACGACGAATCACTAGGCGCTGAAGAATCATGCCAGCTTCGATGGTTTTTCCTAAACCTACTTCGTCTGCAAGTAGGGCTCGGTAGCCGTTTTGAGCAGCTTTATTGGCAACACTGATCTGGTGGGGCAAGAACGTCATACGTGCACCCAGATAGCCAAGCGTTGATTCGTTGAGTAACTCGTGTTGCATGGCTAGGGCTTTGCGCCTCATTTTGAATAGGCCTTTGCCCTCCCATAAGCCACCTAAAATTCGCTCTAAAGGCGAGTTATAAGATGCCCCGGCCAATAACATGATCTCAGACACTTCAATGTCTTCGTTTTGATCGGTAATACCTGTATAGGTAATTAAGCCTTCGTGCGCGTCGATATGGGTGATTTCAAAGTGGTGATCGCCTCTAGCCTTTAGCTTGTCGCCCACATGAAAGATAGCTCGACTAATTTGTTGCGCCTTTCTGCTGTATATACGAGGCTCTTCAAGGCCTTCAAATAGTAAAGTGATCCGTTGGTCATCTAGGTCTTGCACAATGCCTAGCCCTAATTCGGGCTCAAGGGGAGCAAACCAACGTTGACCAATAGTCGGAGTAAGGATATCAGCAGAATTCATAATATAGCGATTTTAAGTAGATCAGTGGATTTTGGCGCAGAATAGCGTTTTATTTAGTGCCTTCACATTGAACTAATTGCGATTGGCAATTTTACTTCTGCTTCGAGTGCATTAGAATAGTAGGTATCGATGGTTGGTCAACTTTAAAAAGCGCACATGAACCCTATTAAGCAGTTTAAAACAAGATCTTTGGTATTTGCATTACTAGCAAGTTCAGTTCTTGCCGGTTGTGGGTCAGTGGCTACCGTTGAACCGGCAAAAGAACCTCAAGTATCGGCGTCAACACCTGATTACTCGTCTGACATGCAAGAAACCGTTGATCCGATTGTTGTCACTAAGATTGTTCCTGCCGACGACCCCTATGTCGCTGCCCGTAATGCTGTTATCACATCAGTTGAACAGGGTAACTATGATGCTGCGCTAATCAGTGCCAGACAGTTGCTACAGCGCGTACCTGCAAATAGCCAAGACCGCTATTTGATGGAGTCTCTAATTAAATTGATCTCAGAGAATCAAGCCCAGGCTGCCGATAATGCTGCGTTGCAGCGTCAAGTGAATAAGTTGGCCAGCGACGTAGAACAGAAAGACCAAGCACTTCAAAAACTTCGTGAAGTGATGGTCGATCAATAGTGCAGGGCTCGATGTTAGTTTAAGTTTGGTAGCATCACCTTAAAGCTAGTACCTTGCTGCGGTTCACTAGTAACCGCGATAGTGCCATTCAATAATTCTACAAACGCATGGCTAATGGCTAATCCTAAGCCTGTTCCGCCAAACTGCTTGGTCGTTGATGAATCTGCTTGAACAAAAGCGTCGAAGATTTTATCAAGTTGTTCTTGGGTCATACCAATGCCAGTATCAGTCACCGTTAAAATCAGCGCGTCTTCTGACACAGAAGCGCCTAAGGTAATGGTGCCGTCGGCTGTGAACTTACCGGCGTTACTTAAGAGATTGATTAATATTTGACGCAGTTTGGTCTCGTCAGTTCGCCACTGTTCAACGTTATCGTCGATGACTAGCTCGAGATTATTATCGTTGGTTTGAATAATGGTTTCTAAGGTGCGGCTAAGTTCGTCAAGTAAGCGGCGCACATCAAAGGTTTCGACATGTAGATTAACTTTGCCGGCTTCTACCTTAGACAGATCTAGAATGTCATTGATCAGAGCGAGTAAGTGGCGACCCGCAAGGCGAATGCGCTGAATATCTTCAGTTACCTCGTTGATATTGATGTCGCCTTCGGCTGTTAAACCTTCTTCGATCATTTCACTATAACCAATAACGGTATTTAGCGGTGTTCTTAGCTCATGACTCATGTTCGCCAAAAACTGGCTTTTGGCTTTGTTTGCATCTGCCGCTTCTAATTGCGAGGCTCGCATCGTGTCCAGAGCACTGGCTAGTTTGTCGGCCATGCGGTTAAAGGCCGTGGCTAGTTCACCAATCTCGTCGTCGTGAAAAACGGCAATACGGTGGTTAAGATCACCTTCACCAATACGCTCAGTACCTAGTTTTAGAGTTGAAAGCGATCGGTTGGTGTAGCGAATAATAAAAAAACCTAACAATGACGTTACGCATAGTGTAAGTAAAAAAACCGACACGGTTAGTTGATTGGTAAGTTGGTTGATGCGATCAAATTCGGCAGAACGGCGCTGGGCTTCTTCAGAGGCGGCTTGTTCAATGGCATCTGCTAGTTGTTCGATGGTTCTGTGTTGTCGATTTATGTCGGCGATGCTCACGCCGCATTCGGTGCGTTGTTGTTGAATACACAGATAAATAGCGTACCAGTTGTCTGACAATGCACTAGCTTGCTCGACTAATGGTTGAATTGCCGCATGGTGATAATCTGACGACAAGAACGCGCTCATTTGAGTGTCGAGCGAGTCGCGATGCTCGATAATCTTGTTGGCGCTTTGCGCGGCCTGATCTAACTGGCTGTTGTTATATAGGGTAGCTAATACCACTACAGCGGTGTTAAAGCGGTCAACGTCTCGACGAAACGTGGCCACCTGTTGTTGTGTGGCAACTGCGCGGGTTAGGGCAGTCATGGTTTCAGAGCGTTGCGTATTGCCCCAAAAATATACCGCGACGCTAGCGGCGAAAAAGATTAAAACAAGTAATATTGTTAATGCGAGTCGCTGCCGAAGGCTCATGAAACAATCGCCTCGATCTTGCTAACAAGGCGTTCTAGATCGATGGGTTTCGTGTCAAAGTCGTCGCATCCAACATCTGACGCTCGTTGTCTATCTTCATCCATAGCGTGAGCAGTTAAAGCGATGACGGGGATATGACGTGTGGCGTCGCTAGACTTGATCACCTGCGTCGCCTGCCAGCCATCCATAATAGGTAAGCCCATGTCCATTAGAATAACATTGGGTAGTTCAGAAGAGGCGAGGGCAACGGCTTCTTCACCATTTACGGCAGTAATTAGCTCAAATCCTCGACGGGTCAGTCGGCGCGACAACATGTCACGGTTCATGTCGTTGTCTTCAACTAATAGAATCTTTGTTGTCATTCTTGTGTGCCCATAGTGAAGTTTACGGGGTAAAGTGATAGCGGGTGCTCACTGCCTTTAGGAATAAAGGTACGGCGTTTTCCTCGATCAGGTAAGCTGCCTTCAAAGGCTTCAAAAACCTGCTCGGCAGCCAAGATCTCGCCTGGCTGAGAAATAGCTTGAATACGTGAGGCCATGTTGACAGGTGTGCCGACCACGCCGTACTTGGCACGCTTTTCAGAGCCAATGTTGCCGGCTACAACGTCGCCATAGTTGATGCCAATACCCATATGAATTTCAGGAAGGCCTAGCTCACGATTGCGAGCGTTAACTAGAGGCATAGCCTGCTGCATCTCGATAGCACAGTGAACTGACGCGTCGGCGATGTCTGGTGATTCAACGGGTGCGCCGAATAGTGCAAGAATCGCGTCGCCGATAAACTCATCAACGGTGCCGCCATGTTTCATGATGATTTCGCTCATTACGCCCAAATAGGTATTCAGAATCTGCACAACCTTTTCTGCGTCTAGCTGTTCACTAAGCTGAGTAAAGCCGCGAATATCAGCCATCATAATGGCTACCTTGCGCTTAGAGCCACCAAGAGTTTGGCCTTCGGGGTTGTCTATTAGGCTTTCGACAATTTCAGTCGACAGATAACGACCAAAGGTTTGGCGAATAAAGCGGTGGTTTCGTTCAAGTTCTTCAAGATATGAGCGTTCACGTTGGCGCCACTGAATGCGCTCGATACAGTTATTTAAGCGCGCACTGAGTAATGCTGAGTTGAAGGGCTTAAATAAATAGTCCTCGGCGCCGGCGGCGATGCACTTGGTTACTTCGTGCATGTCTTGAACGCCAGACACCATAATGACAGGTATGTCTCGATGACTAGGATTCTCTTTAATTAGATGAAGTACTTCAAGGCCCGACATTTCAGGCATTTCAAGGTCGAGCAGAATAACGTCAACGCCGCCTTTGGCGACTAGTTGTAAACCTTCTTTACCATTGCTGGCAGTCATGACCTGATAACCGAGGCGCACCAGATAATGTGAAAGCAAAGTGCGGTTGTCGGCAGAATCATCAACAACCAGCAGTTTAAGACGATACTTGTTGGCGGTATTGGCATTCACTACGGTATCAATATCGCGATCAAGAACCGACTGTACTTCGCGAGCGTTTTCTAACTCGCCTAAAATGGTTTGTGCGACATTGTTCAGCAGCGCAAGTTGATTATTAAGCGGGTGATTCTTGTCAGGTAGGTCTTCGCGAATAATTTCGCTATAGCCCAATAAGCCGTTTAAAAGGTTACGTATATCGTGACGCCAATCGCGAATCTCGGCCTGGGCAACACCGCCAGGGCGCATTAGGTGAAGCCATAGTTTGTTAAGCTCAGGTTTTAAGGCGGCAATTTGTTCGCACATTTCTCGAGAGTCGTCGGTATCGGCAGCATCAGGCAGAAGCTCGACGGCATAGCAAAGCGACGCCATGCTAACTGCAAGTTTTTTCTGGTCTGCCCTAGGAAAAATGCGCTGGGCTGCTTCTTTGTCGTTCGACACTCTGTGCTCTCTATTATCGTTAAAACGGAGTCAGTGACCCCAAGTAAAGCTTTGCTTAAGCACCATTTAACCCTGTTTCACCTAAGGTTGCAGCGGTTAATCGCAAAAAAAGTAGAAAATTTTGGGAAAAATTATACTCTTTCGTGCTAAATCCGCTATGCTCTAAGCAACTATCTAGGTGTTTATGGTAGGATATTCAGCGAATTCTATCTATCTTGAACTGGATTGAAGAGATATATCTATGTCTATATTGTCGGCCGTTGAACTTTTTAAGGGCTTATCAGAAGAAGAACTAGCGACTATCGAGTCGCATTGCGTTAAGCGCACGTTCCCTAAAAATACTGTATTAATCAGCGAGAATGATCCCGCTGACTCACTGTATGTGATCGAATCTGGTCGCGTTAAGGTTTACCTAAGTGATGACAACGGTAAAGAATACATCGTGAACATCCAAACGGGTGGCGAATACTTTGGTGAGCTAGCGTTGCTAGACGATTCAAAGCGTTCAGCATCAGTTATGGCTATGGAATCAAGTACTTTCTATATCCTCTACAAGAAAGACTTTGTAGAGCTTTTAGAAAAGTTCCCAGGCATGGCAATCACGTTATTACACAATACTGCTCGCCGCGTTCGTCATCTTACAGAGCGTGTTCGTAGTCTGGCGTTGCAAGATGTGTACGGCCGTGTTCGCAACGTACTGCTAGATCTTGCAGAACCTGTAAACGACCAAGAAATGCAAATCCCAGAGCGCTTGACGCAGCAAGATATTGCAGATCGCGTGGGCGCATCTCGTGAAATGGTAGCTCGTATCCTTAAAGATCTAACGATTGGTGGTTATCTATCAATCGAAAATCGCCAGATCACGATTCATAAGTTATTACCAGAAAAGTACTAGCTTATTAGCTAATAGTTAGTAGTTAGTAACTTTGAGAAGGCCGCTTTACGCGGCCTTTTTTGTGTTAGCCATAAATGGGTGTTTTATCTCACTCTTTTTATGTCGAAAATCCCCATCTAATACGGTGCTTTTGCCGTGCGTAAGTATCCAATAGCCATTAAGGTAGACCCATAAGTTTTTGGGGAGTAGCGATCATGAAGAACGCATTTGCATCATGGTTAAAGTCGCATAGTGTTGATTGGGTTGAATCGACCTGCCTATCGGTGGCGTTAGCATCTATTACGCTTTTCACAGCGTACTTTGTATTTTAGTAGTAGGGTTTATACGCCACTACCTTTGTATCTCAGGGCATTCTAGGGTAATCTGCTTTCTTTTGTGAGAAATTACCATGAAAGCACTGGGTGTCATTCTTTTCTCTGTAACCTCGTTTATTCTCGCATACCTTATGTTTTGTCCTGCGCCCATTAATGCACAGGCATGGACACCTTCTGTTGCCCCATCAATGTCGGGTGCGCTAGCCCCAAATAATCGCCTAGATCACACCGTGTTACTTGCCGAAGGCGTTGTAGAAGGCCCCGAAGATATCGAAGTTGACCAAAACGGCGATGTATTTGTATCAGAACGTACCGGCGATATCACTAAGATCACCGCAGACGGCACGATCGTTAAATTAATCAACACGGGCGGGCGGCCACTTGGGCTTGATATTGATGCTTCAGGCAATCTGATCATCGCCGATGCCGTGAAGGGGTTGTTAATGTACTCGACAGATGGTGAGTTGAGCACGCTGGTTGATCAGTACGATGGTGTTAAGCTCAAGTTTACTGACGACGTTGATATCGCTGAAGACGGCATGATCTATTTTAGCGATGCTAGTACAAAGCATAACTACCACGATAAATTTGAAATCGAGATTTTAGAATCTAGCCCATACGGCCGTCTATTCTCGTACAGCCCCAGTACGGGCGAGACGAATCTGCTAGTTGAAGGGCTCTATTTCGCCAACGGCGTGGCAGTGGCCAAGAACCAGCAATACGTGCTAGTAAACGAAACCTTTCGATACCAGATTACTCGTTACTGGATAGACGGCCCTAAAAAAGGTCAGTCAGACATTTTTGCTACCAACTTAGCAGGTTGGCCCGACGGTGTCTCCACGGCGCCCGACGGTTCTTATTGGATAGCCATGTTTGGCCCAAGAACCTCTGATTTAGATGAACTTCATCCTAATGCTTGGCTAAAGAATATCTTCTCAAAGATGCCCGATTGGGCGTTGGGCGAACCACCTAAATATGGTCTAGTAGTTCGTATAGACGAGTCTGGGCAGGTGTTAGAGTCTTTGCATGCGCCTGACGGCCGACAGTTCTGTCAGATTACGTCGGCCGAGCAGTTCGGTGACCGTCTATATCTTGGTACGTTAAACAGGTCGCGGGCGGGCTACGTTCAACTTTAATCGCTAAAGTAGGGTGCTGCTACTTGCTAAGTAAGCGGTATAACCAACGTATACTGCCAACAATAATGCGCCTTCTACGCGATTGATACGGCCGTCTCCTTTGCCTAAACCGATACCCATAATCAGCAAGGCAGCCGTTAAGCCGACCATGATGGGTAAGTCGCGATAAACGACGGCATCTTCAACCAACCCAGGGGCAAGTAACGCTGGTATAGCCATTACGCCTAGTAGATTGAACGTATTTGACCCGATTACGTTACCAAGCGCTAAATCGAATTCGCGCTTTTTAACGGCAATTACTGACGCGGCTAGCTCGGGCAAACTAGTACCTAGGGCGACTATAGTTAAGCCGATTACTAAGTCACTTACGCCAAGTGCGGTGGCGATTTCTACCGCGCCCCAGACTAATAGCTTGGATGCTGCGATCATCAATATCATGCCGAATAGTGTCCAGCCGGCTGCCGCTGACATACTCATGTCTGATGGAATTTCGTCAGAGAAATCTTCATCTAGCTTGTCAGCTGGTTGGCGCTTGGCGTCATATACGTTCCAAGATACGCTAGCGACTAGTAGAGTGATCAGAATAATACCGTCGGTAAAGCTTAAATGATGGTCGTGAAGTAACGCTACCGCGATTAGCGCAATACCCAGAATCACCGGTAGCTCACGCTTCAGAATGCGCGAGCGCACTGTGATAGGAAACAATAGTGCGCTTACACCTAATACTAAGGCTATGTTGGTGATGTTCGAGCCGATAGCATTACCGACAGCTAAGGCTGCGTTGCCGTCACTTGCCGCCATGGCAGCAACAAGCATTTCAGGTGCTGAGGTACCTAGGCCGATAATTAGGATACCGATAACGAGAGTTGATACCCCAAGGTTTTTGGCGAGCGCCGAGGCACCTGCAACAAAGCGATCTGCGCTCCATGTAAGTGCGATAAATCCTGCGATAATGGCGGCTGCAGCTGCAAGCATTAGTTAACCTCGATGTCTTCTTTTAAATAATCGTCAATGGCATTGGCCATCGCTGTGCACAGGCGTGTCAGGTCTTTACCCTGACAATTAAAGTGCGGCATTGTATATACTAGTTTGCCAAAGGGGCGCAACCAAATCCCGTGTTTAGTGCATATTGCTTGAATTACGCCCATATCAACAGGTGCATCTAACTCTACTACACCAATTGCGCCTAGTACTCTAACGTCTTGAACACCTGAAACCTCAGATAAAGGCATTAGATGGTCAACTAGCGCTCTTTCAATAGAGGCCACATTTTGTTGCCAATTCGATTCAGAATGCTTTGAGTTAGAGAGTAACTCGATACTCATATTGGCGACAGCGCAGGCCAGTGGATTACCCATAAACGTTGGGCCATGCATAAAGCAGCCTGCTTCACCCGACGAAATTGTATCCGCAACCTGCTTAGTGCAAAGCGTTGCGGCTAATGACATGTAACCGCCGGTTAGTGCTTTACCTAAACACAGAATATCTGGCGATATGTCGGCCCATTCACAGGCAAATAGTTTGCCTGTGCGGCCAAAGCCGGTCGCAATCTCGTCTGCAATGAGAAGAATGTCATGACGGTCGCAAAGTTCTCTAATAGCCTTCAATATCGCTGGGCTATAAAAGCGCATGCCTCCTGCGCCCTGTACAATTGGCTCTAATATAAAGGCGGCGGCTTCGTGCTTATGCTGAGATAGCTGTTGATCAAGGTAGTCGACGTAAAATCGTATGTTTTGCTCATTGAACCCCATAGGCGGTTCGTCGACAAAAATCTGTTTGGTGAGAGAGCCTTCGAACAAGCTGTGCATTCCTGTGACAGGGTCGCATACAGACATCGCCCCAAGGGTGTCACCGTGGTAGCCGCGGCGCAGTGAAATTACTTTACGTTTGTTCGGCTGGTTTAGCGCTTGCCAGTACTGCATCGCCATCTTCATAGCGACTTCTACAGCCACCGAGCCTGAATCGACGATAAAGACACGATCTAGCCCATCAGGGGTTATCGCAACAAGGCGTTCGCATAGCATTACTGCAGGTTCGTGGGTGAGGCCGCCAAACATGACGTGAGACATCGAGTCTATCTGCTCTTTAGCAGCGCGATTCAGTTCAGGGTGATTATAGCCGTGAATAGTGCACCACCAAGAAGACATGCCGTCGATAAGTGCCGTGCCATCCGATAGAATTAGCTCGTGCTTATTAGTACTGGCCACAGCCAGCGGTGGTGTGGACGGCTTAGAAGAAGAGTAGGGGTGCCAGACATAGTCTTGGTCACGCTCAATAATACTGCGATTCATTTATCAGGAGTCTCAATTGAATCAAAGCGCCAGTTTAGCCTTAGTCGAGGGTCTCGAACAGGTAAGGATTTGGGGTGCGCCGATTCAATTAGGTTCGACCTCAGGGCGCAAGCTGTCGGCAGAGCTGCATTTTGACGGAACTATTCAGATTAAGATTCCTAGCAAAGCCAAGCAGTCAGACCTTCAGTACATCATAAAACAGATAGAACGACAGTGGCGTTCAAAGATAGAGCGTACTCAGCAACTATGGGCCGACTACTGGGGCGAGCTATCACATGTAAGGTTATGGAATCGCCTTATTCCCCTAGATCGGCGTCAAGCCCACAGTGAAAGCGCCTGTATCACCTGGTCTGGCGAGCGATTGGTATATTCAGGCAATCTTGACGGTAGCGACTATATTAATGCAGTAGCTGAATTTTATCGGCGCGAGGCTAAATCTCTGATGCCTTCGCGCGTAATCGATTTATGGCAACAGATAGGTTGGCATGACCTAGAGACACCCAGTGTGCGAGTAAAGCGGTTGCGCTCACGCTGGGGCAGTTGTTCAACTGCCAACAACATTAACTTGAACCTCTGGTTAATGGCATTAACCGAGGCCGACTTTGACCACGTGGTGTTGCATGAATTTTGTCATCTTCGCGAGATGAATCATGGCCCCAAATTTTATCAATGGCTCTGCGCGATAGAGCCTGATTGGCAAGATAGAGAAAAGGTGTTTCAGCAGCATGTAATGGGCGGCTGGATACCTTTTAGATAATTAAGAATTTACAATTGGAGTTGCATTACATGCTAGAAAAACTATTTGGTATCAGAGCAATTGGCTCGACGCCAAAAACCGAAGTTATCGCGGGTCTAACCACCTTTATGACAATGGCCTACATTGTTGGCGTGCACCCAAGTATGTTAGCGATTGCCGGAATGGATCAGGGTGCGGTCTTTGTAGCAACCTGCCTTGCAGCGGCATTGGGTACGTTGATTATGGGTCTGTTTGCGAACTACCCGGTAGCACTGGCACCAGGAATGGGGCTCAATGCATTCTTCACCTTTGGCGTTGTGTTGGGAATGGGCCACACATGGCAAATCGCACTTGGTTGCGTATTTTGGTCGGGTGTGATCTTTTTCGCGATGAGCGCATTCAAGATTCGTGAGTGGATTATCAATTCGATTCCGTCGTCACTTAAAATTGGTATCACCACCGGCAT
Source organism: uncultured Pseudomonadales bacterium (assembly GCA_947503335.1). Classification (GTDB taxonomy): domain Bacteria; phylum Pseudomonadota; class Gammaproteobacteria; order Pseudomonadales; family CANNCY01; genus CANNCY01. The sequence goes on along the minus strand of CANNCY010000005.1, from coordinate 62,557 downwards.
CGGCTTATTTTTAATAATGATCGGATTGAAAAATGCGGGTGTGGTAGTAGGTAATGAGGCTACATTAGTGTCTTTGGGTAACGTGCAAAGCCCCGAAGTGTTGATGTTTTTCTTAGGCCTTGTATTGATTACGGCAATGCATTTTAGAAACCTGCTTGGTTCGGTGATGATTGGTATGATCGTGGTTACACTAATTGCGGTGTTAACAGGTCATGTTGAATACAAAGGGGTGTTCTCGGCTCCGCCATCTATGGCCCCGACATTCATGCAACTCGATATTATGGGCGCGCTTACATGGGATTTGGCGCTTGTCATCTTTGCTTTCTTATTTGTCGATCTCTTTGACACCTCTGGCACCCTTATCGCGGTAGCGAAGAAGGGTGATTTACTAGACGAAGAAGAAAAGCTACCGCGCGCGGGCAAGGCGCTTATGGCTGATTCTACTGCGTCGGTTGCGGGCTCGTTGATGGGTACCTCGACAACAACAACCTTTATCGAAAGTGGCGCCGGTATTGTCGCAGGCGGTCGCACTGGTTTAACGGCAGTGGTTGTGGCGATTTGTTTCTTAATCTGCTTGTTTATGGCACCCTTGTTCTCGATGATTCCACCCTTCGTATCGGCAGCTGCCCTAGTGTTTGTGGGCATGTTGATGGTCGGAACCTTTGGCGAGATCAACTGGGGCGACGTTTCTGAATCTGTTCCCGTAGCGTTGGCAGCCATCATGATGCCTCTAACATTTTCTATCGCTCACGGTATTGCTATTGGGTTTATAAGCTATGTGGTGATTAAGGTATTGACGGGGCGTTTGTCTGAGATTTCGGTTGGCGTTTACCTTATCGCCGCGTTGAGTGTTGCTAAATACGTATTCACCTAGAATTCGTTATCTAAGATGTCAGATTCGGCTTTAGCTGCATTAATTAGTGTTGCTACAAATACTGCAATCGGTATTAACGCGACCGTAGTAGATAATAGCTGATATACGACGTCAGGATTCAATGCTGGTGCCCCTTCTCTTTGATAGGGGCACTTTAATCCTTCTAATATTAACTGTTGAGCGGCCCAAGATAAGCGGTCATTTCTGTCTGATAATCGGCAATCGGTTAGTTTCTTTCATCTATTGATAATTTTTTTCAATATTCTTTAACGTTTAAGTGAGAGATTTTGAGACCTAGTTCCACTTACTTATATACACGGACGTTGTCGCATGGATGCGGTGCTCAAGGACGAGCTCTTTGTAGTATTTTGCTAGCCCATTTCTCTGATACTATCTAGATTCTGTAAAACTCAATAAGAATAATCTAGCAGAGGGCAAAGATAGCCACATGAACCCGATTAAACGTACTTCTCTACTGTCTGCGACTTTAGCTGTGTCGCTTTCTCTTTTTGGCTGTGAACGCATTGATCTAGAACGCGAGCGCTGGGCGCTTAAATCTGATGGTAAGGTCATTGATACCTACGTGATCAATGCCAACGTGCATACACAGTCTGACACTATGCCCGTCGCACAGGCGTTTGGTATCTCGAACGGCGAGATTGTTAAGGTGGGTAGTTCTGATTACATCGCATCTTTAGCCAGCAGCGGTGCACAAAAAATTGATCTAAATGGCGCCTTGGTACTGCCAGGCTTACACGATATTCATATTCATGTATTGATGGCACTTACCGGTGGTCAATGTGATATTGATAACGCCGAGGTCAATGCCGCGGCGTTGGTAGCGTTTATGAATCAGTGCCTAGCCGATAAAACTGTCAAAGAGGGCGAGTGGATTATTTTAAGTCAGTTTTCGCCCACAACCCTAATGCAAGATATGACGCCATATAAGAGCATTCGAGAAGCGCTTGATTCGGTGAGCACAACTAATCCAATTTTCGCTCTAGGATCTGATGGTCACGCCTTTGCAGGCAATAGCTTGGCGCTTCAATATGCGCAACTGCCTGACATGGCGCAGGCAGTACCGATTACGAAAGAATCATTAGCTGGTTTTTGGCGAGAGAGAGGCTTTGCTGAGTATTTTGGCGTCGATGAATCTGGTGAACCTGACGGTGTTGTTAAGGATGCTGGTGGCTACGAGGTAATTAGATTTGCCGCACCTGATCCTAAGGCTTTGATAGATAACCCCGAGAAAATAAACCATTACCTACATTCGCAGGGGATCACTTCGTTTCAAGATGCTTGGATTCCTCCGGCCGAGGTGCCTATTTGGCAGGCGTTAGTAGATCAGCAGCAACTTAAGTTGCGCGGTACGCTTAACCTGATGATGAATGGCGATCAATATCGCCAAGACGGCGAACTGATGATTGAGCAAATGGTTGAAGATACGCATCGTTTTAATCAATCGATATCAACCAATCAGTACTTTAAGGGCGATGCTGTAAAGGTGATGTTAGACGGTGTGATGGAGTATCCAACACAAACTGCCGCAATGATTGACCCTTATCTTAAGCCGGTAGTTACTGACGACATGGTTGTGTCACATTATGCCAGCCATCAGCACAAAGCTTGTGCTGATATAGACACTGCCCTTGAAGGAATGCAAGACGATGTCTTTGCCAAGGTTCATGGGTTTAGCAGTAAAGACTGCGTACCTAATCATGGAATGCTAGAGTTCTCAGAGCAAGAACTGAATCACCTGGTTGCAAGGCTCGATAACGAGAACATCCTTGTGCACATCCACGCGCTGGGCGACCGTGCTGTTAAGGTATCGCTTGATGCAATAGAGCAGGCCCAGCAACGCAATGGCACTAAGATAGCGCATACGCTTGCACACACTCAACTGGTCGAAAAAGACGACATTGCCCGAGCAGGGCGCTTGGGTGTAGGCCTTGCGCCTACCTACGCTTGGATGGCGAATAATTGGCAATACGATATCACCGTTATGCCATTCATTGATGAAATGAAAGACCTAAACGATTTAGATCATCTGTACCGAGAAGATACCTATACCTATCAGCAGGGCTATCCAATGGCTTCGCTATGGAATGCCGGTGCGCTTGTTGGTGCGGGTAGCGATGCGCCAGTAGATGTGCGTTCGCCAAGACCCTTTGGCAACATTGCGATTGGTCTTAGCCGTGCAGCTCAAGTGACTAACGCTAAGGGCGAGTCTAAACAGGTAGTCTGGAACGGCGCCGAACGCTTAACGATTGAGCAGCTAGTACAAGCCTACACAATCAATGGCGCCAAGCTTTTACGTCAAGAAAATCTAGTAGGGTCTATCGAGGTAGGTAAACGCGCCGATTTTGTTGTGCTTGACCGAGATATCTATCAACTCGCCAAATCGCAAGATATTGAGGCGATTGCTAATACACAGGTAACCCAAACTTGGTTTGATGGTAGGTTGGTGTATCAGGCCGAGTAGGCAGCTTATCGATCAGTTTGGCGGCCAAGTACCGCGTATGGTTTTTCTAATACTGTTATAGGGCGAGTAACCAAGCTGGCCCTTTAGCTCAATTTGATAATGTACCTGTTGGCCGGCTTTAGGGAGTAATGCTATCGCCCGCACAATAGAGAAAACATCGCTTTTAAGGCTGAGATTAGTGGTGCGCACAGAGTAACCGGGTATATCTTGGTCGATGCTTGTCACGCCACTAAATAGTGTTTGCCCTTCAATTTTAAAATCGGCAGTAAGACCTTTCAGGGGCAAAGGTCTTGCGTCTCGATTTTCTATTTCTAACAACACATGGGTACTAAGTAACGTCGAAGCGCTGTCGCGGTGATCGAAGCGAATATCAGCTACCCGAAAGTTTGGCGTTGCATACCCAGGGGTGCTAGAACATCCAACCGCCGTTACAGCGGCTAATACTATAAATAGAGAGCTAATGAGTTTGGGTAGTTTCATTTTTCTTTTGCCAATGATTGCCTAGTGCTCCTAATATCATAGCAATCAAAATGGCAGTTGCCCCAAGTGCTTCGGTGGTGCGCAACTGTTCGCCCTGAATAATCATAGACGCTAACCATGTGAAGACCGGTTCTAGAGCAAAAAGTAGGGCGATATCAACAGGGGTTAAAATACGCTGTGTGTATATCTGCGCCCACAGAGCTGCAGCGCTGCCAAGCACTGCCGCTACAATAATGGCCAGCCATACGGTGTCGCTAGTAGGCCAGTTCATGATCGCGGTGTCTTCAATAGCTAATGATGTGACACCGCTGAGCATGGCCACCCAAAGAAGCTGTACAAACGCAAGTTTGAATACGGGTGCATGACTTGGCAATTTGTCGGTGTAGATCACATGTGCGGCAAACATAATGGCGCAGATCAGGGCAAGTAGTGCGCCTAAATCAAAGCTAGCTTCGCCGGTAGAGGTTAGTGCCCAAAGGCCCAGTGACGCAATCACTACTGCTGCCCAGTCAAACTTTGATGCCATTGTTCTGAACAATACTAGAGCAATAACAGGTACCAACGGAACGTTCAGCCCAGTGATAAAGCCAACATTGGCTACGCTTGTATATAACAACGCAGCGGTTTGAGTTGCAAAGCCCAGAAACATTAATGCCCCAAGACTTAGCGATAAACGCCAAGGTATTGAGCGCCCCCACTCTTTAAAGGCAATCGGAGCAAGCACCGCAGCGGCAATACCAAAACGCCAAGCATTAAAAGCATGAGGGGGAATATCTGCCAGCGCTTCGTCGACAAGTACAAATTCGATACCCCATATAAAGGTTATCACTACTATCAAAATACGGGCGTAGGTGAGATTCATATTAAAGACTGCGCAACAATAATTACTGAGATCCGCATAACTGTGCGGAATTTTTTGAGAACCTATGATGCCCTATTTAGCAATAAATTTTGAGTAATTTGTATTACTACCTTGGTAAAGATCACCTTGATGAGGATGGCTAACTCTTTGCTATACCTAAAGATAAGACATTAACAAAGGTTGCCATTGGGGTAATCGAGATAAGGTACTCTCTATGATCAAAGCCGAAGCAGTAGTTCGATCAGAGATTTATTTTTGGTTGTCAGCTTTGTATGCGAGTGAACTAAGTTCAGAGCAAATTGAAAGTTATTTTGCCGATGGCGGTAAGCAGACTAGCATGTCTCATCTAGCCAATGAACCGATGCTTGCGCCCTTGTATCAAGACCTATTAGATGCGTTAAATGATAAGCGATATAAGTTTGGGGCCTTAGATCTTGCTTCAGAATTTTGTCAGCTATTTTTGGGTGACTCGACAGCCCCTTATGCAGACCGTACAAACGGGGCATGTAATCCTGTTTTCGAGCATTCCTATCGCAAACTAACCACTCAATTAGACAGCCTGTATCGGGGCGCAGCGGTTGAACCGCCCGAGCCAGCTGATCATCTGTCGCTACAGTTAGCTTATTTAGGGCACATTGTTCGGCTACCAGAAGCGTCGAACTCGATGACTGAACGGTTCATGCGTGAGCAAGTGCTCTCTTGGTTGCCTACCTTTGCAGACGAAATAGCTAGCACTAATTTAAGTCGATTCTACGCTGCGTTGTCTGCGCTGACGGTTGCCTGGTTGCAACATGATTTAAGCAATTAGGTAATCAGTCTTGTCGGCGAATCACGCGCAGTGGTTCGCCAAAATCATCATATTTAATGGTATCACGGTTGCGTTTGCGACGATTATGTTCGGTTAATGCCGCCGTTGCTGGCTTATTTGAGCGCTTTCGCAATTCTATTTCTTTTGACACCTCTGTTAACGGTGTGCGAGTTTGTCTGCTATTTTCAGATATAATCGGCGTTGGTAGGGCTTGCATGGGGTCACGCCCCGACACACCTTTGGGGATTTCGGCTATCACTTGACCAGACGTAAGATACTCTGCGATCTGCTGATTCAGCTCGCGGCGAATATCGTCTTTAGTCGGTAGCTTTTTCATTAATTACCCAAGGTATTTGAAATAATCGATTAGTTTACCAAATTTAAGGCTAGTCACTTAAGCGCAAAACGCACGATATATAGTCATAAAACGTACGATACAAAGGTAGAGAATGACCTCGATTAACTATCAGTCTGTTGAAATTCTTCGCTCAACACATGCTGTTATTAAAAAACTAAAGCGCCAGTCTGACACACACACGTTACATGGTAACAAGGTGTGGAAGTCGTCTTTAGTGGCGATGGACTTTTTACATAGCTTAGAAATCGAAGGTAAGCGAGTGCTTGAACTAGGCTGTGGCTGGGGAGCCTTGAGCGTGTACTGTGCCAAAGAAATGGGCGCTGAGGTGGTATCGCTAGATGCTGATGATTCAGTATTCCCATTTTTAGAAGCCCAGGCTGCGCACAATGGTGTAACCGTAACCCCTTGGAAGAACCGCTACGAAAAGGTGACCAAGGCCGATCTCGCCCAGTTTGACCTTGTTGTTGCTGCTGACATCTGTTTTTGGGATGAAATGACTGAACCCCTGTTTAATCTCTGCCGCCGCGCGGTGCAGGCGGGAGTGCCTCATATAGTAATCGCCGACCCTGGCCGACCGCCTTTCTGGGAGCTAGCAGAACTCGCCCACGAGCGCTTAGGCGCTGATTGTCGCGAGTGGCACAATGAACACTTAGATTTATCTGCGCATATCCTTGATATTGAACAATAAGCCCCCATTAAGTAGGGGCATTACTTAAAATTAACGCAATATCAGCGAATTACCTGCATAGAGAGCTCTTGGCGCCTGTGTTATCTTTCGCCGGTTAATAATGGAGCATCCTATGACCACTAAGATTGAAACTACCGAGCAAATTTTTAGCTACGGCATCGGCCTACAGATGGGCGATCAGCTGTCTGGCGACGAATTCTCAGACATTGAAGTTGACGCACTAGTAGAAGGCATCAAAACTGCTATCGCTAAGGGCGAGCACGCAGTTAGCCGTGATCAGCTAGCAGCAGCATTTGGTGAAATGCAGCAGCGTATCGAAGCTAAGCAAGCAGAGCAGCACGCTGGCAAGATCGAAGAAGGCGCAGCTTTCTTGGCAGAAAACGCAGCTAAAGACGGTGTTATCACTCTAGACTCTGGTCTTCAGTACGAAATCATCACCGAAGGTACTGGCGAGAAGCCAACCGCAGAATCTACTGTACGTACTCACTACCATGGCACCCTAACTAACGGCACTGTATTCGACAGCTCTTACGATCGTGGCCAGCCTGCTGAGTTCCCTGTTGGCGGCGTAATCGCTGGTTGGACCGAAGCACTACAGTTAATGCCTGTTGGTAGTAAGTGGAAGCTAACGATCCCTGCAAACCTTGCTTACGGCGAGCGTGGTGCAGGCGGTGCAATTGGCCCACACGAGACTCTACAGTTCGATATCGAACTACTAGACATCGTTTAATTAGTAGTATTTAAGCCATAAGTTGAGGGCTAGTTTGATGACATACGTAGTATCTGCGCTTTATAAGTTTGTTGAGTTAAAAGACTTTGAAGCACTTCGCGAGCCATTGGTACAGTGCATGACCGATAATCAGGTTAAGGGCACTTTGTTGCTTGCTCACGAAGGGATCAACGGCACCATCGCTGGCCCCCGCGAAGGCATTGATGCGGTGATCGCATATTTAAACAGCGATGACCGCTTCAATCCGATTGACTTTAAAGAGTCATTTGCTGACGAGCAGCCGTTTTACCGTACTAAGGTAAAGCTTAAAAAAGAGATCGTGACCATGGGCCAGCCCGACGTAGACCCCCGTCATGTGGTGGGTACCTATGTTGACCCTAAAGATTGGAACGATCTAATTAGTGATCCAGATGTTGTATTGGTAGATACCCGTAACGACTACGAGTTTGATATCGGTACTTTTGAGAACGCGATTAACCCAGAAACCGATACCTTTAGAGAGTTTCCTGAGTACGTTGCGAATAATCTAGATCCTAAAAAGAATAAGAAAGTAGCAATGTTCTGCACCGGCGGAATTCGTTGCGAAAAATCAACAGCCTACTTGAAACAAGAGGGTTTTGATGAGGTATACCATCTAAAGGGTGGTATCTTGAAGTACCTTGAAGAGGTACCTGAAGAAGAATCGATGTGGAAGGGCGAGTGCTTTGTCTTCGATAACCGCGTTGCGGTTAAGCATGGTCTAGAGCAGGGCAAGTACGATCAGTGTCACGCCTGCCGCTACCCGATTACTGAAGAAGACAAACAGTCTGAACATTACATTGCCGGGGTACAGTGTCACCACTGCTACGACAAGTACACCGACGAGCAAAAAGCGCGTTTCTTAGAGCGCCAGCGTCAGGTACGCTTGGCAAAAGAGCGCGGCGAGCACCATATCGGTGGCGATGCCGTAGCCGATAACGCGCAGCGCCGAGCACAAAAAATAGAAGAGAAGGCCCGCCAACGACGTGAGTCTGAACAACAGCAAGCAAAACGATCAAAGCAAGGCTGAGCCTAGCTATCTTCAAAATGCCGCCTCAGTGCATATCTATCTGGGGCGTGCGTTTTCATTGGTGTGGGCTACCTCAAAGCCTTTAACGCTAGTGATGGCGTTAGCCACTCTATTAGTGGGTGTTCTACCCGCCTTAGCCGCTTATATCGGTAAACTCATTGTTGATACGGTCGTTGCCACTCAGGGCACAGAACAGGCGTTGGGCGAGGTCTTACCTTATGTTGCTGCCGAAGGCGCAGTGATCATTACGATCTTAGTTGCGAACAAGGTGCTAGAAACCTGTAGAGCACTACTGCGTGCCCAGCTAGGGCAGCAGATCAACGAAATGATCCTAGATAAGGCGCAGCGCTTAAGCCTTGCCCAGATCGAAGATTCTGAATTTAACGACATGATTTTAAAAGCGCGACGCGATGCTTCAACTCGCCCCTTGTCGTTAGTGAACCGCGCGTTTTCACTCGCCAAAAATGCATTGCAGTTAATTAGCTTTTCGGTGCTGTTATGGCAGTTTTCGCCATGGGCGATTTTGCTTCTGTGGATTGCCGCATTGCCAGCTTTTGTTGCTGAAATTAAGTTTTCGGGTGATGCGTTTCGACTGTTTACCTTCAGATCGCCCGACCGTCGCAAGCAGCTTTACCTAGAGACCGTATTGGGCCGTGAAGACAGCGCTAAAGAAGTGAAAATCTTTGGCCTAAGCGTGCCGTTAATGCAGCGCTATCGCGATATGTTTGCTCGCTTGTATCGCGAAGATAGAGCCTTAACTTTGCGTCGACAATGGTGGGGCGCTTGGTTAGGTGTATTTGGTGCGGTGATGCTTTATGGCGCCTTTGCTTGGGTGGTTGCGAGCACTGCAATGGGGCATCAAACACTCGGTGAAATGACCATGTATTTGTTGCTGTTTAAGCAGGGGCAGTCGGCCATTAGCGATAGCCTTGCCGATTTAAATGGCATGTATGACGACAATCTTTATATGTCTACACTTTACGACCTGTTGGCGTTGCCAGATTTTGAAAAGACCGATGGTGTAATACAAGGTGCTATACCGGGGCAGGGTATTCGTGTTGAAAATTTAGCGTTTAAGTATCCGGGCTCAGATGATTGGGCGATACGTGACGTTAGTTTTAGTTTGTCGGCCGGTGATAGTTTGGCGATTGTTGGTGACAATGGTGCTGGTAAAACGACGCTCATTAAATTACTCGCAGGGCTGTATCCCGCAACAGAGGGGCGAGTGTATTTTGACGGCACGCCTGTCGAAGAATGGAACCCTGAAGCACTGCGTGTAAAGCTTGCGGTGATCTTTCAAGACTTTATGCGCTATCAGTTTTCGGTGGGCGAAAATATTGGTTTGGGCGATCACGACGGTGATCAATCAGAGTCTGCTCTTGAGCGAGCTGCACAGTTAGGCATGGCCAAGCCATTTATTGATGAACTGCCTGATCGCTTTGAAACCCAGTTGGGTAAGTGGTTTAACAACGGCCGAGAACTGTCGGGCGGGCAATGGCAAAAGGTGGCGTTGTCGCGCGCGTTCAAACGCGATGGCGCTGAGCTGTTGGTGATGGACGAACCTACTGCGGCGATGGATGCCGACGCCGAAGCAGAAGTGTATGAGCGAGTTGCTGAGGTACTGCAAAGCAAAATGGTGATTCTAATATCACATCGCTTCTCGACTGTACGCATGGCAAAGAATATTATGGTGATGGCTCAGGGGCAGGTGATTGAACGGGGCACACACGAACAACTATTAGCCCTTGATGGGCGCTATGCCGAGCTGTTTAATAAGCAGGCTCGTGGATACCAATAAAAAGGATAAAAGATGTTTTGGGATGCCGTTTATTGGCTAATGACCTATGGGGTATGGTTTGTACTCGCCCTAATAATTTATTGGGCGTACACCCGTGCTAAGCTAAAAGATATCGCACTCATTACTGCCAAGCGATATTGTCAGCAACGTTCTGTGCAGCTGTTAGATGAATCGGTTGCATGGAGCAGTGCGCGCTTTACTCGAGACAATCGAGGTAAGCTAGTGCGTGCCCATACTTTCTCTTTCGAATTTACCGTTGTTGGTGATCAACGTTACTTAGGTACGATGGAGCTAACTCGTAAGCGTGTTTTAGATGTTCAATTAGAAAGTCATTTATCTGGTCATAGCGACGGGCCAGGTGCTACCCTGCACTAAAATAATATTAATAAGCACGGAGCTACAATGTCTGCACGAACAGCATTTATGTTTTCTCAGTTGATGGCTATGACTGCCGCAGTGCTTTTTTCATCGATATCAATGGCTGACAGTACCGACATTGATGTGAAGCAAATCTATAAGTCTGAGTGGTCTAAGTTTGAAAGCGATAACTTTGTTGTCATCACTAACGCATCTGATTCTAAGTCTAGATTGATCGTTGAAGATCTTGAAAACTTTACTCAGTTTATAGGGCGCATACTAAATTTCAAACCTGACCCATCGCAGGGCAAATTGCCGGTTTACGTATTAAAAAACGAACGATCGTACGAAGCGTTAGCTGTGCCAGAAAACTCTGCAGGATATTTTTATAAACTACCTGGCGAGCAATACATTGTTACTAGAGCTGACAAGTTTAGAAGTTCAAAAAGTGGCAAGGCGAGCCCTGGCCGCGGCATCGTATTGCACGAGCTAGTGCATTACCTAGATCGAAATGCAGTGTATAAGTTTGCGCGGCCGCCCTGGTATACAGAAGGCGTCGCTGAGTACTTAGCAACCTTTAGGCATTATCGAGGCAATGTTGAAGTGGGCGAGCTAGGTAATCTAGAAGGCCGTTTCTACGGTATGCGCACAGCGAGTGGAAAGCTAAAGCATATTGATACTGAAGCGATGTTTAAGTCGAAAAAGACCTACTTAGGTAAAGATACTCGTTATAACGGGAACTTATTTTACGGGCAAGCCGCAATGATAGTGCATTACTTGTTTGCCGATAAACAGCGACAGTTAATGATGTATAAGTATCTGTTTGCCGTAGAGCAGGGTTACAGTATCGATGAGGCTTTTGAGGGGATTTTTAATATGACCTTTGCCGAATTTGACGAAGAGGTAAACAAGTATGCTCGTGGGCGCACTGTATTGAAGGTGGTCTACCCTGTACGCCCTGGTGCAATCGAGTTTACAGAGCCTACTTATACTCGTATTGAGGCTGATCGTTTTGAATTGATGAACTCTGCGCTAGGTACTGCACTTAATCGTCGCGGCGTAAGCGATGATATTAAGGCTGACGCCATTAAAGAAATCGAAGACCGATATCCTGAATGGCGTGCTACTATGGCATTTTAATGTGGGCTCTAGTCAGCTGGGTAAAAATGTTGGTGTAACTGCGCTTTCAAACCCTTTGGAAGCGCCTCAAGTACAAGATGCCCTTGGTGTTTATCATAACGAACACCATTATCTAACATGGTCGACGAGAAGCTAATCGATAGCTTTTCGTCACGACCATAGAAACGAACGAACTTTTTGATCGCACCGCGATGTAGATGAATACGGCTGTCTTCTGAACTAGCGCCCGTTTGTTCACCTACTTCTTGCACAAAGATATCTTTATTTTCGATCGAAAGGTCCTCTGCTAGCTGTGGCAGTTCAATAGGCGCACCAATCTTGTCGTTGTCTTGGCAAACCTGAATGAGTGTTTCGATCTTTTCTTCAGGCTCGTTTTCGCGAATGTATTTAGCAGCACTAGCTAAGAAAGTTTCGGTTTGCTCGGCTCGATTTACCGGCGCGCTGAATTCGGCAAACTGGGCAAAAGCACTCTTTAGCGTTTCTTCGCCACGAGCGGGAATTAGACGAAGATAGTCGTCGGTATTGCCCTTGTAGTTGGTGATGTCTACACCCCACACAGCAAGCGGGCTGCCGATATCGATACACTCGGTTTCTAGTGCATTTAACTCGCCATCAATGGTGTAGTGGGTTTTGGTGCCCAACAGAAACATCATCACGCGTTCGCGATCAGTGAACTGCTCGCTACCCATCATTAAGAAATAATTGTACGGGTCGGGCGAGTCGGCCAACAGGCTACTTAGATGCTGCGTTAGACGGTGTGATAAACCAAGTAGATCAATCTTGCCTTCAGAATACTCTTTGACCAGTGGCGCGGTTTGGCGAGCTTCGACCTCGTCATCAAATACACCGTGTTCTAGGCGAGCACTACGTTGACTAGACACTGTTAGTTGCTGGTAGATCGATAGAATCGCTTCTTCAGCGGGTAGCAGGTGGTCGTTTAAGTTCGCTTTAGCGGCGTCAGAGCCACGGCTTAGTCGATGTAGTACGCAGTGTTTTAAGGCCATTGGGTTCGCTTAGTGCTGATTTAAAAGGAGGCGTATTATAAGCAAAAAAAAACCCGTACCAAAGGTACGGGTTAAAAGAAACTCTAGTAAAAGAGTTACTACTGCTTGCAGGGTTAAATATAGTGAAATCAGTCAAGGGGCGAAATGAGGGGATGCCTTGCTATGAGTAGGGGGTACCACTTATAAGCAGATTGCTCTAGTCTAGAGGCCAATAAACATAAGACTTGGAGCAACTATCATGAAAAGATCTATTTTGGCCTTTTTGTCGATGACGCTGTCGACTGTCACTATTGCCGACGAGAAAGTAGTCACCGAAATCTACAACGACGCTGGCAAGTTCGGCGAGATCGTTGAAATCTTTAAAGACGACGGCACTGTTCAGCGTAATGCTTGGGCCGCTTGGAACAATCGTCGCCCAGAACTAAATGAAACCGTTAAGCTAAATGAGCATCGTGCTCCTGTTGAGTTAACGATTACAGGTGTTTCGCCCTTTGGTGCAAAGCTAGACGAATCTTTTAAGCTATCTGATGGTATGGCACAGTGGTCTTCTCGTGCAGATACGGGCGATCAAAAGGCCGAAGAAGATCAATTCTATCTTGCCCTAGATGGCATGACTGTAACCGACTTAACGCGCGCGCTCTACAAAGCCCCTTTCAATGAAATGGATCTACTACCTAGCGGTAGCGCTAAGCTAGAGAAGCTTGTCGATCACCGCCTAACCAACGACCAGGGTACGGCTAATCTTGCACTCTATACCTTGTCTGGTGTTGATCAGTTTCCGATGTTTGTATGGCTAGATGATGACGGCAAGATGTTCGCCGAAGATTGGGGTGGCAGTTTTACTATTCGCCAAGGCTTTAATCGCAAGCATTTTGAAGAGCTTAAAAAGATCTCTGATAAGCATCAGGTACAGTATTATTTAGATCAGTCTAAGCGTTTAACTGCTAACGTATCACAGCCTATTTATATCAAAAACGCTAATTTAGTGAACGTAGATAATGGGCGAGTTGAAACTGGTGTCAGTGTTCTCGTTGAAAATAAGCGTGTTAAGGCGGTTGGGCCATCAGTTAAAGCCCCTGCTAATGCAAAAATTATCGATGCCGATGGCCGCTATTTAGTGCCGGGCCTTTGGGATATGCATGGGCATATCGGCAAAACCGACGCCATTACTAATCTAGCCTTTGGTATTACCAGTGTTCGCGATATTGGTAACTCGCCCGCGCATATTGAAGAGATCGAAGGCTTAGTCGATCAAGGGCTAATGGCTACACATCTGTTTAAAGGCGGCTTCATTGATCGTGATACCGAATACGCGGCGGGTGTTACCAAGATTAAAACGCTGCAAGAAGGATTAGATAAGATCGATTGGTTTGCCGACAACGGCTACGTTCAGATCAAAACCTATTCGTCGTTAAAGCCAGAGTGGGCGGCGCCTATGGCTGAGCACGCTCATAAGCGGGGCTTACGTATCAGTGGTCATGTGCCTGCCTTTATGACCGCCGAACAAGCGGTGCGTGCAGGTTATGATGAAATTCAACATATCAACATGCTTTACCTTAACTTTATTGTGGGTACAGAAGGCGATACTCGCCAGCAGATTCGCTTTACTGAGTTTGCCAAGCATGCGCGTGATTTAGATCTTAACTCGCAAGAAGTAAAAGACTTTGTTCAGCTGCTTGCAGACCGCGGTACTGAGGTAGACTTAACGGCAGCAGTTTTTGACTCAATGATTCGCCGCCGTGACCGCCAAGTTGACCCGCTGATAGCGTCGTTTAAAGATCATCTGCCTGCTAATAGTGTACGCGCTCAGAATACGGCTGAAATGATGATCGACTCGGCCGAGACCGATAAAGCCTATCAAGAAAGTGCACAAGCCATGCGCGCTTTTATCAAGATGTTGCATGATGCTGGTGTGCCGATTATTCCGGGAACCGATGCATGGGTGGGTGTAACCCTACACCGTGAGTTAGAGATCTATAGCGAATCGGGCATTCCTAATATGGAGGTGATTCAAATCGCGACGATTAACTCTGCCAAGGTTGTTGGTAAAGATCGTGAAATGGGCTCAATCGCACCGGGTAAGTTTGCTGATATCGTGTTGGTAGATGGCAATCCCGTTGAGAATATCGAGAATCTTCGCAATGCAGCGCTAGTGATCAGTGGAGATAAAATGTATCAGCCAAGCAAGATCTTAACGATGCTCGGCTATAAGCCCTTTAGCGAAGCGATTGCGTTGAGCGGTCTGTAAGCGGTGTTTAGCATTCTTGTGTGGGCTTGAATTAAGGACGGGTATTATGAAGAAACAAATATGCGCCCTGTGCGTGGCGATGTTTAGTACTTTCAGCGTTGCTAGTGACGGGGCGTTACCACAGACAGGTACACCAGCTGTTTTACCTATTGCTGAACGAGCTGAAGTAGTTAATAAACTGTTGGTAGACCGGCTTGATAATCTGTTACCTCAATTGATGGCCGAGAGCAATCTTGATATGTGGTTAATCGTCCTTCGTGAGTATCAAGAAGATCGATTGTTTTATACGCTAGTACCTCAGCCTACTATGGCCGCAAGACGCACTACCATGCTTGTTTTTACGCGTAATGGCGATACGGTAGAGCGATTTTCGGTTAGCCGTTACCCAATAGGTGAACTTTACCCAACTAAATGGCAAGGCGGCACTAAAGAAGAGCAATGGCAGAGACTCGCCCAATTAGTACGAGAGCGAAATCCGCAGCGTATTGGTATCAATGTCAGTAAAGACTGGCCGTTGGCAGATGGTTTAAGTGCCGGATTACACCAGCAATTGGTGAAATCATTGGGTGACGATGCAAGTAAGTTGGTCAGTGCAGAATCATTAGTAGTGCGTTGGTTTGAAACACGCACGCAGTTAGAGTTGGCGGTATATCCTCAAATAGTAGGAATAGCGCGTTCTGTGATCGCTGAGGCTTTTTCGAACTCAATGATTACCCCAGGAGTCACAACCACCGATGAGTTAGGGAGCAAAATGCGGCAAGCATTTGCCGATTTAGATATCGACGTTTGGTTTCAGCCCTATGTAACGGTACAGCGCAAGGGAGATGAAAATGCTAAAGATGCTCCCTTCTTTGGTCGCAGTAATCGAACGATTATGCCCGGGGATGTGATTCATACTGACGTAGGTATTTGCTATTTAACATTGTGCACTGATACCCAAGAAATGGGGTATGTAGCTAGGCTTGGCGAGCATAATTTGCCTGAGGTATTTGGTGAGGTGATGGCTAAGGCGAATCAGTGGCAAGATCTGTTAACGAGCGAGTTCAAACAGGGGCGAACCGGTAACGAAATTTTGGCCGCAACGCAAAAGCGAGCTAAGAAAAACGGTTTAGTAAGTAGTACGTACACACACCCATTGGGTTTTGTAGGGCATGCCGCAGGCCCAACTATTGGTATGTGGGACAATCAAGGTTCTACACCTGTTCAAGGTGACTGGCCTCTATATAAAAATACTGCTTACGCTATTGAAGGTAATGTAAAGGTGCCCTTATCGATTTGGGGCAATCAATTAATTCAGGTGATGGTTGAGCAAAGTGCCGTCTATGATGGCCAAACGGTGCATTATCTTGCCGGTCGCCAAACGGAGTTTCATTTTATTCAATAGTAGATATAAGGTATATTTATGGCCTCTTGCCTTGTATTTGCTGATCTAATCATATCTACTGCCAGTACTCATAACTAAAAGGAACGTTGTAAATGCGTATTGGTGTAGTGAAAGAGCGTGTAGCCGGTGAGAACCGAGTTGCCGCCACACCAACAAGTGCAGCACAGCTAGTAAAATTGGGCTACGAGGTACTTGTTGAATCTGACGCCGGTCAGGCGGCCGGCTTTATTAACTCTTCTTACGAGCAGTGTACGATCACTGATAGCGAAACTGTGCTGTCAGCAGATATTGTCTTAAGCGTTAACGCGTTGCCATTAGATCAATACGACCTAATGCGTGCTGGCGCCACAGCCATCAGTACAGTTTACCCCGCTCAAAACCCTGATCTAATCGAAACGGTTACCGCTAAATGCATCACGCTATTAGCGCTTGATATGGTGCCACGTATCTCTAGAGCGCAGTCGATGGACGTACTCAGTTCTATGGCCAATATTTCAGGTTATCGAGCAGTAGTTGAAGCCGCCCACAACTTTGGCCGTTTCTTTGGTGGTCAAATCACGGCTGCAGGTAAAGTACCGCCAGCAAAGGTGATGGTTATTGGAGCAGGGGTGGCAGGTCTTGCAGCGATCGGTGCAGCGGTAAGCTTAGGTGCCATAGTGCGGGCCTTTGATACTCGCCCCGAAGTAGCCGAACAAATCGAGTCGATGGGGGGCGAATTTTTAGCGCTTGATTACGAAGAAGATCAAGACTCTTCAGATGGCTACGCCAAAGAAATGAGTCAAGCCTTTATCGATGCTGAAATGGCGTTGTTTAAAGCTCAGGCGGCCGAAGTGGATATCATCATTACGACGGCGGCGATTCCAGGAAAGCCTTCACCCAAGTTACTACCAACGTACATCGTAGATGAGATGAAGCCAGGCTCGGTGATCGTCGACCTTGCGGCCTTAGGTGGTGGTAACTGCGAGCTGACTTCACCAGGTGAACTTATTGATTACAACGGCGTAAAGATTATCGGTTACACCGATATGCCGTCTCGTTTGCCAGGGCAGTCGAGTCAATTGTATGCCACTAATATAGTGAATTTCTTAAAGCTTACTACTGCTAATAAAGATGGCGAGTTCAGCTTAGATTTTGATGACGTGGTGCAGAGAAACGTAACGGTGTGCAAAGATGGCGAGTTGATGTTCCCGCCTCCGCCAGTACAGGTTAGCGCTGCCCCTGTTGTTGAAAAAGTAGCTGAGCAAACTGCAGAGGTTAAGCCTGAGCAAAAAGAGCGCCCATGGTTCAAGCCTTTGTTGATGGCTGCCGGCATGGGCTTATTTGCTTGGGTTGGTAGTGTTTCACCGCCTGACTTCTTGTCGCACATGATCGTGTTTGTGTTGGCCTGTGTGGTTGGTTACTACGTTGTATGGAACGTAACCCATGCCTTGCATACACCACTGATGAGTGTCACTAACGCTATTTCAGGAATTATTGTAATAGGCGCTGTAACGCAGATAGGGCACGGCAATATGATTGTTGATGTGCTGTCGTTTATCGCAATTTTAATTGCCTCAATCAACATTGCAGGCGGCTTTGCGGTGACTAAGCGAATGCTTGCCATGTTTGTGAAAGAGGAGGGTAATCAATGAGCGGATTAGTAACCTCGGCTTACATCATTAGTGGCCTATTGTTTATCTTGAGTTTGGCTGGCTTGTCACAACAAAAAAGTGCGCGCATGGGCAATTACTATGGTATTGCTGGCATGTTGGTGGCTTTGATCGCGACGATTATTTCGCCGTCGGTCAGTGGCGTGGCATACATTATTTTGGCGATGGTTATTGGCGGTGCGATTGGCTTGTATCTGGCAAAGCGTGTCGAAATGACTGAAATGCCCGAGCTAGTGGCGGTGCTGCATAGCTTTGTTGGGCTTGCCGCCGTATTTGTGGGTTTTAACTCGTTTATCGCCCATCCTGAACTGACCGGTGTCGTGTTAAACATTCATTTGGTTGAGATATTTCTTGGCGTGTTTATCGGTGCTGTAACCTTTACGGGGTCGATCGTGGCCTTTGCAAAGCTACGTGGCTTAGTATCATCAAGCCCACTTAACTTGCCCTTTAAGCATGGGTTGAACCTTGTGGCGCTTATCGCATCGGCAGTTCTTTTAGGATACTTTGTGCAGGTAGAGGGCAATACCACTGCGTTGATTGTTGTTGCGGTTATTGCGTTGGCCTTTGGTTGGCATCTTGTTGCGTCGATCGGTGGTGCCGATATGCCGGTGGTTATCTCGATGCTTAACTCGTATTCGGGTTGGGCTGCCGCCGCTGCTGGTTTCATGTTAGGCAACGATCTATTGATTGTAACCGGTGCTTTAGTCGGTTCATCGGGCGCGATTCTGTCGTACATCATGTGCAAGGCGATGAATCGTAGCTTTATAAGTGTCATCGCCGGTGGCTTTGGCGCGCCCACTGGGCCTGTTGCCGAAGTCGACGGCGAGATTACCGAAGTTAAAGCTGGTGATGTTGCCGCGATGCTTAAGAATGCTAAGTCGGTAGTGATCACGCCAGGATATGGTATGGCGGTTGCTCAAGCGCAGTACCCTGTTGCTCAAATAACTTCTATGCTTCGTAAGGCTGGTATTAATGTTCGCTTTGGTATTCACCCTGTGGCAGGGCGTTTGCCAGGGCACATGAATGTTTTATTAGCTGAAGCTAAAGTACCTTATGACGTCGTGCTTGAAATGGACGAAATCAATGATGACTTCGATGAAACCGACGTTGTATTGGTGATTGGTGCAAACGATACGGTTAATCCCGCCGCCAGCGAAGATCCTAATAGCCCCATTGCGGGCATGCCCGTACTAGAGGTTTGGAACGCCCAAAATACCATCGTATTTAAACGTTCGATGGGTACCGGCTATGCCGGTGTGCAAAACCCACTGTTCTTTAAAGAGAATACGAAGATGATGTTTGGTGATGCCAAAGACTCGGTGCAAGAAATTTTGACCGAGTTAGCCTAGTAAAAAAGCCCGCGGTTAACGCGGGCTAATCTCTGTATTGTATTGCTTTAATTAAAGGTTAGATTCGGCTAGGTGTTTGCTCATGTCGCCGTTTTCAATTATCTGAATACTTGATCCGGCAAAGTCGTTGCCGATGGGTTGAACTCGCCCACCTAAACAATCACCCAAGAACTGCTCAGAAACCGCAGCAAACGAAATACTATTCTCTGGCTTTTGAAATCCGTGGCCTTCGTCAGGGTAAAGAGCGTAGGTGACAGGAATATTATTCGCCTTCATCGCATTAACGATCTGATCAGACTCTGACTGCTTAACACGAGGATCATTAGCACCTTGGGCAATCAATAGAGGTTTGTTGATCTTGTTGACGTGAGTAAGTGGTGAACGTTCTTGCAATAACTCACGACCTTCGCCCGTATTGGGGTCTCCAATTGCTTTGTGGAACACCGATTTAAATGACTCCCAGTATGGCGGGATTGTCGCTAGTAGCGTTTCTAGATTGGACGGGCCTACAATGTCTACTCCACAGGCGAACTCGTTGGGTGTAAAGGTTAATCCCACTAAGGTAGCATATCCGCCATAGCTACCACCCATGATGGCAACAGTGTCGTTATCGGTAACTCCTTGCTGAACCGCCCAACGTTTTGCATCGATTAAGTCATCATGCATCTTGCCAGCCCATTCACGATTGCCGGCATTGACAAAGCTCTTGCCAAAGCCCGTAGAAGATCGGTAGTTAACTTGTAATACCGAGTAGCCACGATTGGCTAGCCACTGCACATAGGGGCTAAAGCCAAACGAGTCCCGTGCCCATGGGCCACCGTGAACAAACATCACCATCGGGGTTTTCTCGTTGGGCTTGCCATCTTTGTCAGGGTCGGCATGCACAGGAAGTGTCAGGTATGAAAACAACGATTTACCGTCGCGAGAGATTATCTCGGTGCCATGCATTTTTGCGAAGGTTGCATTTTCTAGCTTGGGATTGGTGTTAAACATGATCTCTGCAGATTGCTTCTTAGCATCAAACACCATGTAATCGGCCGGCCGGTTGCTAGAGTCGTTGTAGATTGTCCAATAGCGGTTGTCGTTAGTTTGACTAAGTACATTGGTGCTGCCGTCAAAGCCAGTGTTCAATTCGGCAGCAAGTTTTGAGTGTTTCTTTTTAACCGCAGACCAAGTTGGCACCAATAGGTTTCTAGAATAGACAATGGGTTTGTGGGTTTTAGGGTCAAACACTACGTTCTCGATATCTGCTTCACCAGCTTCGATAACCGTTGTTGTATTACCCGTAGCCATGTCTACGTAAGACAGCTGAGATGTGTCAGATTGACGGCTGTCTGTCATGTAGAAGCCTTTGCCATTTGCACTAAATTGAAGCGGTGCTGTAACCAATTCATCCTCAGCGGGTACAAACAATAAAGGCTGCCATTGATCATCGTTTTTTGCGTATAGATCGTAGCCACCTGATTTGCGAGACTTTAATGCGAGCCTAGGCTTGAGGTTGTGATCAGCCCAGTACTGACCGAAACCGTCGTTCTGTTCAAGCAATGTGCGCTGACCAGTCGCGATGTCGACCATATAAAGATCATGCCATTTAGCATCACGGTCATTCATACCAACTAGTATCTTGCCTGGATGCTTTAAGCTTTGCATAACCGGTTGGGCGCGCATTTCGCCATAGGGCGTCATGTCTTTTATGTCGCCGCTTGCAATGTCGACTCGATACATATGCCAGTTTTCGTCGCCATCATTGTCTTGAATATAAAATACGTACTTACTGTCAAGTGACCAACGGTATTGTGGAATGCCACGATGGGTGTCAAACGTAATGGGTTTGGCGCTATCTATTTTGCCTCGCTTGCCGATCCATACATTACTTACACCATCGACATCTGCTCGATAGCTCATCCACTTACCATCAGGGCTAATGCGGCCCTGAAAATAAGTAGGGTTGCCAAACAATTGTTGGCGCTCGATCAGTTTAGTTTCGATCGCTTGTTTATCGGTGGTTAAGGTGGCGTGTTGATTGGTGATGTCTGCGTCTGCAAACGCTAAGTGCCCTGCGGCGAGAAGTGCGACAGGAGCAAGTTTTCTTAGAAAAGTCATGATGAGTCCTTATTTGTCTAGAAATAAGGTCTACTGCAGGTATAAAGCAAATGTGTACCAAGAACCTAGTGTAACTGCTTATTATTAGTGCGCTAAAAGACGATGTTCTCTCACCGCACCGAGGTTCAAAGGCTAGCTCAGTTTTGTAAAAAATCCAGAAATAAGTTACTGCTTATTTTATGGGATATAGGGCGCCACAGCCTCGGCCAAAAGTGGCTGTGCTTCGGCAGTTGGGTGAATGCCATCTGACTGCATAAGCTCGGCGTTCATGCCAACACGTTCGATAAACTCGGGCACAATGATGCAGGGGTCTTTGCACTCGTCATCGTAAACCTGTCTAAACATACGATTATATCGAGCGCCCATATTGGGTGGCATCTGCATCGCAATCACGATGGCGGTAGCACCACTGCTTTGAACCAGCGCCACCATCTCGCGCAAATTGGCTTGGCTTTCAGTTAGTGGCCAGCCGCGAAGGCCATCATTGCCACCAAGCTCGATAATCACGATGCCAGGGTTATGCTCTTCTAGCAGCGCGGGTAATCGGCGAAGACCACCCTGGGTGGTTTCGCCACCGATGCTTGCGTTGACCCATGTTTCAACTCGCCCATCCTTTTTGCGCTGCTCAGCTAAGAGGGCAACCCAGCCTTGCTCGCGCTTGATGCCGTAGCCTTCGCTAATAGAGTCGCCCATAACCAATAGTTTGGTTGACGCCAATGTATCAGCCGAGTTTATGGTGGCTAGACAAAGGATTATAGTAAACGCGATACTGTGCAATACTTTTACGTGGCTCACTTAGCGGGGCTCCTAAAACTTTCAAATAACTATACTTGGTTGAGTTGATTACGCAAATGATAGAAGTAGCCAATCTACAGCAAACCCTTAACACCGGTTCTACCCCTTTACACATATTAAAAGGCCTTAACTTTAAAATTGCCGAGGGCGAATCAGTGGCGATTGTTGGCCCTTCGGGTTCTGGTAAAACAACATTGTTGGGAATGCTAGCTGGCTTAGATGTACCCTCTGGTGGCGAGATCAACTGGCAGGGTCAAAACCTTGTGGCCATGAACGAAGATGAACGCGCACAGCTACGCGCCGACCAAGTGGGTTTTGTGTTTCAGCAATTTCAGCTGTTAGGATCGATGACGGCGATCGAAAACGTGATGTTGGCATTAGAGCTAAAAGGTGTAAAGCAGGCTACCGACGAAGCTAAATCAATTTTAACTCGCGTGGGTCTGGGCCATCGTTTAGATCATTACCCTCGTCAATTATCAGGTGGCGAACAACAACGTGTGGCGATTGCCCGTGCCTTTGCAAGCAAACCTAAGGTTTTGTTCGCTGATGAACCTACCGGCAACCTAGACACCGCAACCGGCCGTCAAATTGCTGACCTATTGTTTGAGTTAAACGAAGAACAGCACACGACGTTGGTGATGGTAACGCATGACGAGCGCTTAGCTGAGCGCTGTGGTCGCGCCATTCGAATTGAAGCGGGCGAGATTGTAAACACATGAGTAATCTAAGTTTGACTCTGTTACGCAGAGACTGGCGGTCGGGCGATCTGCGTTTGATGCTGGCTGCGATAACGACGGCTGTTGCTGTGGTAGCTGCAGTAACCCTGTTTTCAGATCGATTACAGTCAGCGCTGATTGCTAAGTCGAATCAGTTCTTGGCGGCTGAGTTAGTGGTTAGTTCTAGTCGCCCGATCAATCAAGAGTATCAAGATAAAGCCAGCGAACTCGCCCTTGAACAAGCGAATAAAATTGAGTTCTCGTCGATGATTTTTAACGGCGACAATATGCGCTTGTCGTCGATTCAAGCGGTTAGTGACAGCTATCCATTGCTGGGGCAGGTCGAGGTCGCAAAACAGCCCTATGGTGCAACGACTAAATTGCCTAAAGGGCCAGCAAAGGGCGAGCTTTTTATTGATGCGCGTTTAAGCTTGGCAATCAATGCACAGGTGGGCGACACCCTAGAGGTAGGTGATACCCAATTAAAGGTCACTCATATTCTTGTGCGTGAGCCAGATCAAAAAAGTGCGTTTAACGTGTCGCCGCGGGCCATGATGAACACCGCTGACGTCGACGCTGCAGGTGTCATCCTGCCAGGTAGTCGTGTTCGATACCGCGCGTTATATGCTGGCGATAATACGGGCGAATTTAAACAGTGGGTCGAGCCCATTTTAGAAGATCATCAGGGCCTTGTAGATATTGATACCCAGTCGCCAGCGATTGGCCGCTCGTTGGGTCGAGCTGAACGCTTTTTGTTGTTGGCTAGCTGTTTAGGTGTACTGTTATCTGTTATCGCGATCTCTGTTGCAGCGCGCCGTTATGCCGAGCGTAAAACCGATTCGGTAGCGGTGATGAAAACCATGGGTATGAGCGGTCAATCGATTGTAAATCTGTGGGCATCGCAGGTTTTAATCGTGGGTTTAGTCGCCAGCTTAATTGGTATTGCTATCGGCTCGGTATTACAAACCGTTGTATTTGAAATGTTGGCAACGCTATTTGTTATCGATATTCCGGCACCTACGTGGGTGCCATTCGCATTGAGTATTGCGCTAGGCCTAAGCTGTGCTTTGTTCTTTATATTACCGGCCGTGTATGGGCTAAAAAACGTGTCACCGATGCGTGTGTTGAGCCGCCAGTTTGGTAACGAGCGCAATGATCGAACACGCCTAGTTATTGGTGCCATCGCGCTGATGTTAGGGTTAAGATTGTTTGCTGGCAGTTGGCAGATGGCGATTTCACTAGTCGTTGGTTTAGGTCTAATTGCTGTTGGTGTTGCGGCCATTCTTTGGCTAGTGCGTGCCATTGCGCATCGTTTTACTTTACATGCGTCGTCGCCCTGGGGGTTAGGTTTAGCCAATCTACTGCGCAACCGTGCTACCACCTGGGTGCAGGTATCGGTGTTTGCGATGGCTACTCTGATAGTTGCTGTGATCGTGTTGTTGCGAGGTAGTCTTATCGAAGAGTGGCGCAATCAAATGCCCGTCGATACACCGAATCATTTCTTGTACAACATTGCGCCAGACATGGTTAAGCCTGTGGGCGAATTCGCAAGCGATAACGGTTGGCAGGGCACAGAACTGTACCCCATGGTGCGGGCACGTATTAACGAGATTAACGGTATCAACATTGCCGAATCGCTAACTGACCGTCAGCGCGATCGTATTGATCGCGAGTTTAATATTACTTATACGAACGACCTGCCAAAGGCGAATGTTGTGCAAGCGGGCGAGTGGATGCCCGTTGTTGAGGGGCACCAAATTTCGGTTGAAGATGGCATGGTCGAAGACCTTGGCTTAAAACTAGGTGATACCATGGGTTTTAGCATCGGTGGCTATCAGTTAGAAGCGACAATTACGTCGATTCGTGAAGTCGATTGGAATCAGATGCGGCCCAACTTTTTTATTATCGCTAACCCAGGCATGTTTCCTGAAGAACTGGCTACTTACTTAACGGCATATAAGCTAGATGAAGCACAGGGCGCTCAGCTTAATCAGCTACTGCTTAAGTACCCCACAATCTCGTTGATAGAGGTCGAAGCGATTATTCGTCAGATTCGCGAGATCATCGATCAGGTATCGTCAGCAGTAGAGCTAGTGATGATCTTGATCTTTGCGAGTGCGGTGCTCGTATTGCTTGCCTGCGTTGAACTAACCGTTGATCAACGCCTAAAAGATGGCGCTATTCTGCGTACCATGGGGGCCAACAAAGGGTTGTTAAGACGCAGCCAATTGATTGAATTTGCACTGATAGGTGCCGCGTCGGCCATCATTGCTATGGCGGTAAGCGAGGGCCTTGTGGCCTATATTCAAGTACAGATGTTTGAGCTTAAATGGCGTGCTCACCCTGAGCTACTAATTACGCTACCCCTTGTGATGGGTCTTGTGATGACGGCTGGCTGGTGGGCAACGCGATCGGTGTCGCGAGTGGCGCCCATGCGGGTACTGCACCGGCACTAGTGGTCGCACCTGTAGTTGTGGTCGGATACTGCTCTTGATGATGCAGCGTTTGTACGTAGTGATTTAAGAGCAGTTTGTCATCTAATGACAGGCCAAATAGTTCGGCACTTATCTGCGTTCGCGTTGGGCGTTTGGCAAGTTTAGCGCGTATTACATAGATCCCTACCTTTAGGCCTTGATGGTCATCTAATTGAATAAACGCCGAGGTGAATCTCGCCCCGGCGTGCACTAGCCCTAACTGTTCGCCCCTGATCTCGCCAGCAAAGCCATTGGCACTAAGATCGGTGATACGGCAGCTAATAATTTGTTCCCGTTCGGTTTTAAAGGCGATACTAGGGCCTCGTTTAAGCGGTACCCGCACCCTTGGCCCCATGCGTCTAGAAGCCACCGATTGGCGTTCGGCTATTTGAACGACCCACCCGCCTAGCGTTGGTTCTATAAATCGGCAGTTAAGTCTGTGAGGCTGCCCTGGGGCCATAAGGCTAATTGCAGCGCTTACATCGGGCGTAACTAGATTGCCCGGCGGGGTATCCAATACCAACTCGCCATTATGTTGTTGCATCAGCATAGTGATGTGCGAGTCAGGCTCGCCCAATACCTTTAAGGTTAATAGCTGCTTTGATGCGATCCATTGGTCGGCAATCAGTTGGTAGTTATTTGCGTTAGTCGCTACTTCATTCATGCGTACTTTTGGGTAATAAATCCTAGGTAATAAGGCTAACGCAAAGGCTGTGCCAATTGTTTGGTTGATCGTTTGTTGTACAATGTGCGCCTCTTGAGGATAGGTAGTTATGAGCGTAGAAGTTTTTTCTCCAGATGAGAACGAAGCAAACAAAGGTACTTGGCGCAAGCCAAGCGAGCCCAAGTCGGCTAAAGAAAAGTTCAATAAGCTACAAAAGCGCTTGCGTCGCAACGTAGGCGAGGCGATTGCTGACTACAACATGATCGAAGAGGGCGACAAGGTGATGGTTTGCTTGTCGGGCGGTAAAGATAGCTACACCATGCTCGAGATTCTGCGTAATCTGCAAAAGAGTGCGCCGATTAGCTTCGAGATTGTAGCGGTTAACCTTGACCAAAAGCAGCCGGGGTTTCCTGAGCATATCTTGCCTGAGTACCTAGAGCGTGAAGGTGTGCCGTTTCATATCCTTGAGAAAGACACCTATTCGATCGTTAAAGAGGTTGTACCAGAGGGTAAAACAACCTGTGGCCTTTGCTCGCGACTGCGCCGTGGTTCTTTGTATGGCTATGCCCAAGAGATTGGCGCTACTAAGATCGCTCTGGGTCACCATCGCGACGATATTATCGAAACTCTATTCTTGAATATGTTCTATGGCGGCAAGCTAAAAGCCATGCCGCCTAAGCTGTTGTCTGACGACAAAAAGAATATTCTGATTCGCCCCATGGCGTATTGCAAAGAGAAAGACATCATTGCTTTTTCTGAGCATAAAGATTTCCCCATCATTCCTTGCAACCTCTGTGGCTCGCAAGAAAACCTACAACGCCAAGCGATTAAGGCGATGCTTAACGAATGGGATAAGACCCATCCGGGGCGAGTTGAGTCTATTTTTAGAGCGATTTGTAACGTTGCTCCTTCGCAGTTGGGCGATTTAAATCTGTTTGATTTCACGGGTCTTACCCGTGATGGCAATAGTGATCAGATTAGTCTAGTAGACCTAGGTTAATCATTGTGTGCCTGGCGCTCTGTTAGGTACAGCATTATCACTGCTCCTAGCGCAGATGCGCCAAGAGTCATTGTCATGATGACTATTTGATAACGCACAGCTATTAACGGTGACACACCTGACAGTATCTGCCCGGTCATCATGCCGGGCAGGGCAACTAACCCTACCGCCAGTAAGCCATTGATTTGTGGAATCATCGCGGCGCTGAACCCTTTTCTCTTGGCCTCGGCAATGCTGACCCCTTGTTCTAGCTCTGACAAATACCTCTCGGTACTTAGGCCAATAGCATTCATGGAGTTAGCGATAAGTAAACCCGCTAATGGAATTGCCACGTGCGGTACTAGCCAGTTATCGACTTTCAAGATTAATACAACCGATATCAAGAGATGTACTAGCACTGATATGGAAACGGCTAACGCTGCGTGTCGCCAGCAGTTGGGTTGATCTTTGATCGGCCTAATGGCGATGTGGGCGGCGATACCTACCATGACCAGTAGTATTGCGCTTGTAAGCAATTTTGATTGCTGTTCAAAGATTACGACTAGTGCGTAACCCATTAGAATAAGCTGAATCGCCATTCGTGCAGAGGCATAGATCACTTCGTTGCTAGCGCTTGATAGTCGTTTGAAAATCCAAAAGGTGAGGCCCACCGGTATGATGCACCAGACGAGATCTATCCAGGCGATATCAGCCATCTAGTTACTCTCTATCGACATTGAGCTAGCAGCTACTTGCTCAAAGGCGCGTAAAAAGTCTTCGGTGCCAATGCTTGCTGACTGCTTAAAATGGAGTTGCCATAGTTTTGCTAGCTGCAATGGTGACGCCGATGAACAAGGTGTGCCTAGTGCCTGTAAGTATATGGCGGCGGCTATTGCGGTTGAATAACTTAGGTTAAAAGCTAATTCTTGATCGGGGCTAGCCAGAAACTCTTGTTGGCTTGCACAGCCGCGCACTTTTGATGCAAGTTCGGGGTCGAAAGCTAAAAACTGGTCCCATACTTGCCGATGCTGTTGGGGCGAGATCATATAGACGCCCATGCCGCTTTGATCGGCGCGAGCGATATGTAGACCAATACCGGTTTCTGCGGCAGCGGTAACCAATAGAAGTTTTTCGAAGCTTTCGGTGTAAAGATTTAATTGTTGAAGCGTAGGGCGAATAACATAGGTTACAAACTCGCCGGCGGTGATTCCCATAGTTGTAATACTTGTTAAGACTGTTGATTAGGTTTAGATCACTGGTATACGTGTTTCCACTACAATTGACGCTATGGCTTACTAATGCCATTCTACGCGGCGATAATTTATAGAGAGAATCTTATGCTGTTTACATTTGGCCTATATTTGGTCGCAGTATTTGCTATTGGTGTGATCGCTTGGCGTCGTACTCAATCGAACACCGGTTACTTTTTAGGTGATCGTAGTTTAGGGCCTACCGCAACCGCATTAAGTGCGGGTGCGTCAGATATGAGCGGTTGGCTACTACTAGGTTTGCCGGGCTATGCATACGCGTCTGGTTTTGAAGCTATCTGGATCGCAGGCGGTTTGTTAATTGGCACCTGGCTAAACTGGCGAATTGTAGCGCAGCCGTTGCGCCAGCAAAGCGCTGAACACAATGCCATCACGGTACCTGCCTTTATTGCCGCGCGCTTTGGTGATCCGAAGGGGTTGATTAGACCACTAGCGGGTATCGCTATTCTGATTTTCTTCACCTTCTACACCAGTTCAGGTCTTGTTGCCGGTGGTAAGCTGTTTGTTGAAGTGTTCGAGGTCAACTACACGACCGCGGTGTTACTGGGCGCTGGCGCAGTGATGCTTTATACACTGTTTGGTGGTTTCTTAGCGGTAGCCTGGACAGACGTGATTCAAGGGTTACTAATGTGTCTAGCGCTGTTCATTGTACCTTGGCTGCTGTGGCATGGTAGCGATGCGTCAGTGATGCAGGCACTTGCTGCTCAAGGTGAGGCGTTGGTGAACCCGCTTACCGATAACGCGGGCGAAGCGTTGTCGGTGATTGCGATCTTAGGCCTAGTTGGTTGGGGTTTAGGTTATTTTGGTCAGCCACATATTTTGGCTCGCTTTATGGCAATTGAATGTGATCAGGGTATTCCTAAGGCTCGTCGAATTGCGGTCAGCTGGACAGCTGTCTGTCTCGTAGCTGCGTTAGCCGTAGGCCTATTAGGGCGTGCGTTTATGACCGAACCGTTACAAGATGCAGAAACTGTCTTTATGGCTGCTGTGGGTATGCTGTTTCATCCTTTTGTTGCAGGCGTCATGCTTGCGGCGATCTTAGCTGCGATTATGAGTACCGCCGATAGCCAGCTACTAGTGGCTTCATCTGCGCTTTCTGAAGATATTGTTGGTACTCGTCTTAAACTAGATCCTAAGCAGGCGTTAAACTTAGGGCGAGTCGCTGTCATTGTGGTTGCTGCATTAGCGACCTACATGGCAATGAATCCCGACTCAGGTGTGTTAGATCTAGTTGCCTTTGCATGGGCAGGGTTTGGTGCAACGTTTGGCCCAATCATGCTTTTTGCAGCGATGGGGCGCAATGCAAAATGGCAAGTAGTGTTTGTCTCTATTTTGGCGGCAGCAGTTTTGGTGCCAGTCTGGAAGTCGCTGTCTGGCGGCATATTTGATCTATACGAATTGGTGCCGGGCTTTGTTTTGTCTGCGTTGATTCTGTGGGTTGGTCAAACACGTAAATCAATCGCCTAAATCGCATCACGAGCTAGTCGTATCTAATCGGTACGGCTAGCGTCTCTTTTACTTCTTCCATTACCACAATACTTGTAGATTCTTGCACGCCCGGCAATTTAAGTAGTGTCTCGCCTAAAAACTCGCGATATGCGTGCATATCTTTGACACGAACTTTTACTAAGTAATCAAAGTCGCCTGATACTAGATGGCATTCTTGAATCTCTTCTAGATCTAAGGCCGACTGCTTAAAGCTAGCAAAGATGTCACCCGAGGTATGGTTAAGACGAATCTGTACATACACCACAAGCGCTGCGTCGACAGAGGCAGGGTCTATTCGCGCACTGAACCCTTTGATAACGCCTTCGCGTTCTAAACGACGTACTCGTTCGATACAGGGGGTGGTCGAAAGCCCTACTTCGCGAGCCAACTGGGCATAGGTGATACGACCGTCACGTTGCAGAATACTAATAATGTTTTTATCTATGCGATTCAGGGTATATGACATTTGATTTACCAAAAGATGATCTTGCTAAATATATACTCACAAAAAGTAAAATCAACTAAAAATATTAGAAAATACCTATTCATTTCTTTTTATAAGTGCTTAATATCCGTCGAAACAACTTACCAAAGAAACAGCATAGTTTCTGATTTAAATTATTGGCTGGAGATAAAATCATGCTAATCGGTGTACCAAAAGAGATAAAAAACCATGAATACCGCATCGGCTTAACCCCTGCAGGTGTTCGTGAGCTAGTGGCAAATGGCCACGATGTAATGGTTCAAACAGATGGCGGTACCGCTATCGGTTTCTTGAACGAAGAATACGTAGCTGCGGGTGCTCAGATGATTGACACCCCAGAAGAGATCTTTGCTAAAGCAGAGATGATCATTAAGGTAAAAGAGCCTCAGCCAAATGAGTGCAAAATGCTGCGCCCTGGTCAGTTGCTATTTACCTACCTTCACCTTGCTCCAGACCCAACTCAGACTCAGCTGCTAGTTGAATCAGGTTGTACTGCTATCGCGTACGAGACCGTAACTGATCCACGCGGTGGTCTTCCACTACTTGCGCCTATGAGCGAAGTTGCAGGTCGTATGTCTATCCAAGCTGGTGCCCATAACCTTGAGAAGGCTCAGGGCGGTAACGGTATGCTACTTGGTGGTGTTCCGGGTGTTGCGCCTGCTAAGGTTCTTGTAATCGGCGGTGGCGTAGTAGGTACTCAAGCTGCACGCATGGCTGTTGGTATGGGCGCTGACGTGACCATTCTAGACCGTTCGCTACCGCGTTTGCGTCAGCTAGACACCGAGTTTGATGGTCGTCTACGTACTGTTTACTCAACTGGCGATGCCATTGAGAAGTACGCTGTAGAAGCTGATCTAGTGATCGGCGCAGTACTGATTCCAGGCGCAGCAGCTCCTAAGCTACTTACTCGTGAGATCTTGAAGAAGATGAAAGACGGTGCAGTAGTTGTTGACGTTGCGATTGACCAGGGTGGCTGTTTCGAAACTTCTCGCGCTACCACTCACCAAGAGCCTACCTATGTTGAAGAAGGCGTTGTTCACTACTGTGTTGCTAACATGCCAGGTGGTGTTGCACGTACGTCAACTATGGCGCTAACCAACGCAACCATGCCATTTGCTATTGCGTTGGCCAACAGTGGCTTTGATGCACTGCGTGATGAGCATCTACGTGAAGGTCTAAACGTTCACGCTGGTATGGTAACCTACAAGCCAGTAGCTGACGTACTTGGCTACGAGTATGTAGAAGCGATGACTGCACTGACTAAGGTTGCAAGCGCTGCATAATCATTCACAAGAATGATAATTAGAGGGCTGCCTAGTGCAGCCCTTTTTTGTTGATGTAAAAAACGTATACTACGCCCAACTAACATAATGAATTAGAGCGACGTATGAATTTTGAGAACGCTGTTTCTGTAATTACCGGCGCGGGGTCTGGTATTGGGCGCCATTTAGCCATTCAACTTGCCGAACGCGGTAGTAATCTTGTTATCACCGATATTAATGGCGAGTCGTTATCTGAAACCGAAGCTTTGTTGGCCGATAAAGGGGTTAAGATTAAGGCTGCCATCCTAGATGTGGCTGACCGTGAAGCTTTCTTGGCGTTAGCTGATGAAGTAGAGCGAGAGATGGGGCCTGCAAATGCTATCTTTAATAATGCAGGTGTGGCTATCGAAAGTAAGGTAGGCGCGACCGATCGCAAACACTTTGAATGGATCATGAATATCAACTTTTGGGGCGTGGTTAATGGTACCGAAGCGTTCTTTCCTCAAATAAATAGTTCTGACAATGGCTGTATCGTTAACGTGTCGAGTATATTCGGAATGTTTTCTATTCCTACCCAATCGGCGTATAACGCAACCAAATTTGCTGTAAGAGGTTACACCGAGTCTTTAGCGATGGAGCACAGAAACTCGCCCATTTCGATTCACTGTGTACATCCTGGCGGTATTCGTACTAATCTAGTGGCAAACGCCACGGTTGGCTTTGCGCAGCATGACCGAGAGAAAGCGATAAAGGCTTTTGAAAAGGTTACTCCAACTATGCCAGAAGAAGCCGCACAGATTATTTTAAATGGTGTCGATAAGGGTGTGCGCCGTATCATTGTTGGTAAAGACGCCAAGCTATTTGATCGCATCGTGCGATGGATGCCTGGTACTTATGAGAAAGTTATGGCAAAGCTGTTTAAGTGGAAGTGATATTGTCGAAGGTTGAGAGCCAAGGGGCTCTCAACCTAACGATCTAACTATCGATATTACACAAACTCAAATTACCATTGCGTGTAGGGCGTTTTCATTAGCATTGAGTTGTAGTACTTAGGGTCGCCAGTTACTTCTTCTGCTACCCAGTCGGGCTTTTCGACCGCTTGTTCTTCGCTATCAAGTTCGCATTCAGCTACTACTAGTCCTAAGTTCTCGCCATAGAACTCATCTACTTCGAACGTGTGTGGCCCGTGATCAACTAAATATCGCGTTTTATCGATCACGCCAGGTTCACATATAGCCAGCAATGCCTTGGCATCTTCTAATGGAATCTCGCGTTCCCATTCGTACCTTGAAGCACCAGATTCGTTGCCAATACCTTTAATGGTGAGGTAGCCTTTGTCACCCTTCACTCTAACGCGAACGGTTCGCTCTTTGACACTAGATAGATAGCCTTGGGTAATGCGTACAGATGCCTTAGCTAACTCTTTGTACGCATCGCTACTAACTAAGTATTTTCTTTCAATTTCTAAAGCCATGGTGCACCTTCTTAGTTAGCCAGTGGGCGATTGATCATGCCGATTACGCGCTTAATTGCCTGTAGGTAGTTGATGTTTTCAACACCCTCTAGGCCTACGTCAGATAATGTCGCTTTGATGTCTTCTAGTTCAGTAGACTCACTATTGATACTTACGATTTTTGCACCGTTAACGAGCACATTGGCCACTTCACAGATTGTGTTGTTGACCATGTAGCCAAAGCGTTCTTTGTGTACACGAACAGCTTGTAGGTCGGGGTGAGCTTCAATCAACGCCAAGAACTCTTCGTAGGTATATTCTTCTTGGGTTAGCTCTGGGGCTTCTACCATAAACGCAGGTAGTACTTCGTTCACGAGAGTTGTTTTAGAAATTGGAAACTCAGCTTTTAGCTTAGGGTCCCATTGTTCTAACCCATCAACGGTTTGAACGTAGGTCTTAACGTCCATCTTGCCGTCGCGAATCTTTGTGTTGTTAAGATCATTGGTACGCGACATGATGTAGATTTCGTCGCTTTCGCGGTGCCATACTTTTTCAGGTACAGGCACTGAAAGGCGTGACATGCGTTTAGCTGCTTGCTCAAACGACTGGCCAAAGGTTCTAAATTCGAAACGTGGTTTTGACTCTTCACCGATTTTAAGATCAGACATTGGAATACATCTCCAAGATGGTTAAAAAATATGCAGTTAACTTAGACGAGGGTGAACAGAAAATAAACAAAAGTTGTAACTTAATCTGACAGATTAGGTGTAATTTCTGATAATCAAACTAAGAAAATAGGGGGAACCATCTATAAAAAATTCACACATAGGTAACAAGTTGAATAGCTGCTTAAGCACACTGATGATTTTTAGCCGAATATTCTATGCTTAGTTAAAGAAAAGGATTTCTTGATGAAACTATCTGAATCGGTTCGTAACAAACTTGCGCTATTAAAGATTGCCGATGAATTAGGCAGTGTAGCCAAGGCGTGCGAGATTATGGGCTATAGCCGCGATTCGTATTATCGATTTAAGAAAATCTACGAGTCGGCGGGGGTACAGGGGCTTGAGAATCAATCGAGGAGCAAGCCCGTTGTTAAAAACCGTGTCTCGTCAAAGCTCGAAGAACGCGTTATAGAAATCGCATTAGATTACCCACAATACGGGCAGGCTAAGGCAGCTGCGGTGCTAACTGCCTCGGGGTACAAAATATCGCCAGGAGGCGTTCGGTCAATATGGCTACGGCATAATCTCGAGAAAAAGCGTGATCGAGTGCTAGCATTAAAATCTCATCTACGTATGAAGAATCAGCTTACTTATGAAGCAACGGCGTACATCGACGAGCTTGTATCTACCACTAGAGAGAGCGCCGAAATTGAGTCACGAGAGCCAGGAGACATTTGGGTACAAGATACTTACGAATTAGGGGTATTTGAGCATATCGGTCATCTATATCAGCACTCGCTTGTCGATGTTTTTAGCGGTCTAGCGATCGCAAAGTTGTCGCGTCATAGGTCGGCAACCGCAAGTCGAGGTTTTCTTTCAGATACTGTGATTCCCATACTTAAGCAGCATGAGCTTCCGTTTCATACACTCATTACCGATAAGGGGCACGAGTTTGTGGGCGAGGGCAATCCTTTTGCTCAATTTCTTAATGATCTGGGTGTCAGGCATGTTTATGTAAGGGCGTTCAATGGGCCAGTTGTTAACAGTGCTTGTGCTCAATTTAATGACTATGTTTGGCAGCAGTTCTACGAGCCCTTGTTTAAAAAAACAGCCCCAAAAGAAATCAAGGTCATCGAAGAGTCGCTAGCGAACTGGCTCGAAAACTACAATAGCTCTCACAAATTGGCAGGCCGTTATACGTTAGGAAGGCCGCCCATTGAAACCATTCTTCGTTTTAAAAACGCTTCTAGATAACAGCGCTAGTTGTTCTTTTTGGTATCCGCAAATGTCAATTTTGCAATGTACAGGATAACCCTTATTCGTCAAATCTATTTTCAGTATTAGTATTGCGAATACTTTATTTCAGAAGGCGGCTAACAACAGCCCGAATAGAGCACACATTAACTTATGTATGGAGTGTTTTATGTTTAAAACAAGCATTATCCCTTTAGCCCTTGCTATAGCAGCAGGAAACGCATTTGCAGACACGGTAACCGTAGAAGACCTTGAAAAGCGTATTGATCAGCTAGAGCGTGAATTAATTGACGTTCAAGATAGCGCAGGTACTTCGGGTGATGGTGTTAAGTTTAAAAAATCAGCCCCTTCACCCAAACTATTTTCGCGCGACGGTCGCTCAGCCCTTGAGTTCAAAGGACGTGTTGAAACTGACTATGTTAACTCATCGTCGAAAACTGTAAACGGTGGCGGTGAACTTGAAACTCAAGATTCTTATAGCGCTGCTCAAATTAATCGCCTACGTGTTGGTTTAGAAGGTGTATTTGCTCGCGACTGGGAATACGAAATTCAATTTGATTTTGCTGACAATATCAACGACGAAGGTGAAAAACTAGATCTTAAAGATGCCAACATTGTATACGAAGGTTTCGAAAATCATAAGCTAACTTT
The DNA here is from genome assembly GCA_947503335.1 of uncultured Pseudomonadales bacterium. Lineage (GTDB taxonomy): Bacteria > Pseudomonadota > Gammaproteobacteria > Pseudomonadales > CANNCY01 > CANNCY01. The sequence continues at coordinate 27,042 of CANNCY010000005.1, read as the reverse complement.
TGGCTACCAAAAATACGCATTTGGTTTAGAGAACACTCAGAGCTCACGTCATGGCTATCTAATGCATCGTGCATACACTGACGCATTTTCACCAGATCGTAACTTTGGTATTCAGCATCGCTACGATTCAGACAACTGGGCGATTCGTACAAGCTATGCGTTCGAAAACAAAGACGACGAATTTAACACTATGTTTGGTACCCGTGTTGTTGGCGCGCCAATCAAGGGCGAATACTTACTACACCTAGGTGCGAGTTACCTATACACCGCTGGCGATATCGACGACGATCAGGCTGAAGCTCGTTACCGCGTTCGCCCAAGTGCTAAGCCAAGTGACCGTATTCTAAATACAGACAAGTTTGCTAGTGATCATCAGCATGCGTTCGGTGCAGAATTTGCGGTGCAGCGTAACAACTTGTTAATTCAGGGTGAATACGCTCATATGGCTGCTGATAACGTAGACTTTGATGACACCACCAACATTGATGCTGCGTACTTATCGGCAATCTACACCCTAACTGGCGAAACTTGGGAATACCGTAGAAAGAATGGCACATTCCGTCAGGTGACTCCTGCTAATCCGGTTTCTGCAGGTGGCTGGGGCGCATGGGAAATTGCTGCACGTATTCAAACAGCTAACTTTGACGACGAAGCTACTGAAGTATATGGCGGTAAAACAACTGACTTGGCTATCGGTGTTAACTGGTATTTAGAGAAGCATCTGAAAGCTCAATTCAACTACATTTACGGTGAGAACAAGTATCACGAAGCGATTCACAACCCTGACGTATTAGACGATAGCTACCAGATCGTTCAAGCACGACTACAGTTCTCGTTCTAATTGATATAAGTGAGGAGTTTAGAGATGAAATTATTTAAAAGCCTCGCAGTAGTAGGCGCCTTAATCGGCGCCTCAACTACCGCGGCACTACCGCCATCAGCATTTACAAGTATCGAGTATCATGTAAACACGACTGCAGATGCGCTTCCTTATGCAACCAAGTCGCTGAACAACGATTTTAAATCTCAGTTCGATTTCTTAACTTTTGAAGACGGCACATCAATCAAGCTAGTTACCTATCTTGATACGCCAGACCGCATTCTTAAAGAAAATGAGCTAAGTATTCGCGTTCGTGAGCATGTTACTAAGCCTAATAAGTCGAAGATCACTATCAAGCTACGTGGCGACAATCCAGAAGCTTTTGGTAATGTGAAAAACTATAGAAAGGCAGAGATTGATATTACCGGCGACCGAAACGCGTACAGTGTGAGCTGGGATGTTCCCTATAGCCCCGCTGATATTGATGTTAAAAACGTTGATATCGATGCAGTATTTGCTTTGATCAAAAAAGACAAGCGTACTTGGGGAATGCTAAAGGATATTTATGAGTCACATAAAGCTGATTTTAAGCAGACTGAAGTAATGCGTACTCATGAGTGGACCGCATTTAGTAAAGATAAGCGCTTCGCTTCAACTGAAATCGATTTTCAGGTTTGGACACCGTTCTATCGCAAGCCAAGAATCTACTTCTCTGAGTTCTCATTCAAAGGTACCGATGGTCAGATGGCTCATCTAAAAGCCTTACGTGATGTACTAGAAGCTGAAGTAAAAGAGCGTGGCCTAGATGAAGGTGCTCATGTTGGTTCAAAGACTGGTGCAACTTTCAAACTGTCTAAAGGTTTCTAAGTTTTATTAGCGCCATAAAAAAAGCCCTTACAGAATCTGTAAGGGCTTTTCTTTTTTATGGGAGCAATTAAAGCTTAATAGCTTCCATATTCAACGCCTCGGCCGAGGCCAGCGCAGCTTCGTTACTAACGACTGCTTTAGTTGCATTACCGTCTTTTAGATACTGCTGGCATACTCGCTTGATGTCGTTCGCTGTTGTAGCAAGCACGCGTTCTCTAAATTGCGTACGTAGTGCAAGGTCGCGGCCGAACATTTCGTTAAAGTAGTGCCCCTTTGCTTCGCCCGCAGGCGAGCCTGGTTTATCCATCGAACTGATTACGCCAAGAATTGATTCTTCAATTTCGTCAAAACTTAGATCATGCTGCAGCAACCAATCGATTGACGATTCAAAATCGTTGAAGGTGTCTTCTAGTCGAGGATCTCGATAAGAGTAAAACTTAAACGCACCCACCGCAGAGTCTTGGGTAGCGCCGCCACCATAGGCACCGCCCTGTTCACGAATGGCTCGATGTAAGAAACCATTGCGTAGTACGCCTCCTAATACCGTTAAGGGTGCCGCGTCGGCATGATCAAGCGTTACAGTAGGGTAGGCTGATGCACAGTAGTTTACCTGTGCTTGGGTGACCCAAAATTGATCTTGGGCTGAGTTTGGAGATACTTCAGGGCTGCCGTTTTCTGCTTGATTTGACGCAGCTGAGGCCCATAATTCACCCCAAGCCTTATGCATCTCATCGATATGTTGAGGCTCAGCAATTAAACAGAAGTTACGAGGCTGGCTAGTTAGTAATACGTGCAAATCGTTAAGTTCATTTGCAAAATCTGCAAGCTTATCGTCATCTTGAAGCGCCTCGTCTAGCTCTTTGATGAATTGGATTGCGCCAAGGCCGTTTCCTGCGAATTGCATGGCGGCAAGTGTACTCATACTTTGTGATGCAGCGTTCATCGCTAAGCTGTGACCACTGCCTACTACTGATTGCTCTTTACGCGCTTTAATTTGCGAGATCACCTCTTTTATGCGGTCATGCTCGTTAAAACGAATATTAGCTAGGCTGTCTGCCATCAGACTTGCTGCAGCTTCTAATTTGTTATTTAGCGCTTTGATTGAATAGCTAACAAATCCAAAAGGATGATCGGCACCTTGTTTACTTGATCTAAAGCTGGCAAAGGCGCTGTAGCTACCGCACACGGCGGCTTGTTGCGCCTGAGTTTGAAGATAGTCAAACTCGCCATAGCCTAGTTCTGTAACAAAGTGCGTGTAATAGTTTAGAACCTTAAATTGACGCTCGCTTAATTTAGGTAGCGAATGGGTAATCTGTAAATAGCTTAGCCCGTTGGTGCCCGCATCATATATGGCCAAGGGTTGCCCATGATGTTGACTGCTGCTACTTGATGGAACAAACAGTTCAGGTGGTACATCGGCTACACCTACCTTTGGCAGTAGTGATGCGTCAGGGGTTTCATTTTGGCGCGCTTGCAATTCAGCCGCTAAGTCTACGATTTGTGCTTTTTCGTCGTCGCTAAGGCCCGCTTTAATTTGGGCGAGTTTTGCTTTCTCTGCATCGATTTTACGCTGTGCCAGTTCTGCGTCAGGCGTTAAGCTTAGTCGAACACGATGTGGGTTATCGATCAAATTGCGTTTGATTACTTCGCCGATAAACCCAGAGTCCTTAACCTTTTCACGCAGGCTTTCTAGTGCGTGATCTAGATTAAGCATTGCGCTAGGGTCGCCACGGTGCGTTGCTCCCGATAGCGCAGCCATAACAATCTGCAGACCATAAGGGAACCCGTCACCGCCAACCTCGCGCTGCTGTAGCTCTAATTGATGAAGACTAGCTTCTACAACAGACTCATCTAGCCCGTTGTCTACTACGCCTTGAAGCGTATCGATAATTAGCTTTTCGATTGCGTCAGCGTCGTCGCGGGTGGCGCCCTCAACACCGGCTACAAAGCTCATTTCTTTCTGGCTATCATCAAGGCCACATAAAGGTGATGGCGAATTAGCAAGTTTGGTTGTTTCAAGGGCCTGTAGTAGAGGGCTACTAGCGTTGTCTAGTAATAGGCTAGAGATTAGCTGCATTTCAAGATTGCGATCTAGATCAATTGATTCATCAAGTAACCAGCCAAGTACAACATGGGTTGCTTTATCAGCGTTCTCACCGTCAAATGGATAGGCTTCTTCAACGCGTTTAGGCGCGTACTGGCGTCGAGCGTTTTTAACGCCGATTATCTTGTCAGACTTTTCAAATCGATTCAGTGCTAGCGACTCAAATTGAGACTGATGTTCGGCGGCAGTGATGTCGCCAAACGTCATAAAGATCGCGTTGCTTGGGTGATAGTGCTCTTTGTAAAACGCTACCAACTGCTCGTAGGTTAAGTCTGGAATCGCTTCTGGCTCGCCGCCACTGTTATAGTGGTAGGTGGTGTCATTGAAAAGATAGCTACTAAGCGTTTGCCAAAGCTGTGAAGGTACCGAGCTCATCGCGCCCTTCATTTCGTTAAATACAACGCCCTTATACTCGAGATCTGAGTCAGGGTTGCTCGCTTCAGCGAATTCTAAACGGTGGCCTTCTTGTTTAAAGTCGAGCTCGTCGAGACGAGAGAAGAAGACTGCATCAAGATAAACTTCTAGTAGATTTTGAAAGTCTTTACGGTTTTGGCTAGCAAAGGGGTAGGCTGTCCAGTCTGAGCTAGTAAATGCGTTCATAAAGGTGTTTAGCGAGCGACGAATCATCATAAAGAATGGGTCGCGTACGGGGTACTTTTCGCTGCCACATAGTGCGGTGTGCTCAAGAATATGGGCGACGCCTGTCGAATCATCAGGAACAGTACGTAAGGCCACTAAAAATACGTTTTCGTTGTTGTCTGCCTGTACGTGAATGTGTTGTGCACCGGTCTTGTCGTGCACGTATTCTTCTAGGGTTACATTTAATGAATCAATGGTCTTTTCGCTAACCAGAGTAAATGACATGTAATTCTCGGCTTTGTTGTCATATTAGAGCTAGCGATTATAGCGGTAAAAGCTAGCTAGGTGGGCGTTGGTCGTTAATAATGCGCTGTTGCCAGTGCCGATATGGCCTCAGAGCCTGTTCAAGCGGTACTTGTAATTGCTGTAGTTGATGTAGTGCTTCAATGGCGGCGACATAGGTACTGCGGGCACCTTCTACGGTGCTTGATCGCACTTGATTGGGTGCAGTGCTAGGCTGGTCTAGGCTAAGCCGGCGAAGCTCTTGCAACCATGGGGTCGATAACACCATCTTGCGAGCCTTACGCCACGATGCATCGATAATAATTAGATCAGATATCGTGCTCGCATCAGAACCAACGGCAGGTGTCGATTGATCGCCTAGTTGGGGGTATAGCAGTACTGGATTGGGTCCTAGCCGAGATTTTAGCTCGCCCATTTGTGCTTCTGTCATCAGGCTAGCTTTACTTAGGCATCGACTGACTAATAAGCCTGTATTCTTTGCGTGGCCACGCTCGTCGTTGTGCTGAATGATCCAAACGGGTAAACCACTGTCGATCTGCTCAACTAAATCGCACCAGCAACGCGAAGCAGGGCGTAGGCAGCTGTTACAGGTTGGGCGAGGCATCGAGCGATTGATTAAGTTTGGGCACGTTTAGTCTAAACTGGTTTTGCCAGCGTTTACCCGTCACGATTAAGTGCCCGTTTTTGTGGTCAAAAGCGATACCGTTCAGCACGTTATCGTAATTGTTATAGTTGGGTTCTTGCTGCGCTAAGGCGCTAAGGTCTAGTTGCCATAGAACCTTACCGCTCGCATAGTCGATTGCGATGATGGTGTTGGTTTGCCAGATATTGGCTAAGATAAGGTCGCCTACCTTTTCTAATTCGTTTATTTGTGCCCATTGCTTGTTGGTGTCGGTTACCCTTAAGTATTTGACGATTTCGGGCTTAGAGCCATCGACATTAATAAAGGCTAACTGATCAGATCCATTTGAGGCGATAAGGCCATCGTCATCATGTGTTAAACCCCACCACTCGCCCAATAGGCGGTGTGCTTTCTCAAGCTTGAGCGTTTGAGAAAACTGAAACATGATTTGGTTCTTCCAGGTTAATACATAGATATTTTCATCAAATAGTGTGGCGCCCTCCGCAAATACGTAGCGACCCCGTTTCATATCATCGCTGAATACAAATTGGCTTTGTTCTTGGCTATTACTGAACGTTATGCTTGATGTGCCATACCCTCCCGACGATTCGAGAACGATATCTTCGTGCCAGTATAGGCCTTGGGTGTAGCGTGATGAATCATGCGAGAATCGTTCGACAACGGTATATTGAGCGAGTTCGGCCGCAACCGTAAATTGGCTAGCCGAGACTGAAAAAATAAGAAACTGTATAAGGCGAGTAAGCATACGCTTAGTGTAAGGCACCTACCATTAGATGTAAAAACCGCGTCACCACATACGTTTCATGGTATCGTCTTTTAGTACAAAGTGGTGCCAGAGTGCAGCGCCAACGTGCGCGGCAAGCAACAGATAGCAAACTATTTCTAGCCAAGAATGGGCGTCAATGGCCATCTGGTATAGCTGCATATTTCTCTGGTCAAAGCCAGCTATGGTGAACAAGCCAAAGAAATCGGTATCACGTGATCGCGCTAGGTTTGCAAGTAATCCAGTAAGAGGCATTAGTAGCAAAATACTATACAGTGCCAAGTGCGCCATGTGAGCGAGAAATTTTTCAAATCGTGTGCCTAGTGCTTCGGGCTTACCGAACCAAGCCATTAAAACGATGCGACCAAAGTACAAGAAAAATACCAACATGCCCATCGACTGATGCCAAGCCAGCGCTCGTTTCGAGCCAAAGTACTGATCGTAAGCCATTAGCACTAGGGCACCGATAGTCATGTCAGGCGGCATTGAGCCAACTATGTTGCCGGGATGTATCTGTTCGGGAGCGGCCGGAATAGCCCCTTGCCCGGTCAATACCAGCTCGACACCGCGATCATCAGCAATTTTCTTTAATTGCTTTTGAGATTTTCTGGCGATTTGCTGGGCGTCTTTTAGTATTCGCCATGCTTCTCTAGGGCTATGCATTCCCGCAGAGTTTTCGGCACCCACAAAGTCCCAACGCATGCTTGCTCGCCGGTGGCCATCAAGTACCTTGTTTAGCACTTTATCGATCTCGTCGGGATTAAGGCCGTGGTCATTTTCAAGACCCTCACGTACTTCTTTGATATCGCCAATCAGCGCCAGAATTGCATATTCTGCTTTGCTTAGTTCAGAATAGGTATGTCGTTGAACGTCTGACACCATCTTTCTAAGTTGTGCAGCACTTTCTTTCTTATGGCAAGAACTGCATGAATTAAGATCATTTAAGGGCGAATCTAGATTGTGGTCTGTCAGCAGGTCTGAACCCATTTTGACCTTAGGCATATGGCAGTCAGCGCAGGTGACGCCTATTCGAGTATGGCGCCCACTAGACGTTAATTCGGCTTCGGGGTGTTGAATCTTAATCATGGGCGCGCCCGTTGTTTTGTGGCGCCAGTCAGCTTTAAAGCTACCGTCTTTCTGTGTTCGATCGTAATAGGCTTCAATCATCTCAAATTTAAGCGGGCGATTTTTTGGCCATTCAGTCCATGGGTAGGTTAGCAGTTTGTCTTTACCCCTAAAGTAATACTCGACGTGACACTGCTGGCAAACATGATTGCGCATTTCATTTTGCGATGCCTTTAGTCCAAAGCTCTCGTCAGCTTTGTACCCACGCTGCACCATTGCGTTGATATAGGCTGGGCGAGTTACGCGCAACTGCATATCACTAGGGCGATGGCAGTCTTACCCATCTCCGACCCGTGGATTCCTTTACCGTGCTTACTTTCAAGGGTTTTTACTATGTCCCAATACGGGGTGCTGTTGAATCCAGCCCACCCCATGTTTCTTACCAATTGTGGGGTCCAGCCGCTATGACAATTCATGCAAGCGCCCGGTTGGCCATTGAATTTGGCAAAACCATGGGCGTTCAAATAAGCCTTGTCATTTCGTTTGGTTTCAAGCTGATCTATCTGGCTATAGTAATGGCCACGTTCTTCGTTGAAGTCGACGGCAAATGCATATCCGGCCCATAATTCAGTCAATTGTGGAAACCGAATCAATTTACTGTAAGGAACATTACCACCCTACTCAGTAGGCTTGGTCATGTCTTTCATTTGCATATACATTTCAAGATACCGAGGGTCCTCGGCACTCCAAATGCGCATGTCGGGATTGCTGTCTTTTCTGTCTTTAGCTTACTTTGAATCATCAGCCATCGAGGCTGTATGCATTGCCAAACCCGCCAATAGAGCAGCTCTAATCGCTATCGATTGCTTAAATGTCATGGGTAGCTCCAGTTTTATATCTAATGGCCGAATAGCCCGTTAGGGGTGTAGCCTAAGAATCTAAACCAGGTCTCGCCCATGACGATACTCACCACCCAGCCGATCATTAGCATCGTGAAACCAAACTTAAATGAGTCAGACAACGAGTATTGATCTGTCGAGTATAAAAGTAGGGCGGGCTTTGAGTTAAAGGGCAGTACATACACGTGTTCGATAAGTAGAGCTACAGGTAAAGCGAGACTCATAATCGGGAAGTTAAACTGCTGAGCAACACCGATAGCGATAGGTACAAACAGCATCGTTCGCATGGTTTTCGACTGGTTGACTATCGAACTGAGTAGCATTGCACCGGTTAATATCACGTAAAACACCCAGAACGGAGTTTGATCAGTTAAGCCTATGGCAGAGAAGCTAGCGTCTACTGCAAGTGACGGTAGGTCAGTTTCTTTGAATCCTGCCCCAAGCGTATAAGCGCCCGCCGAGAACAGTAGCAGATGCCAAGGAATATCGACTTCGTTCCAGGTAACTACACCGATGCGTGGAAATAGCGCAACGATCGCGCCAATGAAGGCAACAGCGGTTGCACTAACACCATGATATTTATCAGTTGCCCAGAAAAACAGAATGAGGGTAAAGATCACTAAGCCTCTAATCTCACGAGCATTGATCGGGCCAAGGCTTTCTAATTCTTCTTTCAGCTTTTCCATGCCGCCCTCTACCTGAGGTAGCTTCTCTTCAGGGGCGAGTGGGAAATAAATTCTAGACGCGATCCACCACCCAGTGACAATCATGAACACTACGATCGGAAATGCCACTATCATCCAATCGGCAAAGAAGAAAGGGGCACCAATTGCACCCGCGATAAGACTTGCAGCTAGCAAGTTAGCGCCTGAGCCAGTCACAAAAGCACCAGCGCATAAGTTGATCTGAAGAAGGTTTTGCAACACGATACTGCGACCAAAATTGTTGCGCCCAGTGCCAGGTCTAGCCCCATAGACGGCGGCGATAACCATGAATATGGGCATCAAAATAGCGGCTTTAGCGGTAGTGGCCGAAATGAATGCCGACATCACCATATTGATGGCCATGAAACTAAAGAAGATGGGCGTTGCGCTCTTGCCAAATTTGCAGATAAACCATAAGGCGAAACGTTTAATCGAACCAGTCGCTACCAGCATCGACGCCAGAATGAATGACAATATGTTGAGCCACATAATTGGGTGGCCAAGCTGAGCGTAGGCGACACGCTCAGGAAGAATACCTATCAGCACCATCGATATAATGACGATTAGTGATGCGAGGTAGTTTGGAATCGCCTCAGAAATCCAAAGAACGAGTGCCATGCAGAAGACGGCGAGCATCGCCTGCACATGCCACCGATAGGCTTCTACCCCAAAGGCTTCGATGTGACCTTTAGCCGCCTTACCGACTTCGGTCACATCAGCATTAGCAATGAAGTGGGGCATGTCCATCATCAATAGGCTAATAAAGACGATTGCTGCAACGAAAAAACCATACTTTGCCATTACCTTTTCAAAGTGCATTTTTTCGCGAACCGGTAGGTTCTCCATCTTGTACTGGCTCATGTCCAGTTCTTTGAGATGCTTCTCAGATGCCATTATTCCACCTTTTTACGAAAGCGATATTCCTATCTACGTCTATGCTTGGGTTATTGACTTGAGTGTAGATCAATCTCGAGTTTATGGATGGCAATATTGAGAGGGCATAAGTATGGCTGGATTAGAGATAGGGCAAGAGTCAAAGCCTAGATTTGAATTTAGAAGTTTTGGGCAAAGTTTCGCCGCTCAAGGAGAGCGGATGGCTAGGCTTTCTGTGCCAATTCCTGAGAAGGTGTGGGAACGCCACAGTGATGAAATTTATATCATGTCGCGAACCAATGATCAGAACAACACGAAGATTCGTGATGGCAAGATGGATGTAAAAACCTATGTTCAAACGGTAGATGGATTAGAGCAATGGGATCCGAAATTAAAAGCAGAGTTCCCTGTTTCTAAAGAGCAACTAGAGAACGAGATCTTTCCTGCATTTATGGTAGACATGCCATCACTTGATCAGTCTGAATATAGTTTTGATGAGTTTATTGCCCTAATCGATGCTCACCCTGACTTACAAGCGGTCAAGATCCATAAACAGCGTTTTGGGTACATGGTTAACGATACGCTGTGCGAAGTGGCTAATGTCTTGGTTAACGGCGCAAAAATTCAATCGATTAACAGTGAATCAACAGAGTTAGATGATATCAAAAAGACGATGGCTGATGTCGGCCTAGAGGGTGTTGAAAACATTAATTACCTTCAAGCCATTAAGCGTGTCATTGGTATGTCATCTAAATCGTTAGCAAACTAGAGAGGTCGTTATGTCAAACCAAGAAATAGAGCGCAAGTATCTTGTTGTCGATGACAGTTTTAAAGAGCTCTCTCATAAGCAAACGCGTATTACTCAGGGCTATTTGAGTAGCGTGCCTGAGCGTACTGTTAGAGTGCGTGTTAAAGGTGACAAGGGCTTCTTGACGATTAAAGGCATCGGTAGTGCCTCTGGCGCCTCTCGTTTTGAGTGGGAGCGAGAGATTAGTACTGAAGACGCTGAAGCGTTAATGGAGATCTGTGAGCCAGGTGTTATCGATAAGACCAGATATCTGGTTGACTACGGTGGTCTCACCTTCGAAGTAGACGAGTTCTATGGTGATAATCAGGGCCTAGTGGTAGCTGAGGCCGAACTCGAAAGTGAAGAGCAGTCAGTCGATAAACCAGCTTGGGTAGGTGAAGAAGTAACTGGCGACGCTAAGTACTACAACTCTATGCTAATGAAAAACCCTTACTCAAAGTGGTAGAAAAAGGCTCAAAACAGTTTGTCGAAAGAGCTTTTATCGATAACTCCCGTAGGGCGGTATCATCTTAATATTCAAGTAAGACTGCCGCCCGGAGTCTATGACGCGAAGTTAAGGTGCTACTTTTTAAAGCCGGTTACGGCTGCAGAAGGCGGTGATGCAATTCGCGACGAGTTCTTTACCAATTTGTTAGAAGAGCATCGAATAGGCGTTTCTGCTGAAGAGGTGGTTGACGGCAATCATCTAATAGATCAAATAAATCGCACAGCTATGATTTCGACAGGTCATGGTGTCATCGTATTTAAGCATGCGTTAGCGAATCTTACTAGGCATGTCACTGATTTAAGTCGTCACCCTAGTTGGAAAAGACTTAAAGAAGCAAATAAGTTACTGAGCAGCTTAAATAAAATAGATAACTTTCACCGCTTGGCAAGGATGCAACGGCGACGCATAGAGTTGGCTAATCAAATTCTCTATTTTGAGATTCATCAAGGTGCGCTTAGAACTATTCAGTCAACGAAATGTAGCGCCAATGAAATCGAGAAGGTAAAGCGCCTGCTAGAACAGGTTAAGCGTAATGCCGAACAAGGTGGATATCGAATTTCAGCCAATAAGGTTAAGGGGCGTGAGCGACTATTTAAACGCTTGCAGGCGGCCAGAAAAGTCGTCGATAGCCCATACAAAACTAAGGTGGTAATAGACAATAGCCCAGCGTATGTTCAGCAAGTTCTTATCGGATTGTCTGCGGCGCTGGCGATGGCGTTTGCAACAGGTATTGCCTTTGCTACACAGCAGGCATTTGGAAACTTCACAACACCATTTTTCTTTGCGTTAGTTGTCTCATATATCCTGAAAGACCGGATCAAAGAGGTGGGCCGTGGTTACCTCCTCAATAAATACTTTGGGCATTTTAGTCAGCGCATTAAGGAGCTGCAATTGGCTAAAACCGATGATCCATTGGTGACGATCGCCGAGGCAGTGCAATCTAAGACCGTCACTAAATTGCCTCGTATACTTACAGAATGCGTAAAACACATATACCCGTTACTAGAATCAAACAATAACCCCGTGCTTTTGTATCGGCGTTCTTATCGGCGTCACACGGCCAGTATTGAGGGAGAGCGACGATATATCCGAGATCGCCTTACGTTAAATCTTAGTAGAAGGTTAAGGCTTTATGCCGATCAAATGTGGCCGTATTTAACGATGGGTGATGATGAGGTTGAAGAATCTGAAGTGCATAGAACGCGCGCTATTCCCGTGGCAGCGCTGTTAACTATAGATGGCAAGAGCCATGTACAAGGATTAACTCTATCTGTAAGCAGAGTGGGCATTCACCGCGTCGAGCAAAATTACATTATGGATGAGTAAGCAATAATCACACTGTTGAGTTCTTGATTAGCGTCTATCTTGGAAGTTGATTGTATGTAACTAGCAAGCAAGGGAGTGCATAATGCTTAAAAAACTACTATCAATATCAGTGGGGGTAGCCTTATCTACAAGCGCGATCGCCGATGATAATTCAGAACTAATCGCAGAGCTGATTGAGCGAATTGACCAGCTAGAACGAGAACTCATTGATCTTCAAGATAGCGCTGGCAAAGATGGTGATGCCGTTAAGTTTAAGAAATCAGCGCCCACTCCAAAAATTTACTCTCGTGATGGGCGTTCTGCTCTCGAGTTTAAAGGGCGAGTTGAAATCGATACTGTCAATGTTGGTGACACTACCTTCAATGACGGCGGTCAGTTAGAAGCTCTTGATAGTTATAGTGCTACGCAGATTAACCGATTGCGTGTTGGCTTAGAAGGGCAGTTTGCACGAGACTGGGAATACGAAATTCAATTCGATTTTGCTGATAATATTAATGCAAGCGATGAAAAACTAGATTTAAAAGATGCCAATATCGTTTATGAGGGATTTGAAAATACCAAGTTAACCTTTGGTTATCAAAAGTATGCGTTTGGCCTAGAGAATACGCAAAGTTCTCGTCACGGCTATATGATGCATCGCAGCTTTACTGATACATTCTCGCCAGATCGCAACTTTGGTGTTCAACATCGCTATGATTCAGATAATTGGGCTATTCGTACAAGTGTTGCCTTTGACAATGGTGAAGACGAAGACTTTGGAATGTTCGCCTCACGTATTGTGGGTACGCCGTATCGAGGTGAAGGGTTGCTGCACTTAGGTGCTAGTTTCTTGTATCAGTCTATGGACGACGGTGATGCAAGATGGCGAGCTCGCCCCAGCGCCAAGCCAATGGAGCGAGTAATCAACACAGATAAGTTTGACAGCGACAATCAAACAGCTGTGGGCCTAGAATTCGCATATCAGCGAAATAACTTTATTACCCAAGGTGAATACGTTTATGCCACTGCAGACAATCAAGATGTAGGAGGTGATACTGATGTTTCAGCGGCCTACATTTCGGCTATCTACACGATTACCGGAGAGATGTGGGAGTACCGTAAGAAAAACGGTACGTTTAGGCAGGTCAGCCCGGCAAATCCAATCTCTGACGGAGGCTGGGGCGCTTGGGAAGTGGCCGCACGCATTCAAACAGCAGATTTCGATGATGCGTCTACGAATATCTATGGCGGAAGTGCTACAGATTTTGCGATTGGCCTAAATTGGTACTTAGAAAAGCATCTTAAAGCGCAGTTCAACTATATTCATGGTTCAACTGAATATGACCCGTCGCTGTATGAGCCTGGTTTAGAGGATGACGACTACAACATTCTTCAGGCAAGAATGCAGTTTTCGTTCTAGGGAGAAGTCATGTTTGGGATAGAGCGCGTAGACGCATTACTGTCGAGGAGTAAATCGACTGAAGCGCATGTCTATGCGTTTCTTGACCAGCTAACTGCCGTACAGCACGAATTTGTAAAGCTATGGCGCTCTTATATCGAAAAGGGTGCTGATAGTGATGACTTTTGCGCTGCACTGCAGCGTATTCATGAGATAGAACATAGAGCCGACGAGCTTAACCGAGAAATCGAAACAACCCTATATCTCAAAACGCTAATCCCAGATTTGCGCTCTGATTTGGCGTCTTTAATCGAACTAATGGACGGCATTATTAATCTAAATGATACCGTAAGTAGTCACTTAAATATCGAGCGCCCGATTGTGCCAGCGGTTATCAACGAAGATTTCTTCATGGCCCTCGCAACACTAGGCGATACCATTGATCATACCGTACTCTGTGCTCGCAGCTTTCTGTCAGATCTGCAGAGAGTGCAGGAGTATCATACTAAAGTGATGTTGCTTGAGAACGATACTGCCGCACTGTGTAACAAGATCAAAACAACGCTGTTTCAATCAGACCTTCAATTAGTTGAGAAAATTCACTTACGTTATTTTGTCGACAGAATTCAGCAGATAGCTGAGTTAGCTGAAGACGTTAGTGATCGTATTTCAATTTACACCTTAAAACGAATGCAGTAGCGAGCAAAAAATGGAGTTCGCAGTCATTATCTTTCTATCTAGTGGCCTGTTTCTAGGTTGGTCACTAGGTGCTAACGATGCTGCCAATGTGTTTGGCACAGCCGTTGGCTCACGTATGGTGTCGTTTAAAACCGCTGCAATAGTTTGTTCTGTCATGGTCGTTTTGGGCGCTGTTATTAGTGGTGCTGGAGCTTCTCATACACTTGGTGCCTTAGGTAAGGTATCTGCTGTTGGCGGGGCATTTACCGTTGCCTTAACAGCGGCACTAACCGTTTTCTACATGACAAAGTATGGTTTGCCTGTGTCGACTGGTCAGGCAATTGTAGGTGCCATCATAGGTTGGAATTTTTTCAGTAACGAGCCTACCCATGCAGCGACACTTAATAAGATTTTAATGACATGGGTGCTATGCCCAGTGTTAGCAGCTGTCACAGGCGTACTGCTTTATAAATTAACAACATGGTTTTTAGAGGTTGCTAGGCCTGGACTGTTTCAACTAGATAGTTGGACGCGCATCGGGCTCATAATTGCGGGTGCCTTTGGTTCTTATTCGTTAGGTGCAAACAATATTGCTAACGTCATGGGTGTGTTTGTGTCTAGTAGCGAATTTGAGCCGCTCAAAATAATGGGTATTACCTTTACTAAAGAAATGCAGTTATTCTTTTTAGGTGCCGTGGCTATCTCAGTTGGTGTAATTACATACTCAAAGCGAGTGATGATGACGGTGGGAAGCAGCCTTATTGATATGACGCCTGTTACCGCTTGGGTAGTTGTAATGGCCCACTCGATTGTACTGTTTGTGTTTTCATCTCAAGGCCTATCTGATTTTGTAGTATCGCTTGGTTTGCCGGCGATCCCCCTAGTGCCTGTCTCTAGCTCTCAAGCAGTGATTGGTGCCGTTGTTGGTATTGCACTTTTACGCAAATTACCTGTGCAGTATAAGAATCTTTTACGAGTTGTGATGGGTTGGGTAACCACGCCGATTATTTCGGCCATCGGCTGTTTTATTGCCTTGTTTATCGTGCAAAACCTATTTTTAGTTGTGGTGGTTTAAATGGAGCAGCAAGAATATGAACATTCAAAAATAGCGATCAGTAAGATTCCGAAAGATACAGATACTGATAGGTTGCTAGATGAGCTATTACTCACGTCGATAATGACCGATCACGTCGTGTTAGAGGTACCTGGCGAAGAACAGCTGTCGATCGTAGTTTCGATATCTGAGAACTATGTAGCAGCCTGTGCGATTGCTGAACGTATTAAAGAGCATGCGGTGAACGGCGAATTACTGTCAGCCTACGCATTCTTATTCTTCAAATAGTTCAAATTGGCGTTTCTGTTGTGAATTGCTACCCATAGAAGTATTAATTCAGCGTCTAAACTCAAGCGATGTACACGTAATTCTTGGTAAGGAATATTAAATATGAAACTCTTTAAAAGTCTATTCGCCGCAGGCGCATTAATCGGCGCTACATCGGTTGCTGCTTTGCCTCCATCAGCATTTACCAGTATCGAATATCATGTAAACGCGACTGCTGATTCGTTGCCCTACGCAACCAAGTCACTAAATGCCAAGTTCAAGTCACAGTATGATTTTCTAGATTTTGAAGACGGCACTTCGATTAAGCTAGTAACCTATCTCGATACCCCTGACAGAGCGTTGAAAAATGCTGAATTGAGTATTCGAGTGCGCGAGCATGTAACAAAGCCTAACAAGTCAAAGATCACTGTTAAACTACGCGGAGATGACCCCCAGTCGTTTGGTGATATTAAGAACTACAAAAAGGCAGAGATTGATATTACTGGTGACAAGTATGCTTATAGCGCGAGTTGGGATATCCCATACAGCCCTGGTGATATCGATGTTAAAAGCGTAGACATCGACGCTATATTTAAATTAATTAAGCAAGACAAGCGCACTTGGGGTTTTGTCGGCCCAGTGTACGAAGCGAACAAAGGCAAGTTTAAGCAAACCATGGTTATGAGAACCCATGAGTGGACCGCCTTCGCAAAAGACAAACGTTTCTCTGACGAAATTGATTTTCAGGTATGGACACCTTTCTATCGAAAGCCTCGTATCTATTTTTCAGAGTTCTCGTTTAAGGGTACAGATCGTCAAAAGCCTCACCTTAAGGCGCTCCGTGATCACCTAGACGCTGAGGTTAAGAAACGTGGATTACACGAAGGGGCACACTCTGGTTCGAAAACCGGCGCAACCTTTAAGATGTCAGAAGGCTTTAAGTAAGGCTGCTTAGCGCACTATTTAAACGAGCCCCAACAGGCAACTGTTGGGGCTTTTTTATCTTTGTCTGCCTTCAACAAAATCAAGTGCAAACTTAACTGCTTCGTCAACCTTAAGATCAATCTCCCTTGCTTCGTCTGGCGACATGAAAAAACGCATGTCTACACTATGGCGAATGTATTTAGGGGGTAGGTGATTCAATGCGACACAGCACACGTCAGCATGAAAATCGGCATCGTTGCGTGCTTTCTTAGACAGTTCGGCAACGCGCTGAATCACAACAGATTGATAAAAATTATGAATTTCTTCGGTTTCGTATGTGGCGATCGCTTCATGCGAATGGCCGTAATGATGCTGCAGCATAACCTAGCCCTGATATCCCTATATGCTTAAAGCTAGTCTATCAATGGGTTAATTGCGATTAGCCCTAATCACATTACGAATAATGAATCGTGCGGGGGATAGGGCTTTTAATAGATCTAATGCTACGGGTAGAGGTCTATGCAGCATTTGTGAGACCACTAATTCGGTACATAGTGGTGCGTAGCTAAGGCCGCGCGACCCCAAACCGCAGATAGTCCATAGGCCAGATTCGATCGCGCCAACCTGTTGGATATTTGCCTTTTTATTGTGGCGTAAACGGTCAAAATCTCTTTCAAGATTAGCCATATTGGGTACGGGCCCTGCTAGGGGTAAGTAGTCGCGTGTAGCGCATCTTATAGCAGCGTGACCATCAATTACCTCAGAATCGATTTTGTTGCTGAACAGAGTCTGCAACTGCCCTTGGTTATAGGTATGGTCTTCGGGTGTAACCGCAATAGACGTCTGATTGGGGTGAAAACTCGCCCCTGTGGTGTGTACGCCCTCGAGTGCCGGCGATACATATGCCTCGGCACATACAATGGTTTTTAAGGACGTCAAATGATCAGATTTTATAGTGCTTGTTTGCCCGCCAACGGTTCTTAATGCGCTGGCTAGCTGTGGCAGTAGTGCGTCACTAGCTTTGGCGCTAGTTATTACCACCTGGTCGGCAATAATGGGCGAGCGAGCATCGCTATTTAGTGACCAGCCTTTAGCGTCTTTTGTTATCGAGTCGATGTTTGTATCGCTGACGACTGAGATATTGTCATGTTGTATCAAATAGGCGCAAAGCTGCTGGGGTGCAAGCCACCAAGCTTCACTGAAAAATAGCCCACCGCTAGTCACATCCACGCCAGAAAGCTGAGATGCTTCTTGTTGATCAACTGCACGCACAAAATCTTCACAACCAGAAAGCTGCTCGGCAACTAGGGCCTGCATTGGCGCATCGCGCTCAAGAGCGGGCAGTTGAATTAGCCCACATTGGCCACCCAAATTAGGGTGCTCTTGTAGTAGCATTCGATAAAAGCGGGTGCTATACACCTGCGATTGAATAACTAACTGACTCAGTGCTTGTTTGGTGTTTGATAGCTTGCCGTAAATGGCGCCCTGCCGATTGCCCGACCCCTCGGATGCAATGCGATGATGCTTATCAATTAGCGTAACGCGTACACCGCTCTTGGCTAATTTGTGGGCAGTTAAACAGCCTGCAATGCCAGCGCCTACAATAGCGACGTGATCGCCGGCACATATTGCCTTGGGCGGCACGTAATCGAACCAAGGGGTTGTGCAGTTATTGATGATGGGGCTCTTGCCATTGTACGTGGCACAAAGCATTTCGCGCTTTAATGAATAGCCTGAACGTTTTTGCAATGAAAACCCAAGATCTTGCAGCGGGCGTTTAATAAAACCTGCAACACTGAAAGTAGCTAGGGTGGTGCCTTTTTTAGAAAGGCTTGCAATGGTTTTAAGCATCGATTCATCAAACTGCTCAGGATTTCGAGCCGGTGCAAAACCGTCTAAAAACCAAGCATCGACGTGCCATCCACAGTTAGGTGAAATGGCTTCATGGCTAGCCTTGAAATTGGCAAATACGCTGGCGCTATCACCATACAGAAGTGTTAAACAGTGATCACCAAAATGTAGCCGGTAGGTGCCAGGTATTGGCGGCGGTAGCTGTTCGATTATCGCGTCGGCATAGTCACGACATTCAGAAAACGGGGCTAAGGCGCGACAAATAGTATCGGCGTCTAGCGGATACAGTTCGCTAGAAATAAACTGCAACGACGCACCTTTGGGCGCATGTTGCTCAAAGCATATCCATGCGTTAATAAAGTTTAAGCCGGTGCCAAAACCCGTCTCTGCAATAGTAAAGGTATCGCCTTTATT
Source organism: uncultured Pseudomonadales bacterium (assembly GCA_947503335.1). Lineage (GTDB taxonomy): Bacteria > Pseudomonadota > Gammaproteobacteria > Pseudomonadales > CANNCY01 > CANNCY01. Next base: position 8,235 of record CANNCY010000005.1, on the reverse strand, counting down.
AAGCGCTGCAAAACGTTCAGGTAAGCGATTGCCGTCGATATAGTTGTACCAAGCTTCGTCGCGGCCTTCTTCAGTAAATAGATAACAATCGTCGAACTGCTTGTTGATCGGCTCGTCTAGCTCGTTCCATTCAATAGGTGGGCGAGTCAAGCTTGTTAGCAGTTCGCTCATGTTAGAACTCGCCAATGATTTGTCGAACCCAGCGATGAATGCGATCTGGTGACAGTTCGGGCTGGGTTTCGTCATCTAATGCTAAACCAACAAAATGACTGCTATCGGCGGTATGGGCTTTTGATGTTTCGTAGTCGTAGCCTTCTACTGGCCAATGGCCAATCACGCGCCCACCAGCATTGAGTATTACGGCGTTAAGGTATCCTAGAGCATCTTGAAACCAAGTGGGGTAGCCCACTTGATCACCCAAGCCGAACAAGGCATAGGTTTTGCCGCTTAGGTCTTTTTCTATTAGCTCGTCCCAGTGGGTGTCCCAGTCTTCTTGTAACTCGCCGTAGTCCCAAGTGGGAATGCCCAGTAAACACAGGTCGTAATCGGTGATGTTCTCAACACCGTCGTTGGCAACATCATGAAGGGTAATCGAAGCACTGGTTAGGCAGTCTTCTAGTTCGCGCGAGATTGCCTCGCTTGCCATTTCGGTAAAGCAAGTTGACGAGCCATAGATGATGCCGATGTTGGTAGGAGTCATCTTAGTCTCCGTAGCTAAAGCCAAGCTGGCGCAACGCTTCGAACGATACGATGGCCACCGCATTACTTAGGTTGATGCTGCGACTGTCGGGCTTCATCGGTATACGTAATACATGCTCACTGGGCAGCGCTTCTCTAAATTCTTGGCTTAGGCCTCTAGTTTCGGGGCCAAACACAAGGGTATCACCCTCACGGTAGTCGACCTGATGGTAGCCCTTTGTGCCCTTGGTGCTTAAAGCAAAGATGCGCGATGTGTCGATGCCGCTATTTAGATAGGCCTGCCAATTGTCGTGCTGTGTCACCGCTGCCATGTCTCGATAGTCTAGGCCTGCGCGTCGAACTTTTTTTTCGTCTAGATCAAAACCTAAGGGCTTAATCAGATGCAGCGAGCAGCCAGTATTTGCCGCAAGGCGAATCAGGTTGCCAGTGTTCGGTGGAATCTCGGGTTCAAACAGTACGATATTAAGCATAATCAAGCGCCAAAACAGATGGCGTTATCTTCGCGCCCATGGCGAGGCCTGACAACTTAAAAAATACCTAGCTTAGTCAAAATGATTGGTTTGTGTATTATTTGATTTACTTTATGTAAAGTGTTCTTGACTTTGTGGTCAGGTGGTGTATTCTTTGTTTTGTAAAGTATGTTTTACATAATGTAAAGGAGATGAGTATGAGTGATATGAAGAGTCAAGGTATTGAACAGCGTTTACAGAAACGAACTAAGCAGTTGTTTGTCTGGACATTGGCATGGCTGTTATCAACAGCGTTAGTGGCCTTTGGGCCGGAGATGATTTGGGGGCTGCAAAAAACCTATTCGCTGTTAGCGGTTGCTATAAATATAGTTTTGGGCTTGCAAATGGTGCTGGTAATTAAAGACTACCTGGCAGACCTCGACGAATTGCAACGACGAGTTCATTTTAATGCGATGGCAATTTCGTTAGGCTGTACCATGATCTTTGCATCGTTGATGGGGTTGTTAGAGCCCGCTGGGCTACTTGCGAAAATGCCCTCGCCATCGCTAGTGTTGGTGGTGATGAGTGTTAGTTATATGGTTGCGTTAATCGTTAATTACAGGAAGTACCAATGAAAAATCGATTAAAAGTGCTTAGAGCCGAGCGCGACTGGACCCAAGCAGATTTGGCGCAAGCGTTAGATGTGTCTCGCCAAACAGTTAACGCGATTGAGAAAGGCAAGTTCGACCCTAGTTTACCAGTAGCCTTTAAAGCGGCTAGGGTCTTTGGATTAACCATTGAAGAGATTTTTGACGACGAATATGACAGTTAATCTGTTACAGAATATATCAGTGGTATTGCTAGCTGGTGGCAAGAGTCGTCGAATGGGGCAGCACAAAGCGTTGCTGCCTCTTGATGGTCAGCCATTGTTAGGTCGTGTAATACAACAGGTTAGATCGTTAGGTGCTGAGGACATACTCATTGCCGGTAGCCCAGAGCCTGATCTATATGACTTTGGTGTTAGGGTCGTTGAGGACCGGGTGGCTGGTCAGGGGCCGTTAGCAGGTATCGAAGTAGGATTAGCAGGCGCACAGCATGAGTCGGTTCTAGTGCTACCCTGTGATATGGCTGCGGTACCTTTTGAGGTAGTGGCGCGCTTGGTAGGCTCTAAGACTGACTGCAGCGTTGCTAAAGATGAACGGTTGCAGCCGTTGTATGGGATATACCCCAAGCGCGCTGCTGAGCTCGCCCATGATTTATTGGTCAAAGAACAACTAAGAATGAAAGGGCTGGTCGATGCACTAAATGCCGAGGTGATCGATTGCAGTGATTTGGCCGATGCCTTCACAAATTTAAACACGCCGCAAGATTACGAGGCGGCACTACGTCGAGAAACAAACAAATGATTTTAGAACGAATAGCTGTGCTTGTTGCTAGTAGCACTTTCTTTGTGTCTCAAGCATTTGCAGAACTAGAGCGACCAAAATTGCTTTCGGGTAAATGGGAGCAGGGCGCCATCATCGAGCTGTCGGTTGATCCTAAGGCAAAATTGCAATGGGGTGATCGCGATATCTTGGTTACGCCAAAAGGGGTGGCATTGCTAGGGCTAGGGCGAGATGCGCCTGCGTCGATTGATATTAAAATGCAGCTAAAGGGTAAGGGAGCTGTATTTAAATTTGATATTACGCCTCGTGAATATAAGATTTCACGCGTCGAGGGTATCCCTAAGAAGATCATGTCGCCTAATGACGATGATCTAAAACGCATTCGCAAAGAGTCAGCGCAGATTAGAGCAGCGAGGGCGCAGATTAGTGAGCGTACTAACTTCTTAGAAGATTTTGAGTGGCCAGCAATAGGGCGAATCAGTGGCGTTTACGGTAGTCAGCGCTATTATAACGGCGAGCCGGGGCGGCCTCATTACGGGGTTGATGTAGCTCAGCCAACAGGTACCCCCGTATACGCGCCCGCCGGTGGTAAGGTGGTGCTAGCTGAATCAGATCTGTTTTATTCTGGCGGTACCATTATCATTGATCATGGCTATGGGTTAAACTCTAGCTTCTTACACCTTAGTGCCATCGATGTGCGTGACGGTGATGTCGTCGAAAAGGGTGATCTGATCGGTAAGATTGGTTCAACAGGGCGTTCAACCGGCCCCCATCTTGACTGGCGAATGAATTGGCGAGATCAGCGTGTTGATCCGCAGCCTCTGGTGGGCGAGATGCCTAAGCCAGAAACCAAGCAGTAGGAGATTGTAATGCTTGACGAAAATCTATTAGCAATTTTGGTGTGCCCTGTAAGTAAGGCCCCTGTCGAATACGATAAAGAAAACAACGAGTTAGTCTGTAAAGCTAGTGGTTTAGCATACCCAGTACGTGACGGTATTCCGGTGATGTTAGAAGAAGAAGCTCGCGAAATAGGTCAGTCAGTTACCGATTAAACTGTTTTGCCCGCAAACACAGGCGTTGCGGGCGAGTTTTGGTGGCATTATTCGCACTAATTGCCGCCCCGAGGCGCGGTCTTTCTTTGGTATGATTTTCAGTGAATATTTCTAACTTACTGAATTACTAAAGTTAAGGCAGCCAATCAATGAAAAGTGCTGACATCCGTTCTGCGTTTTTAAATTATTTTCAGTCGAAGAATCACCAGATTGTAGCAAGTAGCTCTTTGGTGCCCCACGACGACCCAACCCTGCTATTTACCAATGCAGGTATGAACCAGTTTAAAGACACCTTTCTAGGTGCCGAAGTGCGTGATTACACCCGTGCGGTGTCGTCGCAGCGCTGCGTGCGCGCTGGCGGTAAGCATAACGATCTTGAAAACGTAGGTTATACCGCTCGCCATCACACCTTCTTTGAGATGCTAGGTAACTTTAGTTTTGGTGACTACTTCAAGCGTGAAGCGATTCAAATGGCGTGGGCGTTTTTGACCGAAGAGCTAAAGCTGCCTAAAGAAAAGCTTTGGGTAACCGTACACATCAGTGATGACGAAGCCGAAGCGATCTGGGTTAACGAAATTGGCGTAGATCCTAATCGTCTATCACGCTTAGACGAAGACAACTTCTGGCAGATGGGCGACACTGGCCCTTGTGGCCCAAGTTCTGAGATCTTTTATGACCATGGCGAAGATGTACCGGGTGGCCCACCAGGCAGCCCCGACGACGACCTAGATCGCTACATCGAGATCTGGAACCTTGTTTTTATGCAGTACGAGCGTCAGGCAAGTGGCGAGTTGATACCGCTGCCTAACCCGTCGATCGACACCGGTATGGGGCTTGAGCGTATCGCTGCAGTGATGCAGGGCGTTCATAACAACTACGAGATTGATCTATTTCAGTCGTTGCTAAAGGCTGCATCGAACGCGGTAGGTGAGACAGACCTAAACAATACTTCACTGCGCGTAATTGCTGATCACATTCGTTCGTGCTCGTTCATTATCTCTGACGGTGTATTGCCTTCTAATGAGGGTCGCGGCTTTGTGCTACGTCGTATTATTCGCCGCGCTATTCGCCACGGTTACAAGCTAGGCCAAAAAGGTCTGTTCTTTAATAAGCTCGTTCAAGCATTAGCTGACGAAATGGGCGATGCCTATCCAGAGCTGCGTGACCAGCAAGCACACATTGAAAAGGTGTTACGTCTTGAAGAAGAGCAGTTTGCTCGTACCCTAGAAAAGGGTATGGGTGTGTTCGAAGCAGCGTTGCCTGATCTGAAAGGTTCGGTGATTCCAGGTGATCTTGTGTTCTTATTGCACGACACCTACGGGTTCCCTGCTGATTTAACAAACGACATTGCACGCGAGCGCGACCTTACCCTAGATATGGAAGGCTACGAATCTGCAATGAACGAGCAGCGTGAGCGTGCTCGTGCTGCGGGAAGCTTTAAGGTGGATTACACCGACATCTTAAAAGTAGATGGCGAGACTGCCTTTACCGGTTACGACAACACTGATGGCGAAGGTTCAGTGGTTGCCATCTTAGTAGATGGTGAATCAGTTGAGGCGGTATCAGAGGGTTCAAAGGCCGTCGTTGTATTAGATTCAACTAGCTTTTATGGCGAATCAGGTGGTCAGGCTGGTGACTGCGGTTATCTAAAGGGTGACGGCGGTGCAGCGGATGTATCTGATACTACTAAGAGCGGTGACGTACACCTACATCATGTCAAGGTAACTCAGGGCGAGTTAAAGGTTGGGGATAAGTTAGCCACAACCGTTGATGCTTCTGTGCGTCAAGCTACTAAGTTAAATCACTCTGCAACGCACTTGGTGCATGCGGCGTTACGCGCTGTGTTGGGTGATCAGGTCGCGCAGAAAGGCTCGCTTGTTCAAGCAGAGCGTCTACGTTTTGACTTCTCAAGCCTAGAGGCGATGACTGCTGAACAGGTGTTAGAAGTAGAGCAGATGGTCAATGCACAGATTCGTGCAAATACACCAGTGAACACCACGCTAGCATCTATGGAGCAAGCTCAAGAGATGGGCGCGATGATGCTGTTCGGCGAAAAGTATGGCGACGAAGTACGTGTGCTTAGCATGGGCGACGGTTTCTCGGTAGAACTTTGCGGTGGTACCCACGTAGAGCGCACCGGCGACATCGGTCTATTCAAGATTGTATCTGAGGCGGGTGTTGCGGCAGGTGTGCGTCGTATTGAGGCTATCACTGGTGAAGCAGCTGAGCAGTGGGTGCAAAATCAAGCATCATTGGTAGGTCAGTTAGCGGCACAGTTGAAGGCAAGCCCAGAGTCGTTACTCGCCAAGTTTGAACAGTTTGTTGCCAACAGCAAGGCAGCAGATAAAGAGATCGCTGCGTTAAAGGCGAAGCTGTCTGCATCGGCAGGGCAAGATCTAGCGGCCAATGCCGTCGAAGTTGCTGGCGCTAAGGTGCTGGTGGCTGAGCTGCCGGGTGCTGACCCTAAGTCGTTGCGTGATCTTCAAGATCAGCTTAAGAACAAGCTTGGCGATTCAGTTGTATTCTTGGCCGTGCCAGGGGACGACAAGGTGTCATTAATCGCGGGTGTGTCTAAATCACTCATCGGCAAAGTAAAAGCGGGCGACCTAATTAAAGAGCTTGCCCCAATTGTTGGTGGCAAGGGCGGTGGTCGCCCAGATATGGCTCAGGGCGGGGGTACTGAGCCAGGTAAGGTAGTAGAACTACTTACTGCTGCGAATGAACTTATCGTAGGTAAGTTGTCTTAATACGTAATACAAGAGAACAATAATGTCGCTGTATGTACAAAAGTATGGGGGTACCTCGGTTGGTTCGGTCGAGCGTATTCAAGGGGTGGCCGCTAAGGTAGCAGCTGCTCATAAAGAAGGTCACCAGATCGTTGTTGTAGTCTCGGCAATGAGTGGTGAAACGAACCGTTTAGTGGGCTTGGCTGATGCTATTTCTGAACAGCCAACGCCACGTGAAATGGATGTATTGCTGTCGACGGGCGAGCAGGTAACGATTGCTTTGTTATCGATGGCATTGCAGCAAATAGGATTAGAGGCGCGCTCGTATACGGGCGGGCAGGTATGTATCGAAACTGATTCAGCGCATACCAAGGCACGAATTGAATCGATTGATGATCGTAAGATTCGAGCTGATTTAGACGCAGGGCGAGTGGTGGTTGTAGCAGGCTTTCAAGGAGTTGATGCTCAGGGCAACATTACAACACTTGGGCGAGGTGGTTCAGACACCACCGCTGTGGCATTAGCTGCAGCCCTTAAAGCTGACGAGTGTCAGATCTACACCGATGTAGACGGTGTATACACCACAGACCCACGCGTTGTAGAAGGTGCTCGCCGTATGGAGCGCATCACCTTTGAAGAGATGCTAGAGATGGCGAGTTTGGGTTCTAAGGTGCTTCAAATTCGTGCAGTAGAGTTTGCTGGTAAGTACGCGGTACCGTTGCGTGTATTACATAGTATCGAGCCGGGTCCTGGTACCCTTATATCATTAGAAGAAGAGAATGAAATGGAAGCACCCGTAGTATCAGGCATTGCCTTTAACCGTGACGAAGCCAAAGTATTTATTCGCGGTGTACCAGATATGCCGGGTATCGCAACAAGTATTCTGGCGCCTATCAGTGAGGCGAACATCGAAGTTGACGTGATTGTTCAAAACGTGGCCTCTGATGGTTCTACCGACTTTACGTTTACTGTTAATCGCAGTGATTTGGTAAAGACGAAGGCGATCGTAGATCAGATCGCTGCAGAGCTAAATGCCGCAGAAGTGATCACCGATGACAAGATCGCCAAAGTGTCGGTCGTTGGTGTAGGTATGCGCTCGCATGCGGGTGTTGCATCGACAATGTTTAAGGCTTTGGCAAAAGAGAATATCAATATTCAGCTCATTACCACTTCTGAGATTAAGATTTCGGTAGTGATTGAAGAGCGTTATTTAGAATTGGCTGTTCGCGCAATTCACTCGGCATTTGAGCTAGGTAACGCACCAGCATAATAAAAGGGGGTAAATAACCCCCATCCTTAGAACTCTTTGAGAGTGTTCTGTTTGCTTGCATAACTAATCGGTTTACTTGGTGGCAGTATGGCCACCAAGAATGGACCATAATGACTGTTACTTCCTCACGGACGGTGCAGTCTCGGCTAAGCAGATGCTTTGCGAAGATCGTTTAAGGAGAAAACGAGATGTTGATATTAACTCGCCGCGTTGGCGAAACTTTGATGGTCGGTGACGACATAACGGTTACTGTTTTAGGAGTTAAAGGTAACCAGGTAAGACTTGGTGTAAATGCGCCCAAAGATGTAGCAGTGCATCGCGAAGAGATCTATCAGCGCATACAGCAAGAGCAAAAATCTGAAAAGTTGGATTATGACCAATAAAAAAGTGGTCTGAAACCCTCGATAAGCCTTTGATTTTTCCGACAATGTGGGTATCATACGCGCCGTGTTGGAGAGGTGGCCGAGTGGCCGAAGGCGCTCCCCTGCTAAGGGAGTATACCCTAATCCGGTATCGAGGGTTCGAATCCCTCCCTCTCCGCCATTATTTTGTGATGGCGCTTAGGGCGACAACACAAATTGCGCACCCGTAGCTCAGCTGGATAGAGTACCTGGCTACGAACCAGGCGGTCGCACGTTCGAATCGTGCCGGGTG
>CANNCY010000004.1 GCA_947503335.1 uncultured Pseudomonadales bacterium | reverse complement strand
TGCAATGGTGGCGGTGTAAAACTAAAACTACCCTGCGGATTTACCGTCGCGCTGCCTAATACTTGGTTACCGTCTTTGATTTCTATCTTTGCGCCGGGCTCGCCCGTGCCGGTAATCAACGGCGTTGGCGTATTGATATCTGGGGCGAGTGGATTAATGATCGGCGCTTGAGGTGCGCTGATATCGACTGCGTAAGTATGCGCGATAGTGGCACTACCTTGGTTACCTGCAGCATCGGTAGTCTCAATTTTCGCATCGATACTTGTATTGTTATCAGCTTTTAAGTCACTGCCCGGCACGCTGATATTAAACGTACCATTTGCGGTTACAGAACCCGTAAACTGCGACCCATTAATTATTAGGGTTACTGTGTCACCATTGTTAAACTCGCCCCCTACGTGGCCGGTTATCGCAATATTTTGCCCTGACTCGGCGGCATTGATGATGTTGTCTGGCGTGATCGAGTTAACACTGATGGTAGGTACTGGATTGGTTGTATCGACGTGCGAAACATGAGACTGACTACTACCGCTGTGGTTTCCTGACTGAGTAGTTTGCGTCGCATTAAAACTATGGGCCCCAGTGCTTAATGGCGTCGTCGGTGTAAATGTCCAATGACCTTGAGGGCCGACGATCGCAGAGCCAATTACATTACCATTTGAGTGTATTTGAATGGTTGCACCGGGCTGACCAGTACCTGTAAGTGTCGGTTGAGTAGTGTTAACGCCCGTAGGCAGCGTATTTATCGTTGGTGGTTTGGGGGCGTTAATATCGGTAGTGAAGATTTGATTGTCTACACCGACCCCTTGGTTACCCGCACTATCGGTAGCTATTACCTTCGCAACGAGTTCGTGCTGGCCTGTTTGTAACCTTAGTGCCGGCGGTACATCTATCTTGAATAGCCCGCTGGCATCGACTTGGCCAACAAGGTTGATCGCGCCAATTGAGACCTCAACAATTGCTCCTGGGTTGAATTCGCCACCCACTTTACCCGTTACAACAAACCCTGACTTAAGCTCGTTAGCGTTAACAATGTTGTCGCCGGTAATTGAGTCTATTGAAATAGTTGGAATAGGCGCCGTGATGTCTACGCCAGACGTCAATGGTGAAGTTAAATGATAAGAAGGTAAGGTTATGGCGCCGCTAGGCAATGATCCTGACGAATGACTGGTTAGTGTGTAAGCCCCGGTTGCATCAACGGCGACTGCCATTCCATTCATTTGTAAAAACTGAAATGCGGGCTCTGAAATCGTGTCGTAATTTTCTAGGCGCTGTCTTATCAATCTAAATTCTTCATCAACGTCTTGATAACCAGCATCATCAATTAAGTTAGGTAGTATTGTGTGATGATAACCTTCGGTGTAATGGTCAGAAGTTTGATGAGTTTTTCTATTTGGGTCGTCTATTCTCTCAACATCTGCCGTCTGGTTTTGTTGTTGCCCGTCGACAATGAGATGAGTGCCATTGTAAAAGTCGCTAAACGCTTGCTCGTATTTGATAATTGAGCGATTTGCCTGTTCTATCCAATTATCATCGACTACAAAGTCTCCCTGAACCGCGATGGGCACTCTGTAACCATCTGCCGTTTGAACAATCAATATTGTGCCGGGCGCCGCATGTAAATGGCTACCTGTTTGAATCATCTGATTCGTATGTGCACCCTTATTTAAACCATCACTTTCGACCTGTAATGAACCACTAGATACTGAGATAAGTTTGAATGCGTTACTCATTACACACCTACTGTTTAAATATCTTGAGTAAAGGATTTACCAAATACACAAACGCTGTGCGGGTTGCCACAGTGATGTCGACGGTCGCCTGCATACCTGGTATTACTCTTAAAGAATTGCCATCAGCTCCTTTCAGATTGCCATCTACCTCGATGCGCACTAGATAGTATGAGTGGCCTTTTTCATCGACGATGGAGTCGGCTGACACCGACGTGACGTGACCGTCTAGCCCCCCATACATTGCGAAATTGAATGCTGATATTCGTACTCTTGCCGACATGCCCTGTTGAACAAAGCCGATGTCTTTTGGTTGAATACGTGCCTCGATAATTATCTTATCGTCGATAGGCACCACCTCAGCAATGGGCATGCCTGGGCGTATTACACCACCTAACGAATCTATGTATAGTTTCTTTACGACGCCCTCTACATTCGATTTAATCTGAGTACGATTCACTACGTCAGATCGTCGATCTCTAGTGGCACCAGTTACGCCTAACTTTGCGCGCACCTCGGCCAATTCTTCACCAGCTTTTTGTTGAAATACAATTGCGTTCTTATCACGCTCGTTTTGTAGCGCTTCTATCTCAGCTCTCAGGCTTGGAATCTTTACATTAGTTTCGTCATATTCAGATCTAGCAGAAGATAACTCGCCCTTAAAACGAAGTACCTCGGCCTTTGATGCAACACCTGTTTTAGCAAGTTTTTCATTCATCTCGACCTGTTTTTCTAAGGTAGCTACGCGTGCTCTTAAGTCAGAAAGCTGTTTATTGTAAGCTGAAATCTCACCTTGCTTTTGCTTTATTTTTATTTCAATAAGCTGCTGCTGATTTTTAAGCGATTCAGTCGCTGTCTTGTAAACCTGCCGCTCAGATGTTGCGAACTTTATGTAACCTGCGTCGTTGATGTTGCTGTCAAACTTCGGCTCTGTACCATTGGCCATTGCTTCTAGCCGTTGTTCTTTTGCTATAAGCGAATAGTATTGCTCTTCGGTCTCAGCGAGCGAACCTGATGCCTGTGTTGGGTCAAGCTCCATCAGCACTTGCCCAGCTTTCACCATCTGCCCTTCTCGTACGTTTAGGGTTTCTAGTATTCCCCCTTCTAAGTTTTGTATCACTTGTACGTGTCTAGATGGTACGGCTTTGCCTTGACCTCTTACCGTTTCATCAATGTGAAAAAACAGAGACCATAGAATTAGTACAAAAACGAAGGCCGCCACTGCCCAGATAATAATGGTTCCTGATCTTGGTTGCTGACTGAGCATCGCTGCCGCGGTATGCGTCGCATAGTCTAGGTCTTTTTTATTGTTCACGGTTGCCACCTAACATGGTTTTCTTATCTTCATACTTATGAAGCTTGCCGTTATTTAGCACCATGATTTTGTCTACAACTTCTAGTAGTGAAAGTCGCTGTGTGAACACAATTAGAGTTTTACTTTTTGCAATACTAGCGAGCCGCGAGATAAATACTTTTTCAGTGTCTTGATCCATCGAGCTAGTTGGCTCGTCCATAATGATTATCTGCGGGTCGGTAATTAGCGCCCTCGCTATTGCTACGCATTGCCGCTGCCCGCCCGATAATCGCATGCCTCGCTCGCCCACTTGCCTGTTAAGACCCTCTTCATGGTTCGCGGTAAAGGTGTCTACACCTGCTAGCTTGACTGCGGTCATCAACTGCTTGTCATCTACAAACGGCGCAGAAGCAGTAATATTCTCTCTTATTGAGCCGGCAAATAGGTGAGGCTGCTGCTCGACCACACCAATCGCTGACCTTAGCTCGCTCGGGTCAATTTGGTTTATATTGAGCCCATCCAGGGTAATCACACCGTCAGTAGGTTGGTAAAGCCCCACCATTAATCGAAGCATTGTTGTCTTACCTGACCCTATTCTACCGATCACCGCAACCGATGAGCGCGCTTCAATATCAAAACTAATATCATGCAACGAGGGTGTTTTTTGACCTTCAAAGGTGAGCCCTACACCGTCGAAGTGATACCCGCCTTCAAGAGGATGTCCGCTGACGTAGTGAGTGTCATTCGCTCTTTCACCTGGCAACTCCATTACCTTGGCAATGCCTTCATAGGCCGTCTTAGACTGGTTGTATCTAGGTATTAGCGCAGCAATCTGGCTCATAGGCGCCATTGCTCGCCCACTAAGCATAATTGCAGCGATTAAGCCGCCCATTGTTAAGCTGCCGCCCGAAATTAGATATACGCCGACAATCGCCATACCGATTGTATTTACCTGCTGTAGCCAACCCGATAGTGTTGTGGCTGTTGTACTTATCATGCGCGACTTATTACTCCACTCACTAATCTCACCTACGCTGTCTTCCCAACGTCTCTGCATGCTTCCTTCAAGCCGATTTGTTCTGATGATTTCTAATCCCGACAATGCTTCAATCAGCATTCCACTTTTTGCCGCCGACGCTTGATAGGTTTTTTGAATGGCTGTATCGATTTTGTTACGCGCTAGTAAACTGATTGTTAGTATGCCTAAGCAAGCACCTAAAGGAACAAACACCAGTGGCCCGGCGACGATATAGATAACCAGTAAAAATAGAACCACAAATGGAAGGTCAATCAACAATGCCATTGTCGATGACGCGATAAAATCGCGAATTGATTCGAAATCTTGCAAGTTCTTCGCAAAGGAACCAACAGACGCTGGAGCTTGCTCTAGTCTAATTTGCATCACATGGGCAAAGATGGAAGAACTTAAGAGAATGTCAGATTTCTTACCGGCCACGTCTAGAAAATGTGTACGTAGAAGCTTCATTAATGCATCGAAACTGAAGATGATAATTGCTGCGATACCAAAGGCCCACATAGTATCGATAGCATTATTCGGAACCACCCTATCATAGATGTTCCTCATAAATAGCGGGCTCGTTAGTGCGAAGATGTTGATCAGTACCGATGCAATCAAAACATCTCGATAAATCGTTTTAGATAGCTTTAAGGTGCCCCAAAACCAGTGTCCATCAGTTTTGTCGATTATGCTGCGACCTTCTGCATCGAATGAATATGTACGATTGAGAAATGCACAATGACCTGAGTAGTTCTCATTGATATCGGTGATATCCTTAGTTATCTGGCCTCCGCTTTCAGGCACAATAACTGTCATCTGATCGCCATCTTTAGCGGTTAACACCAAAGCTTCATGATCGTTCATCAGCAATAGACAGGGCAGTACAAGAGTGTTTATATCTTCGAGACTGCGCCGACGGATACTACAGGTTAACCCAGCATTCGCTGCCGCTCTCGGTAACAAATAAGGGGTTAAGCACCCATCTTCAAGAGGTAAGTTGGCAGCAAGGGCTGACGCAGAAGATGATCGACCATATAGATTACAGGCGATAACTAGCGCCTCAAGTAGAGGGTCATAATCTCGATCTACCGAATTCGTTTTTGCCTCATTTGATGCTGTGATAACTCACCCCTTTTATAGTCTATCTATTGACCATTTAAGGTTAGTAAAAAAAGCAATATTTGCAGTATTGCAGCGCAATATACTTTCTTGAGCTAGATGCTGAGCTATAGTTTTAAGACGATGGATCGACGTATTTCACCCAAGGAGTATTAAAAATGGTTGATATCGATCAGCTAGTCACCATGTTTGGTGGCAAAGAAGACCGTGTAAAGATGTTACTCAACATCTATGCGTCTGCTCACGACGAGAATATGGATAACTTGAACAGCTCATTCAGTTCTGGTGATTGCGACACACTGTTTCAGGTTAGCCATAAAGTAAAAGGATCGCTTTCGAGCATTTGTGCTTCTGAAGGCGCGTCTCTAGCCGCTGATGTTGAGGCGACAGCAAAAGAGGGCAGCTTGCCTGATCAGGCCGCCTACGATGCACTAGTTGAAGAATTAACTGCCATCAAATCGCAATTAGACGACTTTTTGCACTAATTAGGCCCTAAAAATGGCCATGAAATCGTCGTCGAAGCAGATTGTAGCCGTTGCGGTTATGCTGACTGCGCTTGGGCTGTTGATATGGGCGAGTCAAGCCCGACTAGATCAAATTGTTAGTGCACGTGGTGAAGTGGTCGCTAAACGTGATATCGAAAAGGTGCAACACCTTGAAGGAGGTATATTAGACACCCTTCTTGTTCAAGAAGGCGATGTCGTTGCGAAAGGCCAATTGATGGCCCGACTTAAGGGAGCTGACCGTAATGCCGAGCATAACGCCACCCTTTCTGAACTTGTTGCATTAGAGTTTGAAAACGTACGTCTAAGCGCCCTAATCAACGACTCAGAGCAGGCCGTATTTGAGCCCTCACACCCCGGTAATCATTCAGAGCTTATCCATTTTAATCAGCGCAACCACACGAGCAGTTTAGCTAAGAACCGCTCTAATGATGGTTTATTGATACACGATATAGAGCATAAAGAACAGCTGATCAAAAGTATGCAGGCACGGTTACTAAGCTCTCGTGAACAACTATCGGTAATTACTGAGCAGCTCAAAATCAAACAGCAGCTCTATGACGAAGAGGTATCATCATACATGGAGGTACTTTCTATGAAGACTCAGTACCTAAATATGTACCGTGAGATTCAAAACCTAGAAGAATCGATCATGAACGAAAATATGGCAATTACACGGTTAAACAAGCAGTTAACCGATGCTAGAGCAACGCGTAATGCTGAGTACTACGATAAAATCACCCAGAATCTCAAGCAGCTTAAGCAGAAAGAAGCACATCTGCCAAGAATTATTGGTTCTGTTCAAAGGCTAGAAGTTAGGTCACCTGTAAATGGCGTGGTTGACCGCTTAAACTATAACTTCAGCTCGGCGGTCGTAAGCCCTGGCGATAGCTTTGCCGAAATATCACCTCTTGATGACGTGCTGATGGCTGAGGTGAAGATTCCTCGTAAAGACATTGGCTTTGTTGAGGTGGGCCAGTCAGTAAAGGTTAAAATTGATACCTATGCATTTGCAAAATATGGAGCCATTGAAGGCACCGTCGACTCAATTTCTAAGTCATCGTTTGAGGAGAAAGAAGAAGAGTTCTTTTTTGCGAAAGTAAAACTCGACTCCACATTCCTCGTGCGTAGCGGTACCCAGTATCATATATCACCCAATATGGAACTTGCCGCTGATATCAAAACCGGTGACAGGTCGGTATTAGATTATGCGATCAAGCCTGTCATGACTGCGCTAGAAGAAGCATTTGATGAGCGCTGATTCTGGCACGGAATCTGAATATATCTATACGATATTGATTGACTTTCCGACTATGACGTGAGCCTAAAGATTAACAAGTTAGCAGTACTCGCGCTTCTAGTAGTAGCAAGTGCATGTTTTTTTGTATCTGCTTACAAGGTTTCTAGCCAATCGAATGTAGATGTCATTGAAAAAGGTATCGAGCTTGAACGAGCCATAAGTAACTTGACCACCTATGCACTTAGTTGTCCAGCTCGGTGTAGCCCTGAAAGCTTATCTGATTATTTTGAGACGCTTGATGTCACCTTAAGCCACTTCAAGAACGCTGCAGCCAATGAGCGAGACTATATACAAACCGCTGGCAGCTTTGATATTCACAACTTAGATCTCCACATAGAACTGTACAAAAATAATCGTAATCTTAAAGATTTAGTAGCGATCGCCAAGTTTCGCAACTCGCTTAGAGAATGGCGCATTTCATCGGTAGTCAGGCATAGAGATACTGAACTTCAGTCTCTCTATAACATTTTTGTTATGGGCCTTATATGTATTTTGATAGCAGTAATTTTATCTTTAATCGACTATCAATATCAGTCATCTAGGCGGTCACATTACTATGATCGAATAGCAAAAGAAAAAGAGCTTTCTATCAAGATTAAAGACGATCTGAGTGCAGGTAATTCATCTGTCATCGCCGAAGCACTTAACGACACATCGATGCATACCGACGCGAGAACAATCTACTCGAGTATCCAGCGACTCTATCAGTCAATTGAAGACACGCAGATGCATATTGATTTGTATGCATCTTTGTACAAAGTAATTGGATTCGAGATAAGGGCACTATCGAATACCATCAAAGGTGGCCTCAAAGTATTAGTTAGCGAAGCATCTGAAGAAGTTGCACTATTGGGCACCGAGATAAATACCGCCACCGACACGCTAGAGAGCCTTGCTGAGAACTTTGATCAAATATTTAGCGTTACTAATGCTTCGACAAAGCAAGATACGATTCAGTTAATTAAAATGATCAATGAAATTGCGTTATCAGTGTCATCAAAATGTCGGCGTAACGATAAGATTTTTGAATGCTATGTTGATCGCACGCTGCCCTTAACAATTCACGGTAGCCCGGTTAATTTTTATTGGTTACTTCTGCTTCATATATCAAACGTCATTAGTTCGCTAAAGCATGACTGCGTATTTTTGAAATGCTATACCACATCCTCTAGCACCATCGATCACGTGGGACTTACGCTTGAAATTGTGAACTTCAAAGACATTGAATCTCCATTTAACGAAATCTCAGCCATCGACTGGCAAGAAGCCGACAACGAGACAGATAACCGTCACATTGCACGTAGCTTAGTAGACGACAGTACAACCTTTGAGACCCATCAGTTTAGCCATGGAGATCAGTTTCACCGGTTTGTCATGAATATCGATATTTCTCCTGATTTGTTTGATGCTCCAAAGAAGATTCTCGATGGAAGAAAATTTTTGGTATGTGGGTCTAGCTCTTTGCAAGTATCGGTTTTATCGAATATTTTGAATGACTACTATGGGCAGGTAGAGGCCATTGAAAAGCCAAGCGAGCTATTTAGAAATATCAAGATCGTCGAAGAATACGACGCAGTTATGCTTACTGACACGGTACAGGGGATTGAGCTAGGATCGTTTTGTAAAACGCTTCGAACAAGAATGAAGAAACTAACATCGCCGTGCAAACTGATACTCAGTGTTAGTAGCCCAGATGTTGCTGCTGGCGTTTATGAACACGTAGACCACACATTTTATCGCCCTAATGACAATCGTCAGTTCGCCCTTAAATTAGAAGAGATTATTAACTCGGACGCTGAAGATACGGCCGTCGAAAGCACTCGTGCACTTGTAGTAGATGACGATCCTGTTCAGCAATTTATTCTTAGCGATATGCTAAGCTCACAAGGGCTTACTGTAGATACGGTTGGTTCTGGAGAAGACGCAATTGAACATTATGTTACTAATCAAACTCCCCTGATCTTTATGGACTGCATCATGCCAGGCATGGGAGGTATTGCGGCAACTGGTAAGATAAGACAACTAAATCATGAACCAAAGCCGACCATAATTGGTGCTACCGCCCTTACGAGTGCTGCGGAACATAAGCAGTGCATTGACGGTGGTATGGACTACGTCATATCTAAGCCATATAAAGACGAAGAGATCGTCAAGATTCTTAAAAAGTTTATGGCGGTGAGTAAGGTAAGCTGATGCGCTGTCTTATACTTTTACTATGTTCACTTCAGGTCAGTAACTGTTTCGCATCTGATCTGTATTCAGCCATTGAATCAACTCTAAGACATGACCCTGAGATTAGCTCTAAATCTATTAATATGAGAGCTTCAGAATACGCACTTCGTTCGTCTAGAGGTAAGCAGCTACCCTCCATTTCTTCTAGCGCGAACAGCAACAGAACTGAATCAAAAACTTATAATACAGGGTTAAGTAATGACACGACTGTCGTTGAAGACTGGGGATACTCAATCTCAGCAAGCCAGCCGATATATGACCCTACTATTAGGTCAGATATCGTCGGTGCAAAGCTTGATTTAGATCGAACCAATATTGAACAACAACAAACCCTATCAACAACATTCGTCAATGTCGTTGATACCTATTTTAGCTACCTCAAGCTACGGCGGCAGCTGAAGACCACCCAGCTGGAACTTAGGTCGTCGGTAAAGCGTTTATCTCAAGTGCAGCGACAGGTAGATCTGGGGGCATTGGGTAAAACAGAACTATACGAAGCGATGACAACTAATCAGCGCGTTCGTAATCAAATCATAGATCTATCAACCCAGCTGAATACGTCTAAATCGAAGTTCTTTAGCCTTACATTTATGTCTGACGCTCCGTCGTACGACATTCTAGACGACACCAGTGCAGTAGTAGCATTAATCGATGAACTACTTTTAGAAACAAATCAAAGTTATGAACTTGCCCTGCGCAACAACGAAATTAAAAAATCAGACGTTGAGATAACCCGAGCAACGGCTGGTTTTAAGCCTAATTTATCACTATCTGCCACATATAGCTTCAATAATACTGATTCAATCGCAGCTAACGTTCACCCTCTAAACGGTGACACCGACAGCCTTGTGTACTCATTGAATTTGAGTATTCCTTTGTTCGCTGGTGGATCAAATGTTAACTCGCTAAAAGAGAAGAAGCTGAAGAAGCTTGTTGCTCGCAATAATTTAGAGAAAGCTCGCATTGATTCTCGAATTGAGGTTGAGCGACTCAGTAATATGCTGGTTAGCCATCAACTTAAAATCGAACGCTTAACAGTGATGGCTGATGTTTCGCGTAAGTCTTACTTGGCTATAAAAAAAGCAAATGAATTAGGAACCCGAACACTTACAGATGTGTTAGATGCAGAAAAACGAATGTTTGATGCTTCACGTGATTTAGTTAGCGCCAAATATGATCTATATATCGACTATGTCAAGTTGTGTAATGAAAAAGGTCATCTAACCTTAGATACAGTAAGGTTATTATCTAGCTTGCTTATTCCGCGTTCAATAGAAGGTGCGATAATTCAATGAAGGGTATGGTATTTACAGAGTTTTTTGAATTGGTCGAAACAGCGTTTGGTGATGATGTGTTAGATGAAATTATTGATGAGTCTAATATTGATTCAGGTGGTGTTTACACGAGTGTAGGGAACTACGACTATCAAGAACTTGTGGCGCTAGTTGTAGCGCTATCAGACAAGGTTGATGTAGCAGTTCCAGATCTCATCGAAACCTATGGCAAACACCTCTTTGGTAGATTCTTCACTCTATACCCCTCATTCTTTGATAATGTGTCGTCAACATTTGATTTTCTAGAGCGTATTGACGATCACATTCATGTCGAAGTAAGAAAGCTTCATCCTGACGCTGAGCTCCCTAAATTTGATATCGAATCGCATGGCAACAGGATGACAATGAACTATAGCTCGTCTCGTCCTTTTGGATATTTTGCGAAGGGTCTTATAACGGGTTGCATCGACCATTTTGGCGAACAGATTACCATTGATAGTGCCAAGATAAGTGACGATATGACCCAAGCAATATTTGAGCTTTCAAAAAAGTGACCTTGTGATGTCTGACGGCGTTTCTAATATTGAGGCTAAATTTAAACGTCGTATCGAACGAGAGCGCGCCGCCAGAAAACAGGCCGAGCAACTTCTTGAAGAAAAAAGTCTTGAGCTTTATCACGCACTGAAAGATCTAGAATCGTTAAATGCCGATTTAGATTCTGAAGTTCGTAGCAAAACGACCGAGGCCATTAAGGCTAGAGAAGCAGCAGAAAACGCAAGCCAGGCGAAAAGCGATTTCCTAGCTACAATGAGCCATGAAATACGTACACCCCTGAATGCCATCATTGGCTTTATCCAGCTACTGCAAACATCAGATCTAAGTGAACGTGACACCGAATTCGTAGATAATATGTCTTCTGCTTCGCAAGGTCTACTCGCGCTCATTAACGACCTTTTAGATATTTCGAAAATAGAAGCCGGTAAGCTCGAACTAGAAGCCATTGATTTTCATCTGAATAAATCACTATCTGAGTGTGTCACGTTATATCAGGCAAAAGCTGATGAGGTTGGTACCAAATTATATTTTTCCTCAGAGTTCGACGACTCGTTGACTCTTGTTGGCGATCCTTATCGGCTTAACCAAATTATAAAGAACTTTCTTTCCAATGCGGTTAAGTTCACGTCTGCAGGTCACGTAGAGCTACGCTTATCTGGTAGCCTTACTAAAACCGAGGCTAATTTGATTATTGAGTGCTCAGACACGGGGATTGGCATTGCGCAAGATCGCGTCGAGTTTTTGTTCGAAAAGTTCTCGCAAGCTGACTCGAGCACTACGCGCGAATATGGTGGCACAGGCCTAGGACTTGCCATTTGCGTTGAGTTAGCACGCTTAATGAATGCTACTGTAGATGTTAAGTCTGTTGTTGACAAAGGGTCTACGTTTACAGTGTCACTATCCTTACCCATTTCTTCGTCTAATGATGTAGTCTCCTCTGCTACTGCACCAAACAGCTCACTTATTGAAGGCATGTACATTCTGCTCGCAGAAGACAACCCTGTTAACCAATTATTAGCCGTTACGCTTCTCGAAGATCACGGCGCCATCGTTGATGTTGCTAACGACGGTATTGAAGCCGTCAATCATGCTGAATCAGATAAGCAATACGACCTTATTTTGATGGATATGCAAATGCCCAACTTAGATGGCCTAGGTGCAAGTAAGCAGATTAGAGATAAAGGTATCATGACGCCCATTATTGCACTTACTGCTAACGCGATGCCTGAAGACAAGACGCGCTGTTTAAATGCTGGCATGAATGATTTTATGAGTAAACCATTTAATATTTCAGAATTAGTAGAAACGATATCTAGCAATCGCGCCCCATAAGCCAAGCACTTTAATTTAATAGTATCGCTTATTTATAGCCTCAAGGAGTAACGGTAATTCAAAAGGTTTTGGTATGTAGTTATTCATGCCAACGTCAAAACATCTTTTTATATCTTCGTCTACTGTACTTGCCGTTAATGCAATGATAGGCACACATCTTTCTATTGATTCTTCTAATTCAATCGCTCGTATAGTTTCAGTCGCTGTAAGACCATCCATGACAGGCATCATGCAGTCCATGAGTATTACATCAGGAGTATGTTCTCGCCATGCCTTAACCCCCTCTTCTCCATTATCTGCAACGTAAACTGTATACCCTTCGTCTTCTAGCATAATCGATGCTACTTGCTGATTTACTGGGTTGTCTTCAACTATCAATATGGTTTTAGCACTCGTAATTGTAGCTTGATGATCGTCGTCCTTCTCAATTTCTTCTAGCATCTCTCGAATCTTTCGTTCGATGTATACAGGTGTCGCAGGCAAGTTAATTAGTGCAGCAATACTGGACTCATTTATTTCTACACCCTCTAACGACAAATTAGATGGTTTCACTACTACAAGTGGCAAATCTTCGCCCACATTATCAGCACAGGACCAGTCAGTAATCGCTACTACTCTAGCAGCATAGGGCTGATCAGTTGATACTGATGTCGTAATAAATCGTTGATAAGAAAGGTCAGTCAGATTGCCGATGCAGTCTAATTTCAACATACTCAAGACTGGTTGATCTAGCGTACTATGCTTTGCGGGTACAGTTAATGTAAACGTAGACCCCTTACCTAGCTCTGATGTAGCGCTAATAGCGCCCCCCATAAGCTCAGCGAGTTGCTTTGAGATCGTAAGACCTAATCCGGTACCCGCAAACTTTCTGGTTATACTTGCATCTTCTTGTTCGAATGGTTTGAAGATCGCTGAAATTTTATCCTCACGTATACCTATACCGGTATCAATTACGTTATACGTCAGTTCTACGGTCTCTGTATCTAATGGCCTGGCACTGACTTGCAACGTTACTGTACCGCTTTCTGTAAATTTAACTGCATTTGACATTAGGTTAAGTACAATCTGCTGTACTCTAAGATC
Organism: uncultured Pseudomonadales bacterium; assembly: GCA_947503335.1. Lineage (GTDB taxonomy): Bacteria > Pseudomonadota > Gammaproteobacteria > Pseudomonadales > CANNCY01 > CANNCY01. The sequence continues at coordinate 316,005 of CANNCY010000004.1, read as the reverse complement.
GTCGAATACTAGCTTTCTCGGTATATCATTTGAGTAATCTAGAATAATGTCTAAGTTATTTTCTTCTGCTTTTGGAACAATGATAGAGATCACATCATCGACGTGCTCATTCGTATCAACATCTACTGGGGCTATAACCAGTGAATTCGACTCTATTTTCGATATATCTAATACGTCATTAATGATGCCTAACAACGCCTTTGATGAACTCTGTATCGTTTGTAAATATCCTTTTTGCACCCCTGACATATCAGTGCCACCAAGGATCTTTCCCATTCCAATAATACCGTTTAATGGTGTGCGCATTTCGTGAGACATATTTGCAAGAAAGATGCTTTTTGCTTCGTTAGCCCGTTCAGCTTCTTCTTTCGCCTCGATCATAATAAGTTCACCAGCTTGCCTAGCGTCGATGAGGGTATTTATATTGGTACCTAGACGTGCGAACTCGTCTGTACCTTCAATACAGATTCTTTTATTTGGCTCAGTCTTGTCTTCAACTGCCTGCAATGTACTACCTATCTCTCTTAGCCCCCTTAAAGTACGACGACCAATAAGATAGCCAAGCATGATCAGGATCATTAAAAGGATCACAACCACTGCCATAGTAACTTTGTATGTGAAGTTCGCTTCACTGTATAGCTCACTCGCCTCAGATATGGTGGTTGATTGAATATCTGATATGACTGATTGCAATAATGCTTCCCGTTCATTGGCAGCAGCTAAATTAATATTTTCAGCTTGTTGATCGCCACCTACCACAGCCATATATGAATTGTTTGCAGCCTCAAATGAGTTACTTGTCACCACCGTCAGTAGCTTCTTGACTTGTGCCTCTGTTGCATAGCGTTGGATATAGTCGTCTATATACTCTTGTTGCTTACCTTTATTTGCGATTAGTTCATCTCTATAGCTGCCGGCATCTGACGTAAAATTAACCATCGACATGAAAGCGGTTTCTATACTTGCCGCATCTTGTAGTCTCAACAACGTAATATACGAGTTCATTCCATTGTGAAGACGATTGTCATCAACCTCTACCGGCTGTGTTGCGATTAACGTGAGCACTGCAGTTATTGTTGTATTTGCAATATCTATAATCTCGTCGGCTTCTAATTCTGCCTCAACAGCCTCATCTAGAAGCTTATAATTTTCGTAAACCTCATTAAGGCGTTCATTGTTCTTTTCAGTATCAGGTAGTCCATATTCAGACAGCTTTACCATCTCGAGTTTAGCGATATGCTCCTGAATCTGAACAGTGGAGTTTTGTTGATTTAATTGCGTGACGCTTAAGCGCAGATCTCTTGCCGCTGCCGCTCCTTTTTCTAGAGTACTGTACAATCCATATCTGTCGATTATGCTTTGCGTATCAAGCAATTCTGCTTTAAGCAGTGATGAGTAACGAAGGAAGATGATTACGCAGCAGACTATTGGTAGTGCTACGATGAGATTCATCTTCCAGAAAACTGATAACCTATTGATCACAATGTCGATAGCACCTTGTCAGGAAATCCATAGTACTTTTGCCCCCCGTCGTTATCGAGAAGCAAACAATTGTCGCAGGCAGTGATTAACTGCTTATCATTAGTACTATAGACCACCATCTTGTGACTCATTAGGTCTGTTAAAATAGATGTGAAAATGCGCTTTGCATCAATACCTGCACCAAGGCATGGCTCATCTATTAAATATACACCTTTGTTTAATGGACCAAATGCGATCGATATACGTAACGACTCTTTAACGCTTGTTGGTAGCTCCTCAATGAAAGCTGTATTTATTTTTGTATCCAATCCCGAAGGCAACCACTTACCTATATCGAATCGTTTAATCCAATCATGCATTACCTCTTCTTCGAAAGCGCCATTGTATAGCTCGAAATTACTTCGTAAAGTACCGTTAAAGAATGTAAAGTCCATCGGCACGTAGCCAACGGCCTGGCGTAATCTGAAGCTATTAAATTGCCGAATATTTAAATTGGATAACTTAACCTCACCTTGATAGGCGTCGATTAAGCCAAAGAGTATATTTAGTAGTGATGTCTTTCCGCATCCAGAAGGCCCTGCAATTGCTACTTTTTCACCAGGCTTGGTGTTAAACGCAAGTTGGGTTAGACCTTTGGGCGCACCAGGATGTCTAAAGCTTAAATTGTCTATCGTGTAAGTTCCATCAGCCATTTCTAGGGGTAGTGATTTCTCCATATTTAAACGATCATCTGGCATAGACATCAGTGCATTGATTTGCGCACTTGATGCAGAAATCTGTTTGAATTTTGAAAGAGAATTAAATATACCCATCAATGGCGTTATTGCCTTCCAGACCAATATGATGACAGCCATCATTGCACCTGCATCTACATCGCCATTAATGACAGCCAATACAGTGATGACGATGCTGGCAGCACCTATTGTCTGCGTAAGCGCTTGTCCGAAGCCTTGATTTTTTGAGTTTTCATTTGCTAACACTGTTCCATCGTTAATGCTTTGCTCCATCGCAGCTTTAAATCGGTCTGACATAACAGTGGTTGCTGGCAGCCCTTGTATCGACGTAATTCCGTAAATCATTTCTGACCATTGATATGTGGCCATTGAATTCGCTTTTGAGCTTTTTGATTGCGCGTGCCCTGACGCAATACGTGTGTAAGCACCAAAGGCGAATATCAGTAACACACCAGCTACAACGGTAAGTGCTGCCTTGCCTGATATCAGTACAATCGCTATTAAGAATACAAAAAAGAACGGCATATCAAAGTAGCTAATGGTCGATTCTGATGTAACAAGCTTACGAAATTGATCTATATCACGTAGTCGAGTCAACTGTGCGTTAGCTCCTGCACCTGATGTTAGTTTGTACGGGAGCCAAAGTAACTTGTTAGTCACGTGATAAGAAATGTATATCGCCAACTCTTTACCAGATGTCGACAATATCCGCATGCGAAGTAGCTTAAAAATATACTCTAGAAATGCTACGAATATAGAGCCAATAGTGAGCCAAATAAGCGTTCCGTAGCTTTCTGATGGTACAGCAAAGTTATACACGCCCATGATAAAAAATGGGCCTACTGCGCCGAGTATATTTATAACTAGACTTAGTACGAACAAACTTTTGACTTCGTCAAAATGCTCGAAAAAAAGATGATTGACCCATTTATCTGATTTTCGCTCAGCATCAGAATCTCTATACGTTCTTGAATAATGGGTAATCGTGCTAACAAGAATTTCTTGATCGGTATAAGGTTCGTTAATGAATATTCCATTCGCATAGTCGTAAAGCACCACATGTTCGTCGTGGCACGAAACTGCTACTACCTTTAATTGGTCTACGGATAATAGGCAAGGCACGGCATTTTGTAGGTCTTGGCGATTTAGTCGCAAGTTAGAGCGCTCTACTTTATACCCCAGCCGTTCTAGTGTTTCTTCAAATGTGTCGACACTGGTTGCTTTCTTAACATAGTTATCGCGAAGTAGCTCTGGTGTACCTTCCCACGACACACGTATTAACACTTCGGATAAGGCAAGATAGAGATTTTCTAAACTGCCTTGAGTAAAACAGCTATAGAATAGCTCTCTACGATCGTCAATTGCGTCGAACTCTACAAATTTAGTCATAGACTAATCTTCTTGGAGTCGAGACAATCAAATGCATAGTGTTCGTAGTCAAGATCACTCGCGACAATTACGACAATAGTTCGGTCTTTTATCCTAGTCAGTGTTGTCGCAAATCTATCCAGGAATAATGCATCCGCCACCTGATCAATGTCATCGAATAGATAAACCTGTTTGTATGTTAACATCGCCCTGACAGCTAACAGGCCATACTTGACTTGCCTAGGAAAAGGCAATGGCGAAGATGATTTTATTTGGGTATAAAATCCCTGTCTTAACCCATCAATATAATGGCGAATGCCCATACTTTCGCACAACGCGAACGCTGATTTGTTTAGAGATGGTTGAAATGATGTGATGTTATCGACAATCGTTCCGTCAATAAACGCAGAGCCCGAATGTACTCGCACAACGTTATCGCGCCACCAGCCGTAGTCTATATCTTTCATTTCGGTATCGTTAACCGTTATCGGTGACTTGTCGCTGACGTATTCTCTCGACAGCGCTTTTAATAACAGCGACTTACCGCTTGCCGATTTCCCTAACACACAGATAACGTTACCTCGATTTAATCGAATACCTTTTTCTTCGTCACCTACGCAAATACTATTGATTTGATCAAGGCGCTCGCCTTTTAAACTGGGCTCTAACTCCACTAACTCTGTAAGTCGATCGATATGCCATTGGTTTGTTTTTCGACGACTAATTGCACTCATCACTTGTTGGTATGGTGAGAAGTATCTATTAGTGAGCATTATCACCGCAGCCATTGCACCTTGCCCCGTCACGCCTGCTATTACTGATGAAGCACAAAACGCCACGACGAGCGCAACCGATAGCGCACCAATTGTTTGTAGCCGCAATGAGAAGTCAGCTTCTAACTGTTCAAATTTTGCGTTATAGTTTTCTCGATCCTCGGCGATAGCGCTCATCATGTTTTCTAGTCGGTACTCCATCGAGGCGCTTTTTACATTTATCGGCCTTGATATCACCTCTACTATTTTGGCATTACTTTCTGATTCTTTTGACTCTTTATTTGATAGTTGTGCGAGTTTATTTTGCCCGAGCTTTTTAGCTAGAAAGAACAGTACAATAGATGCTATGAGTATGATTGTGCCGGCCCCTGTATTGATAACAAGTATTGTTAACCAAACTATCAGACAGGTTATTGCGTTCACCAGACCTGTAATAATGTCAGTGCTGTTATGTGTTTTAACTAGCCCAACTGTTGCTACTCGGTTAACGATATCTGACGGCTCAATCATTTCAAATTTTGCCATATCAGTATTTGCTATTGCGCCAAATACTTTCTCATTTACGCGTCGCTCAAAGGTTTCAGTAATGCGATTAGTAAAGCCTTGTTCTGCACGCTTAACATAATTGTCTAACCAAACAGATATCAAGATAATCGCGAAGAGTAGCATCAATGTACTTGTGGCCTGATTGGGCACAACTCGGTCAAAAATTATGAGTATCGAGAATGGTAAAACGAGGGAGAGCAGAGTCGATATTACGGTCGACGTGCATAGGTAAGTTATGCCGATAGTGTCGAATACTTTAATCGATTCAATATAACTTTTAGGCGATAGACTCGCCTCGTTTTTATTGAGCATAAAAATTTTCTTTATATAACCAAGTATTCTTTCTTAGTACTAATTTGTATTAGCACTCTTTCGTACAAAATAAAGTTGTCTTAATACTGTAGCTGAGTCAGGTCAATACGCCGTTGATCCAAAATTATTTGCCTACACTAAAAAGGTCATAGATGTATTTAGTGAGATGCTAGCGATGAGTGATGCGCAAGATCCAAACAATGAAAACCCTCTCAACGACGCGGTAGAGCAATCAGTAAACGACGGTAGTGCCGAATCGAGCTCTGAAGCGGAAGAGCAGAATAAGAATACGACGAGCACTGTTGCCAATACCGCTGCTTCGGGCGATGTAGGAATGGATGATTCTGTTCAAGCATCATCAGATGACGGAGAGTCTGGATCTGCTGGAGATGAGTCTGGTGAGGGTGACTCCTCTGAGGGATCGAGCGGTGGGTCTAGTGGCGGTGACTCTAGCGGATCGTCAGAATCTCAATCTGGTGTTGTAGAGGGCGGCGTTTCTGACGCGGGCGACCAGGCTAGTGCTGAAGACGGCGGTGGCGACGATGTAGGCGCTCAGGCCGTTGGTGGTGATGCAGAATCAGGCGAAACCAGTAGCAAGTCAGGCACCGACGTAGTTGACCCAAAAGCCGCAGATAGCGGGGTTGCACAGGGGGCAGAGGAATCATTAAGTGACGCCAAAGAGAGCTTCGATTCTGAAACAACTGAGGAAACATTCTCTGTCGATGTTGTAGAAGACGCAGCACCTGTAGAGGACTTTGATACCACTACCGTAGAGGAAACCTACACCTTTGGCGTACAGGCGGTGAACGACGGGCCTGAAGTATCTCAAGATCAGTCACTAACAGGCACCGAAGATTCAACACGCATCATTACTCAAGATGAATTACTTGCCTATGCATCTGATGTAGATAATCCTGATGATCTTGTCGCCGAGAACTTAACACTCGATGATCCTGATATGGGCACGATCGTTGATAATGGCGATGGCACCTTCAGTTTTACTCCCGCACAAGACTTTAATGGAGAGGTTAGCTTTAGCTACGATGTGTCTGATGGCATTGATTCTACTAGTACCAACCTAACTATTGATGTAGCAGCAGTCAATGACGCAGCCGTTGGCGGCGAGCCAACTATCGCTGGTAGCGAAGATAGCGCTGTATATTTCACCGACTCCGACCTTTTGGCGAACGCTACCGATGTTGAGGGTGATGATCTCAGCGTACAAAATGTCAGCTATGCCGGCGACGACGGCACCCTTACCGAATCAGGTAGCATTGCCTTTGGCGGTGGTACCGATGGCCAGGTTCGTCTTGATGAAACCTTAGAGAGCTATGATGAGTTCACGCTTGATTTCACCTATACCTCGACCGGTGCTCATAGCGGTGGTATTGAAAACCTGTTTGGTGCAGCGACCTCAGATGCGGGCAATAATATGCTCAATGTATACGTTCGCAATTCTGATGGTGGCTTAGGGTTAGATGTAGGCAACACTGATTCGGCGATGTTTGGATCACTCGATCTTAACGACGGCCAGCCCCACCATATTTCAATTAGCTGGTCAGCCGAAGATGGCGTTATGAAAGTCTTCGATAATGGCGAGCTTGTAGGCACCGACACACTGCAACAAGGCATTACCATACCTGCGAATGGCTTAGTTATTCTTGGTCAAGAGCAAGACACCTATGGTGGTGGCTTTGATTCAACACAGGCTACATCGAACGCCGAGCTTTTAAACTTTTCAATGGCCTATGAAAGGGTCGATGATGCATCGCTTGAAGCAGAAGCCGACCTATCAACAGTGGCAGCGAACATGGCCTTTGACCTGCGCGTTGAAAACGGCGAGATCATCGATGCAACTGGCCAATCAGGTGTTACTACCAACGGTGACGTCGATACAACACTCGCCTATCGTTTTGACCCTAATGAAAACTTCAACGGTGAAGTTACGTTAGATTATGAAATAAACGATGGTACTGATGTTACTAGCACAAGTGCGACCCTCGATATAGCAGCAACCAACGACGCTGCCGATGTTTCTGGTAACGTCACCGTAACGCTTGATGAAGACGGCTCCATCACGCTTACTCAGGCTGATCTACTAGCGAACGCGAGTGATATAGAAGGTGATAGTTTAACCGCGTCACTAACCGGTGTAGAGAACGCTACCCTAACTGACAATGGTGATGGTAGCTATACGATTACTCCAGATGAAAACTTTAATGGTGAACTGAACTTCACCATGAACGTTTCTGATGGTACAGACTTAGTTCAATCAGGCCTAGACGTAACTGTTAATGCTGTAAACGATAATCCTGTTGCCTCTAACGATGGCAACGTCGGCAGCTTGGTGCTTGATGGTGATGACTCGCTGCAGTTGAATGTTGGCAACAATGACATTCATGGTCAGGTCACCTCAATGTGGTTCAAAATTGAGCCAGACGCTGAGGGCCCGCAAGGTTTGTTCGGTATCATTGACCCAGGCAACGGTAACGACCGCGATCTTTATTTAAATGAAGACGGCGATATGGTTGCTTACACGTGGGACTCATCTGGCCAGAACGATTACACCACTACCAACGTTGGCGATCTTGCCGATGGCGAGTGGCACCATGTCGTTTATAGCTTAGGCGATGGTGGCAACCAGATTTATATCGACGGCGAGCTCGCTGCGTCAGGCGATCTATCGCAATCAGACTTTGACTGGTCTTCAGCGATGACCCTAGGTACCTCTCACATGGCCGGCGACATGACCGGTGAAATTCGCGACTTTCAAACCTACACCAACATCAGCGCAACCCAAGATGATGTTGATGCACTAATGCGGGGCGATACCTTAGAGACAACCCAAGGCGTTGAGCCGCAGTTTAGAATGCAGTTTGAAGAGGGTTCAGAGTTTGTTGTCGAGGGCAGCAACGCGCATATTATTGGCGAGTCGCCAGTAATCACTGGCAACCCTGAAGTTAGCCAATCATTAGAAGGCAGTACTATTGCTGCCGATGATGTGATTACCAATTTTGATGTATTGTCTAACGATTTTGATATCGACGGTGACAGTTTCAGCATTACCGGCCTGTCTGATGTGGTGAATGCTGACGGAACCGTTCTGGGTACGTTAAACGTTGTTGAAATCGACGGTGTTGAACAGGTTCAATTTATGCCTGACTCTGATGCCGCCGCATTGGAATTTGGCGAGTTTGAAACCGCACAGTTTACCTACACGATCACCGATGAACATGGCGCTACCGATACAGCCAATGTTGTATTTAAGATGCAAGGCACAAACTCGACGCCAGAAGTTAATCAAAACTTGGCTGTGTCTGTAGACGAAGACAGCGCAATAACACTAACTCAAGCTGACCTATTAACCCACGCTACCGATGCCGATGGCGACAGTTTAGCGGCGAGTAATCTTGCCATTACAGGTGACGCTACGCTAACCAACAATGGCGATGGCACCTTTACGATCACTCCAGATGCTGACTTCAATGGCGAAATCGGTATTACCTTTGATATTACTGATGGTGATCGTGTTATTGAAGGTAATGCAGATCTTACAGTTAATGCAGTAAATGACTTACCTGTCACTAATGATGTAAGCGCGACCACTGCAGAAGATACTAGCATTACCCTTAGCCAAGACGACCTACTCGCCAATGCATCTGATATAGACGGTGACAACCTAACGGCTGACAACTTAGTTGTGGCCAATGCGATGGTCACTGACAACGGTGATGGCAGCTTTAGTATTTTACCTGATCCGCATTTTAACGGCGAGCTAACGGTTAGCTATGACATTAATGACGGCACTGGAACAATCGCTGGCACATTAAACCTAAGCGTTACGGCAGTAAACGATGCGGCGATTGTTGACACCCATGATGTAGTTGTCAACGAAGATGGCACACTTACCTTTACCGATGAACACCTACTTGCCAATGTTGAAGACTTTGATGATGAAGATACGCACAGTATCGACTCGGTAAGTTACTCAGGTGAAGACGGTGTATTTGCAGACAATGGCGATGGCACCTACAGTTTTGCGCCGAACGAACATTTTAATGGCGACGTCGTTCTCGATTTTGTTGTAGACGATGGTACCGAGACTACAGCATCGACAATCAACGTAGATGTTACTGCAGTTAATGATGCACCGATTGCTGGATCGACATCGTTTAGCATGAATGAAGACGGTGTCATTACGCTCAGTGATGCGCAACTTCTTGCCAACAGTTCTGACATCGATGGTGATGATTTATCTATCGATAATGTTGAATATACGGGTGACGATGGCACATTAGTAGATAATGATGACGGCACCTTTACCTTCACACCAAACGCTAACTTTAACGGTGAAATTTCCCTCAATGTTTCTGTTAGTGATGGTATAGATATTTCAACTACGACGGCTGCGATTGATGTTGCTGCTGTAAATGATTTACCTTCGTTTCCTGACCCAACCTATACGATGGATGAAGATACCACTATCGTATTAACCGCTGACGATATCATCTCTCAAGCTACCGATATTGATGGCGATGACTTAACCCTTGAAGCGGTTTCGTACGTAGGTGACGACGGTACCCTTGTTGATAACGGTGATGGTACCTATAGCTTTACGCCTAGTGAAAATTTTAACGGTGATATTGATTTAACCGCAACTGTCAATGATGGTTCTGCTTCGGTAGATGCGACAGTTCATCTGCAGGTAGACGCGGTGAACGATGCGGCCACTAGCGATGACGTTGATCTAGTTGGTACTGAAGACACAACGATCACTATCACCCAGGCCGATCTGTTAGCAAATGCGTCTGATATTGATGGCGATGAGTTAACCGCATCTAATCTAACGATTGACCCGAGCTTTGGTGCGGTTACCGATAATGGCGATGGTACTTTTGATTTTTCCCCTACAGGCGATTACAACGGTGATGTTCCATTCAGCTTTACGTTATCTGATGGCACAGCTACCACCAATGTTCATGGCAACATTGATGTCGCGGCTGCTAATGACACTCCAGTGCTTGCAGAAACTAGCTTCGCACTGACTGAAGACAACAGTATTGTCATTACTGAAGCCGAGCTTTTAGCTAATGCTTCTGATATTGACGGTGACGCGCTTAGCGTTACCAATATCTCAACCCAAGATGGCAGTGTTACGCAAAACGGTGATGGGGACTGGGTCTACACCCCTACTGAAAACTACAGCGGCGATGCCAGCTTAACTATCACTCTGAGTGACGGCACCACCACAGCCGATTTTAATTCGCCAGTGACAATCGATGCTGACGCCGACGCTCCGTCGTTAACTGTATCGTTACAACAGATGTCAGTAGCAGAGTTTGGCGACGCCAATATTCAAGGTGGTGTACTGCAAGGCTGGCAAACCGATAACCAAAGCGGTGGTATCGAAGTTAACCAAGACTGGGTCTATGGTGTCGGTGATGATCGTGGCTTGGTAATGGAGCTTGAAGCGGCTGTTGGTGATGAAGCTAACGTTTATCAAAATCTTGATATTGAAGCCGGTGATACGATTGAGCTTAGCTTTGACATCTCTGCGCGCGTTGGCTCTGCCGGCGCAGATTCTCAGGTCGATGTCTATTTTGAAGGGCAACTGATCGATTCAATCTTGCCAGAAGTCGGTTGGGAATCCCACACCTACACACTGACAGCGACCACTGACAATCCGCGACTTGAGCTAGACTCGCCATCACACAACGGCGGCGGTGCAGTACTTGATGTTATTCGTATCTCTGCGCCGACAGCTACGCAAGAAGAAACGGCAATTGGCTTGGACATTGATGCCGCACTGGTCGATACCGATGGCTCAGAATCGATGCAATCAATTGAAGTAGAATCGATTCCTGAAGGTGCAGTTCTTACTGATGGTACCAACACCTTTACCGCAACTGCTGATAGTGACAGTGTCGACGTGATTGATTGGAACATGTCGTCAATTACTATCACTACACCTGAAAACTTTGCAGGAGATGTTACGCTGCAAGTTACCGCCACTTCAGAAGAAGGGGCGAATGGTGATACCGCATCAGCTTCCTCAGATCTTACCTTTACGGTTGAAGATGTTAACGATGCAGTTGTGATTGATGTAGACAATGAACCAACGTTTAACGCAACCGAAGACACCCAATTTACCATTACTGAGGCGGCGTTACTTAGTAATGCGAGCGACATCGATTCAGACGATTTGATCGTTACTAACCTACAAATTCCTAACGCTAGCTTCAATACAGTGATTGATCCTGACACTGGTGATAAATCATTTGTTGTTACACCCGATGAAAACTTCAATGGCGACGTAGACATTAGCTTCAGTGTGTCTGACCAAGAAGGCAGCGTGGTTGAATCTGGGGCGAGCTTAACGGTTGCCGCGGTAAATGATGGCCCTGTAGCGGTTGATGATTCTGCTACAGCTAATGAAGGCGAAACGATCTTAATCGATGTACTCGCCAATGATTCAGATATTGAGTCTGATGTATCGATACAATCGGTCGATGAGACGGTAATGCTCAATGGTGTTGAAGTCGGTACCGCAGAAATCGTTGACATTCCGGTGATGGGTCAGGTTGAGCTGAACGCTTCTGATGCAACCTCAACCAGCAATCTATATGGCGGCACGCTGCTTGAAGACGATAGCTGGTCGGCAGGCCACAACATCATTATCAATGGTGAAAACTATGATAGTGGCATAGGTATGCATCCTGGCGATGGGCTATCAACAGCTACCTTTGAAATCCCTGAGGGTGCTACAAACTTTAGCTCCATTCTTGGAATGACTAGCTCTGGGTTGGTGAATGTTTCAGTGCGTGTTGATGGAGTCGGCGTATTCGATCAGGCCAATGTAACGGCTAATAGTGATGGAGGTATTGTCGATATTGATGTTACAGGAGGCTCTACGCTTACGTTGCTAGTGCACTCAAATGGCACTAAAGATAACGATCATTTAGTTTGGGCAAATCCTGAATTCACTGCCCCTACTGGCGAAACCGATCAACAAATTCAATTCACGCCAAACGAAAACTTCACCATGCTATCGGTCGATGAACAGGCCGATGTCACTATTGATTACGTGATCGTGGATGAAGATGGAGCTACTGATTCAGCGACTGCAACTATCACTGTTAGCGGCGTAAACTCTGAAGTTGATGCTGGCGCACCAGTTACCGCCAGCATCGATGAAGACGGTTCGATCACACTCTCTCAAGAAGACCTATTGGCTAATGCGAGTGATGTTGACGGCGATGATCTTACTGCATCGAACCTAAATGCAGGGGATAATGCTACGGTTACCGATAATGGAGATGGTACCTTTACTGTTACACCTGACGCCAACTTTAATGGCGATCTTGATCTAACATTCGATATTAGCGATGGCAATGGTTCGGTCGTTGAAAGCGCTGTCGATATTTCGGTAACGCCCGTCAATGACATTCCTGAAATCGCTAACGTGGTTGCCGTTAGTCAAGCCGAAGAAGCATCGGTTGTGGTAGACCCTGCACAGCTTATTAATATTTTGCCTGTATCCGACATTGATGGCGACACCCTAACCATTACCAACATGACCTACGAGGGTGACGATGGTACCTTCGTCGACAATGGCGACGGCACCTATACGATTACAGGTAACGACGACTTTGTTGGCACGATGCCTGTGACCTATACCATTGACGACGGTAATGGCGGCACAGCGCAAGGCACGATCAATGTTGAAGTAACCAACGTCAATGACTTGCCGACAGCTGGCGACCCATTGTCAGCTACCATGCAAGAAGACGGCAGCTATACATTCACCAATACCGACCTGTTGGTCAACGCAAACGATATTGATGGCGATGTTATCAGCGTTTCATCTGTAGCGTTGGCAGATGGCGCCGACGGTACCCTAATCGATAACGGCGACGGCAGCTTTACCTATCAACCTAGTACTAACTTTAATGGCGATATTCAAATCGACTACACCATTAGTGATGGTAACGGCGACCCTGTTAGCAACACTTTAGATGTTACCGTTGAAGCAGTTAACGATGGCCCAAGTGTTGATGTGTCAGGTAGCACCGTTAACGAAGATGGCACTCTAATCATCACCCAAGATGATCTGTTAGCCAACGCTACTGACATCGACGGTGATGACATTACGGCGAGTAACTTGCAGCTAGCACCGGGGTCAACCGAAGCAACGATTCAAGATAACGGCGATGGTACCTTTACTGTTACCCCCGATGCCGACTTTAATGGCAGCCTCGCCTTTACCTTTGATGCAACCGACGGCACTGAAACAGTGCAAGCGATGCATGTTACAACCGTCGAAGCAGTGAACGATGCGGCCACTAGCGATGACGTTGATCTAGTTGGTACTGAAGACACAACGATCACTATCACCCAGGCCGATCTGTTAGCAAATGCGTCTGATATTGATGGCGATGAGTTAACCGCATCTAATCTAACGATTGACCCGAGCTTTGGTGCGGTTACCGATAATGGCGATGGTACTTTTGATTTTGCCCCTACAGGCGATTACAACGGTGATGTTCCATTCAGCTTTACGTTATCTGATGGCACAGCTACCACCAATGTTCATGGCAACATCGATGTCGCTGCTGCAAATGACACACCAGTGCTTGCAGAAACTAGCTTCGCACTGACTGAAGACAACAGTATTGTCATTACTGAAGCCGAGCTTTTAGCTAATGCTTCTGATATTGACGGTGATGCACTGAGTGTTACCAATATCACCGCAACCGATGGCAATGGCTCTGTTACTCAAAATGAAGACGGCGATTGGGTATACACCCCTGCCGAAAACTACAGTGGCGATGCAAATCTAACGATTAGCCTCAACGATGGCACGGTAACTGCTGATTTCGATTCGGCCGTCACCATTACACCAGACGCAGATGCGCCTTCGTTAACCGTTGCGCTGGGCGAAATGTCAGTTGCCGAATTTGGTGATGCCAATATTCAAGGTGGTGTACTGCAAGGCTGGCAAACCGATAACCAAAGCGGTGGTATCGAAGTTAACCAAGACTGGGTCTATGGTGTTGGTGACGATCGTGGCTTGGTAATGGAGCTTGAAGCGGCTGTTGGTGATGAAGCTAACGTTTATCAAAATCTTGATATTGAAGCCGGTGATACGATTGAGCTTAGCTTTGACATCTCTGCGCGCGTTGGCTCTGCCGGCGCAGATTCTCAGGTCGATGTCTATTTTGAAGGACAACTGATCGATTCAATCTTGCCAGAAGTAGGTTGGGAGTCACACACCTATACCTTAACCGCAACAACCGACAATCCGCGGCTTGAACTAGATTCGCCTTCACACAACGGCGGCGGTGCAGTACTTGATGTTATTCGTATATCTGAACCTTCTTCGACCGATGAAGATACTGCGATTACTTTGGATATTGATGCCGCCCTTGTGGATACCGATGGTTCAGAGTCGATGCAGTCAATTGAGGTTGCGGCTATTCCTGAAGGCGCGGTGCTAACCGATGGCAGCAACACATTTACAGCAACCGCTGAGGCCGACAGTGTTGAAGTTGGTGATTGGGATTTATCATCACTGACCATTACCACCGCTGAAAACTTTAGTGGCGATGTCACCTTAGATATCAGCGCGACATCAATTGAAAACGAAAACGGTGATACCGAAACATCAACTGCACAACTTAATTTCACGGTAGAAGAAGTGAATGATGCGGTAGTGATTGATGCGGGCAACGAACCTAGCTTTAACGCAACTGAAGATACTCAGTTTACAATTACTGAAGCTGCCCTGCTTAGCAACGCAAGTGACCTTGATTCTGAAGATCTAATCGTTACTAACTTACAGATTCCTAACGCTACCTTTAACACCGTAATCGATCCTGATACCGGTGATAAATCATTTGCTGTTACGCCAGACGCTAACTTCAATGGCGATGTAGACATAAGCTTCAGTGTTTCTGACCAAGAAGGCAGTGTGGTTGAATCAGGCGCTAGCCTAACAGTAGCTGCAGTAAATGATGCAGCTGATGTCAGTGGTAATGTCGGTTACACCATCGATGAAGATGGTTCGATTACATTAACTCAAGACGACCTACTCGCCAATGCATCAGATGTCGATGGCGATAATCTTACTGCTACTTTAACCAGTGTTGCGAACGCTACGCTTGCAGACAATGGTGACGGTTCGTACACCATTACGCCAGATGAGAATTTCAATGGCGAGCTTAACTTCAGCATGGATATCTCAGATGGCACCGAGGTGGTGCAATCTGGTGTAGATATCACGGTTAATGCTGTAAACGATGGGCCGGTTGCAGTCGACGATGGTGAAGCAGGCGGAGCACTGCAACTACCTGGCGGCGGCTCAATTGGCGTTCCTGGTGGCGCTAACGCCGACAATGGCGAGTTTACGGTTTCTATGTGGGTCAAGGTCGACCCTGAAAACCAAGGCGAACAGGGCCTATTCTCGGTAGGTACTTATAATTCAAGTGGTGCTGATCGACAGATCTCTATGGATGCTGATGGCAACATTGAAGCCTATGCATGGCAATCAGGTGTAGGAGCGCAACATATAGAGTCAAATGTTGGCAGCCTCGCTGATGGCGAGTGGCACCACATTACCTATTCGCTTGATGGCGATAATCAAAACCTATTTATCGATGGTGAACTTGCTGCACAGGGCAGCATGGGTACTTCAGGATTTGACTGGAGCGATGTTGTTGTAATAGGTGATGATTGGACGCACAACCCAATGGTTGGCGAAATCAAAGACGTTCAGGTTTATGATGGGTACGGCGCATCAGCTGACGATGCTCAGCAAATGATGGGTGGTGATACGATTGATGGTCAAGATGCTTTATTCCATCACCAGTTTAATGGAGACAATCCATTTAATGCCGAGGGCCCCGATGGCGAAATTACGTCTACTGTTTGGGGATCCCCTACCGTCGAAGCAGAATATTTAATCGATGGAGTTATCGCTGCTGATGATGTGATCACTAACTTTGATGTGCTGGCAAACGATTCAGACGTCGAAGGTGATGTTTCGATTATCACACTATCTGACGTAGTAGACGCTGATGGCAATGTTATTGGCGCAGTCTCGGTTGTTGAAATAGACGGCCAAGAACAGGTTCAATTTAGCCCTAACGCTACGGTTCTTCAATTGGCTGAAGGTGAGCAAGTACTTGGGCAGTTTACCTATGAAATCATTGATAACGAGGGTGCGAAAGCTACCGCTAATGTTAGCTTTAACTTTGAGGGTACCAATGATACGCCAGTGGTTAGCCAAAATGCGGCTGCTTCTGTCGATGAAGATGGATCTATTACTCTTACTCAAGCTGACTTGCTGGTTAATGCATCAGATGTTGATGGCGATACTTTGGTTGCTGAGAATCTCTCAATCGATGGCAACGCATCAGTTGTCAACAACGGCGACGGCACCTTTACAATCACACCCGATACCGATTGGAACGGCCAGATCGATGTTAGCTTTGATGTAACCGATGGTACTGAAACGGTATCGGCTGGTTTAGATCTCACTGTAAATGCAGTTAATGACCTACCGACCACAACACCGGTTACTGCCAACACATTAGAAGATAACAGTATTACAGTTACACAAGATGACCTATTAGCTAACGCCGCAGACATTGATGGCGGCCCCCTAACGGCAGAGAACCTGACGATCGATGGGCCAGCCATGGTCACAGACAATGGTGATGGTTCATTTACTATTAATCCTGATCCAAACTTTAATGGCGAGTTAAACCTTAGCTACGACATCAATGATGGCACAGGTACAGTCGACGGCTCGCTAAACATTAATGTAACTGCGGTTAACGATGCGGCTACCAGCACTGCTGTTGGTTTAAATGGTACCGAAGATACTAGCCTCACTATTACTCAAGCTGATCTACTAACAAATGCGTCTGATATTGATGGCGATGCACTAACTGCAGTTAACCTTTCAATTGACGAAAGCTTTGGTTCGTTAACCGACAATGGTGATGGCTCTTGGAACTTTGAGCCAGCCGACGACTTTAATGGCCAAGTACCGTTTACGTTCCAAATTGATGACGGCACCGAACTTACGGCTGCCAACGGTAACGTCAATGTAGGTGCTGTTAACGACTTACCTACGCTTGATTCGGCAGTCACCTTTAGCGCGACAGAAGATGAAGGCTTAGTCATCAACGCGGCCGACATTTTGGCGAATGCATCAGACGTAGACGGCGATGCGTTGTCAGTTACTGACATCAGCTCAACCGATGGTAACACCACTATTTTGAATAACGGTGACGGCACCTTCACGCTGTATGGCGATGATAACTTTGCCGGTACCGATAACTTAGAAATTACTATTTCAGATGGCACCGACACCGCTACCTTTAGCTCAAGTGTCGAGGTGGCAGGAACTGCTGATGAGCCGTTCTTGGCGCTGAACTTAGATACAACACCATTGCACTCGTTTACCGTTACTGAATCTGGATGGCAGAACCCTGCTGTTTGGGGGTGGTCTACTGATAATACGGGTGGCGACGGTGGAGCTGGCTTTAATAACCTCGTTGAAGTAAACCAGGCCTCGGGAACCTATGGAGTCACCGGTTCAACCGAAGGTACCGTTCTTGAACTAGAAGGCTATGGTAACGACGCAGGTAACCTATGGAAGGATCTAGACATACAAGCCGGTGAAACCTTTACCATCGAGTTTGATATGTCGGGTCGTAATAATCTTGACCCGCAGTCAAACCATGTGAAGCTTTTCTTCGAAGGCGAAGAGATCGATCAGATGATTCCTGAGATCGGTTTTGAAACCTTTAGTTACACGCTCACCGCTACCGAAGATAATCCTCGCTTCGAGTTTCAAGCGGCATTCAATGATGGCGCAGGCGCCCTACTCGATCGCGTTACAGTAACTAAAGCCGATCTGTCTGCTGACGAAGACAACGCGGTAGCGATTGATATTTCGGCAGCCCTTGCCGATAACGATGGTTCAGAATCACTCGAAGTAGAAATCAGCGGCCTTCTTGAAAACGCGGTGCTAACTGATGGTGTTAATAGCTTCACGGCAACGGCTGATGAAGATAGCGTCGATGTGTCAGGCTGGGATCTGTCGAATCTAAGCATGACACCGCCTGAAAACTTTAATGGCGATGCAAGCTTAACAGCAACTGCGACCGCAACCGATGCCGGTGGTGACACAGCTACTAGCACCATGGATATTCCAATTACTATCAATGCAGTGAACGATGCTGTTCAGGTCGGTGACAACCTTGCCGTAACCATTGATGAAGACGGCTCGTTCACTATGACGCAGGAACAACTGCTGGCCAACGCGAGTGATCTTGATGGTGATGACTTAACCGCTCAGAACTTGCAGTCGAGCAACGCGTCTATCACCGATAACGGTGATGGCACATTCACTGTGTCACCAGATGCGAACTTTAATGGTGATTTAGATGTAACCTTTGATGTAACCGACAACAACGGCTCTACAATTCAAAGTAATATCGATGTCACCGTAACGGCAGTAAATGACGGCCCTACTGTTGACACGTCGCTTAGTAATGTTGCCGAAGATGGCATCATAACTATCACTCAAGATGACCTACTTGCGAATGCCGTTGATATCGATGGCGATGATATTACCGCGAGCAATCTGCAACTTGCTCCAGGGTCAACTGAGGCAACGATTCAGGATAACGGCGATGGCTCCTTTACCGTCACTCCCGAAGCTGACTTTAATGGCGAACTAGCCTTTACCTTTGATGCAACGGATGGCACCGAGACCGTGCAAGCAATGCATGTGACTCAAGTTACCGCCGTCAACGATGCCGCTCAGGCGAGTGATAACACGATCACCGCCACAGAAGACACCGCTTATCAACTAAGTTCTGCTGACTTCCCAGTAACCGATGCTGATGGCGATGATTACACCGTAACCATTGACAGTATTGATGGTGAGGGTAGCCTGATCTTGGGTTATGACACTAGTCTACCCGAAGCAAACTTTACTCTTGATACTACGACAAACAGCAGCGCAGATGGAGTAGTAGTTACAAATGATGCTGAGCTAGGTCAGGTTTATACCTTCGACTCTCCTGATACAGACGTTATCGATCTAGACACCAACGTAGAGATGGGCGAGTCATGGACTGTCTCGGTTGACTTCCAAAACCCCAAACTTAATGATGGTCAATGGAGTACGTTGACACGCGGCGACGTCTCTGACGGCGGTAATCATCATATCTTACTACACGGCACCACGAATGAAATTGGTGTTTACAGCAATGATCATTCACAGTTTTTTGGTTCTGGTTTCTTTCTGAATTCAGATCACAACGACGGTCAATTCCACAATCTGACCGCCGTGGGTGAAGGTGGCGAGACGCACTTCTATATTGATGGCGAGTTCGTTGGTTCATCGGCACACCAAGTAACGAATTCTATCAGTGAAGTGGGCAACTTTGATCATGACGATGATGGCCTCGGTAACCATCAACCGTTCGCTGGTTCGTTGGCAAACTTTGAAGTCTTTGACGATGCTCTTACAGCCGAACAAATCGACGGATTAGTAAATGGCAATCAAGAAGTGCAGCCTGGCGACAATCTTACCCAATCACAACTTGACCAACTTACCTTCGTACCAGACGAAAACGCCCATGGAGATGGTTTAGTAGACATTGGGTTCCATGCAGTTGACGAAAATGGTTTAGCGGGCGAGTCGGCCACTCTAAGCTTTAACGTTACGTCAGTTGATGATGAAACAATCGTCAACGATACAAACCTAAGTGTTGATGAAGACAATTCAATTACCATTACTGACGAGCAGCTACTTGCGAACGCGAGTGATGCTGACCACTCGCTATCGATTGAAAACTTCACACTCACCAGTGAAGACGCCGGTACCCTTGTGGATAACGGTGACGGCACCTATGCATTTATACCTGATGCTGATTTCAATGGACAGGTGCAGTTTGATTACGATGTAAGTAACGGCACCGACGCAACAGCCGGCAATGCATTCTTAGAAGTTAACCCAGTTAACGATGCGCCTGTAATGACACGTGTTGACTTTAATACATCAGAAGATGGCGCGATTACCGTTAACGCTGCTGATATTTTAGCTAACGCCTCTGATGTCGACGGAGATGTTTTGTCAGTGGCATCAATCAGCTCTTCTGATGGAAATAGCTCGGTTGTCGATAACGGCGACGGTACCTTTACTATCACACCCGATGAACATTTCGCAGGTGCTGCTGATCTAACCATCACACTATCTGATGGCACGACTACTGCAGAATTTGCATCCACATTAAATGTGGTTGAAGTTGCAGATGCTGCACAGTTGGCATTTGCCATAGAACCTGCTGCGAATATTATTGAGACTGAAATATTTAATGAAGATTTTGAAGACATCACCGCTGGCTTAACCGACATTGATCAATGGGGATGGGCAACTGCTACCCCATCAAATCACATTGAAGTAAATGATGAGTCTGCATACTTAGGCGCATTTGCTACCGGTGATCACGGTCAGGTAGTTGAGCTAGAGACGTACGGCAATTCAAGTTGGGCAGGCATCATGAGAGATGCTGATGGTGTTGAGGTAGGTGACACCTTCACCCTTAGCTTTGATGCAGCCGCACGTGCTGGCGCAACGGGCGATGATGGCATCCATATTCGCGTTCAAACTGAGAACGGTTTCGAAGCCTTTGATGTTGAGCCAGTTGATGGCGCGGGTTGGGGTTCGTATGAATTTACCTTCACTGCTACGGTCGACAATCCAACCATCATCTTTAATTCACACAGCGATGATGGTGCCGGTGGCATCATGGACAACATTCGTGTTGTCGCCCAGAAAACTGATGACACCCATTACGAAGACACTGCGGTCAACGTTGATCTATCGGCAACTCTTGTTGATACCGACGGATCTGAAACCTTAAGTTTAGAATTAAGTGATATCCCAGCTGGTGTAACGCTATCTGATGGCACTAATAGCTATACGCCAGAAAGCGATGGTGGCTCGATTAATGTCGACGGTTGGAATCTTGCAGATCTTACCTTGATGCCACCCGAAAACTTTAGCGGTGAAATCTCTATCACTGCGACTGCAGCTACAACCGACGGTGACAGTACAGCAACTAATTCTGAGACCATCAGTGTGGATATCGTTGCAGTAAACGACGCTGTAGAAGTTGGCGCCGAGCTCACCATGGTGATTGACGAAGACGGCTCGTTCACCATGACTCAAGATGATCTACTCGCTAATGCAACTGATGTTGATGGCGATGATCTTGCTGCCGGTAACTTGCAGGTACAAAATGCAACCGTTACTGATAATGGTGACGGCTCATTCACGGTTGCACCTGATGCCGATTACAACGGCTCACTTAACGTTAGTTTTGATGTTAGTGATGGTAATGGCTCAACCGTGCAATCAGGTATTGATGTCACCGTTAACCCTGTAAATGATATACCTGAAGTCGCCAACGCCGTTGCAGTTAGCCAAGCCGAAGAAGCGTCTGTTGTGGTTGACCCTGCGCAACTTATTAACATCTTACCCGTATCTGACGTTGATGGTGACACCCTAACCATTACCAATATGAGCTACGATGGCGATGACGGTACCTTCGTGGATAATGGCGATGGCACCTACACGATCACAGGTAATGATGATTTTGTTGGCACGATGCCAGTGACCTATACCATTGATGATGGTAACGGTGGTCAAGCTCAGGGCACAATCAATGTTGAAGTAACCAATGTCAACGACCTGCCAACAGCTGGTGACCCACTGTCGGCTACCATGCAAGAAGACGGCAGCTATACATTCACCAACGCTGATCTATTGGTCAACGCAAACGATGTTGATGGTGATGTTATCAGCGTTTCATCGGTATCGTTGGCAGATGGTGCCGACGGTACCCTAACCGATAACGGCGACGGCAGCTTTACCTATGAACCTAGTGCTAACTTCAATGGCGACATACAGATCGACTACACCATTAGTGATGGAAACGGCGACCCTGTTAGTAATACTTTGGATGTTACTGTTGAAGCGGTCAACGATGGTCCAAGTGTCGACGTATCAAGTAGCACCGTTAACGAAGATGGTACTCTAATCATCACCCAAGATGATCTGTTAGCCAACGCTACCGACATCGACGGTGATGACATTACGGCGAGTAACTTGCAGCTAGCACCGGGGTCAACCGAAGCAACAATTCAAGATAACGGCGATGGTACCTTTACTGTTGCCCCCGATGCCGACTTTAATGGCAGCCTTGCATTCACCTTTGATGCAACTGACGGCACTGAAACAGTGCAAGCAATGCATGTAACCACAGTTGAGTCAGTAAACGATGCTGTTGTGGTAGGCGATAATGTCACCGCCACGATCGACGAAGATGGTTCGCTAACCCTTACCCAAGAGCAACTACTCGCCAACGCGACCGATGCTGATGGTGACGATCTAACCGCAAGTAATTTGCAGGTTGCTAATGCGACAGTAACCGACAATGGCAACGGCAGCTTTACGATCGCGCCCGATGCCAACTTTAATGGTGCGCTTGATGTTACCTACGACATTTCTGACGGTAATGGCTCTACGGTACAAAGCGGCGTCGATATCACCGTCAATGCGGTGAACGATGGCCCAGTTGTCGCTGGTGGCATCGACATGAGCGAAGACTTTAGCGGCAACGCTGAAGGATGGGTTGCAGCGGGCGACGCAACTATCGCTGACGGCGAAGTAACGCTAACTGAAGATACAAGTCAGCAGGCTGGCGCGATTCTTTATGATGAAGAGATGCCCTCTGACCAGGGTATTCAGGTTAGCTTTACCATGGGTAACCAGTCGGCCACCGATAACGGCGACGGCATGGGCTTTGTGTTAGTTAACGGCGATCAAATTGATGGCAATAACTTTGAAGCTGGCAACCCTGGCGGCAGCATGGGTATTCAGGGCATGGACGGCATGGAATTCGGTATTGCCTTTGAAGAATGGTGGGGCGATTCGATACAGCTGATTGGGCCAAACGGTGTAGTTGAAACGTTCGACTTAGGTAACGACGTTATCGATAACCAGACTATTCCGGTTAACATCGATATCTCACCCGAAGGTGTGCTTAATGTTCAGCTAAGTTACGATGGCGGCACAACCTTTGTTACCGAGATCGAAAACTATTCTCTGCCAGACAACGGTATTAACCTACCCGACTCTGTAAAAGCCGCCTTCGCCGGCGGTACAGGTGGCTCAACTGCAGAACACTTTGTTGATGATATTTCTATCTTTGCAGCCGGTGGCGCTGGCTCGTCTACTAGCATGCAAGAAGACGGCACTATCACGATCACTCAAGAAGATTTGTTGGAGAATGCGAGTGATATCGATGGCGATGCGCTAACAGCTCTAAATCTTGCCATGGAGGATGACTCGCAAGGAACGTTGGTTGATAACGGCGACGGTACCTTTAGCTTTACGCCCACCGAAAACTTTAACGGTGAGATCGCAATTAGCTATGACGTGACCGATGGCGAAGCTACCACCAGTGCAACCTATAACGTAAACGTCGAAGGTGTTAACGATGCCCCTGACGCGCCTACCGTAGAACTGGTCGGCACCGAAGATCAGGTACTCACCATCGACCCTGCGTTTATTCTAGCTCAGGCGACTGATCTTGATGGCGATGATCTAACACTTACTAATCTGAGTGTACGTCAGCCCCAAAACGCGCAGTTAAACCAACAGCAGGATGGCACCTATCAACTAGTGGCATCACAAGACTTTAACGGGGTAATCGAACTCGATTACCAAATCAGTGATGGCACCACCACGACCGATGGTACTTTAAATACTGACTTTCAGCCGGTCAACGATGCTGCCTTTGCGTCGGGTAATGCTCATCTAGCGATTGAAGAAGACGGCGCGATCACCTTCAACGCCGATGACATGCTTGATCTATTTAGCGATGTCGATGGTGACACGGTTGCTATTTCGCGGGTGATCTTACCCGACGATGAAGAGGGTTCACTTACCGATAACGGCGACGGCACATACACCTACGTGGGTGCTGAAGACTTTGCCGGTATTCCTCAGTTAGAGCTTGTGGTCACCGATGGTACTGAAGAGACCACGCTAGACCTACCGGTTTATATTCGCCCAGTAGCCGATGGCGCGGTAATTACTCGCACCCAAGATGGGCCGATTGTGATGACCGAAGATGAAACCGGCATCTTTAGCTTCAGTGTCGGCTTAATTGATGACAGTGAATCAATTAGTAACGTAGCAATTACCGGCTTCCCTGTTGGTTTCGTACTAAGCGATGGCACCAACACGATTACTATTACTGAAGAGAATCAGTATGTCGACGTGACCGGTTGGGATACCGAAAACATTGCGATGACGCCACCCGAAAACTGGGCAGGCACCTTTGAGGTAACGGTAAGTGCAACCACCATTGACTACGGTGACGAACAAGTAACCGATCTCGATGGTAGTACTGTTCCTGTCGGTGACTTTGAGACCAATGCAGGCGAGCCGGTTACCTTTACCGAGGCCGATCTACTCGAAATGTCAGGCCTTGAGACCAGCGAAACCGATAGTGTTCAACTCGCCCATCTTGCAGATCGTTCGCAGGGTGACTTGGTTGATAACGGCGACGGCACCTACACCTTTACTCCGGCTGATGGATTCTCGGGCGAAGTGGGTATGGCGTTCTTAGTGGTCGACGAAAACGGCAACAGCACAGATGCGCAAAGCTCGATTGCAGTGTTTGATAATGCCGGTGGCGGCAACAGTGCACCTACCGCCGACACCGAAATCACAACAAACATTGATGCTGGTAACAGCCTCAACTTTACTGATGCAGACCTATTGAGCACGGTTAACGATGCCGATGGTGATGACCTCAGTATTAGCGGCGTCGAAGTAATTGGCGGCGAAGGCGTTGTTCTTGATCATGGCGACGGTACCTATACCTTTACCCCAGATGAAGGGGTTACCGGTGACGTGGCCATTGGCTTTAGTGCAACCGATGGTACCAGCACGATACAAAGCCAATTGAATGTAGCGATCGCCGACCCTGACCCAGCCGAATACACCATGGCAGAAGACGGCTCGCTTACGTTGACCACCGCCGAACTACTTGATCAAGTGGGTGCAGTAGATAGTACCGGCAGCATCGACGATGTAACCGTTGACCCTGATGCCGGTACGGTCATCGATAATGGCGACGGCACCTACACCTTCTGGAGTGACCCTGACTATAACGGCACGGTACAGCTTCAAGTAAGCGCTAGTGACGCCAATAACAGTGGCACGGGTAACATCAATCTCACGATCACAGCAGAGAACGATGCACCTGAGGTAAGTGGTGCTGTAGAGGCTGATCTCGTCGAAACGGGCACGCAAACATTCACGCTAGAAGAGCTATTAGCGAATGTTAGCGATGTTGATGGCGATAACCTCACCGTTAGTAACTTCCAGTCTGATCACGCCACCATGACCGACAATGGCGACGGCACCTATACGTTAGTCGCTGATGAAAACCATGAGGGCGAAGTGGATATGACCTTTGATGTTAGTGACGGCACCGAGACGGTTCAGGCATCACTATCAGGGGATACTCGCCCTGATGCCGTTGCCGATGGCATTGACGCCCAAGCAGCTCCTGGCGGCTCGGTGTCTGTATCGATTCCGACCGATATCTCGGGTGATGCTTCTGTTGATTCGGTTGTAATTGGAGGTCTACCAGAGGGAGCCACTCTATCAAGCGGCATAGACAACGGCGATGGTAGCTACACGTTAAGTGGCGATCTAAGCCAGCCGGTTTCGATGACCCTTGGAGACAACTTTGAAGGTACTGCGGTTCTAGATATTCAGGGCATGGATCAGTTAAACAACCCTGTTGATGGCGCAGAGGCAACGACCAGTGTTGAAGTAAGCAGCGACTACGCGCTTGATGGTAGCAGCGCAGACAACGCAGAGGCGATTGACGATACCGTTGCTGCAGACGACTGGACTACTGCCGCTGCTGACGCAGGCGGTGTTGACCCACTCGCTGATACCGGTGGTGCAGAAGACAATACCCCTGATCAAAACAATGGAGGCGATAACGATCCGAACGACTACATTTAAAGATCAGTACGGCACGTTTTGCGCTGCGCTTGCATAGGTGATAGATGATGGCTAGATGGCGAGTTGATGAATCAGGCGAGTTGGCTTTTACAAGTAAAGACATTATCGCGTCGATTGCACAGCTAGAGTTACATGCTCAGATTCGCAATATTGAACAGATTGGCGAGTCGGGCACGTTGATCAGTGAAGGGCCTGATAGTTGGGTTTACTTCTCTGACCCTGATTTTGGCGGTGAGGTGGGTTTATCGATCGAGGCAGAACAAGACTCGTCGGTGATCACCGCTCGTCTGGATTTTGACGTTGCCCCGGTCGTTGAATTACTCGACCTGCCCATCGCAACCATGCCGTTCGATGCACCACTTACGCTATCAACTGCGGATATTCTTAGCACAGTAGCTGACGAACTATCGAGCGTGGCCGAGATTCACAATGTTCACAGTGATGCTGCAACGATCAATCGAATAGACGATGATGTGTTTCAGTTTGAGCTATCAGAACAAGGCGATGACGCGCCTGACAAGCCTATTGTAGACATCGAAATCGTTGACCAAGGATCTGTTTTTAACCATCAATTCTCGCTTGCCAGAGCTGAAGAAAATAGCGGTGAACCCATTGGCTTTGCCGAGCGCTTTATGGTGTCGCCACGCTATACAGAGGCTAAAGAACCGAGCGATAGTATCGATGTTAACGAACCAGCTATTGTGAACACTGCTGAACCAGAATCGTCATTTGATCTTACCGCGCCGCCCGACTCAGAATTCGCTATTTCTATACCTTCTGACATTACGTCACTTGAACAAGTAGATCAGGTCTCTATTTACGATCTACCTGTTGGCGCCAAAGTAAGCGCAGGCATTGAAGTAAATCCTGGCGAGTTTCATGTGTCTGGCAATTTAGACGCAAGCATTAACTTGTCGCTAGGCCCTGATGCATCGGGGCCTCAATCGATCAAATTTGAAGGTTTATCGGCGTTAGGACAACCGGTCGAAGGTGCCAAAGCAGAGCTGACGCTAGATATCTCGTCTGAATACTCAGCGCCTCAAGCATCCATATCGACACAAGCGATTGAAGACGACGCAGCTATTAGCGACTGGACGAGTGCAGAAGCTGCTATTTCAGCTGAACCCGATGTATTCGCCGACACGCCTGATCATGAGCATACCAACCTTGATCGCCCTGATCCCCAACAAGGTGGTCTTGACGACTTGATTTAATATGAGTGCACTAGAAATTACCTACGACTCTAGACAAGATCGTGTATTGCTTAAGACTGGGCTTGATGTAACGCAACCTGACTGGTGGATTACGCGGCGCATTGCAAAGTCGATACTAGTTCAATTAGGTGCATCGGTGCAGGCACAAATTGAGACACAGCAACTCATTGAGCGACTCACTCATGCAGACGACAGTCAAGATGTGGGTGTCAGCGAAGCCGTTAACGATGCTGAAAAGAGAGCGGTAGAGAACTCTCAGACAAGATTAAGTCGCAATAACGAATGCATCTCGCAAGTCGACACCTATCCTCTAGCAATCAAGCACGTGTTAGAAGTGCAGTCCTCAGAGATGACTCGTCTATCGCTGATTCAAGAAAACGGCACTGGTATTGCTATGGATCTACCCCAAGCAGGAGTAATTCGAATTAAACAAATGTTTATGCAGCTGTTTGAACAGGCTCATTGGTAGGCTAAAATTCGCTAAAACCCCTTAGCCCATGCTAAATTGTCATAAAAACAACAAAGGATCGTTATGCGACGCCTAATATTGGGCATCTTATTGTCGTTCACCACGGTTATCGCTGTCGGTGACGAAGATGCTAGCGAGCTGTTTAAAACCCACAAACAATCGCTATATCAAATTAAAGTACTAGACATATCGTCAGACACCAAATCAAGTTACGGTACTGGATTCGCGATTAGTGCCGACGGTCTCATCGCCACTAACTATCATGTCATCAGCCAAAAAGCACTGTCGCCTGACGATTACAAATTACAGTACGTCAATAATATGGGTGATGTTGGCTCGTTATCGATTATCTCTGTCGATGTCGTCAACGATTTAGCCATCGTTAAACTAGAAGGCGAGTTAGAACACTTTATTGAACTAAGTGATAACAATCCAAATCAGGGTGACACTATTTACTCACTGGGTAATCCGCGCGACCTAGGTATGATCGTGAGCCCAGGAACATACAACGGCTTAAAAGAGCACAGCTTCTACCCACGTATTCATTTTACAGGTTCTGTTAACCCCGGAATGAGCGGCGGCCCAGTATTAAATGAGTCAGGCAAGGTCGTTGGCGTCAATGTTGCTACAGGCGGTAATGCTTTAGGCTTTTTAGTGCCACTAAAACCGCTGAGTCATTTAGTAGATTCTGCGACTAACGATCACTCGCCGATCAATGAAATGATCACTGCGCAACTAACAGATAATCAATCGCGCCTCTACAATCTAATTTTAAATGAAGACTGGCCTTCTCTTTCGCTAGGTGACGCTCAGGTTCCATCAAAATTTGCCGACTTTTTGTCGTGCTGGGGCAAATCTAACAAGAGCACGAAAGACACTATTTATCTATCGACGAAGTTTAACTGTTATCTCAACGATAACATCTATATTGAGAATAAATTTCAGACTGGCTCTATCGAAATTCAATTTCATTGGATGCAGACCGATACGTTATCGCCTAGACATTTTTATAATCAAGTGCGCAGAAACTTTCAGAATGCGCGCCCAGGTAATCGCGCAAACGCTAATCAAGTTAACAACTTCAAATGCGAGCAAGCGCGCGTAGAAGGCGCACAAGATAAAAATATAGAAACTGTTTATTGCGTTAGGTCGTACAAGAAATTTAAGGGTCTATATGATGTGATCTACAATGCGGCACACATTGGTCACAACGACCGCGCCCTAATAAGCCACTACACCCTTTCTGGGGTCAATCAAAATAATGCTGATCTATTTTTGCGCCAGTTTACAGAGAGTATTCTATGGCCATAGTACTTGAAATAATTGGTCGTAATGACCGCGTTGAACACCGTACAAAAGTAGTGACCGACTCTGCAACGGTAGGCAGAAGTTTTGACAGTGATTTGATTATTGATGACCCTCTTGTATCGCCGATTCATTGTTCTGTTTCGGTAGATCAAGGCTTGATCAAAATTGAAGATCAACACTCACTTAACGGCATCTCTCATAAAAAGCGTGGCAAAAGCGAGCCGCTGCTTCACATCAGTTCTGGTGATAGCTTTTGGCTGGGCCGCACACAGGTTCGTGTTTATTTAGCGTCTCACCAGGTTGCGCCTGCGCGCATTGTGAGCACCTACGAACAGGTATTAGAGCGTGCTAGTACACTGCCCTTTGCGATAGGTGCCATCGCTTTATATGCGGCTGTGCAACTGTTTGCAATCTATCTGCAAACGACTGGAAAACTAATTTATACCCGCATGGGTTCTAGATTATTAGAAGAGATGATCTTACCTACACTGTGGTTGATGGGTGCCGGCTTACTCAATCGATTACACAAGCGTGAATCGCGCTTTATCGCGTTAACCACGACCACGTTTTCGCTCTTTTCGTTAATCGTTATTGGTGCGATTGGGCGAGAATTAATTCAGTTTAACCTGCCTGTAAACTGGTCACTAGTTGCCGTGCGCCAACTAGTGAATTATGTGTCGATGTTTGTACTAGTCGCAATCACATTGAAAGTGGCTTTAGAGCAGTCTAATCGCCGTCGCTATACGTTTGCGAGTATCGCTGTGGTAGTGATGTTTGCTTTTTGGGCTCTCGATTACTGGGCTCCTGCACCTGAAAACCAGGTTACGCCGCCGCAATATCGCAGTTTGCTGTTGCCCCCAGCGATGCAGTTTGGGGCCACCGAGTCGATCGACACCTTTATCGATTCGACTCAAGAGTTATACGAAACCGACTAACTATCAAAGGCCTTGCTTAAAACTTTGTAGTTGAGGGTCATCTAGCTTGATGACCCTTTCTATTTTTTGACCGGTTGAGTTACCAATATAGGGAGTTGCTAAATAGAGCATCGCCGGAAACACCTGTCTTAGATCATTCGTTGTGTCGTTACTTACCGCAACAACTACCCAGACTTCTTTATCATCTTTAATCGCCCTAAGCCTAAGGCGCATAGGCCATGTCGTATAAGAGCCAATGTGCGTAGTATGGCCGATTATGCCGTAACCGCGATCATATACCGTCTTTTCTCGCACAACTGTATTGCCATCTTCGTCTTTTACTTTTTCTTTAACGGTACGACTTGATTCGATTCCGGTATCACCGTAGACCGGCTGCGAGTAGGTATATTGATGCCGCTGACCTGACTCGGCGGCATAGCTTAAGTACACGACAGTATCTGCTTCTGTAATATCCTTAGCGAGACTCATATTTGTACGTTTGAATGCATGCTCAACGTAGCGCTTAAACTCTTCAAACTGCAGCCCATCGCTTATGTCTTTGTCTGGCATGATGTATACGACATCACTACTTGTGTCATAGCTGGCCGACAATGCATCTATCTCGGTTGTGACCCTTGGGGTCGTCGAACAGCCGGCTATTAGCACCGCGATCATTACGCCTATTATTCGCTTCATGAGGCACCTTTTTAGTTTATATAGATTCATTCTAGTGTAATCTTTAGTCAGATAAAATTTTATAACAAGGATCTAGCACATGAGTGCAAAAGACGTACGCATTGGTAAGCGGTACCGCCCAAATCGTGTTGAAGACAGCTACGACACCATCGTTATAGGCTCTGGCCCAGGAGGCCTATCTACCGCCATATTTCTCGCCAATACGGGGCAACGTGTCTTAGTGTTAGAGCAGCACTATACCGCCGGTGGTTTCAGTCATGCTTATTACCGTGAAGGGTTTGAGTGGGACGTAGGCATTCACTATATCGGCGGAGTTGGCAACAAAGAAAGCCGCACCGGATACGTACTTGATTACCTCACCGAGGGTGAACTTGACTGGGCGCCTATGAGCGATAACTACGATCGCTTTTACATCGGCGAAAAGCGTTACGATTTTATTGCTGGGCGCAAGGCATTTGTTGATCAAATGACTGAGTATTTTCCGACTGAACGCGACGCCATTGTTAAGTACGTTGACCTAATTAAAGAGGGCACAAGAGCTGTCAGCGACTGGAGCGCTGGTAAAGTAATGCCCAAATGGTTGTCAAAGACCATGGAGTACGTCGGTAAGACTAAGATCCCCGATCATTTAAATCGTACCACCTGGGAAGTACTGTCAGATCTTACCGATAACGACGAGCTCAAGTCTGCGCTAACAGGCCAATGGGGCGACATGGGTTTACCGCCGACCAAAGCGAGTTTTGTCATGCATGCCATGATTGCGCAACATTACATTGATGGAGCGTATTATCCGGCCGGCGGCGCACAAACCATTGCAAAAGCAATGGTTAAGCCTATAGAGCGCGCTGGCGGTGCAGTAATGACCTACGCAGAGGTAGCTAAGGTACTAGTAGAGTCAAACAAAGTAACCGGCGTCGTGATGGCCGATGGCAAAGAAATTAGAGCCAAACACGTAGTCAGTAATGCAGGTGTCTTTAACACCTTTTCTAAGTTGCTACCCGATAGCGCGCCCAAGGCACAGTACTATCGCGACAAACTCACCAAGGTAGATCGCTCAATGGCTAGCATGGGTGCATTTATTGGTTTTAATGAATCGCCTGCTGCGCTTGAACTCCCTAAAACCAACTTCTGGATTTATCCAAGTGGTCGCTTTGAAACCGATATCGACCAGTTTAATGCCGACCCTGAGAACAACGAGATTCCGCTGGTTTATATCTCGTTTCCGTCGGCAAAAGATCCGTTATTCAGCCAGCGGTTCCCCGATAAAGCCACGATCGAAATTGTTGCAGCCACCGAGCATAGTTGGTGGCAAGAATGGGCTGGTACTACCTGGAACGATCGAGGCGATGACTACGAAGAAAAGAAAGCCTATTGGTTACAGCGTTTGCTAGAGGTTTTATACCGTTACATGCCGCAACTTGAAGGCAAGGTAGCCTTTGCAGAGCTAGCCACAACCCTTAGCACCGAGTTTTATTGTAAGTATGAGAAAGGCGAAATCTACGGTCTAAATCATGATCCCAATCGCTTTAAGCAAGATTGGCTTCGCCCAAAAACCGAGATTCCTGGTTTGTATCTAACAGGCCAAGACATTCTAACCTGTGGCTTTATGGGTGGCGTTATGGCCGGTATGTTAACCGCCATGTCGATAGTGGGTATATCTAAGAGCAAAGACTGGATTAAGGGCGAGTTTCCTACACCAACAAGCTTAGAGCCCGTCTAAAAAACACCAAATAAAAAAGGGCTAACGGTTAAGTTAGCCCTTTTCAGTTAAGCGATAACGCTTAACTTAAGCTTGCTTCAGCTTATTCGCAAACCAAAGACCTACCAACATCGGAATCACAAACCACATTGCTTCGGCCGGATTAAAGATTGGCAATAGCATTGCAGGCCCTGGGCAGTAACCTACCAACCCCCAGCCTAAGCCAAACAAGACGGCGCCAACCACTAATGGGCGATCAATATCACTTTTTGTCGGCCACTGAAATTTTTGACCAGTAATCGACTTACCCAAGCGCTTAGAGATAAAGAACCCAGGTATTGTAATTAACAACGCGCCGCCCATTACAAAGGCTAAGCTTGGGTCCCAATTACCTGCCACATCTAGAAAACCAATCACCTTTGCAGGGTCGATCATTTGCGACAAAGCCAATCCAAAGCCAAACATCACGCCGGCGATTAGTGCAAATACGAAATTCATTTTTATCACCTTAAATTATGTGGTTAGTTACAAAAACGGTGGCTGCAGCGACCGCCATAAAAATACAGGTTGCCACGATAGAACGCGCTGACAATCGCCCAATGCCACAAACTCCATGGCCACTGGTGCACCCTGACCCAATACCTGTACCCACGCCCACAATAAGCCCAGCTACTGCCAACAATACTGGTGACATACCTTCACGTACTGGTGTCTCGCCAATACCGGCAAATAAGTAACCAGCCCCGCCAATCAACATACCCACAACAAAGGCCCAAGCCCAGCCGTCGCGTGGCCCACTCATCAAGCGACCAACAATACCGCTAACACCTGCGATACGACCAATACCAAACCAAAGGATCATCGCCGCAGCTCCGATCATCAAACCACCATATAGGGCAGTTAAGTTAAACCAATCTGGCATCCTAAAGACTCCTAAGCACTACCTAATTAAACAATGTTTCTCACAATGACCGCAGCCATTACTACTAAAAATACGGCAAACCCTTTTCGTAAATGACTGGGTTTAAAACGTTTGAGCATCTTGCTACCTAGCAGCGAGCCTATCACGCCCATACCCGCTATCAACAAAATTAAGGGGTAATTTTGGGCGAGTTCTGCATGTTGCTCGTGTAATAGGTGACCTAAAAAGCCCACCAGAGAATTAATAAATACGATAGATAAGCTTGTTCCCACCGCTTGAACCATAGGCAATCTGATCAGTAGCACCAATACAGGCACAACAATAAAGCCACCACCAACGCCAATGATGCCAGTGACCATACCCATCAAAAAGCCCACCAGTGTCACTAGCCACATCGCGCGCGTCTTTCTAGCCTTTGGTGGCTTTTGACCACTGCGATACATGCGATAGGCTGCAATCAACACCATCACAACAAAACCGCCAAGCTGTACATCGCTATGCAGATACTGCGCGATATAGGCCCCTACCCATGCGCCTATAGCGCCGGGTATCGCCAAACTTGCCACCACCCTTAAATCTACCTGCTTGGCTAAATACGCGCGGCTGGCTCCAAACAAGGAGATAATTGATACAACACCTAGTGACGCGGCGATCGCTGTTTTAGGATCAAAACCGAAAAGATAAATTAGTACCGGCAGCGTGATGATTGAGCCGCCCGAGCCAAAAAGCCCTAAGCTGACCCCAATAAACATTGCGCCACACAAGCCTAAAATCATACTGTCACCTATACTCGAATATCAGCCACTATAGGCGCTACTAGCCTCTTATGCAATATGGCTATATACTTATAACCAAGTTATATAAGCGAATGTACACTCTTCTTTAAGATAGCTGCATTGCGCCCAATTGAGGACCCTAAATGAGCCTAGAGATATACGATTTTTTTGACGAACCCACGTTCACTGTGACCTATCTAGTAATTGATAATGTCGCGAACGAAGCCGCCATCGTTGACTCAGTGCTCGACTTTGACTATGCCTCTGGCCGCACGCACACAAGATCGGCCGATCAAATAATTGAGCTAATAAAAGACAAGGGCGCCTTGCTTAAGTGGATCATCGAAACACACGTGCATGCCGATCACCTGTCTGCTGCACCTCATATCGAACAACAGCTAGGTGGTACCATTGTAATAGGCGAGCACATTTGCCAGGTACAAAAGACCTTCAGCGAGCTATTCAACCTGCCAGAATTCGCCGCTGATGGCACGCAATTTGGCAAACTAATGGCCGACGGCGACACCATCACTTTGGGCGAGTTTGAATTTACCGCACTTCATACACCCGGGCACACTCCCGCGTGCATGAGCTATCATATCGACAACTTTTTGTTCGTTGGTGACACCATCTTTATGCCAGACTATGGTTCGGCGCGTTGCGACTTTCCTGGTGGTGATGCAGGCACTCTGTATGACTCAGTGATGCGTTTATTTAGCTACCCTGATGATACCAACATGATGCTTTGCCATGACTATAAGTCTGCGACAAGAAATGAATTTGTTTGGCGAACCACCGTTGGTGAACAAAAAGCCAATAATATTCATCTAAAGGCCGGTACAACTAAAGCTGCCTTTGTAGAGATGCGTGAATCGCGAGATGCCACATTATCGATGCCGCGCTTAATCGTACCGTCTGTGCAGGTCAACATGGCGGCCGGTGAATTGCCTGCTGCAGAAAGTAACGGCGTAAGTTATTTGAAAGTGCCGTTAAACCTGCTTTAATGGCCTCGAAAAAAGAAAACTGGAGTAGCTATGGATACCATTCAACTAGCCGACAATTTATTCGTTGCAGGCCAAATCAGCGAAAGTGATCTAGAACAGTTTGCCAACGAAGGCTTTGAAACGATCATCAACAACCGCCCAGACAACGAGCAAGAGGGGCAGGTGCTTACCAGTGTTCTTCGTGCCAAGGCCGAGTCTCTAGGGTTAACTTATCACGACCTGCCTTCTACGCCAGCGACTATTAATCTAGAGATGGCAGCTCAATTTGCTGAGATGATGTCAGGTAAGACGCTAGCGTTTTGCCGTACTGGCAACCGCTCTGGCATGATCTATAAGTTATCTACCGAGCTATAAAATTCAGTTTTTATGGCGGCTATTCAGCCGCCATAGTTTCTTAAGCAGACCGTTTAAACTCGCCCCTAATACATTTCAGTAATACTAGGTGCAATTGCTTTTCTTCGATTGGCTTAGTGACGATATCATTTTGGCCAACCTCGATAAGTGCAGCTTTATTGTCGGCATAGGCATCTGCTGTGCAACCGATAATTGGAATAGACCCTTTGGGCCCTGCCATTGATCTTATACGTCTTGTAGCTTCCATTCCATCCATTTCGGGCATGTGATGGTCCATCAATATCAGGTCATAATTATCCTGTTCTAGTGCATCGATCGCCAACTTACCATTGTCTGCAACATGCACTTTATGCCCCCAGTCTTCTAGCATCCAGGTTATTAACTGCGCATTGGTGGTATTGTCTTCTGCTACTAAAATGTTCAGTGAATGCGTATGGCTTTCTAGTTGTCCATCAACTAGATCATTCGCGGCTTCTGGTTCTACATGACTGATCGGTAAAGGTAAGATCACCACGAAGGTAGAGCCTTCGCCCACCTTACTGAAAACTTCAACTTCGCCCCCCATCATATGAATTAACTCTTTAACAATCGCAAGACCTAACCCAGTGCCACCAAATTTTCTTGTCGTCGATTGTTCAGCTTGTGAGAACGGGTCGAAAATCTTTTCTAAGGCCTCATCAGTCATACCTATGCCCGAATCCTGTACCACTAACGATAACGCTACGTGGCCCTTAGCAACCGCGAATGCTTCATTATCAGACGCTGACAATGTTACGGCACCCTGTTTAGTAAACTTGATAGCGTTAGACAATAAATTAGTAACGATTTGACGAATACGTACTTCATCGCCCATCACTCGCGCGGGCAAATGCTCATCAATAACCAAATTAAGGTGTACGTCTTTTTCGTTCGCTACGGCCCCAAAGATTGACTCTAAGTCGTAGAGCATTTCGCGCACATTTATAGAGACGGGCTCTAGATCTAGCTTTCCGGCCTCGATTTTAGACAAATCTAATAAATCGTTTAGGAGGCCCATCATGGTTTTACCCGATCGCATCAAGCGATCTAGACGTTCATGTTGATCATGGTCTAGTTGCGTTCGCTTCAATAATTGAGCCATACCCAGTACACCATTCATCGGCGTTCTGATTTCATGACTGATGGTAGCCAAGAATGCTGACCTAGATTTAAGTGCATCTTCAGCACGGTTTTTTGCTTCAACAATCATCAATTTTTGCTGCGTGTTTGCTATGTGTGCAGCCTTCATCTGCTTCATTAACGTACTGAACGCATAGATAGTTGCCACTAGCACTCCCAAAATGACAGCAACAAATAGAAACCCAATCAACTGTTGGTTTTTCTCTAATACTGTACGCGCGTCGCTAGCATTCAACTGTGCAGCTATTACTTCTTCATCAATAACCTCAATAGCGTTGTCAATGGCTGCATACATTGCTGATCGCTGCATTGACACAACTTCGTCGGTTCTAACTAAAGCCAGATAGGTTCTAATATAGGATTTTAGCGTCTCTATGATCGCATGCTGCTCTAGCGCCAATAGTTCTTCCTGCACCGCCAAATAAGATAGTTCTGTTTGTTCAACAGGGTCGCCTGCAAAGCCATCGCCCGCACTATTCTCTTGCGCGCGCATTCTGACGATATTAATTTCTGATTCTTTTATTTGACGTGAGCGCGCATAGCGCTCTAGCACTTTGCCCGACGCAGCAAGCGATGCACGGTAACCTGTCTCATGTCCAATGCCAATTTCATGAGTAAGATCATTTACCTGCGACCAAGCTGCATCATATTCATTTAGATACGTTTGTATTTTTTGCCGTGCTTGTTCTTCTAACTCGGGCGCGTTCAGTTCAGCTTTTAATTGATCTTGCAACTGTTCTAAGTAAACAACCTGATCTTCAAATTTTTTTATGTCGTGAAGATTTTCGAATAGCCGAGTGTCGCCTACTCTAACCATCGATAAGGTACGGCGCAGCTGCTCGTGTACTAGTACTCGATCACTCAGAACCTGGTATGTTTTTGTTGCCGACGACGCAACCCATTGCAACGCAAAGAATGCTGCGACGATACAGACAATCCCAAAAATAACACCCGCAGCCACCATAGGAATGTGCTTGCTAGTGTCTGTTGAGATTTCTGTAGGCGAGTTTTGCATTTCTTTAGCATAGACCGCCTACAACTAAACTGAGTGATTTATGGGTTAGGTATTCAGAATTACCGCAGGAATCTGTGCACCGACAACATCACTGGTTGCAACGGCCCAAATGATCGCCACTAGTGCCGCGGCAGTACCCAAGTACCAGGCGATTGAAACGACATTACCGAACGCTGACAACGGCGCCAATTGCGTAAAATGACGCTCTTTAAAGCTCGCAAATAGCTCGACCGCGCCCAAAATAGTTAGCAAGCCTAACAGGGCGAGGTGAAAGGTGAACATCAGATATACGCCAAAGGCTATTGATAGCGCCAAAACGGCGATACCAATGCGTGAGCCTATAGAAAAGGCGATACCCTTGATTACTCGCCCGCCATCCATTGGGTATATGGGCAATAGATTAAACAGGTTTAATAACGCGCTAAACGAGGCGGCAGCTGCCATGGTGTGGCTATCGGTCGCTAAGTAAATAGCGTAAAACGCTAACGTCATAATCAAGCCGTAGACCGGCCCCATCATAGCGATATACACCTCTTCCCAACGGGTTTTGCACCACTCTTCTTGAACGGCTGCGCCACCAAAGAATGGAATGAGATAGATACCCTTAGTCTTGATGCCCATTTTCTTCATGGCTCGTAGATGGCCATATTCATGGAATACGAGGCAAGCGATCAACAATACCGCAAACTGCCAATTGAACACATATGAATAGGCCGCAAAGCTTGCCCCTGCAAGCGCTACCTTAATGGCACCGCCACTTTTCAATAATTTAAATGCTAGGCCCAATAGCCCCCAAATACTCTGCCGTGCGGTCTGTCGCGGCTGATTGTTAGGTGCCTGATGTTGATTTTGGTCTGTCATAGGTAAACCTCTTCGTCGCCCTCTTGCCAGGGGTCGCGTTTGTGCATCACTGACGTGAACCATGGGTGTTCTAACCATTGGCTTAACCAAGTTTGTACGTTTGTATAGTGCGAACTAAAGAACCAACCTTGGTCAACCATGGCGAACTGCCGCACAAATGGGAACACCCCCAAATCAGCAGCGGTTATTTCGTCGCCTAGCAGATAGGGCGAATTGGCCAACTTGTCTTCTAGTAACTGAATAAACTGCTCGGCCTGTTCTCGGTAATAGCCCTCAGTATGCTCGGGATAGCCTACCGAATACTTATAGCGATCTAGCCAATATTTAAAATGATCGTCATTACGATCTAACCAGTCTCGGCTTTGCTGCCATTGTGCGTCAAATGGCAGGCTCGTACTGTTATCTATTGCCCACTTCATGACATCACGGCTTTCGTCTATCACGGTACCATCTGCTAGCACTAGTACCGGTACTGTGCCCTTTGGTGATGCCTCAAGCATCGCCGATGGCTTATCTTTTAACAGGATTTCACGCCAACCCACCGTTGCTTGCGCCGCCCTTAGGGTAACGCGCGCTCGCATCGCATAGGGGCAACGTCTGAACGTATATAAAACATTAACCGACATACTTACCTTTTTTCTGTCATATAGCTACGTTAGATTAAACACTATTGATCACTCAACACAAAGGCCTAGCATGTTTGATTTGATGACCCTCGATGACGTTTCTGAAATTATTCAGATTGCGATTGCTCCTGTATTTTTAATCGCAGGTATCGCCGGCATGCTAGGTGTGCTCACTAACCGATTAGGCCGCATCATCGACCGAGTGCGCGTATTGTCGCGCTCTGAGGGTCGTCTTACATCAAGTGAAGAATTAGCCATTATCGCCGCTGAAAAGCGCGCGCTGCAAATTAGAAGTAACCGTATTAATTGGGCAATTGGCGCTGCCACAGGTGGCGCGTTAGCCATCTGCCTAGTGATCATTTCACTGTTCATAGGTAATGGGCTTGGTCACGCGTTTGCAGTGGTCGTTGGCGGCCTGTTTATCGTTGCAATGTCACTACTGGCTATTGCACTAGGATTCTTTTTAAGCGAAATATGGGTTGCTGCGCGCTCAATGCGCGCAAGCATGGCCCCGTCAGAAGATCACTTTCACGAAAAAATTCAGTGATCTAGGCGTTTGATAAAGTTAGCGGCAAGTGTTGGCCACTGGTCGGTGCCATCCTTTGCTCGCCCTAATCCAAATCCATGACCGCCCGTTGCGAATAGATGCATTTC
This sequence comes from uncultured Pseudomonadales bacterium, assembly GCA_947503335.1. Lineage (GTDB taxonomy): Bacteria > Pseudomonadota > Gammaproteobacteria > Pseudomonadales > CANNCY01 > CANNCY01. The sequence goes on along the minus strand of CANNCY010000004.1, from coordinate 275,981 downwards.
GGCATGCACATCGTTTTGCAATAATGCTTCGTAGTACTTTGTAGTTTCGTGATAGTGACAAACATCGTCATCAATCGAATGTACTAAAAATGTAGCGGGTGTTTTGTTAGACACTCGCCCTACAAAATCATAGTAAGCTTTTTCATCACTGGTTAGCTCACGTTTGAACAGATCGTTCTTTAACCAAGTGAGGTTTGATTCTGAGGGCACAGTAACCCCGTACACCAATAGTGAAAAATCAATTAGATCTGGGCGAGCTAAACTAATGTCGGTAGCTAGGTGACTGCCTGCCGAAAAACCCATCACGCCTAGCTTAGAAATTTCTATGTCTTTAGCCATTTTTTCAATGCTCTCTGCTGCGCTGATCGCATCGGTGATAGGCAGCTTTTCAGGAACATCAGATATGGCCTTGTTTGGTAATCGGTATTTCACTACAGCAGCATGAACACCTTGTTCAACAAACACCTTAGCAACGTCGGCGCCTTCATGAAAAATAGCCTGAACGCTGTATCCACCACCCGCAAAGATTAAGACCATTGGCGCGGGTTGATCGGTGTTCGCCTTGTAAACGGTTACTGTAGGGGTAACAACGTTATAGGCACAGAGCACACCAAAACAATCTGCGATATGTTCTTGCACTTGATGCGGCTTAGATAACGGGATATCACCTTCGTACAACGCCACTTCGACCGGATTTGCATGGGCGAGCAAACTGCTCGCCCAAACAACTAGCCCGCTAATAATCTTTGGCATGTTATTTCAGCTTGTCCCATAGGTAGGCGTACACGCGGGCATAAACATCTGCACGCTGGTTATTATCGGCAGCGCCAGCATGACCGCCTTCCATATTTTCGTAGTAGTAAACCTTGTGGCCCATCGCTTCCATTCGGGCAACCATTTTACGAGCATGACCAGGGTGCACACGGTCATCTTTAGTTGACGTAGTAAAGAATATTTCTGGGTATTCAACATCAGGCTTTACATTCTGATAGGGGCTGTAGGTTTGAATCACTGACCACATCGCTTCGTCATCTGGATTGCCGTACTCGCCCATCCAAGACGCACCCGCTAGTAGCTTATGGAAGCGTTTCATATCTAACAATGGTACCTGACAAACAACTGCGTTGAATAAGTCTGGGCGTAACATGGTTACCGCACCCACTAGTAAGCCACCGTTAGAACCACCTTGAATACCTAAGTGTTCGGGCGAGGTCACTTTCTTAGCAACTAGATCTTCTGCGATAGCGATAAAATCATCGTACGCTTTCATACGATTTTTAAGGAGCGCGGCTTGGTGCCAACGAGGGCCGTACTCACCGCCACCACGAATATTTGACAGCACATAAACGCCACCGCGTTCTAACCACTCTTTGCCCACCATCGACGAGTAACGTGGGCGCAGGCTAATTTCAAAACCACCATAGCCGTACAGTAACGTTGGATTTTTGCCATCTGCTTCAAAACCTTTTGGCTTCACCAAATAATATGGAACCTTAGTACCATCTTTTGAGGTAGCGAAGTGCTGTTCAACTTGCATACCGGTCGCATCAAAACGTTCTGGCGATTCGCGAATTACCTTGGGCTCTAAAAACTCGGCATCACCGTGATATAGTTTTGTTGGAGTTACAAAGTTTGTAAACGAAGCATAAAACTCGTTATCAGTATCGCTGGTGTTAAAGATCGATATTGATCCGTTGTTGCCTAGTTGTAGAGGTGTTGAGACAAAACCTTCTTCACTAAATTCATAACGTTCTACCATACTAGATACATCTTGATTCATGTTTACGAATAAGTAATCAGCGGTGGTTGTAACGCTCGCCAAACTAGTGCTATCGGTTGGTTCAAACACGCCATACCACTGTGCCTCACCGGCTAACAGCGCTTCAAAGTTGGCGGCAACTAAACTACCCTTTACAAAACTCTGATTTGCCAACTGCCAATCGTTACGCAGTTCAATTAGCAACTGCCCTTTAAAGATTGCTTGCAATATTGCGCCATCAGGTAAATCTAATTTAACGGGTTGATCGTTATGCAAAACGTAAATATCTGAGGTATAAAAAGACGTACTGTCGTACACCAATTCATATCGTTTATCTCCATCAAACATCGCAAAACCTGATGCCGACACAGATTGCTTACTAGCTTCAAAAATTGTTTTTGCTTCACTTAAGTCTGTGCCGCGCTGCCATTTTTTTACAACGCGTGGATAACCAGAATCAGTTAGTGACCCTTCTCCAAAATCTGTGGCAACAAAGACAGTATCTTTATCAATAAAGCTATAGCCACCTTTTGCTACTGGCAACTCGAAGCCACCTTCAACAAAGGCTAGTGTTTCTAAATTAAATTCGCGTGTTACAGTTGCATCGGTGCCACCTGGGCTTAGATTAACAGCGCAGTGCACGTAGTCGGGATACAGGCAGCTCATGCCCTTATAAACCCACGACTCACCATCTTTGGCCGCCAAAGCATCGATATCTAGAACGGTAGTCCACTCAGGATTACCCGACATATAACTTTCTTTTGTTGTACGACGGTACAAGCCTTTTACGTGAGTTGCGTCGGTCCAAAAGTTATATAAATAATCACCACGGCGACTAGGCCATTGAATACGATCTTTTGCATTCAGAATTTCTAATGCGTCTGATTTGATCGATTCGTATTCTGGAATCGCTTTTAGATACTCTAATGTCGAGGCGTTTTTTTGTTCAACCCACTTAAGTGCATCTGTGCCTTCTACTTCTTCTAGCCAGATAAACTCATCATCAGTTACTACAGCATTCTGATCACTAGCAACGGTTTCGCTAACTACTGATGCCTCAGTTTTTGTTGTGGTAACAGATGCGCTTTCTTCAACTTCGTTTTGCTTTGGTTTGTCACTGCATCCAACCAGCGTCGTCGCCAGCATTGCAGCCAATAAAATTTTGATTTTCATCTCAGATCTCTTATTCATGATTTGCAAATAAATAAATAACGGTTGCCCATGCGGCTACGTTTTGATTAAACGCATCACGGTCAATTTTGTCGAATGTATCATCTGCGGTATGGTGTAAGTCAAAATAGTCGGTGCCGTCTTGCTTTAGGCGAAACACTGGCACTCCTTTTTGGGCCATTGGGATAATATCTGGGCCACCGCCTGTCGCGTTATTACCGCCCATCACTACACCTAAGGGTGCCAATAGAGATTCAGCCATCTCTGCAGTTTTGCGATACTCGTCGTTTAGTTTAGTCACTAGTGCAAACACTCGCCCTGCACCAAAATCTGACTCAGATGCGACCACATGTTTGTGTAATTCGTCTTCGTGCGCTTTAGCGTAGGCTTTTGCCCCATATAGCCCCTGCTCTTCGTTAGCAAAAGCTACAACCCGAATGGTACGCTCTGGCTTTACACCTTGCGCTATCAGCTGATGCGCGGCTGCCACGGTGATGCCAACCCCTGCACCATCGTCAACGGCACCAGTGCCTAGGTCCCAGCTATCTAAATGGCCTCCAATTAAGACAATCTCCTCGGGCTTACTGCTACCTGTAATATCAGCGATAACATTGTGCGAGGTGTACTCGCCCGTCCAACCCGCTTCGATTTCTAAGCTAACTGATACAGCCCCTTTAGTTAGCAATCGGCTCAATTGATCTGCATCGGGGTTACTTAATGCCGCAGCGGCAATCTTTGGGTGCTTCTCGTCGTACTGCATGATGCCAGTGTGCGGTAAACGATGTGAATCGGTGCCGATTGATCTGATCAACAATGCAACAGCGCCTTTGCTTGCGGCCATACTTGCGCCTTTGCCACGCGAGATCACTGCCTCGCCATAGCCTTTGCCATCAATATGACGATACATGCGTTTGCTAATGTAGGCGATTTTGCCTTTAACCATAGACGCGTCGGCGTCGACCAACGCTTGGTAATCTGCAAACTCAACCACTTCTGCTTCAAGCACTCCACGAGTACCTTCACTACCACCTAGGGTAGTAATCAATAGTGGCTGCGAGTATTCCCCTACTACGGCTGCTTTTTCTACGCCGCGCTCCCACGCAGGAAACGTAACAGGCTCTAGCCATACCTTGTCAAAGCCCATTGATTCAAAGCGGGCTTTTGTCCACGCGACACCACGCGCGTCACCTTCTGACCCTGCAAGCCGTGGGCCTACCTCAGTTGTTAGGTCGCGCACAAAATGATAGCCCGTATCATCATCTAGTGCGGCGTCTCGTAAAGACGCTGCGGTGTCTAGGTCAATTTGAGCGGTGGCGCTTGCCGTAAAAACGGCGCCAAGCAAGGCCACCTTAAATGTTGTTAAGGCCTTCATCGGAGTCTCCTATAAATCAGCAGGCAGTGTAGGTTTAAAGACGCTGATAGGTCAATGTTAACGCCGTTTAGTAAGTATTTGCCATGACAGCCATCGCGCCGCTACTAGAATTATGCTTGAGCTTACGCTGTACCTAGCTCAAAAATGGATTTTTGATGTAGGCGCAATGTAGATGACAAAGATAACGCGTTGGCTCTGGATGCTAGGGTTTGTATTTTGCAGCTCGACCTATGCGGCCGACTGTATAGCAGAACCCTATGTTATCGTTTCGGCCAATCCTAGCATGCCCCAACTTAGCAAAGCTAAGGCCAAAATGATTTTCATGGGCAAGAGTAAGTCGATTAAGAATGTCGGCAAGGTTAAGTTACTTGACTGGCCTGACAATAGCGCCCAACGCTCAGAGTTTTATCAAATATTGGTTAATAAATCACCAGCACAGATCAACAGCCAATGGGCTAGCCTTGCGTTCTCTGGCAAAGCCAAACCTCCCGAAAAACTTAAAACCGCTAATGTCGCCGAACTGACTGCATGGCTTCAGGCTAATCCCACAGGATTGGCCTATGCGCCCGCCAGTCAGGTGCCAGAAGATCTGTTAATCGTTTTGGAGGTGAACTAATGAAATTTGCTAACTATGTTCTTGCCTCATCGGTAGTTCTTGCAAGCCAGGCATATGCCGGCATCGAATTAGGCAGTGACAAATATATACTCAGCGGCTTTGCTACCTATTCGGCTGCTCGCTCTGATAATGTTGTTCCTTGGTATGTGCATCGCGGTATATCAAAAGACTGGTGCTTTGACTGTGATGCCACTTTAGGTCTGCAATTAGACGCCTATTTCAGCGATAGCTGGCGCGCCTCAATGCAGGTGGTTAAACGCCCCCAAGACAACTACAACTCGCCCAATCTCGAGTGGGCCTATGTAGCCTATGCTCCTGACCTGTCAGAGACTAGTTTTGATAGCACTGAGATTGAGTTCAGAGCAGGTAAACTGCGACTACCTCTACTATTGAATAGCGCCTATTACTTTGTGGGCAACGCATACCCTTGGATGCGCCCTAATAGTCAGGTCTATAACCGATTACTGGGCATCACTGCATTTGAGGGGCTAGAAGCCGTTGCTACGATCACGCTAAATGACTCGTTGTCGTTGACCGTAGAACCCTTCTATGGCTTTGAACAAACCGAGAGTGTGTATCGCGTAGATCAGTCGCTGATCTTTGGCTTTGACTATATGGGTGGCCTGTCGGTCGACCTTTCTGGCGAGCAATTTAAGCTGCACGCCTCTTATATGCGCTCAGACACCTCACTCGATATTGAACTGTACGAGGGCGATCAAACAACCAATCTGTTTATCGGAAAAGGAAAGTACGAAGTACACTCTGTCGGCCTTATCTATAACTTTGAAAATGGATTCGACTTGTGGTCTGAGTTTATCGATGACCGACAATCTAAGGCCTATTATCTTGGTGGAGTATACAACCGTGATGAGTTTTCAACGTACGCAGTCTTTGGCGAAACCTATGACACAACCACCTCATCAGGCGACGAATGGACACTAGGCTTGCGGTACAATATTCAACCCAATCTCAGTTTAAATCTTGAGTGGACCCACTATCGCGCCACTTACCCCTTTGACCCCATGGCGCGCAGTCAGCCTAAAGGGCAGTTTGTGTATAGCCCTTATAAAGCCGAACTAAGCTTTGGCCCAGGTGGCCCTCCCCAGGTGACGTGGGTGCAGCTAGACGATACCGAAGCACGTATTGCCACCATTGGATTGAATTACAATTTTTAGCCACTTACTCTCTAGACTCTCGCCCCCACATGGGGGCTTTTTTTATTTTGTTAAAAAAATTGAAACTATTTATGGGCGAGTTGGATTCTATTAGATAACCTTCTAACAAAATGAGAGTATTTATCATGGATCCAGAAATTATCATTCCTATCGTTGTGTTTAGTTCAATTACGCTGTGCGTATACACCTGGATCACTCGAAGCCAGTCGACCAAGCAAAAGCAGCTTGCCACGCTACAGTCGTTAGCTGAGTCTAATTCTGACATCTCAACCGATGTAATTCAGGCCCTAATGCCCAATAACCGTGCCGAAAATGACTTTCGCCGTGGTGCACTCTTACTCGCCATCGGGCTATTGATCACCTTAACGATTGCTGTTTTAGGTGGCGGTGAGGCCGCGGTGTTTGGGCTCACACCTGCGGTGATTGGCGTGATGTACATCATCTTCGCAAAACGTGCTGCTAAATGATCGACCAGCTTGTTGAGCGCGTTAAGCTAACCCATGACCAGGCTGCATTTATGCAGCTGGTCAAGCAAACCCAGACACCGGTGCGAAATTATCTCAAGCGCCTTTGTCAGGGCGATGACGGGCTAGCAGAAGAGCTCGCCCAAGATACCTTTTTTGCTGCCTACAAATATATCGATAGCTATCAAGGCAATGAACGGTTTGTTTCTTGGCTTCTGGCGATTGCCCACCAAAAGTTAATTCGCCATCATCGTGGCTTTAAACCAGAACTGGCCGATTTAGACGAAGTAAGCGAAGTGACACTAGAGCTGCACCATCACATCGACGATCAATTAGAGTTTGATCGCATTTTGCAACGACTAAACGCTAAGCAACGAGCGCTTGTAGAATTGCATTTTGAGGCAGGATTTAGTCATCGCGAGATAGCAAATCTATTGGGACAACCCGAAAGTACTGTAAAATCACAACTATATCGCGCGTTAGGCTCGCTAAAGAACACCTTTGTTCGAAGCCAGCTTGTTAGGAAAACACCATGAACGATCAGCAATTTATAGAAAAGCTTGAGCGGCGTATTAAGCGTTATCAGAAGATCAACGATACGCTATATGCAACGGCCGTGGCCGCGGCTGGAGCGCTACTTGCAACGCTAACACCCTGGAGCGATTTAGCCCAGTGGGCAACGCAGCTAGAGCTTGTTGCCCAGCTGGGTCTGACAGCGGGTTTAGCGAGTATCGCAATCGTTGCGCTGACCCCAAGCCACAGCCTTTAAAGCTTTGAACGGTACGACTGCCACTGTGCTTGAAGCACGCCATCAACAATCGGCGCCCACTGGGCGTAATCGAACTGCGCACTACCGTACACTTGGTAATCGATACTCATTTTTGTACCCTGCTCTAGCGCCTCAAAGGTAACCGTCATAACACCAGAGACTGGCTGGCTTTGTAATGGCCCCAAGCCACCTTTAAATCGTAACTGCTGATGAGGCTGCGCATACACCAGACGAAGGTGTTCAACCATCAGGCCGTTTGCGCTACGCTCAAATAAACCACCGTTGGGCTCTACCTTAATACGCAAGTTCTTAGCATCACCACTAAAGGTGTGACTGCTTAACCACCAATGCGATACCGCTACAAACCGGGCATAGGCCATCGTAGGCGTAATCGGTAATTCATATTGATACTGAAGGGTAAACTGGTCTTCAGACACCGATTTGACGCCAGCACTCGCTGTTTGCGACCACAGCAAGGCCGCCAATATAATCAGTACTAGGTTTTTCATAAGTATCTCGGCTATAGCGTTGGTAATACACATGGCTTGAACCGCCCGTATTGTATGCAACTAATAAGCTTTTGGGTGGCAGATCAATCTAGGTATCGTACAATAGGTTACACATAAGATCCCAGAGGCAACACCATGTACATTAACGCGCAATTTGATAGCGGCAACATCGACGTAATCGACGCTTCAGACGTTAACAATATCGAGCTAGCAATTCGTCGCGATAATAACTCTGATTTTTATCAGTGGTTTCACTTCAGTGTTACGGGCGACGTGGGTAGTGCTGCAACATTTTGCATCACTAATGCTGGCGAATCAGCCTATCCCGACGGTTGGGAAAACTATCGTCTGTGTGCTAGCTACGATCGCGATACCTGGTTTCGTGTAGACACCGAGTTTGACGGCAAAAGCCTTATCTGGGATCACGAGCTAGACCATAGCACCGTGTGGTTCGCCTACTTTGCCCCTTATAGTTGGGAGCGTCACCAAAACCTAATCGCTATGTGTCAGCAAGATGAGCGCGTACGTCACGAAGTGTTGGGCAACACCCTTGACGGCCGCCCCATGAGCCTACTTGTGATTGGCGACGAAACCGAAGCCCTAAACAAGGTATGGGTTATTGGCCGCCAGCACCCGGGCGAGTCGATGGCTGAATACTATATCGAAGGGTTGCTAGATGCGCTGCTTGACTACAGTAATCCTATGGCTAGAAAGCTATTAGAAGACACTGCATTCTATATTGTTCCCAACATGAATCCAGACGGTTCTGTTCGCGGCCATCTTCGCACCAATGCAGCGGGTGTTAACCTCAACCGCGAATGGGCCGAGCCAACGATGGAAGCAAGCCCAGAAGTGTACCTAGTACGTGAGCGCATGCTGGCCGAAGGCGGTGATGTATTCTTAGACATTCATGGTGACGAAGCGCTGCCCTACAACTTTGTTGCAGGCTGCGAAGGCAACCCAAGCTATGATGCTCGCCACGCGATGTTAGAAGACGTGTTTAAAGAAAGCTACATGGCAATCAGCCCCGACTTTCAAGACGTGCACGGATACGACAAAGACGAGCCAGGTAAGGCGAATCTAGCAATTGCGGCTAACTGGATGGGCGAACAGTTTAAGACGCTGTCTTTCACCATCGAAATGCCATTCAAAGACAATCTTGACCTACCTGACGAGATTGAAGGTTGGAGCCCTGATCGCTGTGCCAAGCTTGGTGCCGATGTTCTGTACCCGATTGCCGAAACCCTAATCGCGGTTGCCGACGACGACGAAGATATTGACGAGTACGACGAAGACTAATATTTAAGATGCTGCGGCAACCCTCTGGCGCAGCTGTTTGGGCGAGATTCCCTTACTTATCTCGCCCGACTCAATCTGGGCAATTAAGTCAAAAACTGTATTATGTGCCGGCGTAGCAATGCCCGCCTTCGCAGCCAACGCAATAGTCACACCGTAAATCACGTCTTTTTCAGTTAGCTTGTTTTGATCAATATCGTGCCACATCGATGTGCGAACCGTCGGGTCGATCGTCAACGCTTTTTTCATCAGCCGCTGATAGATAAACGTTGGCAACCTTAGTAGATAGGGCAGCAACGGTGCGGGTAAGGCAGTCAGTTTTGGTACGCGTATACCCTGTGCATCGGCCACCGCCAACAACTCGCTCATTAACTGGCTAATCACCCATCGTGCATCGCTTTTCTCTAACATCTGTAGCACCGGCCTGTCGATGATGGCGTTAACGCCGTTGCCAAGATTTAGCTGTAGCTTGGCCCAGGTTATCGCGTCTATATCGTCGACTATCTCGACAGGTAGATAGGGCGAGTCTAGCTGCTTTACAAAGGTATTGGTCACCTCATCCGACTGTAACATCAAGGCGCCTTCAGAACCCCTGTGAACGCAGTTGCCATGGATACTCACGTTGCTCTGCCAAATGGCTTTCAACCTTTTTTGCTGTGCGCGTATGGGCCAATGTTGACTATTCGGGTTTTCTAACCCATTTTGACAAGTAATGAGTATGCCATTAGGAGCAAGCCACTTTACGATAGATTGCATCGCTGCATCGATCTGTGTTGCTTTGAGCGTAACCCACACAACGTCGAATAATTCGTGAGACTCTGGCGCTGACACTGAGCTAACAGACGTTTTTGGCATCTCATAGCTACTAAGCGATAGTTCATCGTTTAGCAGGGTTGCGTACCGGCCTCGTGCAATAGCCTTTACCGGCATACCTTGCAAACTAAGTACTGCCGATAGGTAGGAGCCGATGAGGCCTGCGCCGAAAACTAGATGTTTCATTGTTATTATCGATCCGTCTTGTGTTTAGCTCTATTGACCGCAGTATTGATTGCAGCCATCGCATAGGGTCGTTTTAATCAGGGATGATACCAGAGGAGGGTTATCAGATGTCACGCACTCTTTTGATGGCGATGTTGATACTTAGTAGTTACGCACAGGCAAGTGGCGACGCATTGATGATGCGTTCTGAGGCGTTACGTGCATTATTGGCGCAGGTTTATGATACCTATGGCGGCGAACAGACGATCGGCGCTATCTCAAATTATCACGCCGTATCTACTACTAAGCGTCCCTTAATCAATCAAAGCCGTCATCTTAATGCTCCTTGGGACATCGGCACCTCTACACTGACTACAAAAATTGATTTTTCATCGCCTCGTTTTTTACAAACAACACTAAATCCAAGTGCTGGCAACGAACGCCATCAAAGTTGGGTCATCAACGACGATGAACGACATGAGTACGATCATTTTCGCAAAGTACATCATCACGCACCCACACTTAACTATAACGCTAGTGTTGCCCGTGTGAGCCGCTCTGAACCGTTGCTGCTATTACGCCAGATACTAACCGAAGAAACCAAAGCGAAACTGATCGGCTGGCGCGAGCTAGATGACAGTGACTTTATTATGGTCGATCTGTATTACCCCGATCAGCCCACACTCAGCCTCTATATCAACAATGAAACCATGCGTATCGATCACGCCATTCGTTTAATTGATAATGTTGGTCTTGTTCGCTACGACTACCAAGGCGTAATTAGCGGTGGTGACGTATCTACGGCCCAATCAGTGTCAATCAGCGTGGCCGGCCAACACAGTCTCGGCTGGCAACTACAGCAGGTAAGCGTTGATCAGCCATGGCAACTTGCGCCCATGTTCGACGAAAGCAGCCTGATAATCTCTACTGTGTCTAATACAATGACTGGCAAACAGCTTTCAGACCGGCTATGGCTGGTAGGCAAGCAGTATCACTATAGTCTTATGCAATTAACTGATGAAGGCTGGATCGCTTACGGTGGCTCGGCGGGTGGTGCAGAGCGCTATCAGTGGGCTCGCAATCAAGTTGCCGATAAGCCTTTGATTAAAGCAGTGGTAACCCATCATCACAGTGACCACATTGCTAGCGTAGATGAATGGCTTGAACTAGGTGCAACGATCGTCGCGTCGGCCGCCCACCGCGATTTATTTACGGGCGAGTCTTATCAAAACAGACCCTTCGAATGGGTCATCGGTAGTCGCTCGCAACACGGAATACGTTTAATCGACGTTGGCCCTACTGCGCACAGTGATTCGGTGTTAGTCGCTTGGCATGAAGGGTCACAAACCCTGTTTGAAGAGGATCATTTTTTAGCACCTCAAGACGGGCCGCTGGGCCCAATTAGTACAGCGGGCGCGCAGCTACAACAGCAGTTAACTAGGCTAAACATTGTGCCCAGCAAGATCGTAGGTGGTCACTCGTCTCGAATAATGTCTTTAGACCAGCTGCCGACTCTTGCCACAAACGAATAAACTTGTTGCCAACCGTAAAGTTCGCTCTACAATTTAGCCTTTAACCAAGTTGAGCGAACAATGGCTTTTATTAATCGACGCAATTACGACCATGCGACTGGCTCTAAGACTGGGGTATTGCTGGTTAACCTAGGTACGCCTGAAGCGCCTACGGCGGCGAAACTGCGCCCGTACCTGCGCGAATTTTTGTCTGACCCAAGGGTTGTAGAGATTCCTCGTCTGTTGTGGCTAGCTATCTTACATGGTGTCATTCTTCGTATTCGCCCCAAGCGCAGCGCCCACGCCTACGCAAGCATCTGGACAGAGCAAGGCTCGCCGCTAGCAGTACACACCAAAGCGCTCACTCGCAAAGTCAGCGACAAGTTAGGTGACAAGGCGATTGTCGATTTCGCAATGCGCTACGGTTCACCGTCGGTCAGTTCGCAAATCGATTCTCTTATTAATCAAGGCGCAGAGCGACTACTCGTTTTACCGTTGTACCCACAATACTCTTGCTCGACCACCGCTTCAGTCATCGATGCAGTAGGCAACGATTTTAGGCAACGTCGTTGGTTACCTGAGCTAAGAACCATTCATCAATATCACGACGACCCAAATTATATTCAAGCCGTTGCCGATAGTATCAGCGACTACCGTCAACAACACGGGGCGGCTGACCTACTACTGTTTTCATTTCATGGTACGCCGCAGCGCTATTTACTTGATGGCGACCCCTACCATTGTCAGTGCCAAAAAACCGCTCGCTTAGTAGCCGAAAAACTTGGTCTCAGTAAAGACGAGTATAAGGTGACCTTTCAAAGTCGTTTTGGTAAGGCGCAATGGTTGCAGCCTTATACCGATGCAACACTGAAGAGTTTGCCCACATTAGGTACAAAAAGCGTACAGGTAGTATGCCCTGGTTTTTCTGCCGACTGCCTAGAAACCCTTGAAGAAATCAAGGTTGAGAATAGAGATTATTTCTTAGCCGCGGGCGGCGAACGATTTGAATACATTGACTGTCTGAACAGTAGTGATACGCATGTTGAACTAATGACTCAACTAATCGAGCAGCATACACAGGGCTGGCCAATCACCGTTGATCGCTCTGGCACCGCCGACAGAGCCCGTAATCATGAATCTTAATTTAGTGCTGCTGTTTAGCGCCTATGCATTGGGATTTGCGGCAATTCCCATGCTCATTTTGCTTGCATCTATCATTGCTGTGCCCATGGCACCTTCAGAACGCTGGGCAACCTTGCCCTTGGCGGCAATGGTGTTAGGCACCGCATTTGGCACGCTACCCACTGCCAAACTGATGCAACGCTTTGGTCGGCGCATCGTCATCATCACTGCAAGCCTTTGCGTAATAGGCGCGCTCTATTTCGTCTCTTTGGCAGTTGTTAACCAATCGTTTTGGAACTTCTGCCTGTGGGTAGGGGTTATCGGGTTATGTGGTGCCTCGTTTCAACATTTTCGATTTATCGCCATGGAGTCAGTTGCCCCCGATAAAGCATCGATGGCAACGTCAACTGTATTATTGGGTGGCATCATCGCAGCGTTTATCGGCCCCGAACTTGGCCTATGGGGGCAGCATCTAACTGACACCCCTTTTGAGGGTTCGTTTTATCTTGCCATGATCAGCTTTGTGTTTGTTATCGTTATTACAATGGCACTACAGATGCCTCAACCCACTAGCACTAGCGACACGAGCAACAGCTCGAAACCATTGCACCATTCGGCAGCATTGTGGCGAGCCATTATCGCTGGCGCTGTCGGCTACGGGTTAATGAGTTTCATCATGACCGCCACGCCGCTGTCGATGCATCATCACTTTGGCCTATCGCTAGAGGCCACCAAGACCACCATTCAGGCGCATATCATGGCGATGTTCTTACCATCACTGATCACACCTTTATTGATTGGTAAGATCGGTATCAATCGCACGATTGTATTAGGCACTGCATTGTTTGGCGCTGCGATCGGCGTCGGAGTGTTCTCACAAACTCATACAGCGTTCACCATTGCGTTAATTTTGCTAGGCATTGCCTGGAACTTCTTATTTATTTCGGGCACAGCAGCGCTACCTGAAGCGTACGCTAATAACTCGCCCTATCGGGTTCAGGGGTATAACGATTTTTTCGTATTTGGTTTTCAAGCCCTGGCAAGCTTGTCAGCAGGCTGGCTGCTTAGCTTATTAGGTTGGCAGTGGTTATTGCTTTGCGCATTAGTGATGCTGATGCTGCCCATTGGCGCAGTTATTCAATACAAAAGGATAAATTGAACGACTAAACGGTAGGCGACTGGCTAGTCACTTTGCTACAATCGAAGGCAAGTAAATAGAAAGCGCCCATAATGAACATAATTCGCGCCTGTATCACTACTGTTGCTCTATGCTTGCCCGTTGCTGCAATTGGCGAATCATGGCACACGCCACTGGTTGCCCAAATTGATGAAGCCACCAAGCACATAGAAGCCACCGATCGCGTCGTCGCGCTTAAGCGATACGACGGTGCGCCTGCGCAAAGTGATTTACTTAGCTGGGTTCAATATCAGATGCTTATTGCAACGGCCCAAGCAGAAGCAAACCAATACGACGGCGCACACCAACTGCTAAATGCAATTGGCCCTCAGCTTGAAGCTACCGGCGATTCGATCACCCAGATACATGCCTTAATCGACTTGGGCTTTATTGAGCATATTCGCGGCTCGGTGCAAAGCAACAGCTGCCCTCAGTACAAGCAAGCCTACGATCTAAGTACGTCTATTAACGATGCAACAACAAAGATTAGGGCGATCAGTAAGTATGCGTACTGTCTAGCCGCTGCTCAACAGCAGCCGCTTTTGGCAAATACGCTACTTAACGATGCCTTGGCTATCGCGCAAGAAAACAACCTTCCTCAACGCCGTCAAGCATTGCTGCTTTCGTCGCTTGCTCATACCTATAGTAGCTCTGGTTTACTCAACGAATCACTTAACGCATCGCAACAGGCCATTGCGTTGTGGCGAGCGATTGGCGCTACTCCTGATGTTTTTAATGTTGCCTTTAGTGCCGCGCAAACTGCTGTTGTATTGCATCAGCCCCACGAAGCACAGCCCTTTATCAACATTATCAATACGATTGCGGCCAATGCACCAGAAGGCACTGATTATCAGTTTTTTGCAGCCTATACCGAAGGCTTTTATGCACTCAATACCAGCGAACCGAATCTAGACAATGCTCGCAGTCATTTTGAATCAGCACTTGCGCTTGAGCATTTGACTCAAGAACGTGGGTTTGTAGAGCGAACACTTGGGGCTTTAATCGATATCGCCTTGCGCCAAAACGACCCTCAACGTGTGTCAGAGCTGCTCGAGACCCATCAACAAATGGGCTGGTCTAGTGAGAGCCTAGGCAGTAGAGACCCCTATTACCTCGCAATGCTATCACTCGTTGAGGGTGACATTGCAACATCATGGGCACGTATTCGCGATGCAGAGTTCGCGCAACAGCAGCGGTTTTATGTAAACAATTATGCAACCGTACAGCATCTACAAAATCAGACGCTAGTAGACCCAACAGAATATATAAGTCAGCTTAGACAGCGCGAGCTAGAGATTGAGCGCTTGAATATGGCGCATCAAAAACGGGTTGCTGCCAATGCTCAGATTTACATGGTGTTAAGCATCATGCTGCTACTGCTTACGCTGACTATTTTGATCTACTTTGTGTATTCGCGTAATCAGTTTAGAAAGCTCGCCAATACCGACAACCTGACACATATCGCCAACCGCCGGCAGATCATCGCCCAAGGTGAAAAGGCCTTTAATCGCGAGTTTTTTGACGAAGGTGCAGCGGTTGTATTGATTGACATCGACCACTTTAAAGCCGTTAACGACTCGTTTGGCCATCAAACAGGCGACGAACTGCTAGTGGCCGTAGCCGAGATTCTGCAAGATAACTTACGTACCGGCGACCACGTAGGTCGCTATGGTGGCGAAGAGTTCTTGGTGATTTTTGATCGCATCAGCCACCGCGACTCGCTGCTTCGTGCAGAACAGATTAGAGCGGCGTTAGAGCGTGAGACACTATCACGTTTTGATTTAAGGCTTACTGCTTCGATTGGTGTATGCCATGCCACCCATGCGATGACCCTAGAAGAAGCCATTTCTATTGCCGACAAAGCGCTATATAGCGCCAAAAAGAATGGTCGTAATCAGGTGGCCATCGATCAACCGGTTGACTCTTAATCGAGTAAGGCCGATCAAACCGGCCTAATATCAACCTGCGTGTCGTAGTAGCAGGCACCTTCGCCTAAGTCAGCCTTACGCCCGTCGATTAACGCATTGGCGCTTAAGTTACTTTGCGACTGATGCATCCAAGCACCCTTGTCGACGTAAACAACACCTCGCTGCATGCGCTCTGACACGCAGACTTCTAATTGCACCTGTGCCAGATCATTAAATAACAAAACCTGCTGACCCGCGCTGAGCCCTTGAGTGGCAGCGTCACTAGGATGAATCTCAACCACCTGCTTAGGCTGCGCGGGTGCTGACCCAAATGTCGAGTTTGTGCGCGCTTCAGAAGCCGGTGTAACTAAAGTGTACTGGCGTGATTTATTGGGTCTTTCTTTGTAAGTTGGCACCAACTCACCAAGATCAGCCAACTGTTTATCAGCAAGCCTTGCCCTCTTTGAAGGCGTATCAGGCATTAAGCCATTTCTAAACACTGATTCAGCAGATTCGAGCAGACTTGTATCGATGACATCACCTGCCTCAATGTTGACCTTTGAGGCATTTGCAATCATGTCGTCATCAGACTCGGCAAATGCTGCCTCGTTGAATTCGAAGACCTGGGCTAACTCGCGAAACACCTGCGTATTCGGTTTAGCCTGCCCTACTGGGCGAATAACTGGCTCTGACCGTTGCAAATAGGTGTGCCCGTATGCTTTATATAAATCACCATACTCAAGCGGTGAACAGGCTGGTAGCACCAGATCCATATAGCGCATCGTATCGGTCATTTGAATGTCAAATCCCACACTGAATACGGAGTCTTGCGATAAGGCCTCGATTAGTTGTTTTTGGTTGGGCACCACCGCCAGCGGGTTATGGTTATAAACAAATACCGCTTCAATGGGCACCGATGTAGGCTGCAACATCTCAGAAGCAAGATCGAGCACATTGATTGTACGATTCTCTGTCTTTCGCAAAGACGGCTGTTCTAAATACTCGCTATCAATATCAAAGTAACCACCAGGGTCGCAAATACCTGATCCAACAGGGCCAAAAGCCCCCGTCAACAAAGGCAGCGCCATGACGGCTCGCACCGATGCGCCACCGTTTCGTGTACGCTCTAAACCCACACCCATGCTGACAAGTGTTTTAGAATACGTCGCAAACCAGCTTGCCAAGGTGCGGATATCATCTTCGGCAATACCGGTCGTCTCTGCGGCTTTTTGCAGCGACCACTTTGCAGCTTCTTGTAAGTAAAGGTCTAAACCATCAACATGCTGGTCTAAGAATTCAACGTTTAGCGCATCTGACTCTGCAAGTAAGTTGGCGATCGCTAACGCTAAAACCACATCGGTACCGGGTCTTGGTTGCACAAAAAGATCTGCCTCGTCAGCAATGCGAATGCGTTTAGCATCAATGACCACCAGTTTTGCGCCTCGCGCCTTGGCGGCTCTGATCTTTTTAATCAGGTGTAAGTGTGTGGCCGTTATGTTGTTTGCCCATACAACAATCAGATCGGCGTGCTCCATTTCGGTATGTGACACACCACCAACATCGCCAAGTACCGAATCCCAAGCTTCGCCGGTTGCACCGGTACACAATGGCAGCGCGTTTAGATGCGACGCGCCAAGCTTGTTAAAAAATCGCTCGGCCATCGAGCCGCCAGCCAACTTACCCATTGGGCCACCATAGGTGAATGGAATAATAGCTTCGCTGCCGTGCTCGTCGATGATTGTATTAAAGCGCTTTTTGATTAACTGATAGGCCTGATCCCAGCTAATGGGTTCAAATTGCCCATCGCCTTTAGGCCCTACGCGCTTAAGAGGCTGAGTGAGACGTGTGGGGCCGTGAACCCAATCGACCATATAGTTACTGACCTTGCTGCAGATCTTACCCGCTGTAAGTGGATTCGTCTTTGAACCACGTACGCGCAATAATTGGTCATCGTCTACCTCTACCTTAAGACTACAGGTATCGGCGCAATCTAATGGACACACAGTTTCTTTTATTTGAATAGTCATAACTCGCCCCTTTATACGCCTACAAGCCTACCCTAGGCTCAGCAATATCGCCACGACTAAACGGTTCACCGCATAGTTGTGTCAACTGAACCTCGTCGCTTTCGCGCTTTCTAGCTTAATGGTGTACCCTTTGCCCGTTAAACCCATAGGATAGGTACAACAATGAATAAACTACTTTTAGCGTCAGCCATTGCGCTGGCCGTTGCTGGTTGCAGCAAAAATGAAGATCACGATGCCCATGTTGACCACAGCGCCCACTCTGCTGAAGAACATGCCGCACATATGCATGCTGAAGGCGAAAAGCACGAGCACAATGATAACGATGTAGTAAAGATTGCTAAATCGGGCATTGACCTGACTGCAATGGATACTAGCGTAAAGCCTGGCGACGACTTTGATAAGTATGTAAATGGCACCTGGCAGGCCAATATGGAAATGCCTGCCGACAAGTCGCGCTATGGAGTATTCAACGTACTGCGTGACGAATCACAAGATGCGGTTAAGGTAATTATCGAAGAAGCCGCTAACGGTGACCACGCTAAGGGCAGCGATGCTCAGAAAGTAGGCGATCTATATAACAGCTACCTTGATTGGGACACTCGTAATGCTGCCGGCCTTGAGCCAATCAAGCCAGCATTAAAGGCGATTGCATCGATTGAGACCCTAGACGACATGGCAGCGTTCTTAGGCGCTAACGCAATGTTCTCGCTAGACGCACCACTTGGCGTTAGCCAATATGCCGACCTTAAAAACCCAAAGGCCTACACCATGTATGCTGGCCAAGGCGGCCTAGGCTTACCTGATCGTGAGTACTATTTAAAAGACGACGAGAAAAGTGCCGAAACTCGTGACAAATATGTTGCGCACGTTGCCAAGATGTTCGAGCTTGCTGGCATTGAAAACAGTGCCGACAACGCTGCTACCGTGATGGCGGTTGAAACAGCCATTGCCAACATCCACATGACTAAAGAAGAAAATCGCAACTACGCAGAAAACTACAACAAGGTTTCTACCGCAGAACTAGATGCGATGATTCCTAGCTTTAACTGGGTTGCTTATCTAGACAATGCAGGCCTAAGCAATGTGGGCGAGTACGTGTCATTTAACACGCCTTACTTTGAAAAGCTTGATGCGGTACTAACCGAGACCTCTATCGACGACTGGAAGACCTACCTAACCTGGAAGCTTATCGATAGTTCAGCTAGCTCGCTAACCGAAGATCTTGATAAGCAAAATTTTGAGTTCTTTGGCAAAGTATTGCGTGGCACCCAAGAACAACAGCCTCACTGGCGTCGTGGCGTAAGCCTAGTTGGCGGTTCTATCGGTGAAATCGTCGGTAAGGTATACGTTGCTAAGCACTTTCCGCCAGAGGCGAAAGAGCGCATGGACGGCCTAGTACAAAACCTAATCAAGGCTTACGAAGTAAGCATCAAAGATCTTGATTGGATGGGCGAAGAGACCAAGGTTCAAGCGCTAGACAAGCTAAGCAAGTTTACTCCTATGATTGGCTACCCAGACGAATGGCGTGATTACAGCGCGATTGAGATCGACGGTGACAACCTAGTAGGTAACCTGCACAACATT
This sequence comes from uncultured Pseudomonadales bacterium, assembly GCA_947503335.1. Taxonomy (GTDB): domain Bacteria; phylum Pseudomonadota; class Gammaproteobacteria; order Pseudomonadales; family CANNCY01; genus CANNCY01. The sequence continues at coordinate 256,545 of CANNCY010000004.1, read as the reverse complement.
CAAATGGCTAACTGGCAGCGTGATCTTGATCGCCAAAACAGCCCAGTAGACACTAAAGAATGGGGCATGACGCCGCAAACGGTTAACGCATACTACAATCCGCCACTAAACCAGATCGTATTCCCCGCTGCTATTTTGCAAGCCCCGTTCTTCGATCTTGCAGCTGACGATGCGGTTAACTATGGCGCTATCGGTGGTGTAATCGGTCACGAAATCGGCCATGGTTTTGACGACAAAGGTAGCACCTTTGACGGCGACGGCGTACTACGTAACTGGTGGACCGACGAAGACCGTGCCGAATTCGAAAAGCGTACCGGCGCATTGGTTGAGCAGTTCAACGGCTACTTCCCGTTTGAAGGCGAAGAGCTGCACGTAAACGGCGAGTTTACCCTTGGCGAAAACATCGGCGACCTTGGCGGCCTAAGCATCGCGCTTAAAGCCTACAAGATGTCGTTGAATGGCGAAGAAGCGCCAGTAATCGACGGTTTCACCGGCGAGCAACGCGTATTCTTGGGATGGGCACAGGTGTGGCGTGGCAAGATTCGTGACGAAGCACTTCGCACACAGATCGCTACTGACCCACACTCACCAGCTAAGTACCGTATCAATGGCATTGTGCGTAACATTCCTCAGTTCTATGAGGCATTTGATGTGCAAGAAGGTGATGCGCTTTATCTAGCGCCAGAAGATCGCGTTAAGATCTGGTAAGGCTTTGCCCGGTGGGGCAAGTAGATAAAGAAAAAGGCGCTTCAAATGAAGCGCCTTTTTTGATTTTGATCTTGTTGATAGCGAACAACCCTCAACAGCTACCCGCGCTGTTTCTCGTATTGGGCACGCATCTGAGCACGTTTTTTAGGTGGCATCGCCAGATAGCGATTTTGAGCCCGCAGTACGTTTTCGCGCTTAGCCGCTGGCATACGTAAAAACTTATTAAAATCGCCTCGTAATTGACGCTGCTCGGCTGCAGGCAGCCTTGAAAACAGATTAGCCGTATTGATCAGCGTACGCTTATGGTTAGCCGCTAGGCCTGACCATTCACCTTGAACTGGCCCCAAAAATGCTCGCTGATTACCCGACAGCTCGCCCCAACTCTGCGCAAACGCAACAGAAGCGCTTAACGACATTATCAAAGCCAATACCCACTGCTTTGCTGAACCTAGTGTTTTCATGTTCAAACTCGCTTGTTCATAAAGTGCCAGCCTGCTTATTCGGCCGGCTGTTCTGCTAACCATGTATAGAATTCTAGATTTTCTACCAAATCTTTGTCGGCCACCATGGGCTGGTCAAGGGTACTTGAAGGATTTGATAAGGGCAGCCAAAGCGCCAGAACTAACGCGCAAGACGCTGCCACACCAGAGCCGATATACCAAGGTGATGTGCCTTGACCCGCTTGCTGCATCGTTGCTGATCTAATCTGATCAAGCTTTGCTTGCTGCTGGGGCGTAATACTTTGCTCTACCTGGTTAATGGCGGTTGTAAGTTGTTCTGAATTAGATTTCATGGCTGTCTCCTAACTCGCTGCCTACCTCGCTCCCTACCTCGATACCATCAAGCTTTGCTTTTGCGCGACTCAACAGTGTTTTTATCGTGCCTTCACTACATTCTAAGAGCTTCGCTGCCTCTTTGGTAGAGTAGCCCTCGATTTGGCGAAGTACCAGTACTTGATACTCGCGCTCAGACAAACGATGCAAATATGATCGCAAACGATCTAATTGTTGATTTGCGATCGCCTGTTGTTGCGGCCTACTGCACCCTACCAGCTCGTCGACATCATCGATCGAGTCGTGTCTAGCTGTAAGTGCCTGCCTTCGCCCCCAGTTTGCTACCTGGCTAGCCAGTACTTTAAAAAACAACGGCGCCCATTGGGTTTCGTCATGCTCAAAGTAATATTCTAGATGGCGTAGCATGGCTTCTTGCACGATATCCATCGCAGCAGACTCGCTTTTGGTAGATGTCATTGCTATAGCAAACGCCTTAGTTTGAACGCCTCTATAAAAGCGATCAAGCCTAGCCTTTCGAGAAAAGCCTAATCCTATTTTTTGCGTCAACGTATCAAACAAAGGGTAACTCCTATGTACTGTAACTACTATAACGCAGTTCGCTGAAAAGGGTTGACAGAAATTTTTTGTCAACCTTTTCAGGTTAGCCACGTTATTAACATCACAAGCGACAAAAACTGGAGACGCTTATGATTAAACAACTAGTAATCGGGCTAACGCTAATGGCAACTCTAACCGGCTGTGTAGTGATAGAAAAGCCTAAACATGCGCACCACAAGGTGATACACACCCACTCAAGCCATGGTGATCACTATTGGCGTGAGGGCTATAAGCATGGCGCAACTAAAGTAGTGGTTAAAAACAAGCATTATCCTGTGCGTGTTGTTCACCATAACCATCACAAGCCCCAGAAAAAAGTTGTTATCAAAACGAAATCAAAGACTCACCATGACAAAGTTTATGTAAAGACAAAGTATAAAGACAAAAGCTACGTTAAACGTAAGCCAGAAAAGGTGGTTATAAAAAATAAGAAGTCGAAAACAGTTGTTAAGACAAAAACCAAGGGTAAAACAATTGTTAAGACAAAGAACAAAAAGGGTAAGACAAAAGAAAAAGTCGTTGTAAAAGAAAAGTCAAAATCTAAGAAAGACAAAAAACGCGACAAGAAGAAACAAGTTATTCGTGTTACTCACGACGACAAGAAGCGTAAAACCTCTCGTCATCGCGACTACAGATAGTTGATGACTGCTATCAACTCAATGGAGTTTGCGGCGTAGATATTCGCCGCAAACTTTCATTGCTCTTACACCCTCTGAACCTAACTTAGGCTGCCCCCAAAAACCGTGGATCGACTCGCTAAAGTCTTCGTATTCGACTTCTACGCCTGCGTCTCGAAGCTTATCAGCATAGCGGCGCCCATCGTCTTTTAACGGGTCAAACCCTGCAGTAATAATTAACGCATCGGCTAAGCCGGATACGTCTTTTTGATTCATCGGCGACACTTGTGGCGCTGCCGCAACGTCTTTATCGAGTGCACTATATGCCTGTGTAAATGCACGCATTGCATCGCGCGTTAGCATATAGCCATTATCAAATGCGCGATAGGATTCTGATTCAAACCCGCTAACGTCAGTAACCGGATACACTAGTACCTGCGCAACAATATTGATCGCTGTATTTTCTTTAAAGGCAATAGCTGCTGCCGTAGCAAGGTTGCCTCCGGCGCTATCGCCAGATACTGCGATTTTCGAAACATCTACACCCAATAGCTCGGCATTCTCTACCGCCCATTGTACTGCTGACATACTATCGTCATAACCGGCAGGATAAGGGTTTTCAGGTGCAAGGCGATAGTCAACGCTTAGCACTGCACAGCCACTTTCTTGTGCTAGCTGCCGAGCCTGACCATCGTGCGAATCAATACTGCCAGCAACCCAACCACCGCCATGATAAAACATCACCAAAGGCAAGTTTGCATCAGCAACCGGCTTATAAAGTCGCATAGGTAATGGTTGACCATTGAGTTCTGGCGCCAGTTCTTGCACATCGGCCATTGCAGGCTTGGGTACACCTTTGGCACGTTGTTCAAGTGTACGACGTAACCCGTCGACTGACCTAGGCTGGCCACCAAACTCTAAGGCTTTTAATGCAATCGCCGTCTTTAGCTGTATTGGGCCGTGGGGCGTGCGCCGCATCTGCCAAAGTACGATCGCGATCAAGAACACTAATGCAAGCAGTATATCCATTTTATTATTCCTTAGAGGCTTATTCTTTAGAGGCTATCCAGCGTTCCATTTCGTTGGTTAATACATTCATAGGTACAGGCCCTAACGCCATAATGGCATCATGAAATTCGCGTAATTGAAACGAGTCACCTAGACGCGCTTCAGCATCACGGCGAATCTGCCATATTTGTAACTCGCCTAGCTTATAACTTAACGCTTGCCCCGGCCACGAAATATATCGGTCTACTTCAGTAGTTACCTCGTGCATCGACAGTGCTGTGTTACTACCCAAGTAATCTAACGCTTGTTCACGGCTCCAGCCCATGGCATGCACGCCTGTATCAATAACTAAGCGACATGCGCGCCACATCTCGTAGGTTAGGCGCCCAAAGTGATCATAGGGGGTTTCGTAGTAATCTACTTCGGTGCCTAGTCGCTCTGTATATAGAGCCCAGCCTTCGCCATAGGCCGAAATATAAGAATAGCGCCTAAAATTAGGTAAGCCATCAAGCTCTTCTGTTAAAGCTGCCTGTAAATGATGCCCTGGTACAGCCTCATGCAGTGTTAACGCCGGCAACGCATATAATGGCCGGCTCTTTAATTTAGAGGTATTAACCCAGTACTCGCCCGCCTTATGATTAGCTGCCGAACCACCTGAGTATCGCCCTGCCGTATAATAGGGTGCAATTGCCGCCGGCACCGGTTTTACTGCATAGGGTAGTCGCGGCATTTTGCCAAACAGCTTTGGCAGCTCGCCATCTATCTTTTTCGAATAGTACGACGCAACCATCAATAGTTCGCGTGGGGTTTTGGCATAAAACTGTTCGTCAGTTCTTAAAAATTCAACAAACTCGGCAAACGAACCGTCAAATTGCAGCTCGTTAATGATCGCCATCATTTCGGCCTTAATGCGCGCTACTTCTTTCAAACCTGTTTCATGAATTTGCGCAGGTGTTAGATCTAAGGTGGTGTACTCTCTAATCTGACCCTGATAAAAAGCCTTACCGTTAGGCATTGATTCTGCCGCTAAGGTTGTACGCGCATTAGGCACGTAATCGTCTAAGAAGAACTGATAAAAGTCTCGCCATGCGGGTAGCATGCTCTTTTCAATATATGATTCACCCTTGTTAGCGAGCATTGACCAGGTTTTGTCGTCTACGTTATCTGGCCTTGTTTTGAAAGGCGTGAAATAGTGACTGTCTTTTGCCTGCTTTACTAATAGAGGTTCTACGGCAACTTCTCGCCCTTTTAACACTACCTGAGGTGGGGTAATACCCAAAGACAAACCCTTCTGCATTAAGGCGGTGTTTTCTTGCAACGATGCTACTACAGCCTGTAACAGTTGCAGGTATGCATTTGCATCTTCTACTGAAGCCAGTGTTGTCTGCTTACCAATACCTGCTAAACCGTTATGAAAACCCCAATCACTGTTCATGGTGATCAAGTAAGCTTTTGTATCAACGCTAGAAACGCGATTAACCAATTGGCCTCGTAAGATGGCATGGTTAATGCGATTTCGATCAGACAGTTTCGCGACATCAATGGCATCGAGTTGCTCAATATACTCTGCCCATTGCGCTCGTCGTTGTAGCTGAACGGGCTCTGATACACTGGCCAAACTTGACTGGGGTGCACCCGTGCTCATACGCGCAATACTGGGGTACTGCGTTGCGCGATAGTCCCATTCGTCGTTCCATAGTTTTTCTAACTGCTGATTAGCATCAGCTGCATACAAAGAAGAAACCGATAAGACGGTTGCCAACCCAATGATCGTTCGACGAAACATGTGCGCTCCTAGGTCATAGTTACCCCGAGCGCATATCTATTCGCTTTGCGCCCAATATTGGCAAGTAGTGTATCAAGAATATGACATACGCCAAGCACCAAAACGCCAATGCCGCCCAAAGTAAGGGTATGTACATAGATGTTACCAACGACGCAAGCGCTCTAAGTATTGCTGCGATAGCGATGAATGAGAAACTAAGCGACACCCATCGTGTTACAGTTAATGGCCTGCCGGTATGACCCAAACTAACCCGCGACATCATCGCGAGAATCATTGACCCAATGCCGCCAACTGCTACCAAATGAATCGCCGCCGATTGCGACAAGCCTGCCGCCAATGTGGCAAAGCCAAGAATCATCAGCAAATAGCTAACGTGCAAAGACCAAAGTAACGGTTCTCGGTAAATCGCTTTTTGTTGCCAGCGGCTGAACCGAATTAAGTGCGCCACTGCTACCACCGCAGCGGTAATTTGAATGATGTCAGGGCGACCTTGTAGCCAGGCAGCAATAAAGCAGACGCTGCTCAACGCGATAAGATACTCAAGTGCTTTAACAGGCTGTGCTTGATTTACTGCAAGCTTGCGGGCAGTAAAAAAGGGTATCACTCGCCCACCAACGATCATGACGAACTGTATGATGATAAAAAGCGCCAATACCCACATTGAGATAGAGACCGATTCGGCACTTGCCCATCGAACAGCAGCCAGCGCTAACAGCAGCGGCACAAAAACAAGGTTTCGCCAATTTTTTGCGATGATTAGCATGCGTAATAGGCATAGCGCACTGCCCGTTAGAAATAAAATGTCTGCGATTGCAGAAAGCATCGGATGTACCGGTGACAAAGCTCTTGCCAATATCCAAAGCCCAACTAGCGCTGCTAAACTCGCCCCTTTTACGGTTGGCACCTGCGTCCAGGTTTGTGCAGCAGTGAGCAAAAAGCCAACCACCACAGCTAGGGCAAAGCCATAAAGCATTTCTTGAACATGCCAAAATACGCTAACCGTTAATAGCGGGGCGCCCATGATAGAAAGTGTCCAGATAACGAGCGCAACACAGCCATAAATTGCAGCCAATGCAAAAAAAGGTCTAAAGGGCATTGCAAACCAGTTAGCCATTAGATTGCCAGACCTCGCTCATGGCGACCGGCGATGTATGCAACATAACCGACTTTTAAGGTACCTGCGGCGACAATCGTTACGATATGTGCTGCTACCTGTAAGCCCATTGTAAAAGCAGAGGTGAACACAAAGCCGACAGCGATTGATGCAACCATCGCCAATGCACTAACTACAATCACCAACATGCCAACATTTGAAACGGTCTCGAAAACTTTCACTTATCACTCCTAAAACTGGGTAAACCATTTATTTCTATTTACACAGTTCATTTAGCAACACGCGTGCCAAGTTTTTTAACACTACAACCAGTGGCCTTATACCACTTCGAAACCTATATTATGAGTCAATACGACCTATAATAGGTGTGTCAATTAAACCTACTGAAGTCAATATGACTCACTCGATTACGACCATTCGACATTTAAGCGATTGCCTACTCGCCATATATAAGCGCGAACACGAAGAAGCCTTATTGCAGGTTATTAAAGTTACCCAGTCTTTGGTGTCGGCAGACGCCATCGCACTACTAAAACACACGCCTAAGGGCTATCAGGTTGTTGCCCAAAAAGGGCTCTCTAACACGGCAGTTGGTCGCCTTTACGATACTGCCGACCACCCTAGACTTGCCGCCATTAGTCAGTCGCACAACTGGACACGCTTTGAGAGCGATTCGCCCTTACCCGACCCTTACGATGGGTTAGTTCCTGCCGTTAAAGGCAATCTAGATGTTCACGACTGTATGGGTATCTCTCTAGAAATTGAAGGTTATCACTGGGGTATCATGACGCTCGACGCACTGGATGCAGACGCATTTGGCGCAATTAACGAACAAACGCTCAATCTTATCGGCCACCTAGCCTCACTAACCTTAGCGTTAAACAACGATATCGAGTTGCTACAACACCCCCACACTAATGCGATCGATTCGTTACTAGGCGACAGCGACGTGATGCTAGCGTTAAAGAAACAAATCAAATCATTAGCTCCGATAGACATCGCTGTATTGATACTAGGCGAGACTGGTACAGGTAAAGAACTGGTCGCTAAAGCCCTTCACGATTTATCAAATCGCGCGCAGGCACCCTTTATCGTAATTAACTGTGCGACGCTTTCAAAAGAACTAGCACCGAGCGAATTGTTTGGCCATGTTAAAGGCGCGTTTACAGGCGCAGATAAAGACAACCCAGGCAAGTTTAAAGCAGCCCAAGGGGGCACTTTATTTTTGGATGAAGTCGGCGAACTTGATACCGACGTACAGGCGCAACTTTTACGCGTACTTCAGTCGGGCGAATTCTCGGCCGTAGGTGACGAGCGAGTGCAGATAGCTGATGTGCGTGTTATCGCCGCCACCCATCGCGATTTAAAACAGATGTCAAAGGAAGGAGGCTTTCGAGAAGATCTGTATTTTAGGCTTAGCGTATTTGAACTATTGCTACCACCATTGGCAGAGCGCGGTGAAGATATCATTCTACTTGCCAAGCACTTTGCTAAAAGCTGGTCTAACAAACTAGGAGTATCAACTACTCATGTGACAGAAAGCTTTTTAAATAGTTTAGTAAATCGATCATGGCCGGGAAATATTCGAGAACTTGAACAGGTTGTTGCTCGCCAACTGTTAGACCAACAGCACCCTAGCGAACCTACACAAAGTACTATTTTAAAAAACGATAGACCAGCATTGCCAGTATCGTTAAATGACGCCACTCAGCAGTTTCAACGCCAACTTATTTTAAACGCCCTTAATGACAGCCAACAAAATTGGTCAGCGGCAGCTAGGGCACTAGAATTAGATCGCGCCAATTTAGTTCGCTTAGCCAAGCGTATTGGCCTACGCTAAAGTCATGATGATTAATTTATTAACCTTAGTTGCACCAAGCGCACTGTGCGTTGCTGAATTACCGATGCAAGAAGATGCATCTAAAATCTATCAATGCCCACAAAATTATGTTTCTGCGAAAGCTGACGCAGAAGGCGTGTTTATCAGGCCGTCAGATGAGGATTATCATGCCGGCTATGCCATGATGAACATTATTAATAAACAAGGAGATCAATATCTCGCGGTGCTAACCGACAACGGTGGTGGCACCGGAGTATTTTCTAGTATTGTCAGCTTTACATTTAGGGCTCCTAATCAATATAAGCTTGGCTTTACCGCTGCGGGCGGTGATCGCTGTACCGGCGGCAATCTAGATGAAGTAAAGTGGGTAGATAACGACAGGTTAGAATTTAGTACTAGCATTACTCCTTATTCTTTATTTTCTCGCCCTAGCTATGGCGAGAACCCAAGCAATGCTGCAATCGATGCATTCGTTAACGAGAACCAAGCCTTTAAGTTTTGGGCGATTGGTTACTCGAGTGCAGTTTCTTGCGTTGCTCGTATCGTTCAACAATATCAACCTAGTACAAATACAACTCATACAAGCGCCATACAAATAGATATCAAAGGAATGCAACAAAACTACCCTGCAGATCGGTGGCAATGCTTAAGTAATTGGCTTAGTGAAGACGCGCTAAAAGAAAGGCGTATTGACGCTAAACAATGGTATCAATTATTAGAGACGCTTCCTAAATCTTGCCCATAACGCCTGATGCAAGGGCCATTTCCCTAGGTTGCGTGCAAGGGTTGTTTAACTAGACTAATACTAATAAGTACTTGTCTGGCAAGGATGCCTCTATGAATCGTACACCGTTGTATTTCGCTGTTGCTGCGGCGCTTTTTCCTACGCAGGCCTATGCCCAAACCTTGAGCTGTGATTTAAAAAACACTCCTATACCTGCGCCACCTGGTTACTCTGAAGTCACTACCCGACGGCTCGACTGGGATCTCGTCACCTCGCCTACGGGCGAATCGAAAGACACGATTTTGATAAGCGGATATATTTTCGCCAACAAAGGTAACGGCGTAAACTTTAATGAGCTTTATATTCCCGTCGATGGGTATAAAGCTCCAAATGTTTACCAACGCGTTTTTACCTTTCGTCGCGATGTATTATTTGACTGGAGCTCGACCGGCGCTATCGCCGCAACAAACTCATGGGCCCAATATATAAATATATGCGGAGATGGTAGTTACACGTCTGGGCAAGAACCACCCGTTGTACTGTTTACGTCTAACAAATTTGACTCAGGGGTTATTAGTTCAGTGTCTAATACCGCCGACTTTAGAAGCGACTTTATTCATATCAAAGATGCTGAATTACAGTTAGGCGAGCGTATCGGCAACATTCGTTTTGGTGGCAATAAAAATGGCTTCGACCAACCGACCGGTATTTATCTATATAACGGTGTTTTTAATTCGTCGTTTCCTAAAATGCAGATAGCGCCTTCAGCCGGATTTACCTGGGGTTTTTATGGGGGCGACAACAAGGTTATCTACTCCAACTATCACGATATTGTTGGCACAGCTTATAATGTTGAATTAACTAATCAAGCCAATGCCACTTTCGTAGCGCCTAACATTTTAGCGCGTAACGGTTATCTTGAAATTTCCAATGGCGGCACCTTGACGATCGATCAAGGTAAGTTGCGACTAATTGGTTCTCGTGTTTCTAAGATTGCGAGTAGCATAAATTCAGCAGCCACTGTTCGTCTACTTGGGTCTGGTAGCGAATTATTTTTAGCGGGTGTGGATATTGATGGTGTTAACGAAGAAGTATTATTTGACCTAAAAAATAACACCAAATTTCATGTTTATGATGTTACCTCATTAGCTACTTTTGGCGGTGGTGAAATCAATGCCACTGGCGACGTTCGATTTAAGCTTTCACCCGGCTCAGAACTAGCAACTTACAATATTGTTGCCGACCCAAACCCCAATGCATTTCCTGGCCGATTTATACCAACTCAGGGCAACTTTTATTTTGAAGGCGATGACGCCTACACTTATATAGGTGGACTAGAGGCCACCAATCAAGCTCGTATTGATTGGAGAATCGACAACCAACATGGCGCTCAAGGGTCGCGCAATATTACGTTAGGCAATTCGGCATTTATCTTACCCGACACGGGCCATTACAGTTATTTTCTAGGCTTCTTCACCAATAGTATCTTGATGGGCTCTGGTGCCTTCGGTACACGTGGCGGTAATACTTTTTTCGAAAACACCCGCATACAAATTTGTGAAGATGTTTGCTTATCAGATAGTGAGTTAAGTGGTTATGTTTTAGATCGCGGTATTACCGACCCTAACTTTAAGGCAGACAAAACTCTTAAGACACTTACCTTTAACAGTAACGTTGGATTCACCAATACCAAACTTTACGCAAGTGTTGACCCTGCAGGCCAAGAAATTAGCCCAGGCTTAACTGCCGCCGGTTTTAAGAAATATAGCGATGCGCTGCAAATTAATGGTCGTGTCGTTAGCATGTCAGAGCTAGAAATTATTGTTAGTAATGCAACGGGCATATATGCCGATGCAGACGATTTAGTGAATGGAGGCTGGCCGGGTAGTTATGTGTATACGGTAGTATCGGCTTCTGATTCTATAGATGGCACGCCAACTGTTTCTACGGGCTCGACCATGCCCTATAACGTAGAGGCTTATGTGTGGAACGACCCCGTTGCAGATAAATCAGTCGCTGTTAGATTTAGAAAATTATCTGCCCCGCAAATAAACAACAAGCCGCAGCTAAATTCGCCCAACAGTGGCAGCTTAGCCAACGCCATTAACAACAATTCTAACGCCCTTAATGGCGCTAGCCCAGCGGCGGCTGCAGTCGCTGCGAATAATGCTATCAGCGTTAGCTTGAACCTAGCTGCCAACAACGCGGTTAACGCAGCCAAGGCACAAACGGATGCACAAAACCAAGTAACCAATGCCCAGCAAGCTGCTAACGCTGCGCAACAAGCGGCTAAACAAGCTGACACTGCCGCGGCCGCGTTAAAGGCTTCGCAAACTACCGCTAACATCAACAATGCAGTTAGTACGGCTAATTCGGCTTCTACGTCTGCCGCATCTGCTCTTTCATCGGCTACTGCAGCTGCAACCGCTGCACAACAGGCGGTTGACCAAAATCAAAAGAGCGTTAATCAAGCGATGCAAACTGTGCAGACGGCCACTGACAACGACAACAAATTAGGCACCACGGCCACTGCGCAATCATTGCAAGCGGCGCAAAGTACTCTAGCATCGGCTCAGGCTGCACTGACTACAAGCCAGCATACCCTAACGCAGGCTAACAATTTGGTGACTACAGCTAATACCGCTCAGCAACATGCCCAACAGGCACTGCAATCAGCAAACGCTGTAGCTGCTAACCCAACCGGCATGCAGGCAATGGCTCACGTAACATCGACGTCGCAGTCAGCGATGTCGAGTATGGCTCATACCAATCAGGCACAACAAACAACGCAAACTGCTAACAATGCGGCAGCAACGGGTGCCACCCATCAGAACAACTCCAACAACAACGCACAGAATACTGCCGCTACCAACAATTTAAGTAGCAAGAACTCGACCACTACCGCAAACCCTCAGGGTAACCTTGCAAGCCATAACAGCACTAATCATCAAAACGCTGTTAACGCTGTAAACAACGCCCAAAATACCTTAGCTACTAATGGCGGTAACGCTCAGAAGGCTCATCAAAGCGCAACCACCGCTGCCAATGCTCAGCAAGCTGCGGTCAATGCAGCGACCGCTAGTAATAACGCGCAGACTGCGGCACAAACTGCAACAACTGCTGCCGCGACCGCACAGACTGCTGCTAACACACATGCTGGTACAGGTACGCAACAGTCGGCCAATACGGCAGCTACTGCTGCTCAAGCTAGCTCTGCAGCTGCAACTGCAGCACAGACCGCCGCCCAAACAGCCCATCAACAGGCACAGACAGCTAATCAACAGGCCCAAGCTCATGCCCAACAAACAGCAAGCCAACTAACGACGGCACAGCAGACACATCAGCAACAGAATAACGCCACGAGTGCAGCCGCATTAAATGCAGCACAGCAAAATCATCAGGCTGCGCAAAACCTACAGTCGCAAACACAAAATCTTGTTAACCAAACACAAACTGCGTTAACTCAGGCTAACACCGCAGCACAAACTGCCAATCAATCACAAAGTGCCGCGCAAACGGCGGCCCAGTCGCCAACCAATAACACAGCAGCCAATGCCTCTGCCACTGCAGCTAGCGCGCACACAACTCAGGCAAATACTGCTAGCAATGCTTCTCAAGCCGCCGGCACCGCGGCTAATAGCACCCAAACCACTGCCACTAACACGCAAACCACTGCGACACAGACGGCAGCGACAGTAACGCAGACCAACAATACAGCGAACAACCAAACGGTAACGACGGTGCAGCAGCAACACGCCACCGCTAACCAAACCCATGTCAGCGGTGCTGCTAACAGCCTAACCAATGCGCAGCTAGCCGGCCTAAATAACGTGCATGGCGAAGCCTACAGCTCGTACCTTACCGTAGGGCTTGAACACATCAGTGGTACTGCCTCGACCCTAATTGATCATGCTAGTTGTCATACCCGCAATTTAGATAGCGACAGCTGCCAAGACTGGTGGATAGATTTTCGTTCAATCGACGGCTCGGTTGAGGGTGCTAATAGGCTTGGTAACTTTAATTACCAACTACAAGACTTAACAATCGGCAAAGACCTTGTTAGCAACGAGCAACTCACGGCTGGCATTGCATTTATCGCCGGCAGCCAGGACATGAGAGAACACGATATCATTGATCAAAATTTTGATTCGTCTCATTACGGCCTAGGTGGCTATGCTAGTTTTAGTGGAGGCAACTGGTTTATAAATGGTTCAACCGCCGTTGTATGGGCCGAGCACGAAACTGAACGTTTTAATCAAGACGTTGGCCCATTTACCGGCGGTCTAGCCTCAGCTGAGTTTGATAGTACCGCTTATATTGGTAATCTCGAGTTTGGAACGACATTAGCTCTAAGCGATAGTTTTTCGATTCGCCCATTAGTTGGTTACCAATATGGTGTATTAGATCAAGATCGCTTTACCGAAACAGGTGGCGGCGACTTTAACTTTACTGTGCATAACACTAAAGCAAAAACCTCAATCGGCTATGTAGGCGCAGATCTACTTGGTAGCATAAATATCGGCTCTACAACTGTTTATCCGCAACTGAGCTATCGCTACCAGCACGACGGCAAAGCTAGTGATGATAATGCCCACGAAGCCATATTAAGTACGCAGGCCTTTGGCGAGTTTACCCAGTACGGGCAAAACAAGGGCAGTACCACTCACCTTGGTAAACTGGGCGTTGTCTTCAAAATAGGCGGTGCGGGCAGTATCAGTGCCGACTATATCTACGGAGATAGCGACTATGGTGATGAACAAGGCGGCCAAATAAGTTGGCGTTTTAGTTTTTGATAGCCGCTTGGCGATATTAACAGTCAAACATAATTTATCGTCACCGAATATAATTCGGTGAGGCATGTGCTCGCGCTTAGCAAATTGCTCTTATAGAAAGCCTCACTCCCATAATTAGGGCTCCACTGACGATATCCGAAGTATCTACGTCATTTGAGCAATAGTGCTCACTGTGTCACCATAGTTGGTATAAAAAGTAACAAAATATTATTAGAGACGACCATGGTGGCAACTGCTGATCTTAAAGACGCGGTGATACATTGTATTACTTTGCTAAACGAAGGCCGACCGAGCGTGGCTGAATCGCAGGCTCGAGAAATTTTAGCGGCACACCCAGACGAGATTAACGCGTTGCGAGCACTGGCTGAATCATTACGGATGCAAGGCCACGCTAGCGAAGCAATCAAGATTTTAACGCCGTTGGTGACGCGCGCTGCTGACTTCAACTTGGCTCATCTATCTCTTGGTTCTGCGCTGATTGATATCGGCCAAATCGATACTGCCATCAAACACCTCACGGTTGCTACTAATCTAGACCCTAACTTATCGACCGCTTGGCGATTATTGGGCGAGTGCTACATGCAGCAAGGCGAAGAAGATCGTGCCCGCGCTGCCTTCAATCACCATCTCGCAACCAGCAACGCCGACCCAAGAATCAGGCAGGTTGTTCAGCACATTGAACGCCGTGAACTTGGTAAAGCAGAGCAGCTTTGCAGAGATTACTTAAAGCAACACCCTACCGATGTCACCGTTATTCGCATGCTAGCAGACGTCGCCTTACAACTAAAAGTATACGATGATGCAACGCTTTTGTTAGAGCGCTGCCTAGAACTCGCCCCCGACTTTGCACTTGCTAGATTTAACCTAGCACAGGCGCTTTCTGGTAAGCAGCTACCTGAGCAGGCGCTAGAGCAACTTGATCGCCTAGCTGATAATGCAGGTGTACAGCCACCTCATCAGGTTTTACGCGCGTCAGTGTTATCACAAATGGGGCAGTACCAAGAGTCTATCGAAATTTATGAGTGGCTAATGACCCTACCCTCACCGTCGGCACGTACCGCGATGAGTTTTGGCCACGCGCTAAAAACAACCGGTGACCAGGCACGTTCAATCGAAATGTACCGCTTAGCAATCGATAAACAGCCGACGTTGGGCGAGGCCTACTGGAGCCTTGCTAACCTAAAGACGTATCAGCTGACTGACGCCGATATCGACGCATTAAAATCGGTTGTACATGGCCAAACGGCTGATCGCGACGATTTTATTCACGCATGCTTCTCGTTAGGCAAAGCCTTTGATGATCGCAAAGACACTCGTAACGCTTTTAGATACTATCAAGAGGGTAATCGCGTTAGAGCAAAGGTTGAGCGCTACGATGCCGACACCTTCACTAACGAATGTGCTCGTATGAAATCAGTATGTACACCAGAGCTATATGCCGAACGCTTTGGCTGCGATGCGCCTGACCCGATCTTTATTGTCGGTTTACCTCGCTCGGGCTCGACATTGCTTGAGCAGATTTTGTCGAGCCATTCGCTTGTAGATGGCACCAAAGAGCTACCCGATATCATTGCGCTTGCTCGCCAAATCGCTGGCAAACCAAAGAAGGGTGAACAATCTAACTATCCCGAAGGTTTGTTATCACTTACCGACGAGCAAGCGATTGAGCTTGGTGAAGAGTATTTACGTCGGGCAAGCGTGCAACGCGGTACAGCCCCTTTCTTTATCGATAAAATGCCCAACAACTTTGTTCACATTGGTCTGATTAAACGTATTTTGCCGAATGCCAAGATTATCGACGCACGGCGCGACCCGATGGATACATGCTTTAGTGGTTTTAAACAGCTATTTGCCAGTGGCCAACGGTTTAGCTACTCGCTAGACCATATCAGCCGCTACTACATCGACTATGTGCGCTTGATGCAGCACTACGATCAAGTGCTGCCTGGGCAAATTTTGCGAGTGCAGTACGAGCAGGTCGTTGACGACCTCGAAGCGCAAGTAAAGCGCCTACTAGATTTCTGTGGCTTGCCGTTTGAGCAAAACTGTCTTGAGTTTTATAACACGCAGCGCGCGGTACGTACCGCTAGTTCTGAGCAGGTTCGCCAACCGATTTATCAGCAGGGTATGGGGCAATGGGCTCCTTATGCCCAATATTTATTACCGATGGCTCAGCGTTTTAATCAGCAGTTGGGCACGTCGTACGAAACTAGCAACTTAGAGCCTGTCGCTTGAGCAATCGAGCAACCGGCTCTGAGTTGAATAAAATTCAACTTAGGGGGAAAAATAGTTATTTGTAGAACCTTTTAACAACCAATTACAGTAGGCGAAAGCCTGCACAACGGTTCTGTGTGCCAGGTGGTATTAGGTGTATTGAACCCAAGAATATAAATATAACCATACTGGGAGAGAAACATGTCTCTAACTAAACAACCTCTTGCGCAAGCGGTTTCGAACCATGCGCGCACTGTAGGTACTGCTGCTCTTGCCACTGTTGGCGCGGTAGCTATTCCTAATGCTCCGGCATTTGCTCAAGAAGGTTACGGTCTTGAAGAGATCGTGATCACCGCGCGTAAGCGTGAAGAATCATTGCAAGACGCACCCGTTGCGATTCAAGCACTTGGTAACACTCAGCTTCAACAGCTAGGTATCCAAAACTTTGACGACTACGCAATGATGCTACCTAACCTGTCGTACGCTTCTGCGGGCCCAGGTTTAGCGATGCTATACATGCGTGGCGCGTCTGACGGCGGCGACGGCAACGCGTCTGGTGCACAGTCTAGCGTAGCGGTATACCTTGACGAGCAGCCTGTTACCTCGATTGGTCGTAACCTAGATGTTCACATCTATGATGTAGCTCGCGTAGAAGCACTTGCTGGCCCACAGGGCACACTATATGGTGCAAACTCGCAGGGTGGTGCATTGCGTATCATCACTAACAAGCCTAACACTGAAGAAGTAGAAGGCGGCATCGACATCGGCGTTGGCGCTACTGCTAACAGCGATGAGCTAAGCAGTTCGTTCGAAGCGTTCTACAACCAGCCTCTAACAGACAACGCAGCAATTCGTTTGGTTGCTTGGTCTAAGCGCGATGGTGGTTACATCGATAACGTTTATGGCGAAAAAGACTATTACATCTACAACGATACAGATGGCCGTACCACTGTTAACGAAAATAACAGCGCACTTGTTGAAGAAGATTTCAACGATCTTAAAAACACCGGTGCTCGAGCTGCCCTAAAAGTTGATCTAAACGACAACTGGACAGTAACCGGCTCTTACATGACTCAGAAGCAAGAAACCGAAGGTACTTGGTTCCACGACCCTGAGCGTGACATGGTTGGTGATTTAGAGATCCAACGCTATAACGACGATTCAAGTGTTGACGAGTTCGATCAGTTCGCACTAGTAGTTGAAGGGGACCTAGGTTTTGCTACTCTTCAATATGCAGGCTCTATGCTTGATCGCGATGTTGAATACAACAACGACTACTCAGCATACTCTTCACACAGTAACGGTTGGCTGTACTACGGCACCTGTGAATACGCTTACTACTCAAGTGGCGCACCGGTAACCGAGCAGTGCTATTCGCAGAACATCTACTACGAAGACCAGAACAAGTACAAGCGCGACAGCCACGAATTGCGTCTGCAATCTAACGGCGACGGCCCGCTTCAGTACATTGTAGGTTACTACTACGAAGATGCGTCGCACGCATACCGTCAAGAGTGGATTCAGCCAGGTATGGCCAATGGCCCAGACTTTGAACTATTAGACAAGCCTGACCTTTGGTACCTAACCGACCAGGTTCGTTCAGAGAAGCAGTCGGCGTTCTTTGGTGAAATCAGCTACGACATCACTGACAAGCTAACCGTATTGGGTGGCGCTCGCTTCTTCACTACCGAAAGTGCGCTGAAAGGTGTTACTGGTTACGGTACCTATGTACTAGATACTGTTTGGGGTTACCCACGTCTTGATGTTGATGAGCAGAGCGATGCAGATGATTCTATCTACAAGTTCAACGTCGCTTACGACCTAACCGACGATGCAAGCATCTACTACACGTGGAGCGAAGGCTATCGCCCAGGTGGTATCAACCGTGCAATCGGTATGGACGGCAACGGCAACGTAACTGCACCTCAGATCTACAAGCCTGATTTCTTAACCAATAACGAACTTGGCTGGAAAACAGTTTGGGCTGACAACCGCGTACGTTGGAACGGTGCGTTCTACCACATGCAGTGGGAAGACCTACAGTTTACTCAGTACGACGCAGCAACTTATAACTCGCCAGTGGGTCTAACCACTAACGCTGCACAAGCGTTGATTCGCGGTTATGAGACTGACATCGACATGCAGATTACCGAAGCCTTTAGACTAGGTGTTTCTGCAAGCTATAACGATGCAGTACTTGACGAAAACTTTGCTCTTGCTAGCAACGAATCATTAAAGGGTTCACCGCTACCAAATGTACCTAAGTTTAAGTACAACATTTCGGCGCGCTACGACACCACTGTTAACCAGTACGATATGCACTGGCAGGCAGTTTACGCTCATGTTGATTCTCGTGTGAACAACATTTGGGCGAACCTAGCGCGTAAACTAGATAGCTACGACAACCTAAATCTTTCTGCTGGTATTGCGAAAGATCAGTGGGCAATCGAAGCTTACCTAAACAACGTGATGGACGAGCGCGCGCAGATTTCGCGTGGCAATAGCTGGGACACCACCATCACTACCAACCGCCCACGTCACGGCGGTGTGCGTCTAAGCGTTCGTTTCTAATAACGATTGCTAACGCAAAGAAGGGGGAGCCCGCTCCCCCTTTTATTTTTATCTGAATAAAATCGAACCATAGTCGCTTCTTGACTACCTAGTTTTTTTAGGGGATTACGTGAACTTTTTAAACGCTAACGAACAACCTTTGCGCGTTTTGATTACCGCAGGGGCGAGTGGAATCGGCCTAGAGATAGCCAAAGGCTTTATGGCCGAGGGGTGTCAGGTGCATATCTGTGACATTAACGGCGCGGCAGTTGATGCCTTCGTTAATGAACACACCTTAGGTTCTGGCTCGGTCGCTGATATCTCTAAGGTTGACGACGTAGAGGCCATGTTTAACGACCTAAGTGGCACACTAGGTGGCTTAGATGTCTTAGTAAACTGTGCTGGTATCGCAGGCCCAACCGCCCCGGTAGAAGAGTGCGACATTGAAGGTTGGAATCAGGCCGTTGATATCGACCTAAATGGCCAATTTTACGTAACGCGCAAAGCGGTTCCAATGCTGAAGCAAGCTAAAGGCGGTAGCATCGTGAACATTGCATCAAACGCGGCATTGCACGGGTTTCCGCTAAGATCGGCATACACCGCCTGTAAATGGGCAATGATCGGTCTAACAAAAACATGGGCAATGGAGATGGGTGTTGACGGCATTCGCGTTAATGCGATCTGCCCCGGCAGCGTAAACGGCCCTCGAATCGAAGGCGTTATCGAACGCGATGCCGCCTCTCGTGGCGTATCACCCGACGAGATTCGCACTATTTATCAGCGACAGAGCTCAATGCGTTTATTTGTTGACGCAGAAGACATCGCTAATACCGCTAAGTTCTTAGCATCGCGTGCGGGCAAAACAATTTCTGGTCAAGCCATTGCCGTAGACGGCCATACCGAAGGCTTAACCAACTGGTTAGAAAGTTAATACTGTCTAGATTTATTAGGAGACAACAATGAAAGCATCATGGTTCGAAGCCTTTGGCTCAGCTCAAGACACCATCAAATTGGGCGAGTTAGACAAGCCCGTAGCAGGCCCAGGCGAAGTTCTGGTTAAGATGAAAACCACCGGCGTTAACCCATCTGACGTTAAAAAGCGCGCCGGTGCGTTCCCTAACCTATTAGATAACGGCCACGTGATTCCTCATTCTGATGGCGCCGGCATTATCGAAGCTGTGGGTGAAGGTGTAGACGCTAGCCGTATTGGCGAGCGCGTATTTGTATACCAAGCTCAATATGGCCGCTTACTAGGTACCGCTGCTGAGTATGTTGCGATTGATTCATCTCGCGCACCTAAGCTACCTGATAACACCGGTTTTGACGTAGGTGCTGTGATTGGTATTCCAATCATGACCGCTCACCGCTGTGTATTTGCTGATGGTGATGTAAAAGACACTACCATTCTGATTACTGGTGGCGCTGGCCGTGTAGGCTATTACGCTATTCAGTGGGCTAAGTGGGGTGGTGCTAAGGTAATTGCCACTGCCAGTAACGATGCAGACAAAGCGCTTTGCCTAGAAATGGGTGCTGACGCGGTTGTAAACCATCGCGAAGAAAACTGGGGCGAAGCCGTAGTAGAAGCCAACGGCGGCGCTAAAGTTGGCCGCATTGTTGATGTTGAATTTGGTCAGAACCTACCAGAAGTACTTAAGTGTGCTGATTTCAACGCAGTTATCGCCACTTACTCTTCAACCGTTGTTAAGCAACCAGAGCTACCATTTATTCAAATGATGTTTATGGATCTTACCATTCGCATGGTAATCGTATACGCGATGCCTGAAGAAGCTAAGATGCAGGCGATTGCTGATACAACTAAGTTGCTTGAAGAGGGCAAACTACAGCACCGTATCGCCCACAGCCTACCGTTTAACGAAATGGCTCGCTCGCACGAGTTGATCGAACAGGGCGGTTTTGGTGGCTGCGTTGTTGTAAATATCGACGAGTAAGGTAGGCTAGTTCACAGCCTATAGCTTAAAGGGGCGCACTAGACGCCCCTTTTTTCTAATAAAAATCAATCATTTAGAGGTTTCAGATGCCCCAAGCCAGTATTGACCAGTGGCGCTTTTTTGGCACATTAGCGGTTATTTTATTTGTATGTGCCCCCCTCGCCCTGTCGCCCGAGACCGCCGTACAAGTACTTGTAGATATCAAAAACTTTATCTCGCTTGAACTGGGGTGGGTTTATCTTGTTGGCACCTTAGCTGCGATGGGTGTACTTGCTTGGCTAGCCTTTGGCCGTTACGGCAGCACCGTATTAGGCGAGTCTAAAACCCCTGAATTTAGCAATATCAGCTGGATGGCGATGTTGTTCTGTGCCGGTATTGGCGCAGGTCTAGTGTACTGGTGCATGATCGAATGGGCCTACTACATTCAGTCGCCCCCGTTTGGCGCTGAGCCTGGGTCGTTAGAAGCACAGCAGTGGGCATCAACTTACGGTCTATTTCACTGGGGCTTTAGCGCCTGGGCTATTTACTGTCTGCCAGCACTCGCCATTGCCTACCCCTATTACAAGCGCAAAAGCCCTAGTCTGCGCTTTAGCCTAAGCATCTACTCGTTTACTAAAGACGAAACGCACCCGATGGCTCGCTTTGTAGACTTCTTGTTTATGATTGCACTAGTGGGTGGTTCAGCAACTTCATTAGGCCTTTCTACGCCAATGATCGCAGCGTTGATCTCGCGTTTAACCGGTGCCGAGACGGGTATCGAGCTAAATATGTTCGTTGTAGTGCTGACCGTTGTACTGTTCATGACTAGCGTATGGTTTGGCCTTAAGAAAGGCATCAAGATGCTGTCAAACGTGAACCTAGGCATAGCCGTGGGCATCTTGATCTTTGTGTTGGCGGTAGGCCCTACTGCTGACCTTATCAAAGGTGCCGTGAACTCGATGGGCATCATGGTAGATAACTTTTGGCGCATGAGCCTGTATACCGACCCGTATACTGATTCGGGCTTTGTAGAGAGCTGGACAGTGTTCTACTGGGCTTGGTGGATAGCCTACGCTCCCTTTGTTGGCCTATTCGTTACCCGCATTTCGCGCGGCCGTACCTTTAGAGAAGTGATTGTCGGCATGCTAGGCCTTGGTACACTGGGCGCTGGCGTATTCTTTATGATCATGGGCAACTATGCCCAGTGGGTAGATACCACAGGCGTTGCACCTATTGCCGAGATTGTGAATACCGACGGTGGCCCAGCAGGCATCGTTGCTACGCTAGACACCCTGCCGTATGCGGGCATTGTGATCTTACTGTTCTGTATTCTTAGCCTTATTTTTGCGGCAACCACCTATGATTCGGCGTCTTATATCTTGGCCGCCGGCGCCACCATGCACTTACCAGAAGGCGTTGAGCCTGCCCGCTGGCACCGTGTTTTCTGGGCTGTAGCCATCGCGATTATGCCGGTAACGCTTATCTTTGAAGGTAATCCCGACATTTTAACGACTGTACTTCTATTGGTGGCGTTCCCGCTAGTATTCGTGGGTATTGCAATGACCATGAGCCTGTTGCGTCTTTTGAAAGAAGATGATTTAGCGGCTCAGGCGGCATTAGCCGCAGCACAGGGTGTTGACGCACGTGAAGCGGCTACCAATTTTGAAGATGACAAGAAGCAGTCTCAACTCGCCACCGCAGAGGGGTAACTCCCCTCTTATCTAGCCGTTCTGGCCATCTAAGTTATTGATAGACATAAAAAAAGCCCCAGCATTACTGGGGCTTAAAATGTTACACAATCAACACATAACTTAAGGGAGTTAACTAGTTAGATACAGCTTTACTAGGTTAGTTCCTTAAGATTTCAAAAATATTTAAGTTTTTTAACAAATAAAAAAAAGGCCCCCTAATTAGGGAGCCTCAAAAATATATAACTCTTGTTTGGGGAGAGAGTTACTACTGCTTGCTTGCGGGACTTATAATCTCATAAGGCCTTTAGTGCCGATATTGGGTGTTCTACCCACAGCGTACGTAGTTCTACGCAGCCGACAATCTGTATTAACCAACTCTTATGGTGGCCCCCTGTGTTACGAACCGCAGTACCCTATCGATAGCTTTGATTGATGAGGTGGGTATGCAACGCGGTGGCACGCTATTAGAACTGTTGTTTGTTATTGGCTTGATGGCTGCAATGTCGCTGGCTGCCAATCACTATATGACGTCATTTCATGATCGTGCCTATGTACGCATGGTCGCTATGCAACTACGACAAGATGTGGTTGCTGCGCAAAGCCTAGCTAGCTTAACGCGCCAGGCGTCTATGGTATGCAGTATCAATGGGTGCGATATACCGATATGGAGCAATGGTTGGCAGCGCAGTGATACCGACTCTAACGCAATCGCGATATCGACAATCGATAAGCCAATTGCAATAACCAAAAATGCTAGTAGCTACCTCAGGTTTGATGCTGATGGGGTTCTGTCGCAGAGCCTGGGCACAACCTTTTTGTTGTGCAAGGGGCACTCAGGTGCCCGCGTAGTAGTGAACCGATTCGGCCGCACTCGCATCGAGTACTCATCATGCGCTTAGCAACAGGCTTTATTTTATTCGAGTGTATGATTGCGCTATTGCTGTCGTGCATGGCACTGATTGCCACGCAGCGCATTCTCAACGCCTTAATCATTAGCGCTACCGAGCGGCTAGTATTTGTTTCTGGAGTCGTCACATGAGTGCGCGTAGCTTGCAGCATCAAAAAGGCATATCACTAATAGAAGTGCTTGTGGGCTGTGCTATTGCAGCCATTCTTTACATGGCGCTTTCTAGCTATTTTGGCGTGCTGTCTACCCAATCACGGTCAATAGCCGCTAAACAAGCCTTTAGTAATGCGCTAATTCAATTAAGGCTTTGGGTAATTGATCGTCAAAGCCACCGACAGGGCCCGTGCGAGCAAATAAAAGCGCCCGTACCACTACTGAACGATTCGTCGTTACTGTTTTATGGAGTTATGCCTATTTCCTTAACGTCGACGGGCGTTGAGGCTAGTTACCAGCTTAATTTACCTGCTACCGCTCTTGCCGATAGCGTGTTTTGGCTTACCGATGATTTCTGTTATGAGGTAATCAAAGTTGAAGGCCGTGAGTGGCCAATGCTTAACCAGAATCTGTCGCAATACACATACCCCATTACGCGGGCATTTATTGAAACAAGCTACGCATTAACTAATCGCACCAGTCACGGCTGCAACACAGTCTATCTAAAGCGTGAGCATGAAAAAGCGCAAGCGTGGTTGGCGAACATTCGGCTTGAAGCTAAAGCTGACCATCTAGCTGTACATTATGGCTGTACCAATTTTGAGCTTCAGGCCTTGGTAGGCTTATGAACAGGCGCGCCAGCATTGGTATAACCCCTGGGTTTGTGTTGTTCACAACCCTCGTTTTTTGCCTTGCAATTACCCTAACAGCGCTGTTTACGTTTAATCAGTGGCGCTCACTGATCGCCCATCAAAACCTGGGTATACGTATCATTGCGCAGCACCAGCAGCTCAATGAATATGTGCAGCTATTGATTACTCGGGTTCATAATGTGTTCAACTGCATTGATTATGCGTGCTTCTCGCCTGATTGCGTATCGGGCTGTCACATGGGCACACAGATCGATCACCAAACCTGTATACCCAATGAACGGCCTATTTCGCCGGCCTTACCTGGGTGGCGAACTCAACAACTACCTATACCTGCTAACCACCCTTACAAAGCGTTTATGGCAACCCATATCATGCTACGCGCTGATTGGTATTGTGGTCACAATAGTCAGGTACGGATACTGATAACCCTTTGGATTGAGGACACCGATGTATGGTCAGACTTTTGGCTACAATCATAGCGATAACGCCTATAAACCCAGATCAGTGCTACACGCTTGTCTGGACAAACTATGCGCAGCAGATGTTTGTTCAAGCTCGCCCACGTGATTGTAGTTGCTTAGCGAGATCATTGTCTGCCCCAATGTGCTATGGGGGCGATGTTTTAACCCATAATGCTACTGTTCGAACAGCAATCGAGAATGGCATAGCGATCGTGCCCGAACAGTTTTATCAACTCGCTCAATTGAAACAGCCCGACACTATCGCCGTATTACGCGTAACTAGTCTTAATAGTGGGCTTGGATTTTCTCAACGCCAATTCGAATAATTAGCGTGATATCACAATTTATGTAAACCATTTCTGATTTAATTCGTTATTACCTAAACTATAGTTAGTTGCGTACCAGACTTGGAGTATCATAATGAATCTTAAACCTATTGCTATCGCGTTAGTTTCTGCCACCTTAGTAGCCTGCGGCACCAACCCGAATACACCGAACACCAACAAAGGCGCCGCTATTGGTGCGATCGGTGGCGCGATTATTGGCGCAACCGCCGGTAGCTCTAAAAACCGCGAGCGCGATGCCGTAATTGGCGCTGTCTTGGGCGCTGCCGTTGGCGCAGGCATCGGTAGCTATATGGATAAGCAAGAAGCGGCACTTCGTGAAAGCCTAGAAGGTAGTGGTGTAGATGTTGCCCGTGACGGCGATGAGATTCGCTTAACCTTGCCTGAAGCGATCACCTTTGGCTTTGACCAGTCAGACCTAGACCCATCATCTTATGACACGCTGTCGCAAGTAGCTGCAGTTCTGTCTGAATATGATCAGACCCGTGTTCAGATTGACGGCCATACCGACAGCCAAGGCGGTCAACGCTATAACCAACTGTTAAGCGAACGCCGCGCGTCGTCAGTAGCTAACTATCTTCAGCAAAATGGCGTGTACTATACTCGTATCAATACCCGCGGCTATGGTGCCGGTCAGCCCGTTGCTGACAACTCTACCGATATGGGCCGTGCGCAAAACCGTCGTGTTGAAATGACGATTAGCGAAGTAGCTCAAAACTAATACGTAATAACGCGTAAAGATCGCGTAGTTTGTGGCATAGTTACAAAAGATACGTTACTCTTTCGGGGTTTCTCAAATTAACAAGGGACCCCAATGAAAGCACGCCTAGCGCTCGCAACCGCGATCTCGGCAGCCCTACTACTACAGGGCTGCGACAACTCAAAGTCACCTGAAGCCACCGAAGCACCGAAGGCTGAAGCAACTACTGTCGAAACCGCTCCTGCTGTGGAAGCAGAAAGCAACATTAGCGACAACCCATTCTTAAAGCCCAGTTCGTTGTATTTTTCGTTCCCAGCGTTCGACACGTTCAAATCTGAACACTATGGCCCTGCCTTTGACTATGGCATGAAAGAGCAGCTGGCTGAAATCGATGCGATTGCTAGCAACCCTGCTGAGCCGACGTTCGAAAACACTATCGTTGCTATGGAAAAAACCGGCGCAACGCTAGGCCGCGTCTCTCGCGTGTTCTTTGCATTGATCTCTGCTGACACCAACGATGCACTAGAAGCTGTTCGCAGCGAAATGGCGCCTAAGCTGGCAGCACACGGTGACCAGATCAATCTGAATGACGCTCTGTTTCAGCGCGTTAAAGCAGTTTATAACCAACGCAACGACCTAGGTCTTGATTCTGAATCTCTGCGCTTAGTAGAAGTGACCTACCGCGACTTTATTCGTGCCGGTGCTGATCTAAACGACGAAGAAAAGAACAAGCTACGCGAACTGAATGGCGAGCTTGCTAAGCTCACTACACAGTTTAGCCAAAACGTTAAGAACGAAGTAAACGCCCTTGCTGTTGTTGTTGATACTAAAGAAGAACTTGAAGGCCTAAGCGAAGGCTTGATTGCTTCTGCAGCTAACGAAGCAAAAGCCCGAGGCCTAGAAGGTAAATACGTTCTTAGCCTACGCAACTACTCGAACCAGCCCTGGAACGCATCACTAAAGAACCGTGAACTGCGCCAGCGTATTCAAGAAGCCTCTCTAAGCCGCGGTTCACGCGGTGGCGAGTTCGACAACCGCGAGATCTTCACTCAGGTGATAAAACTGCGCGCCGAACGTGCCAACTTGCTAGGTTACGAAACCCATGCTCATTATGGTCTAGAGACTCAAACAGCGAAAACGCCTGAAGCGGTAAACGAGCGTCTTTCTGGTCTAGCGCCGGCAGCTGTTCGCAATGCAATGAAAGAACAAGCTGACCTACAAGCAATGGTTGATGCCGAAGGCGGCGATTTCGAAGTAGAAAATGCTGACTGGTCGTACTACACCGAAAAGGTGCGTGCAGAGCGTTTTAACTTTGACGCAAACCAGCTTAAGCCTTATCTAGAAATGAATAACGTTCTTGAGAAAGGTGTTTTCTATGCTGCAGAAAAGCTTTACGGCTTAACTTTTAAAGAGCGTACCGACTTACCAACGTACCACCCCGACGTGCGCGTATGGGAAGTATTCGACGCTGACGGTTCGACACTATCGCTATTTGTTGGTGACTTCTTTGCTCGCCCATCTAAACGTGGTGGTGCATGGATGAATGCCTATGTTGCTCAAAGCAACTTACTAGGTACACAACCTGTAGTAGCAAACCATCAGAACGTTTCTAAACCAGCCGACGGTGAGCCTGCCCTGATGACTTGGGGTGAAGTGAACACTATGTTCCATGAATTTGGCCATGCACTACACGGTATGTTTAGCGACGTTAACTACCCGTCATTTGCTGGCACGTCAGTACCACGTGACTTTGTTGAATACCCGTCGCAAGTAAACGAAATGTGGGCAACCTGGCCTTCGATTCTTGAGAACTATGCGGTTCACCATGAAACAGGCGAGCCAATGCCTAAAGAACTGTTAGACAAAGTTCTTGCTACTGGCACGTTCAACGAAGGATATGCGACGACTGAATATCTTGGTGCTGCAATTCTTGACCAAAGCTGGCATCAACTTAAAGCTGATGAAGTACCAGCCGGTGAAGGTGTATTAACGTTCGAAGCCGACGCACTAACGAAAGCAGGCATCAACGTACCGACGGTTCCACCTCGCTACCGCACTACTTACTTCTCGCACGTGATGGGCGGTTACTCTGCTGGCTACTACGCCTACATCTGGAGTGAGGTGTTAGATGCTGACACGGTTGAATGGTTTAAAGAAAATGGCGGCCTTAAGCGTGAAAACGGCGACCACTTTAGAAAGACCCTTCTTTCTCGTGGTGGCAGTGCCGACGCTATGGAAGTATTTAAAGACTTCAGAGGCCAAGAGCCAAATCTAGAATACTTGTTGATTCGTCGCGGGTTAAAATAACCCGCCGTATAAGCATACTGTTCTAAAAAATGCCTCAGCTAACGCTGGGGCATTTTTGTTTGCGCCCAATTTCTTGCAGGATCTAATTTTGTTGACTAGGCTTGCGCCATTGGAACATGGAGCGTTTCAGCATGCCTTTGCCACAGCAGCAACTCAAATATGCCGTCATCAAATGGTTAGTTTGCATGGGGCTGCTCACATCTACGTGTACATCTTTTGCTGATGCAGGTCTGTATTATTCAGATCGGCCGTTTAAGATCGACCAGCTTGCTATTGAGTCACTCATCATTGACGTGCAACCGCAGATGGTTACTTCTGTTCGAGAGTGTATCGAATGTGAACCAAAGGTATTGTTGTTTTCGCATGATCTTGCCGAGCGATTTGAGTGGGATATATACACCGGCTTAGATAGCCATTTATTACTGCACCACTCTTCTAATTACTGGGTGCTAGTTTCATTAAGCAGCGATGAACATCGCAGTTTAATTAGTATCGACAAAGTCGACGCACAGGTGCGCGCCGACTTAGAATTAATTGCAATAAAAGTTAAGCGCGATCTGTTGGCTGCTGTTGAGCAACCATCGCTTTAAGTGACTTAATCTCATCCATTAAATCTTGCACAGTTGGCTCATTGGCTGCAGCTTCTGCCGCTTCGCGCGCATGTTCTTTTTCAAGCACGTTTACCACGATACCGATAACCATGTTCAAAAATGCAAATGCCGTTAAGAATATAAACGTTAAATAGTAAGACCAACTTAGCGGGTAAACGGCCATTGTTTCGTACATTACGTCTGTCCAATCTTCGAACGTCATAACACGAAACAGCGTCAACATTGATATGGATATGTCACCCCATAAAACTGGATTGATCGTCTCAAAGAATGTCGTGCCAATCGCCGCATAAATGTAAAAGATGATAAACATTAACGCGATGACATAGCCTAATTGCGGCAGCGCCTTAATTAGCGAATTTAATAGTATTCGAAGCTCTGGAATAATCGATACCATTCTTAGTACCCTGAAGATTCTGATCAAGCGGCCTATCACTGCCAACTCAGAATCTTGTACAGGTACAAGACTAGCGATCACGATAATCGTGTCGAACACGTTCCATCCGTTTAAAAAGAAACGGCGCTTGTGTTCTTCTCCTAAAAATCTAACTGTGATTTCGGTAACAAAGAATAATGTTATTGCGTAATCACTAATTGTAATGATCGTGTTAACGATCGGTGGTAGGTCATAGGTTTTTGCGCCGATCAGCAATGCTGATAACATGATAATTATCATCACGCATGTTTCAAAAACCTTATTCGATCTAATGCGCCAAAATCGCGCCTGTAAGCTATCGGTTTGCATTATTGTTCTTCTATATTGTTCGCTTTTCGGGCGGCGATACATAGGCCTATTTTTTCGCGTGTTTCTTTATAGGCGCGCAAGCCTTGTGGATGCTCGTTAGACCAAGCGTCAAAGATCTGATCATATGATGCTAGTTCTTGTGCTGTACACAGCGCCGACCCCATCTGAGGAATTCGGCCAACCCACTGCGCTGGCAGCTTAGCTTTTATTGCATCTAAGTTCGCTATTATCCACTGCCATTGTTGTTCGCGCACATCGGCGTTTTTCATCATACCATTGATTAAACCACTTGCTTCGCGGCCACCTAAAGGCTCACTTAATGCAAGCGTTTGTAGATCACTTAGATAGCGTTCTGACGCCGCCCCAAGTGATGCACTTGCTGCTAATCTGAAACGCGTTTCATCAATGTTAGGTAACTCACTGATTAGGCGCTTTACAAATTGCTCTTTATCTAAGTGAACAGCTGCAAGCACCGCTGCACTATAAAGATCTGATGGTAAGGCTGACTCATTGCCTTTTAAATATTGATCAGCTAGATCGGCAAGCTTTGTTGATAGAGCTGGATGATGAAGAGTACTTACCATAAACGTCGTTAGTTGATATTGATAAAGCAGATCATCACCTGTTAGCGATTGCCATTGTTCGTTAACCCGTGGCTGCAATCTATCAATCAAACTTAGTCGAGCAGCCTCTATTAATGGCTGCGGTGTTAAATAAGTTAGCTGAAAGTTTAATGCCGAAAACGGTTGAGTTGCGATTTGGCGTACTGGGTGATTTAGTGCTGCACGCAATACTGGCTTAACTGGTTCTACCAAATCGATGTTGGCTTTAGCCGCACCAATAGCACTATCTACAACCGCCATAGCTTCGGTCGCCGGCATTGTTTGCAGATTGTCGGCAAGCTTTGCCCAGTTTGAATCATCTACGACAAAACGATAATAACCGGCACCACCAGCATTAGGCATGATGCTTGCCGGGCATTGGTTTGTAGACAGATTCAATGTGGTTGTTTTCTCTGTCATTAGCGTACAGTCTCGCCCACCGTCGTAGGCAACGCAAACAGGTATCGACCAGGTGCGTGACTTATCGATCTTTGAACCGATAGGCGCATAACGACTTTGCTTTAACAACACTCTGGGTTGCGAGTTAGTGCAACGTAGTTCGGCATCTAACTGTGGTAAACCATTTTGCATTACAAAACTCTTAAAGCTGTGCTCTAAGTCTGGCTCGCCCGTATACTGTGCAATCACCTTAAAGAAGTCTTCACTATCTGCATCGGCGTCGGCAAACTCTGCAACGTATTTACCTAGTGCTGGTCTAAATTTTTCTGGCCCGAAATACTGATCAATCATATGTATCACAGCAAGGGACTTATTGTAGGTGATGGCGTCATAGGCACTGCGAATGGTCGCATCATGATGGATTGGTTCGCGAATAGCCCTAGCACTTGCTAATGAATCGGTAGCCATTGCTCGTAATGCACGATCACTACCATTAAGTTCATGACCATCTTCGGGGTAGATCATTGTTAGCGACATAGGCGTGCCCCATGTTGCGAAGCCTTCTTTAAGCCAAAGATCGTCCCACCATGGTGGTGTCACTAGGTTACCAAACCACATGTGCGCGATTTCGTGAGCATGAATTGACTGCATAGCGAGGCGCGCGCCTGGTGATGGATTTTCGCCCAACAAAATGCGTGACTCTCGGTAAGTAGGTGCTGACGCTAGTTCGGTTGCGCCACTTGGCCACGCCGGTGCTGCAACGATGTCTAACTTTTTATAAGGGTATGGCTGCTTAAGTGAGGTTTCAAAAGCAGCAACCATTGGGGCTGTCAGTTCGATGATCTCTTTTAACTCTTTACCCTTACCTGGGCGAGCAAACGCACGCACTGGCACAGCATAATCGCGGTATTCGTTCGGCTCTAGCTGACCTGCATCTACCATCTCAAACGGGCCAACTGATAGTGATAACAAATACGATGAGGTCGGCCTTGTAGGCGCAAAGGTGTGTATCGTCATATCGCCTTGCTGTTCGGCCTTTATTTGAGGCGACGCCGTGATGACATGGTAACCGGTTGGGGCAGCAACGGTCATGTTAAACACTGCTTTGTAGCCCGGTTCATCGTAACCAATAAGAAACTTACGAGCCTGGGTTGATTCACTCTTGGCAAGGGCAAAGCTATCGCCCTGCGATTCGACCTTAAAGAAGCCGCTCAGCTGCGTATCAAATGGCGCACTGTACTCGAACTTTAATACGATATCTTGGGGGTTAACTACTCGCCCAAAATCGATCCATACCGAGCCTGTTTCGTTGATCTGTTGATAAGTAACTGGGCCAACAAATTTATTCGTGATCAACTCAGCCTTAGTTACATCAATACCATTGCCGTGCATCCATAAACCACGCACACGTTCGTGTAGTTGAATGTCGATGGCCAATTCAGCAGAGAATCGCTCTTCGCGTGGGTCAACCTCAAGACTCCAGTGATAGGTTTCTGGGGTTGCATGATCTGGCAACACCCCTGGCGGCACGGCTGCATTCAGCTCATCACTGGTTAGCGGAGCAATTTCGGGATTTTTGTTGCACCCAGATAGGGCCAACGAGAGTAGCGCTATAGCGCTCAGAGCAGTTAGTTTGGTTAACAAACGCACAACAATCGCCTTTTTGGTAATAGATAGGCGTATTGTGGTAGATGCAGGATAGTTGGGCAACCGTAGTTGGTTGTAGAGATACAAAAAAGGGCAGTGATTACTGCCCTTTTCTTAAGTACCGGTGCTACTGTTGATTGGCTTTTTCAGCCTCAACTTCTTCGTGCCACTCAAAAACGTTCATTTCAATCATGAAGAACGCTAGTAACCACAAGAATGCATCTGACGCATCTAAGAAGTCGCTATCTAGAGACCAGATAACCGCACAGTATAGAAGTGCTAAGTACAACATACCTTTGAAGTAGTAGCTCACCTTCATTCTCATATCGGTCAGCGTACCCTTAAGCTGCATGTAAACGTCTGCTTCTAGTGCAAGTACAACGATAATCCAAGTACTTGAGTTGATCACGTCGATCCATGCCAAAGACACTGCCTCTTCGTACGACGCTGGTGTCGCGATGATGGTGTCGTTAGTAAGCTTGTACAGTTCAGTGTTAGACATAACCGCACAGGTTTCGGCAGTAAGTGGCTCGTACTCGTCGACGGTAGTTAGCACAGAGTAGCCCTGGCTTACAAAGTCGCAGGCGTTTGCAACCGTGATCGTTACAACGTCTTTGTAGTAAAGAAGTGAATCGATATAGCCGTACCATGAGAATACGATCGAACCGTAACATAGTGCTTTAAGCAGGAATAACGGGTATCTCGCTGAACCTTTAAGAGTCTCATCTGACGCCCAGAAGGTTTCCCATTCGAACAATAACAATAGAATTACCCAAGCTAAGGTGTCTAATGTTGCAGGGAATACTTCGATGAAGTTACCCAAAGACAAACCCTCTGGGTGGGTAGACAACATTGCTGCTGATTCTTCCATATAGAAAGCAAAAATGTTGTAGGTAAGCCAAGCATAGATCGTGTACTTAAACACAAGGTAGATCATATACTTGGGCGAATAGGTTGCCCCCATGGCGTTATTACTCATATTAATTGCCCCATTACCACCAGATATTAGTTTATCTCGGCGCTGTTATTCTTATTACGCGATCGCGTTGGTGAATCATACCAGATGAGAACACAGTGTAAATAATATTGAACACTCTTAGTTCACAAAGTTCGACGCTCAATTATTGCTGAGTCAACCTAGATGCTCTGGCGCTTTAAATCACTTTGTGTCATCTTGTTGGTCAAAATAACAATAACGAGAAAATTAGATGAACCCATCAATTGGTTTTTGGCGGGCTTGGGCGTTAGTGGTTGGCACCATGGTCGGATCAGGCGTATTTCTATTACCGTCAGTATTAGGGCCATATGGTTGGCTCGGCTTTTGGGGCTGGGGTATCACTACCGTCGGCGCTCTGTTCGTTGCACTGACAGTAGCCTGGCTATCGTACCGCGCTCCCGCCCTCGGTGGCCCCTACGCGTATACCAAACAATCTTTTGGGCGATTACCAGCCTTTTTCATTGCTTGGGGATATTGGCTTTCGCTTGTAATCGGCAATGCTGCGATTGCAGTGGCATTTGGTGGCTACGCAGCTAATTTACACCCCGTTCTCGCCAACGCCGAGATGCCGATAGCCCTTGGTGTTACTCTTTTGTTTACAGGTATTAACTCTCTTGGCGTCGCTACAGCCGGCGGTATTGGCCTTGTGATCACGATTGCGAAGATCGTACCACTATTAATGATTGGCGTATTAGGTATTAGCTTAGGTAGCACTGAGCTGATCAGCGAAGCTCAGGTTAACGAAGGCCAGTCGCCGATAGCTGCAGTAGCGGCCATGTCGATGCTTGCGTTATGGGCTTTTACTGGTTTAGAAGCGGCTACCATTCCGGCAGATGATGTTAAAGACCCTAAGCGCACACTGCCCAAAGCCCTCATTACCGGTGTACTTACAGCGGCTACCCTCTATATTGTCGCTAGTTTCGGCGTAATGATGGTGGTATCGCCCGATCAACTAGCAGCTAGCGGCGCGCCCTTTGCAGATGCCGCTCAAGCCGTGATGGGCCCAACCGGAAATTTACTTGTTACCGTAGGTGCTTTGATAGCCATTGCCGGTACTTTAAACGCACTAATTATGATGACTGGGCAACTGCCTATGGCCGCTGCGCAGGATGGGGTGTTTCCGAAAAGCTTTACCCTCGCAAATAACGAGGGTACGCCTATCTTTAGCATGGGCTTATCAACCCTGTTTACCCTTTTGTTTATCTATATGAGCTTTCAAACTGACGGCACATTTAATGTTGCCGCGATTTTTGAAGAGATGATAGTTCTCTCTACGCTTTTAGTACTCGCCCCATACCTTGCTTGTTCATTAGCTGCGTGCGTAATAGCGTATCGAGAAAGAGTGCTAAAAGGCTTTGCTGTGTTTGTACCTGCGTTAGCGTTTATCGCATTCGCTATCTTTGGTAATGATTTATGGATACTCGCTAAAGGCTTAATGTTGTTTGCCGTGGGAATCCCCGTTTATTGGTTTTCGATGCGCAAGCATCAACGTGTCACTGCTTAGGAGCCATTATGACTCGTCGCTTTACCCAAGCCATTGTAAGAACCCCAAGCCCTAGCATGATCGAGGGCTTAACTAGTGCTGACCTAGGAGCACCCGATTTTCACCTAGCCCTAGAACAACATCATCAATATATAGAGGCACTGCGTCAGTGCGGTTTAAAGGTTACGGTACTAGAGCCGCTAGACGCCTATCCCGATAGCTGTTTCGTTGAAGATCCTGCCCTTTGTACCGAGCACTGCGCGGTAATTACGCGCCCTGGAGCCCCCTCAAGACGTGGCGAGGCAGCGTTAATCAAAGCTGCTGTTGGGTTCTTTTATGATTATATGGAGCAAATCGAGGCGCCAGCAACACTTGAAGCGGGCGACGTGATGATGGTTGGCTCACACTATTATATCGGGCTTTCAGACCGCACCAATCAAGAAGGGGCCAATCAGCTAATTGCCCATCTAAGGCGCTACAACATGACCGGTTCGGTTGTGCCGATGAAAGAGATGCTGCATCTAAAGACCGGGGTGAGTTATTTAGAGAATAACCAGATGCTTGTTTGTGGTGAATTTGCTAGAAACGACATGTTTAGCGAGTTTGATTGCATAGAAATACCCACCGAAGAAGCGTACGCGGCGAATTCGGTTTGGGTAAACGATAAGATATTAACCCCAGCAGGGTTTAGTCAGAGCCATCGCCTTATGCGCGAGGCCGGCCTCGAGCTTATCGAGTTAGAAATGAGTGAGTTTCAGAAGCTTGATGGTGGCTTAAGCTGCCTTAGTTTGCGGTTTTAATAACAAAAAACCGCTTTTTATCAGTAACTTCATCGTTTTTTGACACTTTCTTCACAACGACATCTTTAAGTTAGAGCCTGTAGCAGCTGAGGTAAATTAGCATGGCAACACAGGCTCAAGACAAGACTTTTTGTGAAAATATCCAAATTGGTATCAGTAGCTGCCTTTTAGGCAACAACGTTCGATACAACGGCGGGCACAAGCTAAGCCGATTTTGTGCAGACACGCTTGGCGAGTATGTCAGTTACATCCCACTCTGCCCAGAGGTTGCCGTTGGCATGGGCACGCCACGACCCACCATTCAGCTAAAAGCTAAGCCAGGCCCCGAGCTAGACGAACAACTCGCCAGAAAGCCTGTATCACAATGGCCCGAAGATCAAATCATTATTCGCGCGGTAGGTACCAAAGACGATTCGCTCGATGTCACCGACGCAATTACCCAATACGGTAAAGACCAGGCTAAAAAACTGCAGCATATTAGCGGCTATATTTTTTGCGCCAAGTCGCCATCGTGCGGTATGGAACGTGTAAAGATTACCACCGATACCCACCCCCAAGGTGAGTCAATTGGGATTGGTTTATATGCCCAACAAATCATGAAAGCCAACCCACTGTTACCCGTTGAAGAAGATGGCCGGCTTAATGATTTACCTCTGCGCGAAAACTTTATAACGCGCGTCTACGCCTACAAACGCTGGCAGCAACTTTGCGCAACAGGCACTCCATCGGTTGGTGAGTTAACCAAGTTTCATTCGCAGCACAAGTACTTGTTGATGGCTCACGACCCAGACACCTATTACAAGCTAGGGCCAATCGTTGCAGAGGCCAAAGGGCGAGAGCAGCAAGCGGCAAATGAATATATCGCGCTGTTTATGAAAACCTTGGCGAAGCCTGCCAGTCGCAAACGTCATGTCAACGTACTGATGCATATTCAAGGCTATTTCAAACAAATGCTTTCATCTGATCAAAAAGCAGAGCTTAAAGATACGATCACTGACTATCGACAGGGCATTAAACCATTGTACGCCCCGTTGACATTGTTAACCCACTATTTGCGCGAGTATCCCAACGAGTATTTGCAGGCGCAGGTTTATTTAAATCCACACCCAAGCGAGATGCGATTGCGTTACAGCATGTAACGTTCAGTGTAAGGAGAAACACGATGACTAACCTAGTATGGTTTAGAAACGATATTCGAACCCAAGATAATCAAGCATTAAACGCAGCAATTGAAGCGAGCGATCAGCAACCGCCTATCGCTCTATTTATAGAAAGTGGCGCGCAATGGGCACGCCATCATAGAAGCGCGCGTCAGATCGATTTTTTAGAGCGCAGCCTAAACGATCTTGGCGAGTCACTCGCATCAATGGGTATCGCACTAAAAATACTCCACGTACCGCTATACGCAGACGTGGCTAGCGCGCTACAAGAGTTTTGTAACGAGCATGGTATTAGTGAGATCTTCGCCAACGAAGAAATCGCACTTAACGAACGCTTACGTGATCAATCGGTTATCAATGCAGGCCTTAAATTAACTTCGTTTGAAGATATTGGCGTGTTCGGTGCATCTACGTTAGCCAATCGCCAAGGTGGTATGTTTAGGGTATTTAGCGCTTATAAAAAGGCATGGCTAAAAAAGTTTGAAGCAACGCCACGTTTGTTTGGCCCCAGCATGTTAGCAGACAGCAGCTGGAATGCTATCAGCGCCACAAAGATTAGACTGCACTCTAACCTAAATCGCGGTATCAGCGAATCATGGCCTGTAGGTGAAGAAACTGCCTATCAAGCATTAGAAAGTTTTTGTCAGGATGAGTTAGATCGTTATGATGATGAACGCGATCGCGTAGATATTGAAGGCACCAGTAAGCTGTCGCCGTTCTTTGCAATTGGAGTTTTAACCACTCGCCAAGGTGCTGCTTTGGCACGCGAAGGTATGCTGCTTTACAACATGTCTAGAGAAGGCTGCCAAACCTTTATATCACAATTAATATGGCGCGAGTTTTATCGCATTTGGTTAATCGAAATGCCCGAGCTTTGCAAAGGCTATAACTTTAACGAAAGCGCCGACGGCTTGCAGTGGAATGATGATGAGGTTGCTTTTGAACGCTGGCGTAACGGCGAGACAGGATACCCAATTATCGATGCAGCTATGAAACAGCTCAATGAAACGGGTTGGATGCATAACCGCTTACGAATGATCGTTGCCAGCTTTTTGAGCAAGCACTTATTAATTGATTGGCGCTTAGGCGAGCAATATTTTTCGGAGCAGCTCATCGATCATAGCTTTGCGCTTAATAACGGCGGCTGGCAGTGGTCTGCCGGCACTGGTTGCGATGCGCAGCCTTGGTTCAGGGTCTTCAATCCTGAACTTCAGTCGGCGAAGTTTGACCCAGACGCGCGATTTATTAAGCACTACATTCCTGAACTTGCGAATGTTGCGCCGAAAATGATTCACGAACCGTCAAAGCATGACTTAAACAAGAAAGCTAATTACCACTCGCTGATTGTTGAACAGCGCTATGCCCGTGATCGTGCGTTAGCGGTGTTCAAGCAAAGCATGGGTAAAGAGCAAGAAGCAGGCTAGGTGCATACGACAATGAATCACATCATGGATAAGCTTTCACCACGTATTAAAGGCATTGTTGTGACATGTGCCGAGCTTGTCTGGTTTAACAGTTTATGGGCGTCGACAGTTTTGTTGGGCGACTCCATTGCTTGGCTGTGTTGGCTGCTGTTAATTGGTCGCGCATTGGTCGCGGCCGATCGTTTTAACAGTGCGTTACTAGCAGGCAAAATTGCGTCTGTGGGTATCGCATTTGACATGCTTTTAACGATTAATGGTTGGATGGTTTTTGATTCTGATTTTTCTTTGATATTACCCCACTGGATGTTTGCACTGTGGTTAGGGTTTGGCTATCTACTACCAAATGGTTTGTCTTATACCCTGAGACTTTCTCCACTTGTATACGCTCCTCTTTATGCCATTGTTGGTGCATTTAATTATTGGATTGCCTACAAACTGGGCGCTGTTAGTTGGTCGTATTCTGTACCGCTTACGTTATTCGCCCTTGGATGCGTCTGGGCTACTTTATCGCTACTGTGGGGAATGTCTCGTTCTTTAGCTGTACAGGAGAACTAATTATGTTTAGTCGGTTTCATGCTGGTATTGCGTCTGTTTTTTTTGCGTGTTCACAAGCCGTCGCATCGACGAGTATGCCAACTGCGTGCAATGAGTTTAGCAAGGTTGGTGAAGGTGAGCTGCGTAAGTTTTTTATCAAAGTATATGATGCACAGTTAGCCACTCGTAACGGCAGATATATAGGCAATCGATCGCTTTGCTTGTCAATCGATTACGACATCTCTATTAAGGCGAGTCAATTTGTTAAAGAGACAGAGAAACAATTTAGGCATTTAAAAGTAGACCCTAAGAATATTACTGAATGGATGCCACGTGTTTCTTCAGTTATGCCGAGTGTTAGTAAAGGCGACAATATTGTGATGTACATCGATGAATCGGGTATTGCATCACTTTATCTAAATGGGGATTTATCAGGCGATCTTGGCAGTAGCGATTTGAGTAGTGCATTTGCTGACATTTGGCTATCAACGCGCAGCTCAGAACCAAAACTTAGAAGAGCACTAGTGACTATCAAGGAGTAAGTCATGAATAACATTATTAAGTTGTCTATATTCTTTGCAGCTCTGCTTATCGGTGGCTGTGCAACACCCGACTATTCAAAGATGAAACCTAACCTTGATATTAGGGAGGTATTTAATGGAGAGCTACATGCCATTGGTATGGTTCAAAACAGATCAGGCGGTATTAGCCAACGATTTAAGGTGAATCTAACCGGCTCATGGAACGAGCAAGGAGTAGGTACCCTCTATGAAATTTTTAGGTATGACGATGGTTCAGAATCTGAGCGTACGTGGACCTTTACACCAGACGGTAACAACGGCTGGATCGCACAGGCCAATGACACTTTAGGGCCCGCTAAATTTATTCAGCAAGGCCCGACAATTCAACTACTATATCAGATGAATATTGATGTAGACGGTACAACCTATAAGTTGAGCTTTGATGACTGGCTTTATGCGATTGACCGAGATCACATCATGAACCGATCGACGATAACTAAATTTGGATTTCGCGTGGCTGAGGTTACCTTAGTTATTCAGCGCGGGCATATCGACCTAAATTTTAATAATGAGTAATTGTTTAATTATGAAGATACAAAAATTGTTTGCCTTAGGGGCTAGCTGTCTACTAGTTAGTCAGTTGGCCAATGCACAAATGGATCGAAAAGATGAGTCAGGTTGGTCTGGCGATATTTTTGTTGGCGCCGTATCTATCAGTAAAAAAAGCTTGTTTGAACCCGCCGATGATTACAACCCAGTTTTGACGAGCTTTGATGATAAAGCAGAAAGCGACACCCGTGTGTTGCCCGGTGCACTAGGCAATATTGTTTATACCTTCGACAACATAAATCACCAATTGTTTGCGGGTGTGTCACGGTCAAAGGTTGCTGAAGGGCAATTTGCCCCCGAAATTGGCTATCGATATTGGTTAAGTGATGATCAAGATCTTACCGTTGCCCTTGTACCTGCAGGAATAGGTGGCAGCGCGTGGTTAGACCCCTATGTGTTAAACGCAGAGCGAGTAGAAACCGACCGCAGCCTTGTTGGCATTAGGGCTAAATGGACCAATATTTTAGGGACAGGATTTGGTTTTGAGGCCGCCACCGGCAAACTAAAGGTTGATGAAGAACTTAGTGGCACTGCATTAGGGTTAACCGCTGCTGAACAACGCATGTTAGAGCGCGACAGTGATATCGGTTATTTTCAGGGAGAGTATAAATTCAAGCCTCACCGCTTTGTAACACTTACCCCAGGTATATATCACTACTCGCTATCAGGCGGGGGAGCCGCGACCAACTTTGACGCCACGGGCATTGAGCTGAGCGTTCAAACAGGCCTTAGCGCGAGGCAGCTTATTCTGCTCAACATCGGGTATGAATCACGCGAACACGACGCCGCGAACCCTGTATTTAACGAAACTAACGAACTTGACGGTGTAAAAGTGTTTGGTGCCTATATCTATCGCCAACCCTTTGGTTGGTGTAACACCGCCTTTACCGTGATCGCCAACTATGACGACAGAGATTCGAATATCAACTTCTTTGACTCGACAAGTAGTGTGGTTGCAGCCGGCTTAAATTACGCATTTTAAGGCGACTATACATAGTAGATAAGGTGCTAAACTCGCCAGATTATGCATAAAGCTGCCATTGTGTAGGCTGCTGGCGGTGATTTTAGCGCGCTAATTTGGTACAGATCGGGCATAATACGCGGCTCGCGTGGTGTATTTCGCGACAATAACGAGGCAATCAATGACACAAGTTTCTGAGCAGGCGGCGCTGGTACGCAATGCACTGATCAACCAAGGGCTTGAAACGCCAATGGTAGAAAACGGCCTTAGCGCCGCAGACAAACAGGGCATTATTAGAGGCCACATGACTGAGATCATGCAGGTGCTAGGCCTCGATTTGTCTGACGACAGCCTTGTTGACACCCCTGAAAGAATCGCCAAGATGTATGTACGCGAAATCTTTTCTGGGCTGGATTATTCGTCGTTCCCGAAAATTGCGTTGATTGAAAACAAGATGAAGAGTCATGAAATGATTCGCATCAAAGAAATTGACCTAACAAGTACCTGCGAGCATCACTTTGTAACGATCGATGGCTTTGCACGCGTTGCTTATATTCCAAAAGACACCATTATCGGCCTATCAAAGATTAACCGCATCGTTCGTTTCTTTGCCCAACGCCCACAGGTACAAGAGCGCTTAACTCGCCAAATTTTAGTAGCGTTACAAGCACTGTTAAACACAGATGACGTGGCTGTTAAGATTGAGGCGACCCATTACTGCGTTAAAGCACGCGGCGTGATGGACGCTAATTCGAGCACTGGCACACAAGCCTTGGGCGGCGCCTTTGCCACCGACGCGGCACTTCGCGCTGAGTTTATGGCCCCTTAAAGCACGTCGACGGGGCTTTGCACACCCAGAGCCCCCTGCTTAACGACATGCGTATATATCTCGGTAGTGCGCACATCACTATGCCCCAACAACTGTTGGATTGTTCTTATATCGTACCCTCGTTCAAGCAGCCTTGTAGCGAAACTGTGCCTAAAGGTATGCGAACTAGCCTGTTTAACAATGCCCAAGTCTCGTATCGCACGCTTTACGGCTTTTTGTAGAACAGATTCATCGATATGATGACGCCGAATTGCACCTGTGCGAGGGTCTGTAGAGCGTCGAATTGATGGAAATAGATACTGCCAGCCCAGCTCTTTACCTGCATTAGGATATTTGCGTGACAAGCCATCAGGCATGTATACCTCGCCATAACCGTCTTCAAGATCGCTTTGATGTACGCGATTAACCGTTTCTATCTGCTCATGAAGCGCACCCGCTAATGCCATTGGCAGTACGGTGACACGATGTTTTCGCCCTTTTGTTTCGCGAACGATCAACTGCTGCATATTAAAGTCGATATCTTTTACGCGTAGGCGGCAGCACTCCATTAATCGTAGCCCTGAACCGTACAAAAGTTGAGCCATCAGTTTTTGCATCGGCTTAAGATGATCAATTACTTGAATCGCCTCTGAGTGACTAAAGACTACTGGGATCTTTCGATACTGACGGGCATAGGTGAACTGAATATTTTCGAGCGGTTGTTTTAGTATCTCGCGGTGCATAAACACGAGCGCATTTAATGCTATTCGCTGTGTTGCCGGGCTAACGCTTCGTGCGACGGCAAGATGGGTCAAATAGGCTTCGACCCCCTGCTCGCCCAATAACTTTGGGTGCTTTTTACCGTGGTGGTAAATGTAGTCTTTGACCCAATGCACATAGGTACGCTCGGTCGCGTAGCTAAGGCCTTTCGCCCGAATTGCCGTACGAAACTCGCGCATAAAATTGCTGCGAGACTTTTCGAGTGGTAATGGAATATCGTCTGTCATGTTGCCTCCTGTTTGGATAAATCTTGATATATCAGAAGGGCTGTCACTAAATTTTTTGGCGTGTTACAACGCCACCGTTGTGCCGCCGCTTCAACGGCCAAGACTAACCGGTTGATTTAAATAGAAATATACGAGGTGCGCCGTAGAGATACGTACATGAACAAACACATCTTGACGCACCGCCAACGGAGTGGGATGCTTACAAAGAACATAAATGGGCGGATTATAACGGTCAAGAGGCTAACGTTCGCCGTAGAATAAGCTGTTATGTCTTTTTAGCTTTTCACATCATTTAAGGATTTAATGTATGGATACGAACAAGAAGTTCTTTAAGATAGGCATAGTTGGGCTACTGATCGGGACAACCATCACCGTATTGTTTGGTCTGTTCTTGAATAATTTCAACCCTGTTCTTTGGTGGCCGGCAATAAACAGCGTTTGGATTGTATTCATCGCGATTGGCTTTAGAGACCAATTCGCGAATACCGAAGACAGACAATAATTTTCATAGACATAACAAGTTTAGGTAGTGGGACTTCATACCTTCAGCTTCACCATTGTTCGCTTCGCTAAAACAATGGATTCAGCTTACGGTATTCGCCCCTACTAAAAGCGTTATGGCGCCTAGCAGCCATACCGCCTGTCCCATTAAATAGATTTCTAGATTCATTTATTTCTTACAGACCGCGAAAGATGCGGCTAAGCAATTCGAGATTTTTATGCAACGCCTCTCGGCTTCCGTTAACCCGGCGGCATAACTAGCACATGCATTGGGACTTCCGACAGTTGGCCCCATTCTTGATCGATCTTCGAATTGGTGTCATTCTGGGGGCCAACTAAATGTCGCCCCTGATGTGGGCGTTAGGTTTCCACGGAGTCCAAATTGAAGAAAGTCATATTATTTATATTCATAGCTATTTTTTCTTCGAGTGTTTTTGCAACGACTATTGCTCAAACAACGGCGTCCTCCTTAAACGTAAGATCGGAGCCAGAAGGTAAAGTTCTATTTTCCTTACCGCAAAACTCAATTGTAGGGGTAATGCGAGTGCAAGAAAGTTGGGCAATGGTCATGTACTTACCTGGAAATGATCCCAGTAAAGCTAAATACGGTTGGGTGAGCAGTTCGTATTTAAAGGTAGTTAACTCAGGAAACAGCTCAAGATCCACAAGCTCTTATGGAGTATCTGGGGATGATTGTGAGTATGAATATGATTCAAATGCACAGGTTTGTGTTACCGCTACAGATGCGGAAATGGATTGTCGAGAGTCTTATGATGGCACTTATTATCGCAGTTGCGAAGTTGAAGTGGAATACAGTGTTTCGTCAGACTACGAAGGAGATGACTACCTAGATGTAGATGTGGAATGTGAGGTTGAAATAAAATATAAGAAAAGAGACGGATATTCTTGGAGCTATGACTCTGACAGCGAATCGGAAAATCATTCGCTCTATTCTTACGGCTCAGAATCTAGCGATATGGATTTTGATTTTACTTTCAGCTCATACAAGGAAGTTATTAACGTAAAAATAGATTCCGTCGAATGTGAAATCAATAGTGTCTATAAATATTAAACCTAACAAGTCAATTAACTTCGCGCCTTTCAGGCGCCGGGCGCAGCAAAGCTGCGCCGGTTATTGAGGCGTTATATGTCTATTGAGTAAGGCGCACTAATCAAAGGAACGATTTTATGGGTGTATTTCTTGTGCTTTTGGATATCTGCATTGTTTTTGCTGCTGGTGGCTATGCTATACGGTTCAAAAATAAATTGAATCTAATTGCCGGATACGATGCATCATATGATGAAAATCCGAAGCGTACCGCATACGCTTGGGGTTCTTCATTACTCGTAAGTGCGGTTGTT
Source organism: uncultured Pseudomonadales bacterium (assembly GCA_947503335.1). GTDB lineage: Bacteria > Pseudomonadota > Gammaproteobacteria > Pseudomonadales > CANNCY01 > CANNCY01. The sequence goes on along the minus strand of CANNCY010000004.1, from coordinate 212,485 downwards.
GCTACGGTGCTTCTAAACATAATGATCATTGCCGGTGTGAACGATCTTGTAGTATCTAGCATTACAATCATTGCGCTAGTAATGTTTATGCCACTCAAATGGTTATTCGTTGTACGCTATAACCGAACAAACATATAACAAGTTTAGGTAGTGGGACTTCATACCTTCAGCTTCACCATTGTTCGCTTCGCTAAAACAATGGATTCAGCTTACGGTATTCGCCCCTACTAAAAGCGTTATGGCGCCTAGCAGCCATACCGCCTGTCCCATTAAAGGTAAGTCCAGTTTCAATTCCTTTTCTTAAGACCGCGAAATACACGGCTAAGCAATTCGAGATTTTCATGCAACGCCTATCGGCTTTCGTTAACCCGGCGGCATAACTAGCACATGCATTGGACTCCCGACAATTGGCCCCATTCTTGATCGAGCTTCTGTTTGATGTCATTCTGGGGGCCAATTAAAAAGTCGCCCCTGATGTGGGCGTTATGGCGCCTAGCAGCCATACCGCCTGTCCCATTAAGTAGATTTCTAGATTCATTTATTTCTTACAGACCGCGAAAGATGCGGCTATGCAATTCGAGATTTTCATGCAACGCCTGTCGGCTTCCGTTAACCCGGCGGCATAACTAGCACATGCATTGGGACTTCCGACAGTTGGCCCCATTCTTGATCGATCTTCGATTTGGTGTCATTCTGGGGGCCAACTAAATGTCGCCCCTGATGTGGGCGTTAACTGCTTTTGGCCTCTTCCTTACCCTTGGTGTATGATGTACTTTCCAAAGGAGGCGTAAAATGTCCAATCTTAGTCGTGCCATTCTTGATGAAGCACTCTCGCTGCCCGATCAAGATAGAATCAAACTGCTTGAAGCGTTGCTACAAAGCCTAGATAAGCCTGATCCGACTATCGATAGCCTTATTGCTGAAGAAGCTACGTCTCGACTAGAAGCATATCGGTCTGGCCAGCTCAATACAGTTTCACTTGAAAAAGTGCTTGGCAAGTACGCTCAGTGAAAGTTGAGTTTCTTGAAGTTGCTGAGATTGAGCTAGACGACGCGCGCGATTATTATGAAGATCAGCTCCCGGGCTTGGGTTCAGAGTTCGTTAATGAAGTCATTAACTGTTTATCTCGTATCTCAGACCATCCTACGGCTTGGTCGGAGATAGCGCCAGATATCAGGCGTGCCCTAACTCATAGATTTCCGTATGGACTAATCTATACGATTGAAAACGACTTGCTTCTTGTTATTTCGGTCGCAAATACACATCGTAAGCCAATGTTCTGGCAGGACAGAATCGACAGTTAACAAGTTTAGGTAGTGGGACTTCATACCTTCAGCTTCACCATTGTTCGCTTCGCTAAAACAATGGATTCAGCTTACGGTATTCGCCCCTACTAAAAGCGTTAAGTCTCAACAAGGATGTTTTATGAAAACTCAGTATGAGAATATCAAGGTGGTCATTCTTTTTTGCTGGCTACTTTCACTCACTGGATGCACTACGACATCAAGTGGAGCCCAATTTAGATTCGATGGCATCTACAAGAGTACTTCAGGAGATCGTTCCCTACCTGAATATATAAAAGTCTTTCGCGATGGCACTATCGTACATGCGTTCTCACCCTACGATGTTGATACATACTATAAAAGTACGACTTTAAGAGATGTTAAACGAAATAAACGGCATGTTAAGGGAAATTTAGACCTAAAAGATTCCGGTGAATTTGATGTGGTGCTTCGCTCTAACCGTAGGGAACGAAAAATTGAAGGAAAATTGATCGACGGCCAAATCATTGCAACGGTCTTTGAGCACGACTGGTATTGGGAAGCCAGATTCGAATTCGTCAAATATAAAGGCAATCTATCGCCCTCTTTTTAGGCCAATCCATTCTTACGACTTAACAAGTCGCAGCATCGGACAATTTACCTTCGATTTGTTTTGTGCCTAAATGACACAAAACAAATCAAAACTAAATTCCCGCTGTGCTAAGCGTTAGGAAATGCGCAAGGAGTTCTAATGGAAGATTTTGAAAAATGTGCTTCGTATGTTTTAAATAGACTCTATGAAGATTTTCCCCGTCCAGTAAAGTTCCATACTTATAGTATGCAAGATGATCAAGAGAATAAGACGCTTTATCATTACGGAGATCGTACTGAGCCCAATGAAACGGAATCTCGAATCGACGAGGCAATTCGAAACTATTCCTGGACCTTATCTTTTTTAGTGTTCGAAGGAATCATTAGAGATATAGAACGCGAGAATCTAAAACATGTTGTTGATTATGCGGGTAGCAAGGTTAGAGCACCAAGGGCAAGCTCTCTGGGAGGTTCATATGCTTTAACTGCAAAAGGACTGTCTATTTTGAATGCCACACCAACAGTTCTTAACGGAGAAGCAAACTCGATTATTGAAAAACTTAGAGCAGGTGTAAAAAAGCAGTCATCCGAAATTGTAACGGAAGCGATAAAGTCAGTTGTCTCGCTTTCTGTTTCTGCGGGGGCAAGTATAATTTCCTAACAAGTTTGTGCATTGGACTCGTAAACGCTCGCTTCTAGTGCGTTTGCGCTGCCGCGCAAATTATCGCACTATAAGCTCTCTTATTACTCGCCCCTGACAAAGGCGTTATGGCGCCTAGCAGCCATACCGCCTGTCCCATTAAATAGATTTCTAGATTCATTTATTTCTTACAGACCGCGAAAGATGCGGCTAAGCAATTCGAGATTTTCATGCAACGCCTCTCGGCTTCCGTTAACCCGGCGGCATAACTAGCACATGCATCGGGACTTCCGACAGCTGGCCCCATTCTTGATCGAGCTCAGAATTGATGTCATTCTGGGGGCCAACTAAATGTCGCCCCTGATGTGGGCGTTACAAGTCTTAAGTATTGAGCAATGATCGAAATTGAATTCGAAGAACCAAAGACAGAAGCATGTGAGTGTTGTGGAAATACCACTACACGATTAACACGCTTCGTATATCAAGACGGCGATGCTTTCGCTGTATATTATGTTCTATTCACTGACGGCCATGAGGATAAAGTTGCGTACTCCTTAATAGGCTTGGGTGAGTGGGGCGAAGATGGTGAACCAGAAATGCGTACAGCTTTTGCCGTTAATATCTGGGACAACGACGATAATTGGGCTATTACGGTAACTGACAAAAACGAATCGCCTTGGAGTCATGTAGAATTCCTAGGAAAAATTGTTAACCGCAAAGAGGCTCTTCAGCATCCGTGGATCAAGGATGTTTATCACATCACTGACCATATCGTTGCTGAAGATGAGTCACTAATAGAGTTCTTCGCATGATCCAACTTGTAACAAGGCCAAACAGCATCGCCCCTTTGGGGCTGGACCTCGCTACGCTCGGCCGCTGTTGGCGGCGTTATGGCGCCTAGCAGCCATGCCGCCTTTCCCATTAAAGGTAATTCCAGTTCCAATCCCTTTTTTTAAAACCGCGAAAGATACGGCTTTGCCTATTGAGATTTTCATGCAACGCCTATCGGCTTCCGTTAACCCGGCGGCATAACTAGCACATGCATTGGGACTTCCGACAGTTGGCCCCATTCTTGATCGATCTTCGAATTGATGTCATTCTGGGGGCCAACTAAATGTCGCCCCTGATGTGGGCGTTAAGCGACATTAGTGATATCAGCGATACCAACATAAGGAGATTGATTTTGAACTTTGGATTGGAAGTTTACGGATACATTTTCATAATACAGGCGCTCATTTGTGTGCCGTTTACTTATGTATTTGTTCGTAACCGTACTGAACATACCTCTGTTTACATGTTTCTAACTTCTGCATTTTGTGTCGTACCTGGTGCAGCACTTATGTACGTGGCGGCTCTGTCATTATTTTCACTAGTTAATGAAAGGCGCGCTTAACAAGTTTAGGTAGTGGGACTTCATACCTTCAGCTTCACCATTGTTCGCTTCGCTAAAACAATGGATTCAGCTTACGGTATTCGCCCCTACTAAAAGCGTTATGAGCTACTGATCTTTTCGGCTAAACGCCAAATCGTAGACACTATTCTTTTCCCGTTTCCCCACTGATATTACCTGAACGACAACTCGTTCATCGATAACTACATAGACTAGTCGATAGCCTGACTGCCTAAGCTTTATCTTATAGGCGTCTTTCATTCCTGATAACTGGGAGCTTGGAACACGCGGTTGTTGCAATCGTTCCTTCAGCTTTTTCTTCATCTGGTCCCGCACATTTGAATTAAGCTTCTTCCATTCTTTAAGTGCAAGTCGATGAAACTCTAAATCATAGGTCATCGAGATTTACCTGGACCGCCTCTCCGCCCATACGCGACTTAACGATCTCGGAAAGTTCTTTATCTTCAACTAGATCCATTAGAGCCTCATACGCCTCAGCCGGCACACAATAGAATGCTGGTTCATTACGATTGAGTACTGCAATTGGCAAGCCCTCGCCACTAGCAACGACCTTCATAGGGTTTGCTTTCAGCTCTGATATACTAGCTGCAACATTTGTATAGATTTGGGTAGTCATAATAAAGCCCTCTTATCAGGTCTAATAATAGGTCTTGACGTAGCTTGTCGTCAATGCCAATATTTGCCCATAACAAGTTTAGGTAGTGGGACTTCATACCTTCAGCTTCACCATTGTTCGCCTCGCTAAAACAATGGATTCAGCTTACGGTATTCGCCCCTACTAAAAGCGTTATATGATTCTCAAGTAAGGCAGTAAGCTTAAAGTGAAGTTTATCGAATTAGAAGTTAAAACGGCATTTACTGTGCATGGTTACGACGAAAATAATCAAGAAATAATAGAGAACTCATCGGAACAAGAGTTTATGAATAAATTGATATCGTTAGATAGAATTCAATCAATAAGTGAAGACTATATTTTAGTAACTTCATCTCATGCTCGAGTAATGTACTGGGAATATAATTGCTCAATGCAGGAGTTAAAAGACAAATTGTCTAACTCTGGTTTAGTAATCATATAACAAGCGCGTGCAGGTGGCTCTAAACCTATTCCCTTATACATCGGATACTGACAGTAGAGAAAATGACTGTTAAGTAAATGCACGCAAGAATATAACAAGTTTGTGCATTGGACTCGTAAACGTTCGCTTCTAGTGCGTTTGCGCTGTTGCGCAAATTATCGCACTATAAGCTCTCTTATTACTCGCCCCTGACAAAGGCGTTAGATTCTATCGAGATGATAAGTAGTGACTAAAAAAGTAGTATTTTCAAAAAAGCCTCATAACCCAATAATAATCGCTGGGTGTATCGCAATAATCGTCGGCTATGTAGCTTACTATTTCTTCATGAACTTAAGCGCGATTGAGGGTTGGATCGCTTTATCGTTACTCGCAACCATTCCTCTTGTCTTTATGGCAAGTAATCGCGATGAAGTTGTCGTATCTCGATCAGAGAATAGACTTACTGTTACCCGCCATGACGCTACTATAGGCATGATTGATGATGTATCCGACATCATATCAATTGACTATATAGAACCAACGACGCGTTTCTCTATTCCTAAGATATCTGTAGTAACTGAAAGCGATACATATCAATGGGATCTGACCTGGCACCATTCATTTGACGCTGACCAGAGCTCTGTTTCTGATATCCAGAAGCTGGTATCCATCTAACAAGTTTGTGCATTGGACTCGTAAACGTTCGCTTCTAGTGCGTTTCCGCTTCGCGCAAAATTATCGCACCATAAGCTCTCTTATTATTCGCCCCTGATGCGGGCGTTATATCGCTTCACAAACTGAAAGATCGCACAAAGGATGTGTTATATGAATGAATTGTTGTCTTCATACGTTGTATTCGGTGTACTATTTCTCTTCGGCATAACTGCTGCAAAGTGGACTTTAGATTTAGGCCATTCGCAATTTCGTCAAATTCTAGCTTTCATCGCCGGCTTTTTATTCGGCCCATTAATGCTAGCTAATCTTTATTTACATTTGGTGCGTGCTAAAACTAAGCAGCACGAAGCTGGCAGTCAGTACTTCGGATCGAAGGCCTGACGATATAACAAGTTCAGCTAGTGGGATTTCGTACCTTCAGCTTCACCATTGTCCGCTTCGCTAAAACAATGGATTCAGCTTACGGCACTCGCCCCTACTGAAAGCGTTATATCTAGTCGAAACTATATGAGACTATTCATTCTATCCTGTTTTCTCGTATCAAATGCCTATGCAGTTGGATTTGAAACTCTCTCAAAGTCTCAAGCACAAGCTTATGGATTTAGCATTAGTCCAATCATTGATCACACAGGTAGCTGTGCTTCAGTCAGCATCGCAATTCCCTCTTCGATTGCCTTCGTAGATCTTGGTTCGAAGCCGTTTCTCTCTTTAGTACACATTGTTGCTAACGAGAAAGATAAAACGCTTAGGCATGGAGCCGGCACTCCATTATTGGTAGATAATTCATATGGGTCAGGTGTATGTGTACCTCATGTCGACCTTAGTAATAGCTATTTGGCTGTCACTTACGGAACCCACAAGACCAAACCGCCTATGGTGCTCTATATTAAACTCGATCAATACTATTCGAAAATATAACAAGTTTGTGCATTGGACTCGTAAGCGTTCGCTTCTAGTGCGGGCGTTATACTCCACCAAACGGAGCTCGCGTTGCGTTTCGGAATCAGGTATTTGTCCTTATGATTTCTACACGAAGTATGCTAATTAAGTTTATTGCGGTCTTTCTCCTACTAATACTAACAATTACATCTGGCTACAATATCTTTCAGCTTTTGAATGCTGCGTATTACATCGGTAGTAGCGGAAGTCTTATTGAAGTTAGTGACAGGTCGTTAGCATTCTTTGGTCGTATAGTAATGTGGCTTGCTATAGGCTGTTACTCATTGCAGGCAGCGGCCGGCATGCTGCCCTACTCGGCAGATGATGAAGAAAATCAGAAGGCTCAGAAGAGTTGGAAGAAACGTAAGTCTGTTGAGCCGACGAATATAAAAATTTTTCGTATTGTACTCGTAAACATTCGCTTCTAATGCTTTTGTACTATCGCATAAATTGTTTTACTACAAGCTAATAAGTGAAACCACGATCGCTATACGCGTAAGTTAAAGCTACAAACCGTTCTGATCAAAGATTTAGCAATAGCGAGCGGCTTACACCCTGTGGTACTGGTTGGGTTGTGTATGGCGCCCCGACGCGATCATTTTTACGCGCACAAGATATGATACTAATAAAGGCTTCACCTAAATATCTGGCCGATAGTACGGATCCTGTAGCTGCTTAAAGATCAAGCATGGCTAGCTATATCATGTAGCCTTCACTGATTAGTTTCGCCGAAAACTCGTCGGTCAGTCTTTAGCTAAGGCCTGAAATGTTGAACTCATCACTTATAAAGCAGAACTTGTAAAAAGTCATCTCTATATTGACTCAGTCTTCAATACCGTACTGTTTACCGCATTTTACTATCACGAACGACGTCACTTTGCTTCATATTTTGGATCGACAGCGACGTATAAGGTGCTCAAGAGTTGTCTTTTAATCGTCCATTAAAGCGTTTCACGGCTCTTATTACCGTTGGTTTGTCTTACTGGAGAGTTATCGGCCCGATTATTAGTTGTTATTACTGGTATATATATATTAGCATTTGTTGCAGATTCGACTGTAAAGCCAGAAGCCAATATTTTTAAGTTACTTACTTCTCCTGCTGCACTATTGTTTCTTATTGTAAGCGTCTTAATAACTTGTAGCCTAACGTTTACTTTATATGTCTAGATCAACCACTAGTTAAATAGGCTATCAATAATAAGGAATAACATATGAAACATTTTATTTATGTTTTTATGCTATTGATTGCAGGCTGTGGCAGTTCAGTTGATAGTGATTCTACTTCAATTGATTTGAATGAAGCCATTTGGGATGAAAGTAATTGGGACGATGATAACTGGATTTAGTTATGAAATATATTAGATATGTATACATTACCGCATTGCTACTATCAATGAATGTAAGTGCAGATCAGATTGAATTACCTCACACTTTTACATCGGGAACGAAGGCTGTTGCGTCCCAAGTAAACGAGAATTTTTCAACTCTATCCAATGAAAGTAACGCTCAAGATTCGCGCATCAGTGCACTCGAATCTTTACAGTTAACTACTGTATCTGATCAGCTAATATGTGTTGCCTACCCTTTATGGCCAACCTCTGGTAGTTCGTATGACTGCGTTCAGAGCTCAGACCCTACGAATATAATGTCACTTACTTACGTTGAAGTGGCACAAGATGACTGGACTGTAGTTTCTGTCGGTGGAGACGGCGCTACCAATCGTATGGTTTTCGTATTCTCAAAGTAGTGCATATCACTGTAATTGCATGGTGCGCCTTTCGGCGCACTATATTGTGATTTTCGTCGATACGGCGAGCACTGGATTTACCGACACGGCGAGTAGAATTTGAATTTTCCTTTCATGATCTACGCGCGGTAATTGCTATACAAGCGCGAATTTGTATGCCATTTACTTACGTATCTCTTCTTACCAGTACACGACATTCATCGTTACGCGTGTTTCTGCGCTCTATATTTCGCATGGTACCTGATGCATCACTTATTTATATAACGTCGCGATATTTAGTAGCATTAATTAATGAACGTAGGCTTTAGAGAATTTTGGTAGATCAAGTTCATAACGGGTTAGTTAACTTTATAAATAGTTTTATGAGAATAGTGTTCTTAGTTCTTCTATTTTCCTCACCTTTTTCGGTCGCTTGTGAAGATTATCGCGATCAAGATATTTCGGATATAGAGGTCAAGGCCATAGTCTCGATTTTGAGTTTAACCAGCCAAGATAAGAGAGCTTATATCGGCCCGGTTATCGAAGGGTGTAGATGTCAAGAACCAGATAGATGCATAGCTCAGGTCAACGTACTACAAGTGGGCCATCAACATATGACTAACTTGATATTTCTTGATGGCCGATGGCAGTTAAGTGATTGGGGTTCGCTAAAATCAAGAGTGGCTACCGCACAAAAGCAAGTTCAGCATGCGAAAAGCAATAATGAGCCTGAAAGGGTGGTACGCCGGCTCACAGAAGAGTGGGCTAGCTTACGTGATGAAGGATTGATTAGATTAGATCAATGTCGTATACACTAGTGAATAAGGGCCGCAGCTGTGCAGATTAAACGATGGAATCAATCTCAATACTAGTCGACGTTCAGAACGTGTATTACACAACTCGTAGTACTTTCAAGAAAAACTTTGACTACAACAAGTTTTGGGCTCAGGTAACTGCTAATAGACAAGTCGTCAATGCAGTTGCCTATGCGACCTATCGCGATGATGAAAAGCAAAAGCAGTTTCAAAATATTCTTAGGGCTATTGGCTTTGAGGTCAAACTCAAGCCTTATATTCAGCGCGCAGACGGCTCTTCTAAAGGCGATTGGGACGTAGGTATTGCGATAGACGCGATGGAGTTTGCAGAGACTTGCGATACTATCGTTCTTGTGTCGGGCGATGGCGACTTTGATCTTTTAGCCAAGAAAGTAATCGACAAGCATCAAAAGGCATTTGAGGTATATGGCGTGCAAGCGCTTACGGCAGCATCACTGATATCGGCTGCCTCTCGATATATTCCCATCGATTCAGATCTTCTACTAAATTGACATACACATCTTGCACCCATCGTTCATGTTTTGGTGGCTAGTGCTTATCGGTTTATCTGCTATGCTACCGCTTGCTGTTAATCCTTAATTTATTTACGCGAGTGATCACATGTATAAACACGTACGCTATCTTGTTGTTTCTGTCTTTACACTTTGCTTTATGGCGAGTACTAACGCTGGTGTTGTTGAAAAGTCCGTTAGCCTGCCTAACAACCTAGGTGCTGCAACGGTATTCTCTAATAACAGCACTAAGGGCTCGATGCCTGCTGTGATTGTTATTCATGAATGGTGGGGTTTTAACCAATACGCTAAAGACCGCGCCAAGATGTTGGCCGAACAGGGCTATACCGCTATCGCGGTTGATATGTATGGTCATGGTAAGGTTGCCGAGCACCCGCAAGATGCTCAAGGCTTTATGCAATCGGCCATGGCAAAGCCCGAATTGATGAACGCTCGTTTTGACGCTGCAAAAGAAATACTGAAGCAGCAGGCTAATGTTGATGCCAATAAGATCTTTGCTATGGGTTACTGCTTTGGTGGTAGCGTTGTGCTTAACCAAGCACGCCTAGGTAATGACTTGGCAGGAGTGGCGAGTTTTCACGGCAGCCTGCAGGCCTATACCGAAGCAAAACCTGGCGATATAAAAGCGAGAGTATTTGTTGCCCACGGTGGGGCCGACCCAATGGTACCACCCGAGCAAGCAGCCGGTATCATTGAAGAGATGGTGTCGCTAGGCGTTGATATTCAGTTTTATAACTACCCTACTGCCAAACACGCCTTTACTAACCCCGCAGCTACCGAGAAAGGTAAGCAATACAACCTACCGCTGGCCTATGATGAGCATGCCGATATAGATAGCTGGGCTGCATTCTTGAAATTTCTAGCTCAGTAGGGCTACTTACAATGCGGTCTATTATTGCGCTTCTGCTTTTATGTATTTCTGCATCAGCATCAGCTGTGGCTAACACTGATGCTGAAATAGCCCATCTCTTCAAATATGTAACCGAATCACCATGCGTTTTTATTCGTAACGGTAAGGAGTATCCCGGCAATGAAGCTGCCGAGCATATGAAGAAAAAGTATGACTACTTTAAACGTCGTATAACAACGGCTGAAGAGTTTATTGAGCTAAGTGCCACCAAAAGCACCATGTCTAAAAAGCAGTACCAGATTCGATGTCAAAATAATGACATTGTCACGTCAAAATCTTGGCTTACCAACGAACTTAACGCCTTTAGAGGCGGGCAAAAAAGCACACAGTAACCCTCGTAACATCTATCTATATTTGTCTTTTATGGCCCTTGATTTGTATATCGGGGGCTATTTTTGTGGGTAATTATTATTTTTTTTAAAATTTTTTAAAGTTTTTTTCTGTGTAGTTTCAGTTCTTTCTCGGCCAATGCGTAGCAGTTTCAGCACAGTTTTGTATGCTAGCGGTGATATCGACAACTACGATAACCCTAGCGTCTACAATAGCTTAGGGCATGTCTATCGCTGTCATTTGTAATCTATTTTGTGTAGTTTTTTCGTAACTAACACTTGTTCTGTAGTAGTAATACTACAAAAAAACGCCCTTTTTGATCAGTTTAATTTTTCTCAACCTTTTTAGGCATTGCAGTGCTGTTTTTGCGGTGTTGCGTAAATGCAGTTTTGCGTTCAGGATTAAATTACCTAATCAAATAACAACGTTTGATTAGCGCTTTGTTTTGAGGGAGATCAGCTATGAATCTAGTTCAATTTATTGAAACACAACCTGATAACTTAAGCCGCTCACAGTGCCTCGAATTGTCACGTGACTTAACCAGCCATTCGGCGACAATTCCGGTCGAGTTTAAGCAAGACATTCAGTTTTTACTGTCTGTCATTCTAACATCTGGAGGCAACACCTCTGAAGATGTCAAAGCACTTTCGAAACTACTAGATTCGTTTTAATGATACGTGCCGGCTAATTACCCGTTAGCCGGCGCCACCTATCAAATATAATCTGCCCGTCATCATCGACGTTCTTGATCCTGCAGCGCTTTCACGTTTATTATCAAATAAAACACTGAGAGCATCGTCATGTTCGTTTCTTCTTTTGGCTATCTTTTCATTGCACTAATGCTTGCTGCAAATATTTGGGCGAGTTTCGCTAGCGTGCGATCAACGCGCTTTTCTACCACTAATCGCTTTGTGTTGGTGAGCCTTGTCTGGTTGGTACCGGTTATCGGCGCATTTGCCGTCTGGATCATTTTTTCTGAAACCGACGAACGTGACGATATCAATGTCTAGAAACGGCCAACGGTTTGAATATAGCTTTTGGGCAAAGGCGTCATTCACTGGTTTGTTCTTTGCAAGCCCTGCTGTTTTTTTCGTGTTGCCAGAATACGCATTGTACTATCTTGGGCTGCTTATTTTTCTTGGGCTTGGCCTTCGCCCTATTTTAGTGCGCCTTGGTATTGATGTATTTTTTTCAAATCTACAGGGTCGTATCGAAGAAAAAAACTGGCAACCCATTACAGAACAGCGTCGACGCGAAGTAGAAGCTGCTGCCGAAGTTAAGCGCATCAAATCAAGCCACGTACGCGACCCTCGCCTACCCCCTAATTGGTAATTCTATGTTTACGATTCGTCCTGCCGTGCGCACTGATGCTGCAACGATCTATCAGTTTATTGTTGATCTTGCGATCTACGAAAAAGCCGAGCACGAAGTGGTTGCCACACCCGACACTATTGAACGTTCTATTTTTGGAGATGGCAGTAAGACCCAAGCATTAATATGCGAACTAAACGGTGATGCTATTGGGTTCGCTGTTTTCTTTTATAGCTATTCAACCTGGCTGGGTAAGAATGGCCTTTATCTTGAAGATCTGTATGTTGACCCAAGTCAGCGCGGTAAAGGCGCTGGTAAAGCGCTGCTTAAGCACCTTGCATCTATTGCCGTCGACAACGACTGTGGCCGCTTTGAATGGAGTGTTTTAGACTGGAACACCCCCGCGATCGATTTTTATGAATCACTGGGTGCTAAGCCAAAATCTGAATGGATCATGTATCAACTTGCCGGCCAGCAGCTAATTGATTTTGCTAATAGCGATTAGTGTCATGTGATTTACACATTAGCAGTTCATAGTGATAGTCTAAGTTAAATTAATTTGCACGAGGCCACTATGAACCGCCGTCAGTTTAACAAAAATCTAATCTCTCTTGGCTTTGCTGGCTTAGCGCAGTCGATTCTGCCATCAACAAGCTTTGCCTCTGGCGTTGCTAGTCGCGTACAGGGTTACGGCGCGTTATTGTCAGATCCCAACGGGCTACTTGATCTACCACAGGGGTTTTCTTACAAGGTGTTAAGCCGCCTTGGTGACACCATGTCAGATGGTCATAAGGTGCCTGACGACGCCGACGGCATGGGTGTGATCGCTCTTGAGGGCGACCGCATCGCCCTTGTAAGAAACCATGAAGTAATGCCTAAGGGCGCTACTGATACAACCAGCCCGATCAAGTCAGATTTAGCCTACTCATTACTGCCTAATGGCCATGCGATGGGTGGTGGTACCACCACGCTAATCGTTAATCAAAAAACTAACGAGGTAGAACGCCAGTTTTGGTCGGTTGCCGGCACGATACGCAATTGCGCCGGTGGCGTTACCCCATGGGGCTCATGGTTAACCTGCGAAGAGATCGTCATTGGCAAGAAAGAAGGGCTAGAGAAAGATCACGGCTTTGTGTTTGAAGTACCTGCCGATAGTGACGGCCTAGTAAAAGCTGAACCGCTTGTTGCCATGGGGCGCTTTAATCACGAAGCCGCCTGTGTCGACCCCAATACCGGCATCGTTTACATGACCGAAGATCGTAAAGACAGTTTGTTCTATCGTTTTATTCCTAAGGTTCAGGGCGAATTGAATAAAGGGGGGCAGCTGCAGGCGCTTGTTGTAAAAGATCAGCCTAAGTTTGATACACGCAACTGGCATAGCCCATCGTTTGCCGTTAACCAAACACTCTCAACTGAATGGGTCGATTTAGACAACCCAGAGAGCCCTGACGACGACTTACGTGTGCGAGGCCACGATCTTGGTGCAGCGGTGTTTGCCCGTGGCGAAGGTCTATGGTGGGGTGATGACGAGCTTTACTTCACCTGCACTAGCGGCGGTGCCAAAAAGCTAGGCCAGGTAATGCGCTATGTGCCTAAATCTGGGCAGCTTAGCTTGTTTTTAGAAAGCCCTGATAAGCAGACCTTTAACTTTGGCGATAATTTAACTGTAGCCCCCAATGGGCACCTCATTGTTTGCGAAGACCAATACGGGTCGATCGTTGATAACAAGCTAAAGGGCATTACCCCCAAGGGGCTAACCTATAACCTAGCTGGTGTACGCGTACAAACCGAGCCTGCTGGCGCGTGTTTCTCGCCCGATGGTGAGACCCTGTACGTCAACCTATACTCGCCCACCGTGACCCTTGCAATTACAGGCCCTTGGGCATCGGTTAGCGAGGCCGAGGTCAGCTAAGCTTACAATTCTGTCGGTTTAGCCGACTGTAACGCCGACTATCACCCCAAGGTGATAGTCTGGCGTGATGAAATCTATTATCGCATCTGTTGTTATTGGGCTTTGCCTGATCATAAGCAGCTATATTGTTGCCGTTCATATCTCGTCACCAAAAGAGACTCACTCAATTGACGAGTTAGTTTTAAACTCTGGCGAATCGCTAAATGTTCAACATGGTTCTTATGTACGGTTTTACGACGATTACATCGTGCTGCATCGCTTTGAACAACCGACTCGCGTCATTCCTCTTGCGCAGATCAAGTATATTTCGATTACATCAGACATCAGGCAGTTCGAACCCGCCAGACAGTTACTATAGCCATTGCGTTTTTCGGCGAGCAATTTATGCTTCGGGTATCTGTTATCTGTTGAGCACTCGCCTTGAAACATATTGCGCTGGTTATCTCGCCCCTTGCCAAGGGCGCTTATTTTAATGATTACTTATCGGTTGCCCAAGCCGAGTTGGCGATGGTTGCTGGTATCGATGATGCTCAGTACCTCAATGAGGGCGGCTTAGAATTATTGCAGTTTCATTATGACGGCGACGATCAACTGCTGCGCCGACTATCGTTTGTGATGGCAATACTAGAGGTACGTGACGGCCTTTATGCCCCTATTGCAGGCGATCGCGGGTACGCGTTACACAGCGACTTTGTATTTGGCTCAAAGTTTAAGGGTAAAACCAACGAACTACTAACGCAGCTTTTAATCAATGTTGGCCTTGCGACGCAAACCAAACCCGCAAACAAATTAAAGCTGTTAGACCCTATGGCTGGGCGAGCAACAACCTGTTTATGGGGTATGCGCTATGGCTTAAACAGCAAAGGTATCGAAGTTGACCCTAAGGCGATTGCAGACGTACAACAGATTCTCAAGAAATGGTGCAAGGTGCATCGCCAAAAGCACCGTCTTGATCAAGGCCAGGGCCCTAAAGCGTCGAGCAAGCAAAGCGGTAAATACCTGCAGTTCGATGCAGATAATAGTAAATTTAAGTTTGTGACAGGCGATAGCCGCGAGCTAGACCAATTGCTGAGTAATGAGCGATTTGATCTGCTATTGAGTGATATTCCCTATGGCGTTCAACACGCTACTGTCGAAGGTACTCGCAACCCATTAGCCACGCTAGAAGAATGCGCCCCTATATGGGCAAACGCCCTTAAGCCTGGTGGAGTTATTGGAATCGCCTTTAACACCTATATTCCAAGGCGCTCAAAGTTGATTAAGGTGTTCGAAAATCAGGGGTTAACAGCGCTACCCTATACTGCCCCACACAGGATGAGCGAATCGATCGTGCGTGACATCGCGCTATTTAAGAAAGAGAAGTAATGTAAATAATACCACTTATATCTATATTACTTTTCGTTCTTGCTCGAACCTAATTCGGCCTTAGTGCACAATACCCTAATTTAATTCGACCTAAAAAGACGCCTACCGTATGCTATTCAGGCATTTGTCAGGTTCACAAAATACGCCTTAAACCCCTATAAAATAAGGGTTTAGCGCATTTTCACCAACTTTATTTTGCACCTATTTACAGCACCTACACTGCTTCAGTAATCTCGCAATCATTGAATATAGGTATTGTATTGGTGACGTATCCCATGACCGCAGCATTAAACATCATCCCAAAGGGCCACAAGGTGATTCAACCTCAGTGGTGGACAGGCTCTGCCTACAACAATCCAGAGCTATACACGATTGATTGTACTGAGTACTCAATGGGCCCTGAATGTTTCGAGCCAGGCAG
The DNA here is from genome assembly GCA_947503335.1 of uncultured Pseudomonadales bacterium. GTDB lineage: Bacteria > Pseudomonadota > Gammaproteobacteria > Pseudomonadales > CANNCY01 > CANNCY01. Next base: position 196,589 of record CANNCY010000004.1, on the reverse strand, counting down.
CGAGCTTGCACTACGCATCGAAGACACGTTTAACCGCGTTGGTTTGGTGCACCTAATCAATACTGGCCTAGATGACATGCAGCTACAGCGCAAACTTGCCATGTTTGCCATTAAGCGCGCGGTCAAATACGAGGGTGGTTCAAATGCTCGTAGCCCAATTCAGCCCAACGTATACGAGATTGGTGCGCCGCTTACCGCAAACCTACACTACCATCACGAAATGGCTTACATTGGCGCAAGCACTACTGCCCTTGGCTTTTTGTGCAAGCACTCGCCAGGCCCAAAGGGCGCCACCTTTGTAAGCGATAACCTAGCAGCAACAGACGCGATCTTAGCGACCGAGTTTGGTCAAAAGCTTAAGCGTTTAGGCCTTTGCTACCACCGTGATTTAACAGACCGCGAAGCCTTTAAGGGCACCGAAGAACTGGGTGTTTACAACCATTGGCAAAAGTCGATGATGACCGAAGACCCAGAAGAAGCAATTGCTTTTGCCCGCGCCCGTGGCCTTGAGTGCGAATGGGGCGAGAATCGCCTATTAAAGACTCGCTACTATATTTCGGCGTTTGAGTACTGCCCATTTAGCAAGCGTAACGTATTGTTCTCGAGCGTTGCTGACGACGGTATCTGGTTTGACGAATGGCCAAAGGTAATGCACCTACCCAACGATGAGCGCCCACTTAAGCTTACGTTTGGTGACGGCACAGAGATGACTCACGAAGAAAAAGAGCTATTCGTAAACATCTATGATCGTTTTGGTTCGCCAGTTAATTGGCAACCAGGTGATGTAGCAGTAGTTTGTAACTACCGCTTTGCCCACGGCCGCCCAGGTATTCATCTTGAAGAAGACGAAAAGCGTGAACTTGGTGTTATCATTGGCGAACACTTTACGCGCGTAGGTGACTTACCCGATAAATGGTAATGGCCGCGCGCAATGCGCGACCGTTAACTTGGGTTTTATATGTCATCACTGCTTGACCAACTTGCCGACATCGTCGGCAGCGAACACCTCATTACACCGCCCGATCTTAATCACCGCCCTGCCAGTTGGCGCGGCGGCGACACACAGGCATTAGCATTAGTTCGCCCCAATACCACCGAACAAGTCAGCGCAATCTTTAAGCTTTGCAACCAGCTTTGTCAGCCCGTTGTAGTGCAAGGCGGTAAAACAGGGTTGGTTGACGGCGCTACTAGTGAACCAAATCAGCTAATCGTTAGCACCGAACGCTTAAACAAAATTGAACATTTTGATGCTGCCAATCGTACGTTAACAGTACAAGCAGGCGTGCCGTTGCAAGTGATTCAAGAGACCGCGAGAGACAATGGCTTGCAGTATGCGATGGACCTAGGCGCCCGCGGCACAGCAACCATAGGTGGTACCATCAGCACTAACGCCGGTGGCAATCGTGTGCTGCGCTATGGCATGACACGCAATTTAGTACTAGGCCTTGAAGCGGTTTTACCCAATGGCGAAATTATTTCGAACATGACGCAGGTACTGAAGAACAATGCAGGGTACGATCTAAAACAACTATTTATTGGCACCGAAGGCACCTTAGGCACGGTTACAAAAGCAGTACTTCGCCTTAACCCCGCATACACCGAAGAGCACACTGCGCTGCTAGCAGTCGACTCATACGACAAAGTCATTGCACTGTTACATCAGTTAGACAAGGCAATGGGCGGTAGCCTTAGTTCGTTTGAAGTGATGTGGCAGAACTATTACGGATATGCCAGCAGTACCAGTGCGCGCCCACCGCTAGCAGCTGATTACCCGTTTTATGTATTAGTTGAAAGTCAAAGCAGTGACCAACTAGTTAACCAAGATCGCTTTGAGCAAATTCTAGGCGAGGTGTTTGAAGCAGAGCTTGTGATCGACGCGGTTATTGCTAAGAGCCAGTCTGAAAAAGATGAGCTTTGGGGCATTCGCGACAACATAGAATCGATGAATCATTTAGCGCCGGTGTTTTATTTTGACATCAGCTTACCCATCGATCGCGTGGGCGAATATCTAAACTTAGCCGAAGCTGACTTGTTTAGGCAGTGGCCTCACATGAAGCACGCGGTGTTTGGCCATTTAGGCGACGGCAATATTCATATCATTGCGTCTATTGATTCTAGCGATGCTGACGAGCGCCACCGATTTGATGATACGCTTTACAGGCATCTTGTACAGTTTGGCGGCAGTATCTCGGCAGAGCATGGTATTGGCACCGAGAAGCGCCCGTTCTTACATTACAGTCGTTCACCTCAAGAACTGGCGCTAATGAAAACGCTAAAACAAGCGCTAGACCCCAATCATATTCTTAACCCAGACAAGGTGTTTATATAATGACAACAGCTCACCTAGTTTTACCCGCGCTAGCGATGATGTTACTGACCATTAGTATTTTGTTTGTGATGGGTGCTAAACGCACTAAAGCCGTTACATCTCGCGAAGTAAGTGCCAAGTTTTATTCGTTATACAACGAAGGCCAAGAGCCCGATCACCTACGCGTAATCACTCGCCACATTCAAAACCATTTCGAAGTACCGCCGTTGTTTTACGTGTCGGTGGTGTTGCTAATTTTATTGAACGCGATTACTTCTTATGCAGTGGCCCTCGCTTGGCTATTTGTTATAGCGCGTTATGCTCACACCTTTATTCACCTTAATGGCAATAAACTTAATCTTCGCTTTGCAAGTTGGGTGTTAAGTATTTTCGCGCTTGTGGGCTTATGGATTGTCACTTTAATATCGGCCATAGGCAGCCTTTAATATGCAGCTATCATCTTTAGTGCAGGGTTATTGGCGCGCGCACACCTGGGGCTTTAACAAACAGCAACTGAATCACTTTATTGAGTCGCATGTTGCCCTTGGTATCACAAGTGTTGATCACGCGCCGGTTTATGCAGGGGGCGAATGTGAAGCGATTTTTGGCGAGGCGTTAAGCTTAAGCCCAAGCCTTAGACACGAGCTTGAGGTAGTGACTAAGTTTGGAATCTATCAGGGTAACCCTGCCCATTATGATGTCACCTACGATCGCATTATCGAGTCGGTCGAACAAAGCTTAACGCGGCTAAAGATTGATGAGATTGATTTACTGCTGTTACATCGCCCCTGCTTTTTGATGCAGGCCGACGAAGTAGCCAACGCCTTTGACCAGCTACTACAGTCTGGCAAGGTTCGCCATTTTGGCGTTTCTAACTTTACTGCGTCTCAGTTTTCTTTATTGCAATCCCGGTGCGATCAGCCACTGCTAACTAATCAGGTCGAAATCTCGCCCATTGCAACACAGCATTTAGAAGACGGTGTGCTAGATCAGGCACAACAATTAGGCGTAAAACCAATGGCATGGAGTTGCTTGGGCGGCGGTAGTCTATTTAGCAATGAGGCGATGGTAAGCTGCCTACACGAAATGGCAAACGAGCTTGGTGTTGAAGATATCGAATCTATCGTTTACGCATGGGTGAGACAGTTACCCAGCAATGCAATACCGATCATCGGCTCGGGTAAACTTGACCGAGTTGTCGCAGCCACCAAGGCGCTAGAATTAGAGTTAACGAATGAACAGTGGTATCGTATTTGGGTTGCAGGCAAAGGCCATGGAGTACCATAAATGATTACCGCGATTGTTACAGTGACCGTTATCTTTATTGTCGGCTTTGCATGGGTAACGATTGCTAGCGAACGAAATTTTCAGCGTCGCAAAGAGGAGCTACTGCGTAAGCAAATTGAGCGAAAACAAAATAGCGACGCTAAATAATGCTACCTGAAACAGCCTATGCACTGCCTATCTTTGCGCTTTTAATTATACTTGAGGCAATCTATGGTGCTTGGCGCAATCATCAAACCTATACAGTTGCCGATACCCTAGGCAGCCTTAGTCAATTACTATTCAATATTATTGTCACCCTGTCGACAAAGGGCTTTGTGATCGCCTTTCACTTTTGGCTTTATCAGTTTAGCCTTTTTAAGATCGAACCCTCGATAGCAAGTTGGTTGGCAATCTTTATTGCCGTTGATTTTGTATTCTACTGGTACCATCGCGCGTCGCATCGGTGTCGTGTGCTCTGGTGCATACACTCTATTCATCACTCTAGTGAACAGCTAAATTTTTCTACCGCTTTAAGGCAAAGCTGGCTTGGCCCGATTAGTAAGATACCTTTCTTTGCGGTATTGCCACTGATCGGTTTTCATCCACTGATGCTGGCGACCGCTGGCGCATTCTTAACGATCATTGGCTTTTGGGGGCACACGCAACACATCAAACAACTATGGCGACCCATTGAGTGGATATTTAACACGCCATCTCATCATCGGGTGCACCACGGTAGTAACCCTGAATACATCGACAAGAACTATGGCAACATGTTGATCGTGTGGGATCGTTGGTTTGGTACGTATGCACAAGAGCGCAACGCAGTTAAATTTGGGCTGACCAAAAATATCGATACCTATAACCCGATTACTATCGCCACCATAGAATGGGCGAATACAATATCATTGATGCAACAAGCACGGTCATTTCGTAAAAAATTGGCTATTTTAATAGGGCCGCCCTAACCATTTGTCGGCTTTATTTGGCCTTTTGGCAAAACTTAGGGCGAGAATGTTGACCAATCTGCTGTTGTGCCATATGGTAAGCACTGTAGAAAGATTGCCCTGTAGTTATATCACTTCGTATCGACGTCATTACCGGTCAGTTGCTGCACCCTTATTTTTTTTGTTTATGAAGGATGACTGTCATGTCAGAACGCGTTACCGGTACCGTTAAGTGGTTTAACGAATCTAAAGGCTTTGGTTTTATTGAGCGTGAAGGTGGCCCAGATGTATTTGCCCACTTCTCTGCAATCGACGGCAGTGGTTTTAAGACCCTTGCTGAAGGCCAGAAAGTTGAGTTCTCTGTAACTCAAGGTCAAAAAGGCCCACAGGCTGAAAAGATTGTAGCTCTATAAGATTCGTTCTTAATGAGTTCTTAAAAACGCCCTCTTTTTAGAGGGCGTTTTTGTTAGAGGGCGTTTTTGTTTCTAGGTCTTGCTCGCCCGCCGCATGGCAATGCTAGACTCGGTCTGTTAATTAACAATGAGAATAACAAAATGACTAAGATTGCAGTGATTACAGGTGCTACTAGCGGTATAGGAGAAGCCTTTGCCCATGAACTAGCGGCCAATCACGACGAACTTTGGCTTTGTGGCCGCAACCAAGCCAAGCTATCTGAAGTGGCGTTGTCACTAGAGAAGCAGTTTGGCGTAAAGACCCTCGTAAAACTGGGTGATCTCGCTAAAGCGACCGATATTAAAGCGCTAGCCAACGATATCAAGGCTGCTTCTGTCACCACACTGATAAACAACGCAGGCTATTCGCAAGACGGTAAGTTTCATGCGCAGTCGCTGCAAAAACATACAGCCATTATGCGCGTACACATGGACGCGACTGTCGCTCTGTGCCATGCCGCACTGCCAAACATGATCGCTAAGGGTTATGGGCAGATCATTAACGTGGCGTCGGTAGCTAGCTGGACAGCTAGCCCTTCTAGCCCCATGTACGCACCTACTAAAACATTTGTACGTTCAATGTCTGAAACTCTCGCGGCTAGCTATAGTTCGCAAGGTGTTCAGATACAGGCATTATGCCCCGGGTTTACCATTACAGACTTTCACGAAAAGCTTGGGCTAAATCCTGCTGAGTTTTATAAACACCATGGGCTAATGAAAAGTTGGAGCGCCCAATATGTGGCTCAGCAATCGTTGGCTGACCTGGCGAAGGGGCGCGTTGTTAGCGTACCTGGTTGGAACTATAAGCTGATCGTTATGGTTCTGCGGTATTTGCCGATGTGGGCATTACAGCGTATTTTTAAAGATGCAAAGGCACGATACGGGCAACAGCATTAATTTATGATTCTATTGAAGCTAGTGATACTGACACTGATGGCCGGCCTAGCGATGCCTTTTGGGGCCTTATTGGCCACTGCCGAAGGTGTGCGCCCCTACTGGCTTCAAAGCGAATTTAGACACAGTGTGATCGCGTTTGGCGGCGGCGCGCTGCTATCGGCCGTTGCATTAGTACTAGTACCCGAAGGCGTTCAGCGCGTAGATACGCTAACGATGGCGGTGTGCTTTAGCGCGGGTGGCGTTGTATTTATGCTGATCGACATTTTGCTCGATCGTATGAAAGGCTCAATGAGCCAACTGATAGCCATGCTTGCAGATTTTATCCCCGAGTCATTAGCCTTAGGCGCGGCATTTGCTACTCAGCAGGCGACTGCTTTACTGTTAGCGATGATGGTAGCTATTCAGAACATACCCGAAGGCTTTAACGCTTTTAGAGAATTAAAGGAGCAAGGCGATTTATCGCCCAAGTTAATTATTGGCTCGTTTACTACAATGGCTTTGTTGGGCCCTCTCTGCGGGCTGATCGGCCACTTCGCACTAGGTAGTAACGATTATGCACTAGGTAGCGTGATGCTGTTTGCCGCGGGCGGTATCTTATATCTGGTGTTTCAAGACATTGCCCCGCAAGCGAAGCTTGAGAAACGTTGGGGCCCTACGCTAGGCGCTGTACTTGGTTTTTTACTTGGCTTGCTTGGGCAAGCGCTAACTCAAGGCTAGTATATAGCCATGCCTACATTGAGACGCTATGAGCCTAACGATAAGAAAGCCGTGATAGAAATCTGGCAACCCACCTTTGCCAGTGCTCATGCATTTTTGTCTGATGGTTTTATGCGTCACGAGAAGGTTAACTTTGGCGCGCTGTTCTTACCCCATTGCGAAGGTTTCTGCTACACCGACCATGATCGCATCATCGCATTTATAGGCTTTATTGATAATGATATCGGCATGATGTTTGTTGATGCTAATCATCAACGACAAGGGCTGGGTTTGAACCTTTTAATCAAAGCATTAGAGGCCATCAAACACGCGGGGTTTGATAGCGCTCAATTAGATGTCTTTGAAAAAAACAAACCCGCCCTACAGATGTATCTAGCGGCGGGTTTTAGGCAATTAGAGCGCTTTATGCACGAACCCACTAGACAGTGGATTCGCCATCTTAACTTAGATCTTAACGAATCTGCCCTAGTGCTGACTCGCCCCAACCTTTAAGTTGGCCGTCTACAAATACAAGCGGTGTTGTCTCGTCTACGGTTGTCTTACCATCGCTTTTTACATGCTGTGTACGGTAGTACAGTACTCGTACTTCTTTGCCGTCTTCTACAAACGCTTCAGACAATGACGGTAGGCCTAAGTCAGTGATAACCGAATCGATATTCTCGCTTAGCTCTAAGCCAGCAATGTATTCAGCATTTTTAGTCTGTAGTTTTTTCCAGTCGCTATCGTAGCTGATCGACCCTTTCGAATCGCCACCACCGATAACGATACAACCTGACAGTGATGCCACTAGAGCTGCTGTGATTGCTGTTTTTGCAAGCAGATGCATGATCTGTTCCTTATGAATCTGTTATTGATGGGCGTACAGTAATCGGGGCGAGTTTAGCTGGCAATGCATTGTCGGCTAACCGAAACAATTTGCCGTTAAAGCGATGGTCTGCGTACCATGCGCAGATATTACAGCCTTTGTTCAGTACTGTAATATTGAGGCATTAGTTAGTATGGGTATCAAATGCGTACTCTAAAAATAAATAGTTGAGATTAGAATGTTTGAATGGCTTGGCCTAGCGCCAGATATTGTTGCAATTTTGTTTGCAGTAGCGCTAGTTGCAGGATTTATCGATACCCTAGCGGGCGGGGGTGGCCTAATCGCGCTGCCAGCGCTGTTAATGACCGGTGTACCACCGATTCAAGCACTTGCGACAAATAAGTTACAGGGTACCGCTGGCACGTTAACAGCAACCTTAATGATGTTTCGCCATCGTCGGATACGATGGCAGCAGGCGCGATGGTTGATGCTGCTTGCCTTTATCGGTTCGGCAGTAGGTACAGTTATCGTTCAACTGATCAATACCACTGTATTGCATTGGGTGATTCCGATTGTTTTAGTGATGATCTTAGTGTTTTTCATCACCCAGAAGATACCTGAAACGGGCAAACAGGTATCTACCAAAAGGCAACGTCTATTTAGACGATTCGCGGTGCCAGTTATCGGCGGCTATGATGGTATGTTTGGCCCTGCTACAGGGTCGTTCTTTGCGTTGGCGGGGGTTAGCCTAAGCGGCCGTTCGTTAATTGATGCAACGGCCCTAGCGAAGTGTTTAAATTTTGCGACAAATGTTGCGTCGCTACTCGTATTTGCCGTCGGCGGTAAAATTCTTTGGGCAACGGGGCTAGTCATGATTATCGGGCAGTTAATTGGCGCATACATTGGCAGCCATACTCTCTATCGTATGAATGTTCAGGTGCTGCGTTGGTTAGTCGTGTTCATGTGTAGTGCGATGCTTTTACGTTACTTGTGGGGGTAACCAATATGCCTAGGTATCAGGGTCACTGCCATTGCGAAGGGGTTGCGTACAGGCTAACCACACCAGAAATTGAAACAGCAATGATGTGTAACTGCTCAATTTGCCGACGTAAGAATTTAGTATTATCTGAGCCTTGGTTTACACCAGCTGAACTTAGCTTTTCTGAAGGGTTCGATTCTCTATCGATCTATCGTTGGCAAGACTGTGATGTTAACCATTTGTTTTGCCCTACTTGTGGCGTACATATAGGCGTTAGCAGTATCGACTCGCCCACTACGGTTCGTTTAAATCTAGGCTGTATTGATGCCCTTGATCTCACTAAGTTATCTATTAGACATTTTAACGGGCGTGAACTTTTGTAGCTGTTGTGACTAGATAGTCACACTATTGCTTTGGTACACTTTTGCGCATTCTAATAAGAGGTAAATAGCTGTGCAGCCAACATCATCTGATGCCCTAACTCGCCTAATTGACGGTAACGAACGCTTTGTGAAGGGCGAGTTGCGTATACCCGATTTTGCCAACGAAGCGTTGCGCGAGCAGCTAGTCGATGGGCAAGAGCCTTTCGCTATTATTCTGGGCTGCTCAGATTCTAGAGCGCCAGCAGAGCTGATCTTTGACCAAGGCCTAGGCCGACTGTTTGTAGTGCGTGTTGCGGGTAACGTTGTGGGCCCAACGCAAGTAGGCAGTATCGAATTTGCGGTGGCCAATTTTAAAACACCGCTGGTAGTGGTACTTGGGCATTCGTGCTGTGGTGCAGTAAAAACAACCTATCAGCTGCTAGCCAACGGCGAGTCAGCACCTAGTAGAGACCTACAAAGTATCGTTAATCAAATTAAGCCGGCTGTTGAGCCCTTTTTAAATACCGATTTAAATAGCGACCCTGATCAGCTTATTGAGCTTGCTACACGCACCAACGTGAGCATGACGGCAAACCAACTTCGTAAAAGTTCTTCTATACTTGAAGACAAAATCGCCTCGGGTGAGTTAAAGATCGTGGGCGCGCAGTACTCGCTAGAAACAGGTAAAGTTGATTTTTTTGATGGCCTCACTGATTGAGATCTTTCATCTATTTTTTCGCTTAGGGTGCACCAGTTTTGGTGGCCCTGCTGCCCATATCGGGTTCTTTCATAAAACCTTTGTCGACGAGCACCGCTGGCTTTCGAACGAGCAATACGCGGCTATCGTAGCGCTTTGCCAGTTTTTACCTGGCCCCGCTAGCAGCCAAGTGGGTTTTGCCATTGGTTATCATCGCGCCGGTTTACTGGGTGCAATCTGCGCATTCATCGCCTTCACGGCACCATCGATTGCATTGATTTTGGTATTTGCAATGGTCACCCCGCTATTGGCAGGGCCCATTGATTCGGCGATCACTCACGGCTTAAAAGTGGCGGCTATTGCCATTGTGGTACATGCGGTATGGGGCATGCAAAAATCGCTAACAACTGACACTCCTAAACGCATACTAGCGATTTTGTCTGCTGTATTCGTGATGCTGTATGGGGGTGTTTCTGGCCAATTGATCATCATCGTTGGCGGCGCTGCTATTGGCTGGCTTTTGTTTAAATCAGAACCAACTATCTCAAAGACAAGTCAGCTACCTGCGAGTAAAATGGTTAGCTCGTTGCTGTTAGCGGCATTTGCGATCTTGCTTGCCATCAGCCTGTTGCAGCCTGATTCGCTTAACTGGGTCAGTCTTTTTGGTGCGTTTTATCAATCTGGGGCGCTAGTCTTTGGCGGGGGCCATGTCGCATTGCCTCTATTAGATGCCGCGGTTGTCAGCCCCGGGTGGGTTGAGCCTGACACATTTTTAACGGGTTATGGCGCAGCTCAAGCAGTACCCGGCCCGATGTTCACGCTAGCAACTTATCTAGGCGCCTTAATGCCCAATGGATATGGTGGCGTTATTGGCGCATTAGTCGCCACCTTCGCCATTTTCTTGCCTGGGTTCATACTTATCTTAGCCGTGTTGCCTTGGTGGTCTCGACTACTCAACTACCAGCCCCTTCGTGGTGCCGTTGCCGGGGTCAATGCCGCTGTGGTTGGAATACTTGCTGCCGCCTTATACTCGCCCATTGCTGTTAACGCGTTGCTATCGCCTATCGATTGGTTACTCGCCGCTTTCTCAATTTTATTAATGATGCGGTTTAAACTGTCTGCACTTTGGGTGTTAGGTGTGTGTGTGTCATGTCACCTTGGAATCGCTTTGATTGTTAGTCTATAGTTGCTCTATCTACTAATTAGTGAGTAACCATCAATGCAACTGGTTGGCTATCCGTACTCGCCCTTTGTTCGCAAGGTCGCGCTGGCGCTTAATTACAAAAATATCGCGTTCGAGCGCAATCCGTTAGACCCGTTTAATCATAAAGATGAGATTCTTAAGTTAAACCCTAGTGGTAAGGTACCGGTTTTACTCGTTGATGAGTTTGCAATCAGCGAATCTGACCGCATTGTTCAATGGATTGATGAGCAACACCCAGACAATCACCTTATACCCCTAGATAGCCATCTTCGCGAGCGAGTAATGCTGGCAAGTAGCTGGGCCGATCAAAGCTGTGCGCCTACCTTGGGCGGTAAGTTATTTTTTCAACGGGTATTAAAGCCCCACTATGCGAATGAACCCGGTGACCAGCAGATGATCGACAGTGTGCTGTCTACCGCTGGCCCTGCATTGTTAGCGGCCCTTGAACAACAATCGCCCAAAGAAGACTTTATTGTGGGCGAGTTTTCGCTCGCCGACATAACACTATCTAGCTGGTTGCGTGCAGGGCTACTCGCCGGCTTGGCCATTAGCGCAAGTGACTACCCTAAGCTAGTTGCATATTTGTCTAGGGTATATCAGTCGCCAACGTGGCGCACCGAGATACAGTTCGAAAACACATTACCGCTTGTACAACAGGCGCGCGAACAGTTTGCAGTATCGCAAGAACTTCTTAAGTAATGACCAGACAAAGCTTAAGTTGCCCCGGGCTGAGCACTGCGTTACAAGATTTCTGCAGCGACCACCATCTGCCAACTGATTATCTAACAATGGTTAAACGTTGGCTTGCCCCCATTGCTGAAACCTTTGCCGCACAACAAAAGAGACAACAGACACCTTTAGTGGTTGGCATATGTGGAGCACAGGGTACTGGCAAATCGACGTTAGCAGAGCTCTTCAAGCTACTACTTACCCAACGCCACCGTTTAGATGTTGCCATCATATCTCTCGATGATTATTACCTTACGCATAGCGTGCGTCAGTCACTTGCTGCTGAGCTACACCCGTTATTTGCTACGCGTGGTGTACCCGGCACCCACGATGTTAGCTTGGGCATCGAGCAACTTGAGGCGTTAAAGTCGGGCCAAGTGCCTATAAATGTGCCTATGTTTAACAAAGCTACCGACGATCGCGACGGCGCGCGCTTGGTTAACACTCGCCCCGACATCATTCTGTTTGAAGGTTGGTGTGTTGGGGCTGGGCCCTATTCAGAGAATCTTGATTCACCATTGAATACACTTGAGTCTGTCGAAGACCCCGATGGATTGTGGCGCCGGGCTTTTGTTGAGCGTTTAAATACCGATTACCAGCAATGGTTTAACCTGATTGATAAGCTCGTGTTTCTGAAAGCGCCAAGTTTTGAGGCGATTGTTCGCTGGCGTGCGCAACAAGAGCAGCAATTAAACGCCTCTAACTTGCTACCCGATCGGCGTATGGATCTAGACAAATTACGGCGCTTTATCGCTCATTACGAGCGCTTAACAATTCACTTATTAACTTCGATACCCAGTCTCGCAAATTGGGTCGTTGCACTAAACGAAGAACATGAAGTGGTTGACGTTCGCTAATAGACTTATCTTGTGAATTTATTGCGCAATAGACCCGTGCAAAGCGATGCTGATTGGCTATCATAGCCCTTAGTATCAACAGTAATAAACATGGTAGTGCCGAAGGCCGTTTAAGATTCAATAATGTCGATCACCTCAGAGGCGCTAACGCGCTCTAATAATCGCTGCGAGATATGTGGTTCAGCTGACCAGGTTGAAGCCATTTTAATAAGCCCCAAGACTGGCACGCTAGCTGACGAATATGCTGCTCTTTGCGATATATGTCAGGGGCAGCTTGCAGCGGATACCCTCGATGAAAATCACCTACGCTGTTTAAACGACGCGATGTGGAGCGCCGTGCCTGCCGTACAGATTGTTTCTTATCGTTTGTTATCAGGCCTTAACAGTCAGGGTGCCGTTTGGGCAGGCGATCTATTAGAAATGCTGTATCTAGATGATGAGATGCTGGCTTGGGCTAAGTATCGGGATGCAGCGCTTGATGTTGAGCCCACACTAGATGCTAATGGTGTTGCGTTAGCTGCGGGCGATAATGTGGTGCTTATCAAAGACCTACCTGTTAAAGGGGCTGGCTTTACCGCGAAACGGGGTACACCAGTGCGTGGCATTGGGTTAACCGATAACCCCAAGCATATTCAAGGCCGCGTTAACGGCCAACAGATTATCATTATCGCCGCTTACGTTAAGAAGTAAGGGTTACTGGCGCTCGATTATTAGATGTACGTATCGCCCCATCGACCGATAGGGTTCGCGTGTGTTGTACTGACGCTCAATATCTATCAATTGCTGATCGGTTATCTCTAGCTCGCTGGGTAACCAATCACTCAATACCCTAACACCGTAATGCCCCACTATTTTAACTGGTTGCTTACTTAGCCACTGTAAAACCGTTTCAGGAAATTGCGCATTTGGTGGGCTTAGCCCTTTTCGCTTGGGCTTTCGAGCGTGGTCGTTAGGTACTAGATAAGCGGCATTACCCTTAAGCGCATTATTGATCACCAACGCATGACGATTGTAAAAGGCCAACGACAATTTGCCCTTTGGCGCTAGCATGCCCACAAGCAGCTCGACAACCGATTCTGGCTCAGCCAACCATTCTAGTAATGCGTGACAAAGAATCAGCGGATAACGCTTTGATTGATCTAGCGCCTGAACTGGGCCGATCGAATACTCTACGTTTGGATATTGGGCGAGTCTGACTCGCGCCTTATCGATCATCTCGCCCGAGATATCATTCAGCGTTACCGAGTGGCCTAAGGCGGCACAGCGTTCAGTCATTTGCCCCAATCCACCGGCGGCATCTAGCACGTCAATCGCCGAATGCTGCGCTAGCGGTAAATGACTTTGAAGCTGAGACCATAGCAATGTTTCGCGGATACGCCCTTTAGGCGAACCGTAGATTCGCTGCTCGAAGCGGTCGCTTAAGCCATCGAAACTACGGTCTTGCATGCTACTTGATGTGTATGCTGGGTCGCTTGGCGTCGGTCCACTCGACATGATACTTTTCGCCACGAGGCGCATCTACGCGCTCAAATGTATGGGCGCCAAAATAGTCGCGCTGACCCTGTAAAAGGTTTGCTGGCAATACGGCACATCGGTAAGCATCGTAGTAACTTAGTGCCGAACTTAATGCCGGTACAGGTATGCCCTGCATAACGGCAAAGCCTATTGCTTGACGCCAGTGCTGATGATTACTGCTCATCTGTTCTGTAAAGAACGGGTCTAATAGAAGGTTTTCTAGATTAGCGTTGGCCTTATAGGCGCTGGTAATAGACTGTAAAAAGCGGGCTCTAATAATGCAGCCGGCTCGCCAAATAGATGCAATCTCGCCATATTTAAGATCCCATCCATATTCGACAGCTGCGGTTGCCATTAGATCAAAACCCTGAGCGTAGGCGCAAATTTTTGCACAATACAACGCATCATGAAGCATCTGAACAACAGCGTCTTTATCGACGCCATGGATATCAATTGCGGGGCCTTGTAGTTGATTAGCTGCTATTTGACGCTCGTCTTTGCGTGTTGATACAGCACGCGCATATACAGCTTCGGCAATCGTGGGCGCCGCACAACCGAGCTGCAGACTGCTTACCGCTGTCCATAGACCGGTACCTTTTTGCCCTGCTTTATCAAGAATGATATCGACCACTGGCTGACCTGTCTGGTCATCTAGGGTCTCTAGAACTTCGGCACTGATCTCGATTAGGTATGAGTTTAATACGCCTTTGTTCCATTCTTTAAAGACGTCAGCAATTTGTTTAGGCGTCATGCCTAGCGCGCTGCGCATCACGTGATACACCTCGCAGATAAGCTGCATATCAGCGTATTCGATGCCGTTGTGCACCATTTTTACGTAATGGCCTGATCCTGCAGGGCCAATGTATGCTGCACAAGGCTCGCCTTCTTTAACAGGATTGCCTGGTTCTTGGCGCTCGATCGGTAGCCCTGTAGAAGGGTCTACTTTTGCGGCAATGGCTTGCCACATAGGGCCAATGCGCGTCCACGCATAGGGGTCGCCACTTGGCATCAAGCTAGGCCCAAAACGTGCGCCTACTTCGCCACCTGATACGGCGGTGCTAAAGAATAAGAACTTACTTTTGTACTGTTTTTCGCGTTCGACAGTATCTGACCAAAGGCTATTGCCCGTGTCGACGACAATGCCGTCGGCCTGAATACCTGCGTCGATAAGCTTTTTACATACATCATCAACAATGTGCCCTGCCGGCACAGAAAGCACAACCAAGTGAGGTTGCTTAATCGATGCTAACAGTTCGGTATATGAATTAACCGTATGAATACGCGCCTCACCGGTTTGGTTCTCGGCTCGGTCTTGCTGTTCTAGCGCTTCTAATTTGGTGGGGTCTAGGTCAAAGGCGGCTACCTTATAACCATTGTCGGCGAGGTTTAGAATGAGGTTCTTTCCCATTACTCCTACGCCTACAAATCCGATATCACATTGTAATGACATTGACGATTCTAGCCTTCTGGAAGATTTTAATCTCTAGGGCGCAAGTATAGATGTCATGCGTATTAAAATACAAAAGCCATATGAGGTATTTGTGGTACAAACAGGTAAAAAAAAGCCCGCATGATGCGGGCTTTCAAGACAGTTCGCAGATTAAGCAGTTGCTTCTTCTTCGATCTTTGCATCAGCAGTTAGTTTCGCCAAGAACTGGATGTTCTGAAGCGAACCCAGGTGAGCGTAGATCATTGGCAAGATGCCACGCTTACGTAGATCGATGAAGTCTTCATCGCTAAGGCCGTTTAGCTTCTCTTCGCTCACTACTAAGATACCGTCGATGTTGCGTTTTTCACCAGCAACTTCAACTGTTAGTGTGCGCTGCTCTAGTAGCTCTTTTTCGTTTAGGTAGTTTGCAACCGCAACTGTCATTTGGTCGAAGTCATAGTATTGACCAAGTGCTTTTTTACGTGAATCTAAGAATTCGGTTTCTGAACCGTCTTCGTTGAATAGTGATTCGCCCTCTTCACCTACTAGCGCGTGATCTTCGTCAACGCCTACGATGAAGTTACCTTCACCTTCTGGTGCTGGCATTAGAACGAAAGGTACGTTACGCACACAAGCTGGCACATAGCGTGTTTGCCACTTGTCTTCTTTTAGTAACAAGTTGCTGCCAGGGGTCAGCGAGGTCATAGCTACTGCAGCAACCTTGTCGTTTTCGCTGTTCTTTACAAATACGATCGGTAGTTCGTTACTTACTGCGCCAAATTCTTGGGCCAAAACAGGCAAGATATGCTGGTTGCGAACGTGATCAAAATCAGCAGCAATTTTTACTTTAGTGTTTGCGTGTGCTTCTTTAGTTAGGGGTACAAATGAGGTCATTGGTCACTCTCTAAATATCTGGGTAATTTTTAGTCTTTGTTATTAATGGGGGCATTGTGCCACGTTTCAAGGGCGAAAGACTAATTAATTACATCAAATCTATCTTAACTGTTCGTTCTCTAGCTTTTGTATAAGGTGCTTCGTCAACTTGCGCCTAATGCTGGGAGTGATACCCCCTAATAGCCCCCTCGAACTGGGCGGTATGTGATCAAGAGATAGTTGCTCATTAAACAGGTAATAATTAATTATCTTCTGCCATGCTTTTCGCTTTTCGGTTGGTACACCATCGAATGCAATCAGGCCCGCTAATAGTGCGTCCATAGCGCTGAATTCTTCTGGGCTTTCTATGGCCCCACCAGACCAGTAGTTAACCAGTACGTTTATTGAAGAGTGCGCTTCTACCTGATGCCACCATAGCGTGGGTATATATATTGCATCACCTGGTGACAGTTTTGCAGATAGTGAGCGCGAATTTGCTGTATCCAGTTTTGGGTACTGTTCGCCGCCACCAATTGGGGCTGTAGAGACTGGGGTACCGGCAGGCGTATTGTCGAGAGGACCGATATAAAGATTCTCAATCTGATCTGGCGGAAATAGCGTAAACGTACGCTCTCCCGCAGCGATACACGCAAGATTGTCGGCATCATCAAAATGCGCTGCCACCTTTGTTCGATTACCCAACCAGATTCTTGGTCGTCTGCACGGTAGAATGTCTTGTGTTAACTCGTCTTCTAATCCGCTAAAATGGCTATCTAAATATGCGCTTTGCACCGCAATCGTTTGAGGATCGGGGTGCTCTTCTAACATTAATAGCTTCTCAACTATGTATTCATAAGGCAGCTGCTTACGAGTAAAGTTTAAGCTGCTGAAATCAGCATTGTACCCGAGAGTTCCAGATTCTGTTGCTGCAGATTGAATAACATTGAATCGACGGGCCGATACATAGTTACGCAAGTATTCTAGACTTTGCTTGCCATCTCCCACTATAGGCCAATCGTTTACTAGCCCACGTATCACAACGGGTTTCTGTGCTTGTACATAGTTTTTCTCAAACTGTGACAAGTCATTGGTATGCAGCTCATCAATTAGCATGTTAAGTTGCAGCCTTATCTCGCTTCAAATCAATCAATCGTTGTACAGTAGCTAAAGATATTAAATGCGCATGTATTGCGGGTGTAAATTGATTTTTATGAGCCAAATTAATTTGCTCATCGTCAAGATCGTAGAACGCTTTCTCGTTAATTCTTAGCAGACCAGCAACCTGCACTTCTTCTCCATCTACCACTAGGTTTAGGTTAGACTCGATAAGCAAATTATTGCGCGTTAAAAATTCGATAAATGCTTCGGTGTGGTTATACTGATGCTGCAATATCGTAAAGATCTCTTTCGCGTTGTTGATTACAGGCGATTCTTCATCGTTTGCTGTAAAGATTGGGTCGCCCTGTTCGCTTGATAAAGCAGATGCTGTTTCATTTATGCATAGCGTGATTAGGTTGTTTTCTATGTCTTTCGAGACATAAAACGGGTAACGTTTAACATCGATAGGTACAAAGTCTGCATTTGCTCGACCTTCTTCGTAAATCAGATTCTCCCCGGGTTCAATACCGACCAGGCCAACAAATTTAAGGGCTCCGGTTCCAGCATCCTTTGCAAACATTAATGGAAAATAGATTGCTGCATTAACCGCCTCTGCTGCCATGATCGGAATCAACTGTTGATCTCGAATATGCTCAGTACTGTTCACTACATTCAACTTCAAATCGCCATGTTTTTCGCGATCTAAAGGTACGATATTTGTTGTAAATGTCATGCTATTTCTTACCCATCTTAAATATAGGTTTAGGTGTTTTGAAATTGTATATTCATAAAAAAGGCCGGGCAATGCCCGGCCTTTACGCTAGTTACATTATGCCATTAAAAGCTGTAACGAGCTCCTAGAGTGAAGCGACGACCATTTTCGTATAGTGAAACCATGCGATCTTGGTATTCACTAAACTGGTAAATCTCTTCATTCGTTAGGTTGATAGCTTCTGCAGTTAGCTGAAGACTATCGTTGATGTAGTAAGAAACACTTGCATCGAACTGACCATACGCATCAGTAGAGATTGGGAAGCCTGACCAATGGAAGCCATTAGACCATTCTGAGCGGTAGTTATACATTACGCGCGCACTTAGGTCATCATTTTCAAAGTATACTGACGTGTTCGCCATATGCTCTGAGATACCTACTGGAGACGCCGCATCTTCATTGTCTTCAGTTGTGTCAGTGTAAGTGTAGTTAGCTGAAGCACCAAAGCCATTGTCGAAATCGTGCTGAATAGCTAGTTCGATACCTTGAACTGTGCCGCCAGCACCATTAGTCATGTATGCAAAGTCAACGTCAACCCAAACATCGTTCTTTTGGTCGTAACGTGCATCTGTGTACGTGCCTTGCTCTAGATAAGACTTATTGTCTTTGAAGAAGAAAGTCGCCGCCATAGATGACGCATCGCCATAATAGTATTCAAATGAAACGTCATACTGATTGGCAATATTAGGCTTCAGATTTGGGTTACCAGCCTGACCTTTTGGATCTACAACACTTAAATCGCCATAGGTTTCGTTAGCTGCTAGCTGGTTCCAATTTTGACGAGCCATCACGCGAGCTGCAGCGAAACGAACCAACATATCATCGTTGAGGTCGTAGCTAACGTTAATGCTAGGCAAGAACTCACGATATGAGTTGTCAATGTCTTGCGTGCCATATGAATCAGGAACTAACCAGCTGTATGAGCAGTCACCTAGAACTGTACCATCGTCTGCACGACCTTCTGGTTGGCAGTATTCGCCTGAAGCAAGACCTGTAGTAACTAGACCAAGCTCACCGGTAACAGAGTCTTTCGTGTATACATAACCAGTAGATGTTTGATCTGTCTCTACGTAACGCAAGCCGATGTTACCGCGAAGATTGTCAGTTTCGAAATCTGCTTGAATGTAAGCTGCAAAAATATCCTCTTCAATCGCCCAGTTTTCAGGAAGTAACATCGAGATTGCATAGTCAGCAGGCACACCCTGTAGGCCTTCGAACGCATATTCTTCTAGCAGCTCTCGGTCACTACCAATTACCGTACCGATGTTGCCACCGACGTTGATATCAAGCGTCTCTTCACCCTTGTTGTTTAGGCCACAGTCAGACAATGTAGGACACGTGTTGAAGATATAGCCTAGGTAGCCACCCCAACCTGGGTTTACGTCTGCTGTTGCAGTGCCTGGTGCATGCCAGCTGTATACGCTACGACCCTGAGTTCGCTCAGCACTGCGCAGTTTCACACCAGTTTTGATAGCAGTGAATGCTCCCATCTCTACTGGAATTTCTACGTCAGCTTGGAAGTAAGTTTCTTCGTCAGTTGTTGGCTTTTCGCCGCCCCAGATCCAACCAGCACCGAATGCATCTGCGTCATTAGGAGCAGGATTCATGTTGATTTCACGGTTGTCTAGGTCATAAGACCAGCTGCCGCCGCTTGGGTTTTTACCAGCTGACTCGTCGCCCCAGCCGCCTGCCCAAGTTGGGCCATAACCGTATTCCCAAGAGGTTTCGCGGTAAGTACCACCTTTTGCTTCGGTATGGCCTGCCACTACGTCAACCGAGAAATCATCGTTATCAAACTCAGTTGTTAGTGTTACAGACTTGGTTTCAGTGCTAGAAACGCGGTTGATCCAGTTTACTGCGCTACGACCATAGCCGTCATTCAAACTAGCTTCAGTCAATGTGTTTGAGCCAGATACTGTGCCATTAGCAATTACATCAGCAATAGTGTCTGCACCAGTTGAATTCGGTACCCACCCTGCAGCAGGATCGCCTGAGAAGATCAACCAGTTGCGGTTATCGTTGTTTGAATCCATCTTTGAATCTAGTGCATCCAAAGTGAATAATAGCGAGTCGTTTGCACGGAACTGAGCAGAGGCAAACAAGGTAGTTCTTTCACGATCTTGGTTAAACGAAGGAGCACCCATGATCGTCGGGAACGCTACGCCTGTTGCAGCATCTTCAGACCAACCTAAAACCTCAAAACCTTCACGCTTAACAGTACGGTCTTGACGTACACCAGACACCAAGATACCGAAGTTTTCTTCGTCGTTCTTCCATGAGTACTGACCTGATACTGAAGGGTCCCAGGTATCAGCCATTTCGCCGTACTGACCTTCTACAGACACAACGCCAGAACCCTGTTCTAGGTCTAGTGGGCGAGCAGTCTTAACGTTTACTGTACCACCTAATGAACCCTCAGTTTGAGAAGCTGTAGGCGACTTGATTACTTCTAGTTGAGAAATCAAAGTAGAAGGTAAAAGGGTGTAGTTAAAGCTACGTGCTGGATTATCAAGAATGAACCAGTCAGCAGAACCTACAGTTTGACCGTTTAGAGTTGTACGGTTGTAATCTGGGCCAGCACCACGAATCGATACTTTCTCGCCTTCACCGAAGTCACGGCTTACCGCAACACCGGTCATACGAGCAAGAGAGTCAGCGATGTTCTTATCTGGGAACTTGCCTACGTCCTCTGCAGAGATTACGTCGCTAACGTAGTCAGCGTTACGCTTGGTTTCTTGAGCGTTTTGAAGAGAAGCACGGATACCGGTTACTACAACCTCTTCCATAGTCTCTTGTGCAACGGTGTTCATCGCCGTTAGGCCGCCACCGATTAGAACAGCTGCTTTTACAGCAGTCGCTAGTTTATTACGTGCGAGCATAATGCTCCCCCTTTAGTAACTTTACGGGTTTGATGTTTTTAAATAAGCGGTCTATATAGTTTGTTGACCGCTTTAATCGAATCTTTTGCCCCAGATACCGCATGGACAAGATTTCTAACAATGACATCGCTGTCATTTTTAACGATACACGGATTCCCCTTACTTTGGAACCCCTATTGCTTTTACCTCTCTCTGTATTACGCGTTCTAGCGTATTCAAGGAACAACCCTATTCATCGACGATTTAATTTAGTTACAAGATTAATCAATTTAATTACGTGTAGCCTATATATACTGCAGTAGTGACTTGTGAGGGCGATCGTATCCACGCTCAAACCTTTGTAACTGGGCTACAGCGAGTTTTAAACTCGCCTTCAAATTACCTATAAGGGGTAGCACTAATGCCATCGCCCTTTCGTCAACTCTACGCAGCACCTGTTACTCAATTACAAGTTTCAAATGAAACAAATCGTTATTAAGTAACTGAGTTACACAAACTGGTACAATTGAAAGACGCGGCAACATATCTTTTCGGTTTGCACGGCTGCTAAACTCTCGATATCAACTTTGGCAGCACTCTATGACGATCCCCGCAAAATTTGTAACTGGCAACATTTTTAAGCACATCTGGGTAATGACGATTACTAGTGCCGTAGGGCTAATGTCGATGTTCTTAGTTGAGCTACTCGATATGCTGTTCTTAAGCATGCTAGATATACCAGCGATTGTTGCAGGGGTAGGGTTTGCTGCAAGCCTTAGTTTTTTCTTGGTTTCTATCAACATCGGCCTAACCATATCAATGGCGGCGCTCGTTTCAAAAGCGTTGGGGCAGCAGCGTTCTGGTGCGGCGCGTTTATTAACCTCGAATATCTTGGTGGTCACTGCCGTTATCACCGTTATGCTAGCAACTGCGGTTTGGTTTAACATTCGCCCCCTTCTTGAATTGCTCGGCGCCTCGGGCGAACCATTAGAATATGGTATTCGCTACCTGCAGATACTGTTACCAAGCCAACCCTTACTTGCGATTGGTATGGCCATGAGTGCTGCAGTACGGTCGGTGGGCGATGCTAAGCTATCGATGTATGCCACACTAGCCAGCAGTGCAGTCAATGCCGTTTTAGACCCTATTTTTATTTTTACCCTAGGCATGGGCCTTGAGGGTGCGGCCTGGTCTTCATTTATTGCTCGAGTCGCAGTGTTCGCCGTTGGTTTTTATGGCGTCTTCTATAAACATAGAATGCTAGCGCGAACATCCATACCTAAGGTGATCGCCCATTTGCGCGATATTTTCGTCGTAGCAGGCCCTGCCATGATCACTAACGTGGTAACACCATTGGGCAATGCCATTGTATTAAAGGCAATGAGTCAATTTGGCGATAGTTTTGTTGCGGCGTTTGCGATCGTTGGTCGTCTTGGGCCAGTGGTATTTGGCCTTGTTTTCGCACTATCAGGGGCGGTTGCCCCTATTATCGGCCAGAACTTTGGTGCAGAAAAATTCGACCGCATTAGAGAGACTCTGAATAAGGCAATGCTTTTTAATGCAGCCTACGTGGTGGCTGTATCAATTTTGCTCGCCATCGTGTGCCCGTGGCTTATTATTGCCTTTGCACTAGATGAGCAAGGCGCATTATTAATGCAGTGGTTTTGCTATTTAGTTAGTTTTACTTTTATGTTCAACGGTATTCAGTTTGTTGCCAACGCGGCCTTTAACAATCTGGGCCGGCCTATTTTCGCCACTACGTTTAATGCCCTTCGCGCTACTGTGTTCACGTACCCCTTTGTATACGCTGGTGCAGTATTAGCCGGTGCACCAGGCGTTTTGCTTGGTCAAGCTCTCGGGGGAATTATCATCGCGCTCATTTCTGTTTGGGTTGCATATCAACATCTTGCGAAACTAGAAGGTGCGCAATAATCGTCTAGGCTAATAAGAGAACCTCTTAACGTGATATAGGTACTCTTACAATGAAAGCTTCTCAATGGATCGCAGCAGGCGTTATTTCTGCGCTAGCATTTACCCAGCCTGTACAGGCTAAAGACAAAGACACTGAAAAAGCGCTGTTAGCAGCCGCCGCAATAGCGGGCATCGCTGCGTTAGCTCACAATAGTAAACACCACCGATCTGGCTCTCACACGTCAGACTCGCAATGGGAGCACGATTTTGATCGCGGCCATCGCGACGCCCTACATGGCGCTCGCTACAACAACTACAACCAATCAGAAGCCTACAAAGAAGGTTTTGAGTCGGGTCGTGTAGAGCGGGCTAACCAGCTCAACTACAACCAAAGTAATCATTGGCAAACCAATCAGCATAACTCGCCGAGCCTTGCACGCCGTGCCTGTATTGGCGAAGCCTCGTCGCAGTGGGGTATCAACCCACGACAGGTATCGGCAATGGATTCGTCACCTAAGGGCAACCACTCGTACAAAGTGAAAGTAACCTCTGGCTATCATCATGCTTCGTGTGAAGCCACCGAAGGCGGTTCTGTCACAAAATTTAAGGACAAGTCAGAACGCCACTCTGTTAGCCATCGCACCAGTGCTTGTGGCAATTGGCAAGAGGGCACTAATGAGTGCGAATATTATAAAGATGGCATGCAGATGGGTCGCCAAGACCGCCGTGCGAATATGAGTCGCGCCTATGAACGCCATGCCGGTATGTACGATAGTCGCTTCGAGAAAGCCTTTGCAACCGGTTACAAAGAAGGCTGGAACCACGGTCGCGACCGCTACTAATTAGTATCGAACCTTTGCAAGGCAGTGTAGTAACGCTGTCTTGCTTGCTCGGTCTCTGCCTTAAACCCCTCTGCAGATAGATACCACCCGTATTCTACCACCGCGCATAGAAACTTAGCCGCCTGCCAAGCAGTTTGATTCTCGACATTGAAAAAATTCTCTACAAAGGGCTCGTTTTCGAACGTATAAGCTAGCATCGCTTGGTCGATAATACTGAACTCTAGGGTGCTGTATTCAAAATCAATTAAATATGCTCGATCACTATCGCACACGAAATTTGCCTTGATTGGGTCAAGGTGACAAATGCTTTTGGGCATGCCCTTCAGCCTAGCGTAAGCGCAATCGAACTGATTCAGTAATTCTTGATCACGTGATAACGATAGCTCTAAATAACCAACGAACATGTCACGGATGCTTAGCTCGCGATCAATAGTACTGTTGACGGGCATCTGATGTACCTGATCAATTAAACGACAGGCTTCTTCTATATCTATCGATTGACCATCGGGCTGTATGTACTGCAATACCATATAACCCTGTTCGGCGTTCGAACTGATC
The DNA here is from genome assembly GCA_947503335.1 of uncultured Pseudomonadales bacterium. GTDB lineage: Bacteria > Pseudomonadota > Gammaproteobacteria > Pseudomonadales > CANNCY01 > CANNCY01. The sequence continues at coordinate 172,513 of CANNCY010000004.1, read as the reverse complement.
ATTTGCGGGCTTATACCCATATCTGACGCAAGCGCAGTGATAGCAAACTCTTGCTTTTTGACACGTCGATTAACCAAAGGGCTAGTCTGTATTCGCAATACTGCTTGTACGTCATTGATAGTAATTCGGCGTAATAGATTCATAGTGCCGCCGGTTAGCAAGTCACCGCTAAACACCTTGAATCCTTGTGACTCAAGGTTTGTTAGTGCTAACTTCTCGACACAGTCACTCATATTACTGTCGCTTTACTATACGCCGAATATTCAGCCGCGAAGTGCATTCATCGCTTCGATTAACGCTACCTTAGTTTTTGGCTCGGCTGAGGCATGCCCTGCGTTTGAAGTAACAATTAATTCAGCGTGAGGCATTGCGTTTGATAGCGCAAACGCTTGATCTACTGGGCAGACCATATCGTAACGCCCATGCACTATTGTAGTTGGAATATGGGCGAGTTTGTGCGCGTTCTCGAGGATAAAGTTGGGAGGCACAAAACAGCGATTCACCATAAAATGTGCTTCATGGCGAGCCAATGTCCAGGCTTCGTCATCACCTGTAGCGTCTGCTAGATACTGTGCGTTTGGCTCTAGTGTGCAGGCACTTATCTCCCACCTCGCCCAAGCCTTAGCCACTCGCTTGGCGTGATCAGCGTCGTTACCCGTCATAATCGCATACGCGGTGTTTACAACTGACTCGTTGGTCAGCGGCCCTATGGCGTCGATCAATTCTGCCCACATTTCGGGGAAGATACGTTCGGCACCACCGGCATTAAACGGCCAATCGATATCTTGCTGGCGCGCTAACCAAATACCGCGCAACGTTAAGCTACGTATGCGTGAGGTATGTGTCTGCGCATAGATTAACGCTAGCGTAGAACCCCAAGAGCCACCAAATATATGCCAGGTATCGATATTGAGATGATTACGAATTAGTTCGATATCAGCTACCAGATGATCGGTTGTATTGTCTGTTAGTTCGCCGTGGGGCTTTGAGCGCCCACACCCGCGCTGATCAAATAGCACAATGCGATAGTAGCTAGGATCAAAGAATTGGCGGTCGCGGGCCGAGCAACCGCCCCCAGGGCCACCATGAATAAATAATACTGGCTGCCCTTCAGGGTTGCCGCATTGCTCAACATACACCTGATGTAGAGCATCTACCTGAACAAGCTCACTATGAAAGGGTTCTATCGGTGGATAAAAATCAGTGGTCATGATGGATGATTCCAAACTGTTCATCTAGCACACGCGTGATCTCTTCACGTGGATTTGTCGATAAGCTTAGCGGCTTGCCAGTGATTTGCTCGGCGATATCGATATACACCCTTGATAACTGCATCAGTGCATCACGGGGCAGCAAATTGTCGTTTGCCAAGGCTTCGCGCTCGGTCATGCGGTCTTTGTTCAATAGTATGTCAGGGTCATCAAAGTGATTTAATAGAAACTGTCTAAACCCCTCTTTTGAGTTTTCTACGACGTTACCTTGTGCGTATTCGTCGGCACTCCATAGTCGCGATGAGTCAGGTGTACCGACCTCATCCATATAGATCATTTGCTCATTGCCTTGCTTATCGGTGACGTAACCAAACTCAAATTTGGTATCAACAAAGATTTGACCTACCTTTTCTAATGACGACTCTATAAGCCTAAAACCGTTAGTCAGTGCTAACTCATACTTATTGATATCACTTTCATGACTAAAGCCAAACGCCTTAAAATGCTGTGCAATTTGTGCTCGACTTACATTCACATCATCGGCCTCTGGCACGCCATCAAGGCCTTTCATGATCCCCTTTGTCGATGGCGTAATAATCAGTTCGGGCAGCTTTTGATCTTGCTTTAAGCCGTCTACTACAGGCTCGCCACAGAAACTCCGCTCGCCTTTTGCGTAGGCACGCCACATCGAGCCAGTAATATAGTTGCGACATATGGCTTCTATCATTACTGGGCGAGCTTTTTGCACGATCCACACCAACGGATGGGGCACCTCTAATATATGGCTATTTGCAAGTCCTGCCTCGGCAAATTTATCAAACCAATGGGCAGCGATTGTATTAAGAGCAGCCCCTTTACCTGGCACACCATCTAAGCCACCTTCACCGCGCCAAATACAGTCAAAAGCTGAGATTCGATCACTAATTACCATCACCGCTAAGGGGGCATCAGCAGCTACATCGTAGCCTCGCTCTTTAATCAAACGGGCGCTATCTTCGGCTGTAAGCCAATAAACAGAGCGTACCTTGCCTGAATGTACCGGTTTGTCAGTGACGATATTTAAATCATCGTTAACGGCAAGCACTGACTGTGCACAATCCATATCTACCTCAGCGGTTTAAATGTTTATTAATAAAATCAATTTGTTGGTCAAACGCCTGATCGGCAACAGCCGCATCGTAATGTTTAACCCATTCTTCTTCAATATCGAAGCCGTGCGAGACGCCGCTAAAGTGCATTATCGACATGGGTTCGCCTAACGCTTGGCGCTTTGCGACAAACTCGCCACAGGGTAACGGCGCGGTGATTTGATCGCGCCCGGCAGTAAACACTAGGGTTGGTATCTGGTATTGGCCACCGATGTATTTATAAAACGCTGCCGCCCCACAATATGGGTAATAGGCAATCGCCGCGGCTACACCCTCCAAATTTGTTTGCTTGTGATCTGAAATTGCGGCTAATTGTTCACCCTGTCGTGCCATTGCTTCGAACAGGGTAAACGCACCATGAGAATAACCCAGTACGACAATTTGCTCTTTGTTCGCAAGGGGCAATTGCTTTGCATAATCTAAAGCCAATTGAAGATCTGCGACGCGCTCAAATCCTAACAAGGCTTCGCCATTGCAAACCTGTTGTACAGACAAGCCTCTAGGCGCTTGAGACGCAAATGTCACGGCGATAAACCCTTGGCTTGCCATCTTTTGCGCGCGTTCAAAGTCGGCCTCTTTACGCCCACCGCAACCATGAACTAGCACCGCAACGGGTAGTAGGCTATCTGACGAACTATGCTCTTCAACGCCTTCTGGATAGATTACGTCAAATGTTGGCGAGATCAGCGATGTTAACTGCTCAGTCGTTCTTTTTTCGACAAACAAAGCTTGTTGGTTTACGTATAAAAAACCTACAACACTGGCTATGACTAATAGTAATAGGCTAATCGTTAGCTTTTTAATCACTGTTTACCTCGACTCGGTTCATCACCAAAACAATATGCGTGCGGTCGTTATTTAGATCTAAACGGCTAATAGACGCTAGGTGCTGCTGTGTAGCAAAGGTTTCTAAGTTGGCCATAACCTGCCACTGCCCCTGATAAAGACGCAACAGCTTGACACCACTGCCTGCCCAAATATGCCCCGAGCTATCGATAGTAAAATCGGTACTAGCTGTCGGCATCGGCGCTACTGGATTTACATGACCCAGCTTATCTATTCGTACAATATGCGTGTCTTGGATGGTATAGAGATCATCGTTATACGGCTTTAATGACCGCCCAACGTTGTTCAGCACTGGCTCAATTTGATCACTGCCGGTCTGCTGTTTATAGAGGTTCATTTGTACATTGTCGGCGGTGCCTTCGACCACCGCCATCCACAACGTCTCGCCCTGCCCGCTATCTTGCCATGCATGATACCCAACCATTTGTTGGCGTGTTGCCTTAGTTTGTGTGTTGGCATCAAGATCAAACTGCATTAATAGTTGCTTGTCACCCGACACGGCGGTGAATCGGTTAGCACCATGGGGTGTGGGCGAGTATAAATTAGTTTCAGTGTTAGTCACTCGCTGATGTTGGCCCGTTAGGCGATCAAAGCGTAATACCTGTGTTAACTCGCCCACCTGCTGGGTGTAATAAAGCTGATTGCCCGAGGCTAGGTATAAAGGTTGTGAGGTATAGCCGTCATTATTGGTAAGGCGCTCTATCGTACTCACCTGGTCATCTGCGATCGTGACTTCAACTAAGTCTGAGGTTGGTAAACCCTGCCCTACTACCGTTGATGTGGCTAACATTGAGGCCAACCAAGTTACTAATACACGCTTCATTTACCGCTCCTTTATCTTTCGTTAAATCATACGGGCTAACTATTGTCTAAGCTATGACAATTTACAGCTTATAAAATGCTAGTTGTTCTACACTTTAAAGAACCCTACTGCGAGGTCGCTATGATTCGCTTAATACTATTGTTATGTCTTTTTGTTTTCAGCCCCTCTTTACCTGCCCAGACTGAAGAATCGCCAGATTCTGAACCGGTGCAACAAGAGAAAGAGCTGATACCTAATGCTGCAGAAATACTCAAACAACGCCATTTTAAGTTTACTCGCGATGACCTGATCTATGATATCAACGGTTATAAGGTGCCAACACTAGATGCCTTTATGGGTTGGGTGCTTCTTAATAATGCTGAGAATGAACTTGAGATTATCGCCCAGTACTTTAAAGATCGTGGCATCGAAGGCAAGATGCCGTTGTATCTAGCCTTACTTCAAGGCACTGATTGGTATTTGAAGGGTACGTCTATCTTTGCTTATCCACCCAAGAAAAACTGGGACAAAATGGTAAGGACCCTACAGTTCATCGAAAAAGAGCTTATTCCAGTCACTGGCAATTTGGTGCCAGTATCAGGCGAGAGAACTACCTACTACAACCAGCGCTCTGGTGGAGCTGGGCGTAGTAAACATCTGCAGTTTTGTGCACTAGACCTAACACCGGCCACTAAAATGACTCGTAAAGAGCTGCATAAACTATTGCTTAAAGTGCATAATAGTGTTGGTAAAAAATATAATGTAGGTCTAGGTCTGTACTCTGGAGTGCGTTTTCATATCGACACCTGTGGTTTTAGACGCTGGTAAACACCGCCTACTCTAATTTAGGGTAACCACATGTCTGTTTCTATTTCGTCACCACTGGTTCTACCATGTGGTGTCACTGTACCTAATCGCTTTGGCAAAAGCGCAATGACCGAGGGTTTAGCAAACGAGCTAGACCAGCCCACTTCTAAACATAATACGTTGTACGAACGCTGGGCTGACGGTGGTACAGGTATTTTAATTACTGGCAATGTAATGGTTGATCACCGCTATCTAGAGCGGGCCGGCAATGTGGTATTAGAAGATGAATCGGCTCTAGATCTATTTAAAGCATGGGCATTAGCCGGCACACGCAACAACAATCATCTCTGGATGCAGATAAGCCATCCAGGGCGCCAATGCGCCAAGCTCGTTAACAAGCAGCCAATGGCACCTTCGGCCGTTCAGTTAGACCTTGCTGGTCAATTTGGTACCCCTAAGGCAATGACTGACGCTGATATCGAAGATGTCATCAATCGCTTTGTGACCACAGCTACGCTTGCTAAGAAAGCCGGCTTTACGGGCGTACAGATTCACTGTGCTCACGGGTATTTAGTGAGTGAGTTTTTGAATCCATTGGTGAACAAGCGCACCGATCAGTGGGGAGGATCGTTAGAGAATCGAGCTCGATTTGCTCGCACTATTGTTCAGCGGGTACGTAAAGCGGTTGGGCCAGAGTTTCCGATCAGTGCAAAACTGAATTCATCTGACTTTCAAAAAGGCGGCTTTACCGTAGAAGAATGTATTCAAGTGGCGCAATGGCTTGGCGAAGATAGCGTTGATTTACTTGAAATTTCTGGCGGTAACTACGAACAGCTTAGTTTGATGGGGATCGAGTCGACCGAGGTTCGCGAATCAACACGCAGACGTGAGGCTTATTTTATTGAATACGCTAGTGCAATTAAGGCTGCGGCCAAGTGCCCTATCATGGTGACGGGCGGCTTTAGATCGATCGATGTAATGCAACGTGTGCTAGGCGATGGTGAAACCGATATTATCGGCCTGGCTCGCCCCTTATGTACACAGCCCGACGCCCCGAATCAACTAATCGCAGGGGAGCTTGAGCAACTAGATGAATTTGAGCAATCGTTAGTACTAGGCAAAGGGTTTTGGGGGCACAACACACCCAATGTACTTGTTAAGGCGATAAATGGCTTTGGTGCTGTTGCGTTTTTCTACCGCCAAATCATTCTATTAAGTGACGGTAAGCAGCCTAATAAGTCGCTAGGTGTGTTAGGCTCTTTCTTATTCCATACCATAAACGACCTTAGGCTTAACCGCCGTCGGGTGAACAAACAACAATAGGGTTACTATGAAAGCTGCGTCGATTATAAAAATCTCTACACTGGCCTTACTGCCTTTGTTTATGTCTGCCTGTGCTTCAACTGACTTTAAATATGCACAGGGCCCAACTGAAGTCGGTGAACAAGCGGTGTTTGCTAAACAGTATCAACGCGTTGATGTGTCACAAGCTGACGTACAGCTAATTAAATCGATTGAGCAGCCAATTCATATCGTTGCGCTGTTCGGCGAGTGGTGCCACGACAGCAAACGTGAGATTCCTTATCTAAAACGCTTGGTTGATGAGGCGAATAACAGCAACGTTACGTTAGAGCTGATCGGTATTTCAACTGACAAACAGCAGCCTGCTGCCGACATTGCTAAGTACGGTCTGCGCTATACGCCGACTATGGTTGTATTAAAAGAGGGTCAAGAAATTGGGCGCATCATTGAGCGCCCAAAGACAACCCTCGCGGGCGATATCATCGCTATGCTAGAAGGCTAATATCGGTATGAGTAACGAAACGCTGATTATTAATACGCTCTTATTTGATGGCTCTGGCGAGCCACCAAGAGCACGGGATGTACTTGTTCGTGACGGTGTTGTCGTTGAGGTTTCTCATCGAATCAAGAAAAAGACGAGTTATAAGGTAATTGACGGTGGTGGCCTATGGCTGATGCCTGGGCTTGTCGACATTCATACGCATTTAGATTTAGAAGTAGAAGTAAACCCTCGACTTGACGAGGTACTACGCCATGGCACCACGTCGGTTCTTGTGGGTAACTGTTCTCTAGGTACCGCTTATGGCGCGCAACTAAACGGCGATGAAAGCCCCGTGATTGATTGCTTTACGCGCGTAGAAAACATGCCCAAAGCTGTGCTACAGAAAGTGGTCGATAAAATTGACTGGAACAATTCGGCCGACTACCTAACGCATCTTGAGTCTATGCCGCTTGGGCCTAACGTTGCAGCTTTTCTGCCCCATTCGATGCTACGTATAGAGGTTATGGGTACCCACGATTCGGTAACTCGTGAACCCACCGAAGACGAACGGGAACAAATGAACGCGTTAGTTGAACAGGGCATGCAACAAGGCTACCTAGGCGTTTCAACCGATCAGATTATTTTTCATTACCTGTCTAACGACCCGCACAAGGAATTTCGAATTCCAACGCAGTTTGCCGACGATCGTGAAATAAAAGAGATGCTAGATATTGTTCGCGACTATGATCGTGTTTGGCAAACCACGCCAGATAGTGACGATATGTTCACGACCATTAAGCGTTTCTTTTATACCAGCGGCCTACTGTTTAAAAAACAATTGCGTGTTAGTGCGCTTACCTGTTTAGACCTTGTGTCATCGCCTGGTATTTATAAGTTGATGTTGTCGCTGTCGGCACTTCTTAATTCTTTTGCTTTGCGCGGCAAGTTTCACTTTCAAGCATTAGCAACTAGCTTTCGTATCTGGGGCAATGGTGTTATCGCACCCGTATTTGAAGAGCTAGAATCGACTCGCCAACTAATTGCATTAGAAGCTGATGATGTTGAGGGTCGCAAGGCACTCATGAACTCGCCCGAATGGCAAAAGCAATTTCGTGATGATTGGATTTCGGCATCTAGCCGCAGTACTGGTGGATTTTTACTTAAGAAGAAGCAAGCGGCGTTTAATCTAGATCCCGAGAAGATGATCTTTGATGATTGTGTAGTAGACGCCTGGAACGGCTACAGCGTGCAATCAATATTTCGACGATTAGAACGCTTTCAGCGCGGCGAAGATGTAGCTACCAACGACATTGAGCGCGAAGCTTTGTCTAAATTTAAAGCGCCTATTGGCGATGTAATGGAGTTCTTTTTAGAAGGCCTGCGTCACTTTGATGATGGGTTTAGATGGTGGTTAGATATTGCCAATGTTAACCCTGATGTGACTGAAAGAATTCTGTTTTCTAAGTATACGCTTCCTGGCTTTAACGACAGTGGCGCACATATCAAGAATCTTGCTTTTTATGATGGCAACCTATGCGGTTTACAAATAGCTCAAAAGCGCGGCTTAGGTGCCGTAGCAAAACTAGTTAAAAAGCTAACGATTGACCCTTGCGAATTCTTTAACTTACCCCGCCGTGGTTTAAAGGTAGGCGAAGTTGCTGACATGGTGCTTATCGATCCTAAAGTACTTCGCGACTACGATACTCATGCAGGTCGTACATGGGCCGACCACGCTCAGTTCGAAACACCTGTCATGGTTAATCGCTCTTGTGGTGTCGTATCAAAGACCTTTGTTGCAGGCGAAGTAGTTTACGATGTTAAAGAAGGCATCGCTTCTGAAGGCAGTCTTGAGAGAACCGGCTCTTTATTACGTGCCGTTAGTTGGTAATCAAACTTGTCTAAAAGAAAAAGAGCGCCTATATGGCGCTCTTTTTTTACATCAGTTGATAGCCTATTAGGTATCAGCTGGTGGAGTCTGGCGAGCACGATCAGGCCACCAGAAAGCTCCTTCATGTTTGCGCCCTTCTACCACTTTTTGGTACCAACGCATTTCTTTTTGATAGTAAATTTCGGCGAAGATTGGCCCATCAGCATATTCAGCCTTAACGAAACCATAACCAATACTTGCCTTAACTACTGACGACCACATACCAGAGGTCACGTAACCGATTTCTTTGGTACATTTTCTATCAGCATATAGAAGTGATCCTTGCGCCGATTTCTGACCTTCGAAGTCTAGTTTAACCAGCTTCCATTTTGGCCCCTGCTCTTTCTCTTTCAATAAGGCTTCGCGACCGCTGAATGATGGTTTTTTGAAGTTAACCATCCAGTCAAGACCTAGCTCGAAAGGCGTTTGGTCATGGCGAAACTCTACGGTGTGCAACGCTGAGTTAAATTCTACTGCCGGTGCCAATAGACCTGCTTCAATACGGGCCATGTCTAGCGACTCATCGCCCATCGCACGAATACCGTATTCAAAGCCTGTCGAGAATAATGCATCCCACAGTGCCAACGCATCGTTAGGGTCTACCCATAGCTCGTAACCTAGATCACCGGTAAAGCCTGTTCTCGAAATCATCAGCTCACCACCTTCAAATGGGAAGTACATGATGTCGAATGGCTTTGCATTTTCGATACCGGTAAAACCAAGCTTCTTAAGTAGTGCACATGACGTTGGCCCCTGCAACGCTAGTGCCGCCATGTCGTAACTGTTTTCATAAACAGTTACGTCCATACCGATGGCACCTAGCTCTAACCAATCTAGATTAGGGTCTGCGGCACACAACATGAACTTGTCTTCGGCCAGTCTAAACAGCGTACCGTCATCGATGATGCGCCCTTCGTCTGTACACCAAACTGTGTAGGTGACTCGGCCTACTTTTTGTTTACGTACATCACGAACAGTAAGGCGGTTCATCATTACTTCAGCATCTGGGCCTTCAATGATGTATTTTTTCATCGGTGATACGTCAAATACTGCGCAGGTATTTCGTGTCGCGTAGTATTCAATGTACGAATCTAAGAAATAGGTTGGCGTTTGATAACCATTCCATTCTGTCCACTGCTCAGACAAACACAGCTCTTTAATTCTTGGGAAAAACGGCGACTGCTGTAAGCGCAGATCGATGTGATTACCCTGATCTTTTGCATCAATTGTAAGCATCTTTCTCTCCTTACTTGCTTGCCGCTAGTACTACGTCGGCAGCGTTACTACCTGCTGCACCCATTACGCCACCACCTGGGTGTGCGCCTGCACCACACAAATAGAAACCATCAATAGGAGTCTTGTATTGTGAGGCTTCGTAAGTAGGTCGGTTCATCCACCATGCATCTAGCGCTAATTCGCCATGATGCCAATGACCACCGGTCACGTTATAACGCGACTCAAGATCAACAGGGGTTAGCAGATCACTCGCAACAATCTGATCTTTAATGCCAGGCGCGTAGGCTTCTAGCTTGTTCAAGATCGCTGATTGAAGGTTTGCTTTTTCTGTTTCCCAACCGGCCTTAACTTTGTATGGTACATTGGGGATAGTAATTGAAATTACGTGATGCCCTTCTGGAGCCAGGCTAGCGTCGTGCATTGTTGGAACAACGATTTCCATCGCTGGGTCTTGTGCAATCTCGCCATACTTTGAAGAGTCGAACGCGTTTTCGATATAGCTCATCTTTGGTGCAATGATCATACGACCATCAGCACGAGATACACCATTAAACTTAGGCTCACCTTTTATAGCAATATGCATTTTCGCAGTTTGCCCATCGGTTCGTGTACGGTTGATTCGGTGCGTGAACTGAATATCGATATAGCGTGTGCCCAACAACTTAATGAAGCTAGTTTTTGGGTCTGCATTTGAAATGATCGCTTTCGCATGAACCACTTCGCCATCAGCAAGCTCAACACCTACTGCTGTTGCTGTCTCTTCATCAACAACGACTTTTTTAACCGCTGCATTGGTTTTGATAACAGCGCCTGCGCTTGTAGCTGATGCAGCTAACGCGTCGATTAGGCCTTTCATGCCACCTTTAGCGATTGGTAGTTTGTTAAAGCCTGATGCATCACCTGCTAAACGGTATAGCCAATTGATCATTGCGTTGTTTGGCGAGCGTGGCGCAAGCTTGTTGCCCATGGTGTAGTCCCAGGCAAGTACTGCTTTTAGGTGCTCGTCTTCAAATTGCTCGTCCATTACATCTTGCGCAGGCAGTGCGATCATACGCGTAAACTCGCGCATATCGGTTTTACCTAACAGACGTAAGTTAAGGCCGAACTGGATCCCCGTGCTCACACTTGCCCATGATTTGTCACCAATCATCGGCGGCTTCTTTTGCCAAAATGCTGCAATTGCTTTCGCAAATTTTTGCATCTGGGCACTGTAGCGTTTGTATGCATCTACCTGGTCTTGCGAGACCCCAGTAACAGTGTCGCCAGTAACGCGTAGTGCGTCTGAGCCATCTTCTTTTAGACCTAGTGTTTCTAGATGCTCACTTGCAAAGCTGAAGCCATGCTTGTGTAGCTCTAGGTCTTTTACTAATTTATCAGTCAGCTGCGGTAATGTATGTGCAACTGATGCTTTAAAGCCTTCGGCAAATTCTGTGGTTGCCGCTAAGCCGCCCAGTTCAGCATTTGCTTCAACTACCATTACTTTCTTGCCAGCACGTGCGAGTTTTGCAGCACAGGCTAAGCCGTTGTGTCCTGCTCCAATTACTAGAGCGTCATATTGCTTACTCATTAATCGTTCTCATCCTCTGGCACAATGTTAGGACGCTTAAGGTCCATTAAGATCTCGCGGGCAGCGTTAGCACCACAGGCTGCTGATACACCGCCACCAGGGTGTGTACCTGAACCTGACATATACATGCCTTTCACTGGGCCACGATACTGAGAGTATCCAGGGAACGGACGGTTAAACATCAACTGGTCAATGGTTAACTCGCCCTGGAAGATATTGCCTTCGGTTAGACCTACTTCTTTTTCGATGTCGTATGGCGTACGAATCTCCATATGCTCGATATGGTCTTTAAAGTTAGGGCTATAGTTGCTGATCTGATCGATGATCGTTTTACCGAACGCCTGCTTGTTCTCTTCGGTCCAGCCACCTTCGACTTCGCGTGGGCAGTACTGGATGAAACAAGATACAAAGTAGTTGCCCGGTGCCGCGTGAGTTGGATCCCAAACAGACGACTGTGTCATCTCGATAAACGGGTCTTGTGACCAACGATTGTGCTTCCAGTCATCATACGCACGCTCCATTCGCTCTAGCGAATCTAGAAATTGCATTGAGCCATTTCGTAGCATGTGGCCTTTGGGAAGCGTTGGAAAATCTGGCATACCTTTAAGTGCGATATTCACCTTGCCCGATGAACCACGAATCTTAAAGTCTTTCGCTTTCTTATAAAGATCTTCAGGTAGATCTTCTTTGTTCATGATCTTGGTAAAGGTACGCTTTGGATCAAGGTTAGACACAACAATTGGTGCTTCGATGACACTGCCGTTAGTCAGAGCAACACCCTTGGTTTTACCACCCTTAACGATGATCGTGTCTACCTCAGCCTCAAGCATCACCTCGCCACCATGCTCTTGCAGTGCGCCATGGATCGCTTTTGAGATCGAGCCCATACCGCCGCGTGCGAGGCCCCAGGCACCTACCGCACCATCTACATCACCCATTACGTGGTGAAGCAAAACGTAGGCAGTGCCTGGCGAATAAACACCTAACGCGGTACCAATGATCGAAGATGTTGCGTAGAACGCCTTAATCAGGTCGTTTTCGAAATATTCAGCAAGAAAGTCTGCGGCACTCATGGTCATGAAACGCATGAATTCGTAGATATCTCTCTCACCCATTCCCATAAACTTCTTAGCCATAAAGGCCATTTCTTGAAGATCACGCGGCTTGAATGATGTCGGGTCTGCAGGTGTACGTAATAAGAAATGACGAATAACCTTGGCATACTTCATTAAGTCGGTGTAATACCGGTGCATTGCATCGGCGTCTCGCTTTGAATGTCGACGCACTTCGCGATACTGCATAGCTTCATCTGGGTATTCAGCCAGATAGTCGCCGTTGCGTGTAAAGTTGGTTGTACCCATGTAAGGCACAATCATTAAGCCGTGCTTCGTTAGGTTTAAATCTCGGTGTATCGATTGGCGTAGCAAGCTACACACATAAGAACAGTTAGAGTAAATCCAACCGTCGTGAAGTTCTCGGCTAACCGCTGCGCCACCAATGTAGTCATTCTTTTCAACAACGAGTACATCTAGGCCTGATTTAGCCAAATAGGCTGCAGTGGTTAGACCGTTGTGACCAGCGCCGATCACAATCGCATCATACTTTTTTGTCATTTTTGATGGGCCCCTTTTTATCGAGCGTAGAGTAAGCGAATTTGCCCTTGTTATGTCAGCGGCATTGGCGGACAATAGAGGGATTAAAACGGACACAGTAAACGACCGCTCATGTCCCATCTAGACCAGCAAATTCTACACAGCTTTGAAATTCAGTTAATGCTGTTCATTCTTAGTGCCGAACAACGTATCGATATATCACCGATACTGGCCGGCACCGGTGTGTCTGTGAATGATTTAAACGAGCCAGCATTTCGATTAACCACTGAACAAGAATTAGTGATTTACACGCGCATCGCTAAGGCAAATCGCAGCGCTAGCCTAGGTTTACGCGTTGGCTGTAAGTTATCGCTTGCTAACTATGGAATTCTTGGTTTTAGTATGATGTGTGCTAAAACACTAGGTGAAGCTGTGCGATCAATCGCGCAATTTTCGCCACTTATCAGCTGGGCCTCGTCAAACACCCTAACGAGGGTAAACGATGGTGACTACGACGGTTATCTGCTTACTATTGAACCCACTGTACAGCACGAACAGGCCATTGAACTTGAAGCAAGCTCAACGTTCGCTAGCTTAAATCGCGTACTTAATGATATTGCGTCAGTACCCTTTAGCTATCAGCATATCTACTTGAAGCATCGAGCAAGTGAAGAAGAATTACGCGCATATCGACAGCATTTTGAATGCGCTGTCACCGATAATCACGATACCTATAGCGCCTTTATTGATAACGAAATATTCGAACACAAACTACCACATGCCCAGCCACATTATGGCGCCCTTATTAAAGACCTCTGTAAACAAGAGATGGCAAATTTCAATCGGGGCAACATCGTTGATCTCATAAAGCGATATATTGTGAATACCGACGTTCAATCGCTGACGATGCAATCTGCCGCAGACCATGTGAACCTGTCGACACGGCAGCTTCGCCGACGATTAGCCGACCATCATCAAAGCTTTCAGCAATTGCTAGATGCACACCGTACGACACAGGCAAAACAATATCTCAGTACGACCCATTTAAGTGTTGAGGCAATTGGTCAACAGCTTGGATTCAGTGACGCCAGATCGTTTAGAGCGTTCTTTAAACGCAACACATCGCTAACACCTGCACAATTTCGCCAATCTGTTTAGTAGCCATGAGCAGCACTGGGCGTTATAATCGCGCTATTATGCTTACAATTGAGGGTTATTCTGTGAAATCAAAGCTAAAGTTCTGCGTGTTGGTGGGTGCAAGCCTAATGACTGCCCCGTTGTTTGCAGATCATATGACTGACGAAGCAATCGCTGATCGTCTAAAGCCTGCTGGCCAGGTGTGTGTTCAAGGTAAAGACTGTGATCGCCCAACTCCAGTAGTTGAAGTGGCCGCTGCTGCACCTGCTGGCCCACGTGACGGTAAGACCGTTGTTGAAACTAAGTGTGGCATGTGTCACACCGCCGGCGTAGCGGGCGCTCCAAAGTTAAATGATGCTGGCGATTGGGCACCACGCATCGCCAAGGGTATCGACACCCTTTACAAGCACGCTATCGAAGGTTTCGGTGCTGCTATGCCTGCTAAAGGTATGTGCATGGACTGCAGCGACGACGAACTTAAAGCAGCTGTAGACCACATGGTTGAAGGCGCTAAGTAAGTTTTATACCTCGCATATAAAAAAGCCCGCATCGTAAGATAGCGGGCTTTTTTTATGGTTAAGCGCTTTAGCTTTGGCTTACTTAGCCGCTGCGCGTTCCATTTCGATAAGATGCTTAGCGATAGCTAGGCGCTCTTCTTGGGTCTTAAAACCTTCGATTCGGTACTTACCGTTTACGATCACGTCAGGCGTGCCTGTAACCTGATAACCCATGATCTTAGCCTTAGCCATATTAATCTGGTTGTTGATGTAGAACGAGTCGTACATCTTGCGGTACTTAGCTTCATCAATATTGTACTGCGACATAAACTCGACTTGGCTATCAACGTCTGTCAACGCACGACCACGCTTAGCCATAATCTCTTTATAGATAGCCATGCGCGCTTGATCTTCAACCTTCATATGCTTAGCGATAAAGTAAAGCTTTGCGTGAGCCTCGTGTACCTTAGAGAACACCGCTGGCAACATAACTACATTTACATCGTCACCTAAGTCTTTCTTCCAGCTATTAAAGATTGGTTCAAAGTTAAAGCAATGTGGGCAGCCGTACCAGAATACTTCGGCTACTTCGATCTTACCCGCTACAGCAGTACGTACAGGCTTTTCTAGTTGACGGTAGTTTGTACCCTCTTGGTATGGCTGTGCCGTAGCAAGACCACCTGCCATCAACAACATCGCTGCAAAGGCTTTAATTGAATTCTTAATCATGGTGACTCCAAAGATAGATATAAATTAGGTTTTATATTTGTTTTGACTATAAAAAAAAGAGGTGGTTCACACCACCTCTTTTTTATTTGAGACCGCTATTTAAGATTAGTACAAACCTTGAATGTAGCTTGCTACTGCGCGGATCTCGATATCGCTCATGTGTTTAGCAACAAGGCGCATTGTTTGTGACTCGCCATCGTTGTCACGACCATGATGGGTGCCACCATTCTCGTTTGGCTCGTTTGCTGCTAAGCGAAAATCTTTTAACTGCTTTTCAATATAAGCAGCGTGCTGGCCCGCTAGTGATGGGAAACCTGCCGGCGCATTACCCTTACCTGTTGGCGAATGGCAAGCTAGACAAGCGGCAACGCCTGTTTCGTAGTTACCTGCTTGGTATACCGACTGACCGCGCTCTACTAAAGAAGGGTCAGCGTTACCACCAGTTGCAGTTTGCGCTGCATAATAGGCTGCGATATCTGCAATATCTTGGTCAGACAGGTTAGCTACCAACGCCGTCATCTCGGCCACAGGGCGAGCACCGGTCTGAATGTCTTTAATCTGTTTGATAAGGTATTTCTCACCTTGGCCTGCTAATTTAGGCCAATTAGCAACTGAACTGTTGCCATCTGCACCGTGGCACGCACCACAGGCTGCTGCTTTTGCTTTACCAGCTTCGGCATCGGCTGCACTTGCATTAACACCTGTTAGCGCAACAGTAGCAAAAAAAAGCGTGCTTAGAAGTTTTTTCATAGCGGGATGTCCATCCATCGGCTTCGGTTATCCGCGGCATTATATACTATATTCGACGCTTACGTGAATCTGAGAATACAGGTTACCATTAAATAATTACCCTATTGAGTGTATACCGTGAGCCAAATTAATTTTCGAAACGCACAATTTTTAACCAGTGCAGCAAAAATCGATCAATGCCCTCCTGATGTAGGGTTTGAAGTGGCCTTCGCCGGTCGCTCTAATGCGGGTAAATCCTCTGCGATCAACACCTTAACCGACAATGGCAAATTAGCACGTACCAGTAAAACCCCTGGCCGTACCCAGCTTATCAACTTCTTCGAGCTTGATGATGAGCGCCGTATCGTTGATTTACCTGGTTATGGATACGCAAAGGTGCCTATCGCTGTTAAAGATCACTGGCAGAAACACCTTGGCGCTTACCTTGAGTCACGCCAATGTTTGCGGGGCTTGGTGCTCATGGTTGATATTCGCCACCCTTTAAAAGAGTTTGACCGAACAATGATTGAGTGGGCTAGAAAGGGGCAGCTACCTATCCACATATTGCTTACCAAGGCCGACAAGCTTAAGAAAGGCCCTGCAAAAGCATCATTATTAGCGGTACAGAAAGAGGTGGCTAGTATGGGGCATCTAGCGACCGTACAAACCTTTAGTGCGTTAAAGCGTGCTGGTGTCGATGTTCTAAGGAACCGCTTAAACGAGCTGATGAACGAACCTGTTGTTGATCAAACTATCGACCAGCCTGACCAAGAAGACTAACGCTTTCATTGGTTTGTGCCCCATAAAAAAGAACCCGGCGAATGGCCGGGTTATACAGGGAAGTTACATAAAACACACAAACTGCGAGGGAGAGATCAACTCAATTCGCTGATTCACTTACTTAGTCAGCAGCCTCAGCTATAAGTTCACATGTTTTTGAATTTTTTTTAGTGAGCTTCGTCCCAGTTTTTACCAAGCCCTACATCAACAATTAGGTCAACTGATAACTGAGCCGCATTCTGCATGGATTCTTTGATCAGATTCACAGCGCTGTCTAGGCAGCTATTATGTATTTCAAAGACCAATTCATCGTGTACCTGCATAATCATTAACACGTCTAAATCAGCTTCTTTTAGCGCTGAATCAACATTAATCATTGCCTGCTTAATGATATCTGCAGCAGTACCTTGCATAGGCGCATTGATCGCTGTTCGCTCGGCTGCTTGGCGACGCTGACCATTACGTGAGTTGATTTCAGGCAAATATAGACGTCGACCCGCTAAGGTCTCAACGTAACCCTGTTCGTGGGCCTGGGCACGGGTTTCGTCCATATATCTGGCAACACCAGGGTAGCGCTCAAAATAACGATCAATATAGACCTGAGCTTGATTTCGCCCAAGACCCAACTGCTTTGCCAACCCAAAAGCGCTCATACCATAGATTAAGCCAAAGTTAATTGCTTTTGCGCTGCGTCGTTGATCGGCCGTTACCTCGTCAACTGACACGCCAAAGACCTCGCCCGCTGTAGCGCGGTGCACATCAACGCCTTGTGCGAACGCGTCTAACAAGCTTTTATCACCACTTAGGTGCGCCATGATACGCAGTTCAATCTGCGAATAATCCGCTGCGACCATGGTATAGCCATCACGAGGCACAAAGGCTTGGCGAATACGACGACCTTCGTCGGTTCTAACCGGTATGTTTTGCAAGTTCGGGTCGCTTGATGATAACCGCCCTGTTGCGGTTACTGCTTGGTGGTAGCTAGTATGAATACGGCCAGTTTGCGCGTTGATTAACTGTGGCAACTTGTCGGTATAGGTCGACTTTAGTTTCGCTAGACTACGGTATTCTAAAATGAGTTTAGGCAGCGGAAAGTCTAACGCTAGCTCTACTAGCACTTCTTCAGCAGTACTGGGTGCCCCCTTTGCTGTTTTCTTTACAACGGGTAGCTTTAGTTTTTCGAATAGCACCTCGCCCAACTGTTTGGGCGAGTTTAGATTAAAGGGTTCGCCTGCTTGCTCGTACACCTCGCGCTCGATTTGCTCAATGCGTGCACTAAGCTCAATCGATTGATGACCCAATAGATTCGCATCAACCTTAGCGCCATTTCGCTCTATGTCTGACAGTAATGTCACTAAGGGGCGATCTAGATTTTGATATAGATCGTTTAATGCGCCCTCGCTAGTCAGCAACTTATTAAGGTGCTCGTATAGTGACCAAGTAATATCTGCATCTTCGGCAGCGTAGTGGCTAGCCTTTTCAATATCGATTTGATCAAAGGTAAGTTGCTTAGCGCCTTTACCTGCAATCGTTTCAAACTTGGTCGTTTGACGACCTAGATAGAAACTCGCTAGCGAGTCCATATCGTGGCGGGTAGCAGTACTGTTTAGCACGTAGCTCATCACCATGGTGTCATCGAAAGCACCACCTAGTGCAATATCGTATTTAGCCAAAACCGATCGATCATACTTAAGGTTTTGGCACACCTTGGTAATTGAAGTGCTTTCTAGTAACGGCTTTAACTGCTCTAGCACCCAGTCGCGATCGAGTTGCTCGGGTGCGTCCATATAACTGTGGGCAACCGGCACATAGGCGGCTTTGCCTGTTTCATAACTAAAGCTAAGGCCCACCAACTCAGCATCCATATAATTAAGACTGGTGGTTTCTGTATCAAACGCAAAGGCATCCACCTTGGCGAGTTTTGTTAGCCACTCGTTAAACTGCTCTTTCGTAAATATCGTGTCGTAATCAATACTTGTGGGTACTTCGGGTGCCGCTATTTTTTCTTGCTCACCAGCACTGTCAGAGACCACTTGGCCACCATCAACCAATTTTGATTGCTCGGTAATCCAGGTTTTAAACTCTAAATCGGTAAACCACTTTAACAGCGCTTCGTTGTCAGCGGGCTGCATGGCTACGTCGTCGTGTGCAATAGGCAGCTCGCAATCGGTTTTAATGGTTGCCAGTTCGTAAGATAGCTTAGCCATCTCTTCGTTAGCCTCTAGCTTAGCAGCCATGGTTTTGCTGCCTCTAAAGGTCAGCGTTGCAACCTGATCAAGCTGCTGATAGATCGATTCGATTGAGCCTAAGCCCTGCAATAGAGCTAGTGCCGTTTTTTCGCCAACACCTGGCACCCCAGGAATGTTATCGACTTTGTCGCCCATCAAAGCTAGATAATCAATTATTAATTCTGGGCCGATACCAAACTTAGCGTTAACGCCTTCGATATCCATCACTGTGTCAGTCATGGTGTTGACCAATGTAACGTGCTCGGTAACTAGCTGCGCCATATCTTTATCGCCAGTACTGATAACCGCGTCGCGCCCTGCCTTGGTCGCCTGGTCTGCAAAGGTACCGATCACATCGTCTGCCTCAACACCCGGGATCACCAATAGAGGTAGCCCCATGGCTTTGATGATTTCGTGAATAGGTTCTATTTGGCTGCGCAAGTCATCGGGCATCGGCGGGCGATGTGCTTTGTATTCGCTGTACATTTCGTTTCTAAAGGTAGGCCCCTTAGCATCGAAAATAACCACAATCTGTGACGTTGGGTAATCTTTGATAAGCCGGCGAATCATGTTGATTACGCCTTTAATTGCCCCCGTGGGCTGCCCCTTCGAATTTACCAGCGGTGGCAGTGCGTGAAAGGCTCTGAACAGGTACGACGACCCATCCACCAAGACCAATGGAGACATAGATTCAGACATTACAAAGCTCTTAATTTTGATTGCCGTTAGCATACACCAACGGCAGGAGTTAGTCAGATGTTACTGGGTAGCGCAACGGCTTAAACCATCTGCAATCTGCTGCATCAGCTGTTGATAGCTGTCAGCTGAATAGCCAATGATATCTACACTGACCATGGGTAGGTTGTAGGCAGCCAAAAAACGCTTGGTGCGCTCTGGCGTACTAGGCTCGATCACAATACAACTATGATTCATCGCCTGCAGCATTTGATCAACGTCAAATAAATGACTCGCTGGCGCTGGATGCTCGGCACTTGGTTGCACAACAGCTACTTGGTTAAAGTTAGCCCAACTTCGCCAATGATTAAACGCATCATGTGCCACCACGACTGGTTGATCGCCTATTGACGCCGTCTGCTGTTGCCATTGTTTAGTTGACGCTTGCAGCGCACTAGTAAATTGGGCGAGTTTATCAGTTGGCCAGTTTTGCTCTTTAACGATACGCGACGCCTGTTTTAGTGCCCAAGTTGGATTCATCCAAGCATGCATATCACCGTGATCTTGAATGCTCTCTAAGTGCAACTGATAGGCGTTAGAACGCTTGGCTAACTGCCTACCTAGCCCCGTTTCTATTGCGGGGTTAAGCCAGTAAATGGTTTTTGCTTTCGACAAACCAATAACCTGGGTTGGTTTTAGCTGATACGTGTGGGGCGATGCACCCGGAGGAATAAGCGTAACAATGTCGGCCGAATCAGGTGCTACGGCTTTTACGATTAGCGCTAGTGGCTTTATTGATACAATAATTTGCTCTGCGCGTATCGAGGTTGACCAACAGCTAAGAACGATTAATTTAATGATGAGTAAACAACGAATCACAGTAACACTCGGCGAAAGTAGACGCTATATATTACAATAGCCAACGCTTTGCTGATACAGCAGGTAAAACTTACCGAGGCTCATAACTTTAATGCAATCGCTTATCGCTGCCGACCAACTGTCATTAACATTGGGGCAAACTAACATTCTTGATCGAATATCGATTTCGATCGAGCCTAACGAGATCGTTACACTTGTTGGCCCAAACGGCGCTGGTAAATCTAGCCTAGTGAAAGTGTTGTTAGGCTTAATATCCCCCTCGTCGGGTGAGGTTCATCGACACCCATCACTAAAGATCGGTTATGTACCCCAGCATTTCAATGTCGACCCATCAATGCCCATGTCTGTACGCTACTTGCTGTCGCAAGCAAGTAACGACGGTATCGATGCGATCGCTGAACGGCTAACCATCAGCCATCTACTTGATCGCCCTGTTTATCGATTGTCTGGTGGTGAAAAGCAACGGGTGCTAATGGCACGCGCGCTGCTGCTAAAGCCTAATCTGTTGGTATTAGATGAACCGGCGCAAGGGGTCGACGTAGGCGGCCAGGTTGAGCTTTATGCGCTAATTAATCAATTACGAGACGAACTAGACTGTTCTGTTTTGGTGATATCGCACGACCTGCATTTAGTCATGGCCTCAACCGATCGCGTTATTTGCCTAAATCACCACATTTGCTGTCATGGCTTACCCACCGATGTGCAATCTGATCCTGCTTATAAAGCCCTTTTAGGCGAAAGGGGCGCCCAAGCACTCGCCCTGTATCAACATCACCACGACCATCACCACGGTATCGATGGCGATGTTTGCAATGACGGAGGCTGTGATGGAACTCATTAAGTTTTTATCGCTCCCGATGTTATCGGGCGTTTTATTAAGCCTTGCTGCGGGCCCCCTGGGTAGTCTAATGGTATGGCGCCGCATGGCATATTTCGGCGATACCGTTGCGCACAGTGCGCTGCTAGGTGTTGCACTGGCTCTGCTATTAAATGCAGACAACACCCTTATGGTTGGGCTTGTTGCACTGGGCGTTGCTGGTTTGCTTTGGCTAGCCGAATACAAAGCGCTAATGGCGACTGACACGCTGCTTGGCATTCTCTCTCATACTGCTCTCGCCGTTGGTATGATCGTTTTTTCAATCTCACCCAATCAACAGGTATCGCTAACCGGTTTACTATTTGGCGATATTTTACTGATTGATACGGCGCAAATAATTTGGATTGCAACGGTGGCGATAACCGCTGCATTACTGGCCACAATAAGGTGGCGCGCGCTGGTATTGATGACGCTGTCAGAAGACTTGGCCGCCGCCGAAGGCGTAGGTGTAAAACGCCACCGTTGGTTATTGGCATCGATGATCGCTATTACAGTGGCTACGGCGATTCCGGTGGTGGGTATTCTGCTGATTACAGCGTTACTGATTATTCCTGCTGCGACGGCGCGCTATTGGGCGAACACACCTAGCCAAATGGCAATCATCGCTGCATTCATCTGCAGCATCGGTGTGGTCTTTGGATTGATTGGCGCGGTGTGGTTTAACCTGCCTAGTGGCCCAACGGTCGTTGTGATACTTACTAGCTGCTATACGGTGTCTAGACTAATAAGGCGACCCGCTTAAAAAATGGCGAGTAGATTAAGTATCTGCTCGCCACTTTATCTTTCTATTTAGTTTTGCTTTGACGGGTCGATTAGCGTGACTGGGGTCGCCTCAATTTGATCCATTGGGTCAGCTACGCGCGTCGCTAACTCTTGCGGGTTGTTCGCAAAATTCTCTTTTTCTTTAAATCCACAGGCGACGCATTCGCGATACTGTTTGCCGTCTTCTTTGTATGCAACGATCTTATCCATCTCGGCGCACTTTGGGCACACAGCCCCGGCAATAAATCGTTTGTTTGCCTTAAACATTGGCGACCTCTTTAACTAAACCACTATGCCGTAATAGCGCATCTACTTTTGGCTCTCTATGACGAAATGCTACAAAACTTTGCATCGCCGATCGACTGCCACCAGCCTGTAATATTTCGTTCTTGAAACGCTTACCAGTCTCGGTATTGAAGATGCCTTCTTCTTCGAACGCTTCAAAGGCGTCGGCCGATAGTACCTCTGCCCACTTATAGCTGTAGTAACCTGCTGCATATCCGCCAGCAAAAATGTGGGAAAAACCATTCGCAAAGCGATGCCATTTAGGGGGCTTAACAACTGCCACGCGTTCACGTACTGATTGAATTGTGTCGTCTACTGATACAGGTGCGTCAGGGTTGTAATCTTTATGCAGTTCAAAATCGAACAAGCCAAACTCTAGCTGGCGCACCATCGCCATCGCGCTTTGAAAATTCTTTGCCTTGATTGCAGCATCTAATAGATGTTGTGGTAATTGCTCGCCTGTCTCGTAATGACTAGAAATGGCCTTGATAACATCGGGTTGCCAGCACCAATTTTCTAAAAATTGCGACGGCAGTTCTACGGCGTCCCAAGGTACGCCATTAATACCCGATACATCTAAACTGGTCTGAGCCGTAAGCATGTGATGTAGACCATGACCAAATTCGTGGAACAAGGTGGTCACGTCATTCAAACTTAAAAGGCTAGGCGTTGTTTTAGTAGGCGCTGAAAAATTACACGTTAAATACGCAATTGGGCGCTGAACTTTATCGCCTATCATCATGCGGCTACGGCAATCAGCCATCCACGCACCACCACGCTTTTGTTCTCGCGCAAATAGGTCAAAGTAAAAGCCAGCGATGATCTCATCGTTATCATAGATGTGATAAAAACGAACATCTTTATGCCACACTGGCGCATCAGCTTGCTTGATGCTAATACCAAACAATCGACTGGTGACATCGAACAACCCATCAATGGCAGACTCGACACTAAAGTAAGGCTTTAATGCTTCGTCGTTAACACTGTATTGGGCATCCTTTAGCTTTTCACTGTAATAGGCTACGTCCCAAGGGTTTAATGTTCGCCCTGCATATTCTTCTAACTGCGCAAACTCTTCTTTGGCTATGGGCAGTGACTGTTCTGCAAGATCATTGATAAAGCCCGTAACCTGACCGGTACTGTCGGCCATTTTCTTAGCAAGCGACAGTTCGGCATAGTTTTGATAGCCCAACAGCTGCGCTTTTTGGTGACGTAGCGCACGTATGGTGTTGATGATCGGGCCGTTATCAGACTGGCCTGCATCGGGCCCTTGATCAGATGCACGTGTTGCATACGCGGTGTACAGTGTTTCGCGCAAAGCTGCGTCGTCGGCGTACATCATCACCGCTAGATAGCTGGGCATATTAAGTGTTAAACGATAACCTTGAATATCGGCTCGCTCGGCAGCTTCTTTTGCGGCGGCAATGGCATGCGGTGGCATACCAGCTAGCGCGTCTTCGCCCGTAACATCATGGTGCCAGCGATCGGTTGCGTCTAGTACGTTGTTCGAAAATTCTGTACTCAATTTGCTGAGCTGATTGTTAATGTCGGCCAGCTGTTGCTGTTGTTCTTCGGGTAAGTCGATACCTGATAGCTTGAAGCTCAATAGCGACTGTCGCACCGCCTCTTGATCGGCTGAATTTAGGGTGCTTGTATCGATTGCTTCATAGCACTGATATAGCCCTCTATGCTGCCCTACCCAATTGCCGTAATCGGTCAGTGCCTGAATAGCCGAATTGTAGGCTTCTCTGATGTCGTCGGTATTGGCCACACCATGCAAGTGACTAATGGGGCTAAATGGATTATCTATACTTAATTGCAGTTGCTCTAGAGCGCGTAAGAACTCGCCCGCCGTTAACTGCTGCTTTACCATTTGATCAATTGTTGATCGCGCTTCTGCAATCGCAGCCAATACGGCCTTCAACTGACTATCTACATCAAGTGTGTCAAATTGAGGGAGATCTTGTACGGTAGAACAGGGATAATGCATAGCACGCTCTTAATTAAGTTTGATAGGTAGTTAATTAGTATGGATCATATTCGCGAATTCAAGGGGCACAAACCTAAACTAGGTGCCAACGTTTATGTCGACAAGCAAGCCTGCGTCATTGGCGATGTTGAACTGGGTGATGATAGCTCGGTATGGCCCGCTGCGGTTATTCGCGGTGATATGCATAGTATTCGCGTTGGCGAGCGTACTTCGGTACAAGATGGTGCTGTTTTACATATCACGCACGCTAGCAAGTTTAACGAAGCTGGTTGGCCACTGACGATCGGTGATGACGTAACTATTGGGCACAAAGCCGTTCTTCATGGGTGTACGATAGGTTCTCGTGTACTGGTAGGCATCAGCGCGATCGTATTAGATGGTGCAGTGGTTGAAGACGAGGTTGTAATTGGCGCTGGTACATTAGTACCCCCTGGCAAAACCCTTGAGTCGGGGTGGGTCTATATGGGGTCACCTGCAAAAAAGGTACGCGAGCTATCTGCTGCAGAGCGCCAATTTTTTGCCTACTCTGCAAGTAATTACAGCCAGTTAAAAGACGCCTTTAGCGAAGCATACGGGCAATACTAGTTACGCAACTTTGTACGTCAGGCCGCTTTCCATGCCAAATGTAAAAGGATTCTGCGGCCTGCCCTACTAACATTCCTAAGCCATCGATCGCGTCTATATTTTGGCTTATCGCTAACTGCATAAACGGTGTCGGTTGCGCCGCATAAGTCATGTCCATAACTAGCTGTGTGCCTGCAAGCTGTTCGGCAGTAATAGGTAATGCAGTGCCTGATAACGAACTAGAGGTTCCGTTAATCACCACGTCAAAGCCTGGCGTAACATCGGCCAACGAGATTGCGTTGGTACGATCAAATCGTTGGGCAATATCTTGCGCTTTTTGTACCGTACGATTGGCGATGGTCACGCTAGTAACATCAGCATTTAATAGATCATCAATGATGCCTCGTACAGCGCCACCAGCACCTAATACCAACACTTTTTTATTGGCGAGTTCGTAATTTTGTAGCTGTTCTATTGATACAACCACGCCGCACCCATCGGTGGTATCGGCGACTAGTTCGCCGTTTTCAAAGTACAGAGTGTTCGCAGCACCCGCCTTGATGGCACGCTCGGTATGCTTTGATGCCATATCATAAGCCTGGTGCTTAAAGGGCATGGTAACGTTGGCGCCGACAACACCGTCATCAAACAGAGCTTGCATCTGATCTTTAAAATGTATCTCATCTAAACAGTGGCGCTCATACTGTAAATCGATTTCAAACTGCTCGGCAAAATGCTGATGTATTTGTGGAGATTTACTTTGCGCAATCGGATTGCCTACTACTACAAATCGTTTCATTTACTCGCGATAACCTTTGCGTTTTTATTTTCTTAGAACTTGCTTGGTCTTTAGGTCAATAATCGTTGACGGGCGTCGTGCCCCCCCCAGTTCGCCAGGTGCCCAGTGAAGGTAATCACCAAAATAACGCATTAGTTGCGCACGCAGTTTTGATGACTGAGCACCTGATGGGTTTGCCGAGGTAGACACTATCGCACCATTAAATGCATTGCATAAATTAATCACTGGTCGATGATCGGTTAACCTAACCGCAACCGTAGGGCGACCGCCAGATACCCAATCGGGTACCGTGCCAAAATGCTCAACAACATACGTGGTTGGTGTTAGCGTGGTACTTTGCATCGCCTTGATATCGTCAAGTGCTAAGTGCGGTAGCCATTGTTTTAGCTGGGCTGCATCGCCCGCAATCAAGATCAAACCTTTGTCTGCGTCTCGGCCCTTAATGGCACACAATCGCTCTACTGCCTGTTGATTGGCAGGGTCGCAACCCAATCCCCATACAGCTTCGGTTGGATAAATAAGCGTATCGCCGATGGCTAATAGGTCTGCCAAATATCGATAGTAGGTACATGTATTCATGCCGCCATCATGCCTTAGCCACTAATCTGAAACAAGCTGATACCCTGCAACAGTTTGTTTAACGATATTTTTTGAAACCAACTGTAGAATAAGTTCGCTCGCAACGATCAGATCAACATTCAATGCCATCGCCACTTGCGCAACCGAGCAAGGCTGGCCTAACAGTTGATATAAGGTCTGGGTTAATGGGTCTTGCTTAGGCGACTCTAATACCAGCGTGTCTCCGATTAGGTTAAGATCAGCTACCAGTTGCGGCACGCTATCAATCAGCTGAGCACCTTGACGAATTAATTGATGGCAACCACGATTGATCGCTTGCTCTGGGTTACCGGGTACTGCGAATAGTTCTCGCCCATAGTCGATGGCGTACTGTGCACTGACTAACGAACCTGATTTTGCTGCTGCTTCGATAACAACCACCGCCCTACTCAAGCCAACCACGATTCGATTACGTCTTGTAAAAAGACCACGATTTAGTTTTGTTGCAGGGGGATGCTCGCTAATCCACAACCCATCATGTTTAAGAATATTATTAGCTAACGCTTTGTTACAGTTTGGGTAAACATCATCTAACCCGCCGGCAAATACACTGATCGTTTTAGATATTGCACCTTGGTGCACCGCTGTATCGATACCTTTCGCTAAGCCGCTTATAACTGCGCAACCATTTTTAGATACCGTATCGGCAAACAACTTGGCCATTCTTAGCCCAACGGCAGTTGCAGCTCGCCCACCAACCATCGCTACCGCAGGCTGTTTAAGTAATTCTTGATTGCCTTTTGTATACAGAAGCCATGGTGGTTGCGGCGTATCTGCCAACCAATTGGGATACTGATCTGACACGATAGGTATTACGCCTATTTCGTGTTGCTTTAGACATACTAAAAAGTCATTCACTTGATTAACAAACCGATCGCTCTCTTTAAGTGATTGCCATTTCTCTAAAAAAGGGGGATCTGGGCCATCAGTCAATAATGAATGCCCGCGCTCTCGATACTGTTGTACTAGTCGAACGCTGCCTAAACCAGGCACCATCGCAAGCTCGATGCTTGCTTTAATTAGATCTGATTTGGCTGTGACCGATTGATATGTTGTAGACAAATAAAAAGCCCCGCTAACAAGGCGGGGCTAGCGATACCTAAGGGTATCGATGCTTAACAGCTGTAGGCAACTTTATGCGTCGGGCGAACGAACGATATCACCTACTTCAAGTGCACGGTTGGTCGCCAAGATTAGGCCATAGCTTAGTTGGTCAGTTACCGAGAACACCATTAGC
The DNA here is from genome assembly GCA_947503335.1 of uncultured Pseudomonadales bacterium. Classification (GTDB taxonomy): domain Bacteria; phylum Pseudomonadota; class Gammaproteobacteria; order Pseudomonadales; family CANNCY01; genus CANNCY01. The sequence goes on along the minus strand of CANNCY010000004.1, from coordinate 144,808 downwards.
AAGCCGCTACGCTCGTCAGGTAGTTTAACCTTATCACCCTTAACACGGTCGGTTACCACCTCACCCACCTGGTAAATCGCTAATACGTCACCAGGCTCTAGTGCCTGTTGGGCACCCTGATCAATAACAACTACCGACAACGCACCTAGTGTTCTAACACCTGTTGGCGCATGAACAATTTTGCCTTCGATGTTTTGTACCGGCGCTTTAGGGTAAAAATTAGCCTGACGCTCAAGGTCGATGGCAGGCATCAAACGGTCGGTAGGTCTGATTTCGCGACGAGATTCTAGTAGTTCGTATTCGGCGATATCTGTTTTACGTGACAGCATATCGGCCGTACCAATATCAAGCGCCTCTACTCCAATCACGTTACCTTCGGCATCGTTATAGATCTTACCCATACGGTAAACACCATAACGGCCGTCGGTTTCGAAATCGCCTCTAGCATAGAAACGATCGCCTGCACCCACTAATAAATGCTTTTCAGCACCCATGATAACGTGTGGCGATATTTCAAAACTATTTGGGTCAACAATACGATGCTCGTCTAAAAATGGCCCAATTGCTTCAAGAGACACTGGCGGAATCGCTTCGATAATGTCGCGTGAGCGTACATTAGGAGATAGCTTAACAACGCCACCAGAGCCTTTAATTAAGCGAGGCTTGCCGTCGATGTAAACTAAACGAATGATATCGCCGGGGTAGATCCAGTGAGGGTCTTCAATTTGGCTGTTATAACCCCAAATCTCAGGCCAGCGCCAAGGACTTTGAAGAAATCTGCCAGATATGTCCCAGAGAGTATCACCTTTAACAACAACGTACTCTTGAGGGTGGTCTTTCTTTAATGCAAGTACATCAGCAATAGCGCTGACAGATGCAGTAGCAAGCGATGCAGCCATGGCTGCGCAAAAAAGCAACTTTTTCATAGTTATGGTTACCCGAAGCCGTCAATGGCGACGTTTGTGTATAATCCTTGTCATGTTAACAACCATTTGCACTTTATTACCAGACGTACGTCTAGTTATCTATAATTAATAGACATTTTTGTGCAGCCCAATCTTCTTTAAAGGCAAACTATCATGGCGAAACTAAGCATACTTGAATTTCCTGACGCTCGTCTGCGCACGGTTGCAAAGCCTGTAACGGTGTTCGATGCAGAGCTAGAGCAACTTGTACAGGATATGCTTGAAACGATGTACGATGCAAATGGTATTGGCCTTGCAGCAACCCAGGTCGACGTTCATAAGCGGGTTGTGGTGATGGATTTATCAGAAGATGCCTCTGAACCTAGGGTATTTATTAACCCTGAAGTAGAGCCTTTAACTGAAGACTTGCACAGATATGACGAGGGCTGCTTGTCAGTACCTGGGTTTTACGAGACCGTGATTCGCCCTGAGCGAGTAAAAGTAACTGCCCAGAATGAAAAGGGCGAAAGCTACGAGCTGATCGCTGAAGAACTGCTAGCAGTGTGCATTCAGCACGAGCTAGATCACCTAAATGGCAAGCTATTTGTTGACCATATCTCGCGACTTAAGCGTGATCGTATTCGTAAAAAACTCGAAAAGCAGCACCGTTTATCACAATGAGCCAACGAATTATCTTTGCGGGTACGCCCGATTTTGCTGCTCAGCATCTATTGGCGCTTCTTAAAGCCGATTATGAGGTTGTTGCGGTTTACACCCAACCAGACCGAGCCACCGGCCGAGGTCAGAAGCTAACCCCCTCCCCTGTTAAAGCCGTTGCTTTAGATGCAGGCATTACCGTTGAGCAACCTAGTTCATTGAAGGATGTCGACGCTCAGGCCGTACTCGCAAGCTATAACGCAGACCTAATGGTTGTTGTTGCCTATGGGCAGATTCTACCTAAGGTCGTGTTAGATGCTCCTCGTTTAGGGTGTATTAATGTGCATGCTAGTTTGCTGCCCAGGTGGCGAGGCGCCGCACCCATTGAACGCGCTATTGAGGCCGGTGATCAGCAATCAGGCGTTGCCATCATGCAAATGGATATTGGCCTAGACACGGGCGATGTTATTCTTGAGTCGCGAGTTACAATCGACACCAACGAAACTGCTGCGTCGTTGTACCAAAAGCTATTACCTGCAGGTACCCAGGCGTTAGTAGAGGCCGTTGCAAAACTGTTTGAAGGCTCGGCTGTAGCCACGCCACAAACAGATGACCTTATTACCTACGCCCATAAGATCGAAAAGCCTGAAACAATCTTAGACTTTTCATTAGATGCTGTTGTGCTAGAACGTAAGATTAGAGCGTTCTACCCAATGCGTTGTTGCAGCTTTAGCTACCAAGGCAAGCTTTATAAGGTTCATCAGGCATCGGTCATTACAGATGACACAGCCAAGGCAGGCCAAATTATTCAGTATTCAGCCGACGGGTTAGTGATAGGTTGTGGTAACGCATCATTACTTATTACACTGCTACAACCACCCGGCAAAAAAGCGCAGACCTTTGATCAATTGATTAACGGGCGCCCTGATTTGTTTAAAAAAGGCAGTCACATTGACTCTTAACCCACGGGCACTTGCCGCGAAAGCGGTTTTGCAAGTTATCAAGGGGGGTGAGTCGCTCACCGCTAGCTTGAGTAATGCCCAATCTAAAGCATCACCCGATGACCGTTCGCTTGTTGCCCAATTAAGTTACGGCTCTTTGCGGTTTGAGCCTCGACTTTCTTTAATATTATCTCAGGTAATAGAAAAACCTTTACGCAGCAAAGACTTAGATATCTATTCGCTGTTGCTTCTAGGTTGTTATGAATTAGCAGAGCTACAACGACCAGCACATGCAGTAGTTAACGAATATACCGAAATAGCACCCAACAAAAAGCGCTGGGCAAAAGGGTTTATCAATGCCGTACTGCGTAAGGTTGCTTCTCAACACTCTTCTTTAGCCAACCAATTAAGCGCTCAAGATCGCTTTACTACCGCTCACCCTGACTGGCTGGTGGGTATGATTAAAAAGGCTTGGCCTAATCGTGCAGATAATATATTTGATGCTAATAACACTCAGGCACCAATGACGTTGCGGGTTAACCTGTCTCATCACACAGTTAATGATGCCCAGTCTAAGCTCACAGAGGCAGGAATTGCATCGTCGCAGTCGCCACTTTGTGACACTGCTTTGGTTTTAGATACCCCCACTGATGTGCACTGTATTCCTGGCTTTAGTGCGGGTGCATTTTCTGTACAAGATGAAGCCGCACAACTGGCTAGTCGTCTTTTACCAGTTGGCGATAATACAAAGGTATTAGACGCTTGCGCTGCACCGGGCGGTAAAACCTGTGCTTTGCTGGAACAGGCACAGGATATTGAGGTAACCGCTGTAGATATCGATTCAAAACGGCTTCAGCGTGTACAAGAAAACCTAGATCGCTGCGGCAAGCAGGCGACACTATTATGTGCAGATATCAGTGAATACGATTTTGCTAGCGACCAACTATATGACTCTATTCTGGCTGACGTTCCTTGCAGCGCAACTGGCGTTATAAGACGCCACCCTGATATCAAACAGCTACGTCAGCCTGACGATATAGCTGCGCTGTCGACGCTGCAACAAAAGATATTGGCCAATCTGTGGCAAGCGCTTAAATCTGGCGGCCATTTACTTTATGCAACCTGCTCTACCCTACCCAGAGAAAACCATAAAGTGATTGAATCTTTTTTAAACTTGCACCAAGATGCCCTTTTAGTGCCGATATGCTTGTCAAATGGTGTCGACACGGGTGCAGGATGGCAATTATTTGCCGGAGACGACCTAAGCCACGACGGCTTTTTTTACGCGTTAATTAAAAAGCAATAAGACAAGAATACGGCAGCAAAAGATGAAGATTATTATTCTCGGTGGTGGTCAAGTAGGTGGCACTCTCGCAGCTAGTCTAGCCTCAGAAGATTCTGACATCACAGTTATTGATATCGATGAAGTGCGCCTTCGTGAACTAAGAGATCGTCTTGATATTGGCACCATTAGTGGTATGGGCTCGCACCCTAACGTCTTAGAGCAAGCAGGCATAGAAGATGCCGAACTACTTATCGCCGTTACCTCTAGCGATGAGATCAACATGATTGCCTGCCAAATTGCTCACACACTTTATAGTACACCCACAAAGATAGCGCGTGTTCGATCTGCTAATTATGTTTCGCGCAAACACGAACTAGTTGGCGACGGTGGTTTTGGCATTGATTTATTTATTGCACCCGAGCAGCTTGTTACGAACCATGTAAAACGTTTAATTGAACATCCTGGTTCTTTGCAAGTATTAGATTTTGCAGAGGGCAAGGTGCAGCTAGTTGCAGTAAAGGCCTATCATGATGGCCCGCTCGTAGGCAAACAACTACGAGCCTTACGCGAGCACATGCCTAAGATTGATACCCGTGTAGCGGCCATCTTTCGTAAAAACAAACCTATTATTCCTGAAGGTGATACTGTCATCGAAGTCGATGACGAAGTGTTTTTCATTGCAGCGTCGTACAACATTATGGCGGTAATGAGTGAACTAAGACGCCTTGATAAGCCCTACAAGAAGATCACCATCGTTGGCGGCGGCAATATCGGTGGTCGCTTAGCAAAGGCTATTGAAAATGATTACCAAGTAAAACTTATCGAGTACTCTCGAGATCGTTGTCTCGAGTTATCTGATGAACTTAATAACACAATAGTGTTGCAAGGCAACGCTGCCGATCGCGAGCTATTGCTTGAAGAAAACATCGAGAAAACCGACGTATTTATTGCTTTAACCAATTCAGACGAAGCTAACATTATGTCGTCTATGCTGGCTAAGCGTATGGGCTGCCATAAGGTATTGACGCTAATTAACAAACCAGAATTTGTTGATCTGATTCAAGGTGGCGAGATTGATATTGCAATCTCTCCTCAGCAGATCACAATTGGCTCACTGTTAACCAAAGTTCGTGCCGGCACATTTGTTAACGTACATAGTCTACGCCGTGGCGCAGCAGAAGCACTTGAGGTTATCGCCGTTGGCGATGAAAAAAGCTCTAAAGTTGTCGGTAAACGTATCGAGCAAATTTCGCTACCACCTGGCACTACTATTGGTGCAATAGTTCGCGAAACTGACGAAGATAGTGAAGTTATCATTGCTCATCACGATACTCTGGTCGAGTCTAACGACCATCTTATTATGTTCGTTGTCGATAAGCGCATGGTGCGACAGATTGAAAAACTATTCGCTGTTAACCTAGGTTACTTTTAATTATGCACCCGCAATTGATCGCTCGCATTCTAGGTACGCTACTTGCTGTTTTTAGTCTAACGATGTTACCGCCAATGGTGGTTTCGCATCTTTATAATGATGGTTCGATCGATATTTTTCTTCAAGCATTCATCATTACCTTAGGTACAGGCTTTAGCCTTTGGCTACCTACCAGAAGATACCGTTCTGATCTGCGTACACGCGATGGCTTTTTGATCACCGCAATGTTCTGGTTTGTACTCGGTAGCTTTGGTTCTTTGCCTTTCTACTTTTCTAGCGCACTTAATGTCGGTATTACTGATGCCGTGTTTGAAAGTATGTCAGGTCTAACAACGACCGGAGCCACGGTTTTAACAGGCTTAGACTCGCTACCAAAATCACTGTTGTATTATCGTCAACAGCTTCAATGGTTTGGCGGTATCGGTATCATTGTAATCGCCGTTGCTATTTTGCCGATGCTAGGTATTGGTGGTATGCAGTTATATCGTGCTGAGACCCCTGGCCCCGTAAAAGATAATAAGCTTACCCCTCGAATTACTGAAACTGCTAAAAGCTTATTTGTTATTTATTTTAGCCTTACTGCAACCTGCGCGTTCGCCTATTGGGCAGCAGGAATGTCAGTGTTTGATGCAATTTGTCATGCTTACAGCACTGTTGCTATCGGTGGTTTCTCGACGCACGATGCTAGCTTAGGTTTTTTTGATAACAATCTAATTGTATTGATAGCTACGTTTTTTATGTTGGCGTCAGGCATCAATTTTGCGCTGCATTTTTTTGCATGGCGCAACAAAACACTGCGTCACTATCTTCACGACAGTGAAGCTAAATTTTATTTCTTCTTGATTATCACAGGCTGTATTTTAACAGTATTCGTACTATCTAGATCAGGTGTTCTCTCTGCAGAAGATGCTTGGATTCACGGCGTTTTCACTGTGGTATCAATAGGTACTACCACCGGTTTTGCCACTGAGAATTTTAGTCAATGGCCTCAGGGCCTGCCTTGGGCGATTTTCTTTTTAGCTTTTGCGGGCGGTTGTGCAGGATCGACCGGCGGTGGCATGAAATGTATTCGTGTATTGCTTGTTTGGCGCCAAGCACTGCGCGAAGTTGTTCAGTTGGTACACCCCAATGCAGTGATTCCTGTTAAGCTTGGTAAGCGTGCAGTAGCACCCAGAGTTACAGAAGCGGTATGGGGTTTTATTGCAGCCTACTTTGCCGCGTTCTTAATGTTGCTACTAGCGATGCTTTTTTCAGGATTAAACTTTGAAACTGCGTTCTCTGCAGTAGCTGCCTGCCTAAATAATCTAGGCCCGGGTCTTGGGGATGTTGCAGCACATTATGGCAACATTAATGACGTTGCCAAATGGTTACTTAGTTTTGCAATGTTACTTGGGCGTCTAGAAGTTTTTACACTGGTCGTTTTGTTTAGCCCGACTTTTTGGCGCAGCTAATTTAATTGTATAGGCTTGTACCATCAGGTAATCGTCTAAAGCGTTTGTACTCCCATTGGTACTGCTCTGGTGCGTGCATTATTAATTTGGCTACTGCCTGATTCATTTCGGCAACCCAGGCTTCTCTGTTTTCAGGTATTGCTTTTGGCTTAAATGGCTCAAGCACTATTCTAAAACCTGTGTCGGTACGTAGTGCAGTTATGGTTAACATATTAGCCCCAGTCTTAGCGGCCATCGTGTTCACCAAAGTCATTGTGTACGACGTATGACCCATAAAGTCTGCATACACACCACTACCTTCTTTGGGCAACTGGTCAGGCAGAATACCGATTGTCTCTCCCTGCTTTAACGCTTTTAATAGTGCTGCAACTCCCTTTCGGTTAGTTGGCACCAGTTTTGACCCAGTCTTCTCTCTTGCCGCCTTTATCATGTCATTCATTATCTTTGATTTAGGTGGCGCGAACAGTGCTGTAATAGGTGTTATTGTAGACACCCAGTAATTTGCCACTTCCCAGTTGCCTAGGTGTGGGCAAATCAAAATTAACCCCTGTTCGCTTTTAATGGCTTCATTAAAATATTCTATCCCCTCGACTGACTCAATCTTGTTCATCATCCATTCTGGTGATCGTTGCCATATTGACCCCATCTCGAAGGCGATCATCGATGTATGCTTGATACTATCGACTACCAATTGTTGCTGTTCGACTTTAGTAAGGTGTGGCAAACAGGTTTCGATGTTCTTTCGGGTTATTTGCACCATTTTTGAGTTGCCGTTAGCTACCCGCCCACCCATGGCTCGCCCCATAGCGCGTAACCAATGAAATGGCAGCTTGGCACTAGCCTTAATCAATACCGGAACAATATGGTCGCTGATTGCCATGAATACCCTTAGAGTTGAAGTTTTACAAAGCATTTTGGCTCAATGCCCCTTATAATGACAGGTTTCAAACTGCCATACGACCAAGAGTGTAATTACCGTGGCGAATAAACCCAACGTAAAAACTTTTCAAGGCCTGATTCTTGCCCTTCAAGAATATTGGGCAGAGCATGGTTGCTCAGTACTTCAACCTCTCGACATGGAGGTAGGTGCGGGCACCTTTCACCCAGCAACGTTTTTGAGATCGATCGGTCCTGAAAACTGGAACGCAGCTTATGTGCAGCCTTCGCGCCGTCCAACTGACGGTCGCTATGGCGAAAACCCTAACCGTTTTCAGCACTACTATCAGTTTCAGGTTGCGTTAAAGCCGTCTCCAGACAATATCCAAGAGCTATATCTCGGTTCATTAGCTGCCATTGGTATCGACGTTGCCGAACACGATATCCGCTTTGTAGAAGATAACTGGGAATCACCAACTCTTGGGGCCTGGGGCCTTGGTTGGGAAGTATGGCTTAATGGCATGGAAGTCACTCAGTTTACCTACTTTCAACAGGTTGGTGGTTTAGAGTGTTTCCCTGTAACTGGAGAGATCACCTACGGCCTTGAGCGTATCGCTATGTATTTGCAGGGCGTAGACAATGGCTATGACCTTGTTTGGTCTGAAGGGCCTAACGGCGTCGTTACCTATGGTGATGTATTCCACCAAAACGAAGTAGAAATGTCGGCATACAACTTTGAACACGCTAATGTCGATTTTCTGTTCAACGCATTTGACCAATACGAAGCTGACTGTAACAAACTGATTGAAGCCGACTTACCGTTACCGGCTTACGAGCTAGTCATGAAAGCCTCGCATGCATTTAACCTATTGGATGCGCGTCACGCTATATCTGTTACCGAGCGTCAACGCTTTATATTACGGGTTAGAACGCTCGCCAAATTAGTAGCAGAAGGCTACTACAACAAGCGTAAGGCACTTGGGTTTCCATTAGCTGACGAGGCTATTCGTGAGCAAGTATTAAAGGGTGATCAATAATGGCCAAAGATTTACTTATTGAGCTGGGCACAGAAGAACTGCCACCCAAGTCATTAAAAGCGTTATCAAATGCTTTTTCTAAAGGCATCGTTAACGGTTTAGAACAGGCTAATTTGAATTTTGGCGAGGTTCGTTCGTTTGCTTCGCCACGTCGTTTAGCGATTTTCATTAAAGCGCTAGACGAGCAGCAAGCCGACACTTCAAGTCAAAAGCTTGGGCCAGCGGTTGCGGCAGCATTTGACGCCGATGGCAACCCAACTAAAGCAGCACAGGGCTTTGCTCGAGGTTTGGGTTTAACGGTTGATCAACTAGATCACGTCGACTCGCCTAAAGGCCCGCGATTGGGGTTTGTTGTACATACAGCCGGTGCGTCTACTGAATCGTTGATTGGCGCAATTGTAGATGAGTCATTATCGAAACTGCCTATCGCAAAACGCATGCGTTGGGGCGCTAAGCGCGCCGAGTTTGTGCGCCCTGCCCACTGGCTTGTTGCCTTATGGGGCGACGACGTACTACCGCTTAACGTTCTTGATTTATGCGCCGATCGTATCTCTCGTGGGCATCGAGTTCATGGTAGCGATGCCATTAAAATTGACTCGCCCGCGTCATACGAACAGCAACTTTTAGATAACAAAGTAATCGCTCACTACGGCGATAGACAAGACAAGATAAGCGCTGAAGTTAAGTCTGTGGCTACCTCACTGGGTGGTAATGCAGTGATAGACGACGCTCTATTAGACGAGGTTACGGGTTTAGTTGAATGGCCCATTGGGCTTGGCGGTTCTTTTGATCAAGAGTTTTTGACGGTGCCTAGTGAGTCGCTAGTTTCATCGATGAAAGAACACCAGAAGTACTTTCACTTGGTCGATAACAAAGGCGCTTTAATGCCCAACTTTATCACGTTATCGAATATTGAAAGCACCAATCCTCAAGCGGTTATCGAAGGTAATGAGCGTGTAATTCGCCCTCGTCTTGCCGATGCTAAGTTCTTCTATGACACCGACTTGAAGCAATCATTGAAAGGCAATGTTGATCGTCTTAAGAAGATCGTTTTTCAAGCCAAGCTTGGTACGGTATACGACAAGACACAACGTATTGCGAAGTTGGCAGGCTTTATAGCAGACGCCATAGACGGCTCATCTTCTAAAGCTCAAGATGCTGCACAGGTTTGTAAGAGCGACCTTGTGTCAGAGATGGTAACTGAATTTCCTGATCTTCAGGGCATTATGGGTCGTTACTATGCTACCGCAGAAGGCTACGATGCCGATGTTGCGGAGGCACTAGAGCAACATTATTGGCCGGCATTTGCTGGCGATGCATTGCCTAACTCGACCACCTCAATTGCCTTAGCGTTAGCTGATCGTCTTGATACACTTTGCGGGATCTTTGCCATTGAGCAGTTTCCTACGGGTAGTAAAGACCCCTTTGCGTTACGCCGCGCTTCATTAGGTATCTTGCGTATTCTAATCGAGAAGGCGCTACCATTTGATCTAAATACTTTGGTTGCTAAGGCGCTTGAAGGGTTTGATGGCGTACTTGAGGTACCCAGTGCCACCCACAGTAAGGTGATTGAGTACGTAATTGAACGCCTACGCGCTTGGTCACAAGACCAGGGTTACTCTACTGAAACCTTCATTGCCGTGGCAGAAACTGGCTGTACTGCACCCTTAGATTTTAGTAACCGTTTAGCAGCGGTATCTCAATTTGCTAAATCAGACGCAGCTAGTTCATTAGCCAATAATAATAAGCGTGTTAAGAATATCCTAGAAAAGGCAGATACCGATATTGGCGATGTTACTGCTAGTTTATTTGTAGAGTCTGCTGAAGCAGCCCTTTATGACGCAATCAACGCAAGTAGTTCTGAGCTGTCAAAGGCTAAGGCTGACGGCGATTACGAGCACGCCCTGACAGTACTAAGCGCACTTGAGGCGCCCATTTCATCATTCTTTGATGATGTGATGGTAAATGCCGATGACGCCGCTTTAAAAGCTAATCGCCTTGCATTGCTTAAGCTTGTGCGCGCGCAGTTTGTTGATATTGCTGCAATCGAGGCTCTGGCTATCTAAAGGTTGCTGATAGTTAACCCTAATAAAAAAGGCCTGCAGTATGCAGGCCTTTTTTGTATCTACTTGATATTTATAGAGTTTTAGACATCAAGGTTAGACACAGACAACGCATTAGTTTCAATGAAGTCACGGCGTGGCTCTACATGGTCGCCCATTAATGTAGAGAAGATTTGATCTGCCGCTATCGCATCATCAATGGTTACTTGAAGCATACGACGTGTTTCTGGGTCCATTGTGGTTTCCCAAAGCTGATCAGGGTTCATTTCGCCCAAACCTTTATAACGTTGGATGTTTAGTCCGCGGCGAGACTCAGCCATCAACCACCCAAGTAGTTCTGCAAAGTCGCTAACCTCACGTACTTTTTCGCCACGTTGAATCTTAGCACCTGATACAAACATCGCCTGGTGCTCGCCCGCAATCTTTACCATACGCTGATAATCATCGCCTAATAGGTAATCGCGCTGAAGTACATATTCAGACTCAACACCATGGGCAATCATAGTGACCTTAGGCAAGAACTCATTACGCTCTTTGTCTTCAATCACCTCTACTGTGTAACGGTGGCTACCTGCGCGAACTTCCTCAGGTGTTAATAGAGCTTGTAGTTGTTGAGCCCAAGCATCCATAGCATCCGCGCTTTGCAACATATCGTTAGAAATCGCGCCGCATACTGCCACTTCGTTCAATATAGACTCAGGATATAGCTTTGATGAACGGTCGATCGCACTTAATACAAAACGATGCTCTTCAACCAAGGTTGCTAGCGCGTCGCCAGATACAGCAGGCGCACCCTCTTCAATAAAGAACTGTGCGTTCTCTAGCGCTAAGTGTGTTAGATACTCTTCTAAGGTAGCTTCATCTTTAATATATCGATGCTGCTTACCCTTAGCTACTTTGTAGAGAGGTGGCTGCGCGATATATACATGACCACGCTCGATCAGTTCGCGCATCTGTCTGAAGAAGAACGTTAACAGCAACGTACGAATGTGAGAGCCGTCAACGTCAGCATCGGTCATGATAATGATGCTGTGGTAGCGCAATTTATCTGGATTAAACTCGGTGGTACCGATGCCACAGCCTAATGCAGTAATCAGCGTGCCGACCTCTGCAGATGATAGCATTTTGTCGAATCGCGCTTTTTCTACGTTTAGAATCTTACCCTTCAGAGGCAAAATTGCCTGTGTTTTACGCGCACGACCTTGCTTAGCTGAGCCACCTGCAGAGTCACCCTCCACCAGGTAAATTTCTGAGAGCGCAGGGTCTTTCTCTTGGCAGTCTGCTAGCTTACCTGGTAAACCAGCAATATCTAAGGCTCCTTTACGGCGAGTCATTTCGCGAGCCTTGCGCGCAGCTTCACGCGCCTTGGCTGCTTCGATCATCTTCGAAACAACAAGCTTAGCTTCACCCGGATTCTCTAATAAATAATCATTAAAGGCCTGGCCCATCTCCTGCTCAACGGCGCTCTTTACCTCTGAAGATACGAGCTTATCCTTTGTTTGAGATGAGAACTTAGGATCAGGAACCTTAACTGATACGATGGCAGTTAAGCCTTCACGTGCGTCGTCGCCTGTGGTGTTAACCTTCTCTTTCTTACCGATACCCTCTGACTCGATGTAGCTGTTTAAACCACGCGTAAGCGCAGCTCTAAAGCCTGCAAGGTGAGTACCACCATCCCTTTGAGGGATGTTATTGGTGTAGCACAAAATGCTTTCTTGGTAAGAATCGTTCCACTGTAGTGCAACCTCAACACCTACACCATCTTCGCGCTGTGAGTTAAAGTGCAATACCTTGTTGATTGACGTCTTATTACTATTTAGATATTCAACAAAAGCACTCAGACCGCCTTCATATTCGAACTCATCCTTTACACCACTGCGCTCATCTGTCAGAACAATGCGCACACCACTGTTAAGGAACGATAGTTCTCTCAGGCGTTTAGCCAACTGCTCGTATACGAACTTGATATTGGTAAATGTGTCAGCTGATGGTTTGAAATGAACATGAGTGCCGGTGGTTTCACTATCACCAACAACCGATAAAGGTGCTTGGGGTACACCGTGATGGTATACCTGCTCATGTATCTTACCTTCGCGACGAATGGTAAGGGTAAGCTCTTCAGATAGAGCATTCACTACCGACACACCTACACCATGAAGACCGCCCGACACCTTATAGGTATTGTCGTCGAACTTACCGCCGGCGTGCAGTACAGTCATGATAACCTCTGCTGCCGATACACCTTCATCATGCATCTCGGTTGGAATACCACGCCCATTATCCGATACGGAGATAGACTCGTCTGGATGGATAACAACGTTAATTTCTGAACAGAATCCCGCTAGAGCTTCATCAATCGAGTTATCGACAATCTCGAACACCATATGATGAAGACCGGTACCATCATCGGTATCACCGATATACATACCAGGGCGTTTTCTTACGGCATCAAGGCCTTTCAATACCTTAATACTCGACGAATCGTAATTCGGCTCGCTCATAAATGTAAGTTACCTTATCTTTGTTCTTTTAATGTTCCACGTGGAACACTTGCGCCTTCTTGGCGATCTCTGGCACACATTCTAACACAGAACGTGCGTCAACGGTGGTTATGAACAACTGGTCGGCACGTTGATTTAAAGCTTCAACCGACCACGCCAACTGATCCTTATCAAGCTCTGCTGGCAGGTCATCTGCCAGAACAACGACCGACGATTCACTCCTTTGCTTGGCTAACAAATCTAACTGAGCGAGTTTTAGCATAATCGCTAAGCGCTTTGTTTGACCTCTAGAGAGATAATCCTTTGCATCACCACCCTGCTCCAGCTCGATCTGTAAATCAAACCGGTGCGGCCCCACAGTTGTAGCACCACGATCTATGTCACGTTGAAACGACGAATCTAACGCTTCAGAAAAACTATTCGTTGATTTTGGCCAGCCTTGTTTGAGTCGAAGCTTGAGTTTAGGTAAGCCAAAAATATCGACAGCCTCATCAAGTAACGGCTTCAAACTGTCTATAAAGGCTTCGTAGAATAGCACGCGAGACCGCATAACAGACTCGCCCTTTTCAATCATGACCTTGCGAATCGCTTGCTCTGTGCTCCGCAACCCTTCATGATAACCTTTACGTAGCAGGTTATTACGCTGCTTTAGCGCTCGCTTATAATCTTTTAGCTCGTTAACAAAGTGATGTTCCACGTGGAACACACCCCAGTCAAAAAACTGCCTGCGTATATCAGGGCCATCCTCTAGCAACCGGAACGTATCAGCGTTAATAAGCATTGTAGGCAACGATTGCGATAGCTCGCTCGCAGATTTAGCAGGCACACCATTAATAAGCGCTTTATCAGCGCTATCCTTATCAACACCTCTAGACAGAGCAAGGGTACCAAACTGCCCTTTAGCAAAAAGCACGAAGTTCGATTCACCATGCGATATAAGTGTTGTGTGACGATTGGAACGAAACGATCGACCAGTAGATAAAGCGTATAAAGCTTCTAGATGAGATGTCTTACCAGAACCGTTGCTGCCATCAAAAACAATTAACGGTGTATTAAAACGCAAATCGGCGCTTCGAATACATCGAAACGCCGATATTTTTAGATTAGATATCAAAGCACTGATTACTAGTGAAACACTAGAGACGCATTGGCATCACAACGTAAACAGAGTCACCATCTTCGGGATCTTCCATGAGAGCAGAGCTAGCGCTATCAGCTAGGGTAATACGCAACTGATCTTCTGATAGCACTCCAAGCACATCGACAAGATACTGAACATTAAAACCAACTTCCAACTCAGGACCAGCGTAATCCACAGAAACAATTTCTTGAGCTTCTTCTTGCTCAGGGTTGTTGGCAACCATCGTTAGCTGGCCATCAGAGAGCTGGATGCGAACACCGCGGTACTTCTCGTTAGAAAGAATAGCAGCACGCGTGCATGCCTGACGAAGCTCAACGCGATCAGCAAATACGATCTTATCACCACCACGGGGCAGCACACGCTCATAATCTGGGAACTTACCGTCAATTAACTTAGACGTAAAACTGTAACCACTCATTTCGGCGGTAAAATGCGTGTCGCTAAACTGCAAACGAACCATCTCTTCAGGGCTTGCTAACAGACGACCTAGCTCAAGAACCGCCTTACGAGGAATAATCGCTTGCTGCCTATCGACCGCGATATCAGCCTGTAATGTACACATCGCCAAACGATGCCCATCTGTCGCTACCGAGCGCAGCTGACCATCTGCTAGCTCAAACAGCATACCATTAAGATAATAGCGCACATCCTGTTGTGCCATCGCGAAGCCTGTGCGCTCCATAAGACGCTTCAATTGCCCCTGCATAAGCTCAAAACTGGCAGCGCCTTGAACACTTTGTACACGAGGGAACTCTGTTGCAGGAAGTGTTGCTAACTTAAAACGAGAGCGACCAGAGGTAACCAGCGCGCGACCATCTGTAACTTCGAAACGGATATCAGAACCATCAGGTAATGACTTACAAATATCTAACAACTTGCGAGCAGGTACCGTAACCTCGCCTTCAAGCTCAACGTTAGCCTCATCGACCTTACCACTAAGCTCTACCTCCAGGTCTGTACCAATAAGGTTTAAGCTACCGTCTTTAGCCTCAATATAAGCATTAGCCAAAACAGGCAAGGTCTGGCGCTTTTCAACTACACCGGCAACCAACTGTAGTGGGCGTAACAACTCGTCACGATTAACGGTAAATTTCATTTTATATGGCCTCTATTAAATAGACGGATATATCCGATCTAACGTTATTAACTAGTGAGCTTTCGATTGAGCTCATTGTAATCTTTTAACAGCTCTGCGTCTTCTGATTTTAACTGATCTACCTTACGACAAGCATGTAACACCGTAGTATGGTCACGCCCACCAAAGGCATCACCAATCTCTGGGTAACTATGGTTGGTTAGCTGCTTCGCCAACGCCATCGCTATCTGCCTAGGTCTTGCGACAGAGCGACTGCGTCGCTTGCTTAACAGGTCTGCGACTTTAATGTTAAAAAACTCTGCAACCACGCGCTGTATATTATCAATACTTACCTGTCTATCTTGAAGCGCCAACAGGTCTTTCAACGAATCTTTAATTAACGGTATATCAACCGGCACACGCTTGAAATTAGCATTGGCTACAACACGCTTAAGCGCCCCTTCTAACTCTCGAACATTACTCTGTATTCGCTGTGCTATAAAAAACGCTGCATCTTGAGGCAATTCAATTTGCATTTGCGCAGCCTTTTTCATCAAAATTGCTACACGCATCTCTAGCTCTGGCGGCTCTACTGCTACCGTCAACCCCCATCCAAAACGAGAGCTTAACCGCTCATCTAACTTAATTTCTTTTGGAAAACGGTCGCTTGTCAGAATGACCTGTTGGCCGCCTTCGAGCAGTGCATTGAAGGTATGAAAGAATTCTTCTTGAGAACGCTCTTTACCAACAAAAAACTGAATATCGTCGATTAATAGCGCGTCTACGCCTCGATAATAACGCTTAAAATCACTAATAGCGTTAAGCTGAAGCGCCTTAACCATGTCTTGAACAAACCGTTCTGAATGCAAATATAGAATACGCGCATCAGGTTTTTCGGCACGAATGGCATTGCCTACTGCATGCATCAAGTGGGTTTTACCCAACCCTACCCCACCATAAATAAACAAAGGGTTATATGCGCCACCGGCGTTGGTAGCTACCTGCTGCGCGGCAGCGCGTGCCAACTGGTTAGACTTACCTTCAACGAAAGAATCGAATGTGAAATCTGAATTAAGGGTTTCTTTATGCTGTAACCCGCCTTCTACCTTTACGTCACGACTACTTAGATTTAATGCGGGTTGAACACTAGCGGCTACTTGCGGAACTGCGCGAGCGGTAGCGGTATCACCAAGATCAGCACTACTAAGATTATGCTGAGTAACAGGCTCTATTACAGTATCAGCCAACCGAGCGGTGGTCTCTGCTAAACCACGCGTTGCGTCAGAAATACTTTTTTCATTCGACACCGGCGAAGTATCTACAGCCTGTAGACGACGTGCCCCCCTACGACGGGAAGTACGAGCAACACTGACAGCTTGAACCAGCTCAACTCTAAGCGAATGGTTCGACGCCTCGAACACCAAATCTTCGATACGATCTAAATATGAATCAGAAACCCACTGCCTTACAAAGCGATTAGGGGCTGTAATTGTAAGTACTCCAGCACTAGCTGCTGCCTGATCATCCATATCGACTAGAAGTTTTTCGATATATGTAGCGTATAACGCCGGTGACAGCTCAAGCTGTAACTGTACTCGAACTTGATCCCAAATTTGATTCACACTCGCCCCCAATTTCTAACCGTCAATTCTACCTAAAACCAACAAAGTTATCCACAGGCAAATTTATCCAAAAACAAAACACTAACCTGTTGAAAAATAAGAAAAACTACTGATTTCAAAGGGACTCAATAGAGGTAAAATTTAATAAGCAGATACGCACTGGTTATTTTTTGTGCAAATACACAGCAAACATCTGCTTGAAGCCCTTGATTAGCACAGTGATATCCCATAAAATCCGCGCTTCAAAATTCATGATGTAAGTTAGTGAGTAGGCCATGAAAAGAACATTTCAACCTAGTAATTTGAAGCGCAAGCGTACCCACGGTTTTCGTGCACGCATGGCAACCAAGAACGGCCGTGCAGTACTAGCTCGTCGCCGCGCTAAGGGTCGTAAGGTCCTATCTGCTTAATTTTAAGCAGGCGCTGAATGGGTAGCGTTGATTCACAACGTAAAGATCACTCTTTTTCGAAGAGATCAAGGCTACTTCATTCAGCTCAATTTCGCCCTATCTTCAACGGGGCAGCATTTATTGCAGCATCTCCCTCTTTCTTAATTTTAGCTAATCCTAGTGACCGACCTCGGTTAGGGCTTGTAGTAGCTAAAAAACATTTCAAATTAGCTGTTACAAGAAACCGCATCAAACGAATGGTTCGCGAAAGTTTTAGGCAATATCCATTTGAGCAATCTTTTGACTTAGTCGTTATGGCACGCCCAGGGCTCAACGCAGACTCAAATGCAAGCATCGCTAAAGCTATTGAAAAGCAATGGCGAAGATTAAAACCCGCCAAACAAAAGCGCACTAAACGATGAAAGCCATATTTCTCTTACTATTGAGATTGTATCGGGTATCATTAGGCCCCATATTAAGAAGCTTTGGAGCACAATGTCGTTTTGAGCCAACTTGCTCAGCATATTGTGAAGAAGCAATTACAAAACATGGTGTAATAAAAGGCTCAACACTTACCGTGAAACGTTTGTGTCGATGCCAGCCATTTTGTGAGGGTGGGTATGATCCTGTACCCCCTACTAATAACGAACAAAGTAACGACCAACTAAAGTAGACGGGTTATGGATTTTAAGAAGATTGGTATCCTAACGGGCATATTCGCGACATCGCTATATTTGCTTATTGAATACAGTGCATTTAGTGATGCAAAAAAAGCAGAAAAAGCAGCTGACCTACAAGCGGCTAGCACCGAACAGATTGATACATCCACTGGTATTCCAACATTAGTAGACGGCGAAACACCTACTGTTGTAGCGACCTCGACCGATAAAATCAGTGTTAAAACCGATGTACTAAATGTCGAAATTGCATTAGAAGGTGGCGATATCGTAAGCGCTGACTTATTAACGCAGAAGCAAGCAATCGACAATCCAACACCATTGCGTCTTCTAAACCAAACCTCTGCGCATACTTATATAGCACAGACAGGTATTGTAGGCCCTAACGGCACCGATGGCGAAACACGCCCAGTTTTCGATGCAAGCCAATCTAGTTACGAGCTAATCGATGACACTCTTGAGGTAGCTTTAACACTAGAAACAGCAGATGCTTTCATCACCAAGACCTATACCTTTAAACGAGGTGAGTACCAAATAAGCATCGACTACCAAATCGAAAACAAACTAGATTCGGTATGGCGCGGTAACCTATTTGCTCAAATCAAACGTGATGGCCAAAAGCCTCCGGTTGCTAATAGCGTAGGCATGCAACCTTTCTTGGGTATGGCTACTACAACGGCAGATGAGCACTACTACAAACAAGACTTCGAAGACCTAGCAGAACAGTCGTTCGAATACCGCCAAGATGGTGGCTGGATCGCGATGGTACAGCACTACTACCTAGGCGCCTTTGTTACCAACCCAGAAGACACTAACCGCTTCTTTGCACGCCACCTGTCAAACTCAGGCATGTATCTAATGGGTTACACAGGCCCTCGTGTTGAAGTAGAAGCCGGTGAAACTGGCGGCATGCAAACCCTTTTCTACATCGGCCCTAAAGACACTACAACTTTAGAATCATTGGCTCCATACCTAGACCTAACCTTAGATTACGGTTGGTTGTGGTGGATCGCTAAGCCACTATTTAAGGTACTAGAGTTTTTCCACAGCCTTGTTGGTAACTGGGGTTGGGCAATCGTAATGCTGACTATCGCTGTAAAGATCGTGTTCTTCTATCCGAACACTGTATCTGCAAAGTCGATGGCCAAGATGCGTAAGTTTGCGCCTCTGCAGGCCGAAATTCGCGAGCGCTATGCAGACAACAAGCAAAAGCAGCAAGAAGAAATCTTAAAGCTGTTCAAGAAAGAAAAACTAAACCCAATGGGCGGCTGCTTGCCAATCTTGATTCAGATGCCAGTATTCATCGCGCTTTACTACACCCTTGCCGAATCAGTAGAGCTACGCCATGCAGAATGGATTGGCTGGATCACAGACCTTAGCGCGAAAGACCCGATGTTCATCTTGCCGCTAATCTTTGCTGGCTCAATGTTTATCCAGCAAAAAGTGCAAATGCAACCTACTGACCCGATGCAAGCTAAGATCATGAAGATGATGCCTATCTTTATGGGTGTATTCTTCTTGTTCTTCCCTGCCGGTCTAGTTCTATACTGGGTAGTAAACAACATCCTGACGATTGCTCAGATGTACTACATCAACAAGAAGATGGGCGTGCAATAACCCAATGCAAACCGACGACACCATTGTTGCTATCGCTACTCCGCCAGGGCGCGGTAGCATCGGTGTCGTTCGCCTATCAGGACCCAAAGCCCTAACTATTGGCGAGCTGATCACCCAGATCACCTTAAAGCCTCGCTTCGCCCACTACGGCCCGCTCTACGACCAAGACAACACCCCTATCGACGAAGCGATCAGTCTGTATTTTAAGGCCCCTCACAGCTTTACCGGCGAAGATATCGTCGAACTGCAATGCCATGGTGGCCCTGTCGTTTTAGACATGCTTGTCAAGCAATGCACTGCATTGGGGGCGAGAATCGCCAACCCTGGTGAGTTCTCTGAACGCGCGTTCCTAAACGACAAGATCGACCTAGCCCAAGCAGAAGCGATCGCAGACCTAATTGATGCGGCCTCAGAACAGGCTGCCCGCTCGGCCGTTAACACGCTACAGGGCGAGTTCTCAGCACGCATTAACGCCATTGTTGAAGAGCTGACCAATCTACGCATTTACACTGAAGCTGCCATCGACTTTCCTGAAGAAGAAATCGATTTTCTTAACGATGGTCATGTATTAAAAGCACTGACACATATTCAAAGCTTACTAGATAACCTTTTAGCAAACGCAACACAGGGTGCCCTGCTAAGCGAGGGCTTTAACCTCGTTATTATCGGTCGACCTAACGCTGGTAAATCGAGCCTCTTAAACAAGCTTGCTGGTCGAGATCGTGCAATCGTTACCGACATAGCCGGTACAACCCGTGATCTTATTGAAGAACGTATTCAGATTGATGGCCTACCCATCAATCTGATTGATACCGCAGGTATACGCGAAGCGAAAGACCTTGTTGAACAAGAAGGCATCAAACGCAGTAAAGAGCAGCTAGAGAAGGCTGACGCCGTGATATTGCTCATTGACGCCAGAGACGAAACATCGCCAGAACAGCTTTGGTCTGAGTTTTCAGACTCGCCCTACAATGATGGCGTTCAAGTGGTGTACAACAAGATCGATCTGACACCACCCACAGAGCAATCTGACAATAGCTTTTACATCTCGGCCAAAGAAGGCACGGGAATCGACAAGCTAAAGGCACAGATTAAAACATTAGCAGGCTTCGCCCCAGGTAATGAACAATCCTTTATAGCCCGCAGACGCCACTTACAGGCTATTGAGCAAGCAAAAGCTTTAATAGACGCCGGATACGACCAATTGGTTTACGCTGGCGCTGGTGAGCTTTTAGCTGAAGACCTAAGACTAGCTCAAGACGCCCTCGGTGAAATCACCGGTAAACTGTCTGCAGATGATCTTTTAGGTAAGATTTTTTCAAGTTTCTGCATCGGAAAATAATCCAAATTAAGGCTTTATACAGCCGCTCCCCCAGAATAATCCACACTAAACAACAGCTTATCCACAGAATTAGACTAAAAACCAGCCATACATAGGTAAAAATACCTCAACTGATCACCTAAAAAAGATTCCTGTGAATCGCACGTCAGAAACACTGTGGATAACGAAAAATGTTATACACAGAAAAACGGTGATAAAAATAGGCTATGTATAACTCCCCCTTTAATCCACAACCTATATAGTACAAATACAAAGCCTATCAGCAGTTTTTTAGAGCACTTATTAAACGCTGAAAGCCTTGATATCAAAGACCTTGAGCCACTTATCAACAGAAAAACCTGCCCTTAATAAATAACAATAAACATATACATTAAATAATATTCATATATTTCTTTATCTATATATTTAATTAATTTACTTATAAGTATGTGTGAATAAAAAAAACATGATTGGGTACTTCTAAAAATGCCCTTATAATATCTGCCTATTTTTTAACCAGTTCATAATAGAATGAGTAAGCACCAGCAATTTGACATTATCGTAATCGGTGGCGGGCATGCCGGTACCGAAGCTGCACTTGCGCCTGCAAGAATGGGTCTACGTACACTATTGATTACCCATAACATTGATACCTTGGGTCAAATGTCGTGTAACCCTGCCATTGGCGGCATAGGTAAAAGTCATCTGGTGAAAGAGGTAGACGCATTAGGTGGTGTGATGGGCGAAGCGACCGATCATGCAGGTATTCAATTTAGAGTGCTTAATTCCCGCAAAGGGCCTGCGGTACGAGCAACAAGAGCTCAGGCAGATAGAGCGCTCTATAAAGCCTATGTACGAAAGGTATTAGAGAATCAATCCAATCTAAGCCTTTTTCAAGACGCCGTTGAAGACCTGGTGATAGAAGATGGCGTCGTTACAGGCGTATTAACTCGCACCAACTTAACGTTCACCGCTAGTAAAGTAATTCTGTGCGCTGGTACCTTCTTGGGTGGAACCATTCATATAGGCCTTGAAAATCATTCTGGAGGTCGTGCTGGTGATCCTCCATCGATCGGTTTAGCAAAAACGTTACGCGCCTTGATGCCCAATGTGGCGCGTTTAAAAACCGGTACACCACCGCGTATTGACGCCTCGACCGTCGACTTCTCTGTGTTAGAGCCACAGGCCGGTGATACACCACTACCTGTGATGTCGTATTGGGGCGATCGAGACCAGCATCCGCAGCAAGTAGATTGCTTTATTGCTCACACTACTGAAGAAACACACCAGATCATTCGTGACAATCTACATCGCTCGCCAATGTATGCCGGCGAGATTGAAGGGGTTGGCCCACGTTACTGCCCATCAATCGAAGATAAGATTGTACGATTTGCCGATAAAAGCTCGCATCAGATATTTATCGAACCCGAAGGGCTAAATACAAATGAACTGTATCCAAACGGGATCTCTACAAGCTTGCCCTTTGATGTTCAGCAACAAATGATTAATAGCATTAAAGGGCTTGAGAACGCGCGAATCACTCGCCCAGGATATGCGATTGAGTATGATTTTTTTGATCCACGAGGTCTAAAGCCTACGCTAGAAACCAAGGCGATAGCGGGGCTCTATTTTGCCGGCCAGATTAATGGCACAACAGGATACGAAGAAGCTGCGGCGCAAGGGATATTAGCGGCCATCAATGCAGCATTGGCTATTCAGGGCAAAGCGCCTTGGGAGCCGCGCCGTGACGAAGCGTACATTGGTGTGATGGTAGATGATTTGATAACGCTGGGTACCAGCGAGCCCTATCGTATGTTCACGAGTCGTGCTGAATATCGATTGATGTTGCGAGAAGATAATGCAGACATTCGCTTAACAGAGTTTGCACACAGCGTAGGCTTAATCAGTGAAGAAAAGCATCAGGCGTTTAAAGCAAAAATGGTGATGATCGACGCTGAAAAGCAACGTCTGGCTAGCACCTGGGTACAGGCGGGCTCAGAACAAGCCGAAGCATTGGCAAATAAACTATCAAGACCGCTAGCCAAAGAAGCCTCGTTGCATGATCTGTTAAAGAGACCTGAGTTAACCTATCAGGACCTTGTCGATGCATCTTTAGCAACCCAGTTGCCCGAAGCCGCTGCTGAGCAGGTCGAAATCGATACTAAATATCAGGGTTATATCGATCGTCAAGCTACTGAGATTGCAAAGCTAAAGCGTGCCGAGACACAAATTATCCCTGAAGCCTTTGATTATGAAATTGTAAAAGGCCTGTCAAATGAGGCTCGACAAAAACTGAGCGATGCTAGACCTCCTACGATTGGTAAGGCGTCTCGAATTCCTGGAATGACACCCGCTGCAATATCGCTGTTGCTTGTTCATCTGAAAAAGGTGGGCAACCTATGACAAGTGAGCAGAGCTATAACCTGCTCGCCAGATTGTCAAAGCAGTTAGCGTTTGAGGTTACCGATCAGCAGTTGCAGCAACTGCACCAATATTTGCAGTTACTAGTTAAGTGGAATCGCACCTACAACCTGACGTCGGTACGTGACGAACTAGAAATGGTTACGCTACATCTTTTAGATTCGATGGTGGTAGCCCCCTACATTAATGCGCCTAGAATGCTTGACGTTGGCTCTGGTGGTGGAATGCCCGCAATCGTGCTGGCCATCTTGCACCCTGATCAACACTGGACGCTGT
Organism: uncultured Pseudomonadales bacterium; assembly: GCA_947503335.1. Lineage (GTDB taxonomy): Bacteria > Pseudomonadota > Gammaproteobacteria > Pseudomonadales > CANNCY01 > CANNCY01. The sequence continues at coordinate 121,121 of CANNCY010000004.1, read as the reverse complement.
GCGATACCGCAGGCAAAAAAGCGCGTTTTTTAAATCAGGTGAAGATTGAGCTAAAACTGGCCAATGTAGAAGTGATTCACGGGCGAGTAGAACAGGCAGTCGGCCAATTTGACGGCATCAGTAGCCGGGCGTTTGCAACCATAAAAAACATGTATGACTGGTCTAACCATTTGTTAGCTGCTAATGGGCGCTACTACGCATTAAAGGGAAAAGACCCGATAGATGAAATATCTGAGGTCGACAAACACCTACGGGTTGTAGAAAATAGGTCTTTAGAAGTACCCAATCTACAAGCAGAACGACATCTTATTATTTTAGAACCATTGGGGGCATAAGCTGGTGACCAAGATATACGCAGTAACCAATCAAAAAGGTGGTGTGGGTAAAACAACTACCAGTGTAAACCTTGCGGCGTCGTTAGTGGCGACCAAAAAGCGTGTGCTTTTGATTGATCTTGATCCTCAGGGTAATGCCACGATGGGGTCAGGTGTCGAAAAGAATGATGTCGAGCTAAGTGCGCTAAATGTGCTGGTTGATGGCAAATCGATTGCTGAGTCGCGCGTACAGGCACCAGAGGCTAAGTATGATGTGGTTGCGGCAAATGGCGACCTGACGGCTGCAGAGGTTCAGCTGCTTGAAATGCTAGCCCGAGAGACTCGCCTAAAGCGCGCCATTGATGCGGTAAAGAGAGAGTACGATTACATCATTATCGATTGCCCACCGTCGCTGTCGATGCTAACAGTGAATGCGCTTGTAGCTGCAAATGGTGTGTTGATACCAATGCAGTGCGAATACTATGCGTTAGAAGGCCTGTCGGCGTTAATGGATACCATCACCCAAATTAGAGATGTACTTAATCCTGAGCTAGAGGTTGAGGGTATATTGCGTACTATGTATGACCCAAGAAACAGTTTAACCAACGAGGTATCGGCACAGTTAAGCGATTTCTTTGGTGATCGTTTATATCGTACGGTTATTCCAAGAAACGTACGTTTGGCTGAGGCGCCAAGTTTTGGTTTGCCTGTATTGAATTACGACCGCAAGTCAAAGGGGGCTGTAGCCTACTTAGCCCTAGCTGGTGAAATGATTCGCCGTAACGAAAAGCAACCATCATTGATGGCATCATAATAATAACGAGGCGACCATGGCAGGTAAAAAAGCAAAATTAGGAAAGTCTCTCACTGCATTGCTGAGTGAGACGGTTAAAGAGCAGGCTGAAAAATCTGATCAATCAGGTTTAGCTCCCATTCAGGTGGGCGAACTGCAGCAAGGCGAAACCATTACGATGCTGCCGGTTGAGTTTTTACAGCCAGGTCGCTATCAACCTCGCCGTGAAATGCAGTCAGAGGCGCTAGAAGAGCTAGCAGCATCGATCAAGGCTCAGGGGTTGATGCAGCCAATCATTGTTCGCCCAGTATCGGGTGACAATCGATATGAGATTATCGCTGGTGAGCGTCGCTGGCGTGCAACACAGCTAGCGCAAATTCATGAAATCGCCTGTATTGTGCGTGATGTCAGCGATGAAGCCACAGTTGCGATGGCTTTGATTGAAAACATTCAGCGAGAAGATTTAAACCCCATCGAAGAAGCGATAGCGTTAAAGCGGTTGCAAGAAGAGTTTGAGTTAACTCAAGCAGAAGTTGCTGAAGCGGTTGGCAAGTCACGATCTACAGTGACAAATCTATTACGCTTAATGATGCTAACACCTGATGTACGCACTTACCTAGAGCATGGCGATATTGAGATGGGCCATGCAAGAGCAATGTTAACCCTAGCTGATGCCGATCAGAAAAGCGTGGCGAGCCAGGTGATTGCAAAGGGGTTGTCAGTGCGTCAGGCAGAGGCATTGGTACGTAAGCTGCAACAACCTACCGCCGAAAAGCAAGAGAAGCCTGTTTCTGCCGATATCCAGCGGCTCGAATCAGACCTATCCGAGAAAATTGGTGTGCCTGTATCTATCGATCATAGTGCTAAAGGTAAGGGTAAGTTGGTTCTTAAGTACAACAGTCTCGATGAGCTAGACGGCATTTTGGCGCATATAGGGTAAATTCCCATTAGATATGCATATATAGCCCAATCGCTTTAGTTGAATAGTCATACCTAAAAAACTATAATTCTCGCGCCTTTAATAAGCGCGTCAAACGAGTAAATACGCGAAATGAGACAGTATCTAATAGTTCTTTTTATCTATGGATTGCTTGTCTTGACAGCATATATGCTTGTAGCCCCTCATCTTACCAAGAGTGCGATGTTGGGAGTGATGGCTTGTTTTATTCCGAACGCTTGGTTGTACGCACGGGTCAATGGGTTAGATCCTCACAACGTGGTCACCTGGATTCAGGGGTTTAAAAGGGCTGAAACTGTAAAATTTTTGTTTACCGTGGTTTTCTTTGGGGCAATGTTTAAATTTGCACCCAATCTATCGATGATCACGGTGATTGCAAACTATGCTGTGGCTATAGCTGTTGATGTCTTAATTGCACGACGCTTAGCTACTACACACTAAACACTGTCAGAGTTGAAATTAGATGGCCGGCGAAGCGCAAACTTCTACTGAATACATCAAACACCACCTTACCAACTGGACCTATGGTCGGTTCGAAGACGGCACTTGGGGCTTTGCCCATTCTTACGAAGATATCCAAGAGATGGGCGCAATGAGCGTGCATGTTGATTCTTTGTTGTGGTCGTTTGGATTGGGTGCGATATTCCTATTCCTTTTCTGGAGCGTTGCGCGTAAAGCTAGCACCGCTACTCCAACGGGCATGCATAGCTTTGTTGAAATGGTTGTTGAGTTTATCGATAACCAGGTAAAAGAGACTTTCCACTTTAAGAACCCAGTAATCGCGCCACTAGCGCTTACCTTGTTCATGTGGATCCTGTTGATGAATACAATGGACTTAGTGCCTGTAGACTGGCTGCCATCACTTGCGATGTGGGCGGCAAACGACTCGCACTTCTTCTTCAAGGTTGTGCCAACTACAGACCCTAACATTACCTTGGGTATGTCGTTCACGATCTTCTTCATGATTATCTACTACAGCATCAAGGTAAAAGGTATTAAGGGGTTTATGGGCGAGTTAGCGCTACACCCTTTTAACCACTGGTCAATGATTCCAGTAAACCTATTCCTTGAAACTGTAAACATGCTCGCCAAGCCAATCTCTCTAGGTCTACGTTTGTTCGGAAACCTATACGCTGGTGAACTTGTATTTATCTTGATTGCGTTGATGTTTGGCGGTGGTTTCATGTTGTTCATGGCTGCAGGTGTTGCGCAATGGGTGTGGGCTGTGTTCCATATCCTAGTAATCGTACTACAAGCATTCGTATTTATGATGCTAACCATCGTGTACTTATCGATGGCGCATGATGAATCTCATTAATCCAATAACCTTTATTTAATTTAACGCTCAATAGAAGCTACGGAGTAAAAAATGGAACAAGCACTTACTTATATCGCTGCAGCACTTATGATCGGCCTTGGCGCACTAGGTACAGCAATCGGCTTTGGTACCCTAGGTGGCAAGCTACTTGAAGGTACTGCACGTCAGCCAGAGATGGGTCCAATGCTACAGGGCAAGATGTTCCTAATCGCTGGTCTACTAGACGCGGTTCCAATGATCGGTGTTGCTATGGGTATGTACCTAATCTTCGCTGTTTAATCTGCGAAGTCTTAAGTACCCATAAACACGAATCAATGAAAGGGGCTACCCTGTGAATATCAATTTAACACTGATCGGCCAATCGCTAATCTTCTTAGTGTTCGTTTGGTTCTGCTGGCAGTATGTATGGCCGCATATCCTGAACGCTATGAAAGAACGTGAGGCTAAGATTGCCGAAGGTCTTAACAATGCAGAGCGCGCAGATCATGAGTTAGAGCTCGCGCAAAAGAAAGCAGTTAAGATTCTATCTGACGCTAAGTCGCAGGCAGCAGAGATCGTAGACTCAGCGAACAAGCGTGCTACGCAAATCGTTGAAGAAGGTCAAGCTAGCGGTCAAGCTGAAGGCGAACGCATGAAAGCTGCAGCACAAGCTGAGATCGAACTAGAAACTAGCCGTGCTCGCGAAGAATTGCGTGGTAAGGTTGCTGCTCTAGTAATCGAAGGTGCTGAAAAAGTAATCGAAAGCGAAGTCGATGCGTCTGCTCATGCAGATCTATTGAAAAAGCTATCTGAGAAGCTTTAAGCGCGGAGATTGTCATGGCTGAATTATCAACACTTGCGCGCCCATATGCTAAAGCTGCATTTATGTTTGCTAACGAAGCAGGCAAGCTTAGCGAATGGTCTAACGCGCTGACAACTTTGGCGCGCATCGCGGCACATGAGAAAGTGATTGCTCTGATTACGTCGCCTACTTTGTCGGGTGAAGACCAGGCAAACGCGATTGTTGAGCTAGCCAACGGCGAGTTATTGCCCGAGGTTGAAAACTTTACTCGCCTTTTGGGCGAAAACAAGCGCTTGCTTCTTTTAGAAGAAATCGCTGCCCAATTCGATCACTTCAAGGCTGAGCAAGAACGTTGTGTTGATGTAGAGGTTACCTCTGCATACGATCTAGACGATGCTGCTACCGAAGAATTGGCGACCGCCCTAAAACGCTCCCTACAGCGAGATGTACGTGTCTCTACCCACACCGATAAGTCATTGATTGGCGGTGTTGTAGTAAAGGCTGGTGACACTGTTATCGACGGCTCACTGAAAGGCCGATTAACTAAACTCGCAGAGGCAATGTACTCCTGATATCAGGGTTGAGGACAAAAAATGCAACAACTGAATCCATCAGAAATTAGCGACATCATCAAAAGTCGCATTGAGAAGCTTGAGGTTAACACCGAAGCTCAAACAGAAGGCACCATCGTATCGGTGTCTGACGGTATTATCCGCATCCACGGTCTAGCCGACGTAATGTACGGTGAGATGATCGAATTTGAAGGCGGCATTTACGGTATGGCACTTAACCTTGAGCGTGACTCGGTAGGTGCAATCGTATTGGGTGACTACCAGTCACTTCGTGAAGGTCAGGTATGTAAGTGCACCGGCCGTATCCTTGAAGTACCTGTTGGTCCAGAACTAGAAGGTCGTGTTGTTGACGCTCTAGGTAACCCAATTGATGGTAAAGGCCCAGTCAATGCTAAAGAAACTGCTCCTGTAGAAAAGGTTGCTCCTGGCGTAATTGCTCGTCAGTCGGTAGATCAGCCACTACAGACAGGTATCAAGGCAATCGACTCGATGGTTCCAATCGGTCGTGGCCAGCGTGAACTTATCATTGGTGACCGTCAGGTTGGTAAATCAGCAGTAGCTGTTGATGCGATCATCAACCAGAAAGGTAAAGGCGTTAAGTGTGTTTACGTAGCAGTAGGTCAGAAGCAATCTTCGATCGCTAGCGTTGTACGTAAGCTTGAAGAGCACGGCGCGATGGAATACACCACCGTTGTTGCTGCCGGCGCTGCAGACCCAGCTTCTACTCAGTTCATTGCTCCATACGCTGGTTGTACAATGGGCGAGTACTACCGTGACCGCGGTGAAGATGCTTTGATCATTTATGATGATCTAACAAAGCAGGCTTGGGCATACCGTCAGATCTCGCTACTACTTAAGCGTCCTCCTGGCCGTGAAGCATATCCTGGTGACGTATTCTACTTGCACTCACGCCTACTAGAGCGTGCTGCTCGTGTTAACGCTGAATACGTAGAACAGATGACCAATGGCGAAGTGAAAGGCAAGACTGGTTCTTTGACCGCACTTCCGATCATTGAAACTCAGGCAGGTGACGTATCTGCATTCGTACCAACCAACGTAATTTCGATTACCGATGGTCAGATCTTCCTAGAGACTTCACTGTTTAACTCTGGTGTACGTCCTGCGATCAACCCAGGTATCTCGGTATCTCGTGTAGGTGGTTCAGCACAGACTAAGATCATTAAGAAGCTATCGGGTGGTATTCGTACTGCACTAGCACAGTATCGCGACCTAGCAGCGTTCTCTCAGTTCGCTTCTGACCTAGATGATGCTACTAAAGCACAGCTAGATCATGGTGAGCGTGTAACTGAGCTAATGAAGCAGAAGCAGTACTCGCCAATGAACATCGCTGAAATGGGTGTTGTTCTATACGCAGTAGACAAGGGTTACATGAATGACGTACCTGTAAACAAGGTACTAGATTTCGAAGCAGCTTTGATTGCATACGCGCAGTCTGAGCAAGGCGCCCTATTGAACGAAATCAACGAATCAGGTCGTTATGACGGTGAAGTTGAAGAGACGTTCAAGTCACTGATTGAGACGTTTAAAAACACTCAAACTTGGTAAGCAAATTGAGCCTCGGTTAATTCCGAGGCTGTGATTAGAAGGTAGAACTATGGCAGTCGGAAAAGAAGTCCGTACTAAAATCGCCAGTATCCAAAGTACTCAGAAAATTACGAGTGCAATGGAGATGGTTGCCGCTAGTAAAATGCGTAAGGCACAGCAGCGTATGCAGCTGGGCAAGCCCTATGCGAGCCGTATTCGCGCAGTAATCGGCCACCTTGCTAATGCAAACCCTGAGTACAATCATCTTTATCTAACACAGCGTGAAGTAAAGCGTGTTGGTTATATCGTTGTTTCTACTGACCGAGGCCTATGTGGCGGTCTAAACACCAACCTATTCAAGGCGTTGGTTAAAGACATGAAAGAATGGTCAGATAAAGAAGTACAGGTTGATTTGTGCACCGTGGGTAACAAGGCATCTGGTTTCTTCCAGAGCTTTGGTGGCAATGTAGTTGCAGCGATTCGTGACGTAGGTGATGAGCCGAAGGCTGAGTCATTACTAGGTGGCGTAAAAGTTATGCTTGATGCCTTTGATGAAGGCAAGATCGATCGTCTGTATGTTGTGAGCAACGAGTTTGTTAACACCATGACTCAGCAGGCTCGTATTGATCAGCTTTTACCTCTAGAGGCAGAAGAAAACGAGCAATATAAACACCACTGGGATTATGTGTACGAACCCGACGCCAAAGAGTTACTCGATGGCCTGTTGGCGCGTTACGTAGAGTCGCAGGTGTATCAGGGCGTTGTAGAGAACAAAGCCTGTGAGCAGGCAGCGCGTATGCTAGCGATGAAAAACGCTACCGATAACGCGGGCGAGCTCATTGACGATCTACAGTTGATGTACAACAAAGCTCGCCAAGCGGCAATTACTCAGGAGCTTTCTGAGATTTGCGGCGGCGCTGCCGCGGTATAACCCGGCGATTAGTAACGAATTTAAAAATTTTGTGAGGAAATTAACATGAGCAGCGGACGTATCGTACAGATCATCGGCGCCGTAATCGACGTGGAATTCCCGCGCGACAACGTGCCAGCCGTTTACGACGCACTTAAGGTTGAAAACAAAGAGCTGACTCTAGAAGTTCAGCAGCAGTTAGGTGATGGTGTAGTTCGCTGCATCGTGATGGGCTCATCTGAGGGTGTAGCGCGTGGCCTAAATGTAACGAACACTGGCGCACCAGTTAACGTTCCTGTAGGTACCAAGACCCTTGGTCGTATCATGGACGTTCTAGGTAACGCTATCGACGAGCGTGGCGATATCGGTGCAGAAGAGCATGCTTCTATTCACCGTGCAGCACCAGCTTACGACGAGCTAGCAGCATCTAACGAGCTACTAGAAACTGGTATCAAGGTAATCGACCTAGTTTGCCCATTCGCTAAGGGTGGTAAAGTTGGTCTATTCGGTGGTGCTGGTGTAGGTAAGACCGTTAACATGATGGAGCTTATCAACAACATCGCAACCGCTCACTCTGGTCTATCAGTATTTGCGGGTGTTGGTGAACGTACTCGTGAAGGTAACGACTTCTACTTTGAAATGCAGGAAGCTGGCGTAGTAAATCTAGAAAAGCCAGAAGAATCAAAAGTAGCGATGGTTTACGGCCAGATGAACGAGCCACCAGGTAACCGTCTACGCGTTGCACTAACTGGTCTAACCATGGCTGAGAAGTTCCGTGATGAAGGTCGTGACGTTCTACTATTCGTAGATAACATCTACCGTTACACGCTTGCAGGTACTGAGGTATCAGCACTTCTAGGTCGTATGCCTTCGGCAGTAGGTTACCAGCCAACTCTTGCAGAAGAGATGGGTGTACTTCAGGAACGTATTACTTCAACTAAGGTTGGTTCGATCACTTCGATCCAGGCTGTATACGTACCTGCTGATGATAACACTGACCCTTCACCAGCAACTACGTTCGCTCACCTTGACGCAACAGTTGTACTATCTCGTGACATCGCTTCTAAGGGTATTTACCCAGCGATCGATCCACTAGATTCAACTTCACGTCAGCTTGACCCACAGATTATTGGTCAAGAGCACTATGAAATCGCTAGTGGCGTACAGATGACTATTCAGCGCTACAAAGAACTGAAAGACATCATCGCAATTCTAGGTATGGATGAGCTATCTGAAGAAGATAAGCAGACTGTAGAACGTGCGCGTAAGATTGAGCGTTTCTTGTCACAGCCGTTCCACGTAGCAGAAGTATTCACCGGTGCACCTGGTAAGTACGTTTCGCTAAAAGACACGATTGCAGGCTTTAAAGGTATTCTAAATGGTGATTACGATCACTTACCTGAGCAGGCGTTCTACATGGTTGGTACCATCGAAGAAGCAATCGAAAAAGCGAAGAGCATGTAAGGTGGCCTAGCCACCTTTTAGGAGACGACTAATGGCAATGACCGTACACTGCGACATCGTAAGCGCCGAAGAAGAGATTTTCTCTGGTTTGGTAGAGATGATTGTCGCCGCGGGCGAGCTGGGTGATCTAGGTATTCAGTATGGCCACGCGCCGTTATTGACTGCTTTAAAGCCCGGCCCAATTCGCGTAGTAAAAGATGGCGGTGACGAAGAGGTTTACTACATTTCAGGTGGGTTCCTCGAAGTTCAGCCACAGTCTGTCAGCGTACTTGCTGATACCGCATTGCGAGCTGATGACATTCAAGAGGCTGCAGCCCTTGAAGCGAAAGAAGCCGCAGAGCGTGCACTATCTGAGCAGGGGGCAGACTTTGATTACAGTCGAGCATCTGCTCACCTCGCAGAGGCTGTTGCACAGCTCAGAACGCTACAGGCGATCAAGAAAAAACTGGGTCAATGACCCACAAAAGGCCACTCTATGAGTGGCCTTTTTTGTCTAACGCTGTCATAAATAGAGAACAAAAATAGATAAGATTTATATCAATGACTGAAGTAAATGTATTAATACTTGCTGCCGGTAAAGGCAGTCGAATGAAGTCAGACCTTCCTAAGGTATTACACCCTGTTGCCGAAAAACCAATGCTAGGTCATGTGCTAGATACCGCTAGCGCTTTTAACAACGTCGCAAACGTTGTCGTTGGTCACGGTGCGTCACTTGTCGAAGAAGCTTTCGCTGATTCTGAAATCAATTGGCATCTACAAGATCAACAGTTAGGTACTGGTCATGCTGTAAAATGTGGTACAAGCGAACTAGAACAGTCGCTACCCACATTGATTCTATACGGTGATGTACCCTGTATCCCAAAGGAAGAACTTCAGTCATTAATTGATATCTATGATGGTGGTCTTGCGTTAATGACCACAAAACTAGACAACCCAACCGGATACGGTCGTGTTATTCGCGAATCATCGGGCCAAGTTGTTCGTATCATTGAAGAAAAAGATGCTGACGACGCAGAAAAAGCAGTTGATGAAATCAACACCGGTATCATGGTGGTTAACACCCACCGTCTTAACGAATGGTTAGCAGCGCTGTCTAACAACAATGCGCAGGGCGAGTATTATTTAACTGACATCGTTGAGATGGCTGTACACGAAAAACGCTCGGTAGTGGCCCATTGTGTTGCTGATGCCGATTGTGTGACGGGTGTTAATGATCGTATCCAGCAGGCAGAGATGGAAGCCTACATGCGTGCTAAACGCGTGCGTGAACTGATGGTTCAGGGTTGCACCGTGCGTGACCCGATGCGCCTTGATATTAGAGGCTCTGTCACGGTTGGCCGCGACGTGCAGATCGATGTCAACGTGGTACTTAACGGGGATGTAGTTCTAGGTGATGGTGTTGTAATCGGGCCAAACTGTATGATCACTGATTCGGTCATTTCAGAGGGTACTACGATCGAAGCTAACTCAATCATTGACGCGAGTCATGTAGGTAAACAGGCAGCAATCGGGCCGTTCGCTAGAATTAGACCGGGTACGCAATTAAGCGATGAAACAAAAGTTGGCAATTTCGTAGAGACGAAAAATGCGTCTGTGGGCAAAGGCTCAAAGATTAATCACCTAAGCTACGTGGGTGATGCCGAACTAGGCGAGCGCGTCAATGTGGGCGCCGGAACCATTACCTGTAACTACGACGGTGCAAGAAAGCATAAAACAACTCTCGGTAACGATGTATTCATTGGTTCGAATACATCATTAGTGGCGCCGGTTACGTTAGGTGATAAGGCTACGACTGGCGCAGGGTCAACCATTAGCGCTGATGTTGATGCCGATACCCTAGCGGTGACGCGTGCGAAAGTACGTACCGTTAAAGATTGGCCTCGCCCTAAAAAATAATAAATCGCGTTAGGAGTTACTATGTGTGGAATTGTTGGTGCGATTGCAAACCGCCCTATTGCAGAAATTCTAATTGAAGGCCTAAAGCGTCTTGAGTACCGCGGCTATGACTCTGCCGGTATTGCAGTGCTTGATGGCGATATCCAAGTTTTAAAAGCTGCCGGAAAGGTAGCTGAAGTAGACGCGCTTCAGAAGGCTACGCCTCAAAGTGGTGTACTAGGCATCGCACATACTCGATGGGCAACGCATGGTGGGCCTTCTACACCTAATGCCCACCCTCACCTATCAAATAGTGAACGCTTTGCAGTAGTGCACAACGGTATTATCGAAAACTATGCCGAAATAAAGCAGCGTTTATCAACCGAAGGTTTCGAGTTTAAGTCTGACACTGATACCGAAGTTGTAGCGAACTTACTTCAGGCATTAGGGGATGATCATGACCTACTCACGCGTGTAAAACTGTTGGCTGGCGAGCTAACCGGCGCCTACGCGTTTGGCATCATCGATAAGAACGACCCACAACGTTTAGTAGTAGCACGTGCAGGCTCGCCCCTAGTGATAGGCCTTGGTTTTGGTGAAAACTTTGTTGCCAGTGACCCAATGGCATTGCACCAGGTTACAGATCGTTTTATCTATCTAGAAGAAGGTGACATTGCAGAAGTACGCCGCCACTCTATTCGAATCTTCGATAGAGAAGGCAACGAAGTTGAGCGCGAGATGGTTCAGATCGCCGCTGCCGAAGGTGGCGCCGATAAGGGTGAATACCGTCACTACATGCAAAAAGAGATCTTCGAGCAAGCGGTGGTAGCATCTAATGCAATCGAAGGGCGCTTGGTCGATGATTCAGTACTGATAGAATCTTTTGGTGTAAAAGCCGAAGCCGTTTTTAAGGATACCCAAGCACTACACATTGTTGCCTGTGGTACAAGCTATCACGCGGGCCTTGTTGCGAAACGTTGGATCGAACAAGCCTGTCAGATTCCTGTGTTGGTCGAAGTAGCGTCAGAATATCGGTATCAGCCGCAGGTAGTTCAGCCTGGTACATTATTCGTTTCTATTTCACAGTCAGGCGAGACAATGGATACTCTTGCCGCACTGCGTAACCTAACGTCTGATCACCTGATTGGTTCGCTTACAATTTGTAATGCTCCGAACAGTTCGTTAGTACGAGAATCTGATCTAGCCTTTATGACAAAAGCTGGCCCAGAAATTGGTGTAGCATCAACAAAGGCGTTCACGGCACAGTTGATTGCGTTACAAATGCTGACGATGGCAATTTACCAAGTTAAGCAGCAGACATCGTTAGAAGGTTGGGCAGACGCGCTACGTACGTTGCCTGCACATATCGAGACTGTCTTACAGTTAGATACTGCTGTCGCGAAGGTATCTGAGCAATTCATCGATAAGCATCACGCCCTATTCTTGGGTCGCGGTGTACAGCACCCTGTAGCAATGGAGGGGGCCTTAAAGCTAAAAGAGATCTCATATATTCATGCAGAAGCCTATGCTGCGGGCGAATTGAAACATGGGCCTTTGGCATTGGTTGATGCTGATATGCCGGTAATTGCAGTTGCGCCTACAGATGACCTACTAGAAAAACTTGCTTCAAACCTAAAAGAAGTGTCATCACGTGGTGGTGAGCTTTTTGTATTAGCTGAGCAAAGCACTGACATTGATGCTGATCATCGTATTAACGTGCCAAATGTTGACGACAGTATTGCGCCAATTATATACAACATTCCGTTACAACTGTTGTCTTACCATGTAGCAGTAATGAAAGGCACCGATGTTGACCAACCAAGAAACTTGGCAAAGTCAGTAACGGTTGAATAAGCTACTATAGCAGGTACCCCTTATTGCTGTTCGCAGGTTTTGGGGTACGCTTAGGTTATATCCATACAAGGAGGCTGTATGAAAAAATTATTATTAGCAGGTGTGATAGCGTTAACTGCACCATTAACAGCAATGGCTGACGCCTATGTTGACATGGGTTTAACCGAGGTTAAACGTATTCAAGATTACAAGATCAACGCTTGGCAGAATGTTGATGATTACAGCTTAATTATTGATGGTGGTGTGAACACCAAGTACCTGATCACCTTCAAAAACCGTTGTAGAGATCTAAGGTTTGCCAATGCGATCGCAGCACCCACCAAAGGTGGTGCGTTACAGGCAGGGTTCGACAGTATTCGTGTTGTTGGTAAAGACAGCCACCCTATGCCTTGCATGATCAAGTCTATATACGAAATCAAAGGTGATAGAGCTTTTGTGAGTGATATTCGTGATCAGGTGCGTGCACTACACCAAGAAGAGCGTAAAAAGCGCTAATAGCGTTAGCTGCTAACGCTTAAGCTCTCTTAACCGTTGTTGCATATTAAAGAGGTGTGTATGCACCTCTTCGCCCCCAGCCCTTGCTAAACCTATAGCGATAACATCAATGACCACCAAGTGCGCAATACGCGAACTTAATGGTGTATAAATTTCGATTCCTTCATCAATATCTACGTCGATGGCTAAATCAGCTGTTTGCGACACAATAGAGCCAGTAGGCGCCAAACTAACCACTGTGGCACCAGAACTTTGCGCCAGCAGAATAGAGTCGATCAATGCTTTGGTTTGACCGCTTTGTGAAATAGCGATAACCACATCATCATTACCCATAGCACCAGAGGCCATCAATTGAATATGAGGGTCACTATAGGCGGTTGCGGTACGATTTAGCCTAAAGAGTTTGTGCTGTGCATCGGTAGCGACAGCGCTAGAGGCGCCAAAACCAAAAATATGAATATGTTTGGCTGCATTCAAACTATCGACGACTTTTTCAAGAAGATCGATAGATAGCGAATCTCTGGTTTTGAGCAGAGCGTCTACCGTAGAGTCAAAAACCTTATGAGATGACTGGGCTAAATTATCCTCGTGAGTAACCGCAACATTACCCTTACCTGGTGATGACGCAATCTGTTGCGCAACCTGCAATTTGAACTGCTGAAAGCTCTCACAACCAATGGCCTTACAAAAGCGAACAACCGTAGGCTCACTTACTTCAGTAGCAAGTGCAAGATCAACTATACGAAAGTTGATAACTTCATTAATGTGGTTCAGTACGTAAGCCGCCACCTTTGCTTCAGATCGGCGTAACTTGGGCAGTGACTGATTAATGCGTTCTGACAATTGTGCTGGTTTCAATCGACTCACTCCTTAATAGCAAAATCGATGTTAGCAACTACATACCCAAAAGTCTTTAAACCATGCAGGGTTAGATAACAAGGCAAAAAAATCTATTTAGATACCAAACCACTACATATTGATATTTTCAGCCCCAGCTTGCACAATATATAGCGTTACATACGGTGTGAGTGGCACCAAAAAACACACAAAAACGACGTGGATTTAAGTGTAAAATGGCAAAAATACCGCGTCACATAAGGGCTAGCGCACATTTTAGCCCAATCAAAAAGAACAAAGATTTAGCACCAATACATAGAGGTAATCGCTCGCTTAGATGGCTTAATTAGAGCTGGCGAGGCGCTACCGATGTGTCTATTTGGGGGTAAAAGTAGGTTTAGGCTTAAACCTACTACAAGAGTCGAACGAGGAGAGCGACCGAGTGAACAAACAGATCGAAGTAACGAAGCGTAATGGACGTCGCGAGCATTTAGATCTAGATAAGATCCATAAGGTTCTTACATGGGCTGCAGAAGGCCTAAACAATGTATCTGTATCGCAGGTAGAGCTAGCAGCGCATCTTCAGTTCACCGATGGCATTACCACCTTCGACATTCACGAAACGCTCATTAAGGCTGCCGCTGACCTAATCAGTGAGACGAACCCTGATTACCAGTATTTAGCAGCGCGTCTAGCTATCTTCCATTTGCGCAAACGTGCGTATGGCGAGTTTACCCCTCCACGCTTTTACAGTCACGTTGCTCGCCTAGTAGATATGCAGCGATATGATGCACACTTACTAGAAGATTTTACTCCTGAAGAATTCGATCAGATGGAGTCGTGGATCGATCATAGCCGCGACCTAACTTTCTCATACGCCGCAGTTAAGCAGTTAGAGGGTAAATATCTAGTACAAGACCGAGTAACGAATGAGTACTTCGAGAGCCCTCAGTTTTTATACATGCTGATTGGCGCATGCTTATTCGCCCATTACGAAAAAGACCGCCGTATGGATTTTATCCGTCGTTTCTACGATGCGGTATCAACATTTAGATTATCACTACCTACGCCAATCATGTCGGGCGTACGTACACCTACTCGCCAGTTTAGCTCGTGTGTGTTGATTGAGTGTGGTGATTCGCTTGATTCTATCAACGCTACGTCGGCTGCAATCGTGCGCTATGTAAGTCAGCGTGCTGGTATTGGCGTAAACGCCGGTCGTATTCGCGCCCTAGGTTCGCCAATTCGCCAAGGCGAAGCGTTCCATACTGGCTGTATTCCTTTTTACAAGCACTTTCAGAGTGCAGTAAAGAGCTGTTCGCAGGGGGGGGTTCGTGGTGGCGCCGCTACACTGTTTTACCCAATTTGGCATCTAGAGGTCGAAAGCCTGCTTGTTCTAAAGAACAACCGTGGTGTTGAAGACAACCGTGTACGTCACCTTGATTACGGTGTGCAGCTAAACAAAACGATGTATGAGCGTTTGATTAAGGGCGGCGACATTACGCTATTTAGCCCTTCAGACGTACCAGGTTTGTATGACGCATTCTTTGAAGACCAAGACAAGTTTGAAGAGCTATACGTTAAATATGAAGCGGATCAAAGTATTCGTCGCCAAACCATTAAAGCAGTTGATCTATTTGGCATGTTACTACAAGAGCGTGCGAGTACTGGTCGTATCTATATTCAGAACGTTGACCACTGTAATACCCACAGCCCGTTTGACCCAACAGTAGCGCCTATTCGTCAATCTAACTTATGTCTTGAGATTGCACTGCCAACAAAGCCGCTTAATGATCTACATGATCCAGAGGGCGAGATTGCACTCTGTACTTTGGCTGCGTTTAACCTTGGTGCTTTAGATAATCTAGATGAGCTTGAAGAACTATCTGATCTAATTGTTCGTGCGCTAGATAGTCTACTAACCTATCAGGGTTATCCAGTAGAAGCTGCACGTAAATCGTCGATTCGTCGTCGTACTCTGGGTGTGGGTGTAATCAACTACGCCTACTACCTAGCGAAGAATGGCGTACGCTACTCAGATGGTTCTGCTGTTGGCTTAACACATAAAACCTTCGAAGCTATTCAGTACAATCTACTAAAGGCATCGAACAAACTTGCTAAAGAAGTGGGCGCTTGCGAAGACTTTGGCGAAACCACCTATGCACAAGGTGTGTTGCCAATTGATACCTACAAGTCTGACGTTGATAGCTTCTGCGAAGAGCCATTACACCTAGATTGGGAAGGCTTACGCGAAGATATTAAAAACCACGGTTTACGTAACTCGACGCTATCAGCATTGATGCCATCAGAGACATCATCGCAGATCAGTAACGCAACAAACGGTATCGAGCCACCACGTGGTTACGTCAGCGTTAAAGCATCTAAAGACGGTATCTTGAAACAAGTTGTGCCTGATATCGAGAAGTACCGTGATAACTACGAATTACTTTGGACGATTCCAAACAACACCGGCTACTTGCAGTTAGTAGGTGTGATGCAAAAGTTTGTCGATCAGGCAATTTCGGCGAACACCAATTACGATCCGGCCAACTTCCCTGAAGGTAAAGTGCCTATGAAGTTGTTGATGCGTGATCTTTTAACCGCATATAAGTACGGCCTGAAAACCCTGTACTACCACAACACCCGTGACGGTGCTGGTGAAGAGGCAGATGATGGTTGTGAAAGTGGTGCATGCAAAATTTAAGGTGTATAAGTAAATGAGTTACAAGTGTTTTAACCAGAACAATTTTGCGACAATGGATCAGCCGATGTTTTTCGGCGAGAACGTAAACGTATCGCGTTACGACCGCCAAAAGCATCCAATCTTTGAAAGCTTAATTGAAAAGCAACTATCGTTCTTTTGGCGCCCAGAAGAAGTTGATCTGTCGAATGACCGTGGCGACTTTCAAAAACTAACGCCGCACGAACAGCATATCTTCTTAAGCAATCTAAAGTACCAAACGTTGCTTGATAGTGTACAGGGTCGTTCGCCTAACGTAGCGTTTTTGCCGTTGGTAAGTATTCCTGAGCTAGAAACCTGGATCGAAACCTGGGCATTTAGCGAAACTATTCATTCGCGCTCATATACTTATATTATTCGCAATATTTTGACTGAGCCTGGTGTTGTTTTTGATGACATCATGCAGAACGAAGCAATCATTAAGCGTGCCGAAGGTGTATCAAAACACTACGACCGCTTAATTGCGATGACACAGTATTTCGAAACCCAAGGCGAAGGTACCTACGATGTATTGGGTGAGTCTTCACTTGTAAACGTACGCGAACTTAAAAAACAGCTGTATATCACCATGGTGTCGGTGAACGTACTTGAAGCAATTCGTTTTTACGTGAGCTTTGCGTGTAGCTTTGCCTTTGCCGAGCGCGCAACGATGGAAGGCAACGCTAAGGTCATTAAGCTGATTGCTCGCGACGAAGCGTTACACTTAACAGGTACACAGCATATTCTTCGCATCATGGCGTCTGGCCAAGATGATCCTGAGATGGCTGAAGTCGCTATTGAGTGCAAAGATCAAGCAATAGAATTGTTCCTTGAGGCGGCTGAACAAGAAAAAGAATGGGCTGAGTACCTATTTAAAGATGGCTCAATGATCGGTATGAACGTCGATATTCTAAGCCAGTATGTAGAGTACATCACCAATCAGCGTTTGGCGGCATTAGGGTTTGATCCTATTTTTGAAAATCGCCAAAATCCGCTTCCTTGGATGGACGCATGGCTGAAGAGCGACAACGTACAGGTTGCGCCACAAGAAGCAGAAATTAGTTCGTATCTCGTAGGCGCAATTGATGCTGAAGTAGACGCATCTGACTTAGAATCCTTTGAACTATGAGCAAATCCCCAGAGGATCTGTTCGAGCTAGACGGCGGTGTTGAACCGCCGCCGTTTGAGCTAACTCCCCTTGATCAAAACTCGCCCGAGCTAGATCAACTAGACCCAAATGTGGGTCAACTACAGCCAGAGCTGTTTCTACCCCAGTACGATGAAGAGCACCCTGCTGAACAACCGCAGCGCGACCTAAGAGGGTTAGAGAAACCCGAGTTTATGGTGGCCTACCGTGGCCAAGAGCGTGCACTTAGTTTTCAGCATGCGCCTAACCTACTACAATCGTTAGAAGCTCAGGGTGTGACACTTCCCTACCAGTGCCGAGAAGGGTATTGTGGTAGTTGTCGAACTAAATTAATTGAGGGCGAAGTCGCCTACCTTCAACCCGCGTTGGCTTGGGTTAATGAGGGCGAGATTTTACCCTGCATTTGTGTACCTAAATCAGACGTTCAGTTAGCTGACCCGCTAGACGTCTAATCAGATAGTAAATCATAGGTTGATTATGGATCTTGTCGCTGGCCTAAACGACGAGCAGCGTAATGCTGTTATAGCACCGCCAGAAAACCAGCTAATTTTAGCGGGCGCAGGTAGTGGTAAAACAAGAGTACTAGTACATCGTATAGCTTGGATTATTCAGCAGATGCATGTGTCGCCGCAACAAATACTCGCGGTGACCTTTACCAACAAAGCAGCAAAAGAAATGAAAACGCGTATCGAAGCGTTGCTAAATGTAGACACTCGCTCGCTTTGGATTGGTACCTTTCATGGCCTCGCATATAGGTTTCTCAAACTGCATTTTGAGCGCGTAAAACTGCCTCGCAACTTCACCATCATTGACGCAGATGATCAGCTTCGAATGGTTAAGCGCCTGATGAACACACTAAATGTCGACACCGAACGCTGGCCGCCAAAAGAGGTTGTTGCTTATATCAATGGCAACAAAGAAGAAGGCATAAGATCAAGCTATATCCAGCGCCAAGGTTTTCAATCAAACGATATGTATATCGACTTGTATCAAGCCTATGAAGAAGCTTGTCAGCAGGCGGGTGTGGTGGATTTTGCAGAATTGTTGTTACGCACCCTAGAGCTGTTTCGCGATCATAAAGAGATCAGAGAACACTACCAAGAGCGTTTTCGCTTTGTGTTGGTAGACGAATTTCAAGATACCAACGCCATACAATATGCTTGGCTACGTCAGCTAAGTGGCAAAGGTAATGCAATGACGGCTGTAGGTGATGACGATCAGTCAATCTACGGTTGGCGAGGCGCGCGTGTTGAAAATATCCATGCCTTTGAGCAAGACCTTGCGCCGGCAAATATGTATCGCCTTGAACAAAATTATCGATCAACAAAGATTATTCTAAAGGCAGCTAACGCGGTAATCGCAAATAATAGTGAGCGATTGGGTAAAGAGCTTTGGTCAGATGGCGACGAAGGCAATAAGATCTTGCTGTATGCCGCTTTCAATGAACGTGATGAAGCAAAATACATCGTCGAGCGAATAAAAGAAGCGATCAAAGAGGGTAAGCGCCCAATTGATTTAGCAATCTTGTATCGCTCAAATGCGCAATCACGAGTACTCGAAGAAGCACTACTACAAGAAAGTTTGCCGTATCGAATCTATGGTGGGCAACGATTCTACGATCGATTAGAAATTAAAAACGCGATGGCCTATTTAAGGTTGGCGCGTTCAACACAAGACGATACTGCATTTGAACGTATCATCAATGTGCCCCCACGCGGTATCGGCGCGAAAACTGTTGAACAGATTCGTTACCATGCCCGCGAGCAAGGTAGCTCAATGTGGGAGTCTGCGATTACCCTAGCCGGCACCGGTCTAAGTTCGCGAGCGGCAAACTCAGTAAAATCTTTTGTACAGCTTATCGAAAGCTTTCATGTGCTCATTGAGCAGGTAGAACTACATGAGCTGATCGATCATGTCATAGAAAAATCAACGCTACTGATCTACCACCAAAATGAGAAAGGCGGTAAAGGCGAAGAGCGCGCAGAAAACTTGGCCGAACTTGTATCGGCAGCTAAGGTATTTGAAGCTGACGAAAACAAGTTTGATGAGTTTATTGATGCAGCTGCATTAGATGCGGGTGATACCCAAGCTGACGAGTATGAGTCAGCTGTGCAGCTAATGACATTGCACTCTGCAAAGGGTCTAGAGTTTCCGTATGTTTGGCTGGCGGGTGTTGAGCGAAATATATTTCCTCACCGAATGAGTGCTGAAGACCCTGGGCGGTTAGAAGAAGAGCGCAGGCTTTGCTATGTGGGCATCACGCGAGCAGAAGAGCAGCTGACGATTAGTTATGCTGAAACCCGCCGTCTGCATGGTAGAGAAGACTTTAACGGGCCCTCGCCTTTCCTAAAGGAAATCCCGACAGAATGTATCGAAGAGGTACGCTTAAAAACCGAGATACGGCGCCCGGCGTCACCTATGTTTACGCCCTCTAGCGAAAATCTACCAAAGGGGATTAAACTAGGCGCAAGGGTATATCATGATCACTTTGGTGAAGGCGTGATACTAGATATTGAAGGAGCTGATGCACGTACGCGTGTGCAGATTAGTTTCGATTGGGAAGGCACTAAGTGGTTAATGCTATCTCATGCTAACCTAACGCCCATTGAGTAACGACTAATAACGAGAGACAGATGATTAAAAAAATAATAGTTAGTGCGCTGCTTGCATTGTCGCTAACCGCTTGTGGTGAAAAAGAGCAGGCTACCACGTCAGCTGGCACAGTTGAGCAACAGACCTATAAATGGAAGATGGTAACCACTTGGCCGAAGAACTTTCCTGGCCTAGGCACCTCGCCAGAAAAGTTTGCCAAAATGGTCGATGAAATGACCGATGGTCAGATTCAAATTAAGGTGTATGGCGCGGGCGATTTAGTACCCGCGCTCGAAGTGTTCGACGCTGTATCACAAGGTTCGGTTGAGCTAGGTCATGGCGCGTCTTATTACTGGAAGGGTAAAGCCCCTGCAGCTCAATTCTTTACGTCGGTACCCTTTGGGTTGAACGCCCAAGAAATGAATAGCTGGCTTTACTACGGTGGCGGCATGGCGCTTTGGCAAGAGACATACGCGCCATTTAATGTTGTGCCATTAGCAGGTGGTAACACCGGCGTGCAGATGGCAGGTTGGTTTAACAAAGAGATCAACTCGGTAGACGACCTAACAGGTTTGAAGATGCGTATCCCAGGGCTTGGTGGTGAAGTGTTATCAAGCTTAGGTGGTACGGCGGTAAACATCCCTGGGGGCGAGTTATACACGGCACTTCAGACGGGTGTGATTGACGCTACTGAGTGGGTCGGCCCTTGGAATGACCTGGCCTTTGGTTTCTATCAGGTTGCCGAGTATTACTACTACCCTGGCTGGCACGAGACCGGTTCTACCCTTGAGCTAATTATCAACAAAGATGCGCTGGCCTCACTGCCACCGCGTTTACAGAAAATTGTTGAAGTGGCGGCCCGTGCAGTTAACCAAGATATGCTTGATGAGTACACGGCTAAAAACAATGATGCTTTAAATACGTTAATTAATGAACATGGCGTTAAGGTGCGTAAGCTACCCGATGATGTGTTAGCAGAACTGCATGCGGCATCGAATAAGGCTCTTGCCGACTTGGCCGAAAATGACGAACTGTCTAAAAAGACCTACGAGTCGTTCAAGAAGTTTGCTGAGGGCGTTAAAAACTATCATCGCTACTCTGAACAGGCGTATTACGAAGCGCGCGATTTAAACGCAAACTAAGAAGATAACTAAGCGGCGTTGCCGCTTAGTCTATATGGCGTGTTCGGCCGTTCTCGTCTATCGCGACAAACACGAACACGCCGTCAGTTACCTTAGCAGATTCGATACTGCTAGCATTGTTGTTCCAAACTTCGACGGCAACGGTCATAGAGCTTCGCCCTTTTGACAGCAGTTCGACATAAAAGCTTAATGATGCGCCTACCGATACGGGGCTAAGAAAGCTCATGCTCTCCATAGCAACGGTTGCTACGCGCCCTTTAGCTAGGTCTCTAGCCATTAATGAGCCAGCGACATCCATCTGACTAACAAGCCAACCACCATAAACATCGCCATTAAAATTGGTATCGCTAGGCATCGCCACAACTTGAAGCTGAAGTGAACCTTGTGGTGTCGGGTTTTGGTCTAGTTCTGACATATCAATTAATCTCGTAGCGATGCGGGTAACTCGGTAACTAGTTCAGGGAACAACGCTAACAGCGCCATTAACAATATCTGAATAGCTATGTAAGGCATAACACCCTTATAGATTGATTTCGTTGCAACCGTCGCAGGTGCAACACCTCGCAAATAAAACAAAGCAAAGCCAAATGGCGGTGTTAAGAAAGAAGTTTGTAAGTTGACGGCGATCATAACGCCCAGCCAAACCGGGTCGACTCCCATTGCCAATAAGGCAGGCGCAAACAAGGGCACAACAACAAAGGTGATCTCAATAAAATCAAGAATAAATCCAAGTACAAAGATGATCACCATAACCATCAATATGGCCGCAACCTGTCCTCCAGGTAGCCATTCGAATAATGCGTGGATCTGCTCTTCACCGCCAAAACCTCTAAACACAAGTGAGAACATGGCAGCGCCCACCAGAATTAAGAACACCATGGCGGTAACCTGCGTAGATTGGCGCAGGGCTTGGGTAATGATTTGCCAATCTAAACGGCGGCGAACAAGACCTAGTATTAATGCGCCTAACGCGCCGACACCTGCAGCTTCGGTAGGGGTAGCGGCTCCCATAATAATCGACCCTAATACCAAACCTATCAGCACTAGTGGTGGCACCAATGCAGACAACAGAGACGGCCAATGAATAGCTGTCGTGTTAGCCGGAGGCTTAGGCTGCCAGCGCGCCGCAATCAGAATATAAATAAGGTACATACCTACTAAGATTGCGCCGGGCACTAGGGCACCAACAAATAGATCACCAACAGAAACCGGCTTGGGCGAGAATATACCCATCGACATCTGTGCTTCTTGGTATGCACTAGACATAATGTCACCAAGCAATACCAGCGCAATTGATGGAGGAATTATCTGGCCTAAGGTACCCGTGGCGCAGATGGTGCCGGTAGAGAAACTGTGTGAGTAACCCTGCTTGGTCATGGCCGGTAGCGACATAAGGCCCATGGTAACTACGGTAGCGCCGACAATTCCGGTACTGGCGGCTAACAGTGCACCAACGATGACGACCGAAATTGCAATACCCCCGCGAATGCCACCAAACAGTCGTGACATCGACTCAAGCAGTTCTTCAGCAATCTTAGACTTCTCTAGCAGAACACCCATAAATACAAATAGGGGTACGGCGATAAGCGTAGTATTTTCGACGGTACCAAAAACGCGGTTGGGTAACAGTTCGATAAAGCTCATGTCGAACGCCCCTACGCTTGCGCCAACGATGGCAAACAAGAATGACGCGCCGCCAAGGGTTAAGGCAACCGGGTATCCTGCCATGAGTAGCAGGCAGACAGATAAAAACAGTAATAAAGGAGCTAGTTCAATCATGGCTCATCTACCTCGCGTGGCCATTGCTCGCCTTTAATTCGTGATAGCGCATACAAAGCTTCATTAGTAATTTGGGTAAATAGCGCGATAAAGCCCAGAGGAACGACTGTTTTGAGCAAAAATAGCGCAGGAATACCGCCCGACTCTTTCGACCCTTCTAATACCTGCCAGCTAGCAAATGCGTAATCAGTACTAACCACAATAAGATAGGCAACAAAGGGTAAGCCTAAGATGATCGAACCCAATAGATTTACCCAGGATTGGCGAACGGCGGTCAGGTTGCGATAAAAGATATCAACACGAACGTGTTTATCTAAGACAAGACAACCTGCAAAGCTTAGTAAGAACAGCATGCCGTGCATGTAAGTGATGCTCTCTTGCAGGCTGATTAGGCCTGTATCAAAACCTCGACGCATCACAACGACTGTAGCAGTAACAAGCACCATGGCGAGTAGCAGCTTAGATGTGGTGTTGGCGAGTGATCGGTTGAACCGGTCAACCATTGTCACTACGCGACAAAGCGTAGAACGTTGCGTAGACATAGGCAGATCTAATTTATTTATATTATCAATGGGGCGAATTCTACCAGAAGTTACCCTTCTTAAGCATCTGTAACATAACTGTCACATAGTGGTCATAAACTCGTCATCGAAATCTAAGAAACTCCTAATCTCGACAATTTATCTATTGGAGCGTTTTATGAAAAAACTAACTTTGATTGCCATGACCGCAGCTGTGTCAATGGCTTCTGTAGCTGATGTAAAGGCACGAGATTACATTTCGGTCGTTGGCTCATCAACGGTGTATCCGTTTGCCACCGTAGTTGCCGAGCGTTTTGGGCGTACTAGTGGTCTAAAAACCCCTAAAATCGAGTCAACCGGCTCTGGTGGTGGCATGAAGATGTTTTGCCAAGGTGTTGGTGTATCAACGCCTGACATCACCAATGCTTCTCGCCGCATGAAAGAATCAGAATTTAAAATGTGCCAGAAAAATGGCGTAACCGATATTGTAGAAGTGTTAGTGGGTTACGATGGCATCGTTTTAGGTAATGCAAAGAGCGCAACTCAGCTAAACCTAACGCGCAAAGAGATCTTTATGGCACTAGCCGCTAAGGTACCTGCACAAGACGGTTCTGAAACCTTAGTAGATAACCCATATACCCATTGGAATCAGATTAACGCTAGTCTGCCAGCCACTAAGATTAGCGTTTGGGGCCCACCACCAACGTCGGGTACTCGCGACGCATTTGCTGAACTAGCGCTAGAAGGTGGTTGTAAAGGTTTCGCTTGGATCAAGGCGATGAAGAAGACCGACAAAAATCAATACAAAGCGATTTGTCATACAGTACGTGAAGATGGCGCCTATATGGAAGCTGGCGAAAACGACAACTTGATCGTTCAAAAGCTAAATGCCAATAAAGACGCGCTAGGTATCTTTGGCTTCTCATTCTTAGATCAAAATGCTGAGATGATTCAGGGCTCTGTAATTGATGGTTTTGAGCCAAGCTTTGATGCGATTGCTGATGGCGACTACGCCGTATCGCGCCCACTTTACTTCTACGTAAAGAAAGCACACATTGGCACGGTACCGGGTATTCAAGAATACTTAAACGAATTTGTTAGCGAAAACGCTAGCGGCGAAGAGGGTTACTTAACTGACCGTGGTCTGATCCCTCTAAGCGAAGACAAGCATTCTGATGTAGCACTGTCTGCAAAAGAGCTTGCTTCAATGGCTCTGTAGTCGGCCACGAACGACATTATTTTCACCAGCGGATGTAACTATGCAATTATCGTCGTTATTTACTCTGCTTGTGATCGCCGCGGCTGTGGCCTACTTTGTAGGTTACAGCCGTTCTACATCTAAAGGCTTAGATATAGGCGGTGTTCACAAGTTATCTTCATTGCCCTCACAGTATGGCACCTTAGCACTTATGTGGTGTTTACTGCCTGGTGTCTCGTTGATACTGACGTGGTTGCTTGTAGAAAACTCGCTCTTAAATGCGATGATTATAAAAGTACTACCAGCATCTGCGCAGGCATTAAGTGAAGGCGAGCAGAGCCTCTTAATATCTCAGGTAAAGAGTACTGCCGCAGGTGTTGCGGGATTAAACGTAGCTGCAGAAATTAAGCAAGCCGCAGACCTATATAGCGGGTGGGTGACGCGTAGTCGCATGTACCTATCAGGCCTTTCAATAGCTGTTATCATTCTAACTATCGCCCTACTGTATAAAAAAATAGCTGACACAACGCGCGCAAGAAATAAGATTGAGCGAGTCTTAGAAGGCTTGTTTATGATGTCGTCGCTAATCGCGATTCTCACCACGCTTGGTATTGTTTTATCAGTAATCTATGAGTCTTGGATATTCTTCAGCCATGTATCTCCAATTGACTTTATGTTTGGTACGCATTGGAGCCCGCAAATGGCAATGCGCGAAGACCAAGCAGGGTCATCAGGAGCATTTGGTGCAGTACCACTATTTGTAGGTACGCTTTTAATTAGTTTTATCGCGCTATCTATTGCCGTTCCTGCAGGATTAATGACAGCCATATACCTGTCAGAATACGCCCATGCCAAAGTTCGTAACATAGTTAAACCAGCGTTAGAAATATTGGCAGGTATTCCAACGGTGGTTTACGGATTTTTCGCTGCGGTAACAGTTGCGCCATTTATGCGCGATAGTGCGGCTGCTTTAGACATAGCGCTATCACCAGAAAGTGCTTTGATTGCTGGCGTAGTGATGGGTGTAATGATTATTCCATTTGTTTCATCGTTAAGTGATGACGTGATCAATGCGGTACCGCAATCTCTTCGTGACGGCTCGCTAGGGTTAGGCGCAACGCATAGCGAAACTATTCGTCAAGTGGTTATTCCTGCTGCCCTACCTGGCATCGTAGGCAGTATCCTGCTCGCAGGATCTCGCGCAATTGGCGAGACAATGATTGTGGTAATGGCAGCAGGCCTTGCTGCAAACTTAACGGTCAATCCATTAGAAGCTGTGACCACGGTTACGGTACAGATCGTCACTATCTTAGTCGGCGACCAAGAGTTTGACAGCCCTAAAACATTAGCGGCATTTGCATTAGGCCTTATGTTGTTCTTTACAACACTGATGCTCAATTTCATCGCCTTACATGTAACTAAGAAGTACCAAGAACGCTATGACTAATACTAATTTAACTCAGCGCCAGATTATCGAAGCTGGCTTGAAAAAGCGGTATCGCAAAGAGCGAGCGTTCAAGGCTGCAGGCGTCATCTCTATTATCTTCGGTCTAAGCTGGTTGGTATTACTATTTGGTGACATCATCGGGAAAGGCATGCCAGCCTTTAAATCAACGATGATTCAACTATCAGTTAATCTTGATGCAGACGACCTAGGAATCGACCCAGAAGATGCAACAACTTTTAATAAAGGAAACTACGATCGCGTTATACGAAATGCCATTCGTAGTGAATTTGCTGAAGTAAAATCTCGCGGTGATCGTCGTAGCTTAGGGCGTATCGTGTCATCTAATGCCGGCTATGATTTACGCGACCTAATTAAAGAAAATCCTACGCTAATTAATACACAAGCAAGCGTATGGGTTAAGGCTGACTCTGTTGTAGATGACTACTTTAAAAATTATTACAGCCCACAAAAGCCGGGACATATCTTAACGGATAAGCAACTAATATGGGTTAATGACTTAATTGATAGAGACAAAGTCACCTTTCAATTTAACAAAGGGTTTTTCACCTCTTCAGATTCACGTGATCCCGAGTCTGCGGGTGTGGCAGGTGCTTTAAAAGGGTCTGTGTTAGCGTTAATCGTATGCTTAGTATTGGCATTTCCAATAGCGATTGCGGCTGCTGTTTATCTTGAGGAGTTTGCGCCGAAAAATAGACTTACCGACATTATCGAGGTCAATATCAACAACCTTGCTGCAGTGCCATCTATTATCTTCGGTCTACTAGGCTTAGCTATATTTTTGAATCTGTTTGGCATGCCGCGCTCTGCTCCACTTTTGGGAGGAATGGTGTTGGCGTTGATGACGTTGCCGACCATTATCATCTCAGCTCGCGCTGCTATCAAAGCTGTACCACCATCTATAAGAGAAGCTGCCTATGGATTAGGTGCAAGTAAAATGCAGGTAGTACTGCATCATGTCATACCTTTGGCAATGCCTGGTATGTTGACGGGCGCCATTATTGGTATCGCCCAAGCGTTGGGTGAAACAGCGCCACTGTTAATGATTGGTATGGTGGCATTTATTGTCGATATTCCACAGGGCATTACTGATCCAGCGACTGTGCTACCGGTGCAAATCTACCTCTGGTCAGATAGCCCCGAGCGAGGTTTTGTCGCTAATACTTCAGCAGCAATTATGGTGTTGCTAGGCGTGTTGATTACAATGAATTTGTCTGCAGTATTACTGCGTAAGCGTTTAGAAAAACGCTGGTAAGTTAGGAAATATTTATGAAACTTGTTGATAACGTAACTGAGCATACAATACCCAAAGACACGGTAGGTACGCCCTTTAGTGATAACGCAGAAATATCGGTACGTAACGTCGATGTATTTTATGGCGAAAAACAGGCAATACACAACGTAAGCTTAGATATTGGTAAGAACGAAGTGATTGCCATGATTGGCCCGTCAGGTTGTGGTAAATCGACATTTTTGCGAGTACTAAACCGCATGAACGACACCATTGATATATGTCGGGTAACGGGCGAGATCATACATGATGGTGAAAACATCTACGCACCTAAAACTGATGTTGTGCCGTTACGTGCTCGTGTAGGTATGGTGTTTCAAAAACCCAATCCATTTCCTAAATCGATTTATGACAATGTTGCTTACGGCCCAAAACTTCATGGTATTGCTTCTCGTAGAACAGATCTTGATGAGATCGTTGAAACTAGTTTAACGAAAGCAGGTTTATGGAACGAAGTGAAAGATCGATTGCATACACCTGGCACAGGATTATCTGGTGGACAGCAACAGCGTTTGTGCATTGCTAGAACCATTGCCGTTAATCCAGAGGTTATACTGATGGACGAACCCTGTTCGGCACTTGACCCAATAGCGACTGCAAAAATTGAAGAGCTGATTGCAGAGCTAAGCACTAATTATACAATTGCGATTGTGACGCACTCGATGCAGCAAGCTGCACGTGTATCCAATAGAACTGCGTATTTTCATTTAGGACATTTGGTAGAAGTTAATCCAACAGAACAGGTATTCACCAATCCTGATCATGCATTGACTGAAGCCTATATTACAGGCCGATTCGGATAAGAGGACAGAGCAATGGATAGTCGCTTTTTTACCGAGCATAGCTCGACAAAATTTAACGAAGATCTAGAAGCGATTCGCACTACTACGTTAGAGATGGGTGGTCTCGTTGCGCACCAGTTAGCACAGGCGTTAAAAGCATTTTCTTCAGGCGATTCAGGGCTGGCGACCGAGGTGATTGCCAACGAGTCAAAAGTTGACAGCTTTGAGTTAGAAATTGATCACAGATGCCTTGAAATTATCGCAAGACGCGCACCTGCCGCCGGTGATCTTCGCATGGTAATCGTCTGCATGAAAATGGCCTCTGATCTAGAGCGAGTTGGAGATGAAATAACGAAGATTGCCAATATGGCAATCAAGTTATTAGAAAGCGGCAATCTAAAAATGGGTATGCACGAGGTTAAGTTTATCGGCCAGCAGGTTACCAATATGCTAGCAACAGCACTCGATGGTTTTGCTCGCATTGATGCTAGTAGTTATGGCGATATCTGCGAACGTGAACAAGAAGTGGATGCATCATATGGTTCAGGAGTTCGTTCTCTAGTCACCTATATGATGGAAGACCCTCGTAGCATTTCGGATGCAATGAATATGATGTGGACACTGCGCTCACTAGAACGTATCGGTGATCATGTAGAAAATCTTGCCGAACAGATTGTGTATTTAGTAGAAGGTAAAGACGTTCGTACAGAAGGTTAATACAAAAACTTGAGCCTAGTGATTTGTTTGCTAGGCTTAACGTATGCGTATACTAAAATTGACAGTATTGAGCCTTACAGTAACCGCCTTTAGTGCGTGTGATATGGGTAATTCAAAAATGGCAAAGTTGAGCGATTACGAACTAAGTGATCGCCATAGCCAGTGTTTAGCTAAGCGCCCAACTGCACCTGGTAAAGCCGTCGCGTGCGAAAACATTCGTAAAGAATGCGAGCGGCGCAAAAAAGAAAAGGGCATGCATGTATGCCCTACTCCCTTAGGCTCGCTGACGGCAGCGAACCGATATAACAATACTATCTAAGCATTCTTACGCTGTTGTACATCTTCTTAATTTGCTCTGACGGAAACAGTCGATAAGCGGCTTCTAGATCGCGCTGCGATTCAGCCTTTCTACCCATCGACGCGTATACTTGGCCACGCATCATATAAGGTCGATAAAAAGTCTTGTCCCGTTTGATAGCGCTTGAAAATGCATTCACGGCGCCCTGCTTGTCGCCCTGTTGCATTAAAGCAGCACCAAGTAATGTATAGAAGTTTGATTCAGCAGGAATCATCTTCTGCGCTTGACGTGCTTTTTGTTCAGCAGCCCTGAAGTTTTTACTTGAATAAGCCTTAACCCCTTCATCATAAAGCTTAAATGCGGCTTTCTCTTTGTGTAACGGGGCCATCATTCGTTGATAGTGGTTGGCACCCATGCGCCCCCCATTAGGATATTGAGCCGCGTGCTTGCGGTTGGCGTTTACACGATCTTGTGACGGCGGGTGACTTGCAAACAGTCGGCTAAACGAGTTGCTCTTTCGATCTTTAGAAAGGCGTACAAAGGTTTCCTGTAAATGAACAGCTGCAGCTGGATCGTATCCTGCAGCGGCCATATACTTAATACCGTACTGATCAGCCTCGTATTCGGCGCTACGGCCGTATTTAGAATTAATCATGGCAGCGCCCATGCCAATACCTGTCATGGCAAGGTTACGATATTCAGAATCCTTAACGGCTATAGCAGCGAGTACTGCGCCGATATTTAATAATTGTGATCTACCCATCGATTGCGCGCCATGGGCAGCAGCTGCATGCACTGCTTCGTGCCCAAGTACTGCGGCTAGTTCTGCTTCAGAGCCAAGTTCTGTTAGTAGCCCACGGTTTATTGCAATTTTGCCGCCGGGCAATGCCCAGGCATTGGCAGAAGTATTGTTGAGAACCACAAATTCCCAATCGAACTGGCGATCAGCATGGCGTGCGACTTTTTGGCCCACTTCATTGACATAGCGTTGAATACTCGCATGCCTAGTTAGCTGGCCACCTTCTTGTTGCTGCATTGGGCCGTAGTTTTGTTGACCGACCTTGCGCTCTTCTGCGGCAGACATCATAGATACCGTAGAGGCACCTGTAACTGGGTTGGTACTGCAGCCTACAATGGTGGCGATAGATAAAACTAATGCCGCGCGACAGACCATTCTTTGCAAACCGTGTATCATGACAAGCATCCAATTATTTAGTGGGCTTTATATAGTATATAGCCCTAAAGCAAAGAGGCGCACCTATGGCAGAAATGCACATTGTTGAAGTGTTAGCAGGATATCGCCCTGATGGCCAACCGGTAATCGAACGATTAGAAGCTTACGACACCGAGAACCCTAGCCAATTTCGATTGATTAAATCACCGGCGTTTGCACCGTCAATCGCTAAAGATGACTTAATAAAATTGGCTGATGAAGCTGGCCAATACTCTGTGATTGAGCACGGTGGCAATCTCGCTATTCGAATCATCTGCAAAGTAGATGAACAAAACTGGGGTGAAACCCTAAAGGGCGAGTTAGAAAAGATTGGTGCGAGTATTGATCGTGAAACGCCTCGTATGATCGTAGCCTCGGTTCATGTAACCGTTGGTTTTACGTTGATTGAACAAACCTTAGATAAGTATGCGACCAGTAATAGTAATATTATTTGGCAATACGGCAATGTGTATGACCCTGAAACAGGCAATCCACTTAATTGGTGGCAAGACGTGCAGAGCGAGACCTAATCGATGAGCATTAAAATGATCATTTCACCGGCAAAAACACTCGATTTTGAGTCGGCACCGGTTACAGATACTTATACGATGCCAAGGTTTCTTGATGATAGCCAAGAGCTAATTGATCAGCTAAAGAACCTAACATCTGAAGATGTGCAGGCGTTGATGAAAGTGAGTGAAAACATCGCCGATCTCAATGTCGATCGCTTTAACCAGTGGCAACCTGATTTTACATTAAAAATTGCGAAGCAAGCGGTACTTTCATTTAAGGGTGATGTGTATCAAGGTTTGGGTGCTGAGACATTACCTGCAGACTTACTTGAAGCAAGCCAAGATCGACTAGTGATCTTGTCAGGGCTATACGGGCTACTAAAGCCGCTCGACTTAATACAGCCCTATCGATTAGAGATGGGTACGAAGTTTGATAACCACCGAGGTACCAATCTTTATAAATTTTGGGGTGATAAGTTAGTAGACCAACTAAACAGCGAAATGTCTAACGACGATCTGTTGATTAACCTTGCTTCAAATGAATATTTTAAGGCGCTGCCTAAAAAGAAAATTGACGCCAAGTTAATTACCCCAGAATTTAAAGACATGAAAAACGGTCAGTATAAAATGATTAGTTTTTATGCAAAAAAAGCGCGTGGCATGATGGTAAGATATTTACTAGAAAACAACGCTAGTACCGAGCAAGATCTATTAGGTTTTAACTACGAGGGTTATCAATATAACGCCGAGCTTTCAAAACCTGACGCACCGGTATTTACAAGAGACCAAGAGTCAGCCTAGTAAGAAAAGCCAGTATAAAGATACTGGCTTTTTTTTAAGTATTCTTAGGTAGCCGGCAGCTAAATGTGCTGCCCTGCCCTAATACGCTTTTAACGTTCAGCATCGACTCGTGCCGATTTAATACATGGCGCACAATAGACAGGCCCAATCCACTACCACCGCCGGCAGTTCTAGCTTGGTCAACTCGGTAAAAACGTTCAGTTAATCGCGTGAGTGATTCTTCAGGAATACCAATACCTTGATCAGATACTGTAAACGTACAGCTGTCTGCGTCGTCAATTAACTGAATACTAATGTCGCCACCATCAGGCGAATACTTAATGGCGTTAAAGACGATGTTTGAAAGCGCCGAGTAAAGCTCTTGCTGCATCCCTTTGATAATAACCTGATCAGGTATTTCTAGTGACAGATTATGTTGGCCGTTGCTCATGGCTAAGGCATGTTCGAATATCTCTTTTATCGTAGGCACTAGATCAAACGAAGGCTTATCAGTAATAACTGGGTTGGCTTCTAACTTACTTAACAAACTTAAGTCTTCAACAATATTAGTTAGACGGTCGGTCTGCATTTTCAACGAAGCAAGTGTTCTGTCAGTCACTTGATCAGCCGAGTCACACATATCTAGCCGACCGGTCATTACCGTTAATGGCGACCGCATTTCATGAGATATGTTGGCTACAAACTCACTGCGAATTTCATCAAGTTTTGTCTGTTGAGTGATGTCTTCAAGCACCATTACCATATCGCGTTTATCGATAGGCGAGATAGAGATACGAAGTGTGTCGCCAGTGTACGATGGTGACGGTAGGCGCAGTGAGCGAGTAAAGTCAGCGTCGCCAACATAGGATACAAACGAAGGGTCACGAATTAGGTTAACAAGATTTTGGCCGATGTCTTGCTTGGGCCTAAGCTTGAGTAGCTTTTCTGCGGCGGGGTTCCACCATTGAATATGCAGTTGCTGGTCTAAGAAGATAACGCCCATGCGTAACCGTTTGGTAGAGCGGCGCATGCGGCTTAATGCTAGCGTAAGGTCTTTTATTTCGCTCTTTAGGTGTTTTTCGCGACGATAGATTTGCTCAAAGGTATGACCCCAAGGCCCAATCGATTCGGGTGGCTTACCGCCAGTCATAAGCCAACGATGTAACTTGGCCAACTGCTGGGATGAGTAGAGGCTATAGCCGGCCAAACCTATAAAGGCACCCAGTATGGGTGCACCAAAGATATAACCGATTAACAGGCCTGCTAAAACTACACCGGCAACCGTGGTAAAGAAGTAAATCATTAAGCGATTATTTCACCAATGAGAAACGGTAGCCAGCCCCGCGTACAGTTTGTACCATCTTATCGCACCCATTAGGTTCAAGTGCTTTGCGTAGCCGCCTGATATGTACATCAACTGTGCGCTCATCAACGTACACATTGTTACCCCAAACAAAATCTAGTAATTGCGTTCGGCTATAAACGCGTTCTCGATGATTGACAAAGAACTGAAGTAATCGATATTCGGTAGGGCCAATTTTTATTTCAGCGTCACCAATGTATACACGATGCTGCGAGGTATCGATTGTCAGATCACCAATTTGTGTGCGACCACCAGCTTGATCGGGCCAAGCTCGTCTAATGGCCGACTTGCACCTGGCGATTAGTTCTTTGGGCGAAAATGGCTTGGTAATGTAATCATCGGCGCCCGCTTCAAGCCCTGTTACGACATTATTTTCATCAGAGCGAGCGGTTAGCATGATAATAGGGATTTCAGCGCTGACTGGGTCGCGCTTTAACTGGCGAGCAAACTCGACACCTGACGTATCGGGCAGCATCCAATCAAGAATAATCAATAACGGCCGATTGTCAGCAAGTGCTACTCTAGCATCACGAACATTAGTTACTAGCATTGGCGAAAATTCGCCAAGATCTAATACATCTAGTAATAGCTCGCCAATTGCTGGGTCGTCTTCAACAACCAAAATGTCCATGTATGCAACGTCCATAAGTGCTTAACAAATAGCATTTGACCTTAGATGTATTACAAATATATGACACTCGTGGGTTAAATATAACTTAGTGCGATACCAACAAATAGTACAAGGCCTACGTAGTTGTTGTTTAAGAACGCATAAAAACAGGCGTCGCGGCCACGCTCTTGAGCGATTAGCTGTTGAAAACCAAACAACCCCACCACTGTTGCTAGACTTAGCCAATACCAAGGGCCTAGCGACAGTGACTGCCCAACTAAGCCAAAGCAAAGGGCAGCTAAGCCTTGAATTGTTGCTATGTATAGTAAGTCTTGCTCGCCAAACAGTACTGCCGTCGACTTGACGCCAATCTTGATGTCATCATCGCGATCAACCATTGCATAAAATGTATCGTAGGCAACGGTCCACAATAAGTTACCTAGCGCTAATACCCATGCGATATGCGGCACTTCGTTTAATGTAGCGGCAAACGCCATTGGTATACCCATAGAGAACGCTGCACCCAATACCACCTGCGGTAAATGGGTATGCCTTTTCATAAAGGGGTAAAGAGCCGCAAGAACTGCAGCGACAACCGCTAACCCAATGGTGAGCATATTGGTAAACAACACCAGAATGCCGGCAGTTGCTATTAAGCCAAAGAATAACTGTAGTGCTTTAGCGCTAGATATTGCGCCAGTCGCAAGAGGCCGATTGGCAGTGCGCTTTACTTTGCCGTCGATGTTGCGGTCGGCATAATCATTAATAACGCACCCAGCGGCTCGCATAAGAATGACACCTAGACTAAAGATCACAAACAGCTTTAATGTGGGCAGGCCCTTAGCAGCTAACCACAGCGCCCACCAGGTAGGCCACAGTAATAGCAATGTGCCGATCGGTCGATCAATACGCATCAGCTGCGCATAGGGATTGTTAGTTATCTGAGTTAATTGCATCTTCAAACGCGGGTAAAAAGGATTCGGCTACTATTATAGGGTGGTTCGCATAGTAAAAACATGACCGCCTAGACGGTCGTGGCAGATCAATTGAAGAAAGTTCAGCAAGGGCAACGTCGATTGGGCCACGGGTGCAGACGTCGCTATTAAATAAAATGGCGCCAAGGGGGCGAGTGCCTACCTTAGTGAATTCTTTTAATTCGCCGTTGATAGCAGCTTGGTTCATCACTGTACGCGCATAAACCCAGGGCTTATCTTCGCCAAATAACAGTACTTCGCGTATCCATACATCATCGCCCGGTTTTACAGAAAGAGCGCTGTGCTCATCTGCTCTAGCTTTACCCCAACCTTCGTTAAGAATCTCAACATGAAAGTCGCCTTTCGCCAGTTGCGTCAACCTTGTTGTTAGTGACCCGTCATCACTTAACCAAGGGTGCCATTTCGCAGCAAGGTCGCTAGTTTGGGCGTTTTGCCAGTGCTTTAGAGAAACAGTGTCTATCATATAAGGGGTCGCAACCCTGCTTGAGGTGTCTTTAATATTGGTGCCTATGGTAAGGTTACGCAAAATGATAAGGAAGCGAATTTCATGAGTTTAACCTCAAAAATATTAATCGGCATGGTACTAGGTATCATCGTCGGTGGCGCGATGAACCAAATGTTGGCAGCCGGCATTATGGTTCAGTTTATCGACCAATACATTATGCAGGGTATTTTATTGGTCGTAGGCAAAGTCTTTATCGCCTCGTTAAAGCTGTTAGTCGTGCCCTTAGTATTTGTTTCGTTGGTCTGTGGTGCCGCGCAATTGGGTGGCAACAGCCGTATGGGTGCAGTTGCCATGCGCACGCTTGGCCTATACCTATTTACGACGGCCGTAGCCATTACCTTGGCGCTGTCGATTGCCAATGTGGTTAACCCAGGCGAAGGGTTTGATCTGTCAGGTAACTACAGCTTTGAGGCTAAGTCAGCCCCGCCATTGGTTGATGTAATCATTAATATTTTTCCTAGCAATCCAATCGCAGCGATGGCCGAAGGCAATATGCTGCAGATCATTGTTTTCGCTATTTTATTCGGTATTGCCCTGTCAAAGGTGGGCGAGCAAGCGGCCATGGTGCGTGATTTCTTCAATCAGGTAAATGAAGTAATCATGAAGCTAGTGATGATCTTGATGGAGTTTGCACCCTATGGTGTCTTTTGTTTGCTCGCCAAGCTATTTGGGCAAATGGGCTTTGATTCATTTGCGGGGTTACTACAGTACTTCTTTACGGTTGCCTTTGTATTAGTGCTGCATGCGCTGTTAACCTATGGCTCGATCTTGACCGTTATCGGCTTAAACGTTCGTATGTTCTTGAGCAAAATGACCACTGCACTAGGTTTTGCATTCTCAACATCATCAAGTGGTGCGACCCTGCCAATCACACTGCGTACGGTTGAGCATCGCATGGGTGTGTCAAATTCGGTAGCATCGTTTAGTGTGCCGTTAGGCGCAACCATTAACATGGATGGCACCGCGATTATGCAGGGTGTGGCAACCGTATTTATCGCCCAAGCCTATGGCGTTGATATAGGTATGCAAGAGTACTTGATGGTGGTGTTAACCGCGACACTTGCCTCTATTGGTACCGCAGGTGTGCCAGGTGTTGGTTTGATTATGCTAGCGCTAGTACTGCAACAGGTAGGTTTGCCAGTAGAAGGTATCGCCCTAATCATGGGTGTTGATCGACTGCTAGATATGATGCGTACTTGCGTTAACGTAACAGGCGACGCGACTGTGTCGGCCACCGTTGCAAAAAGCTTGGGCGAGATCGACATGAAAACCTTTAACGACCCAGACGTAGGTAAGGTGATCAACCACGAAGAGGTTGAGGCACGTTAGTAACGAAGCCCACTTTTAAGACACTGCAGTATCGTTTGCGCGGCAGGTTGTAGCATTCGATACTGTTCGTCAACCTCTACACCGACCGGTATCTGCCCGTCTAGCTCTATAAAGCGCCTCGCCAATCGCACATATTGATGGGCGAGCGCACCGTCTGACTGACTATCATCACAACCAAATGTCGCTTCATACAGCGATTCTGGTAATTGCCAGGTATTAAACAGCAGCTTACTAATATCGATAAAATTGATCCCGATTAGCGCCTGTTCTATATCTGCTTCACGCATATGAGGGTTCGCCTCAAAATAAGACACCAGATCTATTTGAAAGCCTGGTGACTGCTGCGAAATCAACCAGCTACCAATGTTGTGCATCAAACCGGCAGTATATGACAGTGCAACTAGATCACGATTACCCTCTATTAAAGCAAGCTGTTGGGCAACTTCGGCGGTGAATAGAGACTGCAACCAAATTCGATTCGCATCGCTTTTGCTAACGACATCTTTATAGCCTTGCGTCAACGACAGGCCAAGGCAAAGCCCCATCACCAGATCAAATCCAAGCGCGCGTAAAATGGCTTGTTTCACACTAGTCACTTCGTTGGCTAAACCATAATAGGGCGAGTTGGCCCAGCTGATTACCTGCGTCGAGAGCGACCCATCCTGTTCAACAATCGCTGCTAGATCATCAATACTGGCATTAGGGTCTTGATAAAGCTCGATGATAGCCTGAGCGACCTGAGGTGCTGGAGGAAGCGAGTTGATTTCACTACATAGGTTTTGCCAGCGCCGCTTTGCAAATTCGGCGTTCTGAGGCAATATGGGCTGCGTAATCAACGAGCCATAGGCGCTACCTAGCTCACCAAACGTCTGTGACACTAACGCGCGGCGTGGGGTTACTGATTCATGAATGCACTCAGCATCACAGGTCGCTGCAGAAGGCAGTACTAATTCGCCACTACCTACAATCAGTAGATTGTCGCGACTAATCAAGGGTACGCCGCCTAACTCGCAAAACCGCCCAATTAAATTGTCTATATCTGTACTTTGGCTCATGCTCGCAGTATAGCTAAGACTGCGCGTAACGAACCCGATTCCCTATCCAACGGTGAATAAGAGCATTAATTTGTACTGGGTCAGAAATAGAGCTACCCACCTGCTGAACGGCATTTAATAGATGCATGTCACGGCTAAGATCAGCCAGTTTAAAGCCTACTTCGCCAGTTTGGCGAGCACCTAAAATGTCGCCAGAACCCCTAAGTTTGAGGTCTTCTTCGGCGATAATGAAGCCATCGTTAGTGTCGCGCATAACTTGTAAACGATGCTTAGAATCTTGGCTTAAGGGCGAGCCATACATAAGCACGCAATGGCTCGCGATAGCGCCTCGCCCTACTCGCCCCCGCAGCTGATGCAGCTGACTCAGGCCTAATCGCTCGGGGTTTTCGATCACCATTAAGCTGGCATTGGGTACATCGACCCCTACTTCGATCACCGTAGTCGCCACCAGAAGGTCAAGTTCGCCCTCTTTAAAGGCGGTCATTACCTCAAACTTTTGCTGTGCCGTGAGCTTGCCGTGTACTAAACCGATTGATACATGAGGTAGCTGTTGACGAAGGTATTCGGTGGTGGCCTCAGCTGCTTCTAAATCTAAGGTTTCAGACTCTTCAATCAGCGTACAGACCCAGTAAACTTGGCGATTTTCGGTAACGGCCACACCGATGCGTTCTACTACTTCATCGCGACGCGCCTGATCAATTAGTACCGTATTGACCGGCGAGCGCCCTGGCGGCAGTTCGTCGATGATCGAACAGTCTAGATCGGCATAAAAGGTCATCGCTAAGGTTCGCGGAATTGGTGTTGCCGTCATCAACAATAAATGTGGGTAGATACCGGCGGGTAGCCCTTTTTCGCGAAGCTTGGCGCGCTGCTCAACGCCAAAGCGATGCTGCTCATCAATGACTGCTAAACACAGCTGCTTAAACTGTACGCTGTCTTGAAACAGCGCATGGGTGCCAACGACTAGGTCTATCGAGCCATCTAACAAGCCGTCGTTAACGGCTCGTCGTTCGGCAGCACCAGTACGCCCGGTTAGTAGAGCCAGCGAATAACCTAGCGGGCTTAGCCATGTGCTCATGGCAGCAAAATGCTGTTCGGCCAAAATTTCGGTAGGCGCCATCATTGCTGCTTGTTTACCGTCGGCGATTACCTGAACTATGGCTCTAGCAGCCACTAAGGTCTTGCCAGACCCAACATCACCTTGAACTAATCGCATCATGGGGCGCGTCAAGGCTAGATCGTCAATGATTTCGGTATGTACACGGCTTTGCGCATTGGTCGGTGAAAAGGGCAGTTGTGCCATCAGGCCTTGGTCAGCCTGATCGCTTAGAGCGATAGGCGAGCTTTGATGCTGTTGGGTTCTAACACGCAGTGCCTTTAAGGCTAGGTGATGAGCGACTAGCTCTTCAAGTACTAGGCGCTGCAGCGCAGGGTGCGACCCTTCAGTTAGTTGCGCAATATCAGTGCCAACAGGCGGGTGATGCAGTGTGTGAACGGCCTGCAAAAGAGGCATTGAACCTGGCGGCGGCGCTAACAGCTCGTCTAGCTCAAGGTGTGCAGACCTAGCTAGCACCTGATCAATGATATCTCTTAGCTTTGCCTGAGTCAGGCCATCTACGGTTGGGTAGATGGGCGTCAAGCTTTGCTCTAAGGGCGCAACCTGATTACCCACTTGATACTCGGGGTGAACAAATTCAAATCCTTGCGGCCCGCGTCTTGGCTCGCCAAAAAATCTAATTGGCTTACCAGGTGTGAATTGCGCCTGCTGCCCCCGCGAAAAATGAAACATTCGCAGATTGACGACACCTGAGTCGTCTCTAACAGTAACGACTAGCGAGCGACGCTTGCCAAAAGTGATCTTAGCTTGCACCACTTCGGCCTGAACGACGGCCGCTACCTGTTGGCGCAGCTGCCCAATAGGGGTTATGCGCGTTCGGTCTTGATAACTTCGTGGTAAATGAAAGAGCAGATCAATGGGCGAGTGCACGCCTAAGCGAGTTAGCTTTTCGGCAATTGCCGGCCCAACTCCTTTTAAGTCTTTTAATGAAAGGGCTACGGCTGTGTCCATTGCTTCGCTAATTTAGCACTTGAGGCGATGGCTGCGCGCAGCGTATCAATAGCAGAAAGACGTGGAAAGCTCGCCCGCCAAGCTAGCGCAACGGTGCGCGATGGTGACGGTTGCATATACGGGCGAGTGGTTAGAACGTCGCCCTGATAGTGTTGGGTGCCCGCGGCTGATTCGGGTAGCAACGTAATACCAAAGTTTGATGCGACCATATGACGTAGGGTTTCTAACGAACTCCCCTCGGCGGCAGTCAGTGTCTTTTGGTGACTAGAATCGATCACTTCAGACAGGTGTGGGCTAGCATCTAATATCTGATCTCTAAAGCAGTGGCCCTCGCCTAGCATCAGCAAATTGTATTGCGCTAGCTGTGCTTCGGTTACAAACTCTTCACTGTTAAGTGGGTGCTCTGTTGGCATCAAGACACGTATTTGCTCGTTGTAGATGGGCTGGGTAACCACATCTGGCTCGGTAAAGGGCAACGAGATTATAATGGCGTCTAGTTCGCCCGCAATTAAACGCTTGCGTAATACCGAGGTGTAATTTTCTTCAATGATTAGCGGCATATCGGGTGCCGCTGCATGCAGTGCCGGAATCAGGTGAGGAAACAAATAAGGGCCAATGGTATAGATGGCGCCGATACGCAGAGGCGAGCTCAGTTCGTTGGCATCAGCATCAGCTACTTCTCGAATGCTGCGTACTTCACCTAATATGTGTTCGGCTTTAGCGACCACTTTAAGGCCAAGATGCGTTGCTTGCACCTTGCTCTTTGAGCGCTCAAATAGTTGTACACCGAGCTCGTCTTCAATACGTTTAACGCCAATGCTCAAGGTAGGCTGACTAACGTGACAGCGTTCAGCGGCACGCCCAAAATGCTCTTCTTGGGCTAAGGCAACAATATATTTGAGCTCGGTAAGGGTCATTTAGATAACCATAATACCGTCGGCTTCAACCTCGGCACCCTTAGGCAGCTCTTTTACGCCAATGGCTGCACGAGCAGGATAAGGCTGCTCAAAGTACTCAGCCATGATGCTATTAACGATCGCAAAATGGCTCAGGTCGGTTAAGAAGATGTTCAACTTAACGATGTCGTTTAGTGTGCCACCACTAGCTTCACAAACGGCCGATAGATTCTTAAACACCTGATGAACTTGTGAGTCAAAGCTATCGTCTACAAGAACCATTGTTATGGGGTCAAGAGGGATCTGCCCCGATAGATAGACCGTGTTGTTTACTTTTACAGCCTGCGAATAGGTGCCAATCGCTTCAGGGGCATTGTCGGTATGGATCGTTGCTTTGTTCGTCACAGTGATGTCTCTTATTGTGTTTGTTGTGCAGTGTAAACGGGTTTTTAATAGGTCGCTACCGACCGTTTAAAAGGCGCCCAGTTTTGAGCACCTGTTTGATACTGCGAATTCGTCGCAGAACTTGCGCTAGCTGAACTCGCCCACTGATACCTACGGTTAGGTTGATGATGACGTATTCAGAGTCGCGTTCAACAATGTCTAGTCGCTCGATACTTGCATCGGCATTGGCGATTTGAGTAGCGAGGGTGGCGATGATACCGCGACGATTAATAATGTCGACATGGATATCGGCAAGATAGTCGCCGGTTGGGTGCATCGGCCATGCAGCTCTAATCGCCTTGTCTGGTTGCTTGCGCAGCTCTTCTAGAACGTTTTTACAGTTTTCGCGATGAATGATCACACCCTTGCCGGCGCTTAAAAAGCCTTGAATGTGGTCGCCAGGAATGGGGCGGCAACAGTTTGCAAAGGTGGTCATTAGGCTGCCAGGAGCATCGACGATAATGGCAGGGTTATCTGAGCTACTGTCGTCAGTAAGCTGGGTGTCTTGTTCAGACAATAGGTGCTGAGCAACCGAGAATGCAAGGCGATTACCTAAGCCAATTTCTTCTAAGAGTGCGTCTTTAGATAGTTCTAGCGCTGACTCGGCAGTCTGCCATTGCTCATCTTGAATGGCGTCTAGATTGCTGCCATAGGCCTCTAGTGCCTTATCTAGTAATGTGCTGCCCATACGTAGCGATTCATTGTGTCGCTGCTGCTTTAGATAGTGCCTGATGGCAGAACGGGCTTTGCCGGTGATGACAAAGTTTAACCAAGCTGGGTTGGGTTGCGCATTAGGCGCAGTAATGATCTCGCAGGTGGTGCCGCTCTGTAATGGCTCTGATAGTGGTGCCAGTCGACGGTTAATACGACAGGCAACACAGTGGTGGCCAATTTCGGTATGCACTGCGTAGGCAAAATCGATGGCGGTGGCGCCAGAGGGGAGTTCAATAATCTTACCCTTTGGCGTAAAGACATAGACCTCGTCAGGGAACAGGTCAATCTTAACGTTTTCAATAAACTCCATCGAATCGCCGGCGCGCTGTTGAATTTCGAGCAGACCTTTAATCCATTCTCGGGCACGGGCGTGCTCACTGATGGTTTGGTCATTCATGTCACTCTTATACAGCCAGTGCGCAGCAATACCGTTGTTTGCCATTGCATCCATCTCGAAGGTTCTAATTTGAACCTCAATAGGTACACCGTGCATGCCTACCAATACCGTGTGTAACGACTGATAGCCGTTAGACTTAGGAATCGCTATATAATCTTTAAATTCGCCAGATATTGGCTTGTATAGATTGTGTATTGCGCCAAGTACGCGATAACAGTTGTCGACGCTATCGACTAATATACGAAAGGCAAATACGTCCATGATGTCTTTGAACGATTTGCGTTTAATGCGCATCTTGTTGTAAATCGAGAACAGGTGTTTTTCTCGCCCAATGACCTTAGCCTTATGGCCCTCGTCAGATAAGCGCTTTTCAATTGCTGATTGAATCTTCGCGACTAGCTCAGAGCGGTGGCCGCGTGATGCGCTAAGTGCTGCCTCGATACGAGTTGAACGCATTGGGTGAAGCGCTCTAAAGCCTAGGTCTTCAAACTCAATACGAAATTCGTTCATGCCAAGACGATTGGCAATCGGAGCGTAAATATCTAGGGTCTCGCGAGCAATGCGACGCTTCTTTTCAGGTGGCATTACGCCAAGCGTTCGCATGTTGTGCAGTCGGTCGGCAAGCTTTACCAAGATTACGCGAATGTCTTTCGACATCGCCAACGTCATCTTTTGAAAGTTTTCGGCTTGCGCGTGTGCACGACTAGAGAATTCTATTTGCGTTAACTTAGATACGCCTTCAACTAGGTTAGCAACCTGTTCATCAAAGTTGTCGGCAAGTTCTTGCCACGTAACGCCAGTGTCTTCGATTACATCATGCATCAACGCAGCCATAAGGCTTTGCGGGTCGATATGCATGTCAGCCAATATGTCGGCTACAGCTAAGGGGTGTGTAATATAGGGTTCACCAGAACGGCGAAATTGGCCTTCGTGCGCGTCTTTGGCCAAAAGATAGGCGCGGCGCACG
Organism: uncultured Pseudomonadales bacterium; assembly: GCA_947503335.1. Lineage (GTDB taxonomy): Bacteria > Pseudomonadota > Gammaproteobacteria > Pseudomonadales > CANNCY01 > CANNCY01. The sequence goes on along the minus strand of CANNCY010000004.1, from coordinate 77,906 downwards.
TCGGCAATCTGTTCTGCGTTGAGATAGGCGCCTAGTTTATCTTCAAGGCTGTCTATCGTTACAGACATAACAAGCAGTCAGGGCTTGAAATTAAAAGCTGTCTAGCGTTGGCAGCTCGGGCTGCTCTGCAGGCTCTGCTAGAACCTCTTCTTTAGAAATAAGGCCTTCTTCGATTTCGCGAAGCGCGATTACGGTTGGCTTATCGTTTTCAGGCTCAACCTTTGGATCTTGGCCGCCCGTAGCAATTTGACGAGCGCGCTTGCTGCTAATCATGACTAGTTCAAAACGGTTGTCTACATGATCTAGACAGTCTTCTACGGTGATACGTGCCATATTGTGGTTTCCTGACTATAAAATTGGCTAACAATTAACCAAACGAGTTTAACTAAGTTATACCGGCTTCGACAACAGCTCTTGCAACAATGCACGGTGTTTTTCTTGTTGATATTCGCGCTTTAGGCGATGCGATGCAACGATTGATTGCACCTGACTAAGGGCAACCGAGAAATTATCATTGACCACTAAATAATCGGCAAGGTGGTAAGCGCTTATTTCAGAGATCGCTTCGTCCATACGTGCTTGAATCACCGCTTCATCATCTTGGCCCCGAAATGCGAGGCGCTCATTTAAGGCATTAAGCGAAGGAGGCAAGATACAAATAGCAACAACATCGTTCATCAACCGTTGTACTTGCTCTACACCCTGCCAATCGATCTCTAGAATGACGTCAATACCACGCTCTAAGGTGCTTTCAACCCATTTTTGAGAGGTGCCATAGTAGTTGCCAAAAACCTGTGCTGATTCTAAGAATTGGGCTTCGCCCAGTAGTCGCTCAAAGGTGACTTGGTCTACAAAGTTATAATGTATACCCTGCTCTTCGCCGGGGCGCATAGCGCGAGTGGTGTGCGATACCGATACCACAATACCGGCGTCTTGCTGCACCAGCGCTTTTACAAGGCTGGTTTTGCCGGCGCCACTAGGGGCGAAAATCGTAAAAAGAGTGCCGCGTTTGTTCAATCTTAATTCCTTAGGCTTTCAAAGGTGTAGGTTAGCACAGCTGCCTACTCAACGTTCTGAATTTGCTCGCGCATTTGTTCTATTAACACTTTTAGTTCGACCGAGGCGTTGGTCGAACTTAAGGACACTGCTTTAGAGCCGAGCGTATTGGCTTCGCGATTTAGCTCTTGCATTAAGAAGTCTAGTCGCCGACCAACCGGCTCGCGGGTACCAATACGGCGTCTGATCTCGGCAAGGTGAGCATCAATACGATCAACTTCTTCGTCGACATCTGCTTTAGTGGCAATCATCACCATCTCTTGCTCAACTCGCCCTTCGTCTGCTTCAACAGCAAGGGTTGATAGCTTGTCGCGCATCTTTTGATAGTGCGCTTCAATAATCGCAGGCATGTTGGCGCGAACATCGGCAACTTGCGACTCAATGTCATCACAGCGCTGTGCGATCATCGCCTTTATGGCCTCGCCTTCAATATCACGAGCGTCATTCAACGCGTTGAGGGTATTGGTATAGGCTTCAACAATAACGGTCTGAAGCGAGTCACGATCAATTTTTTGCTCAACGACAACACCTGGGCGAGTTAACACGTTCATCGGGTCGATCGGTTGCGCTTGGCCGGCTGCGTCAGCAACTTTTTTGGCGGCCGCTAGCCAGCTAGCCAGGGCCGCGTCGTCAACCACCACACCCTGTTGTGCTTCGTTAAATTGCAATTGCAGGTTGCAGTCTAACTTGCCACGAGTCACCAGCTTACGTGCGGCCGCTCGGCAAGGCATTTCGCTTTCGCGGGCAATATCAGGCATGCGATAGTGGGTCTCTAGGTATCGGCTGTTTACCGAACGAATCTCCCATGTGGCACTGCCCCATTCAGCTGAAACGGTCGCGCGGGCAAAGGCGGTCATACTGCGCATGTTAGTCAACCCTGTTATTTACTTAAACGCCGAGTTTAGCACAACGCCTTAAGTATCTTATACTGCGAGGCTAACTTAACCATTTTGAGAGACAGATCTATGATCCGACCTAGCGAACGCGCCTATGACCAGATGCGCGATATCAAGATTGAACGCAATTACACTCGCCATGGTGAGGGGTCGGTAATGATTCGCTGTGGTGATACCCATGTTTTGTGTACGGCATCAGTCGCTGAAGGTGTTCCGCGTTTCTTGCGAGGCGAAGGCAAAGGGTGGATTACAGCCGAATACGGTATGTTGCCGCGATCGACTGGGTCGCGCATGGCGCGTGAAGCTGCCCGTGGTAAGCAAAGTGGTCGAACGCAAGAGATTCAGCGACTGATTGGGCGATCGTTACGCGCTGCTGTTGATCTATCAAAGCTAGGCGAGCATACCATCACTATTGACTGTGATGTCATACAGGCAGACGGTGGCACTAGAACCGCGTCTATCACAGGCGCCTGTGTGGCCTTAATCGATGCGCTCAACCACATGATTAGCGAGGGTATGATTAAAGAGATGCCGCTCATTAATCAGATCGCCGCTATTTCAGTCGGGGTTTACGAGGGTGTTCCGGTGTTAGACCTAGACTACCCAGAAGATTCGTCGGCCGAGACCGATATGAACATCGTCATGATCGAGAGCCAAGGTTTTGTAGAGATTCAGGGCACAGCTGAAGGCGCCCCATTTAACGACGACGCCCTTGCTAGCCTATTAGATCTAGGTCGCAAGGGCTGTAAAGAGCTATTCGACCTGCAACGAGAAGCCTTGGCCTAACGTTCTAGCTCGTAATCGTAATCAATGATCACGGGCAGGTGCGTTGAAAATAGCTGACCCTTGTATATAGCGGCGTGTTCAACACTGTTGCCCATCGATTCTGAGGCGATCTGAAAATCAGGTCGCCAACCATCACCTTCGCCGATCGATCCGCTAGGCCACCAACTGTATTCATCGGTGTCTTTGTTTGAGCGGCGAAACGCGTCGATATAGCCAAGTTCAGAGTAAACCTGGTCAAGCCACAAGCGCTCGTGAGCTAAAAAGCCTGTCGACGAACGGTGACTATCGGCATTTGTTACGTCATTTTCGGTATGCACCATATGCCAATTACCAGCAAAAACATACTCGCGACGCTTACGGGTGATCTTGTTCATGTGCGCTTGAAGATCATCAAAGAATTGAATTTTCTCTTCTAAACTGCTGGCTTCAGAGCTAGCAGAGGGCGCTAACAACGACCCAATACTGATTTTGTCAAAATCGGCCTGAACGTAGCGGCCGTCCATATCAATGCCACTCGAAAAACCAAATCCAGTCATGATCGCCTTGGGTTGAACCTTGGTGTATACAGCTACACCATTGTAGGTACCATCGGGGCTATCAAACACATAACAAAACATGCCGTCTATCTGCATTTTGGGGTTATCGATAATATCGTACTCGCCCATTCGCACGTCTTGTAAACAGATGATGTCAGCATCTTGCTGAGCTAGCCAATCAAATAGCCCGCGCTCGGTCGCAGTGGGCAATCCATCAACACTATGATTAATTATTCGCATTATTCCCTCGGGCTCGGCAATTGTTCATTACTACGCAGAACCGATAAACACTATACTTGTACAGTTAGCCTAGCCCATATACTAGGCTGAGCAATTATTATTACATCAAACAATTTAATACAATCTAGTCGAAATTCTGAGGCTTACCATGCATAGTTATCAAAAAGCATTCATTGAACTTGCCATCGAACAAGAGGTGCTCACCTTTGGCGAGTTTACGCTCAAATCTGGTCGAGTAAGCCCCTATTTTTTCAACGCAGGTAAATTTAGAACCGGTGCTGCAGTGGCCAAATTGGGCGAGTTTTATGCAGCGGCGCTTGAAGCGTCAGGCGTTGATTACGACTTGATCTTTGGCCCTGCCTACAAAGGTATCCCACTAGCGGCAACCACCGCGGTATCACTGTTTCGTGATCACGGTAAAGATGTGCCTTTTTGCTTTAATCGCAAAGAGAAGAAAGATCATGGCGAGGGCGGCGTAATGGTAGGCGCTCCGCTAACCGGGCGCACTGTAATTATCGACGATGTGATTACGGCCGGAACAGCAATTGGCGAGGTAATGGATATCATCGCACCCTCAGAGGCGACGCCGGCAGCTGTGTTAATTGGCCTTGATCGTCAAGAAAAGGGCAAAGGTGAACTATCTGCGATACAAGAAGTTGAAGCACGTCATAATATTCCAGTAGTGAGCATCATAAAGTTGGCCGACCTGATTGCATATTTAGAAGCGCAGGGTGATACTGAGCGAGTTGCTGCGATGCAAGAGTATCGTGCTCGTTACGGAATCGACGACTAATTAAGCCAAGGGGGCAAGTGTGTTTGGTCAGATGAAACGTTCAAAATCAATCGGTGTGCTAACGTTGGTAGGCGCTTTAAGCCTGTCACAGCTGGCGTCGGCTGAGGCGATCTTTTATCGTTATGTTGACGCCAATGGTCAGCGAGTTATCACACAAACCTTGCCGCCAAAAATGGCTAAGCGCGGTTATGAAGTGGTCAATGTGCGCGGCGACGTGATTCGCAAAGTTGAAGCGGCCTTGTCTGAAGAAGCTTACGCAAAGCTTAAGGCCGATCAAGAAGCGGCAAAACGGCAGGCCGAGGCCGATCGACAGTTGCTAATACGATTCCGCAGCCTTAGCGAAATCGATATTGCCCGTGAACGTCGTGTAAACGATATACAGTATAACCAAACCATGGTTAAGGCGAGTTTAGAGCACGAAATACAAGAACTTGCTCGTCTAACTCGCAAAGCCGCTGACCTAGAGCGTAAAGAGCTTGAAGTTAACGAGACCCTTAAACACTCGATCGATACGACGCGAGAAGGCATTCAAAGCCGTCGCCAACAGTTGGCTGATTATGATCAGCAGTTAGTTGGTATCGCTCGTGAGTTTGAGTTGTATACCGAGCGTTTTAAGTATCTGTCTTCGCGCGCAATACAATAACTTTGAAAGCGTAACTGCCACGTAGAATCAACAGATACAAAAAAAGGCTAGATGCGGTACGCGTCTAGCCTTTTTTAATGTACTTAAGATTCTGTTTTACCAGTTCTTTAATGCCTCTTCACGGGTCATGAATAGACCAGCGATTAACTGTTGCCATTGATCAGCCCAGTCAGCGGTCGGCTTACGCTTAAACTCGGTGCGTACAAATTGGCCAATGCGACCTTCTGCAAGCGCTAGCATCATATTTGCCGATTGCTGAGCAGAGATGGTGGTACGTAGCCCTTCACGCGCTTCAGCTTCTCGAATGATTTGCTTCAACTGAGTCTCAAGGCGCTCGTAAAGTTGGCCTACGCGCATACGCAATTTATCGTTCTCGCCGGTTAGTGCATCACCATTAAGAATACGGGTGATACCTGGGTTGCGTTCAGTAAAGTTAAGAAGCAGTAGAAGAATACGCTCGCACTGTAATTTTGCTGAACTAGCGTCTTTAGTAATCATTGATACACGCGAAAAAATAACCTCTTCAACAAAATCGATTAGGCCTTCGAACATCTTAGACTTACTAGGAAAATGGCGATATAGCGCTGCTTCTGAAACACCGACCTGTTTGGCAAGTTTCGCTGTAGTAATACGGCTACCAGGGCTGCTTTCAAGCATCAGCGCAAGGGATTCAAGAATCTGCTGTCGACGGTTAGGTTTGTTAGCGTTCGTCATGGTCTCTCACTGTACAAGCTAGTAGTTATTAGCGCGCTAAGCCGCTGTTTATAAAGGCCTATATCCTACCCTTTCACGTATAGGCCTGCAAATAAAACGCGTTACGCATTATTGATTTGTGATCAGTGTACCGCAGCCTGCATCGGTCAATATCTCTAGTAGCACCGAGTGAGCGACACGCCCATCAACGATATGAGCACTGCGCACGCCGCTTGCCACTGCATCTAACGCACAGGCGATTTTTGGCAGCATGCCACCGTAGATCGTGCCATCTTTAATTAGCTCGTCTACGCGAGTTGTGGTTAGCCCCGTCAATACCTGCCCGTCTTTATCTTGTAAGCCGCCGACATTGGTTAATAGCATTAGTTTTTCGGCCTGCATTACTTCAGCAATCTTACCTGCAACTAAGTCGGCGTTGATGTTGTATGACTCGCCATCAGCACCCACTCCAATGGGCGCAATCACGGGTATAAAATCACCTTGGGTTAGCATATCGATCACCGATCGGTCGATCGATTTAACCTCGCCAACATGGCCAATGTCGATGATCTCTGAGGCGGTAACTTCAGGGCTATTGCTAGCGACTTTTAGCTTGGTAGCACGAATTAGTTGACCGTCTTTGCCCGTTACGCCTATGGCGCGCCCGCCAGCTTGGTTTATCAGGTTTACGATTTGTTTGTTTACCGTGGCGCCTAGCACCATTTCAACCACGTCCATGGTGTCAGAATCAGTAACGCGCATGCCGTCGACGAAAGAAGAACTAATGTTAAGGCGTTTTAGTAACTCGCCAATTTGAGGGCCGCCGCCATGTACAACAACGGGGTTCATGCCCACTAGTTTCATCAATACGATGTCACGAGCAAAGCTTGCCTGCAGCGCTTCGTGAACCATGGCGTTACCGCCAAACTTAACAACGATGGTTTTGCCGGTAAAGCGCTGAATATAGGGCAGCGCTTCGGTTAATACGCCTGCGATGTGGCTGGCTTGTTCTAACTGTTGTGTCATGAAACTCTCGGGTTAAAAAGGTAGCTCAACCTCAAGTTCAGCCGCGTCTAGGGCCGAACGATACTTTTCGGTAAATGAATTGAGCCGATCTTCGTTGTTGCCTTCAAATCTAAAGGTTAAGGCGTTCTCGGTATTCGAGGGGCGTACAAGGCCCCAGGCGTGGCGTTGTCTAATGATCAAGCCATCAACTAACTCGCGATCGCCTTCAAGTTCTTTCAGGGCACGCATAATTTTGCGCATCAGCTCGTTCTTATCAAACTCGCCCACGTCTACTCTAAATTCTGGCGAGGCATGAGGCTTAGGTAGGTCAGCGACAAGTTCATCTAAACTGCGCCCGTCTAAACTGATAAATTCGATTAGCCGCGCGGCAGCATATAAGCCATCATCAAAGCCAAACCAGCGCTCTTGAAAGAAGATGTGACCCGAATACTCGCCAGCAAGAGCAGCGTCGTGTTCTACCATTGCTTGCTTGATATTGCTGTGGCCACTCTTGGCCATCATGGGTACACCACCCTCAGCTTTAATGGTTTGCGCAACCAGTTGGCTGCACTTAACGTCATAGACAATGGTGGCGCTAGGCTGCCGGCTTAGTAGATCAGTTGCTAACAGTGCGATAAGTTGATCAGGTTCAACAATCTCGCCATTACGAGTCACTGCCATTACACGGTCGGCGTCGCCATCAAGCGCAATACCCAAGTCAGCCTGCTCTTTCACCACAGCTTCTTGTAGCTGCTTCATGTTGGCAGGGTCACTGGGGTTGGGGTCATGGGCAGGAAACATCCCGTCGATGTCGCAGTTGATGCCAATGGCCTCGCAACCTAGTGATTCGAATAGCTCTACGGCGATACGGCCAGCTACGGCGTTACCGCAGTCTACGACAACCTTGAGGGGGTCAAGAATGGCTATATCGCTAGCAATATGACCAATGTATCGGGCATTAAAGTCTTCGTTGTGACGGTCGCCCTGCCCTGATTTAAACTGGTGGCTATTACAAAGAGACAATAACTCTTGAATAATTTCGCCACCACGCGCACGCCCATCGATCACCACTTTTACGCCATTGTATTCGGCAGGGTTGTGCGATGCGGTCACCATAATGGCGTGGGGGGTGTTACCAGTACAGGCCGAAAAATACAGCTGGCCGGTGTGTACAGAACCGATATCAATGACGTCGCAGCCTGTTAAAAGTATGCCCTCGGTTAGCCAGCGCTTTATGCGATCAGATGAGGTACGGTCATCTTGGCCAACGTACAGCGACTCGCCACCTTTTTCTTGAACAAGTGTGCCAATGGCTTGACCAATGGTTAGACAGGCTTCATCAGTAAGTTGTGTGTCGGCGATGCCGCGAATATCGTAATCTCGAAAAATACGAGCATCGATATTGTGCTCAACTAACTCGGCTTCTGGCGCGGCTTCATCTAACTCATCGATATCTAAATCAAACACGCTATCTAGATCGTCGGTGTCGCCATCGCTGTCATGCACAGCGGTGTTATCGTCACTTTTCTTACTAGTAAGTGCGGTGATGTCGGCAATCGACGCTGATGGCTCAACCACTGATTCGCCGGTGTCATCGTTTTCGTCAATCGAGGTAGTGTTGCTAGAGGTATTATTCTTGGCGGTATAGGTCTGGCCAACAATAGGCCAAAACATCCACAGCAGCGCACCATTTGTACCTAAGCTTAATGCCAATAGCAGCCAGGCCAACGTGGTCATCGGTGCAGCCGGAATCATGATCGATGCGGCGGTGCTATAGCGTACCTTCCAATTAGTTTCTGCTAAGTTACCAACATTCTCGCCTTTAACGTCTGATGATTTATTGATGAAAGGCTGAAGCTTGCCGTTGTGCTCTTGCAAAATAGCGGCCGAGGTAATCGAAGCTGGCAACGCGCTTACGGCAGCCGCCAGATAGTTAGGCGACAGATTAGCTACCAGCAGTGCTGAATTATTTTCGTTATCAGCGATCGGCACGATGTAGCGAATGATCCATTCGTTATTGATCTTAACGGCTTCAATCTGAGGTTGGTTGGTCGCTCGGGCACGGTTGAATAGATCGATGTCGGTATAGCTTAGTTTTCCTAAGCGTTTGTGATTATTTAGGTCGTCACGCTCGCCGATCATTGCAAACTGCAGCACTGACGAATAGTTAAGCGCTTGATCATCTAGCCACAGTTGCTGCGATAGCGAGTCACTGGTAACTAGGGCCAAGGTGTCAGGCCGGGTAGCTAGGCGGTTAACAGGGCTCTTTAGCTCTTCAATACGAAGGTTGATGCGGTCAACTAACAGCGCGCCCATTTCGCGTTCGATTTGATTAACGTTTTGTCGGCGTTGTTCGTCGATATAGCCAAAATAGATGGCGATATAGGCTGCTGAAAAGATAGCAACCAAAAGAGTCGATAAAGCAGTAATGCGAAGTTTATGCTCGCGAATATATTGCGCGGCGGTAGACGCAGTAGCCATATTGCACCTGTATTATTGTTGTGCCTTTTGTCGATTCGCCATCTCGATGATTAGCTTATCTGCAAGTGCCCGCTTACTTAGTGGGCCGATTGACGTCGACGATGTTTGGTCTATAAGGGTAACCTTATTGTTATCACTATTAAACCCAATAGATGGGTCGCTAACATCATTAGCAACAATCATATTTAGGTTCTTTTTGGCGAGTTTTGCACGGGCGTAATCTTCAACCTGCTGGGTTTCAGCAGCAAAGCCAACGCAAAATGGGCGGTCAGCATGGTTTGCAACCGTAGCCAGGATGTCGGGGTTTTCAACTAGGTGCAGAGTAAACTCTTCTCTTGATGGGGTTTTCTTAACCTTTTGGTCGGCCGGATTTATAGGTCGATAGTCGGCTACAGCGGCCGTTGCTATAAAGATGTCGGCATCGCTAATCAGCTGAAGGCTAGCATCAAGCATGTTTTGGGCGCTGACGACGTCAATGCGCTCGCAGCGTTCGGGGGTTGCAAGATTAACGGGCCCAGCGATCAAGGTCACTTTGGCGCCGGCTGCTATTGCCGCTTCGGCTAGGGCAAAGCCCATCTTACCCGAGCTATGGTTACTAATGTATCGCACGGGGTCTATTGCTTCTCGGGTAGGGCCCGCCGTAATGACGACATGCTGGCCAGCAAGTGCGCCCGATTCGAACATCTGTTGGCAGTGCGTCACTAGTTCTTCTACTTCAAGCAGACGGCCATAGCCAATATCGCCGCAAGCCTGTATACCTTGGCCAGGGCCCCATATATGAAACCCTCTGGCTTGCAGTGTGTCTAGATTGGCCTGTGTTGCGGCGTCTGCCCACATGGCTTGGTTCATCGCTGGGGCAACAGCAATAGGTGCCACGGTTGCCAAGCAAATAGTCGATAACAAATCGTCAGCTTTGCCCTGCGCTAATTGAGCCATGCAATTGGCTGTTGCGGGGGCGATCAGTAATAGATCGGCCCACTTAGCTAATTCGATATGGCCCATACCTAGCTCCGCTTCGGCATCGAGCAGCTCAGTGTGTACAGGGTGGCCAGAGAGCGCCTGCAGGGTTAGCGGGGTAATAAACTCTTGTGCGCCTCGGGTCATCACAATGCGTACGTCAGCGCCGGCGTCTTTTAAGCGTCGGGTTAACTCGGCAGATTTGTAAGCGGCAATGCCACCAGTGATGGCTAATAAAATGCGGCGATTAGTAAGAGTGCTCATATGAAGTAATAGAATTAGCCCACACAGAAGCCACTAAGATAGCATTCTCACCCTATAAAAGACATAACAGGGCGAGTGTTTACATGACCATTAAATCTTGGCCAAGCGCTGAACGGCCGGTTGAAAAATTGATTGCACAGGGGCCTTGTGCATTGTCAGATGCCGAGCTGATAGCGGTTCTATTGGGCACAGGGGTGTCGGGGGCATCTGCCGTTGATCTGGCCCGTAAAATTTTAGAGCGATTTGGCGGGCTAACGGCGCTCTTTGCAGCTGATCGGTCTGAGCTGGTCACTGTGGCAGGTATTGGCGCAAAACGTTATGCGTTATTTCAATGCGTGCGCGAGCTGGCGATGCGTCACCGGTTAGAAAAATTAGACCGCCCCAACTGTATGACTAACCCTGATGCTGTTAAGCGTTTTTTAACCTCTGCGTTAAAAGGTCGCCACCGCGAAGTGTTTATGTGTCTATACCTAGATTCTCAGCATAGAGTGATCTTGGTTGAAGAGCTATTCGAGGGCACAATAGATGGGGCAAGTGTGTATCCAAGAGAAGTGGTTATTCAAGCGCTGAAGAATCAGGCCGCAGCTATTATATTTGCGCACAACCACCCGTCGGGTATCGCAGAACCTAGTCAGGCTGATCAGCGAATCACTCAACGGCTTATTGCAGCGTTAAAAGTGGTCGATATTGTGGTATTAGACCATATGGTTGTTGGTGACACAGACGTGGTATCATTCGCTGAAAGGGGCTTGTTATAGGCTGACAACCGAAAGACTTAAAGGCTAACTGCCACAAGGCAATCTAGCTTGCAGCGTTCACTCTTGCCAAAACAAGGGTGAAATGTTTACAAATTAACCAGTTCTGGGTTTTTCGGCTAGACATAATAGTGGGTGTTTTGGTATAAAACGCGCCCTGTTTAGTGCTGTGGTGTAGAAAAGACACCGTATCAGCCCCTAAAGAAAGATTTTAATGCGTCATGAAAGGGTCAATCCTTGGGCGCGAGTTAGTAAACATTGGATTGAGGCGAATTATGTCAAAGGTATGTCAAGTTACAGGTAAGCGCCCAGTAACTGGTAACAACGTATCACACGCGAAGAACCGTACTAAGCGTCGTTTTTCGCCAAACCTACAGACTCACCGTTTCTGGGTAGAAGCCGAGAAGCGTTTTGTTAAGCTACGTGTATCAACTAAAGGTATGCGTATCATCGACAAAAAAGGTATTGACGTAGTTTTGGCCGAGATGCGTGCACGCGGCGAAAAGATCTAAGATTTAAACTTATTTAAATAGGAGAAAGGTCATGCGTGATAAGATTCGTTTAGTTTCTTCAGCTGGCACAGGTCACTTCTACACGACCGACAAAAACAAGCGTAACATGCCTGAAAAGATGGAGATCAAAAAGTTTGATCCTGTTGTACGCAAGCATGTGATCTACAAAGAAGCTAAAATCAAGTAAGCTTTTCTGTGATCTAAAAACCCAGCTAGATGCTGGGTTTTTTTATACCTGGCATTTCATCAAAAGGAACGACGATGCCCGAATTGCCCGAAGTAGAAACGACAAAATCAGGTATAGCGCCGCATTTAGAAGGCAAGCAAATTAAAGAGATACGGGTCTTTGAGCCGCGTTTACGTTGGCCAATACCAAGTGATCTTGCGACATTGGCACAGGGTGCAACCATAGTATCTATTGAAAGGCGCGCCAAATATCTGCTGTTTCATACCTCTGCGGGCACCGTGATTGGGCACTTGGGTATGTCGGGTAGTATGCGTATCGCAGATTTAAACTCGCCCCGTCGCAAGCACGATCATGTCGAGTTAGAAATGGCTGATGGTACGCTCTTGCGCTACCACGACCCCAGGCGGTTCGGGGCGATTCTGTGGGCCGGTGACAATTGGGCCGAGCACCCCACCATTTTGGCGTTAGGGCCAGAGCCCTTTGATGAACTATTCACCGGCGAATATCTATTTCAGGCGACCCGCAAACGATCGATACCGATAAAGACACTTATCATGACCAATGCGATTGTTGTAGGGGTAGGTAACATCTATGCAAACGAAGCGCTGTTTATGGCGGGCGTCAGACCAAAGCGTGCAGCTAAGCGTGTTACGCGAGCCGAGGCTTATCGGTTACGTGATGCCATTGTCGATGTGCTTACTAAGGCAATTACCCAGGGCGGTACTACGCTAAAAGACTTTGTTAACTCAGACGGGCAGCCGGGTTACTTCGCGCAACAGTTAATGGTGTATGGCCGTGATGGTGAGCCGTGTATCACCTGCGGTGAGGTGCTAAAACTTGTTGTTATAGCGGGGCGAGCCTCTGTCTATTGCCCAAGCTGCCAGCGTTGATGCTTTAAAATTTAAGCTGGCAGTGTTGACCCGCGTATAATCAGCTCGGGCGTTACTTCGCTGTCTAGCTCGTTGTCTCGTTTGCTTAACCGTGCCAACAGTTGTTGTGTCGCCAGCTGCGCAATATCTGCCACTGGTAAAGTAGCTGTCGTTAGCTGTGGCCAAGTCTGAGTGGCGTAGGGGCTGTTTTCAAACCCAGCAATCGCTAACTGTTCAGGAATCTCTAACCCCGTTAGTCTCGCTCTAAACAGCGCACCAGCTGCCATTTCATCGTTGCTGGCAAAGATCGCGGTAGGTTTTTTGCTGTTTGATAGTAATTGATTAACACCTTCAGAACCACTCTCGAAACTGTACTGACCGCTGTAAATAAGCGATTCATCAACGGTAAGATGCGCGTCTAATAATGCTTCGCGATAGCCTGCTTCACGCTCTTGAGTGGCATAGTGCGTAGGGTCGCCGCGTAAAAAACCAATTTGCTGATGGCCTTGATCGATTAAGTGACTTGTAATGTTCTTGGCGGCGGCTCGGTCATTTACACGTACGGTGCGCTCGCCCCCTAGAGAAGGTGCCGATGATTGAATAGCAACGTACTCAATGTTGCGATTATCAAGATTGCTAAGTAGCTCGGGCATTTCAGAGAATGGCGGTGTTAGAACTAGGCCCGCTAACCTAGTGCGTGTGACTAGATTCTCAAGATAATCCGCAACCGCTTGTTGTTCTTGCAATGGCAAAGGGTGTATCATGACTTCGTATCCAGAATTCTGGCATACGTCGATTATCCCCTCCTGCATCGATACAACATAATAAGCATTGGGGTTGCTATACACGAATCCGATTGTATACGAACGACTACGAGCAAGGTTACGGGCAGCCTGATTAGGCTGATAACCAAGCTCTTCTATGGCACTGACAACTTTCTGACGCGTCGCAGCACGAACCGATGGTTCGTTGTTAATAACGCGCGATACGGTTTTGATTGAAACCTCAGCCCTACGTGCAACATCGTTTATCGATACTTTCATGGAGAATGTAATGCTTCCCTACTATGCTGTGTGCAGACAATTTAATGATTATACGCACTTGTACTCAGACATGACAACGCTGTCGTCAATCGTTGAAGGGGGTCAATAGAATGTCTCAGCTTCATCCAGTAATTGATAAGGTAACAAAGCGCATCGAAGAGCGCAGCCAGCAGGCGCGTGATGCTTATTTAGCTAAAATCAAAGCGGGCGAGCGCAATGGTCGTGCTCGCCAAGATCTTGGCTGCGGAAACCTCGCCCACGCGATAGCCGGCGCCTCGCGTAAAACGCAAGATTTATTGGCGACGGGTTCTGGCGCAAACATTGGTATTGTCACGGCTTACAACGATATGTTGTCGGCGCACAAACCCTACGAAAACTATCCTCAAAAAATACGCCAAGCAGCTTTAAACTATGGTGCTACCGCACAGGTTGCTGGTGGTGTGCCTGCTATGTGTGACGGCGTTACTCAAGGCCGCGATGGTATGGAGCTGTCGCTATTTAGCCGTGATGTGATCGCTATGGCAGCAGCCATTGCGCTTAGTCACGACAGTTTCGACACATCGCTCTATCTGGGTATTTGCGACAAGATCGTTCCAGGTTTGATGATTGGTGCCTTAGCCTTTGGTCACCTACCTGCTGTGTTTGTACCAGCAGGGCCAATGGTGTCGGGAGTGCCTAACAAAGAAAAGGCCCGTGTACGTCAAAAGTTTGCCCGTGGTGAAGCGACCCGTGATGAGCTGCTAGATATCGAGCGCCGCTCATACCATAGTCAGGGTACCTGTACGTTTTATGGCACTGCTAATTCGAACCAGATGCTGATGGAAATGATGGGTATACAACTACCCGGCAGTTCGTTTGCAAACCCCGAGTCTGAACTGCGCGAGCCTCTTACTGAGCAGGCAGTTCGTACGTCGGTAGATTTGGTTGGTCAACGCAATCTCGGCGAAATAGTGACGGCAAAATCGATAGTAAATGCAGCGGTAGGCTTAATGGCAACAGGTGGGTCTACAAACCACTGCTTACATTTACCGGCCATTGCAGCCGCTGCGGGTATCCAGCTGGCGCTAGAAGACCTAGACGAACTGTCAGGCGCTGTACCGTTGATGTGTCGTATCTATCCCAACGGTAGTGCAGACGTAAACCATTTTCATGCTGCCGGTGGCATGGCGTTCTTAATTCGCGAGTTACTGGATGCTGGGTTAATGCACGAACAGGTACCCACCATTTTAGGTAATACGATGCGTGATTGGGCGAAAGAGCCTAAGTTAGATGCCGATGGCAAGTTGTACTTTGACCCTATTACCGGCGATAGCGGTGATGAAGAAATCCTGCGCCCTGCCAGCAATCCATTCCAACCAACAGGTGGCCTACGCTTGTTAACTGGTAACATCGGCAGAGCCGTGATCAAGGTATCGGCGGTGCCAGAAGAGCGCCGCATAATCGAAGGTCCAGCCCGAGTTTTTGAATCGCAAGAAGAGTTAGCTGCCGCTTATCATGATGGTAAGCTAGAAGGCTATGACTTTATAGCCGTGATACGCGGTCAGGGCCCCAAAGCAAACGGTATGCCTGAGCTTCATAAGATGACACCACTATTGGCTAACCTTCAAGATAAAGGCCAGCGTATTGCGTTGGTTACCGACGGTCGTATGTCGGGCGCATCGGGAAAGATCCCGGCGGCAATTCACCTGACTCCAGAGGCGCTAAGCGGTGGAATTATCGGCAAGATTGCAGATGACGACTGGATTGTGTTGAACAGTGAAACGGGCGAGCTTACAGTGGCGCCCAAATCAGGGGCTATTGAAGATCGCCCCGCTTACCAATTTACCGACAATGGCATCGGTACGGGTCGAGAGTTGTTTGCACCGCTTAGAAAAGTAGTCGGTGCAGCAGATCTAGGTGCTAGTGTGTGGGACACAACTGAGGAACAATAAGTGGATCATTCTTTTGATTTAGTACTGTTTGGTGGTCGTGGCGACCTAAGTATGCGCAAGCTTTTACCGGCGCTATACCGAGCCTGCACCGAAGGCGCGCTTGTTGAGGGTACGCGTATCTTTCCGACGGTGCGTGCTGAAGAAGAACGCGACGATTATATTGAGTGGGCAGAGTATGCGCTCAAGACGCATCTAAATGCGGGCGAATATCGCGACGATAACTGGCTAAAACTGAAGTCGATGATACAACCAGTTTGGCTAGATATTGGCGAGAACGACGAGCGTTGGCAGAATTTAGCGAAAACGCTAAAAGCTGAAGCGCACCCAGTAGTTTATTACTTGGCAGTACCTCCTGCGGTATTCGAGCCTGCGTGTCGTTTAATCCATGAGATGGGCTTAGTTGATGAAAACGCTCGCGTTGTTCTAGAGAAGCCAATCGGCTACGACCGTGAATCAGCGCTCGAAATCAACAGCAAGATGGGCGAGTACTTTAGCGAAGAGCAAATCTATCGCATCGACCACTATCTAGGTAAAGAAACGGTTCAAAACCTCTTAGCGTTGCGTATGTCTAACGTAGTTTTTGAAAAGCTATGGGACGCGAAAACCATTGACCATGTTCAGATTTCAATTAGTGAAACGGTTGGCTTAGAAGGCCGAGCGGGCTTTTATGATCACGTTGGCGCCATGCGCGACATGGTGCAAAACCACGTGCTTCAATTGCTGTGCCTTATCGCGATGGAAAAACCAAGCCGTTTTGAAGCTGACCAAATCAGAGCTGAAAAAATTAAAGTGCTTAATGCACTGCGCTTGATCGAAGGTGATGCCGTTGATGAAGAAGCGGTGCGCGGCCAATATAGCGCTGGCCAGCAAGCCGGCGACCTAGTTGCAGGCTACGTTGAAGAGCTAGGCGACCCTACCAGTACCACCGAAACCTTTGTTGCTATCAAAGCACATATCGATAACTGGCGATGGGCGGGAGTACCTTTTTATCTTCGCACGGGTAAGCGTTTAGCTGGGCGATTTGCAGAAATCGTGATTAAGTATAAGCCAGTGTCGCACCGTGCGTTTGATTCGGCAGTTGGCGACATGCCTGCAAACCAGCTAACCATTCGCCTACAGCCTGACGAAGCGATTGAGCTTCAGCTTAACGGCAAGAAGCTAGATCAACTTAACTTCGAGCTAGCGCCTATCAAATTAAACCTTAGCTTAGCTGATCAGTATCGCGGTTTTCATAGCGACGCCTATAAGCGTTTGATCTTAGACGCCGCTGCAAACAACAGTACCTTGTTTATTCACCGAGACGAAGTAGATCTAGCGTGGCGCTGGATTGACCCAATTATCAATCATTGGGGCGTCACCAAGCGTAAGCCCGAGCTGTATCGTTCTGGTAGCTATGGGCCCTACCGTGCAGATGAATTAATTGAACAAGATAATCGTAAATGGAGTAATCCAGAACTATGAGTGTTCAAAACGAACTAAAAGAATATGTGTTAGCCACTAGTGACCAGTGGGTACAGTCAGTTGTTGATCGCATCAGTGGTGAACTAAAAACAGCATTAGCTGACCGAGGCCAGGCGACGCTAATGCTGTCAGGCGGTAGCACCCCATCACCGATTTACCAAGCGTTGTCGCAAGTTGACATTGATTGGGCAAACGTTCGCATTGCCTTGGTTGATGAACGCTGGGTACCCTTAGATCATGCTGGTAGTAACGAAGCCCTACTGCGCAAGAATATGCTTATCAATAAGGCGAGTGTTGCGCAGTATCAGCCGATCCAACAACCAGCAGCTAATCCATTTGAACCCGAGTGGAGCCGTCACTTTGATGGCATGGCACCCTTTGATGTGGTGGTGTTAGGAATGGGCCCTGACGGCCATACCGCTAGTTTGTTTCCCCACGCTAAAGGGTTAGACCATGCGCTAACGACTACCGATTGGGTTGCACCCATTGAGGCAATCCAGTCAAGCGTAACGGGCGAGCTTGTACAGCGTATCACGATGACGCGCCATGCGCTGGCAAATGCAGGCGTAAACATCATGCTGCTTAAGGGTGAAGATAAAAAAGCGGTATTTGATGAGTGCCAAATAGACGGGCCTATTGAAGATAAGCCTGTGCGTACTTTGTGGCAGGCTGGTATGCCGCCATTAGAGCTATATCTGCTATCTGAAGAGAAATAAGAATGAATGCTACAGATGTATTAACCCATTGCCCGGTAATGCCGGTAGTGGTCATTGATGATGTTAACCATGCATTGGCCATTGGCGAGTCGTTACTTGCAGGCGGGGTCGACGTAATCGAAATCACTCTACGCACCGAAGCAGGTTTAGCCGCGATCGAGCAGCTTGCCAAGCAGCTACCAGAGCTTTTAGTAGGTGCAGGCACCGTCACCTCAGTAGAAGAACTGAACCGAGTGATCGATGCGGGCGCTAGATTTGCACTAAGCCCTGGTTCTACACCTAGCTTGCTAACTGCTGCAGCTGAGGCGTCTATACCATTCGTGCCCGGTGTGGCTACGCCAACCGAGGCAATGACAGCGGGCGAAATGGGTTTTAAAGCACTGAAACTGTTTCCGGCTACTGTCGTTGGCGGTTCAGCAATGCTAAAGGCAATGTATGGCCCGTTACCGGGTTACAAGTTCTGCCCTACCGGTGGAGTTTCATTACAAAATATGAGCGAACTGCTAGAGCTGCCTAACGTGGCTTGCGTTGGTGGCTCTTGGATTGTGCCTAAAGGTGCGCCAGATTGTAATTTGATTACAAAAAATGCTGCTGAAGCGATAAAAATCGCAAAAATGTGAAAAAAAGAGTAGCTTAATTACTGAAACTGTATTACATTAGTAACCAGTCAAGGCGATGCTGTCACATCGTCAACGACGTTGGTAGCTTTGCTACCAGTCAGGATTTTATCCTAGTGCCTATTTTATTAAGCCCAGCATTGCTGGGCTTTTTTTTGTCTTTTAAAAACTGAGCTTATTCGAGGCACTAAAAAACCCCAGTGCCAAGGCAGCTGGGGTTTTCTTAGAGTTAACTAATTAGACTTAGAAAGAAGCCTGCAAAGTTAGACCCATTGTGCGAGGCTTAGAAGGCCAAACCATCGCGTTCACTAGGCCGTAGCCGTAAGTGTCGTCAGCTTCTGCGTTTTCCCAACCGCGCTCATAGTAAAGCTCGTTAGTTAGGTTCTCAACGTAGAAGGTTACGCTCCAGTCGTTGTCGCTCTGGTAGCCAGTACGTAGGCCCATCTCGGTCCAGGCATCAACTTTGGTTGATTCAAAGTTGTCAGCACCGCCGTACATTTCGTCTTGGTATACGATCTCGCCAGTGAAGAACAGGTTACCGCCTGCCATTGGGTGTTCGTAAGTAACTACCGCAGAAGCAGTAATCTCAGGCGAGAATGGAAGTGCATTACCTGCACAGCCACCACAACCGCCTAGATCAACCATTTTTGTATCGTCAGTGATTTCGGTGTCTAGGTATGCCCAAGAAGCATAGATATCCCAGTTTTCAGCTGGTAGGTAGCGTAGGTCAGCTTCGATACCGCGACCTTCTGCTTCACCCATGTTGGCAACCTGCGAAGAACCCTGATCAAAGTAAACTAGCTGAAGGTCAGTGTAGTCGTAAGCAAATAGCGCGATGTTAAGGTTCATCGAGTTGTCTAGAAGCTTGGTTTTAGCACCGATCTCGTAGCTCATTACTTCTTCTGGATCAAAGCGGCTTGGCGATACGTCAGCGTTAGTTACTTCGTAACCGTAGTCAGGATTCTCAACGGTGAAACCGAAAGTAGCATAACCACCCGACTTGTAACCCTTAGACGCGTTAGCGTATAGCGATACTTCTTCAGATAGTGTGTAGTTTGCTGCGAAACGTGGCGTGAACTCGCTCCATTTGTGAGAGTCGGTAATCGCTTCGGTAGTCCAGAACTCGTAGTTGAAGTGGTTGTACAACGCACCTTCACTATCTAGAACTTCGTTGCTCATCCACTTATTGTCTACGGTGTAGCGAGCACCAACGGTTAGGTCTAGGGCTTCGGTAGCAGAGTAAGTTACGTCACCAAATACTGCCCAGCCGTCGTTTTCAACGTCTACGTAAGCAAATTCAGACTTGTCCGCTAGGATATCGTTAGGATCGATGTCTTCGCCCCAGTAGTCTTCAAAGATCAGGTTGTCACAACCGTCAACCATGCCGCTTGGGTCTAGGCTAAAGTCAAAGTCGTCAGCATCAGTTAGTGACAATGCGATACACATGTCGTCTTCGCTGTAACGCGCTTCAAACTCGCCATCAATGGTTTCGCGGTAAGCACTTGCACCAACGAACCAGTTAACGGTGTCACCAGCAAAGTTTAGACGGATGTCTTGGCTTACGTACTCTACGTCGTTCGCTTGACGATAGTTGTTTACGTACAGTGGGCCAGCGTCGTAATCTTCTAGATAGTCAAAGTCATACGCTTTGTATGCAGTGATCGAAGAAAGGCTGTAGTTGTCGTTGATCTCGTAGTCAGCGTGCAAGGTGAATAGCTCGATATCAGCTACGTCGTAACCTTCGCCGCCTTTAAGGTCGATGTTTACTTTGTCTTCAGGCAGGTTTTCGCTGCCAGGCCAGAAAGTGCTGTAGTAAACAGATGGATCTTGATCGCGCGACTCAACAGAGTAAGTAGCAGTCACATCTAGCTTGTCGCCAGCATAGCGAAGAGCGATACGGCCAGACTTGTTGTCGTGATAGCCTAGGTCGTCGCCACCTTGCATGTTTTCAAGAAAGCCATCGTTCTTTAGGGTGTAAACGCTAGCACGTAGGTACCAGTTGTCGTTTAATGGCTGGTTGATGGTACCAGTCGTTTGTAGGTGGTTGTACTCAGCTAGCGTTAGTTCTACGTTAGCTTCAAATTCGTCGGTAGGCTTGTTGGTTACAATCTCAACAGCGCCGGCGATTGCGTTACGACCAAACAGAGTGCCCTGTGGGCCTTTAACTACTTCTGCACGCGCGATGTCGTAGAAAGACATCTGTACGCCACCGGTACGACCAGCCCATACGCCGTCTTGGAATACGGCAACTGATGGGTCACCACCGATACCAAAGTCGTTGGTTACAACACCACGCATAGACATTGCGTCGGTGAAGCTATCTTCAGTACGACCAGCAAAGCCAGGGGTGAAGTCTACAAGGCCACGAACATCAGTGATGTTAGCCTTTTTCATAAAGTCGCCGCCAAAAGCAGAAACTGCAACAGGAACCTCTTGAAGAGTCTGTTCACGCTTCTGCGCGGTTACAACAACTTCTTCAATTTGAGGTGATTGTGCGTTGGCCATCCCACTGGTTGCTGCAACCGCGGCAACTACAGACCAAGCAAGCTTATTCTTAGAAAACATATAACGCCTTACTTCTATTGTTATGTTGATCAACAGGCTAACTAACATCGGTAAGACGCTAGTTATGATGTCCGACCCATATTTGGCCGAGCTAATCTTATAAAGATATTAAGCACTATTGTCAATAATATTCAACGAAGCGTCTAAAACTGGATACGATGAAAAGCAAAGAAATGAGAACAGATAAGTAATAAAAAACCCCAGATGCGTCAGCCGCACTGGGGTTTCTAAGAGAAGCGAGTGTTTACCAACTACGCATCTTGTGGCCCTTAATGGCGTAGAACAAAATAAATGCATAGCAAGGGATCAATACTAGGTATGCCATTTGCGCACCCATTGGCTCGGCCATACCGCCGTATACCAGTGGCAGCAGAGCACCGCCTGCAATACCCATAATCAACAGTGCTGAACCAGTAGCCGTGTACTTACCAAGACCCTCTAGTGCTAAAGGCCAAATTGCAGGCCACACCAATGCGTTGGCAAGACCAAGCAAGGCTAAGAACGCAACGCTGTTAGGTACTGTCGGCACACCCATCCAGCCAAATAGAGCATCAGCGATAGCAGTGCTCTCGTTGCTGCCAAACATAACGCCGGCACTAAATACCACACCAGCAATTGCAGACATTAGCAGCGCCTTCTCTTGTGACAGGTACTTAGGAATCGTTAATACACCTACGGTATAGCCGATTACCATGAACGCCATCGTGTAAGACGTTAGTGTACCAAAGTGTGCTACACCAAGACCTTGGCCGTATAAGCCAATGGTATCGCCCGCGATTACCTCAACACCCACGTAAGCGAATAACGCTACCGCACCTAAGATAAGCTGTGGAAACTTAAGTACGCCGCGTTTGCTTTCAACTTCGCCCGCGTCTTCTTCGTCATCAAGAGTAGGCTCTTGAAGAGGGCTGAACTTAACAAAGGCTGATAGGCCAACAAGTACGATCGCCATCAAGATGTACGGATTAACTAGACGCTCAGATAGTTCGGCTAAACGAGCAGCGCGATCAGCTTCATTTAGAGCAGCAAGTACTGGCTCTTCGAAGCGATCCATTCCTGAAAGTACCATGGCCGTGAACACTAGTGGCACTACAACGCCGGCAAACTTGTTTAGGATACCCATGATACTGATACGCATTGCCGCACTTTCGCGAGGGCCAATGCATACAATGTAAGGGTTAGATGCCGTCTGTAGTAGGGTTAGACCACCACCAAGGGTGAACAGAGCGATCAAGAACAGTAGATAGTACTGAGTCATTGCCGCAGGAATAAACAACAAAGCACCTACAGCCATTGCGACTAAGCCAATGACCATGCCCGACTTATAGCCCGTGCGCTTCAAGATCGCCGCAGAAGGCAACGCAAGCACAACGTAAGCAATGTAAAACGCAAAGGTTACAAGCAGTGCTTGAAACTCGTTTAGCTCACATACAATTTTTAGGAATGGGATTAGCGCCCCGTTTAGCCAGGTTACGAATCCGAATACGAAAAACAGCGTACCGATGATAGTCATCGCAATCACTGTATCGCGTTTCGTCATGATAGGTTGGTTCATTGCTCTACCTTTTGTTATTGCCTAAATGGCGTTTGTTATAAAATGTTACTAGTCAGTGACCGCAGTGCCTGCGATCACGGTTTTAATCAGTTTCCAATCGTTTGAGGCCAAAATAAAGTCTGCCTCTTTACCCTCGGCGATTACACCACGTTGCTCGTCGCTAATCCAGCGTGCAGGGTTTACGGTGGCCATACGTAGTGTTCGTACAGGGTCTATGCCTAATTCTTGAATGCAATAGCGCACAGCTTCAATCATATCTAGGTTCGACCCAGCCAACTCGCCCGTTGTCGATGTAAGCTTGCCGTTATCATTAGTGATAATACGATCAAAGAATGCGATTTCTGTTAGATCGGTACCTACTAAACTCATGCTATCAGTCACTAGCACGTTGTAGTCTGGGTCACGTAATTGATCTACTAACTGTATGGTCTCAGGGGCGAGGTGAAATCCGTCGGCGATGATGCCTGCATAGGTATTTTGATGCATCAAGGCTGCACCCACTGCGCCAAGTTCGCGGCCAGTCCAGTTACTCATGGCATTAAATAAATGGGTAAAGCCACTTACGCCAGCTTCGATCGCCCCTTTAGCTTGGGCGTAGGTGCAATTGGTATGGCCCAACACCACAATAACGCCCGCTTCTTTTAATTGCGCGATCTGCTCTGGTGGTACGGTTTCGCCTGCTAGAGTAACCATAACTTTACCTAGGTCTTGGCGAGTATAAACCGCCATCTCGGCATCAGAAATTGGGCGAATAAACTGCTCAGCGTGGGTGCCTTTTTTCGCAGCTGCTAAGTGCGGGCCTTCAAAATGAATACCAACAACACCTGCAACGCCCTTTGAGATCGCCTCTGCCATTGCATCGGCCGCGCGCTGAATCGTCTCAAGTGAATCGGTAATCAGTGTCGGTAGCATGGCGGTGGTACCAAACTGTGCGTGGGCCTTAGCCATAATGGCTAAACCTTCAACAGATAGATCGGTGTTAAACAGCGATCCACCGCCGCCATTCACCTGAACATCGATTAGGCCGGGCGCCATGATATCGGCATCAAATTCATCGCCCTCATAACCAGAAATGGCAACGATTTTGCCGTTGCCATAGGTTACTTCTGCTGGGCCGATGAAGCGATCTCCATCAAAGAGATCGCGAACTCGAACAGTGCTAGTCATTAGATTGTACGCGTTACTTTGTTTAGACCCGCTGGCGAGTCTGGGTTGATACCGCGCGCTAGTGCAACTTTCTCTACATCTAGGTAAAAACGTTGTAGCAAAGCGATAGGCTCGGTACGCGGATGAATGCTATGACCTTCAAGGTGCATATCTAGCATGGTTGCGCCGCGAGACTTAATGTCGTTGATCTGCTCAACATGCGCCTCTTGACCTTCATCAGCAACATTTAGATTGATACAGGTAAACTCGTTTTCAACCAGTGTTACAGGGCCATGCAAGAACTCGGCACTTGAGAATGGCTCAGCCTGAATCTGACAAACTTCTTTCAGCTTAAGAGCGATCTCTTTTGATACCGCGTAACCTGGGCCACGACCAAGTACTACAAGGTTATTTACTGTAAGTAGATCATCAACCTTCAGCTGAACAGGTGCGTCGATTGCAAATTGAAGTGCTTCAGGTAGTGCTTCGACAGCGTTGATTAGCTCAGCATTATCTGCCCAGTAAGCCGTTAGCTGCGCTAAAGCTGATAGTGTGCAAAGGTAGCTCTTGGTAGCTGCAACGGCTAGTTCAGGGCCTGCCTTTAGGCCAAGCACTGTGTCAGCAAGTTCTGCTAGCGGGCTAGACTCGTCATTTACTAAAGCAACAACGCGAGCACCACTGCGCTTAGCCATTTCTACCTGGGCTAAGATATCTGGGCTTTTGCCTGACTGTGAAATAGCAATTACTAAGGCGTTTGCCAGTTTTAGATCTTTACCGTAGATACTTGAAACTGATGGCGCTGCTGCAAAAGTAGGCGTACCGGTTTCAATTTCGATTAGGTAGCGGCCATAAACGCCCGCATGATCTGATGAACCACGGCCAACAATCATCACCATTGATGGTGGATTGGCGCGTAACTCTTCGCCTAGTGCTTTAGCAACTGATTGGTTAGCCTGTAGCTGGTCTGCAACCTTTTGGGGTGATTCCAGCGCTTCTTTTTGCATCGTGGTAGTCATTAGATCCTCGTTACGAACGTAGCGACGTAAATTGAATGTTCTCTTCTCGCTCTAGTAAAAATAGCGAGCCGAGTTCAGGTTGGTTCTCGGGCGTAGTAACACGTGCTTGGTGTTCTTCGCTCAAATAGGGTTTGATTGGCTCTGATAGGCCGCCGATCATGGCGATTGATGGCGCACCAAAGGCAGTAAGCCGATCAATAACAAATTCAATATAGCTCACGCCTTCGGCAATGATTTCGTCGGCCGTTTCGTCACCCGCTTCAGCGGCGCGTAATACCGTTTTGGCGAGTTTAGCGAAGTAGCTTGAGGGCTGGGCAGCCGAAAGGCTCGCAATCTCTAACGCTGATTCAGTTTGTAGCTGTTCACATACGTTGGCACCTACACGGCTTTTTGGCATCGCGCCGTCAATTTCAAGCAGCGTTTGCTTAACCGCTTCAAGACCATACCAAGCACCACTACCAATATCGGCAACCGGAAACCCTTGGCCGCCAACATTATCAACCTTGCCGTCTACATTGGCATAGCCAACACTGCCTGTACCACAAATGATGATGGCGCCGTCTCGGCCAGACTGCGCTGCTAACTGAGCGATCTCAATATCAGTGGCCACATGGGCGCGTTTATAGGGGTGGCGCCAACTGGTGATCATGCGCATGCCTTCGGCCATGTTGACACCGGCCAAGCCTAGACCCACCACCAATTGATTGAGTGGGTATTTAGGATAGCCCGCAGCAGATAGCGCATTGATAATCGAGTCTTGAATAGACTGCTTGGCGCGTTCTTCACCTTGCAACGGGTTGCCCGGGCCTGCAAGACCCTCGCCTAAGATGTTACCACTATCGTCAACGCAGATTGCTCGGCATTTGGTGCCGCCGCCATCAACGCCTACGTACAGTGTTGGATACTCGTTAGCCATAGTGCGTATGTATATCAATTTAAGTTATCGGCTAAGCATATCAGATGATGACAGCGTTGTCATACTGAACTTAACTCGCCAAAAAACATACAAATACTGATTATTCAGCATCTATTTTGAGGCTAGTACAAAACTGTATGTGACGCGGCGGGTAAAAATGCGTCTAATTGAAGTGTTTAGCGATTGGCGTATTTGGTTTTAAGAGCTTCTTCAACAATCGGGTGAACAAACTTGTGGATATCGCCATTAAACGCTGCAATCTCTTTAACGAGCGACGATGAAATATATGACAGGTGCTCGGCAGGCGTTAAAAAGAAGCTTTCTAGCTCGGGCGCGATGGCGCGATTCATATTGGCTAGCTGAAATTCGTATTCAAAATCGCTTACAGCGCGTAGACCGCGCAATATACCCATGCCGTTGTGTTCGCGTACAAAATCGACCAAGAGGCCGTTGAGGCACACGATTTCTAGATTATCTAAATGCGCCAGGGTTTGGCCCGCTAAGTCGATACGCTCTTCAACGGTAAACAGAGGGCCCTTTTTAGTGCTAGGAGCAATAGCCAAGATGACACGATCAAACAACTTGCAGCCACGTTCGATTAGATCGATATGGCCGTTGGTGATTGGGTCGAATGTTCCTGGATATACAACAGTTTTCATAGGGTGCCTCAGGTGTTGAACCGGCGATGTTACGCGCTATCCAAGCAGAAGTCTACGTTCGGTCACACAGCAAATATTGAACATCACCAGCGGTTTTGTGTCTACGAACCTGCCAGTTAGAAGGTAGTTCAAAATGAGCCTTTTTGGGTTGCTCAATATAAATAGCGGCGTCATCGGCAAGCTTTTTACTGTTTTCGACTTGCTCAAGCATTTCGCTGATTGGTTGCAGTTCAAATGGCGGGTCTAAAAACAGTATGTGAACCGGATGCTCTAACTTAGATAATGCCTGTTGCCAGTCTAGTGACCATACGTCACCTTGGTCGGTATCCAGCGATGCTAATATCGACTGCAACTGCTTAGCGCTAGCGCCGTTGAATTCGTTAAGTACCACCGAGCGAGCACCTCGCGACAAGGATTCGAAACCCAGCGCGCCAGAACCAGCAAATAGATCAACCACGACGGCATCGACCATTTCTGGTTGCAGCCAATTAAATAGGGTTTCTTTTACACGGTTACCAGTAGGTCGCAAAGAGGGTTGGTCAAGTACAGGCAAGCGTTTGCCGCGCCATCTACCGCCTATAATACGCACCATAGAGTCAGATTTTGCCATACAGCTTTTTACATTGGGGTCACACGTCGGTCTCATGGTAGCATATGGCTGTTATCTAGGGGTTTATTAGATGGTTTTTTGGAAACGCAAAAAGAACAAACAGGCCGATACGTCGATCGTTGAAGAATCTGTACAGCAGCGAACAGACGCCGCTATTGATTTGCCAGACGATGAGGCATCGGTTGCCGCGACACAGACGCCAAGCAGTGAGCCTGCTACTGCACAGCTTGAAGCAGCTAGCGAGCTCGTACCAGAGGTTGTTGAAGAGCCAGCGATTGTAGAGCAGCCAGTCGAAAAGAAAGGCCTATTTTCTCGTATGCGCGCAGGGCTTAGCCGTTCTAGTGAGCGCTTTACGGCGGGTATGGCTGATCTTCTATTGGGTAAAAAAGAGATCGATGATGACCTGATCGAAGATCTTGAAACGCAGCTGTTAACTGCCGATGTAGGCGTAGACGCGACGCAGGCGATTATTGATGGTTTAACCGAGCGCATCACCCGTCGTGAGCTAAGTGATGCCAATGCTTTGTACGAAGAGCTACAGCAAACGCTAAAAGAGCAGCTTGCACCAGCGTCACAGCCATTAGTGATCGACACAAGCGCCTCGCCCTTTGTCATATTAGTTGTGGGTGTTAACGGCGTGGGTAAAACCACCACTATTGGCAAGATGGCTAAACAATTTCAACGCCAAGGGCATAGCGTTATGTTGGCGGCGGGTGATACCTTTAGGGCCGCCGCCGTTGAACAGCTTAAGGTATGGGGCGAGCGCAATGATGTACCGGTGATCGCTCAGGCGACGGGTGCCGACAGTGCGTCGGTCATTTACGATGCGTTGCAGTCAGCTAAGTCACGCAATATCGATATTTTGATTGCAGATACCGCTGGGCGTTTACAGAACAAATCAAATTTGATGGACGAACTCTCGAAAGTGCGCCGAGTGATGGGCAAGATCGACGACGCAGCCCCTCACGAAGTGCTGCTGGTGCTAGATGCTGGTACGGGGCAAAATGCAATTTCGCAGGCCGAGACCTTTAAAGAGGCCGCTGGTGTGACTGGTTTGGCGCTTACTAAATTAGACGGCACGGCCAAAGGCGGTATCGCCTTTACCCTGACCGAGCGCTTTAAGTTGCCGATGCGTTATATCGGTGTGGGCGAGCAGATCGACGATCTTCAAACCTTTAGTGCTGATCACTTTGTAGACGCGTTGTTTGCGAAGGAGCGCAGTGAGTGATTCGGTTTGAACGAGTTGCTAAGCGTTACCCCCCTGGTGTAGACGCGCTGCGCGCCTTAGACCTAGAGATAGATCGTGGCGAACTAGTGTTTTTAACCGGCCACTCAGGCGCTGGTAAATCAACACTACTAAAACTGATCCTGTTGCTAGAGCGCCCAACGGCTGGGCGTATTTGGGTCGGCGGCGAGAATATCAATCAGCTACCTGATCATCGCATACCCTATTATCGACGCCACATTGGCGCAGTTTTTCAAGACCATCGATTACTCACTGACCGTACTGTGTTCGACAATGTCGCTTTGCCTCTTTGGGTGGCTGGTGTTAGCCCTAACGAAGTAGGCAAGCGAGTGAGAGCAGCGCTAGATCTGGTGGGCCTATTAGAGCGAGAAAAAGCTAATCCGGCGGTATTATCTAGCGGTCAGCAACAGCGCGTGGGTATTGCACGAGCGATGGTTAATAAGCCATCGATACTGATTGCTGACGAGCCCACGGGTAATCTTGACCCAGCGCTGTCGTACGACATGATGAGCCTATTTGAGCGCCTAAACGCGATGGGTACTACGATGTTAATCGCAACACACGAACAGTCGTTAATCGATCAAATGGGTGGCCGAAAGGTTGAACTTGCCCGCGGCAAGATTATGCAGCCTGTAACTGAGGGCGACTTTAGTTATGTCTAGTTCTAAACCGAACCAAAGCTTGGCGGTTAAGCCAAAGAGACAAAAGGTCTTAAAAGCTTGGTTTGCGCAACATCAGTTTCATGTCAAAGATTCGCTTTCAAGGCATTGGGCGGTAAAACGCAATGCCATAGCTACTTGGTTAGTTATTTCGGTAGCCGTTGCCTTGCCAACATTACTGGGGGTCGTTGATACGCAGCTTAGAGCGATTGTCGACAGCTTTCAGTTACGAGGGTCGATTACCCTATTTTTAGATGATAGTTATCAAGAAACTGCGCCCTCACACTTAATTGATGATGTACGTGCATTAAGTGAAGTCACCGATGTGGTGTATGTGTCAGCAGACGAAGGCTTAGCGGCGTTAGAGTCAGCGCTCAATCAACCTGGTTTAGTAGATGGTTTGCAGGGTAATCCGTTACCTGCTGCATTGGTGATTAGTATTGACGAATCACTTGGCGAGCAAGATTACCTGCGTCTTGCCGATCATTGGAGCTTAGATAGCAACGTTGTTGAGGTGGCTATTGACGCCGAATGGCTGTTAACCCTTAAGCAGTGGGTGTCGTTGATTCGAACAT
Source organism: uncultured Pseudomonadales bacterium (assembly GCA_947503335.1). Lineage (GTDB taxonomy): Bacteria > Pseudomonadota > Gammaproteobacteria > Pseudomonadales > CANNCY01 > CANNCY01. Next base: position 48,518 of record CANNCY010000004.1, on the reverse strand, counting down.
TCTCGATGGCATTAGGGGCGCTTTTGCTTACAGGTGCAGTATTGACCCTAGTGAACGTTATTAACGCGATGGTGGCCAGGCGTGAGCAAGAACTAGAGGTGGTTGCCCTGTTAGGTGGTACCGAAGCCTTTAATGCACGGCCATTCTTATACGCAGGCTTCTGGTATGGCTTGTTTGGTGGTGCTTTGGCGATGATCTGGGTTCAGCTAGTACTTGCTTTGGTTGGGCCAAACTTGAGTAGTTTGATTAGCCATTACGGCGGTGCAACCACGCTGTTAGATATATCAGCCCAAACTAGTTTTTGGCTGATTATAGCGACGTCACTAGGTGGCGTGGTGGCGGCCAAGTTTGCCGTAACCCCAAGGCTTAAGGCGCTTCTGCCGGGGCCAGCGCCGGTTAGGGGTTGATTTCGTAAAAACTGCCCTCAGATACGTAATTGTACTTAAGCACCGCCTAAAACGTGAACTTTAGCGGTTGGTGGCGCTCTAATGTCTTGCTCGCTATTATAAGCGGCTAGATTTTGAATAGATTTTGTGGAGTCTCGATGAGCACAGCATTACAGCCCATTGATACCCTGTCACCGGGGGCCAACCTCGCTGCCTATACTCAGGCGGTGAGCGCTATCCCTATTCTAAGTGCTGAAGAAGAGTTGGCGCTGGCAGAAGATCTTTTCTACAACGAAAACCTAGATGCTGCTCGCCAATTGGTGATGTCACATCTACGATTCGTGATTCATATTGCAAAATCCTATTCAGGCTACGGCTTGCCCGAGGGTGACCTGATTCAAGAAGGCAACGTTGGCCTGATGAAGGCCGTAAAACGTTTCGATCCTAGCCGTGGGGTTCGTCTAGTGAGCTTTGCGGTGCATTGGATCAAAGCCGAAATGCACGAATACATCTTAAAGAACTGGCGTATTGTTAAGGTGGCTACCACCAAGGCACAGCGCAAACTGTTCTTTAACCTGCGCGGTGCTAAAAAGAAACTAGCATGGCTTACCGCTGACGAGGCCAAAGCCGTTGCCGAAGATCTAGGCGTTGAAGTAGACCAAGTCTACGAAATGGAACGCCGTCTTTCGGCCCATGACGCCGCCTTTGATATGGGTGCTGATGATGACGAGGGCAACAATAGTGCCCCAGTTGCCGCGGTACATTATCTAGAGGATAAGCGCTACGACCCAGCGGTTGAAGTAGAAGAAGCCGATTACACCGAGCATTCTAACGCGGGGTTATTACAAGCGATCTCGCAGCTAGATGAGCGCAGTCAAGATATCTTGCAACAACGCTGGTTAAGCGAAGATAAAGCCACCCTTCACGAATTGGCTGACAAGTATGGGGTTAGCGCCGAGCGCGTACGCCAACTTGAAAAGAACGCCATGAAAAAGATCAAAGGTTTCATCGAGGGCTAAATGCCACATCGTCATATTGCTATCTGGGCTGCTCTATTAGCAGCGCTTGCTGTTGGTTTAGGCGCCTTAGGCGCACATGCCCTTAAACCCTTTTTAGGGGCGAGCTTAGAAGCCTGGAAGACCGCTGTTTTATATCATCTTACCCACGCCATCGCCCTTTGGGGATTGTGGCTTGCCTATCAGCGCTTTCGCATCAATGCCTTTAGACGCGCAGCTTACTGCATCATCGCCGGCGTGATTTGCTTTAGCGGTAGCCTATACTTATTAACAACCTTGCCTAAGTTAGGCATGCAAATTGGCATGATCGTTGGCCCAATTACGCCCATTGGCGGTGTGCTAATGATGATTGGCTGGTTGTATGCTGCCTATGGCGTTACCAAGATTCAGTACGAGAACCCGAATGAGTGATTCGATTCCGATAAAACCCGAATACCGCGACAAGCCTATTCGTTCTTTTGTTATTCGCAGCGGCCGTATGACCGAAGGTCAGCGCCGCGGTGTAGAAGAGCATTGGCCCTACTACGGTCTTAGCCTAGAAGATGGCCCTATTTCATTAAGCGACTTGTTTGGCAATGACGCGCCGGTGGTCGTTGAGATCGGCTTTGGTATGGGTGATTCGCTTCTGCAGATGGCTATCGACGCCCCTGATACCAACTTTATTGGCATCGAAGTGCATCCTCCTGGCGTAGGTCGTATTGTGGCCAATGCCGGCGAAAAGGGTTTAGATAATTTGCGTGTGTACTGTGCTGACGCACTAGACGTATTAACCGAATGCATTGCTGATAACAGCCTTGAGCGTGTGCAGCTTTATTTTCCTGACCCTTGGCATAAGAAAAAGCACAACAAACGCCGCATTGTGCAAAAGCGTTTTATCGATCTTGTACAAAAGAAACTGCGCATGGGCGGTGTGCTGCATATGGCAACCGACTGGGAGCCTTACGCCGAAGCCATGCAAGAAGTGATGGTTGAAGAAAAAGACTTTAAAAACCAAGCAGGAGAGGGCGAGTTTTCACCGCGCCCAGAATATCGCCCGCTCACTAAATTTGAAGCCCGCGGCCAACGTTTAGGCCACGGTGTTTGGGATCTCTTGTTCGAAAAAATTAACTAATGAGATTGGGGCGGCTATTCGTCGCCCCTATCATTAGTCATCGCCCTGCTCTAGTTCTTCAAGCTGTTCTTGCAGTTCAAACCAAAGCATTTCAAGCTCTTCAATACCCTTGCGCAAGTCGCCCTGCTCTCTAAGTAAGTCGGTTAACTCGCCTGCGTTTTCTGCTTCATAAAACTTGGGGTCACCCAGCTTTTCTTCAATCGCTGCTAGCTTTTCGTTCAATCGCTCGGTGCGGGTTTCGTTTTGCTTGAGCGCTTTGGTAATAGGCGCTAATTTTTTTCGGCGTTCTGCGGCGGCTTGGCGTTGTGCCTTCTTATCGACCGCTGGTGTGTCAGCTGTGGCTTGCTCAACGCGTGCGCTGCTGAGCGCCGGTGACGGTTGTAACAGCGACGCATGATAGCTTTCAAGATCGCCGCTATAGGGCTCAACCTTGCCCTCTGCTACCAGTAGATAGCTATCAACAGAACTCGCCAATAAATGCCTATCGTGCGACACCAAAATAATCGCACCTTCAAAGGTTTGTAACGCCATGGTTAAGGCGGTACGCATCTCTAGATCAAGGTGGTTGGTAGGTTCGTCTAATAACAGTATGTTGGGCTTTTGGTAAACAATTAGCGCTAATGCTAAGCGTGACTTCTCGCCCCCTGAAAACGGGCCAACCGCTTCGTCGGTGCGATCACCTTTAAAATCGAACCCACCTAAAAAGTCGCGCAAACTCTGATCAGTGGCTTTAGGGTCAATACGTTTTAGATGCAGTAAAGGGCTAGCGTTTTCGTCAAGCGCTTCTAGCTGATGCTGCGCAAAATAGCCCACATAGCAGTGCTCGCCAGTAACGCGCTCGCCGCCAATCACAGTCGAGCCATCTACTAGGGCTTTTACTAGGGTCGACTTACCAGCGCCATTACCACCGAGTAGGCCGATTCGGTCGCCTGGGTTCAGACTCATGTTTACATGCGTCAATATCTGCGTGTCACCGTAGCCCAGTGTGCAGCGATCTAGCGACACCATTGGCATCGATAGTTTCTCATTGGCAGTAATCTGAAACCTAAAGGGCGAGTCGACGTGCGCAGGGCCAATCATCTCCATGCGGTCTAGCATTTTGACTCGACTCTGAGCCTGTTTGGCTTTTGAGGCCTTGGCTTTAAAGCGACGGATAAATGATTCGATATGCGCAATCTCGGCCTGCTGCTTTTTGAAGGCTGCGGCCTGTTGGCTCAAGCGCTCGGCTTTTTGTCGTTCATAGGCCGAGTAGTTGCCCGGGTACATAACGATCGATTGCTGTTCAAAGCTAAGAATCTGCCCCACGATATTGTCGATAAAATCACGGTCGTGCGAGATTAACAATAAGGTGCCTTGATAGCGGTTAAGCCAATCTTCTAACCAATAAAGCGTATCTAAGTCTAAGTGGTTGGTCGGTTCATCAAGTAGCAATATGTCTGATGGGCACATCAGTGCGCGTGCAAGGTTCAGACGCATACGCCAACCACCCGAAAAACTATTGACGGGCGAGGTCAAATCAGACTCACTAAAGCCAAGTCCCATCAATATTTGCTCGCCCCTTGCCTTAGCGCTGTAGCCGTCGATCTGTTCAAATCGATCAAGCAGCTGTGCCAATTCAACGCCCTTGCTAGCATCGTCTTGAATTACGGCAATGCGATCAGATAGGCATTGCCATTCTTCGTCGCCTGCTAAGACGTAATCGATACAGGGGGTGTCGCTGGCACTCACCTCTTGCGCCATGTGGGCAATAGTATCTGCACCGGCAATGGTTAGTTCGCGTGGGTCGGCTTGAATTTGGCCCAAAAGGCACTTAAACAGAGAAGATTTACCAGTGCCATTTCGGCCTACGATACCGGCCTTGGTACCGGTGGGAATCTGCAGATTGACCCCTTGCAACAGGGGGGCGGGGCCAAACTGTAGATGAAAGTCAGATAGTTGAATCACGCGTCTTTTTCTGGGTTAAACAGGGTGCGTGGTGCATCGGCCGCCGGTGCCCCTTCGGCTTCAGGCGTTGGCTCAGGCGTTGGCTCAGGCTTTGGCTCAGGCGTTGGCTCAGGCTTTGGCTCAGGCTTTGGTTCTGGCTTTGGTTCTGGCTTTGGTTCTGGCTTTGGTTCTGGCTTTGGTTCTGGCTTTGGTTCTGGCTTTGGCTCAGGCTCAGGTTTTGGCTCAGGCTTTGGCTCAGGCTTTGGCTCAGGTTTTGGCTCAGGCTCAGGCTTTGGCTCAGGTTTTGGCTCAGGTTTTGGCTCAGGCTCAGGCTTTGGCTCAGGCTTTGGCTCAGGCTTTGGCTCAGGTTTTGGCTCAGGTTTTGGCTCAGGTTTTGGCTCAGGTTTCACTTTCTTGGCAGCCTTTTTAGGTGCTTTAGCTTTAGGTGCCGCCTCTTCAGCCTTCTTAGCTGGTGCTTTTTTCGTGGCTTTCTTAGCTGCTTTCTTAGCTACCGGCTTCGCTTTCTGTTCAGTCGCAGGCTTTGGCGTAGCAGCGGTCTCAGTCGTAGATGTATGGTCATGCGCGTCTGCAGCGGCCTTCAAAGCCTTTAAAGACGCAGAAATCACTGCTTGCTCTGCCTTAAGGCCAGCCAATTCGACGGCTGCAATAAGCTCTTCACTCGCTAATACAGCGATCTCGGCCTCATGGGCGGCGATCTTAGCAGTGTTGCTGGCAATCGCTTTAATGGTGGCAGCGGTTTCTTTTTTGGCGTGACGAACTTCGGCAGCCTTGAGCTTGTCGCTAGCAGCCTTCAATTTTTTGTTTAGGCTTTCGGCCTTCATCTTGCGCTTATCAGCAAGCTTTTCTGCCGATGCTAGTTGCTTGGCTAGTTTTTCAAGCTGTGGCGCGATGGCTTCGGTTACCGCGTCAGTTGCAACAGCAGCAGTATTTTTCTTCGCTTTTGGCATGCAAGACCCCTTGTACGAACTTTGAGCTAAAAATGTATCTAAGTAATGTAGCTATTATATGAATGGTTCAACAATTTACTACGAAAAACCTAGCAATTGTTTACGATCGCTAAGCTTTTCGTGCACACTACGTGCACTTTAAAACTTACCAAGAGAGTTTTCATGAAATCTATCGCTATCCCAGCAGCATTGGCTGCTGCCATCGCACTTGCTGGCTGCCAACAAAAAGAAGACGCAGCAACCACCGAAACCGCAGCGGCTTCAGAGCAAGCAGCGGCTACTCAAGAAGTGGCTCTAGAGAGCTTTGAGCAAAAGCTAGGCTACGCTATCGGTCAGAATATCGGTAAAACCATCAGCGCTGACAAAATCGAATTAGATAAGACTGCTTTAATGGCGGGTGTTCGTGATGCACTAGAGGGCAACCCTTCTGCACTTAGCAACGAAGCGATGGCCGAGACATTTAAGCAGTTCCAAGAACAGCAAATGGCTGCGCAAATGAAGGCTCAAGAAGAACAAGCTGCTAAACAAGCAGATGTTGATGCTAAAAACGTTGCGTACCTAGAAGCCAACAAAGCTAAAGAAGGCGTGGTAGTAACTGAGTCGGGCCTTCAGTACCGTGTTCTTGAAGCAGGCGAAGGCGAAATGCCTGGCGCAGAAGACGAAGTAACGGTTCATTACCGTGGCACGCTAGTAGATGGTACCGAGTTTGATAGCTCTTACAGTCGTGGTGAGCCAATTAGTTTTCCTGTTCAGGGTGTTATTCCTGGCTGGGTAGAGGGCCTTCAGCTAATGAAAACCGGCTCAAAGTATGAGTTTGTGATTCCCTCTGATCTTGCCTATGGCCCAGGTGGCGTTGGCTCGATTCCGCCAAACTCTGTGTTGGTATTTGAAGTTGAGCTAATCAGCGTGCAAAAGGCAGGCTAAGCGATACTAACTCGCCCCGTGACCCAACCAGTAATAGTGTGTTTGGGTCACGTTCTGCCAATGCGATGATTCGCGTTGGCGGTGTTCCCCATTCGCGATCTAGATCAACTCGCCCTGCCCCTATCAGTTCATTATTGCTATTCCAGTGAGCGATAACCCCCGACGTTGTGCCGCCGATATAGCCGTGATCACTTGTTTTGATTAGTTGCGTAACCCGTTGTGCGCCCTGTACCTTTTTGAACGACAAGCTAATGCCGTCTCTTGTATCTAATACCTCTACACCACCCTTTACACTAAGGGCGATGCCATCATAGGCGGTAATCAACTGTGCTTTATCGAGCGTTTTTATGGATAGGCTCTGCGCTAGTTCGCCACTATCTATGTCAAAGAGTGCAAGTGACTGATTGGCTAATTGCGCAACCCAGCGTTTCCCAGTCATGTCAAAGGTTGAGGCAACAAAGTCATGCTCAACACTGAATGATCTAATTGCACCTTGTTGCAGGCTGTCCCATAGAATAGCTTGTCGAATACCCATTATGATCAGCCATCGACCATTGGGGTGTAACAGTATTTGTTGTGGTTTTTTGGGAAGGTCGATAAATTGACGGTTCTTACCTGTTTGTGTGTCCCATACCGCTAGGCGGGTGGCGCTCAGTGTTACCGCAACACGGCCATCGCGACTGATACCTACTTGATCGTATGCAGTATTTCGGTCGTTGCCTAGGTGCCAAACGAAGCGTTGCCCAGCTGGATCAGTGGCCCACAGGCCACTAGGGCTGCTGACGCCAGACATAACCAGTAAATCACCTCGCTGATCAAATTGGGCAGCAAATAACCCTTTAGTATCGACACGTGAAATCTCTGTTGTAGGTATCGTTGTGTCGCAGGCTGTTAACAGCAGCGACAAACCTAAAACCAGTAGTCTGCGCTGCATTGATAGTCTCTAAAAGGCGTTCTGGTGAACGTTGTGAAGCGTTTCGATCAGTTGGTCTTCTAATTCAAAACGTGATTCAAGTGATGGGCCCAAGCGTTCTAACCAGTCACATAGCTCGTAGACATTAGCTGATGTTGAAACGCGATCTTGAAAGCTAAGGGCAAGATCAGTCGAGCTTTGAATATGCGCAATGATACGCTCGCCGGCCTCAACTGCTTTGTCATCCTCAAAGGTTTCACCCTCGGCCAACAGCTGTTGGTAAACCTCGAAATGCCCGGCTGAAACGTAGTCGACTAGCAGGTCGACAAATTCGTTGATGGTGGCAGGTAAAGCCCTTGCGTGACCATCATGAACGCCAGTTAAGGCGCAGTATAAAACAAGTACTTGTTGGCGTTCGGCTAGCCACTTGTCAATGATTGAGTGTACGCCACCCCAGCGTTCTTGTGCGGTCTTGCAATCTTCTAACATTCGACTTCTCTTGCATTAGTGTTGTTGTGTACTTAAAGATAGGCGAGGTCGTAAAATTTACAAGAAAATCGATATTAAAAAGGCAGTGAATACACCGGTAATTGACATGCCTAGCGTAGCGTAAGCACCGCAGGTTGCAGACCGTCGAAACGCAATGCCCATACCGATGCCGTGGGCGGTGATACCTAGAATCAAGCCTTGCCATCGCTGGTCTTTAAGTCTGAGGTGTTTAAACAGTACTGGGCCAGTGATGCCGCCCGCCACGCCAACAGCGGCCACTAGCCCTGCGGCAAAATCTGCATGGCCTTCTATGGTCGGGGCGATGAGCATGGCAAAGGGCGCCGATGTCGATTTAACCCAGCTACTATTGATAATAAGATCAGAAGTGGTTGTTAGATAGGCAAGCGCAACGGCAACCACTGCCGAGAGAATGGCGCCAACAAGGCAAAGCGATAGTACGTGAGGCAATTTATTCGCTTCACGGCTGAGCATTTGTGACAGCGGAATCGCCGTACACACAAGGGCTGGGGTAAGTAGCGCTATAATGGGCCACGCGCTTTCACGATAGGTGGCGTAATCAATTGATAAACAATAGAGCGCTAAAAGCAGTAAGAAGCACCCTGTAACAAAGGGCGGTACGCCAAACCCGCGACGATTAACGTATAACCCAATGTAGTAAGCGACAATGGTTAATAGGCAGAACAAGATAATGTTAGTCATGCTCTTCCTCAGACAATTTGAGGGCCTTTATCAGCATTATTAATAGCCACTGGGTAATGGCTGTACTGACGATAACCACTAGCAACAGCGAGAGCCATTCGTTAGCCAATAGCTGTGTCTGAAATAGCACCCAGATACCTGCCGGGATAAATAGCAAGCTTAGGTGCTGAAGCCCTTTGTTGATTTTAGCGGCCAGCGTTGCAGGCATGAGGCGCTTAACTTGCCACAGCACAACAGCATAGCAAGCCATCACCACTATGGCCCCTGGCAATGGTAAATCAAGCTGTGTTGTCAGTAGTGCTAGCCCAATTGCACAACACAGGGCTAGCAGCGAGAAGAACATTAGACTATGCGCGTTTAGCGGCGAACAATGAGACTGCTACGATACCGATAAAACTGATCAGCGCCCAACCAGGAATTGAAATGGTCAAGAACGTCCACTGTACTTCGGCACAGTTGCCATCGCCCATTAGTAGTTGTTCAACGGCCTTTTGAAACGGTAGGGCCTCAAATAGATATTCTAGACCTGGGCCACAGGCCGGTACGTCTTCAGGTGGTAAGCCCTGCAAGTACAGCTGGCGCATCGAAAATAGGCTACCAACGGCTGCAGCTAACGCAGTTAAACTCGCCCAAAGACGTCGTTTATTGGTATGTAGCACGCCAATAAAGGCGATGATGCCTGTGATGATAAAGGCCACGCGCTGCACGATACATAGATTGCAGGGGTGTAGATACATCACGTGTTGCATATATAGGGCAACAACGATCATAGATAGGCAGGCCAGCGAGATAAGACCTAATAGCACTCGCGAATTAGTTAGCACAGTTTCACTCCTTTACGTCTGGCGTCTACACTAAATCAAATAGGTGTTAACTACAAATAGGAATGGTTGTGGTTTTAAGCGTTAGATTGATAGCGATCGTCGTCTTGCTGTTTGCAGTGTCTGGCAATGTGTTTGCGCAGGCTAATAAAGAGTTAGGCGAGACTACTTATATCGATCTGGTTCCCCCCTTTGTGGTCAATTATGGCGGGCAGGGGCGCATTCGTTTTGTTCGCACAAAGATTACCCTGCGGGTGCGTGTGGGCGAGTTTGAACAAGATGTACGCAGACACGTGCATCCGATTAGGCATCTAATTGTAATGGGTATCAGTGGTGCAGATGCCGATACGGTAGAGACAACTGAAGGGCAAAAGAAACTGCGAAAGCAGCTGCTAGATGACATTCGTGATTTTCTCGAAAAAGAAACCGGCAAACAAGGTGTTGCCGATTTACTCTTTCAGACGTTTTTAGTACAGCGATAGCCTAAATTGGGCCGCTTATTAATAAGCGTTGTACTGCTCATAATAGTTGGCAAGGTATTCGTCAAAGCTAATGGTGTCGCTGGCTTCGATCTCGCGTTGTTTATCGATAGAAGCGACAGCCTTTTCTTCAAATTCAGCGATTTCTTCTGCAGATGGTGGTGCTTGTCTGAAGAACTCGGCAGTATCTCGGGCAGACGCCATCGCGTATGCCGAAAATGAATCATTGCTAGCTTGAATGCCTTGCAGCACCTTAGCTGCGGGCAGGTTAGTTGGGCTGTTGATGACGGCACGACCTGCTTGTACAGCCAGCGAGAACTGGTCAGTATCTTCGGCTTGATCAAACAGCGTGGCTACTGATGCAATTTGATCGCAAAGAGCATTCGCCCACTCGGTAACAGATCTTGCCTGGCCCTGATCGTTAAGCGTAAGCGACTCAGCTCGCCCTTGGTTGACCACTAACTGCGTATTGTTTGCCGACTCGTTGATTGATTCGGTTGTCTCTAGGGCACTTGGCTCTAGCAAGCAGAATAGCAAGAATGCATCGATAAAATGCGCCTGCAATCGATCGATGCCAATCGCGTTAAAAGGGTTTAAGTCGACACAGCGTACTTCGATGTATTCAATGCCACGGCTAGCTAGGGCTTTAATCGGTGTTTCTCCCGACTGCGCTACACGCTTGGGGCGTACAGGGCTGTAAAACTCGTTCTCGATCTGAAGAATCGCGTCAGAAAGCTGCTTGTATTGACCGTTTACTTTGACGCCTATGTCGGCGTATTCATCTACCTTGGTGGTCAAGCCCTGCTTTAGGGTAGCGATGTAGTTAGGTAGATCGTTGTAATTGATCTCGAGCGATGACTGCGCGTCGCTGGTATAACCCAAATCGCCCATGCGCAGGCTAGTACCATGCTCGGCAAACAGCGTACCCTGCCCCATCTGATCAAGGTTGTGAGGGGCGCCATCTAAAAACGAGCGGCAAATGGCAGGCGAGGCACCTGTAACCAAATACAGAAGCCACGAATAACGCCTAAAGTTGCGTATTAGCCCAAGATATCTGTCGGTAATAAACGCCTGACGGTCGCCAGTATAGCCTTCATCTTGAATGAGCTGATCCCAAAGTGCCGCTGGCACAGACCAGTTGTAGTGAATGCCGGCAATCGCTTGCATAGGCCGCCCATAGCGGTGGCCTAGCCCCATGCGGTAAGTATGCTTCATCTTAGCAACGTTCGAGCTACCGTACTCTGCTAACGGAATACCTTCGTCTTTGTTGAGTACGCAGGGCATCGACTGCGTCCACAGAATTTCGTCTTGCTTATCTAGTACGTGGTAAACGTATTGATGAATCTTGTACAGTTCGCCCAAGGTATCGTCAATTCGGTAGTGCACGCCAGTAATCAGTTCAAGTAATGCTTCTGAAAAGTCTGTTGTAATTTGGGGATGCGATAGCGCAGACCCCAGCGCCGGGGGGTGCGGGGTTTGCGCAAGGTTGCCTTCGCGATCTATGCGCAAACTTTCTTTTTCGATGCCTCGGCCAAATTGCCAAGTTGCATCGGCGTGTTTACTTAAGCTCGATACTGCCTGAGCTAGTGAGTCAGTCACAGATTGCTTCACCTTCATTGGCCGCTTGCTCTGGTTCAACAGGTTCAAGCGGCGTATTTAGTTGTATGCCTGCTTCGGTATGCGTCGCTTCAACGATACTCAAACGCAGGGTAATCTCTTTTGCATTCATTTCTAGCAAATGATTTAGCGCTTCGTCTTTATGTACTGTGCGATAAATTGTGCTAGCGCGCAAAGTATTTGCCCATTCTCCAGATTTTTCCAGAAAATGGTTATCTTGATTGCATATTAAATATAGGGTCGACATTGCTTATTTAAAGAGCTCTTCTACCGAATTAAGATCTGCGTACTTGGGTTCACGGGCTTCAAACTTAGCGCCCAACGATTCGGCCATGTCATCCATGTGCCAATGACCTGCTTGCCAAAGCGTTTGATATTGTAGTGAATCATCTACCGAGTGGTCGCGCGAATAGTTTAGGTTATGTTTGCAGCCATAAACTGACATAGGCGACTTGCTAGCAATGGTTTCGGCGATACTCATTACTGCGTCAAGCATAGCAGCTTGATCGGTATATACCGCGTTTACGAACCCTGCGTCTTTCGCTTCGTTTGCCGTTAGGTTTCGGCCCGTGTAGCAAATTTCTCGCGCCAAACCGCTAGGCATACAGTGTTGAATACGCTGCAATGTGCCCACATCGGCACTCATGCCAATGTTGGTTTCTTGCACTACAAAGAATGCATCCTCGGTGCAGTAGCGCATGTCGGCAGCACAGATCATATCGATACCGGCGCCAAAGCACCCACCCTGTACAGCAGATAGAACCGGAAAGCGCGCTTTCTCTAGTGCCGTAAAGGTGTGCTGCAAAATGGCAACGGTATGCATGAAATGGTCACCCATACGACCTTTTTCGGGGTTTAGACCGTCAGTATTGAGCGATGCAAAATTGTTCAGGTCCATGCCAGACGTAAAGTGCTTTCCTTGCGAGTGAATGACCAATACGCGGGTCTTGCCAGCAGCACTCAGTTCACTGACCGCACGCGGCAGATCATGCCAAAACTGCTTTGACATACAGTTGCGCTTGTCGGGGTTGTTAAAGATCAACTCACTAACACCACGGTCGTTGGTGGTGACTTCAAAACCGGCGTATTGCATTGCCTATTCCTTATCCTATTTTTTGCGAGTGTATCACTTGCCTTTGTTTTTGTTCATAGCCTGCTGAAATAAAGCGGCCATGGTGCCCTGTTGGCCACCTTGGTTACCGTCTTGATTGCCTTGACGACCACGATTTTGCTGCGGGCGCTGTTGATTGCGAGGAGCTGCTGAACGGCGTGCAGGCTTTTCGCCGCGGTGGCCTTTCTCAGCTTGGCCTGGCTCGTCTGATAATCGCATCGATAAGCCAATACGCTTACGGTCTACTTCAACTTCCATGACCTTTACTTTAACGATGTCGCCTGCTTTTACTACTTCGCGAGGGTCTTTGATAAAGTTGTTCGACATCGCTGAAATATGTACAAGACCGTCTTGATGAACGCCGACATCAACGAACGCACCAAAGTTGGTCACATTAGTCACTGTGCCTTCTAATATCATGCCGGGCTTAAGGTCGCTGACCTTTTCTACGCCGTCCATAAATTCAGCGGTTTTGAACTCTGGGCGAGGGTCGCGGCCGGGCTTGTCTAGTTCAGACAGAATATCGGTTACTGTCGGTACACCAAACTGCTCGTCAGCATAGTCACTTGGTTTTAAAGCGCGTAAGAAGCTACTGTCGCCAATAAGATCGTTAACAGCACGGCTGTTGGCCTCAGCGATCTTGCCTACAAGTGGGTACGATTCTGGATGCACTGCCGAGCGATCTAGCGGGTTTTCACTTTGGTTGATACGTAAAAAGCCAGCTGCCTGTTCAAAGGTTTTGTCACCAAAGCGGCGAACTTCTTTAAGCTGTTCACGGCTATTGAACGCACCATTTAGATCACGCCAATCAACAATGTTCTGAGCCAAAGCACTGCTTAGGCCAGATACCCGAGCAAGCAGTGGCGCTGACGCGGTATTTACGTCTACGCCTACGCCGTTTACACAGTCTTCAACTACGGCATCTAGCTGTCGAGCCAGATGTACTTGGCTAACGTCGTGTTGATACTGACCTACCCCAATCGATTTGGGTTCAATCTTCACAAGCTCGGCTAGCGGGTCTTGCAAACGGCGAGCGATCGACACGGCGCCACGAATGGTTACGTCTAGATCAGGGAATTCTTTCGCTGCTAGTTCAGAGGCTGAATAGATCGATGCCCCGGCTTCGTTCACCATCACCTTCTTGGCGTTGATGTCACTGTGGCGCTTAAGCATGTCACCAACAAATCGGTCGGTTTCGCGGCTTGCAGTGCCATTACCGATACTGATTAGCTCAACATTGTGCTTGCGACACAGGTTTACCAACACGGCTTCAGATTCAGCAATCTTGTTTTGCGGTGGCGTAGGGTAGATAGCGCAGTGATCTACCACTTTACCGGTAGCGTCAACCACGGCCACTTTCACACCAGTACGCAGGCCGGGATCAAGGCCAATGGTTGGGCGAGCGCCAGCTGGTGCCGCTAACAACAGGTCTTTAAGGTTGTCGGCAAATACGTCGATCGCCGAGCCTTCAGCCTTCTCGCGTAACGCACTAAATAAATCAGTTTCAAGATGCGTTGATAGTTTCACTCGCCAGGTCCAGCGTACTACTTCGCTAAGCCATTTATCGGCGGCTCGGCCTTCGTTTTTAATCTCGAACTGTTCGGCAACAAGTGCTTCGCAAGGGTTAGCTGCACCCTCTTCGCCAATGGTTAGCGCGAGCGCCAGAATGCCTTCGTTGCGACCTCTAAAACAAGCTAGGGCACGGTGCGAGGGTACGGTCGATAGCAGTTCGTCGTACTCAAAGTAATCTTGAAACTTTTCGCCTTCGCGCTCTTTTCCGGCAATTAAGCGGCTTGATAGCTTGGCTTCTGATTGCATAAAGTCGCGCAGCTTACCCACTAGTTCGGGGTTTTCGGCAAAGCGCTCCATCAAAATGTACTTGGCGCCATCAAGGGCTGCTTTAATGTCGGCAACGCCTTTGTCAGCATCGATGTACTGCTCTGCTTCGGTTTCTGGTGTGAGCGTTGCGTCGCCAAACAAAGCATCCGCTAACGGCTCTAACCCCGCCTCTATAGCAATCTGACCCTTAGTGCGGCGCTTGGGCTTATAAGGCAGATACAAATCTTCAAGACGGTTTTTAGTATCGGCGCTAACAATATCGTTCATTAGCTCTGGGGTCATCTTACCCTGCTCTTCGATACTGGCGATGATTGCTGTGCGGCGTTCTTCTAGTTCGCGCAAGTAGCGTAGGCGCTCTTCTAGTTGGCGCATCTGGGTGTCATCTAGACCGCCGGTTACCTCTTTTCGGTAACGGGCAATAAAGGGTACGGTGGCACCTTCGTCTAAAAGGGCAACGGCTGCGTCAACCTGACGCTGTGAAACATTAAGCTGTTCAGCAATGGCAGCAGAGATATTCATACTTTGGGGTACTTCCTTTAACTTCTGCGCGCATTATGGCGCAAGGGGCAGGCTGCGTGAAGTCTAGTAAATAGGTGGTGAATGTGGTTGGCTACTTGATAGCACAATCAAGGGCACCGATTGCGGGTGCCCTTTCAATATCTTAGTGCTTGTCTGTATTGAATAAGCGTTCTACGTCGGCCTGTTCAAATTGATACTTGGTACCGCAAAAGTCGCAATCAATGCTGATAACCTGTTGTTCAGCCAATAACTCATACGCGTCGGTCTCGCCCAGGCTGGTGATGGCAAATTCGGCACGTTCGGCCGAGCACTGGCATTGAAAGCGCACATCGCTTGGGTCAAACAACCGCACTTCGTGTTCGTTAAATAGGCGATACAATAGTGATTCGCTATCTAGCTCTAATAGCTCTTCATCTTTTATCGTGTCGGCTAGTGTCGTAACCTCATGCCATTTTTCGGCCGTTTCGCCGGCATCGGTGATTTGTTCTACTGGTAATTGCTGCAGTAAAAGGCCCGCCGCACGGTCGTCGTTAGAGGCCAACCAAATACGTGTTTCTAGCTGTTCACTTTGGTTAAAGTATTCTTCTAGGCATTTAGCAAGCGAATCATGCTGCAAAGGCACAATACCTTGGTAGCGTTGGCCATCGTCAGGATCAACCGTTAGCACTAGGGTGCCTTCTTTAATCACACTCTGAAGCCCGCCAGGCAAATAGTCTAGGTGCTCATCAAACTGAGCAATCGCGCGTACGTCTTGATGATGGCTGCACTGCGCCATTAGCAACGACACTGGGCCGTTACTTCGAAGCTGCAAGGTGATGGTACCGTCAAACTTAAGATTGTTACCAAACAATGTAGTTGCGGTCATCAACTCGCCCAGCCACTGCTTAATCGCTTTGGGGTAGTTATGGGCAGCTAAGGCTTGTTGGTAGCTGCTTTCTAGTTGTAGCCACTGGCCTCGCACATCTAGATTGTCAAAGATAAATCGCTGTAGTGAATCCACGGGTATAAGTCTGCTATGTAGCTATAAGTTGGCATCAATTGTATCTTAGGCATAGATGTGCCGTGTTGGTACTATTCGACGGGGAATAATGGCAGGATGACAATTTTAAAGAATGCGCCTAATTTTCGAGATATGGGGGGCATACCGCTGGCTAACGGGCAGTTCAAACCGGGCTTGGTGTATCGATCGAACCACCTTTGCTATTTAGACGACGCTGACCAGCAAGCCTTTAAAGACCATAAAATCGCACATATCATCGATTTTCGAAGCGGTGACGAGCATGAAAAGTTTCCGCCTAAATTAGCCGACGGTCATATTGTACAACAGCACTCATTAGCTATTCAGCCGGGCAGCCCCAAAGCTGCTGCCGAAGCGATGGCAGCCGGCTCAATGAGCGCTGACTTTATGAGTAGTGAGATGGCCGACATCTACAAGCGTCTTATAGACGATCAATTACCGACCTATCGACGGTTCTTCGAACTGCTACTCAATACTGATCAGCCTGTGGTATTTAACTGTGTGATTGGTAAAGACCGAACAGGTATCGCCGCGATGCTATTGTTATTGTCGCTAGGGGCGAGCTGGCAAGCGGTCGAGCAAGACTACTTGATTACCGGGCAGCGTACAGACGTTGCCAAAGAACTAGACAGATCGATGAAGTTGTGGGGTGACAAACTGCCGATAGGCACTAAGGCCGAATGGTTTGAGCCTATCTTTAAAACCGAATTGGCGTACCTACATCGCGGTAGGCAGGCGTTGATCGATACCTACGGCGACATCAATGGCTATTGGCAAGCGCTAGAATTGGGCGATGACGCCCGCCAAGCGCTAATTGCGCGTTTAGTCGTTTAAGTGGTCTTGTTTAAACTGAATAATGTGTCGGCGTTGTTTTTTGGTTGGCCGCTGGTGCGGGCCTGCATCGGCGGCACGCATTGCCCGGCGCTGCGCGGCATTTTGCGCACGTTGCTCTACGCTAGCATCAGTTTCTTTGTAAAGTAACTGCGCTTCTGGTGCAGGCCTGCGCTGGTCATTCAGCTTAACTACCTCAACGGTTTTTTCGTCAAAGCCTTGGCGAATACGTAGGCTGCAACCCACTAAAATTTCTTTCGCTGGCTTAACGCGTTGGCCGTTCCAGTGCACCTTGCCGCCTTCGATCGCGGCCTTAGCCAAGGCGCGTGTTTTAAAGAAGCGGGCCGCCCACAACCATTTATCAATGCGTACTCGCTCCATTACGCTAGCGCTCCCTTTAGGTTCAGCTCGCTATAGCGATCAATTTGCACAAAGTCGTTAAACTGTTTAGCTGGGCGCGCCGAGTCAGGGGTTTGAATAGCAACAATTTGGCCTATTCCAAAGGTGCGTGCCGAATTTAATACCGATTCAGAATCGTCAATGAAAAGCGTCGACTCCAAATCAAAGCCAATCTCTTTTTGTAGCCGTTGCCAGAAAAGTTGGTCTTCTTTCGGTGCACCTATATCAGCAGAACTGTGAATCGCTTTGAAATAATGCGACAGATCTTCTTTAGCGAATTTAATCTCAAGCGTCTTAGGGTGGGCGTTGGTGGCAAGATATACGTCTGCATCTAGCGCCTGTAGATCTTGTAAAAACTGACCGGCATCGACCCTAAGTTTAATTTTGTGGGCAATGCTGTGCTTTAGTTCGATAATATCGATCTGAAAACGGTCAGCCCAAAAGTCTAGGCTGTACCACTCAAGCGTACCTGCATAGCTATTGATCAACGCCATCAAGTCGGTAGGCTTGATACCTTGCGTGCGTTGAAGATAGTCGGGCAAAAATTCTGACCAAAAGTAATTGTCGTAGTGCAGATCTAGCAGGGTGCCATCTAAATCAAGCAAAACCGTGCGAACACGGGGCCAATCAATCATAATAAATCCAATCTGATAATAGCTTCAGTATGACCGCTCAACCGAGCGTTGCAAAGAGGTAGCCTAGTCGTGGCACAAAATACACATCAAGCGGTTATCAACATTGCTCGCAAAGCGGGCGAGTTGATCATGCAGATCTATTCACAAGCAACGACATTAGAGATTCAAGACAAGTCTGATGGCTCGCCCATCACTCGCGCTGACCGAGCCGCACACGAGTACATCACTACACAGCTGTCTAAATACAGTGATCTACCCGTACTGTCTGAAGAAAGCGCTACCGAGATATTTGAGCGGCGACATCAGTGGCAGGCGTATTGGTTGGTAGACCCCTTAGACGGCACTAAAGAGTTCATCAAGCGAAACGGGCAGTTTACCGTCAACATAGCGCTAGTTGATCACGGTATTGCAGTATGGGGTTGCGTGGTACAGCCTGTCACAAAAGCTGCCTATTGGGGCGCGCCATCAGAGGGTGCTTGGGCGCAGACAGATAAGCAGCAGGTAATCAAACTTAATGTGGTTGAAAGCCTTGATGTACGTACGTTAGCAACGGGCAGTCATCAAAACGATCGATTAGCTAGGTTTATTGATGCTCTGAAACGCAGTGAGCGCTCGGTATCTGTTGCCCATGTAGGCAGTAGTTTAAAATTGTGCGAAATTGCTGCGGGTCGCGCCGACTTGTACCCGCGATTTAGCCCAACTAGTGAATGGGATACCGCAGCAGGGCAGGCCATATTAGAGGGTGCCGGCGGCGAGTTAGTCGACTTTACAGGGCGCCCTTTTACGTACAATCAACGAGAAACCTTGCTAAATGGCGATTTTTTGGCGATGGGTAAGGTATCAGCGGCGCAAAAAAAGGCATGGATGGCACTAGCAGCCAAGGCAAATTGAACTAGGCTTAATTGAAAGCCTGCGAGAACCCCATGAAGCCTAAACAGCCTACATTTTGCGTACCTCTAGACGAAAAGCGGCGTACGCAGCTACAGCAGCAGTTATCGAACGAAATAGCCAAGCTTGAGCGCTCGCTTGAGCAAATCAAAGCCTCGCGTAAAAACGTCGATTTCTCGATGATCCAAAGTTATAAAGAGCTAATCGCCAGCCGTGAGCAAATGTTAAAAAGCATTGGGCTTAGTGTTAATCGCGATTATCGTTAGTCTTGCTTATAATGGCGCAGCCTTAAGCTTGAGTTGCCCATGAACTTTACAGATCAGTATCACCAAATTCTTACCTCGCGTCGCCCAATGATTGATCTGCGCGCGCCTGTCGAATATTCGAAAGGGGCCTTTGAGGGCAGTATTTCGATGCCTTTGATGACAGACGATGAGCGAGCACAGGTGGGTACCTGCTATAAAGAGCAAGGCCAAGATGCAGCTATCGAATTAGGTCATCAGTTAGTCGGTGGTGATGTACGTGAGCAGCGCGTCAATGCTTGGCTGGCTGAGTTAAAGCAGCAGTCAGAGCCGCTGATTTACTGTTTTCGAGGTGGCTTGCGCAGCCAGACAGTTGCGGGGTTTTTAAAGGATGCAGGGCTTGATGTCGAGCTTGTAACGGGCGGCTATAAAGCAATGCGACGCTTTCTGATTGACAACCTAATTGCACAGCTCGAGCAACAGCAGCTCATAGTGGTTGCCGGCCCAACAGGTTCAGGAAAAACACGTGTATTAACCCAGATTAAGCATCATGTTGACCTTGAACATTTTGCCAACCACCGCGGCAGTGCGTTTGGGGGTAACATTACACCTCAGCCACCACAGATAAGCTTTGAGAATGCAGTGGCAGCAGAGTTTCTACGCCAAGCTGATCAGTCACCCAAAGCCATTTTTGTCGAAGATGAAGGACGCTTGATCGGGCGCTGTGCCCTGCCCCTAGAGTTGCTACAAGCAATTACTAAGGCGCCGAGGGTGAGATTACAAGAAACCATCGAATACCGAACTCAGGTAATCCTTGAAGACTATGTAATACAGCCCGCCAAAGCCTACGAACAATTGTTAGGCGACGAGGGTCGGCATGCCTTTGCCGAGCAGCTGCTGACGGCGCTTTCAAAGATTGTTAAACGCCTAGGCGGCGATCGTTATCAGCGTGTGCAAACAATGATGAAAGACGCGCTAGAGGCGCAGTACCGCGATGGCAATCTGAACCTTCATCGCGATTGGATTGGCGAACTACTAGTGAACTACTACGATCCAATGTATGCATATCAACTTTCTAAGAAACCAAGTGAGCAGCTATTTGTGGGCGATAGTGCTGCTGTGGTCGATTGGGCTAACAACTTCTTGGGCAGATAACACCCCACCTGAAGCATCAGTAGTTGCCGATCAAGCACCACTTAGATTCACGGTCGTACCCATCGAAGGGCGTTACACAGACAAGGCGCAGTTAGACCGGTTTGCCGCGTACCTGGGCGACGCACTGCAGCGCCCAGTTCATTATCTTGAAAGCAACAGTTATAGTCAGGCCATTGAAGCCTTTACTAGAGGCAGTGTCGATTTGGCTTGGTTTGGGGCGTTGAGCGGTTTACAGGCAAGGCACGAGGTACCGGGGAGTCAAGTGATCGCTACTAGTATCGAAGATCGTAACTTTCAGACCTATCTCATTGGTTCAAGTGTGACCAAGCTGAATATCATGCCAAGTTTAGATAAAACCATCTTTGGTTTTTCAATGGCATTTGTAACCCCTGAGTCGACATCGGGGTATCTGATGCCCCTTTATCACCTGGGCAAAATCGAAGAGCAGCCGTTAACCAAGGTTAAGAAATCAGGGTTTACTGGCAACCATTTTCGTATGCTACAGATGATCGAAGTGGGGCATTACGATTTAGGATGGATCGACTCGCGAGTATGGCATCGCTACGCGGCATTGGGGCGTATTAATCCAAGGCGAGTTAAGTTGTTATGGCTGTCGCCGCCATTCGTAGACAACCAATGGTCTCTGCGCGGCGGATTTCGTGACAAGTATGGCACCGGTTTTAGAAAGCAGTTAGTCGATGCTTTAGCTAAGTTGCGCGACCCCGACATCATGCAGGCCTTTGCGCGTTCACAGTTTGTGCCAGCCAACGATAGCGCCTATGACCACGTCATACCTATTGCACAGGCGTACGATCTGTTACCAAACGATTAGTTTGATACACATCGGTACTTAAGCTAGGCTGCGGCTTCGCCAAAACTTGTATTAGCTGAGACGTTCAATGATTGTATTAGATTCAATGCCCTTTAATTATCAACCAGGCAAGGTGGTGTGCGTCGGGCGTAACTACGCTGAGCATGCTAAAGAACTAAACAATCCTGTACCCTCGACCCCATTATTATTTATTAAGCCTGCAACAAGCTTAGTGGCAATGGCGGGCGAGTTTAGGGTGCCTACTGGCCAGGGTGACTGCCATATCGAGACCGAAATTGCGCTATTGGTGGGCGAGCAAATCACTAACGCTGATCCATCATCGGCCTGGAGCCGTCTGGCGGGAATTGGCTTGGGTTATGATCTTACGCTGCGCGACTTACAAACAAAGCTAAAAGAGAAAGGGCATCCGTGGGAGCGCGCAAAGGCCTTTGACGCAAGCTGCCCTATCAGCGAATTTGTACCGATCGCAGATATCGATGAGATGACGTTTGGCCTGCAGTTAACACTGAATGGTGAGCTACAGCAGTCGGGCACCGCTAGTGAGATGATTACCAGCATGAGCCACTTACTTGCCCATATTAGTCAGACCTTTACCCTGATGCCCGGCGACATTGTGTTAACAGGCACGCCAGCGGGGGTTTGTGCGATAAAACCAGGCGACCAACTAAGCGCACAACTAACTGCCAAGGGCGAGGTGCTACTCGCCCAGCAGTCGGTAGTTGTTTAAAATTTTAGATTTAAATTAGGCAGTGCGTTCGTCAACGCCGGTCGCGCTGCTAATAAATAAACGGTCTGCAGGGCGTGAAGCAAACAAGCCATTAGTCACCACACCTACGATGCTGTTGATTTCGTTTTCTAGCTTGATTGGCTCTGCGATGCTAAGGCCATGACAATCTAGAATGTGGTTGCCATTGTCGGTAACTACGCCTTCGCGCCAAACGGGCGTGGCACCAAGTTTTACAAGCTCGCGAGCAACATAGCTACGGGCCATAGGAATGACCTCGACCGGTAGCGGGAACTCGCCCAATACCGCAACTTCTTTACTGGCATCGGCAATACAGACAAACTCTTTTGACGCCGCCGCAACGATCTTTTCGCGTGTTAGTGCAGCACCGCCACCCTTGATCAACTGAAGTGCAGCGTTGGTTTCGTCGGCGCCATCAATATAGATCGTTAGGCCATCAACGTCGTTAAGTTCAAACACTTCAATACCGTGATTACGTAGACGATCTGCCGATGCCTCAGAGCTTGCAACCGTGCCCTTAAACAGATGCTTGTGGGCGGCCAATTGGTCGATAAATGCATTGGCCGTTGACCCTGTGCCAATACCGATGATGGTGTCGCTATCGATGCGAGTAAGGGTGTATTCGACCGCTTTAGCGGCTACCAACTGCTTCAGTTCGTCTTGTGTCATGGGGGTGCCTTATATGTTGTTAATTGGCATTTTAGCAGGCGAAAGGTGCAGTCGATACTATCTAGTAGGCACTGACCCTGCTTTTCGTTAATATCGACTTAATAAGTTATGTTTTATCGGAGCCAGCCAATGCTAGACGAGTACGTTCGTCGCATCCTAAACGCCCAAGTCTACGATTTGGCGGTAGAGACCCCTATTGATCACGCGGCGATTTTATCAAACCGTCTTGGCAATAATGTTTGGCTAAAGCGCGAAGATCTGCAGCCAGTATTTTCGTTTAAGTTACGCGGTGCCTATAACCGCTTGCGCCAACTATCAATGGCCGAGCGTGATGCAGGGGTGGTAGCGGCATCTGCGGGTAATCACGCGCAAGGGCTAGCGCTAGCGGCTAAGAAGTTAAACATTAACGCAACGATCGTGATGCCAACGACCACACCAGCTATTAAGGTAGATGCTGTCAAACGCCGAGGCGCTACCGTGGTGTTGCATGGTGATACCTTTGATGAGGCGGCAGCTCACGCAGCCGATCTAGAGCGCTCTGGGCTTATCTATGTGCATCCTTTTGACGATCCTGATGTTATTGCAGGTCAAGGTACTGTTGCAGCCGAAATTCTTCGTCAGCATACTGATGAGCTAGATGCAGTGTTTATTCCTGTCGGTGGTGGCGGTCTGGCGGCGGGTATGGCTGCCTACATCAAACAAATTCGCCCCTCAATAAAGATCATCGCGGTAGAGCCCGCCGATGCCGCCTGCCTTAAAGCAGCAATAGACAAGGGTGAACCGACCAATTTAGATCACGTGGGGATCTTTGCAGACGGAGTTGCCGTAGCGCGTATTGGCACCAACACGTTCAATATTTTAAAAGAGACGGTCGATCAGGTGATTACCTGCAATACCGACGAAATCTGTGCGGCGATTAAAGATGTGTTCGATGATACTAGAGCCATTGCCGAGCCGGCGGGTGCCCTTGCGTTAGCCGGCATCAAAAAATATGTCGCAGATACAGGTGTAAAGCGTGAGTCGCTGATGGCGGTTTTAAGTGGCGCCAACACTAATTTTGATCGTCTTCGCTATATCTCTGAGCGCACCGAAATTGGTGAGGGGCGCGAAGCCGTGTTTGCTGTGTCGATTCCTGAAAAGCCTGGTGCATTTGAACAGTTCTGCCAAGCATTAGGTAAGCGCGCGATTACCGAGTTTAATTATCGTATGGCCAATATGGGGCGCGCGATGATCTACGTGGGTATGCAGATTAGCTCGCCACAAGAACGCCAGCAGTTAGTCGATAAGCTGCAGGCAGCTGGTTATCCTACCCTTGATTTTACAGACAACGAAGTAGCCAAGCTGCATGTTCGGCACATGGTAGGTGGTCACAACGCCGATGCAGTTAACGAGCGTATCTTTAGGGTAGAGTTTCCTGAGCGCCCGGGCGCCCTGCTTGGCTTCTTGAAGAGCTTAGGCGGGCGATGGAACATTTCGATGTTTCATTATCGAAACCATGGCGCAGCCTTTGGGCGAGTCTTGATTGGCCTTGAAGTACCTGAACACGACGAAGCCGAATTGTTAGCTCAGATAGAGGCCAGTCAATATCATTTTAGAGACGAAACCACGAACCCAGCGTGTAAGCTATTTCTGACAGAAATGTGACCTAGGTTGTTTTATTGGTCTCAGTTTGTTGGTAATATTATCGTATTGAGCGACATAACCACTTTGGGGGGCCAAGAATGAGATCAAATGCACTTTTGATCGTGGTGGTGGTGTTTGGCTTGGGGGCGTTAATTACAAGTATGTTGCCATCAGAGCGACAAGTAAGTAATCAACCTGTTAGCGAACTGCACCGGGGCGTAGTAGCCGCACGATAATATAAAGGTTGTACAGTTGTATTAAAGAAGCCAGCGATTAGCTGGCTTTTTTGTGCCTGTACTATTTGTACGCGTTAAGAGCGTACGCAGTTGTGCCAACCGCGTTCTGTCAGTATGGCGTCTAAGCCTTGATCCCACGTTTCTGCCTGCCAATAACCTTGCTGCCAGTTAAACGCAATACCCACCCGTATTGGTTTGTCGGTGAGGTTGGCCAAGAGACGGTCATAAAAGCCACCACCCATACCGATGCGGTTGCCGGCGAGGCTATAAGCCGTTAATGGCATACACAATAGGTCAATATCTTCAGCGTCGATTATAGGGCGATCGTGCTTTGGTTCTAAGATTCCCCATTTAGATTTTGTCAGGTGCGTGCGATCACCTACGTGGTGAAAAATGATTCTTTCGCCATCGACTCTAGGAAACACAAACGTCTTGTCGTTCGTATCTGGTGTTAAGGCGCCATGTTGGTTAGTGCAATAAAGTAGAGAGCTGAGGTCTGCTTCGTTACCTAACGGCAGATATGCACCCACTATTTTGGCGTTTCTAAAGCGGCGTGAGCTAACAAGTTGATGGGTGATCTGTGCGCTAGCTACATGGTGAAAACTAGGCGGTATTGACCGGCGCACGCGCAACATGTGCTGTCTAATGTTTGCGGGATCAGTCATGAGAAAACCCCCCAAGGTGCCGTAGTAGGCTTGGCCTTGAACCCGACGGTTCAAGGTGGCTATGGCTGTACTGAATCGGGCTTCCCGCAATGCAGGCATGCGCTCCCTCGGTCTCGAACCACGGCCTAAGGTGTAGATATCGGCTCAGGGACTCGCCATCCCACGTACACCCCAGGGTTAAATTCAGTATACCGAGATCAACATTGGGGTCTACAAAAATAGGTGGTAGCAGTGTCACTTGACAGTATCGCCAAGCAGATCTTTGCTGTCGGCAAGTGCCTGGTGAATGCGGTCGATATGTTGTTGATGATCGGGTGCCGAGCTAGTGGGTGTGTTCGACTGCAAAAGATCGTCGGCTAGGTTTAGCGCTGTCAGTACTGCGATGCGCTCTAAACCAATAATGTTGCCGCTCTTTTTAAGTTCAAGCATACGGTCGTTTAGCATGTCAGCAGCGCGAAGCAAATCGATCTCGCGCTCGGGTGGGCAGCCTATTTTGTACTCACGGCCCATTATTTTTATTTCGACAGAGCCTTTAGGCATTGTTGCTTCCTGCAGTATCGAGTGTGCGAAGGCGCTCGATCACCGACTCTACCTTGGCTAAGGCTTCGCTATTCTTAGCGACCAGTGCATCGCGCTCGTGCTGTAATAGTTGCACTTCTTCGCGCAGAGTCAGCACTTCGTTCGACAAAGACGCACAACGATTTACCAGCGCGTCAATCGCCTGATCAAGCTCGCGTTCTTTGCTTAGCGCTGTGTCTTCAAATTGCAGTTGTGCGGTCATATTGCGTTCCTATTATTAGACTAACTATACGGTCAAAGCGGTTACTCGGCAATAGTAGACAAGTGCAAGGCGTGCTTGCATTTGCTAGGATGCCTGCAGTACTTCGGAGATTTACCATGTCTAGCAATCCACCTATTCCTTTTGATGCACTCGCCAATCTATTTTTAGCTGAGGGTGCAATGGCGAGCCCCGCCGAACTACATGGCTTTTTATGTGGCTGGGTCAGTACTCAGTCAAGTGGCGATGTGGTGCAGGTTGTATCTGATGCGCTAGATGGCGAGTTTGGCGGCGAAAAACTGCAAGGCGTAGTTAGTGCCATGGCTGATCTGCTAAGAGATCAATTAGGCGAAATCAACTTTGAATGGCGTTTGTTGTTACCCGACGAAGATGCTGAGCTTGGCATCAAGGTGGCGGCTATCGCTGATTGGTGCCAAGGCTATTCGCTAGCGATTGGGTTAGCGGGCGAATCGGTATTGGCTAATTTGTCTGAAGACTCGCTAGAAGGCCTTAATGATATCAGTGAAATCGGCCAGATTCAGTTGGGCGAAGATGTCTCTAGTGCCGAGTCTGATTTGATCGAACTTACCGAGTTTGTTCGTGTTGTGGCGATGAATATTTATCTAGAGATTAATCAACCCAGTGAGCCAGAGCCCGAACAAGACAGGCTTCACTAAATGCCCTTAATAGCCAAGCGCGAGTTTGCTAGTCGGCGCAATCGACTAATGAAACAGATGCCTGCTAATAGTTTGGCAGTAATAGCAGCGTCGTCGCTGCAAACGCGCAGTGGCGACACCCACTACCGGTTTCGCCAACACAGTGATTTCTTATATCTCACCGGCTTTAACGAGCCCGATGCCATTTTAGTATTGGTGCCGAGGCGCGCAAAGGGCGAAACCATTATTTTTTGTCGCGATCCCGACGCCGAGTATCAGCGTTGGAACGGTGAGGTATTGGGCCCTGAACAGGCCGAACAAAAGCTGGGTGTTGATCATGGCTTCGGGTTAGATGCTTTTACAGATATCGCCGAAGGTTTATTAGAGGGTATTGAGCAAATATATGCTCCTTTAGACAACGCCACAATCACCCAGGCGTTGCCCACGTGGCAGGCGCGCTATGGCACAAAGCTGGGCGAGCAATTACTAGATATTCAACCCTTAATCGCCGACTTGCGTTGGGTTAAGAGCAGTGCAGAGTTGCGCGCGATGGGTGCTGCCGCGACAATATCTAGTGCGGCGATGAACCGCGCTATCGAAGCAACTAGACCCGGTCTTTGGGAATATCAAATTGCCGCTGAATTGCACCATACCTATCTATGGCATGGTGCAGAAGCAGCGTATCTACCAATAGTTGCCGCTGGCCAAAGTGCCGAAGCATTACACTATGTTGATAACCAACGTGAACTACGCGACGGCGATTTACTATTGGTAGATGCTGGCTGCGAGGTTGAAGGTTATGCGGCCGATATTACCCGTACGTGGCCAATCAGCGGTCAATTTAATAGTGCACAGCGGGCGATCTATCAGTTAGTGCTTGCGGCGAACGAGGCTGCGATTGCTGAAGTGGTCATGGGTAACCCATACGATGCTGCACATCAGGCTGCGGTTAAAATGATCTGCCATGGGTTGGTGCAACTTAAGATTATTGATGGCCCAGTAGACGAGGCGTTAAAGCAGCAGCGCTATAAAAAATACTTTATGCATGCCACTGGGCACTGGGTTGGTTTAGATGTGCATGATACAGGGCCTTACAAGGTCGCTGGGCAGTCGCCAGTGCTAGAAGATGGCATGGTTGTAACCGTCGAGCCCGGTATCTACATTGATTCAACTGACCAGACTGTGGCACCTAAGTGGCGAGGCATTGCGGTGCGCATCGAAGATACGGTTGCGGTATCGCAAAATGGGCCTCGGGTGCTAACATCGGCGGCAATTAAGCAAATAGATCAGATAGAAACTGCGATGAGAGAAACCGACTATGCGCCAGTATGATGTTGTCATCTTAGGTGGCGGGCTTGTTGGGGCAACGCTTGCCATCATGCTAAAGGGTCTTAAGGTAGCCGTTGTAGAAGCATTTAAACCGTCAGCATTAGAGCGCCCGTTAAACTTTGATGAGCGCACAACGGTTATCAGCGCCAAAACAAAAGAGCTGTTCGAGCGTCTTGGTACTTGGGGCGAGATGCAATCTCATGCAGGTGTTATCAAGTCGATAGATGTGTCTGACCGAGGTCATTTTGCTGGCGCCGAACTGCACGCTAACTCTTTGCAGGTTGAGGGGCTGGGCTATGTGGTGCCAAATCCGATTATCGGGCGAGCCCTGTTCACGCAATTGGGCCATGTTGACCTTTATGCGCCTGACAAAGCTGAACGGGTAGTTCCGCAAACCAAGGGTGCCAGTGTGACGCTGGCATCGGGCGAGCAGTTACATGGTGGCTTGGTCGTGATTGCCGACGGCGCAAGTTCGCCGTTAGCAAGATCATTAGGGGTGTCATACGATGTATATCGATATCAACATGATGCGCTAGTTGGCACCCTGGTGGCCGACGATACCAATCATCAACAGTGGGCTTATGAGCGCTTTACTGATGAGGGGGCAATTGCTTTATTGCCACTACCAGCTCATGAAGATGCGCCTAACAAAGCGAGATATTCTTTTGTTTGGGCGATGCCCCACAGCACCGCTGAACAACGCAAAAAGATGACCGTACAACAACTGTCGGGTGTAGTTACTGAACGCTTTGGCAAGCGATTGGGGCAGCTAACCATTGATCACTCGCCTGTTAGATTCGAATTAGCGAGATCGTTAGCTGACGAACAGGTGCGCCAAGGTATTTTACTGTTGGGCAACTCAGCCCACACATTGCACCCAGTAGCGGGTCAGGGTTTTAATTTAAGTGCACGCGACTGTGATGTGCTTGCGCGTTTAATCAAACGCGCTGCAAGTAATGGTCAACCGATTGGCGATCTATCGCTACTTAATAGGTATCTCGAGCTACGACAGTTAGACCAATGGCAGGTAACGCAGTTGTCACATCATTTATCAGATCTGTTTAGCAGCCAAGCAGTGTCAATTGCCGCCGGTCGAGGGTTGGGTACACTGGGCTTAACTTTATCGCCAACGCTTAAAAAACTATTTGCCAAAAGCGCGATGGGGTATAGCTATGTTTGATGTACTAATCGTCGGAGGCAACCTGATAGGGGCTACGGCGGCGCTGGCAATTGCCGACAGTGGCTATAAGGTGGCTCTATTAGATCAACGCCCCCTTAAAGCGCCAGTATTTGAAGATGAAAACTATGACCCGCGTGTTATCGCGGTAGCGCCCGCAAGCGAAAAGCTATGGCAGCGCTTAGGCGTATGGCAGTCGATGCTAGATCATCGCGCCGGGTATTACGATCAAATGCATGTATGGGAACACCAATCAATTCATTTTGATGCGATCGAATCGGGTGTCGATGCGCTAGGGCATATCGTTGAACAATCGGTTGCATTAAAGGCGTTGTACGAGGCCATTGAAACCAGTGATATCAGTGTTTTACCCGCCGAATCGGCCACGCATATCGAGTTAGGCAATGAGCAGGTGCCGGCGGTGGTTAAAACCGCTAACAATAGCTACCGCGCAAAACTGGTGGTTGCCGCAGATGGTGTGAACAGCCCATTAAGACAAATGGCGGGTATCGACACTAAGCAGTTTGATTACCACCAACAAGGCGTGGTAACCACATTGCATTGCCCTGCAGGCCACCAACAAACGGCTTGGCAGCGCTTTACTACCGCTGGGCCACTCGCCCTGTTGCCGCTAGGTGGTAATGACGATCAATACGTGAGTATCGTTTACAGCTTAGATAACGAAAAAGCTGATGCTCTTATGTCTTTAAGCGACGAACAATTCGTTGCCCAGCTCAATAGCGACAGCGAAGGCGTTGTAGGCGAAATTACCAGTTGTCAAAAACGATTCTCATTTGCATTGCGCCAAGTGCTGGCTTCAAGTTATTATCGCGCTAACCTGGTGCTAATTGGCGATGCCGCTCACGGTATTCATCCGTTAGCTGGCCAGGGAGCTAACTTAGGCTTGGCAGACGTTACCGAGCTGTCGTCTTTATTAGCAACGGCTCGAGCAGCTGGCCGATCGCCAGCCGCCGAGGCTGTATTGGCGAGTTACAGTTTGGCTCGCAAACCAAACAATAAACTGACCGCGTATGCAATGACCGGCTTTTATTGGCTTTTTGGTAACGACAATCCTTGGATTAGCGCAATACGAAATGACTCAGTTGCGCTAGTAGACAATATTGGATGGCTTAAGAAGTTGGCGATTGGGCGAGCTTCTGACACATCGATGTAAGTATAAAGAGATTAGTGATGAAATTGATTAAAACGATCGCGGTAACTGCTGTTGCTGCAGCTTTAGCAGCCTGTTCAAAGGCGCCAGAATCAAACGACGTAGCAGTTACGCCCGAGACACTAGATATCAAGCCGATTCAGGTTTACAGCTCGCGCAAAGAACATTTGATCAAACCCTTATTTGATCGCTATACCGAAAAAACCGGTGTGCCGATCACTTACATCACCGACAAAGAAGCGCCGTTGATTGCTCGCCTACAAGCAGAAGGCGAAGCTACGCCTGCCGATATGTTTATCACGGTAGACGTGGGCAACCTATGGTTAGCCGCTAGCAAAGATCTATTCAGAAGCATCGATTCAGACAGCCTTAAACAGTCTGTTCCTGCCAGTATGCGCGATGAGCAAAACCGTTGGTTTGGCCTGTCAAAGCGTGCACGTACTATCGTATACAACACCGATATGGTTGACCCAGCCACGCTGTCAACTTACGAATCATTGGCTGATTCAAAGTATCAAGGCAAACTATGTCTGCGTACCTCTAAGAAGGTATACAACCAGTCATTAGTAGGTTCAATGATCGCAGCTGACGGTGTTGAGGCGACTGAGGCTACAGTTAAAGGTTGGGTTAACAACCTAGCTGTACCACCTTTTTCAAACGACACTAAAGCACTCGAAGCGGTAGCATCGGGTGTGTGTGACATGACTATCGTGAACACCTATTATTTTGGTCGTTTAATTGCAGATAAACCTGAGCTGCCTTTGGCAATCTTTTGGCCAAACCAAGATGACCGTGGTGTACACGTGAATCTATCAGGTGCAGGTGTCACCAAATACGCTAAAAACCCAGAAGGCGCCCAGGCTCTCATCGAGTGGTTGGCTAGCCCCGAGGCTCAGGTCGACTTTGCGGGTCTAAACAAAGAATACCCAGTAAACCCTCAGGTTAAACCAGTTGACTTGGTTGCTTCATGGGGCGAGTTTAAAGAGGATGACGCTAATCTACTGTCGGCAGGAGCAAATCAGGTCGAGTCGGTACAGTTGATGGATCGTGCACAGTACAAGTAATGACCTAATTAAATCGCGAGTAGCCACCCTACTTGCGTTATTGATGGCGCTGTTAGTAGCAGCGCCCATCGTTGCCATCGCGTTGCACTGGATTGCACCCGACGTGGCGATACTGTCACATCTGTGGCAGACACAAATTCCACATCTACTTGCCAACACGTTGATTCTTGCGATCAGTGTGGGTGTGCTAGCGACTCTTTTTGGTGTCTCTGCAGCACTATTGGTGTCGCTGTTTAGCTTTAAAGGCCGTGTCGTTTTTGAATGGTTACTGGTATTGCCATTGGCGATGCCGGCGTACGTTCTGGCCTTTGTATATCTAGGGTTGCTCGATTATTCGGGCCCGGTGCAGCAGGGTCTAGCTAGTTTATTCGACACCAAGGCACCGATCTTTATGATGGACTCGCCCATTTGGGTATCGCTAGTGTTTGCCTTGGCTTTTTATCCGTATATCTATTTATCGGTACGCGCGGCGTTGCAACATCAGGGTTGGCAGCAAATCGAGGCCGCCCGCAGCTTAGGCGCATCACCTTACCGCGCGTTTATTCAAGTGTTGTTACCTTCATTACGGGCACCATGGATTGCAGGCTTAGCCCTCGTATTAATGGAGGTGATGGCCGATTTTGGAACCGTTGCGGTATTCAATTTTGACACCTTTACCACTGCAATCTATCGCGCTTGGTTTGGTCTTTATAGTTTGCCAGCCGCCGCACAGCTAGCCTCGTTACTGCTAGGTATCGTCGCGCTGTTAGTGCTACTTGAACGAATTCAGCGCAAGGCGCCTACCCCAAGTAAGATGGCGGGTGCGTTGCAAAAGCCGTTAAAAGGGCATTGGCGCTGGTTTGTGCCCCTTTGGTTGGCGGTCATCGTAACACTGGGAATCTTGTTACCGGTGGGTGTGTTGCTGTTCTGGTGGGCCGAATCGAATCAAACAGTAGCGGCGTTAGGGCAGTTGGTTCAATCAACGCTAACACTCGGGTTAATTGCCGCCGCCATATTAATCGCCTACAACCTAACCGTTGCGCTACTTCGCCGCCCTGCCCCCCACTGGCGCTGGTTGGTACCCTTAAGTCAGCTAGGCTATGCCTTTCCGGGGTCGGTATTAGCAGTGGGTGTGATGCTAAGTTTTGCCTACATTGATAGCCAGCAATGGTTACCAACACCTTTGCTAGGAACGGCCTTTGCGCTGATGGCGGCCTACGTTATTCGTTTTAATGCTGTCTCATCTGGCGCCATCGAAGCAGGCATCGAGCGTATCCCTGATCGATTACACGAAGCCGGGCGTTCGCTAGGTGCCAGTTATAAGCGCCGTGTAGCCACCATTACCCTGCCGTTGCTAGCCCCTTCGGTGTTTACTGCGGCACTGATGGTTATGGTCGACGTAATGAAAGAGATGCCAGCTACTTTACTATTGCGCCCCTTTGGTTATGACACGCTCGCTGTACGTATCTATGAATACACCAGCGAGGGCGAGTGGCAACTAGCGGCAGTGCCTTCACTGGTGCTTTTAGGCGTAGGGTTGATTCCGACCTTGTTATTAATTCGCCAAAGCCGCCGCGCGATGGGCTGAAGCTTGTTTATTGACTATACCTAGGTAGAATCGCGCACAAAATTCAAATCTATTGAGGGAGCAGTCAGCATGAGCGAAATTCCAGCTGAATTAAAATACGCATCATCTCACGAGTGGGCTCGTTTAGAGTCTGACGGAACCGTTGTAGTGGGCATCACCCAACACGCACAAGAAGAGCTAGGCGACGTAGTATTCGTTGAGCTGCCTGACGTAGGCACCGAGTTCGAAGCTGGCGACGATGCTGGTGTGGTCGAATCAGTAAAAGCAGCCTCTGACGTGTATGCGCCCATCAGCGGCGAAGTGATCGAGGTAAACGAAGCACTAGAAGATACTCCTGACCTAGTAAACGGCTCACCCTACGGCGATGGTTGGTTCTATAAGCTAAAGCCAAGTGACGAAGGCGAGTTAGATTCGCTGTTAGATGCTGAAGGTTATCAAGCATCGCTTGAAGACGAATGATCGATACACAGCAGCTCGTTCTAAAAAAAGGTGCCGACCGCCGTATTAAAGGCGGTCACCTATGGATCTACTCGAACGAGGTAGATACCCGCATCACACCCATTAAACAGCTCGAAGTGGGCGACGCCATTGTTTTAAACGACAAAGGTAAGCCGCTGGGTCGCGCATGGCTAAACCCCAAGAACCTAATTTGTGGGCGAGTTTATACCCGCGACGCTGAAGAGCTATTTGACGATGCCTTTGTAAAAAAGCGTCTTAAGCAAGCCAAGCGTTTGCGAGAGCCTTTTTACTCAGACAATTGCTACCGTTGGGTATATGGCGACAGCGATTTCTTGCCAGGCTTAGTGGTAGATCGCTTTGGCGACCATCTTAGTGTGCAGGTTAATCACGCAGGGCTTGAGCCGCAGTTGCAGATGATCGTTGACGTGTTGGCAGATGTGTCAAACGCAGAGGGTATTGTGTTGCGCAACGATGGCAAAGCACGCGAAGCCGAAGGTCTATCTAGCTACGTAGAAAACATCAATGACTCTGTGCCCGAATGGGCGCCGTTAGTTGAAAATGGAGTTAACCTTGAAGCGCCACTACTACAGGGGCAAAAAACGGGTTGGTTCTATGATCATCGCGATAATCGAGCGAAGCTAGCCCAGCTAGTAAAGGGCAAGCGCGTACTTGACCTGTTCAGCTACGTTGGCGGTTGGGGTGTGCAAGCAGCTGCTTTTGGTGCCAGCGAAGTGGTGTGCGTTGATGCTAGTGAATACGCCCTATCAGGGGTTGAGCGCAATGCTGCATTAAATGGTGTTAGCGACAAAGTGCAGGCCGTAAAAGGCAATGTGTTTGAGATCTGTAAGCAGATGGCCGAGGCCGGTGAGCGCTTTGATGTGGTGATTGCAGACCCGCCAGCGCTTATTAAAAAGCGCAAAGACATGAAATCAGGCACCGAAGGGTATCACCGAGTAAACCAGTTAGCGTTACGCCTCACAAAGGCTGGCGGTATTTTAGTTAGCGGTTCGTGCTCGATGCATATGACGCAAGAGAGTCTTATTGACGTGGTACGCGTGGCGTCACGCCATGTTGACCGTCACGCTCAGCTGTTTCACTTGGGCGACCAGGGCGCTGACCACCCTATTCACCCAGCGATTCCTGAAACGCGTTATCTAAAAGCGCTGTTCTTGAGATCTGCGCTGCTGTAAGCGGCTAAAAGCAAAAAGGGCGTGGCTTAAAACCATGCCCTTTTTTATGTCGCGTTAGTTAGTCACGAAGACTAATCACCATCCATCCAGCGGCTTGTGCTGCAGCCATTAGTGTCTCGTCGGGGTCTACAGCGATCGCTTCATCAGCGGCATTTAGTAGTGGCAAGTCATTAAATGAATCACTGTAAAAAACGATATGCTCGGCATCTATGCCGGTTTGCTCGATCCATTCATTCAAACGGTCAACTTTACCCTCTTGGTAGCAAGGAATACCCGCAAGTCTACCCGTGAGTTTGCCGTCGACGTATTCAGGGTCGGTAGCAAGTAGATTGTCGATGCCAAGCAGTTTTACGATCGGGTCTACGATGATGCGGTTAGTCGCGGTAATGACCAACAGGGTGTCACCGCGGTCTTTATGAAACTGAATCAACTGCTGCGCATTGTCTTGAAGCAGTGCCGGTACTCGCGTACGCATAAACTGCTGATGCATGGCCGCAAGTTGCTCGTTACTTAGATCAACAAGGCTGCTCAGTACAAACTCGCCATATTTGTATATATCTAGTTCGCCCCGTTTGTAATCATCATAAAACTGCGCGTTGGCCTTAGCGTGTTGTTCTGGGTCGACTAGCCCAGATTCGGCGATAAACTCGCCCCACTCGTTATCTGAGTCGCCGTTTAGTAGCGTGTTATCAAGATCAAAGATCGCCAAAGCCATTGAAAATACTCGTATTTGTACAAAGATGTTGGCTAAGACTAACGACCGAGTATTAATTTCACAAGATAATTGGCGAAACTGCCTAGTTGTGAAACAATGGAGTTAGCGCATTGTGAAAATTTTATTTCACAATCAAAAAGTTATAGGAGCATGATCGTGATCGATCGCGAAGGATTTAGGCCCAATGTGGGCATAATCATCGCCAACGGTCAGGGGCAAGTGCTGTGGGCTGAACGCCTGCGAAAGCAAGGGTGGCAGTTTCCGCAGGGTGGTATCGACGGTAAAGAGTCGGTCGAAGACGCACTTTATCGCGAGCTGTACGAAGAGGTCGGCCTAAGGCCTCATCAAGTAAAGTTGTTAGGCAGAACGCGTGGGTGGCTAAAGTATCGGCTACCTAGGCACATGGTTCGTAAGGGGCAAAAACCCCAGTGTATCGGTCAAAAGCAAAAGTGGTTTTTGCTTCAGCTGATAGACGACGACTCTGCAGTGCAACTGAACAACGGCGAGCACTCCCCTGAGTTTGAGAGTTGGCGATGGGTTAATTACTGGTATCCCATTACCGAAGTGATTTCATTTAAGCGTGATGTGTATCGTCGCGCGTTAAAAGAGCTTTTACCTCATCAACGAAAATTAGAACGAGAGGGCAACAAGTAGTGTTAAATGCACTTCGCCAAATTGTGCAGGCAGTGAATGATGCTTCAAATCTAGACGAAGCATTACAGCTGATTGTGCGACAGGTGAAGGCCAGCATGAGCACCGATGTCTGTTCTATCTATCTGCGCCAAGACAGTAGCCGGCGCTATCGTCTAATGGCAACCCACGGCCTTAACCCTTCAGCGGTTGGGCGAGTGACCATGTCGACCAACGAAGGTTTGGTGGGCATGGTGGCCGATCGTGCCGAAGCGGTGAATATCGAAAACGTTGATAAGCACAGCCGCAATCTGTATTTTCCTGAAACGGGCGAAGAGCGCTACGCGTCATTCTTAGGGGCACCCATTATTCATAATGGCGAGGTCTTAGGTGTTCTCGTTGTGCAAAAATCTGAGGCACATCGCTTTGGCGAATCTGACGAAGCCTTTTTAATCACCGTTTCTGCTCAGTTAGCTATTCGGCTCGCCCATGCCAACCTAACCGATACGTTGGGGCGTGTTGAAGCAAAAACAGATGCCCATCAAGATACCTTTTTTGAAGGCGCTTCGGGTGCGTCGGGTGTTGCCGTAGGCACCGCAGTGGCCGTGGTTACCGGTAAAGACTTAAGCGCCATTAAGCCTAGACAAACCGATAACATCGATCACGAAGTAGATCGTTTTGCGCAAAGTGTGGCGCAGGTGCGCGAGCAGATTAGCGCCCAGGCCGACAGTCTCGCATCGCGTTTAAACAAAGAAGAACGCGAACTGTTTAATGTATATCAGCGCATGCTTGACGATAACGCCTTAGGAGGCGAGATCATCGAGCGCATCAAGCAGGGTTATACCGCGCGATCGTCGATTGCTTGGGTAGTTAACCAGCACGTGCAAACCTTTAGAGGTATGACCGACGAGTATTTTCGTGAGCGAGCTATCGATTTAATCGACCTTGGCACCCGCGTGCTGACAGCCCTCGAGCAGTCGTCAGCGCCGGTTCAGGGGTACAGCGACAATACCGTCTTAGTGGGCGAAGAGATTACCGCATCGATGATCACCATGGTGCCGGCCGAGCAGCTTGTAGGTTTGGTTGCCGTTAAGGGCTCGCGCAACTCCCATGGCGCAATCTTAGCTCGCGCCCTTGGTGTACCGACGGTTGTCGGTGTTGAAGAACTGTCATATGGCGTACTTGATCAACGCGAAGTGATCGTAGATGGCTATGAGGCTAAGGTATACGTAGACCCCAATCAGGCTCTCAAGTTTAAGTACGAACAGATCGCCCGCGAAGACCGTGAGATGGGCGAGCGGTATCAGTCGCTTCGTGATGAGCCAGGTGTAACACTTGATGGGCATCGAGTGTCACTACTACTGAATACGGGTTTGTCATTAGACCTAGCGCGTGCGGCAGACGTGGGTGCCGATGGCGTCGGGTTATATCGATCAGAAATGCCCTTTATGGCCGCCGATCGGTTCCCGTCAGAAGAAGAGCAGCGCGTGTCTTATCAGCAGCATTTAGATGCGTTTAAAGATAAGCCGGTAACGATTCGCACCCTAGATATCGGGGGCGATAAGCCGCTGCCTTATTTTCCGATTCAAGAAGATAACCCTTTCTTAGGTTGGCGCGGCATGCGCGTAACCCTTGATCACCCAGAGATCTTTTTGATGCAGGTGCGTGCGATGCTTAAGGCTAGTGTGGGGCGCAACAACCTTCGCATTTTGCTACCGATGATTACTAGCCTGCGCGAGTATGAACGCGGTTATGCGTTGATTCGCCAGGCGCATCTAGAGTTGATTGAAGAAGGTCTTGCGGTGCGCATGCCCCAGGTTGGTGTGATGATCGAAGTACCTGCCGCTGTATATCAAGCCAAAGAGCTCGCTAAGCGGGCAGATTTTTTGTCGGTTGGTAGCAACGACTTGGTGCAGTATCTGTTGGCGGTAGACCGCAGCAACGCCCGAGTAGCGCCGCTGTATTCTAGTTTTCACCCTGCCGTGATTGCTGCCCTTAAGTCGATCGTAAAGTCAGCACATAAGTATGATTGTTCGGTTACGGTGTGTGGCGAGATTGCGGGTGACCCGCTGATGGCTACACTGTTGATTGCAATGGGCTACGATGGCTTATCAATGAACGCCACCAGTTTGCCGCGAATTAAATCTTTGATTCGCCAAATCGATCTACGTCAGGTGCAGGTGTGGCTAAAAGAGATCAAAGTGATGGAAGACGCCAAGCAAGTTGAGCGCCATGTTATAAAGCGCATGAGCGAACTGGGTGTTGACCCTGTTCTATACCGCGGCACGCGGCGCTAAAATTATACCCCCGGTTCTCTAGGCCCCGTGCCGCAATGGCGATGTCGCTAAAACCCCCAGCGACGAACTCGCCCCACATCGACATGAATAAAGTTACTCTTTTCGTAGTAACCAACGCCCCCCAGCTGAAGATCCCATGCCAGATCTCGCAAATGTCTCAATTTTACGCCCGGTACGCGAATATCAATCGCATCGCCAGTCATGTGTAAGCTCTTTTTGGCAACACCTGTGTTGGTGCGCTTGCCACGCAGTTGTTCGTTGGTGGCGGGTGAGCGATAACCCGATATCACGTCATAGGTAATTTCATCGCCTACTCGGTGCTTTAACTCGTGAAGCAGGTCGTAAACCTTAGGGTTTAGATCGGCTACTTCATTGCGGCGCCAATCGCGTACCACAAAGTTCATCTCGCTAAGGCCGGCATCAATGTACTCGTTCTCGGCCCAAAACAACGCATTATTAGTGCGATCTCCCGTATGTAGGTTATGTAGGCTTAGTTCGCGGGTCTTAATTTGCGACCAAGGTACGATCTTAGCTAGTGCAGGTGTGGTTGCGGCAAGCGCAGCAGTGCCTGCGGCGACGGTTAAAAAGCGTCGTCGATCCATAGGTGTCCCCTAATGTCTCACTTCTAATGGTGGTTAAATAATAATCAAATTGTATAAAAAGTGAACACCAAATTACCTGTGGAGATATAAAACGGTATCTTTGAGTGTTGATCGAAATTTGACCAATTGGTGAAACTTTTGAGCGATTTATTGGTGGTCGGTTGATGCAAGCTAGTTGTGTTATCAATCAATCGCTTTGCAGCAAAAAAAATGTGCAAATGTAAAAATATCACTAGACGAAAAAAAGCCCCGAGGGGGAGTCGGGGCCAGCAGCGTGGATCGCTGAGGAAACTATTTTTTCGCCATCTGCATGTTGCCGCGATCGCGTTTGTAGATGTCTTTTCTAAAGTGCAGCTGACCTTGGTCGTCTACAAAGGCGGTTTGGTAAGTGAGGTAAACGGGCACGGGTTGCTCTAAGCGGATACCTTTAGTGCGCCCTCTCTTAACAGTGGCGTTTACATCGGCGGCGTTCCAGCCTTTGTCGGTACGCAGTAGCGCCTCGGCAAGATCAAGTGGGCGTTCTAGGCGCACGCAGCCAGAGCTAAGGGCGCGCATGTCACGGGCAAAGAGTTTGCGCTTATTGGTATCGTGCAAGAAGATCGCATGATTATTAGGCATCACAAACTTAACTCGCCCAAGGGCGTTGTGGTTACCGGGGCTTTGCACAATGCGATATTGGCCTCCGCCACCTACTTGGCTCCAGTTGACGCTATGGGGGTTCACTTTTTGGCCGTTGCGATATACCGCCATGCGGGCACGGTTAACGTAACCTGGGTCGCGGCGCAATTTAGGGATAATATCGTTGCGCTTGATGCCTGGTGGTATTGTCCATGTAGGGTTAAACACCACCTGCTTAATTTCTCTAAACAACACCGGCGTGCGGCGGCTAGGCTTGCCAATGATGACGCGCATTTCTAGTTCAGGTTGGCCATTGTTCATCAGCTGCAAGTTGTAATCAGGCTTGTTTACGATCACATAGCGGTCGCCAAGATCGCTTGGCAGTCGCAGCCATCGCTTTAGGTTGACGGCAATTTGGCGAGCGCGATGGCTAGGCGGCACATTCAGTTCTTGGCGCGTTTTCTCACCCATTTGACCATCAGCTACTAAGCCGTGTCGGTTTTGAAACTGGGTAAGTGCCTGTGACAGTTCCATATCAAAATAGTCGCTGCCATTATCGCGTTCTAGGTCGCCTAGCTTATATAGCATCGTGCGCAGTGTGGCTACGGCGGGTTGCTCATTGCCGGTATTTAGCTTTAGACCCTTAGGTAAGACAGGCCATGCTTCGTTGCTTAGCGCCTGCATCTGTTCGTATTCGTGCTGCAGCGCCGTGAACTGTTTATGTTGGGGAGTTGATTTATTTAACAGAGCATCTAGCTGGCCACGACGTTGATAGTGAATCAACGCATCAGTCACTGTTTCGGCGCCAAAGTAAAGCGATTGGGGTGATTTAGGGTGAATGTACTTGTCATGCCCCCGATCAGGCTTGGGCATAAAGCGCTGTTTGAACAGGTCGTTCATTAGCGACAAATAGGCATCGGTCATTAACATGTCGGTATCAACCCAGTTGTCGCGATCTAGGTTTTGTAGCGACTGTTTTAGTTTGCGGTAGTGGTAGCGATCGGCGGTTACACCGTCGCCTAGCACCCAGTTGAGGCTGCGCATCAGCGATTTACCAGCATTGGTGATGCCACGATCACTAATCCATATTGGCTGATACTGCGTCGAAAGATACGCATTTTGAACCTGTTGGGCAAAGCGAAGCTTCTCGCCCTGTACCGTTAGAGTATTTGTCGCTACCGGCGACTGGGTACTCTGTTGGTCTGTAGTGGCCAAAGCAGGTGCAGACATAATCGCTGCACTTAACGCAACTACACACCAACCCTTTCGGGAGCTTAAGGTGTTCATACGTACAAGTATGGACGCTATTGCGGAAAGTACAGTTTTGTATTGAGTGAGTATTTACTTACTCTTTGGGTGGCTTATGCTATGGTTCGTGCTAAGTGGTGCCTAGCGATAGGTACCAGTACATGCCGTGCTAGATTTGGCATGGTCGCTAGCAATCTCGTAGCAGAGCGACCATAATGTTTGGCAAATAATCGGTTAACTAAAATTGTGGCTGGCAATGCTTAAGTATCCAACAATTGATCCCATCGCGTTTTCTATAGGCCCTATCGATATCCATTGGTACGGCTTAATGTACCTGTTCGGTTTTTTACTGGGCGGCTACTACGCCTATAAACGCGCGGCACGTGCTGACTCGCCCGTTAAACAAAGCCAAGTAGAAGATATGGTGTTCTGGATCGCCATGGGTGTGATCTTAGGCGGCCGCGTAGGCTATGTACTGTTCTACAATTTTGATCAATTCTTAGATAATCCGCTGTGGCTGTTTGCTGTATGGGAAGGCGGCATGTCGTTTCATGGCGGACTGTTAGGCGTTATTTTGGCGCTGTACCTGTTTGGGCGCTTCAAAGCGAACGCCAATTTGGTGCAAATGGGCGATTTTGTGGCGCCGATGATTCCGATTGGGCTTGGTTTGGGGCGTATCGGCAACTTTATTGGGCAAGAGCTGTGGGGGCGTCATACCGACGCATGGTACGGCATGGTATTTCCTAAAGAGGGCGCTGACGCTCTAGCCCGCCATCCTAGTCAGCTCTATCAAGCCGCCCTAGAGGGCGTGGTGTTAGGTGTGATTCTATGGTGGTTTTCAAGAAAGCCTCGCCCTACTGGCGCTGTAAGTGGTGTCTTTTTGCTGGGCTACGGCATATTTAGATTCTTGGTCGAGTTTGTACGTGAGCCAGACGCACACTTGGGCTTTCAGGCCTTTGATTGGATGACGCGTGGTCAGCAGTTGTCGATACCGATGATTATTGCAGGGTTAGGGTTTATCATTTGGGCTTATCGCAAGCCACAAGCTGTTAGCCAAAACAGCTAAGCACTCTTTGGGGGAGTAATGAAGCAGTATTTAGATCTTATGCGCCATGTGCGCGATACCGGTACCTTTAAAGGCGATCGCACAGGCACGGGTACCACCAGTGTGTTTGGCTATCAGATGCGGTTTAATTTGGCTGATGGATTTCCGTTAGTTACCACCAAAAAGTGTCATCTAAAGTCGATTATCCACGAGCTTCTTTGGTTTATTAAGGGCGATACCAACATCGGTTACCTAAGAGACCACGGGGTGTCTATTTGGGACGGTTGGGCTACCGAGTCTGGCGATTTAGGGCCGGTGTATGGTTATCAGTGGCGCTCTTGGCCTACGCCATCGGGCGAATCGATT
The DNA here is from genome assembly GCA_947503335.1 of uncultured Pseudomonadales bacterium. Classification (GTDB taxonomy): domain Bacteria; phylum Pseudomonadota; class Gammaproteobacteria; order Pseudomonadales; family CANNCY01; genus CANNCY01. Next base: position 6,832 of record CANNCY010000004.1, on the reverse strand, counting down.
GATCAGCTCGCCGAGGTGGTCGAAATGATTAAGACTAACCCTAATTCGCGCCGATTAATCGTTAGTGCTTGGAACCCAGCTCAGTTACCCGACGAATCGATTAGCCCACAAGCCAATGTTGAGCACGGTAAGATGGCGTTAGCGGCCTGCCACACTATGTTTCAGTTTTATGTGGCCGATGGCAAGTTGAGCTGTCAGCTTTATCAGCGCAGTGCCGATATATTCTTGGGTGTGCCGTTTAATATTGCTAGCTACGCGCTACTTACAATGATGATTGCGCAGGTTTGTGACCTAGAGTTGGGTGACTTTATCCACACCTTTGGCGATGCGCATCTGTATAGCAACCATGCCGAGCAGGTCGAAGAGCAGTTAACTCGCGAGCCCCATGCATTGCCTACGATGAAGATCAATCCAAGCGTTAAGCGACTTGAAGACTTTGTGTTTGACGACTTTGAGTTAGTTGATTACGTAGCGCACCCCCATATTAAAGCACCGGTGGCGATCTAATGATGAAGTTATCAATGATCTTAGCCGCTGCACAAAACGGTACCATTGGCGTCAATAACGCCCTGCCCTGGTATTTGCCAGAAGACCTTAAATATTTTAGAGCCGTAACCATGGGTAAGCCCGTGGTAATGGGTCGAAAAACCTGGGAGTCGATTGGTAAGCCCTTGCCTGGGCGCACCAATATTGTGATTACCCGCAATGCTGATTATGTCGCTGAGGGCGCTAAGGTGGTAACAAGCGTTGACGAAGCACTTGAGTTTGCTGAAGCGCAGGCCATGATTGATGGTGTTGAAGAGTTGATGCTAATTGGTGGGGCCGAGCTCTACCGCCTAGCAGAGCCCTTTGCTGACCGTATTTATTTAACTGAGGTATTAGCTGATGTCGCAGGCGATGCAGCCTTTAACCTCGCCCACCCTGATCAGTGGAGCCGCTCGGTGATAAGCGAGCATGCCGCTGAAGGGCCTAACCCTTACGATTATCGGTTCGTTGTACTAGAGCGAGCCGATAACGCGTAATCTGCATGGGCTGCTAAGCTGTTAATGAACAGTGAGAAGAAGTCTGTGCACAAATGGTGCGCGCTACTTAGGTTTGTTACCTATCTACACAATCGGCTGTGGTGGCTGGTTAAAGCGTGTACAAATTGGCAAGTAATGACGGATAGGTCACGGCAACCCCTTGAGGTTGACGCCCATCTGTTATTAAATGCGCGCATCTAAGTTAAGCTGCTAAAATTGCCGCTCGACTTAAATTTGAAGAGAAACGGGTGTTTTTGAACGTCCTGTTAGTAATTAACTCGCCCAACTAGGGATTTAACGACCTATGAATATGCAGCGAATGAAAAAAGTAGCGCTGTCGGTTGCATTAGCGGGTGGCGTGGCCACTACAGCTGGTGCCTATGCTGCTGATCTTAACTCGATCATCAAAACCGGCCAGGCAAAAGTTGCCGCTAACCAGCAATCACAAGCTCGCGTTGACGCGATTGCCGACGATACTGATTCACGTCTAGCTGACTACAAGCAGACTAACAAGCAGATCGAAAACGTACAGATGTACAACACCCAGCTTGAAAAGAGCATTTCTAACCAGAAAGAAGCAATGGGTGAGCTAGAACAGTCAATCAAAGATGTTGTAGTAATGCAGCGTCAGATGGGCCCTCTGGCTGAGAAGATGATTGCAGCACTAGAGAACTTTATTGCTCTAGATATGCCGTTCCGTATGGACGAGCGTAATGCGCGCATCGAACAGCTACGTGCTAACTTGACTGATCCTAAGTTCTCTACGTCAGAGCGTTTCCGTCAGGTACTAGAAGCTTACAAGATCGAAGACAACTACTCGCGTTTCATCGACACTTACACTGACACTATCAATGTGAACGGCACTGATCGCGAAGTAAATATTCTTCAGATCGGACGTATCTCTCTTCTTGCTCAAACCAAAGACAACGAAGTGTCTATGGCTTGGAACAAAGAAGCTAAAACTTGGGAGCCACTAACTGATTCAGCATACCGTAGCGCTATCGTAAAGGGCGTTCGTATTGCTAAGAAGCAGGCAGTGATCGAGGTTATGGAACTGCCAGTTGAGGCTCCGGAGGCTGAATAATGAAAAAGACAATTCTTAGCGCCGTAATGGCAGCGTCAATGGCATTTGGCGCAAGTGCAGCAGTAGCTCAAGATCAGGCAACTAGCCTTGATCAGCTACTAAACAACGTTAAAGCAGGCGCATCACAAGACGCAAAAGCAAACCGTGATCGCGAAGCACGCTTTAAGCGCGAGCTGGCTAACCAGACTCGCCTACTAACTGAAGCTAACAACACCCTAAAGAACGAAGAAGCTCGTTCTGTTCGTCTAGAAGCTGAGTTCGCCGAGAACGACAAGCAGCTAGCGGCTCTAGAGAAAGAGCTAAACGAAGCAAAGGGTAACCTTAAAGAGCTATTCGGCCACCTAACTGGTTTTGCTGGTGACAGCCGTGAGACACTACGTAACTCGCTAACTGCTGCTCAGTTCCCAGGTCGTGACGAGCCGATCACTGTAATGATCGAAAAGCTAAACTCTGCTACTAAGCTTCCAACTATGGAAGAGATCGAATCTCTATGGTTTGAAGTTCAGCGCGAAATGGCTGAGTCTGGCAAGGTGGTTAAGTTTGCAGCTGACGTTAAGCTACCAGACGGTTCTGTTGAGAATCGCGAAGTAGTGCGTGTAGGTGCGTTCAACGTTGTTTCTAACGGCGACTACCTATCGTTTGACGCTAAGTCGGGCCTATCTGTACTAGCACGTCAGCCAAGTGATTTCACTGGTTCGGCAGCTGATCTGCAGGGTGCAAGCTCAGGCTTACACGCTTTCGGTATCGACCCAACTGGCCCAACAGGTGGTTCATTCCTATCTGCGATCATTGATACGCCTACGCCAATCGAGCGTTGGCATCAGGGTCGTGAAGTTGGTTACGTGATCACTGCAATCGGTGTTGTAGGTGTGTTGCTAGCAATCTTCAAGTTAATCCAGCTTTCTGGTGTAACAGCTAAGATTCGCAGCCAGATCAAGTCTTCTGAAATCAAGACTAACAACCCTCTAGGTCGTGTACTGCAGGTTGCTGAAGACAACAAGTCTGCCGACGTAGAAACCCTAGAGCTTAAGCTAGCTGAGCAGATCTTGAAAGAGCGTCCATCAATTGAGTCAGGCGTAAACGTAATCAAGATTATCTCTATGGTTGCACCGCTTCTAGGTCTACTAGGTACTGTAACCGGTATGATTCTAACGTTCCAAGCGATTACAATCTTTGGTGCGGGTGACCCGAAAGCGATGGCTTCTGGTATCTCTAGCGCATTGATGACCACTGTACTAGGTCTGATCGTGGCGATTCCAACTGTACTGATGCATACGTTTGTAAACGGTGCAGCACGCAAGGTGATCCACATTCTAGAAGAGCAGAGCACTGGTATCGTAGCTGAGCGCAGCGAGGCTAAGTAATATGTGGTTGACCGACGCTTTAAACGCACTGTCTGCATTCATGGATAAGGGTGGCCCAGTACTTTGGGTCATCGCCTTCGCCACCTTTTTGATGTGGACACTAGTGTTTGAGCGCGTTTGGTACTTCAACAAGGGGCTATCAGCTGACGTTAAAAAAGCAGTTGATACCTGGGAGTCGCGCAGCGAGCGTGACTCTTGGAACTCCCAAGCGATTCGCGAAGCTTTAATTTCGCGTACACGTATGAACATCAATACCTTCTTACCCATCATTAAGACCCTGGTGGCACTGTGCCCACTATTAGGTCTACTTGGTACGGTAACCGGTATGATCATGGTGTTCGATGTACTGTCTGTAACCGGTGGCGGCGACGCTAAATCGATGGCAGGTGGTGTGTCGCGTGCAACGATTCCTACTATGGCAGGAATGGTTGCTGCGTTGTCAGGCGTGTTTGCAAACACTTACCTGACACGTAAGGCAGAGCGTGAATCGCAACTGATCGAAGATCATCTAACGCGTTCATAACGTGAAAGGGGCAAGTTTTGTACTAAACTTGTCCTTAAATGTAACTTTCGAAGGCCTCTGGGTCTTCGATAGACGAGAGAATTAAGATGCGAAGAGCCCCAGTTTCACAGGCTTCAGCAGAAGAAGCGCAAGAGATTGACTTGACCCCCATGCTTGACGTGGTGTTCATCATGTTGATCTTCTTCATCGTGACGGCGTCGTTTGTAAAAGAGCCAGGCGTTGACATCAACTCGCCGTCTGCCGACAACGATGATCGCAAAAAGTACGCGCAGATTTTGATCGGTGTTACAGATCAGAATAAGATTTGGGTGAACCGTGAAGAGATCGAAGTAACTGCTGTAAAGAATTATGTGCAGAAGCTTCGCGCCGAAAACCCAAACGGTACTGTAGTTATTCGTGCTGACGACAAAGCAAGCGTAGAAACACTTGTAAAAGTGATGGACGCAGCTCGCGAAATCGTTGGTGCAGATGTAGCTATTAAAACGGCAGAGGACTAAACATTATGAACCCAGTAAGACTCATTACCGGCGCTATTTTGGCCGTGGCAGTGACATTTGGTCTGTTTTCATTGATGGTTACCCTAATCGCGATGGGCGACACTGAACTTAAAAAGAGTGAAGGTCGTAAACTGATCGACGTGACCATGCCTGATACCGATATCTCTGAGCAAGTTACCGAGCGCAAGCCTGATAAGCCAGAAGAACCAGAGCCAGAGCCGGACGTGCCTCCTCCACCTGAGTTTGATACACCTGATGTAAACCCCGATGCGGTTAACACTAGTGTTGGTGGTGTTAAGGTTGGCGGTGCTGGTGGTTTCAAGCTGTCGTCAGCTGACGGTGAATATCTGCCGTTAGTACGTGTTCAGCCTCAGTATCCACGTCGCGCGCAAAGCCGTGGCCTTGAAGGTACAGTAATCGTACACGTAGATGTACTACCTACAGGTGCTACTGAAAACTGTGTTGCAAGTAATGGTTTAACCTCTAAGGGTAACCCGACCACTATGTGGGACCGTGCAGCCTGTAAAGCAGCCCTTAAGTTCAAGTACAAGCCGCGTGTTGTTGACGGTAAGCCGCAGCGTGTAAACGGTGTTCCTTATCAGTTCACGTTCCAGATGGAAAAATAAGAGGTATTTAAGGTGAAACAGTTTGCACTAAAAGCCGTACGCACCTCTGTTGCAGCAGCCATGCTATTGGCTGCTCCAGCACTGATCGGTGGTATGGGTATCGCCCCTCTTACTGACGGCGTTGCAATCGCGCAGCAGAAGAACAAAACCGTAAAGGTTAAGGCTATTTCAGCAAAGGTTTATAAGCAGATGGAGCCAATCCAGTTGCTTATGGAAGAAAACAAGAACGGCGAAGCGCTTGCAAAGGCTCGCTCTCTTGAATCGGCCGCTGCTAAATGGCAAGACCATGAAAAAGCTCGTCTTTACCAGGTTATTGGTTCTCTTTATCAAGATAAAGAAGATTACAAAACAGCTATTTCATACTACGGTCGCGTACTTAAGCTAGAAATCGATCCGGGTACATACAACCAAACGTTGTTAGCCTATGGTTTCATGCAGTACGGTGTTGAAGATTATCGTGGAGCGATTAAATCACTTAGCGAATATTCTAAGAATGTAGAGATTCCAAACCTGATGGTTTATGAGGTTACTGGCAGTGCCTACTACAACCTAAAGGATTATGGCAACACGCTAAAGTGGATCAACAAGGCGATTGACTACAACAAGACTCAAGGCAAGATCGGTAAGGAAACTTGGTACCAGATGCGTGTGGCGGTTTACACCGAGCGTAACGACATCAAGAACATCGTAGCCAACTACGAGATTCTAGCTAAAAACTTTACTAAAAAGCGTTACCTAACGCCGCTTGCTTCTTACTATGGTGAGCTTGGTCAAGAGAAAAAGCGTCTAGCACTATATGACGCGGTTTATCAGTCTAAGATGTTCACTAAAGAAAACGAGATCATGAATATCGCTTACATGTGGTCTGGTGATCAGGTGCCTTACAAGGCAGCATCGATCGTAGACAAAGGCATGAAAGATGGTGTCGTTTCTAAGAAGAAGTCTAAGAACGTTGAGTATTTAGCTAACATGTGGCGTATGTCTCGCGAAGACGTTAAAGCAATTCCTGTAATGGAATCAGCGGCCCGTCTATCAGCTGACGGCGAAAACTACTCGAACCTTGCATTGGTTTATTTCAATGTAGGTCAGTTTGAGAAAGCTGTTAAAGCTGCAGAGCAGGCAGAGCGCAAAGGTAAGATGAAGCGCCCTGATTACAACTACCTAACCTGGGGTCAGGCTCTAGTTGAGTTGAAGCGTTGGGACGAAGCTACTAAGGTGTTTAACAAAGCACTTAAAGATAAGCGTTCTAAGAAGTACGCTGAGTCATACCTACGTTTTGTTGCTAACGAGAAAGCACGTTACGCAGCATTTAAGGCCCACATGGAGTCTTAAGCAAAGCGTTTAAATTGGGGCGTTAGCCTCAAGTTTTAAAAACCGCATCATTCGAAAGAATATGCGGTTTTTTATTAAATGTCGAAAGTACCAAAGATTAGGGGTTGCGGCTCAGATTTAGATCTGTAGAATGCGCCTCCGCTTCGGGGCAAAAGAGAAATTTTTCACCGCGAAGTTGTTAGCTAAAAGCCGACGTAAGTCATTGATAGCTAACAGATTTTGTCAGTCACCTGGCTAACCAAAATGGTTAAATTACAGGTTGCAAAACAAAATCAACTGCGTACAATACGCAGCCTCTTGAGACGATGGCAACGTCATCCAAGACAAGATTTAAGTCAAGACGGCCTAGCGCCTGAGACCGCTTTTTAACATTGAGAATCAAGC
>CANNCY010000003.1 GCA_947503335.1 uncultured Pseudomonadales bacterium | reverse complement strand
TTGCCCCGTCAGCGGAGGCGCATTCTACAGATCTAAACCGAGCGCGCAACACCTATTTTTTGGTGATTTAGACATTTTTGTATTTTTCTGACAAAAAAGAGGGCCTAAGCCCTCTAACTAATTGTTTTATATTATTTTTTTATTGCTACTTTTCTTTTTCTAATCGCTTTTCAGCTCTGTCTATTCGATCTTGCTTGCGCTGCAACATTCGATCATGCCGCTCGGCCTTTAAGGTTTTCAATTTTTGCTGCTGCTCATCGGTTAAGATCGCGTCTACCTTCTTGTGCAGATCAGCCTTTCGTAACACTTTTTCTCGGGCTAGGCTGGCCGCTTTATCTGCTAGAGCCTCAACTTTCTGCTCATAATCCTTACTCGTAGGATCAAGATCACGCACTGAATCCTTATCAGCCTGTCGATCTAACCCTTGTCGCGCCTCTTCGAAAGCTACCTTTAACTGTGCCATTTGATCTTCGCTCAGATTTAGCTCAGATGCCAAACGCAACACTCCACGCTCATCACCATGGTGTTTTGACTTTGCCTCAACACCTACGCTAACAACACCCACTAGCACAATAGCGATCACACCGCTCATCATCTTCTTCATAACTATCTCCTTTCTATGTTTCAATGGCTACAGTATGCACATTGCGTAAGCTAAGTTGTGTTAACGTACTGTAAAGATAAGTAAAGACTGATCTATTCGTTGTTTTGATCAATTACATTACAAGCACAGTTCACGACCGTTTTATTTATGCAACATATTTTACTAGTAGACGACGACATCTCGCTTACGTCATTACTTAGCGAATACCTCAACCATGAAGGCTTTAGTACGTCTATCGCCAGTAGTGGTGAAGAAGCGATCGGGTTAGACCTTTCAACGTTTCAACTAATAGTGCTAGATATCATGATGCCTGGCATTTCAGGGTTAGAGGTTTTAAAGCACGTACGCCAAACCAGCAACATACCTATCTTAATGCTTACAGGGCGAGGTGATGATCTTGATCGCATCTTAGGATTAGAACTAGGTGCAGATGATTATCTAGGTAAACCCTGTAACCCACGCGAGCTGGTCGCAAGAATCAATGCAATACTGCGCCGCAGCGCACCAGTACCGGCAAAAGCCACCATTAGCAACGACTGGCAAGTGAACACTGATTTATTAACTGCCAGCTACCAGGGCACTCAGGCCGAGCTAACACAGGCAGAGTTTTTGTTACTACAAGAATTCCTTTCAAACGCTAACGCTACGCTCTCTAAAGCACACCTAACACAACAGGTACTCAACAGACCGTTAGAAAAACATGATCGTGCCATAGATGTACATGTTAGCCGGCTTCGGCACAAACTCGCCCAATTAAACTGCCCGTCTCAAATTACGGCACTACGGGGGCGCGGCTACCGATGGACAGAATCCTAAAAAAGCGGCTACGCCTATCACTAACGCTTAAGTTCTTTTTCATCTTTTGGGTTGGGGCGTCTCTTATCACACTTGCAACCTTTGTCGGCACACGCGCGTGGGTCGACAGACATAACGACAACGAACAATACATTCATCGCGCCACTCGCACTGCCGAGCGAATAGTCGACTACTACGAACGTGCCGAACAAGCCCCCCGCAAAGCGCAGCGACTTAAGTCAACCCGTGAACGGCGTGCCCTAAAAGCGCTTCGCGACAGCCAGGGGATTGTCAGCATCGAACGTGAAGATGGCGAACAGCTAATAACCCCTCTACAACCAACTAAGCGCCCGAGTAGCGAAATACAGATATCTGGCCAAAGTGGCACCACGTACTTAGTGACCGTAAAGCACCCACCTATTACTGCTACGATTAATCGTGTTACCAGAGCGATTTCGTTTTCGCAGCTTATCTTTATCTTGATCGCATCTGCCGCGGCTAGCGCGTTTATGGGGTGGTACATCGCGAGACCCATTCGCAACCTTAGTCAGTTTGCCCGCTCTAGGCCGTCACATTCAAACCTAGCCCTACCTAATTCAGTGGCAAAACGTAACGACGAACTAGGTGATCTTGGCCATGACATTAACGCTATGGCCAGTACACTTGAACAAATTGCAGATAGCCAAAGAACACTTCTTCATGACGTTAGTCACGAACTACGCGCACCACTTGCCAGACTGCAGGCGATGGTAGGCCTTGTTGAGCAACAGAGTACTGATAGCAAGGCGACCGATCGAATGCACCACGAGCTTGCTCGCACCGATCAATTGATTACGGATATTCTTGCGCTTAGCCGCAGCGATCTTTCATCAACTTCGCTTGCTAATCACGACGTCTACGAACTGATACAAGAAGCTATCGACAATCTACGTACTGAATCACCCGACAGACAGGTCAGCCTATTCGGTAACTCTCTGTCGGCAACAACCGATTACGAACTACTCTATCGAGCTGTTGAAAACCTGCTGCGTAACGCAGACAAATACTCGCCTAATGACAGACCTATTAGCGTCAATCTGTTTGAGAACAATGACAACATCATCATTCAAATTGACGACAATGGGCCAGGCGTTTCAGAAAGCGACCTGCAAAAACTAGAGCAACCTTTTTATCGTGCCGGTAACCAAATGCATACTGATGGTTTTGGCCTAGGTTTAAGCATCGTGACCAGATCACTAGGTCAAATTGGGGGCGAGTTAAAACTAGAGAATAGAAAACAAGGCGGCTTGAGGGCAACCATCACCCTCAAGCATTAAAAGGATATTAGCGAACAAATAGGTGGTGTTTTTTCTTGCCCATTTTCAGCAAGAAGAACTTACCATGCACCGCCTTTGACTTATCAAAGACTGCATTCAAATCTACGTTAAGCGCCGCATCGACAGACTCGCCATTGATGATTACTGCATTTCGCGAGAATGCATCTTTAACCTGCTTACCATTAGACGCCACGCCACCTTCAACTAATAACTGAGACAGCGCGCCCTCGCTTAGATCACGACCAGATAGGTCTGTCGATGGCAAACCATCTTGCGCCAACTGCTCATAGTCGCCAGCGCTTAAACTAGCAGTATCACCACTAAACAAGGCCTCGCTAATACGCTTAGCGGCAGCTAAGCCCTCTTCGCCATGTATTAGGCGAGTAACCTCTTCAGCTAAAACAGCCTGCGCCTGAGGGCGACCCTCGGCAGCTTTGTCTTCAGCCTCAATCGCGTCGATTTGCTCTACCGATAAGAAGGTGAAGTACTTCATGAACTTGTAGACATCTGCATCGGCTGTAGATAGCCAAAACTGATAAAACGCGTAAGGCGATGTCTTGTTTGCGTCTAACCAGATAGTGCCACTTTCAGTTTTGCCAAACTTGGTACCATCACTCTTAGTTACTAGCGGTAGCGTCAAACCGAAAACCTGGTTACCGTTCATCTTGCGAGCAAGATCGATACCACCAGTGATGTTACCCCACTGATCACTACCACCAATCTGCAAAGTACAGGCTTCGCGCGCGTTTAGCTCGGCAAAGTCGTAAGACTGTAAAATCATATAAGTGAACTCGGTAAAGCTAATACCAGCGTCATCACGATCAATACGCTGTTTTACCGACTCTTTCTTGATCATGTTGTTAACAGAGAAATGCTTACCTACATCACGCAAAAACGTGAGCACGTCTACACCCTGCGTCCAATCAAGGTTGTTAACTACTTTCGCAGCGTTAGGGTCTGCATCAAAATCAACGAAAGCACTTACCTGCGCCTTTAGCTTTTCAACCCAACCTTCTACTACGTCATGAGTATTCAACGAACGCTCAGCCGCTTTAAAAGAAGGGTCACCGATCAAGCCCGTAGCACCGCCCACTAAAGCTAACGGTCGATGCCCTGCTTCTTGAAAGCGCTTTAGCGTAAGCAAAGGTACCAGCGAGCCGATATGCAAGCTGTCAGCAGTAGGATCAAAACCACAATAAAGAGTACGCATGCCCGAATTTAGGTGCCCTTCTAATTCGTCACCTCCAGTCATCTGATTGACTAGGCCACGCGCTTTTAGATCCTCTAATAATGGATTTGACATCTGATTTTACCGCCCAAGGTTTATAACGATTCGAAAACAGACGCAGACTACGCAAAACAGCAGCATTTTCAAGCCTTAAAGCCGAAATAGTACATTTTTTAACCAAAACCCCTAGGCATTGGGAACTTTTATGGTATAAAGATCGTCAAATGATGCGAAATCAATAAGTTAGCACCAATCTTCCGGGGGGAATCTAGGTGGACACTATTAAAAGCCTTTGGCGTTTGTTTCCGAAGGGACACCTGTATGCTGCAGGATCACTATCGTTTGTGCTAGTAGCAACCTCTGCTCTATGGACCGAAAGCGATGCTCAATCAGCGACCGACACCGAGGTGACTAAGCTAGCGCTACCCAGTGCCGATCGCTCATCAAACCTATCGAGTGAAGTCGCCACAGCAAGCGCAGCTGACGACAGCATCAGTGGCGATCAAAGCGCTGACACCGCGGCTAACAGTGATGTGCCCGCGCTTGACCCGCTTACCGCTACGCCTTACGAAACCTATCGCATCGCCAAAGGCGATTCGCTTTCAAAGGTATTTTCTCGTTTAGGTCTTACTCAAAAAACCCTTTACAAGGTAATGAATGAAACAGTTCATGCTGGCGTATTAAAACGCATCAAACCTCAGCAAGAACTAGCATTTAAGATTAGCGACGACATGCAGTTGCTAGAACTGAAGTATCAAATCGACCAACTAACTGAAGTACGCTTTATTAATAATGACGGTCAATTCGTGTCATCTAAAGAGGTCGCTACCCCCGAAGTGCGCCATGCCTTTAGACAGGGCCGAATCGAAGACTCTTTATTCTTAGCGGGCACTAGAGCCGGTCTTGGCCACAACCTAACAATGGAGCTAGCCAATATCTTTGGCTACGACATCGACTTCTTGCTAGACATTCGTGAAGGTGATGAGTTTGCTGTTGTCTACGAAGAACTGTACCTCAATGGCCAAAAGATCGACAACGGCCGCATCTTAGCAGCCGAATTTACCAACAAGGGCAAAACGTACGAAGCAGTATACTTTGATGACGAAGCTCAAAGTGGCTACTTTACGCCTAAAGGCGAGAGCATGAAAAAGGCGTTTTTGCGCTCGCCCCTTGATGTGGCGCGCATTAGCTCGCACTTTAATCTACGCCGCAAACACCCAGTTCTTAACAAGATTAGAGCCCATAAAGGTACCGACTACGCGGCGGCTCGCGGCACGCCAATTAGAGCAACTGGTTCTGGCAAAGTTAGCTTCAAAGGCCGAAAAGGCGGCTGGGGCAACGTTGTGATGATTCAGCATGGCCAAACCTATAAAACGCTATACGCTCATATGAGCAAGTTTGCTAAGGGCGTGGGTAAAGGCACTCACGTAAAGCAAGGCCAGGTAATTGGCTATGTTGGCTCAACCGGCTTAGCAACCGGCCCACACCTTCATTACGAGTTCTACGAAAATGGCGCGGTACGTAACCCTGTTACGGTTAAGTTCCCTAATTCTAAAGACGTATCTGCGTCAAAGCGCGTAGCCTTTAATCAACAAACTGGCCAGCACATGCAAACGCTTGCGCAGTTTAAAACTAACCTAGCTTCACTTTAATGGGGCAGCGTTACTACATAGGCTTAATGTCGGGCACTAGCATGGACGCAGTCGATGCAGTGGCCGTTAGCTTTGACCAAGATAAACCTAGCATCAAGGGGCAGTACGAATTGCCCCTACCCGACAGTGTAAAACAACGACTTCTCGATCTATGCTCCCCCGGCCAGAACGAGATAGACCTAATGGGCTCACTTGATATCGAAGTGGCCGAGCTATTTGCTGACGCCGTCAGTCAATTATTAGCAAAGTACTCGATCACAAGCGACCAGGTGGTTGCTATAGGTAGTCATGGCCAGACGATTCGCCATCGCCCACCAAACAGTGACTTGGTTTCTGCTCGCCCATTCACATTGCAAATCGGTGACCCTAACACCATCTGCCATCAAACGGGCATTACTACAGTAGCCGACTTTCGTCGTCGCGACATGGCAGCCGGCGGCCAAGGCGCACCACTAGTACCTGCATTTCATCTGGCAGCCTTTGGTCAAAAGAACCGCGACGTAGCTGTGGTTAACATTGGTGGCATTGCAAACGTTACACTATTGCCCTCTGACCCAACTCAATTAACCGGCTTCGATACAGGCCCAGGCAACGCATTGATGGACGCTTGGATAGAACGCCATCTAAATCAGCCTATTGATTTTGACGGGGCTTGGGCAGCAAGTGGTCGAGTAAACACGCCGTTACTAAACGCGCTGCTCGCCCATCCTTTTTTTAGTGCGCAAGCTCCCAAAAGTACGGGCCGTGAAGACTTTAATATCGACTGGCTTGACGCGGCGCTAGCCGACCTACCCCCTATTTCGGCAGTAGATGTGCAGGCCACACTGCTTGAAGTAACCGCTCGTAGTATTGTTGACACGCTGAAAATCGCCATGCCCACGTGTGAGAACCTTTATGTATGCGGTGGTGGCGCGTTCAATAAAGCGCTTCTTCACCGGCTAAGCGTTCTGTTTTCTGGCGACGTATCAACCACAGCTTCGATAGGCATCTGCCCGAAACAAGTTGAAGCATGCGCTTTTGCTTGGATGGCTAAACAGGTCATTGAGGGCCGTAAAGCCGGCATGAGCTCGGTAACCGGTGCCACACAAAATACGTTATTGGGGGGCATCTATCTTGGCGACAATCACCGCCTTTTTAGTGATGCCCACGGCTCATTCGCCGAAACGCAACCCAAGCAGCTGCAATCACAAGCAGAATAACCCGCGCAATCGGCATACGAAGTTTCGATTTAGTTGTCTAGCAAATAAAAAAGGCTGCATATGCAGCCTTTATCATAAAGTTGGGTATTTGTTTAAATACTAAACGATGCACCACAACCACAGGTGGTTTCAGCATTCGGGTTAGTAACGGTAAATCTTGAACCCGCTAGACCCTCTTCGTAATCAACAGTTGCACCAACTAAATACTGAAAACTTAGCGGGTCGACCACTACTTTAACGCCTTCTTGCTCGATAATGGTGTCGTCGTCAGCAAAGCTTTCATCAAAGCTAAAGCCGTACTGAAAGCCCGAACAACCACCACCGGTTACATAGACGCGTAACACTAGATCGGGGTTTTCTTCTTCAGTCACCAGCTCACGAACCTTGCTGTAAGCACTATTGGTTACGCTTAAACTAAGTGGCACAAAACTTTCAGCGACCACATTCAACTCCAGTCTTCAATTAATTACCTAGTATTCTACTAGGTTATTCGGCTTCTTTCTCTAGAGAAATTACCTTTGCGCTAGTTGGCTCTTTCACTTCTTTGGTATAGATCATCTGACCACTCAGCTGAGCGCCTTTAACCATCTCAATGAAGCTATAGTGTACATCGCCACTTACTCGAGCCTTAGATGCCAGCTCAATATGTGCCGTCGCATAGATATTGCCTTCAACGGTGCCGTTTACAACCACATTAGGGCCAACTATATCACCTACAACCTTACCGCCTTCAGCCACATGAATAGTACCCTGCGACTTTGCCTTTACACGTACGTTACCTTGAATAACCCCTTCGATATGAAGCGCATCACTAAATTCTAGATCGCCAGTAATCGTGGTCTCTTTTGAGATCAATGTATTGTTAGTGGTTTTCAAACCCATAGTATCCTCGCAAACAATGCTTAGTTATTCGACCGCAGCCACATTATTGAGTGGCCATGGTTGTATTAATTCTTGATCTGCCTTGCCAACATCGGCAAAGACTCTAATTTCGGTAGGCCTAAAGCCTTGTGGCAGCTCGACATTACCAGTGATCTCTTGGTAGTACCTAAAGCGCAGCCCTTTAGAGTCTGCATCACCTAATGAAGCCGCCGGTAACGTCACAAACTGCTCACCTTGATAGCCGCGCAGCTCAACCGTAGCCGTACCCTTTAGCAATTTATGATCAACTGCTAGCTGGCGAACATTAACCGAGTATTGATACTGCTGACCGTCGAACTGCAGTTTAAGACCGTCAAATCGCAAGGCTAATCGATCAGCGCCCGGCTGCAACAGCGACTTAAAGAAGTCGGTATTGTGCTGCAACTCTTCGTTTTGCTTTTGCAGATCAACTAACTCGCCTCTTAACTGGTTGACGACATGCGTATTGATCTCGATTTGAGTATCAAATTGCGATACTCGCTGCTCTAGTACGGTCACCAATTGTTCGGCTTGATTGGCTTGGATAGTAATGTCTGACAGCTTTGCCTCTGTATCAGCTAGATCAACGCCGCCATTTCGATAACCTGCCCAATAGCCTGAAACGCCGATAACAACAGCTGCGGCCACCAACGAAATACGCTTGCCCCAAATTACCTCAGGGCGGTGCGCTACTACTTTCAAATTGTATTGGGGCGAGCCCTTTACTTTGGTTTTAGCCATTATTGAAACAAACTTGTATCGTCAGATGTGGCTCAGGGTATCATGGGCGGCAGGTCTAAACCTAGCGTCTCGTCATATCCCATCATTAAATTGAGAATCTGTACCGCCTGCCCCGAGGCACCTTTTGTTAGGTTATCGATCGCTGAATGAATCACCCAAAGGTCACGCTCTACGGGCCTAGCTAAGGATACTTGAACCTTGTTAGTACCTTTAACAGCACTGATTTGCGCAGACCCACCACGCTCAACTAAATCGACAAATGGTTCATCAGCAAAGGCTGGTTTATACAGTTTGCGCAAACACAGGTCGTCGCTGACACGTACATAAATGGTAGACAGAATTCCGCGCGAAATTGGCAAAAGGTGCGGCACAAACGTAGCTGAGACCGGCTGCCCGGCTATAGCGCTTAACCCTTGCTCAATCTCGGGTAGGTGCCTATGGCCTTCTACGCCGTAGCCTCGGTAGTCTTCGTTTACTTCACAAAATAAATTTGGCACCTTTGCAGAACGCCCTGCCCCAGTAACGCCTGAGGCCGAATTAATAATAATACTGCTGTGATCAACGCACTCGTGACCCAAGATTGGCATTAAGGCCACCTGCACAGATGTGGGGTAGCACCCTGGTGCCGCAACTAGTTGCGCGTCTTTAATTTGCGCTCTGTTTACTTCGGGCAAACCATAAACTGCCTTGTCGACCCAGTCTTTAGCCTGATGCTCTACGCCGTACCACTGCTCCCAAAGTGCAATGTCTTTAATTCGAAAATCAGCTGACAGGTCGATAATACGCACGCCGCGCTCTAACAGCGGGCCGCACAACGATTGTGCCACTCCGTGTGGGGTAGCAAAAAAGACAACATCCATCGTAGCCAACTGATCTACATTTGGTGCACTAAAGCGCAAATCAGTAACGCCACGCAAGCTAGTGTAATGGCTAGCTACGGCCTGCCCGTCTGCCTCACGCGAGGTGATGCAGGCTACATTTACATTAGGATGCTGCGATAAGATTCGTACTAATTCGGCGCCGGTATACCCAGTACCGCCAACAATGGCTACATTGATCATAATGATGACTCTTATATCTGATTAAGCAATTTTAAGGCAGGTCTATAACATCGCCAAGTACGAAGGTATCATAGACAACTAATTTTTCATTTAGATTGCGCCATGAGAAAAGCCATTCGCCGTTGGCTTCAAGAAAATCGCTTAGCCCTAGGTCGTGCCGAGGCTGCGCCTATCGCCACGCTATTAGGGGCAATTGTGGGTGCCCTTTCGGGTCTGGCTATGGTGCTGTTTCGTTATCTGATTGAATTACCAATGGGCGAGCAAAATGAAGCACAGTTCTTTCATTCTCTCGACATTTGGCAGCGTGCACTGCTGCCGTTAACGGGTGCAGCCGTCATCGCCCTAATAGCCTATCGCTTAAAACCCGATGAACGCGATACCGGTGTTGGCCACGTCATCGACCGTATGCAAAACCATCAGGGCATCATGCCTGCGCGCAACGCTTTCTATCAGTTTGTTGCGGGCGCGATTGCTATGATGTCTGGCCATTCAGTTGGCCGCGAAGGCCCCGCTGTACATATTGGCGCCTCGATCAGTAGTCGTGTTGCGACCTTCAGTAACCTGCCTAAGAACTTTGTTCGTATATTAGTTGGCTGTGGGGTTGCAGCAGCTATTGGCGCATCGTTTAACACCCCCATAGCCGGCGTTATTTTCGCTATGGAAGTGGTGCTACTTGAGTACACGATCGTCGGCTTTTTACCGATTATCATGGCATCGGTGATCGGCACTCTTATGTACCGTATATTTTATGGCGATAGCCCTGCTTTTATCGTTGGCGCGCAATCGATTGGCGAATTAAGTAATCTAGCGTTTTTTATCGCCTGCGGCATCGTCATTGGCATTCTCGCCACCGCCTTTATCAAGCTGCGCTGCGAAATGGCGCGCTTTAGCAAGATTCCACTGTACGCCCGCCTATTGGCTGCAGGCATTATCTCTGCCGTTGGTGCAATGCTGATACCCGATATTATGGGTAGCGGTTATCCTCAGCTACAGCAAGCCATCAATAGCGAACTGAGCTGGCAACTCGCCCTTACCCTAGTAGCGGGCAAACTTATTTTTACGGCCATCGTTATTGGCCTGGGCCTACCCGGCGGCCTAATCGCTACGACACTAGTGATTGGCGGCTGTCTAGGGTTTGTGCTGGCCTATGTACTCAATCTTGAAGCCATCGCATCTAGCTTTACCCTTGTGGGCATGGCTGCGATGATGGGCGCTGTATTAAACGCACCATTGGCGGCGCTATTGGCAGTGTTCGAACTAACGTACAACCCACATCTCATATTGCCCGCCATGCTAACTATTGTGGTAGCAAACAACGTTAGCCGGCTGCTAAACGAACGCAATGACATCTTTAGAGCGGCGCTGCACCGCAGCGGCACTATTTCGGGCCAAGAAGAACGAGCTAACCCGCTACGGTCGATTGCCGTCACCGCCGTTCAGAGCACCGCGTTTAAGATCTCAAAGAAAGAACTGACCACGCAAGACGCCGAAGCATTGCTAGCCACCAAACCAACCTGGATCATTGTGAAAGGTAAAAAGAATTTTAAATTTGCGATGAGCGCGGCCGATCTTGCAAGATACTTGGCAACACGCAATACCCCCGATAACATCGACTATCCAACTGAAACAGTTACCTTATCTGAGATACCTGCCGAACGTATCGACTGCATGCTAGTAGACGCGAACGAGTCGGCGTCTCAGGCTCTTAAACAGCTCGCCAGCGAAAGCGTTGAGCTACTAATTGTTGCCAATCGTGCGCACTCGCCAAGCCCTGCCGTAATTGGCGTAGTGACCGAACAGCACCTTAAAAACTATTATCTACAAGGGATTTAACACAATGACCATTTTATGGCTTAAAGCCTTTCACATCATCTTCGTAGTAACTTGGTTTGCCGCACTATTTTACTTACCTCGCCTGTTTGTATACCACGTGTCAGCAACAGACCAAGTAAGTCGCGAGCGCTTTTCTTTGATGGAGCTAAAACTTGCCAAATTTATCTTGCTGCCTTCATCACTGCTTGCTCTAGGGCTAGGTATTGCAATCATCATGCAGGCACCCGGCATCTACATGGCACAGGGTTGGCTGCACGCTAAGCTGACCCTAGTATTCTTGTTGTTTGGCTACCAAGGATTTTGTACCCGCTATCGCAAGCAACTTGCCAATGATACCTGCACCAAATCAGAGCGTTTCTTCAGAATCTTTAACGAGGTTCCGGCCATCGTATTAGTCAGCGTCGTCATTTTAGCGGTCGTTAAACCGTTTTAAAGACCGCTCATCGCTGTAAAGGCGGCAGTTCTGTTAATTTTGGCTACACTTTGTAGACAAATCAAAAACGAGTGCCGCCAGCATGCTTGCTTATAGTTCAACACCCGTTGTACTAACCTTTAACCTACACGACCCCACCGGGCGCGTAGGCATTCAAGCCGATATTGAAACCATTGCTAGCCTAGGCGGTCACGGCGTATCAGTGGTTACCGATCTATGCGCCCAAGACACTCAAGCGCGTATTGATCACCGCGGCACTGATATAACCATGCTAGTCGAGCAGGCCAGGGCAATCCTTGAAGACTTAGTTGTTACCGGCATATTAGTAGGCCATTGCGCCACCCAAGAACAGGTAGAGGCAATTCATACGCTGCTCTGCGACTATCCGCAGATTCCTGTCGCGATCGATTTCAATATGCTGTTAAGTAATGACGACATCGGCATCAACATTATTCACTCTATGCTAGTGCCTCACACAAGTTTTGGGCTGATCAATTCGACCCAGCTAGCCATTGCAACCGATCACCCCGACTGCGAAGCCACGATGGCATCTGAGTTGATTGACGGTAGTGACATGAAGCTTTTGGTTAGCCACTCTGACATTCGGGGTGAAGCACCGATGCTTTATGCCTCAGACCAACCACCAGCCACATGGCCAGTGAACGGCCCAATCCCTTCTCAAAATAGCTTCGCCTGTGTGGCTGCTGCAAGTGCTACCATCATGGCTCACGGTGTAGGTATAAAAGAAGCTATCGGCGAGGCAATCGCCTATTCGATGAGTGCTGCAAACGCCTCTAGGCAGCTGGGTATGGGTAATACTATTCCAAACCGTCTATTTTGGACCGAAAACCACAAGCAATCTGATGCCACTGGCACTAACTAAGGTTGTTACGCCCCGACCCCTTACTTTAAACTAAGCCCTTTACATAATAGGGTTAGGTAACGCCTGAATGACTCAGTCAGAATCTCTTTTTGCTGCCGCGCAGCAACATATCCCCGGCGGTGTAAACTCGCCAGTTCGTGCCTTTAAAGCAGTTGGTGGCACGCCGCTATTTATTGAAAGCGCTAAAGGTGCTCGTATTGTTGATGCCGATAACAAGAGCTACATCGACTTTGTTCAGTCGTGGGGGCCGATGGTTACAGGCCATGCTGATCAAGATGTGCTTGATGCCATCAGTGCGCAAATGCAAAAAGGTATTAGCTTTGGCGCGCCTTGCGAACTAGAAGTAACCATGGCTGATACGCTGTGCAATCTGATTCCGAATATGGAAATGGTTCGCATGGTGAACTCGGGCACTGAAGCTACCATGAGCGCTATTCGTGTTGCCCGCGGTTACACCAACCGTGAAATGATTGTTAAGTTCGAAGGGTGCTATCACGGCCATTCAGACTCACTACTAGTGAAAGCTGGCTCGGGCGCTCTGACATTAGGTATTCCCAATAGCCCCGGCGTACCAGCATCGCTTGCCGAAAAAACATTGACGCTAACCTATAACGACATCGAGGGCGTAAAAGCGGCCTTTAAAGAATACGGCGATCAAATCGCTTGTATTATCGTTGAACCGGTAGCGGGCAATATGAGCTGCATTCCGCCCATCGCAGGTTTCTTAGAAACGCTGCGAGATGTATGTGACGAACATGGCTCGGTGCTTATTTTTGACGAAGTAATGACCGGCTTTCGCGTTGGTCTAAAAGGCGCGCAAGGCGTTTACGGCATCGATGCAGACATGGTTACACTTGGCAAGGTTATCGGTGCAGGTATGCCGGTCGGTGCCTTTGGCGGTAAACGCGAAATAATGCAAGCTGTTGCGCCACTAGGTGCTGTATATCAGGCGGGCACACTGTCTGGCAACCCACTTGCTATGGCTGCTGGCCTGACGATGCTTGAAAAAATCCAAGCAGAGGGCTTTTACGATCAGCTTACCCAACGCACTATGCAATTAGTTGAAGGTATTCAAGCAGCTGCTGACAAAGCAGGCATCAATTTTACTACCAACACCGTTGGCAGCATGTTCGGCCTATTCTTTAGCGACCTAGATAAGGTAACTAACTTTGCCGAAGTGATGGGTGGTGACACTGACGCCTTTAATCAGTTCTTTCATGCAATGCTAGACGAAGGTGTCTATTTTGCACCCGCCTGCTACGAGGCTGGCTTTATGTCTGCTGCCCATACCGAGCAAGACATCAACGATGTAATCGACGCAGCCAAGCGCGTATTCGCTAAAATGGGGGCCAACTAAGATGCAAATGACTACTCGCATGCGCCGTAATCGCTTTAGCGAAGGCCGCCGTGCACTAGTACGTGAAACCTCGTTATCGGCAAGTGACCTGATTGCCCCAATGTTCGTCATCGAAGGCGACAATCAAACCGAAACCGTTGCCAGTATGCCTGGCGTTCTGCGCTACTCAGTAGATCTATTAGTTGAACAAGCGGGCGAATTACATGCGCTGGGCGTACCAGCTATTGCCCTGTTCCCTGTTGTACCGGCCGAAAAGAAATCACTTGATGCTGCCGAAGCATACAACCGTGAAGGCCTAGCTCAGCGTGCAGTACGTGCCATCAAGGCTGCGTACCCTGAAATGCTTGTGATCACCGACGTGGCGCTTGACCCGTTTACCACTCACGGCCAAGACGGCATCATTAATGACGAAGGCTATGTGCTTAATGATCGCACTATCGAAGTGCTCATCATGCAGGCGCTATCACATGCAGAAGCAGGCGCAGACATCGTTGCACCCAGTGACATGATGGACGGCCGCATCGGTGGTATTCGCGGCGCGCTAGAAGAACACGGCCACATCAATACTGGTATCATGGCCTACTCGGCCAAGTATGCGAGCGCATACTACGGCCCGTTCCGTGATGCTGTTGGTAGTGCTGGTAATCTAAAAGGCGACAAGAAAACCTATCAGATGGACCCAGCCAACAGCGACGAAGCTGTGCGCGAGTGCCTACTAGATATCGAAGAGGGCGCCGACTTTATTATGGTCAAACCAGGCATGCCCTACCTAGATATCGTTTACCGTGTAAAGCAAGAACTGCAAGTACCGGTGATGGCTTATCAGGTAAGTGGTGAGTACGCCATGCACTGCGCCGCCTTTGACAATGGCTGGCTCAATCGAGAGCAAGTGATATTAGAATCGCTAATGGGCTTTAAACGGGCTGGCTGTGATGCTGTTTTAACTTACTTCGCGAAAGAGGCAGCGCAGTTGCTACAAAAGTAAGTAAAACTATTGATAGCTTGCACCAAAATCTAGCCATAAAAAAAGCGCCATTCAGGCGCTTTTTTATTTCGACAACGCTGGTTAGCTGCGTTCTTCACTACTCTGCAGGCTGCTGTAAATCGATTTAAGCGCTCGCTCAAAGAATGGCTTAGTCGAGCCCGACAGAACGCGACAACGCCCTTCGGCAAATTGCTGAGCCAACTGCTCGATCGGCACTAACTCGCCGCGACGCCCACTTTGATCGATAAGTAAGAACGATTCGTTATCGCTGCTACCTACCTTGTATCGATTACGGGTTTCGCCGTCTTCACGTTCGATCCAAGAGCCAACCTCCATCAAGCGCAAGTGCTGCATAAACTCATCACGGCGCGGGTGTTGATTGTCTTCTTCAACCTTCACCACTGGCTCAACCTTGACTAGGTTAGACGACTGGTTAGCGTGCAAGGCTCGCAGTGCCTTAATCAGCCCAGTACGCTCTTCACGGGGCCGCCCGATTGCCTCTAAGCCTTTATCAATGCCACGATAAACTACCGAACAGGCACGCTCGTAATCGGGCTGCGATGCAAAGTTTTTAGAACTTTGACTCGCCACCATAACACCAGCAAACTTTACTGCTTGCTTAAACTGACGAGTGTCTCCCTTTTGCAATAGCTGCACAGCGTACTGCTTCCAGGGCCCTTGCAATAGCTTTACGATCACACCGGGTGCGCGTTTAATTGCGATTGCCTCGTATTCTTTGAGTACTTCCATCTCAGCCTGGCGGCGTTCGTTTTCTACACGGGCCCGCTCAGCAGTGCGTCGTTCGGCAATCGCCACACGCTTACACACCAACTGATGAAACTGAATAAAGCCTTGGCATTGTTGTTCGATATGATCTTCGGTACAGGGCGATACTTCTGAGATCACCGTTACGGTTTTATGAATCAGTTCTAACACACCGTATTGGCTCTCACC
The DNA here is from genome assembly GCA_947503335.1 of uncultured Pseudomonadales bacterium. Taxonomy (GTDB): domain Bacteria; phylum Pseudomonadota; class Gammaproteobacteria; order Pseudomonadales; family CANNCY01; genus CANNCY01. Next base: position 496,990 of record CANNCY010000003.1, on the reverse strand, counting down.
CGTTTCAGATACCCAACGCGTGCCAGCTTCGACCATTTCATCGATTAAACGTCGCGCCGAGTGCTTGGGGTTTTGCAACATATCTGGCGCTTCAAGAGCCAGCTGAAGGTATGGGGTATGCAGATATGATAGCAACGCCTTTACTGGCGCTGGCAATGCAGGCTCGTCTAGCATGTATTGAAAAATCAAACCCACTAACTGAACCGTTTGAGCATAGTCTTGTGGCGCTTTTTCGATACGCTGCAGAAGCTCTGGATTAATCTGCGCGGCGTCCATTGGCTGCGGCGCGGTTACCGCGAGCACTTTGTTAGTAAGGTCAACACCCGCGGCGATACCCGACGGCACCGCAACGACATCTGTCAATTCAGGCACTTGCCCTGGCTGAAAAGCCATCGGCTGAGGAATCATAGACACCTGATTGTCTAAGCGGGTCATCAAAGATTGTATCGCTGTTACCAACTGCTGGTTGGCCTTGGCTACTGCTTCATCAGACACCGACCCGCTATTTGGCTTTTCTTGCTGATCTTCTTGTTGCTTGCGTTCGTGCGGCAGCACCTCATAAATACCCTGTTCAAGTAAAAAGCTATTTACTTGCCCATAGCATTCAATTAACGGCTTCGACATTTGCTGACCAAAATAGCGCATAACTGCTAGTTCAGCTTTATGTTCAAGACCTAACTCGCCTAAGCAATGGCTATATACCTGCACGATACGACGTATGCCAATTGGGCAATCGTCGATCGCATCTTCGCCTCCCCAAATCGGGCCTAGGCGAACTTTGATGGCATTCATCAGCTCGGGCGAACGAGACTTAACTGCAGCAATGCCGCGCTTGATGGCAAGCTCGCGTTCGATTGTTTGGTTCTCGATCAAACCAAACCCGGTATCTTGCGACTGATCTAGCTTGGTCTCTTGTTCTAGCGTTACCGACAATTGGTAGTCTAATTCGGTAAAGGCAGCTTTATACATGCGAGCGGCATTAAAAAAGCATTGTTGCTCTTCGTTGTTAATCGCCTGCTCAGAAAGGGCAAAAAGGTGCATCTCGGTATCGACATGAAATTGCGCCACCGCTGCATAAAAACCAGTATAAAAAAGCGACTTAGCGTCGGCCGCTAAGGCTTGCTTGCGTTCATCAGATAACATCATTTCAGCCACATCTTTACGTTTAGCATCTGACGGAAGTTCTCCAGTGATGGCCATGAAAATCCCTTTAGTAGATTAAGCAGTATACAGTCTTATTATTGATTAGCGCCTATTTTAGCGGCACACTTAGCTTATAGATAGCGCGTCTGCGACCGTTGATTAATAAATAAACACCAAATATCTGCTCTAGATCAACTAATACGGTCTAAATATAGATGTGGTGTTATTCAATGCCCTGCGCCTATGGTCTATAGTACCCCTTGCCGTCTGGCATGCAAACAATTTATAAGGTGATCTAAGTGAATAAATCCTTTGGTCTAAAGGCCTTGTCGACCGCGCTAGTACTTGCGCTTGGTTTGACCGGCTGTGGCGAAGACGAAAAAAAGGCTGAAAAGCCTAGCTACATCAACAATCCCTACCCAAGTACCTATGTAGCAAAAGAAGCTGACTCGGTACTTATCAAAAACGTACACGTACTTACCGGTACGGGCGAGTACATCGAACGTACCCATGTTCTACTTGAAGACGGCAAGATTAAAGCGATTGGCCGCAACGCCGGCAAAGCTGACGTAACGGTAGACGCCGATGGCAAGTGGTTATCACCTGGTATCATCGATGTTCATTCTCACATGGGTAACTACTCGTCGCCAGGTGTTTGGGCTACGTCTGATGGCAACGAAATGACCGCGCCAAATACAGCAGAGGTATGGACAGAGCACTCTGTTCACCCACAAGACCCTAACTTTAGACACGCACTAGCCGCTGGCGTAACCACGGTTCAGATTCTACCCGGCTCTGCCAACCTGTTTGGTGGCCGTGCGGTTACTCTAAAGACCATTCCGTCGCGCACTATTCAGGGTATGAAGTTTCCTGATGCGCCGTACGGCTTAAAGATGGCCTGTGGCGAAAACCCTAAGCGCGTATATGGTAGCAAAGGTCGTGCTCCTGGTACTCGTATGGGTAACATGGCTGGCTTTAGAAACGCTTGGATCCAAGCAGCCGAATACAAAGCTAAGATCGATGCAGGTGAGACACCTACTCGCAATTTGGAGCTTGAAACTCTAGCGGGTGTTCTGGCGGGCGAAATCTTAATTCACAACCACTGTTACACCGCCGAAGAAATGGCGTTAATGATTGATCTTTCTAAAGAGTTTGATTATCAAGTAACCGCCTTTCACCACGGTGTAGAATCGTACAAGATTGCCGATCTATTGGCCGAGAACAACATCTGTGGCGCGCTATGGGCCGACTGGTGGGGCTTTAAGCTAGAAGCATACGACTTTACCGAAGCTAATATCGCATTGATGGAGAAAGCCGGCGCCTGCGCCATCGTTCACTCTGATTCAGAGATCGACGTACAACGCTTAAACCAAGAAGCCGCTAAGGCTATGCTAGCTGGCCGCCAGCACGGTATCGACATCGACGATGCTACTGCGATGACCTGGCTAACTAAAAACGCTGCAAAAGCGATTGGTATCGACGACGTTACCGGCACCATCGAAGAAGGTAAAAACGCCGACGTAGTGATTTGGTCGCACAACCCATTTAGCGTTTACGCCAAGGCTGACAAAGTTTACATCGATGGCTCGCTATACTTTGATCGCGAAGACACTGCTGTACAGTCTCGTAGCGATTTCGAACTAGGCCAACCAGCGTTGGAGGCAAAATAATGAAAAAATTATTATCACTAGCTCTAGCTTCAGCTATTAGCCAAGCGGCTTTTGCCGACACGGTTGCTATCAACAATGTTGTGCTTAGCAAAGACAGCAAAGAAGTTGTTAACGTACTAGTTGAAGACGGCAACATCGACGTAATCAGCAAGTCGGCATTTACCGGTGCAGACCGTATCATCGACGGCGAAGGTGCTATTTTAACCGCGGGTTTAATCTCGCCCATCGGCACCATTGGCCTAGTCGAAGTAAGTGCAGTAGACAGCGCAAACCATGCAGGCACGCCCGAGTCTATGGGTGCTGCAATGTCGCAGGCATTGAATATCAACACCGACTCAACGCATATTCCTTTGCAACGTAAATACGGTGTTACCAGCACAGTTGTTAGCGGCTATGGCAACCTATTTAGTGGCCAGCCACTGTACTTGGCGCTGGATGAAAACGTGACCACGCGCAACACCAATCTAGGGCAATCGGCGTCTCTTAGCTCGTATACTATCGAAAGCCTAGGCGGTAGCCGCGGTGCAGCGCTACTTACCTTAAAGAAAGCGCTAACCGACGCCAGTGAGCTGCTAGACAACGAAGACTTCTACGATCGCGAAAGCACGTACAGTCTTGGTAAAGCGCAATTAGAAGCACTTGCAGATGTTGTTAAGGGCGACAAGCCTTTAGCGATTCAAGCGCACTCTTCTCAAACCATTAGCCACTTGTTAGATATCGCTAAAGAGCTAGATATCAAACTAATCATCGTAGGCGGTGGCGAAGCATGGCGTGTTGCCGACAAGCTTGCTGCAGCTGAAGTACCTGTTATGGTTAATGCCTTTGCAAACGTACCTGCCGACTTCGATCAAATTGGCTCGCGTCTAGACAATGCTGCCCTTCTTGATAAAGCAGGCGTATCAGTAATGTTCTTCACAGGCGAAATGTACACTGGCAAGCGTTTAAGCCAGATCGCTGGTAACGCGGTTGCTAACGGTATGGATTACGATGCAGCCATGGCGGCACTTACTGTTAACCCAGCCAAAGCTTGGAATCTAGGCAAAGTGGGCGAGGTTAAACCTGGTTACACTGCCGACCTTGTACTTTGGAACGGTGACCCACTAGAGCTATCTAGCCAACCGACCATGGTTATGATCAATGGTGAAATCCAAGACACCTCAACCCGTAGCGACAAGCTTGCACAGCGCTACCTTGAAGTGGCCGATCGTGATCGTGCCTACAAGCATAAATAATGGGTAAATCACTCGTTATTAAGGCTGGCGCGAATGCGCTAGCCACGATTACAAAAGAGGGGCTTAGCCCCTCTTTGTTTACCAGCATGTTTGGTGCGTCGGGTGGCCCAAAATGGTTAACCCTAAGCCGCATGGATCAAGTGCTAGCCGAACACTTTATACCCAACACCAATGGCCTTAAATTGATGGGCACATCGATTGGCAGCTGGCGCATGGCAGCGCACGCACATCCGCAGGCCTTAGCAACACTGAAACGCTTTGAAGACAATTACGTCAACGCGTGGAGCACCGACGAGTGGAGTGACCCGCTTGAAATGGAGCCTGCCATGCTGCGCGGCCTTCAAGAAATCTTTGGTGACGACGGTGCCAAGCTCGCTACCACTAATCCTAGGTTTGAATTAAATATTATTGCCGACCGATGCCGCGGGCTACTGGCAAGCGAATCAAAGCCTATCTTAATTGCTGGTATGTTAACGGCCTGGCTTGCCAATCGCGCTAGCCGAAATAATCTAAATTATTTTTACGAGCGTGTGCAATTTTCATCGGTTGAAAACCCTGCGCTTACGCTTAATCAGTTACCCACCACCTTTGCCAAGCTAGACGAGTCTAATCTGTTTAAAGTAATCGTCGCCAGCAGTAGTATTCCTTTCGTAATGCCAGCAGTGCAAGATATCAACCACTGCCAGCCCGGCGCCTATCGAGATGGCGGCATCACCGATTATCACTTTGATTTTGACTACCAAGCCCCTAAAGGGTTAACGCTGTTTACGCACTTTTATGACACGATCGTGCCAGGCTGGTTAGACAAGGGTAATCGCTCGCGTAAGCCATCGGCGAAAGATCTTGATGACGTGTTGTTTATCTCGCCATCGAAAGAATGGATCAGTAACACCCCGAAAGGCAAAGTACCCTGTAGAAAAGACTTTACCGCATTGAGCGGTATTGAGAGGCAAAAGTTCTGGCAAGCCTTTATTGCAGAGAGCCAGCAACTAGCGGACGAGCTTTACGAACTATTGCAAAGCTCATCGCCAGAATCATTGATTAAAGCAATTTAAGACTTTAAACCCAGCATATCAGCCATACTGTAAAATCCTTTGGGCTGCTTTACTAACCATAAGGCAGCCTTAACACCACCGCCCGCAAAGGCCTGACGGTTAGTGGCTTTATGACCGATCTCGATGCGCTCGCCATCCATTGCAAAGGTGACATTGTGATCACCGACAATGTCTCCAGCACGCATGGTGACAAAGCCAATTTCTTTGCGATCACGCACGCCGGTTTTACCTTCGCGCCCGTATACTGCAACCTCATCAAGATCTCGGTCTAGCGTAGCGGCTATCACTTCGCCCATGCGCACTGCAGTACCTGATGGTGCGTCGACCTTATTGCGATGGTGCGCTTCGAATATTTCGATATCGGCAGTTTCACCCAGCGCCTCTGCGGCGGTCTGCAACAGATTTAAAACAAGGTTGACTCCCAAACTAGTGTTAGGGGCGAGTAACAATGGAATCTCGTCACTTGCGTCTTCAAGGATAGCTTTTTCTTCGTGCGAGAATCCCGTTGTGCCAATTAGAATCGCCTTGCCCGCCTGACGGCAAATCTCGACGTGCTGTAATGTACTTTCAGTAGACGTGTAATCAATCAGTACATCAAATTGATCGGCTTGAGTAATAAGCTCGGTCGACAATTTTAAATTGAGAGCGCCTACACCAGCCACTAAACCAGCATCTAAACCAACCAGCTCGCTCGACGAGCGTACTGTAGCAACAGTTAACTCAGCTGATGTTTGCTGAGAAATTGCGTGAATCAATTCGCGCCCCATTCGACCAGTGGCGCCGGCAATTGCGATACGTACCATAAGAATTCCAATACTTGTTGCTTTGACACTAATGATAAAACCATTGGCATCAAATACGAAGACTTTATTCTGCCGCGCCACAAATATGACCAGATTCACAATTCTAGTCACCATGCTTGATCCAAATCAATCTACTAAAGCAGCTCTGCTAATAGAATGTTCTGAATTCCTTCTAAGTTGATTGAGCTGTACATCTAGGAGCCCTCATGAACGTTACACGTACTTTATTCATTCCACTCACACTAGCCTCATCATTGGCCCTCGCAGAAGATACGGTGATTAACGGCTTAGATTTTGGCCCGCTAGCGCAGTTGGTAGGTACATGGCAGTCAACTGAACAAGGCGGTACCGACCTAGCTCCTGGGCAAGCCGGCTCGGCGGTAGGTAAAGGCGGCGCAGCAGTAGAGCCGTTCTATGAAGTACTCACGTTTGAAGTGGCAGCTGATGCAACCAATGCTAGCGACCAGCACCTAGTGGCGTTGTACTACAAGCAAGAAGTATATAAGAAAAGCACTGATGCCAAGTTTCATGATCAACGCGGTTACCTAATTTACGACAAGGCGAATAACAGCGTGTACAACAGTTACTGTATTCCTAGAGCGGTATGCGTGGTAGCCGAAGCAACAGCAGGCAATGTGATGAACTTTACAACCAAGGCTGACGGCATCGCACAATCTGAATACATGACGAAGAACGCTGCTACAACAGGCTTTACAATGACATTAACCGTTAATGGCGACGACCTAAGCTACAGTCAGGCAACAGCCTTAAACATATACGGCAAACCCTTCGCCCATGTCGACAGCAGTAAGCTTACCCGCGTTAAGTAAACACACCACATAAAAAAAGCCCACCTAATTGGTGGGCCTTTTTAACTATCTTTAGAAATCAAAGAAGTTCTTCATGCTGTCAAACCAGCCGGTCTGTTTAGGCGAGTGCTTACCGCCCGTTAGAGACTCCTGAAACTGTCGTAACAGTTCTTTTTGCTCTTTATTTAGATTAACCGGCGTTTCAACCTGCACACGACACATTAGATCGCCTACAGAACCACCGCGCACAGGCTCAACACCCTTGCCACGCAATCTAAACATCTTGCCGTTTTGGGTTTCGGCAGGAATCTTCAGCTTAACCAAACCATCAAGGGTTGGTACTTCGATCTCACCACCAAGCGCTGCTTCAGCAAAGCTTACTGGAATATCGCAGTACAGATGACGACCATCGCGCTCAAAGATCTTATGGTCACGAACAGAGACCTGAACATATAGATCACCCGCTGGGCCACCATCAGGGCCTGCTTCGCCTTCACCACTTAGGCGAATACGGTCGCCAGTATCAACACCCTTAGGTACTTTAACACTCAGTGTACGCTCTTCTTGAACTCGCCCTTGCCCATGGCAATCGCCACAAGGGTCAGAAATGATCGTGCCACGCCCATTACAGTTAGGGCATGTTTGCTGTACCGAGAAGAAGCCTTGGTTCATACGAACCTGGCCGTGACCACCGCAGGTGCCACAGGTTGTTGGCTTGCTTCCTGGTTTAGCACCCGAACCGTCACAGGTTTTACAACCTACCAATGAAGGTACTTTGATCTTAACGGTCGTACCGCGAACAGCTTCTTCAAGATCTAGTTCAAGGGTATAGCGAAGGTCTGCACCACGGGCAGGGCCACGATGACCGCCACGGCCACCACCGCCGCCAAAGATGTCGCCAAATACATCGCCAAAGATGTCGCTAAAGCCAGCACCGCCGCCACCAAAACCGCCCTGACGGTTAGGGTCTACACCATCATGACCAAACTGATCATAGGCATGACGCTTATCTTCGTCACTTAAGATCTCGTAGGCTTCGTTAGCCTCTTTGAACTTTTCTTCTGCCTCGGCATTGTCTGGGTTACGGTCAGGGTGGTACTTCATCGCAATGCGACGGTAAGCCTTTTTCAGCTCTTTTGCGTCGGCGCTGCGATCAACACCCAATACTTCGTAATAGTCTCGCTTTGACATAATACTCTCTTAACTTATAACAAAGGCGCGCCACTCAATTGAACGGCGCGCCCCTTTCAAATAATCGACGCTAAGCGTTTAATTACTTGTCGTCTTTTACTTCTTCGAACTCGGCATCAACGATGTCATCGTTGTTGTCAGTAGCATCAGCTGCTTCTGCACCGGCTTCACCTGCTGCTTGCGCCTGAGCTTGCTGCTCTGCGTATAGCTTTTGCGCTAGTGAGCTTGATGCTTCAGTTAGCTTGGTAGTTGCTGCTTCCATCGCTTCTTTGTCATCGCCTTTAACAGCTTCTTCTGCTTCAGTGATCGCCGCTTCGATAGCTGCTTTCTCTTCGTCAGTAGCCTTATCACCAGCTTCTTCAACAGTCTTCTTAGTTGCATGGATTAGACCGTCTAGCGTGTTGCGTGCTGCAACTACTTCTTCAAACTTCTTATCTGCTTCAGCGTTAGCTTCGGCATCTGCAACCATTTGATCGATCTCGTCATCACTTAGACCAGAAGACGCTTTAATTACGATCGACTGCTCTTTGCCAGTAGCCTTGTCTTTAGCAGACACGTTCAAGATACCGTTAGCATCGATATCGAAGGTAACTTCGATCTGTGGCATGCCACGTGGTGCTGGTGGAATGTCTGCCAAGTCGAAACGACCTAGTGACTTGTTCTGTGCCGCTTGCTTACGCTCGCCCTGAACTACGTGAATGGTTACCGCAGTTTGATTGTCGTCAGCTGTAGAGAAGATCTGTGACTTCTTAGTTGGGATAGTCGTGTTCTTCTCGATTAGACCAGTTGCAACACCACCCATGGTTTCGATACCTAGCGTTAGTGGAGTAACGTCTAGTAGTAGAACGTCTTTCACGTCACCTGCTAGTACACCACCCTGAATCGCAGCACCCATCGCTACCGCTTCGTCTGGGTTTACATCGCGCTTAGCATCTTTGCCAAAGAACTCTGCAACCTTAGACTGAACTAGAGGCATACGAGTTTGGCCACCTACTAGAATTACTTCGTCAACTTCTGAAACGCTTAGGTCAGCATCAGCTAGCGCAACTTTCATTGGCTCAAGCGAACGGTCAACTAGATTTTCAACTAGTGATTCTAGTTTTGCGCGAGATAGCTTAACTACCAAGTGCTTAGGGCCAGTCGCGTCAGCCGTGATGTACGGTAGGTTCACTTCAGTCTGCTGGCTTGAAGATAGCTCGATCTTAGCTTTTTCTGCTGCTTCTTTTAGACGCTGCATTGCTAGTGCATCACCCTTAAGGTCAATGCTTTGCTCTTTCTTGAACTCGTCAGCCAAGTACTCGATTAGAGCCATGTCAAAATCTTCACCACCCAAGAAGGTGTCGCCGTTAGTCGACAGTACTTCGAACTGGTGCTCGCCATCTACTTCTGCAATCTCGATGATTGAGATATCAAACGTACCACCACCAAGGTCGTAAACTGCAACGGTGCGGTCGCCGCCACCTGCTTTGTCCATACCGTAAGCAAGCGCTGCTGCAGTAGGCTCGTTGATGATGCGCTTAACATCTAGGCCAGCAATACGGCCAGCATCTTTAGTTGCTTGACGCTGCGAGTCGTTAAAGTATGCAGGTACAGTGATTACTGCTTCAGTAACTTCTTCACCTAGGTAGTCTTCTGCAGTTTTCTTCATTTTCTTTAGAACTTCTGCAGACACCTGTGGTGGAGCTTTACGGTCGCCGTTAGCTTCTACCCAAGCATCGCCATTGTCAGCAGCAACGATGTTGTAAGGCACCATTTCGATGTCTTTCTGTACAACTTTGTCGGCGAACTTACGGCCAATCAAACGCTTAACAGCAAATAGAGTGTTGTGCGGGTTAGTTACCGCCTGGCGCTTAGCCGACTGGCCTACTAATGTCTCGTCGTCGGTGAACGCAACGATAGAAGGGGTAGTACGATCGCCCTCTTGGTTTTCAATAACCTTAGCGCCGTCTGCTTCTAAAACTGATACACATGAGTTGGTAGTACCCAAGTCAATGCCAATTACTTTACCCATAATGGTATTCTCCAAAAATTCTTTGTCTGGGCCTTAAGCCCGATTACATTCGCTATATACTGTTAATGGGGTCGTTTAATGCTATTTCAAGCGGCAATTTACCCATTTTTCAAAATCTTAGGCCTTAGACACCATAACCATGGCGGGGCGAATCAAACGCTCGTTTAGCGTATAACCCTTGGCCATTACCGCAACTACCGAGTTTGGCTCAGCATCAGGTGCATCAACCATCGACATTGCTTGGTGTAGGTTAGGGTCGAACGGTTCGCCCACTGGGTCGATCTCAACCAAACCGTGTTTACCAAAGGTATCTAGTAACGTCTTCAACGTTAGGCTCACACCCTCGTGCGCATTCTTAGTGGCTTCGTCGTCGGCACTTAATGACTCAAGTGCACGAGATAGGTTGTCGCCAACCGCCAATATGTCTTTGGCAAACTTCTCGATACCAAACTTGTGTGCGTTCTCTACGTCTTTTTCGGCGCGACGCTTTACGTTCTGCGCTTCGGCAGCCGTTCGCATTGCTTGGTCTTTAACCGCCGCTAGCTCAGCCTCTTTAGCTTCAAGCTCGGCTTTCAATGCGGTGATCTCATCAGCATCTAGGTTGGCATTAAGCTCGGCTTCGATCTCTTCGTTCGTTACCTCGCCTTCGATTGGCTCAACTGGCTGTTCGTTGTTGTGCTCTTCGTTGCTCACGCGGTTACTCCATAACTGCTTAAATTTTGTGATAAGTGCTAAATAGGGGCGAGTTCTGGGGTTTCAAGCCCTTATGTGAAATTTTTTGCATACACTCAAAGTAGGATGTACAAAAATGAGTTACTGCAATGATCAAACTTAGCCTAAGCAAGTATCGAGCGATGTTTGCAGCCGCCCTACTAACCCTTGCAGCGCCACAGTTGACGGGCTGTACCGTTGCTGCGATACACATGCTTAACCAACTCAATGAAAGCCAACAAACGGTACAGGTAGACGCGCAGCCAGAAGACCAACCCGAAAAGCGCGAAACGTAAAAACTTGCACCCACAGGCAAAACTACTGTATAAATAACCACCATCAAATAATGAGTGGGTTAGCAGCATGCTTACGCATTTAAGCATTCGCAATTTAACAACCGTAGATTCGCTTGATCTAGATCTGCATACCGGCACCACCGCTTTAACGGGCGAGACGGGGGCAGGTAAATCTGTGCTATTGGGCGCCATCGCGATGATCGCAGGCGAACGTGCCGACGCCGATCGTGTACGTCACGGCCAAGCAAAGGCAGATATCAGCGCCACCTTCGACGTATCTAGCCTCCCCTCAGTTAACGCCTGGCTTGACGAGCACGAACTAATCGATGGCGATCAACTAACTCTGCGCCGCGTCATCAACAAAGACGGCCGCTCAAAGGCGTTTATCAATGGTGTTAGCAGCCCTATCAGTCTGCTAAAGCAGCTAACCCCATCACTGGTGCACATCCACAGCCAACACGAACACACCCGCCTAGATAACGAGCAGTATCAACTCGCCCTACTCGATCATTTTGCCGACCTAGACCAAGACGCTGGGCGAGTTAAACAGATCAGCCGCGACTGGCGCGCACGTAATCAGCAGTTGGCCGCCCTAATGCAGCAAGAACACACAGGCAACGGGCACCAACTACTGCAGTATCAGTTACAAGAGCTTGATGCATTAGAGCTAGGCGCTGACGAACTTAGCCTTCTTGAAGCCGAGCTAAAGGTTCTAAGCAGTGCTGACGAGGCCATTTTAGATACCGAAGCACTGAACCAACTGTTTGACGGCTCAGACTTTGAACAACCTAGCCTTGAGGCAATGTTAGCCAAGGCCCTTAGCCTTAGTGACCAACTTGCTAACCGTGGCATCGATGTTAGCAATCTAAGTAGCTGCCTTAACGACGGCCTTATTGCGGTACAAGAGGCCGCCCGCGAAACCCAAATTCTAGGCGAGCGACTAGAGGCCGACCCTCAGCGCTTGGCTGTGGTAGAACAGCGCCTTGGCGTGATCTACGACGTAGCGCGCAAACACCGGGTACTACCCGAACAGCTCAATGAGCATCACCAAACATTACTAGAGCAACAAGCGGCACTATCGCAAAACGCTGACCAAGTAAAAGCGTTGCAGCTTGAGCTAGACGCCCTTAACCAAGACTGGCAAGCCGCCGCTAGCAAACTGCATAAGCAGCGTGCGCAGCAGGCTAAACACCTCAGTAAAGCAGTCGAGCAATGCCTAGCCAAACTAGGTATGCAGGGGGCCCGTTTCGAAGTACAGATTGAACTCACCGACAGCCCCTCGCCTCGCGATCAAGGCGTAACACATATTCGGTTTGCCCTAGCAACCTCGCCAGCGGCACCGGCTAAGCCGGTTGGCAAAGTCGCCTCGGGTGGTGAACTGTCGCGTATTAGCTTGGCGTTACAAACTGTGACACAGGCTGCGGGCAACGTACCGACTATGATCTTTGACGAGGTTGATTCGGGTATCGGCGGTGAAACCGGTCATATCGTGGGCGAACTATTAGCCGAACTAGGCAGCCACAGCCAGGTGTTGGCTGTAACCCACTTGGCGCAAGTAGCAGCCAAGGCGTCGCAACAGGTATCAATTGGCAAACAGTTGGTTAATGATATCGCCACAACGCAGTTGAAATACGTTGATGCCGACGAGCGCATTCAAGAGATCGCTCGTATGATGGGCACTAGCAGTGCAGAAGACGGCAGCACCTTGGCTAAAGCGCTGCTCGAGAATAATTAAGACTTAGGTTTAACGTAAAGCACTAGGTTGTGATCTACTAACTCATAACCATACTTTTCGGCAATTTCGTGCTGAATGCGCTCGATATCTTCGTTATGAAATTCGATCACTTTGCCAGAATCTAGACAAACCATGTGGTCATGGTGCTCGTCTTGTACTAGCTCAAACACTGCATGATTGCCGTCAAAGTTGTGACGCTCTACTAGGCCAGCGGTCTCAAACTGAGTCAACACGCGGTATACCGTTGCCAAGCCAATCTCTTCTCCACCTTCAAGCAGCATTTTATAAACATCTTCGGCGCTAAGATGGCGCTCGGTTGAACTTTCGAGCAATTCTAGAATCTTAACTCGTGGCAGGGTTACCTTAAGGCCAAGTTTTCTTAGATCACGCTGTTCCATAGGTTACTCGCTTTTAATAAGATGTTTATAATTTGTAGGGATTTGGCTATTATCCCCTCTCAATCTGTTCTGTGGAAGTACCCATGAAAAAAATTGCTCTATTGCTAGCATTAATTGCAACTATCGCCACCACAACCGGCTGTCAGCGTTTCGCTGTGTACAAACTTGCCATCGAACAGGGCAACGTAATTGAGCAAAGCGATGTCGACAAGCTAGAGCTAGGCATGACCCGCAAGCAGGTACGCTATGTAATGGGCACCCCATTAGCACTAGATACTTTCGACCAAGACCGCTGGGACTACTACTACAGCCGCCGCGATTCTTCAGGCCAAACAAAACAGGCTAAAGTTGTCATCACCTTTAAGGGTGACCAAGTAATTGGTATCGAAGGCGACGCCGAAAAACGCTAATTAGCCTCTTTTCCTTCTTCAGCAGCTGCCGCACGCGCAGCTGCCTCTGCTGCTCTTCTGCGGCGAACTTCTTTTGGGTCTGATATTAACGGGCGATAAATCTCGATACGATCGCCTTCACGAACTGCGTATTTATCAGGCGACTCGGCGCCCGTTAAGGCTTTGCCGAATAACCCTAACTTTGCCTCAGCCATATCTTCGCCGGCAAATTCGGCCTCAATACCACTTAATGCAACCACATCTTGAGCAAGTGTACCCTCTGGCACCTGCACCGCTTTTATCACTTGCTTATCTGGTAGCGCATAGGCCACTTCAATGTTAATCACCTGTACTCCTTAACTAGTACGCCCTAAAATGTGGGCTTGCCGTGAAGTTTCTCTAACCGGCGTTCAAGGGCATCAATAACCGAGCCACATAATACGTCAGCCACTTTTTGTGCTGCACTGGCAAGTAACCGCCCTGCCTCAAACTCTATCACCACACTTACTTTAGTGGCTTTGCCTTGGGCAAGCGACTCAAATTGCCAACGCCCAGTTAGCGACTTTAATGCTCCCGAATGCAGCTTTAGCTGAATCCATTCAGGTGATTGCATACGATTGCTAGTGGCAAAGGTAGCGCCAATACCAAACTTGCTCACCTGCAGCTCAGCGGTTAGAAACTCGCCATCATCATCGCTACCCTGATCGATCATGCGTACAGACTGTACGCCCTCGATGTATTCAGGGTATCGCTCAACGTCATTCACTAGCTCATACACCCATTCACGTGGGTAAGCCAAAAGGGCCGTTCGTTCTAACTTCACAGAAAACTCTTATTTTAGATCAGTTGCAGATTATAAGGCGATTGCATGACCTAACCAACAATAGTTGTTATTATGCGCGGGTATTTCAGACCCAACTACTAATTAAATAAGGGTATCTAATGTCTGCTTCTCGTGAACATTTTGGAAGCCGCCTTGGCTTCATTCTTGCCGCCGCAGGTTCTGCGGTAGGTATTGGTAACCTGGTGGGATTCCCCGTAAACGCTGCTAAAAATGGTGGCGGTGCGTTTCTACTTATCTACGCGATCTTTGTTGTGGCGATCTGTATTCCAGTCATGATGGCCGAACTATCGCTGGGCCGTCGTACCGACAAAGACCCAGTAGGTGCCTATAAAGCACTAGGCGGCGGTGCATGGAACATTGCCGGCTGGCTCGCCTTTATCACGCCATTTATGATCGGCGTGTTTTACATGGTGATCACCATCTGGATCAGCGGCTATCTATTTGGCGCAGTGTCGGGCGATTTGAGATCACTTGCCGGCGAAGGCTATTTTGGCGAGTTTATTAACTCAAACGACATTTTCATTCACTTTATTATTGTGTCGATCGTTGTAAACGGCATTTTGCTAGGTGGTGTAAAAGGCGGTATCGAGCGCGCAGCCAAACTGATGATGCCCGTTTTATTCTTCTTGCTAGTAGCATTGACGATCTATGTATTGACGCTTCCTAACGCGGTAGAGGGTGTTAAATACTATTTGATTCCTGACTTTAGCAAGCTAACTGCGCAAACCGTAAGTGGCGCATTATCGCAGGCTTTCTTTAGCCTAAGCTTAGGCATGGGTATCTTGATCACCTACGGCTCGTACATGCGTCGCAGTGAATCAATCTATGGCAACGCCAAGCTAGTAGCCCTTGCTGATACCTCGGTAGCTTTCTTTGCTGGTCTAATGATCTTGCCAGCGATCTTCTCGTTTGCACCCGACATTGACCCAACTGAGCTATCGAACAGCTCGGTGTCACTAAGCTTTAACTACCTACCTAAGATCTTCTTAGCGCTAGAAGGCACTACCGGCTATGTAGGCGCATCGATCGTAGCTACGCTGTTCTTCTTACTTGTATTTGTAGCAGCGGTAACGTCGCTGGTATCTATTATGGAAGTACCCGTATCTAGCTTTATCGAAAACTTTAACATGAGCCGCCGCAAGGCCTTGATGGTGCTACTTGCGACCGAAGGCATCTTGGCAATCGCCTGTGCGGTAAGCTTTGGTAAGGTAGAGTGGCTAACCAGCTTAACTAGCTACGCAGGTGCGTCTAAGTCGATGTTCGACCTAGTATATGACGTTTTCTATGACACGATCTTGCCGCTAAACGGCTTCTTGATCTGTATCTTTGTGATCTATAAGTGGAAGAAACAAAACTTTCACGCCGAACTGGGTCGAGATAGCGAAGCGTTCAACAAGACCAAGATGTCTAGATACGTTGATTTCAGCTTAGGTACGTTTATTCCTGCGATACTATTCGTAATCTTCGTGAACACCGTAGCGATCAAGTTCTTTGGAGCTAGCCTGTTGCCGTTCTAGGGGCCGCAGCGCTCGATCACTGATCAACGACCTATAAAAAACGCGCCGATTGGCGCGTTTTTTATATCAAAGCTAAAAAGCAACTAGCGCCTAAGCAAAGATCGCTACCGACTGATGGCTAGTAGCTACTGCAACTCCCGATTCGTGATACAACGTAGCTACCTGCTGCGAATAACCCTCTTTACAGCCGTCAGAATCTAGCTCTACATACCACCAATCGCCCTGCTTAAACCCACTAGCTGCAATATCTGTTAACGGGGTCATATGCCAAGTTAGGGTTGAGATAGGTGCAGGCTTTGTAAACATCTGCACCACCGCTGGGGGCAGGATATCCATCAACGCGATTAAGTAAGGCTCGTCGATCGCATGAGGTTCGTCTAAACGCACCCAACAACCACACTTGGGCGAGTCGTGACCGGTCATTGGCCCAGTGCCCACCGCCCAGGCCATGTCAAAATGAGAGGTAAACTTAGGTTTGCCATCAAACTCTTTAGGGAGCATAAACGACTGTTCAACAGGAGGCACATCGGCTAAAACCGGCGCATCAACGCCAATCATCGAGTCACGGCCGGCGCCTAACGCTGCTTGAATCATTAATCCGGCACGATCGTTCTGGGTAAGCACCGCTTGAATAAAGGTAACCGACTTACCTTGGCGTAGGGTGTCGACCTTGATAGACACCTCACCTTCGCCCACAGGCCCCATAAACTGCACACTTACGCCGCGCAGCGGTAGGTGCTGGCCCAAGTGCAATTGAACAGCTCGGTAGGCTAATGCGGCTGATAGGCCACCAAAGGTAGTACGCCCCTGCAACCAATCATTGGTTACCTGCGCGGTATACTCGCCCTCGTTTACCTGTGCAACCTGATGAATCAAGTCAATAAAATGCGTTGCCATAACAGTCTCTAATACTTAACTAAGAGCCCACAATATCAAAGCCACCTCATATTTACATGGGCGCAGCCCAAATACTTTGTATAATGCTTGGCTATGGCTAAGAAAAAACCGAAACAAAGCAGTAACACCATCGCCACCAACCGTCGCGCTAAGTTTGACTATCACCTGTCAGACCATAACGAAGCCGGCCTGCAGTTGATGGGATGGGAGGTAAAAGCCCTACGTGAAGGCAAGGTCAACCTAAGTGAAAGCTTTATTCAGCTTCATCAGGGTGAGGCTTGGCTACACAACTGCACTATCACTCCGCTCAAGACAGTAAGTACCCACTACGTCGCTGAGCCCGCTCGCCCGCGCAAACTATTATTGCATGCCCGTGAACTCGCCAAAATATTTGAGGCCGTTAACCAAAAGGGTTACACCTGCGTGGCCACCAACCTTCATTGGAAGGCGCACTTGGTTAAGCTAGATATCGCCATTGGTAAGGGTAAGAAAGACCACGACAAGCGCGATACCGAAAAACAGCGCGACTGGGACCGTCAAAAACAGCGAATCATGCGCAACGGATAACTGACATTGCCCCTTAATTGGGGTAGTCTTTGCCCATCATTACAAAAACAATATAAAGAGACTCATTATGCAACGTGGTCAGTTTTCTTCACGTTTCGGATTCTTGATGGCAGCTGCTGGTTCTGCTGTAGGCCTAGGTAACATTTGGAGCTTTCCTACTAACACTGCCGAAAGCGGTGGTGGCGCCTTTGTAGCCGTTTATCTGATTCTTACTTTCTTGCTTGCCTACCCTGCCCTGATGGCCGAACTTACCATTGGACGCCACACTCAAAGTAACGTGGTAGGCGCGTTAGACAAATTGGCCAATGGCACTGCAAGTCGTATCGCTGCGCGTACGGTGGGCCTTGGCGGCGTAATCACCGCGGCGATGATTCTGTCGTTTTACGCCATCGTTGCCGGCTGGATGCTTAGCTACCTGTTTGTGCCGGTAGCTCAGATCACTGGCTTAACTGGCGTTGAAGCATGGCTAACTAGTGGTTCACCTGACAACCCAGGCAACTGGTGGTTCTTTACTGCTATCTTCAGTGCGCTCACGATGCTGATCATCATGAAAGGCATCGAGAACGGCATCGAAAAGTGGAGCAGCCGTTTAATGCCATCGCTGCTCACCCTGCTGGTTGTTCTGATCATTTACGTAATGACCCAGCCAGGTGCGATGACCGGCTTACAGGTATACCTAGTACCCAATATTGCTGACATCAATACTGACCTGTTGCTTAACGCACTAGGCCAATCATTCTTTAGCCTAAGCTTGGGTGTGGGCACTATGCTGGTATACGGCTCGTACCTTAGCAAACAAGAAAACCTACCTAAGCTTGGCGCTAGTCTTGCGCTAATCGACGTAGGCATCGCGTTTACTGCCGGTCTTTTGATTATTCCTGCGTTGTTTGTGGCTCAGGCTGCCGGTACCGAAATCTATAACGAAGCAGGCAGTTTAATTGCTGGCCCCGATCTTATTTTGCAGGTGTTACCTAGCCTGTTTGACTCGATGGGCAGCATTGGCATGATCGTAGCGTTCGCGTTTTTTGCCTTGATGAGCATTGCGGCGCTGACCAGTTCTATCTCTATGCTAGAAGTACCTGTTAGCTATCTAATCGAACAACGTGGCATGACCCGTGTTCGTGCCACCCAAGTTGCCGGCTCACTGATTTTAGCGCTAAGCTCGCTAATCGTGTTCAACTTTGGCGCGCTATTTGGCTTGGTAGTTGATACCGCTACGGTATGGCTACAACCTCTGTTGGGTGTTGGCCTATGTATCTTTGTTGGCTGGATCTGGCATCGCAACTCGCTTATCGAGTCGATCGCCGAAGGCGCCCCCGAAGTGCGCAACAGCCTATTTATGAAGATTTGGCCTACGTACGTAAAGTTCTTCTGCCCAGCACTTATTCTGTTAGTGCTAGCGCAAACGGTTAACCTGTTCTAACCATGAACCTGTTAGCGGCGGTATTGCTGGGCGCACTGATAGCGCCCTCTGAACCAGCCGAACCCAAGCTGGGGTTAGGCTATGGCGATGTACTCGCCCTGCCCCAGCCATCGCCTGTTTCAAAACATGCCTACGGTAACGACCCATTACAATATGGCGAGTTATGGTTACCGTCTTCATATCAGGGTAAGTCTAAATTGCCGGTAGTAGTGTTTATCCACGGCGGCTGCTGGCTAAACGCCTTTGATATCAAACATACCTACACCATCACCCAAGCTATTGCTGACCTTGGCTATGCGGTATTTAGCCTTGAGTATCGTCGCACCGGCGACAAAGGTGGCGGTTGGCCTGGCACCTATCACGATGTACTGGCTGGTATCGGGCACCTCGATGCTATCGACGCCCCCTTAAACCTTAACCGCGTTTCGCTAATGGGCCACTCAGCAGGCGGGCATCTTGCAGTACTGGCTGGCGGCGCCTTTGAACACTCATCAATCAATATAGAGCGCGTGGTAGGCCTAGCCGCCATTACCGATATCGCTGAATACAGCCGCGGAAGCAACAGTTGCGAAACGGCTACCCCAAGCTTTATGGGTGGCGAAACCAAAGACGTGCCACTGGCTTATATGGCAGCCAATCCAGCCGAGCAACCACTGCATCCTAATACTGTTTTGATTCAGGGCGATGCCGACACTATCGTTGCACCTGATTATGCAAATCTTTATAGCGCCACCGCGCTATGGGTTGCCGGTGGCGGTCATTTTGATTTGATTCATCCCCAAAGTGATGCGTTTAAATTGATCGCACAGGCTTTAAACGATACCCCATGATTACAAAAGAACAATGTGAACAGATGGATCTGGCAGATCCACTCGCCCCCTTGCGCGATCAATTTGTGATCGCGCCCGGTACTATTTATTTAGACGGCAACTCGTTAGGGCTGTCGACCTATGCCACACAACAACGTGTTGCTGACACCGCCGCAACACAGTGGGCTGTCGATGGTATTAAAAGTTGGAATACAGCAGATTGGATCAACCTACCCGTCACCGTAGGCAACAAGATTGCAGCGTTGATTGGAGCGACCAAAGGTACAACCATTTGTTGTGACTCTATCTCGGTCAATCTGTTTAAGCTTATCTGCTTGGCGAAACAAGCCAAGCCAGAGCGCTTTAAGATTATATCAACTACCGACAACTTTGGTACTGACCTCTACATTGTACAAGGGCTACAACAATTATTAGATCAGGGCGAGTTGCAACTGGTTACCGTTGACGAGTCTGAACTCGCCCAACACATAGACAGCGACACATTATTGGTGATGGCTACGCAGGTTAACTTTAGAACCGGCAATCTGCTAGACGTTGCTAGCCTCACCGCCAGCGCCCATTCAAAGGGCGCAATGATGCTAGTCGATTTAGCCCACAGCGCCGGCGCATTGCCCGTGCACCTAGATCAATGCAACGTCGACTTTGCCGTCGGCTGTACCTATAAGTTTTTAAATGGTGGGCCAGGGGCTCCGGGATTCGCCTACGTCAATGCCAATCACCTAGGTAAACTAGCCCAACCTATTTATGGTTGGATGGGCCATAGTGCCCCCTTTGATTTTTCGCCCGAATACACGCCAAGCAACAGCATTAAACAACTGCTAACAGGTACGCCGCCGATCTTATCGATGGCTGCGATTGACGCTGCGCTTGATGTATTTGATGGCCTCGATATGCATAGCATACGTATGAAATCGATGGCGCTTGGTAATCTATTGATTGCGCAAATCGAACAGCTTGGCTTATTGGGCGAGTTAACACTCGCCTCGCCACGCGATGCCGAACAGCGCGGCAGCCAGGTAAGCTTTTATCACGAGCACGCTTACGGGTTGTGCCAAGCCTTAATCGAGCGCGGCGTGATCGCCGACTTTAGAGCACCCAATATACTAAGAATTGGGCTAACGCCTCTGTATCTGCGTTACATCGATATCGCTAATACCGCCCACCATATCGCCGAATGCTTATCGAATGACGAACATTTAGACTGCCGCTGGCAAACAAAAAACGCTGTCACCTAAAAATTTCATCGCACAATGGCGGCGTTTTGTCGCCGATAACTGCTTACTAATCTCTGCTCTTATCGTGAACTAAAATTTGTTTAGATTAGACAAAAATCCTTATCGCAACATAACGTCAATTTACCGCACCAAACCGCCTATTTTTTGTACGATATTTTTTAGTTCCTCAACTCGCCCCGATATGCACGCAGGCCATCTTGCTCGCACTTTTTTAATCGATTAACCCCGTTAGCCTAGTCACTAACGCCACAGAGATAACGGCGTACGTACACAACAACACAAAGGGGAACTTGCATGCGATTTAACAAAAAACCGATCGCCGCAGTTATCGCATTGGCGTCGATATCAATCGCCAATAGTGCTTTAGCTCAAGAGGATGAAGCTCAAGTAGAAACGGTAACCATCGAAACGCGTGATGGCGAAGCTGTCACTGTTGAACGTGAAGTAGATATCGAAATTGAAGGCTCGCAAAAGGCAGTAGAAGAAATCTACGTGACCGGCTCTAAGATCAAGATGAAAGACAACGCGATTACCACAGCGCCCATTCAGATGATCTCGCGAGTGGATATCGAAAACTCTGGCGCCGGTACAGTGAGCGAACTGTTAGCTAAAATCACCGCTAACAACGGCGCATCGATGATCGAAACCGAAACCAACTTTATTGCTGGCGCACAAAGTGTGTCGCTGCGTGGCTTGGGTGTAAGCCGAAACCTAGTGTTAGTTAACGGCCGTCGTGTTGCCGCCTATTCATTTGGTCAAGGTATCACCGATAGCTTTGTCGACGTAAACCAACTATCACTTGATGCAATTGAGCGTGTAGAAGTGTATCTAGCGGGTGCCTCAGCAACCTATGGCTCTGATGCGATGACGGGTGTGCTTAACTTTATTCTTCGTAAAGATTATGAAGGCACTCAAATTTCGGGTATGGCTTATGTTCCTGAACAGGGTGGCGGCGAAGAGCAAAGCCTCAACGTAATGTGGGGTAAGTCGTTTGACAAAGGCAACATCATGGCCAATGTTAACTTCTTTAAAAACAGTGAAGCCTTTAATACCGATCGCGACTTTTTGCAGCCCAATAGCTGGCTAGATGTATATGGCAATCTAGACCCTGGCTATGCAACCAACGGCATCATCGACAGTTACGGCAACATCACTGAAGACAAAGCAAACTTTGACCAGCGTTCGTTCTTAAACTGGACCTTTGGCGACCCAGCGCTAGAAGCCTTAGCGTATCCACGGTTAAAACGTAACGACCCAAGTGCACGCTACATTCTATACAACCACTTAGATAGCTGTGCCGAAGAGGATAAGTTCGAGTCGTATTCGACCAACTCGCTTTACTGTGGCTCGCAAGAGCAATTTATCTTAACGCCCGAGCGTGAACGATTTAATCTAACCCTAAACGGCGTTTACGACTTTGGCTTTGCAGACGGTTATATGGATGCCCAATTTAACCGCGGCACAACAACCTACAACAACAAAGCCTACCCACTACGCACACTAAACTTAGCTGGATTGGTTAACTTTAATGATGGTGCACTAGGCCAACCGACCTACGCTTACGCGACTGATCTTTTAGGTGGTGACTTTGCCGGTGGCATGGGCTTGCCTGGTGCGGCCGACTTTAACATTGCTACCGCTGCATGGCGCATGGACGACCTCGGTCAGCAAATTCAAGAGGTAACAACAACCGACTTTAGAATAGCAGCGGGCCTTACCGGTATCGTGTTTAATGACTGGGACTACGACGCCAACGTGATCTATGCGCGCAACCATGTAAACGACAAAAACTATAACTTTGCTAAAGAGTCGGCACTGATCGACGCGGTGCAGAATTATGAGTACTTTTACATGGCCGGCATCGATCTTACGCCCTATGGAATCAATGTTACCGAAACCAACTCTGAAGACACCTTGGCGCGTATTCGAACCAATACAGAGCAAAAGGGTACCAGCCAGTTAGCGAGTATCGGCTTTACACTAAGTCGTAACGACATTGATATACCTACTGGCGAGCTTGCTGTCGCGATCAGTGGCGAAATGCGGTACGAATCAATCGAAAACATTCCTGACGAGCAGCTACTGAATGGCGAGATCTATAACTTTGGTTCGATCTCGCCGCTAGATGCCGATCGCGAAATCTACGCATTATCGGGCGAGGCCATTGTGCCACTTGGTTTTGATTTGACCGCAACATTAGCAGGCCGCTTTGAAGAATACAGCGATTTTGGTAGTAACTTTTCGCCAACCGTAGGCCTAAAGTGGGACCCAACCGATTGGGTAATGCTACGTGCCAACTATAGCGAAGGCTTTAGAGCACCTTCGTTACAAGAACTGTATCTTGATGGTTCTACTGGTTATTACAGCGTGATCGACTATGTTCGCTGCGAAGAGTGGAGCGTACACAATGACGCAGTATACGGCGGCACCGACCCTTACGGTTTTGAAGATGTTTACTGTGGCTACGACAGTCACCTAACATATTTTAACAGTAACCCAGATCTTGGCCCTGAAGAAAGCAACAACACCACTGTTGGTCTAGTTGTTCGACCAACCGAAACCACCAGTATCAGTGTTGATTACTGGAAGGTTGAAATCGAAGACCTTATCACCGTTAAGCACCCACTATTGATGCTATACGAAACGGTTTACGAAGGTGCCACCCAATACGATTCTAACTTTACTCGTAATGGGCTTAACTGGTACGACACGTCTTACTTTGGTGTAACCACTGAGATGATCGAGACGATCAACACTAGTTACTTTAACCTTGGTACCAAAGGCGCTGAAGGTGTTGACCTGCAGGCAGATATTTTGTTGGAGACCAATGTCGGTAACTTTGTGGCTAGCGCAAGCGCTACTAAGTTGTTAGAAAGCTACGAAGACACCGAACTAGGTTACAGCAATTATGAAGGTCGTAACGGCTATCCAGAACTAACTGCTCAGCTTTATCTTGGATGGAGCAACGATGACTGGAGCGCTGGCTTACAAGGATTTTACCGCGATAAGATGAAAGACGTTTACGCCGACCCTTATACAGCCGACGGTAGTGAAATTGAAATAGGCAGTGCACACAGCTGGAACCTATCAACCTCGTATACCGGGTTTGAGGATTTTCAGATAAGCCTTCAGGTAATCAACCTGTTCGAGCACAAGCCTATGTTCACCACTGACCCAACCTGGGGCCTAAACCGCTATCCAGTAGGTGGGGTAGATGGGCGAGCCTATCGAGTTAGTTTTAAGTGGGATCTATAGGGTAGCTCCCCCTATGTTACTACCCTAAGGTAACTACCCTTAGCCCCCAATGGTTTTGCACCTTGGGGGCTTTTTTGTGCTTACGCCCTTTTGCCCTTATGTAAAGAAGTGTTTCGTCGGTGGTCAGCCTACACATAAACGACTATGTTAGGCCCATGAATAAAGAAAACTATATTGCACAAACTAGGTTTGGCTTAGGCGTTAACCCATCGCATTCGGTAGCGGGCGATGCGAAACGTTGGCTTAAACAAGGTCTAACAGCCCCTGATCTCTCACATGTTAAAGGTGCTCGCGCATCAGGCGAGTTGGCCAAGCAATATCGTATGCGCCGTGACAATGGTGATGATAAAAAAGCCATGAAGGCTTCTAGCCCCGGCACTCTTATGATTGAGGCGGTGACTGAATCTGCTGATAACGCCGTTAGGGCCACGCCAAGTATCAACTGGCGAATACTCGACTTTTTCTCGAACCACTTTAGCGTCACCGGCCAAAACGCGGTTATGAAATTTTTAGCGCCATCGCTAGAAAAAGAAGCTATCGCACCTAATCTATTTGGCCGCTTCGAAGACATGCTAATGGCTGTTACACGCCACCCTGCCATGTTGGCGTATCTAGATAACGCTCAATCTATTGGCCCCAACTCGCGCATAGGCAAGCGACGCGACAAAGGCCTAAACGAAAACCTAGCCCGCGAGATACTAGAACTGCACACCCTAGGTGTAAACAGCGGCTATCAACAGCAAGACGTATTAGAACTCGCCAAAGCCATTACCGGGTTTAGCATTGCTCGCAAAGACTCAGAGGGCGACGAACAAGGCTTTGTGTTTAGATCAGCGATTCATGAACCGGGCGACCGCGTTGTATTGGGTAAACGCTATCGTCAGAAGGGCGAGGCCCAAGGGCTAGCCATTTTAAAAGACTTAGCCCGCGACCAGCGCTGCGCCGATTTTGTTTGTAAAAAGATCGCCACGCATTTTATAAGTGATACACCTAGTACCGATGCAGTTAAGGCGTTAAGCAAAGTATGGATACACACCAAGGGTGATTTAAAAGCCGTTTTTGAAGCACTCATCGATCTCGAAGAAAGCTGGCATAGCGAACCGCAAAAATTTAAATCGCCGCGCGAGTTTTATCTATCGGCCATGCGCGCAGCCACCCTGCCCTCTGACAATCCTAAACGGTTTGCCAAGGCATTGCGCGAGCTAGGGCAACTGCCCTTTAGCGCTGGCTCGCCCGCGGGCTTTGACGACACTGCCGACGCGTGGCTATCGCCTAGTTCGATGGTAGCCCGCGCCGACTTTAGCCAGCAGTTTGCACGCCTATGGCGACGCGATGTAAAGAATGTTGAAACACTGTTAGACCAGCTCTTTGGCGATCAGCTAAGCAACCACTCGCGCCAAATTATTTTGCGAGCAGGCAGCAAGCAACAGTCACTCGCCCTTTTGTTAATGAGCCCCGAGTTTTTGAGGAGATAACATGAATCGCCGTCAACTAATCAAAGCCGGTGGCGCGTCGCTGTTGCTAATGAGCACGGGTGTAGGAGCCCTTGCAAACTCGCCCTCGCCTAATAAAATTGTTTGGGTTGTATTGCGTGGTGCGCTAGATAGTTTGCATACAGTTATTCCACGGGCTGATAACGATCTTCTTAAATTACGCCCTGATCTTTA
Source organism: uncultured Pseudomonadales bacterium (assembly GCA_947503335.1). Lineage (GTDB taxonomy): Bacteria > Pseudomonadota > Gammaproteobacteria > Pseudomonadales > CANNCY01 > CANNCY01. The sequence continues at coordinate 471,312 of CANNCY010000003.1, read as the reverse complement.
TGGCGACATTAAAGATCAACTGCTACCGCTAAACAGCCAGTTTGGTCTGCACCCTTCTTTAAAGCATCTACATAAGATGTATCAAGAGAAGCAATTGCTGCCCATTGTCGCGGTAGGGTCTGGCTACCAAGGGCGTTCGCATTTTGATGGCCAAGACTTTTTAGAAGCCGCCGTAGGCAAAGTTGAAACCGACGACGGTTGGCTAGCACGTGCGATTAACGCAACAAACGGGCAAGCCGTTAGCGTATCGCGAACAACGCCAGGGGCATTAAGAGGCGATGACAATAACAAAGCGGTTAACTGGTATCCCAGCAGTTTAAATAGCGACAATGATTATCTCTACGACGAGCTTAAAAAGCTGTATCAATACGACGAAGATTTCGCGCAAGCATTGTCGATGGGCGTAGATATTCGAGACAAAGCCGACTCTAGTAAACGCGTTAGACAGCAGTTTGCAGAACTCGCCACCGCCTGCGGCAAGTTAATTCGTGACGACTCATCGATGAATGCAGCCATGCTAGAACTGGGCGGCTGGGACACTCACAACCGGCAGGCCCAACGCCTTAAACAACAGCTAAGCCAACTAGATGATGGCATAGCCGCACTGCGCGATTCGTTGGGCGATGTTTGGCAAGATACCGCGGTGATCGTAACTACCGAGTTTGGCCGCACCGCCGCCCAAAACGGCACCGCCGGCACCGACCACGGCACAGCCAGTGCTATGTTTATAGTTGGTGGTGCGATACAGGGCGGGCAGATAATGGGCGAGTGGCCAGGGCTAGCTAAACATCAACTGTTTGAACAGCGCGATCTAATGCCCACCAGTAATATTTTTGACTGGCAAGCAGCATTGCTTAAGCAGCATTGGGGGTTAACTGATGCACAATTAAAGGCTGTACTGCCTTCGGCAAAGTTACGCTTTGCTACTCGCCCCATATGCCGTATCATTTAAGACCTGCTTACACGCAGTTTTGGGGCTGACTTGGATTCGACGACGGTATCAAAACTTAGTGTGCATGTCGTGATGACAGCCAATCACGTAAATCCAAAGCTGTAATGTTATAGTTGCAAACGACGATAACTACAGTGGTGCAATGGCTGCGTAAGCAGTTAAAGCCACAAAACTAGTTCCTTAATACCGAACTAGCGGTGTGTAACAAGGTGCCTGCCCCGCGTTACTCACTGTCATCTAGAACAGGATCGCAGCAAAGCTTGCTTAGAGTGGCGCTGTTAAACATTAGCTAAGCTCGCCAATTGCACCCTGGCCACCGGGTCGCTTGCGGTTAAATTTAATTGAGGGTACTAAGCATGTAGATCGCTAAGCAGCGAACTGGCGGACGCGGGTTCAAATCCCGCCAGCTCCACCAAAAACAAAGATCAGCCCTGTTTAGGGCTGATCAACTTTCTTCATATTCAGCCGTAAAACTTTGCTTATTTCCCATCAGACGGCCCGCTTTCTCTAAAAATCGATGTATAGCTATAGATGCGTAACTATTATCAATAGTGCTTACATCATGCTTCGGAACCGTTTCAATACAAAAAAATTATGTAGTGCATTGCTTCTAAGAGGCTAATCTTTCTGTAAGCGGAACAACCGCAGCTTGCATCCAGATGATAGAGAGGTACATATGGAACTGGTAAGACTAGTCTACAGTAGTGAATCGACCAGCCTTGTTGATTGGCCACTTTTAAAAGATATCTTTGCGACTGCTGAAGAAAATAATGCTAGTAAAGATGTATCGGGTATTCTACTGAATTCAGGAATGGTATTTCTGCAGGTACTAGAAGGAGATAAAGCTGTCGTGCGTGATCTCTACAACGAGATTTCACAAGACCCCCGCCATCACGACTGTCAAATCCATGCTTTAGAGCGCATCGACGACCGCAGCTTTGGAAGTTGGAAAATGCGCGGATTTAACATCGACAAACTAGATCCCGAAGATCAAGAGAGCATTAAAGCTAGGTTTTGCGACGACACGGGCAATCTTTTCATAGACCGGTCAAAAGACTCAACGCTCGCGTTGATTGAAGCGGTAGAGAAGGTAAAACTACACTGAAGGCTAACGTAACAAATTTAATCTAGCTAATGGGTCAGGGATTTCCTGACCCAATCTTAAAACATGACAGGCTAGTCGTTATTATACGACTCTGTACCCCACAACGGCACAGTCGACAGACTGTGCTTAAAGCTACTGTCAGTCTCTTTAGTTGTATACGACAAGTACAGCAAAGTCTGGGTCTCAGCATCATAAATACGACGCACCTTCATCGTTTTAAAGAAGATGCTCTTCGATTGCTTAAACACCACCTCGCCTGACTTTGACTTATCAATCGACGCAATCATCTCTTTAGTAATCGGCCCAGTTTGGCGACACGATATCGAACTATCGCTTGGGTCAGAAAAACTAAAATCGGCATCTACCGATGCAATGTGGCAAGTTACACCACTAATCTTCTCGTCTTTTAAGTTTTTGATCGATACGTCTTTTAGGCTAAAGATGCCTAGGTCTACGTTGCCTACTTCGGCTTTGTCTGAGCAGCCGGTGGTGAGTGCTGCTAATAATGGCAGTAGTATTCGTTTTTTCATGACTTCCTCAATTCAATCTATACACCCAACTTATCAAGCTCAAGTTGCTCAATTAGCGTGCGTGCTTCTTCTCGTTTGTTTAGTTTTAGCAGTTCTATTACTTGGTCGATCTCGTAGGAATAGAATTCAAGATCATCAACATTTAAGCGCCCACCGCCTTGTAAAGATTTTGCTAATTTGATTCGATCAGTAATCCCAGCTTCGGCCTGGCGGTGTCTGTCTCGTTTATCGGCTTCGCGGTAACGATCAAATATCACCTGCTGTGCATTACCGCGCTCTTTGTACGTTATTTTTTTTTCATGATAAGCAATATCTAATCTAAGCAATTCAATACCGGCCCCAGCGACTTCGACGTCGTGTGGATATTGGCTCGCTAATGCCTTACACGCATCGATAGATCGTCTCTGACCGACAGCCCAACTACATGTAGATCCATGAGCTTTATATCGATAATTCAGCATTCTTCTTACCTGCTGACTCTTTATCGGCACACCGCTTTCATTCGCTTCGACCAATGCTTGTAACCTGGACCTTCGCCAATAATCGTCGTCTATTGGTAACGTCAGCATATGCACCAAAAGCTGATCTACTGCTTCGTATTGTTGCTCAGAGTATAGCCACCTAGCATAGTTAACCGCCACATCACGGCTAGTCATTGCCAGCTTAATGTAGTTTTCACTAGGTGCAATCTCGCAAGGCCGTTCTTCATTATAATGGCAGAACGAGAAATATATGGCTTCAAGATAAACATCATCTGGGAGCATCTGAAGTGCATAAAGAAATGCATCGGGATCAATCTCATATGCCGACAGCATTTCAAACCTAAGCTGCTGTAGGCTTATGCGCATATATCTAGGCGTTTCTTCAAAGCCTTCATCAGCTTGTGCCTCCTCACCGGCACTTAGCTCGCTAGGCGTACTCGATTCACCGCTCTTGATAACAACAGCCTGGGGAGTCTCAACATCAATGAGTAAGTCGTCACGCTGCATCGGCCAAACAACCAGCGTAGCGATACTGGCGAGTAATACGGCATACCTCTTTTTTATTCTCATGCTTCCCTGCATTCTTATTATTCGATGGTTAAGCCTACCTTAACTCACCCAATCATCCCACCCAATAGTTCGCCCAGGATACGCACGCCGTTGATACGGCCAACTGCTCTGTAACCACTGTTCGACAGCGTCAAATAGAGGCGCATCTAAATCAACAGCACTATCTTTAACCCAAAGATACACTTCACAGTCATAATCAGGGTGTTTACTTGGGTCGATGTATACACAGCCTAGGTAATCGTCTTTCGTTGCATTATTAAACACCGAATAAGCAAAGGCTTCTTTCGACTCGTACTCTTTTAGATGCTGCTCAAGATCTTGCTTATTCGACTCAAAACTCATGTCGTCGCGTGGCCATGGGTGATCTTTGCCAAATATCTGCCTTAGGCGTGTTTTACTAGACATCACTGCTTCGTAATCTTGCTCGCAAAAAGGCGGTGATAAGACTTCAAAATGAAATTGATTGTTTGATAAGGGCGCAGGTACATTAAAGCCATCTTCGATATGGGCGAGTTTATCTGCCACCAACTCAAGGTCAGCAGCGTAAGTAACCCCCACCCAGTTATCTCGAGCTGCGATCATTCTAATTCGCCGCCCCTCGGTAGTGATTAGGTACTGCAAATGATCAGCCAAACAGAATTCGCTATCATCTAGGTCAGCCCTATTTGACAAGAACTCGCCAAAGCCTGCCTGCAATGATTCAAAGATACTGTCGTCTAACTGCCAAATCGTCATCGAGCAGTATGTATCGCTATCGATCGTGTCAGCTACTTTGATATCCAAACGTTCTTCAACGACAAGTAAGTACTGCTGATCATCTAAACGGCATAGTGCACGATTAACGCCGCCTGCGTCGCTAAGTGTTTGTTCAAGCTGATAACCTAACAGATGCCAATCTGATGACACGCTAACCTGTTGCTGTAGGTCACTAAATGCATGCTGGCCATAATAATCGTCGGCGGTGATTACAACGAACTTACCTTTTACATGTTCTTTAGCTGCTAACAGTGCGTGGGCGGTACCCCAAGGCTTATTTCTGACGTCGGCAATTGATTGCTCAACTAGATCAACGCGCACAGCAGAAGTAATTCTAGGCAATATGCTGTTCTCTACTTCATATCTAATCGACGCGTTCACAACGATAACGACATGGTTTACACCTGCAGCAGCGGCATCAGCGATGCTTAACTCCATAAAGGTTTTACCTAGCCCCGGCACCAACGTTATTTGCTTGCTAGCCCCAAAACGGGTACTCGCCCCAGCTGCCAAAATGACTAGGGTTTCAATGCCCTGCTCAAAACTCATGCGTGTTACATCTACTACTTGCTCAATTATTCGCAAAGTTTACCTTGTTTCGATACCCTAGATAACTGATCAAACCTTATACAACGAGATAATAATGAAAATACTTGTATCGATGGTCTTTACCGCCCTAGTTGCATCCGGTTGCCAGGCGACTACTAATGACTCACTGGCAAAAGCATTATCGGCCGACCTACCCGATCGTCTATCGACTCACCGCGTTGAGTTTGCTTTAGACCTTAAGACCGATACCGCCAAGCACAGCTGGCCCGAACTGGGCATCAAAACCAATGAAGGCACGCTAATCTACTACGATGGCGAGCAATCAGAGGTGTTCTTCGCTGATAGCCAGGTAAGTACTCGCCTAACCCCAACCCATAAATATAGTGATAATTACTGGGTTACCGACAGACTAGACGAATGGCCTATGCACATGGAGGTCATGATTAGCTTTAACGAGGCTGACGGCGACAAGTATTTCTATCACAACCCAGTTGAACAGTATTCGTCGGTTGAAGAAGTCGGCAAGACCATCGGTTCGGTCGAGACCACCGAGATGTGGGCAACCATGGTGGTGCATGAGATGTTCCACCATTTTCAGTACAACACACCCGAATGGGTTGCGTATGCCAAATCAACCATCGGCACCTTACCCTACGACATACGCAATTTAGTAGCACTCGCCAACGAAGACAGCGACTTTTTGAAGATGGTTCAACTTGAAAATCATATGTTGCTGCAAGCGATTGGTGAGTCTGACCCTGGTGTTCGCGACGACTGGGTAACCATCTACTTAGCCTCTCGACAAGCACGTATCAACAAATACAAGGCCGAGCACCCGCATCTAGAGCAGGTCGAAAACTACTACACGATTCAAGAGGGTTCGGCGCGCTATATCGAATACCAAAGTATGTTTGTACTAAATAGTCGTAGCCAAGAAGCGAGCTCTCCAATCGTTAAAGGCGACCCACGATTTAAGGCTTACTCTGAATTCAAAACGATCAGTTTAGATAGCGACGAATTTAACTACTTAGTATACGCAGGGCCGACTGATTATCACTACACGATTGGCTTTAACACGATGCGGTTACTTGATGTGCTGGGTGTTGAATACAAAAAGACGCTTTTAAAGACTCCTGAGAAGGCTCTGTATCAATATTTAAAAGACTAGACGCAGCATTGGCCTAAAATCGCTATAAAGCCTGTCATTACTGAGTATTCATGCGATATTCCTAGGTTATTCAGCTTGTATTCATAGCAATCAGACTCGAGAATACACCAACAAATTCTTAACGGGGCGAGTTATGAACCTTGGCCAATATTTTAAAAACTGCCGCGAGGCTAGCAAGCGAACCCAGCCAGATGTGGCCGGGGAAGTGGGTATCGAACAGTCGTATCTATCTAAGCTAGAGTCGGGTAAATCGATACCTTCTAACGATGTATTCAACAGCCTAGTAAAGGTGTACGGCGTCAAAATTGAAGACCTCGTTACTCAACTAGACGATGCCGAGATTGCAAGATTGGGCGAGCTTACCGAGATCACTAAGGTGGTATCGCAGACTAAAAGGCAACGATCAGACAGTGCCAAGCAGTATTCATTAGCCGGTTTAGCGCTTTTAGTAGCGGGTATTGGCTTGTTGTGCTTTTCGATACTGCCCTTCTATTCAGAACCAGAACACTACTATCGCTCAGAAGGTGTACTGGCCCTGAACGAAGACTTAAACGCCTTTGACCTTGTCTATACCGAGGTCGACAAAGACGACACTGCGTTGTTAGCTAAGCAGGCCGAGTTACTAGAGAGGCTTGATCAACAAGACGTAATTACCAATGTGTACAAAGGCGAAGGCTATATAGTTAACACTGCCCAGGGCAGGCGCTATTTCACTGGCATCGGTAGTAACGGGGCTATTAGAGATTTCTGGAACCGCTGGCTTGCAGTACCCGCAATCATGCTAATGGTGGCCGGTATCGGTAGCCTTTTACTATCACGCCGCTGGTCAAAGCTAGATAAGTAGAGCGATCATGAAAATCATACAAATTACAAAGACTGCTTGCTTAGCGTTAGCAACATTGCTCGTCAATACATCGTCGTTGGCTACGCCAGGCAATCAAGAGATTGTCAGCACAACCAACGAAATCGTAGCCAAATACTCAGCTAACGATTGGTTCGCCGGTAGCGTGATCGTTAAAAGAGATGGCGTAGTGCTGCATCAACAAAGCTACGGCTTAGCAGACATACCCAACAAAATTGCGAACACCGTCGACACTAAAATTCGCATTGGCTCAATCAACAAGCACTATACCGCAGTCTTGATCTTGCAAAAGGTACAAGCGGGCGAGTTGTCACTAGATGACACACTCGCAAAGTTTGACTTAGGATTCGCCGACAACATCGCTAACCAGATTACCGTTCGCCAGTTACTGCAACACCGATCTGGGTTTGATGACATCTTTAACGACGAGTACTTTGCAACCTACCGTACGTTGACAGACATCGACGCAAAGCTACCGCTGCTAATAGACAAGCCTCTGCTTTCATCGCCGGGTTCTGAATACAAATACTCGAACTATGGCTACATCGTATTGGGCGCGATTCTAGAAAAACTTGAACAAAAGCCCTTTAAGCAGATCATCGAGCACAACATCTTTAAGCCCCTAGGCGTTACCGATACGCACTATACATTAACCGCCGAGGTTGAAGGCAAGGCGAGAAGCTACCGCTATTACGCTGACCGCCCCAAAGATGACAAAACCGATATTTTAGAAAACGTAACACCCGACGGCGGCATGTATTCTACCCCTAGTGATGTTGCTGCTTTCTATTCGGCGCTGTTCTATACAGACAAACTGCTTGATGACTACCATAAAACAGTTCTGGCGAGTTACTACAAGACACCCACCAAGACCTGGGCAGAGATCGCCAACAGCCCCACTGCAATTTGGAGTTCATACGGCGGCGCACCTGGCGTAAGTGCGGCCGCTGAAGTAGTGGTTAAAGACAAGCTGATCGTCGTAGTACTGGCCAACACCGATGGTTTGGTGGCAGAGAAAATCTCTCAAGAGATCGTTAAAGCATACAAAGGCAACAACACATGATTAGAGTTAGGCAAGCCACACTCTCAGACATTGATACGGTATACGAATTAATCATCGCGATCGCCAAACATCACGATCAAGAGCAGTACGTTGAAACAACCAAAGAGCAACTCGCTACATTTGGCTTTGGCGACACCCCCACCTTCGGTGTACTGCTGGCCGAGATCGATGGTGCTGTTGCTGGTTATTGTTCTTATACCTGGAACTACTCGATATGGGCTGGCACAGCCTACATGAACATCGACGACGTGTTTGTATGGGGCGAGTTCAGAGGTAAAAAGGTGGGCGAGGCCTTAATGCATAAGGCAAAAGAGGTCTGCCTCGCCAAAGACATTAAGAAGATCAAGTGGGAAGTAGAGCAAGACAACCACCGCGCCATTCAGTTTTATGAACGCCTTGGTGCAACCATTGATATCAAAGGCATCTTTAAATGGGATCTCAGCGCTTAGTCGATATTTGACGAACCCGCATTTATACAATATATTGCGCAATATATTGCATAAATTAGAGATCACCCATGAAACTCGCCAAATTACTTGCTACAACCACCTTAGCTTTGGCTGTCTCTCAACAGATGTTGGCGGCCGACAAATCGGTTGATACGCTAGCAACGGCATTGATGAACGACGCCTCAATCCCTGGCATGGTTGTCGCCAAAATAGAGCATGGCGAGCTGGTACATACCGGCACTTACGGGTACGCCGATATTGCTAACAAACGCCCTGTTTCTAAAGACACGCTATTCAACATCGCGTCAGTCAGTAAGCCCATCATGGGCGTGGTACTGATGCAGCTAGTTGATCAACACAAGATCGGTTTAGATGATGACATCAATAGCCACCTACCCTTTAAAGTAGACAACCCACACTTTGATGACGAGGTGATTACCCTGCGTCACTTGGCGAGCCACACTTCTGGGTTAGAAGATTATTACAACTATGACAGCTTTCACCCTAATGGCGACTCGCCCACTAGCTTGCAGGCGCACTTAGAAAGTTTACTAACGCCAACCGGCGACCTGTACCAATACGGTAAATACTATTCAAACAACCGCCCTGGAACTCACCGCCAATACAGCAACCTAGGCGCTGGTGTAGCAGGGCAATTGGTTGAAGGCATTACAGGTAAGACGTTAGCCGAATACAGCCGACAGACTTTGTTTAAACAAACTGGCATGACCAACACCAGCTGGCTTTTGCATGACATAAATGCCGATCAAATCGCGGTGTCTTATGAGCTAGACGCTGACACAAAAACACTCACCGCCCTGCCCCACTTCGGTAACCCACAGTATCCTGACGGTGGCATTCGAACATCGATCGCACAGCTAAGTAGTTTCTTGGTGCAGTTACTAGCCAATCAAGACGTTAGCGGCAACCCGATTCTGTCTAACAATAAATACAATGAGATGTTTACACTGCAGGCGCCCAACGTGTCAGACAATCAGCGCTTCTTTTGGCGCGACCGCCAAGGTTTAACGGGGCACATGGGCTCTGACCGCGGTATTGCGTCGTCGATGTATTTTGATGTGGCTACGCGTACAGGCTTTATCATTGTTATAAACCGTGGCTTAGATAAAGCATCGGGGCAAGCAATGGCTCAACTCGCCCAAGCGTTAATGACAACTCAGTTTTCTAGTCACGAGGCCTCGCACTGATGAATGATTTTGCGCAGTTTATTAACGACAACACCGCCTTCACCAACAAGCGCTTCTTTGACCTGTTTAATCTAATCAACGAACAGGCCGATGTGGTTTATAAGCAGATGGGTATTAAGTTCCCCGTAGTGGCGTCTTCTACCGTCTTGTACTTGAGTAAATCAAAAGAAGGCTCGCTAACCGAGATCGCTAAAGGCTTAGGCCTATCGCATCAGCTGGTTTCGCAACGAGTGAAGATCTTGCTTAACCTCGACCTAATTAAAAAGCAGCCCGCTAAAAATGATAAACGCAAAACCATCTACACCTTTACCATTGATGGCGAGCGTCAAAGCGAGCTGTTGCTTGAATACTGTAAAGGTGCAGAAAAAGCCTTTGATAGTTTGTCAGAGTCTGTGGGCGTTGATTTGATAACCACGATGAACAAAGCCATTACGGCGTTAAATGAAACCTCCTTTGCACAGAGGTACAACCAGCCATGAACTACCGAGTTGCAACATCTAATGACATCGACGCCATAGCCCAACTTCATGCAAACAGTTGGCGACGCAATTATAGAGGTATATTTTCTGACCAATACCTAGACGGAGATCTCTATGCCGACCGTGCTGCCGTTTGGCAAAAAAGGCTTACTCACGCCGAACCTAACCAGATCGTATTGGTAGCCGAATCTAACGAATCTGTTGTGGGGTTCGTCTGTGCATACCTTGATAAAAGCCCAACCCAAGGCACGTTTGTAGACAACCTGCATGTTGAAGCTGTTTATAGCGGCAAGGGTATTGGGTCAAAACTACTTTCGATGGTTGCAGTACTTATTTCTGAGAGGGGCAACGTAAAACGAATGCACCTCGAAGTATTAGAAGACAATAAGGCAGCGATACGATTCTATGAGCGACTTGGTGGGTCGCACTACTCCACCGGCTCATGGCTACCACCTGGGTCAACTGAAGAGGTTAATGATTGCGTATATGTGTGGAACTCCCTAGCGCCTTTGTTAACTAACCATTAGCTCAATATTTAACAGGCGAGAAAACCTGATGGTTCGATTTAGTATTCTATTATTCGCTGTCGCAAGCGTATTGTTTTCATCACAAGCCGTAGCAGAATCGCTGTGCAACAGTAACTGCACCTTCGTACTTAAAAGCGAATCAACGGGCACCTACACCATCGTGAACCCCGACCGCGCCAACCAGCCATTGTCGCCCTTCTCTACCTTTAAGGTACCTAACTCGCTAATCGCCCTTGATACTGGCATCGTTAGCGGTACAGAGACGAAGCTAACCTACGATCAAGATAGCTACCCTATTGAGTCATGGTGGCCCAAGACATGGCACAAAGAACCGTTATCGTTAAGAGACGCGTTTAAATATTCGGCCCTACCTATCTATCAAACGATAGCCACGAAGATCGGCCCCGACCAAATGGCTGACTATGTCACTAGGTTCGAGTATGGCAACAATGACACATCGTCTGGCATCGACAACTTTTGGCTAAACGAAAGCCTAAAGATTAGCGCCATCGAGCAGGTCAACTTTTTGCAGCGCTTATATAATGCAAAGCTGCCGGTATCAGACGAGGCGCTGTCGCAACTAAAAAGTATCATGCTGGTTGAGCAAACTAACGACTATAAACTGTATGCGAAGACAGGCGCCGGTGGCATTGGCGAAAAGCAATACCTAGGTTGGTATGTGGGGTTCGTCGAAAACGAAGACGGCGTGTTCTATTTTGCACTCAATCTAGAAGCCCCTACCTTTAAGCAGGCAACCAAAAACCGTATTGATACGGTTAAAGAACAGCTGGCACTCGCCGGTGTTATCAAAGAGAAACAGTACGAACTACGTAACACTAGGGTCGTGACCATCGACTCTAAGGTATTGGGCCGTAAATATGATCTATATATTAAGGTGCCGCGTGGTTATGACCACCCAGACAACAGCGCCAAGCGCTATCCAGCGCTCTATCTTAATGATGGCCCATACACGTTCAAGGTAGCTATCGGTGTAACCAACCCAAGGCCATTAGACAAAGCCATTGTTGTGGGTATTTCATTTGCTAAGGGCGAGAGCGGCATGGCTAGCCGTGTGCGTGACCTAACGCCCGAGCACGACGCATCTTGGCAAGACTATGAAACGGGTGGTGGGGCAAGTTATCTTGAGTTCATTGAAAATGAAGTCTTTACCTATATCGAAAGCAACTACCGCATAAACACAGATCAGCGCATTCTCGCAGGGCAGTCTTTAGGCGGTTCGTTTGGCGTATGGGTCTTGCTAACAAAGCCTGAGCTTTTCTCTAGTTATATTCTGACTAGCCCGTCGCTTTGGTATAAAGATCACTTAATCTACCAGACCGAAAGCACGTATCACGAAGCAAACAAACAGTTAAGCGCTAACGTATATATGGCAACCGGCGGCCTAGAGACCAGAGCCAACGGCATGCGAAATGAGATGGCGCAAGACCAACTCAAGTTCGTAGATCATTTAAGATCTAGACAATACCAAGGGCTTAATCTAGCAGCCGAAATTACCGAGGGTACTGATCACTTTTCGACGTTTCCGGTAGGGTTATCGAAGGGGTTGATGTTTATCTACGATCAGTTCGAAAAATAAACCGCCTGCTGTTCTAAGATACGTTGCGCTACTTCCTTTAGGTCAACCGAATGGCCTGCGCTGTAATCGTAGGTCGCTAGGTCAACACCAAATAATACGTTGAGCCAGATAAACTCTGACAGGTCTAGCAATAGGCCTGGCTTATGGCCATGCCCCTTCGCGTCTTTAAAGATTGAGGTAGCTGCGTTATCGCCGGTTAATTCGGTAATACCAGGCAACGAACCTGCATCAAACATATAGCGCAGCTCGACCGCACTAAAGCCATAGGGCATGATGCTGATATCAGCACTGGGGTATTGCGATCGCAGCGTCTCTAACTGCGGTATGATCCCATCGGTTAGATATTCTAAAAACGTTGCCTCGTACTCGGTGGTTGTATAACTCGCCGGGTAGTCGACCCACGAAAACCCCAACACAAACTTAGTGTTTGCGTTTTTAGATAGCGCATAATCGATCCATAGGGTGTAGCCTTCTATCTCGCGGCCTACCGCCATGGCAAACAGTTCGACCTCGCCCGTATCAAGCACCGCCTGAATGTTCGCCCTGTGCTCCTCGTCGTTCCATAATGCTAGGGGGGTGCCGGTTTCGCCGCCTGACATCTCTACGTGTTGCTCGTAGTCACTCTGCCCAAGATAGGCCATGTGGGCGGTCATTTCTCTTGCGATAGGCGCAAAAAAACTGTGCCCCATAAACAAGTTGCTGCCTGTTGGTGCTACGCGATCGCCATTAAGGGCTGCCACAAACTCGCCAAAGTAGTGCATGGTTTGGGCGTCGTTTGTCCAGTTACCATTAGCGTCGCGGTATGTTGCCCAAAGATCAACATACATCGTAAGCCGATCGGCGATATCTAAGTAGTCGTATGCAGCCACTACTGGGGCTACAAAGGTTGGGTTATGGCCGTCTTCATCATCGTAGTCGGGGCCATACACCAGATAGGTGATAGGGCTGTTGGCGGTTACATCGTCGGCAGGGTTCCAAAGTTCGGGGTTCTCCCATGCTGCCCAGGGCAAGGCATTGAACATGTAGATGCCTTTGATCGCCTCGTGACCACTATGGGCGAGCTGCCAGCTAACCATGGTGCCGCGCGAGCGCCCACCGATGACAATCTGGTTAGGGTCGATATTATAGGTAGCGGCATTGGCTCGCACCCAATCAAACATAATCTGCGCATCACTAACCGCTATATCAAAATCATCGGCTGTCTCTAGCTTTTGAATCGAATCCCAACTGATCGTTGCGAAGCCTGCCGCAGCAATCGCATTAAGCTCGCTGTCATCAATGCTATAAGCCGTGCCGCCATTAGCGTGAGCAAATAGATACACCGGTGCAGGCTTACTTTGATCAGTGGCGAGTTTAATATTGAGCCACTGGCGGCTTGGGTCGTCGGTGCCGTAGGCTACCTCGGTGTAATCCCAAATGCTTTCGGCCACAGGCGGCTGTATATTTGGCGGGGTGCTCTGCTCGCCCCCATCACCGCCGCCACCGCAGGCGGTTAATACAAGTGTTGTAAAACTTAATAACAGGTATTTGATAAACGTGGTCATGGCAGTTGAGGTATCGCTATTAAAGAGTAATAACGATACCTCAGGCAAGGTCGATAGGATATTAGCTTTACAATAGTTAACCTAATCTAACCCTAATTGCATCAACACATCTGCCATCGATACATACTTAAAGTTTTGATTGGCCGCCGGCGCTGTATTCACACCGTCTTGAATCACCCAAATACCTTTTTCAAAACCAGGCAATAAATGGGCTGATACTGCGATGCCGTCGGTTTCGGCGGTGCCGTCAATCGACGCGCCATCACCTACTCGCACAATGCCAACGGGCGTTGTATTAGCATCTAGCTGATAGATCACATAGCTGTTGTTACCTTGGCTTGAAGTTAACAACAACTGATATTCGTCAGTGCGATAGATATCGATGCCTTCGATATCAGCAACCAGTCGGCCTGCACCGGTAGCATCAATTAGCTGCCAATCGGTTGGCGCATCAGCTGCCGCTGACATCTTGTATAGGCCCATTTCTTCGATGCCAAAGTACAGCACACCTGTTACGTCATCGACAGCACAACCTTCAGGCTGTGCAGGCAATGCCCACTCTCGTACCTTAGTTGCTGTAGACAAGGTATCTACTCGCCATTGTTGATAGCGCCCATCTTTGTCGTTGACGTAAACATAGTTAACGCCTTGCACTTGGCCCATGCAGATTCCGTATGGGTCGTTTAACCCCGTAGCCACATCGCCAGTTTGCACAAGGGTGCCCTCAGCGTTAATCGAAAATAAACTAATGCTTTTGTTAGTGCGATTACTGGCTGCAGCGATCGAGTCGTACTGGCCAGTAACATCATTGCGTAGATCAACGTTATTTACTCGCCCTACTGGCAACTGCTGAACACGTTGGCCATCAAGGTTATAAACCTCTAGCCCCCAACGTTTGTTGGTGCCAATTACTAAACTGTTAGCAGCATCGGTTTGGTTAAACCAAACTACCGAGTCATCGGCAGCATCATCGTCTGACAACACAGCTTGTGTTTGCACCTGTGCCTGTACGGTAACCTGCTTAATACTAGGGTCAATTGGTGCTTGCGAGTTACTACAAGCAGTTAACATGGCGCTAGCAATAATGGTTGCGATAAGTGATTTGTTCATTAAAAGTTCCTCAGGGTTGCGCCTAGGCGAATGGTGCGCCCGTATAGTTCGTATTGCGCGTTATATTTATTGTTGCCCGAGTAGGCAAAGTAAGGTTCGTCAGTTAGGTTAGTAGCGTCTAAGCGTAGCTCCCATGCACCCAATGCTGCGCGCAGCGACATATCCACTGACGTGTGAGCATCTTGGTAGAAGTCGTTGCTTGGCTCGGTCATGTCTAGCTCGCGAATATAATCGCTTTTGTAGGTGGTCGCTAAGCGTGCGCTAAACACATCGCCTTCCCAACCTAGTACTAGGTTGGCTGTGGTATCAGACTGCCCTGGTAGCGCAGTATCAGCTCGCTGCTCATAGCTTGCTTCGCTGTCAGTAAAGGTCGCGTTTGCGGTAACCAAGAAGCCATTACTAAAACGCTGCACAATGCTAGCCTCTAAGCCATATAATTTGGCGCTATCACCGTTGTTAAAGGTAATTGCTTCATCAAAGTTCACGTAGTTACCGGTGCCAGCAATGTCGGCTTGGTAAACAAAATCGCTAATGTCTTTGTAGAATGCACCAGCAGAAAAACCTGATAGCTTATTGGGCGAGTAATACTCGATCGTTGCATCAAAGTTAGTGCTGGTGGTGGTTTCTAAATAGGGGTTACCAAACTCTGCTTCGTTGGTATCAAAGTCGGTACCGTTAAAGTCTTCACGAACGATTAGCTGACCCGGCGACATCTGCTCAAACGTTGGGCGAACCGCACTAGTAGTTAGCGCTGCGCGCACCTGCCACGCATCGTTTAAGCGGCGGCGTAGGTGTACTGATGGTAAGAAGAAATCATCATCGTTAGAAAAGTTCTGCTCAGTTACGTCAATTAGATCGTCATCGTCGTTGCGCTCAACCTGATAACCCATCAGATCAGTTGCAAACGATTGATAACGCGCACCATAGATTAAACGCGTATTACAAAAGTCGGTGGTTTGCATCGCGTAAAGTGCCCAGCTGTCTTCTGACGCACTGTATTGCGGCGCGTAACTTCCTTCGATTGAGTCCATATCATCGATGTCGTAGTCGCCTGACTGCAGGCCATGCAAATACGGGTTCATTAAACCCGCAGAAATGTAAGGCCCAGCATTGCCTAACGAGTAATCAGACATACCCGACACATAGGGGGTTAGTACGGGGCCACCGGCAAAGTCTTCCCAAACTTCAAAGTCGACATCATAGTCTTTATCGCGAGCCTGAATCTTGCCACCCACCTTAATGGTTGACGGAAAGCCATTAAACTTAGTGTTGTAGCTAAGATTAGCTGCAAACTGAACCGCTTCGTCTTTGGCGTTGCCATTAACCCACTCTACTTTGTCTAGTTCGAATAGATCGGTGTTATACGCGTCAGCACCGCCGGTAATAACAGGCTTAGTGATACCTGACCATGAAGCAAAGGTGCTGTCGTCTAGATCGCCCTCAAACACGGCATCGTAACGGCCCGGTTCTTTTTCTTCGGCGCTTGAATAACCAATACTAAGGTCATACTCGCCCCAAGGCTTAGTAAAATCAGCGCCTGCTTTGATCGAGGTGATGGTTTGTTTTTCGAGGCGATTTTTCAGCTCGCGCTCTACCTCTAAGCCATCACTTACGGTACCTGAGGTAGCCGTTAGATCATCAATAGAGCTAGCGTCTTCAATCTTCCATTCAATCTTTTGACGATACTCTTGGTCTTCAAAACGTGAATGCAAGGTGCGTAGGTAAAGCGACGTGTCGTCAGAGGGGCGATAATCAAAGTTTGCTGCTAAGCCTAAGCGCTTACGATTGATTTCGTAAATACGCTGCTCAAGCTCAGGGGGCATATTAAACGCAGGCGCACCAGGAAAGTCGTCTTCATCAGGCATCGTCCAGTTGCCGTCGGTCTCAACATTGTGCGATGCAAAATCGCGATCTTCATAACTAATCGCCGCTGCGATCGCGAAGGTTTCTTGCGCGTTTAATACCGAGGTGTAGGTAGCACTGGCCTTAGGATTAGTATTATCAGTAAGATCTTCGTAGGCCAAATCAGCAGACAAGCTATAGGTAGTGCCTTCGCGGTCAAAGCCTGATAGCGACTGTACTTCGATATTACCGCCTAGCGCATTGGCATCTTTGTCTGGCGTTGCCGATTTAGATACTTCAAGGGTTTGTACTAGCTCGGCAGGTATAACGTCTAGCGCAACCGCCCGCGCACCGGCCTCGGGCGACGGTACGTTTAACCCGTTAATCGATACCGTATTAAGATTAGGCGCCGCACCACGAATACGCACAAAGCGGCCCTCGCCCTGATCGCGCTCGATTGAAATACCCGATAGACGCTGAAGTGCTTCGGTGACGTTGCTATCAGACAACTGACCAATCGCGTCGGCATCAACCACTGCAATAATCTCGTCAGACGTACGCTGCTTACTTAGCGCACTTGCCGCCCCTGCCGCTTGACCTGTTACCAAAATAGTCTCGATCGCATCAGCGGCATCTAGTAGGTAATTAACGCGGGTGGTTTCGCCGTCGATCACCTCAACGGTTTGGCTCAAGGGCTTTGCACCGATGTAGCTGATGGTTAGCTGGTAAGTGCCTGGCGCGATGTCGGTAAACGAAAATCGCCCATCACGGCTGGTCACGGTTTCTTTGTTGGTACGGCTAAGCTCTACTAGCGCATTACCGATATAGTTTTTCTGCGTGCTATCTGACACTCGCCCTTCGATTCGCCCATCGGCATAGACCGATGCGCACGCTGCAGAAATAGATACTGCAAGCAAAGACCTCTTAATTGAATGTTTCATTATCTACCTTAATTTTCGATATCAATTGAGATATGAAAACCATAGGTACAAAAGATGACACTCAAATAACGATTAGATGAACAAATGATGACATGTTTGTGATGGTGGTGTTACAGGGTGATTTGTTGCCCACGCACTTAATGGCTTGATACGGTGTTGCCTACCCGCCTTGACATATAACCCCAAGAATATATACTTTTAAAGGAATATCTAATATCACATGTCATGGGAAATATTCGTAACCAACGACTTCGAAGAATGGTTCTTTCAGTTAACTGAGCCTGAGCAAATCGACGTCATGGCTATGGTAGAGGTACTCGAAATTGCGGGGCCTAACTTATCTCGCCCTTATGCAGATACATTAAAGGCCACGAAAAGAGTTAAGAACCTTAAAGAGCTCAGAATACAGCATAGCGGCAAACCCTATCGCGTATTCTATGCGTTCGACCCTATTCGCAGAGCCGTACTACTTTGTGGCGGCCGCAAAAACGGCAGTAACGCCAAGAGCTTTTACGACACAATGATTAGGCGCGCAGAGAAACTGTTTTTAGACCATCTTAAATCTGAAAATCTAGATTAGGAATTAAGTTATGACCAAGCCACTTTCAGAGATGCGTAAAAAGATCTCCCCCAAAGTAAGCCAAGCAGCACGAGCAAAGGCTGTAAAGATAGTAGCAGAGATGTCATTAGCCGAGCTGCGTAAATCCCGCGGTATTAATCAGTCGTTGGTTGCCGATGTTATGAACGTTGCCCAGCCCAATATTTCAAAAATAGAAAGTAGGCCAGACGCACTGCTTAGCACACTTGCTAATTACATAGAGGCCCTAGGCGGCACACTTGAGCTTCATGCAAAGTTTCCTGACGGGCAAGACGTTCACATCTCTGCATTAACTAACAAGTAACTCCCAGATGCCACCGAGACCATCTTCAAGTGATACCCTGATCAACATCGGTATCACCAGCCCAACGATCAGCCCCCAATACAGCCCAAACACTAATGGGTGCACCTTATATTTGAACGTGGGCCATACTCTAAAATCAAACCACCACTGTGCGCCAATTAGCACCATGGTAAAGAGGGCGAGTACTAACCCTATGGCGGGCGAGAAGTAATTGCCGGTATAACTCGCAATGCCGACAACTGCCGCCGCTGTAATTTGCCAATTGGTTGGCTTAACTAGTTTTTCGTTTCTAAACATGCTCATTGTTGGTGCGCAAACCTTAGGGTATCTACTCGCCCCTTTTTAACTTCAAGTTTCTTAACTGACTCGCCCTTTAAGTACGCATCAAAAAACGCAATTTGGTAGTAGCTCATCTCATCATGAAAGCGCCGGCCTAATCGTGAGTCTGACCACGCGCCATGGCGAGCGCGATTAAACACCTGCAAATACTTGGGCGAGTTTGTCTGCTCGTACGCACCATTAGCTGCTACTAAATCAGGGGTAATAGGTCGATCTTTAGTACCCCCCTGATACAGCACACTGACGCCACTTATCTCCACCGCACTCTGTTGCACAGTGTAGGGTTTATGCCAAGGCGATAAAACAGCGATAGCTTTTACTTCGGTACGCTGCCAACTCGCCCAAGCACCAGCCAACCCCATGCAGGTATAGCCGCCCATCGAATGCCCCATGCAACCCACTGAATCAAAACTGCTGATGTACTGGGCATAGTCGCTGCCGGGCAAGGCATCTAATAAAGCATGCATATCGTCGCGACGGTAGCTATTGGTGGCATCGCTCCATTGCTCGGGCGAGCGCCAGCTTACATCGGGGGTGGTATCGCCACTGATGCAGTCTTTGTGTTTTACCGCCATCACCGTGTAACCGCTATTGGCGAGTTTTGACAGCAGTTGCTGATAGCGATCTGGGCAACTGCCGGCGCCATGTGAGAATAGTACTAAGGGTGCAGGATTGTCGCTGCTGCGCATGATTTCGACGTCGACGCCGCCGATGGTGGCTGGCTCTGCGAGTACGGTAGTCATCATAAATAACGCAAGCGCTGGCCAGTATTTTTTTAAACCCATAGTTCCCCCTAAATCGAGCCGTTAGCCTACAGCAACCACAATAACTTAACATTAGTAACTTGAGCGCTTGTGGCTGGCGGCATCGTACTCTATATTCAATATTATTAAATATGAATACACGAGGTCAGCTATGGCAACTACCAGCCTAAGTTTGGGCAAACACTGGGAGACATTTATCAAAAACGAAATTGCCAGCGGCCGATACGGCTCTGCCAGCGAAGTGGTTCGCGACGCCCTGCGCGGTATGGAAGAGCGTAAAACCAAACTCGAAGCCCTGCGTGCCCACCTCGCAGAGGGTGCAGCCCAAGCTGAAAGGGGCGAGTTTGTAGACGATTTTTCTATCGACGGCATAATCGATGAATTAGATAACGAGGGCTAATGCATAAGAATCGACTAATCAAAATTACACCTCGCGCTCGCGACGACTTAAAAAATATAGGCCGATATACCGAGCGTAACTGGGGCAAAGCTCAACGCAACCAGTACTTAAAAAATATCGATACGCGTGTTAAATGGCTCGCACAAAACCCGCTCTCTGGTAAGCACCGTACAGACATTCGTGAAGGCTACTACAGCTATAGAGAAGGCCAGCATGTAGTTTTCTATCAACTAACTGATGACACCATCCACATTATCGGTATCCCTCACAAAGAGATGGACACGCTCAAGTATTTTTCTGCCCCATAACAAAGCTCCTCTTATCGCATTCACCTAACCCAACCAAACAATTGTTGATATGCTATGCGCATAATTAATGAGGCTTAGCATGCAACTAGTAATCGGCAACAAAAACTACTCGTCTTGGTCACTGCGCCCCTGGCTATTACTACATGCCAATAACGTCAGCTTTGACGAAGTGCACGAATCACTCACCCAACATCAAATACGCGAGCGCTTAGGCAAGTACAGCGAAACCTGCCGTGTGCCCGTACTGATCGACGGCGACATCAACGTGCACGACTCGCTGGCTATTTGCGAGTATGTAAGCGAAGCCTATCTGCAAGGCAAAGGATGGCCCACCGACACCAAAGCCCGCGCACAGGCTCGCGCTATTTGCGCCGAAATGCATGCGGGCTTTAACGCGCTGCGCGGCGAGATGCCAATGAACTGCCGTATGTCTAAGCCACTGAATATCTCAGACGCCGCCAAGGCCGATATCGCCCGCATCGAATCTATCTTTAATCAGTTTGCGAAACCCGACGCTAATGGCGACCTACGATTATTTGGCGCCTTTGGTATTGCCGACTGCTTCTTTATGCCCGTTGCCTCGCGCCTTAACAGCTACCAGATAACACTGTCTGGCACTGCGGGTGAGTATATACAGGCGATGCTAAACCACCCTTCTTACCTAACGTGGGTTGAAGAGTCGTTAGCTGATACTGAGATTGTGCCCGAGGATGAGGTTTAGAGTGCAGGCATATTACACAAGCTTAAACTAACCTAAATCAACAAAGTATGTCGCGACGAAATTGATTGATCAATAAATCAAAATGTATTTGAATAATGGATTTAATTCTTACTAATAGCGAGATTCTCCGTGCTCTGAAAAACAAAGAAAACAACGATTTCTTTGCTGTCGTTGGATACGGAGAAAAGAGACCCATCAACCGCCATCAGACGCCAACGGCAGATGAAGAAAACAGAAGGATAGATATTCGATTCTACCTATCGTCACCTTGGCGCCTAGGTCACTAACTCATCAATAACGTTCAATAGTCTGTAGTAAAAGTATCGACTATTGAAACTTAAGCATTATCGCCAGCAAGAAACAAAGTTTGAGTTATTCCCTATAATACCATCTGTCATCTTAATATACTTCGCCTTTAACTTATCGTGTTCTCTCGCCCTTTCAAGTAGCGACAACACACCACCAGTTGGGTCAGCTACAGCATTCCTACGATAATAAAACTCACTTAATATCGCCATAACATAAAGTTTGACAGTCATAACATTGTCACTGCCCAACGAAGATAACTGCTGAACATACTTATCAGCATCAGACTTTGATAAGTTTTTGACAGGTTTAGACTGCAATAGTGCAATGATTTTTAAAGTAGAAACTATATCTTTATATTCGGTAGGAAATGAAAATTGGCTCAAATAGCTGTATGCTTGATTCATCTTTTTATCTTTTAACAGCTTTTCAGCCTCACTAATTTTTTCATTAAAATAAGCCAAGTCTAATGACACATTCTTCTTCTTTATATGACCATCAATGACCTTAGCTACATAATCAAAATTACTACTTTTTATTGAAGGCCCGCAATCAGAAATATTTTGATAACTTGTTAGAAGATATCCAAACCCACTACCCGCGCCCCTAGCCAGCGACCCATCAACATCTATAGGTAAAACAGGTAAGCCCAAGTTTCTCGCCCATACTATCTCATCCTTTACGTACGGAGAACCATCTAAGTCACCACACCCAACTGAATTAGAAGTTGCAAACAGTATAAATGTATCGGAATTTCTAAGAGCTCTTTCAATTTCATCCGAGAAACTATCGCCACTACGAATACTCTTAGGGGCAAACCAGACACTGTATCCGTAATTCACAAGAGCTCTCTCTAGAGCTGCTACATCAGAATGATCTTCGCTGCTGTAGCTAAGAAATAGATTCATTCATTTTATCCCCAACACTATCATATTGTTTATGCTGTCTTAGCTGCGCTCGGATATTTCTAATCGCATCATCGGCTTTACTCCTGATTATGCCCATATCATGGGTCAGTGACTGAGTCTTTAGGTCAGCTATTTGACTTTCGATCACATCAATTTCATCCTTCCGCTCTTCGTCGGTATATGATGCATCATCCATATATATTTCTTTTTGGGCTAGTAGCCTATCAACTCTTTCCTGAATAGAAAGGCTCTCATTATCCTTTACGCTTTCAGACAGCGCCGAAGCACTTTCTTCATTCAATATGGTTAAACGTATCTTTTCACCACTCGCTACTGATAATACGATCTCGGTAGCGGCAACACTCTCTCCACCAAATCCTGAATACTGCTCTCGCTCGACTTCTCTCTTCGCAATATTCGTTACGTCTTTATAATAGAAAGCATTTGCTTCTTTTCCGACGCATTTTCCAGAAATAAAATCATAATACGCTGTAAAAACGTCGATCTTATCTTGTGTTAGAAATATATACTGAATAAACTGAACCGCGAAAACAATCTCTTTAGTGCCTGACCAAAAGCTAAATTCATTATTGTAATTAAGTTTCGATCGCACATTTTCGCGCCTACCCTTATCTTGAATCCAAGACCAATCCTTTAAGACAATTGCCTGATTATCAGTATAAATTACGTCCTCGCGATCAAGCCCGCATTCATCTAAAGCAACTTTCTCTAACGAACTAGAGATCATCTTATCGATCTCCTTCTCGATTTCGACACCACTTACACAATTTACATCTGTAACAACCGGTATCTGCTTTAAGATTTTTCGGCGATAGTCTTTTATCGTGTTAACGTGAGTAATCAAGAGGCTGGGTAGTTTATTTAACAAGCGTAAATTTTGTTCTTTAGAACGCTGCATGTTTTGTTGCTTTCGAGCACCTTGAAATGCAGAAATGCTGATAATGTATGTTGCAATGGTTAGAAGAGTAAAAAGACTTGTTAAGGTACCGCTATCACCACCTAAGATTGCAGTTACTAAGCTGCTAAGCCATTCTATATCTGAATTTACAGCTGCATTAAGACCTAAAGACAATGTTCCAATAACGGCCATTACTAAGCTAGTTGATCTCTTACTAGCACTTTTCTTTTTATAGGCCTGAACTAACTCAGCCATTTCTTCTTGTGCTTCTTCTACGGTATTCAATAGCTTATAAGATTGACTAATATTGTCTTTTAAAGCAGTTTTTATAGGCGAGAACAAAGGCCGACAAAAGAAATCCCAGAACCTTTTTCTAAGCGGGTCTTGTAAATCAATATTTTGTTGATTTATTTCATCCCGTGCGGTGAACACGCTAGCTTTACCTGCTATAGGGTTGCGAATATGTGGATAGTCAATCACAGTCGGATGAGATTGAAAATGGGCCTCGGTTACTTTTAAATTACTAAAGTAGTCTTTAAAAAATTTCGACAATTTATCATCTTGCTCATGACTGTGAAGAACTTGCCCATCTTCACTCCAAATTGATAGCGCCCCGTCTTCCGAATGAACTAATAGCTGGTTATCATCGATCTCGACGTACCCCCGATATAAATCAAATTCGAAGGGAAACTCCCATAGATGCTTACCGCTAGCGTTCCATACCCTAGGCATACACTCATGAGCCTTTACTAGCCACCGACCGCCTTCTAGAGGCATAATTGTTCTTATCTCAGACTCAAGACCTTCAAGAACAGTAACTAAGTCTCCACCACTGCTCCAAATGCTAACTTTACCTTCCTCAAGTACTGAGAAATATGGTGCCCCAGCGAATACCTGAATAGAACTTAGGCTCCTAACCCTAGCCGATATTATCGCTAAGTTTTCACCACTTATAGTATCCCAAAGTCTGACATCCGCCTCTTCTCCGACTGTTAACAAGCGATTCTCTGAAAGCTCTATGGTTCCCAGAATTCGCGTTTTATGACCTTTAAGGATATGAAGTCTTCTGCCAGAGGTAGAGCAGATATGAACCTCCATATCTTCACCTATTGTCAAAAACTTGTCAGTTCCGTACTTAAGCTGTGTAACACCGACAACTAACGCCGAATGACGTTCAAATTTTCTACTATTATGTTCGTCTTGAGTTACTAACTGATAGGCGCTTCCCTCCCCCCATAGCAAATAATGATTCGGCCCAACTTGAGTCTTTCTTTGTGAGTGGTTTTCGTTGTTTTCAGTTTCGTAATCTACTCTATATAGTACTGCTGTATTCCCTTTATTCATTACTTGTCCTTTATTTAAAACAGCTACCTATTCTTGATATCAATTTCAGATTCTGAATGTGTCCACGACACATGTTCTAGCATCGCTTCTTTGGCAAGTTCAACTAGCATAAATTTCTTCTCATTTGTTAAATCGCCATGCACAAAGCCTTGCGCTCTTTCATATAGGGCTATGAGGCTCTCATATCCTTTAGCAGTATTTTCGTATCCTGCCAGCTCATGCCAAAGCGCTATCACTCCTGCTGTCATCAATGAATACTGAACTCCATACATCATCATTGTTTTTACAACATCGACGACTTGATAGCCAACTAACAGTTCTGAAAGCATTACCAACGAGATCGCTATACCAAACGTTACACCTAGCCAAAAAAAGGCTTTACTTAGTAGAAATAGTTTATTGTGCGCTCGTAACGGACGTTTATATAAACGAGTAGTCAATCCAGCTGTAATTGGCAATTTCAGTTCAAGCCTAGATTTAAGAAATTCAATTTGTTGTTGTATCCAAGCTTCATTTATGAGTTCTAACGATGGTTTGCGTGGATTACTCCACCACTCAAACTCACCTACGCTGATTGCATGATTAATAATAGTTAAGTTTATTCGATGTCGCCTAGGCACCAACGGAGCATGAAGTGGCCCTATATCACATAGATTTAGATATCCCCTAATACGCATGCCCTCGGCGATTCCACGAGCAATTTGGTACTTCCATTTAAAGTCACGACTGCCACTATATTTTGCGATCAAAAACGCTACGGTTAACAGCGATAAGACACTAATCACCGACCACGTACCAGCAACCTCGTCAAGAAGATCACCCGCAAATTCTAATACACTCAATGCGAGTACTACCGCGCCAAAAAAACATGCCGAAATACGCCGATAGCGACGCTGATACTCTATTGCTACTGCATCTGCTCGGCTAAAGATTGCATGCGCCCAACATAATCCGCTCGTTTCTCGTGCTCGCTCGTTAACAGTAGTTTCGGATCGGTTATACACCTTAAGCTGCTGTAGCAGTGTAGCTAGCTCCCTTGATAGAAACGCTCTGATTTCCTTATGGTTTCTACCAGCGTTTTTTGAACAGACATATACACTTGTACCATCTGGAACCGGCCCCTCAAGTTTTTCACTATCGAAGGTGCACAGTTGATCAACAAATGTGTCTTCATGAGACTGATTCATCGGGATATGATGCACAACACCACCTACCTGCCCATCAAATTCTGATATAGGTTCTAACGCTGGGTTCGACGACCCTAGCGGCCACACTGTACGCTCACCCAGTTTATAACCTACAACATCAGCAGTCCCCCCAGCTCCGGCTGCCGGTTTACCATCCCACAAAGCAACTAGTACTTGAGCATATTTAGCGATGAACACCCCTTGATTCAGGTATAGATTGTTTCGTTCATCACCGAACTGGGTATCTTGAAGTGCTTTTTCATAATCACAACTATCTAGCTGGCTGCGTACGACTAACACCTCATCATCACCCTGGCTAAGCGCTTCTATTCGACTCTCAAAGCCATCCAACGCAGTTGGTTCAAAGTCAAGGTTTTTAAAATCACTTCTATAGGCGTCTACTGGCATCGGCAGACAGGCAATTATTTTAACGCTAGACTGCCCCCATCTAGTTCTCAGCTCACAAGCAATGTCAGTCACTAATGAATCGGCGCCTGTGGCTAGCCCGGTGAGTAACCATATTGGAGTGTCTGAAGTAACTGCAGCTCTCCAGTATTCTAAGACAGCGATGACCCTTGAACGTATTTGATCAATGTCGTCAGCAGGCGACAAATCACGATGGCCACTTACGCCAATAATGAAAGGGAGATTGTTTTCTATACTCAATATCGCATTCTCTCAGCCAAAGAGCCGGCGCGGTCTAATTAAGTATCAAAGAGAGCTGATGAAATACAGCTAAGTAAGAATGAATAACATCTTCAAGCTTATTGCCTCGTATAACTAGAACACTACAGCTACAACAAACGGTACAACACTTGTAAATATTTTCGATTTAACGGGCGAGGATAATGTGGCTAGCAGTAGTTGTAAAGAGTCACGCTTACTATTAAACCCGCTCGTATGTGCACATTATACATCCTCGCCTGCCATACGTACTCTGCTAGACTCGATATTCAATCCGAAAAAGTTAACCGGCTTCGAAGCCCCCTTTCTTCTAGTTTTATACAGAGTATCTATATCGTAATGCTCGGCGATTGAAGACGGTAGGGCGGCCCTAATTGACTGATTTATTTCAAATTTTCTCTGATTGAAGAATGATTTCTTCATCCCATATCGCAGTCCGTCAATTTCGTTTTGACGCATCGATAAAAGATTTTCCTCGGCATAGTCTAACGCCACATCTAGGGCGTCAAAGAGCGGCATACCGTGTATTGCCATACGCTGATTTATATAGTGAAGTGCTGTTACAGTGCAAGGTTCTTCGTTGTTTGGGCTATCATAGCCCTCTTTAGCGTCCTGCAAGTCAACGACAAGCATTCGATAAAAGGCGTAATTAGACTCTGTCATTTCAATATACACGCCACTACAGATCAAACCTGTAGAGTAATCATCTAACTCTAATGATACATCTTGGTTCGCTAACTGA
Organism: uncultured Pseudomonadales bacterium; assembly: GCA_947503335.1. Classification (GTDB taxonomy): domain Bacteria; phylum Pseudomonadota; class Gammaproteobacteria; order Pseudomonadales; family CANNCY01; genus CANNCY01. Next base: position 444,054 of record CANNCY010000003.1, on the reverse strand, counting down.
TGTATCGCTCTAGCTTGTTCTAGATTAAGGCTTGACTGAATCAATGATCGAGGTAAAGAATCTCTCAATCTCACAAAGGGCATTTCTAGCAGAGTGACTGTTCCCTTCGATTTATCTAACGGCCCTTTAGCACTTTGAAACCATTCCGATTGCTGGGTAGGAAAAAAGAATTCAGAGTGTTCATAGCCTTCTTTAAAGAACACATGTGACATAGAATCTTGCTCTCTCGCGTATATAGCCATGGCATAACTTAAGTAAAATGCCATTTCTCGAGCACCATTCGATATCGATGCATAAATCGCACGCTCTGAATCTAAAGTAATGCGCCGTAAAAGCGAAAATATACATTCCGCCAATGTTTCGACGTCGCCAATCGTTGAAATATGACTCAAAGAAATACCGTGACAATTTTTGGGAACAAGAAGATTTGAAACATCTAACGAAATGGACGAGCAAGCCAATTCGGATGCAAGATGTTCTAGCGGTGACAAACCTCCTTGTCTTGGGCCATTTAAACTCGCTAGTAACTGAGGCACTTGATGCTCAAAACAAACGGCAACAACCTCATCCACAACTACACCTTTCTCAGCAAGTGCATAAATTGACGCTGTAACTACCTGTGGTGCAGACCCAGCTAATACCAGTAGCGTATTGTTCATAAATCCATCCTTGATTTCGCCCGCTATTTTACCGCATCAGATATATACCTACAAATAAGTGAATTCGCTTCACAAATTTGTGATCTCCTAGTTTTTCCTACGCTTGCCATAACCTCAAACGAAAATTTTATTTGAGGCTTAGAGCATGCATCCATTATGCGTATTGTGGCTACTATCATTATTTCTTTGTGTACCAACGAATGCTTACGGTAAGCTCTCACCTCTCTGTTTCAGTACGATCTGGAGCACGTCGATGCAGCAAGCTGCCCACAAATCTGGGCGCACGGTCATCGGCAAGTCGGTCACGTTAGACATTGAAATAGGTGGTGGCATATACCTAGATCATCGTAGAAATGAATATAGAACCGACTGTCAGGTGCAGTCAGGCTCACAAAAAAAGCTTAAAATATTAGCTTCTTATAACAAGTCATATGAGACATTTGTCGGCGTATGGCATACCCATGGAGCTCCAAGCTCCCATACAGGGTTTAGCAAACAAGACAGGCTCATTTCCAAAAAATTAGACATAGCTGTTTTTTTAACTATCGACAGGCGCACCACTAGATCCCTTAACCCTAGTGATCGTCTGTAAAGCCTGTTTCACCCTTCTTACCTAACATGGGTTGAAGAGTCATTGGCTGATACTGAGATTGTGCCCGAGAATGAGGTTTAAAGAATATAACGATAAACGGTAACGAACTGGCACGCCGTACCCACTAACACCAAGACATGAAAGATTGCATGGGTGCCTGGTATGTTTTTAAAGGCATAGAACAGTGCGCCCACTGTATAGGCAACTCCACCGGCCACTAACCAATGTAACCCCTGTTCAGGTAAAGCGTCCGCTAGAGGTTTGATGACAAAGATAACCAACCACCCCATCACCACATACATGCTAGTCGACAGCGCTTTATAGCGCCCTGTAAAAAACAACTTCAGCACCACACCCGTCAACGCAAAAGCCCAAATAACAACTAGCAATGCTATACCCGTAAAACCCTCTAATACAGTTAAGGTAAACGGGGTATAGCTGCCGGCGATCAGAATATAAATAGCCGCATGGTCGAACACTTTTAATCGACGACGGCGTTGAATCGTCTTGGCACTGTGATACAGGGCTGACGCGGCATACAAGACCACCATACTCGCCCCATAAATACTAAAGCTTACAATGTGCTGCCATTGCCCCTGGGCAATGGCCAAGTGCACCAAGGCAATGGTTGCTATCACACCCAGCACGCAACCTATCGCGTGCGATGCGATGTTAATACGCTCTTCCCACTGGGGGTAATTACTAACGCTTGAGTTATCGGTCATTACAACCCCTAGTTAGAATCGGCAGACGAGCTAGCCACCAAAAAATGCTCTAACTTAAAGATCTGATTCTCAGGCAGGGCTCGCCCTACGGCACCAAAATAGGGTTCGTTTAAATCAGCAAGAGTTTTGTTATCGGTTACTTCAAAACCCTGCTCGCTTAGCATGCTCGCCAGCTCTTGATCACTGTATAACGAGATCCAAGGCTCGCTTACCTTGGCGGCCAACATCATTACCGCGTTAGCACGACGTTCGGCCTTGGGGTAGCCTTTGCCAAAACACTGCAGCGGGTCAGACTTTAATAGTTCGTTTACGTATGTCATACAAAAGATCGCTTGCGACTGTTTAGACAGCTGGGCGATTTCGGCGATGGTATCGGCAAGGGCGTCTTTGGTGATGTATTGCGACACGCCTTCTAGCGTAAACAGCGTTGGCTTGCTGCTATCAAACCCTGCATCTAATAACTGCTGGGTTAGGGTTTGAGTTTCGAAATCAATCTCAACATAGGTAAGGTTCGCCCGCGAGGTAGCCTGTGCAGGTAACTTAGCGCGCTTGCGACTTTGCACCTCGACCTGATCTACCTCAAACACATACATATCTACGGCAAGGTTTAAACGGTGAGCACGGGCATCATAACCTGCACCTAAAATCACGTATTGCGTTATACCCTTAGCAGAACAGTCTTCGACAAGGTCATCAATAAAGCGGGTGCGAGCAATTAAATGGTGATGAAAACCCGGTGCAAACTTTTGCGTGATCCACACACTAAAGCGGTGGCCCCATAGTTTCATAAGCCCCGCCCCTGCCACGAAATACTTTGCGAACGGGTCGTATACAACACGTTTATCAGCTGGGGCGAGTGACTCTATTAAACGCTGCTTTGCAACGCCTTGGGCCGTGCCATCTTTTGTGAACATGCTTATCTACTCGCCACCGTTAGTTGAGCTGATAGTTTAGCAGTTGATGTATTAGCTTGATATGATGCCACCATCAATCACAATAAGTAGACGTCATGACCCACACCCAATCACGCTACAGCATCTACGCCATCGCCACCCTCATCACCTTCGCCTGCATCTTTATGGTAGGCCCCATGCGCGATGGCTTTTTAGCCGAACAACTCGCCGATCGCGTTGGCTTTATGGCAAGCAACCCAGGTATCTGGAAGCTTGGTTGGACCCTATGGATGTTCTCGGCCCTTGGCCTGCTTTTGTTTTGCACGCTATTGGCGAGCGCTATTGAAAACTCGCCCCTTAAAACCTTTGGTTTGTTTGCAGTAGCGCTAGGCATTGCACCCGACCTAGCCGCAGAAACTCTGTTTGCCTATGTGATACCACTGGCGAGTGCACAAGAGGTAGGCCTGCCAACACTCGCCGTACTAGAGCGCACCGCAGTGATGCTAACCAGCTTTTTAGGCAACGGCCTATACAACATCGGCGGCCTGATATTAACGCTACTGTACGTAAAGCAAACGCGCCCGCCAATGTGGTTTAGCGCTTGGGGTATTGTTGCGTGGATACTGGGCCTAGGCCTTTCAATCGCCACCGCCGCCAACCTATTGTTGATCATCGCGCTGTTTACCGGCGCGGCGATGGTGCTGTCGACCACATGGATGGTGTTGTTCGCCCGCAGGCAGTTCGCCTAATGATCGAGTACAGCTTGGTAAAGCTAATACACCTTGGCGCATTGATCTTTTGGCTGGGCCCCGCGCTGGGCAGCTGGATCGTGTTAAAGGTTTGCCAGCACGACGGCATTGCCAAAGAAGCATTGGCGAGATTACACCGCGCCTTTATCACCACCGTAGTTATCGAACACGTCGCCTTTGCCGCACTGCTAGTTAGCGGTGCTTACCTTGCGTTTAACTTTAATATGCAAACCCTACCCTGGCTGCAGTTTAAGCTAGCCATTGTTGGTATTGTGCTGATACCCCTCGAGGTTATCGATGTATGGCTGGCTAATTTTAAAATCGCCAAGATAGCGCCTAAGGTGATTGCGGGTACCGCGAGTAGTAAAGAACAAGCGCTGTACGATTTTTATCACGGCACCTTTACAAAGCTTGCGTTGGTTTTAGTGCCTGTTAGTGTATTGGCGATTATGTGGTTGGCAGTTAGTAATACGGTTTAAGATGCAGTATCAAGGTAAGTTAGTTAACTGGAACGACGATCGCGGCTTTGGCTTTGTAGAACCCAATGGCGGCGGCAATCGTGCCTTTGTACACGTCAAAGCATTCACCAAACAAGGTAAACGCCCCGAAAATGGCGACGTGATTGTTTATACCGAGCAAAGGCAAGGGCCCAATAAATTTAAAGCCACTAACGTGCGTTATGCCAGCAGTAGTAAGAAGGCGGCGAGTAAAAATCCTAAGCGTACTACCAAAGATAACGGCATTGGTAACCTTCTCGCCCTGGCCTACTTTGTGGCGATATTGATTGCTACCGGGATGGGCCGACTACCCGAGTACACCATTTTGATTTCGCTTGGCTTAAGTGTGGTTAGCTTTTTTTACTATTGGGCTGATAAGCGTGCAGCTAATAAAGGTGCATGGCGAGTGCCAGAGCAGACGTTGCATATGCTTGCACTGTTTGGTGGTTGGCTAGGGGCGATGCTAGGGCAGCGTACCTTTAGGCATAAGACGAGTAAGGCGAGTTTTCAGGCGATGTTTAAGTTAAGTGTGCTGGGGAATGTTGTTGGGTTGGTTTTGGTCGGGTATTGAAGGAAAACCTGCCAGATTAGGCCCAATCGAGCATATTCTGCTCAAACCGTTTCTATTTAGCAAATAGATATTTAATTTATTGCAACGAATATCGTCGTGACCTTTAATAGAGTAGTAAGTCGGCGTTAACATTTTAATATCGCAAGCTCATAAATGTTTATTCAAATATGGATAACTGTTGATCATGCATACCAATCAAAGTTAAAGTTACAACCCTTATGGACAAGTTACAAATAGAGTACAAGAATGTTACTTCGAGAAGCACTGTCAGTTCTTTCGAAATCTTCCCCGACAGCTGTTAGTACAGCAGGGAATATCAAGAATGAATATCATGCTCGCGTTAAAGACTATCTTTACACCGAATCCGTTATAGAAAAGGACTTTATTGATTGCCTTAAAACTCTCAAAGGTAGAAAGCTGATATTGCTATCAGGCTCAAGCGGTGACGGAAAGTCTGAAATACTTAATCGAAATACCAAGCATTTCCCTGAAATCGACTTCCACTTAGATGCCACTCATGCATTCGATCCTCACGCGACGGCAATCGATACTCTCAATTCCAAGCTAACCTCTTACAAGTCGGGCAACCGATCCTTGGTGATTGGTATCAACATTGGCATGCTCGCCAATTTCGAGCGTGAAGGCAGCGATGAGCATGCTGATATTCGCGGCGCCATTCGTTCATTCCTAGATGGAAATAAGTTTTCAGACGATGTCATTATCTATGACTTCGAAGCATATCCTAAATTTTCTTATGACGGAAATCGTCTAGTAGCAACGCAGTTTAGTGAGATGATCAGGAAAGTGGTAGCTGATGACTCATCTAATCCATTTCGAGATCTATTCAACGATGCGCTCAACAATCCAGCTGATAAGATTCTTGTAAGCAACTACCTTTTACTACGAAACCGCAGTGTTCAGAAACAAATTATTTCTCTACTATTTAACGCTCGTGTTCAGTTCGACCAATTCGTAACTGCTCGAATGCTTCTGGACTTTATTCATGAGATCCTGTGCGGAGATAGTATTCTGATCGATACCTTATTCAACGGCGGCAGCAATGAAATACTTGAAGCACTTCGGCATTTAGATCCCGCCATATGTCGCACGCAAGTAATCGACCAATTTCTTCTTGAACGGCAACTCGTGATGGAAGACATCGATCTAGCTAACTATTTAGATCAACTAAAGAATTTTAGACTCCCTTATAAACTGAACGCATACCAGATTCTTAGACTGAGCTTTCTACTAACAGATCAATCTTACAATTCGGTGTATCCGAAAAAACTCACCAACGAGTTCACTAACAAAGTACAGCTGCGTTTCAAGGAAGCATGGCAACACCACACCCTCCACACTGATGATAATCCGCAAAAAACTGCCTTAAAAGAAGTGTATAACTCTGTATTAATACCTGGCCTAATCAAATTTGCCAATCGATTCGCTCCAAATTTAAGGAAGAAACATCTCTTTCTATCATCCCATGGAGGGTACCATCTAGCTGCACAAATGGAATTAAAACCTGACTACAAATCGATAGCTAAATATCAGCAAAAATCGAGTGACATCCATGAATTTAGAATGAGCATCATGGTAAACAGCAAATCCATATCAGCTCCCATAAATGTTAATCTTTTTGAACTACTGATTGATATCGTTAGCGGCCATTTTCCTAGTCGATTTCGAAGAAGCACCGTAGTGGTATTAGAAGAACTAGTTAATCACATAACAGAGATTGTAAGTCAAACTGACAAGCTAACACTTTTTGACGGAAACAATCATATCGAGATCGAGTTAGACGAAGAAGATGGTGAAATCATGGTGAGTGGCTACTAATGACGATCCTAAAACAAGAGCTTGTTGCAACAAACAAAAATACACTCACCACCTATCATGCAGCTCGTAGCAATCCAAAGGAAGGCGATATTGACTGGGGTATAGCGAGTGCAGTTATTATTCGCAGTCTTTATAAAAAGCAATTATCAAAAGCTCTAAAAGCGAAGATCAACAAGGAAGCTGTTGATCCGTGCGAAGAAGCCATGTCGGTATTTAGGAAAAAAGTATTGGCAGACTTTGAGAATAACCTAGACACACCAGAATTTGCTGAGATCATTGACAAGATGTACTTCTTGAATAACGAACTATTCAAGGTGTCGCCCGAATTTCAAGTTCTTAAGCTAGCCTCACTTTCTAAAAGTTCTTCACGAAATCGGCTTCCTAATATGTTCCTAAGCATGCTGCCTGGATTTGACAAAAAGCCCGCAGACTGCCCCAGCAACTTTATAGAGCAGTTAATCATTCGCAGTTTCGACAGCGAACAATTAATTTCGTCTTTTAGTAATATTAGAGAGGTTTCTAACGTGAACGCGGAGTCGCCTTATTTACCATTTCTTACTGATCTATTCAAAAAGGATCTGGAATTTATTGTGAGTCACCCGAGATACCTCCTGGATCATATTACCGAGTTATTAAAGCTATACAGTTATCTCTATACCACCCAACTTTCCCTAAATCTTACTGCGTATAAGACTGAACCTAGCGTCAAGCCCATGCACTTCATGCTTGAAAATGAAAAAGCCAGCAAAGATCGAGTACAACTAACTCGAGAAGGACATAAAAGCGCCGCAAAATACTTTAGGCTAATTTTTCCCTACTTGTCTGCCAATGAAAGCATACAAGAGCCCGACGACCACCAACGATTTCAACCATTGTGGAAAGTCTACGATAAGATAGATAGTTCCGACACGTCACGATTACGTGCCTACGTTGAAGACTACGCGGAAGCTCGTGATGAGCCGACTAGAGACTTGGATCGATCTAACGCTTCGGGTCGAGCTTGGCTTAGTGAACTTCTATATATTGCCGAGCGCCAGTTTGACCAGGGCAAGGGACGTTCAGCTGCGAATATGCGCTTTGTCAGAAATATCGAAAGCGACTTTTGTAGCGATTTCGCAAAATCACGAGGCGCTACTGGCAAAGTTGCTGTACTGAATCAGGACTACCTTACATTGTTAACTAATATAAGTATCGGCGATAGTCCCAAGTTGCGGTTAAGCGACCTTATTCAAGAATTTAAAGCCCGAGGTGTGTTCCTTGACAAGCAAAGCCAACAAGCCCTAATTAAATTCTATGAACGCATGGGCAATGTAGAACGTATGAGTGATAGTGGAGACGCAGTATATGTCCGCAAAACATTTTGAGAATTTTTTGGTAACGTGCTTGCAAGAAGGCTTCCATGAACTCGCAGAGCCTGGTCACCGCTACCAGTTTCGCTCACCGAATGAAGAAAATAGCGCTAAACTACATTCAGCATTTTGCAGCGTCTGTGATACACAAATACATGCTGGCGACGTAATCCTCAAGGCGTTCACCATAAAAAGTTTAAAAGTCGTCCCCTTAATGCATTCAGATGATGCATCTAAGGGCTTCAGTGAAAACTATATATCATACCTTCGCGACGAGGTAGCTGGTCAACACGACGAATTCGACAATACTGTACTTGTCACAATTCATAACAGCAACCTTGATACCATAATTAATTCGGCGACAGATCTGGCCGAGAATGGGATGCCATTTAACGTTGCTCAGATCAAAAATAATCTAGACAAATATGCTTCAACACATCTTGATGGCAACACCAGAAACATTTCACGGACTCTACTAAATTATCAACTCGAGGATATTGGCTCAGGTAGCATGTTTAGTTTTGAGCCAATATTTAATGCATTCTCCGGCGGGGGTATTGATTTCAAGAAACTTGATTTACTACCTGACCCTATGATTGAGCAAATGGATGGTAATGACAGTCAAATAGAGAAACGACTAGAGGAAAATAAGAAACTATTCCAAGAAGTTTCTCATGTCGTTGAACATTACCCCGAACAGCTTGCTGACTACTTACCGGATATTGGTGATCAATTTATCGATAAGCACTTCAGCGCTGACGATCACGATGCTTGGAAGGACGTAGAACTCGACAAGTTCCTTAAAGAGCAAGAAAGCAATAGGAAACCGAATCTTCAGTTTCAATCGATTACTAGTCTAACAGGAGAGATAAGCGCAAGAACGAAGTCTACTTCTAAATCATCACTGCGAGACCAGCACATACTATTGCTAGCCGACGATGGGCAGGAAACCTTTGATATAGAGATACTATTTACTGGATCAAAAATATCGAAAAACGATGTAAAGATAAAAAATTCAGCTGTTCTAAATATCGATTGCGTAACAGTTTCAGGCGGCACGAAACAATCTAAGATTCAAGTAGTTGCTCCAGTTAGTTCAGAGCCAATATTTTTCACGATTGCTCTGGATCGCAGGAACAGTTCAGAAAAATTTAACTTCAAGTGTCTCGTTGTCAGAAGTGCAACCTTTAACTTAAAAGCCATTAAACCTTTCTACGTAATTAAGCCGCATCGAACAATAGATAAATGCTCGGTTTTACTACGGACACCTGACACAAGTATCACTTTCTCTGACAAAGGGACCACTCAGTTGTCAGAAAATGACCAGACGCTGGACCTACAGGTTCTTGGCACCCTGGACTTCACCCAGGTCGCCGATGAGAACGATTCAGTTAGCTTTGGACTATCCAGCGGAGTCCATTTCATTCGATTTGAGGTAGAAGGCGCATCTGCAACGGATACTCTAGAACTGCCATACATTCACTCTCAACAAATGCGCAGTGACCTATTCTCCGGTGATAATGATGGCGTATATAACTCAAGCAAACAGCGTGTATACATCGATAACAGAGAATATAAGGTTAGTGGCAGTCAGTTAACCTTCCTAAAGCGCGAACGGGAGTGTATAGACAAACGCATACTCGGAAAGACTGGTGATCACACTATCCTAATCGACGAGGTAACTGAACTAAATGCTAACTTAGGAAAGGCATACGACCAGCTCTTCGATTACTTTAGCCGGCAATCTTCGTTACCATCGCTAGCTGCATGGGGCGATAAATATCAAGAAATTATACGTTCGATTGTTTATCACTATGCTGAACACATAAACTCGATTAGTTATGATCAAACAATCCAAGGGGACAATCGGACATTAGTGAACATTGGATGGTTCTGTGATGCCGATAGCGAATGGATTTCACCATTTAGCCCCTTAGTACTAGCATACTACCTGGATGTTGCAGAGAAGTTCTCTGACCAAGGACTCAACGAGTATAGAGACCTACCGAAAGTGACGCTTAAGCGCTTCTCGGCCCAAGGCTTACTGCCATATATCTTCGACAAGGATAACGAGTTCTCTTATGTCCAAGCTTCATTGCTAAACCCAATGTGGATGAAAGTCGTTCCCAACTCAGAAACAAGCTACAGCTACGTATCTAAACTTGTTAAAGAGAAAGTGAGTGAATTTAGTAATGCCTTTAGAGTTCTATTTGAAACTCCAAAGTCAGGAGTGTTGCCTACTCTAACAATTAATTCGATTAATAACTTTTCAAACACTGAACTATTCCAAGGTCTTGTTGAACACATCGCATCCTTACGTGAAAAAACCTTCAATATTCACGTCAATGTCTACAATGATGCGATTGAAATGACAGAGTTCGACACGTTTACTCAACTATCAAGCTACGAAAAGATAAAGCAGCGCTATGGCTTAACGAAAGGCAAATCCGCTGAGCATTCTGATCTCATTGTAGACTTACTGCGCACACGCGTTTCATTTAGTAAATTTCAAAACAACCAAGAACATCAGTACGCTCATATAAGTTTCTATCGAAATAATGAGAAAGTTGGAACGTCCCTTGTAGATCCTTCAAAACGACTAAGCGGTATATTGGCCGATGGTCTAGTGAGTGGAGAAGCATCCATATCAAAACAGGGCAGCTACTACACGGGCTTTGGGTGCGAGCATACAGATATAACCGTATCACATTGCCTCAGGATAGCACCAACTCTCAACCGGTTAATTGCGCCATCACGCGATCCTAGCATTAACTACCAGCCAAATAGCAGCATTACGCTAATGGTAAATGACAACTTCCGATCCCAGCTCGAAAAGTGTTACAAGTCCTCCATATGGACTACTGTGATCGATCCGAAAGTGACTTTAAGTTTTTTCGAATCAGATGCGGACATGCTGCTAATTCATTATTCTGACCAATATACGTCTTCTTCGGGCTATGACGCTATCACCGTTACTAAGCAGACTAGGTTGTACGATCAAGTTCTAAGTACAGTGAAAGGAAGCATTGTCTCAGAGTTTAATGCTTTTAATGGTGAGTGGCTGCTGAAGCTGATCACTGATAATGAGAACATTCGAAAGGAACGCAAGGGTATAATTGCTGCGTATAAACTCGTGACCTTGCTGCTAGCCAAGAGCGACTTTACCTGGGTGCCGATGTCTGCTGCAGAACTCATCCGTGTATCTGGAAATATTGGGTTAAAGATAGATGAGCAAGATTTCGCCACCCATCTAAACGGTAAAACTAAGGGACCCATATCAGATGACGTGCTGTTTGTTGGTTTCCGAGGTGCCGAGCTAGCAATTTTACCCTTAGAAGTTAAAACAGGTAAAAGCTACGATGCAAGCAAAGCAGTCACTCAGGCGATAGAGCTTAAAACATATATTTCACAGCTACTGTTCGATGGTAATGCGCTTAATACCAGCAAACAAGTATACCGAGCATTATTTGTGCGCCAAGCTCTAATGCAAGTAGATAAATTCGAACTCTATGACGTATTTCCTGATGGCTATTTCGATGACCTAAGACGAAATCAGTCATTTTGGCTACGCGGCTGTTATGACGTTGTAGAGTTCAACGATTATCATGACGGATTCGTGGTCGCGAATTTAGAAGCAGACAAATGCTACTCAACGAATACCGAGCTGGTAAATAATATATTAAAGATAGAAGTACCTTCGAGCTTCATGGATCCAACAATAGGAACTAGTTTAAGAAAGCTTCTTCTAGACTCAACTGTTTCAGCGGCGAGCAAAATAGAAGAGAGATTTTTTTTGGATAAGGACGCCAAGACATCACTCTTTATCCGAGACAATGGTGACCAAGGTGAAGTTCATAGTATCGAAGATGTAGATACTGAGCCCGCGTCATTTTCCGAGGAAGGCGAAGCTCAAACCCGACCTTTTATTTCCAAGAAGATCGATGAGCTTGAATCGTTAGCTAACCAAGAAGACATCACTAAAGCAGAATTACAACTAATCTTGGAAGAACTTAATCAGCGCAAGGGTAAACTACGCAATCAGCAACTTACCTCACTTATTTACAATAAGATTTCAGAAATTCCTATCGAACCAGCCAGCAATCAAAATACTGACGAAAGTAGTACTGACATTCACGACGGTGAACTCAAAGATAACGAAAAACAGAAAAGCGCTCAAGTATACATAAGCAAGGATAATTCCCCACTGCAGTCTAATAAAACTCCAGACATCAGCTCGAGACAAGGTAACGACAATCTTTCTGTTCTTATCGGACATGATGTGAATCATCAGAAAGCTCTATACTGGGAGCCAACTAACACCTCAAAATACATGAATACCAATTCCGGTATCATTGGAACGATGGGGACTGGAAAAACACAGTGCACTAAGAGCGTTGTAACTCAACTGATACGCGAGCAACACAATAATGTAGACGGCAAGCCAATAGGCATTCTGATCTTTGACTATAAGTCTGACTACGTCGATGATCAGTTCGGGCAAGCAACAGACTCCAAAAAGTACAATTTATATAGATTGCCATACAACCCTTTAAGTCTTTTTGGAGACCTACCAATGCTTCCAGTGCATACGGCCCGAGGATTCTCTGAAACTATGGCCCGTGCATTCAATCTAGGACAAAAGCAACAACTTAAGCTGCGTAAGCTTGTAGGCGACGCCTACGATTTAGCTGGAATTCATAAAGCCGACGCCTCAACATGGACTAAGCCTGCCCCAACTGTTGCAGACATCTGGCAGCTATTCTTAAATGAGGAGCCAGAACAAGATTCTCTCTATGCCGCTCTAGAAAGTCTTTCCGAACTTGAAGTATTTGAACCTATCAGCAGTGAATGCACTAGCTTGTATGAACTGATTAATGGGGTTACAGTTATTGAGCTAGCTGGTTACCCGGGTCAAATCCAAAATTTAGTGGTCGCATTAACTTTAGATCTGTTTTACTCCCAAATGCAGAAGCAAGGCAAACCTATCGTAAAAGGTGATTTTCGCCAGGTCACTAAGTTAATTCTGGTTGATGAGGCAGATAACTTCATGAAAGAGGACTTTCCCTCACTTCGCAAGATCTTAAAAGAAGGTCGGGAATATGGGGTAGGTTTAATTTTATCGACACAAGATATCACCCACTTCAAGACTCGAGAAAACGATTACTCAAAGTATATTCTTAGCTGGATAGTACATCGTGTAGCATCTATTAAGCCTCAGGATATCAAATCGATATTCAATGAAGCTGATAAAAGTGATCAAGAACGATTGATGGAAGAAATTGCAAAACTAGAGAAGCATCACAGCCTCTATGTCGATGGAGCTAAGACGATAACAAAGATTAAAGATAGAGCTTTTTGGGAATTAACAGATACTTAGAATAACAAGAAGCTCCATTACTGGTATTCCAATTGATAATGTGTGTTCATTTGTACCTGACCGTAGCACGTGAAGGATACAAATGTTCACCATTTGGAAAATAGCTCAGTTATTTGTGTCTTACGTAGAATAAACCTCTTTAAATCTCTGTAATCATTTATTATTAGTTAAACGGAAAACTTGCCATTTTAACTTCCAATGCTATTATGACTTCCAAAAGGAGGTCGTATTATGAATTTCAACCACAGTTTTCCCGCTGTACGCGGAGTTCAAGCAGGCCGGCCTTGCTACATTGCCATGTGCCCTATGCGGATAATTCCGAAGCTCTTCAAGTTTGATGAAGAAGAAGTACCTCCTGAACTAAGAGCACAACGTCAGCTTAACACTTCACGCATCCCGGAAATTGCCAATTATCTAATTAACCACGCTAAAGACTACACCCTGTCTTCACTTACCGCATCAATCGACCGATTTGCATGTTTCACGCCTTTCTCAGACACTGGCCCAGGCCAGAGCATGGGTATTCTCGATATCCCAATGGACGCGCAAATTCTAATCAATGATGGTCAGCATCGCCGCGCAGCCATCGAAAAAGCGATTATTGAGAACCCCGAACTAGGGCACGAAAACATCTCAGTTTTGTTCTTTATCGACGAAGGCCTTGCCCGCTCTCAACAGATGTTTGCAGATCTCAATAAACATGCCGTGAGGCCTAGTGATTCCATCAGCACGTTATATGATCTCCGAGACGAAGCTGCAACCATTGCTCGTCATATGCATAAAAACGTTCGAATATTCACGCGCCTAACCGAACTCGAACGCTCAAGTATCAGTAATCGATCGACGAAGCTTTTCACACTGTCGGCTATCAAGAATGCCACGAAAGTGTTGCTGGGTATGGGTACGCGCCCTCATGCACCCAGTCCTGAAGAACGTGAAGTCGCCGTTTCATTCTGGAATTCGGTCGCAGTCAACATACCTGATTGGCAACACGCGCTCTCAAGAAAGGTCGCTGCTGCCGAATTACGAGAACAATATATACACGCACATGCAGTTATGTTGCAGGCAATGGGGCATGTAGGCAACTATTTAATAGCCAACTACCCCAATAATTGGCAAGAAAAGTTGTCTAAATTAGGTGAAATTGATTGGGCACGCGCTAATCAAGAATGGGATAATAGAGCACTTGTGCATGGCAGAATCAGTAAAGCACGATCGAATGTAGCACTAACAGCAAATCTTATTAAGCAAAAACTAGATTTACCACTCACTCCTTCAGAACAAGAAATCGAAGAGAAAATGACCAATGGGCTTTAAATTAGATAGCCATAAAGAACTGATTGATAGCATTTCAATAGCGAAACGCCCTCTACGCGAGCTAGTAACTGAGGTCAAGCAGCTCTATCTTAGCGATCAGCGCCCCTGGATTATTGGCTTCAGCGGCGGAAAAGACTCGACTACGGTTTTGTCGTTGATCTACCAAGCCCTGATTGAGCTGAGCACTGATGAGCGCCATAAACCCATTTACGTAGTGAGCTCTGACACTCTCGTAGAAACACCTGTTGTTGTCGACATGATCGAGGGCGTTCTAGAGATCATTAATACATCTGCCAAACAGCACAATCTGCCAATCTCAGCTCACGCCGTGCATCCCAAAGAAGATCAAACGTTTTGGGTAAACCTGCTTGGCCGCGGCTACCCGGCTCCACGCCAGTCATTTAGGTGGTGTACTGAGCGCATGAAAATCGATCCTGTTAGTGACTTCATTACTAGCAAGGCTGCGGAATTTGGCGAGGTGATTGTATGTCTTGGATCACGCTCGCAAGAAAGTGCATCACGTGCTCAAGTTATTAAGAACCACAGCATCGAAGGCTCTGTATTGAGCCGCCACACATCACTACCCAATGCTTTCACTTATATGCCAATCTCTACCTGGAGCGCAGACGAGGTATGGGAGTACCTGCTTCGAGCACCATGTCCCTGGGGTGGTGATAATCAGCTGTTGTTTGAGCTATACAAAGGGTCAAACCAGGGTGAGTGCCCGCTTGTTATCGACACCTCGACACCCTCATGCGGCAATAGTCGTTTCGGGTGCTGGACATGTACCGTAGTAAACGAAGACAAAGCGCTCCATAGTCTAGTAGAGGGCGGAGAAACCTGGATGGCACCACTTCTCGAATTTAGAAACGACCTATTCGAAAGCACCAAGCCAGAGAACAAAGAGAAGTATCGTAACTACAAGCGCCGTACTGGGCGAGTAGATTATATCAACACCGTTGACATCACCGACGATAGTGAAAAGCAAGAGCGCCATGTGCCAGGCCCTTACTGGATGAACCAGCGCAAAGAGTGGCTAACGAAACTGCTTCATATGCAACGTGATCTTGAAGAACAAGGCCACAACACCAAATTGATCAAAGATCATGAATTGCACCAAATCAGAGAGCAGTGGCTTCGTGATCCTAACGAACCAGACTGGGAAGACTCGCTACCCGAGATTTGGGCGAGTGTATTCCCTAATAAACACCTAGATTGGATCTATGACGATGGGGCTGTGTTTAGTCGCGAAGATATCACCTTAATGCGCAAGAAAGCCTCTGAGCATAACTTGCCCGCCGAGCTAATTATGAAGCTCATCGAAGCTGAGCAATCTGTTACGGGCTTGGGTAAACGACGCGGCATTATCAAAAAGATAGAATCAGTTCTAAGTAAAGACTGGGAGTCACTAGAAGAAGTTAAGGCACGACGTGCTAACCTTGCTCCAGACCTTGGCTACAAGGCAAATATTAAAGCGCTCGAAAGCAGTATTGAGGAGATCAACTCGCATGCTCATTAAGTCGATTACACTTCACAATTTTCGCGCGTTCAAAGGCTCTCACGTATTTAACCTTACGCCTGATAACACCAAGCCTATCGTCATGTTCGGTGGTCTGAATGGTGCGGGAAAGACCTCAATTCACACGGCTCTAAGACTTTCTCTTTATGGAAGATTGAGCTTGGGTCGAGTAATTAGTGATAAGGCTTATAGCGAAGCGCTTGTTTCTTACATTCACCGCCCACCGAAGTCGATCTTACCGCCTAATGATGCGTTCGTTGAGATTGTATTCGAATACACACAGCTAGGTAAGACTGACCTATACGCTGTAAAACGCGCATGGGAACAAACAAAGAATGGGGCAAAGGAAGTAATTGAGTTATCGATTAATGGCCAACCCCAACCCATGTCGGCAAATCAAGCACAGGGGTTTCTTAATGAGCTAATCCCAATAGGTGTTGCAGATTTATTCTTCTTTGACGGTGAAAAAATAACCGAGCTAGCCGAAGATACGGGCGGCTTAATGCTTGAACAAGCAGTGAAAAAGCTGATCGGAACCGACATTGTGTCAGCATTGTCAACTGATATAGCTACTTTCCTTAGAGGTAGCCTAGCAACTGATAGCTCAGATGCCAATGAACTAACAAAACTCAATGACCGTATCGAAACGCTAGACAAAATAGAGCTGCCCAAAGCACTCAGCGCGTGGGAGGCACAACGTGCGCAACATGTGGAAATCAAGGCATGTATCGAGCGTGATGAGACTGAACTACTTTCCAGCGGCGGAGAATTTGCGTCAACTCGCGAAAATGAATTGCAAGAGCAAACCAAGCTCATCTCTGAACGTGACTACCTTAAGGCACAGCTGGCTGAACTAATTTCAGACGACTACCCGCTCGCTATTGCCGAATCACTGACTAAATCTCTATGCGCTCAACTAGATAAAGACGCTGTTACATCATCGATTGACGTATCTGTCACGTTCTTAAATGAACAGATTGAACAGCTGACACAATCTAAGAATGGACAAGACTATAGCGCAGCGTTTAAAGCATTAAGTTCTCAAATTAGCTCAGTTGTCGAGAATCGTGGCACTCCGATGCATGATTATACTGTCAACCAAAGCTCTCAGATTAGGCTGCGAGTGTCAGAAACAAGCCAACAGACGCGTCAAAAGGCGATCGACCTTACCAAGCGGATTTCGACTCTAGATACCGCGATTGAAAAAGCAAGCAACAACATTGCTCGCGCCCCTTTAGAAGAGCGCATTAAGCCACTAATGGAGCACATCAACAAACTTAATGAAGAGCTTATAACGTCTTCATTAAAGCTAGAAGAACTTAAACAGAGTTACATCGCTGTTGTTAGAGAAAGCATTGAGACTAATCGGAGCGCTGACAAGCTATCTGAAAAAATCAGGCAAGGCCACTACAACTCATTAGCCGAACAACGAGGTGCAGCAGTTCAATCGATGCTGACTGAGTTCGAAGTGGAACTAACCGAGCATAAGCTACTTGAACTGGAACGAAACTTTGCAGACTCATACCAAGATCTTGCACGAAAGTCGGATGTATCGCTCGCAGCCAGGATCAGTCGCGATAGCTACAATGTAACGCTAATTACTGATGATGGCCGCCAAGTTGAGAAGAATGACCTCTCAGCAGGTGAAAAGCAGGTGTTTGCAATCGCCATGCTACAAGCACTTGCAAAAACTTCAGGTCGGCATCTACCTCTTGTAATCGATACGCCCTTAGGTCGTCTAGACTCTCACCACAGAGACAATCTGATCGAGAAGTACTACCCCAGTGCAAGCCACCAAATTGTTATCTTATCCACTGACACAGAAGTTGGTGACACTTATTACAAAGCATTAGAACCCCACGTGGCGCGTAGCTATCGACTGGAATACGACCAAGCTACGAAGTCTAGCAGCGCCAGTAATGGTTACTTTATTTCAGAGGTTGCATAGATTATGAAATTACCGGCTCGAGTCTCACTGTCTCAAACATCTACCGACAAGCTTAGGTTTATAAAGTCGAAGACAGGCTTAACGCCCAATATATTGGCTAGAATCGCGATGATGCTAGCTATCAGAGATACGTTCAAAATTGATACTTCGATCAATCCTGACACATCAGGCCAAACGCTTAATCGAGATGTTCTCTTTGGAGAGCACGCTGACGCGTATCAAGCACTCTTGACGCAGTATAGCTTTGAACGAGAGCTTCAGGAGTACCCTGAAGCTTCGCTAATTGGGGCTTTAATTGATCATGGAGTTTTTAAGATGGGGCATGTGCGTGACATTACCGATATAATAAGCCTCTAAGCTCGGCATTATACAGTGAGTGATTTGAATACTTCTCGGTAATGCCAGGCACAGTTTTGATCAGATGGCAGGTAAATCTGCTTATCTGGTGCAAATATAACCCTGTCATTGATAGACCCAAACAAACTCGTCGTGCAAGCGTCAAGCAATGGAGAGACTTCAACCTTCCCCTTATTCAACGTAAAGGCCCCTCTGTCGAATAGTCGATGGTGTGTAGAACATAGCGCTAGCCCGTTCGAAATATCGTTACTCCCGCCCGCTGCATGCCACTTTATGTGCGCGGCTTCTAGCCCCACATAACTACCGGATAATACGGCACGATAACCACAAAGCGCGCAGCTGAAATTATAAGCACTTAGCACCTTGATTCTAAAGTTAGGGTCTCGAGCCAGACGATCTGATACAGACACCAGACTTGAAAGATTTAGCTCTTCGATAAGAGCTTCTTGCACAGTTGCAGGAAAGTGGGAATTTAATAAGATATTCACAGCCTGATTAATAATGCTGGGGGTGTTGTCTAATTCATCTAAGACCCACTTAACTAAGTGCCCTCGCGCATCTGAGTTATGAAGTGCACTCGCCGACACATCGCCAGCAGCATTCGGGGTTAGTGGTGTCGACGAAGACACTTGCCAAATACCGTCTGACTGGAGCCTCCAAAAAGGGTAGTTCGGTCTGTACGAAGTACGTGCAGGCCCGTAATCTTGAAGTAGCCTCGTTAATCTCCGCTCAACAGTGCTATATGACAACTGACGCACACCTGCTTTCACTTCTGACAAAGCGAGAAGAAGTAACAGTGGCTTATGAGGCGCTCGATGCCCACCATGAGTAAAAATTCTAATATCATTCAGTGCATCTATGAATCTAGACATGGGCACTCCCACATATCGCTACTTCCCAAAGGACGTTCATACGACTCATACAATCCTGTTGTTGTGATGAAAGAATAAGCTTCAATCCATTACGTTCAGCAATGATCTGAATCTCACGAACACTCACATCATAAGACACTCGCCCATCATCAAATCCGCCATGGCGCAGCGTAATCACTAGTTTACCATTGACTGATAGCAGACTGCTTAATTTGCGCATTGCTCGGTCGCGCTGGCCTCGGGGTATGTGCATCCATACGGCGCTAATCAAAATTAGATCAAAGCGTATACCAAGGGCGATTATGTGCTTTAGGGCGGGTAGTTCGTCTGATAGCCAGGTGACGTCGTGGCCTTTTGTGTGTTGCATGCCTAGCTCGCGCAGGGCGTCGCTGGGTTCTACTGCGAAGACTTCGCACTCTTGCTTTGCGAACCAAAGAGCGTCGCGGCCTGATCCAGCGCCTATGTCTAGTACGCGTAGACCCTTAGCGGGCCAGTGCTTGCGCCAGCATTTGTGTACGTCTTCAAAGCTAAGGGCGTTGTAGCGAGCGGCTAGATCGCGGGCTTGGCCGGGGTCTTTGTAGAATTCTTCCATGAACTACTTGTAACTATATTGATATGGAAACTATAGCTGAAAAGGTAATAAGAAGACGAGATCTTTATTCATATTTGATTGCTCAATTATGAATCTACTTGAACATTCAGTTCATCTATCATCTCATTCATCGCCTTATCAGAATTCGCCGGCACAAGCACGTCTCGTGACAGCTGCCGTTTACGCTCAAGAAGTTCGTGCAAGACGTAATCGAACGACCTCTCACCATAGGCTGGGTGTTTAGCACGAGGAAGATAAACATTAACATCTTGCGTTTGGCCAATTCGATATGCTCTATCGGTACATTGATCTTCAACTGCAGGGTTCCACCAACGCGTTAAGTGAATAACATTGTTTGCAGCAGTTAACGTCAACCCTACACCAGCGGCTTTGGGTGAAAGCAGTAAGACATCAAAGCCACTGTTACTCTTATCTTGAAATCGTTCAACGATTTTCTGCCGTGCAGAAGCACTTACACCACCAAATATGCGATCAGGCTTGTGTGCCATATCGTAGCGAATCTTTAAATACAAGCTTAACCACTGATGCATTTCAATTGATTCTACAAAAATGAGTACTTTCTCTCCTTTACGGTGTATCTCATCTAATAGCTTGAATGTTTCAACGAGTCGGGCAGAATCTTCGATAAATTGTTCTGGCGTGTCATAGTCAGAACCATCAAAGGCTGCCGGGTGCAATGATGACGAACGCATGCCATGAAAGCCTTCTAACTTTTGTGTTCGGCTACGACCATCGCGTAGCTTTGTGAGTGCTTCGTGGTAACACTCAGCTTGATGCGCATTCATCTGCCCATCAACTGTATGCTGCAATTTATTAGGCAGATCCTTTGCTACTTCAGACTTCATACGTCTAATCATAGGCGCGGGCTTATCGTCTAAGCGATTTGCCAACCTATTGTTTAACT
Source organism: uncultured Pseudomonadales bacterium (assembly GCA_947503335.1). Lineage (GTDB taxonomy): Bacteria > Pseudomonadota > Gammaproteobacteria > Pseudomonadales > CANNCY01 > CANNCY01. The sequence goes on along the minus strand of CANNCY010000003.1, from coordinate 423,276 downwards.
CAACCAAGCGTTTAGCGGCTTCGTCAGGGTTATCTTTGGCGATTGTAATATATTGCTGCGTAAACTCGCGCATTGATCCTAGGCCGAGCGCTCCAGGCATTAAGGTATCTAGAATACTCCATAGATCTTGTAACGAATTTTCAACGGGAGTACCGGTTAATCCCAGCTTAAAATCAATATTGAGTGCTCGCGCCGCATTCGTCATCAACGACGTTTCGTTTTTGATTTTTTGCATCTCATCAAATACCGCGCACGAAAACCGAATCTGCGCGATGGATATATGAAAATCTCGCATTGTTTCATATGTAGTTAAGATCCAATCTTTACCCTTGATCGTTGAAAGATCTAGAGTGGCGTACCCGGCAGATACATCATTACTTTTCGTGGTTCTCAAACCTCGCAGATGACTACCATATAGAAGTGCAAACTCGCCAAGATTGCCTTGATCCATATGCAATTCTGCCTCAGCCTGCCAGGTTCCGAGCAATGAAGTAGGCGCTACGATTAGCACCGGCTGTTTTTGTAAGCCTAGTTGCTGACGTTTAGATTTAAGCCAAGCTAAAAATGCCAATGTTTGAAAGGTTTTACCTAGCCCCATATCATCAGCTAGTAGTGCCCCAGAATAACCAACCGACCAACATTCTTGCAGCCATTCAATACCCGTAACCTGATGTTCTTTTGGCGTACTTACCAAACCTGCAGCTTGTTCGTAGCCCCTATACTTACTGCGCGGCTCGCTATCGATCTTAAATGTCTCGTTGTCGTAATTAGTTTCAACAATAAGCACTGCCGGTGTTAGCTTGTCGTCATCTTTTGATGAATGCTCTTCTGGCAGCTCACCCAAATCAACCGGATTTAGGTCGGCGACACTCTGTTTTAGAGCTTTTACCGCATCAAGACATGATTGAGTAGCCGGCAACTCACGGCTGTCATCAATCTTTACACTAGGCTGTTTATTCGCAATCGCTGCCTCAATCTCGGATTCAGCTTTATCTAGCTCATCTTGAGAAAGCAATACCTTGCTGTCACCGACACGAATACCAAACTCTATCGTTGTCCAATCATTAGCCGCATGCTCTTTAAAAGGTATTGCAGGCGGAACCCATAAGCCTAGCTCTTTAACGCGATTGCTAAGCTCATCGGTAACAATGAACGTCGCATCGATTAGTTCATCGACAAATTCTTCATCATGACCACTATTGATCAACTCGTCGCGAATAAACGACTGGGGCGAGCTAACAAAACGCCTTCGCTCATCAGCAGGGGCACGCTGCATCTTACTAATTGTTTGAGTTGCAACTCGAATAGAAGGATCAATGTATACAAAGACATCATCTGCCAAATAAGAGCTTTTACTACCATCACGGTGACGAAAAGCTCTACTGAAGGCTTGCTGCTGGCGAGGCGTTAGAAGATTTTCTGCCCCGACAGTATTTTCTCGTGATTCGCTTGAATCGAATAATATAGGGTCGAACTGAAATGACTCGCCGGGAGCTAACTGCAGCGAAACGGCAGACCCGTGAGCGATTTTAATATCTTGTAAAGAGTTACCAACGCTTATATCGCCACCCGTAATTGATTCTATACAAGCCTTTACTTCACCTAAAACTTCAAGCTTATGCTCTAAACAGGTGTTAGATTGCAGCTTTGATATTAACTGAAGTAGCTGATATATATGCGCGGGTAATCGGTAATCTTTCGAGCCTACTTTAGCAATACTGCCGACGATATCGGGGCTTACCGTTTTGCCACCAAGTTTCTGAAAGCGAACGCTTACAGTAGCATTAGCGTCGGCGAAGATAGCGCCCGTCGTTTCAACGCGTACCGTAAAGGGAATTGGGTCAGGTAGGCTCAATGCTCTAGCTTGCGAGTCGGTTAGGCCTGCCACAAATGAGTGGCCGAGATTAATTGTAAGGCCATTTTTGCTAATAGTAACTCGCTCGTCACCATCTTCTATAGCGGCTTCGATACGGGCCATCGCCGCTAGCGTTGTCATATCAGACGACTTAGACCATGCACTCACATCTACATGCTTGGTTTTGATTCGCCTTAATAGACCTGCACGATACTGCTCGTCGCAGCGTAGCGAAATTCCTTCGTCATTAACATCATAGGTAAATGTTAGGTCAGACATAGGTATCCTTTAGCTCGCAGCGGGTGCATACATTGGCATCTTTCTTGCGATACCAGGCCTCTGGCAAATGATTCTCACATTTCCTGCATCGCTTCTTTGTTTGACTTTCTCTAATGTATTTAGGTGGCAAGATACCTGTTTCGAACTTAATAAAAGCACTAACTTTTTCCAACCACCTGCCATGAGCATCATGAGTCAGTGCAACGTTTGCCTTGGAGTCGCGCCTAATTGATGACGTACCATAATTACGAGCATAAAATTTAGGGGCATCAGCATTTCTCTCATCATAGATGCGCACTTTGCCCAAATGTGTCCACTCAGTAACAGTAAATCCATTTAGTTTAAACATTAACATCGAATGGTCAGGCTCAACTCCACCACCTCGCAGTTCTGCATAAGCAGAGTTACTCTCCAACTCCCCACGTGCTACTAAACTGCGTGCGACTTGGGCTGCCCTAGGCCCTAATGCAACCCAAGCATCCGTAACCGTGCCTTCTTCAAAGTAATGCTCCCAAAATTCGCTACGCTCTTCCCATTGGTGGCTATCGTTAGTCTGACTCACGATAGACAAAAGCAATTCTAGCGAAGCAGATGCCAGCCATCCTTTGATAACGCTTAGTAAACTTGATTCGACATTCGACCATGCTCCAGGGTTTAGTCGCGGGTCACCAAAATGGTCAATCAGAAACTTTTCAATCCTGTCACGATAAAGATCGCAGCCACGCCCGTTAACGAACGGTGATAACAGTGCCGTCGCATAGTCACTAATCATGGTTTTAAAGCGCAGCGAATTATTTGCGGTACAATAATCAAAGAATCTATCCAGGTTGTGTTCAGACTGGTCTACACTCACCTGTCGTACGAGTGCCTTGAACACCGCTTTGCCAACACCGCCATTGGCCTTTACGCCCTTCAACCCGCTTGTTTTCTCGAAGCTAAAGATTTCAAAGTGCTCCGTGTTTAAAATATAGTCTGTACAGATTTCACCAACGTTTACTGATAAAAGACTGAAGGCGTTGACACGCTTTTGCCACTGTTTAGGCAAGCGATCTACTCTATTCAGCAGAAACTCGCGTACATTCCTAGTAACGTAGCTTTCGTTTCTACCCGCTATGAGGTAGCCCATTAGCAACGCTTTGAGTAAAGATCTACCTAATGAATCTACTGCTGACAACAGTGTATTCAAGATTTCATTGCTATTGGTGTGTTCCTCTATAGTCTGCAAGCCTCCTGCAGCTAAACGTTTAATTTGTCGCCTTGTAGCAATTCCTTGTAGCAACTCTTCAATCGCCTGAGCTTTATCAAAGGTCTCAAGATCTGGCACATCTAAGCCGTCAGCAAGCTCTTCTACACGAGCCGTAGCCCTATGCAACACCGCACCCATTGCCGGAGGAGGCACATAGGCAAGATTTGTCGCAAAAATTGCTTCGTTCAAAGCACTCATTCGAACATCCCTAAGAAATCTTCTAATGCTGATTGGCTTGGCGGGGTGTACATATCAAATCGAATGTCGATACGGCGATTGCGTTCACGCCCCTCACGTGTAGCATTTGAAGAGGCTGGTCGTTGAGCGCCATAGGCCGCTACTGACAACGCTTGCTCTCGATCAGGGTTTTGAAAGCTAGTTAGCTCTGGAATATACGTCACTAATTGTTCATAGGTATTAGTAGCGCGGCGAGAACTAAGCTCTAGATTGTTACGACTGCCATCAGGTAGTCGACTAGATACCCTAATACTGTCTGTATGACCTTCAATAAATATCGCTTCAAAAAATAACAACTCTGGATTGCAGGTCTTAATATCTGCTGCCGACATAGTTTGGGTTATCGAGTGGCACGCAACTTTTTCTAACAACACCTGAGCTAAAACATTAACTCGATCTCGTGCCCCTTCTAGACTATCTAGACTTGAATGGCCACTAGCAAATAGATTCGCGCCCGAAATGGTTACAACGTTATTCGACTTACCGACTTTCGCATCGATATTTCTCGCTCGCAGTTCATTTACCGTAGCCCTTACTATTTGATTTCTAACGGCCTGGCCTTTTGCCATGTACTCTTCAAGTGGATTAACTTTCTTAGCCTTTCTTAGCTCTTCAAGTAATTCCTCAACTCGCTTCTCTAACGAAGCTACCTTTGACTCGAGTTGATCGCGCTCATTCTTTACTTGCTCAAACAAACTCCATGGCACGCGCTCCTCTGTATTAATCTGAAACGCCAAGTAAGCGACCATTATGATTAATACGAACAGCACACCTACCAGCAGATCGGTCATAGATGCAAAATAATTCGCATCTTCATGGTGGTTATCAGCCATTAGTACGACCGCCCTGCATCGCTTCTACTGAATCATTTAACTCATCTACAATGCCAGCAAGACCGTCTACCGCCTCTCCAAGGTTCTTGTCTATGGCCTGAGTGAACTGGCCTAAGGTTGATAGATACTGGTTGACGTTTGATCCTATTTGAGTAAAGGCATTGGCAAGTTGCTGATCTGCAGCATTGAGCTGCCCATGTTGCGCCGCCCATGTTTCGTTGAGCGTGTCGAGGATCTGCTTGGTCTCTGTCACCGTTTCACCGACATGCTCTGAGAAATTAGATACACGTTCTGCTGTAGTTTGACTAATCGTTAGCAACTGCTCCGATGCCGTTTTGGCGGCGGCTGCTGCATCACGCATTGGAATCGTAGTATCTCGCACAGATTCGGAAGCTGACTTCATTGCATTACTGGCTTCAGACAGCTTACCTGTAGATTCGATAATACCGTTTCTATGGGCGCCTAGCTGAGTATTTACTTCGCGCAAAGCGGTAGACACAGAGTTGGTTTGCTCTACCCAATTATCTAGGCTTGAAGACATTTCAGCCATTGGCGCCTGAAGTGTGTTACCTACAAGCTCTGCCGCCTCGTTTAATTTCTCGGCCGTAGTTGCTGCACCAGCACTGATCGTATTATTAAGTTCGGCCTGCCATTGCTCTGAAGCTTGACTAGCCTGACGTGCAATATGCGCATTCATTGCTGACAATGACTCCACTAATTGCTGCTGTGTTTGCTGTTGGGCTGACTGCATATTGTCAGCGAAGTTATTTGAACCAGCTTCTAAGTTGGCAATAAGCTGGCCAACAGTATCATGTAAGCCTTGCTGCCCCTGCCCCATAGCCTCAATAGCATCAGTTATGCGCTGACTGAACGCCTCTGAAGAGCTCGAAAGCTCGCTGGCCGCGCTTTGCGCAGAAGATGTTAACGATTCTTGTAGCAATTCAGTAGTAGTACGTAAGCTATCTACGGTACCCCCCATTGTAGTACTTAGGGTATCTAGTTGGGTTACCACTTGCTGCATTGTCTCTTGGCCAGCGCCGGTCAATTCGTCTGATAGCTGATTAACCATACTGGCCATTCCTTCAGTGCCAGTTTGCTCAATATTACTAGCAACATCTGTTAGGCGCTCAGTAACTCCACTCATAGCCTCACTCATCATCTCAGGCATACGATTCATCGCGTTTTCAATGCGATCACCAATGGCTACAGCGATCTCATTCGATAAGCGTTCTAGGTTACCAGTTTGTCGAATCATGTGCTTATATTGATCAGCTGCGATCTTTTCAGCACTTGCGAAGATTAGGCGCTTTTCTAACGAATCATTGAATCGACTAAGTTCGTCAGCTATTGTTTTCGCAAGAATACGATGAACAAGTGAAACAATCAGGCTACCGCCTACACCACCAATCGAAGCGAAAAACTTTGAGCCCGCAGTAGCCAATAATGTGACGATCACTACCTTCATGTCTTCGGCGCTGCCTGTAGCATCGCCCAGCCCCGTTCCCGCTGTCACTAAGGCTGCCACTAAACCGAGAAAGGTTAATAATAAACCGATACCTATAAATTCCTCAGCTCTAAGCTTTGGTTCAATAAGCGACTGAAAATAAGACGGCACAAAAAATTCTGCCGGGCGTTTAGTATTTCGGTAGACACTATATGAGTCATCATCGATATCTTCTATCGGCTCCACAAGGGTTTCTTCATATTCGTGCCACGGGTGACTCAATGTGTTGTTACTAGATAGTATTTCATGAATAGACTCATAGCCATCAGTAAACTGACGGGCATCTTCATATTCTCCCAATGCTTCAGTAGCCGCCTTAATTTCTCTTACTATGGATTTTTGTTTACGCCGCATTAGAAAACTAACGTAAATTGATCCCGTTATAAGAATAAATAGCGCAGAATATCCATATGATTTGCTGGTAAGAATTAAAAGAATAAAGTCCATTATATCGTCTACTATCTCTTGGTTTTAATTAGTTGCGTCCCGCACCGGTCATGCAGGACTTATAGAAAATGACAGAATCAATTCGCCAATATCAAAGCGACCGTCAAGATATATTGATATCTCTGGGCAATCTATGCCAGAAAACACCTATACCCATTGTTCTTTGGCCAACAACCAAGCACCATCAGCACCCTGCTCACCGTCCACACCAAACGAGATACCAACCTTCATCTCGCCATCATGTGATGTCGCACCGTTAGTACGATATCCATCAGTCAGTCAAACAATCAAATCGACTGATTAATTGTGTGTGTCCTAATTTGAGCTATTAAAGCCTTGTCCCAAAAACAACGTATCTTTATAGGATACATATTAAAAAAACTTCCCTGATGCTCAAGCATCATCAATTGAACCGCCGACAAATTTTCATCAGGCATCAAGCCATATCCACAGATTGGTAAATACATTTTTTACGTCTGAGACTTGTGCTCTTGGCCCTTGGTGACCCAAGTGTATGCACGATACTTGCGAATAGCTTGACCTTCTTTCATATCGTCACGAAGGTCGCATTGCTTTTGCTTTATTTGGTCAAGATCCATTTACACCCCAAAAGAATGATTCACCGCCCAATATGCAGCGATATTTTTATAGCTAGTACATATATGTGTCACTCAACTATCGATTCTCCCACAAAAAGCATTAAATCACTTTATTTAGCCAAGCTTAAAGCCAGCCTGCTAATACGCTCTCGCCAAGCAAGCTTATCTAACCAGTGAGCAGGAATCCCCTGCTCACCATAAAAAGCGCCCGCCAGTTGGCCATATATCGCTGCAGTAGTGTCAGCATCATCGCCTAGATTTGCGGCCATTAACGCGCCTTGCTCAAAGTTGTCGCTATGCATGAAACACCACAGGGCAGCCTCAGCTGAAGCAACTACATACCCAGTACCAAATATCTCGTCACGCGGCTTGCTTATGTACTCGCCCATCACCAACGTCTGCATCTCAGGATGCCAGTTTAGTGACGCGGTTTTTAGCGGCTCGTCGATCGCAACAACCTGTTGCTTTGTTAGTTGCGTTGATGACTGATAGATACGTGCAATGTAATAGCTAAACAGTTGGCAAGCTTGTATACATCGCGATTCGGCATGGGTTGTAACGCTACTATCGTGAGCCGCTTGAAACAGCTCTTCGTTTGTCGCATTACGATATTTTAAAGGCACTGGCGCTAAACGCATTAAGCTGCCATTACCTGCACTGTATTCTGACGTATCGCCTGCCTGTGGATTACCCGTGCGCTCAAATCTACTAAGCGCCGCAGATACAGTATTGCCAATATCAAAGCATGTAGCGGTGCATGAGTTATAGCCCTGATATCGCCACTTAAGATAGCGAGCCATCTGGTCGTTTTGATCAATTCCACCTGCTTCGATTAGCGACTCGGCCAAGCACAGCATCATCGAGGTGTCGTCGGTAAACTCGCCCGTCTTAAGCCTAAAAGGGCCGCCACCTACCATATCGGTAATGTGCGTGTAGCTGTCTTTAGGCTTAAATTCTAGCGTTGTGCCTAGTGCATCGCCGATGGCTAGGCCAAGGAGAGAACCTTTCGCGCGGTCTGTAATAGTTAGGTCGGTCATTTCGAATCCTGGTTAGTCAACTCGTGATGTGCCATTGCGGCACCACCGCCAAACAAATATAGCGCTGGTATTAAGAATGCGACGACAATAGGCAGATCGAATAGTGCAGTAACAGCAATACCCACGATAAACGGTATTGGTAATGCAGGGCTTAGCAGCAATACCGACATACAATAGGTCGTTACGATTTTTTTATGCCTGTCAGAAAGATAGCTATCCCATAGCTTGCAGGCGCCAAAGATTATCGCTAGTAGAATTACACCTTCGACACCGCCTGAGCCGCTGTCGTCACCATAATACTGCGCCCGCCGCATGTTCACGTCAGCAAACACAACAGCGGGCGCTGCGAACAAAACCAAAAAAGTAGAAAGTCGTTTTCTCATATTTACTCCTGTAAATCTTTATTTAGTGTCGTAACGCCACTATTAAGATAGAGATGTGAAAGACACGTGTCAACAACTTTATTGTCGTTATGCCACTAAATAGTTATAATGCCCGAAATTAAAGGTGAACCAGCATGACAACCGAGCAAGAATTTTTAGCGAGTTACAACGTAAAAGACTTTGATCAACCGCTATTTAGCGTTGATAGCGTTGTGTTTAGATACTTTGAATCGCAGCTGCAGGTGTTATTGGTAAAGCGCAAAGGGTTCCCGTTTAAAGGGCGTCATGCGCTGCCTGGTGGCTTTGTTGACGTTAAGAATGACCACTGCCTAAACGACGTAGCGTTGCGCAAAGTGCGCGACAAAACTGGTGTAGAGCCCACCTACTGCGAACAGCTTAATACCCACGGCAGCCCCGATCGTGACCCTCGCGGCTGGTCGGCTACAACCATTTATCTAGCTTTCTTGAGACCACAGAGCACGTTAATTGAAGACGCTAATGAACTCGCAATTTGGGCTAACGTTAGTGAGGTTGACTCGCTTGATTTAGCCTTTGATCATCTATCAATTGTTAACGAGGCCTTTAAGCGGTTGCATGACCGCTGTAGCTATACACTGATTGGTGCAGCATTGCTTGGCGAGACATTTACCTTGTCTGCACTACAATCGCTGCACGAACATATCTTCGCCCATAAGGTTGAAAAGAAAGCCTTTAGGCGCCGCGTTGAAGCATCTGGTCAACTAATTGAAACCGGCGAGTACACTGCAGGGCGCGGCAGACCCGCAATGATTTATAAGCTTTGCGAGACTGCGCTGGAGTATAGTTTTGTTAGGGCGATGGATTGAGGTTAGCTGTAGCTATTAGCAATATTTAAAAAACTATCATCGGCTGATATAAACGCTACTGTTTGTATTGTCTTTCCATCTGAGTACTTGTCGATGTATTCTATCGTTTTCTTGACCGCTAACACACAACGCTGATGGTCTAGGTCTTTCCAAGTCCAGTTTGTTGAGATAACTTCGGGCTTAATATCTCTACAGACTGAAATAGCAAGCGAGCTTATATTGTTTTCGATTGCCGACCGCAAAAATCTCTGCAGATGTTCTAAGAAATCACTGTCAGCCATATGCTGCTCAGGGAGTTGGTAAACTAATTTATCATTGGCAATACCAGTCAGCTCGCCCGCTTTAAGCACATCTGCACCAGAATCTTTCATCGGTAGATAAGAGGCCCATCCCGGACTTATTGCGAGTATCGCATCAGCAAGCTTTAGGCCATCGACGTAGATACATCCCTGCATAAACGAGAGCCTAAGTCTTGATTTTTCATCATTGCGCTCACTGTGGTTTTGAGCATGGTTCTCATCAAGTAAATTAGACAATCCCATGACTACGTCTATCACTTTGATGCTTTTATGAAGCTCTCGATTGCAGTAATCAAGACAGCTTAGAACCAACCCAAAAATGGAAACCCCGCAAGCATTCTGCATTAGCTTAAGCGCTTTCATTTTGTCATCATTAGTGTACCAATTAGCTTCTGCGCATAAAGGATCAATGGCGGGGCGTAAAAGGCCACTATCGATCAACTCACTCATGTCCCCGCCTTCAGTGGCATGTGTGTTGATTCGGTTTTCAATACTCTCAGTAAGTGTTGTCATATTAGCACCATAAATATTTCAACCAACAGAGATATAGCTTAGTCCTAGTATCTACTCTGGGTACCCAATTTTTATCATTTGAGAGCGGTACTAAACCGTGAGAATCTCCCCCATAACAACTCAGGTTCGTTTCTCGGACGGTCTATATGTGGCCCCATCAATTAGCTTAATGGCGCCACCGTCAAATCTTGTAGTTAATGATCTATACTTACTTATAGCCTAAACAAACCCAGCAAGACCTACCAATATGAGCCAAGACTATTGTTATGAAATGTTACGATCATGACGGTAGCCACCGTACAGAGCAACATCAGTAACAGGAGCCAGCATGACGCTATCTATCCACAATCGATCCTTATTGCTTGATGCCGAGATTAGGGCATCTCTTAAATCGGTAGTTGAAGACTATATCGACATGATCGACAACGCTGAACCAACTGACTGTTATAGCTACGATGGCATCAAATCGTTATATAAAGCACAGAAAGGCATGGCAAAGATTGATGGCTTTTATGTAATCTATGATGAAGCGTTTAATATGGTCTACATTGGCTCTTCGTATAAAATTGATAGTCGTTTATATGAGCATACGATATTAGCTCGATCTGCGGTGATGAGGCATTTGACAGAGCAAGGCCATGACATCACTAAGTTCCACTATCTTCGAGTTCCTTCACTTATAGGTGCTACGATTGAACCGATTTTAATTCAGTACTATCTTTTGAAGAAAGATAGTCTAGTTAACAAATCTGCTAACAAAGATGCAGATTACGTCAGACTGCTTGATTTGTAAGAGACGTTTAAGGCTTCGATGCTCAATGAATTAATCGACCACCGAGAAACTGTACTACTCACCGGCCTGACTATCTTTAACCGATAAGTTCGCCCTGCTTACTTAGATATCTATGTGCCTTGTGATATCGCTCAACCCGCTCTAAGTCTTCAACATCAAGACTCTCTAACCTAAGCACATTAAGATTATCTTCAATATCTTTGAGCTTCACCTGCCGTGCGATCTCATTCGCCTTTACACCCTGCAGGTATTGCATATAGTCAACGCCCTTGGGTTTAGTCAAAGCCTTAACCGCCTCAACCACTTGGCTAGGTATCCCCTCGCCCAATAACTTTTGCTCGGTATAGTCAGAGTCTTCTATCACATCGTGCAACAATGCAGTCGCAATGTACTCTGGGTCACTAAAGTTATGGGCGATACGCAATGGGTGTAAGATATAGCTTTCACCCGCCTTATCGCGCTGGCCTTTATGAGCCTCAAGCGCGATTGATAGAGATTTTTCGATAATATCTGTCATGGTGTCTCCTCGTATTTAAATAGCTTAGACGCTGATATAGGTTTGTTGGGTAGGCCCGCTTGACCATGTATACCCAACGATCTTGCCCAGTATAGGCGAGCACCCGCCGCACTCTTTGTAATGCTGCTTAGTATATTCAGTTACCTTTTCTAGGCTGGTTTCGTAGCCCTTCGGTATAGATGCTTTATAAAACTTTCGCGCCGCCATTGCGCCCATAAACCCTACCCGCCTTGCTTCGTGAACCACGTATAGGTAATGCCCGTTTTTTAAGCAGGCATTGTGGTGTGCTTTTGCGGCCTGCAGCCGCTTACCCTCTGCGTTAGCTTGCTTTAGTTCGTCAATACCGATGCCTAGCACAGGGGCAAGTTTGTCTATCAAATTGTCGCTAACGTAGGGCTGGCGCACAGCCTCTTCGGCATATCGCTGTGCCTTATGGGGCTTTACGTTTTTAAATTGCTTTGCGAGTTCTTTAATCGCGGTGTATTCGGTGGTAGCTGTTAGGTGATCTTGAACGATCTGATGAAGAGTTTTCATTCGGTTCTCCTTGAAAATCAAGGTAACGCTTTAGCTGTATTTGTTAGTCGCCCGCAAGTTACCGGTTAAATCGGCGACATAGTTATTGTACAAAAAACGTACAGTTTAATCAATCTCTAATATCATAGTAGCCGTGCTGTTCAGCAATAAACGGGCGCTCTTGGCACTCTATATCTAACGCCGCTTGCCACTGTTCTACCAACCATTCTTTAAGCGCTAAAGGCTCTATCACCCTTACCTGCCCTGCTAGCGATAGCAACCATCTTCTAAGTTCGTAGGTGTCATCTACAGTGGCTGAAACCATCACTTTTTGTTCATTGATGTCTTTAATCACCTGATCATCACTCAATGGGCTCTCACTTAACTTTAAACCCCACCAGTGTTTAAACTCGCCCTTAAAGTTGATCGTTTTGGGCCCGTCTACAAACCAACCTAAATGCCCTTCATCGATGTATTGTTGTAACGAAAACCCGGTTGGTACCTTAACTGAATTATCACTAAGCATAGCCTCGTCATAGCGCTGTACCGACGTAATACGAATGTCGTTTACATCATCAAAGTGCACAATCAAAAAGATCTGATCGCCGCGATACACCAAACCTAATGGATGCACTATACGAATGTCAGACTGATTGTAACTAGCGGTAAATACTCGCCCTTCGAACAACGCCTGATAGATAATTTGCGCGATGGTATCGTCAGCATGAGCCTGCTGTAGCACGGTGCTTTGCGGGTAGATCTTTACCTTGTTAGGCCACGCTTTGTACTTGGGCGAGTTAGCAAGCGTGTCTTTGGCTTTGTTAACATAGGCGCTAACGCGATCAAGTAAATGCGGCGGCATTAGGCTGTCTAGGTGCTGCGCGGCCATTACGAAGGCGAGTGCCGTTAGAGGGCACATAAAGGGTATGTGCGCCTTCGAGTTTTGCGAATACGCCCAACCTCCCTCGGGGCCATCTATGATCGGCAGTATCGTGATCAGTGCTTGAATATCGCGCTGCACCGTGCGCAGGGTTACTTCGTAACCCGCGTCGATAAGATGCTGTCGCAACTCGCCCGTAGACACACTGTTGGGGTATACGGGCAAGCGCAGCATAATCAGCGTTTGGCGAAGGCCAGAGTCTGCCATGGTTGCTATCTACTTGCTTAGTATTGTTTAAGACTAGTCGATGTCGGCAAGGCGTGCGCGGGCTTCGAGGGCGATTGTCTGATCATCATCTTGCACCAACTGAGACAACGCAAAGTTGTTGCTAGCCCAGGGGCGGCGCATTAGTTTTAACTTAATACCGTGATTGCCCATGTTTAATAAACGGTGTGCCAAGGTAAGTTTGTCGCGCTCGGCAAAGTTGTCGATGTTTTCGGCAATAGCCTCGCATCGTGCAATGTCGCCCTTGTTTAACACGTCGCCAACCATATCAAAGGTAAGCGTGCGCTTATATCCACCGGCGTCAAGAGCACGTATCGCCACCTGCGCATGTTCGTCATTGATTAGTTTTGTGTAGGTTTCGTTGCTGATGCACTCAAAATTTGCGACAGCTTCGCGAACCTCGGCATCAGGGTGATCGGCCAACACTGCTAACAGTTTTTGGCGAGTTTCAAAATCTTCTAGGCGATTAACCAAGCCCACTAGCTCGTTGCTATATAGATCAAATGCTTCGTTGTTTACTAATATCGAAACTTTCATGTTGATACCTCTATGTCAGTTGATGCGTATAAATTACTCGCCCCTAGCGACAGCATGTGTCGCCCCCCTTTGCTACAGTAATTACATCAACTAAGGAGTACCTATGAAGAACATTATTTATATTCATGGTTTTAGAAGTAGCGGCCAGGGCTCGTCGAAGGTAAACGAACTTAAAAGCTGGTGGCCTGATGTAGAGGTTATCGCACCCGATTTGCCGGTGCATGATGGGCTGCTAATGCCAGATGCCATTAAAGAACTGATGGCGAATACTGACGATATTATTGGTGTGATCGGTACATCAATGGGTGGTTTTTGGGCGAGGTATTTGTCTAACGAGTATGGGGTAAAGGCGATGGCGATTAATCCTAGTCTTGAGCCTTGGGCTACGTTGCCGCTGGGCGAGGCTGAGGTGTACGGCCAAGATCGTATGATTGAGGTGACTGAGAGTGGGCGTGAGGCGCTTAAAGAGTTTGCCGTTGAGAAGGGTGTAGAGATGCCAAAGTGTAAGCATGTAGTAGCGCTTGATGACGAATTACTAAGTGTGCCTTATATGCTCGATTATCTGGGGTCAGATACGATTACCTTTGATGATGGTGGGCATCGGTTTGAGGGGTTTGATCGATTGCAACCGATCATGGAGCAACATTTTAATCTGAGCTATACCTAATAGATTAACCACAGATCTAAGGTAGAACCATGAAAGCCCACTCGCTTGCTATCTCGGCACTGATTGCCCTTTCGCCCTCGTTCGCTAGTGCGGCTGATCAGTGCCTCGCCAATGCCTATACACAGGCGCAAATGAACCAGTGCTCGGCAACTAGCTTTGAAGCAGCTGATCGAGAGCTGAATCGCGTCTACAAAGAGATCCGCCGTCTTTACAAAGACGACCCAGCATTGCTTAAACAACTGAAAAAAGCGCAGCTTGCTTGGATCAAACTGCGAGATGCTGATTTACTGCTTGAGTACCCCGAGCTAAACGACCCACAAGGAGCAGGCAGTGCGTTTGGCATGTGTATTGGCATGTTCAAAACTCAGCAAACATTGCAGCGCGTTGAGTTTTTAAAGCGTTGGCTAAAGGGCTCTGAAGAGGGTGATGTTTGCGCCGGGTCGCAGAAGTTTGAGTTTGATCTACATGGTGGGTAGTCACTATTGATGTAGTACTCGCCCCCCATCATAATGTTTCTATCTGACAGCGTTCGCCCAATTAATTTGCGCCCACAGGTATATGAAACGCCCATTAACCGCCCTACTCGCTTTAGGTTGCTTAGTAGCAAGCTACAGTGCCGCCAGCCAAGAACTGTTTCTACTCGCCAGTTCGTCATCAAACACGTCTGTAAAATATGAGCGCAAGCACTTTGGGCATGGCTGGAGCGACGAAGATCGCGACTGTCAAAACACCCGCGCCGAGCTGCTTACCGAGCTAAGTATCAACACCGTCACCTATAAGCGCAAAGACGGCTGTGTGGTTGAGCGCGGCGCATGGCGCAGCTATTTCACCAACGCCTATATCAATCAGGCGAGTAAAGTAGATATCGACCATGTGGTGCCGTTGCACTGGGCATGGAGTCGCGGTGCTGCAGATTGGTCTAAGGCCGAGCGCAAAGCGTTTTCTAACGACTATACCAATCTGATTGTGGTTGAAAAGGGTTTAAACCGCTCTAAAGGCTCGAAAGGTATTGACCGTTGGCTGCCACCCGCGAATCAGTGCCAATATATTTTGCGATTTAAGCGGGTGGTGTTGAAGTATAGCTTGCTGTTGACATACCCTGAACAAAATGTAGTTGATAATCTACGCGCGAGACACTGTATGGAAGGTAAGTACAAACTTTCTTCTGAATAACTTTCTGATCTCAAACGAGCTGCGTTGTTTATCCATAGATAAACCAATCCTCAGGTAACAAAACTGTTAGTTATGTGTCACCTAATCAGTACTCAAGTATTGCTGCCTAAGAATATATTTGCGAAGATTTAACGCTCGGATGTATTACTCATATGGAGCATGAATGAGCGTATCGAACTGGAGAATAACTTTACTCGCCACAACCCTTGCGTTGCTACCGTTGAATCCCCATGCGAATGATTCGATAAACATTGAAACCGTTTCTATCAAGTCGTTTTTCGGTGACAAAATATCTGTTACCGCTACTAAAGGGGAATACTGTAAGAATGCAGGCGTATCAATTACCATGACCGATGAACATGTTATCGACTATGTATCTCTAAGGTGTCTTAATAATAATCAAATTGACGAACTAATCGAAGGTCTTAAAAAGGCTAAGATAAAATCAGAACAACTAAAGTCGCTAAATCTATAGCACGTGTAGCCTCGTCTATACGAGGCTATATACTAATCCGTCACCGCTGACCTAGCATAATTATTTAAGTCTCCAAAAAGGGGGGTCAAGACTAAGTAGAAGAAAGTCACTTCGCCTCGCACCCCACCTCAACAAGCCGCACCTCTTCGCCAGTAGCCTTATTCCTCAAATAGCACTCGCCATCTCTTAAAAACAATTCAAGCACAAACGGCGGCTCATCAACGCCAGTGTCAATCACCTGCCCACTTGGCAAACGAACGGGCTTACGCTGTATTAACAACCGATTACTTTCAGAAAAAGCACTAGCGCTAATGGCGATTTCTCGCCCATTAAATAGCGTCTTAGCCGACTGTCTTAACTCGCCCAGCGATGCGTCAGTTTGAACCGGTATCTTGGCAGCTGATTCTTTAGTTGCTGTGCTTGCCCCACAGGCCGTTAACATGAACGGCATGAGTAGCAGCATTGAATTACTAATAAGTTTTTTCATGATTAGTCTGCTTTCTTGTGGGGGTCAGTGTAGTTGATCATTTGGCTGATCATATCGGCTGTCGAACCAAAGCCGCCATTACTAACGGTTTGCGCGCCCGACACCGAGCCTCTAAAGGGTTGCACGCCAAAGCTGGCCACTTGGGTAACCACGGGGCATGAACCGTCGATTCGGTAGTTAAGGGCGGCGGCTACCATAGGGTCATTGATGTCACCCAGCGGGGTTGAAAGATCGTCGATCACATAACAGCCATTTTGTAGTATGCCGGGGGCTGAGGGCTCGTTCATTGGGGTAAAGCCGTCTGAGTACCCGCCTTGGCCCTTATCGTTTACGCCGTCGAACTGCACCGTAAAGTATGTGGTGCCGCAGTTGTCGGTGGGGTAAAAGCCATAGGGTTTGCCACAGGTGGTAGAGCCGATCAAGATCACTTCTACATCGACGCCGCGCAGGCCGTTGATAATGGCCTCGCTAGCCGAGCATGTGGCGCTGGTTGCCAAAATGAATACGCGGTCTAGATCTAACGATGGTAGGCGAGTGCCACCTGGGTACTTGTCAGAATTTGAGCTTATGCCGTTGTAAAAAGGCGTAGACTCAAGGCGCTGCCCTGTTACTGGGTTAATATTAGGGTACTTGTCGTTAAAGCGTACTTCGTTAAACACTCGCCCATCTGTCGCGGCAGAGCCGGCAATCATATAAGCCAGCTCGCTGGCGATATACAACAGGCCACCGCCGTTGTATCGCAAATCTAATACTAGGTCGGTAACGTTGTCGTCGCGCAGCTGTGTTACTGAATCAAACAACCGATCTTCTGATACAAAGTTATGATCGTTAAATAGCATGTAACCAACCTTGCCACTGGCGGTGTTGAACACATCTACAATGGGCACTGGGTCGTATTCTACTTCGATCGCCGACAGGGTTACGTCGCGAGTGGTGTTGCTGCCAACGTCTTGCACGGTAAAGGTGTGGCTCTCGCCAATAGCTGACGGAAACAACCCTGCATTTAGCGTATCTACATCATTGCCGTATTCGACATCGACGCCGTCGATCTGCAGTATCTTTACGCCACGGGTTAGGTTTGCTTCTGGGGCGTCTGCGGGCGAGCCTGGTTCAATGGTTCGAATATACAGCTTTCTTGGCGGCGCCGACTGTAGCAGCGCCCAGTCGATACCGTAGCTAACCGACACACCTGCTTGAGATAGCTTTTCGTAATCATCGGTATTGTAGGTAAAGTGAAACTGATCTTTTGGCGCACCCGACGCTGTTACTGCATTGGTTTTAAGCAGCTCAAAGTATGCAATGGGGTCGTTATAGTTGCCAGGGTCAAGGTCGGGCAACTCGTTGTACCACAGGTAGGTGTCGTTGCTATACGATCGTAAGAAGTGGTTCTCGTAAAGTATCGAACCCTGTCGGTCGTTATAGGGGTTGCCGTTGATGTCGTTGTAGTTGCGTGGGTTCTCGCAACGCCCTGCAAAGTTGTCAGCGTTTTCATAAACGCCTGCCGTATAAGTTGGGCCGGTCGAACCTCCGCCACCGCCGCCATTAGGCGGGTTGCTGGTGTTGTCGTCGCTACCACCACCGCCACCACCACAGCCGGCCAAGGTAATGCTTGTGAATAGGGCGATTGCTACTGGCTTTAGAAATCCATGTCTGCTCATATTCTTATCCGTTATTGTTTTCGAACCTATGTTCAAGATTCTACCTTATTTCAGCTGGGTTATTTATGTAGTCACCGCTGACTTAACCTTAAGCCTAAACTTAACACCACCTTTGGTCTTGATATCAAGCTTCTTATCAAAGTGTTTAATACAGTCTGATAGCTTACCAAACCCGTATTGACGAGTGTCAAAGTCGCTGCGTTGACGTTTTAAAAGGGAGCCTACCTCACCCAAATTAACCCACCCTTCATCGTCTCTTAATTTTTGCCAGGCTTGATGAATAAGCCTCCATAGCTCTAATTCTGAGTAAATACTTTTGTCGACGACCGACTGAATGACCTTTTCGGCGGTTTCTTCGCTCGATTCTGCGCTTAATGTTTCAATTATGATGAAGTCGTCGCACGCAGTTCTAAACGGTTTGGGGGTATGCTGGCGGCCAACACCTATTACTTCGATTTCACTCTCCCGAATACGTGACGCCAAACTGGTGAAGTCGCTGTCGCTAGACATCAAAACAAACGCATCAAATTTCTTTTCGTAGAGTAGATCCATCGCATCGATAATCATACGTGTGTCTGTTGCGTTCTTACCCTTCGTATAAGCAAATTGTTGAACGGGTTGAATCGCTAGTGCGTTTAGCTCGTCTTTCCAGTTTTTAAGATGCTCTAAAGAAAAATCGCCGTAGGCACGCTTTACAACTAGACTGCCCTTTGCGTTGAGTTCTTCGAAGATATTGTTGAGCTCGCCGACTGGCGTGTTGTCGGCGTCGATAAGTACAGCGAGTCGCTTGGTTGACGACATTTATATTCCCTTATTATTAATCATCCTTACCATCTACTTTAAATGGTTTCACTCGAGTTTTGCAATTGACCCATATCTACTGGTCACCAGCTCATTTTAACCGCGCTAACAATTCTTTGATTTTAGTCTCAACCTCAACAACTGAGAACGAATGAATAAAACGATCAAATTCTTTACCCTCTACCTTGATTAACAACACAGGTACGGTAAAGACTCGGTTCTGGGCGCTGTACTCACGATCGTTTTCAACCTCGACAACCTTAAACTGAACCGTCTCATACGGTTTAAGCATCGCCTCAATCTTAGGCTTGATGACATGGCAGATACCGCAGCTAGCGCCCGTAAATAGCTCTACTTCAAGTTTCATAATTAGGTTCCTATCGAAGCGCTTTTATAGCTCTCGTAACGGGTATCACTATCTGCGACAGCAGCGCGGTAAACCATATCAAATTGGCAACAATTGATGGCACGTGCGGCACAATAAAAAAGCAGATGACCGCGACAACGATACCAAATATTCTTACGTCACTGCGGCCATAATCAGTAGCAACTCGGTGTTCTACAACCCGTTGTAATACCCATAACATGGCTATATAGCCGGCTAATCCAAAGCAGCCTAATGCGTCGTAACCAATATCAAATGATTGCATAAAGCCAACCTTCACCTCGGCAACCAGCGCCACACCAACCATCACGCCGCAAAGCATGAGTATTAAGTGAGCGAACCACCATTTGAGCAGTGTCGACGGGCTATTGTCTTTCACTCGCCCATTGCCAACAAAATCAAAGTAGATCCAGCACATCACAAACATCGATATGCCGCCGAAAGTAAAGTTGACTAATACGTCAGCTGATACTTGGTAGATGCCTTTGTCTGATAGCGTAATCACTAACTTAAAAAAGCCTTCGCCCAACACGATTAGCGTTAACAACGCAAAGCGCTCGGCCATGTGGTTTAACCTAGGCCTGAATCGGTCGTGACGTATTACAGATATTTTAGGCACCAAGTAAACCGTTTGCGTCACCACCATAGCCACACCAAAGACCCAAAAATTGTACGGCTTGGGTAAGAACGCGCTGATCGCATAGATCACTGCAAAGATCGAGAAATTGCGAATCTGCTCGTTACTCATTTCGTAGCTTGAGCAATTGGTACGTCGCGCACGTAGGTATAGCAATGCCAACATGAACCTGTTCGCTGCAAATGCTAATGCAAAGAATGGCCAGCCCTGGTCTTGAATTGACGAGATAGATGCTGCCATAAACATCAGTGTACAAATCATCACCGACATGATCATGCGATGCCAGATGTCGGTACTGATATAGATCGAGTTAAAGATGCTCAACTCGCCCCAGGCATACCAAACCACGATAAACACCGCAGTGAATACTAAGAAGCCTTCTATGGTTAGGTGATGCGAAAGATAGTTGCCCAATAAGAATATCGTGACGACATGAATCAGATCATAAAACAGTTCTACCCAATGAACGTGCTCTTCTGATTCGTCTAAATCATGATGGTGCTGCGGCTTTCGCCACATGGGGTGGTCTTGTAGCGCCATTTGATAGCTGGTCTCACTGCTTGCCCTAAGGGTAAGACTAGTTGATTCTTGTCAGTTATAAACCAAACGCTACTTATACGTTGTACAAATATAGATGCAGAAAGAATAGACACTGTTCTACACCCATATCGTAGCTTATACACACTGCTTGCACTCGTTAATCTGATTAATTAAGGAGCAAGCCATGTTGATTGCAGCTTTGTTACTAGGTCTAGTGATTGCCACCATGATTACTAGCTACATCTATCTTGTAGTGGTCGATCGCTTAAACGTACGACAACCATTTATGCCTGTTGTTGAGCGCCCATTAAGCGAACGATTCTAAACTAGCTAATTTACGTCTGCCCGATGTCGAGCAGTTGGGCACGTAATAAGCTAAGTGCCTTGACCTACTGATACTGCTTTATAAAATCTTCGCAATTGCCTGGGTGCTTGTTGTCGATAAGATAATGAATCTTCCACCCATATTGCGTCTTAACTAGCTGAAAGCTATTGATGCCGCAATGGCTTAGCTTGTTGTCTAAGTAAAACGCAAAAGGCGTAAACACTGTGGCCACGTTATCGCTTTGATGCACATTCATCGCTAACAGATGCTCATCAAGATAGCTTGTAGACTCGCCCACTATCTGTGCAAAGCGTTCTATCTGGGTCGTTGTTACCGTGCCATCGGCCTGCGCACGCTGTAGTAATGCGTTGCTGGTAAACTGTGCCTTTAACTTTTCTGAATCATGGGCGCGCATAGCGTCGAAGAGATTTTGAATGGGCGCGGTGACTTGGCTAGCCGCCGAGGCATTGGTCATTACTGTTAGTGTAACTGCCGCAAGTAGCTTTGAATTCATGGCGAGATTTCTTATGATGATTTCTTCATTGTAAGATGCCCTATAGGGCGAGTAACTGCAATCATGATCGATATTAGGCAAAGCTTTAGCGCTAAACTTTGGGCCTCAGATGGGCCTAGCTCATGGCATTTTGTAACACTGCCTAATGAGCTGGCCGACGAGATTAAGTTCTTTAAGGCTAACGCCCCTGGCTTTGGAACTGTACGTGCATCGATCACGGTGGGTAATAGCCAGTGGAGTACGTCGCTGTTTCCCGACAAGGCATCGGGGTCATATTTTTTACCCATCAAGGCAGCGATCAGAAAGCAAGAGCATCTACATGTAGGCGATACGCTTTGTATTGAGATTGCCATTCACGACTAACTTAACTGTGCTAACCTATCACCCATGAACAAACTCGCCCCTTTATTTTTGGCTACCGCGTTAGCGTCAAGCAATGCCGTTGCCAACAACGATTCGTATGCCCCTGTTTTTGCCGGCCTTGCCATGGATTGTATTCATAAAGAATATACCAACAAGATTGCGCACTTTATGAACAGCGACGAAGACCTAAAACCACCGCGCGAACTGTACCCAGCGTTTTATGGCTGCTTTGACTGGCATTCGTCGGTGCATGGCCATTGGCTATTAGTGCGTTTGCTAAACACCCATGCCGACACGGTTGATACCCAAGCCATTATCGCCAAGCTAGACAAGAGCTTTACCGCCGACAACATCGCGGGCGAGTTAGCAAGCTATCAGCGCCCTGGCTTAAAATCGTTCGAGCGCCCCTATGGTATCGCTTGGTTGTTTCAGCTAACTGCCGAGTTACGCCAATCGTCATTGCCGCAAGCAAAGCGATGGTTAGACAACCTGATGCCGTTAGAGCAACAGGCCGTTGAATACATCAGCGAATGGCTACCTAAACTGGCTTACCCCATTCGTACCGGCGAGCATAGCCAAACAGCATTTGCCTTTGGCTTGATGCTTGATTACAGCCGCGTTGCTGGCGAGAAAGTGTTTGAAGCACTGTTAACCGAGCGCATCAAAACCCTATACATGAGCGATGTGAATTGCCCACTGGCATACGAACCCTCTGGCCAAGACTTTTTGTCGCCCTGTGTTGCCGAGGCTGATTTAATGCGCCGTGTAATGAGCAAAGAACAGTTTGCTAACTGGTTGGGCGAGTTCTTTCCTGAGCTTGATGCCAACACCGGTGCAGACTGGTTAAAGCCTGCCGTAGTAATCGACAAGACCGATGGCAAACTCGCCCACCTTGACGGATTAAATACCAGCCGCGCTTGGATGCTTGAGGGCATTATCGCAGGCCTGCCTGCCGATGATGCACGTATCAAACCGTTGCAGGCGGCCGTTGAGGCACATCGTACTGCTGGGCTAGATGCCGTGCTGGGTGATATGCATTATATGGGTAGTCACTGGCTGGGTAGCTTTGCTACTTATTTGCAGACGGGGCGGGGAATACAAAGATAGTATCATGGCCATGAATGTGCCCCTCGCAACTTAACGTGCGTTGCGAGGGATTCAGTGTTATCGATCAGTTTGGCAGTGCTGAAACATCAATCGGAGCAATATCAGACTTATCTAACAATCTATAGTTACTCAAATCTGGGTACTCCCATCCATCAGCTAAGTCTGTTATGCGAAGCTGTAAAATCGCATGCTCGCCATCATCTTGGGCCACAAGTAGCCAGACTCTCTCTCGATCGTAGTAACTAGTACTCTCCAGAATAACTAGCACACCATTGTCAATGTACCAAGTTATATCCTCTTGATAATGCTCGTCTCTAGTTAACACACCATTGTCATCATAGTCATATACAACTTCGCGAGTTCCCCCACCATTGCTTGATAAGTTAAACCAATAATAATCTTCAACCATAGACGAGCTCTTCAGCACGCGATTCTTATATGTATATATACCTGCAACACTTTGGTCAGACCATGCAATCGAACTGTCTGCCATGGAGCCATACGACGTAAACGTACTAGTCTCACCACTTGAGTTTGTAGACAACGCAATGATCTCGCCTTTTTTATCAATAACTGAATACAATAAACGCGTATTGCCAAACAATACTTCAAGCTTGGAGCCAGAATAGCCCCATACAAAGTCCTTCCCGGAAATACTCATTGAACCAGAACCATCAGCATTAAACACAAACTCGTCAGATTGATACCATTGTTCAGTCTCTAGCTCATTGATAAAGAGATTATAATCAAGGGGCAAGTATGCGTAATGCAAATCGAAGTTACGCACATCCTGTACTGCTGATACAGGTACAGCTTGCACTAAATAACTATCCTCCCAATTGTCATCATAGGTTACGCCATCATCAAAAGTGTATACTTCATACGCTGTGGTTACTACTCTCCAAACATTTGAGCCATTAGATGATAGGATTTTTTGAACCGATCGCTCGTACTCACTGGTTACAGTGGCATAATCATAGTAGTCGGCGTCTGGTCGCTGTACATGATCATATCTAATACTGTCAGCTGTCATCTGCAGCATATCGTCATCAACTTGATAGGAGTGCTCTAAACTTCCAAACAAGATGACTCCATCTCGTACTACCTCTAAGTTATTATGACTATACCAACCGCGCCCTGACAGCAAGAAGTACTCATTCTCTAATTGCCAAGGTGTCTCATCTACCAATAGATCTGTATATAAAATATCATTAAGCGCATCCTCAAAAGTTTGGGTAGCATATAGCGAGTGAATAAAGTCTTTTGCTTCATAAACCTGTTCTACCAACTGGCGCGAGTTACTTATTGATGAGGGAGCGGTTGAAAATTCATCACTTAGGTCGTTATATATGTAAGCCATTACAGCCGCTGAAAGATTCAATACATCATGATATCCAACGTGAAGAAGCGCATCAGCATATGACTCAAAGTCTCGTAAAGCATCTGAATCACTTGTTGAGTATGCCATCCCATACTCGGCCGTTGTAATTTGGGTTACCGCTACAGCAGGCACTTCGTCAACAGATACAGCACCATCATCAGCGGCGGCCGCAACTAACGAACTCAAGTCGCCTAACATACTAATCAGATGCATGTGTTTTTGGTCAGGATTACCCTGTACCTCAACGGCTATCAACCCGTCGACGTATTCATCATCGACTTGTAACTCAAGCGAGTATTCACCCGCCAATGTGGTGTAAGTAACATCGGTAGAGTTATCAGCTAAGTTGGTAGCGACCACATGCGCACCTGGCTCGATATTACTTAACGTAATACCTTCGATGGTTACGGGAATAGTAATCTGTTCAAAAACTAAACGTCCGTCTTGAGTTGCGACGTCGCCATCAGCGTCTGTTACCGTTACTCGAATCAAGGCATCTAGGTCTTGTTTTACTTCTGGTGCAGTGATTTCAATGGTAAGTTCGTCAATGATCGTAAAGTCATATTGCTCACCACTCTCGTATGCCCACTCAACCGATACAACATCTTGCCCCTGTTCTTCAATCTCTACCGTATAAATGGCAGTATCTTTCTCTGTAATGGAGATCGTGGGCATCGTTACAGAAGGAGACACCGAGTTGAATGTAAAATCTGCCTGAGCACTAGTTGACTGTTGATGATTGTCTACAACAGTAAGCTCTAGCGTTACTGTTTGTGACTGGTCTTGATCGATGGTAGGCACAGAGAACGATAAGTCGCGACTACTCACTTGATCTAATGTGAGGTCACCAGAAACTACTCGCCACTCGTATGACGTAATTGAACCGGCTGTTGACACGGTTGGGCTAATCGTAACGCTGGTATTTTCGTCATAGCTAGCCGCTTGTAGTGATATGGTCGGTTTAGCAGGTATAGTAGTCGATGAAGAATTATTATCACCACCGCCGCCACATCCTGCTAGCAGTAGTACAGAGGCCATAAAAATACTTACTCGGGTCATTCGTAACTCCTTGATACGGTTCAACCAACGTACAAAATTGTATACGCTGAGTAAGCTAAGTGATCGCTGCCTTATAAATCTCTCATCTATTTCAAAATCATTTTACTACTGTCTTCTAAATCTTGTGTATTGACGCTGCTAGCGCTTTATCAAGCTGCACCACCGTATACGGCCAAGTGGTCGAGTTATACCCGTTGTTTAAGAAGTAGCTATTGCACCCCGAGTTAAACACAGAGCTCTTTAGATCGTGCTGTAGTTTTTTATTGTAACGCGCCTCTACTTTCTCGGTGACCGCAACCGGCTTACCACTGGCTTTAGATCGCTTAATTTGTTTAACAATAAATTTAAGCTGCGCCTCTACAATCACGAAGGCCGAGCTATAGGTATACAGGTTGGGGCCAAAGGTAAAAAAGAGATTAGGGCAGCTATGGGTAAGCGTGCCTAAGTAGGCCGATGGCTTACCCGCCCATCGTTCAGCGAGTGGCACCCCATCAGCAATAATATGGTTACCGATCTCGGGCACCGCTACATCAAAGCCGGTGGCATAGATCAGTACGTCGGCATCAAAGCGCTCACCTGCAGCATCAACCAAGGCTTGCCCGTCAACCGCCGACACCCCACCAAAAACCTCAACGTTTTCTTGGGCGAGTGCTGGGTACCAGTCGTTACTTTGTAAAATACGTTTACAGCCTATTTCGTAATTGGGCGTTAATTTTTTTCGTAGGGCTTTGTCTTTCACACCCTTATACAGGTTTCGCAGGGCGAGTTGCTGTAAGGGCTTGCGCGTATCAGGCTTCATTAGGCGTTTGGTTAACGATTCGAACTGTTTAAACAACACCCATCTAAACATGCGCTGTAATACTGGCAGCTTTTTAAATAGTTTTTTAACACGATCACTTAGCGGCCGATCAAATTTTGGCAGCACCCAAGGGGGCGTGCGCTGAAACACTGCCACGGCAGCCGCATGCTTTTGTATCTGTGGCACAAATTGTATTGCAGACGCCCCGCTACCGATTACCGCAACACGCTTGCCGGTTAAATCAATATCGTGTCGCCACTGTGCCGAATGAAATTGCTCGCCATTAAAATCATCGATACCCGCGATGCAGGGCGTCACTGGGTGATGCATCGGCCCAGTAGAGACCACCACATAACGGGCGAGATATACTTGCTCAGCGGTAGCAACTCGCCAATACT
This sequence comes from uncultured Pseudomonadales bacterium, assembly GCA_947503335.1. Classification (GTDB taxonomy): domain Bacteria; phylum Pseudomonadota; class Gammaproteobacteria; order Pseudomonadales; family CANNCY01; genus CANNCY01. The sequence continues at coordinate 396,905 of CANNCY010000003.1, read as the reverse complement.
CGCCGACCCGCTCAATGCGCTGTACCTCGCTATCAAAATGCACCTTGTCGCGTAACTGATATTGATCGACGGTTTCTACTAAGTACTCTTGTATCTGTGCTTGTTTCGCGAATAGATTGTTCCAGTCGGGCTTTAGCGAAAACGAGTACGAATACAATGCCGATGGCACATCGCAGGCACATCCTGGGTAGGTATTCTCTCGCCAAACGCCGCCTACTTCGCTAGCTTTCTCAAGCACCACAAAATCGATGCCCTGCTCTTTTAATTTAATCGCCGCGCCGATGCCGGCCATGCCCGCGCCGATGATGGCTACGTCGATTTTAATTGGGTCAGTCATAGCTATTTAAAATCGCGGTGAAAGAATCGATAAAAGGCGTTGTCGCGTTCAGCGCCCTTTTGTCGCCAACCATAGATTTTGGGGCGAGTGGTTGAAACAACAAAGGTTTTCCAGAGTAGCCAATCGTATATGGCAATAAAGTTTTGCATATTCTTAGCCGAGTTTTGACTGCGACTATGATGTTCGTGATGCTGATTAGGAAACACCAAAATATGACACAACACCAACATGATGTTACGAACTATCGAATTAGGATGGGCGAGTAACTTGCGGTCGTAATCTAAGTTTGCGTGGTTATGAATACCCCACAAACTTTTGGCCAGAGCACCAACGGCCCATACTTCGAATAACCCCATATAGGTAAAGAACGAACCAAACCAATAGTTGGGCAAACTAGAGGGCCAGCCCCAACTAACACAGATTGTTTGGGTAGCACTCAACTGCCCCTTATCGTCGGTACCGCCATGCAAATGGTGCATACGATGGGTGGCTTTGTAATAGCTTTGTAGCTTAGCCAACCAACGATTCTTAACGCGCCGTGTATGGGCAAAGAAATGTACACCGCCGTGCAATAGCTCGTCGATTAACACATAGGCTAACAGCAGCCCCCAAAAGTAATCCTGTTGCAGATACTGCCATGCGCCAATGTGCTGTGGAATCAACAGATAACACAGCCCCCACACCGCAACAAATATTAAGGGGCGTTCTACAAAGGTGATCCAGGTAAGTGAGATACCAAATAGCTGCCAATCAAGTGAGGTTTTTCGGCCATTGGCGTAGCGACCTTGATACCATTCCCATAACACGATTACGCCAAACCAACTGATACTAACCACAGTAAACAGCATGGCGTATTCGCTTTGCTGGCGAGGCAAAAAGACCGCCGCCAAGCCAATGCATACTACAAACAACGCTAGCCCTACAAAAGGGCGAGCTAACCAGTGGGTACTTGGCTGATCGTTGCTGGCAGTTTTCATTTAGCGGCTTTCTTATTATCAATGCTTTGATAATAAGCTGCCTGCTAAGCAAAAGTAAAATTGCGCGCGGTAACCGATTCGTAAAAATCGACCACCTTGTCATCAACCTGCCGAGGCACCTTTGGATACAACGCCAACAATCGCGCAACATCGTCATTAAACTGATTGATCTCGCCCAAATGCTTACGGTCGTAGTGGCTCTGCGCAATGATACTTTCACGACGCTGATGCAGCGAAAACATCGAATAGGGCCGATCTCGCCCATCTACCTCGAGCAATACATGAATATAGGCTTGATCGGGGCCGTTTTTTACCTCAGTAAAATCGATCTTAAACTGAATCGACTTAATGCCCGTAAACACCTTGGTGCGGCGCAGCAGTGCAAAACCATAGTGTGACACAATGCTGTTGGCCTTTAGTTCTATGCGCCAATACATGGTAAAGCAGTAGCAGATCACTAATAGCCCAACGGTAAGGCCAAAGATTTTGCCGGGCCCAAACTGATTCATAGCCCCGGGGTGGTAATCGCTGATATAACCGTAAACTTTAAACGCCAACAATAGGCTAACGAATACGCCGAACACACGAAGCACGGTAAAGTGTTTGCCAAAATCTAACTGCATAATATCTTTTGGTGAGGTTGGTTGAGTCGTCTATTATCACGCATTTCTTCTAGTCATATTTGCACTAAGTGATCAGCTTATCTCGCAATGGCTTCGGCTTATCCCCTTACCCCCTTTCGCACCAATAAATTAATTTCTACTTAGGCATAATCGGCGCTCACCATAACTTAACAAGTAGAGAGCTTGCGATGAAATTAAGCTGTATTGCATTAGCGACACTCATGTCTGCAACCACCGCCACCAGCAGTGCCGGCAGCCAAGAGTCGCAACCCTTACTAAAGGGCGATTACCTAGGTCAAAACACCCCCGGTTTAACTCCACAGGTGTTTGCGCCAAACGTTGTATCCACTAAACACCGCGATTTTAGCGGCTTTTTTAGCCCTGACATGCGCAGCTTTTATTTTACGCGCAAGCTTAAAGACCAACGCGAATGGTCGTTAATTGAATACACCCAAAACGCGAAGGGCGAGTGGCAACTTGCGTCGACTGAACCGCGTGTTGGCCGCCCTATTCTGTCGCCTGATGGCAACACCATGCATTTGGGCAAGCACTTTAAAACACGCACTGATAATGGTTGGTCTGAATTACAAGATCTTGGCGAACCCTACAGCACCACCCGCATCATGCGCTTGATGTCGTCGGCCAAGGGTACCTATGTATACGACGAGGGTACCCGCGATGGCTCGGGTAAGATTCGTATCTCAACCCTTGTTGATGGCGTACGCCAAGAACCCCAAGAACTACCCATCGAGATTAACGGTGGCAGCTGGAACGCCCACCCCTTTATCGCCCCCGACGAGTCGTACCTAATTTGGGATGGCGAGCGTCGCGTGGGATATGGCGACAATGACCTGTACATTAGCTTTAAGAACGCCGACGGCTCTTGGGGCGAAGGTATTAACCTTGGCAGCGAGATCAACACTGACGCCCAAGAGAACGGTGCTATCGTAACCCCTGATGGCAAGTATCTATTCTTTAATCGCGGTGGCGGCGAAGGTGATGGCGACATCTATTGGGTATCTACCGACGCGTTTATGCAGCTTAAACTGCGTGACAACGACAACACCTCGCCCAAGGCGACTAAGCTTGAGTCGCAAATCACTGGCTGGAGCGTACCCGAGATTAAGCGCAATTTTTGGCATCTGCCACAGCTACCTAAGGCTTGGGTTAAAACCGACAATGCAGCGCTTGAAAAACTCGCCCAAGAAATTGAAAACAAGCAGCACAACAATATCGATGGTTTAGTGATTGCTCAAAAGGGTGATGTGTTATTTGAAGGCTATTTTTCGCGCGGTCGCATCGATTTGCCACACCCTCAGTCGTCAACGACTAAAGCCTATGCCGCATTGGCGCTGGGGCGAGCAATTACCTTGGGCTACTTATCAATGGCTGACTTAGATAAGCCAGTAGTGAGTTTGTTGCCAGGCCTTAACCCAGAGACTTTTGCCGAGGGTGTTGAGCGCATCACCTTGAATGACCTGCTTAACATGAACTCGGGGCTTAGCATTAGCGACGAGACTATGGATAAGTATGACGAGCAGCCCGAACAGTATGCAGGTATTAAGCAGATTCAGGCTTACTTTGAAGATACTGCCCCCATTACTGGCACTGAGCGCACCTTTAACTATCAAGGTGTTGACCCAATCATCGCGATGTATGTGGTCGACTCTGCAATTAAAGGTAGCTCTGAGCAGTTCATCAAAGACGAGCTATTTGGCAAGCTAGGCATTACTCAATACAAGTGGCGAGCAACCGACGAGGGTATCGCTGCAGGTGAATCAGGCTCTAGTGTAACCACGCGCGACATGCTTAAGGTGGGCGCGTTGGTTGCCAACAATGGCAAGGTTAATGGCGAGCAACTGATCAACGCTGAGTTTATTGAGCTAATAAACTCGCCCTACCAAACGCTAACAAACGAGCAATCAGATGGCTTTTATAGCGGTGACAACCTGTCGGCCCCTGCTTACTCGTACCTTTGGTGGCCATTAGCGATGCAAAGTGGTGACAAGACCTATCAGGTGACTACCGCGCAAGGCGCTGGTGGTGTGTCGATTGTTGTGATCGACGAGCTTGATGTGGTTATCGCTATCACCGGCCATTCGCAAGAAGCCTTTTTGCAGATGATTGCCGAGCGAGTGATCCCGGCAATCACGGCTAGCTAGCCGATCTAAACGATCTAGGCTTTCTAGCTTAGGGCCGCCGCTACTGCTTGAAAGCGCGGCCCCCACATCATCATGGCTGCCGCCCCTACACCGATAAAGGTATAGATTAAGCCGATGGTAGCAAAGGCACTAACACCCCACTTTACTCGCTGCTGTTTGCTGCGCTGGGCCCAAAACACCAACTCGGCGATCAGCATAGGTAATAGGTAGCTAGCGAACGACAGCGTGATATCCATAGGGCCATCTACAAGGCGGCTGTTGCCGTTTGGCCCTTGGTTCAATAGATACCAAGCCATCAGATATAAGCGAAAGCTAAATACACCGTTAACCGCAATGTAGGCATGTACTGCAAAACGGCGATGGTCTGCAAACTTACGCTTAATCGCAGTGCGCCATGCCAGTGCGATGAATACCACAATTAGAATACCGTTAAGAGTTACCCCCATCGACCCTATATCGCTAAAGCGCAGGCCGCTGACCCAGGTTAGATATAAACCCGATAAGGCCCCCGACAAACCAAGGGTAAAAAACAGTCGCCCATTGTAACGATGCAATTTGGGGTAGTTGCTGCGTACCGAGGGTAAAAGCTGCAATAGCCCACTCACCGCCATCACCGCCGCGGGCACAATATGCGCAAAAAAAAGGACACCATCAAAGGTAGATAGATTTTTGGTACCCGTACCCGGCAACACCTCATGGGTGACGCCTGTTTGACCCACCAAGGTAGGAAACACATACACGGCAACAATGTATAAGGCGAATATCATCTGCCCAAATAGCACTACCGCTACCCAAGCCTTTGCCACCCAAGCAAGGTAGTTTTGTGCTGATATTGGCTGCAAGCGGCCATTAACTGAAGAACTGCTCATTTTTTAATCCAAACGTATAAGTGACTGATTTGATAGCAAGTTTTTCATCAAAAACGGGTAAAATCGCGCCGATTTCGAAAAACGGCGCAAGGTTTTTCACTGATATGCACATTTTTTGAACATTTTACTGACCGCCAAAGTCGGTTAAGCTAACCGCTGATTTTTTTTACAGCGTTATCTTGTTAACCCCATGACCCTTGATGCCCTAACAACGATTGTTTTATTGATTGCACTATCTCTGATAGCGGCGCTTTGGCGGGTGAAAGAAAAGAACCTGACGCACATTATCTTTATGGTGTTCTGTGCATCGGTCGCCGTGAGCAAGCTGCACATGCTTACTGCCGATATTGTGGGCAACTTTAAATATCTCATTGCTGTTGGCACAGCAGCTACCTGTAACGGCTACTGGCTATTAGCACGGGCGTTATTTAGACGTAAAAATCCGATTCAAAAGCAGCATCTAATGTTGGCGGGTGCGGTGTCAGCTTTGATTATTCTAAGCCAAGGTTCGCAGTTTGCAGGGGCCGTGGCGTTGATCTCTGAAGGGGCGAGCAATGCAACTCGCCATGTGATACGCGAGTTCACCTTGCTGCTGTCGTCTAGCGTATTGGTGTTAGCCGCCTGGGAAGGCCTTAATGGCTATAGCCGAGCTAATGCAGAAGAAAAGCGCCTGCGTCAGCTGTTTGTAGTGACCCTAATATCTGCAGTAGCCTTTAGTAAAACGCCAGTACAGCTGATCTCTGACAACCCCGAGGCTCGCGACTACCTGATTAGCGTGATCACCATCTGTGTGCTGATCAACACCTTTATCGTGGTGATGTGGCGCCAGCGTATGCAAGAAGCCTTGCTAGCTGAGCTCGCCAATAAAGATAACGATGACGACGTTGCGTTGGTGGCGAATATTAGACAGCTTTTAATAGAGCAGCAGCTGTTCTTGCAGCCCAACTTAAAGGTGGGTGACGTCGCTAAGGCGCTAGACCTGCCTGAATACCGTGTTAGCAACGCAATACGCGAACACCTAGAGGTTAAAAACTTTAACCAACTAGTGAACGAGCTTAGGGTTGAACACGCCAAATCATTGCTTGAAAACCCCGCCAATAAGCAATGGACAGTGCTTGTTGTCGGTCTAGAAAGTGGCTTTGCCTCGGTCGGCCCCTTTACTCGCGCCTTTAAAGCCTTTACCGGGCAAACCCCCAATCAGTATCGCCAGGCAGCTCTTTAGTTGTAAGCCCCGCTAGAATAATGCAGCTCGTAGCTATGGCTGTAGATTTCTAGGATGTTGCCAAAGGGGTCTTCCATATAAATCATGCGATAGGGCTTTTCGCCAGGATAGTAATAGCGGGGTTCTTTCATACGTCGTTTACCCCCTGCTGCAACGATCGCGTCGGCGAGCTCTTCAACATTTGGGTCTTGTACGCAAAAATGAAAGATGCCCGTCTTGTAGTATTCAAAGTTGTCTTCAGGGTTTTCTTGATTATCAAACTGAAACAACTCGACACCGATGCGGTCGCCCGTTGACATGTGAGCGATTCTAAAATGCCCCCACCCTGCGCCAAACACGTCAGTGCACATCACGCCAATGGGGCTGTCATCTTCTTCTACGTCGGTGGGCGGCATAATTAAGTACCAGCCTAGCACCTGGGTATAAAACTTAACGGCTGCTTCTAGATCGGGTACCGAGATACCAATGTGCGAGAATGTTCTTGGGTAAGGGGTAGTCATGGCTTGTCCTTAAGCGCGTTGTCGATACCCCATACACTATAGTCTAGTCTGACTAACCTATTCGGGTCACCGCCCAAGGTGGGTTCAAACGGTTTTCGGCCGCGTGATATAGCTTGATCTGATTACCTGAGGGGTCTTCGATAATTGCTTCTCGCCATAGATAGCGCTGATCTGTTGGTTGCTGTTTAAACGCAACACCTTGTTGGGCGAGTCGCTGACACTGATTGTCTAGGTCATTTGATTCAAAGTAGATCACCGCGCCATTGCTAAAACCTGGCTCTGTTAACGACAACGATAGCGTTGTGTCGTTTTCGGGGGCCTTAAACCTAGCGTAATGGGGGGTGTCTACAATTAGCTGACACCCTAGCACCTTATAAAAGTCGACGGCTGCCGCCATGTCGGTAACGGGTAAGGTTATTTGGTTTAGTTGCATAATTGTTGTCTCCATCTGTTTTACCAATCTAATTGATCGCTCAACTCAACACTAATTGCGACGCTTAATCGCCGCGATTAGCATTGTTTAAACCGCTGCAATCACCTTTAACAGAAATGGAGTGAAACCAATCATGCCAATGATCATCAAGATAGTAAGTGCTAACAACACTATGCTGGCGCCAACCTTTATCGCTGGTAACTTCGAGTCTTTGGCAAAGAAGAACAGCTCTAACATAGCCAGTGGTACTAGGTAGCAACCGAATGTCCAGAAGCTAAAGAACGGGTCGCCAAAGGCGGCATCAAAACCGGTCAATTTGCCGCTGATCAGATAACTGAACATACCTAATCGTAAAAACCATTGGGCGTTTGACACCAAGAACAGGCGCAGTGCCCAACGACGGTGGTTAGCAATGTCTTTGTTGATGGCGCGGGTTACGGTGAAGTAAGCAAAGGTTAAGATCAGTACGCCATTGATGCTGGTACCGATACCGTTTAGATCAAGTGGATCTTCATCGCGTACATAAACAAGGTAGTAACCTGAAAGGGCGAGTGCCACTACGGTCACCAAGTAGAGGTAGCCGTTTATTTTATGAAACTTAGGTAGGTGTTTACGTACCCAAGGCATCAACTGCACGGCACCACCAAAGGCGACGATACCGGCGCCAACCGAGTGGGCGGCAAAGGCCAGGTTGCCACCGGTGTCGCCATCGACGTAAGGGGTAACGCCCATGACCTCCCAGTAGTTCCAGATAGCCATGTTGTTGGTGATCACCGAATAGCCGTAGAAAGCCATGATGTAATAAAAGAAGAACCACTGGCCGGCTAGAATCACCAAAAACCAGAAAATTGCAGAGTAGTCTAAAGCTCGGTTTGCCATTGCTGAAATCTCGTTTTAATCAAATTCGAGGTGCAGAATGGGCGAAAAAGGTTCGAATCGCGTCTGAATAGGCCTATTCGAACCTTTTTTTGGCTAAAAACTACTTTACTCTTCTTAACGTTCACGCAACAGTTGTTTACGTTTTGCTTCTCTAAGATAGCCCTACAACTTAAACGAAGAGAGCATAACAATGTCGATTAAACACTTGCTGCAGCTAACATTTATCTTAGCCCTTGGTTTAACCACAAGTGCCTGTGCGCATAGCCATCGATCTCATACACATGTTCATACTGTCAAAACCGTAGCCGTTGCCCCAGTGGGTGCTGTCAAAGTAGTGCATCGTGGTAAGAAGTATTGGGTACACGATGGCGTTGTGTATCGCAAAAAGAAAAACACCTATCATGTAGTAACCGCCCCAGTAGGCATGCACGTTACGGTACTACCAAAGGGGCACTCTACCAAGGTGATTAAAGGCAAAACCTATTACGTTGCCGGCGGTAACTACTGGCAGTACAACGTAAAGAAGAAACGCTACGTTGTGGTTAAGGTGCCTGTTTAACGCGAGCCAATTTATCAGCCGTTAAACTGCTGATATACAAGTAGCCATCTAGTTCTAACGCACCGGTAGTTAACGGGTAACCTGCTTGCGGGTCTTGCAGGTTACCAACAATCGCGCCATCGCCATCAAACGCTACTACGTGCCCGTACAGCGATGCTTTAGGTCTAACCCAACCGGGTAATCGCTGAATCATTTTTCGCGCCCAAGGTTTGTCGGCTAAATTATCGACAATCGCTTTGCGCGGTGATGTGAAACCCATCCAGAATCGATCGTCGTTTGGTGCACGATAGATGTTATCGGGGAACCCAGGCAGGTTATCAACTAGCACACTTACATCGCCTTTTTGTGGGCCCTCAAGCCAAAGCTTATGTACGCGATATTCGCTGGTTTCTGCAAACACCAGATAACTGCCGTCGATGCTTACGGCTACGCCATTACTAAAGCTGTAGCCTTGCGCGATGATCTTAGCTTCGCCTGTAGCGGGCGAGTATTCGATCAGGCGACCGGTGTAGCCGTGCTCTAAGATATCAACCAAACTTGCGGGGTAGGTGCCGCCCAATGCAACGGGGTCGTGACGGGTAGTCGAATCTGTAAGATACAGTTTGCCGTTAGGCGCTAAGGCTACGTCGTTGGCATACAAGATCTTGGTGCCCGCTACCGACGACAGTATTAACTGAATCTCGCCGTTGGCATTTACGTGCATTAACCCCTGAAAGGCATCTGCCACCCAAAGGCCGCCACTATTATCTGATGTAATACCCAGTGGGCGCCCGTTGGTATTGACCCAGGCTTCGGCGGTTAGTTGTGGTGCTGCCATGTCGGTAAGGCTTTTACGCGACCAGCGATAGATAGTACCGGCTTCGGTAGCGGCGTATAAATAGTTTGAATCAGCTGCGATGCCCTCGGGCCCTACATCACCATTTAAAGACAACGCCTCAAAACTGGCTAGGCTATCGTTTGCTTGGTAATCACCTTGATACAGGGGCGCAGCCTTAGGCGCAAAGGCATTTGGCTGTATCGCTACCGGCCACAGCGCCAAGTACGCTACCAAAAGTACTAATGTGGCAAGCACCACTTGTATCAGTCGTTTCATTAACTAGTCCTTATTATTCTTATTAAGCAGCGATATCGTCGGCGCCCTGCATCTTTTGCTGCTTGCGATAAGCGCTAGGGGTTAAGCCTGTTCGCTTTTTAAAAGCGGTGTTAAAGGTAGACTTAGAGTTAAAGCCTACGTCGTACATGATCACCGTGACCTGTTTACTTGTTTCGGTAAGCAGGGTCATTGCTCGCCCTACGCGAAAATCATTTACAAAATGAAAGAAATTAGTTTGTAAGTGTTTCGACAATGTCTCAGATATATGATTTTCGCTAACCCCAACTACCTGAGATAAACGATTGAGAGACAGATCTTCTTCGAGATACAGCTCGCCCTTGCCCATTACGTCGTTCAACTTGTCAGCAATCTGTTTCATTTGCTCAGCCGACAACAGTGATGAACGCGCTTGGCTGGTGCTCGACTGCGACGGTGTCTGCTGAGGCGCTTTTTCGCTCGCCGCCAGCACCGGTTGTTTTAGAGCATAGTGAATAAAGGCCATCAAAACCGATGCCTCTAACAGTGGCACAACCACCCCAGAACCAAACCAGCGGATACCTAAAAAGCCGAGGGTAAATTCGACGGTAAAGGCAAACCACACAAAGCCCCATAAGTAGAGTATTACTCTGAACCAGTCCATCGATCGCTTTTCGATCGCCGAAAAGCGATCCATCAACTGCTGGCGATGGCGTGTATGCAGCTTAAAGGTGGCCGCCAGATAGGCCGCCGTGAACCCGATAAACGACACCGCTGCAAACAGGCAGGTAGCCAAAGCAATCTTAAATAGTTCTGGGTCGCGGGTAGCGGGGTTTGCTAACGACAGCTTTTCTTGCGCGCTAATACCAAAGGCAAAGGGGATCATACCCACAACGACAATTACCGGCCCCGTAAACGCTAGCAAATACCACTTTTTGTTAATCGATTGCTGTGGTGACATAGTGGCAAGGGCATAAAAATATAGCGCCGGCCCCAGCAGCATACGCAGCGGCATATGCGCGCCAGCAATACCAGGAATATAACGATAAGCAGCCGAATAAATATGTAGCTCGCCCAAGATGTGTATCAACAGCAATACCAACAACCCACTCAAGAATAAGGTTTGTCGTTGGCGTTTACGCATGACCACGTCAAACAGTGCTAACAGCACCATGCCCATCATGGCCGAGTAGATTACGCTTGGGGTGATTTGAATGCCCATATGTTTTGCGATTGCTTTGTTAATTGAGGGTAAGCATAAACTAACTAGCGCCCATAGTCTTTCATCGATAGACTGACGATCATGAAACAGACCTCTTTATCTAGCCACCGTATTAGCACCATCGATTACATGCGTGGCCTTGTTATCGTGATTATGGCGATTGATCATATACGCGACTTTGTAGGGGTGCGCGATTTAGTGCAGGCCCCCATGGCCGATGATGCCAGCCTTGCTATTTACTTAACGCGATTAGTGACTCATCTCTGTGCACCCGCCTTTGTATTCTTAGCGGGAACTAGCGCTGGCTTGATGGGCGAGCGTAAATCATCTAACCAAGTTGCCTACCTATTGGCTACCCGTGGTATCTGGCTGATCTTGATCGATTTAGTGCTGGTCTCGACACTGTGGATGTTTAGCCTGCCGGGTTCAGAGTCGCCTATGGGCCGATTAGCCATGATATTTGGCGTAATTGGAGCCATCGGCTTTAGTATGCTTTGTTTAAGCGTGTTGCAATATCTTGGGGCGAGGCTTTGCTTAGTATTAGGGCTGGCAATCGTGTTGGGCCACAATGCGCTTGATCCCATTTGGCCTACAGTTGAGTGGCGTCAAGAAGCGCCGGTATGGGTTGCGCTATTACGATCAATGTTTGTCATGACTAGCGCAATCGATGTGGCGATCAGCTATCCACCGTTACCCTGGGTAGGCATTATGCTGCTAGGGTTTGGGACCGCAGGCCTATTTACATTGCCTGCAAATAGACGTGACAGGCAGCTTCTGATTGCCGGTATTGTGATGCTGATATTATTCGCGATATTGCGTGGTACCCAAATCTATGGTGACACCAATCTATGGCAACAAAAGGCTTCGATCGCTTTAACACTGCGCGACTTTTTTGATGTCTCTAAGTACCCGCCCAGCTTATTGTTTACTCTTTTAACCCTTGGCATTTGCGCCCTACTAATGGCTAGCGCGCGCTTCGTACCCAACCCCATATATAGGGTTCTGACTGTTTACGGCAAGGCACCCTTTGCGTTCTATCTTGCGCACTTGTTTGTGATTCATAGCGCTGCGGTATTGCTTGGTGTGTATCAGGGCTTTGAGGCTAAGCAGTTTTTTATTATTTACTTTGCGTTTCCTGATGGTTATGGGGTGGGGTTACTTGGCATTTACTTATTTTGGGTCGCTATAACCGCTGCGCTTTACCCTCTATGCAAATGGGTAGCTAATGTTAAAGCTAAACGCAGCGATTGGTGGCTAAGTTATCTATAGGCTTAGCCAAAAGCGGCGGCTTTTTGAAAGGCCGGTCTATTCTGAATATCGCCAAGGTATCGAGCGATATTCGGCTTGCCGTCTAGCAATCCTAGCCCGCTAGCCATTTGCAATGTGGTAGCCATCATCACATCGGCAGCAGTAAACTGATCACCCGCAAAGTATTTGCGCTCGCCCAATGTAGCCTCAACATAAGAAACATCTAAATGCAGTTCTTTTGCAATGTAGCCGTCAAGGGGCTTGGTGCCATCACGCTCTTCTAGATTCATGATCATCGTAACGATAACCGGCATCGCGAACGAACCCTCGGCAAAATGCAGCCATTCTAAATATTGATAGTATTGAGGTGTGCCATTAGCTGGGCGCAAATCATTGTTCGGTACCTGATCTAACAGGTACTCAAGTGACGCGCCCGACTCGGCAATCACAAGGTCGCCGTGTTCAATGACTGGGGCTTTGTTAAGCGGGTGTACCTGCCCCAGGCTTGGCGGTGCAAGGCGCGTAGTTGCATCACGTTCGTGATTGACTATCTCATAAGGCAGGCCTAATTCTTCAGCTAACCAAATGATGCGGGTGCTTCGCGAACGATTGAGGTGGTGTATTTTTAGCATTTATTGACCTTTGTTAATGCATCGATACCGATTTAATTTTCAGAGCAAATTCGCCCGCTTGCTTGTCTGCCAACATAAACCCCACCTGTTGCACTTGATCTAGTTCTAGATCAGGAGCATTGCGCACCAGTCGCCCAAAGTATTTAGGTTTAAAGTCTTGTTGGGTAAACGTCAGTGTTTGCAGTTTACCAGGCTCGGTTTTAAATTTAGCGCCATAGGCGATACCGTTTAGCCATCGGTTCTTGTACATACGTAGCTGGTATTCGCGGCCATCGCCAAGTACTTGAATCTGAACACTGTTACGCCCCTCGTTACTGGTAGGCCACATTCTGCGAACAGACGAGAACCCGCCATTGTTTCTTAACGATAGATTACCTTCAAAAACTGCATACTTGCCATTAAAGCTTATTTCGCCCGACGAGTGCCCTCCCATCACGCCGTCGACGACAGTGAACCAACGCTCACTTTCGACGGGGTCAGAGAAGTTTACTACCGTCGCTAAAACAGGCGCATTAAAGCACAGTAAGGCGAGTGTCGTTACACCCGCTTTAGACAGAACCGAGTTAGACATAGCGTTTACCTCATTAAAATGATGACTACTCTGTCACGCTAGCACCTAGTTCTAGTTATTAGTCAATCGATACCGTCTAACGACTTACAATACTTACTACGCCCCGGGCTTTTCGCCTTGCTTAAATTTCATAAACCCGATCAATGCCACAAACAATAGCGAAGCGACCGGCCAAACCACCCAGGTTACGTTCCATTGCATCGTGTATAAACTCCAACCCAAGAATACGGCCACTACGGCAGGCCAATAGAACGCTGCTAAGCGCTCAATCTGCTTGGTCTCTTCTGTTTTACCTGCGTCTTTGTCACCATCGTTCAGCAATAGATTGTAGGTTTCGAGGGTCGTAGACGCTGGCACTACGCGCGTTAAGCCCACCGCCACCATCACAAACAGCAGCAACATGGTGGCTAACCCCGACACATTGTCAAAAAATATCGCGCCGGCCAATAAGGGTGCTGGGCTAAGCACGAAACAAGCGATACCCAACGCTGTTTGGCGCGTGTATGTAGGGCGATATTGCTTTAGCTCTGCACTTAAGGTGGCATGCACCCCTGCGGCGAGCTCGTACTTTGTGGTTTCAAAGCGTTCTACCTGCTCATTTACTTCGCCATTGCCCAGAAAAACGTAGATAGCGACCAGTACCGCAACAAGAATCGAGATAACCCCAATGCCACCAGCATGGCTGTTATCCATGGCTAAAAGATCTAGATCGATTAGTGCCAACAAGCCGAACATAATCATCGGCGAGCATACAATAATAAGCGCGCCCTTTAGGTTCACTCGCGTTTGCTGTTGCTTTAGCGCTAAGTATTCTTTGGCGGCCTCAAAGCTAACGCGTCGTGCTTTGCGTTCGGCCGTGGCCTCGCCCGGGGCCGTTACGGTCTGATCAGCATCTTTTACTAGGTAGTCGGTTGATACTTGAAAGATGTCTGATAGCTTCACGATTCTATCTAGATCAGGCACGCTTTGACCGCTTTCCCACTTGCTAATTGACTGCCTTGATACGTCAACTTGCTCGGCTAGCTCTTCTTGAGACCATCCATATTGGCGACGTAAACGAATTAATTTATCTGCGAATTTCATTTTGTGTGTTCCTTGCATAAGTAGTGGCCTCAGCATAGAAATTACGCCGGTTGCACACTAGCAAGCGAGCTTTGCAATCTGTCAACCAGCGGTTGCGAACCGCATGAAATAAGGGTTTTATTGACTATTAGCGCTAATTTCTCATATTTGACGCCAATAAAAAAGGGCTGATTCAATCAGCCCTTTTTGGTTCAAACTCGCCCTAAAAACCGAGTGGAATACCCAGTGTAAAGAAGCCGATTAGCATTGCCGTCCAGGCAATCAAGAACACAACCGAGTATGGCACCATCATCAAGATCATATCGCCAAAGCTTAAGTCAGGCTTGTACTTACGCATAAAGGCTAAGATAACACCTGCATAGCTCATCATCGGGGTAATGATATTGGTTGAAGAGTCAGCCACACGATACGCCGCCGTCACCAAGTCGGGGGTCATGTTGGGGTTAACCGCGTAAAGCATTGGGATAAAGATAGGCCCCAGTAGCATCCACTTAGAGGTCAAACCACCTACAAATAGGTTGATGATCGCTGTGGTGATGACAAAGCCGATGATTAGAAGAATAGGGAACTCTTGCAAACCCATAGCCTGCAGCGCACTTGCACCGATATAGGTGACGTAAGTGCCCAAGCCCGAGTAGCTTAATAGACCCAAGAAGTTGTAGCAGAAGAAGGTTAAGACAAGGATGTAACCCATGGTGTTCATTTGGCCAACCATGGCGTTTACTACGTCCATCAGGTTGGTGAACTTTTTAGAGGCATAGCCAAAGGCTGCACCCACAATAATGAACACCATCGCGATCAACAGAATCACATTGTTAAGCAGCGGCGTAACAGTGCGGCCCGTCTCAGGGTCGGTAAATGACGCAAGTGGCCCCCAACCTAGAAACGCGATAATACCTAGTGATACAAGCAAGCCCCAGAATGACGCTTTTAAACCACGCTTTTCTGCGTCGGTTACGTCAAAGTCTTCTAGGTGCATGTCTTCGGGTACTACGTAATCCATCTTCTCAAGCTTAGGCGCCACAAACTTAGCGGTTACCCAAGCGCCAAGACCTGCCAACAAGAAGGTCGAGGCAAAGATAAAGTAATAGTGCATGGTAGCCGGTGTGAGGGCTGTACCGTCGGCGCGCTCGAAGGGTACGCCTTGTGACTCGGCAAATACCTGAGCGTTCATGCCTAGAATCACATCGATCGGTGTAGCCGGTATTAGGTTGGCACTAAAGCCTGCTGATACGCCCGCAAAAGCGGCGGCCATACCGATTAACGGGTTCTTGCCCAAGCCTGCGTACAAAAGACCCGCTAGAGGAATCAGTACCAGATAGCCTGCATCGGTAGCGATTGAACTCATGATACCCAAGAATACGATGGCAGGCGCAAGCATACGGTCTGGCAGCTTGGTGCCTAGTTTCTTGATCACCGCCGTTAAAAGACCTGAGTATTCGGCAACACCAACACCCAGCATCACAATTAGGATCACACCCAAAACGCCATTACCAAAGGCTAACCAGTTTTGTAGCAACGCGTTATCAAATAACCAGCGCACGTTCTCGGCGTCGGCCATGCTCTTGATCACGTGAGTGGTAACGCCGCCACCAGGATTCTGAGTTTCAAAGGTCAAACCGCCAATTGCTGCGGTTAACACGAAACAAAACACCAGCAAGAACATGAAGATGATTACTGGGTCAGGAATTTTCTTACCAATTTTCTCGACCAAAGATAGGGTCGAATCGGGGTTTGCCATTTTTGATGGTCTCCTAATTAGAACTGCGGCCGAGTGTATCATATAGTTAACCTATGACTGATCTAATCTCGCACGGAGCATCAATGATTAAACCCAACACTCAGATTTTACTTGTATCAGAGAGTCTTCCTGCGCAGTTAAAGGCCATTGTCGACACTCAAATGGCAACCTCGCGGGTGATTTTGTGCAGTGATGGCTCAGATAACAATGAGCATTTGATCAGGTTGTTTAAGCAGCATTGCGCGCCAAAGGGTATAGATGTTGAGGTCAGTCATCTGCCTGGCCATACCGACACCGCGCAGATTAGAAGCTATTTTAAGGCATTGATCGCCCAATACCCTGACAGTGTTCTCAATTGCCGCAGCGGTATCGAACCTTACGGCATACTGTCGCACGAGGCCTATTTTGGGGCGAGTTTACCCGCCTACTATATTGATGGCGATTGGTTACGATGGCTAAACAACCCCGATGGTTACAGTGACTTTGATCTGTCTGAGACACTGAGCATAGAAGACGCATTGGGGGTGCGAGGGTTAAGGGTTACCAAAATTAATCGAGACCCCATCGACCCTAGCCGTATGGCCGTGGCCCACAAGTGGGCAGGTAACTTTAAGCAGTATCACAAACAGATCAGCTCGCTAAACTATTATGCCTCTAAGGCCGAGCGCTCGTTAACCGCCACGATTAATGATACCGATCTACAGCGAATGCACGATGTTTTAAACGACCTGCAGTCGTTACAACTCGCCCAGTTAAAAGGCAACCAAATTACCTTTGTGTCTGAAGAAGATCGCTTCTTTGCTGCTGGCGGTTGGCTTGAAGAGCATCTGTTTGGCGAATTAACAAACGCACAGTCGTCTAACAATAAGCTAACCGACGTTGCCAGATCGGTAACCATCGAGTGGGCCGAAACACCATCGCAACCCGTAAAAAACGAGTTTGATGGCGTTGCCTTGTTTGATAATCAAATCATGATTTACGAGTGCAAAACTCGTAATTTTAAAAGCACCAGCGCAACACCGACCCTATATAAACTTGCAGCACTAGTTAGCGAAATAGGCGGTGACGACAGCCGTGGCACGTTGGTTAGCTACTACCATCTAAAACCCTTTGACCTACAGCGAGCCAAAGTGATGCAGCTAGATGTAATGTAACTGGCTATCGACAATCTGTGTTTAGCCAATCTAGCGTGAGATCAATCAGCTGTTTACGCGTGGTCGAGAACGAGTGATCGCCGTCGATACGGTGCGTATACAAACGAATATCTGGCTGACTAGCATAGGCGTTAGCCATCGGGTCAAACATTGAAACAGGCGTAACACTGTCTTGCTTACCCACGATCATAAACACCGATTTGCCCGACAAGCCTTTGCCAAACAGTGTTGCATCTAGTTGGTCTTGTGAGGCTTTAGCGAACTCGTCGTTTAACACTCGCCCATTAAAACCGGCCAGCATGAACAACGAATCAGCGTAGTCTGCCAGCCATTTATATGGTTTGCCGGTGGCAGGGTCGATAAACGCCTGATAGTTACCCGGCGACATAGCACCAACACACTTTAATGCACTATCTTTTGACCCGGTGTATAACGATGCAAAGCCCCCCATTGAGTGACCCAATGTGGTAATCGCCGAGGTGTCGACACGCAATTGTTTTGCGTTGTCTCGTAAAAACTGAATCGCTGCGCCAGCGTCTTCGTCTAACTGGGTTAAGCGATACTCACCCTCTGCGCCCCAAGCGCCGCGATAGTTAAAGAACAATACGTTAAAACCTGCCGCACGTGCGTCTTGTGCCAGATCTAGGTTTTTCTCGTTGCCAGGTAGACCGTGCATCAACACAATGGTTGGGTGCGGCCCCGCGCCTTTGGCTTGATACATAAAGGCAGGCATGCGGCTGCCGTAGGCGTCGATGGTTAGCTCATGGGTGGTTGGCAGATATTGGGGCGAGTTTGTATCGTTGCCGGCCAACGCGTGACTGCACAGCACTAACGTTATTAATATCGAGGCAGCATATGTTCGCATATTTTTCTCTTCTTATCGTTTCAAAGCCCGTACCCGCATAATACACCCAACTAGTGTGTTGGCCTAGCAAGCTGATCTATTGGCAGATTTTCCTACAGTTATATCGCTGCGATAGAATCAATACATTCTCTTCGAGCAGCACTATGACTATCAAATCTTCAAGTTTGTCGATACCTAACGCCACTGCTATCATTGATAGCACGCATTCGAATAAGGATATCGATATGGCTAACCTACTAGTTCGAAACGTTGACTCGCGAATCGTTGCAGCGCTAAAACAACGAGCCGGCGATAATGGCACAAGCGCTGAGGCCGAACACCGGCAAATTCTCGAGCAAGCACTGCTCAAACCGCAGAAACGCTCATTATCACGAGTCATTCTAGATATGCCGCAATTTGATGTTGGCGATGAATACTTTAACTCTGTCGATGATAACGAGGCCCCCAATGTATTTGATTGATACCAATGTCATTAGTGAAATTCGAAAAGGAAAACGTGCAAATATAGGTGTGACAAGCTTCTTTCAAAACGCTGATGAAAAACACATCCCTATTTATCTAAGTGTTATCACCATCGGTGAACTTTGGCGAGGAGTGAAGCTGTTAGAGTATCGTCAAGACTCTAGAACCTTTACGCAATTGCAACGTTGGTTTCAAACAATCATCGATGAATACAAAGACTTCATCATACCTTTCGAAACTGATGAAGCACATATTTGGGCAGAACTGCGGGTACCCCATCAAGAGAACAGTATCGATAAACAAATTGCAGCCACAGCACTATCTTACGGTTTTACTGTTGTAACGCGTAACGACCAGCACTTTAAGGCCGCCGGCCTGTCTGTATTGAATCCGTTTTTGCACACACCCTAGTGATCAGTTTCACACTCTTCATGTTCAACCCTTCACCCTTTTCGTTTTAGCCCCGCTTTCAATACGAACTAGCACACACTTCGCCCAAGTTGCGCTATGCCTTTTAAATTATTTTGCCTAAGTTAAGGCAACTCTAAAGATAACTAAGGAAGGCCAAAAATGAGCAATACGCATTTAATTATTGGCGCAAACAACGAACTAGGTCGCGCATACTGCCGCGAAATCGCAGGCGAACGCCTAGGCGCTAAATTTATTCTAGTAGGCGACGACGCTCGCGCATTGCGTGGCGTTGCCAATGACCTGCGTGCACGAAACATGCGCTCGGTTTCGACAATGGTAGTTGACTATACAGACACAGACGTCGCCCAACAGATGTTACGTGACAAAGCGATTCGCGAAGCGACTGACATTTTTATCGATTGCCCTACTATTCAGTTTTCGGCAGAGCGCGGCGAAAAAGGTTTTATGAAGCAGCAGCTCCAGCAAAACGCGATTCAGCCAATTAGTATTATTCAGCGACTGCTGGCAGGCTGCCCTAGTCTGAAAAACTTCATTGTAGGCATGAAGCCAGGTGCAGAAACCTCAGTTGATACTAACGTACAGATTACTAATCGTTCGATGATCAGCGCGTTCATTGCTACCAACCAAAAAGCGTATCGCCGCAAAGGTGTATTCTTGATTGACGTTGACTGGCGTTTATCTCGCCACGAAGCGTTAAGCGATATTCAAAAGTTCGATGCCGACTGGGCGTCGTCTGCCTGGATTGCGTCGCGCATGCGTCAAGCAACCAAGAAGCCTAAAGCAATGGTGCAGATACCAGCGGCGGGCGAGTTTAGACGCGCCCACACCAGTGCTATTTTGAAGCAGGCACGTATCGACTTGAACGCTTGGTTTGATGGTGTTGTTGCCAGTGCTAAGGCGAAGCTACCTTCATCACAGAAACCGGCACACCATTAAGCGCTGCATTACCTGACACCTCATCGATGAATAGCTCGTCGGTGAGGTCGTTGATACTTACCCCCGTTTGCTGAGAAGCGATCGACAACTTAACACCCTCTCTAGTATGCCCCCAGCCGTGAGGTAAACAGATTACACCTTGCATCATATCGTCAGATGATTGCACTTGCGTGTTAACCTCGCCCACTCTTGATGTAATAGTTACCCAATCGTCATCTGACAAACCCCGTTCTTTCATATCGATAAGGTTCATCAACAAACGATGGCGAGGTTTACCTTTTACTAGCCGTTGAGAATTGTGCATCCAGCTATTATTACTACGCACATGTCGACGCCCAATTAAAACGAGACCGTCTTCATCTTGAGCAGTTGCCGCTTGATGTAACCGCGGTTGATCAGCTATTACGTACTCTGGCATCAGTTGAATGTTGTCGTTGTGCGTACTTAGGCGCTCTAACAATGAGGGAACAAGCGGCCCTAGGTCTAACCCATGCGGGTGCTGCCTAATCTTGTCTAACGTCAGCGCCATTGGGTGACCATGGTTCTCGCCGTAGTGGCCAAACTTGATTCCTAAATCAACAAGCTTATCAGGGGCCGGTAGAGGTTGTACGTCGACACCTTTTCGTTGGGCGAGCGCCTGGCCTAGGGCGTTAAAAATTTCCCAGTCGTGAAGCGTACCCTCGGGTTTATCAAACACCGCTTCGTTCATGCGCGTTACGTTTCGCACCGCAAAACGGTTAAATACGATATCGTAATGATCGTGCTCTAATGGCCCGGTCGGCGGTAAAATAATATCTGCATGTCGCGTTGTTTCGTTGATATAAAAATCAACACTTACCATAAAATCGAGCGACTCAAAGGCACGATCTATTGCGGTGCCATTGGTTGCAGACAGAACTGGATTGCCGGCAACCGTCACCATGCTCTTAATCTGGCCCTGACCAGGGGTTAAAATTTCTTCGGCCAATACAGCGGTGGGTAGCTCGCCACCAAACTCGGGCAAACCACGCACGCGTGATTTAAATCGCCCTAGATTACCTGCACCTGTTTCGCCCTTTTTGACGTAACCAAAGGCAGGCGACGATACCAATGCGCCACCCTCGCGGTCTAAGTTACCACTAAGAATATTAATTACCTGAATGGCCCACTGACACAGTGCCCCAAACTGTTGCACCGAGGCACCCATTCGCCCGTAACACACAGCACCCTGTTCATTAACAAATTGATGGGCAAGACGTTGTATACGCGCGGCATCGATACCTGTTTTTTCTTGGGCGAGCTCAGGTGTGTAGGGTGCAACAAACTGTTGTACTGCGTTGATATCGTCGACTCGACCATCGAGATGACGCAAATTGACAAGGTTATCGGCAAACAGTGTACGAATAATGGCGAGCAGTAAAAACACATCACTACCCGGGCGAATAAACAGGTGCTCGTCGGCGATCGCTGCGGTTTCGGTACGCCGTGGATCAATCACTACAAACTGACCGCCACGCTGTTGAATAGCCTTGAGCCGATTTTTTACATCAGGCACGGTCATGATGCTACCGTTTGATGCCAGCGGATTACCACCAACGATTAGCATAAACTGAGTGCGATCAATATCAGGAATCGGAATACAAAACTGATGCCCATACATCGCCCAAGCTGCTAACTGATGAGGTAGCTGATCTAACGAGGTTGCCGAAAATGTCACCTTAGATTTAAGTGCTTTTCTGAACACACCCGCATGGGTTAGGCCACCATAGTTGTGTACATTAGGGTTACCGGCATAGATAGCTACGCTATCGTCACCATACTGCTCTTGTGTGGTCGCAAGCTTGTCTGCCACGATCTCAAATGCTTGGCTCCATTCAATGGTTTGCCACTCGCCCGATTCGGTTTTACGCACAGGTTTGCGCAATCGATCAGGGTCAAAATGTAGGTCTTGCAAGGCCACTGCCTTAGGGCAGATGTGCCCACGACTAAAGGGGTCGTCTTTATCACCCTTAATCGACAATATCTGATCACCCTGCGTTTTTATCTCAACGCCGCAGATGGCTTCGCACAAATGGCAGGCTCTGTAGTGGGTTTTGATCGCTTCGGTCATAGCAGATACCAAGTATGTTCGTCGTTATGGCAACAACCTAACATACCGCCACCAAAGGTGTCTTCTGTAGGGGTGTATTCAGATAGCTAATAGGTGCTTATACGTACATACTGAATACGTTAGCCACAAGCCCTAATAGCTGGGATATAATCTCGGTGTTATTCATCTCTTAGGAACCTCCACAATGGCCTGGGCCAAATCTCCTCTTTCGCTTGTAGTATTAGCATCGATACTTTCAATTCAGTCTGAGCATACATACGCTCACGACGACGCCATTGAAGAGATTGTGGTGACAACATCACGTATTCAACGATCACTAGCCGATACACCCCTGCGTGTGCAGATTTTAGGCGAGGGCGAGTTGCGCGAAAAAGCGAATATGAAGCCTGGTGATATTCGAATGATGCTTAACGAAAGCACGGGAATTCAGGTGCAGCAAACCTCGCCCACTAGCTTTAGTTCAAGCATTCGCATTCAGGGCTTAGATGGTCGCTATACTCAGATGCTTCGCGACGGCCTGCCTATTTATTCAGGCTTTTCAGGTAGCCTTAGCTTGCTACAGATTGCCCCGCTTGACCTGGCACAGGTCGAAGTAGTTAAAGGCGCATCGTCAACGCTATATGGCGGCGGTGCGATCGCCGGTCTAGTGAACCTAGTATCTAAAACACCTGGCCACGACCCAGAATCAGCGGCAATGATTAACCTAACGTCGGCAGACGGTTTAGATGCATCGTTCTATCATTCTCGCGAAATGGGTGAGCATGGCATGACGCTGTTTACTAGCTACAACCGCGGCGATGCCTACGATGCGGCTAATAACGGGCTAACAGATATCCCTGAGTTTGAACGCGTTGCCATTACACCGCGCTGGTTTTATGAATTAGGTGACGAGACCAAATTAGACGTTGGCGTAGGTTTTATCGACGAAAGCCGTCTTGGTGGTAGCTTAAGCTACATCGACGGCAGTGATACTAGTCACTACTTTGAATCAAACGATAGCCGTCGTAGTTATGTTCGCCTTGGGCTATCGCACCACCTAGCTAATGAGGCTGAGATTGCACTTAAAGCGACCGGTAGCTGGTTTGACCGCACACTAACGATACAAAACCATCAATTTGGCGGCGTTCAACAATCAAACTTTGCCGAACTAAGTTACGCCCACGGCAATGATCAAGCTAACTGGGTGATGGGTGTCAACCTAACCTCTGATCAGTTCGATCAAGAACAAGGCCAAGCTGGATTTAACCATGACTATAGCGAAGATACTGTCGGTATTTTCGGCCAATACACGCATGATCTGTCTGATCACCTTGTGATTGAAGGTGGTCTGCGGGCCGACAGCCACTCAGAATATGGCGAGTTTTTGTTGCCGCGCCTTTCATTACTGATGATGCCTACCCACGACCTAACTTTACGTCTTGGTGGTGGATATGGTTATAAAGTACCGAACATTTTTGTAGCAGACGCTGAAGAGATTCACTTTAAAGATCTTGCGCCGTTAAACCCTGACCTATTTGAAGCAGAAACATCGCGTGGCGTAAATTTTGATATTAACCACCGAATTGATGAACACGAGCATTTCTCGCTAACTAGTAATCTGTTGTTCTTCTATACTGAAATCGACAAACCGGTCGAGCTTTCTGAGCAAGCTGGTACCTATGTGTTTACCCAACGCGACGACACCATTGACACTACGGGTGTTGAGACCAATCTAATATTCGGCTTTGGTGAGCTGCGCTATTTTGTGGGGCATACCTATGTCGACGTTGATCTGCCATTAGTCTCTAAAAATCGCCTCAACCAAGTGCTGGTATGGGAGCGCGAAGACGATTTTAGAATCGGCCTAGAAGCCTACTACTTTAGCCCGCAAAAACGCGAAAACGACACCACGGGCGAAAGCTATTGGATCTTAGGGTTGATGACCGAGAAAAAGCTTACCGACCAAGTAACCGCTTTCTTAAATTTCGAAAACTTTAACGACACCCGCCAAACGCGTTTCGAAAACATTAATACGGGCGATTTGGTTAATCCGATCTTTCGTGACATCTATGCCCCAATGGACGGCTTTGTTGTAAACGGCGGCGTACGTATCAGCTGGTAACGGCAACTAACTCTATCTTGACTATACTTGCCTCATAACTATTAGGAGGCAAGTATGCACCGCACGGTGTTGATCATCTTTTGGGTGGGTGTCAGTTCTGCATTTAACGGCCAGGCACAAACGCTTGCTGACGCTTGGGTTGAAGCACAGCAACACGCCAGTATAAAAATGGTCGAATCACTGGCAAACAGCGCTAAAGCCTCGGCGCAAGCAATAGATGCTACCCAAAGTTTAAAGGTAGATCTAACCGCATCTGTTATTCACCTCGATGATGACATTAACCTTTACGGTAGTGATCTGGCCGACGCTACCAGTACAGGCTCGCCCATTATCGACGACGTGCTATCGATACTGGCCCAAGATCTTGTTACTACTATTGGTGATCAAACCTCAACTAGGGCGAGCCTAGTCGCGGCGTATCCGCTTTATTCAGGGGGTAAAACCCGGCTGGCGTCAGAGATTGCCCTATTAGAATACGAGTTAGCAGAGGCCGATGTTGTTAAGGCAAAGCAGCTGGTTTTTATTGATGTTGTTAGGCGCTATCTAAATGCTGCTTTTGCAGAACAAGCGCTCGCGCTAATGAGCACACAATTAAAGGCGATGTTAGAGCACCAACAGAATGCGGTGTCTTTAGAACGAGAAGGTCAAATCGCTGCTGCCGAACGTATTTTGGTCGATGCACAGGTGCAAAAACTAAGAGTTGCCGTGCATAACCAACAACTACTATTAGATACGCTTTACTACGCACTAGGGCAAGTAGCGTCGATAACCAAGGTCAACGTGAAACTGTTAGCCGCTGCTAGATCACTTGCCCCCTATGATGCGGCAACACAAATGCAATGCGCCATCAATCAATCGCCTACATTAAAGCATGCTCAAATTAAGCAACGCCAAAGCCTGCGAGCTATCGAATTAGCCAGTGCCGACTATAAGCCCACTGTTGCCCTTGTGGCCGACGTCAATCTGTACCGTGGCGATTCGTTAATTGATCAAACATCACCAGACTGGGCAGTGGGTATTGCCGGCAAGATGCCCTTACTAGATGGAGGTTCAAAGTCTAACCGAGTACTCGCAGCGAAAGCTCTATCAAGTGCAAGTGCTTACGAACAGCAAATAAGTCGCGAGCATCTATTGCGCCAGGTTCGCGCCTTGTTAAACGAGCGTGACGGGGCTTCTCATTCAATTAGTGGGCTAGATACTAGTATTGTCGCAGCAAAAGAGAATCTCAGATTAAGAACCCTTGCATTTAAGCAGGGGCTGGGGCGCGCAGTGGATGTACTTGATGCCCTAGCGTCGGTGCAATCGACGCAAACCTTGCAGCAAGAGGCCGCTATGAAACTAATATTATCGCAAGCAACCCTCGCCGCACTTTGCCAACAATATCAACCGTTCTTAACAAGCATTCAAGGGGATACTTTATGACTCGCCCTATCCTGATTGCAATTGCCGCTGTACTGGTAATCATCCTATTAGTCAGTTCGCTTAAAGGCGAGCCAGACGTTTTGTTTTACGGTGAGGTGGATGCAAAAGAATATTTGGTTGCATCTAAGTCGGTAGGCCGAATCGAGTCTATTCACGTTAGAAAGGGTGATCGGGTAGATAAAGGCCAGCCAATATTTAAACTGGCGAGCCCAGAGCTAGACGCCAAACTCGCGCAGGCCAAGGCTGCCCTAGAAGCTGCAACTGCAGCAAGCACCGACTTAAAAAAAGGTGCTCGCTTGCCCGAAATCGCTATCGCCCAAGACACTCTACGCCAAGCCCAGGTTGCACAAAAACTCGCCCAAGCAACCTTTAACCGAGTCAACAATCTCTATAACGAAGGCGTTGTGTCGAGGCAACGAAGAGATGAAGCACAAGCCGCCTATAACAATACCCTTATAGCCACTCAGTCAGCCGAACAAGCACTGATGTTAGTTAAGCAAGGGGCGAGAGACGACACTATTCAAGTTGCAACAGCAAACCAAAAAGTGGCCCAAGCCGTGGTGACCGAAGCTCAGGTTTTTACTAACGAGACGCTCATCAAAGCACCTCACGCGGGCGAAGTGACGTCGATTTTATTGCGCGAAGGTGAAATATCAGTACCTGCCCTGCCGGTAGTTCGTCTGATTGACCTTGATGATGCATGGGGTGTATTTAACGTGCGAGAAGATCATCTCAATGGGTTAGACCACGGCGATCAGCTAGTCGTCACTATACCTGCGTTAAACCTTGAGGGTATTAAATTTAGGGTAACGCACATAGCCGCGCTAGGGCATTACGCAACGTGGCGAACCAGTAAACCTGGCACAGGATACGACATGCGCACCTTTGAGGTAGAAGCCGTTGCGATCGAGCCCGTAGCCAAACTGCGTGCGGGTATGAGCCTGTTAGTAACAAGCGTTGAGTCTGTAAACGAATGATGCGCTATTGGTGGGTTTGGATGCCGATACTGGGCTACATACTGATCGCCTATATCATGTCTGCACAGCAACTAACTCACTTAAATGTTGCGGTTGTCGATTTGGCCAATAGCCAACAAAGTCGGTCGTTTATTAGGGCGATGGATGCAACCCCTACTGTTACCGTGTCGCATCGTTTAGAGTCAGTGGCTAGGGCGAAGGCAATGGTTGCATCGGGCGATGTTTATGCCTTTGTACATATCAATGAGTATCGGTCTGATCTTAAGGCCGATCTATTTTATAACGCCCAATTTTCGTTAATTGGTAAAACGATCGCGGCGACTATATCGCAAGTGTGGCAGTCGTTTTCACCTACACCACAATTAGCAGGCTTGCAGCTAACAGCGCTATACAATACTGGTCGCAACTATGGGGCATTCTTACTACCTGCGCTGTTACTAGCTATTTGGCAAATCGCCATGGTCGCTAGTGGTGCTTTGTTCATGTTCAACGACTATAAAAGTAGTAGCGTACAACATCGATCACTGCTAGTAAGAGCAGCTACCTTTGCTGGCCACGCTGCGGTAATTGCTTATATCTTGTTTGGCTTATTTGGCTTTTGGTTTAGAGGTAGTGTTATAGCCTATGCCTTTAGCATCATGCTATCGATCGCCGCTTGTTTGTCGATAGGAATGCTGATTGCCATAATCGCCAAAGAGCCTGTCAGAAGCCTTAGTTTTTGCGCCGTATTAACAGCGCCTGCATTTGCCTTTATGGGTGTTAGCTTTCCGGTAGGGGCTATGCCTAGCTTTGCGCAATTTTGGCATCACCTGATACCGATCAACCCGATGATCACTATTACGACAAAGCAAATGCACTACGGCAGCGACGTTATTGGGCTATGGCCTCAGTGGCTTGCGCTAGCTTGCTTTGCTTTAGTTGGCATGATCGCTTGGCGGCAGAAACACTAATGCAACATCTAATTAAACAGTGGTTCGAACATGAGTTGGCGCCGATTCTTGCGAACAAGGCGGCACTGTTTGCGATTTTCGGTGGCGTGCTTGGTTACGCAATTCTTTACCCTCAGCCCTACTTAAATCAACAGGCTTATAACGTGCCAGTGGCCGTCATTGACCACAATACTAGCCAACTGAGCAGAACCTTTATACGCGCAATTGACGCTAGCCCTAATACACAGGTGACGACCCATTTAACTAGCATTCATGAAGCGCGCCCGTTAATAGAGCAAGAGGCAATCGCTGGGGTGATTTACATACCCCGAGATTTTACCCGCGAGCTTGTGGCAATAGAGCAGCCGTCGATTGTGGTCGCTGCTAACGCTGCTTATTTTCTAGAGTTCTCGGCCGTTGCTAAGGGTGCGCTAGCAGGTATCGAAGGCACGCTACCCACTGATGAAAGCAATCTAAGTGAGATTGCGCTATTTGATACACACGGCGGTTACCTGAACTATGTGGTGCCTGCCGTATTTATTCTAATCTTGCATCAAACCCTAGTACTAGGCGTTAGCCTGATTGCTTTCTCACAAAAACAAAACGGTTTTAATCTATCGCCGCTAGTTACGTTGGTCTTTAGATTGGCTTCAATGCTTGTTATCTATCTGCCATTAAGCGCATTCTACTTTTACGCTTGCTTTTGGTTTTACGATATTCACCACTTTGCTAGCCTAGGCTCATTATTACTAGCCACGTCGCTCTTTTTATTAGCAACCATTCTATTTGGTTCGCTGCTTGGTTACTGCGTTGCCAAAGCAGAACATGCCGTTCTCTGGGTTTTATTCAGTTCGATTCCTCTTGTCTTTTCTGCCGGATTTATTTGGCCAGAACATCTGGTGCCAGACTTAATCGTAAACCTATTAAACTTGGTACCCGCACTATCGTCGATAGACGCCCTACTTAAGATCAACCAAATGGGCGCGTCTATCGCAGATGTATCGCAGCAGCTGTTGTGGTTGGGCGGCCTAACGGCGCTTTACTTTATTGCCTGCTTGATTCGGATATCTACTGATGAGCCCAGCACTTCTTCAATGAAAGGCGAATACAGATGAGGCTCTAACAGAAATGAATCATGGCCCTTGTCAGATCGTACAACCACATAGTCGCTATCTATACCGATAGCTTGTAGCCAATCGTATATTTCTCTCTGCTCTTGAGGATAAAAACAAACGTCAGAATCGATTGAGATCACCAGATGTTTTTGATGCGCACATCGACTGAATAGCTCACCAAAATCGTTACAACCACCGTCTTTTGCCAGATCGAAAGACGACCACGCCGCGATTAGCTGTAAATAGGTATTGGCATCAAACCGTTCTACTAGCTTACGCCCTTGATGCAATAAAAATGATTCAAGCGGAGCATCAATACTGTGCCAGTTAAGCTTCTCATCATAGTCAACACGTTGCTCAGCGCGCTTCTCGATAGCCTTTAACGAGACAAAGGTTTTGTGCGATATCATACGAGCCAATGCCAATCCTTGCTTAGGATGCTGTCCCTCATAGTAATCACCGCCGTTAAAGCACGGATCATTTTCGATAGCAAATATTTGCTCAAGATTATGGGCTCTAGCCAATGTGGTCGCTTTTAGACCGCAGGCGATTGAAATAACCCGCTGCACTTTAAAGGGGTATCGGGTTGCTAGGTTTAATGCTAGTACGCCTCCTAACGAGGGCCCCACTACGGCATACAGATTGTCTATCGCTAAATGATCTAGTAGTTTTATCTGCGAATCTACGATATCGTTTATTCTTAATCGCCCAAAACTCGCCCCGTAGGGCTTACCTGTTTCTTCATTCACCGAAGCGGGCCCCGTCGACCCATAACAGCCCCCTAGATAGTTCGCACAGACAACAAAATAGTGGTCAGTATCGATGGCCTTACCCGGCCCTACAAAGTCGCTCCACCAGCCGGTATGGCATTCTTTGTTCCATGGTGCTTGCGATTGGGGCATCGCTGCTTGATGGCCTGAAATATTGTGTGAGCCTGTCAATGCGTGAAACACCAAGATCACATTGCTTCGGTTGGCATTAAGCGTGCCCTGAGTTGTATAGGCGATACTAACATTTTTCAACTCGCCCCCTTGAGCGAGTTGAAACGAGTCAATCGAAAAAAACTGTGTAGCCATTAGGTTAACGCCTGATCAATGTCGGCAATGATATCGTCGACGTTCTCAATGCCGATTGATAACCGCACTAGTCCAGGCGAAATACCCGCACTTGCCTGCTGATCAACTGTTAACTGCGAGTGCGTTGTCGACGCCGGGTGTATCGCTAAGCTTTTTGCATCACCCACATTCGCGACATGCTTAAACAGCTTAAGTTTTTCGATAAACTGTCGCCCGGCTTGTTCGCCACCAGACAGTTCAAAGACTAGGATTGCGCCGAAGCCACCATTAAACTGTTTTACTGCTGTTGGATGCGAGGCGTGATTGCTTAAACCTGGATAACGCACCCATTCGACCTGACTACGTGCTTGTAGATATTCTGCAACCTTTAATGCGTTTTCACTGTGTTGCTTAACGCGCAGAGGCAAGGTTTTTATGCCTTGGATAAAGCTATAGGCGTTGTCTGGCGAGATGCAGGCCCCTAGATTACGAAGCGGTACTAGGCGAAGACGCAGTGCATATGCAATCGGTAGTAATGGCTCTGGTAGATCAATGCCGAAGCGAAGCCCGTTGTAACTGTTTTCGGGCTGCGAAAGCAATGGATGCTTACTGGTACTCCAATCAAATGTGCCCTTATCTACCACTACGCCGCCGACGCCGTTGCCATGCCCACCGTACCATTTAGTGAGCGAGTAGACCGCAATGTCAGCACCTTGTTCAAGTGGCTTAAATATACCTGCTGTAAAGGTGGCATCAACAATTAAAGGCAAACCGTGACGATGAGCTACGTCACTGATTGCACTGATATCTGCCACATCTAAAGAAGGATTGCCAATCGACTCGACAAATACAGCGCGTGTTTTTGCGTTGATTTCTTTAGTGAAATTTTCTGCATTTGATGGGTCTACAAAGCGAACATTGATACCTAACTGAGGCAAGATATCGTTGAATTGGGTAAAGCTGCCGCCATATAAATTGCTCGATGCCACAATCTCGTCACCCGCTTGGGCTAGGTTTATAATGCTATAAAATACTGCCGCGGTTCCTGATGACAATGCCACTGCAGCGGCACCGCCCTCTATCGAAGCAATGGTCTTTTCGAGAACATCAACGGTTGGGTTGTTTAGTCGTGTATAGATGTTTCCTAGTTCTTTTAGGCCAAATAGATTGGCCGCGTGTTCGGTGCTATTAAACTGATAGGCAGTGGTTCGATATAGAGGCGCATCGACGCTGTTAGTAGCAGAGTCTGAAGAAAAGCTAGCGTGCAATGCTTGGGTATTAATATGAGTGTGCGTAGTCATGATTACTCTCTCTTTAGTATTTGAAAAAATGCAATTCAAAGAGAGCGATTACACGCGTAGATATGTAGCTCAACTTTCCCCTTACGGGGCGCATCGTCTTTTTCAAGACAAAGGCACCTTTGTTGATAGGTTGCCGGGCACGCTTTAAACACGCGCCTCTCTGAATGCATATTTTTAAAATACGCCTTTCTCGAAAAAGATCAACTAATCTCTTCGTGTAAAAAATTCGCATGGGCGAGTTTTGACCTAGGCACAGGCTTTATTAATCGCCCCACTTTTAAGATTTTGTTAGGATGAAAGTATAAATATAACGGAACTGCTTAATCATGCTTACACTTATCATTGTCGCTATCATATTGGTGATTTCATTACTGCTTATCTCTACTTCTAAGCCTGGCCATCAAACCAAACCCATTGGTTACCTAGGCCTTGTCGTCACTGTCATTGGCGCCATTTGGGCCTTCGTATTAACGGTTCCAGCAGGTCACGTAAAAGTGGCGACGTTCTTTGGAAAGGTTCAGGATCAAACTTATAGCGAGGGTCTACACTTCGTGAACCCACTATTAGACTTCACTACGTTTGATCTACGTCAAAAAACCCACAAAGAGGCCGCTGGTATCCCGGCTGAAGACAAACTGATTACCCAGATGGATGTATCGGTACAATACCGCACCGTTGGCTCTATGACCCCTGACATTTTGCGTAATACCGGGTCAACAGATGCGCTTATTCAGGTACATTTAGTTCCGAAACTTCGCTCTATTCTTCGTGAACAAGGTAAAGGGGTCGCAATTTCGCAAGACTTTTTTAGAGAAGATGTTCAACGTCAGCTGCAGCAGACACTACAACAGGGGCTAGTTGATTACCTAACACCAAAGGGAATCGAAGTTGAAGCTGTTCTAATTAGAGACGTAATCCTACCTAAGGTAATTCGTGATTCGATTACCGAAACCAAGCGCCGCGAACAAGAAGTATTGAAACAGCAAGCCGAACTAGAACGTTTTGCTACAGAGCAAGACCAAAAGGTAAAGCAGGCCGAGTCTGAACTGAGGGCAGCTAAATTAGAAGCACAAAAGATTCGTGAACTTGCCGACGCAGAAGCCTACAAAATCGAGGCAATTAACAAAACCCTCGCGAAGTCACCTAACTATATCGAGCTAAAAAAGGTAGAGCAGTGGAACGGCGTACTACCCGTATATGCCGGTGGCGACAATATCCCAATGATCGACCTGCGCAAAAAATAGCCGCTCGTTTTTTGACCAAATTTGTGCAGAGCCTACGGGCTCTGCCACTCGCCCATCTATCGACAAGTTATCCACAGATGTTTGCACTTGAGCTGTGGATAGCGATTTGGTGTATCATGTAGGCTATCTATCGCAATTTGAGGTTTAGCCTGACAATGACCCTTCTGATCATCTTTTTATCGATCGCTATTGGTGTCTCATTTCTTTGTTCAATTCTAGAGGCCGTGCTACTAAGCATCACACCGGGCCATATAGAAACAACCCGCAAGACTGACCCTAAAGGGGGGGCAGTGCTTGCCGAGGTCAAAGACAAACTAGATCAATCTATTTCAGGCATTCTTATTCTTAACACCTTTGCCCATACCATGGGTGCTGCAGGTGTAGGCGCGCAGGCAAGTAAGCTATTTGGCTCGCAATGGGAGGGCCTTATTGCGTTTTTATTGACCCTCGCCATTTTGTATTTATCAGAAATCATTCCAAAAACCCTAGGCGCTAACTACTGGCGTTCGTTAGCGGTACCCGCGGCACGCATCATTCGCCTGATGACGAAACTGCTTTACCCGTTGGTTTGGTTTTCAGCATTGATTACCAAGATGATGAAGCAAAAAGAGAAAGGTGGTATCAGCCGTGAAGAGATCGCAGCGCTTGCAGCGCTTAGTTATCGTGGCGGGCGCTTAGGGAGCCAAGAGAACGAATTGCTAAACAGTGTACTGCAGCTGCGCGAAGTGACCACTGAAGACATCGCTACCCCGCGCCTAGTCGTGACTAGCGTCGATGGCGAACTAACCATTACTCAGGCGATTGAAGAGCTTGCAGAGTCGCCCTTTAGCCGTATCCCTGTCTATCATGGCGATATCGACCACGTGCTAGGCATTGTGACCTACCGCCAATTGCTAGAAGCCGAGCGTGACGGCAACGGGTCTAACAACGTCAAGTCGGTGATCATGCCGGTACATCGTGTATCAGAACATCTGCCAGTGATTAAGCTCGTCGACCTATTCTTGAAGCGACGCGAACACCTATTTATCGTTGAAGATAAGTTTGGCCAAACCCAAGCGGTTGTGACCCTTGAGGATGCTGTAGAAACCGTTCTTGGTCGCGAGATCATGGACGAGAATGACGAAGTAGAAGATTTGCAGGAGTTCGCAAAAGAGAAGTATCGCGAGCGTAAAAGTGGGGGCAACTAGCCCTACCTACAAGCATTCACGCGCAACACCCAATTCATTAGTAAAATTACTCAATATGCCGACTAGATCATCGACAAGATGGTCTAGAGCCGTATAATCGCGGGCTTTTACTTATGTTAGATACTTGTGAGGTATATCTAATGATCAAACGTATCACTGCCACCGCATTGGCAACCCTGATCAGTTCTACTGCCATGGCGCAAAACAATAATAATGTTCAAGCAGGTATCGGCTATGACCTTGGTCTAGGTCTTACGGCTAAATACAATCAGTACAGCTTCTTTCTAGGCGGTGATGGCTTTGCCGCTGATATGCGTATTCAGAATTTCACTAATAGCAACAAATCGCTTCATTTCTATGTTGATGCAGGTTTGTTTGCGACCACCAACAGCGGTGGTGGCGTTCGTGTACCTCTGGGTATGACGTTGTATGTTGCCAAAGATATTCAGGCCTATGTTCAAGCGGTACCCAATGTCGACTTTGGCGACGGTACTAGCTTTAACGTTGATGGTGCTGCGGGATTGCGCTTTAAGTTTTAACGTCTTTTAAGAATAGATTTCGCTGCATTGTGTCCAGGTGCGCCGGTAACCCCGCCACCTGGATGAGCCCCCGAACCACACAGAAACAGCCCCTTTACCGGAGATTCGTACTGCGCCGCCTTGGGGTGTGGTCGCATACTATATAGCTGATCAAGTTCGAGGCGCCCGTGACAGATATCGCCTCGGGTCATACCGAAGGTGCGCTCTAAATCTAATGGCGTTAAACAGCTATACCCCACTAGTATTTCGCGCAAATTAGAAATGTAGAGTGATAGATAATCTATGATCTTTTCGCACACGTTTTCTTTTTCGCCATCCCATGTTTTGCCATCGGCTAAATCAAACGGCATGTACTTTGCCAGAACACTCATAACGTGATGACCCTCTGGTGCAAGGCTGTCGTCAAGCGAACTTGGAATACATGACTCTATCATTGGCGGAAACGCAGGCTCACCTGCTCTAGCAGCTCGGTATGCCTGCTCGACATGCTCTTTACTCTCGATGTATGAGATAGTGCCTTTGTGGTGATCCATTATCGCATCGCCAGGCATAGCCTTAAAATTGGGCACACCGCTTAAGGCGAGGTTCATTCTTAGGCTTGCGCTTTCTTGCCGGATTGCTGATATGTCTTTCGAAAAGCTACTATCAAGATGCTGCTCGCCTAACAGTTTTAAGAAGGTACGTTTAGGATCGGTATTTGCCGCAACGATAGGCGCATTGAAGAACTTTTCGCCGCCATCAACGACCGCTTTGACCCCCGTCACGACATTGCCGTCAGTCACAATTTGACTGACCGTAGCATTGACGAAAACATCGACTCCTTTGTCTAACGCAGACTTAAGCATCGCTTGTGTAATACCACCCATGCCCCCCTTCACATAAGCCCAAGCGCCTTTTTTACCATCGACCTCGCCGACGGCGTGATGAAGCATTGCAATGGCAGAGCCTGTTTGATGCAGTGAAGTATAGTTAGCGGGCAAGCAGTGCTGAGCCATTACTGCTTTGATCTTGTCGCTTTCAAACCAACGCTCGATCAACGTTTCGGGCGCACCAATTAACAGCTGCAACATTCTATGACGCTCATCGCTTGATAACTTAAACGCTTTAAGCGCTAGCTTTACTGATGTCACCAAATCGGTAACACCACCGCCATGTAATTTAGGAGGAATCTGCAACCATTGTGACCCTAACACCTCGCCCACTTTATCGACGATTGCATAAAACTGTTCGTAGTTTTCGTAGTCGTCACTTGAAAATTGAGCGAACTGTTCTTTATTTTGCTGCTCATCAGGGCCCATTAATAAGCTAGGCCCCTCTAAACTGGGGTAGAACGAATGTTGGCATTGAATCGTTTCGTACCCATACTTTTTAAGCTCGAGATCGGCGATTATCTCGGGCCGTAATAAGCTCACCACGTAACTGGCCGTCGAGTTTCTGTATCCCGTAACAAACTCTTCTGTTACAGCGGCACCACCCACCACATTGCGCTGCTCTAACACGCACACGCGCTTGCCAGCCATCGCCAAGTAGTTAGCACATACTAAACCGTTATGGCCTGCACCAATAACAATCACATCGTATCTTTCGGTCATATAGAGCGGCTCTCTTAACCTAAATAGCTGAGTGCAACTGATTCTCACTTTGTTGCATCGGTGCATAGCGCCGATAAATGGTTATCGCCGCAATACCCCCAAGCGTCAAATGTAATACCGCTGTACTTAAGGGCAGCAGGGCTTCGCCTGTCATCCAATTGATACCTTCGCCTAATTGCGTAACACCCAACGCTAGCTGATATGGATAAACGTAAAAGTAAAGTAAGATAATCGGCATAACACAGCCGTACACCATCAACGCGACAGGTGCTATGAGTGTGCGCTTAACCTTGACCATACAGCGATCTTCAGTTGGCGTGACATGCAGTGCTTGTTGATAATTTCTTTCTTCTGACGTCACCATCGTCATGCGTGACACGGTGAAGATTGTGAGCAAACTTACCAATGTGCCTATGATTACCGGGTTTAAATAACTAGGTAAGCTGATAAACCCAAAGTGCTCTAAACTCGCCGGAATTACATTAGCAAAGAAGCCCGCAACCATACCCCAAAATGCCGCAGCCTCGGTTATGCGCTTGCTAAATATACTCATGAACCCGACAGGCCCCCAAGATGAAGCAAACACCGTACCTATGAACAGCATGAACCAAAATATATTTGGTGGGGCATAAATACTTAACACAAGCGCTAATACAGATGTAACCGCCATAGTTATACGAGTTACCCGTAGACTAAGTGGTTTATCACTTGGCGATAAATCATTACTGACACTGAAGCCTACAAGTGAAAGAAATGTCGATGCAGACGACAGTGCTGCAGCAACAATACCTGCCAATAAGGTTGCGCCCAGTAGCTGAGAAACCTGCGACTTAGCTGCCCAGATAATGACCGTTTCTGATGGCGTCAAATTAGGATTAAGTAGATTTATAAACCCGCCAATACCATAAATAAGGTATTGCAGTAACATCACCGCGAAGCAAGCGTAAATGGCAGCCCTTAGCACAACATGCTCATCTTTCGCCATTAGATGCCGGCTCGCTTGCCATGGCCCTACGGCATAGACAATACCCCACGCAAAATCGACGGCGATAATCCAAATAAGAAAATCGATACCCGTTGGCCAGTAGGTGCCTTCGCCAATGATACCATGCCATGCGGTGATACCCGGCTTATCTGTCTGTAACGTCAAGTCGGTGACCGCAGTAGATACACCGCCCAGCTGCTGCATCAATACCCAAACAAACACCACCGTAGCAGCAGTAAATAACAAAAACATTAACGTATCAGTAATGATCACGCCCTTAGAACCTGCATAAAGTGTAAACAGCGTATAGCTAAGCCAGGCTACAACAACTGATAACGTCATTCCCATTGGCGTCAGGTCAGACAACAAAATAGCAGCGCCCTGCGTCACCACCAAAAGATAGCCTGTTAAGCCCAAGATAATAGTTATACCCGCTGCCTGCTGAACTCGCCTACTATTAAACCGCTCACCAAAAAACGCTGCGACGGTAGGCGCCTTAGATCGCCTTAGATAGGTACCAAACCATAGCGCACCGTATACATAGCCAGCGCCTGCAATACCCGGAAATAGTATGTAGGCACCTAACTGCCCGTCATAGGTGAATGCAGCCTCGCCCATAAAAATAGAGGTACTGAAAACACTAGCTACCAGCGTACCTACAATTAGGATTGTTGGTGCTCTGCGCCCCGCAACAAAGTAGTCATCAATTTTTTTAACGCTTTTACCCTGATAGCTACCAACCGCAACAAATACTAGAACACTGATAAAGATGGTAATTGAGAAAATATCCATTAGCATGTGCCTCTGTCTTTATAGATTCACTACTGAATGCGTTTCGCGCGCACTATTTTTATTGTCTTAATGCATATAACTGTGCTTTAACTTTCTACCCTATAGGCATAGAAAGTAATTTGCTATCTTTTATTAGGTCTATACGTTAAGAGACAAATTGTCTCAGCTAAGATTACTGTCTAAAAATTTGCTATTCTGTCTTTATATACACAGATAGAATGCCATGAAATCCACTACTCTGACCCTATCAGGGCTAACCTGCGCTGGCTGCGTGCGGCGTGCCGAGACCGCGCTGTTAAACGTAGAAGGCGTCGACGCTGCGTCTGTTAACCTTGCCACGCACAAAGCAACCATTACCGGTACCGCCCCAGTCGACCAGCTGATTAAAGCAACGGTCGACGCTGGCTATCCAGGGCAGCTTGCACAGCAGGCGCCTAACTTAAGTGAACAGCAGGCAAAAGAAGAAAAGAAACTTAAGCGAGACCTTTTGTTATCTCTGCTTTTTTCTCTTCCTGTTTTTATACTCGAGATGGGGTCTCATCTTATTCCGGCAATGCACCACTGGGTTATGCATTCAATCGGTGTTCAAAATAGCTGGGTTATTCAATTCGTTCTAACAACGCTTGCACTCACTACCGCCGGTCGGCAGTTTTATATCAAAGGCATTCCGAATCTACTTAAGGCCAGCCCCGATATGAACTCGTTGGTTGCGGTCGGTACACTGGCCGCGTATGGGTTCTCGGTGATCTCAACCTTTGCACCGCGGCTGCTACCTAATAATACGGTTAACGTATATTTCGAAGCGGCCGCCGTCATCGTGACCCTCGTGCTACTGGGCAGATTTCTTGAACAGCGTGCAAAGGGCAAAACCTCTAAAGCCATTACGCGACTGGCTGCCTTACAGGTTAAAAAAGCGTTGGTCATTCGCGATGGTGTAGCGGTTGAACTCGCCATTGGTGACGTGGCCTTAGGCGACACGTTACAAGTAAAGCCAGGTGATCGTATCGCTGTCGATGGCGAAATCGTCAGCGGCACCTCATTTATCGATGAATCAATGATCACCGGCGAGCCGATACCAGTTGAAAAAACTGTGGGTGACACCGTTGTTGGGGGCACGCTAAATGAGCAAGGCGCCTTTACTATGCGAGCAACCGCGATAGGCGAGCAAACTATGCTAGCGCAAATTACGCGTATGGTCGAACAAGCCCAGGGCGCTAAACTACCTGTGCAAGCATTAGTTGATCGCGTCACCCTCTGGTTTGTGCCTGCGGTAATGGCGGCCGCATTACTAACCTTTATTGTCTGGTATGCGGTGGGCCCCGAGCCCAAACTAAGCTACTCACTTGTTAGTGCAATCGCAGTACTGATTATCGCCTGCCCCTGCGCCATGGGCTTAGCTACGCCGACCTCTATTATGGTGGGCACTGGCCGAGCTGCAGAACTGGGAATTCTATTCAGTCAAGGCCAAGCCCTGCAGCAGTTAAAGTCTGTCGACGTTATCGCAGTGGATAAAACCGGCACATTAACCGAGGGTAAACCTACGCTAACTGACCTTAGAGTAGTGCCTGCATTTGATGCCGATTCTGTGCTCTCGATGATCGCGTCGGTAGAGGCGCAATCAGAGCACCCTATTGCACACGCCATCGTTGCGGCAGCGACCGAAAAGCAGCTTGCTATGCATCAGGTTACTAACTTTGAATCGGTAACAGGCATGGGCTTAAAGGCGATCATTGATGGCAAACTTATTGCCATTGGTGCCGACCGTTTCATGCAAACAATGGCTGTTGATGTGGGCGAGTTTGAGTCGTTAGCGGCGAAACTAGGTGACGAAGCTAAGACTCCCATGTATGCCGCCATTGATGGTCAACTTGCTGCTGTTTTCGCCGTAGCTGACCCCATAAAGGAATCAACTTACCAAGCAATAGAGTCATTACACACCATGGGTTTAGCCGTTGCGATGATTACTGGCGACAACGAGCGTACTGCAACGGCGATAGCCAAACAGCTAAACATTGATTCAGTGGTTGCCGAGGTATTACCCAAGGGCAAAGTAGAAGCGGTCAAAGCGCTAAAACAAGAGTATGATCAAATCGCATATGTGGGTGATGGCATTAACGATGCGCCCGCATTAGCGCAGGCAGACGTTGGTATCGCAATCGGTACCGGCACACAGGTTGCGATAGAGTCAGCAGACGCCGTATTGGTGTCGGGTCAGCTGACATTGATACCCAAGGCCATTCAATTGTCGCAGGCGACAATTAGTAATATTCATCAAAACCTGTTCTGGGCCTTTGCCTACAACACGGCGTTGATACCTGTAGCAGCCGGTGTACTGTACCCAGCAACGGGCATCACCCTCTCGCCTATCTTTGCTGCTGCGGCAATGGCTCTATCTAGTATCTTCGTACTGGTTAACTCTCTTCGCTTGAAGAACGTTTTGTCGGTGTAAATACAGCCTGCCATTGTGGCGTCAATAGGCGGCGCGTATAGTGCTGCCTAAATTTTGATCAAACGATGGCAGTACACCTTGATTACAACCGCTAATATCACAATGCAGTTTGGCGCTAAGCCACTATTTGAAAACATTTCAGCAAAATTCGGCAATGGCAATCGTTACGGCTTGATCGGTGCCAATGGCTGCGGCAAGTCGACATTCATGAAGATTCTAAGTGGCGAATTAGCACCGACAATAGGTAACGTATCGATGGAACCAGGTTCGACACTGGGCGTATTAAGCCAAGACCAGTTTGCCTTTGAAAGCTTCAGTGTGATTGATACTGTTATTCAGGGCGATTCACGATTATGGGCGATCAAAGCAGAGCGCGACCGCATCTACTCGCTACCTGAAATGAGCGAAGAAGAAGGTATGCAGGTAGCTGATCTTGAAGTGCAGTTTGCAGAACTGGATGGCTACAGTGCCGAAAGCCGTGCAGGCGAGATCTTGCTAGCCGCGGGTATCGACGAGCATTACCACTTTGGCCCTATGAGCGAAGTAGCCCCTGGTTTAAAAGTTCGCGTACTACTAGCACAGGCGCTTTTTGCCGACCCAGACGTGTTGTTACTAGATGAACCAACCAACAACCTAGACATTCATACGATCGGTTGGCTATCAAGTGTACTTAACGAGCGCAAGTGCACCATGATCATCATCTCGCACGACCGTCATTTCTTAAACGAAGTATGCACACACATGGCCGACATCGACTATGGTGAGCTACGTGTTTACCCTGGCAACTATGATGCCTTTATGGAGGCCTCAACCCTTAAACGCCAGCAAATGCTAGCCGACAACGAAAAGAAGTCGGCCGAAATTGCCGAACTAAAGGCGTTCGTTGCGCGTTTCTCTGCGAATGCCTCTAAAGCAAAACAGGCTACGTCACGTGCGCGTAAGATCGACAAAATTAAGCTAGAAGACATTAAACCTTCGAGTCGACAAAACCCGTTTATTCGTTTTACACAGCATAAAAAACTACATCGCCAAGCCCTGCAAATTGAAAATCTTGGTCATGGTTTTGACGATAACCTGCTATTTAAAAATGGTAATGGTATTTTCGAAGCGGGCTCACGCATTGCAGTAATCGGCGAAAATGGTGCGGGCAAAACCACCTTCTTGCGCTGCTTAATGGGCGAGTTATCAGCTAATCAAGGCGAGGTTAAGTGGAGCGAGAACGCGGCAATTGGCTACGTACCGCAGGATGTAACCGATCACTTTAATAACGATTTTACCATCATGGAGTGGATGACTCAGTGGCGCACCGAAGAGCACGATGACTTAGCCGTTCGTGCAACCTTAGGTCGCTTATTATTCGGTGCTGACGATATCAACAAAAAGGTATCGGTATGTTCGGGTGGCGAAAAGAACCGTTTACTGTTTGGCAAGATGATGATGCTAAACATCAACGTATTGATCATGGACGAGCCCACTAACCACTTAGATATGGAGTCGATTGAATCACTTAACATGGCACTGTCGATGTTTGACGGTACTCTTATTTTTGTGAGTCACGACCGCGAATTTGTATCGAGCTTGGCAACCCGAATTATTGAAGTAAAAGACCATACCCTGATTGATTTTCAGGGTACTTACGACGAGTACTTATCTAGCCAGAACGCTCAGTTCTAATTGGTTATCACGTGCCTAACGCTTTTGTTTAGGCACGTAATTGAGTACCGTTTCAGGTACAGGTTTTCTTGGTTCGAACCCTTCTATCACACGGCGCTCAATCAGATGATTGAGCCGCCCCTCAAGCTTTATCAGGTTCTTAAAATCGGCTAGCGTAACAAAGGATATCGCCTCGCCCGATTGCCCCGCTCGCCCTGTTCGGCCAATACGATGAATATAGTCCTCGGCCTTAAAGGGTAAGTCGTAATTAACCACCCGTTCTAACTGACCAATATCGATACCACGTGCGGCGACACCCGTTGCAACCAGATATTTTAGTTGCCCTCTTTTAAAACGCTCAAGTACTTGTTCTCGCTGTGCTTGGCTACGATCACCATGAATACTATCTGCGTCGATTCCGCGTTTTGCTAGCTGCGCCACTAACTTAGCTGCGGCATGTTTTTTCTCGACAAAGATAAGTGCTTGGCTCCATTGAGACGCTATAATCAGGTGACTCAGCAATGCTGATTTAGTGTCTTTATCGACAGTGATAAGCCACTGTTCGATATTCTTAGCGGTCTTAGTTTTAGGCTCGATACGTACTTCGTGCACTGCACCATTAACGTCATAATGGCTGAGTTCATCGCTAAGTGATTGAACGTATTTTGACATCGTTGCGGTGAACAACAGACTTTGACGACGTTGGGGTAGCCTATCAATAATCCTATAGATATCGTCACTAAACCCCATATCTAGCATGCGATCGGCTTCGTCTAGTACTACTGTTTGCACACTATCTAAATAGACAGCTCGTTGATTGAGCATATCGATCAACCGGCCTGGCGTAGCAACCAGTACATCAATACCCTCAATCAACTGACTTTTTTGTTCATCGATATCAGTGCCGCCGTACATTGCCATCGATGTTAGCGACGTTTTTTTGGCATAGGCAACAACGCTGCTTTGTACCTGCTTTGCCAACTCTCGGGTCGGCACTAGTATCAACGCGCTAATGCGCTTACCACGATTAGACTGTGCGTTAAGGCGCTGCTCTTCTAGTCGTTGAATAATGGGCAACACAAACGCCGCCGTTTTGCCTGTGCCTGTTTGCGCAACGGCAACAACATCACGGCCTTTTAAAATTGTTGGAATAGCCTTTGCCTGAACTGGCGTCGGCGATGTGTATCCTTTGTCGCTGATGGTCGCTAAAAGGCTGGGCGATAACCCCAAATTTGAAAATGTCATGTACAACTCGACTATACTCGCCCAAATGGCATTGAGCGAGTATAGCAGGTGTCTGCGTCTACGACGCTAATCCACGATCATATTATGGTTAATCTTTTATCTTAATAGCGGTTAATTTGTCGCCCGCAATATAAAGATATTGATCACCACCAAAGCTAAGTGTTCCGGTAGCTTCGTACGACCAATCAATATCTCTCGTCTCGATGTTAATAGCGTAGGTATGTGTAGAATCGCCCACGAACACATGAGTCATGGTAACCAATATATTTGATTGAAGTTCTTTTTCGCCATAGATCCAAAGATTAGACCCATCACGAATATCCATCGCATACAAGTCACCATTAGCTACTGCATAAATGGCCGTATGGGCAGCAGATACCTGGCCTGAAAATCCTAGCCCGTCTTTTTGCCAGCCCACAGTTTTTGCTTCTAGATCGAAAGAATAAATATTGTCGCCGTGAGTCATAACGATTGATCGGTCATCTGTCATCACCGGAACGCTGGTAGCGCCATAACCGTGATAATCAGAGTCTGTTTCAATCTCAAATGCTAATGTACCATCTGACTTGTTCATCGCAATTAAATTATCATCAGTAGCGTACACGTATTGATCATCAACAACGAGCGAAGTGTAGTCAAGATCATCAAACTGATACTGCCAGTCGCTAGTGCCAGATGCTGCGTCAAATTTATACACCCCGCCATAGCGACCACCATTCAAATATACTGAACCGCCTTCGACGATAGCGCCTTTATACCTCGCCCATTGACTACCATAGGGTGCTGCATATCTTAGCACCCCATCACTCATCTGCACTGATCGCAAGAATGACTCGCCAGACCCTGCGTTTTGCACATACAAATGAGTGCCGTCATGGATAGGAAGGCCCATATAGCGTGCAGCATATGATTTACTCCAAATTTCGCTACCATCGCCCGCATTAACCGCATATAGTTTTGCGTTTTCCCAGTCTGTTTGAACAGTGAAATAGACCGCATCATCTGTTGTCACTACGCCATTCTGTGTCGAAGCCTCATATGTTTGCTCCCAAGAAAATACGAAATCATCTGCAGCCAACCTAATGGGAGAGAACCCTTGATGGTCACGATCACCATTGAAGGCTTCCCAAATTGTTGCTGTTGGGTAACTTAATACGTCTGTGGGATCGGTGTTTTCGAAGTACTCAGCCAGATTACTATACTGATCAACGTCAAAATCTAAATCGGCGTCTGAGTCGTCTAATGGATCAAACCCATAAGCGACTTCGTACCCGTCTGACATAAAGTCGCTATCAGTATCGGATTCAAGTGGCGACGTAAGATATGTATCAACTTCGTCGCCGTCACAAATTCCGTCTTCGTCTGTGTCGCATATATTTGGGTCAGTACTATTATTATATTCTTCTAAATTTGTTAGACCATCGCTATCGATATCATCGGCCGAGTCATCAACAGCTAGATCTAGTCCGTATACGCTTTCA
The DNA here is from genome assembly GCA_947503335.1 of uncultured Pseudomonadales bacterium. Taxonomy (GTDB): domain Bacteria; phylum Pseudomonadota; class Gammaproteobacteria; order Pseudomonadales; family CANNCY01; genus CANNCY01. Next base: position 352,773 of record CANNCY010000003.1, on the reverse strand, counting down.
TAACCGTCACTCATACCGTCATCATCAGAATCAAACTTATTTGGGTCTGAGAAGGTTACAAATAGTTCGGTGGCATCTCCTAAGCCATCATCATCTGAGTCTGGCTTGTTTGGATTAGTGCTATTATCGATTTCTACCCCATCAAGTACACCATCTTTATCTGTGTCTTGTTTCAATGGGTTGGTAAAATATGTATCTACTTCATCACCATCAGTGAGGCCATCACCATCGGTATCTTCGTTATTCTCTTCTGTGAACAACAAAAACTCTTGCTTGGCGGTTAATCCATCGTTATCAATGTCTGTAGCATCACTAGTACTAGGGTCCATTCCCATGGCAACCTCCCAATAACTAGGCACGCCATCATTGTCTGGATCAATAAAGGGCGATAGGCTGCGATTTAATGGGTTATAAACCCAGTCACCTGGTGAAGTGCGAATTAATTCAAGTGAATCGTCTATCGCTTTAACCGAATCTCTACCAAAATTAATCAGTCTTTTCGTAGACTCCAGTCGATATATCGAACTATCAGATGCGTACTGCCCGATTTGCGAACCGTCATTACTGTACTGAGTAATCGTATTTGAGTTGCCATGGGCATAGATGTTGCCATCCACATCTACTGCAATCGCGTAAGCACGATCAATAGATATTGTCGATAGGTAGGTGTACGTTGCGGCATCATATTTATGAACCTGGGTATCATCTAAGAGATATAAATTAGCATCTTCTCCCAAGGTTACAAATTTGCTTTCAAGCGTTTCAAAAAACGAGGTAGAGCCATCTTCGGTATCTACTTCAAACAAGCCGGTACGATCAAAACCTTCATTCTGTTTTGTAGCTAGAATTACTTTATTGCCACTCGCTGTTAACGGGGTACTATTATAATACTGCTCGTCGTCTGGATACTCATCTCCCGTAAAAGCTTGCCATTCATGGGTAGCCGGCGAATACATTAAAAAACTGCGAGGCGTAGTATAACGATAGGTTAAGATGTTTCCTTCATCCGTGGTTGCTAATCCATAAATCGAAAATGACTCATTTGGAACCTCAACCGTTCTTAGTAGCTCACCATTATAGTCATACATTTCAAGCCTATAATGGTCTAAGTCTGTATAAAACACCCCCATTTCTGAATAAGAGCGCATCGGGCTAACTATCAGGTCGTCTAGATAAACGCTACATATACCGTAATTACTCTCTATATGAATATTGATTTCATGATACCCCTTAGTTAAGAGGGCTGAAATTGTTGTCCACCTTTGGTCATCAAGGTATTGAGTACTCTCCCACTGCCCATCAACCTCGATTGTTACCCGCCTAGCCGAAGAGCCTGTACAGGATGTCAATGCAGAAATACTAAACTCAGTGGCTTCAAACATTCCTCTCCAAGTAATCACTTCAGGCGCTGCACTATATAGCGAATTTGAACCAGACAAAGCGGCGTCTGAGGTAATGTCGACGTCATTCATTTCCCAAAATTCAGGCACGATCGCACTTTCAAAGTAGTAACTGCTACTGCTGTAAACAGTTGGATTTGACGAAACGTCTTGGGGATCGGTGTCTAGTTTGTACTCATAATAACTAGCAACCCCATCATTATCAGGGTCTAGGTACGCGTCAAGCGCGCTCGCAGGGTCTAGACTATTGTTGATCTCCCAAGAGTCATCAATACCGTCGTTATCAGAATCTTTACTTCTTGGGTCAATGGCTAGGTTAAACTCGATATTGTCTTTAACGCCATCGGCATCAGTGTCTTCTTGAAGCGGATTAGTATCGAACAGGTACTCTTGAAGTGCTGAAAGGCCATCATTATCTATGTCATTAGAAGCGTCAGAAGAGTTGGTGTCTGACATGCCATACGCGTTTTCAAACCACCATGGAATAGAATCTTCATCAATGTCGTCGCTTAATGGTAAATAATGGATATCGTACGAATCACCAACTCTACTCACGTAGGCTACTCCATTGCCCGTGGACACAATGAATGAAAGCTCTGCGCCTAAATCAATTTTCGTATAATCTTTATCCAATGCTTGGCTGTATATAACCATTGAATCGGTGGCGCCCTGATCGACCACAGCTACACCAAGATCATCCAACCATAAAAGCCTATGCAGGTTATTTAATTCATATGAGGTGAAACTAGTAGGTAAATCAAACTGTTTATTGATGGGCTCGCCAGCTAATTTAACGCCACCCAGAACTATTGAGTCGCCTTTTGGTGATACAGAGAAATCATCCCCGTGCGCACCCACTTCATAATATATTTGAGAATTAGTTAATCGATCACCATTTAAATCAACTTCGTATGATCGCATTGAATTGCCGGAACGGTGGTAAAGTCTATTGGTTTCTTGACGATACGTAGCATTACGGGCAGATATATATATCTCATTAATCAGCTGTCCTTTTTCGTCTGCAACATACAATACCCGCCGATAATCTGAAATTGCAGCGATACTTTCATCAATTTTAAAGATCTTTGATAGCGGGTACCCAACGTCAAAAATTTGCTCCTCTTTTGACGGATTCTCAGAGCTGTATTGGTATATCTTACCGTTATCAAACCCAATATAAATCTCATCGCCATCGACCAAAAGTGTCGTTGCCTCTGCCGTGATATTTGCAGTTATCAGAATTGAGTTAACAAACTGCCCTGTCTCGACATCCCATATCAAGACGCTACTGTTTCCTGAATCGAGTACGTAAACTAGCGAGTTACCATAAGCAAGATCAGCCACACTCTTAATACTTATTTGAGCATCAATAGCGCATGCGCCTGCACTACCATGCTCGCTTAAGAAGCAAACAGAATCATTAGGGTAATGATCTATAGAAAGACCTGTAGTTGAGTCTTCTTTTGACTTACCGTCATTCCATGAGTCTGGATATCCATCCCTATCTGTATCGACTGATGCAGCCGGATCATTTGGAAATTTATCTAGTGTGTTGCCAACACCGTCTTTATCGCTATCGACTTCAATTTGATACAACTCTACGTAGACAGTGTCTCCTGACATAACAATAGAAATTTCATCTTCTGAAGATGAGAACACTGACACTACCTCATCTGCTAAGATTTTTGACTCTACAATATTGTATTCATCATCGTAGCGGTATAGCCATTGCTGCCCCATAACAACTCGCGTGACAACCAAGCCATGGTTATCAGTCCAGACACCGAAATCGAATGAGGCGTCAAGGTTGGCTAAGAAACTTAAATCGTTGGCAGAGTAGACTACGCCGTTCCCCAACACTAGCTTTGTACCATCTGGAGAAAGCACATAAGGCCCTTGCGTAGATTGAGACTGATACTCTGTTTGATAGTATCCTGAGCCAATGCGCCCAGTATTTGCATCAACCAATACTTTATAGACTTGTTGACTTAATCCATTACTAGGCCTCGTCCAATAAATCGCATCCGTTACAGAGTTCCAAATACCTGGACGATACCAAGAGACATGCCTCTCTTCGAGATAATCACCCTCGAAGGTATAGGTATAAATATTAGAAGAACTATAAGTCTTAACGTCTACAAGTATAAATGAATCTGAAACAAGAAGAGACTCAATGGGCTGGCCTACATCAAAGAGCTCGTCGAGCTTGCTGTGATCAATATCATATTGATAGACAGTACCTTCACCTGTCGCTAGTAAGACTATGCTCCCACCTCTAGCCACAACGTCTGAGATACCAGCTAATGTTAAGACCCGCTCGAACTTCTTAGTGTCAGCACTATACCTTACTAACACCCCAAGCGTTTTATCTGCGAAAATAACGTCACCAGACGCCAAGCCAATCGTTTTGATAATACTATCGGATTCAGCTAGTGCTATGGAGTAACAAGTACTGCCATCGCCTTCTTTACTAGAAGAGCATGCAGCAGAATCAGGGTATGCATCTTGGTTATCTCCGATACCGTCTTTGTCGCTATCAGCGCTCTCTGACGCGTCTAGGGGGAAAGCATCATTGCTGTCTTCGACACCGTCGTTATCATCATCTGTGTCAACCGTATCACCAAGGCCGTCACCGTCACTATCTGCCCACTCTGTTGGATTTTTCGGAAAGACATCGTAGATATCGTCAAACAAATCGCCATCATCATTAGGGTCTGCGTTATCGCCTATGCCATCGCCATCTGTATCTAACCATTCGCTAGAATCTAACGGAAAGACATCTTCTTGATCATTTACGCCATCACCATCGTCGTCAGTATCTGCGTTGTTACCTATACCATCGCCATCTGTATCGTAAGCTTCGTCTGCGTCTAACGGAAAGCTATCGCCTTGATCACTGACCCCATCGCCATCGTCATCAGTATCTGCGTTGTTACCTACACCATCGCCATCTGTATCGTAAGATTCGTCTGCGTCTAACGGAAAGCTGTCGCCTTGATCATTTACGCCGTCGCCATCGTCATCAGTATCTGCGTTATTACCGACACCATCACCATCGGTATCTAACCATTCACTTGAGTCATCTGGAAACGCATCAACAGCATTGGTGTATCCATCACCGTCACGATCACTAGAGATTGCAGAAGAGCCATCATCGCCAGACGAGCCTCCTCCACAAGCTGTTAATGCTAGAAAAATAATGGAACACAGAACAGCTTTGCAGTTAGGTTGCAGCAGCATCATCAAACCTATTTAGAGTTATTTTCAGTTGATCGAGCAAGTTTACTGACTATACAAAAAAAAGGGAACCCGTTAGGGTTCCCTAGTCATATTCTTAGTACGTCGATATATTAAAGTAGCAAGGCTTGCTGAATATCATCTATTAAATCATCTGCATTCTCGATACCCACTGACAGTCGCACCAGGTTATCGGTGATACCTAGCTGCTCGCGAATCTCTTTAGGTACTGACGCGTGGGTCATTACAGCAGGGTGATTCACCAAACTTTCTACGCCACCTAAGCTTTCGGCCAACGCGAATACTTTAAGGTTTTGCATAAACTGAGATGCTTCTTTAAAGCCGCCCTTTACAGCGATTGAGATCATGCCACCAAAGCCCGGGTAATATACCTTGTCGACGTTCTCTTGCCCTTCTAGCCAAGCCGCAATCTTTGCGCCCGACTCGTTGTGGCGTTGCATACGCAATGCCAAGGTTTTAACACCACGTAATGCTAAATAGCTATCGAATGGCCCTTGAATAGCGCCACACGAGTTTTGTAAGAACGCCATATCGTCGGCTAGTTTTTGGTCGTCGCCGACGATAGCCAAACCGCCAACCATATCTGAATGCCCGTTGATATACTTAGTCGCCGAATGCATCACGATATCAAAGCCTAACGTGAGCGGCTTTTGGTTGTATGGCGTAGCAAACGTATTATCAGCAACAGCGATCAAACCATGCTGCTTGGCAAAGGCCGCGATAGCCTCGAGATCAACGGTCTTAAGCATTGGGTTAGTCGGCGACTCAACCCACACCATACGGGTGTTAGGCTTTAATGATTTTTCTAAGTTTGAAAGATCACTCAAATCTGCGTAATTAAAATCTAGATTTGCTGTGCGTGTTCTGACCTTATCGAAAATGCGAAAGGTACCACCGTACAGATCGTCCATTGCTATCACATGATCGCCCGCATCTAACAATTCTAGAATGGTAGCGGTAGCTGCCATTCCCGATGCAAACGCAAAACCGCGAGTACCCTCTTCTAAATCGGCCACGCAACGCTCATAAGCAAAGCGAGTTGGGTTTTGCGAACGAGAATATTCAAAGCCGTTGTGTTCACCTGGAGCAGGCTGAACATAGGTCGACGACTGCGAAATCGCGGGCATTACTGCACCAGTAACGGGGTCAGGTGCCTGCCCTGCATGAATTACACGGGTATCAAATTTCATTCTAAAAAGCCTTTTTCGTTCATCCAATCGTCGTTGTACATCTTAGACAGATAACGATTACCCGTATCACACAATAATGTTACAACGTTTTTAGGTTCAGTTTGTTCTTTACAGTATTTCAATGCACCAGCTAACAATGTGCCGCTTGATGAGCCACCCATCAAGCCTTCTTTAAGCAATAACTCGCGAGCACTATTAAGTGCTTCTTTGTCACTAACGTAATAAGCCTTATCAACTAAGCTCATGTCGCAGATGTCTGGAATAAAGTCTTCGCCAATACCTTCAACAACCCAGCTACCGGCCTCTACTATTTCACCGGTTTCGTGGTAGTGAGTTAGAATCGATCCTTCTGGGTCGGCGAGTACCATTTCGATATTTTTGTTCTGCTCTTTAAAAAACTTTCCCATACCAGTGATGGTTCCGCCTGAGCCGACGCCACATACAAAGGCATCTAGGTTACCCTGCATAGCGTCATAAATTTCTGGTGCCGTTGTATTGTAATGCGCCTGCCAGTTGGCGTCGTTGCCAAACTGATTGATATAGAATGCTCCCGTTTCTTTTGAAATACGCTCTGCCATATCTTGATAATATTCAGGATGCCCCTTGCCCACATCAGAGCGAGTTCTTAATACCTCAGCGCCCATTGCGCGCAGGTTATATTCTTTTTCCATGCTCATCTTATCGGGCAATACGATAATCAACTTGTAGCCTTTTTGAGCAGCGATCAGTGCCAAGCCTAAACCGGTGTTACCAGCGGTCGCTTCGATCAAAGTGTCACCCGGCTTGATGAGACCTTGTTGTTCGGCCGCGTTAATCATTGACAGTGCAATGCGATCTTTGATCGAGTTACCAGGGTTTGCGCTTTCTAGTTTAAGATAAAGATTACACAAACCAGTATCTAATCGATTTACTTTCACTATTGGCGTGTTACCAACCAGTTCTAATACATTGTCATATACGGCCATAGGGGCACCTCCGGCGACAAAAAATATAATGATTTCAATTAGCTATCAATGACTAACTGATACTATTTCGCTATAAGCTAATTACTTGTTTCTAGATCATTCCAACAGGGTGTTTTCATCTCTTTAACCCAGCGGCTCCACGTATAAGGCCACAGTATAGGGTCACCCTCAGCATTTAAGTACCAACTATTACAGCCCCCCACCCAAACAGTGTTCTTTAGACCTGATTTCATGCTGGTAGTAAAACGCTCAACAGCCGCCTCTGTTGGCTGTACTTGGTTAAACTCGCCCAGTTGCCATTGCTTGATTAGCTGACAGACATAGTCGATTTGCACTTCGCTCATTGCAATGACCGAGTAATTACCAATCGGCGTATTAGAGCCAAGCATTAAGAAATAATTCGGAAACCCTCGCACCAATATCGATCGATATGTTTTCAAGTTAGTAGCGAAGTGTTCGTCGAACTGAAGACCATTTTCACCTATCAATGTCATCGGGCGCATAAACGCTTTTGCATCAAAACCCGTTGCTAAAATTAACGTATGTAATGGATGAAGCTTGCCGTCGTCTGTAATCACCCCATCGGGTACAACCCTAGCTATACCCGACGTCACTAGCTGCGCGTTCGGTTGCTGAATAGCAGGGTAAAAGGTTTCGTTGATGATGATACGTTTACACCCTACCTGGTAATCGGGGGTTAGCTGTTTACGTAGATGTTCATCTTTTATAGAGCGATTTAGATTTCGATGGGCGAGTTTTTCTAGCAGCCGCTTATGCCAAGGCCGGCCAATCACCGCCTTAGTCAGCACCTGTGATAGAACTAGTTGCGATACATATCGAATCGCCTTTACTAACAAGGGTACCTGTTTGGCAAATCGAACAAATCGCGCACTGAACTCTATATTCTTTCCTTTCACAATCCACTGAGCCGTGCGTTGAAAAACCGTAACCTGTGCACCTGTCGGTACCAACTCGCCCACTACTTGGGCTGCTGTGGCCCCCGTGCCGATCACACCTACTCGCTGTGTAGGATTGAACGGTACATCTGGATTGAATCTTGCGGTGTGCATTAGCCTGCCGCGAAAGCTGTCTAAACCCTCAATTGATGGCATAGCGGGTTCTCGCAAAATACCCGTGGCACCAATAATGAAATCAGCGATTAATCGGTCTCCCGATTTAGTCTCTACATGCCATTTACCTGTATCAAACTTCGCTTTAGTCACCTCTTGATTGAAACGAATAAATGGGTAAACACCGTATTTATCGGCCACTCGCTCAAAATAGTCGCGAATCTCGGCGCCATCAGCATACAACTTGCTATAAGTAGGATTAGGTTCAAACGAATAGGTATACATGTGCGAGGGCACATCGCAGGCGACACCCGGGTATCGGTTGTCGTACCAAGTACCGCCGACGTTGGCGCTTTTCTCAAATACGGTGATATCAGAGATACCCATCTCGCGAAGCTTGATAACCGCCAAGATACCGGTCATGCCGGCGCCGATCACGACCACAGAGGGCTGTCGTAAAGCCATAGAGCAAGCCATTCTTTATTTTTTTAGCAGTGTATAAAAAACGACCATAACGCTGCAAGAGCGACCACTTATGGCCTGTGAATAAGTATCCCAAGGTTATCCACAATGCTGTGCAATCTTTCTGTGGATTAAGAGTCTGTTAATAACGCACTTTACAAACTCTCCATTGATGATATGTTGTAACATTAAATCATATATCGAGTGCATTTTGGGTACATTCAATCAATCTATCGTAGGTATAGAACCGAGCGTTTTAGCCGGTATCTACCGCGACGACACAAACATTGCCGTATGGCAGCGAGACTTAGAAGATCAACTGGCCACTGCTACTGAGTACGTATTTGATCACCTGTCGAATCTAGCTACATCGGTAGCCGTGACCCCTGAAAATGCCTACGAGACGATGCAAAAAGAGTTTGGCCACAACGATGCCACCCGGCCACTTAGTCGCGATATTAGTGAACTTGTCGATATGTTTTGCTGTTTGTTCGACTTAGATCAAGTGGGCCTACGCATAACAGCACTTGATCACGCTATGTGCCCTCGCTTTCATGTAGATCGTATTCCCTGCCGCCTAGTTACCACCTTTGCGGGTATTGCAACAGAGTGGCTCGGCGATGCACACCTAGATCGCTCTAAGCTAGGTCACGGCGCTAATGGGCTACCTGATAATGAATCAGGCCTTTACGAGTCAGCCGAACAGATTCAGCAGCTAACATCAGGTGACGTGGGACTATTAAAAGGCTCGGCTTGGATGGGCAACGAGAACAACGGTCTAGTGCATCGCTCGCCTGCGATAACTACAAATCAAAAACGATTATTAATGACCTTAGACTTTATAGATAACTAATGATGACTACTCGCGCACGTAAACTATCAGACCAAGCCGCTATCGGGCTGTCAGGTCTTTGCACACTTCATTGCTTAGCCCTACCCTTAGTACTAACGCTGCTGCCATCGGCACTGGCGATTACGTTGGGTAGCGAGGCGTTTCATCTTGCTATGATCGCTGCGGTCATTCCTACCAGTGTTTACGCGTTAACCGTTGGCTGTAAACAGCATCAGCGCTACCGCTTATTAGTGCTTGGTGGAGCCGGGCTTTTACTATTAATCGGCGCGGCATTAGGCGAACACTATATTAGCGAATGGCAAGAAAAGGCGCTTACCGTTGCAGGTGCTTTACTGCTAGCAGCAAGCCATGCTCTTAATTATCACCAGTGTAAGCAGCACGACGATTGCCACTGCCCGTCAAATCAATGAAAGTAAATATCATTACGGGCTTTCTTGGAGCAGGCAAAACCACCACGATAAAACACCTGCTTCGGCAAAAACCGGCTAATCAACGTTGGGCAGTTCTTGTAAACGAATTTGGCAAAGTCGGTATTGACGGAAGTTTGCTTGAGGGCGAGTTTTCACCGGCGCAAGGAGTATATGTAGAAGAAGTTGCTGGTGGCTGTATGTGCTGCACTGCAGGCCTATCTATGCAAATTGCGTTAGGGCGATTACTCTCTACAGCCAAACCTGACCGTTTACTTATCGAACCAACGGGGCTGGGCCATCCGCTTGAAGTATGGCAGATGTTGCAAATGGGCGATTACAAACAGTTATTTGATATACAAAAAATTATTACGGTTGTTGATGCACGAAAACTAAATAACCCTAGCTGTAACAACAACGCGACGTTTGTTCAGCAGCTTGCCATGGCCGATGTGGTAATCGCAAACAAGCAAGACTTGTATCAACAAAACGATCACACGAATATTGAAGCTACTTTGAAACGATATAGCGCTAGTACTACAGATCTTATCTTCACCAGCGAAGGTGCATTAAATCGTTCGGTACTAGAAGGCTCTTCAAATATTGATGAACTTCATGTCAGCAATGTCACAAACCAATTAGATAGCCAAGACACATTCAATACTCAAGGCTGGCGCTTTGATGCCGGCAAGGTATTCAATCACGATCGACTAGTGACAGTGTTAGCCAGCATTAAAGTCGAACGAATGAAGGCAGTATTCATAACCAATAAGGGGATCTTCGGCTATAACCTTACGCCTGACTCACTGACTGAAATTGCCTTAGATGATAGCCTTGATAGCAAGATCGAGATAATCTCAGATCAGACCATCAATGACCTAGAGCCTCAACTGTTAAGCTGCCTCGATCTGACGCAGCAATGATGCAAACCCCTTGCTACCTTGCTTTTCAAACATAGGGTCGAAAAACAACTTGCCCAAAACGGGGATCGAAATAGTGCCTTTAGACACCCAGTTCACCAACGTTTTGTCACCTTGGGCAGTCAGCTTAATTGAGCCCACTTCATGCTTAAAGGGTAACGGGCTTGAACGCTCGATCAAGTAATCAAGACGTGTTGGGCGCTCAAAATGGGTGATACGTTCATCTAAGTTAACGCTACCCAAATCGATGTAGCGAAGTGCGCCTAATCCATTGGGTTCTTCAGAGCCCTGCTCTAACAGCTTAGAACCTTTAACACCTCGAAAGTTTTGATAGTTGCCATGATCGGCCAACAATTCAAATACCTGATCGATCGGCTTATCGAGAAGCTTTTCTAATTTAATATCAAACATCAGTACATCCCATTCATTAAACGACTATTACCCGATTTAAGGTAGTGCGCCACCCAATCGCCCTGTTGATTCACACTAAAGCCGCGCCCTTTATATAAATTACGGTCTAGATGCTGAACTACCTGCTGGTCAACCAGTGACACCGAATACACGCCTCTACCACCTTGATAGCTGCCTTCAACCCAAACAGTATTATTAGCTACACCGATCGAACTAGACTGAATGCAAAGATCATCGGCTAACTGCTGTTTACTACCATCTTGCGCCAACCTATAAAGCGCACAACTTTTATAGGGTTGGTATATCAAGTCGGCCTGTGGTGTAAAAGTAAAATAATAGGCGTTGATACCCTCTGATACAGGCGCCGGCTTATTAGACTCGATCGCTTGGCTATGCAGCTGCCACCCCTGCGCAGTTTGCAAACTAAACCATACTTCTGGTTTAACTGGGTGCCATTGTGCATTGGCCGCATTTTGCTCGCGGGTGCTAAACACCCAGCTACGCTCTTTAGCGAGATCGATTGCTTGAACTCGCCCATTGGCAACACCTAGCAGCATTGATTCTGTCGGGTGCCATGTAAGCGCACTAAACCGTAGATACGTATCAATATTACTAAGCTGCTGACCATCGAGCCAAATCTGATTACCCGATCTACGATTGCTGACATAGGCTAACTGGCCGCTAGCGTTAAGAGCCGGTAAGAATTCATCAAAGGTAGAATCAGCTAAAACCTGTTGATGCCCATTGCCGATAAAACTGCCATCTGTTGCATTTACCACCATCACAATTTGCTGCGGGTCAATGGGGTTCTGCTGCCACCCATACACCTCTTCTAAGGGTGAATGATACAGCGTTGTAAACTGTTCTGATGATAGTTGGTAGCTTGCTACTAAAGAGGGGCCCCGATTCAATATTAGTTCAGCGCCATTGGCTGACCACGAAAAATCATAGTAGCGCCCTGGTGTAGAAAACAGCGGCTGCAGTTCGCCCCGTTGATACAAATTAAATTGCGTTTGCCCTGCGACCTCTTCTGTTACCGCTAACTGCTCAGTTGCCGCATGATATCTTACGATCATCAAATGCCCTCTAGCATCATTGCTTTGGGCTAATCGCTTTCGCTGTTGACCGACACTTAATTCGAACAACGCATACCGATCGTCAGACGCCATGTCGGTGAAGTAAAGCTTATCAGCGCTACTGTATTGAACATGGCTAAAGCCTGCTGACGAACAGTGGGTAATAGGTTCAACCTGCCAGGTGCTGTTGATCAACAATGCTTGGCTAATCTGGCACTCATCACCATCTGTTTGTACCCAAACAAGCCCCCTACCATCTGGCCGCCAGCTAATTGATCTGATGGATGTCGCTTTTGTAATCGTTAACTCTTTAGGTTGGCGAGCACTCACCTTAGCCACTGACTCGGCCTGATTCTGATCATCATATTCGGTAAACGAACGGTGCTCTTTAAGTGGCTGCAGCCTTAAGTATTGAAATTCGCCATCATCTAATCGATACGCAACGCTATCACCATCAGGCGAAAACACTGGGTATCCGATACTGCCTAGATCTTGGTTCACCGGCTGCCCAAACACAACCTGTTTACTAGGTTGCTGACCAGGATAAACGATCGCCACCAGCGCAATCACACTAAGCGCTGCGGCTAACCACACCATATAAGCCGGCTTTGATGGCGACTCGCCAACCTTTTCTGATTGAACGACCACCGGCTCGTCAAGATCAACTAACCACTGATACCCCTTCTTTGGAATCGTTTTTAAAAAGATGTGAGGTTTTTTGTCATCTAGCGCTGATCGCAATTGGGCAATCGACCAGTTCACCGTACTGTCGGTAACAACCGTGCCCTGCCATACGTGCCGCATCAGCTCGTCGCGGGTGATAACTTGCTGACTATTAAGCAAAAAGTGATGCAACAAACTAGCTACCTTAGGCTCTAAGGTAACGGTTTTACTATTGGTCGATAATTGATGTGTCTCAGTGTTAAAGATGCACTGATTAAAGATAAGATCTGCCATGATTGCCCCCGCAAGCAGTATACCAATAAAACCCCAACAACAAACCCACCTATCCCCCATGCCTTTATTTATGCGCTATCTGATGATTAGAACCTCTTTAACACCCCAAGAGGAAGCAATCATGAACAACATCCAGATTAAACTTATTGCAAGTTGTATCACCTTACTTTCGTCATCTGCACAGGCTGCACTACCCGACGAAATAGCCCGTATTTCAGCCGGATATACAGCACTAGACTGGGGCACCGCATCAAACGAAGGTGGTCGCACACTGAGCGGGCGAGTCAATATAAGCCAGCGTTTTTATTTGACCGGGAACCACACTACAACTGAAGCAACGTCGCAAGGTAGCAGTTTAGACATTACAGAATGGAGCCTAGGCATGGGCTACATTTTAAAAGACACCGATAGCTGGCGGTTCGAGGCAGAATTATTGGCGTTGCGACAAAAAGCTGCCACCACAATAGATAAGATTGAAAACAATGGTGCCACATTTGGTTTTAGAGCGACGTATAAAATCTCTAAAGCCGTTCATTTAGCTGCACAGACTAGAGTCTCTGATATTGATTTAGCCTATCAAGATACGCGCGAGGCGCATTTATATTTTGGCTTAGGCGCCAAATGGCAGCCATCTGAACAGGTTGCCATCGGCACTGAGTTTGAATCTGGGAAGGAGCGCCAGCTGGTCAACACCTATGTTCAATGGCGGTTTTGATAAGTTGCCATTTAGCCGCTAATCGTTTACTAGTATTAGTCGTCTAATAACTGCGAGCAAGGAACAACAATGCAACATAAGAATTGGTCATGCCCAAAATGTGGGTCTACTCAGTTTGACACTGGCGAAATGAGAGTGTCGGGGGGCTTTTGGTCTCGTGTGTTTGACTTACAGAATAAGAAGTACGCAGCAGTCACTTGCGAAAAGTGCAGTTACACTGAGTTTTATAAAGGCTCAGTGTCTACCCTTAGCAACGTATTCGATTTCTTTACTCGCTAACTGTCAAATCGCATTATTTGCACCTTACTTTGTCAGCACCTTGATCTGCATCAAGGCAGCTGGCTAAGCCTGAACCATACTGAATAGGTTCGATCTAAAGGCTGTAGCTAGATGAATAATGCAAATCATCAAACCTTTGTAAAAGCTGCCATCGTTGCGGGCGAGTTACATCAAGCAATGATGGTGGCACACAAGCTCACCATTACGGCAGCGAACGCAAAGGTCTTATCTATCAAAGCCGGCAGTGCCGCTGCCGGTTTTGGCGCGCTAACGCAGCACATCGACGAGCTTGCCCACAACGTTATCGATATATCTAAGTCAGTTAATCGCGCTGCCGTTGCGTCGAGCAAAGCATCGTCTGAGGCCGAACGCACAAAGATCGCGCTCACTCAGTTTAGCCGAGCCAAGCAGCGCGCTACCGACGCCCCTTTTGTTGATTCCTTTCTAAAAGCGTATAACGACACCCAGCAAACACTAAAGTCATTGCAAACAGATTATCAGCGAGAACTAAAACGACTTCAGGGCGAGTTAGAACAGATCGCAGGCGACCTTAGAGGCGCCAATGTATTAGCGACCATGTCTAGGGTAGAAGCGACGTTAGTTAGCCACGAGCATGCTAGTGCCCTTAGGGATATAGCCGACAACGTTGCCACTGCAGCCGACACCATTAACCACCATATCAAGCAATCGCAGCTATGCCTAGCTAGCTGATAACAGCGAAGGATCGCCCATGCTTACACGTGAAATATTTAACAGCAACTCGCATCGTTGGTTTGTATTTGGGCGTGACCCAGAAAAACCGAACAAGATAATAGATACCAATCAATATATGGTTGCCACCGCTAACAATGCGTTGCTTATGGACCCAGGCGGCATCGAGCTTTTCGCAGCGATGTTAGCTAGCGTTGTACGAGAAGTACCGGTTGACCAAATTACTCATCTATTCGCCTCTCACCAAGATCCCGATATCATCTCGTCGCTAGGGCTATGGGACAAAGCATTACCAAATGCTACGCTTCATGCCCCTTGGCTATGGGAAGGATTTATTCGCCATTTTGGCATGCAGCAAATTAGCTACAGCGCTATTGACGACGACGGAGGGCAGCTCGAGATTGATGGTGTCACGCTACAGTTTATCCCCGCCCACTACTTGCACGCCTCGGGTAACCACCACGTATACGACCCCGAGGCGAAGATATTGATGAGCGGTGATGTGGGTGCTGCCCTTGATCACGACGAGGCGCCATTAGAGATTAACGACTTTGACGAGCACGTCAAAAAAATGACGTACTTTCATCAACGCTGGATGCCCAGCAACAAAGCTAAGAATGAGTGGATTGAACGCGTAAGTCAGCTAGAAATTGAGCAGATGTGCCCTCAGCATGGGCGAATATTTAAGGGCGACCAAGTGAAACGTTTTTTAGATTGGTTTTCTGACTTAGACGTAGGAATTGTTGGTAATCCCTAAACTGTCGGTGCGCTATCAAATATGTCTAAGCTTAAACGATAGTACCCTTTTTTGGAGCTAACATACTTGGCTACCGAGCTACTTGATACCTTTTGGCTGATCTTCTGCATTGCGTTAGTAGCGCTGCAGCAAGCAGGATTTATGGCGCTCGAGTACGGTGCGACGCAGCAAAAGAATGCCATCAACGTGGCACTGAAGAACCTAATTGACATCGGCATTGTTGTCGTCGGTTACTATCTAATTGGTGTTTATCTACAACACGGCACTCAGTTTACGTTATCTAGTTCAGAGCAATTTTTAACCGCTCTCTACGCTGCCACCGCCGCTACGCTAATCTCTGGCGCTATCGCCGAACGCACAAAGCTCTGGGCTTATCTTGTAGCCGGATTTACTGTCAGCGTACTCATATTCCCTATGCTAGCCCGCTGGATGTGGGGCGAAGCAGGCTGGCTAGCTGAAAAGGGGGCAAGAGATTTTGCAGGCGCAGCCGTTGTTCATTGCCTAGGAGGTGCCGTTGCACTGGCACTCATAGCCATTATTGGGCCGAGACAGGGTGTCTTCGTTGATGACAAGTATCGCCCTCCAACAGGCAGCAGCTTACCTATCGCAGTACTAGGCTCTTTGTTACTGTGGATCGGTTGGATTGGATTCAATGGCGGCAGTACCACATTAGCTGATGGCGCAGACAGGGTTGTTATCGCAACCTTAGTTGCAGGCTGTGCCGGATTGCTATTTGGTCTAAGCGTTACATACCGCTATAAGCAACACACCGTGCGAATACTAACCATCTCTATGCTGGGCGGCTTAGTGTGCGTCACGGCGTTCGCCGATATTGTGGGTCATATTCAAGCGATGCTAGCGGGTGTAATTGGCGGTCTCATTGCAATTTTCGCTGATCGTTTAATGCTTAAAATGAGACTGGATGATCCGGTAGGTGCAGTACCCGTTCACCTTGGTGCTGGATTATCAGGTCTTCTGCTGCATCCACTCATTAAAGGTAGCGATGCCACCTGGATCGGACAACTATGGTTAATGGCAACGATCCTTTCAATCGCTATTTTTATCTATTTATCGTTTTTCTTACTCAATAGATTGATGCCTATGAGAGTAGCTGAAAGTGACGAGATACAGGGTTTAAATATAAGTGAGCACAACGAAGTTGAATCTCTTTCAGAGCTAATTGAAGCAATCAAGAACAATCAAGAAACAGGTAATCTAACTAATCCACTACCGGTACAGCCGAATACTGTTGAAGGCGCGCTTGCAACTCAATACAACAACATGATGCAAAGGGTAGATATAAGCCATCAGCAGCTAAAACAACAAACAGAAGTAGCTCAAGAGGCAAGTAAGGCCAAGGACAATTTTCTCGCCATCCTAAATCACGAATTACGTACCCCATTAAATGCAATCTTAGGTTTTTCGAAGTCGCTTTCTTTGTCTGATGATAAAGAAACCAAAGACAAAGCCACACGTATCGTCAATGCAGGCCAAAGATTGTCTCGATTGACCGAGCAAATGTTAAATATCAAATCGATTGAATCGGGCGCTCATGACGTAAATATACAACCTGCACCTTTAAGAGCTACCATAAAACTTTGTATCGATGGATTTGAGGTAAAGGCCGAAGAGAAACACGTAAAACTAATTAGAAACAATGAAGTCGACGAATCACTCATTGCTAACATTGATGAATCGATCTTGACTACAATCATCACCGAATTATTAGATAACGCAATCAAATTTACGCCCTCTGGTAAGACTGTTTCTGTACACTCGAAAGTTCATGACCAAGTGCTAAGCATTGCAATCACCGACCAAGGCCCGGGTATCGACACGAATGATCAGCAAACCATATTTTCTGTCTTTGAGTCGTTGGATGACGGTTTAGATAGAAATAACGACGGAATAGGAATGGGTCTTAGCGTTGCTTCTAAACTAGCCAAATTAGTGAACGCCAAAATTGAAGTTACTACCAGCTCACCACAGGGTACGCAGTTTGATTTTGTGATGCCCATTGAGACACAACATCTATCGAATGAACGTTCTAACTTTACTGGTTTATCTGCGTTGATTGTTGATGATGCTGAAGACAATCGAATGATCGCGCAGTGGGCGCTGGAAGATTTAGGTTTTCATGTTGAGACGGCCGTTGATGGGCTAGACGCCATAGAAAAAGCCCAAGAAAGCACGTATCAGCTTATATTGATGGATATGCAAATGCCGAAAATGGATGGCATTACTGCAACATCAAATATAAGACAGCGCGGCCTAGCCACCGACACGCCGATTATTGCACTTACCGCCAACACCCACGACGTGCATAAACAAGCATGCTTCGATGCTGGTATGGTCGATTTTCTATCAAAGCCGATCAATGATGAAGCGCTATTAAAGGCGCTTCGACGTCATGTAAAGTAATTGTTCAAGTGCGTAAGCAGGCGCAACGACAATCTCATCTTCGATACTCTGTAGTGCTCTTAATTGTTGGAGCAACTCAGATTCACGCTGCCCGCTGATCTTGCGGTTTTCTTTTATCGCCTGAACAAGCTCACTGCCAATAGTTGAGAACGCTTGCACTCGCAGAGCCTGTCTTCGTACTTCAGCGAACTTGCTTGGCGTTAGCGCGTTACTAGCTATCAACTCAGTTGCATATATATCTGCGTCACGAACATAGCGCTCAATTGCCTTGAAGTTTAATGGGTCAGAGGTATTTGCAATAAGTCGATTAATCGCGTTAGCAAATTCTGCCGCCGGCAAACTTTCTGAAGGCAGTATATCTACCAGTCGATCTAGCCTATCTTGCCGCGAATAACTCTCGTTAGCAGATTTTTCGTGATGCCTATGATAATAATGAGCAGGCTCTAACGAGCGGCTTACCATAGCCAACGCAAAGTCTAAGTCGCTACCTAGTGGCTCTATGAATTGCAATGATGGCTTATTGCTAAACTGAAGTGTGGTGTACGCAGTTAACGCAAGTGACACTGCTTGAAGCCGATCGTACATTGATTGCTCATCCCGTAATGACTTGTCAGACCACATACGTTCGGCCACTGCCAGTGCTCGGGGCCATAGCCTTAAATCGATAGTATTCTCGTCGATCAATTCGCTCCATAGAGCGATCTCGCCACCTAAAATATTCTTTGATTGCTGCTGCGACAATTCGGTCGACATCATTGCCTCTGGTACCTTATCAACGCGCCAACCTTTAAGTGCATAGGGCGCGTTGCCAACAACCATATCACCGCCCAATCGATCTTCATAGCGCTGAATACGAGCGGTGACAGGCCCCATCCAAGTATCAATTTTAAACCCGATTGCCTCTTCAGTGACCGATAGCTCCTTAACCGCCGCTCGCGATTTACCTCTAAAATCGACAAAGCCTCGCCACTTATCATCACTGCCGATAATTGTTAGATAGCCCGATATTGCACTGCCACGTTTGCGAGGCATTTCGAACTTAAAACTAATCGCTTGTTCTCCCTTACCTACCTCACCACTTGGCGATGCAGTCGGTAAGAACTTAACGCGATAGTGATAACTTGCGTACTGAGGTTGATCGAGATAAAAACCTGTCGACAGTAACGCCGGATGCCCCGCTTTGGCCGCCAACCCTAAGGCATCTGGCCCCCGCCAAGATTGCACGGCAGTTGTTATAGGCAAATCGGGGTGCAGCACTTCGTCCCACCCCATCATTTTACGATCTAGTTTATTTAGGATCTTAGATAAACGCTGGTTAAAATAAGCATGCAATTGCTCGGGCGAGTCGTAACCACTGTTTTGCATAAATTGCTGTATTCGCCTATTAGTTAACCAGTGTTCAGGATCGACTTCATCACCACCTATATGAACGTAATCAAACGGAAACAACTGTTTTACCTCGCCCAATATCGCTTCAGCAAAACGATACACCTGAGCATTAGTGGGGTCGAGTAAAGGCTTGTGCACGCCCCATCGTATCTCATGGTTATAAGGCCCTGGGGCTGACATCAGTTCAGGGTATGCTACGGCGATGGCACTGGCATGCCCAGGCATATCAATTTCGGGCATAACTTCAATACCCCGTTGCGCAGCATAAGTGATTACGTCTTTAATCTGGGTCTTTGTATAGTAGTGGCCGTCAGCATTTGACTGATGTAGCTTAGGATATGTTTCGCTTTGCAAGCGCCACCCTTGATCGTCGGTTAGATGCCAATGCAGCACATTCAATTTGGCAAAGGCCATGCCATCAATTTGCCGTTTAATAGTTTCAACACTAAAAAAATGCCTCACCGAATCTAATAACAAACCGCGCCACCCAAACCGCGGCTCATCGATAACCGTCACAACGGGTAAAGTTTGGCGATCAACCAATTGATAGAGGGTCATTAACGCGCGCTTTGCACCCACATGTGTGGCCGCGTCGATATGAATAGCATCTTGGTTTATGGTGAGCTGATACGCTTCAGATTTACTAGTTAACTGTTCAGAATCTCGATGTAAGGGTAGCTCACTTTGCACCTCGATAATTATGGGTAAACCAATTTCACCCAGTGTACCTTGCGTAATCTTTTCAAACTTGGGTACGAACTGCGCTATCAGCGAACTCAAGTACTGCTCTTTGCCCTTTAACTGAATCGTCATTGGCTGCGCAGTGTTGATAAACTGATCGCTACACTCGACTTTTGCTGGATATGGCATCAACGACAATTGTTGGCAAGAATCCATTGTATTAGCGGCTGAAGTGATCGCTGCAGAGAACACGCAGCCGATTAGAATAGCAAAGCGAAACATAGTCAGATCATATAATGAATAGATCTACCTATTGTATACGATCTTATCGAATCTACCCGACTAGATAATTCGCTAGTTGATGATAGAGCGGAATACCAACCATTGCGTTAAACGGGAACGTTAAGCCTAGAGACATAAGCATCGCCAACCCAATATTAGCATTGGGGATAGCCGTTCTTATCGCAGCTGGTGCCGCAATGTATGAAGCACTAGCAGTTAGCGTAGCCAATACCACAATGCTACCAATACTTAAATCAAGCATCACACCTGTAAAGAGCCCTAATAGCGATAGCAACGGCGGTGCCACCAAGGCAAACACCATCAGTTTTGCATGGCGCCAAGGAATGGGCGATAACGTCTCGGCTGCTACAAGCCCCATTTCTAACAAGAACAAGGCCAATACCGCTTTAAAGGCACCGGTGAACAATTCTGTTACAGAGGCACCATCTGCTGGGCCATACATGTAACCAATGATTACACCACCCACCAACAACACTACGCCTCGGTTAGTAAAGGTTTCAACCCACAACGCTGATCGGCTCGCGGCTGCCTGGTTGCCCTGTTTTCGATAAATAGTAAGCGCAACCAGTATCGCCGGTAGCTCTAACATTACAAGATACAGTGTTACCTGACCATCAGTAGCCAGTTGCAAAGATTCAACATAAGCAATCGCAACAGCAAAGGTGCCGGCACTTACCGAACCATAGTGAGCAGCCAAACTAGCACTATTGGCTGCATCAACTCGCAACATGTAACGCAATATTGGGATTACGATAAAAGGAATCACAGCTCCTAATAGCGCCACTATCAATAACTCGCCCAACAGTGATAACGACACTGAACCATGTAACGCCATGCCGCCTTTTAAGCCGATGGTTAACATCAACAATAGGCTAAGCGTATCGTAAGCCGCTTTAGGAATACTTAAATCTGATTTTAATAATCCCGCCACAAGACCTAGGGCGAAGAACATAACGACGATATCGGGCATAGAAGTGATCTCTTAACTGGTTCTAGTATAGACAGTTAAGGCGGCATTGTACGCCAGCCTATAGGGCCGGCGACAAGCTAATTAGTTACAAGCAAGCGTGATTAGAAGCTGTAGGCAACTTCTAATTCGAATTGGTCCATCGCCAATTCAATCGTTTGTGTTGGGTCGAATAAGTTAGGGCCCGACACGGTGTTTTCTGGCGCATACATCAACGATACGCTAATGCTCTTATCATTGCTTAAACGACGCTCTACACCTGCTGTAAAGTGCTGTTCAGTAACACCTGGCGCTAACACATTAATCAGTACATCTTCGCGACTGATGGGTTGCTCGCCAAAGCTATAACCAGCTCTAAAGGTATAATGGGCGAGCGTTGCTGGCTGCCAAGTGGCGCCTAACTTTAAGGTAGTCATGTCAGACCAACCAAAACCAAATCCTTCGTCACCACCAGCACAGTTCTCAAGATTCATTCCGCCTAAGCCTGCAGTAGGGCAGCCACCGACATTAGCAAGTGCATTGCCCACCGATTTAACACCGCTAAATTGGGTGTGCTCTACGTCTAGATGTAAGTCAACAGCGTCGCTTGCCTGTACCGATAGTCCAACACGTGTTGACGCGGGAATATCAAACTTACCTGCCTCGGCAAATAGATCACTATAGTCATCGAATTTGCTCATACTAATCTTTGATTGGTAGGCAAATGCCAACGACACTTGATCATGTAGCTGCCAAACTGCACCTAACTTAAAGCCAGCCCCGTACGAGTAATCATGACCATTATCGGTCAGGCTATCAGGCATTACTGTGCCCCCACTTTGGGCAAAGGTTTTGGTATAGCCAGCAAACGCACCTAACCCCTTGGCTTCGAACGCTTGCAACGCAAATACCGGTGCCGCACCGATACTAACGTTATCCATTTTGATCGCATACGATAATTCTAGAAAAGCTTGATTTAAGTTTACGCCAGCGCTGCCAGCGCCAAACGCACCATCATAGGTGGCAACCGGCGCCGGACCTGGGCCGTCAGGGTCAAAGGTTGCTGTGCCACTAGCATAATCTGTATTCATACCACCACGCCCATAAAATGACAGCGCAAATGCGTGACCATCTTGAAGCTTAAAGGTTCGTGATACGTAGGGAATTAAAAAACCACTGGTGCCGCTGTTGAACTCGCCCTCGCCCAGCGTAAACGCCCCACTTTGGCCATTTGCCATGCTAGTAGACGCCGTGTAACCACGATTCGGTGCGAAGTACGCTAGACCTAGATCAGTTTTCGCGTCGACCAATGCTGCTGCAGCGGGGTTATTCGCACTATCAATTGATTGTGTCGGCATAGCCAACCCTGCGCCGGCCTGTGCTTTGTTGTGCGTGCCCACGCCGTGGGTAAAGTAGCCGTTAGTCGCCAAAGCCGTTGAACTGGCTAAAGCCAAAGCGATCGCTGCAGAAAGTTGTTTCATGGTACACCTAGAATGAAAGTCAGATTAGGTGAACTATGATATATACGCTTAAGTTATAGATAAATTAAATATCAATACCGATTTGTTATATGCAAATAACTTAAAACTGGTCGTCGTATTGCTCTACCGTTGCATACACGCTAAATGATCCGTCGGCATTCAACTGTATTACTTTGTAGGGGTCGAACCGGTCGCCTACTTCCATTCCGGGTGTACCCACTGGCATTTGCGGAACCGACAGGCCGATGGCTCCCTTAGGAGGATTATTTATAAATTGCTCAATAAATTTGGCCGGTACGTGACCTTCAAATACAAACTGGCCTTTATAAACCGCAGTATGACATGAACGAGCCTCTGGCTTAATGCCGTGCTGCTGTTTCAACTCGGTCAAGTCTGAATACTCAAGATCAATAGCTTCAGTACCAAAACCATGTTGATCAGCATGCTTAATCCACCCCTTACAACAGCCACAACTGGAGGTTTTATATACCTGTAAATCTAGAGGGTCGTCGGTGGCGTGAGCACCCATCGATAGAAAGGTCATTAGCGCTAGCACTTGAATTAGTTTCATGGTTGCTTCCTAAGTGGCTCGATACGGTAAGCAACATAGCAAACAGGATTAAGCGATGTCACTATCAATTCTAGTTCTGGCATACTATTGCCATGACAGCACATAAGAAAGACAAACGATTGCTAGCTTCGTTTACAACGATTTGGGGGCTCTGGCTACTTGCCGAAGGGCTACAACTCACGTCATTTGGCTCTCCCACACCAGGTACACCATACTGGATTGTTACCTTAGCGGGTATCGCCATCATAACCGTGTCAGCCTTGATGGTTATCCCCGACACCAAATCGCATCTTAAAGACCTTTGCGCTGCGGGCTTTTGCGCACTGCTGGGCAGTATCGGTGTGTGGGTCTCTCTATTTTCGCCAGAAGGCTCTATTGATAGTGAAGGCTTAATACCGGCTAGCATTTTTGGTGTTTCTATTGCACGTATCGTATTTGGATTGGGCGCCCTCATCTGCTTTGGCGTTGCCTACTATGCGATAAAATTAAGCGTTTCAAAATGGCCTAGCGCAAGCTCTGATTGAACTGGTCAAATATCAAACAATCTAACTAAACGTGCGATGCTACGGGCAGCACAAATTGGTATCAAATAGTTGCTCACAATGTTATCCACAGAACCTGTGGACTGTTCGGCGATACTTCTATTTATCTTCAATACCCGCTACAGTGCTGATCGACGCACAGTATTTAATAATAAAAGGCGCATCATGTTTAATACTGCCCGAATCAAAGAGTTGGCTTTAGCCACACCCGATAGCCGTAATCGATACGTAGACTTTCTACGGGCGTTCTCGATTCTTTTCGTTGTCTTTGGGCATTGGCTTATTATAGGGGCCAGCACTGTGTCTGGGCAGTTCGAACCGATCAATGTGCTAGAGGTGGCCCCCTATAGCCATGTGCTTACCTGGCTGTTTCAGGTAATGCCTATCTTCTTTATTGTCGGCGGGTACTCAAATGCGACCTCGCTAAACAAAGCACTGTCGCAGGGCACGCCGTATGCACAATGGCTTCAGGGGCGATTGCAACGCTTACTCACGCCATTACTGGGCATTACATTACTGTGGGTAGTTGTATCCTTAGCCTTAAATCTATACGGGCTGTCGGCGCAACAGGTTGCCTATGCGTCGAAGGCTGCCCTGATTCCATCTTGGTTTTTAGCAATTTATCTACTAATCGTGTTACTAGCCCCAGTCAGTTATCAGATCTGGCTTAAGTGGGGCTGGTGGTCATTCAGCGGGCTAGTCATCTTGGCGCTAGCCTGCGACGCGCTATATCTGTTTGCCGACATGAAGTGGGTGGGTTGGCTCAACTATCTCTGGGTTTGGCTTGCCGTGCATCACATCGGATTTGCCTGGTATAGCAATCGTCTACCCTCGATTGCTGTACTAGTTATCATTGCCCTATTAGCGATTACTGCACTGCACTGGATGGTATGGCACGGGCCTTACCCTATTGCTATGGCCGGGTCTCCAGGCGAAGGCGTTAGTAACTCTCTGCCTCCTAAAGTAACGCTACTACTGCTAGGTATACTGCAGTTTAGTATTCTGTACTCGCTACAAACACCCATGAACCGACTGCTGAAAAATGTGCGAGTTTGGTCAGCGACCATCTTTATCAATGCCATGATCATGTCTGTTTATCTTTGGCATATGACTGTGCTAATCGCCGTCTTCGGTATCATCGCTGTCTTCGGATTACCTGCACTCGAAGTTGAACCGGCTAGCGCACAATGGTGGACTCATCGACCCGCTTGGATGATTGGCTTGCTTTGCATTCTGTTACCTGTTGTAAGCCTTGTATCAGGGCTTGAGCGTATGTCTCACAAAACCAATTCACCCAGCAATTGGCGCTTACTGTTAGCATCTACCTTAGCCTGTGCAGGTATCGCTCTGATGGCCTTAAACGGTTTTACGGGCGAGTTAACCAATCTATGGGCCTGGACACCAGCATTGTTACTGTTTTCTGCCACTTGGTTATCAGGGGTTATCAGATTTCGCCACAATTGATCAGGGTTGGTCATCGTTGATCTAAGAAGCCACAAAGTTTCTTAGCCAAACTAGCTCCTATATCTCACTAGGGGCTTATTATGTTCAACTACTTAAGAGTGATCTTTTACACTGCAGCGTTGTTTTGCGCCGCCGAGTCGTCACTCGCAACGACCACAACTACTGACACACACAACACAACTACTGCTGGCGATTTTGTAGTGATTGATGCTCAGGGTAGCAAACACCCATCGTTACAGGTTGCAGCAAAGGCCGATGTAAAGGTTAACGGCCTACTGATATATACCACGCTGACACAGCGATTCTACAATCCCTTGACTGAGTTCGTTGAAGGTAGCTATCAGTTTCCATTACCCTCTACAGCGTCGGTAGACAGCTTACAAATCAAGATTGGTAGCCGTGTCATTATCGGTGAAGTTAAAGAAAAACAGGCAGCCCAAAGAAGTTACGAAAAGGCAAAAAATAAGGGTCAACGCACCGCACTGCTACAACAAAACAGACCTAATCTGTTTAAGATAGACGTTGCCAATATCTCACCTGGTGAAAAGATCGACGTGACACTCAGCTATGTCGACAAGGTTTCATACAATGACGGTACCTACGGCTTAACGCTACCTACCACCTATACTCCTAGATATAATCCACGTGGCGCAGATGACCCTATCACTGACCAATCGTTTAGGTCGCCCAATAACACCTCGGTTAACAACCCAATCGAACTGAATTTGACACTTAATACTGGATTTGATGTTACCGAATTAAAAAGTAATAGCCATGCCATTGCAGTAACCGGGGGCAGAGAAAAGCACGTTCAATTTATTAATCGCTTTGAGCCCATGAATGCAGACTTCAATCTAAGTTGGCAACAAAATAATCGCACAGTCGCAAGCAGCCTTTATGTTGAAACGAAAGATCATGAACACTATGGCATGCTAACCATTGCCGCTCAGCCATCTGCATTTAAACAGCCGACGCTACCCAAAGAGACTATTTTCGTCATCGACACATCAGGTTCGATGGGCGGTGAATCAATTGCTCAAGCGCGCGCTGCACTTGTACAAGGGCTATCGTTTTTGTCACCCGACGACTATTTCAACGTAATAGAGTTTAATTCTACACATACGCTACTGTCTGATAACTCGCTGCCAGCAAACAAGCAAAACATAGGCATTGCCAGTCATTTTGTTAGTAATCTAAAGGCAGATGGCGGTACTGAAATGGTGCCCCCGGTAATTGAAGCATTAAGCCTGCCGGCGAAAAAACCTGACGTCATGCGTCAGGTAATTCTGATCACTGATGGTGCAATATCAAACGAAGTCGAGCTGTCACAGTCAGTAAATCTATTATTAGGCGATACTCGTCTATTTGCGATTGCCATTGGCTCTGCTCCGAACGAAAGTTTATTTCGATCACTTGCTAAGAATGGGCGAGGCAGTTTTGTAAAGATCAACGATACATCTGCAGTGAGCGAGCAGATGAAAAGCTTATTCAACAAAATCGCCAAACCAGCGATGAAGAACTTAGAGATTATCGATAACAATGGCTCCATTATATCACTTCAGCCCGAATCGTTACCCGATGTTTACTATGGTGAGCCTCTTACCGTCTCTCTAAAACTCGCACATACTAACCCTCGATTGCGCTTACGAGGCATTCAAGCCGACCAATCGTTCGATCGTATCATTGAGTATGCACCAAGCAATGTTTCAGGGGTTGCCAAGTTATGGGCCAAAGAAAGAATTGAAGACTTAAACGATCGTGTTCGACTTGGGCAAGGCGACCCGTCGCTGCTTAAGCAAAGCATCGTAGCGCTATCGATCAAACACAATGTATTAACGCCTTATACAAGCTTTATCGCCATAGATCATCAAGTGGCGCGCTCACCCAGTGATAAGCTGACACGCAAGCTCGTACCTAACTTAACACCCAAAGGGTTAGCTGTACCCCAAACTAGTTTAGGCATAACACTTCTAGCTTTACTAAGTGTACTCTGCCTGTTAGTCGGCAGTGCCGTTCTTATTCAATCACAGCGAGATGACCGATGAGCACGCGCAAGATTACTGGGGCGTTGTTATTAGGTATTGGTGGATTAATGATGGGCAACATCGGATACATACACGCTAAGGCGCAGCTCGCCCAATATTTAATTGCCGATGCTTGGCAGCAAACCATTGCGACAGGGCAGCCTGTACCGCCTTGGAGTTGGGCTGATTTCTCGCCCATTGCAAAACTATCTTTCACTAGTAGCAAACCACTGTTTGTACTAAAAGGTAGCCATGGCCAATCACTTGCATTTGGCCCTGGTCATCTTACTAATAGCACGATGCCTGGTGATGTTGGTCAGGTTGTTATCGCAGCTCATAACGATTCTCATTTTGTCGAGTTAAAGAATGTGCATGTTGGTAACATTATCAGTTTGCAGAGTCGATCTGGCATCACTCGCCATTATCGAATTACTGATAAAACGATTTTCGATGTAAAACAACAGATGTTGCGGCGCAGTGACCGCGACGAACTGATACTGATTACATGCTACCCCTTTAACAACCTTCGCCCAAATACACCATTGCGCTTAGTTGTTAGAGGTACACCGATTGTGCCGAGTACAGGGATTACCGCTAAGCTTTAAAGTATTTCATTAAGACGCTGTGTAGTTCTTTTTCGATTACCGGTTTTTGAATGACAGCGTTTTGCCCCGCGGCTAACAGCTCTGCGGTTGATTCTGCAAATGCATCGGCAGTGCAGCCAATCACAATCGTCTCATTAAGTGGTGGGGGCAACTGCCTAATTACTTCAGTTGCCTCTTTACCATTTAGATTGGGCATATGAAAATCCATAAAGATTACGTCTACCGGATTCTGCTTCAGCTTGTCGACACAGATTTGCCCATCTTCGGCGGTTATCACACTGTGGTTCCAGTCTTCTAACATCCACTTAAGTAGATCAACGTTTATCGCGTTGTCGTCGACTACCATAGCATTCAGTGGCCTCACCAGGTTAAAGTCGATCTCACCACTCTCTCCTTCATCGACAACTGTGTCGCTAACAGGCAATTCTAGGCGCAATGTAAAGGTGGTGCCCTGCCCTATTTCGCTACTTACTAGCAAGTCACCTCCCATCAATTCTGCTAAGTTTTTACTGATAGTTAGGCCTAGGCCCGTACCCCCAAATTCACGGTTGGTTGAGCCTTCTGCCTGTGAAAACGCTTCGAATATGGTTGCTAGTTTTTCTTCTGCAATACCAACTCCAGTATCGATCACTAAGATTTCAATCATACAATCGCCTTCGCTGGCGGCAGCACTCGAGGCCTTTACTGTGACACTGCCCGATTTTGTAAACTTTACTGCGTTACTACAAAGGTTATTAATGATTTGTCGAATACGCGTGGGATCACCCACAACGATACGATCATGCAATTCGGTCAAATCAACTTTAAACTGGATACCCTGTTCGTGTGCCACGGTACCGAAATAGCTTTCAACATCACCGACTATAACGGGTAAGTTAACATCGATATGTTCGAGCTCGATGCGATTTGCTTCGATTTTTGAGTAGTCTAAAATTTCGCTTAGAATAACCAGCAGCGATTCGCCCGATCTCATTAGACGTTTTAACTTATCACGTTGATCCTCATCTAGATCGCTACGCAATAACAATTGAGCCATGCCAATCACGCCGTTCATTGGCGTTCTAATTTCGTGACTCATGTTTGCCAAGAATTCTGATTTATAACGACTGGCCGCCTCTAGCTCCTCAGCTTTGTGTTCTAATTGTTGATACGAATCTTTCAACGACATCGACATATGGTTCACCGACTGCCCTAGTTCAGAGATCTCGTCAAATCCTTGAGTGTCAACGACTTGCTCTAAATCGCCATCTGCAATTGAGATAGTGACATCTAGTAATCGCGAGATGGGCTCTGTAATCGCTCTCAACAGCCAGGTGACCGATAGCATCGCCGTGACGATAACTGCAACCACTGCGAAAAGAATCAATACAACAAACCTTTGGTTGTCACGCGTTTGCTGCTCTGTTCTAATCACCATTAAATCTTGTTCATGCTTCACAAAGTCATCTACGTGTGCGCGAATTTCATCTACGATCGACTTGCCGTATTGCTTTGATTCAAACTTTGCAACTTCGTTAATTGGTGTCTTGCCGTCATTAGCTAAGCGGCGGAGTCTCATTGATGGACCGGCCTGTTCGATCTGCCATCGATCCTTTAATTTTTGTATTTTTGCAAGCACCTCCCCTTGCCTAGGATTATCTGACACCAAATTGGCCAGCTCAGACATATGGCGGCGCCAATCGCTTTGGGCTTCATGGTAAGGTTCTAAAAATATCTCTTCGCCCGTAATGGCAAAGCCGCGTTGACCTGTTTCTAGATCCACCATCTTCTTTACTAGCAGCCGAGCTTCTGCGATTACTTCATGCGTATGCTCTACCCACCGAGCAGACTCTTTCATTTGATAAAGACTAACCAGCAAATATAGTGTCAGTGGCACCACAATCAGTACCGGTACCAAAAAGCCGATAATGATCTTGTGCCTCAATTTAAGCTGGGACAGTCTTGAACGCGCCGCTTGAATCACACTTAGAAATCCACACACACCAATTATCAGTATGGCCTGTCTCTCAAAACGTACGCTGTAAATAGTTATGACTTCGTGAGCAGTTCAGTACTCTTGACAATATATTGCCTAAAATTATATTGTACACAATACAATATCAATACTTAAGGATCCAAATATGCCTTCGTTAAGCCCAATGGGTATCTTTCATACGATTGTAGGCATTGTCGCTATCGCCTGCGCAGTGCGTCTTTTTATCGTAGATAAGCAAATTCTGGCCTCAAGACTAAGCGGTAAAGTGTACCTAGTTACCACATTACTAACTGCCGCTAGTGCCCTAACGATTTTTCGTCATGGCGGCCCAAACGCAGCCCATGGTTTAGCGGTACTCACTGTTTTGGCGGTGGTTGTTGGTTATGTAGCAGAGCGATTTACTCCTCTACGATCGCTCAATAAATACTTTGTCGCGCTTTGCTATTCAGGTAGCTTCTTATTTCATATGCTGCCTACCGCTACCGAAATCATGACGAGGTTTCCGATCGGTAATCCATTGGTATCTTCGCTAACTGACCCACTATTACAAAAGACCTTTGGCATCATCGCGCTGATCTTCTTTGTACTGCTTGTTGCTCAGATGCGCTGGTTGTACAAGCGAGGCTAAATATGAGTGATCAGCTGTTTCTTGATAACCAGTACTGCTTTTCGCTATATAGTGCCGCAAACGCAGTAACAAGAGCTTATCGACCACTACTTAAAGAGTTAGATCTGACTTATCCACAATATTTAGTGATGCTTGTATTGTGGCAACACGGGCGTCAAAGAGTAAGCGACCTAGGTAACGCGCTGTATCTAGATTCGGGTACACTTACCCCCCTGCTAAAACGATTAGAGCTCAAAAATCTAATAGAGCGCACGCGTAGTAAAGAGGATGAACGCGCTAGGGATATTAACCTAACCCAACGGGGGGTGGAGCTTCAGCAGCAAGCCATGGATATTCCTTCCACACTAGCTTGTAGTATTACACTATCGCGTGAAGAGTTAGATCAACTAAAGCAGCTGTGTAATAAGCTGCTTTAGTATAAAGGCCTCACCTTATTCAGAGACCAATTGCGTCGATCTTGTTCTTGAAGTTTCATCTACACTTAGTAGTTCGCTAACTTTCGGCATAGTCTCTTCAAACGCAGTTTTCAATGTATAGGGCGGGTTAATAGCAAAGACACCCGATGCGGTCATCCCTTTATTTGACTCATCTTCGATACCCATCTCGAACTGCTGAATATTGTTAATACCGCTATTTTTTAGATCGCGTTGCATGTTACCGATGAATCTGCGATCGACCACCGGGTACCAGATCAAGATAACCGCTTGTGGAAACTTTTGATAAGCATCAATTACAACATCCACTACACGTTGGTAGTCAGCTTTAATTTCATAGGATGGGTCGATCAATACTAACGCTCTACGGCTTTTGGGTGGCAGCAAGCTTAATAGACCTTTAAAGCCATCTTCTTGCTTCACATACACTACCCGCTTACGTTCGCAACAGCTACGAAGCAGCTCAACCGTTTGAGGGTGCATCTCGTATAGCCAAGCATGATCGCCCTCACGCAACAGTCTATTGACTAGCATGGGCGAGCCTGGATAGCGCCCCTTTTTAAGATCTTTAGCGATTGCCTGTGCGTATTGGTGCATGCCTTCTATGTTAGACCAATCAACCTTTAGCACACCCTCTTTGGCTTCGCCGGTTTTGGTAGCTTCGGCAGAATCAAGTTGATACCGCCCTGCGCCTGAATGCGTATCAATGTAATCAAAGGGCTTAGCTTTCTTTTGCATGTGGTGCACACAATGCAGTAAAACCCAATGTTTTAAGACGTCAGCATGATTGCCGGCATGGTACTGATGTTGATAACTAAGCATTAGCGAATACTGTCTAAGAACTGTCGGTGTTTTTCGTACTGGTCAAGGATATCATTGATGATGTGCTCTCGACTGTAGCCCATTATGTCATAGTCTCGGCCGCCTTCTGCTAGATAAACATCTGCGCGGTAATAGTGCTCGCGATCACCCTCTTCGTCAAAGTCTGGGTGCTCCATCTCGCGAAGTCGTACACTGTACAAGAAGTCTTGCTCTTCGCCGTGGGAGATTATCAGGTCTTGTCTATTTTCTTGGCTAGACGTAGTGGCATGCATACCTCGGCTGACCAGCTCGTCGCTGACTGCCTTCATCGCGAGCCTCACATCATTATTGATAAATGCCGCGACGCGTTTTGCTTTAGGTAAACTGGCGATATTGTCTAACCGATCACGCCAACTAAAATTGTCATCGCCCGACGTGTTTGGAGACAGCATCGCCGAGCGCTGCAGCGTCTCTCGCTTTGCAGCGTCAATAGATAATGATTTTTGTAGACCAAACAGCATCAGCAAAATGATTACGGCAAAGGGAAGCGCGCTTGCAATCGTTGCTGTTTGTAATGCAGACAGCCCCCCTGCTAACAGCAATACCGCTGCTACAAGGCCGATTGACCCCGTCCAGTATATTCGCATTCGCTTAGGGGTGTTCTCGTTACCGTGGGCACACAGCATGTTCACTACCAATGCACCTGAATCGGCCGACGTCACAAAGAACACAACGATCATCACAACGGCAATACCTGATACCAAATTAGATAGCGGCAGATGATGCAAGAACTGAAACAGGGCGATGGCATTATCTGACTCAACTTGATTTGCTAACGCAAGCCCCTCTGTCAGAATTATATCGATGGCGCTATTGCCAAAAATGGTCATCCACGCGAAGGTGAAGCCCGAAGGAATAAAAATCACCCCCAGAATAAACTCACGAATAGTGCGCCCGCGCGAGATACGCGCAATAAACATACCCACAAATGGCGACCAGGATATCCACCAGCCCCAATAGAATAACGTCCACCCACCGATCCAGTCTGTGGGTTCGTAGGCATACATGTTAAATGTCTTAGCGACCAATCCTGACAAGTAGGTACCCGTGTTTTGCACTAGCATCTGTATCAGGTGCAACGTAGGCCCTGCTAACAACACAAACGCCATCAAGGCGAACGCTAGAATCATATTGATTTCAGATAAACGTTTTACGCCTTTATCTAGCCCTGACAGAACTGATAATGTCGCAAAAATGGTAACCACAATAATGATTACTATCTGCAGCGTAATTGATTGATCGATACCAACTAGATAGCCCAAACCTGCATTGATTTGGGCAACACCAAAGCCCATTGAGGTCGCGACCCCTAGCACGGTACCAATGATTGCAAAGGTGTCTACCGCATCTCCTGCTAATCCCTCTACACGATCGCCAAAGATAGGCCTTAGGGCGCTTCGTAATGTTAGCGAGTGGTTATGCCGATAGCCGTAGTAAGACAGGGCAAGCCCCACAATCGCATAGATAGCCCAAGCATGCAGCCCCCAGTGAAAGAACGTAATGTTCATCGCTTCGCGGGCAGCATCTAGGGTTTGCCCCTGAATATCGGGGGGGCTCATATAGTGCATGACAGGTTCAGCGACGCCGAAGAATAGAAGCCCAATACCAATGCCGGCACTAAACAGCATCGCAAACCAGCTAGGTAAACTGTAGTCGGGTGCCGCATGATCAGGGCCAAGCTTAACTCGCCCATGACGGCTCAATGCAAAGTACGTTGCATACATGAGTACTACAGCCACTACTAATACGTAGAACCAGCCTGCTGATTCGATCAGCTGGCCTTGAAGCCACTTAAAAAAGGTTTCAGCACGCTTTGGTAGCACCGCTGTCATTACCACCATCATGGCGATCAATACTGAGGCTGAAAGAAACACGGTGCGATTTAGCTTGAACGAGGTCTCGCTATTTGCCGGCATGAGAAAGTCACTTATTAGATATGTGCTGGTAAGTGTAGCTTACTAATCAGTAAGCCACTTATGTACGGTCGAGATGGTATCAGGATGAATCAAGTACCCCAATGACGAGTGCGGGTTTGAACGCCCTTTGCGTACCGACAGATTATAGATACCCGTTATATCTTGGATATCTTCAACGAGACCCAAATTAATCATCGGCCTAAAATCGTCGGCTAGCGTATCGTCGTAGCAAATATAATCATCAATGCCCGCTATATTCGTCCAACGTCTAATGTTGTGTGGATACCGCGCTGCGCCACGCAAATGATTGCCGTTAAGTTGATTGCGAATAAAGTTACTACCCAACGGTGACCCTAAGCTAATAAAGTCGACATTGTTTACTGGCTTGTCATCTTGATCATGGGTTAGTTGATACAGCACGTCATAGGTAATCACTGCGCCTAAGCTATGACCAATAACTAGAACTTCAGTTTGATCTTGTAGCGCTTGTTCAAGTGCTTGCTTCATTCTGCCGCGCAAAGCATGGGCATAGGGCGAGTGCCCAGACCAATATTCGGCAACATCGGGGGCAGCTTTAGCAACGATATTATCGGCAATACCAAACAAACTGCCAATCGCGGCAGCAGCAGACGCTAACTCGTCTTTATAAAAATTAAGGCCCGGTAGATCACGGTAGTTACTGTTATTAAACTCATGCGTACCAAACTGCTTTAAGTGCTCAAGAGTTTTGCGCCGACAGTCGGCGGTTTCAATAGGTTC
The DNA here is from genome assembly GCA_947503335.1 of uncultured Pseudomonadales bacterium. Lineage (GTDB taxonomy): Bacteria > Pseudomonadota > Gammaproteobacteria > Pseudomonadales > CANNCY01 > CANNCY01. The sequence continues at coordinate 318,342 of CANNCY010000003.1, read as the reverse complement.
ACCTAACAACTCACTGGTTAAATCTGCGTAATACACCATCTGCAATTCGGCCTGGTCTAACAACCGACAGGCATCGTGGCCATGATCGCGCTGTAAACCATGATGCAACGCTTCGATCCAAAGTGTTGCTAGATCATGCTTGCTCGGTTTGCTTGCGCGCCCGTGAACTAAGAGGATTTGTTTCTTCATGGCCAGCCATTACTAATTAGAATACAAATAAGTATCCATAGGCTTAATTGACAGGTCAAGTAAAGGCTATATTAGATCTGCAAAGGCATCTTCTAGTTCAGAAAATTGAAAGTTATAACCTGCATTATTCAAGACACAGGGCTTTACCTGCTGGCTAAACAGCAACAGACAGCTCGACTCGCCCATCAATGCCTCTAGTATCGGTTGAGGCACTCTAAAGAACGCGGGTCGTTTAACTGCCTTTGCTAACAGCGCGGTAAAGCGATGATTAGGCAATGGATTGGGCGACGTCATATTTACGGCGCCGGCGATATCAGTGGTTAGTAAAAACTTAATAGCTGAAACATAATCATCGATATGAATCCAACTCATATACTGCTGCCCACTACCGATAGGGCCGCCTAACCCCAGCTTGAAGGGTGGCAACATCTTAGCTAATGCCCCGCCATGAGGCGATAAAACAACCGCTGTTCGAAGCAGTACTAGCCTGGTTACATCATGTGCCTGACGAGCAAGCTGCTCCCACTGCAAACAGAGATCAGCGGCAAAGTCTTTACCAAACAATGATTGTTCGGTTAATTCGCTTTGCCCGCCATCACCATAGATGCCGATCGCGGACCCACTCAGCCATACCTTAGGCGGGTTGTCTGATACCAAAAATAACTGGGCGAGTTTATCGGTGAGATCACAGCGACTGTCTATTAGTACTTTCTTTCGCTTAACGCTCCAGCGCTTATCGGCTATTGGCTCGCCGGCTAAGTTGATTACGGCATCAAAGCTATTTAAATTATCGAGCTGATCAAGACTAGTTATTGTTTGACAATAATCAGGTAACTGATCGGAACTGCTTTGCGATCGTATTAGCGCTGTATATCGATACTCGCTTAACTGCTGAACAATTGCGCTACCTATCAAACCAGTAGCGCCGGTTATGAGAATATGCATTTCGCCTTTCCTTGGGTAATGCTTGCAACCTATCTTATCCTGACAGGTTGATGTCAAAATTTAGCGACGTCGACCTCGATTTGCGCCAGCTGCTTTGCCGTTTGAACGGGTACTGGTATTACCGCCACGCTTAGCAGCCCCGCCTCTACTATTGCTTTTTCTGCCTTGGGTTTTACCGCCACTTTTTTCGGCACCACCGTTTCGCCCGCCATTACCACTGCTGCGCCCGCCGTCACCACGCCCATTCGACTTGTGACTACCGCGAGACCCACCAGCTTTAGCACCACCCTGGCTATTTCCCTTGTACGAACTTCTACGACTGCTTGGCTTCTTTTTAGAACTGCCTTTGGTTGCTTCGCCAGACGAATCTTCAATCGATTTTAGCAATGTCTCTAACTCTTTATTTGTTAGATCTCGCCATTCTCCTACGGGCAATCCTTTTAGCGCGACGTTCATGATACGCACACGCTGCAATTGCTTTACCTTGTACCCAAAGTGCTCGGCCATTCGTCTAATCTGCCGATTTAGCCCTTGAACGAGCGTAATTCGAAACACATAGGTGCTCTCTTTAGAAACCTTGCACTTCTTTGTCTTTTGACCAAGTATGGGCACTCCACCAGCCATGCCTTCGATAAATTTATCGGTAATCGGCTTATCAACGCCTACAAGATATTCCTTCTCGTGGTTGTTACCAGCTCGTAAAATTTTGTTAACGAGATCGCCCTTATTAGTTAAGAAGATCAGCCCTTCTGAATCTTTGTCTAAGCGCCCTATCGGAAAGATACGCGCGCCATGGCGCACAAAATCGACAATATTGTCAGGCTCATCAGGGTCAGTTGTACTAACCACGCCCACAGGTTTGTTAAGCGCAATTAAATGAAACTCTTCAATTTCGGGTGGATCTATTAGCTGGCCGTTTACTTTTACTTGGTCGCCATTAAAGACACGATCACCGGTTTTGGCTTTCTTGCCATTGACCTGTACCAAGCCGCTTTCAATAAAACGATCAGCTTCGCGGCGCGAACACATGCCGCTGTCGCTAATGAATTTATTTAAGCGTAACGAGTTGTCAGTTTGCATTACTCGCCCTTAAATCCTTTACCCACCACATAGACTTCGCGCGAACGAGCTCGAGATGCCGATGGCTTGCGTATAACGACCTTATCAAAAGAAGAGCGTACGTCTTTAATAAACTCTTCAGAACCTGCCCCTTGAAATACCTTCGCGCAGAAGCTGCCGCCCTTTTTGAGGGTGCGACGTGCCATATCTAATGCTAGCTCGACAAGATAGATAGAAGACGCCTGATCTGCGATATTGACGCCACTTAAGTTAGGAGCCATATCTGAAACAACAACATCAACAGGGCGATTGTCTACTGCCGCCATAATCTGATCAAATACTTCATCTTCAGTAAAATCGCCCTGAATAAATTCGACATCGGCTAAGTGATCCATAGGCAAAATATCTGAGGCAATCACCTGCCCTTTATCGCCTACCCAGGGTGCCATAATCTGCGACCACCCGCCTGGCGCTGAGCCTAAGTCTAAAGCCAGCATTCCTGGTCTAATTAAGCGGTCTTTCTCATTGATCTCGATCAGCTTGTAACTAGCACGCGAACGATATCCGTCGGCTTGCGCCATCTTTACGTATTTATCGGTAACATGCTCATTTAGCCACTTTGCGCTGGTTTTAGATCGTGCCATGGGTGTCTCTCATCTCGTATTAGTCGCTATTGTACCTAAGGCTTGGCGGTAGATTCAGCCGTATTAATAGCTCTCTAAGGGTACAATGCTGCATCCCAAGTCTAGTACAGCTATACTGCAGGCGCGTACAAGGGGCTATAAATGAAGTTTGACGACGTCAAAAAACTACATCAAAAGAAGTATCGGCAGCAGCTAGGGCATTACTTGGTAGAGGGCGAACACCTTGTGTTAGAACTCGCCAAAGCGGCTATCGACCAACCCTATCTAGCTACCTCAGAGCTATACGTGACCGAAGCTTATGCCGACTGGTCTAGCCCTTTTAATACCCATGTAATCAGCGATAAGCGCATGAAAGCGCTCAGCGATACAAAGACCCCTCAGGGTATCATCGCGTGTGTACCTATGCCTCCTAAGACTGCAACAATAGGTGGCAAAACCATCTATCTTTGGGAGCCCCAAGACCCTGGTAACCTAGGTACAATATTGAGAACCCTAGCTTGGTTTGGTGGCTTTAATCTGATGATTAGCCCCAATAGCGTTGACCCCTTTAACCCGAAGGTTGTTCGCAGCAGTATGGGGGCGATCTTTCACGTGCCGATGACCCTTGATGTTGAGCTTGATTCACTCGCTAAACAGTTTAGCAATATTGCTGTGCTAGATATCGACGGCAAAGACATTCGTGATGATAGTTTTGGCGAGTTTGACTGCTATCTGTTTGGCAACGAAGCACGCGGAGTACCTCGAGACCAGCTACAGGCAATGAATGCTAAACCCTATTCGATTGCCGGTAGCGGTGCCATCGAGTCGCTCAACTTAGGCACCGCCGTTAATATCAGTGCCTATCAATTAAGCTAAGTACTATAATTAGACCAAGGCCTCGCCCGCTAGTGTAATGCGATGCATTAATCGGCCTTCGCCATGATAATCGTTATGGGCCTGATGCCAAGTTACTCGGTTATCCCAAATTGCTATCGAACCCGGCTGCCAGTCAAATCGGCACGTATACTTTGGCTGACTGGCATGCTCGTATAGATAATTGAGTAACGCAAAGCTTTCGCCGTGGGTCATGCTTTCGATACCAATGGTATGCCCTAGATTAACGTATAAAATTTCTTCGCCAGTTTGGGGGTGATTGATGACCACCGGATGCACTGCTTGCCCCACGTCGGTTACGCCCGATAATGTTTCGCTCTGATCGGTGTCTCGATAATAACCGCCCTCGCCATAAAGATGTTCGTTTGAATGAACCGCTTTTAGCTGGCGCAGTAGATTCTTGAAAGTCGGCGATAGATCAGCAAAGGCTCTCCCTAAATGAGCAAATTCGGTGTCACCTCCTTTGCTAGGAAGTTCGCGGGCAACCAAAATAGAACCTAACGCAGGTGCAGACTCGTAAGAATGATCAGTATGCCACCCGCCGCCAATATTCATTGTTTGCGTCGGCGTTTTTTGCACCGTTGCGATGTTAGGATAGCCTTCAACTGGCTTAAAAAATTTGTTGAGCACGATCGACCCTAGCTTGTTTGCCAACTCAATATGCTGAGCCGGTGTTAGGTGTTGATCGCGAAAGAACAGTACACCATCTCGATGTAAACGATCTCGTAACTGATTCGCCTGTTCTGTACTAACATTGTTTAACTGAACATCGCTAACCAGTGCACCACAGCCTTCTGAAAATGCTTCAAATTTCATATCGTTTCACCTTCATGTAAGTTAGTGACCTGCGGCATAATTATCGACCTGTTGCCATACGCGCTTTAAATTACCCCAAGTAATTTTCTCAATCTCTGCCTCTGTGTAACCTCGATCTAACAGCCCTTCTATCAATGTAGGATAGGCAGACACATCTTTTAGCCCATTAGGTAATGTATCGCCAACCCCATCAAAGTCTGAACCAATACCGATAGCGTCGATACCTGCCAAGCGTTTTACGTGATCTATATGATCTAACACGTCGCTGATATCTGCATAAACAAACTCGCCCTTTTCGATATCTGGCCACGAGTCGAGTGATGCTTTCTTTACAAACAAACTGCTGAAGTTAATAAATATCACGCCGCCTTGCTTACCAAGGGCTTCTATCATCTCGTCACTCATATTGCGCTCAAAGCCCGGCGTAAAGGCTCGCGCGCTAGAGTGGCTGGCAATGACAGGTACTTTGGTGATTTTTATGGTATCCCAAAAGGCATCGTCTGACACATGCGATACATCAATCATCATGCCCTTATTGTTCATCTCAACAATCAGCTGTTTACCAAAATCGGTTAAACCACCCGCAGGTCTATTCTCATCGTAACTCGAATCAGCGATGTGATTGCTTAAAGAATGTGTGAGCGTGATGTAACGGATGCCTCGATTATAGAAATGCGTTAGGTTATCGAGATCACCAGCGATTGGGGCGCCGTTCTCCATTCCTAACGGCAGTGATATTAGGCCCCGCTTAAACTGTTCTTCGATCTGCTGCCAGCTGGTAGCTATCGCAAATTTATCGGGCGCTTCGGCGACGATTTTTTCAACCAAGTCGATCAGTTCGTCAGCTTTTTGGGTTGCTTTGCCTTCTGCCTCGAGCGCCGCTGGTATATAGATACTCATAAACGGCGCATTCAGACCACCGTTAACCGCACGCGGATAATCGAAATCTCCTGAATGTGTCGCATGACCTACGTCTTCATAATGCTCTATCAAACGATAGGGTACATCGACATGGGTGTCAGCAATTATCAATGACTTTGCGAGTTCTTGAGCGCGCTGTTTGTTCTCGCCCATACTCCACGAAAACTCAACCAGCGTATTGTTGGCTCCCTGATGCGCGATGATGCCATTGGGTGAACGGCGCATGTGTCTGATAATACCAGCGCGTAAGCCTTTTGATTGAATGGCCCAACTTTGCATCGACTCATCTTGCAAATCAAAGCGAACTAGTGTTTCTGGGCGCACCCTAGATTCATTAAACCAAATCGCATTGTCTGCGTACTCAATGGCATAGGGGTGTGATTTTTCTCCGCTAGGTGTAGCCCATTCTTTTATCGAGCCATCTTTAGGGTCATAGACCCCTAGCCTTCCTCGCCCAGAGTTCACGTAGAAAACGCGCCCGTCAGGTGCTATTGCTAACCGCCTTGAGTGACTATCTTTATGAGGAATCTCAATTAAAGTTGGCGTTAAAGATTCGTCGAACTTAACTAGACAGTTGCTGCCATTGCAAGACACGTAGGCATTGCCTAAACCATCTAACTTAATGCCGTAGGGGCGAGATTGCTCTCGCGGCATCTCTACAATTTGAAATGACTCATCGCTTGGATCATAGCGACCAACGAGGTTGCTGTGCTGCATGGTAAACCATAAGCGCCCGTCGCTATCAAAAACACCTGTGTGGGGGTCGCGGGCGTCGTCACGCGGTAACTTAATCGCGGTTATCTGGTCGGTTGATTGATCTAGCCATCCAATGGTGCCGTTTTTGTTTCCTAAGAACCAAGGGTTACCGTTGGCATCAATGCTAACACTATGGGCATAGGTGCCCTCTGGTAGCATGTACTCTTTAACCTCGCCCGTTCTAGCATTCATGCGCCCCATTTGATTACTGCGTTGCCCAACCCACCAGATATTGCCGTTATGGTCATAGATTGGATCTCGTGGTCGCTGCCCTTTTGTAACCACAGGTAATACTGTAGCGTGCAGTGATAAAGGGCCTTTAACCACTACCGAGCTGTCTGCCTTAATAGGTATACGCTTAGACAAGTAATCTGCGATCTCAGATTGCAACTGTTGCTGCCCGGTGAAATCGACCATTCCACCAATAAGTCGATGCCATTGAGAATTGTTAAAACCATGACTGCGTTCAACGGTTGAAAAGCTATGACACGAAGAACATAACGCTTCTGTGGTTTCTTTAATTGACTCTGACGCTGCCGTTGAAGAGATGCATACGAGAGCGGTTGTTATCAAATTGGAGATGCGCATAAGTACTCGCCCCATTTAAAAAGGATTTAAGGTGTAACCTTGTTGCTGCAGTACAGCATTTGCAGTCATTGCAGATAGAGCCATCTCTACACCGTCTATCAGCTGATCTGCACTAACATTTTGATAGGTAGCCGATTGACCGCAAACAACTACTTTAACGCCCTTCTCAAGTAAGGCCTCGATGAGCTGAGTCGTTTGGTTTTCGTATCCGAATCGCTCTTTATAGTGTTTGGCACTAAGGGCATCAAAGGTAGCCTTACCATGAAGTACCAAGGCTAAATCTAGATTGTTAGCAGTCGTGCCATGCGCTAGATGCATATTGTAAAAGCGAGCGACCGAATTGATATGGTTGTTTAGCTTGCCCTCATCGACTGACTTGGCAACATCCCAAAGCACTTTAAACTTTGTGTCACCGGGATAACTAAAAGACTGCTCGATGGGGTAATAAGGGCCATAGCCTTCTATCAAACTTTCATCAGCTTTAGCATGAAACGCAACGATCATTGAGACCGCTAAGCAAAGGGGAATCAATTTAGACATAGTATTCTCGATATCATAGCCTGTTTTATATCGATCATACTGCGGCAATCATCTAAAAAAAAGCCCAGCAAAAGCTGGGCTAATAGTTACTACACGTAATAAAGCGATTACCAATTCATACCGACGCGAATGCCCATATAACGTGGTTGACTCATACTTCCTTTAGCAACACCCTCTGCAGCGCCACCCCAGTACTGAACAACTTCGTCAGTAATGTTGTAAACAAATGCTTCGGCGTACCATCTTTCTGAAGCAGGTATCCATTTGACCGTGGCATTAGCTGTCACGAATGCGTCGCGCTTATCATCGGTATAATGAATATCTTCATCTGGAATCACGAAGTTCATGTTGTCTACATGCTTTTCAACGTTCCATACGGTTAGATATGAATCATCCTCCCAATGGATATTGATCCAAGGCACAATATTGCCTACGCCTTTGATCTCGAACCAATGCTCGTAGTTTAAGTTAATTTCAAATGGCGGTGTAACCGCAAGCTCATTACCTTTTAAGTTCACCTGAAGCAATGGATTGTTCGGGTCTTGTGATTCTTCGTATGGGATGCCGAAATAAGCGACAGGATCGTAATTCCACTTGGTGTTCCAATCTTCAACAATCTCAGTATCTGTCCAGGTAAAGAAGCCACTCATACGGCCATTTTCAAAAGGCTTCCAGTCGAATTCAACTTCGATACCTTGAATTTCAGCCCCAGGAACGTTTTGCGTGTAATAAGCTAGCATAGGGCTCAACACCCAAGATTGCACTGGATCGCCATTGCCATCAAGCACGGGTGAGCCATCTGGGTTTGTTTCTGTACGCAACTGGTGAATCGATGCAACAGGCCCAACACTCGCATACTGCATATCTTCATAATCCATGAAGAAATAGTTGGCGCTTAGGTTTAGGCTGTTATCAAGCAAGCTTGTTTTAACACCGACCTCGAAAGTAGTTACATTTTCTTGACCAAACGAAGTCTTAGCTTCGATATTCTCACCGGTGTAGGGGTCAGTTGCGCGAATTACATCACCAATACCACCTGACTTAAAGCCTGTAGCAAGATAGGTGTATAGCAAGGTATCTTCGTTTAGATCGTAATCTAAACCAATACGCCAATCGGTGCTGTCCCACTCGCCATAGTTATCGTTTTCTTGAAATTCAGGATAGATAGATGGGTCATAGTACGCATCTGAAGGCTGAGCATTCAATACGTTTGGATCCCACCATACGCCATTAGAATAACAACCATTCCAAATAGCACAGGTTAGGCCTCGCCCGCCGACATCTTCTTTTTCTTCGTTGCTATACCTTAAACCTAAGGTCATATGCAGCTGCTCGGTAAGCGAGTATGTTGCCTGACCGAAAAATGCGTAGCTATCAGAGCTACGATCGGGCTGATCCCAGAACGCGACATCTTGAATTGAGTTCTGATAAAAACCTTTTGTAACAGTTTGCTCATGGAATAGGTTAGCGCCTACGATCCAGTTTAACTTGTCACCACTACCTACCAGTTGTAGTTCATGGCTATAACTTTCTGACCCTGTTCCGGGCAAGAAGAACATAGCGCCGTCCCAAGCGTTTAAACTCTGCTCCATGTCTTGAGCTGATTCGCGGTCTTGCTTTTCCCAACCTGCAATCCACGCGGCACGTACGTTGTCATTGATATCATAGTCAACGCGTGCTCGGTAGTAATCGATATCTAAGTACAGTTTACCCGGCACGTTGACTACTGCCGTATAAGTATCATCCTGTGGGAACAAAGTTGAACAATCGCCTATCACTCCATCAACCGGTGCACCGTTTGCATCACGGTGTGGTCGACCTCTTAGCTTTTCGCAATTTACTAAGTCGATGCCACCAGCACTGTCTTGATTGTACTTCTGATAGCTAGCATAAACAGACCATTTATCAGTAGGCTCCCACAATGCACTCATTCGATAGCCATGCTCGTCTGCATTGCCGTACGAATCAGACGGGTCTGCCTTAGTCAGCTCGCGAATCGGACGACCACCGCCTGCCCAATCGATCCACCAGTTACTATGCTGAGTACGTGTAAGACCTTCGGTTGGCGTAAACGTATTTGCCCCGTTAATGATAGGTGCCTGACCAATTTGTGGGTCAAGTTCGTTTAGATAACGTTGATCGTACTGGTTTGGGTCATAGTAAACGTCAATATACGAGTCGCGTTCATGTACCTTGCCAGCAAAGCGCAGCGCAAAAGTATCGGTCACTGGGACGTTAAGCGCACCCCAGAATGACTTAGCATTCCAACGGCCTAGTTCAGCGTTTACATTACCTGATACTTCGTCATCAAACTGAGGCCGCTTTGAAATAACATTCATAGAACCCACAGTTGAGTTACGACCAAATAGAGTGCCTTGAGGGCCACGTAAAACCTCAACGCGCTCATTATCAAACATCATCGACATGATACCTTGCATGCGTGGTGAATATACGCCGTCAAGGTGCACACCTACTGCTGGATCACCAAGTTCAGTTTCGTTGGTTGATCGAACACCTCGCATAGAAATGATGGGTGTTGACTGACCATTGATCACCGAGATATCCATATTAGGTACAAGGTTTGCAATGTCTTTAATCGACTTAATGTTATTTCGATCAAGTGACTCTTGGTCGAACGCGCTAATTGCGATCGACGTTTTCATTAACGACGTCTCTGTCTTAGTCGCCGTAACGATAATTTCGTCAATTGACTTGGTGTTCTCTTCTTCTTGTGCGAGCGCAGCGCTCGCACCAACAGCATTCGCAAATGATATTGCGACCGCTAGCGGCTTAATGTAGTTCATAGCGTTACCCATTCTTGTTATCTAATAATTTATTTGTGTTGTTATTCCACAGTCACGTGAGAATTCTTATATCCTTCGCCCGCCCAAGTGTCAGAACAATCAGCATTACTTATCTCACTGGTAGTAACACGTATTGATGACACTGCACTGATAGCGCTGCCTGTTGATTGAATCGCAAACGGCATGACAGTACTAGAAAGGGCTCCAGCATCTGGCGATAAGCAAACCAACGGGATTCTGATTGTTTGCCAAGTGCGAGATTTCTCTGAATTTGCGTACTCAGTAATATCTACGCCAAATTCACCTAACTGATTTCTATGCAAGATCGTTAAGGTTGTATCCGACTCAATGCTGTCGACTTTTATGTCGAACTGCAGCACTGAATTTGGAATCCTCCACGAAGATAAATTAAGTACACCTTCAGAGATCATTAGTTGAAGCTGCCCACCATCATTAGCAAATTCAACCTGCTTGGCATCTTCTTGCACCTTATGATCAACGGCTAACGCTTTGACGCCATTAAAAGAATGAGACTTATTGGTTACCTTATCGACTTGATCATTTGACTGAACTTGCCAATGGGTACCAGAGATCATGGCAGTGCCCAATAACACTACATCTTCTTGTAGATTAGATTTCGGTATCTCACTAGATACTTGCCCTTGCATGATCGCTCCATCGCGATAGGTTCCAACCTGGCCCATCGCCAATACGTCATCACCTAGAGACCAAGGCATCGGTAAAGCACCTTTAAAGTCTTTACCATCTTTAGCAAACAATACATTCGCTACGCCTTCACCTGCATAGCCCGGAAGCCAAGCAGCGACAAATGCATTTGAGTGATTGAGCTCTAAATTGACCCACATTGGTCTGCCACTGATAAATACTGATACCACTGGCTTACCTGCAGATTTAAGTTCCTCTAACAGGGCTACCGATTCTTTATCAAGCTCTGAATAGATCAGGTGCGTACGATCTCCCATAAACTCTGCGTACGGTGGCTCACCGAAAATGGCCACCACTACGTCTGCTTCTGAGACTTCGTCAACTACCACGCCTTCATGAGCAATGGCATCTGCGATAGTTGTGGCACCCTCATAATCTTTTACGGTCGTCTCTGTACCCTGCCAAGTAACGCTCCAACCGCCCATTTGGCGCTGTATGTCGTCTTTAGCATTACCTGCTAAATAGATCTTTTGCCCAGACTTTAAAGGTAGTACACCGTCATTTTTAATTAGCACCAAGCTTTCTTCGACGGCTTGACGAGCTAACTCGCGCATACCTTCGCCTCTAAGCATCGCTTCATCACCAGCATACTTTCGAGAGCTAGGCTTACCTCTTTCAAAGACGCCTGAACGCAATTTGACACGTAAGATTCTGCGCACCGCATCATCTACACGCTCTTCTGAGATGCGCCCCTGCTTTACGTCTTCAATGGTGTTTAACAAGAATGCTTCCCAATCGTCAGGCACCATGATCACATCAACGCCTGCGTTTATCGATTGAGGGCAGTGGGCATTAGAGCAACCTTCGACTTGGCCGTGACCATTCCAATCACCTACCACAAATCCGTCAAAACCCATGGTGTCTTTTAACACGTCGGTCAATAGATACTTGTAACCATGTATTTTTTCGCCATTCCAACTGTTGAACGAGGCCATCACGGTTTGAGCACCAGCGTTTAAACCACCGACATACCCTGAGCCATGCACGTTAAACAACGTTTGCTCATCAACTTCGGTATTTCCTTGATCTACGCCACGAGTCGTACCGCCATCACCCAAAAAGTGCTTAACCGTAGAGATTAATCTGCCTTCAGAAAATAGATCGTTGCCAACCTCGCCCTGTAATCCCTTTACGATTTCGGCTGAATATTGGCTAATAATACTTGTGTCGTTACCGTAACTCTCGTAGGTGCGCCCCCATCTTGGATCGATTGCATTGGCTACGGTTGGTGCGAAGGTCCAGTCGATGGCGGTAGCCGCTACCTGTTGACCTGTTGCAGCGCCAATACGGCGTAGTAATTCTGGATTACGTGTAGCTCCAAGCCCGATATTATGAGGAAACAGAATTGCCCCTTGCACATTATTGTGACCATGAACGGCATCTGTACCCCAGATTAGCGGGATAGGCTCGTAGTCTAACCCTGGGGCCATTGATGCCTCATAATATGCATCTGCTAGCGCAAGCCAATCGGCAACCGATGACTCACGGTCTTGATTAGGGTAAGAGCCACCACCATTTAGCACGGTTCCTAGCCTATATTTTTTGACGTGCTCAGGAGTTACGTGGCGTATTTCGCCTTGTACCATCTGAGCGACCTTATGTTCTAAAGGCATCACCTTTAGCCATTGGTCAATCTTTGCTTCGTGTTCTGGATTAAGCTGAATGCCACTTTCGATTTTCGGCCAAATCGTCGATTTATGTACATTCTCATCGACGGTGACTGAAGAATCTGACGAAAGCTCGGCGCCTGTTTCGACTGAGCCATCTACGTTTGAACTATCTTCATTGGAGCAAGCGACAAGAGCAGTTGCAGCCACTAAGGCAATAGGAGCAAATAAGCGCATAACGATCTCTATTTTGATTTTTTCCTTGTTTTATCACGTTATGAAATCGTTTGCAAAATCATTTTATTCAAGTAATCATGTATCATCGCACTTCATTTTTTAGGTCTGATTGGGCATGACAACGGGTATAAAACAAATCGCAGAAGCTGCAGGCGTCTCTCCCTCTACTGTATCGCGAGCGCTAAACAACCCATCGGTCGTTAATAAAGCGACTCTCGCTAAAGTGCTTGCCACAATCAAAGAGCTTAATTATCAGCCTAATCATTTTGCTTCTAATTTAAGAAATAGGCGTGCAACAAATATCCTGCTTGCCTTGCCCAAGGTGTCGAATCCATTCAATGAACTACTGATTCAAACGATTGAGAATGAAGCTAGCCGACTTGGCTACAACCTTATAATTACTAATATCGATAATGATGCACATGTTAGGCAGATAGCCTCGATGGCAAGATCAGGTCAAATCGATGGAATTCTTTTATTTGCACCTATCTCGCCCTTTGCAGAAGGCGAATCGCCCGTACCCATCGTCAATGCATGCGAAGATATTTTAGATCAGAATATGCCTGGGGTTTTCAGCGACAACATTAACGCTGCTAAACAGGTTATGGATCATCTCATCAGACAAGGGCATACTCGCATCGCTGCTGTTACAGGGCCAGATAGCTATTCAACATCGCTAGAGCGAACTGAAGGGTATCGTTCAGCATTGCAAGACGCTCAACTCATAGTCAATGAAGAGCTTATTATAAATAGTGATTTCAGTCTTGATGGCGGCTACGCGGCAACTGTAGAGCTCCTTCAACTAAATCAACGTCCTTCAGCGATTTTCTACTTCAACGACGATATGGCGATTGGTGGTATTTCTGCGCTTGCAGACAACGGTGTTCAGGTTCCTTCAGATATTGCGGTCATTGGCTTTGATGACATTAAGTACGCCGCACACACGTCGCCTGCACTCACCACAATACGGCAACCACGCGAAGCGATTGCTAAGCTAGCAATGACACTACTTCATAAGATTATTCTTGGTGATGCAATTAGCGATACGCGCCATATGTTTAAGTGCGAACTGATAATTAGAGAAAGCTGCAGCTAGATTGCTTTTGAGAATCGAATTCGCTCTGTCTCTTGATGAGTAAGATAAGCGTCAAAGACCATCGCAATATTACGTACTAGCACACGCCCCGCTGGCAGTAGCTTTAATCTCTTAGGTTCTATGCTAACCAAGTGATCATTGACTAAAGGCTTAAGCCTAGCTAATTCATCAGCAAAGTATTCAGCAAATGTAATATCAAATCGACGCTCTATGTCTTCAAAACACACTTCTTGACGACACATAATTTGCTCAATGACTTCGGCTCTAATTTGATCTTCAATGGTCGAGTTATATCCCCTCTCTATTGCTGGTATTTCATTATTAATAGCGGCGATATACTGCTTCACATTTTTTATATTTTGCGAAAAGTTTGATCCTATTTTTGAGATAGCACTAGCACCAACACCAATCATGTCGCACTCTGATTGAGTTGAGTAACCCATAAAATTGCGATGCAGATTGTTATTAACATAGGCTTCAGACAGCGAATCGGTCGGTAAGGCAAAGTGATCCATACCAATCTGTTGATAGCCCATCGTCACAAACTCGTTAGCCGCAGCACTGAATAGCTTCAACTTATCGTCAGGCGAAGGTAGCGCAGTTTCGTCAATTACTCTCTGAGCTTTAATTAGCTGTGGCATATGGGCATAACTGTACAATGCAATACGATCGGGCTTAATGCGACGTACCCAGCCTAACGTCTTTTCAAAACGCTTTATCGTTTGATGCGGAAGGCCATATACTAAATCGACTGAAATTGACTCAACACCATACTTGCGAGCAACCTCGATTAGCGACCTTGTTTGTTCTTCGCACTGTATACGATTAATAGCCGCTTGTACCTGGTCGTCAAAGTCTTGAATACCAAAGCTAAGTCGATTCACTCCTGCCTGAGCCAAATTCTTAATATCATCAACAGTTGTGGTTCTAGGATCTATCTCTATCGAGATTTCAGGCATTTGCGTATTAAAGGCACCGTGTATCGCCTCTAAGAGCTGAACTAACTCATCAGTTTTATAGAAAGTTGGGGTGCCGCCACCAAAATGAATTTGCGTGACCGGCCGGTTACTTCTTAACCATGAAGACTGCATCTCAATTTCATGCAATAGCGATTGTAGATAGGCCTGCGTGCGCACTCCAGAGCGCGTGATCACCTTGTGACAGCCGCAGTAGTAACAAAGCGACTTACAAAACGGTACGTGAACATAGATAGAGAGAGGCTTATCTTTTTGACGTGCCTTGGCTAACCACGAACGATACTCGCCACTACATACATCTGTGCCAAATTGTATTGCGGTCGGATACGACGTATAGCGCGGCCCCGAAACATTGTATTTCTGTAGCAGTGTTTGTGAAATTAGAGCAGACATAGCGAGACCTATAGTTATCACTATAAGTATGGTACACCTGCGTGAAGCTAGGCTTGATCTGCGTCAAGCTTAAGATAGTTTGTACTGTTTAGTGTTTTTGTAGGTAGCTGCATCAAAGTCAGGATACGCTGCTTCACGCATCACATTAGCAATTAACTGATAGGTTGCGACCCACGCTGCTCGTACCTCTGACGTAAAGTCATCTTGCAACCCCTGCTCTAACGCAGAAAGCAATGCGTTACCCACGGGGGTGTAGTCATCAACTTTAACACCATAATCAACATGCTTTCTCGCCAACTGTTGCAGTACCGGCACCAACTTGTCTAAATCATCTAAGCTCTTAACCGCTAACGTTAGCGCCGCCATTAACTTTTTGCGCTGCTCAGGCATGTCACCTTTAAACATCGCTTTAAGTGAGGGGTCGAACTTAAACAACGCCTCATAAAATAACTGGGCGGCGGTGTCGGCGATCGGCGCAACCTTTGAGAACGATTGTTGAACTAGCTGTTTTTGCCTAGATGTAATACTCATAAATTACCTATGGGCACTGTAGCCTTTTTTATAGCCCTTTTTAAAAGGCTTTTCAAACCGTGAGTCATACATAAAATTATGTCGAGTATAGTCGTTTGACTTACCCTGTTTCACGTCTTTGGTTCCTGTCTTATACCCGTCTTTAAAGTATTCGCATTCATTCGAGCCTTCAGGCCATTTTTGGGGGCACTCGGCCTGTGATACAGCATGATCATGATACTCATCGCTACCCTTTGGCGAATAGGTAAAGACAGCCGAGCAGTTTTCGCTAACCCAAACACCATCGCTGTCGGCCCCCCAAGTATAGTCGCGTTTGCACTTTGCACCACCCAGGTTTTGCGTTAATCGCACATCCATCTGATTGGCACCGGGTAAAGGGCAGCGATTAAATGCACCCTCAAAAGACGAACAGGCTATTTCTTTGCCCGCTTGAGCATGTTGGGCCATTGGAGCCATTGCTAAGAGTATGATGACAGTAGCACCTAAAGCTGAAAAGTGTATTGGCGATTTCATAGCAAACTCTCTTTGTGACAATAATGCTAAGTTTAGATCTGTATGCCCCAAACCACTGTGCCACTATTTGCCTTTTAAGCTCGCCTAATTTGCCCACTGACGATTCGTTGAGGTAGCATGAGCGCTGCTTACAGAGGATTACTACAATGCAGCCTTTTTCAGTGATATATGACCGAGCCATTGCTCGTAAGGGCTCCAAAGCAGCCATTGAAGCACAGCTACCTGAGGTATTAGCGTCTTATCAGATTCAAGCCCTCGGCGATGATCGATTTCTTGCTGAAATGACTCGCTGCATCTTTCAAGCAGGCTTTGTATGGCGTGTAATCAACCAGAAGTGGCCCAATTTCGAGGCCGCATTCTTTAACTTTGACCCTCAGAAAATGGTGCTTCTAAGCCCCGAGCAGCTAGAACGTATCGGCCAAAACGAAGCCATTGTACGCAACATGCAGAAGATCCTCACTGTTCCTGCCAATGCCCAATATATTCTTGACTGCCAGCTACAACACGGCTCTTTTTCCCAAATGGTAGGAGACTGGGCCACCAACGACGTCATTTCGCTGCTTAAACAGTTCAAAGACAGAGGTTCTAGATTAGGTGGCAATACTGGTCAACGCGTTCTACGCAACTTAGGAATTGACACCTTTATCCTTTCAAAAGATGTTCTTCAGTGCTTAAGCCTTGCGGGCGTTGATTTGAGCAAATCTGCCAGCAGCCAAAGGGACCTTGTCAAGGTTCAGAACGCCTTTAATGAATGGCAACAAGAAACTAGCCTACCACTGGCACATTTGAGTAGAATTGCATCTATGTCAGTCGGTGACAATTTGACGACCGAGCAATTGAACCGACACGATCCATAGACCTATTTATTTGGAGCACTTTTATGTCTACCAGTTACGAAGCCCAGGGTGTAATTCACTCAATCGGTGATACCCAAGAGTTTGGCAATAACGGCTTTACCAAGCGAGAATTTGTAATCAAGGTAACTGGCCCCGACCAAAACCCTTCGTACCCCAACCACCTTGCGTTTGAGCTAATCAAAGATCGTTGCTCGCTAATCGATAGCTATGCCGTAGGTACAGAACTTAAAGTACATTTTAATCTTAATGGTCGTTTGTGGCAGGCACCTGGCAAGCCTGAACGCTGCTTCAACGCCTTGCAAGCATGGCGCCTAGAGCCACTAAATGCCGCTGCAGAGCAAGATTCAGGTTACGCGGCGCCAGCATCTGACATGACAGGCTTCGACGACGAAGTACCTTTCTAATAAATAAGGTACTCTTGCCAATCTAACTTGGCAAAACCCTATAAATGTTGTCTAGGCTTAAGATTAAGTTTCATTGATTGCTTTTTAATCATGCTTAGACAACTTTCTTTACGACAAAAGATGTTTTTACTTTTGTCTCTGCCACTGCTGATCATCGCGGTTCTAATTAGCCAGACAATAGGGCAGCTGAACCAACGTGTCGCCCAAGCTCAACACACACAACAACTGGTCGAGGCCATTACCCTACTTGACCAAACCGCTCATAATTTAGCCTTAGAACGCGGCCTTACCGCGGGGTTCATTGGTTCAAAGGGTGAGCAAGGCAAACAACAGCTATCGAATCAGCGCTTGGTGGTTGATGAACAGTTCGGACATCTGTCGAATTTTGCTAAAGAGAATCCGTCATTAACGATATATGTTTCATTAGCCAATCAAATCACTGATAAGCAACCGAGCTTAGTTACAATGCGAAGTAAGGTTGACACACTTGCGCCCGACGCCGACGCCTTTGGGATGATCTCTACACTCAATGCTCAAGTACTGGCCGCAGTAGCAACCTTGATGGTTGAAGTGCCTGATGAATCTGCAAAGCGTACGTTGCTTGCCATCTATGAATTGCTCAACGTGAAAGAATTAGCAGGCCAAGAACGAGGAAAGCTAAACTTTATCTTTTCTCAAGGCCAAGGCACGCCCATTAGTTTTGCGCAGGTTCGTGGCTACATAGATGAACAAACGCTACACCAACAAACATTTACAGCAGTTGCTCCAGAACAACTCTCATCAACGCTAGATGAGAGCATGAATAGCCCAGAGCTGGCTGAGTTTTACGAATTTCGCGCATCATTTCTTCGTCAATCATCTCAGCGAAACAGAATAATCGGTATAGAAGCTCCGCATTGGTTTTCTCTGGCAACCGAACGCATAAAAGCAGTTAAATCAATGGCTGACTTAATTCGATCAGACCTAGTAGCCAGTACCTTAGCAAATACTGCATCGCAGAAAAAAGAGTTCTACATCACACTAAGTACGATAGCGTTGGCGATTATTTTGATAATTGGCTTCGCGTTTTGGCTATTACATGACATAACTAATCGAGTTGAATCTATTAACGTTGCGCTGCACCGATTCGCCAACAAAGGAGACCTGCGCTATCGCTTAAATGACTTATCCAAAGACGAGATTGGCTCTATCGCAAGGCATTACGATGAAGCATTAGCAAAAATCGGTTCAGTAATAAGCTCTGTCGCCAATGTCGGCGCGGGGCTCTCTGAAAAGTCTATCGAACTACATCAGTTGGTGAAGTCGAACAACCAGCTGGTTAAGCAACAAAAAAATGAAACAACGCAAATCGCAGCTTCGATGACACAAATGGCATCGAGTATTCAGGAGGTTGCCTCATCAGCTGAAGGCGTACAGGCGTCAATGGAATCAGCCTCGCTTAAATCTCAAGCAGGCCGTTCTCAAGTGAACAAAACGCATACCGCAGTCATTGCGCTTCAAACAGAAATGACCACGGCATCAAAGGAGGTAGACACGCTAGTTCAGCATTCATTGGCGGTCGAAAAGATTCTCGAAGACATACGGGCAATCGCTGAACAAACTAACCTACTCGCCCTTAATGCAGCCATCGAAGCGGCCCGCGCTGGTGAACACGGCCGAGGTTTTGCAGTAGTTGCCGATGAAGTACGCATGTTATCAATGCGCTCACGAGACTCTACTGAAGAAATACAATCATTAATTGACAACATAAGAGCAGCCAGCGAACGAGCCCAGGCCAGTGTTGAAAACAGTGATACCTATGGCGCAAATTGCATCGAGTTGTCAGCCGCATCCAATCAAGATATTGATAGCATCACCGACGCGGTAAACACGTCAGCATCTCATACCGAGCAGATTGCCGTAGCAGTTGAAGAGCAAGCCGCCGTCGCCAATGAAATCGATCAAAACGCGAGCCAGCTAAATGCTCTAGCCGAGCAAAATGCATCAGACGTATCGCAGCTGAGACAAAATGGCGAACAGCTCGCTCACATGGCCGATGAACTAAATCAACTGATGACGCAATTCAAACAATCTGGCTAAGCATAGAGCTCTAAGCTCTTTCGTTTATGGCTATTTTATGAGAATCTTGCATTTTAGTTTCACCTGATACGGTATTTGAATGCAGATTTCAGTAGACTCATTAACACCCCAAGAAACCTACAAGCTGTTAATCGGCGGCATTACGCCTCGCCCCATCGCTTGGGTGTCGAGTATTTCAAATGATGGTGTTCTCAACTTAGCGCCATTTAGTTTTTTCACCGTTGCTAGCGCGAACCCGCCGGTTTTAGCAATAACCCCACTCTACAATGCTGACGGCAATGCAAAAGACACGCTTAACAACATTCGCGAACAGGGCGAGTTTGTAATCAGTACCGTAAGCGCAAACCAGCTAGAAGTGATGAATCAAAGCTGCCACATGGTAGCACCAGAGATTAACGAATTTGAGTATGCAAAGGTCGAATCGGCAGACAGTACTGCTGTTAAACCACCAAGAGTTGCAGATTCGATTGTTGCTTATGAGTGTAAGCGGCGTGACATCATCGATTTTGGCGACGATGCTATGTCGGGTCACCTAGTACTGGGAGATGTTGTTTCAATCTATGTAAACGACTCGGCAGTTGATAACCTTCGAATCGACAGCAACCAACTTGATAGTATCGGCCGCATGGCAGGTTCTGATTACACCCTTACACGCGACCGTATTCAACTATCTCGACAATAGTTGATCATAGTGTACGATTAAACGTCGGCACAAAATTGGAGCCTCTAGTTGCGAAACAATATACCCCGCAACTTGGCTCCCTTTAATCGGTTTGTATTTGCTTAACGGGCCTATCAGTACCTTACTCAATATTGGCGCAAGTAGCTGACCTAGGTCTTCACCTGCTCGAGCCTCTTGTCGCTCGCCTAATAGCAATGACGGTTGAATAATTTGTAGCTCATCAAACCCTAAATCAGTTAATGCCTGCTCTAACTCGCCCTTAACTCGGTTGTAAAAAATCGATGAGTTTTTATTTGAACCGACTGCCGTAACGACGATGAGCCGTTTTGCTTGTTGCTGTTTAGCCAACGATGCGGCAGTCAGCGCGTATTCATAGTCGATTTTTTTAAAGGCGTCTTTACTACCCGCCTTTTTAATCGTTGTTCCGAGTGTAATCACCAGGGTTTCACAATTGAACGCATTGGCTTGATCTAAAAGAGAGTCAAAATCGGTCGCAACCCAAGTGACATCGGTCACGCTATCGTTGACACGTCTGGCGACGACCGTTAACTCAATATTATTTTTCGTCATACCAAGACGCACTACCTCGCTACCTATTAATCCTGTAGCCCCTATCACAGTGACTCTATGCATTGCCGAATGCCCCTTTAATAATCTTCACCATGGCTGTCGCGGCCGAAGACAATGGTTTATCTGACTTATGTAATAAGCCTACGCGCCTTGTTATCGTTGGCTGAACCAACGGCCTACAAACAAAGCATTCGTTATCGAACTGTTTTGCAGTTAACCCTGGTACTGGCGATATACCGATGCCCGCCTGGATCATCGGCCCAATTGAGCTTAACTGGTGGGCCTCGACACTTGGTGCCAATGCTAAGTTGTGCGCTGATAGCATTTTGTCAGTAAGTATTCGCACACTCGACGGCCGATGTAGTGCAATATGTGGGTACTCAATTAACTGACGCCACTCTATCTTAGGCAAGTCTGCGAGATCATGCCCCTTCGGCATTAACGCCACAAACCGATCGTCAATTAACGGTGTAAACGATAACCCATTTAACTGTTGCGGCTCAAAACTAACGCCCAGTTCGGCTCGCCCAGAATGAAGTGCCTCTATCACCTGCTCTGCAATGACATCTTGCACGTTGATATCCACATCTGAATACCGCTCGATAAATTTCTTTAATAAGATTGGTAGCTCGCCACTGGCAAAGGTAGGCATGGCGGCTATCGACAGCGAGCCTCGGCGAAGGTTAAACAGATCGGTAACGGCACTTAGTGATTGATCCCAATCTTGTAGCAACCGCTTCGACCGGGTTAGTAAGGCCTCACCTTCAGGCGTTAGAATGACGCGCCGTGTAGAACGAGAAAACAACTCGCCCCCCAGTGACTCTTCAAGCTTCTTGATAGCCATGCTCAATGCTGGCTGAGAAACATTCAATTGCTCACTCGCGACAGCAAAGTTGCCTGTTTGAGCCACCATATTAAAGGCTTCTAACTGTTTATATGTAGCCATTTATAACTTTATCTTATTAATTAGTTAATTAATTCAATTAGACTTATAACGCAATGTAACGCAATATCTGACTATAGCCAACACAATAAGGAGACATCATGGCTGGTCTAGATAAGGTCGTAGGCAGCTACGAAGAAGCGATGCAGGGCCTAGAAGACGGTATGACCGTCATCGCGGGTGGGTTTGGTCTATGTGGTATTCCAGAAAACCTCATTAAAGAGATTCGCCGCAAAGGCACCAAAGAGCTGACTGTTGCATCGAACAACTGTGGTGTAGACGGTATTGGCTTGGGCCTACTGTTAGACAATAAACAAATCAAGAAGATGATAGCCTCGTATGTGGGCGAGAATGCTGCCTTTGAACAGCAGATGATGAGTGGCGAACTTGAAGTAGAACTTACCCCACAGGGTACGCTAGCAGAAAAGATGCGTGCCGGTGGCGCGGGTATCCCTGCTTTCTTCACTGCAACAGGCTACGGCACAGCGGTAGGTGAGGGCAAAGAAGTACGCGAGTTTGATGGTCGAAAGTACATTCTAGAAGAGTCGCTTGTGGGTGATTTTTCGATCGGTAAAGCTTGGAAGGCCGATCGTCACGGCAATCTAGTATTTCGTAAAACCGCTCGCAACTTTAACCCTGACGCCATTACCGCTGGCAAAATCTCGGTCGTTGAAGTTGAAGAAATCGTTGAGCCCGGCGAATTAGACCCTGACGAAATTCACCTACCAGGTATTTACGTAAACCGCTTGATCAAGGGCGAGTTTGAAAAGCCAATCGAAAAACGCACAGTACGCGAAGCATAATAAGGAGCAAAACAATGGCATTAACAAGAGACCAACTCGCCATGCGCGTTGCCCAAGAATTTCGTGATGGTTACTACGTAAATCTAGGTATTGGCATTCCTACATTAGCTGCTAACTTTATCCCAGAGGGTATGGAAGTATCTCTGCAGTCTGAAAATGGCATCTTAGGCATGGGGCAGTTTCCTCTAGAAGAAGAGGTTGACGCTGACCTAATCAACGCCGGCAAGCAAACAGTCACACTTAATACCGGTGCTTCGTTGTTTTCAAGCTCGCAAAGCTTTGGCATGATTCGCGGCGGTCACGTAGACCTTACCGTACTAGGTGCCTTTGAAGTCGACGTGCAGGGCAATATTGCTTCGTACATGATTCCCGGTAAGTTAATTAAAGGCATGGGCGGCGCGATGGATTTAGTAGCCGGCGCAGACAATATCATTGTAACGATGACCCATGCTTCTAAGCACGGTGACTCTAAGTTATTGCAAGAATGCACTCTGCCGTTGACAGGTGCTGGCTGTATTAAGCGAGTATTGACCGATCTTGCGTTGATTGACATCGAAGATGGTAAGTTTATTTTGCGCGAGCGCGCACCCGGTGTTTCTGTTGAAGAGATCATCAAGTTAACAGCCGGTGAATTAGTGGTACCCGATGACGTACCAGAAATGCAGTTTTAAGGAGCAATCATGAGCAATCGTGAAGTAGCAATTATCTCAGGCGTTCGCACAGCGATCGCCGACTTTGGTGGCGGCCTTAAGGACGTTGCCCCAACCGATTTGGCAGGCAGTGTAGTTGCTGAAGCAGTGAAGCGTGCCGGTATCGAAGGTAGTGACGTAGGTCACTGTGTTATCGGTTCAGTTGTTCACAGCGATCGCCGTGACATGTACATGAGCCGTACTGCAGCTCTTAAAGGCGGTCTACCTGTTGAGACCCCTGCTTTAACCGTAAATCGTCTATGTGGTTCTGGCCTGCAAGCACTTGTATCAGGCGCTCAAATGATTTTACTTGGCGACGCTGATACCGTTGTAGCCGGTGGTGCAGAATCAATGAGCCGCGCGCCATATTGGCTGCCTGCTGCTCGCTTTGGTGCTCGTATGGGCGACAATCAGATGGTTGACCCAATGATTGGCGCACTAACCTGCCCTATCACCGATACTCACATGGGTATCACTGCAGAAAACGTTGCAGAGAAATACGGCATCACCCGCGAAGAGCAAGATGCTCTATCTGCTGAATCGCACAATCGCGCGCAGCGTGCTATTGAAGAAGGTCGCTTCAACGAACAAATCTTGCCGATCGAGATCAAAACTCGCAAAGGTGTTGTAGAGTTTAAAGAAGATGAGCATGTTCGCTTTGACATGACTGCCGACAGCTTAGTTAAACTACGCACTGCCTTTAAAAAAGATGGCACTGTAACCGCGGCGAACGCATCAGGCATCAACGACGGCGCTGCTGCTGTTGTTATGATGGAACGCAGCGTTGCTGAAGCCAAAGGCCTAAAGCCAATGGCGATTATGAAAGGCTATTCTGTCGCTGCACTTGAACCCGAAATTATGGGCATGGGCCCTGTTCCTGCAGTACGCCAATTGCTTGAGAAAACTGGCATATCAGCTGATGAAGTTGATTTTTGGGAATGTAACGAAGCCTTTGCTGCTCAAGCACTAGGCGTCGTGAAAGAACTAGGTCTAGATCCAGAAAAGGTGAATCCAAATGGCTCTGGTATCTCTTTAGGCCACCCCATTGGCGCAACCGGCGCACTGCTAACTGTAAAAGCTCTTTACGAGCTTGAGCGTACTCAATCTCGCTATGCAGTCGTAACCATGTGTATTGGTGGCGGCCAGGGTATCGCTGCGTTATTTGAGCGCCCATAGTAGTCACTGCTATTAGTTCATTAAAAAAGGCGATCATCTGATCGCCTTTTTTATTATTCGTTAATTATCGATAACAAGTCGATATTCATTCTCAGGTGCCAACGACCTTCATCATCGCCCTCGACTCGCCCTTCTTTAATAGGCTTACCCCAATGAGCAGCTACCGTGAAGGGCCCCGATCTATATTGTGCACCAACACCGGCACTCGCCAATGTCTCTAATCGCTCTGGTCGATTACCTAAAGCCTCGGCCCAACCATTATCGATAAATGCAAATACATCTAAACCTTTGTACTCGTAATGAAATTCATAATTCAACGCATAACCATTAATACTGCTAACCGCGCCTGTAGGGTAGCCACGCACACTAGTGGGCCCACCTACTTGAAAGAAACGAGAAGATGGTAGTGCACTTGCCGACGTAAACTGCCACTGCCCCGTTGCTAGGGTATACACATCATTCGCTGCTCGTTTTACCCAAACAAGAGAACCACGACTATAGTTCATACCTGGGTCGTAATCTTGACCAGGGCGTGCTGCGACATATCTTGCATCAGTGAAGAAATAAGATGTTTCGCCAATGTACTCAATGTCAGCTGAAATATATGATTCGTCTAAATCAGTCTCGAGTACTTTCACGCCGTCGACGTAGGTTTCACCGGGCACATGACTATAACCAACTGATGCTTGCAGTTTAAAATGGGTATCTACATACAGCGGCTGACTAAAGTAGAGTGTTGTTTCTTTAGACTTACCAATAACAATGATATCGCCAATTTCTTGATTCAGAATCTCTACTTCGTTGACCGCATGTAAAGCGCCGATTCGGCCGTTATATCGATTGACGGGAACCGCATAAGATACAAAGCCAGTATCAGCAGTATTAGCACCGGTATAACTTACGTCTAATCGGTCACGGCTGCCAAACACATTATTATTAGTATATGTCAGCGTACCTCTATCAGAGCCTGTAGTTCTATAACCCCAGTTATCAGCGGTAAGGCTTAGCTGTTGTCGCGGTGGTTCTATGACTTGTAAATTAACATCGGTAGTACCAAATACATTACCTGGCTGTAGGCTTGCTGTAACACGCAGGTCAGTTGTACGATTTAACCAATTGATTCGCGTAGATAGATCATTAAGGTTTAGCAGTTGACCGCTTTGCAGTTTGATTCGATCGTCGTAGAAACCACTCCAGGTTGTAGTTTCATCAATGACCAGATCGGCAACGGTACTTTCGATTACTAGAAGCTCGACCACGCCATTGGCAATTTGCTGCGGCGGCAAAATAACCTGAGCGTTATGATGCCCTTTAGCACGGTAATGCTGATTCATCGATAGAATCATCGCATTCAAATCAGCAATTGAAACAGTTTGTCCGATGTAAGTACTTGCAACGGCACGTAATTCAGAGATCGGCACAAGCTTTGATTCAACTCTAAAGGTAACGTCGCTTAGATCAAAGGATACATTCAGTGACTCATCTAAGGTATTGCCACCAGTTAAAGACTGATCAATTCGAACACCATCTTCTTTATTCTCATTCAGTCGATCGAGCGCTTGCTCGCGCTGGCGCTCCATATACTCTCGCTGAAACTGCTGTAATTGACCCTCTACTTGCGCAAATGCAGGTTGCATAAACAAGCTGAGGCTTGCCGCAGCCATTAGGCTGCAGCTGGTTTTAATTGCTTGCATGAAGTACTACTCCCCCTCAGCGTCAGCGACCTCGTCGCCTGACTCCTCGTCTTCATCATCGTCGTTATTGTTATTAACGAGATCTAAATTAACAATCTCGGGTAGTTCCTCGCCGTCTTCGTTTTCTACAACATTGGTAGATGGCGTTGATCCACCGGCCAAACTAACAGGCGTTGGCGATAACGCTGAACCATCAGACCCTGAAGCGTTTAGACCTTGCTGAACAATGTTGTATACCGTTGCAGTCGGGTCATCTAACTTATCTTCTAAATCTGTGTCGTAGAATAGAATCGGCACTTCTTTGGTTGAAATAGAATCCTCGGTAACCACTAGCGCTAAATTCTCGCGAGACGGGTTATAAACCTGAAGATCAACTTCATCAATTTTATCAGGCTGCTCATTGTAATAACCAATCGTTGCAACCGGTGTTTCAACGGTTAGATTCAGCCAGTCACCGTCGACTATTTCAATGTCTCCATCAGTCGACACATAGGCTAACTCAGCTTCGAGCGTATCGATGATTACGCCATCAGGCGACGTTATATTAATACTTACACTATCAGCGGTATTCGCACCTGGGCCGCCTACTAGTAGTACTAGACCGCCACCATCACGATCGATTAGCTCTTCAATTACCGTATTCTCGGCGCTGATGACCAATTGCGAATCTAGCGACAGCTCGCCAACAGTAAAGTCGCCCGAGTTACTAGTAATCGTGAAACTACCTGCTACATCGCCTAATTCGATCGATGCTCCATTCTCAGCTACTAGCGAAACATTGCCATTAACCTCTAAGTTATCAACCGAGTAAAGATTCGCTGTAACGCTATAATCACTACCAGATATCGCGTTAACCAAAGTGATGTCTTCGGTCGCAGCCAACATCGTAGTACCACGTGACTCCATGTTTACAACGTCGATATTGGTTGCTGATATTTCAATATCATTTGCTTCGACATCATTTGCCGCAAGGTCACCCGCTACTGATAGAGTTAATCCTTGAGCGGTATACCAATCGCCTACAGTCTTATCACCACCAACAGTCACAACACTTTCTTCATTAACCGTTAACGACTGAACCGACGAGTCGCCGCCCACCGATTTAGTAAGTGAACCGCCAACACTAGTGGTAACAAGCGATGCGTTGTTGCCTACCGAGGCTGCTACGTTACCAGTTACATCAGTGGTTTCTGTGGTTAGATCGTTACCAACTACTGCGTCTAGGTTGCCACCGATTGTGGTGGTAGTCATTGCAAGGTCGTTGCCAATGGTTAGGTCGGTGTTACCTGTAATGTCAGTAGTAGTTGCAGTGAAGTCGTTGCCAACATTGGCAACTACATTACCCATTACTTCGGTAGTAGCGGTGGTTAGATCAGTCACTACATCTAGCTGTACGTCGCCACCAACATTGGTGGTAACAAGCGATGCGTTGTTGCCTACCGAGGCTACTACGTTACCAGTTACGTCAGTGCTGTCTGCGGTTAGATCGTTACCAACTACTGCGTCTAGGTTGCCACCGATTGTGGTGGTACCCAGGGTCACGTCAGTCGCATCGATTGCTACGTCAGTGCCTGCCACTAGGTTTGTCACATCTAGACCATTAGTGATGGTCATCGTTTGTGATTCGCCAGTCGTTAAATCACCGATCGTTGAGCTGTCTGCATCCGCTACTAGGTTCGTCGTAGTGATGTCGCTAGCAGTGAGTGCTGCGCCAACCATTAGGTTGGTGTCGCCGTCAACCGTTAGGCTATCGAACGCTGCGTTTGTACCAACAGTACCGTTTAGATCACCACCGATTGTGGTGGTAGTCATTGCAAGGTCATTACCAATGGTTAGGTCGGTGTTACCTGTAATGTCAGTAGTAGTTGCAGTGAAGTCGTTGCCAACATTGGCAACTACATTTCCCATTACTTCGGTAGTAGTGGTGGTTAGATCAGTCACTACATCTAGCTGTACGTCGCCACCAACATTGGTGGTAACAAGCGATGCGTTGTTGCCTACCGAGGCTACTACGTTACCAGTTACGTCAGTGCTGTCTGCGGTTAGATCGTTACCAACTACTGCGTCTAGGTTGCCACCGATAGTGGTGGTGCCTAGGGTCACGTCAGTTGCATCGATTGCTACGTCAGTGCCAGCCACTAGGTTTGTCACATCAAGACCATTAGTAATGGTCATCGTTTGTGATTCGCCAGTCGTTAGATCACCGATCGTTGCGCTGTCTGCGTCAGCTACTAGATTAGTAGTAGTGATGTCGCTAGCAGTGAGTGCTGCGCCAACCATTAGGTTGGTGTCGCCATCAGCCGTTAGGCTATCGAACGCTGCGTTTGTACCAACAGTACCGTTTAGATCACCACCGATTGTGGTGGTAGTCATTGCAAGGTCGTTGCCAATGGTTAGGTCGGTGTTACCCGTAATGTCAGTAGTAGTGGTGGTTAGATCGGTCACTACATCTAGCTGTACGTCGCCACCAACATTGGTGTTAACAAGCGATGCGTTGTTGCCTACCGAGGCTACTACGTTACCAGTTACGTCAGTGCTGTCTGCGGTTAGATCGTTACCAACTACTGCGTCTAGGTTGCCACCGATGGTGGTGGTGCCTAGGGTCACGTCAGTTGCATCGATTGCTACGTCA
The DNA here is from genome assembly GCA_947503335.1 of uncultured Pseudomonadales bacterium. GTDB lineage: Bacteria > Pseudomonadota > Gammaproteobacteria > Pseudomonadales > CANNCY01 > CANNCY01. The sequence goes on along the minus strand of CANNCY010000003.1, from coordinate 289,598 downwards.
GTGCCAGCCACTAGGTTTGTCACATCAAGACCATTAGTAATGGTCATCGTTTGTGATTCGCCAGTCGTTAGATCACCGATCGTTGCGCTGTCTGCGTCAGCTACTAGATTAGTAGTAGTGATGTCGCTAGCAGTGAGTGCTGCGCCAACCATTAGGTTGGTGTCGCCGTCAACCGTTAGGCTATCGAACGCTGCGTTTGTACCAACAGTACCGTTTAGATCACCACCGATTGTGGTGGTAGTCATTGCAAGGTCATTGCCAATGGTTAGGTCGGTGTTACCTGTAATGTCAGTGGTAGTGCTGGTTAGATCGGTCACTACATCTAGCTGTACGTCGCCACCAACATTGGTGGTAACAAGCGATGCGTTGTTGCCTACCGAGGCTACTACGTTACCAGTTACGTCAGTGCTGTCTGCGGTTAGATCGTTACCAACTACTGCGTCTAGGTTGCCACCGATGGTGGTGGTGCCTAGGGTCACGTCAGTTGCATCGATTGCTACGTCAGTGCCAGCCACTAGATTTGTCACATCAAGACCATTAGTAATGGTCATCGTTTGTGATTCGCCAGTCGTTAGATCACCGATCGTTGCGCTGTCTGCGTCAGCTACTAGATTAGTAGTAGTGATGTCGCTAGCAGTGAGTGCTGCGCCAACCATTAGGTTGGTGTCGCCATCAACCGTTAGGCTATCGAACGCTGCGTTTGTGCCAACAGTACCGTTTAGATCACCACCGATTGTGGTGGTAGTCATTGCAAGGTCGTTGCCAACATTAATCGTAGTTGAACCGACCACGTCTGTAGAATTGATAGTAGCGTCGTTACTTAGATCGACTTCGAGATCTGATGCAACCGTCACTGCGTCTGCAACGAGATCTGTGCCTTCTATATAAGCATTACCGTCGACATCGATAGTAGTTAGATTCACTACGCCATCTGCATATAATTCGAGTGAACCATCTGTATCTAGATCGTCTACATTTACGCTCGCGGCATCAATTAACGTCTCACTAGCTGATATTTTATTCGCTATTAACGCATTAGCGGCCATTAGATCAAGCTGACCGCCAACAATTAGATCGCCGAGTGTTACATCGTTACCTGCATTGATTTGAGCGTTACCTACTACTGAGGTAGTGGTTGCAGATACATCAGTATCCACATCAATCATTAGGTCGCGCCCAACTTGCAGATCATCACTGATCAGCGAGTTAGCGTAAATCAAAGCATCCTGACCAACATCACTAGTACCTAGGGCAACTGCGTTGTCGGCGTCGATTTCGGCATCTAAAGTAGTTGTAAGCTGATCAATTGATACCGAATCGGCAATCGTATCAACACTATTTGCTTCTAACGTTTGAGCTGCAAAGCTACCGCCCGCAGAGAAAGTTGCATCCCCGGTAGCGTAACCGTCACCAATCGATATAGTGCCTGTTTGATTCGCGTCGACGTCACCGTCAACATCGAGTGCATTGATGCTCACATCAGCAGACGCCATTGACGTGTTACCGCCTGCTTGTAGTTGATTAACGTCAATCAACAAGTCAGCAATTAGTTGAGCCGACGTGGTTACAAATGCATCGTCTAGCGTGATATTAGAGGCGTCGATCAATAGCGAGTTTGCATCTAAATCTGTAACTGACACGTCTCCAACCGCATTCAGTACCGCGCTACCTCCAGCATTAAGCACGTTTGCGTTAATGCTAGCAAGTATGTCTAAGTCTAAATCGCCGCCAACGATCATGCTGTTAACGTTAGTATCACGTGTCAACTGAGCAACTACGCCGCCGTCTACTTGCCCATTAATTGCATTTACATTCGCTATTAACTTGTCGCCAGTAGTTGTTACGTTGCCATCGATATCTAAAAGCAATCCTGCATCTGCAGACGAAGTAATCGTCGCTTGGGTTGCACCGCTTAATAGATCGCCTGTGGTATTCACTGTTACGAGTGCGCCAGAGTCTACCGCGGCAGTAGTTTCTACGTCGGTTAACGTTGCGTCACCATCTGTTGCGGTTAATGTGATATTGGCACCGCCTGCGATTTCTGAACCAGCGTTCATCGAAATATTTTGCGCAGTCAGAGTGATATCACCACTTGCGATGACGTCTGCAGAAGAAACCGTCAGGTTACCAAGCTTAACATCGACGGTTACGTCGCCGTTGCCTGAGAGCGCCGTTAATTTAGATGCCGACCCTGCGTTAACAACTGCGTGTATACCGTTGGTCGCTACCAGTGTTAGCTCGCCAGCTTCGTATCCTGCTACAACATCACCAGTATTGTTAAGCTCGATCTCTAGCGCGTCGCCTTGAGTACCAATAACACCGTTTGCATGAATAACAATAGCCGATGCACCAATATCACTTTCGTCACCTGCTCGATCATCGTACACATTACCTGACACTTTAAGATCTGCTACGCCAGGAGTGTAGATATTGCGAAGCGATAGATCGCCGATGATATCTAACCAGATACCATCCTGCGCTCGCGCAGTAAATGGATCGGTGCCACGGTGGTCAATCTGTAGGTAGTTACCTACGCCACCAATTGCACCACTAGCTGCTTCAAGTAACAGATAATCGGTAGCCGTAATTTTGGCTGAGCCCGACGCGGTTGTTATATCTGCCCCAGCCTTAACACGTACTGCATCACCGGTTACTGTTTGAACTGGGATATCTGTTTCATTACCAAGGTAAACATCACCGTTCGATATTGCGACAACAGACTGAGATGCATCTACATCAATATCTTCAGTACGTACAATTCGAAGCGTATTTGCTTGATCATCGTATACGTAATCACTTGCTTCAGAAGCCGCTAACGCTACTTTTTCAGCATCTGACAACGACGACACCCCGTTTGCTTCTAACGCAGTCAAATCAATAACAACGCCTGTATCAGTTACGCGACCGATATTGTTAGCAGTTAGCGTTACGTTGTTACCCTTAACATTCGCTTCTTCGATTACGGTCTCAGTGTCAGTAACACCTAACACGTCACCCTTGATCGTGGTTTCAAGCTCGTCAACTGTCCAGATACCTGTCTCGTATAGGTCTGCCACCTCTTGAACATCACGCTGATAATTACCGTTACCATCAAAATCAGCTAAATAAGGGGCGAGTTCAGCCGATAGCGTATTGTAACGATCTCGGCTTGCTTCTGACGCTGCTTGAATTTGAGCGGGGGTGTAACCCATCTCAGTCATATTGTCGATTTGATCTTGAGTGAAGACGAACTCACCGGCAAACATCTGCGCTTCGAGCGCTTTCATAGCAGCGTAGTTTTCTTCTAATCGCTGATCCATCAACGCGATGTTTTCGGTTACTTCCTCACGCGCACCTAATGCCTCGGTAAGATTATTTTCATCCCAAAGGTTAAGCAGTACGTCTTCAGCACGCTCATCGCGAATATCGTTAAGGTTAGCGTCAACCATGTCACCGTTAGACACAGTAATCGACACATCACCACCCGCTGAATGCACCTTATCGACAAGCAAATCGCCTGCAGTTTCGACCAAGTTAATATCGGCGGCTGCTTGAACATTAACCAAACCATTAGAGTTTAGCTTCATCGCCTTAGCCGATGTACCTACGCGACCAGTACGACTTTCGAGAGTAATGTCATTACCTACGATAGTGTTGTTGGCTGATCTGAAGATATCGCCGTCTGCAATAATGTCTACATTCGAGTTGTTAGCGGTAGCCTTAACCGTTAAATCGCCAGTGCCGTAACCGCGAACGTTAGAGCCGCGGTTGTCAATATAGATACCGCCGTTAGCGCTATTACCTGTAGATGTAACATTAAGCGTACCGGTCAAGTCGGTCTTCACTGCCGCGGTAACGTCACCTACTGCCTTTGACGCGTTGAGTACTAAATTACCAGTACGGATGATCGCAGATGATTCATCTTGAATAATATTCTCGGCACTAATTGAAACACCCGAAGAACCTTCGTTACGTAGTTCAGCACTTAGATAAACGTCACTAGTAGTAGAAGAAACACTTAACTGACCATTGTTACTGCCGACAAATTCGATCGCTACAGGGCGATCAGCTTGAATACTATGCGCGTTGTATGACTTGGCCCCTTTTTCTTGAGTGATCCAAGTCTTATAGGTTTTCTTAATACATAAGAATCCACACTCTTTCTTAGTACGATAGTAAGTGGTTTCCCAATCACTTGTGCTAGCTAGCGAGAATCCATATAGATAATCACTGCTGCTACCTGATGTTTGTAGATACTCTCCTTCTAACAGCGCCGAAGGAGTATCGGGGTAGTATGTCCACTCATCATCAGTAACGTCTTTCCATAGCTCATCGATACCGAATAAAGAACTGTCTTCATGATAGTAATCGCGACTTTCAGTAAAGCTTTGACCAGTAGCCCAGCTATAGCGCAATCCATCTTTTGGTGTCCAGTTGGTTGTACGACCACTGCCACTACCTTGGCGTGACAAGTAGTAAGTAACTTCTTTTGTTGCGTTACTGTACTTGCGATGACCTTCCCAACGCTCCCAGGTGTTACCGACTCTGCGATATTCAGTCACCTTAGGCTCGCCACTGACACTAAAGTTACTATCAACTAGACGAATGATGCCTTCGATACCATTGCCCCAAGTTTCGCCACTGCCTGTGCTTACTCTATTCAGATCAATGTCATAGCCAGTGGTGTTGTTGATCGAGATGTTACCGAACCCATCAACCACTTGAAGTTTACCGCCACCGGTAGATAGCAACTGACCTACTACTTCAATAAAGCCGCCACGAACTTCGGTTTGGTCAACTACAATTCTGCCTAACAGTGCATCGTAGCGAGCACCAATCTGACCAGTCGCTGCATTGGTATAGGTCAAGCGTCGATAGCGCCCTGATGTACCCTGGTTATATCTAGATTGATGTAACGCAATAGTAGCGGCTGCACCGCTACCTAGATTCAATGACCAACTTGGCGTGCCAGATCGCACAGTAGTGTTGATGTTGACATAACGACCGGCAATCACGATACGGCCGTTCGCAATTAATCCTGACTCGTCGCTGTTACCCAATCCATTTGAGTTAGCACGCACGCGCGCAATCGCATTATTGAGCAGGACCTGCTCGTCGGCACACCCATTGCTGCCACAGTCACTGTAGTATATTTTATAGCGCAGATCTTCAATCAGTTCTAGATCAGATCTAATCGCTGGATCTTTATTAGGTTGGCCACCCAAATGTCTGAATCCATTTACATAGCCAAGTAAAACGTCACCGCCAGACGTGATATCAATGGAGCCTGCTTCGATCTCACCATTAACATAAATAGAGCCGTCTGCAGAGTTTAAGCTAACGCTACCGTTTAGGTTGCTGATGTCACCATCAGAGAAAATCTGTGGCGACAGTTCACCCGATTGAACAGCAGTATAAGTATTACTTACGCTGATGCTAGGTGCATCTGAGTTGGCCGAGTTGGTTAGTTGGGCCGTCGTTGTATAACCATCTTTGTTGGCACCGTTAAGTGCAGATAGATCTGCAATGTTGGCTCGGTTTAGATAGATACTACCGCCTTCGGTTTCAGGAATCGTCAAGTCGTTTAAGATCAAGAAACGACTTGAGTTATTAACGATATTAATCGTGGCATCGCCGTGGGCGGTGATATCGCCGCTACCCGTTACCGCGTCTGCCATGATATGCACATTACCCGGTGTAGAGTAGACATCGTTAATCACTAGGGTATCGACATTCACGTCTTCTTGAATCGCTACGTTACCGCCAACTTGTTCGGCAAAACCAAGATCAGTTAACTGCTGAACCAATAGGTTACGCTCAGAAATATAAGCCTGTTTTGCAGACGAAAGACCACTATAGTCACGGATTAAATTATCTAGTTCACGTATACGATCTGATAGTGCCTGCGCGATATTCATCGTACCAGTACTATAGGTAATCGCGTCGGTCTTAGAAGTTAAGGTGTCGTTAGCACCCCAAATGATTTCTTGATAATGGTTAATACCCGCCTCTAGACGACCATCAATGTCTAATACAGAAACGCCACGCTCATCTACATTACCAGCACTACTTTCGTAATACGTATTTAGTGCTTTACCGTAAGCATCTAACGCTCGGTTGCCAGCATTGGTATAGACGTACACGTCTTTCACAGCGCGAACAGAGTTACCTTGCCCAACGGTGATGGTGTTGTCTAAATCAAGCACGATGTCTGCGTCTAAATCTGTAACAGGAATCGCCGCTTTGTTCCAAACATCAGTACGTGCTGTTAAGTCAAACACACCATCAGCCTCGGTACCCGTAGTACCAGCTGCTAAATAAATGTTGCCATCAGCGCGCAAATCAGTACCTGCGCAAGCGCCTGTTCCTGATGCATCACAGTTTGTATCGTCTGCTGCGATCTCTACGATGTTGTCGGCGAATACCTTAGCGCGAGTTCTAGCGCCAACACCTGAGATTAAGCCATACCCCTTAGCACCAACGTTGGCGCTAAGCGTTGCAGAGGTTACCGCGTTCAGCTGAATGTCACCAACGGTGTCCATCACAACGTCATTACCAACAGACACCTTAGCTACGGTACCATCTTTGATTTCTAGGTGGCTCGTAGTAGAAGATGCCTGACCCAGGCCTGCTGATGCGACCTTAGCCTTGTCGTACATGTCGTAGTCGTTGTAGGCACCGATAATGAAATCACCGGGGTTATCACGATCACCGATCACTCGAAGATCAGCATTATCTAATACGCGCGCCTGCGTATTTGATTTGACATAGGTATTGCTTTCTAGGCCAAATCCAGCAACTGCACCACCGCCAAGCATTTCAACATTTTCGTCGTTTTGCTCGGCTCGATCAACATCGTGCGTGGCACTTACATTTAGGTCTTCGGTGATAACATTGCCACCGATAGTTGCAAATACATCTGAATCAGAATTTAGATTTGCGCCGATACCCGCACCAGCAATTGCACCTCCAACACGTGCATCTACGGTAAGACCCATTACTAGGTTATGCACTGCGTCGATATTAAGCGTATCAGTTGTGTGAGTACCACCGCTGTGCGCTGCATCTAATGTCGCTTTCGCGTTTGCAGTATCACGGATAATCGCCGATGTACCATTACCAGAAAGTAATAGCGCTGCTGAACCTGCAACCGCCTTGTTATTGTTAATAAGCTTACTGTCAGCAGTGATCGTTGTATCGTTTACGTTCGCGATCTTAGCACCGTTATCGACAGTCGCAGTGGTAGTACCACTTGAACGCGTCTCTGCAACAGTTGCGCCACCAGAGGCCAAACCTGCAACTGAGATACCTTTAGACACAGTATCTTGCTTACCACGACGTGTTGCCGTTAGGTTAAAGTCATCGGCGTTAACAATTTGAGAATTTTGAGTTAGCTGAGCTTTTACGTCTTGCTTATTGCGAGTAATTGACACTGCCGCGGCGGCAGACCCGTACACTGCACCAGAGCCAGCAACGGCTTCTGCTTCTACAGAATCATGAGAGCCGCGCGCTGCAGTCGCCTTTACGTCGATATCTGCGCGATCATTGGTATAACTACGCAGATCACTGTTATAAACGATGGTCTCAATGTCGCCATCTGCAATCGCTTCTGAATAGCTAACACCTACTGCACCACCAATTGAAACAGCAACACCCCAAGAGTTTGCTATGACTCGCGGTGTCGCAATTGACTCAATATAAACTGACGGCGTGCCTGACGACGAGTCCCGCACAAATACATCAGCGTTTGTCATCGTAGCGGTAGTATCACTTTGATCTTTTGCTATGGCCACTGCACCATTTAGTGCCAAGCCTGCACCTGCAGTTGCCGCTTCAGCAGTTGCCGAAACTTTACCGGCATTCTCGGCGATGATTTCTAATTCATGTTCGTCGCTAGCTAAGCCACTGCCGTTAATATTTAGCGCTGAGTTATAAAGAAGTGCATCGGTGTCGCCATCTTTCTTAGCGTACGCCACCGTGACACCTGCTGCCGTTCCGCCCAATGACGCACCTAGCGTATCAACATTAACGGTACCTACATCGTGGGCACCTATCTTAATCTGCTGGGCATCTACACGGCTAGGATTCTTAAGCTGTGCTCTGGCGGTAACCTGCGTATCAAGTAAGCCATAGCCAACTGCTGCACCTAATGATCCTGCCCCAACGCCACCAGCGAACGCCAGTACGTCAACTGCCATTCGATCGTCATTATCGCGAGCATCTACAAACGGGTCGGCCTCTAACCAAGCAAAATCAAGTTTCTTATCATCGCCTGCATCAAACTCGCCCGAGGTTGCCTGTACATTTAGCGCCCCTACATCTGACTGGTTTGCAGTAGGTTCATAAGCCGCCAACACTCGACTACGTACCTTACTAACACCAACGGCTGCACCCGCACCCACAGCACCGCCAGCACCAACAGCACCCACGATGTTTTGCGTGGCGAGTTTTTCAGTTGCTGTTACGTTGATATCGTCAGCGCTAAATACACTAGTACCTGTAACGGTTGCTTGAATCGCATGATTCGACTGCTTCGCAGAACTACCAACGCCACCTAATGCATCAGTCTCTTGCTCAGACGTAATGCCTGATCGTTCTTCGTCGGTCAGTACAGTGTTTTGCGCCGTTAAGTCTTCTTCTAGGAAAGTGTTCGTTTCGTCTAGGCTGCCAGTAAGTTCTGAACCTGCATCTACGCTGAAGGATTCGCCATCACCACCATCGACCGACTCACCGTCATCAAGGTCACCTTGACCAACAAGGAGAATACCCAAACTACCGCTTAAGCCAACCTTGCCTGCGCCAGCAACACCGGCGGTTACCAATTGCGCAGTTTTGCGGCTTTCTGAGTCTACGTTAATCTCGTCAGCAGTAATTGCTGAATCGATTACGTCAACAGTGACCGCATTATTCAGTGCCGTTACCGACACCGCAGCGCCGCCACCGAACTTGCCACCAACAGCACCCATCGCTGAGATTTGCATTGCTACGATATCTTCTTCTGCGCCGATATTTACTTGGCTCAGATCGTAGCTGTTATCGCCGTCAATCGTGCTGTTGTCTACCGTGGTAGATGCTTTAGATTCTGTATCGTAAACTGCAACAATGCCGGCAATACCGATACCACCAGACAACTGCAATGCACCACTAACCGCACGCATATCCATACGGTTTGCCGCATTGATATCTACGTTACCAGCACTACCGATGGCCGTTGAATCAACTAACTCTGCATAGGTATTCTGGCGCCCCATTTGCACGAATACGCCCGCTGCACCACCATTACCACCGATACCACCAGAGCCACCTGCTAAATAACCGTATACATCGCTAAGTGCATCAATCTTCAGCCCGTTATTACCAGCCCAGGTTAAGTCAGAGCCTTCTACACGCGCTTTGACATTATCTGCAAACTTATTAACACCTGCCGAACCAACAATGGTAAGACCGCCCGAGCCTGCGCCTGATACCACAACCGTAGAGCCTTCGTTGCGATCGGCTGCAGTGATATCAATCCCATCATTAGCATGGATATTTGAATCACCCTTGACCAACGTTGTGATATCACGTGTAAAGAAACGCGTATCTAGTGCTGCGCCACCTGCGCCGGTTTTACCGCCGGCAACCTGACCAGTAAAGCTGTTGCCCACGGCGTGATGGCTAGAAGCGATAATAACGTCTGATCTTGCATCGCCAGTTTTAGATTGATTAATGTCTGTGTCATCAACCGTGGTGGTTGTCTTGCCTTCAAATTCGGTAACCACCGGCACAATACCAACACCGATCTCTTTGCTGCCACCAATGGCAGCGCTGATGGTGTCGACCATTTGATTCGACTTAGACTCAATTACGATGCCGCGAACATTGGTCGTGGTACGCTCATCGTTAAGATTGCGCTGACCGTAGTTCAACAGATCGATCGATGCATCTTTGTTTGGATCTACTGGCCCAAGCGTTGCTCTTGCAACTCGCCCAGCCGTACCTAGCGCCTCTATCGTCGAACCTTGAACGGTCGTCGTGGTGTTGCCGTCTAATAGGTTCACAGCAACTGCTGCACCAATACCGACTGTGTCTTTACCAATACCGATACTACCTGCAGCATTTTGCACGCGATCGCTACTATCAGAAACAATCTCAATACTGCCTTGCGAGTAAAGATCAGCATCAGCTACTTTGGTTGACACATTGGTTTTAACAAGAGCTGTTGTAGATGACCCCGCTACACCTGCACCACTACCGGCACCAACGCCGGCAGCTAGTGCCTTTTGGTCAGAAGAAGATTCGGCTACAACCGAGATCTGATCTGCAGTAATTTTTTCGTAAGTGGTTGGCAAGTTGTTCTGAATTGGTCCTGTCCAGTCGTACCACACCCCATCGATAAATGACTCAATGGTATTTGCAATTCGGTTTACAGACACGGCAAACGCACCGGCACTGCTCTTTGTAGATAGTGCAATTGTGGCTGCGAGTGATCGGATATCACTGTTATCACTTGCCACTACGTTGACCGAATCAGCGCCACCGGTAACTGCAGAATTGTTTAGATGAGACTTAACGTCTGAATTAATAAAGTTAGTTGTGGCCGATACACCTACTGCCCAACCTTTCGAACCAGAAACACCCGCTGCAAGCGCATCAATTTGACCTTTATTAGTCGACGCTTGAACGTAGTTACCTGAAGCGGTGATATGGGTATCGTTGACATCGGTCACCGTACTGTTATCGATTTCGTTATATGAAACCGCCGCACCAAGCGTATTACCTTTACCCGCACCAGAAATCTGACCAGCAAAACCTGCAATATAGCTATCGTCAAATGCCTGTAGCGTAATATCAGTACCCGTTAACGTATGAGTATCAGTTGCACAGTTAACATCACAGGTTCGATCAAAATACACTTTAGTGGTGTTAGCAATATTATTGGCCGAGCCCGAACCGACACCACCACTACCGCTATCAGAAGCCACCAAACCAAATGAGCCACCAATGATACGCGTGCGAGATCTTGCAGCGGCAACCGTCTCGGCAGTCGCACTACCGATGTCAGAGTCGGTCACTTCGACGGTTGTTTCGTTGCCGATTTGATTCCAGATAAATGAAGCACCTACCGCTAAACCATCGGTACTACCCGAGGCACCTACGGCAGCAGAATAAATCGCAGCACCCTGGCCTTGCGAATCTAAACTGTTCGACAACAGACCCGATAGTTTTGATGAGACATCATCACTTGAGAACTGGTATACACGCGCGTCGCTAGCTAGATTCTCGTCTTGATCATCTTCGTTAACTACAATACCTTCGCCGCCACCGATATCTAAGTTAGCTCCTAAGTCGATTGTTGGCGCTAAGTAATAAGCATTGGTACGCGTACCAGTGGTTGCGTAGAAGCTTTCAATATCGCCACCAATGCGATTACCTTCTAATCGCTTATCTAAGAAATCAACGCCCGCGGTGTCTTGCGCAAGCATTACAACATGCTCTTCAGCTGGCGCGGTAACACCGTCTACCAATACTTTGGTGCCGTTGGTAATCTCGTTGAACACAACAGTACCAAAACCGGCCACACCCGAGTCTTTGCCGTAACTGGCCGAGATAGTTGCTGCACCTGACTGAATTCGCGAGGCATTTAAGGCAAGTAAATCTAGTTCGTCTAAGTTTGCGAAGGTTGTATCTTTAACCTTAGCGATGGTTTCTGTGCGCGCTATAACAGCCGAACCAGTAATACCTGCCGACTTGCCCTTGTCTGCATACTGCAGACCACCGCCACCTGCCTGAATTGCCGTACGGTCGTACGCTAAAACGGTAACCTCGTTATCGTTCGCCTCACTACGCCCAGTAATCTGCGAATTTTCGATGTAAGCAAAGGTACCGTGCTCATCATCGTTGGTATCATCGCGATAGTCATCGCCTGTTGAAACAAACGACATGTTAATGCCGCCGGCTTTAGAATCGTCGCCTTGGTTAGCACCCAACTGTAGCGCCATACCGATTGCGATCGACAGCACTTCACCGTCTGATAACGCATCAACAATTAAGCTGTCGTTGTTAGTGATCGTTGCATCTTTAACATACGCTTCAGTAGAGTTATTTAAGAAGGTTAACGCAGCAGTACCTGCATAGGCAGACTTCTTCTTTTGATCACGGCTGGTCGACCAGGTCATGGCGCCGGAGCCAGCAGTAACTGTGTAATTATTAGTACTAATCGCTTCAACAAGAATGTCGCGCGCTTGTACGTCAACGTTATCGATATATGCTTTGGTATCTACATTGCTATACGTAACCGATGCTGAACCAGCCGCACTGGTACCTGCCTGCGATCTAAATTTATTACCGCCCGTATTACCGGCACTACTGTCGATTGCCTTGCCGAAATAAGGAATCTTGCCCAAGGTTGTCTTAACCTTAGTCATCGCGTTTTTCAGCTTGGCACTGATACCCTTACCTGAGCCATTACCCTGTGACGCGTAAGCCGCAGCAACCGCAATACTGTAGCTATCAGCCTTGCTCTTGGCGTTAACATCAAGGTCTGTAACAACGTATGTACCTGTGCCACCCGCCGTAGCGCCATCACGGTTGTTGCCAATATAGGCTTTGTTATCGCCGCCAAATAGCGTCACCATCGCACCAGCGCCTACGCTAGTACCTTCGGCCTTAGAGACGTTACCGCTAACACCAACAACGCGCTGACGGTTTTTAACCAAAACATCTAGCTGTTTAGCCGTTACCGAAGCATCATCATCTAACGATGCCTCAGTGCTTTGATCTAGCCAAATTAAACCAATATTACCCGTTACAGATAGAGAAGAACCCTGACCCGCACCCGGCATAATGTTAGTCGCAAAACTGTTATTTTCAGCTTCTACAGCAACATCTGAACCCGTCGCGGTAATACTTGCGCCGTCTAGCACGCGAGCCTTTGTATCGCTAAATAGCGCTACATGACTGTATCCCGCGCCGCGGGCCTTACCACCGTCACCAGAGTTAGTACCAAACAGGCTATAACCAAATTGACCAACAATAGCGACGTCTTCTTGGGCATTGCGCGCCTGAATCGAAACAGTGTCATCGAAAGAAAGCGTGCGTGCGTCATGCTCACCCTGAGCGGCGATATCTAAGGTCCACTGACTAGACGTATCAGACTCGGCGTTCGCAGTTGCAGTAATGACAACATTCTCACCTACTTGGGCGAGTGTTTGAGAATCTAGCTCGGTGTAGTTGAACGTGCCTGCAAAGCTGTTTTCACCAGCCGATGCCTGCGCTCTCGCACTAGACGTGGCGAAACCTTTAATAGGGTCATAATCGTTTACTGCCGCAGGGTCAGCCTCATAGTTATCGGCACCCTTGTCGACGTATCCAAGCACTTGCTCGCTCATGAAGTAATCGACGATATCCTTGAACGCACCCCAAGGATCAAAATTCATGCTGTACTGCTGTTTTGAAACAGCCTCGACCGCCACATAGGTCGCATCAATAGTGCTATCGTCACCAACACGTGCATTTACATCTTGGTCATAGATGCCGACATTGATGGCCGCCGAGCCACCAAACTTAGACACCTCTTGGTCTGTTTGTTGGCCGCCATTAACCTTATTATCTCGAGTCGCAGCTGCGGCTTTAGCACTAGAAATTAAGTCTCGGTTTGCCAAGCGGGCTCTCGCAGACACAACCGCTTTAGCTGCGCTATTGATATCAGCGCCGTCTAGAATATCAGCATTAGCGTCTTGCTCACGAATCGACACAGTCGTCGCCGCACCTACGGTGTACTTGGTATTGCTTGGCTTATCACCCTGATTAGCAGCCTCGTCGCTTGTAGACGCCTTACCGCCAACATAACCGATTAGCTTATTAAATACGCCGGTTGAAGCGTTTTTAGCTGTCTTGTAGAAAACGCCAGCTAACGCACTATAACCCGTTGACGCAAACACGCCGTCACGTACTACGTTGTCATCAGCCATCAATACCACATCACCACTTGTCGTATTGATTACACCGCCTAGCTTCGCCTCTGTTACAGAATCATTTACAGAGACACCTACCGCTAAGCCAATAGGTGCCGTGCCGTCGCCTGCCGCTAGTGCTGATGCACTTACCTCATTAGCGTGATAGTTTCTTGATACAACCGATACGGTCGCCGCATCTATCTGCGCACCATCAAAAATAGCGGTTGTATTACTAGAGGTGGCACCAACTGCAACAGCGTCAACTGTTTTACTATCTTCTGTCGAGCCTACAGCACTAGCGCTAACCGCCAAGGTGTTTTCGTTAAGCGCCTCGATAGCAACGCCACCTTCGGCATTAATCGTTGTCGTACCCGACACGTTTGTATTGGCGTCTGAATGCAACTCGCCATAGACAACTGCCACAACCACAGCGTCTTGAGCTGCTGTCGCGCCAAAGGCCATCGCTCCTGAGTCAACATCGGTTTTAGTTGATGAGTTAACTTTAACGTCGCCGCCTGCGATCAATGTAGAGTCTGACACTGTCGTCGTTGCGTCGGCGTCGACCATGCCCACTGCAGCATCAACACCCAATAAGAAACCGCCAACTAAATCACCAGCCTTAATGGTATAGTTGAGCAGTTCAATATCAGTATCTGCTTCGTCAGGAGTAAATTCGGTAGTCGATTCTGCGTATGCTTGAATCGTAATGTCATCGGCTTTTAGCGTTGAATTTGCAACTGAAACAGATGCGCTAGCTGAACCTTGAGTGAACGTACCTGCGTTTTCTACATGGCGCGCTACGATTGATATATTGCCTGCACTGTCTAGCTCAATCGCATTACCCGCGACCGCACCACTGGTGTTTACAATCTGCTTGAATAGATTCTTTTGCCCATTGGGTGCCTGATTTGAGAACACAGCACCTGCATCGATTGCAGCGCCATCAAGCACAATCGATTTAGCAAAGATATCAACGTCGCCTGTTGCGTTAATCGTACCCTCTACAGTGATTGAATCACCCGTTAAATCGACGGTCTTGTTATCGACCTTAACGATGAAGCCGGCAATATCACTAGCGCTTCCAGAACGAATACCGTCGAGCACATCATCTGTTGCGGTGGCCATCGTAATAGAGCCAACGTTAAGCACTGCACCCGAGCCGATCAAAATACCGCTTGAGGATAAGAAATACATATCGCCGCCAACCGTATTATTTTTAATACTATTGATGGTTCCGAAGATCTTTGCCTGATTACCACTAATTAGGTTAACTAGCTTATCGGCCGACGAAGGCACGACCATGTTAACCGTATCACCGGCCGCCACATCAAATTGAGAAAATGAGTTTAGCGCGACACCATCGGTAATACTGCTCGTTGTAACCTCGGTGACCGTGGCATCATTGCTATCTACGGTAACAGTGGTCGCTGTCCAACCAGAGCTAACCGTTAATCGGGTATCATCTGGCCCCTGGGCCAATACCGAAGGAGAAGCTAATACCACTGAAGAACTAATTGCCTGCGCAAGTAGGGTCTTCGAAAAGGTTACATCCGAGGCTATAGAATTTTTAGTCATATTCTTATTACTTTGTAAGCAGTAGGTGGCGATAAATTTTGTTAGCGCCTATTTCCCCAAAACCGCGTAAATAAAGGGCTCTGTACTGTTGCACTATACGCTGACCCGCTACAAATTCAATAAAAATTGATCTAGATCAAGAACTAAATGACCGACCAGTCACAAAAACAAAGAGAACCAGTAGACACGAAGAATGTAAGCATTTACTTACATTGGAAATCCATATTTAAACTCGAATATCAAGTAGGGAACCTATCATTTGATTGGCCGCACTCAGAGACTTTGAGGAGGCCTCAACCTGGCGCTGCGCGCTTATCTGCTCAACACGCTGATCGGCATAGACTGACACGCTAGAAGATATATCTGATTGGGCAATCTGTTGCGATGCTTGATCGAAGCGCTGCAACTGATCGTAGATACTATTGGCGGCGGTAGAAAAAATCTGCATAAACACCTCTTTCGTATCTATAAAGACTAGCGCAGTGTGCCGCCGCACACCACGCCGTCTATCTCAATTAACTACCGACCGGCACAAATTGAATTTCATTTACAACTTCACCCGGTACAAGGGGGCTAGGATTATCTAGCACCCAATCGCTGTGTAGTGAACCATAATGATCACTCAACGGGTGACCACTCTGCCCACCAGGCATTGTTAAATACCCTTCGCTTTCATGACCCGGTTGCACCACAAAACGCATCGACTGCCCATGGCGAGGGTGCTGGGCTAGCGGCATGTGCGAGCCACCCGCCTGATCAGACACCGGCATATTCAAACGATTAGCTAAATAACTAGGCAGCGCACTGGCCAATGGGTGATGCATTTGTAACGCATTATGCTTGCCCCATCTTGCTGCGGCCAGACTACCGTGACGCTTAGTTATCGCATCAATCGTCTTGGCGACCACATCCTGCTCAAAACTCGCCCAACCACTAAAACCACCCGGCAACCAATGGGCAGGCCGTGAGTCACGGATATAAGCAACAGCGCCTTCACTTTGACGATTGAATAACCAGACCTCTTCAGCGTCTGAAGGCAATAGCCCCGCTGCTTTGATACTAGTATTAAGCGCCACATTGAGTGCCGCGAAATATTGCTTGCGGTATTCGTGCGCGATTGTAAATCCAGCGTCATCAACGCTAGCCATAGCGCTCCAGTTTTTCAGCAAACCTATTGCAATCTCGGTTTGAGCGCTCGCGCTACTATTGCTAAGCACCTCGATCACATGATCGCGCCAACTAGCAACAACGATTGCCTTATGGTTTTGAAGCATTTCGTGCATGTCTTCGACGTTGTAATTTTCGTTATCGGCCAGATCTAACTCAATCAATTTTGCACGAGCACCAAGCTCGTAAGTACCAACACCAATCTTGCTTAAATCATCACCACCGACGATTCGGTTGTTCGCCGTCCACAGATAGGGCTGACGCTCGGTTGGCGAGACCACAGGAAAGTCTTCGGCTGCTAACCAACCCTGCCAGCTACGCTCCACTTGCTGCCAAGGAACAACACGCTCGGTAGGCTGCTCGCCTCGCTTAGGCATTTGCCCCAAGATGGTCCAGCGAATATCTCCGCTCACATCAGCCAAGACAATATTGAAAGGGCTTAACCCAGTTTGATGTGCGATTGCCACACCCTCATCAACGGTCTTTATTTGATCCATCGATAAAAATGGCAGCGCATTAATCGCCCGCGGGTAATGCAACATCCATCGGTAGGCAGCCTTACGACCATCTTCTAAGTCAATTACTGGGCCCCACTGGGTGCGCTCAAATACGAAATTAACGTCAGGTTCACCACGCACCTTTATAACTTCGTGCACCCCCTCTAACGGCTTAGCTCCGGCAACCGTCTGGTACGAACCTTCTTGCAGATCTAACTCAATGTAATCTGCCCAGTCACCCGCTGAATTGGTCATCCCCCAACTAACGTGCCCGTTACTACCTATCGCAATTGCGGGTAATCCTGGCACCGAAACCCCAACCGTTTTCAGCAACTCACCAGCTGCATCGGGATACTGAATCTGAGCGCGGTACCAAATATTAGGCACGCTAAAACCTAGATGGGGATCATTAGAAAATAAAGCTCGCCCATTCGCCGTAGCAGACCCATGAATCACCCAGCTGTTAGACCCATTGATAGGTAACTCGTGCAGTATTGAGGCAGTTAACTCGGCAGGCGTACCTACAAGACTAAACTGCTCTGGCGAAGGAATCGGCTCGCCCACCATCACTGAATTGTCGATTGCCGAATCAAATTGAGTGCCTTCAGGTTGCAAAAAGCTGAGCAACTGTTCGCCACCCGCCTTTAATAGCAAATCGCGCGCGAAGTCGTCTTCAACTAGGTTTTGCGTCATCTGCACGAACATTGACATCGACACTAACAATGAATCTTCTGGCAACCAAGGAGCGACGTCAGACTGTGTTAGCCAATACTCAAACGGCTTGCTACCCAAACTTTCAATACCATCATTAACGCCCTTCGCGTAGGCTGTTAGTAGCGCCTTTCCTTCATCGTCGAGTTGAGCAATGGTCTGACGCGCAATTGAACGCATCTGATGCAACCGGTATTTCTTGTCGGTTTCTAATGCGACAGCCCCAAACAATTCTGACAGTTCTCCGGCAGGCATTCGCCTAGATAGATCCATTTGAAATAATCGATCTTGCGCATGGGCATAACCCATCACATAGGCTGCATCATTTTTACTTTGTGCAACGATGTTCACCACACCCAACCTATCGCGCTGCAAACGCGCCGCTGAACTAACACCCGATGTTGTGACATCGCCATCTAATGACGGCAAACTTGATTTTAATATGCTATAGCTAAAACCCGCCGCTATAGCAGCTAACGCAGACAATAAAAGCGCTATGCGCATACTCCACTTAAACACTTACTCACCCTACTCTATGATCAAAACGCATCCTAACGCATACCCCCGCAAAGAATCTATGCGCATAAAAAAACCGCCAGCTCTCGCCAGCGGTTTTTGAGCTAAAACTTTATTAAAGCTCGACTGAGACTTCTACTACTGGATAGCCCAAGCTCTCTAGCTCTGCTTTCTGTGTAGCAGCATCGCCCACTACGATAATCGCAAAACTTTCAGGCTTAATTAGCTCTGCTACAAGCGCATTTAATTGCTCAAGCTCAAGATCTTGAAGCATTGCGGCTTGGTCTTGCAGATAACTTGGCTCAACACCATGCTGAACAGTAGTTGCCAACAAACCTAACTTCTTACTTGGCGTTTCGTAGTTACGCGCATCACGCTGACCCCATGCACTCTTCGTAAAGCTAAGCTCGTCGGCAGTCATACCCGATTCGATATAACGGTTGATCTCGCCCATAATTTCGCTAACAGATGCCTTAGTAGTGTCGGCACGTACGCTAGTAGAAACCATGTACTGGCCCATTTCTTCGCTACCACTAAAGAAGCTTCGCGCACCATAGGTATAACCCTTATCTTCGCGAAGATTTAGGTTGATACGACTATTGAAAGCACCACCTAGAGGGTAGTTCGCTACGGTTGCTTTAAAGTAATCACCGAATGCGTCCCACTTTAAGCTAGGCTGCACAACGTTGATAACTGATTGAGCAGCACCTTTTTTATCTACAAGATAAACAGTGGTCTGTTCTTGCGCGCGGTAACCAGGCATTTCGCCACGATCAGCCTTATTAACCTGTAACTTAGATAAGCGGTTAAGCTCGGCCATTACCTTTTCTTTCGGTAGATCACTCGACACCATCACCGCTTTAGTGTTCTTCAAGATATGATCTTTATGAAAAGCTATAAGCTGATCGCGCGTAATAGCGGCAACCGATTCTAAGGTACCGATACTAGGTTGAGCCAAAACGTTGCCCTCTTCACCTACAACCTTACCAACGGCACGTGATGCCAAACCTTCAGGTGTAACCGCGCTTTGACGGATACTAGAAATCTTTGTCTTACGGATACGCTCAACGTCTGCTTCATTAAATGCAGGTGTTAGCATTTGTTCAAGCGCGAGGTCTAGAGCAGAGCCCAAATTACGACTAGGTACGCTTAACGTCATATAACTTAAGTACGTGCCAGAACTACCACCCATGCGCGCACCCAAACGCTCACTTTCGGCGCTTAATTGAGCTGTGGTTTTTTCTGTTGTGGCCTCTGACATCATATCAAAAGCGAACTGAGCCAAACCTGGAACCGAAGCTGGGTTATCTCGCTTACCCGCCTCAACAGCTAGATACACCGTAGTGGTTGGCGTTTCATTATTTTGTACGCCTAACACTTTTAAGCCGTTTTCTAACTTGTCTTCCCAAACTGGCGGCAATATCACTGACTTAGCAACACCAGACTTAGGCATCACACTACGATCAAATGAGTCTTCGATCACCGGCTCTTCTCGACTAGCCAATTGAATCGCACCAATCTCAGGACTTTCGACCGTATAGTTAGGAGTAGCCGCCACCATATCGGTTTTACCCTTTGGTACAATGCTGATCACAACAGCCGGCTTACCCGCGATGTACTGGTTGTATTTCTCGTCAACTTTCTCAGCGGTCAACGCTTTATAGTTTGCAAGTGTTTGTACGATAGCCTTATTTGGGTC
This sequence comes from uncultured Pseudomonadales bacterium, assembly GCA_947503335.1. Lineage (GTDB taxonomy): Bacteria > Pseudomonadota > Gammaproteobacteria > Pseudomonadales > CANNCY01 > CANNCY01. Next base: position 269,517 of record CANNCY010000003.1, on the reverse strand, counting down.
ACCGGTGAACGTCTGCGACGCAGCCAATCGGCGTACACGCGAGCTAACTGACTCTAAACTAAACAACGTGCTTGATTCATACTGCATCACAAGACGCTGAAGGTCATCTTGGCTCACGCCAGTCTTACCAAATTCTTCGATCGTCGCCATCACTTCATCATACATTTGGCTCAAGGTTTCGCCCGAACCAACATTTTGAATCACCACAAACATCATTTCGCACGATAGCTCAGAGCAGTTGTGACTAACACTTGCCTGCACTGCGCGACCAGTCTGTACCAAACGCTGATACATCATCGACGAAGCACCCTGCCCTAGCACCTTAGCTGCCGCATCTAACGCCGCTTCATCTTCGTGGTACTGGTATACCGTTGGCATAGTTACGACAACTGCAGGCAGCTGAATATTATCTTCTAAGGTAACAAAGCGCGTTTTATCTAACTTCACCTCGGTAGGTACTAACTTTTCTACTGCTGGCCCAGCCGGAATTGAACCAAAGTACTTCTTAACCATCTCAAGCGTTTGCTGCTCGTCGATATCACCGCCGATGGTAAGTACAGCGTTATTTGGGCCATACCAACGCAAGAAGAAGTCTTTCAACAACTTCAATTCGGCGCGATCTAAGTCTTCCATCCAACCAATAGTAGGCCAGCTGTACGGATGACCAACAGGATACATATTACGCGAGTTTTCTTCCCAGAATCGACCGTACGGGCGGTTATCAACACGCTGCCCACGCTCATTTTTCACTGTCTCACGCTGATTCTCGAATTTAGTTTCATCGATCGCTGACAACAAAAAGCCCATGCGGTCAGCTTCTAACCAAAGCATTTTCTCTAGTTCGTTACTTGGAACTGTTTCAAAATAATTGGTGCGATCTCGGTTGGTTGTACCATTTAACGTACCCCCAGCCTCAGTGATGATTTTGAAATGCTCTTCATCGGCAACATGCTTAGAGCCCTGAAACATCATGTGCTCAAAGAAATGCGCAAAGCCAGAGTAGCCCAATTGCTCACGAGACGAACCAACGTGATAGGTAACATCTACGTCTACCAAGGGGTCACTGTGATCCTCATGCAGAATCACTGTTAAACCATTATCTAGCTCATACTTCTTGTATGCGATTGCTACCTCACCTGCTTTAGGTGTATAGCTGTCTACTAGTCTAACTCCGGCAATCGCAACGTCTTTCGCCACAGATTGCTCAGCAACTGGTGAAGAGGTACCGGCTTGTTGATTATTTGTAGAGGTATCACACCCCTGTAGCAGCAAAGCGGCTGAAACTGCCGCCGCGAGCGCGAGATGACGCATAGCAAGTCTTCCGTGTATTATGATTTAGCCCTTAAGAATGCACCATATTACAACAATGCCGCAACCCTTGATGGCACAAGAAAACCTAATACAAAATTATTCTAGAAAACAGCAACATCAGCGTATTCGTGATTTTTGATGGAGGCAAGCCACTGAGTATAACCAATAGGCTACTCAGCAGCTTAGACCTAAAAAGCGCGACTATGTCAGCTAGGGGCGAGTTCTTTGGTTTCAGAGCTTGCCGTCACTTCGCTCGACGCGGGCTGAGCACTCTCTTCGATGATACGCTCTGCACCACTCTTTAAAGGTGTTTCGGGCTCATCAGTTTCGCTGTAGATTTTTTGCAAATACATACCAGCGATGGCCAAGAATACGCCTGTAATAGCACACACAAACGCTAATGAGGCGAACCAAACCAACGCCACAATACCAACCGTCGCCTTCTCTACTTCGATCGCATTTTCTTTATTTTCAATATAGGCCGCAATACGGTAAATCTGATTTCTGTTTACCAAGCGATTAATTTGGTATTGCAAGGTTACTATCTGTTCGTTTAAACCGAATATTTCTTCATCGATCACCTTAGTGCGAGCAACGATTTCTTCGTACTCAATAACTTTTTCATCGCGCTCGCCCATTGCCCTACCATTATCTGCGTCTCTTACGCGACGAGCCGCTGATGCGGCATTGGAAAACTGATTACGATAGCGAGTACGCAATGCTTCGTCTTCGCTTATCTGATCATTCATGCGCTGCTTAAGTGTCTCTACACGACGATCTAAATCATCAATACGCCCCTGATACTTGGCCGACACCTGAGCCAACTGTGCCTGAAGTTGCGCTTCGCTTTCAGCCTGTTGTGCAAAAGCCGACTGACCGGCTGCATAATCAGAAACCTGATACAAACGCTGCTCTTTCTCGGCAATCATATCCCGGTATCGACGCTCGACAGTATCTCGAGTCAGGAAGCTGGCAGCAGCCATACGCTGCTCCATCTCTTGACGCAAATCGTTCAATTCGCCCTCAAGTTTTTGCTTATCGGTCTGAAGTGTAGATTGATTGCTATTTAACAGGTTACGAATGCGATCTTGTAGCTCGCTGCGCTCGCGATCCCACTCGTCATACACCACCTGCTGACGGTCATAAAGTGCTTCAATTTTATCTTCTGTTTCTACGATATAGCTATCATCGATTTTATCTAGCTGTGATGAAATAAATGAACGCTGTCGATCTAGATCGCGATTGTAGTTGCGATTATTTTCAGAAACGCTTTGTTCATAATCTGCTTCAACGTCTTCTAATGAGAAGTAAAGTAGCTGCTGTTTTTTATCTTCTAAACGATCAATGCTTCGCTGTACACGCTGCGCCTGATCTTTATGCTCATCAATAGACAGCGTTAGATTCGAAAAATTACGCTCAAAACCATTGAGCATGGTTTCGAATGTGATAATAGATAATAAAATGATGAAGATTAAAAATGCTATACGCCACGCATGATGCTTGGCAAACATCATTGCGGTCGCGAGTGGAATCTTACATAGCTCTACCACTGCAACCAATATAAAGGGTAATCCAGCAACCATGACTGCCGTTATATCTGCAGCGCTAAAGCCAGATTCTGACGCCGACAGTTCTCGATATACAGACACCGATACCATCATAGAGATCAAGAAGCCAATAGACACGGCTATAATCTCGACACCCCATGCAAAGCGAACCAAATTTCGCCCTGTTCGATGTAATTTAGAACTTTTCATTTTTATACTTCCTTAGACCAAACGCTGCTAACACAAGCGCAGATTACAATGCCAGAACCACCATACTAGTACATTCTAACTTTAAAGATACTTTTCAACCCAAACATGGGGAATACCTAGATGTTCTTCGTGTTGCGAAACATCGAAAAATCCAGATTTTTGATAAAAGCCAACAACAGAAACCCGAGCATGGGCACGTATCATCGAGACACCATAACGCTTAAGCTCTTCCTCGGCATGGGCGATAATACTGGCACCTACATTAAGACCCTGAGCCGTTGAGTCAACGCACATCTGTCTTAACTCAGCACCAGGCATTTTGATCCAAAACGAAACGGTTGCTATCAACTGGCCCCCGACGAGTGCTGCAAAATGCATCATATTTGGATGACCGTCATACTGCACGTCTACTTCACGCAAACGCATACCTAACGGTTCTCGTAGTAAGCGCTCACGTAAACTACAGGCCTGACAATACAATGGGTCGGCCGATTCATATTGTTTTATTATTAAATCTGTCATGAACTCGTAACTCGAGGGTATATAATGTATACCTTCTTTTTTTGAGTTAGATTACAACATGTCTCTTAAAGTTGGTATCAATGGTTTCGGTCGAATGGGCCGATTATTTTTTCGTTTAGCTGCTCAAAATCCAAACATAGATATTGTGCACATCAACGACCCCACCGGTGATGCAGCAACATTTGCTCACTTAACAAATTTTGACTCCGTTCATGGTCCTTGCCCATTTGACACTAGCGCTACTGACAATAACCTAGTCTTTTTAAATAAAACGCTCACTGTGTCTCATAATTACCTAATCGAAGAATCTCCTTGGGAAGACTGTGATTTAGTAGTAGAGGCAAGTGGCAAGTTTAAATCATCTGCTGCGCTACAACCCTATCTCGACAAGGGGGTTAAACGAGTAGTTGTCGCCGCCCCGGTAAAAGAACCGAACGTTCTCAATGTGGTTATGGGCGTAAACGATCATTTATTCGACCCCAATGTACACCCAATCGTTACAGCGGCTTCTTGCACAACCAACTGCATTGCGCCCGCTGTAAAAGTAATGCATGAAAAGATCGGTATTAAACATGGTTCTATCACCACTGTTCATGACATTACCAATACCCAGACAATCATTGACGCCCCCCATAAAGATCTAAGACGAGCTCGCTCTTGCGGCACCAGTTTGATTCCAACCACTACCGGGTCTGCGACGGCTATCACCGAAATTTTCAAAGATCTAAAAGGCCGTCTCAATGGCCACGCAATCAGAGTGCCGTTAACAAATGCGTCAATTACTGACTGCGTGTTTGAGATGCAGCGTGAAACTACTGTAGACGAAGTAAACGCGTTACTCGAAGACGCTGCACAAAACGAACTGACCGGCATACTGGGCTATGAAACTCGCCCACTTGTCAGCGTTGATTACAAAACCGACCCCCGATCGTCAATTGTTGACGCGCTATCAACGATGGTGGTTAACGATACACAGGTTAAGCTATATCTTTGGTATGACAACGAATGGGGCTACGTAAACCGCATGCACGAACTAGTGCAAAAGGTGGGCGAGATATGAAGTCTGCCTCTGGCGCAATGCAGCAATACGCCATAGTGACCGGTAACTACTGGGCTTTTACATTGACTGATGGCGCTTTGCGTATGTTGGTTGTGCTGCACTTTTCTAATCTTGGCTATTCGCCATTGCAAGTAGCCATGCTGTTCTTGTTCTACGAAATATTTGGCGTAATCACCAACTTAGTAGGTGGTTGGCTAGGCGCTCGCATTGGCTTAAATCGAACAATGAATATTGGTCTAGGCCTTCAAATCATTGCTCTTTCAGCCTTATTAGTGCCTACCGAATGGTTAAGTATCGCTTGGATTATGGCAGCGCAGGCCTTGTCTGGCATCGCCAAAGACCTCAATAAAATGAGCGCTAAAAGCGCGATAAAGACACTGGTACCCAAAGAAGCCTCTGGCACGCTGTTTAAGTGGATTGCCGTACTTACTGGGTCGAAAAATGCGCTCAAAGGTGTGGGCTTTTTCTTGGGGGGATTTTTACTAACCGTTGCCGGATTTAAAGGCGCGGTAGGCGTTTTAGCAGCCTCGTTATTTTTCGTTTGGCTATCTAGCCTAGTCGTACTTAAAGGCGGGCTTGGTAAAGCTAAAAACAAACCAAAGTTTACTGAGCTATTCTCGAAAAGCTCTGCTATCAATTATCTTTCTGCGGCCCGCCTATTCTTGTTTGGCGCCCGTGACGTATGGTTTGTTGTAGCACTACCCGTTTTTCTCGGCACAACACTAGGCTGGGAGCATAGCTCTATTGGAGCATTCATGGCGGCTTGGATAATAGGCTATGGCATCGTTCAAAGTATCGCCCCTAAAATCACTCAACGTAACGGCAAAACGGCAGACGGTCGCAGCGCAGCTCTTTGGGCCTTTGCGTTATCGGTAACACCTGCACTTATCGCATTAGGTCTTGATGCACAGTACCCAGCCTCGCAAACCCTAATAATCGGTTTAATGATCTTTGGCGCTTTATTTGCGATTAATTCGTCGCTACATAGTTTCTTGATTGTGCACTACGCTGGTGAAGACGGTGTTTCACTAGATGTTGGATTTTACTACATGGCGAATGCTTTGGGCCGCCTAATGGGCACTATTCTGTCTGGGTGGGTATTCCAATCTTATGGCTTACAGGCCTGCTTATGGGTATCGGCGATAATGGTACTAACATCAGCGATGATTGCCTTAAAACTGCCCAAGGGCAATCATGCGTAACTTTCTACTAGGTCTTACAGCGGCGGTTACCTTACTAATCGCCATTGACCTAGTACGCTCGAACAACGACCCGACTCACGCAATCACTAAAACACACATTATTGAAGAAGGCAGAAATGGTTCACCCAAGACCATCGTTCTGATTCATGGCTTTTCGGCCGCCAACTGGGTGTTTGACGAACTAACACCGCATTTAATTGATCAAGACTACCGTGTGATTCGCTTTGATCTAATTGGGCGGGGGCAAAGCCCACGCATTAATACTACGCACGACCTCGAACTATTTAACCGACAGCTAGAATGGGTAATTGAGTACAAACAACTGGGCGAGTTTGAACTGCTAGGCTATTCGATGGGTTCCATCATTGCAGCGAATTACGCGATCAACAACCCTGATCGAGTATCGAAAACATTTTTGATCTCACCGGCCGGTTTAATGGGCGCCCCCTCTATTAGCGAATACGCAGTCAACATCCCCTACATCAATGAATTACTAGTTCGGCACATCGCTACCCCAGACTACCTGGCTAATATGCGACAAGAAATAGACAACGGTTGGGCCAAAGAGCACTGGCACGATCTTTATCGACAAGATCTAACACGCACCGGCTCAAACTATGCCCTAGCCTCAACGCTAAGGCACATTGATCTATACAACCAAGGCGCCTTGTACCTAGATGTAAGCACACAAGGCCAAGTGCACGTTATTTGGGGCAATGAAGACGCGGTCGTACACCACTCACCCGTTAAGGTGTTTGATAAACATCAACTTGCCTGTATCGCTAATGCGGCTCACGCACTCCCCTATTCGCACAGCGCCGACCTCGCCCGGCTAATCAAAGGGTTTAAACCGGCATTATGTAACGCTCAAACAGCCCCTTTCGACGACTAGGCAATAGTATCACTCAAACCCACCTACACCATTTATCAGCAATCTGATGTCAATATTGCTCTAGTGCTTAACGGCCCATATGCGTAAAATACGCCCCGCAAGATTTACACTTGGGAGCCAATTGCACCAAGCTCACCTATCGTTAAAAGGTAGCGCGGTCGCTGTTGAGCCCAGACAGTGTGCGGTCTTGACACATTTAAATATGCGTAAGCACAAGCACATCTCTCGCTCACTATGCGGCCGATGCGCTTAACAGGCGCGACGGCTTTTGGGCCCGAGTAATTTAACTTAACGAGTAAAGACATGGCTACAGATCTATCCCTTTACAGAAACATCGGTATCTTTGCCCACGTAGACGCGGGTAAAACAACAACTACCGAGCGTATTCTAAAGCTTACCGGTAAAATTCATAAGACCGGTGAAGTACACGACGGTGCTGCTACTACTGACTTCATGGAGCAGGAGCAGGAACGTGGTATTACTATTCAGTCAGCAGCAACTACCTGCTTCTGGAAAGACCACCGCCTAAACATCATCGATACTCCAGGGCACGTTGACTTCACTGTTGAAGTATACCGTTCTCTAAAAGTACTAGACGGTGGTGTAGGTGTATTCTGTGGTTCTGGCGGTGTTGAGCCTCAGTCAGAAACTAACTGGCGCTACGCTAACGAATCAGAAGTTGCTCGTATCATCTTCGTAAACAAGCTAGACCGTGTAGGTGCAGACTTCTTGCGCGTTGTTGATCAGGTTAAGAACGTACTAGGTGCTAACCCACTAGTTATGACTCTTCCTATCGGCCGCGAAGACGGCTTCGTAGGTGTTATCGACCTACTATCTCGCCAAGCATTCAAATGGGACGACTCAGGTCTACCAGAGAACTTCGAAATCATCGAAATTCCTGACGACATGAAAGACGACGTTGAAATGTACCGCGAGCAGCTAATCGAAACTGCTGTTGAGCAAGACGACGATCTAATGATGGCGTACATGGACGGTGAAGAGCCTTCAATGGAAGACATCAAAGCTTGTATCCGTAAAGGTACTCGCAACCTAGACTTCTTCCCAACTTACTGTGGTTCTGCATTTAAGAACAAAGGTGTTCAGCTAGTACTTGACGCTGTTGTTGATTACCTACCTGCACCGACCGAAGTTGACGCACAGCCGCTAACTGACGAAGACGGCGAACCTACTGGCGAAGTAGCTACCGTTTCTGCAGACGAGCCTCTACGCGCACTTGCGTTTAAGATTATGGACGACCGTTTCGGCGCCCTAACCTTTATCCGTATTTACTCGGGTGTTCTAAACAAAGGTGACACAATTCTTAACTCGTACACTGGTAAAACTGAGCGCATTGGCCGTATGGTTGAGATGCACGCAGACGACCGTAACGAGCTAGATAGCGCACAAGCTGGTGACATCATTGCTGTTGTAGGCATGAAGAACGTACAGACTGGTCACACTCTATGTGATCCTAAGCACCCTTGTACGCTTGAGCCAATGATCTTCCCAGATCCAGTAATCTCGATCGCAGTAGCACCTAAAGATAAGGCGTCTACTGAGAAGATGGGTGTTGCTATCGGTAAGATGGTTGCAGAAGATCCATCGTTTGTTGTTGAAACAGACGAAGATTCTGGCGAAACCATCCTTAAGGGTATGGGTGAACTTCACCTAGACATTAAGGTAGACATCCTTAAGCGTACCTATGGCGTTGAGCTAGAAGTAGGTAAGCCACAGGTTGCATACCGTGAAACGATCACTCAAGCTGTTGAAGATAGCTACACGCACAAGAAGCAGTCTGGTGGTTCTGGTCAGTACGGTAAGATCGATTACCGCATCAAGCCGGGCGAGCCTGGTTCTGGCTTCAAGTTCTCTTCAACTGTTGTTGGCGGTAACGTTCCTAAGGAATACTTCCCTGCAATTGAGAAGGGCTTCGAAGGCATGATGAACGAAGGTGTTCTAGCTGGATTCCCTGTACTTGACGTTGAAATCGAACTATACGACGGTGGCTTCCACGCGGTTGACTCATCGGCAGTTGCGTTCGAAATCGCTGCTAAAGGCGCTTTCCGTCAGTCGATTCCAAAGGCTGGTGCACAGCTAATCGAACCTATCATGAAGGTAGATGTGTTCACTCCAGACGATCACGTTGGTGACGTTATTGGTGACTTGAACCGTCGTCGCGGTATGATCAAAGACCAAGAAGCTGGCGCTACTGGCGTTCGCATCAAGGCTGACGTACCTCTAAGCGAGATGTTCGGCTACATTGGTCACCTACGTACCATCACTTCAGGCCGTGGGCAGTTCTCTATGGAGTTCAGCCACTACATGCCTTGCCCACAGAACGTGGCAGAGGTTGTAATCGCCGAAGTTAAAGAGCGTAACGCTAACAAGTAATTGTTAGAATCCGCTTAAGAAAAAGCCCAGCACATGTTGGGCTTTTTTGTGCCTACCTATTTTTTGTACCTATACCTAAGCATATAGATACAACTATTTAGCCAATTGATACCGTGTATTCATCAAGATAACGGTACATAACAATGACGAACTTACCCAGTATCCTCAGTGTTGTGGCTCAACAACCCGAGCTACCACTATATTGCTTCAGCGCAAAGCGCCTTACTAAACAAGCCAATATCTTTATCAATAGCTTTGCGGGCACCGTCGGTTATGCCGTTAAATCTAACCCTGAGCCGCGTGTTATAAGAACACTAGTAGCAGCTGGCATAGATACCTATGACGTTGCATCCTTAAACGAGATCAAGCTAATTCGCGAAATCAGCCCGTCGGCTAGATTACTGTTTGACAATCCTGTTAAATCTGAACACGAGATCAAAGAAGCATACGAAACCTATGATGTACGCGTTATGGCGATCGATGACAACCATGAGCTAGACAAAGTCATTAGCACAATCGGTGTTAAATCAGACCTCGAGCTAGTGATTCGTTTTAAAATTGGCAATTCGAACGCACTGTATGATCTAAGCAAGAAGTTTGGCACCTCGCATGAAGCTGCAGTCGCTTTGTTAAAAAGAGCCTCAGACCTTGGGTTTCAGGTGTCACTTACCTTTCACCCTGGTTCACAGTGTTCAACGCCAGAGTCATATAGCGATTACATGATGGCAGCAAAGGCCGTAGTTGACGACGCCGGTATTGCGATCAAGACCCTAAACGTAGGTGGTGGGTTTCCGGCGCCTTATCTAGAGTCAGACATTCCCAAGCTGCAACTATACTTTGATGCCATCGAAGCAACCTGGGCATCGGCATTTGCTGATAGTGGCACAGAGCTAGTTTGCGAACCCGGCCGCGGCATGGTTGACGCTTGTGTCTCACTGGTAACCCGTGTAAAACACGTTCGCCCAGACGCCGACGTGGTATTTCTTAACGATGGCGTTTATGGCGCATTTATGGAGCAGTTGTTCTCACCAATGGTGTTACCAAATCGCGAGTTTAGAGTAATCGATAACAATGTATCCGAGCTTGGCAGCAACAAGAAAAACTTTACTGTTTTTGGACCTACTTGCGACTCAGCAGACATCCTGCCATACCAACCGATGTTCTCTAACGAGCTAGCAACGGGAGATTTCATCGTCTTCTCGATGATGGGTGGTTATGGGTCAGCTACAGCGACTAAGTTTAATGGCTTTATGCCGGGTGAGTACGTCGATGTTTGCGATACGCTCGAAGACCATCATGCACTATCGTTTATCGGTGAACAGGTTAACAACGAACTTGGCGCAATTGCTTGATCGCAATAAAGCTTTGGCCAACGTAGCTAAATCTTACGTTGGCTAAAGTCGCAACAAGTAGTCATGTGCAAGATAGGCGTTCCACATCGCCGCTGACCCAGACATGGCTATCGACGCACCTCGTGCCAAGTATTCATCGAAGTGCTTAGGCTGTGTAATACCGCCCACGCCAACTATCTCAAAATCGTATTGATTAGCTGCCCTTAAGTCAGCCAAACGAACCACCATCTCTTGGGCTAAATCTAGTATAACGCTACCGCAAATACCCGACTCTAATCGCCCGTTACCCGGTAAAGCTTGATGCCCATTAGCATCGACCGCCTGCATCTTTATCGTATTGATCGCTGCGATACCATCAATATGAGGAGCATTCTTAGCAACTAGCTCTGCGAGCAAATGGTCATCAGCTATATAACCAATCTTTATGACAAGCTTAGTACTGCCGATGGCCGCCTTAACTGCCTTAGAAATTTGTGCTGATAGGTAAGGGGTAGTATAGATCGCCCCCTCTGATGAGTTTAAGTTGGGGCACGAGTAATTGATCTCGATAACTTCGGCACCAACATCCTTACCCATTGAAGCAACTCGCACATAATCGCTCACGATATCCCAATGGTCATGGTGCGTACCCATCGCAGATAACCAAACCGACTGACCAGCTTCTGCAAAACTCTTTGCTTTATCAAAATCTTGCATCCAATGCTCAGGGCTCACGCTCGGCACCCCAAAGCTATTTGTAATTGCGAGCTGAGTTAAATCACTGGGGATCTTGGGCGAGACTACAACGCTTTTACCTATGTCATGTGCGCGCAACATTTGCGCATCGTCTACAAACAGGCAATTGGGAAACGGATGGCAATCCCGTGCAATTGATCGCACTGTTTTATAGATCACCGTATCAAAGCCCAATTGCAGGTAGCGTCTAACAAATTCGCTATCATAAGCGGGCCCAGCAGCAATACCTGTTGGAGATAACAGGTCGAGATCCCAAATCTTAGTAGCTCTGCTGGCCAGTGGCCGGGCAGGAATAGGCATTTCTAACGGCCCATTCTCGAGCGCCCACTCATAGGTCTGACTGGCGTCATGTGTTGCATAAGCCATCAATTGCGCACCATAACGATTGATATTAGGTTCAGTCTAGACGGGTTGCTGATACTTTGCCGCAACACCGCAAGTATAAGCGATATCACTTAGTAGCCATCGTATAACAACGAATAGTGGCATTGGCAGGCCTGTGAGATTATTAATCCCGCAAGCAAGCAGTAGTAACTCTCTCCCCAAACAAGAGTTATATATTTTCAAGCCTCGACAGTGTCGGGGCTTTTTTTTGCCTAGATGTAACTACTAAAAATAATACTTCAGATTGCCATAAAGCATCGACGGAGAAGAGCCAAACTCTGAACCCAGAACCAGGGGCGAGATCTGTGCAGGCTGATCACCCATCGTTAGATACACCCCAGCACCTAGGTAAAGATTGTCAGACAGACTGTGTTCAATGGCGATATTGAACAGCATAGATTGATCATTAAGATTTGAGAATACAGACGCTGACCAAGTATTCAGAGCAGACTTGGTGTAACTGCCCCCCAGAATCAAGTAATTCTCACCCAATAAAAATACACCACCAACATCGTACGCTGCCCCAGAACCGCATACAACATAGTCGTTTGGGTCACAGCCGCCTGCGCCGTTATAGTGGTACTCGGCGGCAATATACAGATCTTCAATGGGAGAGTAATCGGCCCCGACAGATAGTCTAGTGTAATCTTTTTGCAAACTTGCATCCGACCAATCACTATAGGCAAACTCGCCCCAAATACCTGCATCTTTAATCGATGTTTCAATAGAAGCACCTATCATTTGCATCTGCTCTATTTCGATATAGGTGATCGCAGTGTCAGCCTTAGAAGCGCTGCGTTTTACGTTCAAGAAGTATCCACTATTAGACGAAGAAACGCGCCCATCTGCCTCGACTAGACCCGCATCGATATTCCAACCGTTACCCGGGTACCATTGCACCCTTGCGGCGTCTACACCAATACGATATTCAATATTTAAGGTCTGAGGGGTATACGGCAAAAAGATATCAGTTGGATTGATATAGCGAGCGCCACCAAAGGTAACTGCTTGGCGACCTAGGGTGAGATCAAAAGTGTCGCCCTGGTATTGCAAAAATGCGCGATCAAACTTGCCAGAGGTACTATCGTTGTAAACGCTACTGAAGGTGGGCCGCACTTCATAATGCGCCTCTGCGCGCAACGATGACGACAAATCACTCGACGCCACAAGCCTAAGCGCCGTTTGCAGGCTGTAACCATTATCTATTAACAGCTCACCATCATCACTTTCGACAGAGTCACTACCTACTGCGAAGGCGTTAACGTAGCCACTCACGTCTACCGAGCCAAACGCACTACTAGCGGCCGACGCTGCAAGCAAACCAATAATTATGCTTAATTTATTTAAGTGTATCTTCAACGATCTTTCCGTCGACTAGTTTTACGATGCGACGAGCGTACTCCATGATTTTCGTATCGTGAGTTGAAAAGACAAAGGTCATAGTATGCTGCTCATTTAGGTTACGCATCATATCTAACAGTGCATAACCGGTTTTACTATCTAAGTTGGCTGTCGGTTCATCAGCCAAAATTAAACTAGGTTTAGACACCATGGCTCGCGCCACAGCTACACGCTGCTGCTGACCACCCGAAAGCTCTGACGGGCGGCGACCTTCTCGCCCTTCTAAACCAACTTCTTGTAGAATTTCGTCGACACGGCGTATACGCTCTTCTTCAGAAATACCTTGAAGCAACATGACGTACTCAATATTCTCACGAGCAGATAAAACGGGTACCAAATTATATGCCTGAAATACGAATCCTATATTGTCACGCCTAAATGATGACAACTCTGAACTAGACATAGCGCTTACGTCTTTGCCCGCCAGCCACACCTCGCCTGACGTTGGAGTGTCTAACGCGCCTATCATCTGCAGCAGAGTTGACTTGCCCGAACCGGATGGGCCTATAATCGCTGTAAATTCGCCTTCCTCAATTTGTAGATCAACCTGATCAATGGCTTTTACCAAGGTTTCATCTTTACCAAAATGACGACTAACTGATTTTGTCTCGATAACGTTGCTCAAGAAAACTCCTTTTTTTATATTGCCGGCCGCATCGCGATGGCGGGCACCAATTTTGAAGCATGTTTTGCAGGGTAAACACTAGCTAGAGTTACAACAAACCAAAGTGATATGGCGAGTTTAGCTACTTCAGGATATTCAATTTGCAAAATAATAGGCTTAGCCATTGCTACACCCGACACTTCGATATCTGAGTATTCGATACCGACCGTTGCACCGTAATAGAGAAGTGGTGTAACCAGTATCAAACCGGCTGCAACACCAAGGGCACCAATGATTGCCCCTTCGGCGAGAAGCTGACCAAAAATCATTCTTGCGTGGGTACCCAGTGCTAACTGAATACCAAACTCGCGATGCCTTTCAAAGATAGACATAAACATCGTATTGATTACGCTAAACGCAACTAAGATATAAAGAATGATCGATACGATCATCGTACTAATGCCCGACATTTCGAGAATTGAGTTTATCTCGGGTGCAAGTTGGCGCCATGGCAAAAACTCCCACTGCTCGCTACTAATCTTCCAAACAGAATTAAGCGGGTCATCAGCAATCTCTAATGACTTAAATCTAACCGCAATTTGGTGTGGCCCATTTACCTGCAACGCCTTTGCCATCACATCATAGTGAACAAACGCCAATGTTGAATCCAGGTTTCGATCTGAATATCTAAATATACCTGACACTCTAAACAGCACCTGCGATAACTCACCATCTCCCGCCCTTGATAGGGTAACCACAAAACGATCACCTAGACCTATATCTAATCGCTTTGCTAACTCTGAACCAATAATTACCTGATCATCACCTTCTGTTAGATAGCTACCTTCTATCAATTTGTCTTCTAGATCGGTGACCGCAGCTTCTTGATCAGGGTTAATACCGTACAGACTACCGCCCGTTACATCGTAAGCAGACGAAAACATGGCACCACTAACCGTTCTAGGTGAATACCCGTCAATCGAATTCGCAGTATCTAAGCGACTAGCTAAGTCAGAAAAGCCGTGGATAGTTTCATTAACGTCAGGTGCCTGACGATAACCCGGTTTATGAATCTGGGCCTGCCCCATCAAACTATCGGTGCTTAGCTCGACCATGGTTTGCACAGTGCCGCGTGTGAACGCATCGGTAAAAACAATGGCAACCAAACTACTAGATATCAAAAGTAACGTTAATAGTGTACGGCGAGGATTTCTAAAAATATTGCGAAGAGCGAGCTTACTAACAAGCATTACACCGCCTCCATCGCTGATAACGGCGATTGCTTAGCTATTCGATACGCAGGAATTAGAGCTACCACTAGTGTTGCCAGCACAACTACTACAGCCGGCAATCCTAATGTGTAAACTGAGCTTTGCCCGGTAATGGCCGATATTTGCACGCCCCCCATCTCGACAGGCTGGCTTAATGCAAAGCCTACATTCTCAAGATAAATATTCGCTGGTAGCGCGGTTACAAAACCGATCGACACGGCTGCAAACGCAAGCAGTGATGATTCAATCATGATTAACCCAACAATCTGTCTTGTAGGTGTACCTAGTGCCATAAGAACACCGAATTCACGAGTGCGCTCAAGTACACTCATTAAAATAGTATTTAGAACAGCCACGCTAACAATGATCATTACAATAGCAACTGCAAAGTGCCCACCGGCCTTATCTGCCTGCATACTTTTATAGAATGTTTCTTCAACGATCTGCCAAGGCTCTACTTCAAGATCGCTCGGCAACCGTGCGCGCATGTCACTAGCGTATTCGCGAGCAACACTGGGCGAGTTTAGTCGTACAACTAGTTGATGCACTTTCTCGTAGAGGGCCAAGTATTGCTGGGCTGATTCAAGTGACATATACACTCGCATGCCATCTGATTGATATTTACTGTCAATGATGCCCTGTACAATAAAAATATCATTGGCGATAGAACCATCTAATCCTTCTGAAATAAGCACTAACTCGCCGCCAACGCCAAGTTCTACTTGTTGCGCCAACGAATGCCCAATCACTACGCCATAGTAATCCTCTTGATTTGGTGCCAATCGATTTGCGCCGTGAGACAAGCGATTAGATAGTAGCTCTTTATCAATACCTGTATCGATACCCACTAACTGCGCGGGATAGCTTTTAGACTCGCCATACGAAAGCACCGAAGCAAATATACGTGCAGACACCGACTGCACGCGCTCGTCATTGCTAGCCTTTTCTATCACTTGTTGATACTGATCTACAGTTTTATGCAAACCTGGCCGATCGAGATAACCATTTGCGCTAACTTGAGCGTGACCCGTTTGCTGTGTAGTAAAAAGATCGATCGCTGACTGATAGCTACCCTCGGTTAGAGAAAGAGTCGCTACTAACACCCAATAGCCCACTGTCATACTGAGCACGGTTAACAGTGTTCGACGATAGTTTCTAAAAAGATTACGCGCAGCTAGTTTTAGCGTTAACACACCAATGCCCTCGATCTAATACTTATAATTTTCTAGTTAAGTTGCGTTGTGTAAACACCGAATCATCGACTTTAATATCAAGCTTTAATTGCTCGTATACAATAGATGTGCTGTGACCAGACTTATTAAGTGGCGTCATCGTCATTTTAGACGGAAGCTTCTTATCACCATATGATTTGATATCAGTAAAAGTCATTACGCGTACGCGCTCGCCTTTATCATCGTAATACGCTTGCTCTTTAGGTAGTAGCGTGTCGGCGTCAACTAAGATAGTTATCTTACCCCATACAGTAACAGTGCTCTTTTTAGGCACTAATACTAGCTCGATAGCTTGATCTAAATCATTGCGAGACACATCGTAGTTTTTAATAAGTGCCGACTCACGCACTAGGTCATCGTTTGTAAAATCAGAACCCATCCAAGAGCCAGACATCATTGATGGTGGTACCTTAATCGTCTTATTGATCTTAGGAAAATAATTCCACATATCATCATCGATCTTGAGCGTACTAACTCCGCGATCTTTTCGTGGAGACAAAATACGAATAAAGCTTTTTTCCATACCCTGCGACCATGAATGTAGCGACATCTCGCGCTGCCAATTTGGTGTTACGACAGTCATAGTCATCTTCGCTTCGGCTGAGTCAGATCGATATAAACGATCGATAGTATTAAGCAATTCTTCTGCCGACTGTTGTGCAAACGTCGGTGCTACAAGCAGCAACGACAATAAAACAACTCGTAATATCATCATTTACTCAACCCTTCTGATAGTCGCTTTATGTGTTCGGCACCTACTCCGCAGCAGCCACCAATAATAGTTGCTCCATCGTGCGCCCACCCCTTAGCAAAGGTCAAGTAAGACTCTGGATCTAGATCAAGTCTTTCAGCAGACAACTCACTGTTTGCCTTAGCTGAACTGTTTTTGGGGGCAAAAGCGTTCGCGTAAACACCCACTTCGATTTGCTCAGATAATAGTGATCGGGCTTGACGAATAGCCGTGTGCATTACTTCAGGTTGGCTGCAATTGAATAAAACGGCCTCAGGCAGCCTGTCTTCATTTAGGATTTGGCTAATGACCTCATCTAATCGTTCGCCCGAGCGCAGGCGTGCAGTACCTACATCTACTTGGTCATCCATCAATGAGCAACTCACCCACAGTGGTTTGTCGCTATTGCGCATTGCTAGCTGAACAGCCTTTATCTCTGCTGCACACGACTGCGTCTCAGCTAAGAAAAGATCAACATAGCGGTCTTGCGCCTTTATAAATGTAGCCAGCATACGTGGCGCCTTTTCAGGTTCGAAATTGCCTGGCACATACGATCCAAACAGCGGTGGCAAGCATCCTGCTACCGACACGCCTGTTGACTCGTCAGCAACGCCCCTTGCCAGCTGACTTGCTTTTCTAATCAGCTCGAAACCATCGTGCTCAAACCGCTGCTCACCGACGTGAAAGGGTACCACCGCGTATGCGTTAGTCGTTATCACTTGAGCGCCAGCAGCCACAAACTGGCGATGTGCTTTTACAACAGCCTCGGGCGCTTCGATCAATGCCAACGCAGACCACTCGGGCTGCCTAAACGGCGCACCGTTTGCCTTTAATTGCCGCCCCATTCCACCGTCTAGAATCTTCATTTCGCTCAAATTATCTGCTGTTAATTCATTATCTAATTATTGCTTAAGCACACAGGCTAAGTTAATCAAATGTTTGGCATAAATTGCAGAGTCGTGGTGCATTATTACTTCGCAAACAGCATCGCAAAGCGCGTATTATTACAAGGTTGTTAATTAAGTGTTAATGCGAGTTGAGATACCCACATGCATATTGAACAGGACATTAAGCTCGGCTTTAAAGACGTGCTTATTCGCCCAAAGCGATCTACCCTAAAAAGCCGTTCACAGGTTAGCCTAGAGCGTACATACACCTTCGCAGCTAGCGGCCAAACTTGGACAGGCGTACCAGTGATTGCTGCCAACATGGATACCGTTGGCACCTTCGAGATGGCTGCTCAATTAGCTACGCACAAAATGCTTACAGCTGTGCACAAGCACTACTCAGAGCAAGAGTGGGCAGAGTTCTTGGCCTCGCAAGAAGAGACCATCTACGACCACGTAATGATCTCTACCGGCACGTCTGATGCCGACTTCGACCGTGTTATGTCAATCATCAACGCTCATCCAAAACTGCGTTTCTTGTGTATTGACGTAGCTAACGGCTACAGCGAAGCCTTTGTTTCTTTCTTACGTCGTGCTCGCGAAGCACTACCAAAGATGATCATTGTTGCTGGTAACGTTGTAACTGGCGAGATGACCGAAGAGCTTATCCTGTCTGGCGCTGACATTGTTAAAGTAGGTATTGGCCCTGGTTCGGTATGTACTACTCGCGTTAAGACCGGTGTTGGTTACCCACAGCTTTCGGCATCAATCGAGTGTGCTGACGCTGCTCACGGCTTAAAAGGCCATATTATTTCTGACGGTGGCTGTACCTGTGCTGGTGACGTATCTAAAGCGTTCGGCTCTGGTGCCGACTTTGTAATGCTAGGCGGTATGCTAGCAGGTCATGACCAATCTGCGGGCAAACTAGTTGAGCGCGATGGCAAGCAATATAAGCAGTTCTATGGCATGTCTTCAGCTACTGCTATGAACAAGCACTCAGGTGGTGTTGCGGGTTACCGTGCTTCAGAAGGTAAGACTGTAGAAGTACCTTACCGCGGCCACGTAGACAACACTGTTCAAGACGTTCTTGGCGGCGTTCGCTCTACTTGCACCTACGTTGGTGCACCAACGCTTAAAGAATTGTCTAAGCGTACTACCTTTATCCGTGTACAAGAGCAAGAAAACCAAATCTTTGGTCGCGAGTAATCGCATTTAAGCTCTAAAGCGTGATATAAAAAAGCCCAAACAGAAATCAACAATGTTTGGGCTTTTTTTATGATACGTACAATTCTATTTTCAATGGCACTTGCTCTTTCTAGCGCCACCGCCGCCGTTGACACCTCTGAAGTTAAGAACCTTAAACAGCACGGCAACAATCTCTCTGGCGGCCAACCCACAGAACTCGCCCTAGAGCAATTCGCTAATGAAGGCGGCAAAACCATTATCAACATTCGTACCGCTAAAGAATTCGACGGCTTTGATGAGCAGTTAAAGGCCGAATCACTAGGCTTGAATTACATTAGTTTTGCTACGTCGGGCAGTGAACTAACGCTAGAACACGTTATTGCTTTTGATAAGTTGATCAACGCACAAAAGCAACCATTTATGCTTCACTGTGGCAGTGGTAACCGCGTAGGAGCACTGATGGCTCTTCGCGAAGCTTGGATTAAAGGCGCCGATAAAGAAGCTGCGCTTGCAGTAGGTAAAGAATGGGGGCTAACCAAGCTAGAGAAGGTTGTGACCATTTTAATTGATGACGGCCCAAACGCTGATATATAAGAATCTATCTATTAGGAACGAACATGAAGAAGTATCTTTCTATTGCTGCAATTTTGGCGGCTACGTGCAGTTCGCAGGCCAGCGCCGACACGTTAGCCTTTAAGGCTGCCTATTTTCAAGATGACAGCAATGACATCTTATCCTTTGCCATCGAGCACCCAATCCCTTTACTACCTAACTTTAGGTACGCAAACCAAGATAGCGGTGACGTGACTTTTAGCTATCCTGATAGCGACCCAAACACAGGTATCGCATTCGATAACTTTGCTAGATTCAGTTATGAGCGACAAGACTACACCCTATACTACGAATTGCTTAACAACAGCCTAATACACTTAGACTTGGGTGCAGGATTGTCGGTTGCTGAAGTTGGCTACGATTTTGCCTTAGGCGACGCACTAGTGGTTGGTAGCGACGATGAAACCGGTGGCCATCTATATGCAAAAGCAAGAATGCCCTTTGGCGAAAGCGGTCTAGGGCTATATGCTGAAACGACTATCGCCTCCATTAGCGGCATGAACGTTGTAGATGCATCGGCAGGTGTTACCTATACGCTATCACTGTCGGCACTAGACCTGCGCGCTTACGCTGGCTACGCCCATACCTCTTACACTGATAGCACGTTAATCTTTGATAGAGATATCGAGAGTGACAGCGCTCGCTTTGGCTTCGAAATAGACCTTTAAATAATAGCCAACTAAGCGGGCACAGTGCGATCTTTCGCCCACGCCCGCAACTCTGCTAGCTGCTCGTACATAACAACCGATAATGGGCGAGTAGCTGACACAGTTTCTAACAATAACGCCTGCCCCAACACTTCACCATTAGCCTGCGCTTTATATAATGCAGAAATAACGGCCTGTTCGATTTCGGCACCCGAGTACTGATCAGCGGCATCCGCTAAACTGACAAGATCAAATGCATCAGCATCGACGTCGCGCTTACGCATATGAATCTTAAAGATTTCTTGGCGCACACCATGTTCAGGCAGGTCGACAAAAAATATCTCATCTAAGCGACCTTTGCGTACTAACTCGGGCGGTAATGATCGAATATCATTCGATGTAGCGACCAAAAAGACGCGTGACTTATGTTCAGAAAGCCAGGTTAATAACGTACCTAACACGCGACGCGACGTACCTTCATCGCCGCCCTGAGATATGCCCTTTTCAATTTCATCTACCCAAAGCACACAGGGCTGCATGGCCTCGGCCATAGCCAAGGCTTCGCGCAACTGACGCTCGGTTTCACCCACGTACTTATTGAACAAGGCTGCAAAATCTAATCGCATCAAGGGTACCGACCAAGCGCCAGCAATCGCCTTTGCTGCCAGTGACTTACCCGCACCCTGCACACCCAACAGCATAACACCACGGGGCGAGTCTAAACCGCCCTCTTCATGAAACGCTTTTTGGCGATTAGCCAGCCAACCTTTCATATTTTCTAAACCGGCAACGTCTTCAAACTTTTCGGTGTCGTATTCAAAGCTAAGAACAGAGTCCATGTCCATAAGCTGATATTTCATTCGATTAACTTCGGGCAGATCACACTCTGTAATCGCCCCATCATCAAGCATACCTCGCACTAATCGGCGAGTATCTTCGAACGTCATTCCCTGTAGGCTATTCACTGCGCGCTCAAGAACCTTGGCATCGGTTTTGACTCGCTCGCCGCCATTATCGTTGGTCCACGCACGCGCCTCTTCTTTTACAATTGCAAAGGTTTCGTCACGAGACGGCATCGACAGTTTTAAGCGCATTGTGTTGCGACTTAACTCGGGTGGCGTATCCACCTTATAGCTAAGCAGCACTAGTTTATGATGAATCGTACGCCAACCCTGTGCTAAATCTTTTAGCCCGCGAATCAGTTCAATGGAATCTTTATGAGCAGCCGAAATAAAAGGATGAAGATCACAGAGAATAAAAATGGAGGGTTCTCGCACCTCTTTCATCTTGTCGATTAGAGCGAGCGGGTCACGAGTATCATTGCCGCCACCATAATCGATGTTTAAGCCGATGCGACTTAAGCCTTGGGTGCATGTCCAGCTATAAACTGGCAGCCGTGTAGACTTGCCCGCCTTCACGATCAAATCAATCGCTCTAGTTTCTTCATGACTCTCGATCATTACAATCGGCGTCTTACCACTTAGCGCAACGGTTAAATCTTTTATATCTCGCAATGCCATATTTTATTCTCTATTGGTAAGGCAGTTTCTTAACATCAGCGTAAATTGAAAACGCTTCGCCCATTGCTGAAAACTTTGCGTCATTAGCAAGGATAACAATTTGAAGACCTGTATTTATATCTCGCCCCGCGTAGGCTTGAAACCCAAATGTCTGACCCGCATGGCCGACCAAGCTATCATGTTTGATCACCCCCAGGCCATAATCCGCAACACCCGGCATCATAGTCACAAGACCGGTGTTCGTCTGTATATTGGCAAACTCACTATTAGCCCACCATTTCATAAATGCATGAAGATCATCTGAGGTTGCTAGCATCTCGCCAGCACTCGATGCTGCACTATACGGAATTTGCGTCTTCATACCCTGATAGTATCCTTGAGGCCGCCTAGCTATTTGCTGCTCGGTAAGCATCTCTCCAAAATAGGTGTCAGCTAGCTCAGCAGGCTCTAGCACAGAGCGCTTTACGGCTTGGCGCCAATCTACCCCAGATGCCTTTTCGATAATGTCAGCTAATAAAAGGTACCCTGTATTGGTATACGCCCACTGCTGATTCGGTTGTGAGCTCGTATCTGCGTGCTCTTTAGCAATTTTGTACAATTCTTGATGCGTGTAATGATAGGTGGTGTCAGAAAATAGCTTCAGCGCCGCTTCGTCACTGCCATGAACATCTAAGTAATCTGCGATTGAACTAGTATGGTTAAGTAAATTGAGTACAGTTAACTGCTTAAAACAATCTGTTTCACGATATACACAAAGACCTTGATACGACGAGCCGGTTAGCCAATCATCAATAGTTGCGTCGACTTTACTATCTAGCACATCAAGAACAGTGATTGCGGTGAACCATTTGCTGGTACTGCCAATTTCGTAAAGTGACGTTAACTCGCCGTTGCCATATTCATATCGCTCACTGCCATCGTCTAAGCTAACTATTAATTCAAGATTAGGCATAGCCTGCTTGTTTTTTTCTATCAGCGCATTTGAATACGACTCTAGTGTTGATTCTAAGTAAAGCTTGCGCGCGACTGCTCTAAAAAAGGCCAGCGATTGATGCTTAGAGATATAGCCGTTATCCATAAATTCGATATCAGCACTATTCTTTGCAATAACAATATCTAAGGCCTTATTGATATAGATATATTGCCCATAGATACCCACGGCAAGCACCTCGTCATTAACATGAGGCGGAATCCACCATTGATAAGCGTAGCCGTATTCGTTGTCAGTAGGCTGCAGACGCGACTTTTTTGTGGTCGTTGAGTCTTTAATCCATTGCTCACTAACAACCTGCTGGTCACCCCAGCGGCCATCATTAAGAACGAGCTGACCTAAACGGGCATAGTCTCGAGTGCGCATATTTAGCCCACCCAATACTACAGGCTGCCCAGTAGAATCAGTGCCGTAATAGGCACCTTGCTCGCCACCGATATAACGCCAGAGTTTATCGTAAAAGTAATCGGCTACTTCAACGCCCGTGGCCGATCGCAACACCATACCAACCACATGCGTATCGATACTCACGTACTGCATCGCTTCGCCTGCAGCCCTTTGCTTTGCCAAAGACCCTGCAAACTCATCCATTGACCCGCCTAGTGCTAAAAGACGGCTCATTCGATTAATATCTGAATCAAACTGGCGGTAGTTTTCGTTAAAAGCTACTCCCGAGCTCATCTCTAAAACATCTTCGAGTGTGGCGTCATCGTACGAAGTGCCTTTTAAACTAGGTACATAATCAGTCACCGCAACATCAACTGATGGTATTGAGCCTTCATCAATAGCTATGCCCACTAAGACTGAAAGAAAAGATTTAGCTGTTGAAAAACTTATGCGCTTATCTTGTTTGTCGGTACCGCGTAGATAGTTTTCAAAGACTACTTCGCCACTATGCATTACGACCAATGCCGTCGTATCGGTTTCTTCGATAAACGCATTAGTCGACAACGTCTGTTCTGCAAATTTAAAAGAATCAGGTAAGGCAAACTCGCCCGCTAACGTGTCTAGTGCCGGGGCATTACCTGCGGGTATCGATACCGTTAAAAAGCTCTTATCGGTATTCGAAAAGTTTTCGACGATTTTGTCTGCATCATATAAGGTAATCATCGAATACAAGCGCGATAAACGCTCGTTAAAGACACCAGCTAACACCACCAGTGCTAGTAGTAACACCGTTAATACACGCAGTAATTTTTTCATTATTATTTCTCTGCTAAATACAATAATTGAATCGCTTTGCTCATCGTTGAACTATTAAAATGTTTGGCCGGCTGCATTACTTCACCATCAATCTGCCAAACTGACTCGGCTTCTAGATTCAACTCAAAACTATCAACCTTGTTAATCGTCACTTTCTTATGGCGATCGATACCGCCGGTGTATAACAAAGGCACCCAAGGCAGCAACGACAACAACCATGTTTTCTCTAATAAAAATAGATAGTGGTTATCTTCATTAATACGAGCATCATCTACAAAACGCATTCCGCCGCCCGCGTAACGGCCATTAGCACCCATAAGAGTTACCCACTCGCCGGTGATTTCGACTAGACCTTCGTGGAGTGCGTCGAGTTTTAACCCGCCTTTCACAAAACGGCCCGCGAACAACGCTTTCAATAGCCCTGTTAGATAAGAACCCGACGTACGCGCAGCCAACACCTGAGCGTCAAGGCCGACGCCCCATAGATTCACGCTAACCCTAGATTCATGCTCAGTCTGAATCTTGATTAGATCAATTGGTTGCCAACGTCGTGCTACCAACGCCTGCACCCACTGATCAACCAGTCTCTTGCGCCGACCTCGCATATCTAAGCTTCGCGCAGTGTCGTTACCTGAGCCCATTGGGTATAGAGCAACAACAGAATCGGCCGACACACCAAGGTCAACTAAACAGTTAACCGCTTGCGAAAGCGTGCCGTCACCTGCAGCAATAATAAAGTGGCGCTCACCAGCTTCGGCTAATTCAGCAATCTCTTCTCGCAACGCTTTCAGTGATGCAGGTAGATGAGCTTCGACCCTTTGGCCACGCTCTTGCATTCGTGTCGTTAGTTCGTTAATGCGACGGGCTTTAAAGCCTCCGCTTTTTTGATTGGCAAACAAGTGCCATGTAATCAAAGACATCTATTACTCTGTAAAATTATTCAAATAGCTCAGGCTGTTCACGCATGATTACGTCATATAACGGCTTGCAGCTAAACCAACCAGCGATAGCTGAACCGACGGTATCGCGTGCACTTACAGCGGCAGCGTGATCGATTAACTGTGGTGTGCCAGCCGCTTCGGCCATTAATTGAGCCTGGCAGCTTCGCTCTAAGGTTATATACCACCATGTAGCAGCATCGATTGATTCGCCGACGGTGATGAGCCCATGATTCATCAGAATCAGTGCTTTCTTACCATCGATTTGCTTGGCGATCGCGTCACCTTCACTAGTATCTAGTACGACACCTGCATACTCTGTAAACACATCATGATCTTCATAGAAGGCACAGGCATCTTGAGTTAAAGGATCTAATTTTCGCCCTAACGAAGACCAGGCTTTGCCATACACTGAATGGGCATGGGCCACCGCTTGAATGTGCGGGTGCGCCTTGTGTACTGCCGAGTGAATAGCAAAGGCTGCGCCGTTTAACAGGCCATTACCTTCAACAACCGCGCCCGTATGATCAACGCAGATAAGATCTGATACTCGCATCAACTTAAATGATACGCCCATCTGATTCACCCAAAAACGATCTGGAAACTCAGGGTCGCGTACCGTGATATGACCCGCCACCCCTTCATCAAAGCCAAACCTACCAAACAAGCGGCACGATGCTGCCAAACGTGCTTTTAAGTAATCACGCTCTTGTTCAACAGATTCAAACTGAGGGGGAAAGGTAAAGGGAGTGGCAGCGGCTTGATTCATCACCGCTTCAACTTTTTGATTCATAGCGTCGACCTCACTAGGCTGTGAAAGACTGTTATTGTGCTAAGTACACTATAACGGTCGACGCTACAGATTCAAAGGGCGCTAGGCGTTATGAACGCTTGCGTGGGCGGTCACCATTAGACTTTTTACGGCCGCCTTTTTTAAAGCCACCTTTACCCTTAGGTTTGCCACCGCCTACTTTGCCTTTAGTCGCTACCTTAATGTTCATTGGCTTGCCTAGTACATGCACCGACTGCAAGCGCTTAAAGGTTGCTGGCGGCATGTTTATCGGCAGTGCAATAAGGCTGTATTCTTTGCGTACACTAATTGGGCCAATGTCTTTACTAGAGATACCCACTTCATTAGCGATAGCACCAACGATGTGCTTTGGTTGAACACCAGCATTAGCGCCTACTTCGATCTTGTAATCTTCGAAAGCACTTAGATCACGCTTTTCGCGCGGCTCACGGTCGCGGCGCTCTTTAGGCATCGCAATCTCTTGCACTTTAAGGGGCGAGTTACCTTGCGCAAGCTTAACCAACGCTGCAGCGATCTCTACCATATTAAGACCAGACTGCTCAGCTAGTGACTCAACAATCTCGATATGGAAATCGCGCTCAGCGTCATTGCTTGCGGCATCGCGGATACGCTCTTTAAAACGCTCTACGCGCATGCTGCTTACATCATCAGCGCTTGGCAGCTCCATCGGCTCAATGGTCGATTTAGTAGCACGCTCAATATCGCGCAACATACGACGCTCACGATGAGTCACAAACAAGATTGCATCACCTGAGCGACCCGCACGACCGGTACGACCAATACGGTGAACGTACGCTTCAGTATCGTAAGGAATATCATAGTTAATTACATGGGTAATGCGCTCAACATCGAGCCCACGTGCAGCAACATCGGTGGCCACTACAATATCAATCTTTCCAGACTTCAGCCCTTCAACTGTCCGCTCTCGGGCTTGCTGCGGCATATCGCCATTTAGTGCGCCCGTCGAATAGCCTCGCGCCTGAAGCTTTTGAGCAACCTCTTCGGTTGCAAGCTTAGTACGCACAAAAACAATCATCGCATCAAAGTCTTCAACTTCAAGAATACGAGTAAATACGTCGATCTTTTGGTGAGCTGATACGTTCAACATACGCTGACGAATAGTCGTCGCTGTTTTTACCTTCGCGGCGATTTGTACGTGTACAGGGTCTTCAAGATAGTTATTAGCGATGCGCTCAATTTCTCGTGGCATGGTTGCCGAGAACAACGCAATTTGACGCTCTTCTGGTGCCTGCTCAAGAATCCATTCAACGTCGTCAATAAAGCCCATGCGTAGCATTTCATCGGCTTCATCTAGCACGATCGTTTCTAGATCGGTTAGATCTAGAGTGCCCTTGCGCATGTGGTCCATTACACGGCCCGGCGTACCTACAACAACCTGCACACCACGCTTTAGTGACTTAATTTGGTTAACATAGCTTTGACCACCATAGATTGGCAGAACATGAAATCCCTGACGCTCTTTAGCGTAACTTTGAAACGCCTCAGCTACCTGAATAGCTAACTCTCGTGTCGGTGCCAAAACCAGCGCCTGTGGCTTCTTTTTACGAGTGCTTAAGTTAGCAACCAACGGCAGTGCGAATGCCGCAGTTTTACCGGTACCGGTTTGTGCTTGACCCAATACGTCGCGGCCTTCCATCATCGGGCCAATAGTTTGCGCCTGAATCGGCGATGGTGTCTCATAGCCTAGGGTCTTTAGGCTTTTAAGTACAGGTTCTGGAAGCCCTAGCGCTTCGAAGGTAGTAGGCTCGGTCATAGAGGTGCCTTAGTTGCGACGGTTATGGCGGTTAAAACGCCCAATCTAGCCGTCTGGATTGAATATGGGCGGCATTGTATCACTGCGCAATCAATCAATTGCGGCAATAAACCACAACGCCCTAGGCATTTATGGGGCACAAGCTAAAACCAGCCCCGTTCTCTCTAACTTTAGACCGTATTTGGCCTTTAATTTACTTTACCGACTGCCATAAATACCAACTAGCCACTGAACGGTAAGGTGCCCAGCGCTGAGCTGCCGCTTCATAATCTTGTAGAGTGGCTTGATCATCAACCAAGCCCAGATTAAGTAACGCTCTTTGCAAACCAACATCTTGAGGGGCAAATACGTCTAACCTGCCAAAATGAAACATCAACATCATTTCAACGCTCCATCGCCCAAACCCCTTAATCTGCTGTAACTGTTTGGCGAGTTCTGCGGTAGGTAATTGCCATAGAGCCTGTTCACTCAACTCACCCGCGACCATTTGCTCGGCAATCAATGTACAGTAAAGAAGTTTTGATCTAGATAATCCGCAGGCCCGTAATGCCTCTTGATCGGCAGCGAGCCAAGCCTGTTCTGAGATGGGGTCACCCGCTAGATTCTGCAATCGCCCTTCGATCGTTAATGCCGCTTTATAGCTAATGAGTTGATTAACGACTGTGTTTACACAGGTAGCAAAAAACGGTCTTACCGATGGCGCCAAATCACACTCAGGCTCGGTCGCCACAATGCCTGATAACACCTTGCATTGGGCAAGCTTGGTTATCGCCACCTTACGTTCGGCTAGATATTGGTCTAAATCAAACATTAAGCTCGATCTCTGTATCGCTTTGAATAGTATCTAGTTCAGCTACAGCATAGGTGATCTGCAGTTCTGTAACAGCATTGAATAAGTTTACCGATATTGCGATCGCTGGCTCAAAGCACTGAGTAATGATTGCCCTCGGGCGCGATGACGCATTAAACCACTCTAACAAAGCCCCTGGTGCTGCCGTGCTACCCTTCAACGCACTCACAAACACGATACGATCACTGAGTAGTAAATCGTGAATGGGCGAGTTTAGATCGTTTATTCGCCCCGTTTCAAAATCAAACCCACCCCAAAAGCTGATCGGCTCATCACAGCGTTGAAGCTGACCACTCACAGAAGGCCCTATCATGTATTTGGAGTTAATCTGCATTGATCAACTCTCTACGAACCGCTAACTTGGCCATCATCTCGATATCCATTAAACAGGTTTCAACTCGCCAACCCGAGCGACCATAATAGGCCCACTTGCCAGAGTTGGTGGCAACCCACCCTGACAAATGCGTATCAACTGCCGATGGATAATAGGTGCAAGTGTCTACAACAAAGGTGATACCTAACGACGATGCCTTTGAAACCTGGTCGCTGTCTAGCTGCTGTAAAACAGCACGCGACGTAGATAAATACACTGAACACACTGCATCTGCCTGTTGCGCGACAAACAAATCAACGAAGCGGCCGAGCTCTTCAAAAGACGCGTGCGGCGCCCCAATACAGATCGCCGAGGGCATACCTTGCCTCGCTTGCGCAAATCTTGACCGCATTAGATTGTGATCTGCTAACGAATAGCTTACGTGCTCGTTAGGCACATCGATGCTCTGCGCCTCTGGTGTTACGTTGCGCCAATGAAACATCGGCACATTACCCGATGTGCTAGTGTTGGCACCAAAACCTCTCAACTGATCGCTGGTCGGTTTTGCGTTGCTATCAATGTAAACCACATGCTCGCGTGCTTGTTCGCCCACCCATAAACCAAACAGCTGATAATCTACATCTGATTGTAAAAGGCTTTCTTCAACCAAGATAGTCAATGACGGCAGTCGCCCCTCATCACGATACAAGCCGACATAGGGTACGTAACCACAAAGTGCCGCCATCAGATCGATATATTGAGGCGTCTTTTGAGTGCGTGCCGCCAGCACCGAGTTTGCAAACACCACTGCATTGGATTCTGCCCAAGCGACACACTCGCCGGGCAATAAATCAATTTGATGATAGGGCGCACAGGTGTAGGTTGCTTCGACGCCCATCAACTCTAACTGCTGGGCAACACTCAACGCTTGTTCTTGATCGGCCGATGAACTTACGCCAGAGATATGCATACAAGCCGAACTTGCACTGCTAGTGGTAGGCACCCGTACCTTTGCGCCCATATCATTCAGCTGTTGCAACAGATCTAACTGAGAATATCCAGACCAATAAGCGCCAACTAAGTGCGCCCTACTGATCTTAACGAGTTGTTTTACATCAAGGCCTTCAGCCAACAACTTGATCTGCTGCTGAGCGAATAACTCAGCAGCGTTTTCAGCACGGGGTAAATCACTAAGGTTGATCAGCTGCATCTAATAACTCACACAGCTCGCCAAAGGGCTCTATACCAGCAGTTAGTTCGCTGCCAATGCGCATACCAATATCTTTGCTGGTAGCTGTAACCCAATCGTTTGCTGGTGCTCGCCCTTTCGCAAAGTTTGCCCACATATCTAGCATAGATTCACTAATTGCAGTGTCTGTTTTAGTCGTTGGCAACCAATCGTCGTGCTGATTAAATACATAGGGTAGTTCGGCACCATGATATACCTTCAGGCGCTCGCCGCC
Source organism: uncultured Pseudomonadales bacterium (assembly GCA_947503335.1). Lineage (GTDB taxonomy): Bacteria > Pseudomonadota > Gammaproteobacteria > Pseudomonadales > CANNCY01 > CANNCY01. The sequence continues at coordinate 239,479 of CANNCY010000003.1, read as the reverse complement.
TGCACCTTCACGCTGTCGATCAAACAAATATACATAGGTGTCTACACCATTTTCAGCATAAGTTTTTGCGGTGCGAATTGTAGGGCACGCGAAGTACAAACCGTCTTGATACATTGCCTGCTGCTGGCGCGGTGTTTCATTGTGCAACGCTAAGAACTCGCCCAATCGTTTATCAACATTGGGGGCTTTTACGCCTTCACTGACATACATCAAACTTTCGTCTTTGTTAAATCCGATCATCAATGATTTGATGTGCGACTCTTTATGCGCCTCTAAACCAATACGGGGCAATAGGTAGTCGTCTTTTGCGCCATAAAAACTTTGCATGGTAGACGACGAATTAGTGCCTCTATAGAAGGCGTCAAAGGTATCCACTAGTTTGCTAGCATCAAGTGCTTTGGCGGCTTCTAGGCTTTTAGCGCCCAACGACTCGGCGTAAGCTTTGCCAAACTTAGCCTCTTCTTCAATATTATCTAACTGGTCAATTTCGAATGCGCCACTTTGTCTAATCGCGCGATGAAAAAGGCCTTTAGTAAGCGGCGAAATTGAAAGATGACCGATATTGGCAGAGCCTGCCGACTCGCCAAATAGTGTTACGTTATTCGCATCGCCACCAAAATTAGGTGCGTACTTTTGAACCCATTTTAATGACTCGACAATATCTAACAGCCCCTGATTACCAGCGCCCTGTTCAGTTAGCTTAGGGTGCGCAAAGAAACCGAACACGCCCATGCGATAGTTGATTGAAATCACGATCACATCTTTTTTAGCTAGCTTATCGCCAAGGTAGTTGGGCTCGTATCCCCAACCGCCTAGGTTATTGCCACCGTGTACGAACACCATAATGGGTAGGGGCTCTTTTACTTTGGCCGGCTTCCATATATTAAGGTACAAGCAGTCTTCGCTGATGGCAGTCGGTGTCGCCGCTTTATTCAAGTCGCCTTCAAACGCTTTCAATAAATCTTTATACCAAACTGTCGTATATTCGGTTTGCACACAGGCAGCACCAAACTGCTGTGCACTAAACTCACCCTTGTCATAGCTAACGGGCTGAGGGGCTTGCCATCTCAGTTCATCAACGGGCGGCTTGGCAAATGGAATACCGTAAAAAGCCTCAACGCCTTGGGTGGGCGAGTTTTGACCAAGCCAGGTAGAATCACCGAGTTCGAGTGTTTGGGCATACGCTAATACCGGTGACAACAAAGACAGCCCCAAAACCCCTTTAAGCCTCACTAACATTCACCTCTTCTTTTCTCTCTAATATTTTTACCGCTCCCAGTACCACCGCAAAAGCTGCTACTAAATACACCCAATGCATCGGCGCCTGCCAATAGCTTTTTAGTATCTGGTTGGTAAGTACCGCGCCAAAAGCAAAGTGCATACTGGCCGCAAGAAGCACCGATCGAGTCGACTTTACAACACCCCAAAGCCCCCAAGATGCAAAAGCACAGATCATAAAGAACTGTGCATTTGCTGATAGTGACGAGGTTTGCAGAAAGCTGAGGTGCCAAACAAACCACAGTGCGGCCGGCAGCATTATCTGCAGCCAAACAGTCTTATCTTGTAACTCGGCGAATAGGTATCCACGCCACCCGTATTCTTCGAATACTGCATAGATGAAACTAGAAAGTGACAACAATATAAGTGGTTTTAGCGCGAGCGCTTCGTAGGTCATTAAAATATATAAACCGACAACCACAATGCTTGCGCCAATGCTTAGTTGCGGCGAGATACCTAGTAGAGAAACTGCGCGCTGACGTTCTGAGCTGAGCATTTTAAGTACTACCCACGCAAATACGGCAACGAACAGCCCCTCTAACAACATTTTAATCACAATATTCAGCAGCCCGTTCGAGGCTATCGAGGTGTCGACAACATTAAATCGAAACAAATTTGAAGCAATCGTTGCCCCAACTGCAAATAGTAAAACTCGCCCAAGCATTGTGTTCATTAGTTATCCCTTATTCTTTAAATCAAAGGCTAACCTGTAGACCTTGTTTAGGCAACTGGGTTATGGTGTCGAAAACACACGAAGGAGCATTCATGAACGATCGCTACCAATCGAATAATTATAAATACTACGTGCTGTTGTTTTTGACGTTGGTATATACCATCAACTTTATTGATCGCCAGATCTTGGTGATCTTGCAAGAGCCCATCAAGGCCGAACTGGGTTTATCTGACACCCAATTAGGTTTAATGACTGGCTTGGCTTTTGCCATGTTCTACGTGATCTGCGGTATACCGATTGCACGCCTGGCAGAATCATACTCTCGACGAAATATTGTCGCAGGTAGCCTAGCACTCTGGAGCGGCATGACGGTACTCTGTGGTATGGCCACCAACTTTTGGCAGCTATTAGCAGCGCGTATCGGCGTAGGTGTAGGCGAAGCTGGTGGTAGCCCGCCGTCACACTCAATGATTTCAGATATCTTTCCGGCCGAACAGCGTGGCACTGCCATGTCTATTTATTCGACTGGCATCAATATCGGTGTACTTGCCGGGTTCTTATTAGGCGGGTGGATCAATGAATACTTTGGTTGGCGAATGGCGTTCTTAGTCGTTGGCTTGCCCGGTATTCTAATTGCTATTCTGCTTAGGTTTACCATCAAAGAACCCGCCCGAACCTCTGTCAACGACGATGCGCCTAGCATTAAGTCGGCAGCAAAGATTTTGTTAGCGAAAAAGACCTTCGTGTTTATCGCTGTCGCGTCGGGGCTTCAGTCGTTTATGGGGTATGCTACCGCCAACTGGATGCCATCGTTGATTGTAAGAACCCATGGATTAAATACGGGTGAGGTTGGCACTTGGATGGCTCTAGTGATGGGATTGGCTGGTTTACTAGGCGCCGTAACTGGCGGCTGGCTTGCCGACAAACTAGGTAAACAAGATCTGCGTTGGTATATCTGGGTGCCTGCTCTCTCAAGTGTATTACTCGCCCCGATTCAGCTTTATGTTTATTGGGCCGCCAACCCTTATGTTGCCATGGGGCTTTACGCGCTGCCTACGTTCGTATTCTCTATGTACTTAGGTCCTGTTATTGCAACCTGTCATAGCTTAGTAAACTCACGCATGCGTGCTTTAGCATCGGCCTTCTTATTCTTTATCTTAAACTTGATTGGACTAGGATTTGGCCCGCTACTAGTTGGTGTGGGCTCTGACTTGTTAGCAAGCAGCTATGGTGTTGACTCGCTGCGATGGTCACTGACAGGCTTTAACATTGTTGTTCCTGTATTGGCATTGCTGTGCTATCTAAAGGCTGCAAATCATTACCTATCAGACCTGGGGCAGGCTGATTTCAATAAAACCTCCGAGGCAACTGCTTAACAAAAAAGGGGCTCAAAGCCCCTTTTATTTTGCAGTTAGTCACTATTATTTGCTTTAAATTTCTCGCCCTCAAAAACGACACCCCACACCTTGATATCTTTGATCTTCTTAGTCGACACCTTTAGTGGGTTTTTCTCTAGTACCGTAAAGTCTGCTTTTTTACCTGCTCTAATTGATCCTATGCTGTCTTCCATACGCATCAGCCAAGCAGCATCAATGGTTATACCTTTTAATGCCTCATATACCGATAATCGTTGGCTCTTGGCGTTTTGATTACCATTAATCGTAATACGGTTAACGGCTGTATCTACCAATAACAATGGGCTCAGTGGCGCCATCGGTGCATCGGAGTGTAATCCTAAACGCACACCCGCGTTGACCACGCTTTTAAGTGGCGACATATTTCTTGCTCGGTCTTCGCCTAGCCATCGTTCGGCGTAGATATCTGACAATATGAATTGATAGTAAGGGTTCGCTGATACAGCCATACCTAGACTCGCCATCTGCTTCGCTTGGTCTTCTGTAGCGTACATATAATGTTCAAGTGTGGTGCGATGATCTGTTCGTGGTAGCGTCACCTGTAACTGCTCAACCATCTCAATGAGCGCTTGCGTACTCATATCACCGTTGGCGTGGGCATGCAGCTGATAGCCAGCTTTCCAGAAGGCTTCAGCATAACTGTGCGTAACCTCTAAGGGCGACATCCATATACCCTCATGACCGTCGATATAACCCGGAAAGCCCATCTGCCCTAACCCTGAAAAAGCTGCACCATCCATCATCAATTTGAAGTGGCCATCAAGCGACACATTATTTGTAGAGTCTGATTCCCATTCGCGCACCTGCTTAAGTGCCTGCTCAGGAGTAAGCTTACGAGTAATAAAATCTGTAACAATCGGCGTTAACACAATGCGCGCGGGCGCATCTTGCATAGCCGCTTTAATCAATTTAATCTCGCCCTCAGCGTCTCCAAATACACCGACCCCCATATCCATAATCGACGTTACACCGCCTATGTGAGCCATACGGGCAAAGTCTTTCATGCCTTGCATATAGCTTTCGGGCGTCAAAATAAATGGCATTAACCTAGGTACCAAGACAGCCTTTGCACCGTATTCTGAAAAAAGCCCCTTTTGCCAATCGATATCATGAGCGTACGGCTTGATGTCTGCCTCTTGAATATTTAGCAGTTTAATTGCAGCAGAATTTAAAACTAACTCGTGAAACGAGCGATGCCATAAAACAATCGGTTGATCTTTAAATAACGCGTCTAACTCGCTCTTACCAATGTCACCATGCCATAACTGATGAAATCCCCAAGTGACAAAGAGCTTACTCTCGCCTTCGTTTTGATCAACGAATTGTTTTACATGCTCTTTCAGTAATCGAATATAAGCATCTTGAGTAGTTGCGGCTTCGTAAGAAGCAGACGGTAACTTCCATTCTTCTGGCGCAATAAACGGGAATGCCGTCAAAATAGCAGGTAGCGAAGGATGCACATGAGGGTCGATAAACCCTGGCATGAGCACCTTATCTTTGAAGGTTGTATCAACTGTTGTTGGATACTTGTCTGTCCAAGGCTTAAGTGATTGCAGTGAACCAACTGAAACAATCTTGCCGTTGGCCACCGCTACAGCAGTAGCATAAGGCTGCGATGGCTCCATCGTTACAATCTGCTTTGCTGTGTAGACCGTTAGTTCTTTAATCGGCTCTGCCAAGCTTATCTCAGCACTCAAACATCCAATGATCCCCGCTACAAAGCTACGCCACTTATTCATTGTTCATACTCTTGCCGTTTCACCAATAGTCGACAACAGTAGATTGATTCGGTACATAATTCAATTTCTAAGATAATAAAAAAGGGGGCTCAACAGAGCCCCCTTTTTCACTAACTATGCGCTTACTAATTAGAAGTAGCTGCGCACACTTAGCTCAACACCACGAGATGGCAACAAGGTCATCTCTTTCAAGTAAGAGGTATGAACGCGTGCCTCTTCGTTTAATAGGTTATTTACCTTTAACGAGATACGCGTATCTGCACCGGCATGTGGCACAGTGTATTCAGCCAATAGATCAACCATGGTATAGCTGCCTGTGTGCTCTTCGTATCTAGCAACCTGATCTTGCTCGAAGTAGTACATAGCAGACGCCTGTGCGCGCCAGTTACCTTGGTTGAACTCTAATGTAGAGCCCAAACGCATTGGCGGAATACGCGGCAAGTTGCCACCACCAATCAAACGGCCCGCAACACTGTCAAACTGACCTTCAATCTTGAACATATCGTTGATACGGTATGAGGCCAAGGTTTCTAAACCAATCAATTCTACATCTTGCTGCTGATAAGCATAGATAGGCAGTTCATCACCATGCTCTTCGTCATGATGTTCGTCATCGTGATCAGCATCATGGTCGTCGTGATGTTCATCGTCGTGATGCTCGTCTTCGTGACCGTGATCGTGGCCTGCCTCAATCGTTAGACCAGTATTAGCTGCATAGTAATAGTCATTAACACGGTTGTAGAAAACATTCACTAGTAGGCCGAAGTCGCCTTCGAATTTGCGGTAACTTAGCTCGATATTGTTAGAGGTTTCTAGCTCAATGGGCGCTTCGTGCAAGTCTATATGCACTTCACCATCTTCTTCGTGTGCTTCAAACTGGGTGCCTAGTTCGAAAGAACCAGTACCAATGTGCGGGCCTGCTGAGTATAGCTCTGCTGCTGAAGGCGCACGCTGAGCATAGGTATAGCTAACGCCTACGTTTTGGCCTTGAGCAAAGTCCCAAACAACACCAGTCGATAAGCTAAACGGCGTAAAGCTTTCGTCAGCGAACTGAATGTATTCTTCGTGCTCTTCGTCGTGATGCTCATCACCGTGATCGTCGTCATGGTGATCATCGTCATGATCGTCGCCGTGGTGCTCATCATGATCTTCTTCATGATGCATCTCAAATTCAAACGGGCTAGTAGATAGCTTTACAGATTCAATGCGCGCGCCTAACTGCCACAAGAAATCGCCAAACTCTTTTTCTTCGACTAGTGCAAGTGCACCGATCTTAGTCTTTGAGCCCGGTGCGTAGGCTTCTTCACCTTCTGACGTCTGCTCAACCTGCTTATAATCAACCAATACTGAACCATGCCAGCCTGCCATTTCTGCAAGCTTTAGCTCTGTACGTACTTCGCTCACTTCGCTAGTAAAGAGAGTACCTACTTCGTCGCCCTCAAGCTCGGCGTGCTCGTAATCAGTGTACCCTGCGCGCGCGTTCACACTAGAAATAATGCTGTTATCAAGGGCAAACTCGCCCACTAACTGTACACGATCTTGCTGCATATCAGCTTTAACCAGTTCATCACCATGGCTATGACCAGGAATACCGTACAAGCGCTCTGAATGACCTACCGAAATACCTACGTAGCCATTATCTAGGATGTACGAACCACCAATAGTTGCACCCTTAGCACGTGAAGCACTGTTCTCTAGACGGCCGCTAAACTCTTCGTCGTGATCATCATGATGATCTTCATCATGGTCGTCGTGGTGATCTTCGTCGTGATCATCGTGATGCGCCTCAGGGTTACCTGGTACGCGGTAGTCATTACCGTCACGATAAAAACCGTCTGCGTGTAACGCGAACTGGCCAACACCTGTGTTTACAGAAGCCACAAATTCGTTATCAGCTGACACTTCGCGATGCGTGTACTGTACAGAACCCTCGGTTTCTGTAGACGTTGGAATGCGGTTATCAATTACGTTTACTACGCCACCGATCGCACCACTACCAAAGAATAGAGTCGATGGGCCACGTAAGACTTCGATACGCTCAGTCGTTGCAGATTCAGTACTTACCGCATGATCTGGGCCACCACGTGAAATGTCACCCACGTCTAAGCCATTCTGTGCAATCAATACACGTGGGCCATCTAAACCACGAATTACCGGGCTGCTTGATACAGGGCCATAGTATGAACTGTGAATACCTAGCTCGCCATTAAGCGTTTCGCCTAGGTTTGCCGCTTGTGCATCGCGTACAGCTTCTTCATCAAGAATCGTTACAGGTACTGTAGACCGAAGGTTAGAGATATGCAGTGGTACACCGATCACATCTATCTCTTCAATCGCTGCGCGGTACATTACAAAGCTACCTTTTGATGCATCGCTTGCGTTCTGAGTGAGGTGCACATAGCCATCTGCAACCAAGTGCAACTCTTCAGACAGGTTTGCAACGTCTAAAGTAAACTGGCCTTGTTCATTAGTAGTAACCGAAGCACCTTCGTGTACCGATACTTCAACACCAGCAATACCCTTACCACTGGCGTCAACTACCTTGCCGCTTACCTGTTCGGCGCTAGCCTGGGCAGCAAACGTTAATGCAATAGCCGACGCTAACGCGGTGTGTTTAAATTTCATGTCTCTTCCTATTGGCACTGGCCGCAGCGGCCGTGCAGTTCTAGTTGATTTGTGTGTAATGAAAAGTTAAGAGGGTCTACTGAGGCTTGTAATTGCACTAACAATTCGGCCGGCAAGGTTGTTTCGTCAACGGCTTCACAATCAGTGCAAATCAAAAACTGTGACGTGCCATGATCATGGTCACAGCAAAGGTGAGCACAACCTACGTATTTGTTAATGCTTTTCAGCTTATGGGCAACGCCCGCTTCAACCATTAGGTCTAACATTCGGTACGCAGACATAGGTGCGATCTTTTCGCCCGTTTCTTCTCGATATTGATCGACTACGTCGTATGCAGACACTGGTTTTTGCATACCGATGAGCGCTTTCAATACTGCTGCACGCTTTGCCGTAAGCTTAATCCCTCGCGCTTCGGCATCAATTTTGGCTTGCTCTAGATATCTATCCATGGTTCACCCCTCTTTTATCACTCGCGATGTTACACCATATCATTTAATCGCTTCAACCCAAGGTTAAATGTACCTAGAACGCCTAAAAATAGAGATTTGATAGAAATATCACTAAACTATGCGCAATATGATTTGAGACGCCTACATGATTCACCCAACCGCCATTATCGACCCCAAAGCAAGCATCGCCGATACGGCAGTTATCGGCCCCTATTGTGTGATTGGTGCAGACGTGACCATCGGCGAATACACCGAGCTCAAAGCCCATGTGAACGTCGCAGGCCCAACGACCATTGGCAATCACAACACGATTTATTCATTTTGCTCGCTGGGCGAAGCACCTCAAGACGAAGGCTACCAAGGTGAAGCAACCGAGCTACACATAGGTGATCACAACCTGTTTCGCGAGTACATCAGTATCAGTAGAGGTACGGTAAAAGGTGGCGGGCTTACCAAGATTGGCAACCACGGTATGTTTATGGCCTACGTTCATATTGGGCACGACTGTATCGTTGGTGACTATGTCAACATGACCAATAACGCCGCATTAGCAGGCCACGTTGAAGTAGGTAATCACGCACGCTTGGGCGGCTTTACGCTAGTGCATCAGTTCTGTCGCATTGGTGAGAGAGCCTTTACTGGCATGGGTGCAGCAGTCAATAAAGATGTCACGCCCTATACACTGGTGGCCGGCAACTATGCGCGCGCCATCGGAATCAACAAAATCGGTTTACAACGAGCTGGGTTTAACAAAGACGCAATCAAAGGTCTGACCCAAGCATTTAAGGCCTTTGCACAGAGACGCCAATCGAAAGAAGAAGCCACCCAACAGTGCGCGACCCTAGTAGAGCAATATCAAGAAGTGGCCAATTTCGTTAACTTCGTCAACGAAAGCCCCCGCGGTATTATCAGAACAAAGAAGTAGGCGTTAGCTCGCCAAATCAAGGGCGAGCTTGGCAACGCGTTCAGAACAACCGCCTGCACCGATTTTTTCTTTAACTTCGCCAAGCTGTGCTCGCATGTCAGCGTTGTACTGATCATCGAACAATTGCTTAATAGATTCTTCGGCGAGTTTTTCAGGTGTTGCATTGTGCTGAATAAATTCTGGTACTACCTCGTGCCCGGCAACGATATTAGCTAAGCCTATATGATCAACTTTAACTAACTTGCTTAAAACCCAATAGGTCAAAGGCGCAACACGGTACATGATACTCATAGGCACTTGTAGCAGCGCCGTTTGCAAAGTAGCCGTACCACTAGCCACAATAGAACTATCGGCAACGCTCAGTACATCATAGACGTGTTGATCGACCAAGGTAACATCTAACCCGTCTAGCTTTTCTTCGAGTAAAGAGCGCTCTAATGTTGGCGCCACCGGTATTACAAACTGCACATCTGAATGATGAGACTTAACCAACTTTGCCGCAGCGACCATCGTAGGCAGATTACGCTCTATTTCGCCCACGCGGCTACCGGGCAACAACGCGAGTAACTTTTTCGAACTATCTAAATGATAGGTTGCACGCACCTGATCGGCTGTCATTGATGGGTGCACTTCATCAGCCAACGGGTGCCCAACATAAGTCACTGGAATGTTATGTTGCTGATAAATATCTACTTCGAAGGGAAAGATCACCGCCATATGATCAATCGCAGCACCGATTTTGGGCACTCGCCCTTCTCGCCATGCCCACACCTGAGGGCTAACGTAAAACAGTACTTTAACGCCACGATCTTTGGCGTACTTGGCGAGTTTTAAGTTGAACTCAACATAATCAATTAACACCAAGACCTTTGGTGGTGTCTCGTCGATATAACGCTGTAGATTTTTTAAAACGCTTTTGATTTTTGAGTACTGTTTAAGTACTTCAACTAAACCGACAACGCCGATATCTTTAGAATCAAACAGAAGCTCAACGCCGGCACTGGCCATCTGCGACGACCCCATGCCGACTATTTCGACATCTGCTTTTTGCGCGCGTAATGCTCGAGCAAGATTAGCACCATGAAGGTCGCCCGACGCTTCGCCGGCGCTAATCATCACATCAGCCATTGAGTGCCCCAAGCACGCCAGCGACTACTTGCTTAACCTGATCGTCTGTCATCTCTGGGAACACGGGCAATGACAAGCAATTTTCTGCGACATGTTCGCTTACAGGAAACGACTGCCCTTTACAAAACTCTTCAAACACTTTTTGCTGATGTAGTGGAATCGGATAATAGATAGCCGACGCAATACCTGCATCACCTAAAGCAGCCTGCACTTTTTCGCGCTGTGGCATTATAGTGGTGTACTGGTGGTATACATGCACACCCACACCATCTTCAAACGGAACCTTCACATCAGAACCAGCAAAACCATCAGCGTAAGCCTTGGCAACACGACGCCGGCCCTGGTTATAGCTATCAAGATGCTTTAATTTAGCGCGCAAGATTACTGCCTGCATATCATCTAACCGACTGTTGTAACCAATCACGTCGTGATAGTAGCGCACCTTACTGCCGTGATTATGATACATGCGAATTAGCTCGGCCAAGTCATCACGATCGGTGTACAACATGCCGCCGTCACCAAAACAACCTAGGTTTTTACTTGGGAAAAAACTAGTACAACCTACGTCACCAAATGTACCCGTGTGCTTACCATCAATCGTTGCGCCAAAGCTTTGGGCACAGTCTTCAACAATCGCAACGTTATGTGCGTCGCAAAGTGTTTTAAGTGCAGGCATGTTTACCGGCTGACCAAACAGGTGAACCGGCATTACTACTTTAGTGCGCGCGGTAATTGCTTTTTCGACTTCGTTTAAATCAATATTCAAAGTATCAGGGTCGATATCAACAAAAACCGGCGTTGCATTAACGTAACGAATGGCTTCTGCCGTTGCGATAAAGGTAAACGGCGTTGTAATAACCTCGTCACCTTCTTTGATACCTAACGCTAGTAGCGCAAGATGTAACGCGTCGGTGCCATTTGCACAACCTATAGCATGCTTTACACCCAAATACTCTGCCGCTTCAGCCTCGAAGGCTTTTACGTTAGGGCCCATGATGAACGACGTGTTTTCAATCGTTTTAGCAATACCTGCTTCTACTTCATCTTTGATTGCTTGATACTGACCACGCAGGTCAACCATTGGAATTTTCATCGTTACTTACTACCTACTAACTCTGTAATCTTTGTTGCAACGTCTAACGCTCTACGACCCGCTTCACCGGTCACTAGTGGCCTCTCGCCTGAGCGAATACATTGCAAAAACGAAGCAATTTCTGCGTTAAGCTCGTCGCCTTGCGGATACTGACTTTGCTGACTTTCAATATTTGGCACACCAGGAAACATTTCGCCATCACCGATATAAAAATGCGCTCGGCTATGTTCTTGAAAATCAACCGACACATAACCTGCTTCTTGAAAGATGCGTAATTTTCGTTCGGTTTTCATACTAATACGGCTAGCCGTAACATTCGCTACACAGCCATTGGCAAAGGTTAGACGCACATTGCAAATATCCATTGTGTCTGACAACACATTGGTACCGCTCGCTTGAATGTCTACGACATCTGAATCAACCAGACTTAAAATGATATCGATGTCATGAATCATTAGATCAAGCACGACGTTCACATCGGTTGCACGGGGTTTATATGGCGCCAATCGATGCGCTTCTATGAAAGTTGGTGTAGTTAACACCTCGCCCAAATCTAAAATAGCTGCATGAAAACGCAGTAGATGACCCACCTGCAGCACACAGCTGTTGTGCTTAGCGCGAGCAATTAGATCGTCTGCTTGCTCTAAGGTTACTGTCATCGGCTTTTCGACCAACACGTGAATACCCGCATCTAACAGGTCAGCGGCGATCTGATGATGCAGCGTAGTGGGCGCAGCGATACTTACTGCATCTACTTTACCGATTAGCTGGTGATAATCGCCAACGTATTCACAGCCTAATTCTTTAGCAACAGCCTCGCCTTGTTCAGCGTTAGCATCGACCACTGCCACTAGGTTTGACCCTTCTAGTGCCGCATATTTTTGTGCATGAAAGCGCCCAAGATATCCGACACCGATGACGGCCGTATTAAGCGTTTTTGACTCTGTCATAAACTAGATCCGTTTCTATCTTTCTGGATTATAGCGAGTGACAGGCTGCAGGCATACCGAAAAGCAAAAACCAACATTTTTAAGCGCTAGCAACAAGGTGATTGCCATTTCACTAATCTTTCGCAATACTGAGCGGCAATAATAACAAACAAACGGAGACACCATGTCTAACCCGTTCGATCATTGGCGCACCATTGCGCTTTCTTTGTTTATGGCGCTGGTGGGGTACAGCGTATTAGTGGGTATCCCAGTCATCAGCTCTGCCTGGGTTAGCCAACTAGGGTTCACCGAAGAACAGGTAGGGCGAGTTGCCGGTAATGATTTAGGTGGCCTATCTCTTGGCGCCCTACTTTGCGCCGCGCTCATTAAACGCATTGGCCGGCGCGCGCTTGCCTTTGCAGGTGTCGTTATCGCGGTAATCGCCAATTACCTATGTATCGATAATGGCAGTTACGAATCGGTGTTGTGGCTTCGCCTAATTGCTGGCATTGGCTCGGGCCTTTTCACTGGCGTTGCCGTCGCCAACCTTGGCGCCACCTCTAAACCTGCTCGTTCATACAATATGCTGCTGTTCGCTTTTGCCTTTACCCAAGCCGGTGAACTGTGGATGCTACCACTGCTAACGATGAATCAAATCTATATGGTATTCATGGCTGGCTTTGTTTTAGCGTTACCCTTTTTTGGTTTTATACCAAGACGCGGCGAACAACCACAAATCGAACACATCGAAGCTACCCGTCATCCTGAAGGTCGTATTTATCGATTATTGGATAGCAAGATCACTCCCATCGTGTGTCTAGTGGCTATGATTTTTACCTATCTCAATATCGGCGCTTACTGGACATACATTGAACTGGCTGCGCTCAACGCCAACGTCGCCGAAGACACCATCAATTGGGTACTCGTTTGGGGTACATTACTTAGTATCGTAGGCTGCTTGGTGGCAACACTTATCAGTGATCGTTTTGGTTTATTCAGGCCATTATTTGGCGCGCTGATTTTAATGAGTATCGCAGTAGCTGGCGTCGCCTTCAATATGAGCCCGATGGCGTTGCTGCTGAGCGTATGGGGATTCAATTTCTTATGGATCTTTATCGACGTATACCAGATGTCTATGATTGCTCAGGTTGATCGCACTGGTGCTTATTCGTCACTTATCCCCGGAGCGCAAGGCCTCGGGCAAATCATTGGCCCGAACATCGCTGCCTCAATTATCGGCGCAGGATACGGTTATAGCTGGATGTTTATCATCAGCGCTAGTTTCGCATTAGTTGCGACGCTGATTTACTTTGCTCTATACGCAAAAATGCGCGCCGAAGCGCGCATTCCTACACTAGTTGAGGTAGAAGCCTAACAGGCTTCACTCACTACTTTTGCAATGGCAGTGGGCGACCTGCTCGCTTGCCATCATACTGCACCGCTCGAACAGCCGTTGCCGTGACTGGCGCTTTACCGCCTTCTACCGCATACCAGTTACCGTCTTGCTGATATTCAAGAAGCACACCTGGTAAATCGATGTTTACCTGGTAACCATCATCAGTCATTACCGCGCCAGGAACTGACAAACGATAATTCACCCCTGCCTCTTCTAGCTTAGGCAGGTAACGCTTAGCCACCACGTTCGAGAAACGTACAAAGGCCTTTTCAATGGCATCGGTATCAACATAATTGCTGTCTGGGCCAAAGGTTCGACCATCTACTTGATCTAGTTCCCAGCTTGGCTTGTGCCATGCACGCTCTGCTAAGGGGTAGATACGGGGGTAAACCATATATTCGAACTGCGCATCAGTACGAACCGTCTCACCCCACTGCTGCCCCGAGATACCAATCGGCGCTTTCGTCAAACGTGTTGTTGCTTCAAAACCGTTGTTCTCACGGTCGTTAATCAGCTCGGCATTTTGCGCCATATTGGTTGGGATAAACCCAAACGTACGCTTCAGATCAACAAAACGAGCTGCCCAGTAATAGCCGCGCTCGGCAGGGTCTACTTCGTAAGGAAAATCAAAGTATAAGAAGTCGGGCGAGCTTAGAACAACCTCATAACCATTATCACCCCAATCGCCTACTGTTTCAGCAGCGCCACCGGCGGCAGTCTCCCAGTTGTTTACAGCCACCTTTTTTGTGCTGAAGGCATCTGCGCCAGACGCATATTTAAGACCATCCTGCCAGGCCTGTAGCGTATCAATGCCTTTAGCATTCACCATATCGCCTACTTTAATCGCAAACCATGCTGGTAGCTCTTTAGCGGCTTCAATTTCACCGCTAGCAATTAAACCTGCACACGCCGGCGACTTACCAAAGGGATAGTCTTGCTTAGACAGATCCATCAAGCCCTTGCCTGATTTTGGATCAGCATTGATGTCTTCAAAGCCGTTACCCAGCGTGATGTTTTTAGCCTCGTCACCACCATAGTGCCACGTCTTAAGCGGCTGCCCAGCTTGTTGGTGCATCGCGGCTACTTCGCTCATGACCTTATCGACAAAACGATGCGAAGAATCTAAACACGGATTAATAAAACTCAATCGATCGTAGAACTGTACTGTAATCACATTGCTTTGATCATTCGGGTCAGTTAATCGATACTCGCTAGCGCCTTCAGTATCACCGTCGGCCATTAAACGCTTATAGCGCGACTCCATCGCTACTACGGCTGCACGGGCGTGAGCAGGCATGTTGATTTCAGGAATGACTTCTACGCCAACCGCTTGCGCGGTCTTTACCAACTCGACATATTGCTCAGTAGTGAAGAATCCAGAACCCATATTGTCAGAGGTTGGACCCGAACCTAGCTGTGGCAGAATACAATTATTCTCTTCTAGATCATGGCAACGCTCGCCACCAACATCCGTAAGCTCTGGCAACCCAGGAATCTCGATACGCCAGCCTTCGTCATTGGTTAAGCCAAGATGAAGCTTATTAAGCTTAACCGCCGACATTTGCTCAACTAAGCGCTTCATTGACGCTAAAGAGCGATGATGACGACCAAGGTCGACCTGCATACCGCGATAATCGAAACGTGGGGCGTCTTCGATTTCACCGATTGGCAACTGGCCCTTATTAACTAGCGCGAGTAGCGACTGCATCGCCCAAATCAAGCCTTGTTCAGAACCTGCGCTGGCCGACACACCATCACTAGCGATAGATAGCTTGTATCCTTCTGCCGGTAAAGACTCGTCGATAGATAACATCAACGCCGTACCTTCAGCAGCCGCTGTAACGCCCACCTTAGCCAGACGGTCAGTCAAACCAAAGCGCTGCGCAACCGCCACGTTACCACCGATAGACAATGCGCTTGCGTCAATCATCTCGCCACTAAAATTGCTAGATAGCGGAGTGGGGATAATATCGACAGACAGTTCTTCTGCAGCTATTGGTGTAATCGACTGATACCGCTCGAAACGTGTATCAGCGGTCATCAGAATATTTTTGTCATCTGAGCCCGAATTCCACTGCCCATCTGAAAATGGAGCAACAAAATCTTTTACAGTATTCGTAGCCGTGGCCGCGATCACAAATGGCTCGCCCGACTCGCCCACTAGATACCAGTTAGGCATAACCGTTGTAACGAACAACAGGCTATGCTCGGTAACAATTGGCAAGCGCACCTGCTGGTTCGCTTTAAAACCAGTGAAATCTTTAGGTGGATAGATTCGATGTAAATCACCCGTTACGTGTTCTACACGCCAGCCTTCAGCGTCTAGCTGCAATATACGACGTACGCTGTGGGCATACATTACCCAGTTTCCATCGATATCAAAATCAGTATCGGTACTTAACACTACTTGGCTGCGCGAGCAGCTACCCCACTCGGCACCTAATGAAGCACAGTCGACATCGGTTGCGCGGCTATTTACAACCTGGTACTGAAAATTTAGAGCACTAGCTAACTGCTCTACCGGCGAAGCCACAACACTAGCGGCAACATCTTTGACAGGAGTCTGAGTAGACTCGCCGTTATTGACAGCGCTGTCACAGCCCGCCAAAAAAACCGCGGCCATAGCTGCCGCGAGTAGTGATTTACGCATTTTGAATCCCTGATTGTTTTTCGATTGATTGTCGGGGTATTGGGTAAACATGATACGCCTACTATATAACAAGGTACAGTAACCGCAACAAACTGTAGGCTAGTTGCTGCGGCCTACTATAATTAACGCGGTATCGTCTGCATTAGCTTAGCAACGATTAATCGAATTGCATCATTGCGCTCGGCCGGGCTAGCACTTTGCTTAACAGACCAATTTTCGGTGCCAAACCAAAGGGTTTTACCCGTGGCGTCATCAATAAGCACTACCTCAAGAACGGCGGCTTCGCGACCACCACCCACAGGTACCGAAACCGACCCACCTACTGATACACCTGAGCGAGAATAGCGCCCCGCGCCAATACCGATACTCATGTTAGAGCCTGAGTTTTTGCCCTTTGAACGCAACCCAAACTGAAACGTAGCCGTACTGTTTGGGCCGGTCGACCAACCGCGCGCGTTGGCGCCGTCTAGCAATGCTTTGGCTATACGCTCACCATCAAGACCCATCACCTGCTGAGAGCTAGCAGCTACCATAACGGTTAGTGGCTTTGAAAAGTCATGGGTAGGATCATGATCAAAGCCTGTGCTATTTGAACTACAGGCAGCTATTAAACCAACCAAAAGTAATGTGAAGTAACGCATGGGTCTCTCCTATGTATTATTTATTGGCGCGTCAACGGCTCAGTCGCCGCAACCATCCACTCAAGGGTATCACCGCTTAGACGACTTTGCAGCGTTTCACGCACTTTTGCGTGATACCTATTAACCCAACTTAGCTCGGCTTCAGTTAATAGGGCTACATCGATCAGACGCGTATCAAAAGGTACTAGTGTAATCGGCTCAAAACCTAGTAACGCTAAATCACCCTCAGACTGCATACGTCGAACAATCACAAGATTTTCGCAGCGAATACCGTAGGCGTTCTCTTTGTAGTAGCCCGGCTCGTTCGATAAAATCATGCCCGGTTTTAATACAACTGGAGCCACGCCTTTACCTATGCGTTGTGGGCCTTCGTGAACACTCAAGAAACTACCCACGCCATGACCGGTGCCATGATCGTAATCGAAGCCTTCTTGCCATAAGAATTGGCGAGCAATCGCATCAAGTTGAGCACCAGTAGTACCCTCGGGGAATCGCTGCTGATCTAACGCAATGTGACCTTTAAGTACCAGAGTAAACATCTTTTTGTGCTCGCCCGTGACGTTGCCGATTGCGACAGTGCGCGTGATATCAGTAGTGCCGTCTGGATATTGGGCGCCGCTATCTACTAAGTAAAGGCTGTCATATACCAACTCTGCCGGCTTACCATCTAGATGATTGTAGTGACACATCGCACCATTGGGGCCGGTCGCCGAAATAGTGTCAAAACTAGGCTCAACAAATTCGGGCAGCTCTTTACGAAACGCTAACAACTGATCAGACAGGGTTGCTTCGGTATGGCTCGCCTTCTTTGCTACTTCACTATCGATCCATGCTAAAAACTTGGTGACTGCCACCGCATCACGCACGTGAGCAGCTTTAGCACCTTCTAACTCAACGCCATTTTTGCAGGCCTTTGGCATTAACGCAGGGTCAGCGGCTGCCACAATAGACGCGCCCGCGCGCTCAAGTGTTAGTTGGCTCCAAGCATTGGCGGTGACAGGGTCAACCATTACGGCCTTGCCAGACAGTGCTTGTAGATCAGCTTGAAGTTCGGTTTCACTTTTAAAGGTAACGCCGTCACCAACATGCTCGGCAACACCCTCAGGCAATTTATCGGCGTCTAGGTAATGCACCATAGATCCGTCAGCCCAGAGTAATGAAGTACCCAAAACAATAGGAAGGCAGGGTGTGTCTTGGCCTCGAATGTTGAGCAGCCAACAAATTGAATCAGGTTGCGCTATATAAGCCACATCGGCCTTTTCAGCAGCGATCGCTTCGCCAATCTGCTGACGCTTTTCTAGAGAGTGCATGCCGGTATATTCACGAGCATGCAAACTGGCCATCAGCTTACCCGGAGCTGGGCGCTCGGCCCAAGCTAAATCAACAGGGTTTTCAGCTACCTCAACCAATTCAGCATTGCCCTTTGCAATTACCTTGGCAGCGTCGTTGTACCATACGCGGTTGTGCAATTTAGTATCGCAACCAATACGAGCGCCCTCGCCTACCTGATCGACAACCCACTGAACATGGGGGTGATCAATTAGGTGGTAGTACTCAAAATATTCGGCAGGCGCTTGCTGGCGCACCTGAACGGTATAGCGACCATCGACAAACATAGCGGCACGGTCTTTTAAAATAACAACCATGCCCGCCGAACCCGTAAAGTTCGACGCCCACAACATGCGTTCGTTGTGCGCAGGAATATATTCACCTAGGTACTCGTCGGCACGAGGAATAAAAAAGGCGTCTAGGTTTTGCTTGGCCATTTCGGCGCGAATTGCTGATAAGCGATCGGCAATCTGGGTCATATCTATATCTCTAATTATTCGTCGTCAAAGTCAAAGTCGAACAGGTCTTCGTCGATGTCATCTTCGGTCCATTCTTCAACCGACACATGTAGCTCGGCCATAGCTTGCTTTACTTCGTCGCCTGGCACTGACTCGTCAAGAATCTCTACAACGGGCTGTTCGCTTTCTGGATTTCTGAACACCACGATCTCAAATAGGTTAGCGTCGTCAGTAGCGCCGATAAATACGAGCTCGCCGCCAGCTTCTGATACGCCCGAAATCATCATCTCTGGGCCCGGTAGTGGAATCTCTTGCATCTGGGTTCTCCGTGCGCTGCCGCTAGTCGGCTAAACACTGCTCGACAGGCAGCGCGGTATGGTTAATAGGTTTGCGTAATACAAAGCTTGATTGTACTCCGGTAACCCCTTCAAGTTTTGTTAATCTGCCCAATAAGAACGACTGAAAATGATCCATATCGGCCAGTACCACCTTGGCCAGATAATCAGCTGACTGCCCGGTTATCAGTGATAGCTCAACCACCTCTGGAAATTCACTGATTTGCCGCTCAAACTGGTCAAAACAATCAGCAGTATGACGATCCATACTGATCTGAATATACGCGGTTAAACTTAGTCCTAAGCGTTTTTCATCTAAAAGCACCACCGAGCCTTTGATCAGACCGGCGTCTTCTAGCTGCTTAACCCGGCGCGCGCAAGGGGTTGCGCTAAGACCTACGCGATCAGCCAAATCTAAATTGGATATAGAGGCATCTTTTTGCAGAATCTCTAAGATGCGACAGTCGATACGATCTAGTTTCATAACCCGCCCTAAGCTGTGATCAAGCAAGCATATCACGGCTAAAAGATTTCATCTTCTCGCAACTGAAACTGATAACGCGGCTTAAGCCTTTGGTATTCGTCGGGTGACTCATACTTCAGCTGCTGCAAGTCACGCTTTAAGGCTACATCATCAACCGATTGATGCAGCATTATCTCTACACGCCGGTTTAATGATCGCCCCTCGGTAGTGTCATTGGTTGAGATTGGGCGAGTCTCGCCATAGCCGACGATTGAAAAGCGTTCAGGGTGCAGCTCGTCATAGGCTAATAATTCGTGAGATACCGACACGGCTCGGGCACTAGATAACTCCCAATTAGATCTAAATCGGTCGTTAGACACACGAATATTATCAGTATGACCCTCGACAGATACTCGCCCTGCTTTCTTTTTGAGCAATTTGCGCACCTTTTCGAGTATAGGCACGTAGTCAGCAGAAAGGGCTGCAGAGTGGGTCATGAACGACCCTGCCTCTTTGATACGAATCACAATCGTTCGCCCCTGAGTCTCGACCTCTATCTTGCCCGAGTTAATCGATTCTGCGAGCGCGTCGGCAAAGTCAGAGGCATCAGCTTCGGTTTGAGCAATTAGCTCGTCTAGACGCTTTTCAATCGAATCAGACAGTTGCGAGTTCTCAACCTTAGGTGGCCCCTCTAAGTTTTCGTGCCCCTGTTCAACGTCAAACTGATCGCTGCACTGAATATCTAAGGTGCTGCCCTGTACATCTTCGACGCGTTGATAAATTTCGGCAAGCGGTGTGGGTTCGGGAATACTAGGCCCAAACTCTTGAGCAACGATACTGGTACCCTTGGGTGCTTCCATCACCTCTAAACGGTTTTGTACACCAAAGGCCTGCGCCATTGAGCCAGCTAAGCGCTTGAATTTTTGTGCGTCCATCTCACTGAACGACAGCAATAAAACAAAGAAGCACATCAAAAGCGACATCAGGTCAGCAAAGGTCGCCAACCAGGGGGGCAAGCCGCCTTCGCTTTCTTCTTTTAGATCTTCTTCGTCGCTCACAACACCACCTAACCTAACGCGCTAAACCTCTGAGGATTCGCGATGTTTCTCGGGTAAGTAATTGCGTAATAGCGTATCGATTACGCGGGGGTTTTGACCGGCTTGAATAGCCAACAGCGCATCAATGATTAGCGCCTTTAAGGTGCGTTCTTCTAACGCCCTTAGCTTAAGCTTGTCGGCAATTGGATTGGCGATCACGTTAGCGATGATGGCGCCATATAAGGTAGTTAAAAGGGCGACCGCCATTGCGGGGCCAATGGCCTTGGGGTCTTCCATATTCGCGAGCATCGCCACCAGACCGATCAAGGTGCCGATCATACCCATCGCTGGCGCCACATCGCCTAGTGAACTGAAGATCTTAGAGCCCCAAAGATGGCGCTCTTCGGCCAAGATCTTGTCTTTCATCATGATACTTTTGACCACTTCGGGTTCATGGCCATCAACCAATAGCTGAATACCCTTTTGCAGAAACTCATTCTCGATATCACGGTTTTCTAACGACAATAGGCCACCCTTTCTGGCCTCGTCTGCAATTTCGACGATCTCGTCGATCATATCTTGAGGGGGCTGCATCTTGAACACAAAGGCTTTGGCAGCGACCTTCACCGCCGATGCAAACTGCTTAACGCCAAATTTGGCGAGCACAACAAAGAGACTGCCTGCGCATACAATGACAATTGATTCGGGGTTGATAAACGTACCTGGATCGCCGCCCATAATGATGGCCGCCACTACAAGCGCCATCGCGCCGACTATGCCGATCAGAGTTGCGATATCCACGTAACAGTACCTCTTTACTTCCCTGTTATATCTTTAAGCCTAGCACTGTCTAAGGCTGTACTATCGTCAATTTGACCTTATTAGGCCTATGGGGTAAGTTGCGCTGTATCTACCAACCTAGGTAATTGCATGAGCAAGCAAGCAGACACGCCAGTAGAATCAGATAAAGGCAAGCAGTTCGAAGCCGAACTGGCCGAACTAGAAGCCCTTGTTGCTAAAATGGAATCAGGCGACCTGCCGTTAGAAGAAAGCCTAGCTCTTTTTGAACGCGGCGTGGCACTAACTCGCAGCTGCGAAGCCACCCTTAAACAAGCCGAACTACGCGTCGAATCACTGGTAAAACAACGCGATGAGCAATGATTTAGAGCAGTTTATTGCCCTACACCAACAACGTATAAACGCCCACCTAGAACAGATCACTGCCAACACCAGTGCTGCTGATCGACTCAATAGCGCAACTGCCTATGCAGCAACTGCCCCAGGTAAGCGCCTGCGGCCATTGTTGGTATATGCAGCGGCACTATTGGGCGAGTGTAAAAGCGACCAGGTAGTTGACGATACCGCCGCAGCGATCGAGATGGTGCATTGTTATTCGCTAGTGCATGACGATCTACCAGCGATGGACGACGACGATCTACGACGCGGTCGCCCCACTACCCATATTGCCTACGATGAACCGACGGCAATTTTGGTGGGCGACGCACTGCAGTGCCAAGCGTTTGAGACGCTAATGTTGCTTGACTGTGACGCTCACACCAAAGTTGAACTGGCAACATCGTTATCTAAAGCCTCTGGCGCCCAAGGTATGGTAGGCGGCCAACAGCTAGACATCGACTTTACAGACAGCGCAATTGATCAAATACAACTAGAGAGCATTCACCGTTTAAAGACCGGCGCACTGATTGGGGCGGCGGTAGACATGGGTGCCATTGTTGCAGGGTTAACCCACACCGATCGTGATGCATTAGGGCGTTATGCCGACAACCTAGGTTTGGCCTTTCAGGTTGTTGACGATATTTTAGATATCGAATCTTCTACCGAGCAACTGGGTAAGCAACAGGGTGCAGATCAGGCGCTTAATAAATCGACCTACCCTAAACTGATGGGTATCCAAGCCTCTAAAGACTATGCCCAAAAGCTTGTTGATCAGGCATTAGAATCTCTATCAGGGTTTGATGATAGGGCAAACACACTACGCGAACTCGCTCAGTTTGTATTGGTAAGAAAATCTTAACAATCAACACAAAAACCGCGCTTTATTTGCTAAAATTTGCGGTTCGCATTTAACGGTTTACATGATGTATCACGAAATACCCGAAACTCGCCCCGCAACCCCGTTGCTAGACAAGATCACCACTCCGGCTGATCTGCGTGAACTAGACAAGGGCGAGTTAGCACAGGTAGCCGACGAGCTACGCCACTTTATGCTTTGGAGCACCAGCCAAACTGGCGGTCACTTTGGAGCAGGCCTTGGCGTGGTCGAGCTTACCGTGGTACTGCATTACTTATTCAACACCCCTGACGATCGTATTGTTTGGGACGTTGGCCATCAAACCTACCCCCATAAAATCTTGACTGACCGTCGCGAGCGTATGCTGTCGATGCGCCAAAAAGAAGGGTTGGCGGGTTTTCCTAAGCGCTCAGAAAGCCAATATGACACCTTTGGTGTAGGCCACAGTAGCACCTCGATCGGTGCCGCGTTGGGCATGGCGCTAGGGGCACAAATGGCCGGTGATGATCGCAAAGTGGTTGCCGTTATCGGCGACGGCGCAATGACCGCTGGTCAGGCATTTGAAGCACTAAGCCACGGCGGCAGTACCGAAGCAAATGTATTAGTGATTCTAAACGACAACTTTATGTCTATTTCGCACCCAGTGGGCGGCTTGTCGTCGTACCTAGCGAAAATGTGGTCTAGTAAGCTGTACAACAATATGCGCGAAGGTAGTAAGCGTTTATTTAGCAAAATCCCGTCGATGTGGGAGCTAGCACGCCGAACCGAAGAACACGTAAAAGGCATGATCGCGCCCGGCACATTGTTCGAAGAACTAGGTTTTAACTATGTTGGCCCAATTGATGGGCACAATGTTGAAGATCTAATGACCACTATCAACAACATGAAAGACCTAAAGGGCCCACAGTTACTGCATATTGTAACGCGCAAAGGTAAAGGCTTTTCACCAGCCGAAGAAGATCCTGTTGGTTATCACGCCCTAGGTAAGCTTGAGTCAAAAGACGAGAGCAAGCCAAAACCGGTTTCAGGCCCTAAATACCAAGATGTTTTTGGCGAGTGGTTATGCGATCGTGCCGCGACCGATTCCCGCTTAGCAGGTATCACACCGGCGATGTGTGAGGGCTCGGGCATGACTCGATTTAGAGAAGATTTTGCCGACCGTTTTCATGATGTAGCCATTGCAGAGCAACACGCAGTAACCCTTGCTGCAGGCCTTGCTTGCGAAAAGCAAAAACCTGTCGTTGCGATCTACTCAACATTCTTACAGCGCGCATACGACCAGCTAATTCATGACGTGGCAATTCAAAACCTAGACGTTACCTTTGCTATCGATCGCGCAGGCCTTGTGGGTGAAGATGGCCCAACCCATGCCGGCAGCTTTGACCTTAGCTATCTACGCTGCGTGCCCAACATGATTGTAGCAGCACCGTCTGACGAGAACGAATGCCGCTTACTACTAGAGACTGCGTATCAATACGAAGGCCCCTCTGCCGTTCGCTACCCTCGCGGCACCGGCCCTAATGTAGAGATCAATAAAGAACTAACCACCCTACCGATTGGCGAAGCCAACCTGATCAAAGAGGGCAAAAAGGTCGCGATCTTAAACTTTGGTGCGCTACTTGATCGCGCCAAATGGGTTGCTAACGAACTAGATGCTACCCTGATCGATATGCGCTGGGTTAAACCGCTAGATCAAGAAGCTATTACTGCCGCTGTTGCCGATCACGATCTTATCGTAACGATCGAAGAAAACGCTGTTATGGGCGGTGCCGGCTCGGCGGTTAACGAACTAGTACTGGGTGGTGTTGAGATTTTAAATATCGGTATTCCAGATACTTACATCGATCATGCTAGCCGTAACGAAGCCTTAGATATGGCGGGATTATCAAAAGAGAAGATTTTAGCGCAGATCGAAACTGCGCTAGCTGCCGACTAGACGGGCCTACTGACCATCGTTAAACATGTGCCCTAGCTTGGCGCCTTTGGTAGCCAAGTAGTGCTCGTTGTGTGGGTTTTGCCCTGCTCGATGCTCAACACGTTCAACTACGTCGATACCCAAGGTCGTTAGCGCTTTGACCTTGCGCGGGTTATTGGTCATTAACCGCACCGACTTAATACCTAAGTGTTCTAACATTGGCTTTAATATTTCGTAATTGCGCTGATCGGCATCAAAACCTAGCTGCTCGTTCGCCTCTACAGTATCAGCACCCAAGTCTTGTAAGTGATAGGCCCTGATTTTGTTCATCAGACCAATGCCTCGCCCCTCTTGGCGCAGATACATTACAGCGCCACGACCTTGCTCAGCGATTCGCTCTAATGCCTTGTGCAGCTGTGGGCCACAGTCGCAACGCATGCTAAACAATGCATCACCTGTTAAACACTCAGAGTGAACACGTGCTAATACAGGCTCACCCGAGCTCAAATCACCCATAGTGATTGCAACGTGTTCTTTACCGGTCTCTTCTTCAAGAAAGCCATGAATCTCGAACTCGCCAAAGGGCATTGGCAACTTAGAAGAATCGACAAACTTTACGCTCACTGAACGCTCCAACATATAAATCTAACTTTTATTTTAACAACGGTTTTTAGGCGATGGCGATGCGGCGAGTAATATTGCCGCTTACAGTAACGGGCTAACCAAATAAAAACTATTCTCTACGAACTTTTGAATACGCGGCCTAGAGCGCCATCGTTGTACATCTAGACGCTGCGAATCAGCAATATAGCCTTCTTGAATAAAGGCGAGCTTTTTAGCGAAACCTGAGTCATCGACCAATAGCGTTACCTCAAAGTTAAGCCAAAAGCTGCGCATATCTAGATTGACGGTGCCGACATAAGAAACGACTCGATCTACCACCAAGCTCTTGGTATGCAACAGGCCACCGTTATATAAATAGATTTCTACGCCAGCGTCTAGCAACTGATCAAAATAGCTGCGACAGGCGTAGCTAACCATAATTGAATCATTCTTAGCTGGCACAATTAGCCGTACGCGAACGCCCCTTATAGCGGCCGTTTTAAGCGCAATTATCAGTGCATCATCGGGTACGAAATACGGTGTAGTTAGCACGAGCTCAGTTTTTGCTGAGTAAATAGCCGATAACAACATTTGATGAACGGCGTCTTCGCGCAATCCAGGGCCAGAGGGTACAACCTGCACCTCACAGCTGTCGTATTGAGTACTCGCAGGGTGCAACTGTAATCGATGAAACGCCGAACGCCCAACTTCTAGGGCGAGATCCCATTGCACTACCATCATCAACTGGTTCACAACATCACCCTTAGCGCGCACCATGATATCGACCCACTCACCAACATTTTTATCGCGATTAAAGTAGCGAGGGTCCACTAGATTCATAGAGCCGGTATAGGCCACCTCGGCATCGATCACGACGATCTTTCGGTGCAAGCGCAGGTCTTGGCGCTGTAACCACATGCGATAAATACGGGCAGGCAAGGCTTCAACCAAATCGACACCTGCCGCAACCATTCGCGCAGGCCAGTCACTTTTAAAGAAGTTATGCGACCCTATCGAGTCAAGCAAAAGGGTACACTGAACGCCCCTATGCGATGCCTGAATTAAAGCGTCGGCTACTTCGTCGGCTAGCCCGCCGGGCTCCCAAATATAGAACTCCATCACCACCGAATGCTTTGCCTTGGCGATTTGCTCTCTAAACTCGATCAAGATCTCTAAGGGCTGATCGATGATATCTAATGCATTATTCGCTAACGGCGGAAACCCCAAACGGTTATCAACAAACTGGCAAACAGGCCTAGCTTGATCACTCAGGTGCAACCCCTGCTCGGGTAACGCAGCTAGGTAGTCTTTTTGTAGTTCTAATAAAGCGGGCTCAAGACTTTGCGCACGCATAGCCCTCTTACGCCCCAAGTAAAACTCGCCAAACATCAGATAGATCACCAAACCAACGCCTGGTAATACATAGATGGTAAATAGCCATGCCAGTGACACGCCTATAGGGCGACGCTTATAGATCACCCTGATCGACACACCAAGAATCAGTGCAAGGTAGGCAACAAAAAACGCAAAGTTCGACGCGCTGACGACGAATCTGAAAGCCTCAGAATTTAACCAGTTTATTAAAGTATCCACTGCTCAACACCTAATACACTTAGGTATAGAGCCACCCACGCAAAGATCGCGGCAACTACATCATCAATCATAATGCCAAAGCCGCCCTTAACGTGTTGGTCTAACAGTTTAATGGGCCAGGGTTTTACGATGTCGAATAATCGAAACCAAATAAAGCCAAGAGCCACTACCCACCAAGTTTGTGGCATAAACAAAATGGTTGCCCACATACCCACGAATTCGTCCCAAACGATACCACCGTGATCGTGAACCCCCATATCTTCACTGGTTTTACCACACAGATAGATACCGATAACAAAACTGATTGCTACCACTACAATCTGCATCACCGGTGATAGCGTCCATAGCAATGGTATAAAGGGTAACGCGGCTAGCGTGCCAAAGGTGCCCGGCGCTTTGGGGGCTAAACCAGAACCCAGGCCAAAGGCCAAGAAATGAATAGGGTTTGCCATATTGGGGCGAGACGACATAAAAACAGCCTAATTATTTTTTTGAAAAATGATTATATCCGCGAGGCTCTAATACCGAAAGGTCTCCGCCTTGGCGCAACCAAACACCCTGCTTGTTAATCGCTTCGCCCACAACCGTTAAACGCATACCTATGTCATCAGCCAAAGACATTAGTGACGGCACCACATCAGGCGATGCCGTTAACGCGAGCTGGTAGTCATCACCACCATACAAGGCATAGTCATACACTTCGTCTTGAGCATACATTTGCAACGCCTCAGAAATAGGAATCATCGCGCGATTTACGACAAAGCCTACTTCACTAGCTTTGGCTATATGATTCACATCAGCGGCAAAACCGTCGCTTATATCAATCGCACTATGCAAATTAGCGCGGGCCTGATCGGCAAAGGTCATAGGTGGCGCTGGGCGCACAAACACCTGGGCAAGTTGGTGCTGATATTGATCGTCAAAGATACACTCTAAACCACCGATGGCATCGCCTAGGGTACCCGTTACCAATAGTAAATCACCAACCTGAGCACCGGCTCTTGTTACAGCCTCGCCCGATGGCAATTCACCGTGTACCTGCACACTGATAGTTAACGGGCCACGGGTAGTATCGCCACCAGCAAGACTGACACGAAACTGATCGGCTGCCGTTCGCAGACCGAGTGAAAAATCTTGCAACCAAGCAAGATCTTGATCAGGCAGCGTTAGCGCTAGTGTGAAGAACTTGGGTTGAGCACCCATTGCCGCCAAATCAGACACCGCACAGGCTAGCGCCCGATAAGCGATATGACGCGCCGGCAAACTGGCCGGGAAATGCACGTCTTGAACTTGGGTATCGATAGAGAAGGCCATGTCGTGGCCAAAGGAGGGTCTAAACACCGCACAGTCGTCGCCGTTTTCAACGACCAACTGTGGGCCTCGTGCACCCCAGGCGAAGAACCGCTGTATCAGTTCAAACTCGCCCATAGGAGATTACTTGTTATTGACCTCGATAACACGCACCTTACTGGCTACCTTATCGAGTACACCGTTGATGTACTTGAACGAATCAGTGGCGCCAAATTTTTTGGCTAGCGATACTGACTCATCAATCACGGCTTTGAATGGCACATCAAAACGATGCGCCAGTTCGTATGCACCTAAACGCAAAATAGCCAACGACACCGGGTCAAGCTCGTCAAGCTTGCGGTCGATGTTCTCGACGATCATTTCGTCAAGCTCATCTAAGTGCGACGGTACACCATGAAACACTTCATGAAAGTACTCAATATCAGTATCACTAAAGTCATAGTCTACGCGAAACTCTGCTTCGATCTGATTGAGCGGCTTTTTATTGAAGTGCCATAGATAGAGCGCCTGTACCGCATAGTGGCGCGCCTGTCGTCGCTGCTTTGGCGTTGGTTTCATCTGCGTCCTCTTAATTACAGTTGATCGAGAAGGTTCACCATCTCGATTGCGGTAACAGCAGCTTCTTCGCCTTTGTTACCGGCTTTTGTTCCTGAGCGCTCAATTGCTTGCTCGATGGTGTCTACCGTTAGTACACCATTGGCAACTGGCACGCCGGTTTCAAGTGATACACGGGTTAACCCGCTTGAGCACTCGCCCGACACATATTCAAAATGAGGCGTACCGCCGCGAATCACTGCACCCAATGCAATCACTGCATCGTAGTTGCCTGACTCGGCTACTTTTTTCACAACAAGTGGAATCTCGAACGCACCAGGGCAGCGAATTACGCTGATTTGGTCGTCGGCGACTCCGTGACGGCGCAAACAATCTGCTGCACCCTCAACTAAACTTTCTACAACAAATGCGTTCCAACGCGCTACAACAATTGCGTAACGGCCTTTACCTGACGTCATTACGCCTTCGATAGTTTGCATAGTTCTGTCTCACTCTTTGTGGGGCGTGCGTATACATCCGCCCTTTTTATGGTTGTGCGCTAGTGTAATGCCTTTCACTACACTATAGCAGTAGATTAGTGGTGTTCGTTAATTATTGCTTAACGAGCGCTGTGATACAAAGGTCGTCGCCAACCCGCTCAATAGACTCAAATTTAAGCTGATGAGCATCAGAAAGATGCTCGATGGATTGGCCCATCAAACCACGGGCATCGGCGCCCAACAGTTTTGGCGCCATAAATATTACTATCTCGTCGATCAGGCCCGCCTTGAAGAACGCTCCATTAAGACCTGCGCCCGCTTCGATCATCACGTTGTTATGGCCTCGATCAGCGATAGTTTGTAGTAACACTCGTAAGTCTACATCGATAGGCAAGCTGACCAACTCGGCCTGCTGGGCGAGTTCTGGCGGCGCATGGCTGACCGATAATGGTGACACTATCACTATTTTCGCATCATCAGGCGATAGTGACAGCTCACTTACGTCGGGCCACGATCGACTCAAAAGCCAACGCTCTGGCGCTACAATGGGGCGTATTCGGCGATCATCTATTAGGCCATTTTCGGTCGATGGGCGAATGTTTAGCTGCGGCCGATCGTCGCGCACAGTTGCCATCGAGCTAATCATCACATCAGCAGAGGCTCTTATTTGTTGAACCTTATCTCGCGCCTGTGGCCCAGTGATCCATTTAGACTCGCCACTCGCCATCGCTGTACGCCCATCTAGGCTTGCCCCTATCTTGGTGGTCACCCAAGGTAAACCGCCCGCTACTCGCCTAAAAAAACCTCTATTTAACGCATGGCACTGATCCTGTAGAACAGGGCCAACAACCTGAACGCCTTGATCTTTTAAATACTGAAGCCCCTTACCGCCCACTAAGGGATTAGGGTCTTGATAGCCGTAAACAACCCGACTAACACCGGCATTTGCGAGCGCAACGCAGCATGGGCCGGTTCGCCCCGTGTGGGCACAGGGTTCAAGAGTGACGTAAGCAGTAGCACCCTTGGCTTGATCGCCAGCTGCCGCTAATGCATTAACCTCGGCATGCCCCTCACCCGCTTTTGCGTGATAGCCCGTACCGATAATCTGATTGTCTTTTGTCAGCACACAGCCAACGATAGGATTTGGCTTGCAACTGAACTCGCCTAATTTAGCCAGTTCAATTGCTTTTGCCATGAATTGGCGATCTAGCGTTAGCTGATCACTCATGACTGGCGTCTAGCTTATCTAGCTCGGCCCTAAAAGCATCAATATCTTGAAAGCTTCGATAGACCGACGCAAAACGTACGTAAGCAACCTGATCAAGCGCTTTTAGCTCGTCCATGACTAGCTCACCAAGCATCAGAGACTTTACTTCGCGCTCGCCTGTAGCTAGTAATCGACGCTTGATTTTAGCAATCGCTACATCGATATCTTCTACACCCACAGGTCGCTTCTCTAATGCGCGCTCAATACCCAAACGAAGCTTATGTTCGTTAAAAGGCTCGCGTGTGCCATTGCCCTTAATGATCTGCGGCATCAACAGTTCGGCAGTTTCGTAGGTTGTAAACCGCTCATTACACGACTGACATTCACGACGACGGCGAACCGAGTTACCCTCGGCCACCAATCGCGAATCAATTACCTTACTATCGTCTGCTCGACAAAAAGGGCAAAGCATTTATCGCACCTTATTTAGCGTAAACAGGGAATCGCTCGCAAAGTGCTACAACCTTTGCTTTTACGTCAGCGATAACTGATTCTGAATTGCCGGCTTCTAGCGAATCTAGAACATCGATCATCCAATTGGTGATCTGAACCGTCTCTTCAACACCAAAACCACGACGAGTGATTGCTGGCGTACCAACGCGTAAACCACTGGTTACGAATGGCGAGCGAGGGTCGTTAGGCACTGAGTTTTTGTTTACGGTGATGTTTGCTGCGCCTAGGGCTGCATCTGCATCTTTACCTGAGTACTCTTTACCGATTAGATTCACCAACATTAGGTGATCGTCGGTGCCACCCGATACGATGTCGATACCACGGCCCATAAAGGTTTCAGCCATCGCTTTGGCATTGGCCTTAACCTGCTTTTGGTATGTTTTAAAGTCATCAGATAGACACTCTTTAAAGCACACTGCCTTACCGGCGATAACATGCATCAATGGGCCACCCTGACCACCTGGGAATACGGCAGAGTTCAGCTTCTTCTGAATCGCTTCGTCTTCGCCCGCTAGAATGATACCGCCACGAGGGCCACCTAGTGTCTTATGGGTCGTTGAAGTAACTACATGCGCATGAGGCATTGGGTTGGGATATTCGCCGGCAGCAATTAGACCAGCAACATGGGCCATATCGACAAATAAGTAAGCACCTACTTTGTCGGCGATTTCACGAAACTTAGACCAATCCATCACACGGCTATACGCCGAGAAACCAGCAATAATCATCTTGGGCTTGTGTTCAAGTGCCAACGCTTCGATTTCGTTGTAATCGATCATGCCTTGATCATCTAGACCATATTGAATCGCGTTATAGATTTTGCCAGAGAAGTTAACGTGCGAGCCGTGAGTCAAGTGACCACCGTGTGCAAGGCTCATGCCTAGCACGGTATCGCCCGGCTCTACTAACGCTTGATAAACTGCTGAGTTGGCCTGAGAGCCTGAGTGAGGCTGTACGTTAGCGTAAGCTGCACCAAATAGTTCTTTGACGCGTTCAATCGCTAGGTTTTCAACGACATCTACATGCTCACAACCACCATAGTAGCGCTTGCCTGGATAACCTTCAGCGTACTTATTGGTAAGTACTGAACCCTGTGCTTCCATCACCATTGGGCTGGTGTAGTTTTCAGACGCGATTAGTTCGATATGGTGCTCTTGACGCTCGCGCTCGGCTTCGATTGCTGCAGATAGCTCGGGGTCGAAACCCGCGATAGTATTATTGGTAAACATCGTTACTCCAACTTGGATAGGCCTCAAAAATCATATTTTATAGGGTGGCCTAGGCCTAGACCACCGAAAATATTGGGGATTTATTTACGTCTTATCGTAAATCAACCAACGGGTGCTCTTGTGCAGGCCAGCGTGCTTCAAAATGCGCCTTCACCTCACTGGCTGGCACATCAAATAAGCTGGCATAGCTGAACTGGGGTGATTTATCTTTATCGATAAGCAAGGCTCGCACCCCCTCTTTAAAATGCCCCTGATGTACGCATTCGATCGCCATACCTAGTTCCATTCGAAACACATCGGCCAAACTCATGGTCTCAGCGCGGCGCATTTGCTCAAAAACCAACCAAGGCGTTACTGGTGCACCCTTAAACATGGCACCCACCCACTTCTCGATAAACTCGTCACCCTTGAACGACTTTAACCGTGTCGCGATCTCACCTAGATCTTCGCCGTCTAATAACTCATCTATTTGGGCGAGTTTGGCTGCCAAGTCGCTACTAGGCGCAGGTATTGCAACACTATTTAAAGCCGTAGCTACAAGCTGATTATCATCTGGAGTACCCATGTAAGGCGCCGCCAAAAGCGCGTCTAGCATAGAGCCAAACTCTCCCGAATCAATGTAATGATCAGCAACACCTAACGCCATGGCGTCGGCGCCACTAAAATGCGCCCCCGTCATGCCCATGAATAAACCTGCATGGCCGGGCATTTCATTTAAAAACAGACTACCGCCAACATCGGGGAACAAACCAATGTTTACCTCGGGCATGGCTAATCTAGAGCGTTCGGTTACGACACGATGATTGGCTGCGGCCATTAAACCTTTACCACCGCCCATGCAAATACCATCAGCCCAACAAATGACTGGCTTACCAAAGGTATGCAAATGATAGTCGCAGCGATATTCTTTCGAAAAGAACTCAAGCGGGTACTCGCCCACTGTGTTATCGGTGTAACTAGCGCTTTGATTAGCAACCTTGACCACATCACCACCAGCACACAAACCGCGTTCGCCAGCGCCTAATAACATGATCGCAATGAGATCTTGCCTATCACGCCACTCGCCTAATTTTGCATCGATCAACTCGATCATATTAAGGGTTAGCGCGTTGATCGCGCGTGGGCGATTCAAAACAATCTGCCCTAGCACGTGCCCCGAATCTGTGGGTAGTTCTTTAAATAAAACTTCGGGTTCGGCGGTTGTGTCGTTCATTACCTAAATCTCTTTTACTTATTGCGAGTATAGTCGCGTTGAATAGCGTAAAAATCAAGGGCTGAAAGCCGTCAAAAAGGTTTGCCTACCCCAGAGCTTTTGTGGGTATCATAGGCCGTTAAAACTATATTAATGCTTGTTTAGAAGACATAGGAACTGTCATGAAAAAAACAATACTTGCGCTGCTTGCTACCTGCGGGCTTGCGCTTCACGCGAGCGTGCAAGCCAGCACAGCTTCAGCTGCGGCTATAGATCAGCCGTTTCTTGATAAATTGATTCAAAAGTCGAGTGTTAGCTCGGTGGCTATTTCTCAAAACGGTAAATACTATTCATTTCTCGGAATGGGTAAAAACGGCTTACGCACCCTGATTATTAAAAAGACTTCAGATGACAGCACGGTCACATTTGTCAATTTCCCGAATGCCAATATAGCAAACAACCCTGCCCCTCAATGGGTCTCGGGTGAAAATATCATTTACCGTGTTACCAAGTTAGACGGTAAAGGCTACGGCGAGCGAGGCGACCTCAACGTATTTAACCTTAACGTTGAAACCAAAAAGAAAATTGCTATTTGGGGCAATGCCAAGGGCAAAGTAAGAGGCTCTAGCAACAACAACAAATTAGCCTATTTGAGAATTAGTCATTCGCTTCCCAACGACCCTGAACATGTTCTAACTCAGATAACTACCCGTGAAAAGGCCCCTCGCGTTCAGGTATATAAGTTTGACACCTTAACAGGAGACAGCGATTTTCAGGTACAAACCAAGCTCCGCGGCGCAGCCGTGGCGACCAACATCAACGGCACTCATTTTGTAGCCTCAGGCAAATTAGATGATTACTCAGATGCCGTAGAGTATTACGCTCCTGGTAAGGGCTGGCAACCGCTTGCGGGCTTTGACAACACCACGCAAACATTTACAGCTATGCAGCTTTCAATGGATGGCACCGGCGTATATGGTGAACTTCAAGAAAAGGGCTCTATAGACAATCCGATACAGTTTGTACTGTGGGATGCCGAAACGGGCAACTACGAAGAACTACTATCATATAAACGTGCCACCGCCGAATCGATCAAGTGGGATATCACCAACATGACCCCGGTGTACATCACCACTAACGAGGGCGGCAAGAAAACGCACTACCTACAGCCAGGCCACCGTTTATCTAAAATGCATAAGCGCCTTAGCAAGCAGTTCCCCGAGCAGCGTGTAACTATTTCAAGCAACCGCCCAAACCATGATATGGCAGTTGCACGAGTTTCTAGCGGCTCGGTACCAGCCGATGCATTCTTTGTAGACCTTAAAAAGGGTTCGGCTCAGTTTAAGTTTGCTGCTCTCGACCAATTTGCGCCAAGCGACTTAACCGATAGCCAATACGTATCATGGCCATCGTTCGACGGTGTTGAAATTAGCGGCTGGTTTGCCAAACCAAAGAACACAGACAAACCACCACTTGTGGTTTTGATTCACGGAGGCCCTCACGGCCCATACGACCGAAACAGCTACGACCCATGGATTCAGTTTTTAACTCATCACGGCTATGCTGTATTGAAAGTAAACTATCGAGGATCTGGCGGCGAAGGCCCTAATTTCGAAGCACTAGGCTATGGAGAATGGGGTCGAGGCATGTTAGACGATGTTCGAGCCGGCGCAGAATACCTGCAAGCCAGCGGTCAAGTTGACGCTAAGCGTGTGTGCTCAATGGGCTTCAGCTACGGTGGCTATGCCACAGCGATGAACATGGTACGCCACGCAGATTTTTACAAGTGCGGCATTATTGGCGGCGGCGTATTTTCATTTGAGCAGCAAATGAAAACTAGCGACATTCGCAACCTCACCTTTGGCGACTCATACCAGATGCTAGCATATGGGCCGAAGCAAGATTGGAACAAATACTCTTCATTAGCCCGTGCAAACGAGATCATATCACCAATAATTTTATTCCACGGTCGCGAAGATCGCCGCACTCCATTTAAAGGCGTGCTTGCTTTTGAAAAAGCACTAAAGAAAGCCGGTGTTGACTACGAGAAGCATTGGTGGCCGCATGAAGGCCACGGCTTAGCACACGACAAAACACAGCAAAACTACTACGAGAACTCGCTTAAGTTTTTAGCTAAGAATCTCTAAGCACTTTCTGCGTTAAGTTGTTTTTTATAAGCCCGCTATACAGCGGGCTTTTTAGTGCCATTTTATAGCGCCACATTTCGTCTTAGCCGCACAGTAGGGATAGCAGCCCAAACATCTACCTGTTCATCGAGCAAAAAAAAGCCCCGATCAGTGTCGAGGCCTAACTATGTTTCACTCTTGTTTGGGGAGAGAGTTACTACTTGCTTGCGTATTTATAATGGCAAACAACGCTTGAGCTCGCCATGCGTTCATATACCACCTACCGTACGCGCTTTCCACTACACCAAACAAGCTCACTGTTATACAGACAATAAAAAGCCCGGCTATTGCCGGGCTATTTATTAACGATTAGCTAATACGCTTAGAAAGTGTACTTAGCTGCAACGTTAAAGGTACGACCTACCGCGTTGTACTGACCACGGTAGTAGTACGGCCAAGGTGACCAAGTGTCATCTTTAGGTGGCTTAGCGTTGAACAGGTTACCAACGGTTAGGCCAACGATTAGATCAGGAGTAACCTCGTAAGACGAGTACAGGTTAAACGTGATGTGATCGTCGATCTTAGCGTTGTAGTCGTAGTTCATGATACGACCCATGTGGAACGCCGATAAGGTTAGGTTCGTCTTATCGTTTGGCTCCCAGCTAACACGACCAGTAGTACGGGTACGTGGGTCATAGCTCTGCCATACGTAGTCGATCATGTCATCAGTATCACGCTCTTGCTCTGCATCTTTAAGCATCTGAGTGTACTTAACCAAGAAGTAGAAGCTACCTAGCGTTGAAGTGTCCATGCGGTAGTCAAAGTTAACGTCTAAAGACTCAACTTCAAGTGCCGACTGGTTTACTGGGCCAGCGTATACTTCGGTTAGAGTGTCCATCTCACCAGTGATAGGATCATCTTCACGAGTAACGTAGCTGTAGGTTTCTTGACAGAAAGCAGAGTTAGTATCACGACCTTTCAGGTTGTAGAAACAGTCACGCTCGTCTTGCAGGATAGTATCGATGCTCTTGTTAGATACAACGTCTTGTAGCTTGATCTTGTAGTAGTCAACCGAAACACTCATGTCTTCGATCGGCTCCCATACGAAACCGGCGCTAAAGTTAGTGCCTTGTTCTTCTTTCAGCTGAAGGTTACCGCCAGCAGTAGTGAAGATGCTCTGGCCATCACAGTCTGCGTCTGCAACGCCGTCTGCGTAACACTTAACGTAGTCAGAACCTGACGTGTATGCGCCTGATGGATCTTTGAACAAGTAGTGCATGTCAGGAGCACGGAACGACTGTGACCAGCTAGAACGTACTGCTAGACCATCAAGAATATCCCAACGGAACTTAACTTCAGACGTTGGACGGCCACCAACGCTAGAAGCGTCGTCGTATTCGTCGTAACGAGAAGCAACTGTTAGCTCTACGTTGTCGTATAGTGGTAGTAGTACTTCAACACCGGTAGCGTAACGCTCACGAGTACCTGCACCCTTAGTACCAGTTAGTGCAAACCAACCGTTACCAGTTTGGTCAAGAGTACGATCATCTAGAAGGATGGTGTATTCGTTGCGCGCGTATTCTGCAGTCCACGCAAACATTACTTCTCCACCGTCAAGCTCGAAGTTACCAACCTGACCAGAAAGGTTAAACGATGCCTGTACAGATTCTGAGTTTGCATCTGTCCAAGAGTAACCCATCAAGTCAGCTGCAGCTGCAGGATCTAAGAAATCATAGATGCTGTTGTTTGGGTTGCCCGACATAATGCCGTAACCGAATAGATCGGTAGTACCTAGGTAGTACTCGTTGATCTTTTCTTCTTTAAAGCGAATTAGTTCGTTGTACGAGTTGTAGTTACCGTACGCTACAACTGCATCCCAGTTATAGTCGTTGTCGCCGATAGCGAACTCGCCTTTCAAACCAGCTTGAATGTTAAGTACGTCTTCTTCGTACTCTGTCTCTTGCGGGCCAGTTTCTTCAGGAGTGAAGATCTTCTGTAGGTAAGTGTAAGCGTTCTGCCAGTTTGGGCCAGCCCAATCTGCAGTTAGCTGATCACCACCCCACCATAGACGGAAGCCACGCTGTGCCAACTCGTTAGTGTTGTACATAGCAGTCGCGAAACCTTCTAGGTTATCAGTGAACTGATAGCGGCCATCTAGGTATACGTTGTACTCGTCAAATTCTGACTGAAGTGATTCATCACCCACTGAGTCATGACCACAGTACATACCACGCCCTGGGCGGTCTGCATAAAAGTAGCCAGTGTTTGAATCAAGACATGCTTGCTCACCTGGATCAACATACAAGCCAGTGATGTTGTTGTACGTTAGTAGTGCGCGAGCAGCAATACCGCCTTCACGCTCTTTGTACGAGCTTAGGCCCTTACGGTCTTTACCGTAAATTGGATCCTGGTGGTAAGCCTCAAGACCTAGCGAGATAGAACCCTTGTCGAAAACCTTACCAGTGAAGAATTCGATGTTATAGTTGTCGCCACCACCTTCGTAGGTAGTGCCCATATCTACTTCTAGAGTTGTCTCTTCGATGTCACGACGAGTAGTAATGTTTACTACGCCCGCGATCGCGTCAGAACCGTAAATAGCAGATGCGCCACCGTTAAGGATTTCGGTACGCTCGATAGCACCATTAGGTAGTGAACCTACGTTAAAGAAGTTCGACTGACCGTTGTATGGTAGTGGGTACTCAGGCATGCGGTAGCCGTTCAATAGAACTAGCGTACGAGCGCCGCCTAGACCACGGAAGTTAATGCTCTGTGCAGCAGGCGTGAACGAGTTAGTGTACTGCTCGCCCTGAGTTGCACCAGTAGACTGTGGTAGCGCCTCGATTAGGTCACCCATGTCAGCGAAACCGCTGATTTTCATATCTTCACGAGAATATACGTCTACGTTAGTAGCACCATCAAAGTTAGAGCGGCGAATGCGCGAGCCCGTTACCATGATTTCTTCGAATTCTACTTCTTCTGCAGTTTCGGTTGCTTCAGATTCTGCACTTGGTGCCTGCTCAACATCTTCTTGAGCTAGGGCGTAGTTAGCACCAGCAAAGGTCGCGAATGCGATTGCCGAAGCCAATAGGTTGCGTTGCATAGGTTTCATTTATGCTCCCCCCAGTTTGTTGTATGTTTGTGCGCAAATCGCTCTTAAATAGGCGATTTAATTCGAGTTCTGACTAGTCTGCGCGGCTTAGCCAGCGATGGGCATAGACTGCCGTATTTTTGCCACCAGTGTCAACGAGATAGCGCGATTTAATACTACGATAAATAGTGTAAATGTTGCGACCAATCAACTATTTCATGCGACGAATGTTTTTGAGCTGTTGCTACTAGTGACAGGCCCATTTTTATGTAGATGGGGTAAACTACAGCGGTTAACTAGACAACTGCTTAAGGCTTATCCATAAATGGCTCAATACGTTTTCACTATGAATCGCGTTTCAAAGGTGGTTCCACCTAAGCGCACCATTCTTAAAGACATCTCATTAAGCTTCTTTCCTGGCGCAAAGATTGGCGTTTTAGGCTTAAATGGTGCAGGTAAATCAACCCTGCTAAAGATAATGGCAGGTGTAGATACCGAATTTAATGGCGAGGCTAGACCGCAGCCAGGTTTGAATGTGGGCTATCTACAGCAAGAACCGCAGCTAGACCCAGAGAAAACCGTGCGTGGCAACGTAGAAGATGGCCTTCGCGAAGCCTTGGATGCGCTAGCTGGCCTTGAGCAGGTATATGCTGACTACGCTGAGCCGGATGCAGACTTTGACGCCCTAGCTAAAAAACAGGCGCAATTTGAAGACATTATCCAGGCTTGGGATGCCCATAATATGGAGCACCGCTTAGAAGTTGCCGCTGAAGCACTACGTTTACCGCCTTGGGATGCTGACGTAACTAAGCTTTCTGGTGGTGAGCGACGCCGTGTGGCACTGTGCCGCCTGCTAATGTCTCGCCCAGACATGTTGCTATTAGACGAACCAACTAACCATCTAGACGCAGAGTCAGTTGCTTGGCTAGAGCAGTTCTTGTGTGATTACACTGGTACCGTGGTAGCGATTACTCACGACCGCTACTTCTTAGACAACGCCGCTAACTGGATTCTTGAACTTGACCGCGGCTATGGCATTCCATGGGAAGGCAACTACACCAGCTGGCTTGAGCAAAAAGATGCTCGCCTAGAACAAGAACAGCGCCAAGAAGCTAGCCATCAGAAAACCATCAAAGCCGAGCTTGAGTGGGTTCGACAAAACCCTAAAGGTCGCCACGCTAAAAACAAGGCTCGTCTAAAGCGCTTTGAAGAGATGCAATCGCAAGAGTTTCAAACGCGCAACGAAACCAACGAAATTTACATCCCACCTGGCCCACGCCTAGGTGACAAGGTGATTAATTTCGATGGTGTTAGCAAGCAGTTCGAAGGCAAGCAGCTATTTAGCGACCTGTCGTTTTCGGTACCCAAGGGAGCAATCGTTGGCATCATCGGTGGTAACGGTGCGGGTAAATCGACGCTGTTCAGAATGATTGCTGGTCAAGAACAACCCGAAAGCGGCACCATCGAACTGGGCGATACCGTAAAACTGGCCTTCGTTGACCAGAGCCGCGACGCACTATCGAGTGACAAAACCGTTTGGGAGGAAGTGTCAGACGGCCAAGATATGATGGACATCAATGGCTATCAGGTTAGCTCGCGCAGCTATGTAGGGCGCTTTAACTTTAAAGGTAGCGACCAACAAAAACGTGTTTCAGAACTGTCTGGAGGCGAGCGCAACCGCCTGCACCTTGCCAACGTATTGAAGCAAGGCGCAAACGTATTGCTACTCGACGAACCTACCAACGATCTAGACGTAGAAACCCTGCGTGCCCTAGAAGAAGCGATTTTGGCATTCCCTGGCACTCTAATGGTTATCTCGCACGACCGCTGGTTCTTAGACCGTATCTCAACGCATATTCTTGCTTACGAAGGCGACAGCAACGTCACCTTCTTTGAAGGCAACTACACCGAGTACGAAGAAGATCGCATTAAGCGTTTAGGTGACCAAGGCCCGACACGTGTTAAGTACACCCATCTAAAAGACTAAAGTACTCGCTTAATCGCAGAACAAAAAAGGGGCTATCATGCCCCTTTTTTTTATTTATTCGATTGCGTTCAACGCCTCTTGTAAGGTTTTTACCGCGAT
The DNA here is from genome assembly GCA_947503335.1 of uncultured Pseudomonadales bacterium. Lineage (GTDB taxonomy): Bacteria > Pseudomonadota > Gammaproteobacteria > Pseudomonadales > CANNCY01 > CANNCY01. Next base: position 198,987 of record CANNCY010000003.1, on the reverse strand, counting down.
CACCTCAAACCCAGGCGTCACCTCTTTTGGTGCATTGGCAACAGGTACGATCGCCTTTTTAAAACCATGTTTGGCTGCTTCTCGTACGCGCTCCATACCACTAGTAACTGGGCGAATCTCGCCTGACAAACCCACTTCACCAAACACGACCAAGTCTTGTGGCAAACGACGATCTCTAAAGCTAGAGACAATCGCTAAAAGCAATGCCAAGTCTGCACCGGTTTCAGATACCTTTACGCCACCTACGATATTTGCGTAGACATCCTGATCTCCGATTAATAGCCCAGCATGACGATGCAGCACGGCCAACAACATGCCCATACGGTTTTGATCTAGGCCTACCGCTACCCGCTTGGGGTGGGCGCCCTGGGTTTCTGACACAAGCGACTGCAATTCAACTAACAGTGGGCGAGTGCCCTCCCATATCACGGTAACGACCGAGCCCGACGCATGCTCGCCCCGCTGCAAAAAGATGGCACTAGGGTTACTCACCTCTTTCAAGCCGGTTTCGGTCATTGCAAACACGCCCAACTCGTTGACCGCACCGAAACGGTTCTTTTGCCCGCGCAATGTGCGATAACGACTATCGTGCCCACCCTCTAATAAGATCGAAGCATCGATCATGTGCTCTAGTACTTTCGGGCCAGCCAACGAACCGTCTTTTGTGACATGACCGACCAACACCACTACGGTACCGGTTTGCTTGGCAAAGCGCGTTAACACCGCCGCACTTTCGCGTACTTGACTCACACTGCCTGGTGCCGAACTGATATCCTCTAAATGCACCACCTGAATCGAGTCGATCACTAACACTTTTGGCTTAATGGTCTCAGCAGTGGCGAGTATCGACTCGACACTGGTTTCTGACAGTATCTGCAATTGATCAGAGGGCAGCCCTAAACGATTAGCCCGCATCGCTACCTGCTGCACTGATTCTTCGCCAGTCACATACAAGCAGCCCTGCTGACTTGCCAGATAGCACATCACCTGCAACAGCAGTGTACTCTTGCCCGCTCCAGGATGACCGCCTATCAACACAGCCGACCCTGGCACAATACCGCCGCCCAATACGCGATCGAGTTCTTTATAGCCCGAGTGAACTCTAGGTAGATCTTCTACTGACACTTCAGACAAGCGCTGCACCGCGGCGCTCGCCCCCGCATAACCACTTCGCGCAGCGGTTTTACCAGAAGCCGCCTTGGCAGAACTTAGGCGAATCTCTTGCAGGGTATTCCATGCACCACAGTCGCTACACTGCCCCTGCCACTTGCTGTAATCAGAGCCGCAATCGCTACAAACAAATGCCGTTTTTACCTTTGCCATAAGTTGCCCTAGAAATAAAAGCTAGATAGTAGCAAAATCATAGGGATGGTTGCAGCGCGTTTGTACAGTTCGTACACTGAGCGCTGCTCTTTACTAAAGATCGTTCACCAAAGGCTGCCGCGTGTCTAACTTGCCCAACAATCGCTTATCCTTCAGCGCCCATGACGCCCAACAACTAGGGGTTGAGGCAGCTGTGGTGTTAGGCTTGATTACTGATGCAGCGCGCTTCAGCAATACCGTTGAACTAAGCGAACAACAACTACAGCAATGCCTGCCATTCATGCCGGTAACCGTTATCGATCAGTCATTCGTTAGACTTATTCAAGCGGGGCGAGTTGAAAACCTTGGTGGGCCAATCGCCGAAACCGGTATTTTACGCTGTCGTTTGAGCAACATAAGAGCTCAAATGGCACAACCCGCCGCTCTTGCAGCCGCACCGCGCCAGACTCGTTCTAGTGCGACGGGGCAAATCACCGAAAGCTGGCGACCAAACGCCAGTACCATGGCGCAGCTGCGCGCTCAGGGCATTTCAGACGGATTCGCACATACTCAAATCATGCCATTCATCGCGTATTGGCAAGAGACCGGTCAGCCAGCTCGCGCCTGGGGCCCCAAATTCGTCAACTGGGTTACGGCAGAATTTCGTAAGCAACAGGCTCGCCCTACCGCAAGCGCGAGTCAGGTGTCAGATCAGCCCGACACACTGGCCAACAACTGGCAGCCAGACCCTGAGGCAATCACTATTTTGCTTCGCGCCGGCATTTCTCAAACCTTTATCAACGCACAGCTGCCCGAATTCAAGCTGTACTGGCGCGAAAAAGGTGCCGCCTCACAAAACTGGAACTCACTGTTTTTACAGCACGTTAAAAAGCAGGCTGCTAACACCGCCACAGGGCGCGACGGCATACCCCGTCCTATTAAGCAGGGTTGGCAACCTAGCCCCGAAGCCTACGAAGTGTTGGCGATGGCGCAAATACCCCAAGACTTCGCTGCCCAAGAAATCACAAAGTTCGTTATGTTTTGGCGTGATTCGGGCGAGGCCAAAAAATCTTGGAACACACAATTTATTAACTGGGTAAAACGAAGCTTTAACAGCCGCAATCAACACGAAACTAATGGTCACGCCAATGAAACAGACACCCGACAGCGCAGCATCGTCAAGTCACTCACCGACACCAGCTGGGCAGACGGCATCGAACTTGAAGGCTGAGACCCGACGCCCTTCAAAACTGTTAGTTGAGGCTGTCAATCAGCTATTTACGCAGTTTCAAGTTGCCTACCCTAACCAGTATTACAAGGCTTATCCTGACTCGAACAAAGAGTTGCTAGCGAAACAACTATGGCTGCGCTCGATGGCGAGCTTTGTACCAGACAAAATTTTGCGCGCGGCTCAACGGGCCATTGAGCACTCTGATTTTATACCGTCAGTTGCACAGATGATTCGCTTTATCGAGAACGATCATGAAGCCTATGGGCTTCCTGAGCCTCGCGAAGCGTACCGCGAAGCATGCTTAGCACCCTCACCCAAATCACGTGCAAAATGGAGCCATCCGGCCGTTTACTTCGCGGGCCGTCTAAGTGATTGGTTTTTTATTGCAACCAACGACGAAAAAACTGCCTACCCCGTTTACGAACGCAACTATAAGATTTTGTGTGAGCGTGTGTTTAATGGTGAGCAGTTGAACATGCCCGTTGCCAAAGCGCTACCTCAAGAAACTAGTACGCCTATGAGCACCGATGAAAAGCGTGAATCAATGGCAGCCTTGCGTAGCGAGCTGGGGCTATAATCTAGCAAACAGCCTAGCGAACAAAATGCCTGCATACAAAAAAGCCGACTTATTAAGTCGGCTTTTTTATGGGTGATTGACAGAGCGAGTTAAAACTCGCCCTACCAATTAGAGCGTCATAGTCTTAAAACGCATAGCTTACGCTAACGTTGAACAGATCGTTCTTGCCCTGTGCACCAGCATCTTGATAGCGGTACTGACCCTTCACCATCCAGTCACAGAAGTTGTAACCAGCGCTGATCTGCGCGTCAGTGATTTCGTCAGTACGCATCTGCGTTGGCAGCCAGAACGAGTTCGCCTGAATGCTTTGCAGCGCCATCGTCAACGACTCACGGCCGTCGTCTAGGTTTTCAAGATAGCGGTAGCTAGCATCTACAAAGAAGTTACCTGCCTGGTAGTTACCAAAAACACCACCGCCCACAAGGTTTTCTTTCCAGCGTTGCTTACTAACGCTTAGCGCATTCGAGTTCATCTCGTTTTCTGAGAAAGCATCAACCGTAACGTTGCGGTAGCTGTACTCAATCATTGGGCCGAAGGCGATGTTATCAGCAGACAGCATATCCCAACCCGACGATAGCGTTACACCTGCCGAAGTGAAGTCAGTATCAGCTGTTTGTAGACGATCTAGCTGAAGAATACGTAAATCGCGTTCAGTGTCCATCGAACCCCAGGTCAATTCAGGGGTTACTTCAAAATATAGAGCACCTGCGTTATGGGTGATTGACGCAACAATACCCATGCCATCAGATTCGAGTTTAGCGCCGTCAATACCTGCATATTGATCGCTGCCATAGCTTGAACCGTACATTACTTCTGAGCTACTGCTAGTTAGAGCGACAGCCACGCGTGTATCTTCGCCAACTGGCGCATGCAGACCAGCCGTGTACGAGGTCATTTCGCGGTCAGCACCCATGTGTAGGTCTGCACCCCAATCACCGTCAACGTATCCGCCTGCCAAAATTAGGCCAGCACCTTGATCACTGTAACGTAGAGCGTTCATCTGCGAACGCACACCTTCTACCTGGTCGCGGCTGTCAGATAGTGCTAGCTGAGCCATCGAACCAAACACATCTGGTGCGGTGAACACGTTGTCCAATTGTATGCTAAACAGTGCGTGACCAGCACCAGTGGGGTGAATTGGATCATTAAATGCAAAGAAGTCGGCATTTGCATTTGGATTCGGAACACCCGGCACCAACTCTTTCTCAAACCCTGTAGCTGAGCCAGTTAAAAAGTTACAGCCATCGTAGCAAATCATCGACTGAGTAGCTCCATCGAGAGCAAAGCCATAGGCCTGAGTATCTGCGAAAAATTCGCGCATCGCTAAATGGTTGTCCACTACAATGATATTGTTGTTACTTCCCGCAAGCGCTATCTCTAGTGCAGTATTGAAGCCTTCTGCAAAGGCTTTACCAGAATCCGAAGCACCTGTTAAAACAACCCCTGGGGCAAATTCTAATGCTACTAAATTTGGTACCACGATATAGTTAGCGCCCAATGACCCGAAATACTCCGCTCCGGTTACAATACGCTGAACACCGTTTAATACAGTCTCTTGTGCAATTTGAGCCGCTAAAACCGGATCATACCCCGGCAAAGCAGGATTCATTCGTGAGTCATTAGCCAAACTTAGGAAGTCATTACCGCCACCACTGACGTAGTAGATCGCGTCTTTGTCGATCGAAGTACCATACGCTAGAGAATAGTGAAAAGCGTCAGCTAAAGCCCCTGTTAGCGGGTTTCTATCCCTACCAGCTGGAGTAATGTCAGCCCCTAAAATTGACGTGAGAACATCACTTGAATTGAAAGCCCCTACAGAGAAATTTGTGCCACCTGTAGGTAGCATGGTGATTGCATCAAATGCATTTGTGAAGTCGTTGTCTTGAATTGTAACCGCAAAACGCTCTATTCCCAGAGTCGCTCCATCATTCGTAGCCTTACTTCCAGTAGTACCCGAGTCAGTTAGCGAGTCACCGAAGGCGTACAGATTAGTATAGGGAGATTCTGCAAGTACAGAAGCAGAGGTCATCACACCCATTGCAACAGCAATGGCAGATAGCTTTTTCTTCATGGTTAGCCTTTATTGTTATGTGTGCATGTAAATTGTGACCAAATAGTACCCTAGCGTATGCAGTTGTTCCAACCATATTTGGCGAATTTATGGCGGTTATCGCTGCAAACTGTTATAACAGGGCGGTATTTTTGCCTCTATGAGAAATTTATGTCTAATAACAATCTAGATACTGGCTTCTTTGGCCACCCTAAAGGGCTTCAGACCCTGTTCTTCACAGAGATGTGGGAACGCATGAGCTACTACGGTATGCGTGGCTTACTCGTACTTTATTTAACACTATCTATGCAAGACGGCGGCATTGGCATTGAAGACGCTGCTATGGCCACTGCGATCTACGGTCTTTACACGGGCTTTGTATATCTTATGGGCCTACCCGGTGGCTGGATGGCAGACCGACTAATCGGCGGCCAAAAAGCAATTTGGTACGGCGGCATCGTGATCATGTGCGGTCACATCGCGCTAGCAGTACCCAGCACCGAGACATTCTTCTTAGGCTTGATCTTGCTTGTACTAGGTACCGGTATGCTAAAGCCCAACATCACTGCCGCTGTTGGCCAACTTTACAACAAGGGTGACGCCCGTGTCGAAGCAGGTTATGCGCTTTACTATATGGGCATCAACATCGGCTCGCTAATCGGCTACACCGTTTGTGGCTGGCTGTATCAAGAAGAGTCGTTTGGCCCACATTGGGCGTTCGGCGCCGCGGCTATCGGCATGTTCTTTGGCCTTGTACAGTTCAAGCTAACAAAAGGCAATTTAAAAGGCGTGGGCGATAAGCCAATTGCACCTTTAACCGAATCAGGCCAAAAAACTGCTTGGATGGGTGTTTGGGGTTTCGTTGCATTGGTTGCGGTACTGTTTGTACTAGCTATCACCGGCACGATCTCGCTTGACCCTCAGCCCATTGCTCAGGCATCTGCTGTTATCTTCACTGCGCTGTTCGTGGCTTACTTTGCTAAAGTATTCTTCTTTGGCCAGCTAGATGGCGACGAAAAGCGTAAGATGCTTGCTTTACTGCTGGTATGTATTGGTTCAGCATGTTTCTGGGCCGGTTTTGAGCAGGCAGGATCGTCTCTAAACCTTTTCGCTAATGAAATTGTCGACCGCACCGTTGGCACCTTCACTATTCCAACAGCATGGTTCCAAAATGCTAATCCATTCTTCATCATCGTGCTGTCGCCATTCATGGCAGCCCTTTGGATCAAGCTAGGTCAGCGTATGGTTAGCCCTGCATTCGGCATCAAAGCCGCTGTAGGTATCTTAATCATGGCGAGTGGTTTCATCGTGATGTACTTTGCTGCTCAGCGAGCTGCAGCTGAACTACCTGTTGCCCCCTACTGGCTAGTTGCGACTTATTTCTTGCACACCGTTGGTGAGCTGTGCATTAGCCCAGTTGCCCTTGCAGCAGTAAGTAAGCTGTCGCCTAAGCGCTTTGCAGGTCAGATGATGGGTGTATTTGTACTAACCTACTCAATTGGCAACATCATCGCTGGCCTTATTGCTGGTGGCTTTGACGCAAACGATCTATCAACGATTCCACCACTGTTCTTAAACATTGCGATGATCAGTATCGGCTTTGCCGTAGTGATCTTGGTTGCAGGCTTTGTAACGCGCAAGTGGGAAATCGAAAAGAAAGAAACCGCTTAATCGCATAGCTTCGATCTAAGCTTCGATCTACCTTGAAAAGCCCTGCCTATTTAGGTGGGGCTTTTTTGTACCTGTATTTGTGCCAACCCCTTACACCGCCTTGCACTGTGGTTTAGTATTAGCTGCAGAAAAATATAGTAGGTATCACCATGGCACTTAGTAGTATCGAAGAGATCATTGCTGATCTTAGAGCAGGCAAACCCGTTATCTTGATGGACGACGAAGATCGCGAGAACGAAGGCGATCTAATTATTGCCTCTGAATCTGTCACCCCCGAGCACATCACGTTCTTTGCGCGTCAAGGATGTGGCCTTATCTGCATGACTGTCACCGAAGAACGGGCCGAGCAGTTGCAGCTACCATTAATGGTGCGTGACAATCGTGCGCCACTGTCTACTAATTTCACGGTATCGATCGAAGCAGCCCAAGGCACCACCACTGGTATCTCTGCCGCAGACCGAGCTACAACCGTTCAAGCGGCTATCGCCAAAGATGCAAAGCCGACAGATCTTGTAATGCCTGGTCACATCTTTCCGTTAATTGCAAAACCTGGCGGTGTACTAACTCGCGCCGGCCACACCGAAGCAGGCTGCGACCTTGCTCGATTAGCTGGCTTTGCCCCTTCGGCTGTGATTGTTGAAATCATGAACGAAGATGGCACGATGAGTAAACGCGACGACCTAGAGAAGTTCTGCGAAAAGCACGACCTTAAAATGGGCACCATCGCGCAACTTATCGAATACCGTTTACTGAATGAAAAAACCGTAGATCAGGTTGCGCAGCAGCAGGTGCAAACCCAGGTGGGCGAGATGACCATGACCACCTTTACAGACACCATCTACGGCCAGACTCACTTTGCCTTTACCAAAGGTGAGATCAAAGAAGATGAGCCTTGCTTTGTACGCGTGCAAACGATTAGCCCACTTCGCGACACCTTTGGTCTACAACGACCTGAAAGCGACGGCTGGAGCTTTGATGAATCTATGAAAAAGATTCACGACGAAGGCGGTGTGCTTGTGGTTCTAGGCCAAGATCTAGATGCAGCCAATCTGGCTGCCCAAGCTAAGGCGTTCCCTGAACCAGTCGCCGATGTGCGAGTGAATACCCACCCGGGCAACCCCGCAGGGGTTTTCGCTTTAATTGGCACAGGCTCGCAAATTCTTCGCGAAATGGGTGTTGGTAAAATGCGTCTGTTGAGCTCGCCCGTTAAGTATTCTGGCCTTGCTGGATTCCATCTTGAAGTAACAGAGTACATTCATTCGCCAGGCAAATGAGCTTTTACTGATTAGCATTAAAAAAGAAGGCAGCCCTAGGGCTGCCTTTAATATTTCGGCTGAGGGAGCCTGATGTTAGGTCGACTGGAGGGAATCCCCCTCACTTATAGCCCCGCCCATGTAGCCTTAAAGTAACGCATCACTGCGTTCAGCCGACGAAGCTATTTAAACCCAACATTTGGCGTGTCACTAAACGCGCCAAGCCCCCTTAATACAGTTTGTCGGTTACTAATTAAACCGCCATTAACTCATCTACAACACTTGGGTCAGCTAGTGTTGATGTATCACCTAAGTTCGATGTGTCACCTTCTGCAATCTTGCGCAGAATACGACGCATAATTTTGCCTGAACGCGTTTTAGGTAAGCCTGAAGCGAAGTGAATCACATCAGGTTTTGCGATCGGCCCAATTTCAGTCGCACACATTTTCACTAGCTCTGCTTTAAGTTCATCAGTGGGCTGCTGGCCATCCATCAAAGTTACATAGCAGTATATGCCTTGACCTTTAACGTCATGCGGAAATCCAACCACCGCTGCCTCTGACACTGACTGGTGTAGCACCAGTGCACTTTCGATTTCTGCTGTACCCATGCGATGCCCTGATACGTTTAACACATCGTCAACGCGACCGGTAATCCAGTAGTACCCATCGGCATCACGCTTTGCGCCGTCGCCAGTAAAGTAATAGCCAGGAAACGTTCCGTAGTAGGTATCAACGCAACGCTGGTGATCACCATATACCGAACGAATCTGTGACGGCCACGAACGCTTAATCACAAGCACGCCTTCGCACTCGCCTTCTAATTCATTGCCTTCACCATCTAAGATAGCGAGCTCAACACCAAAGTAGGGTTTAGTTGCCGAACCAGGTTTTAACTCCATCGCACCGGGCAGCGGCGAAATCATATGCGCACCCGTTTCAGTCTGCCACCAAGTATCAATAATTGGGCAACGCTCTTCGCCAACGACGCGGTTGTACCACTCCCATGCTTCTGGGTTAATAGGCTCGCCAACCGTGCCTAACAAACGAAGCGATTTACGAGACGTTTTAGTAACGTACTCGTCACCTTTTGCCATTAACGCACGAATAGCGGTTGGCGCGGTGTAGAAAGTTGCAACGTTGTGCTTATCGATCACCTGCCAACAGCGTGATGCGTCTGGGTAAGTAGGCACGCCCTCAAACATTAAGGTGATAGCACCATTAGCTAACGGGCCATAAACAATATAACTATGCCCTGTTACCCAGCCCACATCAGCAGTACACCAGTACACCTCGCCCTCGCGATAATCAAAGCTGTACTTGTGCGTCATGGCCGCACCTAACAGGTAACCTGCGGTGGTGTGCAGTACGCCCTTGGGCTTACCAGTAGAACCTGAGGTATACAAAATAAACAATGGGTCTTCTGATGCCATTGATTCTGGTGCACACTCTGTGCTTTGTGCATCTACTAGATCGTGATACCAAACATCGATTGTATCGTTCCAGTTAACATCGCCGCCGGTGCGCTTCACCACTAGGTTAGTATGAATTGTGGGGCAGTTTTGCAGTGCAGTATCGGCGTTCGCCTTTAGCGGAATCGCCTTACCACCACGAACACCTTCATCAGCGGTGATCAATACTGAGCATTCAGAATCTTGAATTCGGCCGGCCAAAGCCTCAGGCGAAAAGCCACCAAACACTACCGAATGAATTGCCCCAATACGTGCACAGGCTAGCATCGCGTAGCTCGCCTCAACGATCATTGGCATGTATATGCACACGCGATCACCCTTCTTAACACCGCGGGCACGCAAAGCATTGGCGAGTTTATTTACCTCTTCAGACAATTGCTGATAGCTAATTTCTGCGCTGTCTTCTGGATCATCGCCTTCCCAAATAATCGCTGTTTGATTTGCCCGCTTAGGAAGGTGGCGATCAATACAGTTGACTGAAACGTTCAACTCACCGCCGTCAAACCATGAAGCCGTGCCCTTGACGAAATCGAACTCATTGAGCTGAGTATAAGGCTTGTCGAAGGTGACAAATCGCTCGGTCATTTCGCGCCAAAATGACTCAGGGTCATTAAGCGATTGAGCATACATTGCTTCATACTGCTCCGGCGTGATTGGCGTCTTGTCATTAGTATTATTCATAGGGGTGACCTCGATCTATTCTTTACTCTGTAACCTGGTTTTATAGTGTGATGGTTACGTTATCTATCAGCCTAGTATTGCCTAAGTAAGCTGCCGCTAGCACAACAAGATTTGCGTCTTCGCTAACCGCTTCTTCGAGGGTCTTTGCATTGCGAATACTAAAATAGTCAATTCGCATGCCGACGGCCTCGATTTGTTTTGAGGCAGCTTCTTCGAGCTGCTTATAATTTGTTTCGCCGCTAGCAAGCTGCGACTGCACCCACTGTAGCGATTTGTATATCTGATTTGCCGTAAGGCGCTCTTCATCGGTGAGATAGCCATTTCGCGAACTAAGCGCCAAGCCATCAGCGGCTCGCGCTATCGGCGATGCTGAGATTTGCACATCCATACATAGATCTTCAGCCATACGGCGTATGACAGCTAGTTGCTGAAAATCTTTAATGCCAAAGATGGCCTCGTGTGGTTTAACGATATGCAACAGCTTAGTTACCACGGTTGTCACACCTTCAAAGTGACCAGGTCGACTGGCGCCACATAGAATATCTGTCATGGTGGGGCAAAACACGCGTGTTTGATTTTGCATACCATTGGGGTACATCTCGCTTTCAGAAGGGTAAAACAACACCTCTGTGTTTTCGCCCTTAAGCTTTTCAACATCTGAATCAAAGGTGCGAGGGTACTGCTCCCAATCTTCACTTAAGCCAAACTGCAACGGATTTACAAAAATACTGACCACACAGATGTCGTTAGTCTGTTTCGCTTGGCGAACTAGTTGCAAGTGGCCCTCATGTAGATTGCCCATCGTTGGCACAAATCCAATGCGCTTGCCTTGCATTTTTGCGGCTTTAACGAAGGCTCTGATTTCTGAAAACTGGGTAAATATCTGCATAACGTATTTGTTGGCACCTCTTAAGGCTGTTAATAATACACCAATCAGCCACGAATCACACAAAAAATGACAGCGGTGTCATTGCCGTGGCACTAGCTGCTCCGTCACGTCATAACTGTAGATACCGCCGCGATCACGTGCTAGATAGAAGCTTCCCTGATGGTCGAACGCAATTCCCTCCTGAGCACTACTGGGCAATCGCCACGAATGCTCATCACCGTTGGGCATGCGCCTAAACAGCGTGCTCTCGGCATCACTGCCATAAAAAAGGATCCCCGTTTGTACATCAAAGTGAAGGGCGGCAATATCGATTACGCGCATTGGCTCGTATCTGATTACCGGTAATCGTTTTGTAGACCGGTCGCCTTCGAGGGGCAGTTGTAGTGTGATCAATGCTGACCCATCAGAACCCGGTGCCCGCGTAAATGATTGGTTAGAGACGATTAACGTATCTGCTTGCCCCCGCGTCTTACGTGGCACAAAAGTAATACCCTCGATACCTTGCCCACCTTCTGCCATGACCGTTTGCCCCTGATAATCTCGCTCAATTTCAAAGCGGCGTGTAACACGTAATGATTCAGGATCTAGCTGCAGCACTTTCTCTTCGCCCTCTACAGCAAGATATAAGCGCCCTCGCTCATCATCAATAGTGATCCCTTCAAAATCATATTCGCCCACGAACCGATGATTTAACTGCGTACCATCAAGACTGTATTGCGCCACATGCCCCTGATCGCCCACTACAAACAGGGTGTTTAATTTAGTGCTGTAGCAGATACCAGAAGGCTCTCGAAACTTATCAGAATCTAGATTTTTTTCGTTGATAAATGCGGTCACTGGTGCTTTTTGAGGGATGCTACCTTGCGATCCGCAGGCTGCGAGCCAACAGACGGCTAACACTATGTAGATTGATTTCACGGTGAAGTCCTATACCAAGGTAATACCTCAGTATAGGCAATCACAGATTATTCGAAGTCGTCGCCGTACATTTCGGGCGATAGATTAGAGAAGCGAGTATAACGGCCCTCAAAGGCCACTCGTACACTACCGATAGGGCCATTACGTTGCTTACCAATAATAAGCTCGGCGATGCCCTTATCAGGGCTTTCTTCGTTATAAACCTCATCACGGTAGATGAACATGATGACGTCTGCATCCTGCTCGATCGCACCCGATTCACGAAGATCAGAGTTAACTGGTCGTTTGTTGGGGCGCTGCTCGAGACTACGGTTAAGCTGAGATAGCGCAATCACGGGGCACTTAAATTCGCGAGCAATGGCCTTTAGGCTTCGCGAGATCTCACTGATCTCTTGAGTACGACCTTCAGTATTACCTGGCAAACGCATCAACTGAAGGTAATCGATCATCACCAAGCCAATACCTGGTTCGTGCTCTCGTTCAATACGACGCATACGCGCACGCATTTCGCCCGGCGACAAACCCGGTTGGTCATCAATATATAGCGGGCGCCCCTTCATTTTTGTAACAGCGGCGCTTAGCTTAGGCCAATCTTCTGCGTCTAGCTTGCCTGAACGAATCTTGGTTTGGTCGATACGACCCACCGCACTTAGCATACGCATTACGATCGAGTCAGCAGGCATCTCAAGACTAAACACCAACACCGCTCTATCTTGTTTAAACATGGCTTCTTCAACCATGTTCATCGCCAACGTGGTCTTACCCATCGAGGGTCGTGCCGCCACAATCACGAGATCAGACTCTTGCCAGCCCGAGGTCATGTCATCTAGCACTTCAAAGCCAGTACTTACCCCAGTGATACCGCCATCAGAATTAAAGTTTTCATCAATCTTATCAAGCGTATCTTTTAGTACTTCGTCTACATCAACTAGACCACCCTTTTTGCCTACCCCATCGGCAATGCCTGCAATAGCTTGGGTCGCTTCGTCTACCAACGCGCCGGCGTCTCGCCCCTCTGGGTTTAGACTGCCATCGCGAATACCCGACACTGCTGACAGCAGCTTACGAATCGTTGAACGATCGCGAACAATTTCAGCGTAGTTAAGGATATTCTCGGCAGTGGGCACTGAACGGGCGAGCTCAGTAAGATACAGCATACCGCCTACGTCTTCGAGCATACCCCTTGTTTGCAGCGCCTCAGCGAGAACAACCGCATCGATACGCATACCTTGCTCGCCTAGATTGAGCATAACCTCAAATATCTGGCGATGATCGGCACTGAAAAAATCAGCGGGCTGAACGATCTCGGCCACATCATCAAGCTGATCATCACTAAACATAAGCCCACCCAACACAGCCTGTTCGGCACTGGTTGAATGCGGCAATAAACCGTCTAGCGTCGACTCGGTGTCGTTTTGATCATCGTACTTTTTGTTGTAACGCTTTTCGCTCATGATGCTCTATTCATTTTTGTTGTAGAAATAAAAAAGGCGCTACCAATGGTAGCGCCTTTTAAAGCGAATTGCAGTTACTGATTAATTATTCAGCTTCTACATTTACCGCTACAGCAGTAATCACTTCAGAGTGTAGCTGTACGTTGATTTCGTACTCGCCCACTTCACGGATTACGCCTTCTGGCATCTTAACTTCGCTCTTAGCAACTTCAACGCCTGCTGCAGTGATTGCATCAGCGATGTCGCGAGTACCGATAGAGCCAAATAGCTTACCTTCGTCACCAGCGTTAGTAGCGATAGTTACAGTTAGGCCTTCTAGCTTTTCAGCGCGAGCCTGTGCAGCAGCTAGACGCTCAGCAGCGGCAGCTTCAACTTCTGCGCGACGTGCTTCAAATGCTTCTAGGTTTGCTTTGTTAGCCGCGATAGCGTGGCCGTATGGCAATAGGTAGTTACGTGCGTAGCCAGCCTTAACGTTAGCAACATCACCGATGTTGCCAAGCTTGCCGATTTTTTCAAGCATAATAACTTTCATGATCTTTCCTCTTAATCGACAATCTTACTTGCGGTGTGCATCAGTGTAAGGCAATAGAGCGATGTAACGAGCGCGCTTGATAGCTGTAGATAGCTGACGCTGGTACTTAGCTTTGGTGCCAGTGATGCGGCTAGGAACGATCTTGCCAGTTTCAGTGATGTACTCTTTTAGAAGGTCTAGATCTTTATAATCGATCTGGTTGATGCCTTCTGCAGTGAAACGGCAGAACTTACGACGACGGAAAAAACGTGCCATGGTGAATCTCCTTATGCTTCTGCGCTGTCATCAGATGATGCAGCTTCGTTGTTCTCTTCTGCAGCAGGCTTTTCAGCAGCTGGCTTACGAGGAGCTTCATCACGATCGCGACGACGGTCACGGCTCTCTTTTTCGCTCTTAGCGATTGGAGATTCTTCAGTAACAGCTTCGTCTTGGGTGATCACAAGGTTACGGATAACTGCGTCGTTGTAACGGAAGTTAGTCGTTAGCTCGTCCATAGCTTCTTGAGAAGCTTCAACGTTCATTAGAACGTAGTGAGCCTTGTAGATCTTGTTGATTGGGTAAGCTAGCTGACGACGGCCCCAGTCTTCTAGACGGTTTACTGAACCGCCATCTTTGGTGATCATCTGCGTGTAACGCTCGATCATGCCGTTAACTTGCTCTGACTGGTCAGGGTGGACCAGAAACACGATTTCGTAGTGACGCATTGTGCCTCCTTACGGGTTAAAGCCTCCCGTATGCTTCAATCATTAGCATCGGTGAGACAAGGAGCTCTGAGGGTATACACACCTCAGCATTAATAACTCGCCCATATAGAGCGAGGCGCGCATTGTATAGAAAACAGTCAATTTAGACAAGATAATCAGGCATATTGGGCGAGTATTACCAATCTGCACGCCTTGAAGACTATGATTGGCGCTGGCGCACCGCCTCAAACAAGACAATACCAGTGGCAACCGAGACATTAAGGCTACTTACAGTACCCGCCATAGGCAGCTTCACTAAGAAGTCGCATGCCTCTTTAGTTAAACGACGCATACCATCGCCCTCGGCGCCCATGACTACCGCGCAGGGGCCTTTAAAATCGGCCTCATAGGCTAACTGATCGGCTTCGCCAGCGGTGCCGGTGATCCATATGCCGCGCTCGCCCATTTCTTTTAACGTGCGAGATAAGTTAGTCACCTGTATATACGGCAACACCTCGGCAGCCCCACAGGCGACTTTGCGCGCCGTTGAGGTCAGTGCCGCCGATCGATCACGAGGTGCAATGACCGCATGCGCACCAGCGGCTTCGGCAGAGCGCATGCATGCCCCCAAGTTATGGGGGTCAGTGACGCCATCAAGTACCAAGATAAACGGTGCTTCATCAAGGTTATCTAGCATCGACAAAAACCACTGCTCGGTATAGGTCTCGCCCGCTTTACATTCGGCGGCCACACCCTGATGGTTTTCTTCCTTGAACTGCTTGTCTAGCTTTTTACGATCGACCCTTTCAACCGACAAGCCTTCGCGCTCGGCCATACTTAGAATCTTTTGCAAACGACGATCTTCACGACCCTTCGCCACTCTTATACCCATGACGCGATCGGGTGTAGACGCCAATACCGCCTGCACCGCATGAATACCGTAGACCCATTCTACTGACATCAGTTTTATCCTTACTCTTTACTTGCTGCGCTTTTTAGCAGCGGCACGCTTTTTGTGTTTAGGCATCGTCTTCTTCTTTTTCTTATCTGGCTTTGCCGATTTACCTTGTTTGCTAGCTGGCGATTTTTTACCGCCCTTTTTACTTTTCTTCGGTTTCGGAGCATCAAACGAATCAAACTGCTTCGCTTTCTTCGCCGTTTTACCCTGACGTCTAGGTGCTCTACTTAAATGATCAACCAGTTCGAAGTCGATTTTGCGCTCATCAAGGTCAACTCGTGCCACCCGCACCTTCAATCGATCACCCAAGCCCATTCTCAGGCCCGAACGTTCACCGATCAACATTTGACGTACTTCGTCAAAGTTAAAGTAGTCAGAGCCTAGATTAGCTACGTGAATCAGACCTTCAACAAAGATATTGTCTAACTCAACAAACACACCAAACGAGGCAGCCGCCGTAACTCGCCCTTCGTACTCTTCGCCGATATGGGCACTTAGGTATTCACACTTAAGCCAGCTCACTACATCTCGAGCTGCGTCATCTGAACGACGCTCGGTCAACGAGCATTGCTCGCCACATTGCAACAATGCAGGCATGTCGTAGGGATATATCTTAGCCGCTGGCAGCGCGGGGGCGTCTGCTTCAGCAACCACCTGTTTCAACTCGCCCGAGTGGTTGCGAATCAAATACCGAATCGCACGATGCACCATCAAATCAGGATAGCGACGAATGGGCGAGGTAAAATGCGTGTACTCGACATAGGCCAACCCAAAGTGGCCTTCGTTATCGGGGGTATAAACCGCCTGCTGCATCGAACGCAACATCATGGTTTGAATAACCGGCTGATCTGGGCGACCTTCGATCTGCTCCATCAATACCTGATAATCACCAGGGTCTGGGCTTTCACCGCCACCCAAGGTCAACCCTAAGCCTCCAAGATACTTGCGCAGGTTGGCGAGCTTTTCGTCTTTAGGGCCTAGGTGAACGCGATAAAGCGCTGGTAAATCAGCTTTGGTTAACAATTTGGCCGCGCACTGATTGGCAGCCAACATACATTCTTCGATCAGCTTGTGGGCGTCATTACGTACTACCGGTACGATCTGGCTAATCTTACGCTCGTCATCAAAAAGAATACGTGTTTCAGTGGTTTCAAAGGCGATTGCACCACGTTGATCACGCTGCCCTTTCAATACCTCGTAGAGCTCATGCAACACATCGACTTGTTTTGCCACCTTAGGCTGCGCATCTCGCGCTGGGCCACCGGTTTCTTTTTCGGCGATCATTTGACCCACTACGGTGTAGGTCATGCGCGCATGCGAGTGCATCACTGCCTCGTAGAACTTATAACTGCCAATTCGCCCTGCTGCACTGACGGTCATTTCACATACCATGCATAAACGATCAACATCAGGATTAAGCGAGCACAAACCGTTAGACAGCGCCTCGGGCAGCATAGGTACTACGAAATCTGGAAAGTACGTTGAGTTGCCGCGGTTTATCGCTTCAACATCTAGCGCGCTACCTGGCTTTACATAATGTGACACATCAGCAATCGCTACGATCAAGCGCCAGCCACCGCCTTTTTTGCGCTCAACATACACCGCATCATCAAAATCGCGGGCATCTTCGCCGTCAATCGTCATTAGCGGCACCGAGCGAAGGTCACGGCGCCCGATGCATTCTTCTTTGGATACAGAAGTAGGTAACTGCTCGCCCTGTTCGAGCACCGCTTGCGGCCATTGGTGTGGAATACCGTGATTACGCAACGCCACGTCGATTTCCATACCCGGCGCAAGATGCTCGCCCAACACCTCGGTAACCTCACCCATCGCCATATTGCGATCAGTAGGCCACTGCGTAATTTTGACAACAGCCATCTGCCCATGAGCAGCACCCTTAGTTGCATCAGGGGCAATCAATATATCTTGGCTGATACGGGCGTTTTCGGGTTGCAGGTAGTAAACACCCCGTTCATCGATAATGCGCCCTACTAACTCGTCTGTTTGACGACTAACTACTTCAACAACAATACCCTCTTGCTTGCCATTGCGGCCCCGCTTGCCCGGGCGCACCAACACCTCATCACCGTCAAACACTCGACGCATCTGGCGATGATTTAGCATTAAATCGTCACCACCCTTAACCGGCTTAAAAAAACCGAAGCCATCACGATGGCCAATCACACGGCCTGCTAGCAGATTCATCTTGGTTACTGGGCCGTAAAATCCAGCGCGGTTGCGCACCACCTGGCCGCTGCGTTCCATCGCGTTTAAACGGCGACGCAGAGCGATCATCTGCTCTTCTTCGTAATGAAGGCGCTCGGCAATTTGGTCGGCAGTTTGAGGGCCCCATTGATTGGCAAGCAAATCAATTAATAGCTCGCGGCTAGCAATGGGAGAGTCGTAAGTAGCCTGCTCGCGGTCAGCGAACGGATCTAAGGGCTTTTTTTTAGTCATAACCCAAGTATACTCGCTTCAGAGCAAGATTAATTGGTGACTATGCACTGGCATACGGCGCAACTGGTCTACTCTGAAATAAGAATAAGCGCAACCGATGAATATGGCCAAAAAAGGCCGGTTTACCCTGTAGGGATAACAGGTAAAATTGCGCGCAACCATTAAACAGGTGAGATACTACTCATGCAATCTGAAAAGAGCCCCAAGACGAGTCTGTTCTTCGGTCTAATGCTAGTCATTAGTGCCGTCTACTTTTGGTTCTGGGCAAATAACTATATCGGTGGTCAAAACACGCTTGTCTTGTCACTAGCCGTTGCCTTTGGCCTATTCATGGCCTTCAACATTGGCGGTAACGATGTTGCTAACTCCTTTGGTACCAGTGTTGGTGCTGGCACCTTAACGATTAGACAGGCCTTGCTTGTTGCCGCTATCTTCGAAGTGAGCGGCGCAATGATTGCTGGTGGCAGTGTAACCAGTACGATTCGAAAGGGCATTGTCGATCTCTCGGTAGTCTCGGTAGACCCTATGCAGTTCGTCTATGTCATGATGGGCGCGCTCTTTGCCGCAGCATTCTGGCTACTATTCGCGTCTAAACGCGGCCTACCCGTATCAACGACCCACTCGATCATTGGTGGTATCGTGGGTGGTTCGATCGCACTAAGTTGGGTAATCACCAATGGCGACGACCCCTTTTCGACCGTTAAATGGGGCAAGATCGGCCAAATCGCCGCCTCTTGGATCATCTCACCGTTACTGGGTGGTCTAATTGCTTACGCTATCTTTAAGGTCATCAAAGTTCAGGTACTTGATTACAACGCTTGGGCTCAGGTTAAGCTTGCAGAAGTTAAAGCCAAGAAAAAAGAATTAAAACTTGCTTCTAAAGAGCGCTTCGCAGCGTTGAGCGAAGACGAAAAGGCCGAATACAATAACAAGCTGGCCCGCGATGCACTGCTAGCAAGCGACGGCGACTTTGATGCAAACGACTTTGAATCTGAGTACTACCGCGAGCTAAAACAGCTCAACGAAAAGCGCGACGAGCTACGCTCGCACAAAGCACTTCAAAGCTATGTGCCTATCATCGCTGCAATGGGCGCGATGATCATCTCTGCGATGCTTATCTTTAAAGGTCTAAAGAAAGTTGACCTTGAACTGTCATCACTACAAAACGGCTTAGTACTGCTAATGATTGGTGCTGCGGTTTGGATGGCTGTTGCGATCTTGGTGAAGGTTATGAAAACCAAGAACCTCGAGAAGAGTACGCTTGTACTGTTCAGTTGGATGCAGGTATTTACCGCAGCTGGCTTTGCCTTCAGCCACGGCTCGAACGACATCGCTAACGCGATTGGCCCCTTCGCTGCCATCCTAGATGTACTTCGTACCGGCATGATGGGTAGCTCGGCGGCGATTCCTAAGATTGCGATGTTCACCTTCGGTATCGCACTAGTTGCTGGTCTATGGTTCATCGGTAAAGAGGTGATCAAGACCGTTGGCACGCATCTTACTAAGCTTCACCCGGCCTCTGGCTTTGCTGCAGAACTAGCAGCAGCCATGGTTGTACTGCTTGCTTCAACGCTGGGTATTCCTGTTTCAAGTACCCATATTCTTATCGGTTCTGTTCTAGGTGTAGGTATTGTTAATGCCGATGCCAACTGGAAGCTAATGAAGCCAATCGGTATGGCTTGGATCATTACGTTACCTGCAGCAGGTATTATGAGCGCCATCGCGTTCTTGGTAATGAACGCCTACCTATAGTTGACTACCTAACTAAGTCTCTTAAAAGCCTCGCCCTAAAAAGCGGGGCTTTTTTGACTTAGGCATTAGTCACAATTGCGAAATAGCCGTATGTCTACAAACTAGTAAGTGCATTTAATAATTAGATAGATGAAGGGAGGGAATCATGAAATCTGTCTGTTTAACCGTCGCACTTACTTTAGCCTCACCCGCTGCACTAGCATGCGGATGTAATTGGATCATCAAAGGCGGCGCTGGCAACGTAGATCCAAATTCGTATAGCCACCTAAGCAATATAATACCTGGCGTAGGTAACTTTCAGGTATCTGCCGATGATGACACGCAATTAGCTATCTCGGGCACCTACCTCATGAATGACTATCTTGGTGTAGAAATCTTAGCGGCGACACCGTTTAAGCACAGTATATCAGTTGCTAACGGCGTACTAGCAGGCGCGCCTGTGGGTACCACTAAACACCTACCACCAACGGTTACCTTAAACTGGTTTCCCTTTGGCAGCCGAGCAGGCTTTTCGCCCTATCTTGGTGCCGGTATTAACTACACCAACACGTTCTCAGAAAAAATCTCTGACGCGTTAGTTGGCTTAGGATACGACGACCTATCACTTGATAATTCGTGGGGCATTGCGGCTGTTGTCGGTGTTGATTTTAATATCAATGACGACTGGCTAATCAATGCAAGCGCGATGGCTGCTGATATAGGCGTTACGGCCGAGGTCACTGACTCTACAGGCATGGCTACACCTATCGTTGTTGATTACGATCTAAACCCTTGGGTATACCGCTTAGGGGTAGGCTATCGTTTTTAATTTTCGATAAGGTCAAACCAATTAAAAAGGCCGCGCTATCACAGCTGCGGCCTTTTTATTTTAATCAACTTAACAGCTGTCGAGTGCACAAAACGCTTAGCCCGTTGATGCCGTATTAAAAAACGCCACTTGTCTTAATAGGCTCTGGGCTTTTTCTTCCATCGATTTACTAGATGCCGACGCCTCTTCAACGAGTGCAGCATTTTGCTGGGTCATTTGATCCATCTGGCTAACCGCGTCACTCACTTCTTTTATCCCGGCATTCTGCTCTTGACTTGCTGTGTCGATGTCACCGATCATGGCAACAACGTCGCTTACTGATTGCACCAACTCCTTAAAGGTGGCCCCGGTGTCATCAACCAACTGACTGCCCTTACCAACAGCTCCAACACTATCATTGATCAAATCCTTAATCTCTTTTGCTGCCGACGCGCTGCGCTGTGCAAGATTGCGCACTTCGCCAGCCACGACTGCAAAACCTCGCCCTTGCTCACCTGCTCGTGCAGCTTCGACCGCAGCATTTAACGCGAGTAAATTAGTCTGAAAAGCAATCTCGTCTATAACACCAATGATGTCTGATATTTTCTTACTAGAGCCTTCAATTTCTTGCATCGCGCTGACAGCATTCTCTACCACCTCACCGCCTTCGCCTGCCTTTGTCATAGCACCGTTCGATAATCCTGTAGCCTTTGACGCATTCTCGGCATTTTGCTTAACCGTCACTGTAAGTTCCTCCATCGCACTGGCGGTCTCTTCTAAACTAGACGCTTGCATTTCAGTGCGCTTACTTAAATCGGCATTACCCTGCGCGAGCTCTCTTGAACTTTCGAACACCGAGTTTGAAGCGTCTCTTATCTCGCCAACCAAGCCATTAAGGTTAACAATAAGGCCGTTCATTGCGTCACCTAACACAGCAAACTCTTCGCCTAGCGGCTGATCAATCGATATGGTTAAATCGCCCTTAGACATCGCCAGAATCACTTCTTGAATCTTAGCAATTGCCACTTTACGGTCAGTGATATTTGTAGCGTATTTTACAACCTTAAATGGCTTACCATTCAAATCAAATATCGGGTTGTACGATGCAGATATCCACACCTCATCGCCGCTCTTGCCATATCGCGGGTACTCGCCCGAGTCAAACTCACCCCTGTTTAACTTAGCCCAGAAGTCTTTATAATCACTGCTTGCCGCATAATTTGGGTCACAGAATATCCTGTGGTGCTGGCCAACAATTTCATCAAGCGTATAACCAGTTGTTACTAAGAAATTCTTATTAGCATTTCGGATGGTGCCATCCATGTTAAATTCAATAACCGCTTGGGCCTTACCAATCGCTTCTATCTGCCCTTCATAATCTGCATTTTGTAGCCTCTGTGCGGTTATATCTGTGGCGTACTTCACTACTTTAAAAGGCTTACCATTCAGGTCTAAGATCGGGTTATATGAGGCTTGAATCCATATCTCTTTACCCCCATTACCAACACGCTTAAATTCGCCTGCTTGAAATTCGCCGCTCGCCAAGTCTTGCCAAAACTTTGCGTACTCTCGACTGTTACTTAAACTTGGCTCACAGAACATCGAATGGTGCTTGCCGACAATCTCGTCTAGGGCATAGCCCACTGTATTAGTAAAGTTTTCATTCGCCCAGCGAATCGTACCGTCTGGTTCAAATTCGATAATCGCCTGCGATTTACCGATCGCTTCAATTTGGCCAGCGTGGTCAGCTGCTTGTATCTTTTGATCAGTAATATCGGTCGCGTACTTCACAACCTTAAATGGGTTACCGTTTAAATCATAAATGGGGTTGTACGATGCCTGTATCCAAATCTCTCGCCCGTCTTTAGTGATACGTTTGTATTCGCCACTGTCGAACTGACCACTACCAAGGCGCTGCCAAAAATCAATATACTCGGCACTAGCGCCATATGACTTTTCAACAAACATACGATGGTGATTACCCTGTATTTCGTCGAGGGTATAACCTGTTGCCGCCAAGAAGTTGTCGTTTGCTTTAATGATCGTGCCATCTAGCTCAAACTCAATCACAGCCTGCGACCTTGAGATTGCGTCTATCTGCCCTTCGTAGTCGGCAGTTTGCTTTTTTTGAGCCGTGATATCGGTCGCAAACTTAACTACCTTATACGGCTTTTCGGCCTCATCAAATACTGGATTGTACGAAGCCTGGATCCAAATCTCATCGCCATCTTTAGTGAAGCGCTGGTATTGCCCCTGATCAAAATTGCCTGCATTTAGACCAGCCCAGAAAGCTTTATATTCTTTAGATTTAGCGTACTCAGGGTCGACAAACATACGATGGTGTCGCCCTTGAATCTCCTCTAGGCGGTATCCAACAGCACTCAGAAAATTGTCGTTCGCACTGATGATCGTACCATCGAGATTAAATTCAATAACAGCCTGCACTCTATTTACGGCATCCACGAATGCCTCAAGATCATTGAGCGCGCCTTGGTTTTGCTCGGTGGGCATCAGACTTACCTCGATTCAATAGATGACATAAATTGAGCCTAGATCACCCAACCACGCGCGCCACTTAAAAATAAAGAAATGGCAGAACCGTTAAAGTAATTACTAGCGAGATTAACTGTAAAGGCAGCCCAACCTTTACAAAATCAAAGAACTTGTAGCCTCCTGGAGCCATTACCAACGCATTGACCGGTGACGCCACTGGTGTTGCAAAGGCACTTGAAGCAGCAATCGCTACTGTCATAACCAGTGGCTTGGGGTCGATCCCGAGCGCCTGCCCCAAACTAATGGCAATGGGCGCGATCAATACCGTTGTCGCTGTATTCGATACAAACTGACTAAGCAAACTAGTTATGACGAACAGTGTCGCCAGTACCCAATGAATCGATGACTCGGCTAGTAGTATGGATATCGTATCAACCAATAGTGACATGGCGCCCGACACTTGCATTGCTGTTGACATGGGCAACATACCAGCGATCAATACGATGGTTGGCCAATTAATCGCTTTGTAAGCTTGGGTCATATTGATACAGCCAGCCCACCCCATCAGCATTGCCGCACAAACAATCGTTATTGGCGCAGGCAACCAACCAAAAGTAAGTGATGCGATCATTAATACTAGTATTGCAAGCGCATGGTATAACCGATCGCCCGCAGCGATCGCGTGCTTATGCTCTCTTGGTATGGTCAGCATAATTAGCTCGTCTGAGTAGGCGCTTAGATTTTGAATTTTATTCCAGTCACCTATCAGTAATAGGCGATCATGCGCTTGCAGTTCGAGGTCTAAAGGGCGGTGGATTATTTTTTCTCTGCCTCTAAGTACAGCAATAACCCCTAGTTTATATAGCGACCGAAATTGCGCCTGACGAATAGTTCGTCCAATCAACGGTGACTCGGGCGCGATTAGCGTTTCGGCTAGCCCCACGACACTCTCAACCTGATGTCGTAATTGCTCTGACACTTGTTTTGCAACGGTATCATAGCCCTTGATAAGCTCTAAAAAATCATCATCTTCTGCGATGACACATAGAACATCGCCCACTCTAATTGTCGTAGATGAATACGCTGGCTCTACATGGGTGTAGGTACGCCCAACGTGAGCAACCGCAACAACCATAAATCCGTACTTACGTCGTGCCTGTAGATCCCGAATAGTATGGCCAACCCACTGATTGTTTTTACCAACCACCAATTGATACATGGGCGCACTGATGGCAAATCTTGATACTAGATCTTCAACACCCTTATCTTTCGCTGTCTCGTGAAACTGTGTGTCGCTAGCTTTGATTAGCTTTTGACCGAAAAGCAGCATAAAGAGCGACACAACGATCAGCATAGCTAATCCAACGTATCCGAATTCGAAGAAACCAATTTTGGCTTCATTCGCCGATATTAACTCGCTGTTCGCTATTAGGTTGGGCGGGGTAATCAACGTGATCATACCGCCAATAAGAGCGGCTATCGCGACAGGCATGAGCATTTGGCGACGATCTAAATTTGCCTTTGCGCATAGCATAGTAACAATGGGTATAAAGATAGCAACAGCCCCTGTCGAGCTCATAAACGAAGACAGAATCGCTACTACCCACATAATCAGTAACGTGATTTTAGTTTGACTTTGGCCACCCAAAGCTAAAATCTGATCACCTGCTACTGACGCAACGCCGCTTCGCCTCAATGCTTCGCTAATTACAAACAGCGCTGCGATCATGATAACCACAGGATTCGCAAAACCCTGTAATGATTGCGAAATGGTCAACACGCCAGACAAAGAAAGGCAGACGACTACCAAAATCGCGATCACATCTAAGCGTATCTTTTCAGTGGCGAAAAGTACCACAACGAGTGCGAGTAAAATCAGTACAAATATAGAATCTTGAGTCAACGCTCGCCCAGCTTAACTAACGTTCGAACTAATGCTCTAAACTTTAGCTAACGACGTTCAGGGTTGCCAATCAGGATATAACTACGCGCTGCTTTATTGCGCCAAAGAGACTGTCGCCTGCATCAGTATGTACGTCGATGCTGATATTGTCGTTATGTTTTAAAAAAGATGTCTTTGGCTCGCCACTATCAATAATCTCAATCATACGCTTTTCGGCAAGGCAGGCTGAGCCAGTGCGTAGGTCGACATTTGAAACGGTGCCAGAGCCAATGATCGTGCCGGCGCACAGTGCACGAGATTTTGTCGCGTGCTGAATTAACTGCGCAAAATTAAACGTCATATCGACACCTGCATTCGGTGCCCCTAACTGTTCACCGTTAACCTCAACAGTAACAGGTAGGTGCACTTTAGCGTCTCGCCAGCCTTCGCCAAGCGAGTCTGGCGTAACCACAAAGGGAGCGAATGCAGTAGATGGTTTTGATTGCACAAAACCAAATCCTTTTGCTAACTCTGCTGGTATTAAGTTGCGTAGTGATACATCGTTTACTAAGGCAATTAATCTAATAGCTTGCTCACATTGCGACAAACTCGCCCCCATGGGTACGTCATCAACAATCACGGCGATTTCAGCTTCTAAATCAATGCCCCAACTTTCATCAAAGCCTGCGATGTCGTCTGTCGATGACAAAAAGGTATCGCTATTACCCTGGTACATTAACGGATCTTGCCAAAAGCTGTCGGGCATTTCTGCGCCGCGGGCTTTTCGTACAAGTTCTATGTGATTGACATAAGCGCTGCCGTCTAGCCATTGATACGCTCGCGGCAATGGCGCAGCAAATTGGGCTTCGCTGCACGGCTTACCTAAATTGGTATCACCATTTAATTGCTGCGATAAAGATTGCAACGACGATTGGTATCGCTGCCAATCATCTAATGCCGCTTGTAGCGTTAACGACTGATATGCGGGCAGATAACGAGTATTGTCGTCACTAACAACAACCAACTGACCATCGCGCCCCTGATTTAACGATGCTAGCTTCATGACTTGCTCTCGAAACTGCCATCGTGCAACCAAGCGGCGTGTTGAGGCGCTTTTTTAGTTACCGACCATTCTTCAATCATTGCTGGCGCCACGCGCTCAAGCTCGTCAAGCATACCCGGCTTAGCCGTATTCGCCGCCAGCTCAAGGCGATGGCCGTTAGGATCAAAGAAATAGATAGACTGAAAAATCGTGTGTTCAACGGGGCCAATCACGTCAATGCCTAACGATTGTATGTGTTCTTTGGCCTCGACAAGTTCTTCTAGCGAGGCCACTTCGAACGCAATGTGTTGAACCCAAGCCGGTGTATTCTGATCGCGCCCCATCGGTGGCGAGTTCGGAATCTCAAAAAAAGCTAGCACATTGCCGTTACCCGCATCCAGGAATACATGCATGTATGGGTCTGGCGCCTTGGTCGAAGGCACCTCATTTTCTGCAATCGCAAGTTGAAACTTCATATTGAGTACTTTTTGGTACCACTCAACCGTCTCTTTCGCGTCGTTGCAGCGATACGCTACATGGTGGATGCGTTGAATATTCATCGCTTAATCCTTGTCACCGATTACGCCACGATTTAATTGATCGCGCTCAATTGATTCGAATAGTGCTTTAAAGTTGCCCTCGCCAAACCCTTCGTCTTTCTTGCGCTGAATAAATTCAAAGAAAACTGGGCCAATCATTGTTTCAGAGAAAATCTGTAACAACAAACGTGGGTCACCTTCGGCCGTTGAACCATCTAGTAAGATACCACGCATTTGCAGCTCTTCAACCGGCTCGCCGTGGCCTGGCAAACGCTCATCTAGCATATCGTAATAGGTGTTTGGCGGTGGCGTCATAAACTTCATACCCAGCTCTTTTAGCTGATCCCAGCTTTCGAGAAGGTTCTCTGATTCAAACGCGATATGTTGAATACCCTCACCATTATAAGCCATCAAGAACTCTTCAATCTGGCCTCCCTGCGACGCTTCTTCGTTAAGGGGTATTCTAATCTTGCCATCTGGTGCTGACATTGCTTTTGATAGCAAGCCTGTATACTCGCCCTTGATGTCGAAGTAGCGAATCTCTTTAAAGTTAAAGATCGACTCGTAAAAGTTAGCCCAGTAGTCCATACGGCCGCGGTACACATTGTGGGTTAAGTGATCGATGACTTTAAAGCCACATCCGACTGGATTGAGATCTACACCCTCTAGGTATTCAAAATCGATATCGTAGATTGTGCTGTCAGGCGAATAACGATCAATTAGATACAAAGGCGCACCGCCGATACCCTTAATCGCTGGCAAGCGAAGCTCCATTGGCCCAGTAGGCACATCAATAGGCTGAGCGCCCATTTCTAGCGCGCGTGCGTAGGCTTGCTGTGCATCTTTAACGCGAAACGCCATACCACAGGCCGATGGGCCATGCTCTTCTGCAAAATAATCTGCATGGCTACGTGGCTCATAGTTGATGATGAAGTTGATGTCACCCTGACGGTACAGCTTTACTTTCTTTGAACGATGGTTGGCGATATGCGAAAAGCCCATCATCTCAAAAACAGGTTCTAATACACCCTCATCTTTAGCTGCGAACTCAACAAATTCGAAGCCATCCAGCTGCATCGGGTTGTCCCATAAATTGGCCACAAGCTAGCCCTCTCAAAATTAGTTACAAATGAAAGGGTTTATATTGGTTTCATTAGTAACCAGTGTCAAGAGGTTTCTTAATAAGCTCGTTCGCTGCACACAATAACATTGAAAACCCTAGCAATTCGGCCAATTCTTCATAGAACGCATAGTGGGCTAAAAAGGTTAGACGCTCGGCTACGTCTGATACTAATAGGAATGCTATGCAAGCAGCCAAATATTTAATCAATGGGTGCTTAAACGCCGATTTGGCTAGCCCCCAATAATATTTAACGTTGAACAGGCCAATCGCGAGAATCGTTAGCAACACGATTGCTCCAATAATGTTTCGGCCTGTACCTGACCCCATTGAAACAACCCAAGCAGGTACACTTAGTGTTTCAACATCTAATTCACGTAACGTAAAGCTATACATAAGAAAGGCGACGAAGGCTAATACTAGCTTGTCATTGCGCTCACCCTTAACTAGCGCCCTCAGGCTGATCACAAAACCTGCTACCAGCACCAATACCTGCATGTTCTCTAGCCATCGATTCTCTTGATAAACCGATGTGTAGTCAAAACCAAACACAGCGATAGCTGATATTGCGCTAATAGCTGCCAGTGCGATGAAGAATATTTTATATTGAGTAGTCATGACACCCTCGTAACAGATGCCATGAATTTAGCAGTGTGCTCGCCGTGTTTCAAAGTAATTGCAAACAAACTGATTGGCCGCACAACCTAAAACGTATTAGCGATAAATCAGAACACCGTCATCTAACGAACAGTTATTAAAGATTTCACGCTCTTGCTCGTAGTCTTGATAGTACTGCCATGGTGCGCAACTGCCTTGTTTAGGGCTAAATGGCCTACTGCGCTTTATATAGCTCGGATTAAACTCCGCTTCAGCAATGAGTGGATTTACGCCCACGGCCTGATCCTCCAGTCGCTTAGTAGCCGTGACGCTCAAACAACCTTTTTTAAGGGTATGATCGATTAGCTTCACCACGTATTTTGATACAAGTTCGCTACGCATCGACCAACTCGTTCTCAGATAGCCAAGCATATTGAAACAGTTTGGCAGGCCTTCAAACATCACGCCGCGATAGGTTAGCTTGTTAACCAACTGGCATTCTTCGTGCTCAACCGATAAACGCACGCCACCCATCATTTGTAGATTAAAGCCCGTCGCCGTAACGATAACGTCGGCTTCTATTTCTGCACCCGACACTAACTTTAGGCCCTGTTGTGTAAATGCCTCTATATGGTCGGTGACCACAGTGACTTGGTTGTCACTAATCTGCTTGAACAATTCACCACCCACAACCTTTGCTAACCTCTGACGCCAAGGCATGTAAGTAGGTGTAAAGTGTGTTTCGACGTCATAACCTTCAGGCAGCTGAGCTCGCACGCCATCAATTAATTTAGCTGCAGTAGCTTTAGGGTTTTCGATACAAGCCTGATATAACGCTGCCTCATGTGACAACGATTGTTCTCTGGCCAGCGAGTAAGCTTTATCTGCCGCTAGTTCACCTGTTTTATATTGGCTAATCGCTTCATTCTGGTTTTCTATCGAATAATAGTAACTGGGTGATCGCTGCAACATCGTTACATGCTGTGCCGTTTTAGCCAGCTCGGGAACAATAGTCGCCGCCGTCGCCCCAGAACCGACAACGACCACCTTCTTGCCTGTAACGTCTAGATCTTGGGGCCAATGCTGTGGATGCACCAGCGTACCCCTAAATTGATCCATGTTTTCAAATGCTGGTACATAGGGGTATTTAAGATTGAAGTAACCCGCACACATCCATAAAAATCTTGTCTGCGCTTGGTACTGGGTGTTCGATTGCTGAATCTGGAGCGTCCAGCATTGATCGTGATTGCTCCAGTTAGCTGCCTTTACTCGTCGACCAAAGACAATACTATCTCTTAACTGATGGGTATCTACCGTCTCATTGAGATAGTTTAAAATTTGTTGACCTGATGCAATTGGGTCTTTTAACCAAGGCTGAAAGCTAAATCCGAGGGTATAAAGGTCACTGTCTGAACGAACGCCCGGAAAGCGGTGGTCCCGCCATGTACCTCCTAAATCCTCAGCACTTTCGATGATTTCAAAACTAAGATGAGGAAGATATTTTTTAACATAGTAGGCAGCGGCTATGCCCGACAATCCCGCACCAACAATCGTGATATCTGTTAACTTACTCTGCATTACCTCTGCTTACATCGAGCTGAGTGTTGGTCCATTCATCATAGATCAACGACGTTTCGATGTGTGATACCTCTTTTCGTTCTGTAAACGCCTCTAACACTAAGTCGCGCAAATGATCGGTGTCGCGCGTTGCAACCTGTACCATGAAATCATTGGCACCGCTCAAATGCACTACACGCTCAACCTCTGGCTGAGCCATTAGATGCTGTCTAAATTCTTCAAATTCGTTGCGAGAGTGCTTGGCCAGTTTAACTGTCACCATCGCTCGCAACCCTACGCCTAACTGGCGTAGATCTAAATCAGCGTAGTAGCCCTTTATCACGCCTTGAGCAACCAAAGCACGAACACGTGTTAGACACGACGATGATGCCAAGCCTACTCGCCCAGCAAGATCTTTGTTAGAAATACGCGCATCATCACGCAGAATCTGTAGAATTTCGAAATCTATTCTATCTAAGGATGCCATTTGAGGGTCTCACAGAATAAAATTCAAAATCTACGGCATTTCTAATAAAAGATACAGGATTAGTTTTCAGTGAGACGAATACCGCCGTCTTCGATCACGATTTCTTTGGCTTTATAAAGTGAGCCTATCGCTCGTTTGAAGGCTTTTTTACTTAGCCCAAGCTCAGCCTCAATTACTTTCGGATCAGACTTATCATGAAGCGGGGCATAGCCATTAAGCTGCTTCAGGTAGCGCAACACAGTTTGTGAATCACGGTCACGGGTTTGCTTACCCCCTTGAAGCGTGGCGTCGATCTTGCCATCTGCACGCACCCGCTTAATAAAGCCTGGCAGTTTTTGCCCAATTCTTAGAGGCTTAAACACCTCATCAGCGTACAATACGCCCCAGTGCGCGTTATTAACGATAACCTTATAACCTAAGTCTGTCTTTGCTGCGACGAGCAATTCGACTGGCTCGCGGGTTTTATAGAGGGCAGGATACCGGTCTAAGAACCGATCTAACTTACTTGACCCCATCAAGCGACCATCATGGCGATTACTATGCACAAACACAATGTAGTGCCGCCCTTCTTCCATCTTGGTCTTCTGTTCTCCAAAGGGAACCATGAGATGCTTATCAAGCCCCCAATCCATGAAGGCGCCTACTTTGGTTGTATCAACAACCTGCAACGAAGCAAACTCACCGATTTGAGCCTTAGGGATTTTACGAGTCGCGACAGGGCGATCTTCTGAATCGTAATAAAGGAATACGTCGACTTTGTCACCCAGAGCAAGATCTTCACACTCGCGCTTGGGTAACAAAATGGTATCTAGGGGAGAGGCGTCAAGAAAGAAACCATAGTCACTGTCTCTGACAACCTCTAAGGTGTAGGCGCGGCCGATTTGAATCATAGGCTGCGCCTCCTAGCGCAGATTAGGCGGGTTCAGCTACCGCCATTTTGTATTGCCAAACAACAGGCTGACCGCTTGGTAGTGCCTCGACAGTGTCGTCGTAAGACGCTTCAATACGATCTCTCTTTAGCTTCATTGTGGGGGTTAATAGCTCGTTTTCAATGGTCCAAGCGTCACTACCTACAATAATAGCATCTAGCTTTTCATGGCCTTCTAACTGTGCATTGACAGAAACAAGCAATTCAGCAAGCTCTTTCTCAGCAGCGCTATCACCTGGTCTTACTGTCTCTGCCAAAATCACCACTGCAACAGGCTGCTTGCGACCCGAGCCCATAACAGCGACCTGCTCGATAATTGGGCACGCGCCTAATAAGCTTTCGATAGGCACAGGCGAGCAGTACTTACCCTTACCCGTTTTGAACTGCTCTTTGATTCGACCGATGATTTTGTAATGGCCATGTTCAGTAATCGTGCCCAGGTCACCAGTATGAAACCAACCGTCGGTGAAGTTTTCGGCTGTCAACTCAGGAGCAAGGTAGTATTCTGAGAACACCGCCTCGCCACGAATCATGATCTCGCCCTGCTCAGACAGCTTCATTTCAACACAATCGACAGGGCGACCAATGGTACCCATCGCCTCTTTCTCATAGGGCAGGTTACCGCATGAAAGACCTGAAGTTTCGGTCATACCCCAACCTTCACGAATGTCGATACCCAAGCGCGAGAACCATTCAAGAACCGCCGGCGCAATTGGTGCGGTACCCGAGCCGAAGCTTTTCACCTTGTGCATGCCCATCGCTTTGCGGATCTTACCAGCAACGAGCCTACCGATGATGGGCAGTTTAAGTAGCTTCTGAAGCTTCTCGTCGGGCATCTTCGCAAGAATTTGCGACTGGAATTTAGCCCACAAACGCGGCACTGACACAAACATCGTTGGCTCTGCATACTTAATATCTTCAGCGAAGGTATCTAGGCTTTCAACGAAATAAACTTGCCCACCGCTCATCACAGATGGGTTCAGTACCACCGCGCGCTCAGTGATATGGGCTAACGGTAAATACGAAATCATACGCTCTTTTGATGGATCGCCATCAATCAAGCTCAACGCGTTAAAGGCTGATGAAGATATATTCAAGAAGCTAGTGACAACACCTTTAGGCGTACCGGTACTGCCCGAGGTATAAACGATTGTGTACGTATCGCTCATGTCAGCCATATGCCAATCTGTTAAGGGCTCGTATTTACTAACCCAATCTGCCCACTGCTGCTGTGCAGGTGTCGTATCATAGGGATACGCAATGCGCATAATTGATTCGTCAACTGCTCTGTCGGCAATACTAGGATCATCAAGCTTACCAATAAAGATAGCCTTAGAATCTGAGTGTTTTAGCACGTACTTGATAGTGTCTTCACCGGCAGTGAAGTAGATCGGCACTGAAATAAGACCCGCCATCTGGATGGCAAAATCAGTGATAAACCACTCGACAGAGTTTTTGCCCAAGATGGCAATACGATCACCCTTTTCAAACCCCTGTGCTTTTAGGCCCGCTGCAATACGTGCTGCGATATCAGCCACCTCAGCAAAGGTATAAGTAGTGTACTGCCGGTTAACCGGTTGATGTAGATAGGGCGAGTTACCACGCTCGCGAACATGTTTCTCAAGATACTGAAGCGGTAATAAATAGCTCATAGTTATCATTGCCTGCGTTGCTTATTCTTATGATTTAGACATATTACATGACTGGTAAGTTTCCACAAATAGTAACCAACCATTCATGGCCTTTATATCCCGTGAAAGGTGTAATGAACTATTTACTTGGCACTGATGGCAGCGTTGCAAGGGCTTTGAGTAACATTTGATGGCTTGCCTCGCCGCTCATACTAAACGGATCGAACTCACTGCTACCTGAAAACTCTAAATTTAGCTCTCTTGTGAGTTCAGTATCAGGAAGATAAGCCATTGACCAACAAGAGAATTCTCTCTTATCTACTTCTTTGTAATCTAGCAGCACAATATCATGATGGCGCCAGTCATTTAGAATGCGACGATATACAGCGTTTACAGAGGTTCTGCTGCCTTCTAGGCATTGCAAGAAATAGTGGCGATGAAAGCATAAAATACCTGTCACATCTGCTTTCGTATTATGTTCTCGAGCCGTATCTAGCAAGCGCCCGATCTCATCGCCCTTAAACTGCTCGTCAGCTCTACTCGCGTATATCAAACGTACCAAAAACATAAAAATTCTCGCACAACCGTACCTGTACAGCATAGACGCATTGCAAGTCTGTGCACCCCAACTGCAACTAGTGACAATCCACCCTCGAGCAAGTCTTGTTTACTACAGTAAATAGATGAAAGGTTATTGAAATACGATCAGGGTTTACCATGCTAATCGATGTTATGTTTAGCGCACTACTAATAGCGGCTGATATACCAGACACCACCGGTGACAACACAGATATTATGGCTACGTCAGGGGCCCCACCTAAGCCTAAGTCGATTTGGTTGGTTGACGGGCCGCCTCCCCATCCCGCAGACAATGCGCCAAACGAGCATCGCCATGCTTTAGGCGAAAAACTGTTCTTTGATCCAAAACTAAGCGGCAATGGCGAGGTCGCCTGCGCTAGCTGTCACGCTCCCGATCAAGGTTGGGCCGACAGCCGCGCCTTTTCAACGGGTGTACCCGGCACCCCCCTAGGTCGAGCAACACCGACAGTAGTAAACTCGGGGTATAGCCTCATTCAGATGTGGGATGGCCGATTTGCGAGTTTAGAAGAGCAGGCCCTGGGGCCGCTCGCCGCTGCAGACGAGATGAACGCGGTTCCTGCACAGGTAATCGCGTATCTTGTCGACTCTGACGATTATCAAAACATGTTTGGCAAAGCCTATCCAGGTGAAGGTATTACATTACAAACGCTGGCAAAAGCACTTGCAGCCTATCAGCGCACCATTATCGTCATCGATACCCCCTTTGATCGCTGGCAACGGGGTGACGAAAACGCAGTATCCACCTCTGCCAAACGAGGGTTCGAAGTATTTAAAGACCCCAACCGCGGAAACTGCGCCGCCTGTCATCAAGCCCCTCATTTTACAGATCACGGTTTTCACAATATTGGTGTACCAGAGCTACGCAATACGGGGCGTGATGCTGGTCGCCACAAGGTTATACCCATTGCAGTGCTCAAAGGTGCATTCAAAACCCCTGGGCTTCGCAATATTTCGAGCACTGCGCCTTATTTTCACAACAGCTATGCCAAGACACTAGAAGAGGTTGTCGAACATTACATCGGCGGTGGGCGCAACGTACCCAACCTATCGCCATCAATGAAACCGCTTCAGCTATCGCACCAAGAAAAAGCCGACTTAGTCGCCTTTATGAAAAGCCTTGATCAAATTCCTGCACAAGAGGAGCCATCAAATGAATAGAGTAACCATTGCAACGCTATTAACTGTCGCTCCTTTTGCATTCGCGCAAGCAGCAGAACACAAAGTTACCCAAAAAGATCGAAAATTTGATAAGCAACACATCGAAATTAAAGTCGGCGATACCGTGCACTTTGAGAACCAAGATGACTTTTTTCACAATGTTTACAGTCTGTCTGACTCTAACTTTTTCGACCTTAAGTCTTACCCTAAAGGCGAATCTAGAGCTAACACCTTCAATAAACCTGGTGTCGTAAACGTAGAATGCGCTATTCACCCTGACATGAAAATGGTGGTAGAAGTAAAAGAGTGATTGCGGGGGCATTGATTTTATTTTTTGTTCTGGCACTATGCTGTTTTTGTAGTGTTAGGAAAAATCATGACCGCCCCTGTAGCTATTATCATGGGCTCCACTAGTGATTGGAGCACCATGAGCGAAGCCGAAACAATCTTGAAGCGTTTTGGTATCGAACCCCACGTAGAAGTAGTCTCAGCTCACCGTACACCCAACAAACTTGTAGAGTTTGCAGAATCGGCTGTAGATAAAGGCTATAAAGTTATTATCGCAGGTGCCGGTGGCGCCGCCCACCTACCAGGTATGGTCGCAGCCCATACAGCGTTACCTGTGCTTGGCGTACCGGTTAAATCTAAGACCCTTAATGGTATCGACAGCCTGTTATCGATTGCTCAGATGCCCAAGGGCGTTTCAGTTGGCACGCTAGCAATTGGCAACGCTGGGGCCTTTAATGCTGGCCTGCTTGCAGCGCAAATTCTTGCTGCTTTTGACCCTAGTTTACAAGATAAGATCAACGCCTTTAGAGCAGAGCAAACTGCCGCTGTTTTAGAAAACAACGACCCTAGAGAGTTGTCATGAGCCGTATCGTAGTATTAGGCGACGGCCAGCTAGGCAAGATGCTAAAGCACGCCGGCATGCCTTTGAACCACGATGTTTTACCGCAAAATCTAGACAGTGAGTCTTTAATTGCGATTTCACCGAACGATATATTGACGGTTGAGCGCGAACACTGGCCAACTACCGCAGTAACCGATCACTTAGAAGATCATGCATCGCAGTTTGCCAATCTTGATGCAATTCGTGTCATGAACGACCGCAAGACTCAAAAGGCAACACTAGATCACTTAAATATTTCGACCGCGCCTTGGGCTCCCATCGATCAACAGCCTGCTACCGAACTCGCCCAACAGTTTGGCCAGCGTTTTTTGTTGAAGAAACGTAGTGGTGGCTATGATGGGCGAGGGCAAATGTGGTGCACAGCCGAGACGATTATTGATGCCGAATGGCAAGGTACCTCAATTGCTGAAGCGGCCATAGGGTTTGAAGAAGAAGTGTCACTGGTCGGCATGCGCGACGCTACAGGCAACGTATTCTTTTACCCACTTGCCACCAATCTCCATATTGACGGCCAGCTAATGGCAACCTTCGCAGATTTACCAAAATATAGATCGTTGCAAAGCCAGGCCGAAGAGATGCTTACAAAGCTGCTCGAACATTTTGACTACCGTGGTGTTTTAGCCATGGAGTGCTTTGTGGTCGGCGAACAACTGTTAGTTAACGAGCTGGCCCCACGAGTGCATAACTCGGGCCACTGGACACAAGCAGGCGCCCACTTTAGCCAATTTGAAGCACATCTTCGTGCGGTAAGCGGTACACCATTGAGCCAACCTAAGACCGTCGGTAATACACTGATGATTAATCTCGTCGGTGTCGATCTCGACCCAGCTTGGTATGCGGTATCTGGCTCTCAGGTTTGGTGGTATGGCAAGGAGGTTCGCACTGCCCGCAAGGTGGGTCACATCAATATCAACGCTGATGACTTTAGTAACCTTGCCGATCCTGCGTCGACCATCTTATCGACTATGCCTAAACCTTATGACGAGGTTTTAGACTGGGTTAAAGAGCTGTTAGCAATATAAGTCGCCCATAAAAAAGGCCCCTTTCGGGGCCAACAGGGGTAGATGTTAGGTCACGTGGGGCACCTGATTAACGACCTTACTGACCGTTACTTTGTCACCCTCTTGGTGTTCTGTGTCGGCGGTTGCTGTCCATAGCGTATCGCCGATCTGAATCTTTACTTCGGTACTAGACAACACTTTCACAACTGAACCGTGTTTGCCCATCAATCTTTGTTCTACAGTATTCAAACCTTCTTGGTCTGTTTTTTGGTTAAAGCGGCGAAACTTCTTCCAGTACACTACGGTAAATACAACTGCCATTATACCGAATAGGGTTATCTGTACTTCCCACCCTACCGGCGCAACCAGGGCCACCAAACCGGTGGCAACCGCGGCAACTACTGCGCCTAGTAAGAATCCCGAGAACCCTAAGACTTCGAAGATTAAGAAGACAAGGGCGAGTATCCACCAATGCCAATACTCCAAATTCATTAACAGTTCCATATCTGACTCCTTATTAAGCCTTAGCTTGATCAGTTGCCTTTTGCACTAGGTCTGCAATACCTGCAACGCTACCTACTACACTTGTGGCTTCTAACGGCATCATGATCACTTTTGAGTTGTCTGACGCTGATAGCGTTCCTAGTGCCTCTACATACTTGGTTGCAACGAAGTAGTTAATCGCCTGCATATCACCCTGTGCAATAGCCTTAGATACTACTTCGGTTGCCTTAGCTTCAGCGTCTGCGGCACGCTCACGGGCTTCAGCCTCTAAGAACGCCGCTTGTCGCTCACCTTCTGCGCGCAGAATGTCGGCTTGTTTTTCACCTTCTGCTTTAAGTACCTCGGCCTGACGCACACCTTCTGCCTCTAATACCGTTGCACGCTTTTCACGCTCGGCCTTCATCTGGTTGGCCATTGAATCAACCAGATCGCGTGGCGGCGTAATATCACGAATCTCAATACGTGTTACCTTGACACCCCAAGGGTTAGTGGCTTCATCTACTTTGATGAGTAGCTCGCCATTAATTCGATCACGGTTTGATAGCATTTCGTCTAGCTCCATCGAACCCAACACCGCACGAATATTCGTCATTACTAGGTTCTGCATAGCGCGCTCTAGGTCATTTACCTCATAGCTCGCCTTCACCGGATCGATAACTTGGAAGAAACACACCGCATCAGTAGTAACCATCGCGTTATCTGACGAGATCACCTCTTGTGGCAAAACGTCTAATACCTGCTCCATCACGTTCTGCTTTCGGCCGATCGTGTCGATGAACGGAATAATCAACCCAAGACCTGGGCTTAGTGTGCGTGTATAGCGCCCAAATCGCTCGATAGTCCATTCCTCACCCTGAGGCACCATCTTTACACCAGCAAACACAACCAGAATGGCTGCCACCACAAATACAATCGCTAACATATCAATACCCATTTTAAGCTCCTTAGCATTACGCCTTCTGGGATTACGTTTGTTAATTATCGTTAACAAATGTAAATCTAGCACAGCATTTTACTTATAACAAGCATTTGTTTAATATACTTAACAATAGTTAGATTGAGGGGCATTGTTGTATGGCCATGTATGATTCACCCGCGTTGGCAGAAACGCTGAAGCGCCTGATCAGATCTCAGATGATTTTGAGGGGCGTTGATTACAATCAGTTGTCAGCCATGCTGTCAGAGATCGGGATTGAACAGAGCTCAGGCACGTTAAGAACAAAGGTATCGACCGGCACCTTAGGTGCTCAGTTGTTACTGGCGATACTGATCGCGCTAGATGTAAAAACCATGGATATGGAACAGGTAGGCGATGTGTGGCGCGAACTAGATAACGCCAACAAATAAGCTTAGATACAAAAAAGGCCGCATAAATGCGGCCTTTCTATCTATTTACTTGAGTGAATTACTCAGCAAATGGATGGCGTAGAACAATTGTTTCTACACGATCTGGGCCCGTCGAAATAATATCGATTGGCGCGCCAGTTACTTCTTCTAAGCGCTTGATATAGTTACGAGCCGCTTGTGG
Organism: uncultured Pseudomonadales bacterium; assembly: GCA_947503335.1. Taxonomy (GTDB): domain Bacteria; phylum Pseudomonadota; class Gammaproteobacteria; order Pseudomonadales; family CANNCY01; genus CANNCY01. Next base: position 160,344 of record CANNCY010000003.1, on the reverse strand, counting down.
GATCTCATCAACAGACTTCGCACCTACTGTAGACTCGCTCCAACCTGGCATTGATTCGTAGATTGGCGTAATCGTGTCGTAGTCGTCAGTATCTAACGGCGCCTGAACACGGTTACCGTTCGCATCTTCGTAAGCTACACAGATCTTAACTTCTTCTAGACCATCAAGAACATCTAGCTTGGTCAAACACAAACCAGAGATGCTGTTAATCTGAATTGCACGGCGCAATGCTACTGCATCAAACCAGCCACAACGACGAGCACGACCTGTGGTAGTACCAAACTCGTGGCCTTTCTCGGCTAGGTAAGCGCCTACATCATCGAACAATTCTGTTGGGAACGGGCCAGAACCTACGCGAGTGGTGTAGGCCTTAGTGATACCTAACACGTAGTCAAGATATAGAGGGCCTACGCCTGAACCTGTCGCCGTACCACCAGCAGTGGTGTTTGACGAGGTTACATATGGGTAGGTACCGTGGTCGATATCTAATAACGAGCCTTGAGCGCCTTCGAACATGATGTTATCGCCCGCTTCGCGATGATCGTGTAGCAGCTCGGTTACGTCGCAGATCATTGGGCGCAGTTCTGCAGCGATTGCCATCGTCTCTTCTAGCAATGCATCGTAGTCTACTGGCTCAGCCTTGTAGTATTCGGTCAGCATGAAGTTGTGGTAATCAACCAGCTCTTTAAGACGTGCCTTGAAACGCTCTTCGTTCAGCGTGTCGCCTAAACGCAGGCCGCGACGTGCAACCTTGTCTTCATAGGCCGGGCCGATACCGCGACCGGTAGTACCGATTTTCTTGTTACCACGCGCAATCTCACGCGCCTGATCAAGAGCAACATGGCACTTTAGAATTAATGGGCAATTAGCAGACAGCTTTAGACGCTCGCGCACTGGCACACCTTGGTCTTCAAGCTTTTTGATTTCGCTTAGTAGTGCGTCAGGAGCAAGCACAACACCATTACCAATCGCACAATCAACGTTATCACGCAAGATGCCTGACGGAATCAGATGCAGCGCGGTTTTTTTGCCGCCAACAACAAGTGTATGACCCGCGTTGTGACCGCCCTGAAAACGTACGGTTACTGCAGCCTGGTCAGTAAGTAGATCAACGATCTTACCCTTACCTTCGTCGCCCCATTGCGTACCTAAGATTACGACATTCTTACCCATTAAAACTCTTCCATTGGTTCAAGTTCGAAACCCTCGTCTTTTAAGATTAGACGACGATTACAGTCTAACGATGGGTCATAGTTGCCATCGTATACCACTACAACTCGCTCTCCGCGCTGTCGTAGCTGTTTCACATGATCTGCAAATTCGACACTTGGGTCGTAATCAGCGCAGATCGCCTTAGCTTTACGCGGCTGCTGTGCAACAGTCGTCAAAGCTTTTAAATCTAAATTAAAGCCGGTTGCGGCGCGTGCTCGCCCATAATGTTGAGCTAGCGAATCATAGCGACCACCATTGGCCACCGATACACCCACTCCGGGCACATAGGCACTGAACACCAATCCCGTATGATACTGGTATCCGCGCAATTCACCGAGGTCGATGTAAAGATTAATGTCGGTAAAACGAGCACTAATACGATCGATCACCTGTTTCAGCTCGCCCAGCTCTGCTGACACATCAACGTCAAGGGATTCAAACAGCGATTTCGCCTGCTCTAATACCGCTACCCCGCCATGCAAACCTCGTAGCGCCGTCAAACCCTGAACAACGTTCTGGTTGTCAATGTTTGACATTGCTCGCTCTAACGCCGTTGCCGACTTGCGCTGAAGGGCACTAAATATCTGATCTGCCTGCTCGTCACTGATATCAGCCATCGTAATTAAACGACGATAAAGGCCAACGTGACCTAAATCTAAGGTGATGTCTTTAACCTCAAGCAATGCCAAACTATCAAGCATCAACTCGACCACTTCAATATCGGCAGCGATACTGGGCTCTCCAAATAGCTCAGCACCGGCCTGAATAGGCGCTCGACTAGCCAATGGAGCGCTTGGCTTGGTATGTAGAACCGAACCGACATAGCACAAACGACTGATACCCTGGCGAGCCAAGCTGTGCGCGTCAATACGACTTACCTGAGCTGTAATATCTGCACGCACGGCCATGGTGCGCCCACTGATCTGATCAGTCACTTTAAAAGACTGAATATCAAGATCATGGCTTTGGTCTAATAATAAAGACTCAGTAAACTCCACCAAGGGTGGTACAACTAAGTCATATCCCCATGCATGAAATAGATCTAGCAATCCTCTTCGCATCGCTTCTACCACAGAAGCCTGCTCGGGTAACAATTCTTGCACCCCATCAGGAAGCATCCAACGATCTTCAATAGCCATACAATCTCGCTTTTTTGATTTTTTCAAAGCCTAAGACAGCAAAAAACCGGGCAACTGGCCCGGTTTCTGCGATTTTACATCAGCTTTAGGCGCTAACCTATCGGCTGTTATTTTTTACCCTGAGCGCTCTTTAGGTATTTAAAGAATTCGCTATCTGGGTCAACCACCAAGGTATCACCCTTATTAGCAAAGGTTTCTTTATAAGCCTGCAAGCTACGCATAAAGGCATAAAACTCTGGGTCACGGTTATAAGCATCTGCATAAGTTGCCGCCGCTTGAGCATCGCCTTCACCTCGGTTGCGCTCTGCGGTACGGTACGCCTCTGCTTCGATCACGATCTTTTGACGATCGGCCTCAGCACGAATACCCTCAGCTGCTTCTTTACCCTTCGCGCGATAATCTGCGGCCTGACGCTCACGCTCGGTACGCATACGGTTAAATACCGAGTCACTTACCTGTGCAGGTAATTCGATACGCTTGATACGAACATCAACAACGTCGATACCCATTTCTGTACCAGCAATCTCGTTCAACTGCTGCGTTAGCAGCGCCATCATCTCATCACGCTGACCTGAAACCACTTCGTGTAGCGTACGACGACCAAACTCGTTACGAAGACCTTCGTTGACACGTTGTGCCAATAGGCGGTTAGCGACATCTAGCGAACCATTGGTTGCCGTATAAAACTTTTGTACGTCGCGAATGCGCCATTTAGCAAAGGAATCTACGTTCAGCGGCTTTTTCTCAATGTTAAGAAACTGCTCTGGTGGTGCGTCAAGGGTTTGTACTCGCGAATCAAATTTGCGAACCACATCAACCATAGGCACTTTGAACTGAAGCCCCTTAGGTACATCGGCGATCTCAACCTTACCGAAGCGCAGCAATACTGCTCGATCGGTTTCTTTAACGATGTATACAGAACTCAGTACTAGCAATACCGCAATCAGCAGTAGGGCGAGCGAAAAGAAACTACGATTACTCATTTATCGACCCTCTCTACGGCGAACACGGTTTGAAGAAGAACCCTCGTTACTTAGCTTATCGATAACAGCGTCACGAATACGCTGCACATCACGAGTGGTTAGCGAAATAGTTGCTGGCTGCTGCGATGATGGCAACGCCTGATTAGCTGAACCATTGCGAAGCTGGTCTAACGGCAGATACATCATATTGTTACCACCTTCGACATCAACCATTACCTTAGTACTTGATGACATAACCGATTGCATTGCGTCGATATACAAACGCTCGCGGGTTACCTCGGGTGCTTTTTCATACTCTACCAATAGCGCGCTAAAGCGATCTGCCTCACCCTGCGCACGCGCGATTACCTGATCACGATATGCCACTGACTCTTCGACCATGCGTTGCGCACGACCACGTGCCTCGGGCACCACTGCGTTCGCGTAGGCTTGCGCCTCGTTACTAGAACGTTGCTGATCTTCTCGCGCCTTTACTACGTCATCGAATGCTGCTTGCACTTCGCGAGGAGCGGCTGCTTCTTGCACGTTCACATCGACGATAAATACGCCGGTACCGTAGTCGTCCATCAAATCTTGCAAACGCTGCTTGGTCTCGGCAGCCATCTGTGCACGACCATCAGTGATTACTTCGTCCATAGTGGTTGAGCCCACAACATGACGCAACGCACTGTCGGTGGCTTGCTGAAGACTGTTTTCTGGCTCTGCAACATTAAGCGAAAAGTCTTTAACATTTTTAATGTTGTACTGAACGGTTAGATCAACCTTTACGATATTCTCGTCTTGGGTCAGCATCTGGCCCGACGTTTTCGTAGTACGAATGCCCGTTACATCGTGACGAATTACCGTATCAATACCGTTTGGATTCCAGTGCAGGCCCGCTGTTTTGACATCGTGATACTCACCAAAACGCAACACAACAGCCTGCTCTTTTTGGTCTAACTGATAAAAACCAGAAACTGCCCACAACACTGCAAGTGTTGCTAAACCCATTAATAGTACACGTGGATTAAAGCCATTATCATTTGAGCCACCTTCGCCAAAAAGACCATTCATCTTTTTCTGAAAGTTCTTTAACGACTCGTCAAAGTCTTGTGGGCCCTGGTTGCCACCCTTGTTACCCCAAGGATCTTGACCATTACCACCCGGTTCATTCCAGGCCATTTTATTCCTCACACTGTCTGATATTTCTTAGATCTTTTGCCAGTCTTCAATCGACTGGGTCATCGGAAACTTTTGTTTTACTTGTTCGCTTTCTTTTGAAAGCAGACGGTTTAACTCTGCCCGTTCAATACGCACGTCTAATTCGATACTACCGTCGTCTAAATATCGCTCTTCTCGCACACTATTAGCGGCGTGCAGCTGTGCCCTGATTCTTGCATCTGCAGCAGAAAGAGTAACACAAAATGCAAGAATGTCGTCGCTTAGACGTTTAATAAGGGCACTAAGCAATAAATCCAAGCCCTCATTATCTTTTGCCGACAACCATACTCGCACCGGCTCGCCATGGGCATTGGTTTCAATCTTAGCCGACGCGTTCGATAACAGGTCAATTTTGTTATAGACCTCTAATACCGGTAAATCGCCTGCGCCGATCTCGGCAAGCACATGATTCACCTGCTTTATGTTGTCTGAGCGCTCTTCAGAGGCACAATCAATCACATGTACTAGCAAGTCAGCGCTGGCAGCCTCTTCAAGGGTTGCCCTAAATGCCTCAACCAAGCGATGTGGTAAATGACGAATAAAACCCACAGTATCAGCTAAGATGACTGGACCAATGTCGTCTAACTCAATACGACGAAGCGTAGGGTCTAGCGTGGCAAACAGCTGATCAGCCGCATAAACTTTACTGCCCGTGATGGCATTAAACAAAGTAGATTTGCCAGCATTGGTGTAACCCACCAACGACACCGTCTGCGTGTCAGAACGCTTGCGCGCCCGCCTGCCCTGATCGCGCTGCTTTCGCACCTTATCTAGTTTCGATTCAATAAGACTGATTCGCCCACGCAATAAGCGACGGTCTGTTTCTAACTGCGTTTCGCCAGGGCCACGCAAACCAATACCACCCTTTTGCCGCTCAAGGTGTGTCCAGCCTCGTATCAAACGAGTTGACATGTGACGCAATTGGGCGAGCTCAACCTGCAATTTACCCTCATGGGTGCGGGCACGCTGAGCAAAAATATCTAGAATTAAACCGGTACGATCAAGCACACGACACTCAAGGGCAGCTTCTAAGTTGCGCTCTTGGCTTGGCGATAATGCATGATTAAAGATTACGATTTCGGCTTCGGTGTCTTCAACTACTTGCTGAAGCTCCTCTAGCTTTCCTTGACCGATAAAGTATTTTGCGGTCGGCGAAGTGCGCGTACCTGTAACAAAGGTAACGGGGTCGCCGCCGGCAGATAAGACAAGCTCTTCAAATTCGCGAGGATCCTCAGTTTGGTCATCACTCGCTAGATCCAGGTGAACCAGAACTGCTAGCTCACCCGAATCAGGTCGATCAAAAAACAATCGAATTAACCCTCGCTATTACGACTCTTCAGCCGCGCCTTCACCAGCGGGGTTTTGAGCAGGTACACGCACTGCGCGCGACGGTACAACCGTCGAGATTGCATGTTTGTAAACCATTTGGCTAACGGTGTTCTTAAGCAGTACTACGAACTGATCGAAAGACTCGACCTGCCCTTGCAGTTTGATACCATTAACAAGATAAATCGATACAGGAATACGCTCTTTACGTAGAACGTTTAGGTAAGGGTCTTGTAAGCTGTGCCCCTTTGACATGGCTGTTCTCCTTAAAATTATAACTCGCACCTGGAAGCCACACCCCCGCCCAAATTCAGGCGGCGCCTCAGTATGAGGAAGCGCGAAAAAACATTGTTTATACACAAAAGTATTGTACGAAGACCACCCGCCCAATACGCCAGTACATTTTAACTAGCACTAACAACATTTTAACTAGCACTAACAACATAGTAGCTACGATTAAAAAGGCCAGAAAATCACGTGTATTTATTAAAAAACTTAACAATCAAGCCTTAGACAAGGTCAAGCTGATCCATCAACTGACTTGCTAAGTCACTCCAATTTACCTCCTCACCTACATAAAGCCAAGGTAAATCTGGCCACTTACGTAACCAGGTCAACTGGCGCCGCGCCAACCGACGCGTTGCGGTGTTAGCATCTTCGACCATTTGATCGTAGGTAAGTTCCTGCTCAAGATACTGCCAAACCTGGCGATAACCCACTGATCGCATCGATGGTAAATCTAAATTTAGATCATACTGATCACGAAGCCTATTCACTTCGTCAATCAAACCCTGCTCAAGCATAGCTTCAAACCGACCCTCGATGCGCTGATCTAACAGCTCTCGCGTGTCAGCCATGATAGCTATGGGTTTTAAGTTATAACCCTTAGCCCGTTCGTGATCGCCCTGCTCTTGATGCCATTGAGTCAGTGACTTACCCGATACGTAATAAACTTCTAGCGCACGCTGAATACGTTGTGAATGGTTTGGGTGTAATCGCGCTGCAGCTTGTGGGTCAACCTTTGCCAACTCTTCGTGCAGCGCTGGCCAACCTTCTTTGTTTGCCCGAGCTTCTATTTCGGCACGTAACGCCGGGTCTGCCGAAGGCATATCAGCCAAACCATCAACCAATGCCTTAAAGTATAGAATCGTGCCACCCACTAATAGCGGTGTGTTGCCTCGCGCCAATACCTCGTCAATAGCTTGCCACGCGTCGTCATAAAAGCTCGCCACCGAATAGGGCTGATCGGGGTCGCGAATATCAACAAGGCGATGCGGATATTGGGTTAGTTCTTCTGCACTAGGTTTTGCTGAGCCAATATTCATGCCGCGATACACGAGCGCCGAGTCGACATTGATTAATTCAAAGCCACCTCGATCATACAGCTCCATCGCCAATCGGGTTTTACCTGACGCGGTGGGCCCCATCAGCAGGATTACAGGTTTATCTGACATGGTTGCTCTCGGTTTACCTAGCGCCCTCTCAAGAATAGCTTGTCTAGCTCGCTTAGTGTCAGCCTAGTCCAAGTTGGGCGACCGTGGTTACATTGACCACTGCGCTCGGTGTGCTCCATATCGCGCAACAATGCGTTCATTTCAGGAATGGTTAACCGACGATTAGCTCGCACCGACCCATGACATGCCATCGTACTTAATAGCTCATTATGCTGTTCAAGTACGCGAGAACTAGAACCATGTTGAATCAAATCAGAGATAATATCGCGCACTAGCGACTCAACATCAGCATCTTTGAGCAGATTGGGCACTTGGCGAATTAGCATAGACTCAGGCCCAACACGCTCTAGCTCAACGCCCAGCTGGGCGAGTATTGATGCATGCTCTTCGGCCATATCGGCCTCGCCCTCACTGACCGCCATTGAAATAGGCACTAGCAATGGCTGCGGCTTTAACCCCTCGCCATCCCATGCAAGCTTTAAACGCTCGTAGGTTATTCGCTCGTGCGCCGCATGCATATCAACTAGCACCAACCCCTCGGCATTTTCTGCCAAGATATAGATGCCGTGTAGCTGTGCTACAGCAAAGCCTAGCGGTGGTGATTCTGGATCACTGTGATCGGCGATCGAAGGCATCGCAGAGCTTTCAGCTAGACCTGCCGGCATACCACCATACGCACTAGTACCTGCCTGCAAGCCACCTGCCACATCATTTACACCACCCTGATAAGCAAAGCCTGCAGCACCAGACTCACCACCACTTTGATGATCGCTATTGTGAGGATGTAATTGCCCATAGGCCTGCAACTGCTGAGCCGAATCAAATGACGGTCGTTCGCGGTTTTGCCACAACGGCATATGCCCTTGCGTTGGTGCCTGCTCGGCCACTTGGCTTTCGGGCGCGACCGTCGACAAGGTATCACCACTTGGGCGTACATCGGCAATGGTGCGGTGCAACGAGCGATATAAAAAGTCATGAACACTGCGCCCGTCTCTAAATCGAACTTCGTGTTTGGTCGGGTGCACGTTTACGTCTACCGTCGCGGGGTCTAATTCTAAATACAACGCGTAGGCAGGGTGGCGACCGTGATACAACACATCTTGATAGGCCTGCTTAACGGCGTGGGTCACCACGCGGTCGCGAATCATACGCCCATTAACAAAGAAGTGCTGCAGATCGGCCTGCGATCTTGAAAACGTAGGCAGCCCCATCCAACCCCATAAACGCAAACCCATACGCTCGATATCTACAAACAGGCTTTGCTGCATAAAGTTGGGGCCACAGATTTGTGCCACGCGACGCTCCATTTCGGCTTGCGTCGTTGCCGGTTTAAAGGTGTGAATCACTCGCCCGTTGTGCACAAGCTGAAAGCCAACGGCAAAGTTGCACAGTGCCAAGCGCTTAACGATCTCATCAATCTTGGTAAATTCAGTGCGCTCGGTTCTTAAAAACTTTTTGCGTGCAGGGGTGTTAAAAAACAGATCGCGCACTTCGATGGTAGTACCGCGCTGATGAGCGGCCGCCTTCACCGAGGTGTGCATATCAATACCCTCGGCGGTTACGCACCAACCTGGGCCACTGGTATTCTGATTCGACGTCAGCGTTAGGCGTGACACCGAACTGATACTCGCCAGCGCTTCGCCCCTAAAACCAAGACTAGCTACTGCCTCTAGATCATCGAGGTGATAGATCTTACTAGTAGCATGGCGTGCTAGCGCCAAAGGCAGGTCATCCTTATCGATGCCGATACCGTTGTCGCGCACCTTAATTAGCTTGGTGCCGCCCGCTTCAACCTCGACATCAATTTGCGTTGAGCCGGCATCGATGCTGTTTTCTAACAGCTCTTTAATCACCGATGCTGGGCGCTCAACCACCTCGCCCGCGGCGATCTGGTTAGCAAGACGCGGGCTTAATTGCTTAATAACACTCATGTTTAACTGCTTGGAATAATTAGTGTTTGACCGACACGAATACTGTCTGATCTTAAATTGTTTTCGCGCTTAATTGACGACACCGACGTATTGTAGCGTGCAGCAATTACCGACAGAGTATCGCCACGACCTACTCGATGCTCTGACGGCGAAGCACCTAGATTATTTGCCAGCCACGTATTCTTAGGCGGCTGAGCTCTAAAGTACGAATCAATGCCTTTGAATATAGCGTTAGCCATTTTCTTGCGGTAGCGGCTAGAGCCAAGGTTTTTTGCTTCGGTGGGGTTCGAGATAAATCCTGTCTCAACAAGAATACTGGGCACGTCGGCACTCTTCAACACAACGAATGCCGCTTGCTCGACACGTTTTTTGTGGAGATGGGCCATTTTACCCATATTGCCTAGTACGTGATCGCCCACTTTCAGACTTTGCTCGATAGTGTGATCCATCGACAGGTCAACCAACACCTGCGCCACCATTTTCTCTTGATTACTCAAATCAACACCACCTACACCACCGTACACATCTGACGCGTTTTCACGGCGAGCTAGGTGGCGAGCCATTTCACTAGTTGCACCGCGGGTAGACAAGGCGAACACCGATGCTCCTCTAGCACTAGGCTTAGTAAAGGCGTCGGCATGAATCGAGACAAAAAGATCGGCCTGCATCTTTCTTGCGCGGGCTGCCCTATCACGAAGGGCCACATAATAGTCGCCCGTTCTAATTAAGCGCGCCTCGTACCCTTTGGTATTATTGATCTGATCGGCCAACGTTTTGGCAATCGACATCACCACATTCTTTTCGTAAAGCTTGCCTGGGCCGATCGCTCCAGGGTCATCACCACCGTGGCCGGCGTCAATGGCAATCAAGATATTACGATTACTCTTAGGCGTAGCCACTGGCATCGGTTTAACCTGATGGTCATTGTCGAACACATCGATTACTAGTCTATGACCCGACTTGCCATTGGGAGCTAACGCGAACGATTTCATCTTAAGCTTTTCGTTCAAATCGATAACGACCCGCGTACTACCGTCGCGCTTACCCGTGCGCAGTTGTTTGATGGGCGAGTCTGAAAAATCTAGCTTGCCCTTATGCGCCCAACTAGCCCCTTGCAGATCGAACACCCAACGATATCCATCGTCTGATGCTAGCCCAAAAGCGCGATGTTCGGTTTTACCGCTCAAGTCTAAAACGATGCGCGTTTTTTCGGGCGAACGCCAAACGCGTACGTTATCTACGCTAGCCGCCTGCACCATTGCCGACAAAGCAATCATTGAAGCTGTTAAAAAAGTAGTGACTAGATATCTACTGCGTCGAGCCATTGTTCTCCCCGTGGCGATAGCGCTGTTATTTTAAGATCGCGCCCATCAAGCCTATGGCCTAGTGTAATGTTAATATCAGCGTCAGGTACGATGCCTGCGCCTCTAATCGGCCACTCGATTAAAGAAATTGAGCGGTCGTCAAAATAATCCCTGATACCCATATATTCTAATTCTTCTGGGTCAGCCAAGCGATACAAGTCAAAGTGATGCAAGGTTGCGATAGGTAACTGATAGGTTTCAACCAAAGTATAGGTCGGGCTTTTAACAGCACCTGAGTGCCCCATAGCCTGAATCAAGCCACGGCTAAGCGTTGTTTTGCCAGCGCCCAAATCGCCTTCTAAATATATTACCAACGGTGCACTCATTGCTTTAGCGCACTGCTTAGCAACATTTAACGTATCTTCTTCTGCCGCCAAAAATCGCTCAACGATCATTAATTACCGCTACCATATAATCTATCAAATTTGAGGCGCGCAACCCGTGCTCGCCCCGCTCATCGGCATACCTATCTGCGGCCACCCCATGTACCAGAACCGCCCCGACAGACGCCTCAATAGTATCGTACCCCTGCGCAATTAACGCAGCGACTGCTCCGCATAGTATATCGCCAGTACCACCCACCGACAAAACTGCATTACCTGCCCTTACTAAGACAATCTGATCATCTAAATGGTTCGCAACTAATGTGCCGGCGCCTTTTAGTATTGCAACGCAGCGATACCGATCAGCTAACTGTTTCACTGCCGCAAAGCGATCTGCCTCTATGACATCAACAGTAGTATCTAATAAATACGCTGCTTCGCCAGGATGGGGCGTGATAACAGCCACCTCACGAGGATACTGCTTTAACCAATATAAACCGTCAGCATCGACCACAACCTGATAATCTAGCGCCTGCCACAGCTGCCTTGCCCATTCGCCGCCACGGGCCATACCAGGCCCTACAGCCATAACATCGACCTTGGGCAAATCCTTGATTGATGAGCGGTACATGATTTCGGGGCTCCTTGTTAGCGCCGCCTGAATATGAGATTCGTGAGTAACACCGTACACACGACCCGCTCCCATAGCCAACGCCGACTCGCTAGCGAGCATAATCGCGCCCCCCATTCGCTCATTACCACCAAGTAGTAATACTGAGCCGCGGGTACCTTTGTGTTCGTTAGCACCTCGTTTTGGCATCGGCGCGCAATCACTATGGGTAACCAACAGGGTGCTAGTCGATTGGCTATCGGCAGCAACCCCTAGGTCAAACACTAGCAACTCGCCCACATAATCTAGCGCAGCACCAGTTAAGGTGCCGCGCTTTGCTGCGATAAAACTACAGGTAATGTTTGCGACAATGGCGCCTGAGCCGCCGCTAGTGGCATCTAACCCAGAAGGTACGTCAGCCGAGATAATTGGGGCATCACTAGCATTCGCTGAACGAATCACGTTCGCGTAAGCAGGCTTTAACTGACCGCCTTGAAAACCAATCCCTAACAACGCATCAATAATTAGATCACAGTGATCAAGCAGCTCGCCCATATCGGCCGCGTCGATAATCGGCACTGAGCACTGCTGGGCCAGTTCGCGTTCGATAGCCGCTGGTTGGGGTAGCCGATCGCCCATCGAGACACAGGTGACCTGAATGCCGACCTTTTTGGCCTTACGCGCTAAGTAGTAACCATCGCCCGCATTATTGCCCGTACCACACAGCACCACCCAAGTGGTGGCATCAGCGTATCGATCTAAAGCGGTATCAAGCAGTGCCTGCCCTGCCCGACACATCAGATCATGCAAACTAAGCGTTGGGCTGACAAGCTGCTGCTCGAATGCCTGCATTTCTTTGGCGGTAAAAACCTGCATGCTGGTGGCGCTACCATCGCGGTTAATTGATAATACAACCAGTATATCGCTAATCGGCAAATAGATGACATCCTTCAGCGCAAACCAGCTTCAAGATATGGCCACCCAATTTGGCTTTGCTCGCGTGGGCGTTAGCCGAGCCCAACCTAGCGATTATCAAGATCAGGTTAATAGCTGGGTTGAGGCAGGCCACCACGGCACCATGCACTGGTTTGAACGCAATATGGATAAACGATTAAATCCGTCATTGCTACACGAGGGCAGCCTGTCAGTGATCAGCGTGTCTTTGCCGTATTTACCTGAAGCCGCCGATGCACTAGCTAATGCCAATGATGGCGAACGGGCCATGATTTCTCGCTATGCACTAGGGCGTGACTATCACAAACTGTTTCGTAAAAAGCTTGTGCAGTTGGCGCAGGCAATCGAAACTGAGCTTGGCCCATTGGGGCATCGTGTATTCGTTGATTCAGCCCCAGTACTTGAACGCGAACTCGCCCAACGGGCAGGCCTTGGGTTTATTGGCAAGAACTGCATGCTGATACACCCAGATGATGGCAGCTATACCTTTTTGGGCGAGATTTTTACAACAGCCGACTTGGGCGAGTATGGCGAGCCGGTATCTGCTAATTGCGGGTCGTGTACTGCCTGCCACAAAATATGCCCAACCGATGCTTTTTTAGCCGATGGTCGACTCGATGCCACCAAATGCATTTCGTATTTAACGATCGAACATGAAGGGGCGATTGACGAAGCACTGCGCCCGTTGATGGGTAACCGTATTTTTGGCTGCGATGATTGTCAGATTATTTGCCCTTTTAATCGCAACCCTGCGACAGCTACGCTCGATGATTTTAGCCCGCGTCACAACTTAGATACCGCCACGCTTGTTGAACTATGGCAATGGCGTGAAGATCAGTTTTTGAATCGCTTTGAAGGCTCTACTGTCAGGCGTTCGGGGTATGAACGATGGCGACGCAACCTAGCTATTGCGTTAGGTAATGGGCCAAGTGATGTGCGTGTCATCGAGCAATTATCTACCGCCTTAAGTGGCGATGACACCGAAATGGTGAAAGAACATATCGAGTGGGCGATTGCACAACTGCAATCACCCAACTACGAACCAGCGGCACTGCCGCTGACTCGCTTTAAAGGCTACAAACCTACTAAAGAATAAAGCGCGTTAGATCTTCGTCTTGCACTAGCTCTGCAAGATGACTGTCTACAAACTCGCCCGTAATCGTTACGCTCGCTTTATCACCCAACAGATCAGATGCCTCAAACGACACCTGATCAAGCAGACGCTCAAGCAAGGTATGCAAGCGTCGCGCGCCGATATTTTCGGTACGGTCGTTTACTTCCCAAGCGATCTCGGCCAAGCGGCGCACACCGTCTTTTTCAAACGTAAGGGTTACACCTTCGGTAGCCATCAATGCTTGATACTGGCGAGTAAGCGACGCGTTTGGCTCAACTAAAATACGCTCAAAATCATCTGGCGTTAGCGCACTTAGCTCAACACGGATAGGCAAACGACCCTGCAATTCAGGAATCAAATCACTCGGTTTACTTAGATGAAACGCACCACTGGTGATAAACAACACATGATCGGTTTTAACCATGCCATATTTCGTACTAACAGTACTGCCTTCGATTAGCGGTAACAGATCGCGCTGAACACCTTCGCGCGATACGTCTGCACTCGCCCCTTCTTGGCGTGAGGCAATCTTATCGATCTCATCGATAAACACGATACCGTTTTGTTGCGCCGACTCTAAGGCACGCTCTTTAATTTCGTCATCGTTAATCAAAGAGCCCGCCGCCTCATCGGTTAGTGCGCGCATCGCAGCCTTCACCGTTAGCGTCTTGTTCGTTTTCTTGCCGCTACCCATGTTCGAGAACATATTCTGTAACTGCGAGGTCATCTCTTCCATACCAGGAGGCGACATAATCTCAACACTTGCTGGGGTTGCCGACACTTCGATATCGATCTCTTTATCGTCTAGCTCGCCTTCACGTAGCTTTTTACGAAACATTTGGCGAGTGCTAGAGTCGCTAGACTCTTCGCCACGGGCAGGAGGCAACAGCGCATCAAGTACTTTTTCTTCAGCCATTTCGTGCGCTCTAAACTCAACGGCTTTTTTAGCCTGCTCGCTGTGCATCTTGATCGAAATTTCAACCAAGTCACGCACGATTGACTCAACATCGCGACCCACATAACCCACTTCGGTAAACTTAGTCGCCTCAACCTTTAAGAAGGGAGCGTTGGCAAGCTTTGCCAAACGGCGGGCGATCTCGGTTTTACCAACGCCCGTTGGGCCGATCATTAGAATATTTTTGGGCGAGATTTCGGCACGTAGATCTTCTTCTACCTGCAAACGGCGCCAGCGGTTTCGAAGTGCAATAGCAACCGAACGCTTAGCCTCTGATTGACCAACGATGTGACGGTCTAGCTCGTGCGCAATCTCGCGCGGAGTCATCTGTGATTGTTGCTCAGCCATGCTTACCTCTCTGAGTCTAACGATTCGATTACGTGATTATGATTGGTGTAGATACAGATATCGCCGGCAATCTTTAGACCGCGACGCACGATCACGTCAGCATCTAATTCTGTTTCATCGAGAAGCGCTCGGGCTGCTGACTGGGCAAAAGGCCCACCCGAGCCAATCGCAATCAAATCATCTTCTGGCTGAATTACATCGCCGTTACCGGTAATGATCAACGATTCTTTGCTGTCTGCTACCGCCAACAACGCCTCTAAACGACGCAACATACGATCAGTTCGCCAGTCTTTGGCAAGCTCAACCGCTGCACGGGTTAAATGGCCCTGACACTTTTCTAGCTTCTGTTCGAAACGTTCAAATAGGGTAAATGCATCGGCGGTACCGCCTGCGAAACCGGCAATTACTTTGCCATCATATAAACGGCGCACTTTGCGTGCGTTGCCTTTCATTACGGTATTGCCAAGCGTTACCTGACCATCACCGCCAATGACGACCTTGCCGTTGCGACGCACCGACAAGATAGTTGTTCCTCTATATTGCTCCACATGAGCCTCCAACTTAGTTGTTAAGGCTTATATAGGGGCTATCTTGGGTTCTTCAACCCTTGGGCTCTTTAAGAACAATTGGTGATAATTCGTGTTCTGCCAGTCTGCCTCGCACCGAAGCCATCTTTGAGCGGTTTTCGAAGGGGCCTGCCATTAGACGGTACCAACGGCCATTCTTTTGCGAGTTCACTTCTTTAAGATCGACTTCAACACCCTCTAAAATAAGGCGAGCGCGCAGACCGTCGGCATCGTCAAAATTTCTAAAGGACGCTACCTGTAAGTAATAATCGAACTGTTTACGCTCTTTGCCCACCTCAGGCTCGACATCCACTTCAACGGTTGCGGTCTTTAGCTCGTCGTAAAATTCGAACACAGGCTTTGCTTGCTGCTGCACCTGATCGGCCGCTTGTGAGGCAATTTTCTGACTACTCGCCACGGTATCATCGGCGACCTGCTGCCCCGACTTGCCAAACACGCCTTCAAAACCACCCATCGTATTAAAAACGGCAAGCGAAGCCACACCTAAGCCATAACCAACGACAAAGGTCTTCATTCGCCCCATAAAGCTTGATGGCTGCTTAGCCACCTTTTTAGACGGCTTTTTACGGGTAGCACTGGGCTTTTTCTTTGTCGCTGTCATGGTTTAGCTCATATCCTGTGGATCTACATCGACCGACCAACGAATGGCGCGAGCGAGTTTATGTTGTTCTAAATATTCTACCATCGGAGCCAGTACACGATGCAACTGAGTACGCTGATCAGCGATCAACCAAAGTTGGTATCTAGTGCGATTAGCCACCCGCGCCATTGGCGCAAGCATTGGCCCTACGGCCTGCACTCCCTGCGACTGCATGTAGTCTTGAAAATGATTCACCGTTTGCGCCATCAAATCTTCAACTAGTGATGGCTGGTGATGTTCAGCCCGCAGTATCGCCATTTGCCGATATGGCGGCAACATAGCAGTTTGGCGATCTGTCTGCATCTGAGCGGCGTATTCTCGATAATCTAAGCGCGCTAGGCATTGCATCCAAGGGTGCGCTGGCATCTCTGTTTGCAAATAAACTCGCCCATTGCCACATTCGCGCCCCGCACGCCCTGCCACCTGAGTTATCAACTGCCCTAGTCGCTCTGGCGCCCTAAAATCGGCAGCCATTAGCGCACTATCTGTACCTAACACAATCACCGTCGACAGATTGGCAAAATGATGACCTTTAGCCAGCATCTGTGTACCGACGATCACGCACGGCTCACCCGCATGGATTTGCTCGAGATTTTTTTCTAATTTACTTTGCGTACTGATACTGTCGCGATCAATTCTAAGAACCGGATATCCTTCGAATAGCGTTTCTAGCTCATATTCAAGACGCTCGGTACCCGAACCAACAAATTGCAAATTGACGCTGTTGCATTGTGGGCATCGATTTGGCAACGGCCAGAAGCTGCCGCAATGGTGGCATCCTAGCTGCGAACGGGCTAGATGAACCGTTGCTTTCACGTCGCAAAAGGTGCACTCGGCTTGCCAACCACAGCTACCGCAGCGCATTTCGGGCGAGTACCCGCGGCGGTTTAAAAACACCATGACCTGCTCGCCACGCTTAAGCGCTGCAATCGCCTCCCGACGTGACGTCTCGGCCACGCCACTGTCAACCTGCTCGAGCTTTAAATCAATCAGCTTTAACTGTGGAGGCGCCGCTTTTGTGGCGCGCTCAGAAAGCCGCCAATATCGATAGCGACCCTGTTCTACACCATTAAGGGATTCTAGTGATGGCGTTGCAGACCCTAGCACGATAGGGATATTCAAGTCTGCCGCACGCTTAACAGCCAAATCACGCCCATTGAAGCGAACAGCATCTTGGCTTTTAAATGAGGCATCGTGCTCTTCATCAACAATAATCAGCCCTAAATCAGGCAACTGCGCAAAGGCCGCCGAACGCGTACCAACCACTACGCGTGCTTGACCATTGTTAGCAAACTGCCAACTTTGCCACTGCTGCTTATCTGAATTGTGCGAGTGATAGGTCACCACAGGCGCGTCAATACGCCTGGCGATTCGGTCTAATAACTGTGGGGTCAATCCGATTTCGGGCACCAAGACCAAGGCCTGCTTGCCCTGCTCAATGACGCGCTGGATAAGCCTAATGTAGATTTCGGTCTTGCCACTACCAGTCACGCCATCAATAAGGTGCACACCCACACGCGATTCTGTAACACCTTCAACCACCGTATACTGCTCTTCGGTCAAGGCTGGCAGCTGCGCCGACTGATAACGCGAATGCGCGCGCTGCTCTACTTCAAGACGTTCAACCCAACCTTTATCGCTGAGAGCTTTAAGGGTTGCCGTAGCTACGCCCTGCTCTTTTAAGTAAGACGCAAGTAGCGGCTCGTTATTACCTTGCAACAACTGCATCGCTTGCTGCTGCTTCTTTGCCCTTGCTATCGCCGGGATGTCTATCGAGCGCCCCATATCGGTACACTGCCAAACAGTTTCGGTTTCAAGCTGCAAGGGCTCGCCCTTTCGAGCCAATACCGGCACAGAACGTGCTATAACTTCACCGATTGCATGATGGTAGTAACGGGCAACCCAGTGACACAGTGCTAGATGCTGCGCGGTCAATAATGGCGAGTCATCAACTAGGCTCTGAATAGGTTTAATTTTGGCCGCATCATAGTTAAGCTCGCCCGCCTCGCCCATCACAACGCCAATTAATTCGCGCCCTGCCATGTTCACGCGCACACGCTGACCAGCCGCCAATGGGGTTGTAGACCGGTAATCAAAACAGCGTCGCATCGGCACTGGCAATGCGATTTGATAGATGTAGTCTGCCACTAGGGTCTCGCTTAGCGTATTCAAGATAGTTGACCAGTATCAGGTTACTGGCATTAGTTGTCTACATCTTGCACAACAAAGCCCAACGCTATAGTATTGCCCCACTTTTTTACTAGTGCGGTGCTGTGCGAGCAGAATGCTTCGGCTCAGTGCAGTGGCGGCGCAATATACAGGTGAATATCATGAAAGAAAACATCCATCCAAACTACGGTCCAATGACTGCTACTTGCAGCTGCGGCAACGTAATCGAAGTAGGCTCAACTCGCGCAATGGCTATCAACATTGATACCTGTTCAGCTTGTCACCCTTTCTACACTGGTAAGCAGAAGAAAGTTGACACTGGCGGCCGTATCGATCGCTTCAACAAGCGCTTTGGTGCTCGCTCACTTAAGAAGTAATCATTCTTTCGTGATTTGTAAAAAAGGCCGCTACTACGCGGCCTTTTTTTGTGCCTATTGCACAGAATGGACCGTTCACGGTATTCTTTATAACGAACATTCATTTTATCAATTAGTGCAATACCGGCTGTGACTAATACAGTTGTTGTAGTCACAGTAGCAAGAGTTACCCAGCCCAATGAGCGAATCGCTAAAAGAAGCCGCCCTTAGATATCACGCCGAACCCACACCCGGCAAAATCGCCATCGAAGTGACGACACCCGCACAAAGTCAACGCGACCTTGCTCTCGCTTACAGCCCCGGCGTAGCCGAGCCCGTGCGCGCAATCGCCGAAGACCCTGAAGCGGCTTACAAATACACCGCTAAAGGCAACCTCGTTGCCGTGATCTCGACCGGCAGTGCGATTCTAGGATTAGGTAATCTAGGCCCATTGGCGAGCAAGCCAGTTATGGAAGGCAAAGCGCTTCTATTTAAGCGCTTCGCAAACGTTGACTCAGTTGATATCGAAGTCGATGCCGAGACGCCAGAACAGGTTATCGACACTATCGTAAGCATCGCAAACACCTTTGGCGGCATCAATCTCGAAGATATCCGCGCGCCCGAATGCTTCGAAATCGAAAAGGCCTGCATCGAACGCTGTGACATCCCCGTATTTCACGACGACCAGCATGGTACTGCGATTGTAACCGTTGCCGGTCTAATCAATGCGCTCGAGATTCAGGGCAAGAAAATTGAAGAGGCGCGCCTAGTTTGCTTGGGCGCGGGCGCCGCTGCGATTGCCTGTTGTGAACTAGCTATTAGTGCCGGCCTTAAGCGCGAAAACATTCGTATGCTTGATAGCAAAGGTGTCATTCATAGCGAACGAACTGATCTCAACGAATATAAACGCCGCTTTGCAAATGAGTCTAGCCGCCGCACGCTAGACGATGCCATGGTAGATGCCGACGTATTTTTAGGGCTTTCGGGAGCCAACTTACTCTCGCCAGAACAGCTTAAAATGATGGCGCCCAACCCAGTGGTGTTTGCCTGCTCAAATCCCGACCCAGAAATTGCCCCCGCTCTAGCGCACGAAGCTCGCTCAGACCTAATTATGGCAACAGGCCGATCTGATTTCCCGAACCAGGTAAACAATGTTTTAGGGTTTCCGTTTATCTTTAGAGGCGCGTTAGATGTTCGCGCGTCACGCATTAATGAAGAGATGAAGTTAGCCGCAGCCCATGCACTGGCAGAACTCGCCAAAGAACCTGTACCAGCATATGTTGAAGAGGCTTATGGTGCGTCTGGGCTAACCTTTGGCCCTGACTATATTGTACCCAAACCCGTAGATGAACGTTTAATGCAATTGGTTGCACCTGCCGTAGCACAGGCCGCAATAGACTCGGGCGTTGCTCGCATACGCCCACCGCAGAATGAGCTATACGCGAACATTGTCTGGCGCTAGAACAACTCTTCTAGCGTTTCGTCGGTAGTGAATGGGTCGGTGATCAGTTCACTATCACGCTTTTCTTCAGGCATATTTTCTTCTCTGAAATATTCAAATACACCACTACTTGCACCCGATACGCGGTCACCCGTTTTAGGATCGATTCGTAGCTGCACAATGCCTGCAGGCTGATTTGGCGAGACTTGCTCTTTATCTTTTAACGCCTCGCCCATGTACTGAATCCAAATAGGTAGCGCAGCTGAACCACCATACTCATTGCGACCTAACTTAGCATTAGAGTCAAACCCAACCCAAGCAGTTGTCACAAGCTGATCATAGGCATAGCCAGAGAACCATGCATCACGTGGGCCGTTTGTAGTACCTGTTTTACCGGCCAGATCGCTTCGCTTCAACGCTAACGCTTTACGACCCGTGCCTAAGTTCACCACATCTTTAAGCATGTCATCTATGATAAAGGCAACGCGCTCTTCGAGTGCACGCTCGGCACAACGCGAATCTTCGGGCTCGGCTTGTAACAATGCCTCAAGATCAATTGCTTCATCGGGCATAGCACTATCTTTGCAAACGTAAGGATGATCATTAGCTTGAACAAGCGCACCTTCAGCACTTTCTACACGATCAATCAGATGCGCCTCAACGCTGTAACCGCCATTCGCAAACACCGAGTATCCTTGCGCCATAGTTAATGGCGAAACTGCATGACTACCTAACGCCAAACTTAGGTCACGCGGCATATTATCTTCATTAAAACCAAAACGATTTAAACCGTTAATGACTCGACCTGCGCCGAGTTCGCGCATCATACGAATAGATACAAGGTTTCGTGATTGGTATAACGCTTGGCGCATGCGAATTGGGCCAAGAAACTTTCCGCCATCGTTCTCGGGCCGCCAAATAGACTCAAGCCCAGCGTCAGCAAATACAACAGGCGAATCGTTAATTAGCGTTGCTGGCGTGTACGACTCTTCTAACGCTCTAGCGTAAACAAAGGGCTTAAAGCTCGAACCTGGCTGGCGCTCGCCCTGTACAACTCGGTTAAACTTGCTAAGGCTATAACTATAACCACCCACCAACGCCTTAATACCGCCAGAGCGCGCATCTAAAGAAACTAGCGCCGACTGCACCGCCGGAATCTGTGCTAATTGATAACCTTCTTCTGATGACGCTAAACGAATTAAGTCTCCTACGCTGAACATGTCAGTTAATGACTTTACTCTAGCAGCTCGACGATCTTCGTTAACGTAAGGCCGCCACGCCTTTAACGCATCGTATGACAATAGTACGCGCTCGCCCGATGCCAACATAACCAACAGTTCTTTTTCAGTAACATCAACCACGGCCGCAGGCAGCAAGCCTCCAACCACAGGCACGTCTGCTAACTGTTCTCGCCAATTGCTTTGCTGCACTTCAGCTGACTCTGATGTTAGCGCCAGCTTAGCCTCTGCGCCACGATACCCGTGGCGCTTATCGTATTCTCGCAGACCTACCTCAACCGCTTTCTGAGCAGCCAACTGCAATTTAGAATCAATGGTGGTGTAAACACGATAACCCTCGTTGTAGGCTTTTTCGCGCCCAAGATCTTCTACCATCTGTGCACGCACCATCTCGGCAACATGCGGCGCATAAAGATCAAAGGTAATGCCATGATTTTTAGCGGTAATCGGCTGACTTTTTGCCTGGTCATGGGTCACATCGTCAATGTATCCCAAACTAAGCATGCGATCTAAAATCCAATTACGTCTAACCAATGCTCGCTGTGGATTTGCAATTGGGTTTAGTGCCGACGGCGCCTTGGGTAGACCTGCCAACATCGCCCACTGGCTGAGCGTTAGGTCACGCAGCGATGCACCATAATAAACCTGGGCTGCTGCTTCGAACCCATAAGCACGCTTACCCAAAAAAATCTTATTAATATAAAGTTCAAGAATTTCGCTTTTTGTAAGCTCTTGTTCCATCTGTAAAGACAGAAGAATTTCTTTAAACTTACGAGTAAAGGTTTGATCTAATGTGAGCAGATAGTTACGCGCCACCTGCATTGTGATAGTAGAGCCACCACCCTGAATACGCCCCGATGATACAAGCTTGGTTGCCGCACGAGCTAAGCCTTTAATATCAACACCTGGATGCTCAAAAAATCGATCGTCTTCAGCGGCTAAAATTGCCTTAATAAAAGGCTCAGGCACCTGGTCATACCGCAATGGTGTTCGCTTTTTATCGCCATACTCACCGATTAGCTTTTGATCAGCTGTATATACGCGCATCGGCGTCTGCAAACGTACATCTTTGAGCTGTTCGACATCAGGCAATTGCGGAGTCATGTACAAATACAGACCAAACACACCCAACGCCCCGACAGAACCACCAAAAATCGATAACCAAAATAACTTTTTAAAAAAACTAATCAAAATATAAAAAACCCTGAACTATTAATGGGTTATCCAACAACTAGTCGACATTGTATAACCCTAAAGTGAGAAAAGAGTAACAGTATCTACACTTGGCTTCTAGAACAGTATTGCACCTTGGAGTTAAGGTAATATAGTATGAGATTCGCGTAACTATCGGGTACAGATAGAAAAATGAGCTTGCAAAACCTATTCAGGAAGAAACAAAAACCAGTATTGGGGCTAGACATTAGCTCGACGTCTGTGAAGCTATTAGAGCTTAGCAAACAAGGCGACGGGTATCGCGTTGAGGCGTTTGGGGTTAAACCCATTCCAGCAAATGCAGTTGTCGAAAAGAACATTGCCGAACCAGAGGCCGTTTCAAACGTGCTTCGTGCTGTCGTGTCTCAATCAAAGTCAAAGGTCAAGGACGCTGCGATTGCCGTGGCAGGATCTGCTGTAATTACAAAAACAATTGAGATGCCTTCTAACTTGAGCGACGACGAACTTGAAGCTCAAATTAATTTAGAGGCAGACCAACACATTCCTTATCCTCGTGAAGACGTGGCTATCGACTTTGAAGTTGTCGAAGGTAGCGAAACCGGCGAGACAGTGCAGGTACTTCTTGCCGCCTGTCGTCGTGAAAACGTTGAAGTACGCGAAGGGGTCATTGATGATGCCGAGCTAACTGCAGAAGCAGTCGATGTAGAAGCGTACGCGATGGAGCGTGCCTTCTCGCTACTTGCTCCGCAGCTGGGTGACATGGCGCAACAAACCGCTGCAATTATTGACATCGGCGCAACCATGACGACATTGACAGTGTTAGACGCTGGCAAAATCATCTACACCCGTGAACAGCTATTTGGCGGTAAACAGCTTACCGACGAGATCATGCGTCGCTATGGCTTATCTAGCGAAGAAGCTGATATTGCAAAGCGCCGGGGCGGATTGCCAGATGACTACCACGAAGAAGTGCTCTCGCCCTTCTTAGATTCGATCGTTCAGCAAATCACACGATCGTTGCAGTTTTTCTTTAGCTCTTCATCATACAACGAAGTAGATACCATCATCTTAGCGGGTGGTGTTGCCTCAATCGAGAATCTACCTCAGCTGATCGAGCAAAAACTCGCAGTTCCTACAATGGTAGCCAATCCATTTGCGAACATGTCTATCTCATCTAAAGTGCCCGCCGCGGCCCTTGAAGCCGACGCACCCTCTTTAATGATTGCAGCGGGTCTAGCTATGTGGAGTTTTGTCGATGGCCACCATTAACCTATTACCATGGCGTGATAAACGCCGTGAAGAACAGCAAAAAGCCTTTGGCAAGTTCTGCTTATATTTTGCACTACTGGGTGGCATCGCTGCATTTGGCTGGAGCCAAATGGTGGCTAGCGATATTGAACGCCAAGACCAGCGCAACGCAATGCTTAAGACTGAGATCAAACAGCTAGAGGCAAAGGTGAGCGAAATTCGCACACTAAAGAAAGAGCGTGACGATCTAATTGCTCGTATGGAAGTCATTCAGGGCCTACAGGGCAACCGCCCACAAATTGTGCATGTGTTTGATAAGCTAGTGCACACACTACCTGACGGCATCCACTTTAGTTCGCTACAACGTCTTGGTGACAACCTAGTCATCAAAGGTACCGCTGACTCTACGTCTCGAATTCCTGTTTTGATGCGCCGCCTAGACGCGTCTTGTTGGTTCGACCAATCACGTACGCCGCTGATCGAACGCTCAGAAGGCACTACAAAAACATTTACGCTTAATCTTAAGATTACCCCGCCTGACAAGGTAACTGAAGATGGTACAAACCCTAGTTGCGTAGATGCAACCGTTAAGAAATCTGAGGAGGTTGCTGCACTATGAGCATGGCAGACTCTTTAAAAAAATTGAACGAAATGGACCTTTCTGATATCGACTTAGATATCAATAAAGCAGGTAGTTGGCCGATCGCTGTAAAGGTGATCGTATGGCTTATTCTTGCCGGCATTGTTTTCGGTGGCTACTATCATTTCACCATTAAAGATCAGCTTGCATCACTTGAACGCAAGCAACAAGAAGAACAATCACTTCGCACTAAGTTTTCGCAGCGTAGCTTAGAAGCGGCAAACCTTGACGCCTACAAACAGCAGCTAGCAGAGATGCGCGAACGCTTTGGCACCATGGTTGCTCAGCTACCCTCTAAGACTCAAATTCCAGGTCTTCTTGACGACGTAGCCGAGAAAGTTGCCGAAAGTGGGTTAACACTTGGCAACATGAAGATTCAAGGCGAAGTATCGCAAAACTTCTACATCGAACTACCTGTAGAGATGCAAATGTCTGGTAACTACCACGATTTTGGTGGATTTGTGAGTGGCGTAGCATCACTGCCACGTATCGTTACCCTGCACGACTTTTCAATTACTCGCGGCAAGTCTGGCGACGATTTAAGCATGACCATTACCGCACGCACCTACCGATATAAGGAACAAGATGAACAGTAAGCTATTTCGCTCAGTCTGCGCATCAGCATTCGTTGCGGTATTTGTGACCGGATGCTCGTCAAATGCAGACAATCAAGATCTTATAGACTTTATGGAGAAGACGAAGAGAGTACAGCCACGGGCAATTGAGCCTATCCCTGCCTTCGTACCATATGAAGCCTTCAACTACGAGGCCGGCGCTCTACGCTCACCCTTTAATGCACCTGTTAAGGTAGCATTAGACGACGACGGCACACCGGCCTCTGAAATTCGCCCAATTGAGAATCGCGTTACTGAAGCACTTGAGTTGTTTAACCTAGGTGATCTTCTAATGGTTGGCACCATGACACAAGATGGCAACCTGATAGCACTGGTTCGTGACAACAACGGCCGAGTACACAAAGTGCAAAAAGGCAACTACATGGGCCGCAGCCATGGCCAAATTAAGGCGATTACTGCCGGTGAAATATCAATCACAGAGATTGTACCCAACGGGCCAAATAACTGGATTGAGCGCCCTCGATCTCTACTACTAGTTACTGCAAGTCAATAGAAAGGACGCTAGCGGAGTTTACCATGACTAATAAAAAACATTTTCTAAAGAAAACCCTAGCCACAGCCCTTGTCGCCTCTTCGACATTGACTGCATCAATTACAGCTTGGGCGAACGAACTGCGCTCTGCAGACTTTGCCGCTATCTCTCAAGACAGCTTTGAAATACTACTTAGCTTTTCTGAAGATGCGCCTGAACTGCAAGGTTACGCGATTGAGCAACCTGCTCGATTAGTTTTTGACTTTGCAGGCGTCGATAGTGCGCTAACTCAGCGTAGTTTTGATCTAGGCTTTAGCAACGCCGACACTGTACGTATTCTTGAAACTGACGACCGCCTACGTATGGTTGTAGAACTATCTGAAGTGGCTACCTACAAGACTACTTACGAAGGTAATGACGTACGCATTACTGTGGGTAACGCCGAGGCCAAAGCATATCACGCCAATAGCGTTAGCCAGGTTGATACCTTTGTTAAAGACCCAACTGACGACAAAGTTAAGATTCAAAACTTTGACTTTACGCGCGACAATACCGGCGCAGGTGTCATCACCTTTAGCTTAAGTGATGAAAACGCCATCGTAGCGGTTGACCGCAACTCTCGCGGCCTAGAGGTTCAATTTAAGAATACTCAAGCCCCGGCGCACCTACTTAAACAATACGACGTCAATGATTTCGGTACCCCGGTTTCACGCGTTCAGGTATTAAACAGCGGCAACAACGCGGTTGTTACGGTTGAACCCTCTACCGAGTACTTTGATTACCTTGCATACCAGCTAGATAACAAATACCAAATTAGCATGTCGCCACTGACTGAAGCAGAGATTGAAGAGTCAAAGCACGACTTTAGCGGCAAACGCATGTCATTCGATTTTCAGAACATCGACATTCGTACCGCTCTACAGCTACTGGCTGACAGCGTAGACTTAAACCTTGTAATGAGCGACTCAGTAGCAGGCGACGTGACGATCACTGTCGACAATGTACGCTGGGATCACTTCTTAGACATTCTTCTTAAGTCGAACGGCCTAGATAAGCGCTTAGACGACAACGTGTTGATGATTGCACCCACTGAAGAACTGGCTGCACGCGAACAGGCTGAACTAGCAAACAAAGCTAAGTTGAAAGAACTAGCACCACTGGTAACCGAGCACATTCGCATTCGCTACGCTGATGCGATGGAGCTATACGAACTATTCGACAAGGCTGGTGAAGACTCAGGCAAGTCAATGTTGTCTGACCGTGGTCGCGCAGTGGTTGATTCGCGCACCAACTCGATCATCTTGACCGATACGGCTGACAACATTTCAGAGTTCATTTCTCTTATCGACAAACTTGATGTAGAAGTGCGTCAGGTTGCCATTGAATCGCGTATCGTTATTGCGGGCTCAGATGCTCGCCGCGACCTTGGTATTCGATGGGGCTTCGACCGCGCTAGCACGCGACCCACTCAAGCGGGCCAAAGCTCAACAATCGGCTCAGGCACGATCGATTCAG
This sequence comes from uncultured Pseudomonadales bacterium, assembly GCA_947503335.1. GTDB lineage: Bacteria > Pseudomonadota > Gammaproteobacteria > Pseudomonadales > CANNCY01 > CANNCY01. The sequence goes on along the minus strand of CANNCY010000003.1, from coordinate 133,317 downwards.
TAATTCAAGTCGCTAATAACGAAACAGTTGTTTACGGCGGCGAAGATGGCGCCGGCGCACTCGTGGTTGACCTAGGTGCCCAGCCAAAGACAGGCAACCCAGCTGCAGTAGCACTTGGCTTCTTGTCAGGTAACCAAAACTTCATCACGCTAGAGTTAAGTGCGCTAGAAGCCGAAGGCATGGCGCAGGTCGTTTCACAACCAAAAGTAATCACCGGCGACAAACAGCCAGCGATTATTAAATCAGGTAGTGAGATTCCGTATCAGCAAGCTACCTCGAGCGGCGCAACAGCGGTTCAGTTTAAAGACGCCGTATTAAGTCTTGAGGTGACCCCACAGATCACTCCAGACAATCGCATTATTATGGATCTTAAGGTAACTAAAGATTCGATCGGCGAAATTGTTGCGGGTGTTCCTACTATCGACGTTACCACCATCGAAACCCGCGTATCGGCAGACAACGGCCAGACAGTGGTACTGGGTGGCATTTTCGAGACTAGCGAAGTAGATAACGTTACCGGCGTACCAGTACTTAAAGATATCCCAGGTATCGGTAACCTGTTTAAGTCGCGCACCAAGTCAGGTGAAAAGACCGAAACACTTATCTTTATCACACCTAAGATTCTAGCTTCAGAGCTAGATACTGCAGGCCAACGTAGCAATATGCTTGGCGATCAGGCAGAATCAGAGACTCCTAGCTACTACAAGTAAGAGTCTCGTTCTTAGATGTACCCGTTACAGAACCTGTTTATTGTCGGCCCCATGGGGGTCGGCAAAACAACAATCGGCAAACTGTTAGCCGAGCGCCTTAAGCGCCCCTTCTTAGATACCGACAAAGTCATCATCGAGCGATGTGGTGCAGATATCCCTTGGATTTTTGACGTAGAAGGCGAAGCCGGTTTTCGTAAACGCGAAGCACAGGTCTGTGACGAGCTAACACAACAGCAGGGCATGGTCATTGCAACCGGCGGCGGCATAGTGCTTAACCCCGACAATCGACGCAACCTTTCATCTAGGGGTATTGTGATCTATTTGCGCGCCTCGATTGAAGAATTAGTTGCTCGTACCGCAAAAGATAAGAACCGCCCATTGCTACAAACCTCAGATCCCCGATCGGTTATTGAACGCATTTTAGAAGAGCGCGAACCTCTTTATCTTGACGTTGCCGACCATGTGATCGACACAAAAAACGACGGCGCTCGCGCCGGCGTCGCCCAAATCTTAAAAGCCATTCAGGAGTAACCATGGCAAAGCAGCTATCCATCGGCTTAGACGATCACAGCTATCCGATTGTTATCAAGGATACACGGATCACTGCGAATGATTTGGCACCTTACATTAAAGGCCGTCAGGTTATGGTGGTCACTAATGACACTATTGCACCACTGTACCTACAATCGATAGTCGGTGAGCTTGACGCGTTTAATGTAGACACACTAGTGCTGCCTGATGGTGAGCAGTATAAGAACCAAGCCACAGTCGACAAAATCTATGACGCGCTACTTTCGCAGGGCCACAGCCGTACTACCACACTAATTGCGTTAGGCGGCGGCGTGATTGGCGATATGACTGGCTATGCAGCTGCGTGCTATCAACGTGGCGTTAACTTTATTCAAATACCAACTACGCTACTGTCACAGGTAGACTCATCGGTGGGAGGCAAAACCGGTATCAATCACCCTCAGGGCAAGAACATGATTGGCGCCTTTAAGCAACCAAACGCCGTCTTTATCGACATTGGAATGCTTAGCACTCTTGCGCCACGTGAGTTTTCAGCCGGGTACGCCGAGGTTGTTAAATACGCGCTACTAGGCGATGCAGAGTTTCTGACCTGGCTAGAGAGCAACTGGGCAGCGATTGAACAAGGTGACGCTGACACGCTTATATCAATGATTGCACATTGTTGCGATATGAAAGCACAGGTCGTTGAAGAAGACGAAAAAGAGCATGGTAAGCGCGCCCTTTTGAATCTGGGCCACACCTTTGGGCACGCAATCGAAGTGGAGCAAGGATACGGGCAGTGGCTTCATGGCGAGGCTGTGGCTACCGGCATGATTATGGCAGCTCGCCTTTCTCAATCACTAGGCAAGATATCTACCGAGGATGTTCAGCGCGTTATAAACATTCTTGAGAAAGCAAAGCTTCCAGTTAAGGCGCCACAGCACATGACCCAGAATCATGAGCTATTCTTACAACACATGGCAAAAGATAAAAAAGTTCTAGATGGCAGCTTGCGCCTAATTCTATTAGATAAGATTGGCAGCGCCGTTATTACATCAGACTTTGAACTAGACACGCTAATTAACACTATCAGGGCATCATAGAAGTAGCCGCCCTAACTGGGTGAGTAACTTGACGAAACCACATCAAAGTGCACACATAGAGTTATCAGAAGTTCTTAATGCTGCCGTAGACGCCTTGTTCGCGTCTACGATTCGCCACGTATCGGTATCTCGATTACCCGACCCATCATCTTTACAAACCACGCTTAGGCAAGAATTATCAGTTAACGCTGTTCTTCTTAATCATAGCCCCCAGTCTATTTCTTTGGTGCTTAAAAGCCCTGATGGCCACCAAGGCGGCCTTATTCTTAAAGTAGAACAAAATAAACAACCTACCAAACTGTGGGCAGCCCTAGGCGTAGCGGCATTATTGATCGTGCCCAATTTATCTTTAATCCCCTGGCAACGTGGCGCAATTCTCAATGACCAACCCTTACCAACAATGGGCGAGGCTATACCGCCCGCACAATTTGAAAGCGCTTTACTATGGCAGTGGACACCATCAAATGAAAACCTCGACACCCAATCAATGGCGAGTCTAGATTCGGTTATTGTAGATACAAACGTAAGAGCAACTAACACAACACCAGCTTCCACCGCAAAGCACAACAACCCATCGCGCGCACCCACTTACTGGATACGTATATTCTCGTCTAACCGCGAAGAAAGCATCATCCGAGTAACTAGCACCCTGAAACAAAATTACAGAACTGTCGCATTCAATAGAAAAAACACCCCTTGGTGGGGCATCGAACTGGGCCCTTTCAAGTCAAACCAAGACGCAAAAAGCGCCCTAAACCGGCTTGACAACCAATTCAAAGCGAACAAACCGTGGATTATTCAACAACTTCCGTAACTACACTCCACAGCACTCACAATAAAGTTACGATCGGTAACAAAATTTGCACCTGCCTTATCTATGTGTAAAATGCTGAAACAATACTACATATATCATTGCTCATAGATCGAGGTATAAGCATTAATGAACAGCCTCTACGATATTAATGAATTCAAAGACAATTGCGGCTTTGGGCTCATCGCACATCAACAGGGTGTGCCCAGTCACAGCCTAGTAAACGAGGCCATTAACGCCTTATGTAACATGACCCACCGAGGGGGCATTGCAGCCGACGGCAAGACCGGCGACGGGTGCGGCCTACTACTTCAAAAGCCCAAAGGTTTTTTCAATAAACAAGCTGAAGAGGCTGGTATACAGTTACCTGAGCACTACCTAGTTGGCTTTTTCTTTTTAGATGCCGACCCACATACTGCCAAAATTCAACGCACGTCAATTGACCGCGTCATAGAGAATAACGAATTACAGGTGATGCACTGGCGAGAAGTACCAGTAGATGACGCATATATTGGGCCCTTAGCTAAAGATTCTATGCCCAGTTTTTGGCAAGCCTTTATACCTTTCGAACAAAGTGAGGTCACCTTAGTCGAAGCATTGACCTTTAAGTTACGCCGACAAATTGAACAACTAGCCAATCAGGTGCCGGCCGTACCCGGCGAACTATATGTCGCGTCGCTGTCTGAAAGCGTGGTGATTTATAAAGGCCTGATGATGCCCCAGGATTTAGCGAAATTTTATCCTGACCTCGCATCGGCTGACATGCAAACAAGTATTTGCGTGTTTCACCAACGCTTCTCTACAAACACCCTACCTAAATGGCCGCTTGCTCAACCATTTCGCATGCTCGCCCACAATGGCGAGATCAATACCATCATGGGCAATCGAAACTGGGCCGACAGCCGTACGCCAAAGTTTGCAACTGACAATTTGCCAGATATCGAAGCATTGGCGCCGTTAGTTAATCGTGAAGGTAGTGATTCATCTAGCCTTGATAACATGCTTCAGCTACTCACAGCTGGTGGCGTTGAAATGCATCGCGCCATTCGCATGCTCATTCCCCCTGCATGGCAAAACATCGAAGACATGGATCCTGATATTCGCGCGTTTTACGAATTCAATTCGATGCACATGGAAGCCTGGGACGGCCCTGCAGGTCTGGTATTGACTGATGGCCGATACGCCGTTTGCGCGCTAGACCGCAATGGTTTACGCCCATCTCGCTGGGTAATCACCGATAACGACTGGGTAACCGTTGCCTCTGAAACCGGAGTATGGGACTACGACCCCAAGACAGTAGTAGCCAAAGGTCAGTTAGGCCCCGGCCAAATGCTTAGCATTGATACAGCAACAGGCACTGTACGATTTTCAAAAGAAATCGATGACATGCTCAAACAGAGCAAGCCTTATAAGCAATGGTTAAAGAATCACGCGCGTCGTCTTGAAGACCGCCTTCAAGACGAAGGCCGCCCAGGCCTGATTGACAAAGACCACCTTACAGCAATGCAAAAACTGCATCAGGTAACCTTTGAAGAGCGTGAGCAAATTTTACGCCCACTAGCAGAAACCGGCCAAGAAGCGGTTGGCTCTATGGGCGATGACACCCCTATGGCGGTGCTGTCAAAGAAAGATCGAGTGATATACGACTATTTCAGACAGATGTTCGCACAGGTTACCAATCCGCCGATCGACCCTCTGCGTGAAGCAATCGTGATGTCTCTAGAAACCTGCTTGGGGCGAGAGAAAAATATTTTCGACGAAACGCCTGACCATGCAGATCGCCTTGTCATTTCGTCGCCGGTACTGTCACCAGCAAAATATCAAGCGCTCAAATCTATCGATATTCCCGCGTACCGGCGCAAAGAAATTCGGCACATGTACAACCCCAACGAGCAGACACTTGAAGCGGCACTGAAGGGATTTTGCCAAAAGGCTGAACAAGCTGTTCGTGACGGATGTGTTGTGCTTATTCTGAGTGATAAGGGTGCAGACCCAGAATGGATTCCGATCAATTCGCTGTTAGTAACTGGCGCCATTCACCATCACCTGATCGCAACAGGGCTCAGGTGTGAATCGAATATTGTAGTAAAAACCGCTAGCGCTCGTGACCCCCATCAGATGGCCACTTTGATCGGCTATGGCGCCACAGCAATTTACCCTTATCTTGCCTATCAGATTATTGAGAATATGGTCGAGCAAGAGACTGTCGGCGCAGATATGCACACTGCGTTCACAAATTATCGAAAAGGCCTAGAAAAAGGCCTATTAAAGATCATGTCGAAGATGGGTATTTCGACGATCAACTCGTACCGAGGTTCACAGTTATTTGAGATCGTTGGTCTAGATGAAAATGTGGTGAGCACTTGCTTTAAAGGCACGAAATCTCGCATCAAAGGTGCAGACTTCGCCGATCTCGAAGCCAAAACCTTGCGTGCAAACAAATTGGCCTGGACACAGCGTAAGCCTATCGAACAAGGCGGCTTAACAAAATTTGTTCACGGCCAAGAATATCACGCGTTCAACCCAGATGTTATCAACACACTGCACACCGCCGTGCGCTCGGGCGACTTCACTGATTATGAACGCTATGCAGATTTGGTTAACAATCGCCCAGTATCAACTATTCGTGATTTGCTGAAATTAAAAGCAAGTGAATCGATCGACATTAACGACGTTGAGCCCGCCGACAATATCTTTAAGCGATTCGACTCAGCTGCGATGTCGTTAGGAGCGCTATCGCCAGAAGCTCACGAAGCACTAGCTCAAGCAATGAACGAACTGGGCGGGCGGTCTAATTCTGGCGAAGGGGGCGAAGACCCTGCTCGCTTTAACACCAATAAAATGTCAAAGATCAAACAGATCGCAAGTGGCAGATTTGGTGTAACACCTCACTACTTAGTAAACGCTGAAGTGCTGCAAATTAAAGTAGCTCAGGGCGCAAAACCTGGCGAAGGTGGTCAGCTACCTGGCGGCAAGGTTAACAAGCTTATTGCGCGCCTACGCTATTCTGTTCCGGGTGTGACGCTAATCTCTCCTCCACCTCATCACGACATCTATTCGATTGAGGATCTGGCCCAGCTAATTTTTGACCTAAAGCAAGTTAACCCTGACGCGAAGGTTTCAGTAAAATTAGTTTCTGAACCGGGCGTGGGCACTATCGCTGCCGGCGTTGCCAAAGCGTATGCCGATTTTATTACCGTTTCAGGATATGACGGCGGTACCGCGGCCAGCCCCATTACATCGATTCGCTTCGCTGGCTCGCCATGGGAACTGGGCCTTGCAGAGACCCACCAAACATTACAAGCGAACGACCTACGAAATAAAGTACGTGTACAGACAGACGGCGGCCTTAAGACTGGCCTTGATGTTATTAAAGCAACACTACTAGGTGCCGAAAGCTTTGCCTTTGGCACCACTCCTATGGTCGCTCTAGGCTGCAAGTACCTACGAATATGCCACCTTAACAACTGTGCAACTGGCGTCGCGACGCAAAATGATGAATTGCGTGAAGACTACTATCTTGGCACCGTAGAAATGGCGAAGAACTTCTTTAGATTCATCGCTGAAGACACTCGTCGTTGGATGGCTAAATTGGGTGCGCGTACACTAGATGAATTAGTTGGGCGAGTTGATTTGCTTGAAGCCATCGACGGCCAAACTGAGCAGCAACACAAACTAGACCTGTCTCCGCTACTACATCGTGATGGATTACTCGATTCTAAGCCGAGTACTTGCTCGGTAGCGTCGAACGACCCCCATGACAAGGGAACCCTTGCAGAAGAGATTGTTGAGACTCTACTCGAGTCGATTGAAAACAAGTCTGGTGGCACCTACCACTTTGACGTGAACAATCGTGCTCGCTCGCTCGGTGCCCGCGTTAGTGGAGAGATCGCTAAGCGATGGGGTAACGACGGCATGAGTAGCTCGCCTATTAAGCTTAAGCTTAAAGGTGTAGCTGGCCAAAGCTTGGGTGTATGGAACGCAGGCGGTTTACACATTTATCTTGAGGGCGATGCAAACGATTACGTTGGCAAGGGAATGGCTGGCGGTAAGATTGCTATCTACCCGCCTGAAGATTCTAAGTTTGCTTCTAATAAGTCGGCCATCATGGGTAATACCTGCCTATACGGCGCAACAGGCGGCAACCTATACGCTGCCGGTGTGGCTGGCGAGCGCTGCGGTGTGCGCAACTCTGGCGCAATGGTCGTGATTGAAGGTGCTGGTGATCACTGCTGTGAATACATGACAGGTGGCTGCGTAACCGTACTTGGGCAAACGGGATACAACTTTGGTGCTGGTATGACCGGCGGCCTAGCTTACGTGTTAGACCAAGACAACACCTTTGTTGATCGCTGCAATCATGAGCTTGTTGAAATGACTCGTATTGTTAAGTCGCCTTTCGAAGCGCAGCGAACACACTTGCGCTCTATCATTGAGCAACACGTTGCCGAAACTGGCAGCGCTTGGGGTCAGCACTTGCTTGACCATTTCGCAGACTTTGTTGGCAAATTCTGGCTAGTAAAACCTAAAGCCGCGTCAATCAATAGTCTTATGAATAACCTACGCGCACGCCCGGAGTAATATTATGAATCAAAAAACTGGCAACCCTTTTCAGTTTATTGACGTAGAGCGACGCGACCCAGCTAAACGCTCTGCAAACGTTCGTATGATCGAATTTGTCGAAATCTACGAACCCTTTAAACACAAACAAACAGCTGAGCAAGCAGACCGGTGCCTTGAATGCGGCAACCCATACTGTGAGTGGAAGTGCCCGGTTCACAATTACATTCCCGACTGGCTCAAGCTGATCAAAGAAGGTCATCTTTTCGAAGCTGCCGAACTTTGCCATAAAACAAACTCGCTTCCTGAGGTATGCGGGCGAGTTTGCCCGCAAGATCGCCTATGTGAAGGAGCTTGCACACTGAATGATGAGTTCGGCGCTGTCACCATCGGCAATATTGAAAAATACATTACCGATAAGGCTTTTGAGAAAGGCTGGCGCCCCGACTTAAGCAAACGCGTAATGACCGACAAAAAAGTAGCCATCGTTGGCGCTGGCCCAGCAGGTCTTTCGTGCGCAGACGTACTAGTGCGCGCGGGTGTTACGCCAGTTGTATTTGACAAGCATCCTGAAATTGGTGGCCTTCTAACCTTCGGGATTCCAGAATTCAAACTTGAAAAGAACGTCATGTCGCGTCGCCGACAAATCTTCGAAGAGATGGGTGTTGAGTTTCGACTAAACACCGAAATCGGTTCAGACGTTACCATCGACGAACTGCAACGGGACTATGATGCTGTATTTCTAGGCATGGGCACCTACACCCCTATGAAGGGCGGATTTCCTGGCGAAGATCTAGCGGGCGTTCACGAAGCACTACCGTTTCTAACTGCCCAGGTTAAGAAAAATCTAAACTTTGCCGACGAAGCTATTTCGCTTAAAGGCCAGCGCGTGATTGTACTAGGCGGTGGCGACACAGCAATGGACTGTAATCGAACATCTATTCGCCAAGGTGCTGCATCGGTGACCTGCCTTTATCGCCGTGACGAGGCGAACATGCCAGGGTCAAAGCGCGAGGTAAAGAACGCACGTGAAGAAGGCGTGCAATTTCAATTCAATCGCCAACCCATTGAAATCATCGGTGACAATGGAAAGGTCACCGGCATCAAGGTTGTCGAAACACGCATGGGTGAACCAGATCAAAACGGTCGTCGTAAAGCTGAAATAATCGAAGGCTCTGAAACCATTATCGAGGCTGATGCGGTGCTAATCGCCTTTGGCTTTCAACCTAGCCCTGCCCCTTGGTTTGAGGGTATCGGCATTAAGCTAGACCCCTGGAATCGCGTTGTTGCTGCAGAAGATCAGGAGTTTAAATTTCAAACCTCTAACCCATTGGTTTTCGCTGGAGGCGACATGGTAAGAGGTTCAGATTTGGTCGTTACGGCAGTCTGGGAAGGTCGTCAGGCCGCAGAGGGAATATTAGACTACCTTCAAATCGACTAACCCCTGCTCATGTACGTTCAGACTTGGTATACTCGCTGTAACAAATATTGATGAGTACACCATGTCTGAACTTAAGAACGATCGCTTCTTGAGAGCGCTAAAGCGCCAACCCGTTGATCAAACTCCTATCTGGATGATGCGCCAAGCAGGGCGTTACCTACCCGAATACCGCGCTACCCGCGCCAAAGCCGGCGATTTTATGAGCCTGTGTAAGAACACAGCGCTAGCCTGCGAAGTAACCATGCAACCGCTAGAGCGTTATGCATTTGATGCTGCCATTTTGTTTTCTGACATTCTCACAATTCCCGATGCTATGGGTCTGGGGTTGCACTTTGTTACTGGTGAAGGCCCTCGATTCAAATACCCGGTGCAAGACGCCGCTGCCATCGAACGCTTAGAAGTGATCAATACAGAACGCGATCTGACCTATGTGACAGATGCAGTACGCGCTATTCGTTCTGAGCTGAATGGTCGTGTGCCCCTAATCGGTTTTTCGGGCAGCCCGTGGACATTAGCCACCTATATGGTAGAGGGTGGCCCATCTAAGGATTTTGCTCGAATTAAGTCGATGGTCTACGGAGACTCAGCCCCACTGCACCTTCTGCTAGATAAGCTTGCTGAGTCTGTAATTGACTACTTAAACGCACAGATCGAAGCTGGTGCACAGGCGGTTCAGATTTTCGATACTTGGGGTGGCGCTCTGTCAGAAAAGGCGTATATTGAATTCTCATTAAACTATATGCAGAAGATTGTCAGCAATCTTCATAAATCATGGGATGGTCACGAGATCCCCGTGATCCTGTTCACAAAGGGCGGCGGTCAGTGGCTTGAGGCAATTGCTAATGCAGGAGCTAACGCAGTAGGATTAGACTGGACTACATCACTGAAGCAGGCACGTGAACGTGTAGGTCATCAGGTGGCACTTCAGGGCAACATGGATCCCGCTGTCCTCAATGGCAGTGATGAGGCGATCCGTACCGAAGTGCGTCGTTTGTTAGACAACTACGGCAACCACTCAGGCCATGTATTTAATCTTGGTCATGGCATCACACCATTGATCGATCCTGCTAAAGTAGGCGTATTCGTAAACGAAGTACAGGAGTACTCACGCAAAATACGACAGGCGTAAGTAAGTAATCTATGGCGATCAAACTACAGAAAGTTAATATTGAAGACCTTCAGGTTGGCATGTATGTGTCAGGCCTTGATCGCCCTTGGACGCAAACTCCTTATCCGCTACAGGGGTTTCACATCAACTCTGTAGACGATATCGATGACCTTCGTCGCTTCTGCAAATGGGTTCAGGTTGATACCCAGCTAAGCCGAGCAACCGACTACGACGCACTCGCCACTGCAAAACCGGCGAATAATTTTCGGCAGCACACGTCTGCCCATCCCACCGAACGCACGCGTGCATCTCATTCGTCAAAGAATACGATTCGTATTTCACCCTTACCCATCAATAAACGACGCTACATTGAACGTGCACCACTTGCGTCAGAGATGTCTAATGCTGACACAACCTTTGGCAGCCTGAGGCCGGCCATTGAACAGGTAATGACTAGCATCAACAACGGGCAAACACCAAATCTGTCTGACGCAATCAAAACGTCAAATGCGATGGTAGACAGCATCATTCGTAACCCCGATGCATTTAGCTGGATTTCGCGCGTTAGAAAGCACGACGAGCACACGTTTGACCACAGTATTCGAGCCACTATTTGGGCCATTATCTTTGGGCGCCATATCGGTCTAGAGCGCGACAAATTGTATACACTTGCGCAAGCTACGCTGCTTAAAGATACCGGTACCCTTAAGATCAACAAGCAGGTTTTGCGTGCAAGCCCTCGCACCGACGAGCAGCAGGCGGTATATGAAACACACATTTTACACTGTATACAGTCGCTCAAAGGCCATAATTCAGTGTCAGCGGCCGTTATTGATGCCATACATAATCACTGCGAACGATTAGACGGTACCGGCTATCCTCGTGGCCTTGTGGGCGATGCCATACCTTTTCTTAGTAAGATTATCGGCTTGGTAACACTTTACGACGACATTGTTAATCCACGATATTCTACTCAGCCGTTAAGCCCCTCGAAGGCTATTAGCGCCCTATATCTTGAGCGTAATAAAGGCTACCAAGAAGAACTAGTCGTGGAGTTTATTCAAGCAGTGGGTATCTACCCAACAGGTACCTTAGTCGAGCTTAACTCAGGCGAGATTGGCGTCGTTGTGGAGCAATCACCCAAACGCCGCCTGCGCCCGGTTGTAATGCTTGTTACCGATAACACGAAGAAACCACTGCGCAAGCCTAAACCACTAGACCTGTATAAGACATCGCAATCTAAGAATGGTTTTGAAATAGAGATCGCACGCGATCTAGAAGCCGATGCGTGCAACGTTGATCTGCAGCAGATTCAAGCTCAATACTTGAAACCTCAAGAAAAAGGCGGGATCAGCCGCTTATTTGATAGACTAATGGGCAACGGCTAAAACTAGCCGCGCCCCTTTAGCTAAAGCAACGCCGCTTTAGCCTCGCACTTTACCCATACTTTCACCTACACGAGTAGCCGTGCCGGCTTGGTAGCGATCGTCGAACTCGATCGCGTCTTCTGGGAATAGCAAAATAACGGTTGACCCTAACAAGAATCGCCCTAGTTCATCACCCTTATCTAACTCAACCGACTCAGGGTCGCGCTGATAAACAGTGACAGGTGACTTCGAGGCAGGCGCTACTAATCCACCCCAAACTGTTTCAATAGCGGCAACGATCATCGCCCCTACCAGAACCACACCCATCGGGCCCTTCTCGGTATCAAACAAACATACTAAACGCTCGTTGCGAGAAAATAGATTGGGTACGCCTTCAGCGGTTGTATCGTTCACAGAAAATAGATCACCCGGCACATAGATCGCCTTTCGCAATGTACCTTTAAACGGCGCATGTACACGGTGATAGTCGCTAGGCGACAAGTAGATGGTGGCGAATTGCCCCTTTTTAAAAGCAGCGATCATATCGTCGTCAAGCGCAACTAGCTCTGACAACGAATAGTGGCGCCCCTTTGCCTGAAGCACGCGGCCGTTGTCGATGGGACCCATCTGACTGATAACACCATCTGCAGGGCAAGCTAGCGTGTCTTCGCCACCACATATAGGTCGCGCACCATCTTCTAGTGCACGTGTAAAGAAATCATTGAACGAGCGATACTCATCGGCATGCTTTCGCTCAGCCTCTTCAAGAGAGATATCGAAACGATCCATAAAGAAATCGATAAACTGGCGCTTAATCCAAAGGGTTTCAGACGCTGCCAATTTACCTACTAAACGCGATAAAAAATGTTGCGGTAATACATACTGCATCATTACAAATAGCTTTTCTTTCAACGGGTAATTCCTTAATTATTTAATGGTTCTCAAGTGACTCTAGTATTTGTTGATAAGAGAAGAAACGACTCTCGCTTATCATACCTTGGTCTACCGCGGCTAAAATAGCACATCCGGGCTCAACCTTGTGAGCGCAGTCTCTAAATTGGCACTCACCTATAAATGGCCGCATTTCGATAAAACCCGATAGAACTTCTTGCGCGGTAATGTGCCATAGACCAAATTCACGCACCCCCGGCGAATCGATCAATTCGGCTTCGTTGGCCAAATAATAAAGACGCGCAGTCGTGGTTGTATGCCTACCTTTGCGGGTTGTCTCAGACAAATCACCGATCTTAATCGAATCATCTTCAAGCAGAGAAGCAACCAAGCTAGATTTACCAACACCTGACTGACCAACAAAAACAAGAGTTTTACCTTTAATTGCCTGATGCAAATCACTGGTCCCCCCCTGTTCGTGAGCCCTACTTTCAACAACTTGATACCCTAAACTACGATAGGTCTGGGCTAGTTGACGCAACGGATGGTTATCTACGCTATCTAATAGATCTGCCTTATTTATTAGTATTAATGGTTCAATTTCAACTTGCTCAGCAGCTACAAGATAACGATCGATAAGGTTTGCGTGATGTTCAGGCTCTGACGCCACGACGATCACAATTAGATCGATATTAGCTGCAACTGGCTTTATGTTGCCATGATTGTCTGGGCGAGTTAATTCACTTGAGCGCTCTAAACGCGCGGTTACCACGCCGATCTCATCACCTGATCGCCATACAACGCGGTCGCCCGTTACAATCGAGCCAAGATTAGCACGTATATGGCACCGCTGAATCGATTCAGAAGCCTTCGTATTGTCGGGCTGCACATCTATTTGAGTGCCAAAATGCGAGATTACCGTACCGAGCTGCTCTTTACCTAGATCACCTTCTTCAATAAGGGCGTCGGCACGCTCAGCTCGGCGCTTAGCACGCTCGGCTCGTTCGCTCTGTACCTTTTCGATACGCCATTGCTGACGTCGATTTAGCTTTCGTTTTGCCATAAGACTACTAAGTTTAGATCGCAAACCGCTACAATACCCCAATTGAGTCCTATAAGAGAGGCTATTTTGAACGATCGCGCCCAAAACCTAATCTGGATTGACCTTGAAATGACCGGTCTAGAACCAGAAACAGACACCATCATCGAAATTGCCACACTGGTTACCGACAGCCAACTGAACGTTCTTGCCGAAGGCCCTAGCATTGCCGTTCATCAACCTGATCATGTTTTAGACAATATGAATGAATGGTGCATTGAACAGCACGGTAAGAGCGGATTAACCCAACGCGTGCGCGATTCGCGCATCAGCATGCAACAAGCTGAGCAGATGACGATCGACTTTCTATCTGAATGGGTCGATCAAGGAGCATCGCCTATCTGTGGTAATTCGGTGAGCCAAGATCGTCGTTTTTTGTTTAAGTACATGCCTTCACTTCAAAGCTATTTTCACTATCGCACCATTGACGTGAGCACGATTAAGGAGCTAACGAGACGCTGGCAGCCATCACTTCTTGATGGCTTTAAAAAGTCGGGTTCACATCTTGCTATGGACGACATCAAGGAATCTGTCGCCGAGCTTCAATTTTATAGAGAACGAGTTTTTGACAACGCACTGCGCAAACAAGTTGATTGATGTACAATGGCGGCAATAATTGAGGTAGCACCATGAGCGATAATAAAACCCACTTTGGTTACGAAACCGTTGATAGCCGTGATAAAGCCAATCGCGTCGCTGGCGTATTTCACTCGGTAGCCTCGCAATACGATGTCATGAACGATCTGATGTCTGGGGGCATTCATCGCCTATGGAAGCGCGTTACCATAGACCAATCAGGTGTACGTAAGGGCAGCCGCGTTCTTGATATTGCGGGCGGCACAGGCGATTTAACCTGGCAGTTTTCGCAACGCGTAGGCAACGAAGGCCAGGTAGTATTAGCCGATATTAATAGTTCAATGCTAAATGTAGGCCGTGACCGTTTAATAGACCGCGGTGTTGGCGCTAACGTCACCTACTGCCAAGCAAACGCCGAAATGCTGCCGTTTCCTGACGATCATTTTGACATCATCACTATCGCCTTTGGCCTACGTAACGTCACCGACAAAGATAAAGCGCTGCGCTCATTTTACAGAGTTTTAAAACCGGGTGGTAAGCTGCTAGTACTTGAGTTCTCTAAGCCCTCAAACCCTATTCTAAGCAAGGTGTACGATACTTACTCGTTTAAACTGCTTCCTAAAATGGGTGAACTAGTAGCAAACGATGCCGATAGTTATCGATATCTAGCCGAATCTATCCGTATGCATCCTGGCCAAGCAGAACTTCAAACTATGGTCAGCAACGCTGGCTTTAGTCGCTCGACATACCAAAACTTAACGGGCGGTATCGTCGCGATTCACACAGGCATCAAATAACATGAGCAGCCTGATCGCACCCTTACTGGCCAAAGTCAGCCAAGTGCTGTCAGAAACAGCTAGCCGAAACATCGAATGCGCTGGCGAGCTTTCTGTACTTAACGGCTCGTCACTTGCGCTTTATCACGGCTCACCGGGTGTCGATGCTCTCTTTATAGAAGTCTGTGACAACCAGATTCAAGTACGTTCAATTAACGAACAAGATAGCCCCGACTGCTATATAGTAGGCTCGCCAATCGAGATTTCTCGTGCCCTTTCTGGCCGCGCCAACGAAGCCAGCATTACTGGCCCGCTCGCCCCATGGCAAAACCTAGTCTACAAGCTAGGTCTCGACTGGAAGCAGTTCTTGCAACCGCTACTTGGAGATGAGTTTGCATCAATGCTGGGCTCGGGTCTTAATCATTCGATGCAAGTTAGGCAAAATGCTATCACTGAGCTAGCGCGTTTGGCGAGCAATTTTCGGCAACATGAACAAGGGCTATATATGCCGTTCCCCACATTGTCTGCCGCCCATGCCATGGTCAAAGATGCTATCAAGGGGCTAAATCGCTCATGATTCGCTTGTTACAAATCATCTGGGTTGCCTCAAGGCAAGGGCTCTTTTGGCACTTAGCAAAACTTAATCTCCCTTGGCATACACGTGCAATGCTATTTGCCCTACCTTGGTGGTTAATCCCTGCTAAACGCCAACCCATCGACATAGCACTGCGCACCACGCTCGAACAGCTAGGGCCGGTGCCTATCAAGTTTGGTCAGCTACTCTCGACCCGAGGCGACATCGTCGGTCAAGAAATGGCAACAACGTTATCATCGTTACAAGATGACGTACCCCCTTTTGACACCGATACAGCACGCAGTATTTTACGTGATCAGCTTGGTCCGCAGGCCGCACCTTTGTTAAAGTCGCTAAGTGAACAACCACTGGCATCTGCCTCAATTGCGCAGGTACACACAGCCAAGCTTGATGACAAAGATGTTGTTGTTAAAATAGTGCGCCCCAATATTGATCGTACTATCGAGCGTGATTTTGGCTGGTTAAAACGATTCGCGTCGTTAATTACCAACAACACAACACTTGGTAAACGGCTACGCCTCACAGAAGTAATTGATGACCTTCACGCCATTTTAGTTAGTGAATTAGACCTTCGCTTAGAGGCTGGTAACAGCGCTCAGCTACGCGCAAACTTTTTAAACTCGCCCCTACTGTATGTGCCCGAAGTATTTTGGCCGTTCTGTAGTGAGCGGGTTATGACGAGCGAACGCATCTATGGTATTGGCGTTGATCAAGCTGAAAAAATCGACTCGGCAGGCTTTGATCGCAAAACCTTAGCAGAACACGGCGTCGAAATTTTCTTTACCCAGGTGTTTGAGCACAATTTTTTCCATGCCGACATGCACCCTGGTAACATCATGGTCGACAGTACAGACGCTAGTTTAAATCGCTACATCGGTATTGATTGCGCGATCATGGGCACGCTCAGTAAAGAAGATCAGTTTTACATGGGCCACAACTTAATCGCCATTTTTGAACAGGATTATCAGCGTGTTGCCGATCTACACATTCAAAGTGGCTGGGTTGGAGCTGATACCAAGGCGCACGAATTTGCCGCTACAATGCGTTCCTTATGTGAACCTATATTTGCAAAGCCCTTGGGCGAGATTTCGCTTGCCGAGCTACTGCTAAACCTATTTGCTACGGCACGTCGTTACGATATGCGGGTGCAACCATCACTTGTATTATTGCAGAAGACATTGCTTCACGTAGAAGGCCTAGGCCGCTCACTGTATCCCGACCTCGATTTATGGAACACCGCTCTTCCGTTTTTAAAACGTTGGTCTAAACAGCAGTTTGGCCCACTAGGTGTTGCCAAAACGATCGCCAGTGACATTCCCAAAATCGCTGAGCAAATGCCGTTGTTGCCAGATCGCCTTCGCCGTCTGTATCAGGTAATCGATAGTCTTGATAAACCTCGAGACTCGCTGCTTGACAACCTAGTAAAGCTTGCCACATGCGGCGCGCTAGGTGGCACCGCGATCTATGCATTAACCCTTGCAGTTGAAAGTGGTAGCTTGACCGCCGCCGCAACAAGCGTTGTACTGTCACTAGCTACACTTGTAGCTATTAGTCGATAGGATCAAATATGAATGAAGCGCTCGTAGACAGTTTAAAGTGGCCTGAAAACGGTTTACTACCTGTAATTACACAATGTTCTGAAACAGGGCAAATTTTGATGCAAGCCTACATGAACAAAGAGGCGTTGATTGCCACACTGTCAGAAAAGCGCGGTGTCTATTTTTCGCGTTCGCGCCAAGCGTTATGGCGAAAAGGTGAAACCTCAGGCCACACACAAGAGTTAGTGTCACTGCACACCGATTGTGACAAAGACAGTCTTCTTATGAAGGTGACGCAGACAGGAGCAGCCTGTCACACTGGCTATGAGCATTGCTTTTTTTACGCCGCCGAACAAGGTGACTGGGTCGATACCCGTAAAGAGGTAAACGCATGATTAACCTGTCTGATTTAGACGCTGTAATTGCAAATCGCTTTACCCAGCCCGCCGAAACCTCTTACGTCGCCAGCTTAAAACAGCAAGGCTTAAATAAGATGCTAGAAAAGGTCGGCGAAGAGAGCACCGAGTTTATTCTCGCCGCAAAAGATGCACACCTAGAAAAAAGTTCGCAAAAATTAGAAGAATTAGTTGGCGAAGCAGCAGACTTATGGTTTCATTCGCTCATCGCGCTTGCCGAGTGTGGTCTATCCTCTAAAGAAGTAATGACTATACTCGAACAAAGATTCGGCACCTCTGGGCTTACCGAGAAGGCCAATCGACTAAATAACAAAGATTAGAAGTACGGAGATACACCCATGGCTATCGGCCCAATGCAAATCGTGATCATTTTAGTGATCGTTATTCTACTATTTGGCACCAAGAGACTACGTAATCTTGGCTCTGACCTTGGCACCGCTATTAAAGGTTTCAAGAAGTCTGTTGCCGACGACGACGGTGACAAAAAAGAAGACACCGCAAAGATTGCGAACGACGAAGATAAAGCTGACAGCGACAAAAAGTAATCGATGTTTGATATCGGGTTTATCGAGCTACTGGTAGTGTTCGTTGTAGGGCTAATTGTTATTGGCCCCGAGAAGCTACCCGAAACAATTCGCTCAATCACCATGTTCACTAGCCGCATCAAGCGCAGCATTGCCACGGCTAAGGCCGAGATTGAGCGAGAAGTAGGTGCTGATGACATTCGTCGTCAAATTCATAACCACGACGTTATGACCAAGCTTAATGAAAGCAAAGAGGCGATTGAAAACACCTTTAAAGAGGGTATGCCACCGCCACTAGTCGACGAACTTGACCCCGTAACCGGCGAGCTCAAGTCAACGATTGAAGCCGCAAAGAAAGCTGCCGACAGTACAACTGACAACGAGCAGCTACCAAACGAATCAAGTGCACAGTCATCAAGTCACGAGCCATCAACAGATGCCTCCGATTTAGATAAAGACAACTCTAAAAGCGACCCTAAATCATGAGCGAACCGACGTTTATTTCTCACATGATTGAGCTGCGTGATCGTATTTTGCGCATCGTACTAGCGGTCATGCTTGTATTTGTTGGGCTTATTTATTTCGCTAACGATATCTATCATTTTGTAGCCATGCCACTCATCGAACGCCTTCCCCAAGGCAGTACGATGATTGCTACCGATGTAACGGCGACATTCTTTACGCCGATTAAGCTAACGTTCTTTACGAGCTTTTTCGTGACCATGCCCTATGCGCTGTATCAGATCTGGAGCTTTGTCGCACCAGCTCTGTATCAGAAAGAAAAGCTGTTTGCGATTCCGCTTTTTATCACTAGCGTCTTGTTATTCTACATTGGCGTTGCATTCGCCCACTTCTTAGTCGCACCACTCGCCTTTGGCTGGCTAACCAGCGTTGCGCCAGATGGTGTAGCGGTAATGCCAGATATTCAAGCGTATCTAGCGTTAGTACTAAAGCTTTTCTTTGCTTTTGGTTTGGCGTTTGAGATTCCTGTTGCTGTTGTTCTAGCTATTCGTGCAGGTATCGCAGAGCCAGATTCACTTACTGCTAAGCGCCCTTTCGTAATTGTTGGTTGCTTCACTATCGCAATGCTACTGACACCACCTGATGTTATAAGCCAGTTCTTATTGGCGATTCCGATGTGGTTGCTGTTTGAAATTGGTGTGATCTGGGGCAAAGCCATTACGCCCAAAGAAGACGAACTAGAAGCCGAATAACATTCGGCTAAACCTTATGGGCTACGACACCTCTAACATAAAGGTGACTGGCCCATCATTCGTTAAACTTACTTGCATATCAGCTGCAAATTCGCCGTAGCCAGTGTGTGCGTAACGATCGTTTAGCAATTCGACAAACTGATCATACAGTGCTTTTGCGTCGGTCGGTGACGCTGCACCCGAAAAACTAGGTCGACGCCCCTTGCGAGTATCTGCCGCCAAAGTGAACTGGCTTACAACTAATAGCCCACCCTCAATTTGCTCGGTACTTAAATTCATCTTGCCCGCTTCATCACTATGAACACGGTATTCTAAAAGACGTTCGATCATTCGCTTAGCTGTATCTACATTATCGCCTTGCTCAATACCCAAGAGCACCAACAAGCCTCGCCCTATTTCGCCAGTGGTGCGGCCGTCTACTTCAACCTTTGCTTGCGTTACACGCTGAATCAGTGCTTTCATATCTATCTTAATCTATTGGAGAACATTCATGGACGAGCTCAAACGCTGTGACTGGTGTGGCGACGACCCGCTATACGTTGAGTATCACGATAAAGAATGGGGCGTACCCGTCTTCGATGAGCAGACACTGTTCGAGTTTATCACACTTGAAGGCGCGCAAGCTGGCTTAAGCTGGATCACCATATTGCGAAAACGAGACGGTTATCGTAAGGCATTTTTAAACTACGACATAAACGCACTCGCCGCGCTTACTGACAGCCAACTAGAAGCGATGCGAGACGACCCATCTATCGTACGCAATAAGCTAAAAATATATTCGGTACGCTCAAACGCACAAGCTGTGCAGCGACTAAACAACAGAGGCATCTCGTTAAAAGACTACATTTGGCAGTTTGTTGACGGCAAGCCCATCATAAACCACTTCAACAAACTAAGCGAATCACCGGCAACCAGCGAGATCTCTGATCGCATGGCCAAACAACTCAAGAAAGATGGGTTTAAATTTATGGGTTCAACTATCTGCTATGCCTTTATGCAGGCAGTAGGCATGGTCAACGACCACTTAACCCACTGCCCTAGGCATAAAGAAGTTATCGATCTGACACGCCACTTGAACGATTAATAATCGCCTGAATGATTGCGTAAAATACGGGTACCAATAAGGTACCCACAATGCCCGCCATAAGCATACCGCCGAATACCGCCTGACCAATCGCTTGACGCGATGCTGCGCCTGCGCCCGACGCTATCACCAATGGCGCTACACCTAATACAAAACTGAAGGCAGTCATCAGTACTGCTCTAAAGCGCAAGCGTGCGGCGCTTACTGCCGCCTCTACTACACTCATACCGGTTTCATACTGCTCTTTCGCAAACTCCACAATTAAGATCGCGTTTTTAGCGGCCAGACCGATCAGTATCACCAAGCCGATTTGGGTATACAGATTGATATCACTGCTTGCTATTAGCACCGCCAAAAACGCGCCCAATATTGCTATGGGAACCGCAAACATCACTGCCAACGGAATCATCCAACTTTCGTATTGAGCCACCAAAAACAGGTACACAAAAATAATCGCCAAACCAAACAAGATAGGCGCCAGATTGCCCGCAGCTAGCTGCTGATATGTCATACCCGTCCAAGAGAATTGATACCCCTGTGGCAAGTGATCGGCGGCCACTCGCTCCATCGCCGCAATAGCATCACCGGTACTTACCCCTGGCGACTGCTGGCCATTGATCGTTGCAGAGCTGAGTAGGTTGTAACGAGAAATTACCTGAGGCCCCGTAATAGGATCGATATCTACAAAGGTACTGATAGGAACCATCTCACCATTAGACTGACGTACATAAATACGAGCCAAGTCAGTTTCACTACCGCGGTGTTCTTGTTCGGCCTGCACCTTAACCTGATAAGCCTTACCGTAGAGATTGAAGTCGTTTACGTAGGAACCGCCAAGATTAATGGCCAAGGTGCTATACAATTCAGTTAACGGCAGCCCCAACGATTTCGCTTTTTCGCGATCAACGTCTACCTCTAACTGCGGTACGTCAGCCCTAAACATCGTATTGGTAAACGCAATGGCAGGGTCTTGCATAGCTGCCACTTGCAAACCGCGAGTTACCTGAGCGAGTTCTTGAGGTGATCGTGCTAATGAATCTTGTACAACAAATTCAAATCCGCCAGTTGCACCCAAACCAGGGATCGCCGGTGAGGCAAAGGCAAAGACCGAGGCCTCTTTGATACCAAATAATTTTGCCTGCGCTCTTGCCATCACAGCCTGTTGAGTTTGATCTGGATTAGGGCGGTCTTCCCAATCCTTTAATACCGCAAAGGCCATGCCTGCATTAGAAGAAACGGCGCCATTAAGCATACTAAAGCCGACAACGCCCAAGGTGCCTTCGATATTTGGGTCATCGTTTAAGATATCGATAACTTCGCTCATCACCGCTTCGGTACGGGGCAGCGCCGCACCATCGGGTAGCGACACATCCACCATGTAGTACCCTAGGTCTTCTTCAGGAATAAACCCTGTAGGCAGCACCTTTGCAAGCCAGTAAGTGCTCGCACCTAAGGCTGCGAATAACACAACCACTAGTGCTTTACGCCCCACCAGTGCAGTTACCCAGCCAGCATACTTATCGGTAAAGCCTGCTAAACCACGGTCAAAACTGCCTAACCACCCCTTCTTCTCGCCCTCTGGCTTGCGCAACACGGTTGCTGCCAAAGCAGGGCTAAGAGTTAATGCATTGATCGAACTGATCAACACAGATACCGAGATGGTAATAGCAAATTCTGAATACATCTTGCCGGTAATGCCTGGCATCATAGCAACCGGCACAAACACCGCCATCAACACCAAGGTGGTCGCAACAATCGGGCCGCTCACCTGGCTCATAGCTTTAATTGCCGCATCCTTAGGTGATAGGTTTTCTTCAACCATCAAGCGCTGCACGTTTTCTACAACTACGATAGCATCATCAACCACCACGCCAATCGCCAGAATCATCGCAAATAACGATACCGTATTGATTGACATACCCATCGCCAACATCACAGCGAAGGTACCAATAAGTGATACAGGTATTGCGATAGCAGGAATCAACGTCGAGCGCCAATCGCCTAAAAACACGAACACAACAATAATCACCAACAGAAGCGCGACAAACAGAGTGTTGATTACCTCTGCCAACGATACCCGCACAAACTCAGTGGAGTCATAGAGAATCGCATCAGACACGTCGTTCGGATACATCTTGCGCATCTCTTCTAGCTTTGCATACACCTCATCAGCTAGTTCAAGGGCGTTAGCGTCTGGTTGCTGATAGATGCCTAACACTGTCGAAGGATGGTTGTTCAACGTACCAAAAGCACCGTACGACTGCGAGCCTAATTCGATGCGTGCCACATCACCTAAACGTATACGTGAACCATCAGGATTAGCCCGCAATACAATCGCTTCAAATTCTTCTACAGTGGTTAAGCGACCTTTAGTTTGAAGGGTGTATTCAAACACCTGTGCATCACTTATCGGTGCTCCACCCAATGTACCCGCGGCCACCTGAATATTCTGTTCATTGATTGCGGCAACCACGTCTGTCGCAGTAATTGCTCTAGCGGTTAATGCATCGGGGTCTAGCCACACGCGCATTGAATATTTTAACTCGCCAATAATCGACGCGTCTGACACCCCTTTAATACGCGACATCTCTTCGAGCATGTTCAGCGCCATATAGTTTGATAGATACAATCCATCATGGGTGCCATTAGGCGAGAACAGGTTAACAATAAGCAACATGTTAGAGCTGCGTTTATCGACGGTAATACCTAATCGCGTCGCTTCAGGGGGTAACGTGGGCAGTGCCTTATTGACCCTATTCTGAACATCTACCTGCGCCATATCGGCGTCGGTACCCGTTTCGAAGGTAATAGTTAGCGAGTAGGAACCATCGTTAGCCGACTTTGATGACATATAGGTCATGCCTTCAACGCCGTTTACCTCAGCTTCAATCGGAGCCGCGATGGTGTCGGTCACCGTTTGGGCACTTGCACCAGGATAGAATGCTCGTACCGACACACTGGGCGGCGCAATTTCTGGGAATTGAGCGACAGGCAGTACGTAAATCGACAATAAACCAGCCAAGCTAATAATGATCGAGATTACAAACGCAAATTTAGGTCGCTCAATAAAGAATTTACTGAACATGGGCTGTTACTCCTTTTCAGCGCTTGGAGTTACTGCTTTACCCTGTTCGTCAAAGGGTCTGTGCTGCTGTTCTGT
Organism: uncultured Pseudomonadales bacterium; assembly: GCA_947503335.1. GTDB lineage: Bacteria > Pseudomonadota > Gammaproteobacteria > Pseudomonadales > CANNCY01 > CANNCY01. The sequence goes on along the minus strand of CANNCY010000003.1, from coordinate 109,834 downwards.
CGGCTGAACCGGCCCTCCAACTCGCACCTTCTGAATACCATTAACAATTACTCGGTCACCTTCATTTAGCCCAGATACAACTTCCCAACTGGCTTCAAAGCGGTCACCAAGTTTTACACTTACCGATTGCGCGATATTGTTTTCGCCCGCCACTAACACTGAATACCCACCTTGGGTTTGTTGCACTGCCGACTGAGGAATCATTAGCACAGTTTCAGGTTCACGCTTACTAACCACCAATGTGACATACTGACCGGGTAGTAAAAATAGAGAAGGGTTAGGAAAATCTGCCCGTAAACTGATCGTGCCTGTATTAGCGCTTACACGGTTATCCATGTAGACCAAACGACCTTCTTCTTGGTAGGTTTGCCCGTTAGGCATCACTAGGTCAAAACGGTAGTCTTTGTTTACATTATCTACGGGTGAGCCGCTCATATCTTGATGCACCCGGCTTGCCAATGCTTTTTCGTCTAATTGAAAAATCACTCGCATAGGGTCTAGTGACACGATAGTTGTTAATACATCAGTATTTGCGTTGATTACATCGCCGATAGAAGGGTCAGAAATACCCATACGCCCATCAATAGGGGCTTTGATCTCGGTGTAGTTTAGCTTTAACTCTGCGTCATCTAATGCGGCTTTAGCCTCGGCTACGCTTGCCTTCGCTGTGTTAAAGTTATTAGTTAATGTATCCATGTCAGCTTGGCTAATGTTGCCAGCCGGTTCTAACTGTAAACCACGCTTATAATTGCGCTCAGCCGTTTCTAGTGCACTTTCGGCTCTCGTGAGTGACGCTTTACGCTGCGCTACTTGGTTTTCAAAGGGTGTCTTTTCAAGGGTGTACAACAAGTCACCCGTTTTAACATCATCACCAGTGGTAAAGTGCTGAGAAACCAACGATTCAGTCACCTGTGATCGAATGGTTACGTCGTTAATAGCAGTCGTTCTTGATACGAACTGCGTACTACGTTTTAACGGAGCCTTTTGAAGTGTTAACACCTCAACAGCCGCGGGTGGCATTTCTCGTTGTTTTGGCGGCTCTGAGCATCCATTAAGCAATACTGCTGAACAAATGGCTATGACGGCTAGATGGCGCATCCTATGGCTCCGTTCTATAGTTAATTATCAAAACCTAATAATAGCTAATTTAGCGCTTGATTGTGCATTAATTGTTCGATAAATAATGGATATCTTTTGAAATGTTAGAGTTCGGAGAATGATATGAAGTTTAAAGCTATATCTCTAGTGAGTTCACTTTTAATGATTACTAGCGGCGCGGCATTAGCAGCGGGTGACGCGGCAGCCGGTAAAACCAAGTCAGTTACTTGCGCCGCCTGCCATGGTGCCGAGGGTATCAGCCCCAGCCCAATTTGGCCTAATTTGGCAGGTCAAAAAGATCAATACCTCGTAAAGCAAATGAAAGACTTTCGCGACGGTAATCGCAAAGACCCAATGATGGCGCCGATGGCTGCGGCGCTAACCGATCAGGATATTGAAGATCTTGCGGCGTATTTTAGCTCTCTAAAATAACTACAAATCACTGTAAACAAAAAAGGCCCTGCATCGCTGCTAGGGCCTTTTTTTATCTCAAGCAATCTATGGATTACTTTTTAGCACGCTTACGCTCGTTTTCAGTAAGCAATTTCTTACGTAAACGAATCGACTCAGGCGTTACCTCTACTAGCTCATCGTCTTCGATAAACTCAAGCGCCTGCTCTAGGGTGTGCTTCACATAAGGGGTTAGCAACAAGGCGTCGTCAGTACCCGACGCACGAACGTTAGTCAGCTGCTTCGCCTTAGTTGGGTTAACCACTAGATCGTTACCGCGGCTGTGAAGGCCTACTATCTGACCTTCGTACACCTCAACGTTTGCTGGAATATATAGACGGCCACGATCCTGCAGGTTAAATAGTGCATACGCCAAGGTCTTACCCTTAACCATCGACACCAATACACCGTTGTTACGCTTGGCAACCTCGCCCTGCTTAACTGGACCATAATGACTGAAGATTGAGGTCATAACACCTGATCCTGAGGTCATGGTCAAGAACTGGTTTCTAAAACCAATCAAACCACGACTAGGTACGATAAACTCTAGACGAGTACGACCTTTACCATCGGGCTCCATATTGGTCATTTCTGCTTTACGCAGACCCATTTCTTCCATCAACGAGCCCTGATGCTCGTCTTCACAGTCAATTACCACAGCTTCGTATGGCTCTTGAATCTCACCATCGATCTCTTTCTGAATTACTTCAGGTCGCGACACACCTAGCTCAAAGCCCTCGCGACGCATGGTTTCAATTAGAACCGACAAGTGCAGCTCGCCACGGCCTGACACGATGAATTTATCTGGCGAATCACCTTGGGTTACGCGCAGTGCTACGTTATGAATAAGCTCACGATCTAGACGCTCTTTGATATTGCGGCTAGTAACGTATTTACCTTCTTTACCAGCAAATGGCGAGTCGTTTACCTGGAACGTCATGCTTACAGTCGGCTCATCAACCGATAGTGCCGGCATTGCCTCTACATTGTCAGGATCACAGAAGGTGTCAGAGATGTTTAGCTCGTCGATACCGGTAACACAGATAATGTCACCTGCTGTTGCCACATCAACATCAATACGCTCTAGGCCATGGTAACCCATCACGTTTAGAATCTTAGCTTTGCGCTGATTACCTTCGGCATCAACCACAATCACCTGCTGGTTCGGTGATACCTTACCGCGGGTTACGCGACCTACACCGATCACACCGGTATAGCTGTTGTAGTCAAGCGCACTCACCTGCATCTGGAACGGGCCATCAACGTCTACTTTTGGCGCTGGCACATGATCAACAATCATTTTGAACAACGGCGACATGTCGTCAGCCAGCTCGTCTGGTTCTTCGCCAGCAATGCCGTTTAGCGCTGATGCGTAAATAACAGGGAAGTCTAACTGCTCTTCAGTAGCACCCAGGTTATCGAACAGGTCAAATACCTGATCGATTACCCAGTCAGGGCGAGCGCCAGGGCGGTCAACCTTGTTCACTACAACGATTGGGCGAAGACCCTGAGCAAAGGCTTTTTGGGTCACAAAACGCGTTTGAGGCATCGGGCCATCAACAGCGTCGACCAACAGACATACACAGTCAACCATCGATAGTACACGCTCTACCTCACCACCAAAGTCGGCGTGCCCAGGGGTGTCTACGATGTTAATTCGGTAGTCATTCCACTTAATCGCGGTGTTTTTCGCCAAAATGGTAATACCACGCTCTCGCTCTTGATCGTTCGAGTCCATGATACGCTCAGTACCCTGATCACGACGGTCTAAAGTACCTGACTGCTCAAGTAACTTGTCTACAAGGGTGGTTTTGCCATGGTCAACGTGTGCGATGATGGCGATGTTACGAAGATTTTCAATCACGGCAAATACCTAGCCTACTACATTTAATTGCGCGGCATTATACCCGCTTATTTAATAATAGGCGGCACTTCTTGGCATAGATATCCATTAGTAACATCCAAATTGTGCCTATACTGACAATTAAGTGCATATTTTTGTATGGATGTAGTTATGCAGTTACACGTAGATCTTACGCAGGTATTAGACAAATACCACTTCGCCCAATTGGGTAATCGTGAGCTAGACCGAGCAAATCGCTATGGTTATTGCTTAAGTGTTGCCAAAGTTGCTCTGACCTCACCAAAGATAACCCCCTGTTTAAACACCGTCGATCAAATTCACAAGCTGGGCGAGCACATACATGCTCGCTTTCGAGCCGACGATATCGTCGGATGGGACGCCGCTGAACAGTGCTGGCACGTTGTTATGCCTTTTTGCCATGAAGACGAAGTTGAAACGATTCAACAGCGCCTTGACGAAAGCATGGCAGACGTCAGTATCTTAAATCAAACGCCTGAAATAACCGTTAAACTGACCGAAATGGATGCCAAACACTACCACATCGGGCATCTGATACCGTCAGTAGACGGGTTAGCGAGCGGTGCGCTTCGACATTGATTAGCTAGTTATTGTGCAAAGCGAAACACACCGACGTTGTCGTAGCCTTCGTCGGTTAAGAACTGCGCGTGTAACTTACTCATTACACCCTTTTTACAGTACAGCAAGTAGCTCTTTGACTGATCTAACTGCGCATACTGACTGTGCAGGCTGTAAAAAGGCATATGCATCGACTCGCCTTCAAAGTTGACCGGCTCTTTTTCAGCTTCGTCAGGATGGCGAATATCAATAATCACCGCCTGCTGCTGAGCTTCGGTAACTTCTACCTGTTTGCGATGCTGCTCTTGAGCCATCTGATCGGCCAACTGATCAATATTGATATACTGGGCGCTTTCAATAGCAGACTGCAGCACTTCAGGATTCATACGAGCTTCTTCAGCTTCAACGACGTGCAATTTGGCACGTGTGGTCGGATTGACCGAAATAACACCACAATATTCAGGGATCGACTTAGCAAAGTCGGCCGAGCCAATTTGGTCAGCCAGACGAATGATGTCAGCCTTATCGCTTGTAATCAGCGGGCGCATTACAACCATATCAGCTGCTTTATCGATGACATTAAGATTAGGAATGGTCTGGCTAGATACCTGAGCAATTGCCTCACCGGTTACTAATGCCTGCACCTCGATCTGTTCAGCTACTTTCTCAGCAGCCTTCATCATCATACGTTTAAGCACTACACCCATTTGCGAGTTATCAACACGGGTCAAGATTTCTTCAACCACCCCTTCAAAGGGCACCGATATAAACTTCACTCGATGCGATGCACCGTATTTATTCCAGAGGTAGTGAGCCACTTCTTTTACGGCCACTTCGTGCGCTCGCCCACCAAGATTGAAAAAACAGTAATGCGTAAGCAAGCCTCGCTTCATCATCAAATAGCTTGAAACAGTCGAATCAAAGCCGCCCGATATAAGACTGAGCACTGGCTCGACCGTGCCAATCGGAAACCCACCAAGCCCCTTGATACGGTCTTGAACAATCATGAGCTCTTTATGGCGAATTTCGATTTTCAGTGTCAGATCAGGGTTATGTAGGTCAACACCCGCTGCTTCTGAGTTATGTAACACACCACCACCGATCTTTCGCTCGGCTTCGCTAGAATTAAAATCGTGATTACCCGTGCGCTTACAGCGCACTACAAAGGTTTTGCCAATCAAGCGATCGCCCCAAACCTTTAACAGCTGCACAATTGCATCATCTAAATCGACAAACTCCACCGAAATCGACTCAATAATCTGATCAATCCCTGGAATGCGTGTTAGCTGGTCTCGAACCAGATCATTTAGCTGTTCATCATCTGTTGAGGTGGTCACTACGATGCGATCCCACTCTTTCTTCACATTCACTTCAGCATCAATTGCGCGGGTCAACTTGCGAATATTATCGCCTAGACGACCTACAAAGCGCTTACGCACCGGACGGCTCTTAATTGTAATTTCTGGAAACAACTTGATTACAAACTGCATGCTGAGATCTCGATAATGAATAGCTATACAGAATTATACCTTACCGATCTGCTTGCTAGATGCCCCTACCTCGGTAGCGCGGTACATTTAGCACGGTAATACTGCGACGCACCACAATGGTGCAAAGAACTCCCGCAAGCGCACCAAAAAAGAGCATTACGACTGCAGTTTTTTACCGTTTTTGCGCTAAACTGGGGCAGTGACATGATTAATCACTCGCCAACTCTTTGAAAGTGCCCTATATACGGGCATTTATAAAAGTAGGCACGGTAGTTGCTAAACAAATTTGCACAGGCTTACTGCCATCATAACAACCTATTGAACCGCCATATTGGAGGAAACATGTCAGAGAAGACTCTGAAGCTAATCGCCGAATCTGAAGCCAAGTGGGTAGACCTTCGCTTTACTGATACTAAAGGTAAAGAACAGCACGTAACGATCCCTGTATCAGAAGTGAATGACGACTTCTTCGAAGAAGGTAAAATGTTTGACGGCTCGTCAATTGCCGGCTGGAAGGGCATTAACGAATCTGACATGATCTTAATGCCAGACGATAGCGCCAGTATCCTAGATCCGTTCACTGACGCCACTACCGTTATTGTTCGCTGTAACGTAGTTGAGCCTGGTACCATGCAAGGCTACGAGCGTGACCCTCGCTCAGTTGCTATCCGTGCAGAAGAGTACCTTAAGTCAACTGGCTTAGGCGACACTGCATTCTTTGGCCCAGAGCCCGAGTTTTTCGTATTTGACGATGTTAAGTGGGGCGCTGACATGGATGGCGCTTTCTACGAGATCAACTCTGAAGAGGCAGCTTGGTCTTCAGGCGCTGACTACGAAGGCGGTAACATGGGCCATCGCCCTGGCGTTAAAGGCGGTTACTTCCCAGTTCCTCCAGTTGATTCACTACACGATATTCGTGGCGCAATGTGTGAAGCAATGGAAGCAATGGGCTTAGACGTTGAAGTACACCACCACGAAGTAGGTACAGCTGGCCAGTGTGAAATCGGCGTTCGCTTTAACACCCTTGTAGCTAAGGCTGACGAAGTTCAGATCCTTAAATACTGTGTTCACAACGTTGCTCACGCCTATGGCAAAACTGCTACCTTCATGCCAAAACCTCTTGTAGGCGATAACGGATCTGGTATGCACTTGCACCAGTCTTTCTCTAAAGACGGTGAAAACCAATTTGCCGGCGACGCATACGCTGGCCTTTCTGAAACTGCTCTTTACTACGTTGGCGGTATCATCAAGCACGCAAAAGCACTAAACGCTTTCGCTAACGCTTCTACCAACTCATATAAGCGCCTTGTTCCTGGTTTTGAAGCACCAGTAATGCTTGCATACTCTGCTCGCAACCGCTCTGCTTCGATTCGTATTCCTTACGTACCAAGCCCTAAAGGCAAGCGTATCGAAGTGCGTTTTGGCGACCCAACAGCTAACCCATACCTAATGTTTGCGGCGATGCTTATGGCTGGCCTTGACGGTGTTCAGAATAAGATCCACCCAGGCGATGCAGCTGACAAAGATCTATACGATCTACCAGCTGAAGAAGCTGCCGACTACCCAACAGTTGCTTCAAGCTTAGAAGAAGCACTAGCGGCGCTAGATGTTGATCGTGAGTTCTTGACCAAAGGTGGTGTATTCACTGACGACATGATCTCTGCTTACATCGAGCTTAAGCAAGAAGAAGTAACGCGTCTAAACATGACGACTCACCCTGTTGAGTTCGACATGTACTACTCAGTATAAAATCTGATTTTATTAGAGTAAGAAAGGGTGGCTTAGCCACCCTTTTTTTATACACCTAATATGTGTACTCTAGGGTTAACAGCAGGAGGCTCCCATGAACCTAGGCAACAGCATGAAAACAGTTACAATAATTCTTGCCACGCTGCTATTTGTATCTGCAGCACACGCAACTGACCTATATAAGATTGTTCACGAAGACGGACGCATCGAATACACCGACAAACCAGTTAAAGGTGCTATCAAAGTTACGGTAGGCCCATCAAACCGCTACAAGTCTTTACGCACCAACAACCAACCAGCGCTATCACGTAAAGTTGGCGACGATAAGATCACAGCAAATATTTCTTGGGCTAGCCCAAAGCAAGACCACACGGTGCCCCCTGGTGCTGAATCTTTACGACTAGCTGTAAACGTAACACCGACCTCGCCCGATCTGCTGGTTCAGTTTTTTAATCGCAATACACCCTTAGCAGTCGCGTCAACGAATCGCTCGTTTACGATAACAAACATGGAGCGCGGTGAGGCTAGCTACACAGCCAAATTGATTACCCGCCAAGGCGTTGTTGTATCAACTACCGAGCCTCTTACAGTACACATCAAGCGCCCTATGGTTAGACCAACTAACCTGCCGTCGCGCGGCTAATACCCATATCACCGCTTGCTGGCATCACAACCAGCAAGCCCACGCACCATTTTGGTGCATTTCTCAACACATATTCGCTATACTAGCCCTGTATCACTAGCTGCTGCCATCATATTTAGGGCCTAGTCGTACAGATAGAAGCTTATTGCCCAATTGGTTCACTTCTTGCTAGCAACTTAGTCATGACCATTTACATTGATCACAAACAGATTCTAGATAACGTTTCGACAGCGATATGCAAGTTAGCGACCGACGGCACCATTCTGTACGTAAACCCTGCCGCTGAGCATTTGTTTCAGCGCAGTGCACGCAAGCTACTGACGAAACCCTTAACGCAGTTCATTGAAGTTGACCAACCTAAGTTTTGGCAAGCGATTAGCAACAGCCAACCCCTTGTGGTTAGAACTGCATCGATAGAGCTAATAAATCGCCCACAAAAATTTAGCTGCGACCTTTCTTTGTCACCCCTAGATAACGAGACACTGGTCGAATTCATTACCCGCGACAACAGTGCCAATCAAGATCAAGACGCCCAGGTTACTGAACGTCAAAATGAGTCACTAAACTTGGTTCGCGGTATTGCTCATGAAATAAAGAATCCACTAGGTGGAATCCGCGGCGCCGCACAATTACTAGGCAAACAACTGTCAGATATAGAACTAGTCGATTACACAAAGATTATTGTCGATGAATCAGATCGCTTGAGAGGCCTAGTCGATCGCATGCTAGGCCCAAAACATAAGCCAAAGTTAGCACCAATGAATCTGCACGAAGTTGCCGAACGCGCCGCTCGACTGACAACTCATCAGCACCCTCATATTGACATTCAGCGCGACTACGACCCCAGCATGCCGGTGATCACGGGTGACGCCAATCTACTTATTCAGGCTACGTTAAATGTTGTTAACAATGCAGCACAAGCAGTCGCAGATACTGAGCACCCGGCTATCACGATACGTACACGAGTTCGACGCAAGTGTACGCTCAATGGGCGACTAGTAAAGTTAGCCGCCTCGCTTGCTATTGTTGACAATGGCCCCGGTATCGAAGCGTCTCAGTTAAGTAGAATTTTCTTCCCTATGGTGTCAGGCCGTGCCGACGGCACCGGCCTTGGGCTGCCGATCTCTCAGTCTATTGCACAACTCCATCAAGGGCACATTGAAGCGATTAGCGAGCCAGGACGAACCGAGTTCACGCTTATCATTCCAATCGAGGACGAACAGCAATGAAGCAACAAACCGTCTGGATAGTTGACGATGACCAGTCAATTCGTTGGGTGTTACAAAAGACTATTGATCAAACTGGCCATCAAGCTATTTGCTTTGAAGACGCCGAAGACATGCTTGATGCACTTAGCCAAACCTTGCCCGATTGTATTCTTACTGACATAAGAATGCCGGGGATTGATGGCCTAGCCCTACTCGCACGACTGCAATCTGACCACCCAGATATTCCAGTTGTCGTTATGACCGCACACTCCGATCTAGATAGCGCTGTACAAGCATACGATGGGGGCGCGTTCGAATACCTACCAAAGCCTTTTGACATTGACGAGGTTACTACAATTGTTGAGCGAGCTTTGGCAACCCGTGAAGAGAGCCAAGCAAAACAAGAAGACCCTCTGCAAAAGAACGCCATTATTGGCGAGTCTGCAGCGATGCAGGAGGTATTTAGAGCAATAGGGCGATTAGCCAAATCAAATATCTCAGTGCTTGTAACCGGTGCCTCAGGTACAGGTAAAGAAAGAGTTGCACAGGCACTTCATCAGCACAGCCCCCGAAAGCACGCTCCTTTTGTTGCCCTAAATATGGCAGCGATACCCAAAGATTTGATCGAATCAGAACTATTTGGCCATGCTAAAGGGGCCTTTACAGGCGCCTCAACCAATCGTATAGGTCGCTTTCAACAGGCTGATGGTGGCACGCTGTTTTTGGATGAAATTGGTGATATGCCGGCTGACACTCAGACCAGATTATTGAGAGTATTAGCAGAGGGCAAGTTCTACCCTGTTGGCGCCTCAAACCCTGTCGATGCGAATGTGCGAATTGTCGCTGCGACGCATCAAGACCTTGAGAAACTTGTCGAAAAAGGCGAGTTTAGAGAAGACCTTTTTCATCGACTCAACGTAATCCGCATTCAGTTACCCACCTTAGACGAGCGTCGAGAAGACATTCTGATGTTGGCTCGACATTTCTTAGCGCTTGCAGCAAAAGAAATGGAGGTAGAGCCCAAAATTCTTTCGCAAGCAGCAGCAGAGCATATCCAAGCGCTCAACTGGCCAGGCAACGTACGCCAACTTGAAAATTGCTGCCGCTGGATGACCGTTATGTCGCCGGGTCGCGAAATTACGATTAATGACTTTCCACCAGAAATGCATGGTGTATCGTCGACCCAATCCGCAACTACAGGGTGGCAGTCACTGCTTCGCACCTATGCACGATCTGCACTCAACCAACAAACACCCAACCTACTACAGGCGACTCAACAAGAGGTCGAACGAATTCTGATTGACGAGGCACTCAGCGCAACAAGTGGGCGTAAAGCAGAAGCGGCAGAACTACTAGGGTGCGGGCGCAATACTCTAACTAGAAAGCTGAAAGAACTAGAAATGAACTAATTCATTGAATTAGTGAGAAGGGTAAAATCGAGAGGTTTACGAAGTAGTCGGTGATTTTGCTAAACCACCGACTACGTGAAAGCCAATAATTAGCTTACAGGTGCATCCTGTGATTGCGCTTGCTGTACCGCCGCTTGAAATAGCGCGTCGAAATTAATCGGCGGCAACATCAACGCAGGGAATGAGCCACGCGCACACATATTGTCGATCGCTTCGCGAGCGTATGGGAACAAAATACTTGGGCAAGTCGAGCCTAACAATGGTGCCATCTGATTCTGATCGAACCCTGCAACCGCAAAGATACCCGCCTGCTGTACCTCAATTAAAAACGCTGTCTCATCACCAAGCTTAACCGTTACGGTCAACGTCAAAACCACCTCAAAGTTGTTTTCATCAACCTGGCTAGTCTTTGTATTAATATCTTGGTTTACCTGTGGCGCCCACTCTTTTGTAAATGCATTAACACCTAAAGGTGCTTCAAAAGAGATGTCTTTAACGTAGATGCGTTGTAATGCGAACTGTGGGCCTTCTGCCTGCTCTGCACCAGCCTGTGCCAATTGTTCGTTGTCAGCCATGCTAATTCCTTAAATTCTTTTCTATTTTACTAGTGGTAACTTGTTGGCGGTCCACTCACTAATACCACCAGATAGTCTAAATACGGTGTAGCCTTCTTTTGTTAGCGCCTTACCAACAGCAGAGGCATGCTGCCCTATCTTATCTACAACGATAATGGGGACGCCGCGATGCTTTTCAAGCTCTGCGATACGCTTTTCTATTTTATCGTGTGGAATATTTAGAGAATCAGCGATGTGTCCCTCGCCAAACTCGTGCGCTGAGCGCACATCCAGCACTACCCCACTGGCCTTGTTAACCATTGCGGTTAGCTGGTTATGCCCAATACCTAGCCCCGAGCGCGATCGCTCTAGCAAAAAGTAACTAAACACAAACAGCATCAATAGAGATACCGCAATCCATTGCTGACCAATAAATTCAATCATGTCTGCTTTTGACTCGTCTATTACAAGATTAAGGCGCGCAGTATATCGCGCCTAGCGCTAGTTGAATAGCCAAAAGCCAGTAAACTAAGGTACTATGATGCCGACCAATCAATGCTTGTTTAGATAACTATGATGTTTCGCAGATCTCGCCTACTACCCGCCATATTTTTTATTGCCTTTGCCAGTTCTAGCAACGCGATACAGGTGAACACGGCTAGTGACGAAGCAACGCAGACCGCCGACAAGATCAAGAGCGCACAACAAGAGCAGGCTGCTATACAAAAGCAAATAGCACAACTCGCCAAAGAGCGCGACGCATTGATGAACAAGCTTAAGTCAAATGATAAAAAAATTAATGATCTTTTAAAACAGATCGAATCAACCGAGCAGCAGCTCAAAAAAAAACAGCTGAAATCGAAGAAGCAACTCAAGAAGTAGCAACACTTGAAAGAGTTCAACTAACTAGTCGCTCACAGTTGTCACGCCAATTACGCAACCTGTATACGCAACTGCCTAACTCGACCATCAAATTAATATTACACCCAACCTCGCCCAACGACATAAATCGCTTAGGCGTTTACGGTGTCAAACTTAGACAGGCACACCTTACTGAAATTGCTGCAATAGCTAAGCGCCAACAAGCTATTGAACAATTGACGACACAGCTAAGTAGCGACATATCATCACTTTCGAATACAAAACAGAAGCTAACGCAAGATCGTGCGCTGCTCATTAAGAATAGACGTGAACGCCGACAGACACTGACCACCATCGAATCCAAACACCGAGATGCTGCCGCTCGTCGAGACGCTATCACCGCCGAATTAGCCGCCCTAAGCGAACTATTACAACGTTTGACACCTGTGGTATTTGATGCACAGTTGCGCCCCTTCAAGTCTCTTAGAGGCAAACTTTCGATGCCGGTTAATGGCCGAATAATCACGGCCTACGGCACGACCCGAGAGGGCAAGTTAAAGTGGCAAGGGCAGCGTATCGCAGCGAATGCGTCTACCGACGTGAGAGTTGTAGCCGACGGCCAAGTGGTTTTCGCCGATTGGTTACGAGGTCAAGGCTTGGTTACCATAGTAGATCACGGTGACGGCTACTTGAGCCTGTATGGCAATAATGAAGTAAGCTACGCCGAAGAAGGCCAATGGGTTGCTTCAGGTGAAGTCATTGGCCGCTTGAGCGCAATTCAACAAGATGCGACACTCTACTTTGAACTACGAAAAAACGGCAAACCTTTTAACCCGCGCACTTGGTATCGACGATAATGAAACGTTCGCTAATCTCACTAGCACTATACTGTTCATCACTAACTATTTGGGCGTCAGAGCAACCTGACGACAACCCACCATTACCTCTAGAAGAGTTACGCGCCTTCACCCAAGTGTTCGAGCAAATACGCTCAGGCTATGTCGAAGAAGTCAGTGATCAAGAGCTGTTTAGAGCAGCGATTCGCGGAATGCTTTCTGAGCTAGATCCACACAGCACCTACCTAGAAAACGACGACTATGTCGACCTGCAGCAAGACTCAGATGGTAGTTATGGCGGCCTTGGCATCGAGATTAGTGATACCGGCGAATATATTAGCGTTGTATCACCAATCGATGACACACCAGCTTCAAAAGCAGGGTTACGAACCGGCGATAGAATTATCGAGATTGACGGCCAAACAACACACAACATGACAAGCAGTGAAGCTGCGAAACGAATGCGTGGTGAGATCGGTGAAGCCGTTACTCTAACGGTCAGCACTAAAGGGCAACCTGCTCGATCTCTTGAACTTATCAGAGCCGCTGTGCCGATAACCTCAGTTCGTCATCGTATGCTCGATTCAGAAATTGGCTACTTGCGTATTAGCCAGTTTCAACGTCGCACCACATCTCAGGCCCGAGATGCTATTTCGGCACTTAAAACTGATGGTGCAAAGGCCATTGTTATAGATGTTCGAAATAACCCGGGGGGCCTCATAAAAGCCGCCGTAGATATCGTCGATATGTTTATAGGTGACGAGATCGTTGTCACTACCAAGGGGCGTCACCCATCAGCCGAAATGAGCTACCGCTCTACGCCAACTGTTTCAGCACCAGATATGCCAATCGTGGTACTAATAAACGAGGGCTCTGCAAGCGCTTCAGAAATTGTTGCTGGCGCGCTGCAAGACTATGATCGTGCGATAATCTTAGGTACACGTTCGTTCGGCAAAGGCAGTGTTCAAACATTACTACCTATATCTGACACGCGTGCGATAAAGCTAACTACTGCCCGTTACTTTACGCCCAAGGGCCACTCTATTCAGGCTAAGGGCATTACGCCAGATATATACGTTGAACGTGCGCGCATCGAATCAGTACAACCTCGCGACCTTTATACGACAGAGGCCGATCTAGATGGGCATTTAGCGAGTAACAATCTCGAAGAATCAAATCGTGAACATCGAAAAGCGTTCAATAACGAGACCACTGCCATCCTAGAACGTGACAACCAGCTCTTTGACGCGGTAACTGCCGCCAAATCTGTACTATTTACCAGAAAAAGCGAGAAATGACGCACACTTCTTTACATTTAATGAGTATTGATCGATAGTTATGGGGCGTGTCGCCTATTTTTGAGCGCACCGCACGTATAAAGGACACGTTACTCTCTAATAGCGAACGAAATTAAGCTATTACTTTCGAGATGGGCGTTGGTAGGAGATCAAAGAATGAGCACCACCGACAAATTTCAAACCACTGCCAATGGCCGACGTAGTCGCTTTTTTGAGCGCGACGGGCTGTGGTACTTTGCGACGCGTGAAGGAATTGACGTAGGCCCCTTCGATCAACTCGATGAAGCCAAAGAAGGCGCAGACATTTTCTTGCAGTACATCAATGCGCACCCCGAACAAACCGCTAGCGATGCAACAGCAGACTTTATTAAGCAGAACCAAGCTTCAGCACTGTAACAAGCGCTCAGCACACCTATCTTAACGAACTTCTATACCCGCCTCGTTCATAGCCAGCTTTACTTGCTCTATTGTTAATTCATTAAAATGAAATACCGAGGCCGCTAATAACGCATCAGCGCGCCCTTCATTAACACCATCCACGAAATGCTGTAGTTCGCCGACACCACCCGAAGCAATAATGGGCACATTTACGCGTTGCGCAATCGCTGCCAATAATTCGTTGTCGAATCCGTTTTTAGTGCCATCTCGATCCATGCTAGTTATCAACAACTCACCAGCTCCTAGACCAACCAATCGCTGAGCCCATTCGATAGCATCTAAACCTGTGTTGTGACGCCCACCTTGAGTAAACACTTGCCAGCCATCTGCTGTACGCTTTGCGTCGATAGCTGCAACAATACACTGCACACCAAACTGCTCAGAAGCGTCGGCAACCAGCTGCGGATTAGCCACAGCTGCACTATTAATAGCAACCTTGTCAGCACCACAACGTAAAAGGTTTTTGACGTCACTAACGGTTCGAACGCCCCCACCTACGGTCAGCGGAATAAACAAATGCTCAGCGATTTGCTCGACCATATGATACAGCGTGTCTCGCCCTTCATGGCTAGCAGTAATATCTAAAAAGCAAAGCTCATCAGCACCCATATCGTTGTAACGCTTGGCCGCCTCAACCGGATCACCTGCATCTACAATATCGACAAAATTAACGCCTTTTACTACTCGCCCCTTATCAACATCCAAACAAGGGATTATTCGCTTAGCTAACGCCATTAAGCTGCTCCAAGTTATCGCAGTAGGCCTGCGCTTGCGCTAAATCAAGCTGCCCTTCGTATATGGCACGGCCCGTTATTGCACCTGAAATACCCACCGATGCTACACCGGCTAGCCGTTTGATATCTTCGATATTAGTCACACCACCTGACGCTATAATATCAATGGTACTAGACTGCGCTAACGCCACCGTTTGCTCAACGTTAACACCTTGCATCATGCCGTCACGAGCTATGTCGGTATAGATAACTGCTGATACGCCGTCATCAGCAAAGCTGGCCACCAGATCACTTGCTTTTACACTAGTCTGCTCAGCCCACCCTCGCGTAGCGACATAACCGTCATTTGCATCGACACCGACATATATTGCGCCTGCAAACTCTTTGCATGCCTGTTTAACTAAATTAGGGTCTTCAACAGCAGCGGTGCCAATTATGACTTGGCTAACACCCGCGTTAAGGTAGGCTTCAATGGTCTTTAAAGAGCGAATACCACCGCCAATCTGAATAGGTAAATCAGTGAAGGATTCGGCGATCGCCTTGACTGCATCGCCATTAACTGGCTCACCCTCGAAGGCGCCGTTAAGGTCAACTAGATGCAATCTACGACCACCCGCCTGCACCCACCTAGCGGCAGTTTCTACAGGATCTGTAGAAAAAATCGTTGCGTCTTGCATTCGCCCTTGCTTCAAGCGAACACAAGCACCATCTTTTAAGTCGATCGCTGGAATTACTAACATATCGTCATCTCGGTAAAATTCTTTAATAGCTGTAGACCAGCCCTATGGCTTTTTTCAGGATGAAATTGTGTTGCCACGAGGTTGCCCTGAGCGATGGCTGACGTAAATCTGGCACCGTAATCGGTCTGACCAATAACGACATCATCGCTAGCTTGCACAGCAAAACTGTGGACAAAGTAAAATCGCTCACCATCATCTATTTGATGCCAAATCGGGTGAGATTGATGCTGTAAAACGCGACTCCACCCCATATGAGGTATTGTTAAATCGTCAGGTACAGACAGCTCATTGAAATGCCTTACTACCCCTTTATACCAACCGAGGCATGCGGTTGCTCCTGACTCTTCACTACTATCAAAAAGCGCTTGCATACCGACGCATATCGCAAGCATTGGCTTTTCGTTAACAGCTTTTTCTAACGCATTCACAAGACCACTTTGCTGCAACCGTTGCATACAGTGCCCTATCGCCCCAACACCAGGAAAGACGACTCTGTCAGCCCTCGCCACGGCGTCGGCACAATCACTGACGACGACATCTGCGCTAGACACTTGTTGCAATGCGCTTCGAACGCTATGTAGATTACCCATGCCGTAATCAACAACTACTATTTGCACTTACAGTACACCCTTAGTCGACGGCATCTGCCCTTGTTGACGCGCATCTGCCTCGAGCGCCATGCGCAGCGCTCTACCAAACGCTTTAAAAATAGTTTCTGCTTGGTGGTGAGTATTGCTACCTCGCAAGTTATCTATATGAAGCGTGACCTGAGCGTGATTGACAAACCCGTGAAAGAATTCGCTAAATAGATCGACATCAAAGCCTCCCACCGACCCTCGAGTGAACGGAGCATTCATAACTAGCCCTGGCCGACCTGAGAAATCGATAACTACTCGAGACAATGCCTCATCGAGAGGCACGTAGCTATGGCCATAACGCACGATGCCGCGCTTGTCGCCAACCGCCTGTGCAAATGCCTGCCCTAACGTAATGCCGATATCTTCTACCGTATGATGATCATCAATATGCGTATCACCTTTGGCCGCAATTTTAAGATCAATTAGCCCATGACGAGCAATCTGTTCTAACATGTGCTCTAGAAACGGAACAGGCGTGTCAAAATTTGCCACTCCCGTGCCGTCTAGATTTAATTCGACACTAATCTGGGTTTCTAGCGTATCGCGCGATACACTTGCTGTGCGAGCATTCATAGCTGTACCTTGAAGCTTTATTATAGTTTCGAGTATAACGCGCTCTCTAAATTGGTTGCATCTATTCGTTTCGATTAAAATGATTACAAAGGCTTGAATTTATCATCATGACAAAGCTATTAAAATTTTTCCTTGCGCTTATTCTACTATTAGCTGTTACTGTCTTCGCGGCCAGCTTTTACATCAATAAGATGTCAGTGAGTCAATTTAACGCAATTATCAATGAGCAACTTGGGGCTGATATCGACGTAAAACTACAGAGCCGCCCAGTAGTTCGTCTGTTTTCAAAACCAACAATCACGCTACCTGCAACGGTTATTACCGTTAATCAAAATAGCGAACCCACAACGATTAATGTTAAGTGGGCAGAATTCAATTTAGACTGGCGGCAACTATCAGACAAGCGCGTCACACTAGACAAAATTTCTGCTGACACGGTTGAATACGGTAACTTTAACGGCACCGCGCGTATCGCTGACGATTATCAATCGGCTCACATAGAGGGAACTGCGTCAAATATACCAGTGTCTGAGTATACCTCTGCAGAAGTCACCGGCTGGCTTGAGCTACCCTTCTACACCAATCAACGTAAGGGCGAGTTTGTACTAAATGCAGCCGACATGGCCATTCAGGGCGCTGATCTTGATTACTTAGTTTGCGCAGGTGCTAGCCGCGTTACCAATAAGCGTAGCCTCACGCCCATTACGAATAATCATAAAACTACGCTTACCCACTTAAAAGCCAACGCTACACTAGACGGCGACCGCGTCGACGTTTCTAATTTCACAGCTCGTTCTGGTCACAATCTACTCGATGGTACCGCAACCTTAAATCTAAATAGCGATCGGGCAATCATCGATTTTGGCGTTAAAGTTGGCAACAGAGAGTACTGCCCTGCTTTGTCGCAGCAATTAACCGAAACTCGCTGGCCCTTTAGCTGCAAGCTATCACTCGCCACACAAGAAACACGCTGTGGGCTTGATCAAGGGTTTATAAAAGAACTTATTAACTCTCGCTTTCAAGATGAAGCTAAAGAAAAGCTTGATGGAGTGCTTAACAAACTATTTAAAAAGAATTGATGATGATATTTGCAGATGTATTAATTGACTGGCACCAGAGCCATGGCCGTCATGATCTACCTTGGCAGTCATTATCTACCCCTTATAGCACCTGGATTAGCGAAATAATGCTGCAGCAAACCCAGGTCGCTACAGTGATCCCCTATTTCAATAGATTCATCGCTAGCTTTCCCACGGTAGAGTCGTTAGCAGCAGCTAACCTTGATGACGTACTGTCTCATTGGAGTGGCCTAGGTTATTACTCTCGAGCTAGGAATCTTCATGCCGCTGCCGTATTAATTCGAGATAGGTTTGCCGGCAACATGCCGCAATCTGCGTCTGAACTAGAAACTCTTCCTGGTATTGGCAGAAGCACTGCAGCCGCTATTCTTAGTCTAGCCTTCAAGCAGAGGGCCACTATTTTAGATGGTAACGTGAAGCGCGTGCTAACCCGTATTTACGGTGTTCGTGAATGGCCTGGCAGCTCGGCTATTACAAAGCAGCTTTGGCATTTAGCAGAATCACTTACCCCTAATAAGGATTGCGCTACCTACACCCAAGCTATCATGGATATGGGCGCCACACTGTGTACTCGCAGCAAACCTAATTGCAGCCAATGCCCTTTTTCACACGAGTGTTTTGCGTTTAAACACGGATTGCAAAAACAAATTCCTGCCTCTAAACCTAAAAAGGCGAAACCCGTTAAAGACGCATTTTGGTTAATGGCGCAGAATGATTTGGGACATTGGCTAGTTGATAAACGTGTAGGCAAGGGCGTCTGGCAAGACTTGTATGCACCCTATCAATATGACTCCCTTGATGAGTTATTAGACAGCTGCGAGTTACATATCGATCAAGTAAAGGTTCTTGCTTCATTTAAGCACCACTTTTCACACTACAGCCTAGATATACACCCTGTACGTTACGTAGCTCCTTGCAACGATTACACTAGGCACATAGGTGAACAAGCAGCTTGGTATCAAACAGGCACCAGTCAATTTGGTGTGCCCAGCGCGTTTACAAAACTGATTGATGAGGAGACCTCGCCCCAATGACACGCATGGTTTTTTGCAAGAAGTATCAACAAGAGCTTGAAGGGCTTGCACAGCCGCCCTATCCTGGCCCAAAAGGTGTTGAAATCTTTGATACGGTATCGGCTAAAGCATGGCAAGAATGGCAAAGACATCAAACGATGCTTATAAACGAGAAGCACCTTAATATGATGGACCCAGAGTCTCGCAAATACCTAAGCACGCAAATGGATCATTTTTTTGCTGGTGAGGAATATGATAAGGCAGACGGATATATTCCCAAGAAAGATGGCTAAGCAACTGAAAATGCAACTTTTTCTGTTTATTGGCCTTGACCAACCGACGCTGGTTGAGGTTTAATACGCGCCGTCGAAGAGACAACGCCCGGATAGCTCAGTTGGTAGAGCAGAGGATTGAAAATCCTCGTGTCGGTGGTTCGATTCCGCCTCCGGGCACCACCATTTAAAAAGCCTCGCAATGCGAGGCTTTTTTTCGTTGGTGATAAAAAAGTCTCTAAAGCGATCCTCTCTATTTGCTGACTCACGAGCTTCAAATGAATAATTTAAAATTTCTAGCGCTGTTTCTGGTTGCCACCGTTACAACCAACGCCAGCGCAGACACATCACCTCAAGATCCGTCTTTTCAACTAAAAACTTCTCTGTCTGAGCTAGAAGCATATGAACAGCCAGCAACCAACCATCAGTTTTACGCGACAGAGCGTAGTAAGTTTGCGGTTACATTATTTGACCCTAACAACCCCGCAGATGGTGATCGCTTGTGGTCACAAACCAAGCTGACATTTGGTCTAGCCGTCGGCGCTATGGGCGTCATTTATTTGATGCCCGAATCTTGGAGCAACTGGGACAAAGACGAAGTCGGCAGTGGCAACTTGATGAGTAATTGGTGGGACAACGTCAGCAGCGGCCCGGTCTGGGACGAAGACCGATGGGTGATTAACTACATCGGCCACCCTTACTTCGGCGGTGTTTACTACCAAACAGCGCGTAATTCTGGTTACGACCAATGGGACAGCTTTATTTATTCTGCATTGATGTCGACCTTTTATTGGGAGTACGGTCTTGAAGCGTTCGCAGAAATTCCATCGATTCAAGACTTGATCGTAACGCCTGTTGGCGGCTGGATCTATGGCGAATGGGCGCACCACAAGCAAAAAGAAATTGAAGCCCGCGACGGCCTTGTTTGGGGTTCAAAACGATGGGGCAACGTTGCGCTGTTCTTTTTAGACCCAGTCGACAACATTGGTAAAGGCGTTAACGGCCTTTTCGGCAGAGACGTTGTAAAGACCGGTACGGTTAGAATCTCGCCCTACCCCCAACATTTTCAACCCGTCGCCCATCAAGAGGTGAAGGGATATATTGGCCTAGATATTGAGCTGAGGTTCTAATTATGAAATTGGTTTCAACATTTGTTTTAAGTACTATTCTTAGCCTTACTCTGTTTTCAGCTAAAGTATTTGCTGATCGTGACGTTAATGTGGATATGATCGAGCTGTCATTCAATTCTGGCTATGCGTCTTTAGATAACAGCCTCATTTTAGAGGCAGATGAAGGCAGCGACTTTACTATCGACAGTGGTTATAACGGCGGCTGGGGGCTTGGCCTACAGCTTAACCAACAATGGCGAACAATCCTAAACTATAGCCGTCAGTATGATTACTGGGAGCGCCACAAAGATGGCTTACGTGTTCAGCAGTATCACATTGATGTTGCTAGAGACTTTAATACTGACTCAAAGCTGCGCCCGTTTTTGGTACTGTCTTTAGGGCAGCTTAACCTAAAGGCGTCTAGCCGCGAGAACGACAAGTATTTTCAAATGGGTACTGGCGCGGGCTTAACCTATAGATTCAATGCCAACTGGTCTGTTCGCACAGAATATCGTGTGTTTCATAACTTCGATGATTTTGAGTCTACAAAGCAATTTCAACTAGCTGTCGCGTATCGCTTTGGCAACGGCGATCGCTTCTCTAACTAGCCTAACTACCGCAAAAAAAGCCTCACATATAGAGGCTTTTTTGTTTTAGCTTGCGCTTTCGAGGTTAACCGACTCTAGCTCATCTTTCACCAACATAATCTTATCGGCGAATAGCTGTTGATCGCTTACCTTTCTCCATACCCAGCGCTTAAATAAACCCTGGCGCTCTCGTACCGGCTCAAAGTAATTTCCTTTGTCATAGGATTGCAAGATTTCAAGCTGTAACTGCTCAGCGGTAAAATCAGGCAGCCCCTTGTAATGCTTAGGATCAGTTTCACGCAAAATTCTAGGCTTAGCTTTCACATAAGCCTCTTGCCTCTGCCAACGGGTTTTTGCTATTTGAAGGTGCTTGTGCCAGTTCCATTGCCCAATCGTCGCAACACCGGTCATCGCCATCATTCCGTATTCATCGCCGTTTACAAGCGGCAAACCCTGATCATTAAACATTTGTAGCTTCGTGCGATAATAACCCAACAGTAACATCGCTCGCGGCCAATCGCCCTTGAATACTGTAAACAACGTTGGGTTTACGCCCACTATTTCAATCTGGTGCTGCATCCAATCAGTGTAATAGCGATCACCTGTGCTGGTTTCAACCAACCCTCGCACATGCAGTACTAACAGCCCGCCCAAATGACCAGTACGCAGACTAATTGATGTTCGATTTACCCCAGCGTTAGATTGCTCGTACAAAGGCACATCTTCATCTGCTGAAGATTCAAATAACTGAGCGGAATATTGAAAATAGATTGCCTCCGCTGTAAGCGAAGGCGTGATTTCGATCTGAAAGGGCTCGATGTATCGAGTGTCAGGCATTATGCGAAGCGTGCGTGTCTCTTGCCCGTCACGAGTGAGTACTCGCAACGCACAATTGATCTGCATATCGCCGTCAGGCTGAACTAGTTCAGTTATGCTCGTCATCAGAAATCCTTTTCTCTACACATCTATGTGTGACGAAGTTCACTATTCTCCCACATTGTACCTATACCTGACTATTTGTCTCCCTTAATCAGATAAACGGTGTCATCTTGCTCATAAACGTTAGTTACGGTTGTGCCATCGCCCAATACGACCACTTTATTCCCAGTGTCAGTTACTGGATTACCAGCTGCGTCTAGAATTATGGCTATTCCTAGCGCGGTGACCAATGGATGATGGAATGCGTGATAGTGGCGATGATGTTTTGGTACCACTATGATCTTATGTGACCGCTGACCGTAAGTATGCTTTGGTTTTATATATTGGCATTTAACACCGCCCGCGCGCTTACATCCTACTGAATCTGCTTTAACACCGACAGAAGCGACCGCAATCACCACGCCCACCAAAACAACTACTGCACTTTTCATATAAGACTCCTTCCATAAGTTAATACGTAAATGATACGAATTATGTAGACTTCGAGCGATACGCGCTTATACTTATTCGTAACATATACGAAATAGTGAATCTCATGGCAAGAATTAGCGCCGCGAAGAAGGCAGAAAATCAAAAAGTTCTAGATAATCTAATCTTTGACGCACTAATCGTTAACGGCGATTTATCTTGGTCGCAATTGACCTACCAGTGGCTTTCAGACAAAACAGGTATGCGTGTTTCAACACTACAGGGGTACTATAAAGATCGTGCTAGTTTCGCGAATGCACTTAAGGGTCGTGTTGCACCACTGATGGCACAGCATTTAGACCTTTCGAATATCGAGAGGCTTATCACGTCATGGCGAAAAGCGCTGGCAAACGACCAATTCTGCAGAATCCTCTCGCTTTGGATTCATAATCTAATAGACGGCGATCAAAAACAGCATAGCATCGAGGGATGGATGCTTTTTGAACAGTCTATTGTAAATCAGTTAGGCGAGCGTAGTCGCGACGTTTTAATGCAGCTACTTGGAGAGTCGCTTATCTCAAACGCTAAGAATAACAGATAAAAAAATCGGCCGCTAAGGCCGATTTTTTGGTCACTGCTAAAAAGACGTGTTAGTCGTCTTTCTGAACAAGTGCTACGCGAATGGTCGGATCTACCGACAACGCTTGGTCAGTAATACGAACAACAGTACCCGAAGTGCCTTTGCCGTTAGAAACGATAATAACCATCGCATCGGGGTTTTCAGCCTTCTTCTGCTGGATACGTGCGCGGATCGCACGAATGTCTACCACGTTACCGTCAACGGTAATCTGGTCTGTTTCGCTAACATTAACAACAATATTTGGGTTGTCCTGGTTAGGTGGAGGAGTGTCAGTAGACTGATCTGGTCGATCAACCTCAACACCACGTTCATTAATGAACGCTGCGGTCACGATGAAGAAAATCAACATGATAAATACAACGTCAAGCATCGGCGTTAAATCGATGTTTGACTCTTCTTCTTCAACTGCGCTGCTGATTCTACGCATAATGGTCTCCAGTCACCCTAAAGGGGGTTTTCACTTCTTAAGATAGCCCTATTTTTGGTGCCTAACCAAGTATTTTGCTTGTTTTTTGCTAATACTTTGCAGGTTCACTTGGTAGATAAAGCTATACCTCTTCAATAAGACCCCGAATATTAAGGGATTTTTATGCAAGTATAAACACCTTAGTCACATTTTTTGTCGACTGAAACGTTCAATTCGTTGATACAATAATAATCAGTTGCAAAGAGGTGTGCTATGTCGTCCAGTCAAACCCTAAACCTTGAACGATTTCCTGCTACCCAGAAGGGTGACCTTCGTGCGTGGGACGCCGCCGACGAGCTGTTAATCGATACCATCACACAGCGGGGCGAGTCTGGTCACGCTTGGGTTTTTGAAGACAGTTATGGCGCAATACGCCTCAATATTAGTCACCAATTTTCATCTGTGATTTCTATTAACGATAGCCTGTTACATCAGCAGGGTATCCTTCGAAACGCTTCGCGCAACAAACTAGACATAGACACAGCATCATTACTCACCCCGTTTGACAAGCCAACGACCACGCCGAATTTAGTTGTTATTAAAATCCCTAAAAATCTAAACTACCTTGATCAAATCTTCTGGTTGATTCATCAATACGCACCAGATGCGCAGGTCATTGCCGGTAGCATGGTCAAACACACAACCAAAGCGGTGTATGAACGATTTGAAGCACGACTGGGCAAGACATCCACCTCGCTAGCTAAAAAGAAAGCGCGCCTGGCATTTTGTACACCAAATGCCAAGCTGGCTCGCCCGATTAAGAAACACACCTATCAAACAACCGAGGGGGTAACGGTGGTAGGCTGGCCAAATAGTTTTAGCCACAAGAAATTGGATATCGGCACAGCTCTGTTTATCAATTACTTAGATAACCTACCCCAAGGGCACGTAGTTGACTTGGGGTGTGGCACCGGCGTATTGACTGCCTATTTAGCGCGTCAACATCAAGGACCCCTATCTGGTATTGATATCAGTTTTTCGTCTATTGAAAGTAGCCGAGAAACCGCGTTGGCAAATCAGGTTAAGGGATCATTCAGTGCGCAAAATGGCTTATTTGAAACTGCTAGTAATTCGCTAAGCGCCGTAGTCTGTAACCCGCCATTTCATGATGGTCACGCTGTCGGTGACGAGACCGCCTTTAATATGTTTAAAGAAGCATTCCGCTGTCTACGTCCAGGTGGTGAACTGCGCATCGTGGGCAACCGCCATCTTGGCTATCACGCCACACTCAATAAGTTATTTGGCAACTGCCGCCAGCTTGGCCAGGATTCAAAGTTTGTTATCTTAAGTGCATTTAAACCAGAATAGATTTGTAGGGTACCGCGTCTAAGCACACTTCAAAGTACTGCTGATGCTGATCACGTTCTTCGCGCGCCCACTCAACCATTGCATCATTGGCTTGAGAATGTGCTAACCAGTGCCACGAATGAGTCATTTCAGGTTCAAACCCTCGAATCAACTTGTGCTCACCCTGTGCGCCTGCATCGAAAACACTGATTCCATGCTCGATGGCAAACTCAATACCCTGATAAAACGCACATTCAAAATGAAGGCCGTCAACCTGCTCTAATGCACCCCAATAGCGCCCGTACAAGGCATCCTTGTCTACTAAAAATAGCGCCGACGCAATTGCTTGATCGCGTGTTTTCGCCTGAACTACCATTAGGTAATCTCTCATTGACGATAATAATTCGCCAAAAAAATTAGCCGTCAAATAACCGTTGTGCCCCGAGCGTTTTTGATAGGTAGCTTGGTAACACTGATACATTACCTTCCAAACCTCATCGGTAATCTCAGCTGCGTAAAAACGTCGCACACAGACTTGTTGCTGGGCTAGTTTTTTACGCTCTTTCTTGATCGACTTACGCTTACTCGATTTTAGCTGATCCAGATAATCATCAAAGGTGCGATAACCTCGGTTGCGCCACTTAAATTGCACCGTTGTGCGCTGCGCCCAACTCCCAAAACTGCTCTCCTCATTAAAGAGTACATGTGCACCGCTTAAATCTTGCGACACAATCCAGTCTTGAATAATTGTTGAGAGCCCCTCAATGTTATCCCCTAAAACTCGCTTACCCACAATGGGTGTAAAGGGGATGCCACTAATCCATTTTGGGTAGTAATTTAGTCCTGCTCGCTCATACATATTTGCGAGCGCCCAGTCAAAAACATACTCACCATAAGAATGATATTTAAGATATCCAAGAACTAGCGCCGTCTGATTATCGCTTTCAACTAACAAGTGCGCGGGCTGCCATCCAGTCTGCCCACCCACACTAAGTGAACTTTCTAGTGATGATAAAAACCGGCGATCGGTAAAGCATTGAGTCGACGACGAAAAAAAAGGTGTAAGCCTGTCGTCTAATATAGATGTATAGGGTGTGACCCGAGCGGATAACTTCGTCATCGACACATCATAGTCGAAAAAAAAGGGGCTTTAAAAGCCCCTTTTTTATTTAAGCTGACAAACGTTGTTTCAACGCTTCTAGCTCGTCTTTAATACCCTGCGGTAGACGATCACCAAAAGTAGCCAAATGCGCTTCGATTGATGGAATTTGCTGTGCCCATGCGGCGCTGTCTACTTTAAGTAACTCTTCCATATCGGCTGCATCAATATCTAAACCATTGGTATCGATAGCATCAGCAGTTGGCAACATACCAATAGGTGTCTCAACGGCATCTGCTTCGCCATTAACACGCTCAAATACCCACTTAAGTACTCGGCTGTTTTCACCAAAGCCTGGCCATAGGAATTTACCTTCATCGTTCTTACGGAACCAGTTTACGTAGAAGATACCCGGCAGCTTAGATGCGTCTGGCGCGTTCTTGCCAATATTCAACCAGTGATTAAAGTAATCACCCATGTTGTAGCCACAGAAAGGAAGCATAGCAAACGGATCATAGCGCAGCTCGCCTAACTTACCAAACGCTGCGGCCGTCTTTTCAGAAGCAACAATTGAACCCATGAAGGTACCATGCTGCCAGCTAGTAGCTTCGTGCACCAATGGCACAACGCTTGGGCGACGACCGCCAAATAAGATTGCACTAATAGGAACACCCTTTGGATCTTCCCATGCAGGATCTACAGCTGGGCACTGGCCTGCAGGAGTAGTGAATCGAGCATTTGGGTGAGCAGCTTTACCCTCTGATGCTGGCGTCCAATCATTGCCCTGCCAGTCAATTGCGTGCTCTGGAGCAGGACCCATGTCTTCCCACCAAACATCGCCATCATCGGTCAGTGCAACGTTTGTGAAAATCGCATTCTCTTGCATGGCAAGCATCGCGTTCGGATTTGAGCTCATGCTAGTACCAGGCGCAACACCAAAGAAACCGGCTTCGGGGTTGATCGCGTACAGTTGGCCGTCTTCACCAAACTTCATCCAGGCAATATCATCACCGATACACTCTACCTTCCAACCTGGAATCGTAGGAATTAGCATCGCAAGATTCGTTTTACCACAAGCACTTGGGAACGCCGCGGCCACATACTTTTTAACGCCTTCTGGATTAGTAAGACCCAAGATAAGCATATGCTCAGCCATCCAGCCTTCTTCACGAGCCATTGTTGACGCGATTCGCAGTGCAAAGCATTTCTTACCCAACAATGCGTTACCACCGTAACCTGAGCCATACGACCAGATTAAGCGTTCTTCAGGGAAGTGACAGATGTATTTTGTATCTGGATTACAAGGCCAAGCAACATCTTGCTCGCCCGATGCGAGAGGTGCGCCCACAGTGTGTACACAAGGGATAAACTCGCCATCACCTAAGACATCTAGTACTTTTTGACCCATGCGAGTCATGATGCGCATGTTAACAGCAGCGTAGGCTGAATCAGTAACCTGAACACCAATATGAGCGATGTTCGAGCCTAGAGGCCCCATGCTGAAAGGAACAACGTACATGGTACGACCTTTCATTGCACCACGGCAAAGCTCTGATAGCTCGGCCTTCATGCCCTCTGGTTCGCGCCAGTTATTGGTTGGACCCGCATCTACTTCGTTATGCGAACAGATGTACGTACGGTCTTCGACACGCGCTACATCACTTGGGTCTGATTGACAGTAGTAGCTATTAGGGCGCTTGTCTTCGTTTAACTTAACGAAGGTGCCCGCATCGACAAGCTCGGCGCAAAGTCGATCGTATTCTTCTTGAGAGCCATCACACCAGTAAACGCTGTCTGGCTGAAACATCTCAGCCATTTCATTTACCCATGCCAAAAGTTTAGCGTTGGTAGTCGCCATGTAGATAACCTATGTGCCTAAAATTAATATTCCCTACGCGCTTTTTAGTAGCTTGTTAGGGTTCAAAATGCCATGCGGATCAAACGCCCGCTTTATGGCACGCATTAACGCGATTTCTTCATCACTTCGAGTGTAACCAATATAATCGCGCTTTAAGAGGCCAACACCATGCTCGGCAGAAACACTGCCACCATAAGACTGAACTACCTCAAATGTCTTATGGCTTACTCGGTGGCAAACCTCAAAAAACTCATCTTTCGACCAGTTAGCTGGCTTCAGGATATTAAGGTGTAAATTACCATCACCGATATGCCCAAACCAGACTATCTCAAATTGCGGGTATTCACTCGCCACCAACTGGTCGATATCTGCCAAAAACTGAGGTACCTGAGGCACCTTTACACTTAGGTCGTTCTTGTAAGGCGTCTCTACTGAGATAGTCTCAGAGATATCCTCACGCAACCGCCAAAGCTGCTTGGCTTGGGTTTGTGACTGACTTATAACACCATCTGTCACCCAACCCGATTCGAAACTTTCTTCGAACGCCTCTAATAGACGTTCATCGCTGTCATTACATTCAGTTTCGATTAACGCATACCAGTTAGCCTGTTCGCCAAAAGGCGCTGCCAACTGTGAATGCTTTAGTACTCGCTGTAATGCATTATCCCCAAAAAACTCGAACGCGTTAACCTCTAATCTTTGTTGAAATACACGTAATACGTCTATTAAATGCTGCGCAGAGTCTAAAGCCAACAAAGTAACAGTTTCGTCAACCGGCTTATTGGTCAATTTAAGGGTAACCTCGGTAATTAGCCCCAGTGTTCCTTCAGCCCCCACGTACAAGTTGCGCAGGTCGTACCCCGTATTATTCTTGAGTAATCCATTGTTTAGATGCAATATTTCGCCGGTGCCGGTTACTACTGTTAGCCCAAGTACCCACTCACGAGTCATGCCATAGCGGATCACCCTAATACCACCGGCGTTCGTCGATATATTGCCCCCAATCTGGCTAGACCCCGACGAGGCGAAGTCGACGGGATACATCAAGCCAGCCTGCTCGGCAGCTTCATGAATCGTTGACGTAATCGTGCCAGCGCCACAACTCATTGTTCGAGCGTCTGGGTCAACACTAGTTATTTCGTTCATTCGATCTAGGGCAATGACCAATTCGCCATTGGCCGCTACAGCGCCGCCACTGAGCCCTGTACGCCCACCACTAGGCACGATACAGATCATATGCTGAATACACAGCTTAACAATGGCTGATACCTGCTGTGTCGTATTAGGCAACGCCACAGCCATCGCATTTGGCTCAGCAAGTTTTGTCCAATCAACACTGTATGGCTGCATCTCAGCAGCATCTGTTATTACGTAGCGCTCGCCAACTATTGATTGCAGCTGGTCGATAAATTGTTCGTTCTGTTGCATGGGAAACGGTCGCTAGACCTCATTAAAAATACAAATAGACTATAAGTTCTTGCCGATAGGCGAGTCTACCTATGGTAACATAGGCAACCTCCCGCTTCAGTGATATGTACAAGAAGATTTAACAATGAGTAATACCTCTCTAGGCCGCGACAAGATCAACATCCTTTTACTTGAGGGTGTTCATAACTCGGCTGTCGATGCGTTCCAAAAGGCCGGCTACACCAACATTGAGTACTATAAGGCTGCCCTTCCTGAAGATCAGCTAATCGAAAAAATTAAGCGCGCGCATATCGTTGGCATACGCTCTCGCACTCAACTAAGCGCAAAGGTGCTTGATGCCGCTGATAAACTCATCGCCATCGGTTGCTTTTGCATTGGTACCAATCAGGTCGATCTGCAAGCTGCACAATCACGCGGCATCGTCGTATTCAACGCTCCTTACTCGAACACCCGCTCTGTTGCCGAACTAGTATTGGCCGAAATGATCATGCTGCTACGTGGGATCCCATCTAAGAATGCTGCAGCTCATCGTGGCGAGTGGCAAAAGAGTGCCGCCAACAGCCACGAACTACGCGGTAAAACACTAGGCATTGTTGGTTACGGCAATATCGGTAGTCAGCTAAGTGTAATGGCCGAGGCACTAGGCATGCAGGTCATTTTTCATGACGTTATCACGAAACTTCCACTGGGCAACGCGGTGCAAGTACCCACGCTTAATGCGCTATTGTCGCAAGCCGATATCATCAGCTTACACGTACCTGAAACCGCCGCTACTCAATGGATTATTGGAAAAACGCAATTGCAAACCATGAAACCAGGCGCCGTTCTTATTAATGCATCTCGCGGCACCACGGTCGAAATTGAACCGCTAGCTGAAGCTCTAAAAGAGGGCAAATTGAGTGGCGCAGCAATTGATGTATTCCCTGTCGAGCCTCGTTCAAATAACGACGAATTTCAATCACCCTTACGCGGTATCGAAAACTGCCTTCTCACACCTCACATCGGTGGCTCTACCGTCGAAGCGCAAGAAAACATCGGCGTTGAAGTAGCAGAAAAACTTGTTAGTTATAGCGAGACGGGCACCACAACATCGTCTGTTAACTTTCCTGAAGTGGCATTACCTGCACACCCTAACAATCATCGCTTATTACACATACATACCAACAAGCCTGGCATCATGTCGCAGATCAACCAAATTTTCTCTGATCTACAAATAAACATAGCCGCTCAGTATCTTCAAACAAACGAATATGTTGGCTATGTTGTGATGGACATCGACGCTGAACACTCTGCTAAAGCCTTAGCTAACCTCAGCAAAATTGATGGAACACTACGCAGCCGCGTTCTTTTCTAATCTATCAAAGATAGCTTTTCTAGGTGGCGATCGATATGGGTTGCCACCAACTTTCTAATCGCCTCACTTTCATTGACTAAATGATGGCGAGCCCCGGTGATTTCAACGATATCTGCATCTCTAAATTTCTGCTTAAGTACGCGAACACCTTCAGGCCCATCAACTGTTTGATCATCAGTGCCTTGAAAGATGATATGGGGCGAGTAAGTTACCGGTGCAATCTTTAAAAAAGCGTCTATCCACCTAAGCATTGCACCTACCCATTTCAAAGGAGTAATTTTAGGCTGAAGCACATCCTTTTCACGAACAAACTCAAGATAACTCGCATCATTAGATGATTCAGTAAATGTTCTAACCACTGATCGTTTAAACCAACGCCCTATGCGCCATTTCTTTTTAACCAGATGCCAATTAGTCGGAAACACTAACGGGTTATTTGCGATAGCCAGCGCCGTGTATTCTTGCACTGTTGGCGATTGAAGCAACGTATGCAGAATCGCCCCACCCATACTCTGCCCCTGCAGCACTAAAGGTAGCGACGCTTCTCGCGACCAATGATCTAGCCGAGAAGCAATTACCTGCATGTAGTGGTCAAATGTTTCGATGTTTGCGCGGTCGCCAGAAGATAGCCCATGACCGATATTATCAATTATTGTTACGTTAGCACCGCGAGACAGCCAGTACTCGATAGCTGGCCCATAGATTCCCGCGTGATCGGTATAGCCATGAATCAAAAATACGTTGAACCTTGCATTAGGCAATCTAAAGCGCTGTTCAACCAAATCGTACTCAAGTGCAGAGACCCTGTAAGCATAGTGTTGAGCTTTTGCAGACTGCGCCACCCTATCTAATGAGTACCAATTACAATAGGCATCAAACAAACCAGATCGCGGTAGTCGCCCACCATCATCAAACTGAGGTAAGGATTCTCGAAGTGGAACCAAATGATCTGAGTTAAAACTATGCATGCTTAAATCTTAATACAACCCTTGTGCCCTGTCCTTTTTGGCTTTCAATATCGATGATCCACCCTGCTTGATCGCAGAGCCTCTTAACGATCGAAAGACCTACACCAAAACCTGACTGCGTATGTTCGTGGTCGCGATTCCACAATTCAAAGATCACATCAAGTTTGACCTCGCTAATACCAGGGCCTGTATCTACCACCTCAACCCTATCCTGATAAACATATACAGTAGCTTCACCTTCATCCGTATAGTTAATCGCATTTCTGATTAAATTTGACAAAACAATCTTTAGTGATGCCGCGCTTCCGCGATAACTGGCTTCTTCAATCTGGTTTATCTTTAAGGCAATATTTTTTTGATCTACCAATGGCATTAACTGCTCAATCAACTCTTGTGCGATGTCATTGACTGAAACCAGTTCTGTTTCTAATGAAAGATCGGCTTCTCTTGCCAGCGTCAAAAACGCTTCTGTTAGCTCACCCATATCAGCTGTCGCCCGATCTATCTTTTCGACTAGCTTGTTCTGCTGCGGGCTAATGGGCGGAAGCCCCTTTAGTACACTTGTTGCCATTTTTATGACGGTAATGGGCGTTCTTAATTCGTGACTAGCATCTCTAGTAAACGCTCGCTCGCGTTCGCGAAATGCCTCGTTGCGCTCGATAAAAGCCTCGAGTGCTTCAGCCAGAGTTACAACATCGTTATCGGCATAGGTTGGCAATATCGCAGGCGACACTTCACTAGCCTGCGGTTGTTTAGGATCTAACTGAGACACGGCGGTAGCTAATGCCACCGTTGGTGATATCGCCCTGGCGGTAATTCGATACCCAACCCACAAACTAATATAAAGAACCAACAATACAATGCCTAATGGCAACACACCATAGAATGCGATTAGACTATTTACCCCTGAATGATTAAACAAAAGTAGCATTTTCTGTTCGTTTCGTTCAGTCAGGTAATAGAGGTTAAAGCGATCACTCACAAGTTTATGTAAACCCGGCTCTAATGTGCTAGGTTCGATTGGCACTGTATCTATATCTCGAGGCAGTAAGTAACCCGTTAAGTTTAAGCTATTAGCCATAGCAACATCTTGATCGCCATCGACCAAGGCCCAATAATGACTTGCCTCTCTTTTAAGCGCCTCTTCAACTAACACATTCACCAACAGGTAGTTGGTGATAATAAGGCCGATAATTGCCGCAAACGATATCATCGCAAGCTGCAGTATAAATGTGACTAAGATTTGGCGCCTTAGCGCGCGCCTTTTAGTGGGTTTCGTCAAGTTTATATCCACCGCCGTGAGTATTCTTGATCATCGCGTACTCAAATGGCTTATCTATGTTCTTTCGCAAACCATAAATATGGCTCCGAATAACATCACTATCTGGAATATCATCACCCCAGACTTTACGCTCTAGCTCTGATTTAGAAATAAGTTTTGGCGCTGCGCGCATAAGCACTTCTAATATTTTTGCGGTTGTGGGGGTAAGTTTTATTTCAACACCGCTACGAGTTGCTTTCAGCTCACTAGGCTCGAAGATCAAGTCTCCAACAACAAGCTTGCTATCTACGGCATTGGCGGGTTTTAAACGAGCATTTATGCGAGCCTCTAGCTCTTCGATGGCAAAGGGTTTTACCAAGTAATCATCGGCACCAACCCCAAAACCTTCAAGCTTTTGTTCTACGCTATCGCGTGCGGTCAACATTAGAATTGGAGTGTTTAATTTTGCGGTTTGCCTAATTTGACGACACACTTCTATGCCATCGATACCAGGTAACGATAAATCTAGAATTATAAGATCAAAAGGATTAGTGACAGCTAGGTGCATACCAGTGACACCGTCAGCAGCGTGATCAACCACAAAGCCTTTAGCTTCGAAGTAATCAATGATCATCTCAGCGATGTCGCGATGATCCTCAATTAGAAGTAGCGAAGATACGCCTGTCATAGTAAGCCTCTATCATACTTAGGGTATACCTTACGCAAAAAACAAAACGGCGGCAAACACCTTACCGGTATTTGCCGCAAAGGGAGTACAGAGTTAGTTAGATACTTAGTTGGTAAGTACAATCACGCCAAAGTCAGATGGCTCACCACTTGGCTCAGAAGGGCCACGTGCGATAACGGTTGAAACTGTACCGCCACCTAAGGTAAAGCCTTCGACATTAATCGCTACCATACCACCAGCTACTACGCGAATATCGTAATCACCTGGCGCTACTACTACATAGTCAGTGATTGCACCGTACTCAAAATCATCTAGTAGTGGATCACCCGCCATCATGCCTTCTACGTCAGCTACGCTATACTCACCCGCAGCAGTGACATAAACGTCAACAGTTCCTGCTGCTGGAGCTGCATGTGCCACTTTAACGCTGGCCTGTGTAGCAACAGCGCGATTCATGTCTTCTGTTACCATCAAGCTAAACATTGGGTCTGCCGTTAAACGACCTGAGGCAATAACCGTAAGCTCTTGTGCTTTCATTAAATCAAGCATATCTGACGTATAAACACTGCCGCCAATAGAATCAACGTTTGTACCTACGTCAAAGGTATAGCTACCCATTGGCACTTCGACATACATATCAGCCGCGGGTACTACATCGGTATAACCAAATGCGTCGATCAACTGTACTGGGTCTGCACCTAGCGCTTCACTGGTTGCCCATACCTCTACATCCCCACCGGCTGCTGCAGTTGCGTCAGGTGACGCGTGTACAACCTTCGCACCAACCATCGTGTCAGCATCTTTAAGCGCAACAATATCGTCACCTGCCAACACCATCAATTTAATGGGCGCTGCTGTTTTCTGAACCTGAGTCACAGTAGGTACTGCAACGATCATTAAGTTAGTGCCAGCAAAAGGTCCTAGGTCAACACTGCCTGAGTTGTAGACAACTGTGTCACCGACCGCAACAACAAGCTCTACTTCACCCGCAGCAAGCGCACCTGCATCCACTGAATCTTTAAACTCAAAGTTAAACGCTGGATCTAGCATTGTAATATCTGCACCAGGGTCTACTACATAAACGTCTACAGCTGGGGCTTCAGCCGCAGCGTGAACAACCGTCACACCGACTTCGGTTTCAGTTGGCATAGCAGCTGACGCTGGCACTACGAGAGGCTCAATGTTAGCGACGTCGTTAACAGCGATAACAGTACTCATACTGTCTGCACCAAGTTCTAGCCCGTCAACATCAATCACTACAGCATTGCCACTTGGGATAATACCTTCAACATCAATGTCGTAAGACCCCGCATCCAATCGGGCGTAGCCTGAGCTTTCTGCGTAGTCTAGATCTTCGATCGCCACCTCACCATTGATCCATATGTTTACGGCTGGCGCATCAGGTGATGCATGTAATACTCGAATATCTGCCACCATGGGCTCTTCAGGCATAACAACTTCTTCGACGATCGGATCATCGTCGTCATCACAACCGGTTAACACTAGTACCGATGACAAGATTGCCACCGAAAGTAGTCGCTTTTTATTTGCAGCAAGCAAGTTCATGGGTAGTTCCTCCAATTTAGGTGAAGCTACCTTGACAGCATGACTGTGAGAGGTAAGTGAAAGGGGTGTGAAGAAAGTGTGAAAATAAGAAATAATTTACACGAAACGAAAAAAAACCGCGGTAATTTGCCGCGGTTTTTTATTTATTACTTAATTTTTGGATCAAGTTTTCCGGTCAAATATAGCTCATGCATTGCATCTAAACTGATCGGCTTTATCTTACTGCCCTGCCCTGCACAACCAAAAGCCTCATAGCGATCAACACAGATATCTTTCATAGCTACTATCGTTTTCGCCAAGAATTTTCTTGGGTCAAACTCAGATGGATTTTCTGCCAAGAATCGGCGAGTTGCGCCAGTACTTGCCAATCGTAAATCAGTATCGATATTTACCTTGCGCACACCATGCTTAATGCCTTGCTGAATCTCTTCAACAGGCACACCGTACGTTTCAGGGATATCACCGCCGAATTCGTTAATTACTGCCAACCAATCTTGAGGCACCGAGCTTGAGCCGTGCATAACAAGATGCGTATCAGGGATACGTTCGTGAATTGCCTTGATTCGATCTATGGCAAGAATGTCACCCGTAGGTGGGCGAGTAAACTTGTACGCGCCATGGCTCGTTCCGATTGCAATCGCTAAAGCGTCAACACCTGTTTTAGCAACAAAATCTGCCGCCTCTTCTGGGTCAGTTAGCATCTGTTCGTGCGACAGCTTACCTACTGCGCCGATACCATCTTCTTCGCCCGCTTCACCTGTTTCTAACGAACCCAGACAACCCAGCTCGCCCTCGACCGATACACCACAGGCATGAGCCATTTCTACAACCTTGCGTGTTACATCAACGTTGTATTCGTAGTCGGTCGGCGTCTTTCCATCTTCGCCCAACGAGCCATCCATCATTACTGACGAAAACCCTAGCTGAATAGAGCGCTGACATACGGCTGCGCTTGTACCGTGATCTTGGTGCATTACAACAGGTACAGTTGGGAACTCCTCAACTGCTGCCAAAATCATGTGACGCAAAAAAGGTGCACCTGCATATTTGCGAGCACCCGCTGATGCTTGCAAAATTACAGGGCTATCGGTTTGCGCAGCCGCTTCCATAATAGCGCGGGTCTGCTCGAGATTATTTACGTTAAATGCCGGAATGCCATAACCATGCTCTGCCGCGTGGTCTAACATCTGACGCATACTAATTAGTGCCATCTTAGTGCCTCAAATTTCATTTTTAATGTTACGGCCGGGTCACCTAATTGGTGCCCGTGCTCTTGTATATAATTGGCCGGTTAACCCTATTGGTTACCGCGCTCTTCTAATATAGCTACTGCGGGCAATGTTTTGCCTTCTACATATTCTAAAAATGCACCACCACCGGTTGAGATGTATGAAACCTGGTCGGCGATACCATATTTATCAATAGCAGCTAGCGTGTCACCACCACCCGCCAACGAAAATGCTTGTGACTGGGCGATCGCTTCACTCAACGCTTTTGTACCTGCCCCAAACTGATCAAACTCAAACACACCTACTGGGCCGTTCCATAACACAGTACCAGCGTTTTTAATGATGTCTGCAATCGCCGACACACTGTCAGGGCCAATATCAAAAATCATATCATCAGCTGTCACATCAGATACTGACTTTAGCTCAGCGGCCGCAGTTTCAGAAAACTCTTTGCCGGTCACCACATCTGTCGGTGTTGGGATCTCGGTTTTTGCCATCAATGCGTTCGCGGTGTCGATCAGATCATGCTCTGCCAAGCTTTTACCGACCTGCTCGCCCTTTGCTGCGATGAAGGTATTCGCAATGCCGCCACCTACAATTAATTGGTCTACCTTGTCGGCAAGTGTCTCTAATACCGTTAGCTTAGTACTCACCTTCGAGCCACCAACGATCGCAACCATTGGTCGCTTTGGATTACTCAACGCTTGCTCTAACGCTGATAATTCTCCCGCTAATAATGGCCCAGCGCACGCGATAGGCGCAAATTTAGCCACGCCGTGCGTAGAAGCCTGCGCCCTGTGTGCAGTACCGAAGGCATCCATAACAAACACATCGCACAACGCTGCCATCTTTTGCGCTAGGGTATCATCGTTTGCCTTTTCACCAGTATTAAAGCGCACATTCTCTAGAAGCACTAAATTACCAGGTGCAACGTCAACACCATCTAACCAACTTTCGATCAACGGCACATCGCGACCTAATAGGTCGCTAAGATAATTTGCCACGGGCGCCAGGCTATATTGCGCGTTGTCATCCCCACCTTCAGTAGGGCGCCCCAAATGCGACATAACCATCACAGCTGCGCCTGCGTCTAAGGCGGCTTTAATAGTAGGTAATGCGGCGCGAATACGCGCATCTGACGATACCTTGCCATCTTTAATGGGCACGTTTAAATCTTCTCTAATAAGAACGCGCTGATTGGCCAGGTCTAAATCTGACATTAACTTAATAGTCATGAGTAATCTCTTGTAGTGCTAGTGCCGAAGTTTGCAATGATACGGGCAACGTCTGTCATACGTGTTGCATAGGCCCATTCATTATCAAACCAAAGATGAAGTTTTATAAGATTACCTGATACTTGCGTCAGGTTCGCATCCACGATCACCGAATGGCTGTCGTGATTGAGGTCGCAACTAACAATATCTTTATTGCTGATTGCCACCACACTAGGAAACTTCTTGGCGAGTTTCTCTAGCTGTTCTGTCACCTGTTCAATGCTTACTGCTTTGTCGACCGCTACAGTAAGATCGATAGCAGATACGTTGACGGTAGGCACTCTAAGTGCCGTACATTTAAACTTGCCTGCCAAAGAAGGCAGCATTCGGTCAATACCCTTCTCAAGGGCCGTATCAACAGGAATAATCGAATTTAACGCTGAGCGGGTTTTGCGTAAATCACTGCTGTGAAACGCATCAATAACCGGCTGATCGTGCATAGCTGAATGTATCGTATTGGTTACACCAAATTGCACGGTAAATTCGCGATCGAGCATTTCTAAAACTGGCACGATACAGTTGGTGCTGCAAGAAGCGTTGCTAATCAGACGGTCATCTGCCTGCAACAATTCGTCGTTAAAACCCACGACTACTGTGCGGTCTAGCTCTGCACTACCGGGGTGAGAGAACAATACTCTAGTGACACCCTGCTCAATCAAACGCTCGCCCCGCTCGGGCGTGGCAGCCTGACCTGAACAGTCAATCAACAAATCAGCCCCTAAGGCTGCCCAGTCGATACTAGACTCATTAGCCTCGTTGACGGTTTGTATCTCGTATTGAGCAACCTTGATACGGCTACCGTCGACTTGCACAGGAAAACCTAGTCGCCCATGGGCCGAATCAAACTCTAATAGGTGGGCAACAGCATCAGTAGGCGCTGGCTCGCTTATCGCTACCACATTCACCTGCTGACACTGTTGTTCGATTAGAGCGCGCAAAAAGCATCGCCCTATTCGACCAAAGCCATGAATGGCTACATTAATTGGTTTCATTCTACAGCTGTTCTAGAACCGCCTCTTCAACTGCGTCGGACGTGATACCAAACAGTTTGAACAGTTCACCTGCAGGCGCCGATTCGCCGAAGCTATCGATACCAATCACTTTACCATCTAGGCCTACAAACTTAGACCAGTAGTAAGTGTGGCCCGCTTCAACGGCTACACGAGCGCGAACAGCGTTTGGTAGCACAGACTCGATGTAGTCAGCATCCTGTGCCAAGAAACGTTCTGCACACGGCATTGATACGACACGCACGTTATGGCCTTTTTCTGCCAATGCCGCTTGTGCAGTCATCGCTAACTGCACCTCTGAACCTGTAGCAATAATAATTGCTTCAGCAGCATCTTTACTATCAGAAAGTACGTATCCGCCACGCTCGACGTTCGCTAGAACGGCCGCATCACGGTCTTGATGAGGCAGACCTTGGCGAGTGAAAATCAGTGCACTAGGGCCGTCTTTACGAACGATCGCTGATTTCCAAGCCACAGCACTTTCTACCACATCACATGGGCGCCAGGTTTCAAGGTTTGGCGTTACACGAAGCGAGGCAAGCTGCTCAACAGGTTGGTGCGTAGGGCCATCTTCACCTAGACCAATCGAGTCGTGAGTATAAACAAAGATACTTTGCTGCTTCATTAGCGCTGCCATGCGAACAGCATTACGAGCATATTCCATGAACATCAAGAAGGTAGCGCCGTAGTTTACGAAGCCACCATGCAAAGCGATGCCGTTCATCATCGCCGACATACCAAATTCGCGTACGCCATAATAGATGTAGTTACCTGATGCATCTTCTGCAGTAACCGGCTTAGAGCCAGACCAGATAGTTAGGTTAGAACCAGCAAGGTCAGCAGAGCCACCCACTAGTTCGGGTAAGTGCGGGCCGTAAGCATCTAGACACATTTGAGAAGCTTTACGCGTTGCCACTACATTACCTGCAGCTTGTTCAGCGGCAATGAATGCATCAGCTTTTTCAATAAAGTCTGACGGTAACTCGCCCGCCATACGACGCTTAAACTCTGCTGCTAGCTCAGGGTAAGCTTCTGCGTAATCTGCAAAACGGTCAGCCCATTCTGCTTCTTCGGCCTCACCCTTTGCCTTAGCATCCCAAGCTTCGTAGATATCTGCTGGTATTTCGAATGGGCCGTGCGCCCAACCTAGAGTTTCGCGGGCCGCAGCGATCTCTTCAGCACCAAGTGGAGCACCGTGAACACCAGAAGTACCTTGCTTATTTGGCGAGCCAAAACCGATTACAGTTTTGCAGCAAATTAGTGAAGGTTTTGATGTTTCTGCCTTTGCTGCTTCGATGGCTGCATTAATTGCATCTGCATCATGCCCATCGACGTTATCGATAACATGCCAACCGTATGATTCGAAGCGCTGTTTAGTATTATCAGTAAACCAGCCCTCAACCTCGCCATCGATCGAAATATTGTTGTCATCGTAAAGTGCGATTAACTTGCCCAGACCTAGGGTACCAGCCAAAGAACAGGTCTCGTGGCTGATGCCTTCCATCAAACAGCCATCGCCCAAGAATGTATAAGTATAGTGGTCAACAATATCGTAGTGCTCACGATTAAACTGTGCCGCCATCATTTTTTCAGCGAGAGCAAAGCCTACCGCGTTTGAAATACCCTGACCTAATGGGCCAGTAGTTGTTTCAACACCTGGTGCGTAACCATACTCTGGATGGCCCGGCGTTTTAGAATGCAGCTGTCTAAAGTTTTTCAGCTCTTGAAGCGGTAAATCGTAGCCCGTTAAATGGAGTAGCGAATAGATCAACATCGAACCGTGACCGTTAGATAAGATAAAGCGGTCGCGATCAGCCCAATCAGGGTTGTTTGGGTTATGCTTCAGGTGGCTACGCCACAATACTTCGGCAATATCTGCCATGCCCATTGGCGCACCTGGGTGGCCACTGTTTGCCTGCTGAACGGCATCCATGCTTAATGCACGAATTGCATTGGCGTTTTCTCGGCGAGTTGTCATTTAGACGGCTCCATTCAAAAAATATATGTTGGGTACACATATTGTGCGCTATGGCGCGAAGCCGGTAAACATTCAGACCTAAGCGATTGTGTGTCTGTGAATTGTTGCACCCGACCTATATCAATATTTATTGATATAGATTAAAAAGACGCTAAGATAACGCCCATGTCAAATGCTACTCAATCATTGGCAAAGCAATTGAAAGCAATTGCCGACCCATTACGGCTTAGTATCGTACGCGTAACCGCTGTGCGTGCTTTTGGCGTAGTCGAGCTAGCTGAAATCTTTGATGTTGGCCAACCTTCGATGAGCCATCACCTCAAGAAATTGGCATCCGAAGGCTGGCTAGTAACCCGCCGTGAAGGTAACAGTATTTACTATCGCCGAAGCACTGATATCAATCCATTTAAGGCTGCGCTATTTACGCAGATTGACGAATTGCCGCTAGATGACTCGGTGACCAGGCAGCTAGATGCCGCCAATACGAAGCGACAAGAACGCTCACAAGCATTTTTTGAACAAAGTGGGCACGCCGTTAGCCAACAGACCGAACTAGTTGCGTCGTTTACCGACTATGACGACATTGTCGCCGCGATGCTGCCTGCAGGCGAATCTGTAATTGAAATTGGGCCGGGGCAAGGCGAGTTTCTAACAGTACTAGCAGAACGTTACAAAGACATCGTAGCCGTCGACCTATCAAGCGCGATGGTTGAGGCTTGCTTGAATCGAGCTGCCAATCACGGGATTAAAGCTAGAATCAAAGAAGGCGGTGCTGACATCAAGCTACCGCAAAGCGGTCATTTTGATGTGGCGATCTCTAATATGGTGTTGCATCACGTTCCTGACCCCCAAAAATTTATTTCTCAGATTGCTTCACAATTGAGAAAAGATGGTATCTGGGTCGTATGCGATCTAGTTGCTCACGAACAAAATTGGACACTAGACGCCTGTGGCGATCTTTGGCTGGGATTTGACGAGAACACGCTTGAACAGTGGGCACAACATCATCAGTTTCATCTTCAGCGCCGTGACTGTATTGCGCTGAATAATGGTTTTAATATTTTTGTACATCGTTATCGGCTTGAAGATAAGCCAACAACATAGGAAACAATATGTCAGAGTATCAAATTTTTACATCTGAGTCGGTATCTGAAGGCCACCCTGACAAGGTAGCCGACCAGATCAGTGATGCTATTTTAGATGCAATGATCGCTCGCGATCCGTACGCCCGCGTCGCGGTAGAGACCTTGGTAAAAACAGGTATGGCGATAGTTGCTGGTGAAGTAACCACTAGCTGCTATGTCGACCTTGAAGAGATCGTTCGCCGCGTCATCAATCAAATTGGCTATACCAGTTCTGAAGTAGGCTTTGATGGTGACAGCTGCGCTGTACTAAATGGTATTGGTAAGCAAAGTGTTGATATTGCTCAGGGTGTTGATCGCGCGAAACCTGAAGATCAGGGTGCTGGCGACCAGGGTCTAATGTTTGGCTACGCAACTAACGAAACCCCTACGTTTATGCCTGCGCCGATTTATTACTCTCATCGCTTAGTAGAGCGCCAAGCAGAGCTTCGTAAAAATGGCACGCTGCCCTGGCTTCGCCCTGATGCAAAAAGCCAGGTTACTCTGCGTTACGAAGAGGGCAAACCTGTAGCGATTGATGCGGTTGTACTATCAACTCAGCATGACCCTAGCATTTCACTCGACGATCTACGCGAAGCTGTACAACGTCACATCATCGAG
This sequence comes from uncultured Pseudomonadales bacterium, assembly GCA_947503335.1. Lineage (GTDB taxonomy): Bacteria > Pseudomonadota > Gammaproteobacteria > Pseudomonadales > CANNCY01 > CANNCY01. The sequence goes on along the minus strand of CANNCY010000003.1, from coordinate 67,420 downwards.
CCTGTGTTGCCCGCAGAATGGCTACACGAAGGTACTCAGTACCACATCAACCCAACAGGTAACTTTGTGATTGGTGGCCCGGTAGGTGATGCTGGCTTAACCGGTCGTAAGATTATCGTAGATACCTATGGCGGCATGGCACGTCATGGCGGAGGTGCTTTTTCTGGTAAAGACCCTTCAAAAGTTGACCGTTCTGCCGCTTACATGGGTCGCTACGTTGCGAAGAACATCGTTGCAGCTGGTCTTGCCGAACGCTGCGAGATTCAGGTGAGCTACGCAATTGGTGTTGCTGAACCGACATCAATTTCAGTCAACACTTTTGGCACCGGCGCCGTCAGCGATGCAAAATTGGTAGACATCGTTCGCGAAGTATTTGACCTTCGCCCATACGCGATTACCAAACAGCTAGACCTATTATACCCAATGTACCAGCTAACAGCTGCGTACGGGCACTTTGGCCGTGAACCTTTCGAAGCAAACTATGAAGTTTGCGAACAGGGTCAGCCGACAACCACTAAGACATTTACTGCGTTCACATGGGAGCGCACTGACAAGGCTGACGCATTAAAAGCAGCAGCACAGCGATAAACAGGAATTTAGCATGTCAAACTTTACCGATTACAAAGTAGCCGATATCTCGTTAGCAGATTACGGCCGTCAAGAGATCTCGATCGCCGAATCAGAAATGCCAGCGCTAATGGCCTTGCGCGCTACTTACAGCGATAGCAAGCCACTAGCGGGTGCCAAGATTCTTGGCTGTATCCACATGACGATTCAGACTGCGGTACTTATCGAAACCCTTCAAGCATTGGGTGCCGAAGTACGCTGGTCATCGTGCAATATTTTCTCTACGCAAGACCACGCCGCAGCGGCAATCGCAGCATCTGGCACGCCGGTATTTGCCTGGAAAGGCGAAACCGAAGAAGAGTATGAATGGTGTCTTGAGCAAACCATTCTTAAAGATGGTGCACCCTGGGAAGCCAACATGGTTCTTGATGATGGCGGCGACCTAACACTGTTGCTTCATAACAAGTACCCCGAGGTATTAGCAAAGGTTCACGGTATTACCGAAGAGACCACTACCGGTGTGCATCGCTTACAAGAAATGATGGCCAAGGGCGAGTTACTAGTGCCTGCTATTAACGTTAACGACTCGGTTACAAAGAGCAAGAACGACAACAAGTATGGCTGTCGCCATAGTCTGAACGATGCGATCAAGCGTGGTACTGATCACCTTATGGCTGGTAAGCGCGCCCTTGTCATTGGTTACGGTGACGTAGGTAAAGGCTCTGCTCAGTCGCTTCGCCAAGAAGGTATGATTGTTCGCGTTTCAGAAATTGACCCTATCTGTGCTATGCAGGCTTGCATGGACGGCTTTGAAGTTGTATCGCCGTACAAGAATGGTATAAACACAGGCACTAGCGACGGTATCAACAATACTCTGTTAGGCGATACTGACCTATTGGTTACCACTACAGGCAACGTTAACGTTTGCGATAAAGAAATGATCAAGGCAATTAAGCCTGGCGCGGTTGTTTGTAACATCGGTCACTTCGACAACGAAATCGATACGGCCTTTATGCGCGAAGCCTACACCTGGGAAGAAGTTAAACCACAGGTGCATAAAGTGGTTCGCGACGCTGCGAGCAATGATTACCTAATCCTTCTTTCAGAAGGGCGTTTGGTTAACCTAGGCAATGCTACTGGTCACCCAAGTCGTATTATGGATGGTTCGTTTGCGAACCAAGTATTGGCACAGATTCATCTATTTGATCTCAAATTTGCTGATAAGCCTGAGGCTGACAAAGCTGAACTTATCACCGTAGAAGTACTACCTAAAAAGTTAGACGAAGAAGTAGCTGCCAATATGGTCAAAGGCTTCAATGGCGTGATTACTCAGCTTACTACCACACAAGCTGACTACATTGGCGTTACTGTTGATGGCCCGTTCAAGCCAGATAGCTACAAGTACTAATGCGTATCTCTCGGATCTACATACCCGAGATTTCAGAGGGTGTTTTTACGCCTTCTGAAGAGACGCAACACTATCTTATGCGAGTGTTGCGCCTTAAGCATGGCCGTGTCATCGAGGTATTTGATGGCAACGGTCATGTGGCACAAGCCACGTTAATTCATATCGACAGGCGTCGCTGCCAACTTGACATTCAATCTATTGAATCTGTCTCGGTCGAGTCTCCTTTAAACACGCATCTAGCGCTGGCAATCTCAAAGGGTGACCGGTTTGACTATGCTGTGCAAAAGGCAACTGAACTTGGGGTATCGCAGATCACCCCATTGATTACAGAACACTCAGAGCCGCCTGAAACCGAGCGTCTAACTAAGAAAGTAGAACATTGGCAAAAGATTGCCATTGCAGCCTGTGAACAGTGCGCTCGCAATACCGTACCCAACATTAACTCGGCCATTTCGCTCAACGAATTTTTGCAAGCTGGCAACCTGCCTGACTTAAAGCTAGTACTACACCATCGAAGCAACTTTCAGTTAACCGGCGGTGAAAGCACTGATTCTGCGATGATCCTTATTGGCCCAGAAGGTGGGTTAGCTAAAAATGAAATTGATCAAGCTATCAAAGCCGGATTTAAAGAATGGACTATTGGCCCAAGGATATTGCGTACAGAGACAGCGCCTATAGTTGCGCTAACGCTGCTGCAATCTGCTTTCGGTGACTTTTAAGCTAATCAGCAACGTTGCTATTACCGCCCATAACGTAGCCTGCGTCTATTAATTTTTCTTCAAGATATCGCACATTAGGGATGGCAAGTTCTCGCCCTGCAGCCAAAACATGCATAAGAAGCGCATCACTCTCGATAGGCGTATTCATCTTTTCAATAGCATCTTCAGTGATACGCAGTACTGATGGCGCCGATGAGGCTGTAATTACGACAAAGGGCAACGTATCTGACAAGCCAGTATAATTTAATACAACGCGAAACTTATCGTCATGCGCGGTTGCTTCACCCTGAAGCATTACCCCAAGATCGACGCAGGGCACTAAGCGCTCTCGCCAATACACATAGCCGGCGAACCATTTCGGTGAATTTAACTCGCCCATTACCGGTGTTGATTCGATAACCTCAGCAACACTTTCGTTAGGCAGCAACAAACCTTGCGTCGCTGTTGGAATAACAATGGATGCAATTTCAGTTCTATTAGTGGGTAATGCTGCCTGCGCGCTCATCGCATACTCGCCTTATTCTTTGAAAACTGTAATACATGATATGCCATTTGTTTTGGTGTCGCACGTATCACTCTATTTGAAACCTCAGCCACCGCCTCTGGCATACTATCTGCCTGGCAACTTTCTGCAGTTTCTGCCAACACATCATAACCCATTTCGATCATGTATCTAGCGCCTTTGACCGCGTCATCGCCCATACCACTAAAAATAAGTGCAACACTTCGATCTTTATAGTGTCTAGCAACCGTCATAATTATTTGATCAATGGACGGAGCATAATCGCCGCGCCAAGTTGTTTCATCAACCGTAAAGCGGCCATCTTCGCCTAGGCTAGTCTCAACATCTGCGGGCACGATATATACATTACCTGCCTTTATCTGCATACCAGTATCGATGACGATTGCTTCGTAGCTTGATGAATTCTGCACCATCTGTTCAAGTACGGTGTGAAACTGGCTAGCAATATGCTGAGCATAAACAAAAGCGACGCCATCGGTGGGCCGTAATTCTGAAAAAAACGCTCGAATACTATCTGGGCCGCCCATTGAGGCGCCAATAATAACGACTTTCTCGGCGTTTTCAGCAACATCGTTTTGATAACAGAGCCGACCTATAAACTGCCCTATTTTTGTCGCGCTAGCTTTTAGCCATTGACGATGAGCAGAAGAGCCCTGTAATGGCATGAGCTGATCCATCACCAATACTGACACCTGTATGGTATCTAACGACTCTAGCAGCGAACCACTACTGTGTTCATCGACGCCTAGAACACAAGCATCAAAATCAAATCGGTCAGACTCGATAGCTTGAATTGCTTGCTGATAGTTAAGCACGGTAGCACTATGCGGGGCTTTAATAAACTCCGCAAGCAGGTTCGAAATAGCAGCGGTTTGCGCAACCACTGCTACTTTAACCGGCTTAGGCGTCAACGGCCTCGCCTACTAATTCTGTGATCACCTGCATCAATTCTTCTTCTTGATACGGCTTACCCATATAACGCTCAACACCCATATCTAGAGCCCGCTTGCGGTGTTTGTCACCGGTTCTTGAAGTGATCATACAGATAGGAATATCGCGCCAACGCATGCTCGACTTCATAGTAGAAGCAACTTCATAGCCATCAACGCGTGGCATTTCAATATCGAGCAACATGATATCCGGCGTAATATCTTGTAACTGGCGCAACGCATCAGCACCATCTTTAGCAGTGACAACTTCCATGCCTTCGCGTTCTAAGAAACGCGTAGTCACTTTACGCACAGTTAGCGAGTCATCGACTACCATCACAAGCGTAGGCCTATCTTCTTGATCTGCTGACTCTACCAAGGTTGGCACGTCTTGGCGTAATAGATTCGATGCACGCACCAAACCTAATACATCAAGAATAACTACAACCGAACCATCACCAAGAACCGTCGCACCCGACAGGCCTGGCACCGCAGCAAACTGTGGACCAAGTGACTTCACTACAACTTCACGAGAACCCAACAACGAATCTACATGTATAGCGATTGGATAATCTGGCGCTCGCACTAGCACCACCGGACAAGGTAAGAATTCGCTCTCGAGATTTGGTCTACCTTTGGTATGTAGCATCTCTCCCAAATAACGTACACCGTACTTACGACCGCCATAGTCAAATCCTGAGCTTGGATCGTCGTAGTAAAGGTTCAATTCGTATGGGCTGATTCGTACAACACCTTCGATTGCGTTTAGAGGGATGGCGTATTGCGCCTCGCCTATTTTCACCATCAATGCACGGTTAACCGAAACTGTAAATGGTAAACGAATCAACATTTCAGTACCTTCACCTGGCACCGAGTTGATTGTGATGCTTCCGCCCATATGTTTGATTTCAGAATTCACGACGTCCATGCCTACACCACGACCCGATATCTGAGTCACTTCGGTAGCGGTACTGAAGCCTGGCATCAAAATAAACTGTTGTAACTCGTGATCACTAATTTCTTGATCGTCTGTCAGCAAGCCTTGTGCGATAGCTTTATTACGTACGGCTACAAGATCAATACCTTTGCCGTCATCTTTAATACGAACAACAACGTCGCCACCTTCACGCTCTAGATCTAGTGACACATGGCCAACTTCAGACTTACCAGCCTTCGCTCGGTCACTAGGCGATTCGATACCGTGGTCAATAGCATTGCGAAGCATATGTTCAAGTGGCGACTGCAAACGCTCGTGAATGGTTCTATCAACTTCACCATCTACGTTTCCAACGTCAAATTGAACTTGCTTGCTCAATTCGGCCCCAACAGTTCGTACGATTCGTCGTAGTCTAGGCACCGAACGAGAGAAAGGTACCATTCTTGAACGCATTAAGCCTTCTTGCAGTTCTGAATTGATACGTGACTGTTGCAGCAATAGCGTTTCAGTGTTTCTATTCTTATCAGTAAGGGTGCTCTTCAGATCGAGAATATCTGAGGCAGATTCCATCAAGCTTCGCGATAATTGCTGTAACTGCGAGTATCGATCCATCTCGAGCGGGTCAAAAGCCTCATCATCTTTATCACCGACTTGTTCAGTACGGTAAAGAATTTGCGCTTCTGTCTCTATGTCTAAGCGGCGTAATTGCTCGGTCAAACGATTAATGATGCCGTCCATTTCATCGAGAGCAAACGTCACGTCGGTAACCTGTTGCTCTACACGGCTTCGAGTAATACTGGTTTCGCCAGCAAGGTTTACTAACTCTTCAAGTAACCCAGCATTTACTTTAACAACTTCTTGAGCGCCACTGTGCTTCACATCAAGCATCGATGTTGGCAATGAAGCTGCTTCGCCGGCTTTATCTACGTCTGCGGTAGGTAAAGCGAACGGTAGCGCAACATTTGCATTGGCGTCTTGAGAGACATTCTGACTTTCGTCTTTCGCTGTCGATGCCGGCTCTGAAGAATTAGAATCAAGCGCCGCTTTACGGGCATTCACAATCACTTCTGCATCGTCGCTAACCATCAACTGTGAAAGTGCATCTACACCTCGTGTAAGCTGATCTTGGTAGTCAGTCATTCGATGGTACAACGCGTCATCGATATCTGCGCGGCCATGGCGTTCTAGTTCAGTCTCGCAGTTATGAGACTGATCTCCTAAGGCATTAGCTCCAGCTAATCGCGCACCACCTTTAAATGTGTGAAGTACTCGTAGTAGTTCGGCGCGATGCGCTTGCTCACTTGGGGCTTCGCGCCAAGCATGAAGAGCGTTATCGTATTCTTCGATAAGTTCTTGCGCTTCTTCAATAAAGATTTCGATAATATCTAAATCGATCTCTTCGTCGGCTGCGCTCAACACACTAGGCTCAGTCTCGTCTTCATGCAGCTGAACTGGTTCCACAAGGGCTTCTACTGACTCTACTGCTTCTGCTTCTGCTTCTGCTTCTGCTTCTGCTTCTGCTTCTGCTTCTGCTTCTGCTTCAACTGGTTGTAGTTCAACCGTTACCGAATCAAATGCTTCTTCAAGATCGTCGGTAAGTGTCTCTTCAGCACTATTGTCTACCTCAACCTCTGGGCATCGATATTCTGACAGTTCAGCCATTAATGTATCGGCGTATGCAATATCTTGTCCGGCCGCTAGCTGATCTACTGCATTAAGTAATGCATCTTGAGCAGCAATCAATCCAACACCGAACTCCACTAGCTTATCGGTATCGGACGCTTCGGTAACCGATGCAAAGCAGTCACGCATCGCGTGGGCGAGTTGCTGCAGTGACACCGTGTCAAACTCAGCCGCCCAATCTTCGATTTGTTCAAGTTCGTCAACAAATCGTTCAGCCTTTGGTAAAGTCAGGTCTTTTAGTACATTAAGTGCAAGTACTTGAAAGTCAGCTTCAACCAAATAATCAACGAGATGCATCGCACGCTGATCAGAAGCTCCACGGTGAGTCGTAGAAATCTGATTGCGAGCATCGTTTAATTCTTGCACTAGCTCTGGTGATTGCCATGGCATGTCTAATACCATAAGCGCGCTTTGTAATTGCGTGATCACCTGAACATATAATTCAACTAAATCTTGGTCACACTCTACACTATGAGCTCGCTGCTCTTTAACCAGCAGCTCTAACGCACCTGCCACATCAGAAATACCTGGGTAGTCTGCCATAGCAGCTGCCCCTTTAAGCGTATGCAAAGAGCGCTGAAGTTCTGGAGAGGTCGGTGTTTTTATTGGCAACTGCTGCTGTGCTAATGCAACGAATTGATCGAGTGTTGTAAGATACTGTTCAGCCTCGGCTTTAAACGTTTCTTCAAGATTGGTTTTTGAGGGCTGCTCTAACTCGTTTGGCGCCTCTGACTCGAGCGCTGCGTCAGCCTCTACAAAGCTATTCGATTCGCCATCACTTACCTCGGCAAATTCTTCGTCATCTGATAATTCCAACGCTGGATCAACCGAACTGTTAGCGATGGCCTCATCGCTTGGTGCAACCTGATCATCAGACTGTTCATCCAGTTCAGTTGCAGCCTCTTTGCCAAAGCTTGGCATAGTGCCGCCTTTGGCTAATTCAAATCCCGCAGACTCTAACTGAGCAATGTATTCACCATTTGCAACCTGCGTATCATCAGCGAATGCTGTACGTAATGATGGAATCTCGTGAGTCACCAATTCGATAAACTGCCATACATCGTCAGACAAACTAACGGTGCCATCTATTACTCGATTAAGCAGATTTTCGGTTGACCAGCACAATTCTGCCAAGACGTTCGCACCAACCATGCGGCCGCTACCCTTTAGGGTATGATAGGCACGTCGTACCTCGGTGCGAGCTTCGTTATCGCCTGAATCACGCCATTGCGGGTATTGCTCTAAGATAACTTCGTAAACTTCTTCAACTTCTTCTAAGAAGATCTCAAGAACTTCCTCGTCGACATCACGCGTATCATCGTGCGACTCAATATCGGTTAATACAGGCTCAGGTGTGGCCTCAACTTTTGATGCTGTGGCCGTTGATACTGGAACCACGTGATAACCTAAGCTAGCAACAGCGCTTTCAGCGCCTGTCAAAATAGCATCGTTCTCAGCTTCAGCATCCTGATCTAAACGCTCAACATAATACTCAACACCTGAGATAGCGTCGGCCAAGGTATCTAAATCAGCCCAATTAGGCGTCTCTTCTGACCCGATTAACTGCTCTTCAATAAATCTTGCGCAGGCTCCTAACACTTTACCTGCGCGTGCCTCAAGCGCTATCTCTAACCCGCCTCTGATATCGCGCAACGTTTTAGGCGTAGGGGCTAAATGACTAATATCCCATTGGCTAGCGATATATTCTGTAATCGCGTCTTTTACTTGCTCTAGCCCGTTACGTGCTTCTCGTAGCACGCTTTCATTTGCCATCTGCAACTGTTCTTCGCGCTCATCTACTTCAACCATTGGCTGAGACTGACCTGGCGTGATATCAGCTGTGTTTCTTACAAGTAATTGGAGTTTTTCTAATAGCACTGAAGCTTGTTCAGGCTCTAAATCACGTTTTACCAGCTCGGTGGCAATTTGCAGAGTATTTGTGCGAAGCTGCGCCTTACCTAAAATGGCGTAGGTATCAGCGATTCTAGCCAATACTGATGCCGCAGCGGTAAACAACGCATCTTGAACTTTTTTGCCCTGAGCAATGGTTTGCACCAATTGTACCACTCGACCCAGCTCAAATTGAACGTCTCCTGCTATACGATCAAGGCTCTCTTTTGCCGGCGCATCTACCCAATCGGCCTCACCTAGAGATTCTACTGGCGCCTTCGGTAGCGAAGTGTTTAATTCATACTTGTCGCTAACAGTTCTTGTAACTTTATTGTAAGACTCGGCTGTATGTACATAGAACAGATTATTCTTAATTAAGGCAACAGGGGTAGACTCGCTAAAGGGGCTTACGCCCTTCGAAATACCCTGAACAAGGTGGCGCACAATCTGAACTAGCACTGCTTCTAAGCCAGGGCCTACCTTAATACGCCCGTCCTTCATTGCTACAGTTAATGCGACCAACATTTCTGCAAACGCGCTCTTCTCTGAGCCTTGTGCTAGCTTGTAGTAGTGCAGTGCCAACTTATGAAACTGAGTTAGGCGAGTTTCTGATAAATCGCCATTTCTTATCGCCTTCAACACAGCTTTATATGAAGTCGCAATTTTAGCTAGCATTGACTCTAGCTGCTCGTCGCTTAGCTCAACTGCTTTTCCAACGGGCGATTCTAGAGGTCGTAAGTTTGGAATAAAGAATGACGTTTCAGTAAATAAACGCTCACCGCGTACTGCTCGCAAATCGTTTAATAACGGCAGCAAGATACTAGGCTCGTCGTAACGCGACAGTAGAACTTTATGTAAATACAAAGGCAGTTGTAACAGCGCTCTAAAAAGCACCTGCTGTGCAATCGCTGGGCGATCAATTGCTTCAATTTGATCAGCTAGCAGCTCTATTTCTTCGGCTAACAGCGCTGCACCTTGCAGCTCTACCATGCGTAAACTGCCAACTATTTGATGCAGGGTTACGCGGCAAAAGCCAAGCTGCGACTTATTGTTCGTGTCGGCCACATAGGCTTCAAAGGCCGTCTGAGCATTTTCGACCGCAAGTTGTACTTCATCAACAACCCATTGAACTGCAATTTGGTTTTGGTGATTAGCCATAGTTAAATACGCTTATAATTTTATGTAAACGTGCGCTCGCTCGTCTCTAATTCGTCGCAACTGGGGATGCTCCCAGTCTACGATCTCTCCCACCCCAATGACCAAGATACCGCCAGGTTTTAAACGCTCTGCCAATGACGACAAAATATCGCGTCGACGCCAACGCTTAAAATAGATCAATAAGTTCTGACAAAAAATTGCATCCATCTTAACGACCGGTGCTGTCTTTAAGTCAACGACATTACCCTGTGCAAAGCAAACGTGGCGCTTTATCTCGTCAACAACGTCGTACTTACCGTCTTTTTTGGTAAAGTGTAAAGCTAATTCGTGATCGGTAACTTCAGACACAGCCTTGCGCCCGTAAGTTGCTGTTCGAGCCTGTTGTATCGCATTGTGCGATACATCAGTACCTGTAACGCCCCAGGGCAAATCAAGATTTGCGAGCCTAAGAGCGTCAGCGATAGTCATCGCCAGTGAGTAGGTTTCCTCGCCAGTCGAACAACCTACGCTCCACGCGTCGAATGAACTACCCAACGTGTCATTACTAATTCGCTCATGTAGGAAATTAGCAAGGTATTCAAAGCTAGGTCGATGCCGAAAATAATACGTTTCTTGAACTAGTATTTGATCAATTAATTGAGACCACTCTATGACACCTGCAATTCCTTGAAGACTAGATTCATATTGCTCTAGGTTCGTCGATTGAGTGTTATAGATACGATCTTGCAACTGAATCGACAACAGCGTTTTCTGAGCCGAAGATAGATAAATCCCTATCTTCGCCTCTATCAGTGATCGCCAGTGTTCAAACTGTGCGTCGCTCAAGATTAGCTGTTCAGACTCGCTGGGTACCGCCATCTTAGTCAATCGTTTCTTCTAATAGAACTTCATCAGGTAGCTTAAAGTCGGCAACAGAATCTTGTAGTTCGGTTGCCATCTCGGTTAACTGACCAATCGATTGAGCCGTCGCATTCGTACCAGTTGATGTTTGAGACGTAATTTCTTGAATTACGTTCATCGTATTCGAAATATGACCCGCTGAGCTCGCCTGCTGGCGTGCTGCGTTAGAAATATTCTGAATCAAGTCTGCAAGCGAGGTTGATACGCTCTCAATTTCTTCAAGTGCAACACCCGCGTTTTGCGCTAGCTGTGCACCGTTCACAACCTCCGAGGTGGTTGATTCCATCGACGATACTGCCTCGTTGGTATCTGCCTGAATCGTTTTAACCAGCGCCTCAATCTGCTTAGTTGCAGCCGAAGAACGTTCTGCAAGGCGCTGTACTTCGTCGGCAACAACCGCGAAGCCTCGACCAGCGTCACCCGCCATCGATGCCTGAATTGCCGCGTTCAGTGCCAGAATGTTCGTTTGGTCAGCAATATCGTTAATAAGCGATACGATATCACCAATCTCTTGCGAGCTTTCACCTAGACGCTTAATACGTTTCGACGTCTCTTGAATCTGTTCACGAATACCATCCATACCCTGGATGGTGCTCTGTACAACCTCAGCACCTTTAGCAGCGATCGATACCGATCGCTCTGCTACCGCCGCCGATTCAGCAGCGTTCGATGATACCTGGTCAATGGTCACGGCCATTTCGTTAATTGCAGCTGATGCACCGGCAATCTCTTGCGCCTGATGATCAGATGCCTCTGCCAGATGAAGAGCTGTTGACTTGGTTTCTGTTGCCGCCTCGGCTACCGAGCGCGACGTGTCGTTAATGCGCGATACTAGTACACGAAGCTGGTCAATGGTGAAGTTGATAGAGTCGGCAATCGCGCCGGTGAAATCTTCTGTTACCGTCGCTGTTGCAGTCAAGTCACCGTCTGCAAGGTCACCAATTTCGTTTAGTAGTCGTAGAATCGCTTCTTCATTTCGCTCATTGGTTGCTTCTTCTAGTACTAGACGCTTTTGAGAGGTTCTGTAGAAGAAGAATACGATTAATAGTATCACCAATACCATCGCTAAGGCTGCACCGCTTACAAGCGTTAGGCCTGCGCCGAAATCACGACTAAATAATCGATCTGCAGGCGCCATACGAATCTTTTGCTCTAGCATTTCGATAGATTCAACTAATCCTGGCGTACCATCAAGCACCTTATTTGTATCTACTCGAGCGCCAAGTACTGCCGGCGTTGCCTGAAAGATCTCTTCAACCGAGTTTGATACAAATTCAAAACGCTCTTGTACCATCTGCAAACTTTCTACAGCGTCTTCATCTGTGATTCGAGCAATACCTAAGCTCGCACGACCTTCTAATTGACCTTCAAGCGTTTGTCCGAACAAACTAGCGTCGTAGTTAAATTGGTCTGCCGCATCTGCCGCATCATCACGACCTAAAAGAATCTTATCAACGTTACGACCAATACGTTCTGCGCGCCACGTCTGAGTCTGAGCTAGAGATACCTGATCTGGCGAGGTACCGATCTCTAACATAATTTCTACAATGTTTTGATATTCCTGCTGAAGTTCAGGAATACTAGCTGCTAGTGAGTTCGCAACATTATGAATAAAGATAATGGTATCTTGGTTATCAACAACTGATTGAGCAGCCTGACCTACAGTAGCCCACGCGCTATCAAACTGTGCCACCGTATCTGCTGCCATCATGTTATTGGTTGATGAAAGCTGCTTTAGCTCTGCCCAATCACGATTCATCTCAGTAATTAGCGATGACATTTCGCCAAATGAGGCTTCGTCACCCTCTGTTGCAATACGTGCCAATCCACCGATACGGTAAGCGTCAGTACGCATCTCTGCGGTTTTCTCTAACCCTTTCTGGTCTTCTGCCGCAAAGTTGGCATTTTGATATAGACCGAAACCGATGAAAGCGATCAAAAACACTAGCAGTGTTCCTAAAGCCATGATTTGTGGATTTGATCGAGCGCTCGAAATTTGCCCTATCATGTTTCTGCTCCTGAGATTGAACTCAATCTTTATTTTTAATTTTTAGTACTTACTTCGTTGCGAAAGCCTGCAAACTACGTGGCTGAACGCGCCACCTGTGCAAACTTGCTAAATTCAACAAGTTTTTTTGGGCTGAAAACCCACCAACTACTGCCCTTATCGTCTACGTACTCACCAGTTACAACGCTCTTTAATTGCTCTGGCAAATCAGAAGGCACTTGCAAACTGTCTTCAGGAAAATACTGCATCCCCATTACCTGATCAATTACAAGCCCAGCATAGAAGTCGTCTACCTCTACGGTCACCACTTGCCGATTTCGACTGGTAACTGAATGAGCGATATCAAACATCTCAGCAAAATCAATCACCGGAAGCAATCTACCGCGTACATTTGAAACGCCTTTTACATACGACTGCACACTAGGAAGAGCTGTAAGCCCTGGTTGCTCGAGAGACTCGGTAAGCTCGCCAGGCTGCGCCACAAACCGATAATCGCCCACCGCGAATCCAACACCGCTCCAGTGAGGAGTAATGTTTATCTGTGCGGGCAACCCTTTCGCCGTAGTCACACCATGCTGCGACAACTGTGACAGTAAGTAGAAAGCTGAATTAGAAGACATCTAAAGCCCCCTTTATGCAGACTCACCGCTAAGAACTTCATCAATCGCATCTGAAAGCATCTTTGCGGTTACAGGCTTAACTAGATAACCCTTTGCACCCTGGCGCTGCCCCCAAACCTGATCGGTCTTCTGGTCTTTTGTGGTCACGATAATAACTGGTATATGAGACGTAGTGTCACCTTGGGTCAACTGTCTAGTTGCCTGAAAGCCGTTTAAGCCTGGCATTACTACGTCCATCAGCACAACCTCAGGCTGCTCTGCTTTAACAAGCTCGATACCGCTTTCGCCGTCTTCGGCCGCTAATACGCTATGCCCAATTTCTTCTAAGAACAGCTTCAACTGTGCTGTTTCTGTAGGTGAATCGTCGATAATTACTACTTTGGCCATAGGCCCCCCAACAAATCAAAATTTTGGCAGATTGCTTACATAAGTCACCAATGCTCAATGCATGGTGAACGTTTTATTAGTGTTTTACAGCGTAGCTGTCGATTGCCGATAACAGCTCAGCTTTTGAAAATGGCTTTGTTAAATATTCGTCTGAACCTACGATGCGCCCTTTTGCCTTATCAAAAAGCCCGTCTTTACTAGACAACATCACAACAGGGATCGACGAAAATTCATCATTATTCTTGATAAGCGCGCAGGTTTGATAACCATCTAAGCGCGGCATCATGATGTCTACAAAGATAATATCTGGGCGATTGTCAGCAATTTTAGCCAACGCATCGAAACCATCTTCGGCGGTTAGTACGTTGCACCCAACCTTATTCAGCAGTGTTTCAGCAGTTCTACGAATGGTTTTTGAATCGTCAATGACCATCACTTTAAGGTTTTGATAACTATCTGTCATGACTGTGCTGCAAGCCTCTTTTATTTATTTGCATACTAGCATTACTACGCCCATAGAAACGCAGTTTTACCACATAATTGAAGATGTACCAAATTAGTTCGCCTTTAAAATCCTGCTTTTGCACGTTAGTTTGCGAAATTCACAACAACGCTAAATTTCAAGACTGACTAATGAAGCCATTTAAGGCTATTATAGATCTTATTAAGGTAATTCTAAGACCCCACCCATGAATCGTAAAATTGGCTTTATTATTGACCCTATCGACGGCATCAATCCAAAAAAAGACACCTCGCTAGGTATGATGTGGGCCGCTCAAGAAGCGGGCTTTGACCTGTATTGTTTCGAGCAACAAGATCTAGATGTTTTAAACGGCGAACCGATCGGCCTTGCAACGCCCATTACTACCGAAAGAAACCTAATCAAACCGATCATAAAAAACGCCCAACTAAGCATACCCCTTGCTGATCTAGACGTTATTTTGATGCGAAAGGACCCTCCTTTCGACATGAACTTTGTATATACCACGTACATTCTTGAACTCGCTCAAAAGAGAGGCGTACTAGTACTAAACGCACCCAACGGCTTGCGAGACTGCAATGAAAAGCTCTTTGCTACACATTTCCCTCAATGCTGCCCTCCCGTGCTAGTGAGCGCCAACTCTCAAAGATTGAAAGCCTTCCATGCCGAGCACAGAGACGTTATTTACAAACCATTAGACGGTATGGGCGGCACTGGCATTTTCAGAGCCAAAGAAGGTGATAGCAATGTTAGCGTTATCATTGAGACACTTACCAATCTTGGCCAAACACCAATAATGGCGCAAACCTATTTGCCTGAAATCAAACAAGGCGACAAACGTATTTTAATTGTAGACGGCACACCCGTTGACTACTGTTTGGCTCGCATCCCCTCTCAGGGTGAATTGCGAGGCAATATCGCCGCAGGCGGCACTGGAGAGGTGCGCCCTCTCACCGAACGTGACCGCTGGCTAGCCGAACAAGTCATTCCTGAACTTAAAAAGCGCGACCTACTATTTGTTGGTCTAGACGTAATTGGCGACTACATCACTGAAATTAACGTTACCAGCCCGACCTGTGCGCGCGAAATCGCCAATGAAACGGGCATTGACGCAACCAAGCTACTCATCGAAGCAATCGTAAAGCGACTAGATAATAAGTAAGTTAGTAATGAGCGATAAGAAAGATAAACAACGCGAACGTTTCACATTTGCCCTTTTTCTGGCCGCAGCCCTGCATAGCGCGCTAATTTTCGGTATCACGTTCGACTTCGAGCCTGAGCCACAGGGCACAAGCTTATTAGACGTAACGATAAATCTTACCCCCGCGACCGAAGAGCCTGAATCAGCCGACTTTATCGCCAACACAAACAGCCTCGCCAGCGGAGAATTAGACGAGCAGCGCGAGATTACTACTGACAATACTGCCAGCCAGCAGGGCACCACGGCTGCCAATGCAGCAGAAGCCCAACAGCAGCTAACAAAGGGCAGCCAGAAAGTTCAAGGATTAGTCACCACAACCAATCAGGCAGCCACTGATGCACCTAGCTTAATTAGCGATCAAGAAGCGATTGGCGATCATGACAGAGACCAAGAACAGGTGCTTGCAGAAGAAATCGCCGCGCTTAAAGCTAAGCTAGACGAGCAAAAAAACCTTTATGCCAAGCGCCCTAAAATCAAGCGCCTTTCTAGTATGTCAGCTAAGGCATCTATCGAAGCCCAGTATCTAACAACCTGGCAGCAACACATCGAACACATCGGCAACCTTAACTATCCCGAAGAGGCACGCACACAACAACTCTATGGCGAGCTTAGAATGCTAGTATCGATGCTACCCGATGGCAGGCTATATGACGCCAAGATCATTCATAGCTCTGGCAACCGTATTTTAGATAGGGCCGCATTAGATATTGTTGGCATGGCGTCGCCGTTTCCGTCTTTTGATAAAAACCTACTAAAAGAGTATGACCGGTTAGAGATTATTCGCACATGGCGCTTTGAGCGCGGCAACCGATTAAGTAATCACTAATGCTTGTACTAGGATTTGATTACGGCACCCAAAAGATTGGTTATGCCATCGGCAACTCTTTAACACAAAGCGCGCAACCCCTTGGAGCGCTAAAGGCTAGAGACGGCGTTCCAAACTGGGATCAGGTAGCTACTTTAGTTAATGAATGGAAGCCCGAGATCGTCGTTGTGGGCAACCCTTTAAACATGGACGGAAGCGTTTCTGAGCTCAGTAAACGTGCGCAAAAATTTGCAAACCGCATACACGGGCGGCTTGGCCTTAAGGTAGAGCTAGTAGACGAGCGACTCACGTCGTCAGAAGCTAAATCTTACGCAAAAGAGAGAGGTCACCGCGGCGACTTTGAAAGCAATCCTATTGATGCTGACGCCGCCGCACTGATTGTAGAGTCTTACTTCTCTACGCTCTAAAAACGCCCATCGTCGAAATCTTGATCATCAAGTGAGAATTCACTTGCGGCATTACTTAGATACTCTGGATCTGACTCAGAACGCAGCTTAATCATAAGGCGTAGATCGTTCGCAGAGTCTGCATGAGCTAGCGCGTCTTCATAAGTGATCTCACCCTTATCGTAGAGTTCGAATAACGCCTGGTCGAAGGTCTGCATACCTAGCTCGTTTGATTTTTTCATCAATTCTTTCAGCTCATGCACTTCGCCTTTGCGGATTAGGTCAGAGGCTAGTGGCGAGTTAAGCAGCACCTCAATTACGGCACGGCGACCTTTACCATCAGGTGTTGGAACCAGCTGCTGAGCCACAATTCCTTTAAGGTTTAGAGACAAGTCCATCCATAGCTGCGAATGCTGTTCTGGGGCAAAGAAATGCAAAATACGATCTAACGCCTGGTTAGCATTGTTTGCGTGTAAGGTTGCAAGACATAGGTGACCAGTTTCGGCAAACGCGATGGCGTGATTCATAACCTCTTTAGTACGAATCTCACCGATCAAAATAACATCGGGCGCCTGTCGCAGAGTGTTCTTTAGCGCAACTTCAAAGCTCTCAGTATCTAAACCCACTTCACGCTGTGTAATAATACATCCAGCGTGACGGTGAACAAATTCGATAGGGTCTTCAATTGAAATAATATGACCGCGGCTATTGTTATTACGATGGCCGATCATCGATGCTAATGATGTAGATTTACCGGTACCTGTAGCACCTACAAATATGATCAAGCCACGCTTAGTCATCGCCAATTCTTTAATAATTGGCGGCAAGCCTAGATCTTCTATCTTAGGAATATTGGTTTCGATTCGACGCAGCACCATTCCACAGACATTACGCTGATAGAACGCTGAAACACGAAAGCGACCAACACCACGTGAGCTTATCGCGAAATTAAGCTCTCGATGAGCATCAAATTCTACTTTTTGCTCTTCAGACATCATGCCCACTACTAGCGCCCTACTCTGTTCGGGCGATAGTGAATTATTCGAGATTGGTGTAACCTTGCCATTGACCTTCATGCTAGGCGGAACACCAGCAGTGATAAACAAGTCAGAACCTTGCTTATCTACCATCAGCTTAAGCATTTTCTCGATTGTAGAGTTTTCCACGTTTTGTCCTTTTTTATTTGATTGCGTCTATTTCGAGCAATTAAAAGTTTTCTGGGCTTTTCGCTTTCGAGCGAGCGATATCACGCGTAATCAAACCGCGCGACACTAAATCAGTTAAGCATTGATCCATAGTCTGCATACCTAGGTTGCTACCCGTCTGAATAGCAGAATACATTTGTGCAACCTTGTCTTCACGAATCAGATTACGAATCGCCGGTGTACCACGCATAATTTCATGTGCCGCTACTCGCCCGCCGCCATTTTTCTTTAGTAGTGTTTGCGAAATAACGGCCTGAAGTGATTCTGACAACATAGATCTAACCATTGCCTTTTCTTCAGCAGGGAACACGTCGACCACACGGTCAATCGTTTTCGCAGCAGAGGTTGTATGCAGTGTACCAAACACTAAGTGACCAGTTTCTGCAGCGGTTAACGCTAGACGAATGGTTTCTAGATCTCGTAATTCACCAACTAGAATGATGTCGGGATCTTCACGGAGCGCCGATCGCAGAGCAGGCTCAAAGCCATGAGTATCACGATGTACTTCACGCTGGTTTACCAAGCACTTTTTACTTTCGTGAACAAATTCGATGGGGTCTTCAATGGTAAGAATGTGTTCGTACTTATTCTCGTTGATGTAATCCATCATTGCGGCAAGCGTCGTACTCTTACCCGAGCCCGTTGGGCCCGTTACAAGCACGAGACCGCGCGGCACCAATGAGATATCTCTAAATACCTGGCCCATGCCAAGCTCTTCCATAGTGAGTACTTTTGAAGGAATAGTACGAAATACGGCACCGGCACCACGATTATGGTTAAACGCGTTTACACGGAATCGTGCAACACCCGGAACCTCAAACGAGAAATCTGTTTCGAGCAGCTCTTCAAAATCGCGACGCTGCTTATCATTCATGATCTCATAGATCAGCGCGTGTACTTGCTTATGCTCTAGTGGCGGCAAGTTGATTCGACGCACATCACCATCAACACGAATCATAGGCGGCAGCCCTGCAGATAAGTGAAGGTCAGACGCCCCTTGTTTAGCGCTAAAGGCAAGCAGTTCAGTAATATCCATTCATACCCTCTATGGCAATGATTTGCTGCCAATGCGTACGTCTATTGTTGTTCCTATGTACGCGACAGCTAATTGTTATTTACGCTAGTATGCGTATGTTCGCTTCATGCGATTCTACAACAGATATAAGAGCTTACAATGTAATGAGTGATCTCGAAACCAATTTAAACAAGGTTCGCGAACAGCTTCAACAGGCTTGTATTGCTAGCCATCGCGATGCCAACCAGATCACACTATTGGCCGTCAGCAAAACGCGCAGCGCTGCCGAAATAGAAGAAATGTACAACCTTGGTCAAACCGACTTTGGAGAAAACTATCTACAAGAAGCGCTAGAGAAAAAGCAAGCACTTACAAACCTAGATATCAACTGGCACTTTATCGGTGCTATTCAGAGCCGTAAATGCGCAGATATTGCACAAAACTTTACTTGGGTGCACTCGGTAGATCGTTTAAAAGTTGCAGAAAAATTAAGTCAAAACGCTTCGCGAAATATACATATTTGTATACAAGTAAATATCGATAACGAATTATCTAAGTCGGGCGTACACACGAATGAACTAACTTCGCTGATTAAGGCGGCGATGGCACTACCTTATATCAGGGTGCGAGGCTTGATGGTAATTCCTTCGCCAGAACATGTCGCGCACTCGCCCAATGCCTTCGAGCGTGCGAATAATCTGCTAGAGCAGCTCAACAGTGAAATACCTGAACTAAACTTAGACACACTATCGATGGGCATGTCGAACGATATGGGCGAAGCAGTAGCGGCGGGTAGTACCTGCCTTCGCATCGGCACGGCACTCTTTGGCCCACGACCTCAAAAGGAAAAAAGTTAATGAATGTTGGTTTTATTGGCGCAGGCAACATGGCAAAGGCAATCATCGTTGGAATGATCGACGCCAAACTACCTGCAGATCACATCATGGCAAGTAATCGCTCACAACCAAAGCTGACTCAATTGGCTGAACAAACCGGTATTCTTATTGGCGACAACAAAGCAGTGGTCGAGTTTGCCGACGTTTTGGTACTTGCGGTTAAACCTCAAATGATGTTCGAAGTAATCGAACCATTAATCGCAGATATCATTAAACGCAACAGCTTGGTGATAACCATTGCCGCCGGCTTAACCACAGAGTCTTACCTAGTCAAATTAGGCTCGCATACAAGGCTCGTACGCGCCATGCCCAATACCCCAACATTGGTAAAGGCGGGCGTCACGGGCCTTTATTGTTCGCCTCAGGTGAGCGATCAAGACCGAGCTCATGTCGACCAAGTATTTGCTCCTTTAGGATTAGTTAGATGGCTTGACCATGAAAGCGAAATTGACGATATCATTGCCATAGCTGGCAGCTCGCCGGCCTACTTTTTCTTGTTTTTAGAAGCCATGCAGGCCGAGGCAGAGTCTTATGGTATCAGCCCTTCTGATGCGCGACAGCTTGTAGCACAAGCAGGACTAGGGGCTATGAAACTTGCGGCCGAGAGCACTGAAAGTTTTGCAACACTAAAACAGAATGTCATGTCAAAAGGCGGTACAACAGAGCAAGCAATATTTAGCTTTGAAAATAGCGACATTCGGGGCACTGTTAGCAAGGCAATGCAAGCCTGCAAGCAACGTGCTAAAGAAATGGCCGCTAACAACTAACTTTTAAGATTCAATCAGAGACAAATTATGTTTTTCGAAATTGCCTACCTAATCATCACCACCCTGGGCACACTGTATCTAATCTTTGTATTAGGCCGGTTTTTGCTACAGCTAGCTAGGGCCGATTTTTATAACCCTGTATCGCAGAGCATCGTCAAGTTCACATCGCCATTGCTTAACCCGTTGCGCAAAATTATTCCAGGGTTTGGTGGGGTCGACATTGCTTGTCTTGTGCTAGCGGCGCTAATCAACTTTTTAATTACCGTTGTACTTTTCGTGCTTGCTGGCGCTAGCCAACTACCATTAGGCAACTTGTTCGCTTGGTCACTACTGGGCACCTTCGCCTTTTTAGTAAACATTGTCTTTTGGGCTGTTCTTATAGTGATTATTTTGAGCTGGCTTAGTATGGCAACCCAGATCAATAATCCAATCGCTTTTTTGCTGCAACAGATGACCGAGCCCTTTATGCGCCCATTTAGACGCATCATGCCTGATACGGGTGGCCTCGACTTCTCGCCAATATTATTGCTGTTAAGCATTCATGTAATAGAAGTAGTTATCAGACATGCGGGCGACGCAATCGGTGTAACAAATACTGTGCGCCAATTAGTGTTAGGCCTATAAGGAATCAATGGTGATCGTCACCCCCCAACAGGTCACGTTTGACGAGGGTATCGAGCTTGCTTCAGGCAAACTGATTAAACCCTATACGCTCAAATACGAAACCTACGGCCATCTAAACGCCGAGGGCACCAATGCCATATTGATTTGTCACGCGCTTACCGGTGACCATCACGCGGCAGGGCGACATCACGCTGACGACAAGCACCCCGGTTGGTGGGACCATTTTATCGGCCCGGGCAAAGCCATCGACACCAATCGTTTTTTCGTTGTGTCGTTGAACAACCTGGGCGGCTGCATGGGTTCGACAGGGCCGACCAGCATCAACCCTGAAACGGGTCAAACCTACGGGGCTAGCTTTCCTAGCTTGCGAGTTAGAGACTGGGTAGCTAGCCAACACCAGCTGATGCGGCACTTAAAGATTGAAAAGTGGGCGAGTATTGTTGGTGGCAGCCTCGGTGGTATGCAAGCGATGCGGTGGGCAGTGGATTATCCAGATAAGATGAACAGCATTGCGGTTATCGCATCTGCTCACAAACTTACCGCCCAGAACATCGCATTCAATGAAATTGCTCGGCAAGCCATTATTAGCGACCCGAAATTCACTAAAGGCCTGCCACCAATCGATGGCTTGTCACTAGCTCGCATGGTAGGCCATGTCACCTACCTAAGTGGTGACGCAATGGGTCGAAAATTTGGCCGCGAATTGAAAGCCGGTACGTTTCAAGCAAACGAATTTGACGCGATCGAGTTTCAGGTACAAAGCTACCTTAAATATCAAGGCGAGCAATTCTCTAATCGCTTTAATGCGTATACCTATATTCTGTTTACTCGTGCACTTGACTACTTCGATTTGTCTCGCGACTTTAACGGCGATCTCGCGCAGGCTTTCGCCCAGACTCACGCTAAATTTCTAGTCGTTTCATTTTCTAGTGACTGGCGATTCTCACCCCAGCGTTCGCAAGAAATTACTGATGCATTAATCAAGGCAAAGCGCCCCGTTCACTATTTAGATATAGAAACCGACATGGGACACGATGCATTTTTGCTCCCTAATATACGGTACGAGCAGGCACTCAACGCATTCTTGAGGAGCGTTAGCATATGAATCGCACCGAGTTTGACCAAATCGTAGAGTGGGCCGAGCCGCATAGCCGTGTTCTAGACCTTGGTTGCGGTGACGGTACGCTAATGCAACTGCTGCACACAAATCGCCAGGTTAGTGGTTACGGGCTAGAGATAGACCCAGCACATATTCAAAGCTGTATCGAAATAAATGTGCCAGTGATAGAACAGGATTTAAATCATGGGCTAGGTCGATTCGACGATCACAGCTTTGACTTAGTGATCATGAGCCATACTTTACAAAGAATGCGCCGACCCGACCTTACCCTGCAAGAGATTCTGCGTGTAGGCAAACATTGCGTGGTGGTGATTCCCAACTTTGGCCACTGGATGGCACGGGCGCAGCTACTATTCAAGGGCGCTATGCCGCGATACGACAACATTCCGTTCGAATGGTACGATACGCCAAATACACACTTTTGCACCATTAATGATTTCTTCGAATTGTGCGATGATTTGGGTATTGAGATATTAGACCAGCTATATCTAAACGTGCGTGGCCAATCCTCGTTCTTAGCTAAGCTGTGGCCTAATCTATTTACACAAACTGCCGTATTTCATTTGTCGCGAAATCCGTAGGAACCCATATGTCTCGTTTCATTTCTGCCATTCTGCTAACTCTAACCGCCGCCTTTAGTACGATTACTAACGCTGCCCCAGCTCAACAAGCATGGAGCAAACAGCAAGGCGACTATATGGTGTACTACAGCGTATTTAACTCACAATTTATCAGCCCCGATGTCGCTCAAAGCTACGGCATTGTGCGCGCCCCAAATCGCGCAATGGTTAACATCTCGGTCACCAAAATCAAAGATGATGGCAGCGAAACCCTTGGCCAACCTGCTAGCATTGAAGGCTATGCGCAAAACCTGATGGCTGTTAAGACCAACTTAGACTTTCGCCCCATTGAGCATCCCGGCACCGTTTATTACATTGCCGAATTTCGCTATAGCTCGCGAGAAGTAATTAACTTCTACTTTGATGTGACCCCTCAGGGCGAGGCTAAACCGATTCAATTGGCTTTTAGTAAGAAGCTTTACCATGAAGATAAATAAACTAGTACTGGCCTCGGGCAATGCCGGCAAACTCGCCGAACTAAAATCGCTGCTGGGCCCCTTCAATATCGACGTGGTGAGCCAGCGCGAACTGGGTATTAGCGATGCCATCGAAGACCGACTTAGCTTTGTCGAAAATTCGCTCATAAAAGCTCGCCATGCCGCCCGTCTATCAGGGCTACCTGCGCTAGCCGACGACTCGGGCCTGTGCGTTGAAGCGCTAAAGGGTGCTCCAGGTATCTACTCGGCAAGATTTTCTGGCGAACAAGCATCTGATCAATCTAACATCGACCTTCTGCTCGAAAAGCTGACAGGCGAGAACAACCGCAATGCCTATTTTCATTGCGCTCTAACCCTTGTTCGCCATGCTGATGATCCTCAGCCATTGATCTGCGAAGGTTCATGGCATGGCCAGATCGACACCAGCCAAAAAGGCGACAGCGGTTTTGGTTACGACCCTGTCTTTTATCTACCCGAGCTAGACAAAACCGCCGCGCAACTGTCGAAAGAAGAGAAACAAGCTATCAGCCATCGTGGCCGGGCTATGGCCAAACTGGTAGCTAGCCTTGGCTAATATCGGGCTATACATTCATACCCCATGGTGTGTAGAAAAGTGCCCTTATTGTGACTTTAACAGCCACAAACAAGAGGGCGATTTGCCAGAGCAAGCCTACGTTGACCGTTTATTGGCAGACCTTGCTAACGATTATGCTCTGTCTGCAGACCCGGCACTTAGATCTATCTTTATTGGTGGCGGTACACCCAGTTTATTCTCTGCCGACGCGATTACTCGCTTATTATCAGGGGTTGCCGACATCACGGGTGTCGATCTTAGTCTGATAGAAGTAACGATGGAAGCCAATCCCGGTACCTTTGAACAAGAAAGGTTCAAGGGCTTTAGAACGGCCGGCATAAACCGTTTGTCTATAGGCATACAAAGCTTTGACCCACTACAGCTAACCAATTTAGGCCGAATTCACAGTGCATCAGAGGCTGAACGTGCCATTGCGATGGCCCGAGAAGCAGGCTTTGACAACATCAATCTAGATCTTATGTTTGGCTTACCTGGGCAAACTCACCAAGATGCGTTGCAAGATCTTGCCAAGGCCATTAGCTTTGAGCCCAACCATATCAGTTGGTATCAGTTAACTATTGAGCCCAATACCGCCTTTTACTCAACGCCGCCGACTCTGCCTGACGATGACATAATTGGTGACATGCACGATGCGGGCCTCGCGCTGTTGGCGAATCATGGTTTCGAACAATATGAGGTCTCGGCCTTCGCCCGTCAAAACAGACGCTCAGTACACAATCAAATATATTGGCGCTTTGATGATTACATCGGTATTGGCGCTGGTGCTCACGGCAAGCTAACGGTCAATAATCAGGTGTATCGAACGCAAAGAACCCGGCTACCTACCCATTATCTTGCCGCGAGTGCGTCTGAGAATAAGCAGCGCCTTGTGCCCAACCAAGATTTGGCATTCGAATATATGCTGAATCGACTTAGGTTACGCGAAGCATTTAATCCAAACGAGATCACATCGCTTATCAACAACCAATCCGTTGAAGCGCTTGAGGCAGCGATAGATCAGGCTATTTCACGGAGGCTACTAGAGCGCAACAATGACCTATTAAGTACTACCGACCTTGGCTGGAAACATCTAAATGCATTACTCACGTTATTTTTAACTGAGTAATCATCAAACATTGCAATCGCGATGATAGCCCCCATATACCTGTAGATACTCGCCCACTGTGCTAAAATTCGGGCCAAACAACATTTATCCCTTGGAGATAACCAATGAGTGACGCAATCGTTCACACCAGTGATGCAAGCTTTGATGCAGATGTACTACAGTCAGAGCTACCTGTTTTAGTAGACTTTTGGGCAGAATGGTGCGGCCCTTGCAAGATGATCGCCCCAGTACTAGATCAACTCGCCGACGAATACGCAGGTCGCGTTAAGATCTGCAAGATGGATGTTGATTCAAACCAAGAAACACCGGCTAAGTTCAACATTCGTGGTATTCCAACGCTGATCCTTTTTAAAGACGGTAACGCAGAAGTGACCAAAGTGGGCGCACTTACCAAGAACGAACTAGCTCAGGTTATCGACTCAATCCTGTAACTAGTCGTAGATAGCGCAACAGTATCTCAATCACGCTGTTGCGCTTTCACCACAATTGGTTATACTGACCCCATCGGCATTTCTAGCCGATCTCGTGCCAAACAACCGGCAGTACCCTAATTACGTAAGCGGCAATACCCTAAACTAAGACCTGTTTGAGCAAAATTGTACGCGCTAGCTATTAGATATAGCGCCAACATCAACATCCATTGCGCAGTCGCGCCGTCTCTAGAGCATTAGAACTTCCTGTACTATGAATCTTACCGATCTAAAAACAAAACCAATCGCTGAGTTAATCAATATCGCTTCTGAAATGGGTTTAGAAAACCTCGGGCGATCTAGAAAACAAGACATCATCTTCTCGATTCTTAAAAAGCACGCTAAAAGCGGCGAAGATATCTACGGTGATGGCGTACTCGAAATACTACAAGACGGCTTTGGCTTTTTGCGCTCTGCCGACAGTTCTTACCTAGCCGGCCCCGACGATATCTATGTATCGCCCAGCCAAATCAGACGCTTTAACCTGCGTACTGGCGATTACATCAGCGGCAAGATCCGCCCACCTAAAGACAGCGAGCGCTATTTCGCCCTGCTTAAGGTCGCCGAGATCAACTACGACAAGCCCGAGAACTCGCGCAATAAGATTCTATTTGAAAACCTAACACCGCTGTTTCCTGACGAGCGCTTGATGCTTGAAGCTGGTAACGGCAGTACTGAAGATTTGACCGGTCGTGTGATCGATCTAATCTCGCCCATCGGTAAAGGCCAGCGTGGCCTCATCGTAGCACCTCCAAAAGCAGGTAAAACGATCATGATGCAGCACATCGCTCAGGCGATTGCGCGCAACAATCCCGAAGCCCAGCTAATGGTTTTGCTAATCGATGAACGTCCTGAAGAAGTAACCGAAATGCAGCGCTCTGTGCGCGGCGAGGTTGTAGCCTCTACCTTTGACGAACCACCTAGTCGCCACGTACAGGTTGCCGAAATGGTGATCGAAAAGGCTAAGCGCCTAGTAGAACACAAGAAAGACGTAGTGATCTTGCTAGATTCGATTACCCGTCTAGCCCGTGCTTATAACACCACTGTACCAAGCTCAGGCAAGGTATTAACTGGTGGTGTCGACGCCCACGCACTAGAGCGCCCTAAGCGTTTCTTTGGCGCAGCCCGTAACATCGAACAGGGCGGCAGCTTAACGATTATCGCTACTGCACTAGTAGATACCGGCTCTAAGATGGACGAAGTAATCTACGAAGAATTTAAAGGCACCGGTAATATGGAGCTTCATCTAGATCGTAAGATCGCCGAGAAGCGTGTTTACCCTGCTATCAACCTGCGTCGCAGTGGCACTCGCCGAGAAGACCTATTGATGGAAGAAGCCGATCTACAGCGCGTGTGGATTTTGCGCAAGCTACTACACGATATGGACGACCTACCGGCAATCGAGTTTATTCTTGATCGTCTGAAGGGTGCTACCACCAACGATGAATTCTTCATGAACATGAAGGGCAAGTAAGACCTGCTTAGCCGGGGGGCATTATGCAGTATCGCGACCTACGCGACTTTATAGATCAACTCGAACAGAAGGGGTTGCTCAAACGCATAACGCACCCCGTTGATCCCAATTTAGAAATGACCGAAATTTGTGACCGCACCCTACGTCGGGGCGGCCCGGCGTTGTTGTTTGAAAACGTCGTCGGTCATGACACACCTGTTTTAGGCAATCTCTTTGGCACCACAGAACGTGTCGCTATGGGCATGGGTCAATCTGATCTTATTGCGCTTCGCGAACTAGGCGAGTTACTGGCCTATCTACGTGAGCCCTCACCACCAGAGGGCATCAAAGACGCGATGAGCAAGCTGCCGCTGCTTAAGAAGATCATGAGCATGGCGCCTAAGAAGATCAAGAAGGCACCCTGTCAAGAGGTCGTCATCGAAGGCGACGACATCGATCTTAACAAGCTACCCATCCAAACCTGCTGGCCTGGCGACGCCGCACCATTGGTTACCTGGCCCTTAGTGATAACCCGCGGCCCCGAAAAGAAGCGCCAAAACCTTGGCATCTATCGAATGCAATTGATCGGTAAAAACCGATTAATTATGCGCTGGCTGTCACATCGTGGTGGTGCGCTAGATCTGCGTGATTGGCAACTAAAGCACCCAAATGAGCCGTTCAAAGTATCGGTAGCCTTAGGTGCAGACCCTGCAACCATCTTAGGCGCAGTGACGCCCGTGCCAGATACACTAAGCGAGTATGCTTTTGCGGGCCTATTACGCGACTCTCGTACAGAGGTAACAACAAGCCTAACAAACGACCTACAGGTACCTGCTAGCGCTGAGTTTGTATTAGAAGGCGAAATCAGACCCAACGACATGGCTGACGAAGGCCCTTATGGTGATCATACGGGCTACTATAACGAGGTAGATAGCTTTCCGGTGTTTACGGTAACTAAGATTACACACCGCAAAGACCCCATTTATCACAGCACCTATACTGGCCGCCCGCCCGATGAACCTGCCATTCTAGGTGTGGCACTAAACGAAGTGTTTGTGCCTTTGCTGCAAAAGCAGTTTCCTGAAATAACTGACTTTTACTTGCCACCCGAAGGCTGTTCGTATCGCCTAGCGGTGGTGTCGATTCGCAAGCAATACGCAGGGCATTCTAAGCGCGTCATGATGGGTGTATGGAGCTTCTTAAGGCAGTTTATGTACACCAAATTTGTGATTGTGGTCGATGACGACATCAATACCCGTGACTGGAATGACGTAATCTGGGCGATGACAACCCGCATGGACCCAGTGCGTGATACCACTTTGATCGATCACACGCCGATTGATTATCTGGATTTTGCCTCGCCTGTTTCAGGCCTTGGCGGCAAAATTGGTTTTGATGCAACCAACAAATGGCCGGGCGAGACCGACCGCGAATGGGGCCGCCCTATCGAGCGCGACCCTGAGGTGGTTTCAAAGGTTGATCAAATGTGGGATGCGCTAAACATCTTTGAAGATTAGCGGTTTGGCTGAGGTAGCGAAGGCTGAGGTAGTACAGGCAGTGCTACCTCGCCCGATGCGTGGGCGTTGTGGTAATGTTGTGCTGCAAGCTTGAACTCGCCCTGATTCATTAACAATCTTGCCAACTCAAGGCGCGCTGGTGATTCTGAATCAAGTACGACAGCAGCCTCAAAATGCTCTTTCGCCTGCCCCCATAGCTCGTTACTTAGGCACAGACGCCCTAGGGTTAATCGCAAATTAGCTGAGTCACCCTGCTTGTCTAACCATTTCTGTGCATTCGTTAACTGCTTGGCAATGTGTTGACTATGTACTTCACCGTAGAGCTCTACCAACCCAGGTGCCCAGTCTTTATCGAGTGTTTTTCGAATCAGCTTTTCGGCTTGATCGTGCTCACCTAGATCAATCAAATCTCGACAGTAGTCACGCTTGATCGCCGAATCTTCGCGCAAATGCTTGGGTACCTTTGCCCAGATCTTACCTAATCTATCTAGGGCTTCTGACTGATTTTCAGGGTGGCGAGCCACCGCATCAAAGGTAGTAGCAAGTAAGCCCAAATAGGTTTCGCGCTCTAAACTAGCGAACCGATCTGCGTTCATCAATTTCTGCTTCTTAATTGCGTCTAACAACGGCTCTAATGCAGCCCAATCTTGCAGCACGCGATATACTTCGGCTCTATAAACCAAAAGCATAGGTAGCGCATCGTTGCGCTCACCCAAATGATTTAAGGTTGCTAACGCGCGCTCCCAATCATGGCGGTCTCGATACAGTTCATATTGCGTTAACGCCACCGCATTAGAGTCGCTAGGCGCAGCCTTATCGGCTTTATCTAGCAGTTTAGCTACGTCATCATCATTACCTAATCGATGCGCTGAGCGTGCTGCCAACAGTAAACTAACTAAGGGCGATGTTGAATTCCTAGCCACTTTTTGCAAGCGTGTTTGTGCCTGCTTGTATCGACCTTCAATGAAATCTAGCATGCCATTTTGCAGCTTCTTACCTAGACGCCGGTCTTGGCGATTGCGCCAATATTTCTTTACGCCGAACAAACGCGACAAAAGATACACTACGAAATAAAGCATAATGATCAGTATCGCCAGCAAGACAACACCGAGCACGAATCCGGTTTCTACGGTGTAGCCAGCAAAATGGATAACCATATAACCAGGCTCCATCTGTGCATATCGCCACAGCACTGCGCCGCCAAGCATGGCAACAAGTGTCAGTAAAACAAGGCGCTTCATTGGGCAGTCTCCCCGCTGCTAGCAAACAGCTTAAAGGCTGCCAAGCTAGTTAGCTCTACAGACTGCTGCACTGACACATCAAGTTTAGCTAGCTCATCTAAACCTTCATCAAATTGCTGTTTCAATGGATTCGAGTCATCAAAGCCCCAAGACAACCATTTCTGTGCACTGATAACTGACTGATCAAAAACTGTCTGTTCGCCCTGCAATAATGCCCACTGCATTACTTTCAAATCCATGGTCACATTTTGGCGTAAAAACAGTTCTTGCTCAGGGGTGCGCAATGGCTTAGGAGGCTCCGCTTTCTTAACGCGAATCACGCGTGAAATATAATCAGTAAAGCTACTTGGGTCGGCATCAATTTCTTGTTCACGTTGCGCTTCGCTTGTACGCACCTTTTGCATCGCGAGGCTATCAATTTGATTCAACAACGCTGTAACGCGTAGAAAGTAATCAACACGCTGACTCGATTTCATACTCTTTAACCGCAGCTTGTCGTTCTCTATTGCTTGGCGAACCGGAATAGTAGCAACTTCGTCGATTGTCGTCAGTACACTCGCAGCCGAGTCGAGCATGCGCAAAGTAGTTTCTGGGCTGGCACCCAATAGCGCGCGCTGCTGCGCCAATGACAAAAGATATTCAACTTCAGCCAATTGCCAGCTTTCGTCACTAGTACGCGTAGCTCGCTCGACCTTACCGGCCATGGTAACCAACTGCTGATTAATAGTAGCAATCTGAGCAAGCTGTTGATCGGCAGCTTGCAACTGAGATGCGATCTGCGTTATTTGCCCTGACTGCCCCGCTAGCCGTTGTTGGACACCGGAGCTTTTCTCATCTATCGCTTGTATAGCTAATCGCTGTTCGTTAATAGACTCTGCTTGTTGAGAGGCTATTTGCACTGCTGCCTGCATCGCTTGGTACTTGGGCCAACCTAAATATCCCGCTGCAGCGATCGCCGCCCAAGTAAGAACCAGGGCAAACCATACTAGACCATTAGATGACGACGTTGCCTGAGTCTTTTCATCGAGTTTCTCTTTACCCGAATCGACAACTGTGTCATCAGCTACCGGGGTATCAGCATGTTCAATGATTTCGTTCTTCTGTTCTTTCGGGCTTTCTTTTGTCATTGATAATCTCTTGGCAGAGTGCAATTACATCTTTATTTAAAGCGCTATCGGCAACCGTCACCTGACCCACTTGATCTTTAATCATGTCGGCTATTCGTTGACTTGGCACCATCCATATAAGTTTAGTCAGATCATGCCATATTTCTCTACCCAGTTGGTAAAGATTAGTGAAACTCTCGTAGCTACTAACCCAGATCACGTCGGCACCTTCAAAGCTTGGTAAATGGATATTTGAGGGGGCAACTCTACGATACAGGTTCCACTCTTCTACAACAGCAGAACGCTTTTTCAACGCTTGGGCGAGTGTTTCTCGACCGCCTTCACCCTTTACGATTGCCACACACTTACCCGATACCTGTTGCAGGTCGGGTAGCTCTAGCACGCCTTCTGATGTGTACAGACGCTCAGGGCTAGTAACAGAGTAACCGCGCGCAGCTAAGTAACTGGCTGTTGTTGGCCCAACGCTGATGATTGGTTGCGAGTTAACCGTGATCGCCAACTCGCAAAAAAACCGAGCCGCATTGACCGAAGTAACAATAAATAGATCTGGCTGACTAATGGCAGAAAAAGACATGGGTTCTATCTGTACTGTAGGTACAGAAACGGCCTCGCAGCCTATTGCTTTGAGGCCCTCTATTAACTCAACCGCTTGATGGGCAGGTCGTGTTACAACTATTTTCAAAGACCAGCCTTGGCTAGCATCGGGCGAGCGCCAGCATCAAGCAGCTGCTCAGCAACAGCCACACCCAATTCAGCCGGTAACTGCCCAGAGGCGACCCGCTCAATCATCTCGCCCGTTTCAATATCACCGACGCGCCCAGTTAGCTCAATCTCGCCGTCTTCTTGAAGTGTTGCATAACAAGCGATCGGCACTTGGCAACCGCCATTCAGATGGCGATTCAATGCTCGCTCGGCCGTTACGCGCCGCGCTGTTTGCTCACAGTGTAGGGGTTCGAGCAACTGAGCTACACGGGTATCGCCGACGCGTAGTTCAATACCTACGGCCCCTTGCCCACCTGCGGGCAGCGATTGATCTAATGGCAAAAACTGGGCAATACGCGTTGATAGCCCTAAGCGAATCAAGCCTGCGCCAGCCAAGATGATTGCATCATAATCGCCATCATCTAATTTGCGCAGGCGTGTACCTACGTTACCGCGCAGGTCCTTAATCACTAAATCTGAGCGCATTGCCTTAAGCTGACACTGGCGGCGCAAACTAGATGTGCCGACTACCGCACCCTGTGGTAGATCATCGATGCTATAGTATTGATTGCTCACAAAGGCATCACGAGGATCTTCACGCTCGCAAATAACACCCAGTTCTAAGCCTTGCGGAAACTCCATCGGTACATCTTTCATCGAATGCACAGCAATATCTGCAACGCCTTCTAACATCGCGTGCTCAAGCTCCTTCACAAAAAGCCCTTTGCCGCCGATTTTCGCCAAAGGCGTATCTAGAATCTTGTCGCCTCTGGTGGTCATCTCTAGCAGCTCAACCTGTAATTCAGGCCAAAAGTGGTTCAAGCGATCACGCACATAGTGCGCCTGCCAAAGCGCTAATGGGCTACTGCGGGTTGCAATGGTTAGCTTTTCGATGCTCATTCGTTTATCTCGTACTGACTACTACTATCTAGGCTACTACCCTTAACGCATTTACCCAAGCTTAAAGCCCTGTCAGTAATGCCTTGATCTCGCTTACGTGCCTACGGCTTACCTGCGGCTTTGCCTCGATCCCCTTCATTGCGAGGCGATATTGCCCTTCACTGTCACGTTCTAGCCCCTCGATAGAGCTTACATGCACTAGGGCATTACGGTGTACACGCACAAAGGCCTGCCCTAGCCGCTCTTCTAGCTCTTTCAAGGGCTCATCAATAAGTGTTTCACCATCAGCGTGATGAACAGTCACATATTTTTGGTCAGCCTGAAAAAACCTTACTGAACTTAGTGCAATCAACTCGATACCACGGTGCGTTTTCGCGGATATATGCTTGGTTCCTCCGGCTTCTTCAGACTCCATCATGCTGATCTGGGCACGATTTAAGGTGACAGCGCGTTGCAGCGCATCTTGTAAACCAGCACGCTTAACCGGCTTTAATAAATAGCCCACCGCATGGCGATCAAATGCCTCTAACGCGTACTCGTCGTAAGCCGTACAAAAAATGACCGCCGGCGCCGGCTCAATTTCTGCCATTAGTGCGGCCGCCTCCATACCATCCATGCCTGGCATTCGCACATCTAGCAACACTACATCGGGTAACAGTTGCTTAGCCATGTCGACAGCTTGTTGGCCATTTTCAGCCTCGCCAGCGACCTGATAATCATCTAGATCGTCAATCATTCGACACAAACGCATGCGCGCTAACTGCTCGTCATCAACTATGAGTACCTTCATGTATCTTCTCCGTTTAGGGGAATCTTCAGTTCTACTACATACTTATCTTCAATACGCTGTGCGGCCAAACTACCTTCGCGGCCATACAACGCATCTAGCCGCTCTTTAATGTTGTTCAGCGCCATGCGATTACCGCGGTGCGACGATTGCTCCTCGTCATTACTAGGATTAGCGATTCTCACAACGAACTGAGTATCTAACTGCTCTAGGGCCACCTCAATTAATCCGCCCTCAGTACGAGGTTGTATACCGTGATAGATTGCATTCTCAAGCAACGGCTGCACCGACAGTGCTGGTAGCTTTTGCGACAGAAGGCTCTCGTCGATATTCCAATCTACGCGAAGTCGATTACCCATGCGCAGCGCTT
This sequence comes from uncultured Pseudomonadales bacterium, assembly GCA_947503335.1. Taxonomy (GTDB): domain Bacteria; phylum Pseudomonadota; class Gammaproteobacteria; order Pseudomonadales; family CANNCY01; genus CANNCY01. Next base: position 33,846 of record CANNCY010000003.1, on the reverse strand, counting down.
CAATATCAAGGTACTTACGACACATTTCTAGTTCACGAGACACATCGATCTCTACCGCAGAATCAGCTAAAGCTGCCCTAAATAGTTCTGATAAGTCTTCTACCGCAGTTTCAGCTCGCTCGGGGTCGACAGCGATCAAACTTGCGATGGTGTTCATACTATTAAATAAAAAATGCGGCCTAATACGCGATTGTAACGCCTGTACTCTAGCATTTGCCTCTGCTCGCTGATGCCTATTCTGGCGTGCGACGCTAGCCGACCATCTAAATATAACAGCAACCACAGCTGCACTTATCAATGCACTTGAGATGATAATATCAACGATCACCTCGGCCGACCCAATGCCCTGTACAACGACGCGAGATGTCGCGGTGAATAGGGTGACAATCAAAAACACTGCCATGATGCCCTGAGGCATGCTTAGCCGCGCCAACGTTGCCTGAGACTTGAATAACACAAACAAACTTAACAGCGTTGCACACACAACAACCAAACTATTAGTTAACGCACGCAACAAATCGAAGTGGAAAAACCCCGATACTAGTAGCTCACTTGCGATAACCCAAAGAACGGCAACCACCGTCGATGCTGAGGCGATGCTATATATATTTTCTGATGTCAGTACATCAGTGCGTCGATCTATGACCATAATGTTCACACTGCGCAAATAGGTTAATTACGTACCACTGTTATTGGTATACTCTGTACGCACAATAGTTCGAGTTTACAGCGATTTTACCCATGAATAAAACTGATAATACAAGCAGCACCTGGGGCGGGCGATTTCAAGAGCCTACAGATGCCTTTGTTCAACGTTTTACTGCCTCTGCACAATTTGATCAACGCCTCTATAAAGAAGACATCGCCGGCTCTAAAGCCCATGCAGATATGCTTGCTTCTGTCGGCATTCTCACTGAAGAAGAGGCTAAGCAAATTCATTGGGGCTTAGACAAAATCGCTGCACAAATCGAATCGGGCGAGTTTAGCTGGTCTATCGAACTAGAAGATGTGCACATGAACATCGAACACGCGCTAACCCACCTTATTGGGGATGCAGGCAAGAAACTTCATACAGGGCGTTCACGAAACGACCAGGTGGCTACTGATATTCGCCTATGGCTTAGAACTACCATTGACGATATCGCCAAAGAGATGCGCCGATTGCAACTGGGCATTGCACAACTTGCCCTAACTGAAGCTGATACCATCATGCCAGGCTTTACACACCTGCAAACAGCACAGCCAATCACATTTGGGCACCATCTTCTTGCTTGGTACGAGATGCTAGATCGCGACTATGACCGTTTGATTGATTGTCAAAAACGCGTCAACGTTTCGCCACTAGGCGCCGCTGCACTTGCAGGCACTACATTCAACATTGATCGTGAGCAAACAGCATCAGCCCTTGGCTTTTCTCGCCCTTCGCGCAACTCACTAGATAGTGTTAGCGATCGTGATTTTGCGATTGAGTTTTGCAGCACTGCAGCATTAGTAATGACGCACCTCTCTCGTATGTCTGAAGAATTAGTTATTTGGGCGTCGTCACAATTTAATTTTGTTGATATCCCAGATCGTTTTTGTACTGGTTCATCAATCATGCCACAGAAAAAGAATCCCGACGTGCCCGAACTAATTCGGGGCAAAACCGGTCGTGTAAACGGGCACCTGATTAGCCTGTTAACCCTCATGAAGTCACAGCCCTTGGCTTACAACAAAGATAACCAAGAAGATAAAGAACCTCTATTTGACACCGCCGACACACTGTTTGACAGCTTGCGTGCTTTTGCCGACATGGTTCCTAACGTAAAGAGTAAGCCCGAATCTATGCGAGCTGCTGCTTTTCAGGGCTTCTCTACAGCAACAGACCTTGCAGACTACTTGGTTCGAAAACAAATCCCATTCAGAGAAGCGCACGAAATCGTAGGCCAGTCTGTTGCCTATGCGATCGAGCAAAACAAAGATCTGTCAGAATTAAGCCTACCCGAGCTAAGTCAGTTCTCACAGGCGATCGACAAAGATGTGTTTGATGTACTTACACTAGAAGGCTCTGTTAGTGCGCGCGACCATCTAGGCGGTACAGCGCCTAATCAGGTACGTATTCAAGCACAGGCTGCCATAGACTTTTTACAAGGTGATACGCAATGAAACACCGTCTAGCACTAGCCTTTATTACGATTACTCTACTAGCAGGCTGCGGGCAAAAGGCGCCACTGTATTTGCCCGAAGAAAAGGCTGAACCGGTCGAACAAAAAGAGTCGTAACCATGGATTTCTTTAATCATGTTCAAGGCCGATTAATGGCTGAGCAGACAGATGTAGCGCAATTAGCTGAACAGTTCGGTACGCCACTGTTTATCTACAGCCGCGCAACCCTAGAACGGCACTATCATGCCTATGCCAACGCAATGCCAAATCGCGACCTAATGATTTGCTACGCCGTTAAAGCCAACAGCAACATCGCTGTACTCAATTTGCTGGCGCGACTCGGTGCAGGGTTCGATATCGTATCAGGGGGCGAGTTAGAACGCGTGCTGCTGGCAGGGGCAAGCCCTAGTCGTATTGTTTTCTCTGGCGTTGGCAAAACTGAATCCGAAATTGAACGTGCGCTACAGATCGGCATTCATTGTTTTAACGTAGAAAGCCCGTCTGAATTGCATCAAATTGCCGCTATTGCCGAGCGCTTAAATACCCAGGCGCCAATCTCAATTCGCGTCAATCCAAACGTCGACCCAAAAACGCACCCCTATATATCGACTGGGCTGAAGCAAAACAAATTTGGCATCAAAATGACTGATGCACCTGATCTCTATCGTTTTGCCCATCAACATCAACACCTTAATCCTCTGGGTATCGACTGCCATATCGGCAGCCAATTGACCGACGATGGCCCGTTGTTAGATGCCCTAGATATACTTATTGATCAAATCGATACGCTTGCTAGTGAAGGTATCTCCTTAAAGCACGTAGATCTCGGGGGCGGTTTGGGCGTACCTTATATTGATGAACAACCGCCATCACCCGCTCAATTTATGGCTAGAGTAGACGAGCGACTTGGCGATAGAAATGTCTCACTGGTGCTAGAGCCTGGGCGTTCAATCGCCGCCAATGCGGGTATCCTAGTGACCAAGTTGCTGCATCTAAAACAGGGCGAAGATCGTAAATTCGCGATTATCGACGCTGCGATGAACGACCTGTTGCGCCCTGCACTGTATCAAGCAGAACAGAAAGTTGTACCGGTAGTTGAACAAGACCGCGACACTTACACTGCCGATTTGGTCGGCCCAATTTGTGAAACTGGCGACTTTATTGCCAAAGGTCGCACCATCAACACAGCCGTGGGCGAATTTTTAGCCATTCGCTCTAGTGGCGCCTATGGGTTTACAATGAGCAGTAACTACAATAGTCGCCCTCGCGCAGCCGAATTGATGATCGATGGCGACAAGGCTTATGTGATTCGCCAGCGCGAAAGCTTAAGCGACTTGGTACGCGGCGAATCGCTGCTACCCTAAGGCAGACTATGATTTTAAAGTTCACAAAAATGCAGGGGCTTGGCAACGACTTTATCGTTATCGATGCAGTTACCCAGCTAATAAAGCTTTCACCAGCAAAGATTCGTAAACTGTGTGATCGCCATTTTGGTATCGGTTGTGATCAGCTATTAATGCTAGAGCCGCCAACGCGTTCAGATGACGATTTTTTTTATCGCATCTACAACAGTGATGGTTCTGAAGCTGGCCACTGTGGCAATGGTGCGCGCTGTATCGCTCAATTTGCCTATCAGGCGGGGCTCACAACAAAGCGCAGCCTGTCAATGTCAACTAAGACGGCCCGTTTTAATGTATCACTAAGCGGTAAGCACAACGCGATTGTTGATATGGGCAAACCCAATTTCAAGCCGTCGTCTTTGCCCTTTAATGGTGCAACTGACGGCTTATTAGCTGAAATCGAAGATCAGCATTACCCTATAGTGTCAGTTGGCAATCCCCATGTCATCGTAGATGTCGAATCGCTTGATAAACTAGACATCGCTCCAATCGCACAGAGAATTCAAGCCAATGCTGGGTTTGCCGAGGGCGTAAACGTTGGTTTTAGAGAGATTATGTCGCGTGATCATATTAAATTGCGCGTATACGAACGAGGCGCCGGCGAGACCTTAGCCTGTGGTACAGGTGCCTGCGCGGCAGCGGCCACCGGCATAGAACAAAATTTGCTCAATCATAGCGTCAAGGTGTCTTTATCAGGTGGAGATCTAAAGATCGACTGGCGAGGTCGCAATCATCACGTTATGATGGCAGGATCAGCGATTAAAGTATTTCATGGTCAAATAAAAATATGAGCCAAGCGCCACTTACACCTTCGCAGGTGACGAGCTTTCTAAAAGACAATCCTGAATTCTTGTCTGAACAGCCCGATCTGCTGATGTCGATCAAGCTACCACACGAAACCGGTGGTGCCATCTCATTAATGGAGCGCCAAGCCGAGCTGCTAAAAGACCGCAATGTCGAAATGCGTCAGCGCCTTTCTCGTCTAATGGACGTCGCCAAAGAGAATGACCGACTGTTTGAGCGCACCCAGCGACTGGTTCTGTCGCTATTAGAATGCGAAACCGCTTCTTCAACCTGCCATGTACTTGTTGACAAGTTAATCAATGATTATCAGGTAGAGTTTTGCCACATCTGGCTATTTGGTGAAGCCGATTCAGCGTTGCAATTGCCCATGCGCTCTATTTCTGAGGCAAAGCAAGAAATTGGCGGTGTAATGCGTAGCAATCGACCTATTTGTGGCATGCTACAAGAGCATGAGGTCAATTTTTTGTTCCCTAACTACGAACAGCCCAAATCTATAGCAGTAGCACCGTTAAACGACGGTCAAACCTTTGGTGTGTTAGTGTTAGGCAGTTCAGACCCAACTAAATATAAGAGCAGTGTAGGTACCCTGTTCTTAAGCTATGTTGCCGATGTGGTAAACCGCATCCTACCAAGGCAGCTTGAAAGTATTCTGTGAGTAGACTTGGCGAGTTTAGCTCGCCCCTGTTTGAAAACTATCTCGACTATCTTAAGATCGAACGGCAGCTCTCGCCCAATACCCTTGTCAACTATCAGCGCGACTTACTAGTATTTGACGCTTACGTCATCGAAAATCAGTTAACGGTTGAAAAGGTTGATAGCTTCGCGGTACGCAGCTTTGTTGCACACCTAAACCGTGCCGGTAAATCACCAGCGACAATCGGCCGGCAACTAAGCGCCATTAAAGGCTTGTATAAGTATCTGCAGTATAAATTTGGGCAGCGGTTCAAAGATCCAACCACAGGCATTAGGGCGCCCAAACGCGCTCGCAAGTTACCCAATGTGCTAGATGTTGATCAATGCCAACAGCTTCTTAATCAGTCAGCCGACGACTGGCACAAAATACGTGACCTAGCGATGGCTGAGTTATTTTATAGTTCAGGCTTGCGACTAAGCGAACTAGCCTCAGCAACTTGGCAGGCGATCGATACAACCCAAGGCGACATTAGAGTTACCGGTAAAGGCAATAAAACGCGAGTTCTACCCGTTGGGCGCAAGGCATTAAATGCACTAAACGCGTGGTCGAAAGTTTCACCCTCTGGTAAAGAGGGAGCAATCTTTTGTAGTAAGAAAGGCACCGCGCTGACAGTTCGCTCGATTCAACAACGGCTATCGCAACTCGCCCAATCAGGTGCTCTTGGTCAGCATGTTCACCCTCATATGTTGCGGCATTCTTTCGCGACACACATGCTAGAATCCTCTTCAGATTTGCGTGCTGTACAAGAGCTACTGGGTCACGCTGACATCAGCACTACACAAATCTATACCCATATGGATTTTCAACACCTAAGTAAAGTATATGATCGCGCTCATCCAAGAGCACGCAATGAACAAAAACAGCATGATTAAGTTAATTAGTTTCGATCTTGATAACACCCTATGGAACAACGCTTCGGTTATGAAACGCTGTATTCCTAAAGTTAATCAATGGATCAGCGAACAGATACCCGAATCGCTATCAGTTAGCACTGAGCGTGTTGGCCAAATTAGAAGCGAATTGATCAATGCCAATCCTAAGCAAGCGCATAAGGTTACCTGGCTACGCCTAGCGACTTATCAACAGTGGTTTCGCGAAGCGGGCTTGTCGCCAGACAGTGCCGACCTTGCAGCCCAACAAGCCTTTGACGTTTTCTGGCGAGATCGCATCAACGTGAAATTATTTGACGGCGTGCGGGCGCGTTTAGAAGCTTTGTCAAAGCGAGCTACCTTAGTTGCGATTACAAACGGCAACAGTTCGCTTGCTCATGCTGGTATCGCCGACTATTTTAGCGCCAGTTTCTTTGCCGATCACATGCCTGCAGCGAAACCTGACCCCATTGCGCTGCGTACTGCCATGAAACTATTCGATGTAAGCCCAGAGCAAACCCTGCACGTTGGCGATAGCTATAGCGACGATATCGAAATGGCCATCAACGTAGGTGCCAACGCATTGTGGTTAAACGAAGGAGATATGCCACCGCCAATGGGATGGCATGCTCAGACACCCAACGAGATGTTCGACCTAATTGATGAAATGCTTAACGTAAGCGAGTAACTGATTCAAATAGGGCGACTGCCATAGTTAGATACTGGCTTTTGCGGAGGGTCGGCAGTAACGTGTGCGTCGATCTCACTAATTGCACCGCCCCTAGATAAGAAAGCTTCGATGTCGTCTTCTAACTGCGTTCTGATACGCTCGCGAGAAGTAAGCGACCGAGCTTCGGCGGTTTCTTCTTTAGAACCGATGTAATCCATGTCAATGTCTTGACTGGACTTTGAAGATTTCTTGACCATAGACATCACCGTCAAACTTCAGGTTAACTTAGTGCGCAATGCACATCCAATACCCCTGATATAGTCGCAAAATGCCTACAACGTATAGTTTATTTTTTTATAAAAAAGAGGGCGCTTAAAGCGCCCTATAAAGCCCCTACATATAAACTGTTTTATGAGTTGGTAAATTCTGGGTATGCTTCGATACCACACTCAGATTGGTCAGCACCTTCGTACTCTTCTTCTTCAGAGATTCGAATACCCATCACTGCTTTTAGTATTGCCCAAACAATCAAACTAGTGCTGAATGTCCACGCGAAGATTACGCCGATACCCATTAGCTGTGCACCTAAGGTAGCCGACTCGTTGCTTGATAAACATACTGCTAGCAAACCCCAGATACCAACGACACCGTGTACCGAGATTGCACCAACAGGATCATCAATTCGTAGTTTATCTAGCGCCAAAATTGAAAGCACTACTAGCACACCACCTACTAATCCAATTAGCGTTGCCGACATTGCTGCATGTGCCAAGGGCTCGGCTGTGATCGCAACAAGACCTGCCAAGGCACCGTTCAATGCCATTGTAAGATCAGCCTTACCAAATAGGATGCGCGCAAGCATTAATGCACCAATCAAACCGCCCGCTGCCGCTGCATTGGTATTTACGAAAATTTGAGCAACAGCATTTGAATCATCAACGGTTGACAGGGCAAGCTGTGACCCACCATTAAAACCGAACCAGCCTAACCAAAGAATAAAAGTACCTAGCGTTGCCATTGGCATATTTGCACCAGGAATCGCGTTTACCGTACCGTTCGCACCGTACTTACCTTTACGCGCACCTAGTAGTAAAACACCCGCAAGAGCAGCCGCAGCACCGCACATGTGTACTACGCCAGAGCCAGCAAAATCTTGAAAACCTGCTGCGTCTAAGAAACCGCCGCCCCACTTCCACAAACCTTGCATCGGGTAGATAAAGCCAGTCATAGCAACTGCAAAGGCCAAGAACGCCCACAGTTTCATGCGCTCAGCAACAGCACCTGATACGATCGACATTGCCGTCGCTACAAACACGACTTGAAAGAAGAAGTCTGCTGCGCTTGAGTAAGTTGACTCGCCTGCCAGTGCAGCTTCGGTAGATGCATTTGCAATGCTATCTCCAAACCAGCTATCAGGTAAAAAGCCTGTCGTTGAGCCACCGTACATGATGGTATAACCCATCAATAGATACATGGTGCAAGAAATTGCAAAAAGCGCAACATTCTTAGTTAGAATCTCTGTTGTATTCTTCGAGCGTACTAGACCTGCTTCGAGCATTGCAAAGCCTGCCGCCATCCACATAACTAGTGCACCGCACATTAAAAAATAGAAGGTATCAAGGGCGTATTTAATCGATACTACATCTGACGTTAAAGCTTCCATAATTATTCCTCAGTGAGCTCCAAAGTTATACGGCGGCTACGCCGGTTTCGCCGGTACGTATACGTACCACCTCTTCTAGTGAGGTCACAAAAATCTTGCCGTCACCAATCTTTCCGGTCTGTGCCGCGCTGCTAATGCTGTCGATTATTTCGTCAACTTTTTCATCATCACAGGCGATTTCTAGTCGCACCTTTGGCAGAAAATCCACAACATATTCTGCGCCACGATAAAGCTCGGTATGGCCTTTTTGTCGGCCAAATCCTTTTACCTCGCTAACGGTTACACCGTTAACACCGATATCTGCTAACTGCTCGCGTACGTCATCTAGCTTAAACGGCTTAATGATTGCGGTTACTAATTTCATATTGTTCTCCCTTGAAGAGGCTTTTAAAAATATTGGGCTAGAACGAAATACCGTATGAGATTACAAACTTGGTATCATCATCGCCCACATAGTCGTCGTCGTTTTCAACGATCTTACTTAGAGTGAATGAAAGGTTGTCATTGAATGCATAACCAAGATCGATATGCGTATAGCCCACATCGCCATAATCAAAACCGACAAGCGCGCTAAACTTATCAACGCCAACTGCTAATGTGGTGTAACGATTATCGGTATCACCGATAAATGCTTCACCATCATCTGATGAAAAATCTTCGTAGTGATATACAGAGAACGCACCGTAGCTGCCGCCAACGTAAACTTCGTTGATGTCGCCAACCTCGATATCATCCTTTGGGAACAAATAGCCGATATAACCTACATCTAACGAAAAGCCATTATCGAATTCTTTGGCGTAGCCCAAAATCAGATCGATCTCTGCGCCCAAATCTGAGTTCATACTGGTCGCCCAAACCTGAGCAGTAAAACCATTGTTTGAATAAGTCAGGTCACCCGATACCGCAGCGGTGCCCGCCGACACATCAATACCACGCCATAAATAGGTGTTGGCAACGGCTACCGACGCGCTGGTCTCAGCCTGGGCTACCGTTGATACCGATGCACTCATGGCACCTACTAAAGCGGTTGCTAATACTAGTTTTTTCATCTCAATCCCCGTGTTCATTGTGAACTTATGTTGTACTTGCGCTTTTGCAGCGCTCGTGCCAAGGTGCAAAAAAGCTTATATAAACAAAGAGTTATGTGGATTTGAGTTAACTTACTTTCTCGCCCATGATTTCTTTACCTTCAATGCTCGCACCAAGTAGGTGCAGCCTCGCCCTATAATGCACCTTGACTTAGCATCACTACCTATATTGCTAAGGATCGTGACCATGTCGTTCGCCAAATGTTTAACTGCCCTACAAATCTACGGCCAGTTAACGCCCGTTGAAGTAGAGGTACATATAAGCCGTGGCATGCCCGGTTTTTCTATCGTAGGTATGGCAGCAACAGCAGTTAAAGAAGCTAAAGATAGGGTTAGAAGCGCCATCATCAACTCTGATTTAGAATTCTCACAACAGCGTGTTACGGTTAACTTAACGCCTGCTCATCTGCCCAAGTCGGCAAGCACCGTTGACCTCGCAATTGCAGCGGCGTTACTCATGGCGACCAATCAGATTGTGACACCCACTTATCGCTGTATGCTTGTTGGCGAGTTGAGCTTAGACGGCAGTGTCTTAGGCGTACTAACAGGTAATGCGTTTGCCGCCTGTGCAGGCCAGCAAAACGCAGTGTTAATTGCGGCTACTCGCCCAAGCCCCTTTGCAGCTACGTTAACTATCAGTCACCTCAAAGAACTTGCAACCCTGACTCAACGAGAGCCTACCCAAGAGGCCTATATACCGGTTATGTCTAGTATCACTCGATGGCCGCTTATTCAGCACCAACATTATGCTAAGTGGGTTGCTTTAGTGGCACTGGCCGGAAGACACCACCTTTTACTTACTGGCCCGCCAGGTACAGGCAAAACCATGCTCTGCGAAGCGATGGCAGAACTTCAGCCGTCTTTGCCGTTTGAGCATGCGTTTGATAACCAATGCGTGTTAAACGATCTGCCCATCGGGCAACCTCCGTTTATTGCACCGCATCACAGTTGTAGTGCCGCAGCCCTAATAGGCGGCGCCAATCAACGCCCGCCGCTAATATGCCTCGCTCATCAAGGCATATTATTCTTAGACGAAATACACGAGTTCTCGCCGCACGTGCTTGACCAATTGCGCCAACCTATAGAGCAAGGCAACGTTCGTATTTCTAGAGCTGCTTTTGATACAAAGCTTGCGGCAGATTTTCAGTTAATTGCCGCAACCAATCCTTGTAAGTGCGGTTTCTTGGGCAGTCTTAAAAGTACATGCCAGTGCAGCGAATCGGCCATACAAAAACATAATGCGCGCCTTTCAGGCCCTCTACTTGAACGTTTTCAACTGTGCTTACATGTCGAGGCAGAGCTTCCACTATCGCCCAACCTTTGTGCCATTAATCTGAACGACCACGACACGCTGCGCCTAACCATCGACGCCTATCGACAGCTGCAACTTAATCAGCGGGGGCAATTTAATGCGCGATTGTCTCTTGCATCCATCAAACAGCTTCAATCGATAGATCAACAAGAGATTGAACGCTTAGAGCATCAGGTTGCCGAAGGCTTATTAAGCTACCGTCGACTGCTAGCGAGCCTACGGGTCGCCTTGACCATATCTGAGCTAAATGATCGTCGTTGTGGAGCTAGTGATATACAGGTCGCTATGGCGATGCAACCTAGCTAGCTAATATTGCGGTTCTAGGTAAATGGATGCTTTGAGATCGAGCTATAAAAGCAAGTAATTTAGTGAGCGGCTGAGGATGGGCATAGTAATATCCCTGAATAAGGTCACAGTGAAGATCTTTGATAATAGCCAATTGGCGCTCGCTCTCGACCCCTTCGATGACAGACTTTAAATCTAGACGCTTAGCAAGATCAACCATCACCTTAACAATCGCCCTATCGTGCCCGCTATCTAATAACTTAGAGGTAAATTCGCGATCGATCTTAATGATATCAATGGGCAGGCGCTGAAGATGCGTAAAGGCTGAATAGCCCGTACCAAAATCGTCTAGCGAAAAGCTTACACCTAATTCTGCAATTTCGGTCATTGCATCAGCCAATGTATCTAATCGATTCATTTCAACAGTTTCGGTCAGTTCGATCTCAAGATTACTTAAGTCGACATCATAAAGTTCGGCAAGTTGCTTTAGATCTTCGGCTACTCGATGCTGCATCAACTGCTGATAGCCCATATTAACCGCCAAGGTCAAATCGATCTGCAAGGCCTTTAATGTCGCTAGGTCTTTGCAGGCTTGTTCTAGCACCCAATGACCAAAATCAACCACCAAACCGCTTTGTTCAGCCAAAGGTATATATTTGCTAGGATTTACCCAGCCATCTCGCCAATGATACCAACGCCCTAATCCTTCGACACTATGAACAGTACCCGTTTTCGGGCAGATTCTAGGCTGGTAATGCAACTGGAAGTCGCCCGTTCTAATGGCAAGCTTTAGTTCAGAGATCAGATCAATTTCGTCACTATCGCGCCCGTAACGCACATCGAAAAACCGTGACAAGCTTCCTTGCTGGCGCGCCTCGTACGTAGCTAAATCGGCGTTACGAATTAGGTCGCGAGCGGTCTCGCCGGCAATTGGATACGACGCGATACCGATTGATATACCAACGGCGATGGTTTCGTCACCATATTGCATTGGCTCTTGTAAAGCGGTTTCTAAGTCTCCAATTAAGGGAGTCATTGAACTAGGATGATCTAGCTGTTCTATCAACAGCACAAATTCATCACTACCCAATCTATAGCAGTGAGCGCCACCGGCAACCTGTTTAATACGCTGAGCTAGCTCGACTAGCACGAAATCTCCTGCATCTCGCGAGTACACCGTATTAACCTGCTTAAGATCACAAATATCGATATAAACCAAGCCAAACTCAGCATCAATCGATTTATGGTGATGTATCAATAATTCGATATCGGTATCAAACAACGAGCGGTCGCCCAAACCGGTTAGCTCATCAGTCATCGTTGCCAGCTCCATATAGTGAGACTGGGCAAAATGCGTTGCTGCGTCTTTGCAGGTCGCAACCAACAAATTGGCTTTAAGCGAGTTGCGGCTAACCATCAACGCCCCTTCAACCAATTTAAGATTGTCAGAAGACGAGTACGTTAGCGTGATCCATGGGCAGGGTACGCGTTTTAAATTTAGCTGGTTCCATGCATCTACAAATACTGGGGTGGCACTAAATAGCACTACTTGATGACCTGACGCTCGACGTACCGCGCGATGAAATTGCGACACCGAACGCACCCAATCAATAGACCAATTAAGGCTAGGGTGTGCATCGACGACGCTTGAGACCAAATGATAATCGGCCTGCTCATCAGATACTAAAACGATACGGCGAATTTCGTGCTGCATTAGTTAATTATTTAGTTCTCAGCAAATTCAAAAAGAAGGTAGGTAAATACCATTGATTAGGCCCACCTCGCAGAAGTTATAGCTGATAGAATACACCGCTAGCTAACGATGTAACAGCCTCGCGGAGCAACAATGGCAAAACTTAATGACAAGCAGCAGCAATCGGTTGACTATACCGAAGGCCCGTTACTGGTGCTTGCCGGTGCGGGTAGTGGCAAAACCAGTGTAATTACTCGCAAAATTGCTCATCTCATTACACATCACGGCTTTCCAGCTCGCAATATCGCTGCCGTTACCTTTACAAACAAAGCCGCCCGAGAGATGAAAGAGCGCGTAACCGGGCTGCTTAACAAAGATCTCACAAAGGGGCTTACAGTCTCGACCTTTCATAATCTAGGCCTGAATATCATTCGCCGCGAGCACAAATCGCTCGGTATGAAAGCGAACTTTTCGATCTTTGATGCCTCAGATGCTCTTAACCTGATTAAAGAATTACTAATACGCGGTGGTGACTTAGATACCACCTTTGCCGAACTAGTGCAGGGCCAGATATCAAACTGGAAGAACGACATGGTGTCGCCTGATTCGGCGATTAGTGTTGCCGAGAGCCCCAGTGAACAAACAATCGCTCGCGTATACGAAGGCTACGAGCGTGCCTTAAAGGCCTATAATGCCGTAGACTTCGACGATCTCATCCTAAAGCCGACTCAGTTATTCGCAAGCCATCCCGACGTATTAGAACGATGGCAAAATAAGATTCGCTATTTTCTGGTCGACGAATATCAAGATACGAACTTAAGCCAGTACCTACTAGTTAAGCAGCTAGTCGGCGTGATGGGGCGCATCACAGTGGTAGGCGATGACGATCAAAGTATTTATGCTTGGCGTGGTGCTCGCCCCGAAAACCTATCTCAGTTAAAGGTAGACTTTCCGTCACTTAAACTGATTAAGCTTGAACAGAACTATCGTTCAACAGGCCGTATTCTAAAAGCTGCCAACCACTTAATCGCTCATAACCCACACGACTTTGAAAAGACACTTTGGTCTGCAATGGATTTTGGCGAGCCTATACGTATCGTAGGCTGTAAGAATGAAGAGGCCGAAACCGAACGCGTAGCCGTTGAGATACTAGATCGCCGTCTTCGCCAAGGCCTTAAGTTTGGTGACTTTGCTATTCTTTATCGCGGCAACCACCAAGCTAAACTGCTTGAGTTAAAGCTGCAGCACCACCAGATTCCTTACCGTATGAGTGGCGGCACTTCATTTTTTGATCGTGCCGAAATCAAAGACATTATTGCGTATCTTCGTATCTTAACGAACCCAGATGACGACAATGCTTTCTTGCGCATCATCAATACACCTCGCCGAAAGATCGGTGCACAAACGTTAGAAACATTAGGCACCTACGCTACCGAAGTAGACAAATCGTTGCTCGAGGCCATTGATGATGCTGGCTTTGCCACACTGTTATCCGGCGAAGCAATCGGGCGGTTGCGGGGCTTTAAACAATGGCTCAACTCACTATTAGATCGCAGCCACGATATATCGCCTGAACAGCTAATTTTAGAAATGCTAGATGATATCGAGTACGAAGCATGGCTACATCAAAATGCTTCTAACGCTAAAGTGGCCGAGGCACGTATGAACAATGTGCGCCACTTAATCGATTCGGTGGCAAGTACGGTGGCTACTCTTGAAGATTCAGACGACCCTTTAGCCGATGCGGTTGGCAAGCTTCTTCTTCGCGACATGCTTGATCGCCAGCAAGAGGACGAAGAAGATTTTGACCAGGTTCAGTTGATGACACTGCACGCTTCTAAGGGTCTTGAGTTTAATCACGTATACCTAATTGGCGTCGAAGAAGAAATCTTGCCGCATCGTACCAGTATTGAAGAAGACAATATCGAAGAAGAAAGGCGCTTAGCTTATGTGGGTATTACGCGAGCCAAGAAAACACTCGCCATCAGTTATGCGCAAACCCGCAAACAATATGGCGAGCGTGTAAGCTGTGTGCCCAGTCGTTTTCTTGAAGAGCTACCGCCCGAAGATTTAGTTTGGGAGGGCATTGATGCCGAGCACGATGAGGGTGCCAATGTTCAAAAAGGCACCGACACCCTTGCATCGCTCAAAGCATTGTTTAACTAAGCTGCTTGATGAGATAGTTAGTGAAGAGCCTCTGGCGCGTCAAAGATGTAACTTTGCGACGCGCGCGCTACATTTTTTTCAGACAACCCTTGCATGATGGCGTGTACGTAGTCGCCTTTTTTAACGAGTAGATTAGTGCCTTCAACATCAACAAGTCGATAACGCTCGTGCTTGGTACGCACTTCTATCAGATACTTGTTTGCACAAGGATGAAGCACCATCGTTGTGATTTCACCGACGTTCATAAGCTCGGCGATAGTTAGCTTTTGCATAATACCTCCTGTTTCCTAACGGCCATCATCTGCTCTTATAACCTTTAAACTTAAGGTATTGGCATAGGCTTAATAGCCTTTTTTTGGCCTTTTAAGCCTAGAACATAGCTCAGATAATTCCTGTATCAGGAGGGTTATTCAACAATATTTACAGTAATTATTGTCTTATTTGTACATCTACTAACAGTAAAGGTTATATACATCGCCTTTGACAAAACCAATTAGCCTAAGGCCATAGTGTCGTGCTGTTTCTATTGCTAGTGACGTAGGCGCCCCAATGCATACCAAAATTTTCGCCTTAGCCATAATTGCTTTTTGCACCATTTCGTAACCACCTCGACTGCTTGTGACGATGATTGGTATATCGAGTTGCTTTAAAACTGCATGACCGATCAATTTATCAAGGGCATTGTGCCTACCTACGTCTTCAAAGGTGGCTAAATGATCTGCGTCTAAGTTAAAACCGGCAACGCCATGGCTACCGCCCGTTTGCTTAAAAATTAACTGACTAGGTTTAAGTTTTTGTACACAGCGATCGATAATTGCTTTATCTATTTCAACAGCAGTTTGTTGAACTGCACCCATTAGTTTTAATGTTTTTAATGACTGATCACCACACAGCCCGCAACTACTGGTACGAATAAATTCACGACGATAGTTGCGGTTTTGCATGCCCTGCTCAGAAAGTAACTTAATCTTAATACGATTATCATCGAGCTGTTCTGTGCTCTCGATATCGTTCTGCGAAGCTAGTAACCCTTCGGTATACAAGAACCCCACCGCCAATGCTTTGTCGTCATTTGGGGTTCGCATCGTTACAACGCTGATCGCAGGTTGCTTACCTGCTTCGATCAATACCTCTAATGGTTCTTCTACTAGCACAGCATCATCTAGGTGATAATCGCTTGTACCATCAAACTTTTGAACTGGTACTGTCTTAGTTTGATCTAGCATTGTGTACCCTACTGAAAATGATCACATATAAAAATGGCTCCCGAAGGAGCCATTATGTCACTGCTTAAGCACTAATTAAAAATGATACTTAACATCAAATGACAAAGTTCGAGGCTTGTTAATGCTTAAACGCCCCTTGCCCCAACGGTTGCTCATAAATTGCTCACCGCGCTCGTCTAGAGCGTTCTTTAAAGAAACACCCATCGTCCAGTCATCAGCTTCTAGAGCATACTTGAGATCGACGACCGAGAATGCTGCGTGGGTATAAACACTGCCAAAGATAGCTGCTTCGCCACCTTCTAGCGAGTTCACTGAATCGCCTGTGTAAGAGTAGTCAACACGCACGTATTGATCAGCACCTAGTGCTTGCTGATTAAAGTCGTATTGTGCACTCGCACTTGCTTTGAACTCAGGGGTAATCGGCAAACGTGCACCTTTGCTAACTGAGATAATCAGCTCATCATCACCAAAGATGTTTTCACCATACATCTCGGCATCTTCGGCTACTTTTGCATCGTTGTAAGCGAAGTTACCCGATAGCGTCCATCCCTCTGCAGGAATAAACATTGCGTCTACTTCTATGCCATTGATTTCTGCACTCGGGAAGTTAATGGTACCCTGCTGGAACATACTTGGGTCAGTTACCTGAACCTGAATATCCTCCCACGTCATGTGATAGGCGGCAACGTTCAATCTTAGACGGTTGTCCATCCAGTTCGTCTTGGCGCCCATCTCATAGTTATGCAATACATCTGGTTCATAGCTACGGGGTAACAGTGAACGATCACGCACAGGGTTTGAACCACCTGATCTGAAGCCTTCTGAATAAGTGGCATACACCATCTTATCGTCATCTAGGGTGTAACTTAGATTTACCTTAGGTACCCAACCGTCATGGCTTGATTTAGCCAATCCATCAGTAGTGATGTGATCTGTATCGCGGTCTAAAACCTCACCTTGACGCAAAGAACCCTGAATCAGTTCAAATTCGCGGTCTTCGTCAAACCAACGCGCACCAACGGTTAAGTTCAATCGATCGGTTAGGTCTGCGCTGATCTCACCAAATACTGCCTTTTGGGTAATCTCTTGATCGTAAGTAGCCGCGAAGAAGTTATCACTCTCGCCTAAGAACTCGCCATTGTAATAATAATGGGCGTAGTTGATGTAAGCACCACCTGGTGTGTCTGACCAACCTGCTGAATCGCTATCGAAAACAGTGTTTGACTTATTGTTTGCGTAAAATGCACCAACAACCCAGTTCCAACGGCTACCGTCTGCAGGGCTTGCTAAGCGAACTTCGACCGCATCACGCGTATCAGAGGCTTGCTGGCGAGCAATACCATCGGCATCACCACCGAAGTCATACACGCTGTAACAAGCATAGTAGTAACAGAATGCCTTTGAGCCATCAGCTTTTATGCCGCCATTCGCCCGCCACTCGTCACCGAGACGCTGGAATTCGAAAAGGTAATCAGAAGAATCTACTTCGTATGAGAAATCACGCTCAAAACGTGACGCAGCAACTGTTAGATCAGCAAAGCCAAGATCTGCTTCTACTGTTAAACCTAATTGCTCCCAATTTTCGCTGTAGCTTTCTTCATTAAAACGAACCTGCTGTAGATCACCCAAAGCAACTTCGTCGCCGTTTTCATCAAACTTGGTAAGGTTCACATCACCAAAGCCGCGTACTTTGGTTCTTTCTGTGGTGTACATTAAGTCAGTCGTAACGCGGTCGGTTTCCCAACGTATCGCCGCTCTACCACCACTTGTTTTACCGCTATTGACGTCTTCACGTACTAGATGTTCGTTTGTAAAAGTGCCACCCTGTGAGTAGCCCATTACGTTGTCTATGTAGCCGGCATCTTTTGTTGAGTAGCCTACTAAACGCACGGCCACAGAATCAGTTAACGGCAGGTTATACATGCCCGATACTTCTGCATCGGTACCACCGTTTTCTACTGAGCCCATTGAACCAGCAACCCAGCCAGCTGCTTCGCTAGTGTCGGGTTTATTGGTGATCAATCGTAAAACACCTGATTGCGATGCAGCGCCAAACAGGGTTCCCTGCGGGCCACTTAGTGCTTCGATTCGCTCAATATCAATCAGTTTCGGATCTGGGTTTGCGCCTGCCGATGTAATTGCCTGCTCATCTAGATATACGGCCGCAGTCGGGTTGGTACCAAACTGAATACCAGAGGCTGCTACACCACGGAAAATAACCGACGTGCCGCCCGGCTCACGACGAGCAAACGCTAAACTAGGAATTTGTTTGGCATAATCGTCAATACCAGAAAAGCCACGCTTTTCGATGTCGTCGCCAGTAAATGCCTGAATAGATTGCGCTAGATCTTGAAGGTTTGCCTCGCGCTTAGATGCAGTTACTACTACTTCTTCGATAGCGAGTTTAGAGTTGTCATTCTGAGCGGTGGCGGTGGTTGCTACTGCTGCAGAAACTGCGGTAAATAATGCTTGCTGTGTACGCTTATTCTTATTTACATCAAGTTTATTTTCTTCCATCAGATACCCCTATATGAAGAAACTTAGAAAATGCGAGTACGCAAAATACCTCACTCGGTTACAATTGCCAACAATTTGTATTCTGACAGTTCCTCATTGCCCGAGATTACTGTATCTCAATTGATATTTTGGTTATTTTACCGTATCGTATCAGCGAAGATTTTTAAGAAATGTAGCGCGTGCTAACGCTACTCCTTGGGTTAAATATATGAATATCGATGTACCTCTAAAGCACCTTGGTGACCAACCCATCGACGCTCTTCGCGAGCGCATTCTCAGCTTCGACGATGAGCGATGGCTAGGCAATGACTATCGTCAAAACACTTACGATGTACATCGATATACCCAGTCAATTGTAATGATCTTTACAGACGGTGCTGGGTTTCCAGATTTTAAAGTTTGGCACGAAGACGGCTACGATGATTTGTCAGATGTTGCGCTACCGGTAATGAATCATATTCTTGAAAACCATTACCCACCTGGCGGTAAAGTTATTCGCGCTATGGCGGCCAAGCTCACCTCGGGCGGTATCATTTCACCTCACGTTGATAAGCACCCAAGCTTTCATTTTGGGCACCGTATTCATGTGCCTATCACCACCAACTCAAGAGTACGATTTATGATTGATGGGCGACCCTATCAATTTGAAGTTGGTAAAGCGTACGAGATTAATAATCAGCTGCAGCACAGTGTTATGAACCGAGGTAAAGAAGATCGTATCACCTTTATCTTCGACTATGTTCCCCCGCACAAACTAGACGAACTTGAACAACTTAAGCGCACAGAAAACTTAGTAAACGCTTAAGATAAGTCGTAATCCGGATGTAGCAATAATGAATAAACTTATATGTACCTCGGTGGTTCGTGGGTCTGAAAAAGGCGAGAGCCACGGCGGCGTTTATATCATCGACTTTGACGAGCTCACTGTTGATCAAAAGATCGATTGGAACCGTATGGATATCGATTGGGCGGGCCGTGGATGGGACCGTGGTTTACGTGGTATAGCCATAGATAACGAGCGCGTCTACATCGCCGCTAGCGATGAAATCTTTTGTTACTCGCCCGACTTCAAACTGTTAGGTAGCTTTAAGAACCCCTATCTCAAACACGCCCACGAAATGTGGATTCACGAGCGCATACTTTATGTTGCAAGCACTGGCTTTGATGCAGTTCTTGGCTTTGACCTAGACAAACTGGAGTTTGTGTGGGGCCTGCACGTATTCACCCACGATGATGGCTATAAATGTTGGAAGTTTGACCCGCGCGGCGCCAAGGGCCCGATGCCTTGTAATGAGATGCATCTCAACTCTGTGTGCGCCAACGATCGTGGGCTATTTTTTAGCGGGCTTAAAGTACCGGCGCTGCTTAAATTTGACGGTGTAGACGTTAAAGCGCTTGCCGACATCCCACTCGGCACCCACAACGCTCAGCCTTTTAAAAATGGCATACTATTTAATGACACCAAGGCTGACCATGTGCGTTTTGCAGCACCCGACTGGCAGTGTGCATTCAAGGTTCCAGAGCTAGAACCCGAACGCATCACGCACCTTGAACATAATGACGGCAAGATCGCACGTATTGGCTTTGGCCGTGGCCTATGTGCCATCGATAATCGCTACCTAGCATCAGGATCGTCACCATCAACAATCGCTATTCATGACATGGTAAACGTTGAAACAGTGCGCTCAGTAACTATTTCTTGGGACGTTCGCAATGCCATTCATGGCTTAGAGGTATGGCCGTTCTGATAACCGCCACTCTTAATATTATTTGCAATAAAAAAGGCTTCACTAATGTGAAGCCTTTTTTATTGCGTACTAACTAGATCGGGCGAGAACTCGCCCATCTATTATTAGAAATGATACTTAAAGTTTAAGCTTACATTTCGTGGCTTGTTAATACTAATACGCTGACGCGAGCCCCAACGGTTATTAATAAACTGCGTAGCGCGTTCGTCAGTCGCATTATTTAATGCCACCGACATAGACCACTTATCGCTGTCTAGACCATAACGTAAGTCAAGGGTTGCGTAATCAGGCTGAGTACGTACCGAACCGTAGTTCACCGCCTCACCACCTTCTAGCGCGTTCACCGACTCGCCTACGTATGATACATCAGCGCGGATGTACTGATCTGCACAGAATGCTTGGTTAGCGAAGCTGTACTCGGCACCCATGCTGAACTTGTGATCTGGAGTGATAGGCAAACGTACGCCTGGGCCAAGATTCACTAGTTCAACGGTTTTATCTTCTACACCGTTTTCATCTACGCCGTATACAATCGAATTGCTATCGGTAGCAGCATCGTTGTATGCGTAGTTAAGAGATAGCTCCCAACGTTCGGCTGGCACAAACAATAGATCTGTTTCGAAACCATCGATCTTCGCAGATTCTAGGTTAGTGATCGCAAGACCAAAGGTTACCGGGCTTGAAACCTGTACTTGGATGTCGTCCCACTTCATCGTGTAGGCGGCCATGTTCCAACGTAAGCGGTTATCAAGAAGAGTCATCTTTAAACCAACTTCTGTCGACTTAAGTAAGTCTGACTCGAAGGTGCTTGGTAACATTGAACGCGTCTTAACCGGGCTAGAACCACCTGGTCTGAAACCTTCGGCGTAGGTTACATAACCCATCACATCATCAGTAATCGCATAGTTAGCGCTTACACGAGGTACAAAGCCGTCGTGAGCTCGCTTAGTACGTTCGTCTAGACCGATGTAACCCGTTGTATGATTACCAGACTCAAGGCTGTCGTTTAAGCGATAGCCACCTTGTAGCAAGTAGAATTCGCGAGTTTCTTCGAACCAACGACCACCAGCGGTAAGATTCAAGCGCTCAGTTAGATCAACGCTGATTTCACCGAATACTGCCTTATGCTCTACCTCTAGATCATAGGTACCAGTAAACCAGTTATCGCTCTTAAAGTTTAGCCATTCGCCATGCTCGTAATAGTTCGCATAGTTTAGGTAGGCCGCACCAGGAACAAAATCAGCATCGTACGGGTTGTTGCTAAAGTTCGAGTTGATGTTTGAATCGAACTGGCTTTGGTTCTGCTTCTTAGAGTAGAACGCACCCACTACCCAGTTCCAACGACTGTCGCTATCGCCTGGGCTCGCCAAACGTACTTCGATCGAGTCATTCGTCATATCCTGAACCTGGGTCGCTACCGCATCAACGTCGCCACCAAAGTCATAGATACCGTACACATTGTAGTACGGGTTATACGCAGCATATGCACGCCATTCGTCACCGGTCTTTTGGAATTCGAAGACGTAATCGGTAGCGTCAGCTTCGTAGCTGAATTCACGATCAAAGTGAGATACCGCTACAGTTAAATCAGCAAAACCTAGATCACCGGTTACGGTTAAACCGATCTGCTGCCATTTATCACGGCTGCTTTCAGGGTTAAAACGCACCTGCTGTAGATCGCCCAACATGCCCTCAGAGCCGTCAGCCATCGTGTAATATTCGTTTACATCTGTAAAACCGTTCACCTTAGAGTTTTCGGCTACGTATGTTAAATCGGTCGTCCAGTTATCAGTTTGATAACGCAACGCTGCGCGGCCGCCCCAAGAGCTACTGCTGTTAACATTTTCTTCAACGATGTGACCATTATCAAAACGGTCGGTACCTTGGCTATAGCCCATCACGTTATCGACAAAACCGGCGTCTTCTGCACGGTAGCCAACAAAGCGGAACGCCATGTTTTCTGATACAGGTGCGTTAAACATTGCCGAGATTTCGCCTTCGGCTTCGCCACCATCAACATAACCCACACGCGTATCTACCCAAGAGGCAAATTCTTCTGTGTTTGGCTTGTTAGTAATTAAACGTAATGTACCTGACTGCGAAGCTTCACCGAACAGTGTTCCCTGAGGGCCACTTAGTGCTTCGATTCGCTCCATATCGATCATACGCGGGTTAGGGTTAGCACCTGCAGCGGTAACCGCTTGTTCATCAATATATACAGCGGCGGTAGGGTTAGTACCGAACTGAATACCTGATGATGCTACACCACGGAAAATAACCGATGTACCACCTGGTTCACGACGTGCAAACGACATGCTAGGAATTTGCTTGGCATAATCATCAATGCCCGAAAATCCGCGCTTGGCGATATCATCTGTAGTAAATGCTTGAATTGACTGTGGCAAATCTTGAAGATTTGACTCACGTTTTGACGCTGTTACGACTACTTCTTCGATGGCTAACTGTGACGACTGTGCGCCCGCAGTAGATGCTACCGCTGCTGATACCGCTGCAGCAAGAGCTTCCTTACCACCAAGAACATTACGCTCTTTTTGGTTTGGCTCTTTCAAAACGATCCCCTCGTTTTATTGTTATGTTAATTATTTTCATCAAACCATAACGTAACGAAGGGATATTTTGAACACTTTTTATCAATTAATTGACTATACGACTACTCAATATATGCTCTCGAGTACATATTAAGCACTTTCTTTTGCTAGTCGATATGTCCATTTTCCGTAGGCAAACATACCTACCGAGGCGATCACACCGATGATTGCAAACAGATACCATACAGTGCCTACATCGTTAGCTGCATATAACTGCTCTGTTACCGCAACAGCATCAATACCTTTTTCGGCAACCAGTGCATCAAAGGCTTCGCCAATCGGAATCGCCTGTACTTGATCAGCCGCCATACCACCTTGCTCTAGTGCAACGCGAGACAATCTATCTTTTGACCCATAGTGATCATACATCACCTGACCTAACCAGCTCTCTACGGACCAGCCGATACCTATAGGCAGCTGTGAGAACCCCAAGTACATCGCCTTCTTTTGCGCGGGAGCGATATTGCCCAAGTACTCACTAGACTTAGGGCTCGATAGCATCTCGCCGATCGAGAAGCAGATAATCGCTACTAGAATTACCCAAGCTGCATTAAAACCGCCGAACAGGATAAGTGTGGTAGACGCAAAGAAAGTACCTAGCGCCATCGAGTTGGTCGCCTTCAATTTGGCAGAGAGCCCTGCAATGATGAAGCAGGTAGTCATGATTAGCATGGCATTAAAGTTAATCATGCCCTCTGGCTTAATCACGGTGCCTTCTGGGTTCATGCCGAAAAAGAAGATAGCCGCTTTAGAGTCGGTACCGCCGTCACCAAACATCATGTTAACTAAGGTGCTTGTATCAACCCAGTCGCGAACAAACAGTGGCCCGATATCCCAGAATGCCATCAGCATGAACCAGAATCCACTGAACAACACCATGTACCACAACAGAATGGGGCGAGTAATTTCGCGCAACGAATCAGCCCATAGCGATTTCTCAACGATTTCGCCGGCTTTCACCTTGGCACGGTACGCTAAACGCGCCTCTTTGTTCGGTTCTTTATAGGTAAGTAGCAACAAGAAGTTGATAGAGATTATCAATGCACAAACATAAAACACGTTTTCCCAGGCTAACACGCGCAATTGAGCGGCAATCAATGGGCCCAAGAATGCACCGATGTTTACTGTTTGATAGAACACACCCCACGCCATTGAACTATTCTGGCGGTTTGTTGCATTAACAATCGTGCCCTGAATGCCCGGCTTAAAAATGCCTGTACCAAATGCCAGCATGGCGGCACCGGCCATAAAACCCCAATAACTTGGGAACAGCGCCATAATTAAGTAGCCAATAATCTTGGCAACGGTTGATGCAAAGATCGTTTCTTTGTAACCGATACGGTCTGAGATACCACCGGTGAATACTGGTACAAAACTTTGAATAAGCGCCCACACTAAGAAAATAGAGCCTAATTCGCTACCTACCAAACCAAGCCCGCCATTAGACTGAGCGTCTGTTGCATACAATGACGAAGTCGAGCGCACACCGTAGTATGCTAATCGCTCGACCATCTCCATACCACCACATATCCAAAACACGTAAGACAGTGATGCCAATGACGCAAACAAGCCTAGCTGCTTTACATCTTTAACACCGTTATCAGGGTCATTCATCTGTGACATCGTTGATCCTCATTCTTCAATGGGTGGCATTATAGACATATTTTAGGGCGAGTTTGTTGCCTCGGCCTCTTGTTGATCAATTAGTTTCATAGGTACAAGCGCCAATACTGCGGCAACAACCAAGATAACTGCACTGATATTGATAAGCGACGCATAACCCAGCTGATCGGTAAGTAAACCCGCCACAAAGGGACCAGATGCGAGGCCCATTTTTGATGCAAACCCACCTAACGCGGCGACCTGCCCTTGTCTATCAAAGGCCGAACATAGACCTAACAAGTATGAGATCACAAATGCCCACGTGATACCGACCGCAACGTTCGCAAGCCAGAATACATAGGTTGTTTTACTATAATGAAATGCCCAGATGCCGATTGCCGTTAACAAGATCGCAATTGTCACTGGCCAAAGGCGCCCGTATTTAGTTGACATCAAGATAACCAGAACCGAACCTAAAATCGCGATCCAGGCGGCCTCGCCTAAGGTTTCACTGATATAAGTGATATCCATTTCAAAGAACTTACCCATCTCGATGGTAAATGCGTAGATGGCCATGTTGGCAGCCTGAAAACAGAAGATAGCCGCCAACGTAAGAACAATCGGTAAATTAATGGTCGGCATAACAGTATCGCGTTTCTCAGTATGCTCGTATTCGTCTAGAAACGGCACCATCAATAGCGTTACAACACTAAAGGCTATCAGTGCCCAAAATAGTGCAGCTGTGCCGTACTCGGGCACTAAAGGCGGCAATAGATATAGACCCAATCCACCTAGGCCAAACTGGATAGACAACAGATACCCAAAGGTTCTGTCGGTTTCTGAGGTTCGCGATATCACGGCAAAGCCAACGCCTACTAATGCACCCCCGATCACACCATGAATAAAACGTGTAATCACTAAGCTCGGCATTGATGTTAAAGACATCGAAACCAAGTCACAAATGATTAACCCAGCAAGCATCATGTACGCTGTTTTACGCCACTGAATTTTAGCGATCATAAACACAACGGCCAAAGCTCCTACGGCTGCACCATACACATTGGCAGAACTAATGTAACCGGCGTGGGTCTTACTCAACCCCAAACCATCAACTAGGCCATTAACCAACGCAGGCATAATGTTTACATAGAACAAGCCTGCAGTTGCTAAGAACGCTAGTAAGATGCGAGCTATTTCTGAATTTGGCCCAACTCGATAAGAAGGCGTTTTTTTTGTTATTAGATGTTCCATAGATAGTCCTCGGTTACAGAGAATAGGTTTGCCACTTGGGCGTCGCATCATTCGTTCTAATTTTAAGATGAGGTGTATCAAAACCATATGAGATGGTGGCGACGGTGCCAACCTCGCCAAAGTTTGGCGCCTCTGACTGTACATAAGGCCTCATAGGCGAGTTAGTGTCTTCGCGTGTTAATACATCGATATTCATTTCACCATTTTTTAAGGCTGTGTCGGCATAGTCGTAGCGCTCGTACGAGGTCGGAAAATCCTGGTCTGGTGAAAGACCATCAAGATAATGATTAGTATGTATAAAAGGGCCGTCAGTTACGTTACGTCTGGCAATACTTAACGCGTCAAATTCGTAGCTAAAAGCTTGCTTGCCATCACTTAGTAATACATGACTGGCACAACCACCTTGTAGATCGTTCATTAACCAATTGTCTGCCTGGCCAAGTTGTCTAAACGTAGCAAGCTTGTGAAGTACTAAATGTATAGGTAGTGATTGTAACCGCTGATTGCACTTTAAAATATTTAACTGCGCGGCGAGGCCTTCTTGATTGATAAATAATTTAGTAGGAATACCTGGTTCAGTAAACGTCAAATACGATGGACCATTGATTGGCGCAACGCTATGCACTGACATGAGAGGTGCGATTCTTTTTGACCAGTCCCAGTTTTGAGCATACAGCCCATTCTGCAAGTCGACTAAAGAAGTGCACTCGCCAATGTTGAGATTATTAATTAGCTCTGATCGCGCATTTAACGCAACAATCGACACGTAGTCTTGATTGGCTGCTGCTGCAATTCCCCTCAGCTGACTTTCTATTTCTGGGTAATCTGTCAGCACCTTCATTACCGGCTGTAAGCTTTCACCTAGTGCATGTAAGGGCTTGGTCAAAAGTGTCGAATAGTAGTCGATCGCATCAGCAATTTGATAAGCCATCGCCTCGCCGTGTTGCTCGCCGATCTGTACAGGTGTGCCCGATAGATTAATCTCTGGTAACCGACTCAAACCGGTAACCCCGTATCTTTCATACGCTGTACATAAGGCTGCAACTGCGACTGATAACGCAACCAAAGGCCTACTGACTTGTTGTGCACAGGCTCGCGTACCTGTGTAGCGCTAGCAGTAGACGACGGCGAGTCGTTCTTTTCAGGCGAAGCCATCTCCTCGACATGCTGCAGCTTTAAATTACTCGCCAATTGCTTAGACGCCTGATCGGCATCACTTACAAAGTGTTCATAATCGATGCAGATTAAACGGTCTTTTAAAACAGCTTGCCAATGGCTCATTAGTTTATGGTGAGCGATTAGATATTCGGTTAGTTCATCTAGTGAGTACGAATAGGGGTATGCACTTTCAAACAAGGTCTTGTAGATAGCCCAAAGTGTATCGGCGTACGAACGTCGTACCCAAACGATAGACGCGTTAGGTAAAGATGTAGCGATCAAACCAACGTTTAAGCTATTCATTGGTAGCTTATCGATAAATCGCTGCCCGCCATCTGTCTGATGTTGCTCGAGATAAGCTTGCCCCAGCTTTGTACTATCGATCTTTTTACTACTCGTAATGAGATCACCGTTACCGCCCTGATCTTTGGCCAATCGTGCCATAGCAATGTTGAACGCATTAGACTCGCCCACTGAAACAACATCGTCTGCACTTGAGATTGCTCTCTCAATAAGTGTTGTACCTGTTCTTGGCAGGCCAACAATAAAGATGGGCGCGTTTGAAGATGCCCCTTGCGTGCAACCGCTTACAAAGTCTTGATCGTGTTCTTTCACCAACCGATTTATAATCTCAATGTCTCGATCAACGGAATAATTGATATGCGCTCTACGAAGCTTATTTGCATTTTGGATATGATCAAACGACACGTCGTAGTGCTGCTTTTTTTCAGCTAACGTGCCCATCGCAAACTGAATGTACACCTGCTCTTTTGGCGACATTACTTCGTAAGAGGTCTGATCGATAGTGCTATAAACTGCCTCTAATTGCTCAACATCAATTTGTGACAACAGATAAACTGAATGCGCATCGCCAGGCTTGAGCGCTAGTGATCTCTTAATCGCGCTGATGGCGAGCGCTTTGTCACCAACAAACCGCGCTACGGTCGCTAGGTTGTACCAGTGGTCGTATTCGTTCGGCGCAAGTTCTGTCGCCCGCTGATAACACTCGAGCGCTTCATGATGGCATTCGCCCATACTAAAGATACGCCCCGCGGTAGAAAGCTGGTAGTCAGTTTTCAGGCTCGCAATAGGTATTAGTTTTAATAAGCCTAGTGCTGACTGATAATTACCCGAAGCGGCAATGAGCATCGCCTGATGTAATCGGTAAGCTACATTATTCGGATCTAGATATAACGCTTTCTTAACACAATCAAAGGCAGGCTTAAGCTGTTTCTGGCGATAAAGTATTTGCGACTTCGAGTACCAGCCTGATGCGAACGTCGCAAACTGAGAGGATAGTATTTGAGCAAAGTGCGCTACTTGCTTTTGGTCACCAACATCAAAGGCTTGCCACATAGCGGCTTCTACATCTTGTGCCTTTAGCACCTGAGCATCATTCATATTATTGTTCTTGCAATTAAAAAGGGCCCATAAAGAGCCCTTTAGTGTACCTATAGTTATTCATCAATTTCTAGAAACGATATTCTAGACGTGCACCCAACGTACGCGGCTGCGTGATGAATTGACGGTTACCGTTACCATACCAGTTCTCGAATACACCGGTATCGTAGCTCCAGTGTGACTCAGGGAATGCACCGGTTACACCGTCTTCGTTAGTCAAGTTTTTGGCGTAAGCGGTAGCAACCCACTTATCAGCCACTAACGATAAAGATGCGCCTAATAGTGCAAAGCCATCGTGAGTTTGGTTTAACGCCGACTCATCATTGATAAAGTTCTCTGATTCTGACTGATAGTACAGGTTACCACGTGCAACAATCTCGTAGCCGCCACCCATCTGCCAAGTGTTATCAAGCGATGCACTCAACACGTTCTGAGGAGAGCTAGGTAATGATGCACCACTAGAGGCTACTAGCGAACCCGTTTGCTGGCTCAAGAAGTCGCGCTCTAGCTGAGCATCAACAAAGGTATAGCCCACGCGATAATGTAGCGATTCGGTTAGATAGCCTTCTAGCTCAGCTTCGATACCAGAGGTCGAAGCCTTATCACCGTTCATAGCAACATAGAAACCCCACCAAGCAGTGGTCGTATTTAGCTGTGGCTGATCCCAGTCTACATAGAACGCACTCAAGGTATAGTTGTGACCATTGTAATCACCCTTGATACCCGCTTCGTAGTTGGTTACTTCATCTTTACTATAGCTACGAATCGCTTCAGCATTTGGCTCACCAAATGGGTCGCCATTATCTACACTTGGTACAGCGTTAGCGCCACCACGACGGTAACCTTGCGAAACAGTACCGTAAACCATGCAGTCAGTGCACACATCATAAGATATGTTGAACTTAAGTAATGTACCGTCGTCTTCGTCAATCGACTGAGGCACAGAAGGCGATGTCCAGCCAATCACTAGCGGGAAGCCCATAATGGTGTCATTGATAGTTTGGTTGTCGAACCATCTAAAGCCAGCAGTTGCACGAAGACGATCGTTAAAGTGGTAAGTGAACTCACCGTATAATGCTGCTTCTTCGAACTGAACGTCACGACGATATTCAAAATCGCGCTCGGTTAAGCCGTCATACCAGCGGGGCCAAAAGCCTGCACACTCTGCTGGTGGATTCAAAGGGCCACCTTGTGCACGACACGCGTCGTTGAATTCGTTCATGCCTGGGTTCCAGCTATTCTGATAAACCGTTTGATCTTGGTTCATCATGAATAAGCCCATTAGCCAATCAACTTTTGAATCATCACTATTTGATACTAGACGTAGTTCGTGGATGCTTGATTCATCTTGATAGCCACGCTCTGCACGCTGGGCCGGACGAGGCCAACCTGAGTAACCAAACGTATCGATCCAGTCGCGTGATGCAGCAGGATCATCTTGACCACCCGACACCCATAGACCGCCGTTATCACTATCACCATTACCTACATGGTCATAGTTTGAATAGTTATACGTCATGGTAGCGAAGCCAAAATCAGCTTCAAAATCTAACGCAAAGAGTTCAGCTTCGCGAGATGAAGGCTCAAGTAATACCTGACCACTTTCGTAATCGTCATACTCAAAATGCAATACAGATCCTGCAGGTTGATTGTTATCACCTAGAGTTACCGCGCGGCGACCGCCTGTAGCATCTTCTTGATTTTGGTAGGTTAGTGTAAGTGACGATGCATCGTTGATTTCCCACTTTGCAGCCACTTTGTAGTAATCGATCTCTACCCAGTCAGCATCTTTTACACGCTGGTAACAAGCATGGTTGCGCAATACTTGCGTGTCAGTTGCCGAGCGAGGATCAATACAATCAGACCCAGTCGAAATCATCGGCTCGCCGTTTTCGCTCATCACATATGCGTTGACGTAGTCTACGATACCATCGTTATCGATCTTGCCAACGTTAGCACGAATAGCAAAGTTATCTGATAGCGCAAAGTTCACCATGGCATCGATATTCATGTTGCCACCATCAGAGCCCTCGGTTGCACCGAAGTCACCTGACACGCTCGCCTCGAACCCTTCGGTACTTGGCTTATTAGTAATGTATCGAACCGTACCACCCAAGGCGCCCGAACCGTATAGCGTACCCTGAGGGCCACGAAGTACTTCTACGCGCTCAATATCTTTTAATACAAAGTTTGCATACATTGGCGTGTTGTCAACGTAGGTTGAAACAGTTGGTACTGCGTTAAGCGCAATATCGCCGTTTAAGCCGTTATCTACGTTAAGACCACGAA
Source organism: uncultured Pseudomonadales bacterium (assembly GCA_947503335.1). Classification (GTDB taxonomy): domain Bacteria; phylum Pseudomonadota; class Gammaproteobacteria; order Pseudomonadales; family CANNCY01; genus CANNCY01. The sequence goes on along the minus strand of CANNCY010000003.1, from coordinate 3,257 downwards.
TAATGATTGAATTTACTGTACCCGAATTACGGTAGCCGCGGTCTACTACAGACACACCCGAAACTGCACGTAGCAATTCTGACTGATCTGTAATGTTGTTATCGGTCAAAAAGTCGCCAGTCACGGCAGAAATGTTGTACGGAATCTCTTGCACTGTTTGTGCACGTGCCGATGCTGTTACTACAATTTCTTCTAATTCAAGAGTGTTCGATTGCGCCGCTGCTGATACTGAAACTGCTGCAGTGATTGCGCCAATCGATACAGCCAACATGTTCGGCTTAAATGTACGATTAGGCATTAGTCTTTCCCCTTTGTATATTTTGTATAACTACCCAATGCCAACATAACTGCTAGCACTACTAGCTAGTAGTGCCAGTTGGCATTCATTGATTAGTCCAGTTTGATTTATTCTGGTACCTTCAATTCGTTTAAGTCAGTGAATGCGCTTTTACTAAGCGCTTCGTTTTTATTGTAAAGCTTGTATTCAACTGGGTTATCTCTGAAGCTTTTTAGCGTTTGTCCCAAGCCGTTTAGCCCGCGCTCTCGCACGCGTTTGACGTGATCAAAATCTACTTCGATTGGCATAACTTCTCTGCCGTGCGCTGCCTGGTGAAGGATCGCACCGTCAGGCCCTAACACGATTGAACGACCTACACCCAGTTCGCCTGCGTTATTGATATTAAAGAAGTAACATTGACCTACTACCGCGTTAGTACGCGCAATTGCCAGCTCGATGTCACGGTCAATTGTGCCGGTCATTGTGGGGCACAGAATCACCTCAGCGCCCATCGCCGCTAGTGTTCTTGTAACCTCTGGAAACCACTGGTCATAGCAGATTGAAATACCGATTCGCCCTTTATCTGGCACATCAAACACAACAAAATCACTGCCAGGTGTAACACCTTGTTCATACGGCAAGAATGGATAAATCTTTTGATAACGGGTAACGATTTCGCCCTGTGGGTTAATGACCGGTGTTGTATTGAATACGCCATCACCCGTGTCAATAAACATCGACCCTGGCACAATCCAGATACCTAGCGACTTTGCCAGATCGCAGTAAAATCGCTCAGTATCGCTTGGTTGTTGCTCGGCATTGGCAGTACTTGGGCCAAAGGTAGCAAGCTCGGGTAGTAAAATGAGATCGATCCAAGGAAACACCCTTAGTGTTCGCTCAATTTCTTTTTGTATCACATAACGATTGTCATGTGCGGCAAGTTCTAATTGCAAACTTGCAATCGAGAAATGACTCATGTGCTTATTCCTAATTACTGATACCTATTTATCAGTTCAGGAACAATGTAAACGCTAGTCAGTTTGCTCTGTAGTACCAGTTGGCTGTGACACTTGAGTCCAGTTGCGTGAAATTTGTGTTTGGTCGTGGCTTAACTCGGCATCACCTTCGCTAATCGCGCGCAGCAAGCCTTGGTCTATCAGCCGCCCTTTTTCATCAAACAGTTTAATCACAGTACCATCTTGTGTTGTGACCACACGATAGCGACCTACTTCGCCCCAAGCCCAGCGCGACCATTGGCGACACCAATAGTCACCCTCGATCCACCACTGCCCTTGATCAGCGTCGTCGCCTGCGGCGCCCGCTCGCCCGTCAAGCTTGCCACCACTAATAATATTAATACTGCAAAGATCATCATATGCAATTGGGCATACCATCTGCTTATTCGTGATTGCAGACTCAATTTGATGCCCCTCAAGTAGGTCACCATCATATTGATCTAATGTTTCGACAGCCCCAGATGACAATGAATGAATTACGTCTCGTAATCGCTCAACGCCCTGCTTTATCTCGTGCTCCTCAATACTAGTAACACCGAGTCGAATATAATTACCCTCGACACCAGAGGTAGCAAAATAATCGTGCATCGGTTCAACTAAAACACCCTGCTTGGCGGCCTCGGTAACTAAGTAACCTGGGTCAATGTCGTCTGCAATGCGTAGCCATAACGATGATCCACCCTGCGCTCTAGATACCTCGACATAAGGCAAAAGGAAATAATTAACCGCGCGTCTTAAGGCGATCCAGCGCTGTTCAAAGGTTCTGTGCAATGACAGGGTAAAGGTGTCGTAATGCCCCATCTGGATAAACAAGGCAGCCGTGCGCTGGTTATTATAAGGCGAGTGCCTTACCTGCAACTGAAGCACCTTGCGCGCTTGAGCGATTAGCTCGGCATCGCCCACCATAAACCCAATACGGAGCCCAGGTGACAGTACCTTTGACAGGCAAGATATATAGATAACACGCCCTTGAGTATCGATACTTTTCAGCGCTGGTTGGGGGCGGTTTAGATAATTAGCTTCAAACTCGAAATCATCTTCGACGATGATTTGGTCAAGCTCATTTGCTTTTTGCACGAGCTGTTCGCGGCGCTCATTAATAAGTGTTACACCTGATGGCGTTTGGTGCGAAGGAGTCACAAAAATGATTTCGCTGCGATCTAAACGCTCATCAACGATGACACCATCGTTATCGATCGGCTGATGCCAAAGTGCCCCGCCTCTATTAGCCACCAAATCACGAACCTGAGGCAGACCTGGCTCTTCTACAGCGACTCTTGTGCCTGGTTGAACCAGTAATTCGCTAACAATATTTAACGCATGCATAGTTCCTAGCGTGATTAATATCTCGTCTGCATCAGCACGGATTCCCCGTTTCGGGAGTACCTTGGTACGTATCTGTTCAATTAATAATGGGTCGTCTGCTACACCTGACTCACCGGCCCATTCATTTATTTGACCAACACTTAACGCAGCCTTCGACGCTTCGCGCCATTCTTTTATTGGATACAAGGTATCGTCGAATTGCCCCTCGATAAATGGGTACGGAAAAGCCTGCCATTGGGCAGGAGCTGCAAAACTGCGGGTGTGATGCACTCGTCGCGCGATTCGCTGCGACCAAATCGAAGGCCCCTTAGGTGCCGACTTGACGGCCTGCTTACCAACATGCACTCTACTGAGGTCTTCACTAACGTAGATACCACTACGCTGACGGCTTACTAAGTAACCTTCGGCAAGCAGCTGCTCATACGCCAACACCACCGTGTTGCGAGCGATACCCAGATCATCACTCAGCCGTCGAGACGAGGGTATTCGACTACCTACGGGGAATACACCATCGGCTATTGCATCAATAACCTTTTGGCGAATCTGTGCTTGAAGACTTAATTCGCTTGTACTGTCTAGGTAAATCGGCGTTTTCATACACACCCTATCAAAGCGGCCATTTTTCTTATACATGAACG
>CANNCY010000002.1 GCA_947503335.1 uncultured Pseudomonadales bacterium | reverse complement strand
CCCCATGTGAGAGTAGGACATCGCCAGGCTCCAAATAAAAACCCCAATCGCTTACGCGGTTGGGGTTTTTTCTTGTCGCTAAAAAACTGTACACTCTCGGCTGTATTAACGAGGTATATCATGAAGATAAAAACAATATCGCTAGCGAAGCTCGCTCCACTTGCCCTTATTTTCTCAGCACCTGTCGTTGCTAATGACGACGTGGCCGAAGCGTTGAAGTACGGTATGCCCGCAGTGGCAGGTGCAGTTACCTATTTAAAAGACGATACAGAAGGCATGAAGCAGTTTGCCTATGCGTTTGGTGGCTCTATCTTGACGACCTATGCATTGAAGTCAGCGATTGATAAAGAGCGCCCCGACGGTTCAGATAATGATGCTTTCCCATCTGGTCATACCACTAGTGCATTTGCATCAGCTGCGTTCTTACATCGCCGTTACGGCGCAACTTATGGCGTGCCTGCTTATGCCCTTGCAACCTATGTAGCCTACTCGCGCGTTGATAATGATCATCATGAGTGGGAAGACGTAGCTGCCGGTGCTGCAATCGGTATTGGTTTTAACTATTGGCTTACCACCAAGTACCAAGCGAAAGGTGTCGATTTAGCAATAGCCCCAACCAATGGTGGCGCAGTTGTATCGTTTAACGCATCGTTTTAACGATTATTAGTTGCCCATTTCCAGCTAGGCTCGTCCCATTCATCTAGCCCCATAATCTTCGTCTCGCCCATTGGGCGATAAAGCGTTATGGGGTCGGCGCCATTTTCTTTTAGTTCAGCAATAAGACGCGCCGCATGTGAAACCACCCACACCTGTGTTTGATCAGATGCCTTCTTAATTAATCGCGCTAGCGGTGCTAACAGATCAGGGTGAAGACTGGTTTCTGGTTCGTTTAAAACCATCAATGCCGGTGGGCGCGGTGTAAGTAAGGCGGCGACTAATAGTAGGTATCTAAGTGTGCCGTCAGATAGTTCATCGGTACCGATGGCGCGCAACATACTTGGTTGCTGAAGCGATACATAGAAGCGCCCCTCATCATTAGTACTTACGTGCAGCGATGTACCGGGGAATGCATCGTCAACCGCATCAGCTAACGCTTCATGGTCACCTATTTCAATGATTGTTTGTAATGCCGCTGCTAGATTGGCACCTGACTCGCTCAACACCGGCGATCGGGTACCTAGGTGTTTCATTCGTGCCGGCGCTTGGGCGTCGGTTCTAAAGTGATCATAGAATCGCCACTTGGCCATAAAATTACGAACCGCTGCAATCTCTGGTGCGTCGTCTGATATTCCTATTTCAGAGAACAGGGTTTGATAGGCTGGCTGATGCTGATGCATTACTTTAAAGCCGCGCCCTTCTCTAACTTTTACAACGGGCCCATCACGATCTACCAGAACACTTGAAGGGTGATACTTAGATCCAGCCCAGATAAGTTCGCGTTTGATTTCTGGATCACGGCTAAACATCGATAAACTTGGCATAGGGGTACCCAGTTCGATTAGATAGCTATACTCGTCAGTAGCAAAGCCAAACCGCAGTCGCTTGGGATTCTTATGCGGGCCACCTTGCACTGGTACTTCACCAGACTTCATGCGCGAAGTGATAATCTCAGGTCCCGCCCAAAACACAGAATCGAGTCCACCCTCTGCCGCCAATGCTGAAATGAGATCGTCACTAACGGTACGTGACAGTAATCGCAGTGACTTATAAAGATTTGATTTGCCTGTGCCGTTAGCGCCGGTGATCACATTAAGTGACGACATCGGCGCTTTAACATCAAGTATCGATCGGTAATTGCTAATCGCGAGGGTATTTATCATTCCTCAACATTAGCACAGTACAGATCTATTTGATTTGGTTATCTTTAGTAAGTGAATTAACGACTGTTGAAGAAACGACGAAGGCTGCAGCGAACACGAGAATATCGATAAATAACTGAGTTGCTTCATAGTCGTAAGGAAATTGCTGATATTCGAAACCTACTAACAAATAGCTAGCTCTAGACAAGCAATAAGCTAGAACGATCTTATATCCAATAATCATTATTAGTAGGCTCCTGATGTGTTACATGGTTAAATCGTGCCAAAACCTGGGCTACCGCTCGGGTCGAAAGCTGCATTCGACTCAGTGAAGTCTTTGGTCGCATATTCATGCCCAAAATCGACAATTGATGAAATTGTATAGTCGATTACTTTGCTAGCAGCATATCCGATTAGAAACTGAGCCAATCCACCACTAACCCCTTCAACCTGCTTATCATTCAATTCGTACATTGTTTCTCTCCTTGAGAATAAATTTTTAAATGAGCAGCATCGAATAAAGCCTATCCAAAAATAGTCGGTGACGATAATCACCATTCTTCATTACCAGCTGATCTGCTTATTACTTAAATGTCACGCGGTGCACTCGCTTCGTCACGAAGCCGGTCACGCCACTCATCTAGTTCCATTTGACTAATGGGGTCTACCCCATAGTCAGGCGTGGCAGGTAACTGGCTAAAGCCACCAACGACTGTGCTAAGCACCTTATCTTCTAAGTTGTTCATGTTGTCCTCCTAATTGATCAATCAAGGCGGATTGATAGGTTGCCAAGACTCGCGCCATGTCACCAAAGACTAAAATTGCATAACCCTGTAAGCCATTGATTACAAAATTAAAGGGCGAGTTCACGTGCATGACAACGTTATCAAAAGACTGTAATATTGGCGGTTTTCGGCACCCTAAAGGGCGTATTTCGCAAGAACAACTAAGATGTATCGATAGTCATGAATGCGATGTCAGGAGTAGCTGTGGCTCAAAACGCAACAGCACTAACAAGAGCCGATCAAAGGGCTCATTTTTTAGCCGACAGTGAGTGGGCGCATTTTCAGTGTGATGCCTTGGCGGCAGACGCATCTTTTAGGCAATACTTTCGTCTAACAAGTGCTGACGAGAGTGTACTTTTGATGGATGCCCCCCCAGCCACTGAAGATATCGATGCATACATCAAGATTGACGAGTATTTGTTAAGTATCGGCTTACGTGCACCGCAGATATTAAAGCTAGATGCAGCAAATGGCTTTGCAATTATCGAAGACTTTGGTCACAACACCTACACCCAATTACTCAATAAGGGCGAGTCAGCACAGCCTTTATATCAGCTAGCGGTCGATGTGCTTAGCCATCTTCATACCAATCTAGACCCAAAAGCGATCGATGTACCGCGATACGATAGCGGTTACTATCAAGACGAAGCCGATCTACTGATCGATTGGTACTGGCTAGCACGTACCGGCTCGCCCATCTCTGATGAACTGCGTGAAGAGTATCGCGCTATCTGGGCTAGTTTATTGGGCGAGTTAGCACCGATCGACGAGTGCTTAGTGTTGCGTGACTATCATGTTGATAACCTGATGGTGATTGAGGGTAATCAAGGGTTAGCTTCGTGCGGCTTATTAGATTTTCAAGATGGCCTAATAGGCTCAACTGCCTACGACATGGTTAGTCTGTTCGAAGACGCCCGTCGCGACGTTTGCCAAGATATGGCAGCTAAGATCAAGGCTGATTATCTTGAAGGGCGTGATGACGCTTACGTAGCAGCCTTTAACGATTGGTACGCAGTACTAGGTGCGCACCGACATGTGAAAGTACTAGGTATCTTTGTACGTCTATGCGTGCGCGATCATAAAGATCATTACCTCGACTTTGTGCCTCACGTGCAATTCATGCTTAAGCGCAGCCTTGAAAAGCCCCAGCTTGCAAAACTAAAAGCCTTCTTTGATGTGCACCATCCTGGTGCAATAGAAGCGCCGCTGTCGTTTGATGCCGACGCGGTACGTAAACTTATCTAACGGCCGGCATACCTATGCAGATTAAAAACTCGCCCAACGCACTTAGTTTAAACCCAGCAGATTGGCAGGGTACCCAACTAGACGTGGCGAGTTTTAGGCCCGAAAGCTCAGATCACCGCCCTCGTGTACAATTAACCTTGGCGCACGACCAGCAATCACTAAAAGGGTTGTTTCAGGTAGATGATCAATACGTTCGCTGCGTAAAGCAGAACTTTCAGGATATGGTCTGCGAAGACAGCTGTGTTGAGATTTTTCTACAGCCTCATAATAACCCTGCGGGTTCGTATATCTCGTTAGAGATGTCGGGCAATGGCACCATACTAAGTTATCTAATACACGACGCCACGCGTACCGAAACCGGTTTTGTAGATTATCGCCCGTTAACTAAAGAAGAAGGTCAGCAGTTAACAGTGATGACCTCGTTACCTAGTATTGTTGAGCCCGAGCTGGACACTGCAACTACCTGGTTTGCTGCATTCAGTATTCCTAAATCCCTTCTTAAAGCCCTATTTGGCGAGCAATACAACGATCACGGTCAGTGGCGTATGAACGCCTTTAAATGCGGCGATCAAACCTCGCACCCCCACTGGGCAAGCTGGCAGCCGGTACCCGAATTTAACTTTCACGACCCCTCAGCCTTTGCCAAAATCGAGTTAACTTAGGTTAAGTTCTTGAATCCAAATTAGAATTTGGTTTACATTGGTTGTTTAGTCAGCAATCTAGTAAGGACACTATTAGTGACTTCACAGCTCATTGAGTGCCGTCAGCTGGTCAGAACCTATCAATTAGGTGAGACTCAGGTAAAAGCCTTAGACCATGTAGATGTCGATATCCAAGCGGGCGAGTTTATCGCCATTATGGGCCCGTCGGGCAGCGGCAAATCTACATTAATGAATATTCTGGGTTGCTTAGATACGCCCAACCAGGGCAGTTACAAATTAAACGGCAAACAGATTGCCGACCTGTCAGACGAAGAGCTATCTGCTACGCGCAACCAAAGTTTTGGCTTTGTCTTTCAAAGCTTTCATCTACTACCAAGATTAACGGCCGTTGATAACGTGCTGTTGCCCGTGCGATATGCACCCAACCCAGACTTACAAGCAATGCGAGTGAGAGCAGAAAAGCTGCTAACTGATTTAGGCTTGGGGCGCCATTTAAATCATCGCCCCAATCAACTATCGGGTGGTCAGCGCCAACGTGTCGCTATCGCGCGATCAATGATTAACTCGCCTAAAGTGCTGTTCGCTGACGAGCCAACAGGGGCGCTCGATTCTAAAACATCTGTCGAGATCATGGATCTATTCAAAGCACTCAACGACGATGGGCAAACGATTATTATGGTGACCCACGAGCAAGAAGTAGCCGACGAAGCGAAACGAATACTTATTATGCGTGACGGTGTATTGGCCGAGGAGGTTGTTTGATGAGATTACTTACCGCCATAACTGCATTACTCGTTGCATCGCCACTGTACGCAGAAAAGCTAATACTAACGGGCGAGTTAAGTTCGACAGCCCCAACATTAGTATCAGCACCCTTTACGATGGGTAACACGTGGAATAAGAAAATACTTTGGCTACAGAGCGAAGGCACCATCGTTAAAAAGGGTGAGCCTGTTGTGCGTTTCGACCCTGGTAGTTTACTTGAGGCGATCGAACGAGAAGAGCAGCAGCTTGAAGCCAAGGTAGCACAGAATGTCGTTGAAAATAGTCAAAACAAAATCGCCCTTGCAGATGCAGAGTTAAAGGTACGCACAAATGAGCGCAACCTAGAGAAAGCTCGATTAGAGCTTTCAAAGATAACTACTTATTCAAGTAAGAAAGAAGTCGCCGATGCACAGTTCGAAGTGGCAAAAGCGATAAGTGAACTTAAAGAAGCCCAAGTTGCACTAGAAAACACCCGCGAAAAGCAAAGGCTAGGTAAAATCGCTCAAGATGCCGCTGTCGAAAAACTAAAAGCTAGCTTGCAGCTGTCTGAAGACTCTAAACAATTAATGGAGCTAACGGCACCAGCTGATGCTCTGCTAGTGTACATCGAAACCTATCAAGGAGGCGTGTCGCGAAAAGTGCAATCTGGCGACAGCGTTGATACGGGCGAGCCGGTCGCTAAATTGTTGCCGCTTGATGGCATGATGATAAAGGCATACGTAAACGAGGTAGACACATTATATGTTACTGACGGGCAGGCGGTTGATGTTGTCTTTGACGCTAGGCCTGAACAACAATTCAGTGGCACGGTGTTAAATAAGGCTCGTTATTCAACGCCCGTAAAAAAGCGTGGTACTGGCCGATGGGTCGAGCTTAATGTGCGTTTAGACCAGTCGTTAGATGATTGGATGCATGCAGGAATGAATGCTCGAATCGAGGTGGCGCTATGAAACGTTACAAGATTATCGCATTGACCGCACTTGCCTCATTGGTCGCGGCTTGTACAGAGCAAGAGTCAACGCTTACAGAACAGCGTGCCGAAAAGTTCTATACCGGCGAACTAGATTCATCTTCTAACACCTATTTAACGCCACCCGAATTTCGGCGCATGTGGCAATATGAAGTAAAGACCTTATTACCTGAAGGCACTGAAGTAAAAGACGGTGATCAGGTTGTTTGGTTCGATAAATCCAGCCTGCAAAAAAACATGCGAGAAGACGCAAACGAACTGGCAACATTAAAGCAAGAAATAACGAACGAGCAGTTGTCGGCCGAGAAAAAAATTGAAGAGATGAAGCTGCAACTGGCTGAGTCTAAAATGAATGCACAGCGTGCAAAACTAAAGTCTGAAATCAATGATGTCTCGGTGGCAAAAGTCGATCAAGAGGTATATGCCATTGAGGCGGCGATAGCTCAAGATCGAGTCGACAATCTGCAGAATAAAATCAGCTTAGAGCTGCTGGCACTTGAGCAAAAGCAAACGGTTAAAAAGACTAAGTACAAGCGCAAAGAGTCGCGAGTAAACAGCCAAAAGCGCGGGCTAAAAGCATTAGACCTAAAAGCCACTCATGATGGTGTCGTGGTATACATACGAGGCCACGACGGTGAGCCTATTAAGAATGGGTCGCGTACATACCGTGGGCAAGCAGTAGCTAGAATTGCTGACTTAAATAAGATGCAAGTAACGCTAAAGATACCTGAGCGAGACGTACAGCATATTGATTTTGATGGCGCTATTGATATCAGCATTGAGGCCGACCCCGAGCGTATCTGGCAAGGCGAAGTAATGATGATTAGCGACGTGTTTCTTGAAGACGACAGCTTGGTTTATTCAGAAGTGATCATTGCAGTACAGCAACCCGACGCTGAGCTAATGCGCCCGGGTGGTAAAGCGCGTGTACGTTTGGCGCAAAGAGGTGACTCATGAGCAAGCGAATTACATTGGTAGCTTTGATTTCACTGATCGTAGGTTGTAGTAGCAGTGACGAAGACACCCTATCGATTGAGGTATCAGAAGCTACTTTCGTTCATAAGGTACAGGCATCTGGCAGTTTGGCCGCCCTCAGTAGTACACAAATAGCTGGCGCACCGGGGTCATGGGGTGTGCTTGAATATGTTGTGCCTAATCTATCGGCGGTCGAAAAGGGAGACGTGATTGCGCGCATGCAGGCAAGCACTATTAAGGCCGAGCTGGCAGGTATCGAAAGTGATATGGCGCGCGCAACCAACGAAAGCCAGGCAGATATGCTCGGCTTTGATAGCCGCGATAAAGAGATCACCTCACAGCGCACTATCGTTGATAAAGAGCTCGTTTTAATCGATAAGTTTGATGTCGATATCGAAGGCGTCTACTCGAAGATTGAAATGATCGACAAAATGCGCAACAAAGACTACACCGTAGCTAGAGGCGACTATCTCGATTGGGATGCTAGCTCTAATAGTGATCGTCGAGCGAGTAAACAAAAAATCGCTGAGCTAGAAAAGCAAAAGGTTTTACAGCAACAACAGTTCGCAACCATGAAGTTGAATGCAGCGGTGTTAGTAGCCCCCCACGCAGGCATCGTGTCGTTAAAGAGTGATTGGCGCCAAAATATGTTTTCTGCGGGTATGGTGGTGTTTCCGGGTATGTCGATTGCCGAATTGCCAAACTACGAAGACCTTGGTGGCGAGTTGTCGGTTTTATCAGTGGATATCGCGGGTATTACCGAAGGCACTAAGGTAACTGCCACGTTAAATGCCTATCCCGACGTTGTGCTTAGCGGTGAAATACTTAGTATTTCAAAACTGGGTAATCAAAAGTCGGGTAAACCTGGTATTTGGCATGATGCCAAAGTGCGATTTGATGACTTGCCTGAGGTGGCGATAAACAACCCCTCGCTAAGTTTTACCGCAACGATTCATGTCAACGAACTAACAGATCAAGTTGTAGTGCCGGTCGATGCGGTCTATCGCGAAGAGGGTGATAGCTGGGTAACGATGATCAACAACGAACCTCGCAAAGTAGAGCTAGGCGCGCGCAACCAATCGCAGGTAATCATTACTAAGGGTCTATCATCAGGTGAAAGGATTACGATGCCATGAATATATCAATGTATGACATTCGCCAAGCCGCTGAGCAAATGATTCACCATAAGCTGCGCACAGCGTTAACACTGTTAGGAATGGTATTCGGTGTTGGCGCTGTCATTGCCATGCAAAGCGTAGGCGAGGGTGCCGAGCGAGCCGCGCTAAAAATGATCGAAACCCTGGGTGTTAACAACGTGGTAGTAACCGCAGAGAAGGTACAGGGCGATAAGAAAGAGATCGATAAGTTAACGATTGGTATTACCGATTCCGATGTCAGTGCCGTAACAACAGCGCTGCCATTTGTTGAAAACTCAGTCGCGGCTATTGATATCAAGACGAAGCAAATGTTTACCGATTATGGCGAGTCTAAGGGGTCGGCAGTAGGCGTGTCGCAAGGTTATTTTGAATTGTCGGCGCTTGATGTGTCGCAAGGGCGCGGCTTTAGCGAAGACGATTTTCAACGCTTTAAACAGGTAGCGATTATTGGCCCAGAAGTGGCGGCAGATCTGTTTGGTGTGCGTGACCCTGTGGGCGGGCTGGTTAAGGTAAACTACCAATGGTTCGAGGTAGTCGGTGTATTGGCTTCGCGTACCGAATCAAAACAAAAGATTGATGGGTTAAAAACCGGCGGCGAGCGCAATCAACTGTTTGTGCCGATCACCACTGCGCAAACGAAGTTGCGATTTGATACGTCGGCCTCGCCCTACACCACTGTGAAATTTGAAATCAGCAAAGATGCACCTAAGTCGCAGGCAGCAGCGGCGATAGAAAAAATTCTTCTGCGCAGGCATAACGACATAAAAGATTTCAAAGTAACGGTACCTGCCGAGTTGCTTGCGCAGCACCAGCAAACGCAAAAGGTGTTCAACTGGGTGATGTCGGCTGTTGCTGGTATTTCATTATTAGTTGGCGGTATCGGCATCATGAATATCATGCTTGCAACCGTGCTTGAGCGTACTCAAGAGATTGGCTTGTTACGAGCCCTTGGTGCAACTCAAAAAGATATTGAGCGACAGTTTTTGGTTGAAACATTGGTGATTACGCTGGTCGGCGCGGTGATCGGTATCTTGTTTGGCATCATACTGTCGGTCGTGATCAGTACCATGGCTGATTGGGAAATCGCGTTCTCAATGACGTCGGTGATTGCAGCGGTAGGTGTGTGTTCGTTGGTCGGCTTAGGGTTTGGCATTTACCCAGCTAAAAACGCTTCAAAGTTAGATCCTATTGAAGCGCTTCAGCACGCGTAACTTGTTAGATTAAGAAACACCTACAAGGGCGAGTACTGCCGAGCGCAGCTCGTCTTCGATACCAACATGAAACTCATGTTTCGACTTACCGTAGCCGATTTGATTTGTCATACCATCAAACAATGCCGTCAATAAACAAGCTAAGTGTTTAGATCTTTGCTCAGGCATATCGGGGTCGGCATGACGCAAAAGTCGCGACAGCGACTCGTTGTATTTAAGATAAAAGCGATCCATGATTTCGGCCACTTCATCATCATGGGGGGCTAGAGCCCAAATAGTAAACCAGATGTTACAGGTGGCCTTTTCGCGGATATCGGCGATCAAAAAATCTACTAGTGCTAACACCTTGCCGCTCTTTGTAGTCGCCTTCTCGGCAAGCTTTAAATAGGTGTCTTCGTATTTGTCAGATTCAGGGGTAAGTACTTCCCATAGTAATTCTTTTTTGGTGGGGTAGTAGTACTGAAGATTGCCTGGCTGAATACCTACACGCTTAGCAATTTGGCGAATCACAAAGTTTTCGTAACCTTCATTAACTAGAATGTTGGTTGCTTCGTTGATAATCGCCTGTCTAGTTTTTTGGCCCTTGGTTAGTTTGGGCACGGTAGGTTCAGAGCGCGTCACTGTATGCACTATCCTTAGCTTAAAAGATAAGGCGTGCATTCTAGCACGCCTATTTGATTAACGAATCATGTAGGTTTTACGAACGGTCTCATGAACACGGCAGGTGCCTTTCCAGTCCTTCGGGAAGAAAGCCGCTGTATTAGGTTCAATCTCGATTACTTCACCACTCTCGTGCACATAGGTAGCGCGGCCTTCCATAAAGTGGCAAAACTCGTCGCTAGTTACGTGGCAGTTCCAAAAGCCCGGTGTGCAGATCCAGATGCCGGTTTCAGACTCGCCATTAGGGCCTTTGTGCAATACAACGCCAGAGGTGCGTGACTCGCCCTCGATCATGGTTGGGATCACTCCCCAATCAACAACGTCGGTTACTTGCTCTGGGTTATAGATATGTGGGGCGCTACTACTCATGTCTTCCTCTAAAAACTGTTCTGCGGTTAGCATATACACGTTGCGCAGTGTCGAATGCACTTCGCAGACACCTGACCAACCTGCTTTAAAATGCACTAGGGTGTTTGGGCGAACGTTGATAACACTGCCATCATCGCCCTTATAGGTGGCCTCGCCAGATAAAAAGTGGCAAAGCTCATCACGGGGAATGCTAAGGCGCCAAGTGCCTTTGGTTACTTCCCAAAAACCAGATTCAGGTTTGTTGTCTGGGCCTTTGTAAAGCAGTACGCCGCGCGATAACGACTGGCCTTCGATGGCGTCGGGTTGAACGCCCCAGTCGTTTAAATCTTGAGAATCTATTTGGTCGATATCGACGAGCCATTTTACTGACTCGCCCTGTGCAACAATACTCATTAAGCGGGTTCAGCCTCTGTTTGCAAAGCATCACAGATGATACGAGCTGCTTTTAGCTGACCGTTTTCTGATTGCATGTGTTTGCTCACGGCTTGCAAGCGCTGAGCCATACGCTGGTCACGAAGACAGCTCTCGATCACTTCTGCCATATCGTCTTGCGACCAATCGTAACGAGGTAGCTTTTGGCCATAACCGGTATCTTGAATACGGGTCGCGTTATCATGGCCATCCCAGCAGTAAGGCATGATGATTGCTGGCTTGCCAAAATAGAGGGCTTCATTGAACGAGTTGTTACCGCCATGGTGAATAAACAGGTCTGCATGAGGTACAACTGCAGGCTGTGGATACCAGCTTTCTAGATGCACGTTATCGGGTGCATCATAAACCGACATGTCTTCACCGACTTTCATCAAGAAGCGATAAGGTAGGTTTGCAAATACCTTAAGCATACGTTGATAAAGTTCTACGTCACTATCGCCTAAAGAACCAAACGATACGTAAATGAGGGGCGAATCTTGTTGCGTTTTAAATTGTGGTACGTCGTACACGCCTTCATCGCGCACGCAACCCTCTAGATATTGAAAACGCTGTGGGTCTAGCGGTGTTTCGCGATCAAATGCAAGGGGCTTTGGATAGAGCAAAAAGTTCATGGTAGGCGATGTTTCAAAGAACTCGCCCATAGGGTACGGCTCTTCGCCTACCGACGCTAAGAATTCGTTAAAGCGCTTGTGTGTTTCGCCAACACATTCTTCAAAACGATCGTTAAAGGCTTTGTAGCCTTCGTAGTCGCCCTGGCTACAGCCACTTAGGTGCGGTGGTACTAGTGGATCTAGCACTTCGTTTTCTGAGCATGAAATGATTCTGATCCAGGGGCAGCCGGCCTGCTTGATCGCAGGAAACAGAATTACGTTATCCACACAGATAAGATCTGGTTTAATCGCTGCAATTTGCTTCTTAAGATCGTCTTCGGCGGTAATTGCGGTATCTACGATCGCGTCCCATACCGATGCCACATAGGTAGGTACCTGATCAAGTGGTGAAAGGTGAAAGTGAGGCAGGTGCTGCGCAATAAAGTTGTCCCAGTATTTTGCTACTTCGTCATCACTCATGTCGCCAGACATGTTTACGGGATATTCTTCAAAGCCGTACTCGGCAAAAACGCCTGAAAATCCTTTGTCGCAGATAAATACAGGGTTGTGCCCCATTTTCTTTAACTGTTGGGCGATGCCTACACAGTTGAGCGCTGGGCCAAACGCGGCTTCGGGGAAGAAAGCAATGGTCTTGCCTTGAGGGTTACTCATTATCAATTCACCTTTCGATTATTCTTATATTAGGCCAATGTACTATAAATACATAATCGCGTTCAACTAAGAAGATGGTCTAAACACATATAGTTCACCGATATCCAGCATATATAGGCGTTTGATCACAATATCTAAAATTAGGTCGTTGTAATAATTAGGTCATTGTAATATATTCTGGCAGAAACCGATTTTTGCTTAGAGAGAAATCTCGAGGTTTTGTGAATTTCGTAACCATCAATAATAAACTTAACAAGGTGTGTGTATGGGAGTTCTGCTAAATAAGCGTAAGGCGATTAGCTTTGCGATTGCTGCAGCGATCAGCGGTGGTGCGCAAGCACAAGTACTAGAAGAAGTAGTCGTAACCGCACAAAAACGTGAACAGAATATTCAAGACGTAGGTGTATCTATCACTGCGCTTTCTGGTGACCAAATCGAAGCCTTAGGCTTGCGTAGCAGTGAAGATATCGCCGCACAAACCCCAGGTTTGATTGCAACCTCATTCTCGGGCGATTCATCTGTATCTATTTTCTCTATTCGTGGTGTCGCGCAAAACGATTTCGCTGACCATCAAGAAGCGCCAACAGCTATGTACGTAGACGGTGTATACATCGCTAACACCGGCGCGGCAGGCTTTCAGATGTTCGACGTAGACCGCGTAGAAGTATTGCGTGGCCCCCAGGGCACACTGTTTGGTCGTAACGCAACCGGTGGTCTTGTACATGTGATTAACAAGAAGCCTACCGACGAGTTTGAAGCCTATATCGATTCAACTATCGGCAACTTCAATGCCGGTCGTATCGAGGCTGCTGTAGGCGGTGCTATCTCTGACAACGTTAATGGTCGATTCTCGATATTGCGCGACAAGGCTGATGGTTACTTTGAAAACCCAACCGGCCCAGATATGCGTAACCGTGACCTAACTAGCTGGCGCGGCCAAATCGCGGTTGAGCTAAGTGAAGCGACCGAGGTGAACCTGTCTGTATGGAGCAACGTGGTTGATAACAACCGTGCAGGTGCCTACGACTTTAGAACCTCGTACATGGAAATTGGCGACATCGACACTGATTGGCAGGGCTCGCCAGACGATACCCCAGCGCCAAACTATGGCAATCAAAATCCGATCGGCGTAATCGATAAAGATTCTAAGGGTGCAACCGTTACTTTAACGCACGACTTCGAAAACATGACACTAACATCGATTACCGATGTGCAGTCGCTAAGCAAGTTCTATCGTGAAGACTCTGACGGCAACCTGTCTCGCAGCCTTGATTTTTACTCAGACCAAGATGGCGATCAGTTCTCGCAAGAGATTCGTTTAGATGGTGGTGATGAAGATACTAAATGGGTGGGTGGTTTCTACTATCTAAGCATTGATGGTAAGTATGACTCAGAAATCGCAATGCCTACCTTTGGTGGTGCTACTAAGAACGAATTTACACTAGAGACAAGTTCTTGGTCGTTGTTTGGTCAGATCGAGCAAGATCTAAGCGACAAGCTAAAGGTAACCGCGGGCTTGCGTTACACTAGCGACGAAAAAGAATACGCGATCGATAGTACCTGTAGCCCAGTTGATACATTGCCACTAGGTGGTAGCTGGAACAACGATCCGGCCTTTGGCCCTAACGACTGTAGCTGGTTTAGCTCGTTCGACCCAGCAAACCCAATCATCGTAGAAGTAGATCAGGTATTTGC
This sequence comes from uncultured Pseudomonadales bacterium, assembly GCA_947503335.1. Classification (GTDB taxonomy): domain Bacteria; phylum Pseudomonadota; class Gammaproteobacteria; order Pseudomonadales; family CANNCY01; genus CANNCY01. The sequence goes on along the minus strand of CANNCY010000002.1, from coordinate 668,553 downwards.
GTTTGACCGTAAAGATGACGACTTCTCGGGTAAGTTACAGCTAGATTACCGCATCAGTGACGACACGCTAGTTTATGGTGGTGTTAGCCGTGGTATGAAAGGTGGTGGTTACACAGCACCACTAGATGGTTTCTTACCAGCTAATGAATTGTCTTATGAGCCAGAAATTCTGACTAGCTACGAAGCAGGTATCAAGGCAACGATGATGGACGGCCGCGCTCGCATCAATGCGGGTGTATTCCACTACGATTACGATGATTACCAAGGCTTTATCTTTCAGGGTCTAACGTCGGTAGTACGTAACCATCAGGCAAACATTACTGGTGGCGAAGTAGAGTTTTATATTTCTCCAGCTGAAGGTTGGGACATCAGCCTAGGTATGTCTAAGATCGATGCAACGGTTAAAGATGTAGAAGTGTCATCGGGCGTATTTGCAGATCAAACAATGATCACTGCCCCAGACCTATCTGCTAACTGGTTGGTGCGTAAATCATGGAGCGCGTTCTGCGGCGAAATGTCGGCACAGGTTGATGGTTACTACGTCGACGATCAGCAGTACAACACCACTAACTCTATTTTGGCGAGTGGCGAAGCGTACAGTGTTTGGAACGCTCGCGTTGGCTACAGTGCTGAGCACGGTAAAAACAGCTACGAAGTATCGCTGTTTGCCAAAAACTTGGCTGATGAAGAATACAAAACCTATGGTTTTGATCTAGCAGAGTTCTTTGGTTACACCCTAGAAGTTTACGGCCCGCCACGTATGTATGGCTTACAGGCTCGTTACAACTTCCACTAATAATAATTAGGGGCCCGCAAAGGGCCCCACGTCTTGTCAGACATTTTTCGAGGTAATAAAAATGGGTGCGGTTTCTTCTAATCTTGACAGTCAAGCAAGCGAACGTGCGGTCGCTCGCAATGATTTCTTATTACGTGAAGGTTATGCAGAGTGGGCGGTTACGCCGCTAGTAGCTGACGCGTCATTTCGCCAATACTTTAGATTAGATAAAGGCGAAAAAAGTTGTTTGTTAATGGATGCGCCACCGGCCACAGAAGATATCGAAGCGTATGTAAAAATCGATCGCATGCTAATCGATGCAGGTTTGCGTGCGCCAGTTATTCTTGCGCTAGATTTAAATCAAGGGTTTGCGGTTATCGAAGACTTTGGTTTAGACACCTACACCAAGGCTCTTGATCAAGGTTCGCCTGCCGAACCTCTATACGAGCTAGCCACCCAGGCACTGCTACGATTGCACACCAAGGTTGATGCTTACCGTACAGGTTTGCCGCGCTACGATGATGGCTTTTACACTCAAGAAGCAGACCTGTTTATTGATTGGTATTGGCCCGCTCGCACGGGGCAAAAAATCAGTGATGACCTAAGAGAAGAGTATCACCAAATTTGGCAGCAGTTGTTTGATGAGTTGGGCGACATTCCCGAGTGCGTTGTATTGCGTGATTATCATGTTGATAACCTAATGGTGATTCCTAATTCGGTTGGCTTAGCATCTTGCGGACTACTAGATTTTCAAGACGCTTTAGTAGGTTCTGTTGCCTACGACATGGTGAGTCTGTTCGAAGACGCTAGACGTGATGTTGATCAGCAGATGGCAGCTGAGTTGATTCACCAGTATCTAAAAGCAAGGCCCTATATCGACCGTAAGGCATTCTTAGATTGGTATGCGGTGCTAGGGGCACACCGACACGTAAAAGTGGCGGGTATCTTTGTTCGGCTTTGCGTACGCGATAACAAGCCACACTACTTAGATTATCTTCAGCATGTGATCAATATGCTGCAGCGTAGTCTTAGCAAGCCACAGTTAGAACCCTTGGCACAGTGGCTCGAAAAACATCATCCAGGCGCGGTAAACGAACCGTTAACCTTTGATGTGAATCAAGTAAAAAACATAATAAACAGCTAGGTATACAAGTGATGCGAAATAAAGTGGTAGATAATGTTCGCGCATACGCGGGCAGCTATTTTGCAAACAACGACTACGTAAAATCGGCGTCGGCAGAATCGATCAATATTGTTGACCCAGCTTATAACGAAGTGGTGGGCGAATTTGTTAGCGTAACTGACCAAGAAATCGATCAGGTAATCGCTAACACCAACGCAGTGCAAAAAGAGTGGGCACAGTTAGACGCTAAAACTCGCGCAAGCTATTTGCATAAGATCGCTGACTCAATCGAGCACGCTGATCATCGCGAAGTAGCCGAAGCGATGGTGCTAGAAATGGGCAAGCCTTACCCTGAAGCGTTGGGCGAGATTGCAAACGTTGCACCTATCTTTAGGTACATGGCAGAGATGGCCCGCGATGACAATGGCTACATTGCCGGCACAACGCAGAAAGGCTCGTTTCAATACGCACAGCACTTTCCGCTAGGTGTAACGGTTCATATCATGCCGTTTAACTTTCCTATTCTTTTATTCGCCTGGACAGCAGCAGCTACCCTCGCGTGTGGCAATGGCTTTATCGTAAAGCCAGCCGAAGCTACCTCAGTTACAACACTGATGTTTATGCGCCATTTTAAGTGTTTGCCCGAAGGGTTAACGGCATGTCTAACTGGCGGTGGTCGCGTTGGCCAGCGCTTAGTGGCGTCGCCCGACACGCATGGCGTGGCATTTACCGGTAGTGTTGAAGTAGGTCGTCGCGTCAACGTTGCCTGCGCAGAATTAATGAAGCCAGCCGTGATCGAAGCCGGTGGCAATGACGCAATGATCATTACTGATCATGCAGATTTTGATGTAGCAGCCGCTGGTGCAATTTGTGGTGCATTTCATTTAAGTGGTCAGGTGTGCACCTCGGCAGAACGCTTTTTTGTGACTGACAAAGCCTATGACCAGTTCATGCCAAAGTTTATCGAACAGGCTAAGGCATTACGCGTTGGCAATGGTTTTGGTAAGCATGAGATTGGCCCGCTAGTAAACGTAGCAGCACGCGATCGAGTGCTTGGCTTGATTGAGCGAGCAGTAGAGCAGGGCGCAAAAGTTGAATGCGGCGGCTATGTTCCAGAGGGTCTAGAGCAGGGCGCATATCTAGCACCGACTGTACTTAGCAATGTTACCCCCGACATGGAAATCATGAACAGCGAAGTGTTTGGCCCAGTAGCTGCTATTTGCAAAGTGGCAGATTTTGACGAGGCAATTGCAGGCGCAAACAACTCGCAATACGGGTTAGGTGCCTGTGTCTTTACCAATGATTTTGTCGAAGCAACCCGTGCAGGCGAAGAAATCGAATCAGGCATGGTTTGGGTGAATAACCCTATGATCGATAACGACGCGTTACCTTTTGGTGGCTTCAAGTTGTCAGGTATGGGGCGCGAGTTAGGTCGCCAAGGCTTAGATGCGTTTCGTCAAACCAAGATGATTATTAAAGATCATGAGCCGCAGATTTTTGATTGGTGGTACCCCTACAACGACGACGTGTTTTACCAAGAATAACCAGTTTGGGCCGTAAGGCCCCCTTGATGAGCAGTCTAAGGATGGTTCGAACAGGATGTTCTGTTCATTGAGGTTAAATGATTAGTTCGAACACAAAAAAGGCGCCAGCAGTAAGCAAGGCGCCTTTCTTTTATCGCTTGCAAATTAACCTAAGGTTACTCAGGCAATACCGCGTTATGCCATACACGCTGTACGTCGTCTAAAAATTCTAAGCCTTCGATCAGTTTTTCAAACTTTTCAACGTCATCGCCTTCAAGCTCAGTTTCGGTTTGCGGTACAAACTGAATCTCGTCTACTTCTAGTTCGATGCCTTCAAACGCTTCTAAGATGGCAGTTTTCGCTTTGAAATATTCGTTGTTTGGTGCAAACACAGTGATCTTGCCATCAGCGCATTCAATGTCAGATACATCAACGTCGGCCATCATTAGTGCTTCTAGGGCTGCTTCTTCGTCGTCGCCAGCAAATACAAAGATTGCTAGGTGGTCGAACATGTGGCTTACAGAACCCTGCGCGCCAAGCTTTGCTTTACCCTTGTTAAAGGCGGTACGCACGTCACCAAAGGTGCGATTAGGGTTGTCAGTTAGGCAGTCTACGATCACCATCGCATTGCCCGAGCTAAAGCCCTCGTAGCGTGCAGGTGCAAAGTCTTCACCGCCTGCTTCTTGAGATTTTTTAAGCGCTTTGTCGATTACGTGAGCAGGTACCTGATCTTTCTTAGCGCGATCGATCAAACTACGTAGCGATAGGTTGCCGTCAGGGTCTGCACCACCTTGCTTAGCTACAACGTAGATTTCACGACTGTACTTGCTGTAAACCTTCGACTTCATGTCAGAAGTTTTAGCCATCGACTCTTTACGGTTTTGGTAGGCGCGTCCCATGAACTGTGCTCACTTATTAACTGGTTTTACTTAGTGGCGTTATTTTAGCCAGTTTCGGGCAAGAGTGAAGTAAAAAAGGCGACCTAGGCCGCCTTTATTGGTGATTAATCTAGCTGAGACAGGTCTCGCACGGCACCTTTATCGGCACTGGTCGCCAACATGGCATAGGCCTTTAGGGCAGCACTTACTTTACGTGGGCGAGGTTTAACCGGCTTCCAGCCCTGTACATCCATCGCGGCGCGACGCTCGGCAAGCACCTCATCAGATAGATCAACATTGATTGTGCGGTTAGGAATATCGATTTTGATGATATCGCCTTGTTCTACCAAACCAATTGCACCGCCGGCTGCAGCCTCTGGTGAGCAGTGACCGATCGATAGACCCGAGGTACCGCCGCTGAAGCGACCATCGGTAAGCAATGCACAGGCTTTACCAAGGCCTTTCGACTTAAGATAGCTGGTTGGGTAAAGCATCTCTTGCATGCCTGGGCCGCCTTTAGGGCCTTCGTAGCGAATCACTACCACGTCACCCTCTTTTACTTTGCCGTCTAAGATATCGGCAACTGCGTCGTCTTGGCTTTCGCAAACATAGGCGGTGCCTTCAAACACCAGGCACGAGTCGTCGACGCCAGATGTCTTAACTACGCAGCCATCTTCGGCGATATTGCCGGTAAGTACTGCCAAGCCGCCTTCTAAGCTAAAGGCGTTTTCAATTGAACGAATACAGCCTTGCTCGCGGTCGGCGTCTAGGCTGTTCCAGCGAGTGTCTTGGCTAAAGGCGGTTTGCGTGGGGATACCTGCTGGGCCCGCTTTGTAAAAGGTGTGATGCTTTTGCGATACCATGATGTCGTATTCATCAAGAGCTTCTTGCATCGAAGCGCTGTGCACCGTTGGTAATGAGGCGTCAAGTAGGCCAGCGCGGTTTATCTCGGCCAAGATGCCCATGATACCGCCGGCGCGGTGTACATCTTCGATGTGATACTTAGGTGTATTAGGCGCTACCTTACAAAGCTGGGGTACCTTGCGACTTAGACGATCAATGTCGCCCATATCAAAATCTAGCTCGGCTTCTTGGGCTGCTGCTAGTAAATGCAAAATCGTGTTGGTTGACCCACCCATTGCAATATCTAGAGTCATGGCATTCTCGAAAGCACCTTTGCCACCAATTGAGCGGGGCAATACCGAGTAATCGTCGTTCTCATAATGCTTTTTACACAGATCAACAATCAGCGAACCAGCGCGTTCAAACAGTTGGCGGCGATCAGCGTGCGTAGCCAGTGTTGTACCGTTGCCCGGCAGGCTAAGGCCTAGCGCTTCGGTTAAGCAGTTCATCGAGTTCGCGGTGAACATGCCAGAGCAGCTACCACAGGTAGGGCAAGCGCTGCGCTCGTATTCGGCAACCATTTCGTCGCTCGCTGAATCATCGGCTGCGATCACCATCGCGTCTACTAGATCTAGCTTGTGCTCGGCCAGCTTAGTTTTGCCTGCTTCCATCGGGCCGCCAGATACAAAGATCACCGGGATATTGATACGCATCGCTGCCATCAGCATTCCTGGTGTGATCTTGTCGCAGTTACTGATGCACACCATTGCATCTGCACAGTGGGCGTTGACCATGTATTCAACTGAATCGGCGATGATGTCACGTGATGGCAAGCTATACAGCATGCCGTCGTGGCCCATTGCGATGCCGTCATCAACAGCAATGGTATTAAACTCTTTGGCAACGCCGCCGGCTTTTTCAATTTCGCGCGCTACCAGTTGCCCCATGTCTTTAAGGTGTACGTGACCAGGTACAAACTGCGTAAACGAATTAACAACCGCCACGATAGGCTTCTTAAAATCGTCGTCTTTCATACCGGTGGCACGCCACAGTGCACGGGCGCCGGCCATATTGCGGCCATGGGTAGAGGTCTTAGAGCGTAACTCAGGCATTAGTACATCCTTTAAATCTTATAGGTCTTTCATAAGCAGTTTTGATCCGCGATCAGTATTTAGCTGCTCTTTTCTAATAGGGGGCAATTGATCAAGGCTTTGTTCGTTAAAGCCTCGTTCTATAAACCAGTGAGCCGTTTGCGTACTTAAAGCAAATAGCTTGCGAATGCCTTGGCTTTTGGCCAGTTGGCTAAGGGCTGATAGTAGTTTATCGGCGAGTTTAGCACGCCTGTATTCGGGGTGAACCGCAGCACAGGCAATTTCGGCACGATCACCATAAGGGTGTAATGCCATGCAGGCAACGATGGTACCGTCGCGGCTAACGACGTGATAATCGCCCAAGAATCGCTCAACTTGTTCGGGCTCGCGATCAACTAACGCTCCCTGATCTTGTAGCGGCTGAATCAGCTCCATAATGCCAGCCAGATCGTCAGGTGTTGCAGGGCGAATTTCGTCGTAGGCTTCGTTCGTTACAAGCACACCAATACCGTCACGGGTAAACAGTTCGTCAAGCAATGCGCCATCGCGGTTCGCGTCAACGATGTGCGAACGCGCAACCCCGTCTTGATGGGTTACCTTGGCCGCTGAAGTTAGCAGGGTAGCTACTTCGGCTTGGGCATTTGAATCATCACCAGTAAGGCCTCTTAGGGCGCTAGTAACATTCGCTGGCGATAACTCGCGCGGCAACCCTTCAAGGGCAGCTTCGCTAAACAGCACTAGTTTGTCGGCCTTTAGTGCTTCGGCGACGGCGGTGGCTACATTGAGTGAGCCTAGGTTAAAACGCTCGCCAGAGGGTGAGTAGCCGGTGGGCGGTATCACAACTAAGTTACCCTGGCCTAGCTGCGCATTAATGGCGTCGACCGCTACAGCACGCACTTTACCGGTATGACCAAAGTCGACACCCTTGTGTACACCCACTGGGCGGCCAACGACATAGTTACCACTAACTAACTGAATCTCAGCGCCGTGCATAGGTGTATTAACTAAACCCATCGATAACACCGATTCGACCTGTGATCGCACCTGCCCAACCGCGGCATCGATAGCGGTCATATGCGCCGATTGGGTAACACGCAGCCCGTCGACAAATTGACTTTCAAGCCCGTGGGCAGACAGTTGTTGTTCGATCTGCGAGCGGGCCCCAAACACCAATACGACTTGAATGCGTAACGAGTTTAGTAGGGCTAAATCTTGAATCAACGGCTTAATAAGGGGCGAGTTAAACAGCTCGCCCTGCAGGTGCACTACAAAGGTCTTCTTGCGAAACGCATGAATATAGGGCGCCGATTGGCGAAACCAGTAACTTAAGCCTTGATCGTTCATAGCCTTAGTTTACACAAAACAATAATGGTTGATGAGCGAGCGTATCAAGTGAAACCCTTTATCTACCTGCGCTAGCGGTATGTGCTCGTCTGGTTGGTGAGCAACATCGATACTGCCAGGGCCCATCACGATGGTCTGCATACCTAGTGCCTGCAAAAAGGGCGCTTCGGTTGCAAAGCCAACCGCAATGGCTTCGGCTTCAGATAGCCCGCTAGCAAGGGTAACAAGCTCGCCCGTTTTCGCCTCTTTAAAGGGTTCGACCGGTGTAATAAGCGGGGCAATCGATATCTTAGCCCCAGTACGGTTAGCAATGCGCTGCAAGCATTTATCAATCTCAGCGCGTACATTGGTACTAACTAACCCAGGGGTGGCGCGAAAATCGATATGCAATTCGGCGTGGTCACAAATGCGATTGGGGTTATCACCGCCATGTACGCAACCAAAGTTCATCGTGGGGTGCGTAACCTCGAACCCGTGCTCGTTATAGCGCTGGGCAAGATCGGCCTTTAAGGCGGTCAGCTCTGCTAAAACCTGTGCTAAGACATCGATGGCATTTAAACCAAGGGCAGGATTAGACGAGTGGCCCGCTGAACCATGAATGGTGATTGATTCCATCATGATGCCTTTGTGCATGTAGACGGGCTTTAACCCGGTGGGTTCGCCGATCACCGCGGCCTTTGCCCCCCAGTTGCCTAATTCAGACAGTGCCCTAGCCCCATTCATAGAGGATTCTTCGTCACAGGTTGCTAGCACGGTAATAGGCGCTGAAGGTTCGTCTTTGAAAGTGGCGCAGGCGGCAAGTACCAGCGGAAAGAACCCTTTCATATCGGTACTGCCTAGACCAAAGAGCAGATCGTTGCGCAAATCTAGCTTAAATGGGTCACTCGCCCAAAGGTCGGCATCAAAAGGCACAGTGTCGGTATGCCCTGATAGTACAAGCCCACCGGGGCCTGACCCCTTGGTGGCGATCAGGTTGGCTTTACCTTCGGCAACCGGTTGTAGCTGGCACTTAAAGCCCAGCTGTTCAAACCAGTTAGCGAGTGTTTCAACGACGGCTAGGTTGCCCATGTCGTATTGCTTATCTGTACAGCTAACCGAGGGCGAGGCCACCAACTGTGCAAGTTGAGCCTGATATTGGGTGAGATCAATTTTCATGCAGCTATCGTAGCACGCATTGATGCCCTGTGGTGGTAGATGATGTATGCTTAATCGATCAATTAATTATAAGGGCCAAACCTTTGGCAATAGCATTGATGCAAACAGTCACTCTGGGCCAGATTCTTGAGCGCCTGGCCAACGAAGGCCACCTTAGTGCGCAGCAGGTTAACGAGATTGCGCTAAGTGGGCGCAGCGAAACCATGCGCGATAAGCACCCTCTGGAGGTTATTGCCTCGCGTTGCGATCTGACCCTAGATTTTTTGACACGATGGTGGGCCGACGTAAACGACCTACCGTTCGAGCCGATTGACCCACTAAAGATCGACGTAGCCGGCACCACCGAGATGCTGTCGCAGGCGTTTGCCCGAAAGCATCAAATACTCTGTGTGCGGGTAGATGAGCAAGTGGTGACGATCGCAACTGCCACCCCTACCGAGCTAAAGTGGCAAGTTGGTTTAGAGCATACGTCAAAGCGCCAAGTGAAGCTGGTTGTGGCTCGCCCTGATTTAATTCGTCGTTATATCGAAGAATTTTATACCATGGCGACGTCTGTATCGGGCATGGTGTCTACTGGCAATACCGCGCAAAACTTTGAACAGCTGGTGGCGCTTACCGAGCAAAACAATACCGACGGCGGCGAGCAGCATGTTGTTAAGGTTGTCGATTGGTTGTTGCAGTATGCCTTTGAACAGCGTGTATCAGATATTCATATTGAGCCGCGCCGTGATGGTGGCAAAGTACGATTTAGAATCGATGGCGTATTGCATCAGGTATACGAATTACCTAGTCACGTGTTGCATGCAGTAACGGGGCGAATCAAAGTACTTGGCCGCATGAATATCGCCGAAAAGCGCAAACCCCAAGATGGCCGTTTAAAAACTCTTACGCCTAACGGTGACGAAGTAGAGCTGCGTTTATCAACCATGCCAACGGCCTTTGGCGAGAAGTTGGTGATGCGTATCTTCGACCCAGAAGTATTGCTTCGTAGCTTTGAACAACTAGGTTTGGCTGACAAAGATTTAGCAAAGTGGCAGCAGTGGAGCCATCAGCCAAACGGTATCGTTTTAGTAACAGGCCCAACAGGCAGTGGTAAAACCACGACGCTTTATTCGACATTAAAAGAACTCGCCACCGATGCAGTTAATTTAAGCACGGTCGAAGACCCGATCGAAATGATCACCGACAGCTTTAACCAGATGCAGGTGCACCCAAAGATTGGCTTAACCTTTGCCGAAGGCATGCGCACACTAATGCGACAAGACCCTGACGTAATCATGGTGGGCGAGATTCGTGATCTAGAAACCGCCGAGATGGCAGTGCAGGCGGCCTTAACGGGCCATTTAGTTTTTTCTACACTACACACTAATGATAGTACCGCAGCGATTACGCGCTTACTTGATTTGGGTGTGCCAGCTTATCTTATTAGATCGACCCTAGTGGGTGTAATGGCGCAGCGTTTGGTACGTACTTTGTGTCAGCACTGTAAGCAAGAAACTGATGTCGACGACGAACTATGGCAGCAGTTAGTAAAACCTTGGCGACTTGAAAAGCCCGCTAAAGCGTTTAAAGCAAACGGGTGCGAAAAGTGTCGTCACACAGGTTATAGCGGTCGAGTAGGTTTGTATGAATTGTTCGAAAACTCGCACAAAACCAGTGCGTTAATCGAAGATCATTTAGATCTAGTTAAACTGCGTCGCCAAGCAATGAGCGAAGGGTTAAAGTCGCTGCGTCTGTCGGGCGCGCTGCGGGTGTCTGAGGGTGTAACGACGATCGAAGAGGTGCTGCGGGTTGTACCCCTAAGTGATGGATAATCAGTTTTTTACCAGCGTTAAACAGGGCTCGCAATTTGCCCAGCAGTTATTAGATAAGCACATAGATTGGTCGCAAAAACTAATCGATCAAGGTCAGCACGAAAAAGCCCCAGACCTGTTTTTATGGCAAAGTGAAATTGCCGAAATTTGTTTGCGCTGCGAAACCGAAGCCGATCTAATGGCCGCGCTTAGAAAGCATCGCAATCTTACTCAGATAGGTATTATCGGGCGAGACTTTGCACGCATTAATTCTTCACAACAAACCTGCGAGCAGCTATCTACCTATGCTGATACGGTTATCGTTGCGGCTAAAGACTGGCTGTATCAAAAATTAGTTCAACGCTACGGCGTACCCTGCAATAAAAAGGGCGAAGCCCAAATGATGCAGGTGATCGCAATGGGCAAGCTGGGCGCGCGCGAGCTTAATTTAAGTTCAGACATTGATTTGATCTTTGTCTTTGGCGAGCACGGCTACACCGATGGCGAAAAACAAATTGATAACGAACGCTTCTTTTCAAAACTCGCCCAACAACTGATTAAAGTATTAGACCAACGCACCGCCGATGGTTTTGTGTTTAGAGTAGATATGCGGCTTAGGCCTTACGGGCAAAGTGGCGCGCTGGTAAGCAACTTTAATGCGTTCGAAGAGTACTACTTAACACAGGGTCGCGAGTGGGAACGCTACGCAATGGTTAAGGCGCGCCCCATTAATGGTGACGAACAGCAAGTAGCAAAGCTTGATGGAATGTTAAAGCGATTCACCTATCGTCAGTACACCGATTTTGGTTTGCTTGAAAGTTTGCGCGACATGAAGCGTATGATTCAGGCCGAGGTAGTGCGCCGTGGCAGTGATCGCAATATTAAATTGGGTCGCGGTGGTATTCGCGAATTAGAATTTATCGCGCAAGCATTTCAGTTGTTAAAGGGTGGGCGAGTATTGCGCATGCAACAGCGCGCCTTTAACAAGGTAATGCCGGCCATTGCCAGTTTGGGTTGGATGGACCCCGATTTAGTTGATCAACTAATCGACGATTATTGGTTCTTACGCGACGTTGAACACCGTATTCAAGGTTGGCGAGACGAGCAGTCACAAATTCTACCCGCCGACAATGAAGGCGAGTTGCGCATCGCGCAGTTAATGGGTTACGACAGTGTCGATAGTTTTGGCGAGCAGCTTGGTCAAATACAAGAGCGCGTCGCGCAGGCCTTTGATGGTGTGATTCGAGAAGACCAGTCGGCGCAGGCGGTTAATGTATCGCCGCAGTTGGTAAGTTATTGGCACGACTTAACAAAAACACCGATCGATATATTTACACCATCGACTCAGCTAACCGATGCACTGCATAACTTTAAGGCGCAGCGCACCATCGCAAATTTAACGGGCGAGGGCGAGCAGCGGTTGAATCAGCTTATGCCTTTGGTGATTGCTGCCGTAGCGGCGACCGACGACCCCGCCAATGCTTTCTTAAGTATTGAACCACTATTAATGGCAACAGCGCGCCGCAGCGTGTATTACCAGTTGCTGATCGATCACCCCTGGGCACTAGCACAAACAGTGAAGTTGTCGATGCTTAGCCCATGGGTGGGCGAAGAGTTAACAAACCACCCAAGTCTGCTAGAGACCCTTGCAGATCAACAGCTGTTGTATCAGGTTCCAAAACCGGCAGAGATTCGCGATCAGTTGCGACAGCTGGTATCAAGAGTACCCCTTGAAGACGTAGAGGCGCACATGGAGATTATGCGTCACTATAAACGTTCGGTGATGATGCGTGTGGCGGCATGCGAGCTGATTGAAACACTGCCACTAATGAAAGTAAGTGACTCGCTTACTTTCTTGGCAGAGGTGCTGTTAGACCATGCCGTTGAAGTGGCTTGGTATCAAATGGTAGAGCGCCATGGTCGCCCAATTAACGACGAAAATGAAGAAGTGCCCGACTTGCGTTTTACCGTGATCGGCTATGGCAAGTTGGGCGGTCTAGAGATGGGCTATACCAGCGACCTTGATCTTGTGTTTGTGCACGACTGCCCGCTACAAAAGATGACCCGTGGCGCAAAGCCCATCGACAACTCAACCTTTTACACCCGCATGGCGAAGAAGGTAATTCATCTGTTAGGTACACGAACCGCATCGGGCGAGTTATACGAAGTAGACATGCGATTACGCCCTTCGGGCAACTCAGGAATGATGGTTACTACCCTTGCTGCGCTAGAAAAGTATCAAATGAAAGAAGCTTGGGTGTGGGAGCACCAAGCATTGGTACGCGCTAGAGCGGTAGCTGGTGATGGCGAATTGGCACAGCAATTTATGCAGATGCGTCAACGGGTGTTGGCGGTAAGCCGCGATACTACTAGCCTCGCCCAAGAAGTGATGAAAATGCGCGCAAAAATGGTTGATCACTTGGGCTCAGCCAAGGAGGGCCAATTTGATATTAAGCATGACCCAGGCGGCATCGTAGACATCGAATTTATGGTGCAGTTCTGGGCATTGGCGTGGGCAGATCACCATAAAAGCCTTATAGAATATACCGACAATATTCGTATACTAGAGGCAATAAAACAGTTAAGCCTGCTTTCAGATCAGCAGGTACAGCAGCTAGTCGACGCCTACAAAGCTTATCGATCTATCGGTCACCGCCGTGCCCTTGCGAAACAATCGGGTACAGTCGATGCCGCGCAGTTTAGTAATCATATCAGTCAGGTGACGGCACTATGGCAGCAAAAGCTGGCAACCCTAGCCGACAATAAAAAGTAGTTTTTCTGGAGTAGATGTACGATGTCGATGGCAGATCGCGATGGCGTAATTTGGTTTAATGGCGAGTTGGTACCTTGGCGTGACGCTAATGTACACGTGTTAACGCATACCCTTCACTATGGCATGGGTGTCTTCGAGGGCGTGCGTGCCTATCAAACCGCCAATGGCCCAGCGATTTTTCGTTTAGACGATCATACACGCCGTCTAGAGCGCTCAGCCAAGATCATGAACATGAAGCTACCCTATAGCTTTGACGAGCTAAACGCCGCTCAGCAACAAGTGATTACCGCCAACAATCTTTCAGAAGCTTACCTTCGCCCAATGGCATTTTATGGTGCCGAAGGCATGGGTTTGCGTGCCGAAGGTCTGCAGTGCAACGTTATTGTTGCAGCCTGGGAGTGGCCCGCATACATGGGTGAAGAGGCTCTGACTAAAGGCATCAAGGTACGTACCTCTAGCTACACTCGCCATCATGTAAACATCACAATGACGCGTGCTAAAGCTAACGGTCATTACATCAACTCGATGTTGGCCCTACAAGAGGCCCTAAGCAGCGGTTGCGAAGAGGCACTGCTGTTAGATCCTGAAGGCTATGTAGCTGAAGGGTCAGGTGAGAACGTATTCTTGGTACGTGACGGTGTGTTGTATACGCCCGAGCTAACCGCTTGCCTAGATGGTATTACGCGCAACACGATTATTCAGTTCGCCAAAGACCGCGGCATTGACGTAGTAGAGAAACGCATTACTCGTGACGAATTTTATACCGCCGATGAAGCGTTCTTTACCGGCACGGCTGCCGAGGTGTTACCGATCTATATGCTAGATGATCGTGAAATTGGCGAAGGTCGTCGTGGCCCAATCACCGAGCAGCTGCAAAGCCAGTACTTTGCTCAGGTGCGCGGTGAGCGCGAAGACTACCCTCATTGGAATGCGCTCTGCGTATAAACCCTATCCTCAAAAAATCAAATTTGGATTAATCCAAAAATGCACGCTAAGTGCGAATATGGATTGGCCAAATTTGATCTAAATTTAAAGATAAGTGCTAAAGCCCCGTAGTCAATTGAGGAGCGCTTATCTTATGAATGCCCACCAGCTGAGACCCGCTGATTTAGCCGACTCTGCCATTCACTTGCGGTTGCCACTGCAGCTTTGCTTGAATGACGTGGGCACTATTACATTAGAGCGCCTTATCTACTTTGACCCCATCGGTCACTATGTTGCCATTGCAAGCCACGGTGACAAGGTGTGCTTGGTTAAAATGTGGCGCTATGCCTCCTATCGAAATAAACCGTGGAGCCAAGATCAGCAGGCTCTTACTAAAGCCGAAAAGCGCGGCGCTCGTACACTGCAGTTCTACTTTGAAACAACGGCAACTCACTTGCCATTGCGTGTGTTGGGCTATCAGCTAGAGCGCCCCACCTGCAGCTTGCACGAGGCTTGGGCAAGCGCCGAGAATGATACAGATCGCCAGCAAATTTTAATCGGTGTATTAGACTTGCTCGCCCAGTTGCACGAATCAGGGGTCGAGGTAGCAGAGTTTTGTATGCACGACTATCTGCAGGTTCAGGGTAGCTGGGCAGTCATTACGGGCGAGCGATTACGCTGTATGCCGGTAAACACCACAGTACGTGACCTGCCTTCACTAGAAGCTGTTGCCGGCCTGTTTTCGGCGATCGGGCACTTCGAAAGCGACCGCTTACGCTATCTGGTGGGCGAATACTACCGCGCCCGCGGCTGGGCACCCCACCGAGTCAATGATGCTTTCGAACGGGCATACACTCGCCAATACAATCGAGTGAAGCAGCAGTTTCTGCGCGATTTCTCGATCGCGGGTGGTCAGTTTCGCGAGTTCTATCATCCTAGGGTGCAGGCGCTTGTCTCGCCCGCCCACTGCACTGCGGGTTTGGGTGTTCTGCTTGATGACCCCGCTATGGCGCTAGCGTCGGGTAAGCCAGTTATGCAAGTAGACCCTTCAAGACTGGCCCAAGTAGACATAGAAGGCACCAAGTTATGGCTGCACCAGTTTAGTAATCCAGAGGCAATGCATCATGCTTGGCGAGCCTACGCATTGATGCAGCTTGCGGGTATTCCCACCGCAAAGCCTACTGGGCGAGTTGAACTGATGACCGGAATGGGTGGTGGCGAGAGCTATCTCTTAACCGAAACGATTAGAGGCACATCACTCGCCCAACAGCTTAAAAGAAAGTCGTCATTGCCTGTACCTGATCAGGTGGTCACCTTACTTGAGCGCATGGTCGCGAATGATCTTACCCATGGCTGCTTAACCACCGATCGGATGATGCAAGCTAACGATCAGTGGTACTTCGTAAGAGCGTATAATCTGAGCGATCGAGCCGAAGGCTTGCGCGCAAAGCAGGTAGCTGACCTGAGCCGATTCATCGAAAGTTGGCCAGTCAAACATCGCTCTACCTTAATTCACCGATTACAACAATCTAAGTGGTTGTCACCCATTGTCGATGCGGTGCTTCAGCAGGGGGTAGCATGAGAAAGCGCATTCATATCGTGGGTAGCCCAGGTGCCGACACGCAAATGCTGTTATCGCTAATGGCGGCGGCGTATCAATATGATGACTGTTTGATGGGCAGCGAGAGCCTGTTTCAGTACGGCGGTAATGAACGTCGCGGCAGCCTATGCATCGGCGCTAATCAGTCTGATGTAAACCTTATAGAGGAACCCTTTCTACGAGATCAGCGATTATATGTTATCTATATGGCTCGCGACCCTAGAACCAGTGTCTCTCTAGTTGCCAATGATCGATACTGTTTTGATGGTCAAGATTGGTTAACGTCAGACCGCTTTGCTACCGAGCATCAGCTTCACCCTAGGCTCTGTATCGTCAAGCACGAAGATCTGTTGAGGTTTCCGGTGATGGTACAAGATCAATTAGAAGCGTCGTTTCAATGCTTAAAGCGCGTTAAAGGGTTTGACTTGACCCGTGTAGCCTGGGAAGCACAAGCAGGCAGCGTAGACTGGCGAATGCATTTGCCGCGTGTGAAAGCGCAGCTAAATGCTTACCCCGAACTGTCATCTAAATTGCGCCGCTACTGCTATGAAAAAGACGACGAATGGCGGCTATGGTTTGAGGGCGTTGAAGCCGAAGACGAAATGATTACCCGTAAAGGGCAGCCTATAACCGAGGCGCTTTACCATTGGTGGATTAAGCATCGTTATTATCATCAACGGCACTGCTAATAACGCATGGTTTCAATTTAAAACAGTTGTTTGAAAAGCATGAAAATGCGCGTAAACTGAGCGCTTTGATGCACAATAATAGCTGTTATGACCGAATCGCAGACGCTTGCAGTTTCAGCGCAAGCCGAACCCTCAATAGCGGTGGTAGATCGCTCTACCCCCAAGTTGGCTGATAAGCCATTACGTATTGCTTTACTTGGCTATCGCTCGGCCCCATTTAGTGGGGGGCAGGGTATTTATATTAAGTACTTGTCTCGTGCACTGACGGCTATGGGCCATAAGGTTGATGTGATTTCGGGCGAGCCCTATCCGCAACTTGATGACAACGTCACTCTGATCAAAATGCCGGGCTTAAACTTGTATGAGTGGTTTCCTGATCATCATCGAGCGTTGCGATTAAAACACTTTGCATCATGGGCTGATTTGACCGAATATTTTTCGATGCTTACCGGTGGTTTTTCAGAGCCTTATTCGTTTGGGCGTCGCGTCGCTAAGTATCTAAAAAAACATCAAGATCAATACGATATTGTGCACGACAACCAGTGCTTGGCTTATGGTCTGTTAGATATTCAAAGGTTCTTACCAACCATCGCGACCCTGCATCACCCGATTACCCACGACCGCCAGCTAGCGTTAGACGCTGCGCCTAACTGGAAATACCGTTTACTGACTAAACGCTGGTACAGCTTTTTAGGAATGCAGAAAAAAGTAACTGCAAAGCTTAAGCATGTGGTGACGGTATCTGATCAATCACGCCGCGATACAGCAACCGATTTTGGTGTGCCAGATGATCATCTTAAAGTTATCTATAACGGCATTGATACACATACGTTTAAGCCGTTAGATAACCCCGAGCGCAGTCGTTATCGTTTGATTTGCACGGCATCGGCCGATCAGCCACTAAAAGGTTTACGTTATCTGTTAGAAGCCCTACCTAAATTGGCTAAACTGTTTCCGCAATTGCAGTTAACCGTAGTCGGCAAACTGCAACCCGAAGGCCCAACTGAAAAGCTAATACAAAAACTGGGTATCGCAGATCGTATTCAGTTTGTTAGCGGCATTTCGACAGAGCGTTTGGTTGAGCTGTATTCAGAGTCAACGATCGCTATTTGCCCAAGCCTATACGAAGGGTTTGGGTTGCCCGCTGGCGAAGCGATGGCCTGTGGTGTGCCGGTTATTTCGTCAAATGGGGGCGCCTTACCCGAAGTGGTTGGTAATGCCGGTATCATTGTGCCCAAAGGCGATAGCGAAGCGCTGGGGCGCGAAATAGCGAAACTGTTAGACAACCCCCAGCACCAAAAGCAGTTGTCATATACAGGTCGAGCAAGAATAGAAAATACATTTTCTTGGGCCGCTGTTGCGCAAGAGTTAACCGAATACTACGAAAAGATGTTAAGCCATGCAGACCGTTAATTTTGAAAAAGCAGGTCTTAAAGCCGGCGATAAAATTTTAGATTTAGGCTGTGGTGAAGGGCGTCATACTATCGGGGCTTATATTCATGATCAGGTGCAGGCGGTAGGCGTAGATCTAGGTTTTAAAGATTTACAAATATCGGTAGAACGTACCGCGCAGTTTAAAGTAGACGATCAAAGCCGTTCAATTGGTTATGCGCAAACTAACGGTCTGTCACTGCCCTTTGCTGACGACACTTTTGATAAAGTGGTTTGTTCTGAAGTACTAGAGCATATACCCAATTACTACGGCGTCTTAGCAGAAATTAAACGTGTACTAAAACCCGGCGGCATATTCGTAGCCTCAGTGCCGCGAGCTTGGCCAGAAAAAATTTGTTGGGCATTCTCTGACGCCTATCACCGCGTGCCGGGCGGGCATATTAGAATTTTTCATGCACCAAGTTTAATAAAAGAGATCGAAGCATTTGATATGCAGTGCTTTGATCGCCATGGTGCGCATTCATTGCATGTGCCGTACTGGTGGTTGCGTTGTATGTTCTATAAGTCGGGCGATAATAATCCGTTGGTAAAAGCCTATCACAAGCTGTTAGTTTGGGACTTAATGAAACGCCCCAAGATAACTCAATGGTTCGAAAAGTTGTTTGACCCCATAATGGGTAAAAGCGTTGTTTTTTATTTTAAGAACGGTGATAAAAAATAATGCAGTGGCCTGCACAAATACTCGCCCCCAATGTTGAGCGAATTATAAAAGTTCAACAAGCAGACGGTTCTATCGCTTGGTTCGAAGACGGGCATCTTGACCCTTGGGACCATACCGAAGCGGCGATGGCGCTATCAGTAACTGGTCACGTTAAAGAGGCGCGAAAGGCGTTCGAATGGTTGCAAAATAATCAATTGCCAGATGGCAGTTGGTGGGAATCATATCGTGACGGCATTCCTGATAAAAAAGAGCGTCGCGAAACCAATTTTATTGCCTATGTTGCGACGGGTGTGTGGCATCATTTTTTAATTACCCAAGATAAGTCTTGGTTGCGCGACCAGTTTTTGATGGTGCAATCTGCTATCGATTGTGTGTTATCGGCACAATCAGAGTATGGCGAAATTCAATGGGCGTTCGACGCCAATGGCGAGATCATGAATGACGCGTTGATTACTGGCTGCGCGTCGATCAATCGCAGTTTAGACTGCGCCGTAAAAATCGCCGATGTCTTGGGCGAGTCAAGACCCAAATGGCGAACAGGTCTGTTTGCGTTAACCGATGCATTACGAAACAAACCAGAACGCTTTGATCGTACGTGGGCGCCGAAAACCCGTTTTTCAATGGATTGGTTTTATCCTGTGCTGGCGGGCATTTATTCAGAACAAGAAGCTCAAGACCGACTGGCAGGCCGATGGGATACATTTGTTGAACAGGGTTTAGGCTGTCGCTGTGTTAGCGATGAACCCTGGGTAACCATTGCAGAGTCTTGCGAGTTGGTAATGGCGTTAGTTGCCTCTAATCAACTAGACAAAGCAATTGAAGTATTTAATTGGCTAACACAGTGGCGAGATGAGCAAGGTGTATACTGGACGGGCTGGCAATTTAGAGATCAAGCTTACTGGCCTTTAGAGCAGCCTACCTGGACATGCGCCGCCGCCGTACTAGCGGCTGACGCAATCTGTAAGTACTCGTTGGCATCTGATATTTTTAGTACGTCAGTTACCTTTGACATAGCCGATCGCGTCGCGGCGGCAATCTAAAATTTTATCTGCTAATTCTTGGGCGAGTTCTGGGCTCTTAGAGTCAACGTCTCGCCCTAGCGGGTCCATCGCCTTTTTTATTACAACGTCGACACGCGCAAACGGTTTAGGAATCAATGTGCGATCCCAAGCGGTGTACGCTCGCCCATAATTACTAACGCCTGCCGACAACGAAAAGATCGGCGCCTTTGCGAGCCGAGCAATCTCGAATATGCCGGGTTTAACTTCATGAATTGGGCCTTTAGGGCCGTCTACTGCAATGACAATTGGGCGCCCCGAGCGGGCAACCTTAATCATGCTTTTTAGTGCTTTAACACCACCCTTGCTGCTAGAACCGCGTGCGGTTTCGCCTTTATTCTTTTCAATCAAGCTAGCAAGCAATTCACCGTCTCTTGAGTCTGACACCATAACCGTAAAGCGATACTTGCGCAGAAGATGCAATGTGGCCAGTTGGTCGCCATGAAAAGCGGCCACTGTCGATGGCTCGCCATTGTTATGGCGTTCAATAAACTCAGGATCAATATGGTAGTGCTTGCGCCAGGTCAGTGATAGCAGGCGATGAATCCAGTAAAGTGCTTGCTGTGCTAAAAAGTCTTTCATTCGATTCTCTTGATTAGGCAATGCGGCGGGCGAAGCCAAGGGTGCCAACCACTTCGATCTCTTCAAATAAGCCCGACGCCAACGCCATACGCCAAATGGTAATGGGTGCTTGCCCGCCTTCTTCAGGGTTTGGGAACAAATCATGAATGGCCAATACACCGCCAATGGCTATCTGAGGCGCCCAACAACGATAATCATCTAAGGCCGCTTGCATACTGTGCCCACCATCAATAAATAGCATACCTAGGGGCGTGTGCCAGTGTTTGGCCGCCACTTTTGATGGTGCTACTACCGGTACAACCGTATCTTCTAAGCGAGCTTCTTTCATAGCCCAACGAAAGGCTTTAAATGTGTCGATCATTTGTACGTCATTATCGTACACATCAGGGTCATGGTACTCTTCGCCAAACTGATGCTCTTCTGAACCACGATGATGATCTACCGCAAATAGCGTGCTTTTGTTTAATTGGGCGGCGGTACCCAAGTAAACCGACGATTTACCGCAATAGCTACCGATCTCCATAATCGCCTTTGACTGAGAGCATTCAAGGGCATAGTCGTATAGCGCCTTGCCTTCGTCAGGATGCAAAAAGCCTTTAACGCTGTCGATATTGATTGGTAACTGCATGGGGTACTCCATTATTTGAATGCGTACACTTTACCAACCTGTACCCCTTAGGCAAGTAACGATTGTGGTATAGTCGCCACAACGATCTAGGGTAATACCATGCGCTACTTATATACCGCCTTATATTATTTACTTACACCTGTTGTGCTTTTGCGTTGGCTTATTCGCTCGCGAGAGAACCCCGCCTATCGTCAGCGCATTGCTGAACGTTTTGGTTTGTTCGATATTCGCCCAACAAAGCCGGTGATTTGGTTGCATGCCGTTAGCGTGGGCGAAAGCCTTGCGGCGATGCCCTTGATTAAAAAATTACAGCAGCAGTATCCCGATCACCAAATGGTAGTTACAACGACGACCCCTACAGGTTCTGAGCAGGTGGTATCAAAGTTAGGTGACAGCGTATTGCACGTGTACACACCTATTGATCAGCCGGGAGCTATTAATCGATTTCTTGATCGTATTAACCCCAGTGCGCTACTGATTATGGAAACCGAGCTGTGGCCTAATCTAATTAACTATTCGGCTAAACGCGGCGTGAAGGTAGTGTTGATTAATGCGCGTATGTCTGAGCGCTCAAAGAACGGATATCTAAAACTAAAGCACTTAACCAAAACAATGATGGGCGAGTTATCGCTGGTGCTTGCTCACGCTAAGGCTGACGCAGATCGCTTCTTGCAAATGGGGCTTCCTATCAAAAGCCTACAGGTAACAGGCAGTTTGAAATTTGATCTAGAGCTGAGTGATGCAGTAATCGCTAAGGCTGAAGGTTTTCGAGAATGGCTGCGTACTGAACAGCGCCCAGTGATGCTGGTAGCTAGCACGCATGAGGGCGAAGAAGAGAAGATCTTAGATGCCTATGCCAAGATCAAAGAGTATCACCGTAACCTGCTTATGGTGTTGGCGCCTCGCCACCCAGAACGTGCTATACGCGTTATTCGCCAATGCCGCGAAGAAGGCTGGAACAGCGAACTGCGAAGCCACGAAACATTGCGCAGCGATACCGACATTCTTGTTGGCGATACGTTGGGCGAGTTATTAAGTTTTTGCGGGGCGGCTACTGTTACCGTCATTGGCGGCAGCTTTATCGAGCACGGTGGTCATAATCCGATCGAACCTGCGGCCTTTGGTTGCCCTACGTTGATTGGCCCTAGCTACCATAACTTTTCGACCATCGTGACTGACATGAAAGCCGAGCACGCCATTGAGGTGATCGACACGCCAGCGCTATTAGCAACACGCATGATTGAACTCATCGACAATAAAAAGGGCCGCGATGCGCTTGGCAAGGCGGCCCAATCTTACGCCGAGGCTAACCGTGGTGCGTTATCACGCGTGGTTAAAGCCTTGGCAAAGCTTCGTTTTTAACGGCTTAGATCTGGCCACCGTTATAACGAGTAAGTGGCTTGTCACGCTGAAGGTACTGATCTAGGCGTGTTAGATCGTCGGTGCTTAAGGTACCTGCTACACGGTGTAAGCCAAGGGTGTTCAGAATGTAGTCGATACGTGCACTAGTGTAGTTACGCTTTGCACTGTATAGCGTGTTCTGAACGTTTAGTACGTCTACGATGTTACGGGTACCCACCTCATAGCCAGCTTGAGTAGCATCTAGTGCACTCTGTGCAGAAACGATCGCTTGGCGACGTGCTTCAACCTGAGCAACACCGGTTACTACTTTCAAATGCTGCGAGCGAGCGTCTTGAATAGTGTTACGCTTTTTCAAAACGTACTGTTCTTGAGCGATATGGTACTGCTCTAGTGCCTGGCGGCGTTGCGACGATACTGCGCCACCAGTAAATAGCGGCATAGATACACTCAAGCCAACAGTGGTGCCGTCGGTTAAAGTATTAATCGCAGCGGCGTTGCCCGTAGCAGAATCAGAGTCAGAATCAGAATAACGTGCCGAACCAGATAGTGTAGGCAAGTGCTTGCCGCGGGCCGAGTCGCTACCAGCCTTAGCTGCTTTAGCGTTAAATTCAGATACTTTCAGATCAAGGTTGTTTGCCATCGCAAAGTTAACCCACTCGCTGCGGGCCGCAGGCTCGGGGCCGCGTACAGGAAACGACTCGCCCAACGATAACACCTCGTTGTGCGGGCGGCCTGTTAGTACTTCGAGTGCTTCAAAGGCGATACCAAGATTACCTTCGGCTTCTAGACGGCGTGCTACCGACGAGTCATAAGCCGCGCGCGATTCGTGTACATCGGTAATAGCGATAAGACCTACGTCAAAGCGCTGCTGAACCTGTTCAAAGCGGCGCTGAAGTGCACGTTCTTCGGCACTGGCGGTTTCTAAGTTCTCGTGAGCGCGAATCACTTCAAGGTATGCGCGGGTTACGCGAACGATCAGATCTTGTTGATCAGCACCAAACTGCGCAGCAGAGGCTGCAGTGCGCGCTTTAGAGCCTTTGTAATCCATGAATGCAGACCAGTCGAACAATACCTGGCTTAGGTTAGCCTGATACGAGGTGCTGGTTGTATCGGTTGATACCTCGGCAGCGTTGCCAACAGTTGTGTTTGACGTGCCATCGCTGTATGCGCCACTTAGGCCAATTTGAGGTAGTAGCGAAGAAAGGCCAAGCTTTTCGTATTCATCACCCAGCTTTTTATTAGCGATAGCCGCTTTATAGATTGGGTCGTTCTTAAGAGCGAGGTCGTACACTTCGGTTAGTGACTCGCTGTATGCGTTAGATATCGCAAGTGAAAGCGCGATTGCGCCAACCTTGGCAAACGTTTTGATACCCATATAGGTTCGTCCTTTCGAGTATTATAATTAACCGCGTTATAGTAACAGATTCAGCAGTATCGGTTGCAACCATTAGTCGTGCAATTGGCACAACTTACCGCAGCTCTCTAGCATAGACACATTTTGCACATACCTCTACACTCTTTGATCGAACAATTGATCGGTGACTCATGCAGTACAAGCCTCCTTTTGCTAATGACGATGTCAAGCTTCTTAAATCTGACCGTGTTTATGATGGGTTCTTTAAGCTAGATAAGATAGTGATCGACCATCCTCGGTTTGATGGCGGTCGATCAGGCCCAGTTCAGCGCGAATTGATGGTGCGAGGCCACGCGGTCGCAGTGGTGCTGTACGATCTCGCCCAACACGCCTTTGTATTAATCGAGCAGTTTCGCATTGGGCCTTGGTATAGCGGTACCAATCCGTGGTTATTAGAGGTTGTTGCAGGCATGTGCGAGAAGGGCGAGTCAAACGAAGCGGTGGCTGTGCGCGAGGTCTTCGAAGAGACCGGCATTGATATCGACGAGCAAGACCTTTACTACATTACCCGTTATTACCCCAGCCCGGGTGGTATCGATGAGCAGGTAACCCTGTACGCGGCGCTGGTTGATAGCTCTAAGGCAGCCCAATTTGCTGGGCTTGAGTCAGAGCACGAAGACATACGTATTCGCGTGATCGACGCCGATTGGGCATTCGACGCTTGTAAACGAGGTGTGATCGATAATTCGGCCACCATTATGGGTATTCAGTGGGTTCAGTTGTATGGCGATGATTTGAAGCAGCGCACATTATGAACAAGCGATACCAAGTAGACTTGCAAGATATGCAGTCGGTGTGCGAGTTGAACTATGCTCGATTAAGCCGCCTACTGCCGCAGTTAGAGCAGTTGCAAGCGCCTTACGCAATCGATGTAGGCTCGCTGCATCATCAGCGTCAAATTACCTTTAGCGCTGTTGAACAAAGCCCTTACACCACAGTCTTAGATGTAAGGCAGTGTGATTTAGCCCTTACTTGGTTGCCGCCTGCGGCGTTCCGAGTTAGGGTATACCGCGACGCTCAGATGGCAGAAGTAATCAGCTATCAGGGTCAGCGCCATTTTAGAGCGCGCTATGGGTACCCCAACGCCGAGATGTACCATCCCGACGAAAAGGCCCAGTTAAATCGTCACTTGGGGGAGTGGCTCGCGTATTGTCTGCGCGAAGGTAGGTCAGCCTACCCGGTATTAAATAAGTAAGAGGTTGTTGTGCAAGAAGCTGACGCCAACTCGACATTAATAGTACAGATTACCGATTGTCATATCGAAGGCGAGCCCGACAAGTTGATGTTGGGGGTAGATACCCGCGCCACCATGATGTCAGTAATCGAGCAGATCAAAGATTCACCACGCCCCGACATTATGATAGTGACGGGCGACGTAGCTGGCGAAGGCGAGCCCGCAGCTTACGACTTTGCCCAAACAGCTGTTGACCAAATGGCCGATGATATTCGCTGGCTACCGGGTAACCACGATGATACCGCGGCGTTGTCTCAGCGCTTTGCCCAAGATGACTTTTTCAGTCAGGTGGTTGATGGCTGGGTCATCGTTGGCATGAACTCAAGTGTTGATGGCGAGGTAGACGGTTATATTGATCCATTACAGCTTGCCCAGTTGCAGCGAGTCTGCGAAGCCAATCTTGATAAAGCACTAATTATCTTTTTGCATCACCCACCGATGCCGATTGGGTGCCAATGGATCGACCCTCAGCATATTGCAAATGGTTTAGCGCTTATTGATATCGCCCATAAGCATAAGGCACAAAACCTAAAGCCGGCAGTTATCTGTACAGGCCATGTACATCAAGCATTAGACACAACAGTGATGGGTGTGCGCATTCTTTGCTGCCCTTCAACAGGGTTTCAGTTTAAGCCGGGCGAAGAAAAGTTTAAGCTAGATGACAAGATGCCGGGCTATCGCGAAATAAGATTAAACGCTGATAGTACGATGGCGACTACTGTGCACCGTATTCCCCAGCAAGACTTGAATATCGATTTTAGCTCAGACGGATACGAGTAGGTGGTACCTCTTTTAGTTCTTCACGGGTTTAATAGCAGTCCTAATTCAGAAAAGTCATGTCAGCTTCGTGCAGCCTGCGCTGAGCGTGGCATTGAGTGTTATATTCCGCAGTTGCCGGGTGATGTCGAGCTCGCCATTCAGTTGTTAGACGACTGGGCCCGCTTACAAGACGGGTTTGTTGTATTTGGCAGCTCGCTTGGCGGCTTTTATGCCAGCTATCTGGCGGGTAAGTACGGGGCGCGCTCAGTGCTAGTAAACCCTAGCTGCAGACCGTACCAGTCACTCGAAAAGTATCGAGGCGAAAACACCCATCCCTATACAGGCGAAACCTTTTATTTAGGTGATGCCCAAGTTGCCTTTTTAAAGCAGATCGATCAAACGCCTCTTGCACCGCTCGATTCGATGTTGATAATGGTGCAAGAAGGTGACGAAGTTCTCGATTATAAACAAGCAGTTAGCAAGTATGCAGGCGCTAACTTACATTTAGAGAAAGGCGGTAATCATCGCTTTGAAGGCTTCGAAAACCATATAGATCGAGTATTCGACTTCTTGTATCAGTAGTACTCGGCATTTTATACCCATAACTAGAGTTTGCAGATGAGCGATTATAACGCCCAAGATATCGAGGTCTTAACAGGCCTTGACCCCGTTAAGAAACGCCCCGGTATGTATACCGATACCGCGCGCCCAAATCACTTGGCGCAAGAGGTTATCGATAACTCGGTTGATGAGGCGTTAGCAGGGCATGCAAATCAGCTAGATGTAGTGCTACACAAAGACGGCTCACTTAGCACCATTGATAATGGTCGTGGTATGCCAGTTGATATTCACCCTGAGCAGGGCAAGCCTGGTGTTGAAGTAATTCTAAGCACTCTGCACGCTGGTGGTAAGTTCAGCAACAAGAACTATCAATTTAGTGGTGGTCTACATGGTGTAGGTATCAGTGTTGTAAACGCGCTATCTACAGAACTAGTGGTTGATATCAAGCGCGAAGGCAAATTGCACCGAATCACCTTTGGAGACGGCGAAAAGCGCAAAGACCTAGAAGTAATCGATACCGTCGGTAAGCGCAATACGGGTACTATCGTTCGCTTTAAACCCGACCCTAAATATTTCGACACGCCTAAGTTTTCAGCGGCGCGCTTACGTCACTTGCTTCGAGCAAAAGCTGTTTTGTGCCCAGGTCTGCGCGTTAGTTTTTTAGATGAAACCGACGGTGGCAAAAAAGAAGAGTGGTATTACGAAGACGGTCTTAAAGATTATTTAAAAGGTGCAACCCAAGGTTGGGAACGCCTACCCGAAGAGCCTTTCGTAGGCACCTTTACGTCGCAACACGAAGCAGTCGATTGGGCAGTGCAATGGTTGCCCGAAGGCGGTGAGCTAACAACCGAAAGTTACGTTAACCTGATTCCTACGGCACAAGGCGGTACTCACGTAAACGGTTTGCGTACCGGCCTGCTAGATGCGCTACGCGAATTTTGCGAGTTCAGAAACTTGCTGCCACGTGGCGTAAAACTAACCCCTGATGATATCTGGAGTAACTGCTGTTACGTACTTAGCAGCAAACTTGCTGACCCACAATTTAGCGGCCAAACCAAAGAACGACTAAGTAGCCGCGAAGCTGCAGCCTTTGTTGGCGGCGTTGCCAAAGATGCCTTTAGCCTTTGGCTAAACCAGCACACAGCCGAAGGCGAAGCGATCGCAGAAATGTGTATCAGCAACGCACAAAAGCGCGCACGCTCTGCTAAAAAAGTTGCTCGTAAAAAAGTAACCCAAGGCCCAGCACTGCCCGGCAAACTCGCCGACTGCGCCGGTGATGACCCCATGCGTGGTGAATTATTCTTGGTAGAGGGTGACTCGGCAGGTGGTTCTGCCAAGCAGGCCCGTGATCGCGAATTTCAGGCCATCATGCCGCTGCGCGGTAAGATTCTAAATACCTGGGAAGTCGACTCGCAAGAGATTCTCGCCAGCCAAGAAGTACACGATATTGCAGTGGCCCTTGGTGTTGACCCCGGTTCAGACAATCTCGAAGGCCTGCGTTACGGCAAGATCTGTATCCTTGCTGACGCCGACAGCGACGGCCTTCACATCGCTACACTATTGTGTGCGCTATTCTTGCGCCACTTTAAACCCCTAGTGCAAGCAGGCCATATCTTTGTTGCTATGCCACCGCTCTACCGAATCGACTGTGGTAAAGAAGTATTTTACGCACTAGACGAACCCGAACGCCAAGGCATCATGGATCGCCTCGAAGCCGAAAATAAGCGCAGCAAAGTTCAGGTAACTCGCTTTAAAGGTTTGGGCGAGATGAACCCACTACAGCTTCGTGAAACCACGATGGCACCCGACACTCGCCGTTTAGTGCAGCTTCAGCTAGAAGCGGGCGACGATACGATGCAGGTGATGGATATGTTGCTCAGTAAAAAGAGAAGTGGTGATAGAAAAAATTGGCTAGAGCAATCTGGCGATTTGGCTCAATTCTAAAATTGATGAACAGAGTTAAATGAGATGTCTAATAAACAATATTTTATTTTAGCCCTAATTATTGCTGTAGTTGGCTGCGCTAATATCGTCTTCGCGTTCATCGAGCCAGAAGAAGATGAGTTATCAAAATTCATCACAGGATTTGAAAAGAAGATACCACTCACTTTAGCTGATGATGTGATAGTTACGTCAGTCTACCCAAGCGAAGGAAATGTAGTGTTGAGTGTCAATATTGGAGAAAGGACTGCGTCTAAAGCGAATGCGATTATGGATGCTGTTTTTAGCAGAATGCAAGAATCCTACTGCGAAGTAGATCAGCTCGAGCCTCTGAGAAATGCTAATGTTGGAATAGACTATGAATTCAAAGTACATGGACATTCAGATTTGGCGTTGCAACGTATTAGATTAAGTAACTGTATTAACTAAATCTATGGATGTTCTTCTAGCTGTAACGTTGCTAGTTCTTCCACAGCTTACGCTAAAGCTTTGTAAAGACAGCACTTTTAATCAGTTTAAATTGTCGGTTTGCATGCTTCCGGTCATGTTTCTGACTACAGTAACTTTCATCGCTTTCTCTACGAATCTCTCGCTACAATTAAACGTGATTTTATCTATTTTTATAACTTTTATTGCAGCGCCGTCGTTTTTTTGGGTTGCGTTACGGAACGGGGAATAGTGCGTTGTGAAAGAATTCGTTACACCTATTAAACAGTCGCAAAAAAATGCGATCTTCGCAACAGTAGCAATGGCTATCGTTATAGCGATAAAAGCAAATGCCAAAGGTATGGACTCAGATATTACTTTGCTCGATTTTTTAGATCGAGCAAAATGGGTGCTTTTAGTCACGTATATCTTAGCAACGGCATATGTGATGTATAAATATAATGAGCGCGATCTTGGTTAGAGCTATAACCTTATAGCGCCTCTAAAACGTACTCAGCTTTACTTACTTCAAACTGCTTAGGCTCTTCAATAAATAGGTTGGTTACAACACCATTCTCAATAACCATCGCGTAACGCTGCGAGCGTACGCCACCAAAGCCAGCGGTATCCATTTCAAGGCCTAGTGCCTTTGTAAAACTTGCGTCGCCATCGCCCAGCATCAAGATATCACCAGCGGCTTGGTCGTCGCACCACGCCTTCATAACAAATGCGTCATTAACCGATACACAAGCGATCATGTCGATACCTTTAGCGTTAAATTGGTCAGCTAGTGCTATATATCCGGGTAAGTGTGCGTTAGAGCATGTTGGTGTAAAAGCCCCTGGTACGGCAAACAGTACAACGCGCTTGTTGGCGAAAAGTTCGTCGGTGTTGTGGTTGCTCATGCCTTCGCTAGTTAGCTCACTTAGCATCGATGAAGGTATGTTTTGGCCGATTTTAATCATGATATTGCACCGTATAGGTTATGTAGAGGTTAGTCGTATTATATCCGAAACCCTATGTCTGGTATGCTGTTGCTTAGGCTATTTTCAACGGAGTGATCAATGAACTGGACCCAATTAAATCTTTGGGCGTCTGACCGACTAACGGGTGGTGATTCAAGCAAGCTATATGGCGAGTTAGAACTTTCATCTCCTGCTGATAAACGAGCCACAGTGATGAAAAACCGGCTTGAGGCATCGAACTCGAAGACTATGTTAGGTGTTGCGCAAAGCTATCAGCCTAACCAAGCCGCAATTACTAAAGATGAGTCGTTAGGTTATCAAATTGCGTTAACCGCAGTAACGCAAGTCACAGGGCTAGTAATGATCACCAAGGTGATACCTAGCTTTCTTCAGCCCAACGAATTTATTGATGTGTCGCAGCTAGATGGTATGGCGGCGCTAGCACCTTACCTTTGGGTCGGTTTATTGATACAGCTAGTTGTTGCAGTATTTGCTGTACGGTTTATCAAAGTGAAAGACCCAAGGCAGTCAGACTCAAGTTACTTTATAAAGGCATTAGACAAATTAATCGCGACAGCCAACATCCCCGAGCCGGCAGCAAAAGCCCTTTTGTCGGCAGCTGACCAGCAAGATGTATCTAGCTATATCGTGAAGCGAACGCATGCCACTCGCCTTTTAACGGTAGCCACTGTAATTATGGTCGCGTGGTTAACAATAACCCTGTATTCACTCATTTTTGCTATAGGAACAGGCATATGAAATCGCATAAAGGATTTACCCTGATCGAACTAATGGTTGTAGTGTCGATTATTGGCATTTTGGCGGCGGTGGCCTTGCCCGCATATCAAGATTATACGCAGCGCTCTAAGGCGACAGAAGCGATTACCTTAGCCACATATGCGAAGAAAAACATCGACGACTATTACTACAAGATGGCGAAGCTACCGGCTAATAACGATGAGGCAGGGCTGCCAATGCCCTCAAAAATCATAGGTAATTACGTCACCCAGGTACAGGTAGAAGACGGCGCAATTCATGTAACCTTTGGCAACAAAGCAGGAGCAGGCTTAGATGGCGAGGTTCTAACCATGCGCCCGTTTAATGTGATCGATAGCCCTACAAGCCCGTTGGTATGGCAATGCGGTGGTGGCGATCCAGTGCCAGGCGTAGAACCCAATGGTGTTGATCGCACAACGGTGAAAAACCCATTATTGCCCGCAGAGTGTCGCAGTTAATAGCTGTGCCATAGTGACGTACACATATGGTGTTTTGTGAGCTAGCGTTAATAGGGTAATCGTTAAATATACGAGCCCACGCATGACTGATACGGTTTTAGTGCTTAACGCTGGCAGCTCAAGCCTAAAGTTTGCAATGTTTGATATGGCAACAGAGCAGTTGCTGATTGATGGCATTGCTGAACGCCTCAATGACTCCTTGGCAACGGTTAGTGCAACTGAAGGTGCAACTAGACGAAAGCTGGAGCCCATTGCCATGCCAGATGGCGACCATCAGCAGGCCGTCAAGATAATCATTGAGCTGATCGCCGGCTATCCCACCCCGTCGGCTGTTGGTCATCGTGTGGTGCATGGTGGCGAGTTTTTCAGCGCTCCAATTAAAATTAACGACGATGTTATCGACAAAATAAAGCAGTGCAGTGGGCTAGCACCATTGCATAACCCTGCCAATTTAACTGGCATAACGGCGGCGATGAGCGCCTTTGGTAACGTGCCCCATGTGGCAATATTTGATACTGCATTTCATTCAACACTTACCGATCGAGCCTTTCTTTATGCGTTGCCACGCCGATTGCACCGTGACGATGCAATACGAAAATACGGCTTTCATGGTACTAGCCATCAATACATCACCGAAACCTATAGCCAGCAACAACAGGCTAAAGACGCCAACATATTGATCGCGCATCTTGGTAACGGTTGCAGCGCTACCGCAGTAAAGGCTGGCAGGTCGGTCGATACCTCTATGGGCATGACGCCGTTAGAAGGCCTAATGATGGGCACCAGATCAGGTTCGTTAGACCCAGCCATTTTGTTGTACCTACAAACCAATAAGGGCATGTGCCCTCACCAAGTTGATAACTTACTCAACAAAGAGTCAGGGCTACTAGGCGTATCTGAGCTAACCAACGATATGCGCGAGTTAGAAGAGGCTCAAGCGCAAGGGCATGAAGGTGCCAAGTTAGCAATTGAACTGTTTTGTTTTCGCTTGGCCAAAGAACTTGCGTCACTCGCTGTTAGCTTACCAACGATTGATGCGTTGGTGTTTACAGGGGGTATTGGCGAGAACTCGCCGTTGGTACGTGCAAAGACCGTGGGCCACCTAAATGTACTGGGTATACACATAGACGAAGAAGCTAACGACACATTGCCGAGAAAGGCATTAGGTCAGGTATCGCCTGCCGGTGCATCGCCCAAAGTATGGGTGATACCTACCAACGAAGAATTGATGATTGCCTTGCAAACTAATCGGTTGGTGGCAACATGAAAAAAGTAATTCAATTGATACCTATTGAGCCTGGCACAAGCCTATTGTCTTGTGCGTTAGGTATGCAACATGTCTTTGAACAGCGCGGTTTAAATGCATCGTTGTTTTGGCCGGTTGGCACAGAAAAACAAGCGATGGAAAAACTCGCAGATGTTAACCCTGTGTTCACGCCGCAACAGTTTATGAGCGACTTTACTAAAAGGCGCATGCCCGAACTATTAGAAAATATAGTGGCTGCATTCGACGAACAAACCGGTGAGGTTGACGTTGTTTGTGTGATGGGTGCCGCTGAAAATAACACCATGGTTCAAGCTAGGCAGTTTAATATTAGCTTAGCGAAATCACTCGATACTCGCGTTATATTTGTAGCCACCGCTCATGGTACAGAGCACCTAACTGCCGAAGGGCAAATGAGTACTGTATTAGAAAATTTCTCTAGTATCAGAGATCGCGTCATCGGCGTTATCTATAACAAAATTGGCGTGCCAGTTGATAAAGTAGGGCGAGATAGGCCAGACTTATCGGCGTCGTTAGATAAGGCGGCGGTACATCATATAACAGAGCTAAAAACTCGCCAAAGTAAGCTACCTATTATCGGCTGCATTCCTTGGGAAAAATCAGTTAGCAGGCCACGAACGGCTGATCTGTCTCGAATATTTGACGTTGAATATATTTCAAAGGGCGATGCAGACACAAGGCGCATCTCTTGGTTTTCAGTAGCTACTAGAACGGTTAATAATCTGGCCAAAACTATCAAGGCAAATACATTAATCGTGACCTCAGGCGACCGTGTTGATGTATTAATGATGGCCGCATTGGCCGAGATGAAAGGAATTAAACTTGCCGGTTTACTTTTAACCGCTGCGACTAAGCCGGCAGACGAAAGCCTACAGTTGATTCAGGGTGCGCTAGATTTGGGTTTGCCTGTGATGTTATCAAACCTTAATACCTACGAAATCGTATCGAGCTTTCCTGAAGTTTATCTTGACCTTCCTGAAGACGATTATGCGCGCTACAACGATCTTAAAAATCATATCGCAAATCATTTAGATCGAGACATTTTACGCGAACTAGTCACAGTAGAGCACGCTCGCCGGCTATCACCTGCTGCGTTTAGATATGGGCTAGTTAAACGGTCAAGGCAGCTTGATCAATGTATTGTGTTACCCGAGGGCGACGAGCCAAGAACAATACAGGCTGCTCAAATCTGTGCCGAGCGCGGCATGGCCCGATGCGTATTATTGGGCGAGCCATCGGCGATAGCCCATCAGGCACATGCCCAAGACATCACCCTTCATGAGAGCATTCAAATCGTTAATCCTATTGATGTATACGAACGCTACATTGCTGAATATGTAGAGCTGAGAAAGCATAAAGGTATGAACCACCAACTAGCGTCAGAAAGCTTACAAGAAAATCGTATTCTATTAGGCACGATGATGTTGCAGATGGGCGAGGTTGACGGTTTAGTAGCAGGCGCCGTCAATACCACCGCTGCAACAGTGGCGCCTGCGTTGCAGGTGATCAAGACTAAACCTGGCCAGGCATTGGTGTCATCTTGCTTCTTTATGTGTTTACCCGATCAGGTATTGGTGTATGCAGATTGTGCGATCAATCCTGACCCAAGCGCTGAGCAACTGGCTGATATTGCCGTACAGAGTGCAGTGTCGGCACGTCAATTTGGTATTGATCCAAAGGTGGCGATGATTTCATATTCGACTGGCATGTCAGGCCGCGGCAGTGACGTTGAAAAAGTGCGTGAAGCAACCAAGCTCGCCAAAAGCAAAATAGCCGATTATCCTGTTGATGGGCCTTTGCAATATGATGCCGCGTCAGTAGAAAAGGTGGCTAAGTCGAAGGCGCCTGATTCAGAGGTTGCAGGCAAGGCAACCGTCTTTGTATTTCCTGATTTAAATACAGGTAACACAACCTATAAAGCGGTACAGCGTAGTGCTGGTGTGATTTCTATTGGCCCGATGCTACAAGGTTTGAACAAGCCAGTTAATGATCTATCGCGCGGTGCGCTGGTAGACGATATCGTATATACAATAGCGTTAACAGCTATTCAGGCAGGAGCAAGATAAATGAACTTTATTCAAGGGTTAACGAAGCTACACATTAATCAGCAGCGCCAAGGGCCAGGTAGTATAGACGCGACACTTAATGCTGCAAAGCTCACTGGGGTTAACGCAGCAGCGCCTATAAAGATTGCAGATATTGGTTGTGGTACAGGCGCTGCAGCTTTCGATTTAGTACAGTATTTCATTAACGCGCACATTACCGCAGTAGATTTTTTGCCACCGTTCTTACAAGTACTGAATGAGCGCGCGCGCGATAACAAAATTAAACATATAGACACGCTTGAAGCGTCGATGACCGATTTGCCTTTCGATCACGAAGAGTATGATCTGATCTGGTCAGAGGGCGCGATCTATAATATGGGATTTAGAGAGGGCGTTAATAAGTGGCGTCCGTTTATAAAGGATAAAGGGCATTTAGTAGTATCAGAAATCACCTGGTTAACAGATGAACGACCACAAGCGATTACTGATTATTGGGATGAGGCGTATCCACAGATTGCGACGGCATCAGGCAAGATTGCTCAGTTAGAAGCAGCTGGTTACCGTGTTAAAGGTTACTTTTATTTAGATGAACAATGTTGGCTAGCGAACTACTACGGCCCACTAGAACAGTATTACGAAAAGTTCTTAAAAGACATGGGTGGCCATGAAGAACTCGCCCAACAGATCATCGATCAAGATACGCAAGAGCGAGAGTTATACGAACAATACAAAGACTACGTCAGCTACGGCGTGTACGTTGCACAGCGGTTTGACTAGTTTACTAGTGGGCGAATAAGTTTTTCTAAACCATTTAATTTTATTTCGTACATTAGAGCTAATTGTTCACCGAGTTTGCCTTTAGGGAAACCCTTCGAATGAAACCAAACTAAGTAGGGCTCGGGTAAATCAATTAACTTAGACCCAGCATATTTACCAAAGGGCATTACTTGTTGGGCGGCCGAGAGTAACAGTTGAGAATCCATTAGTCGCTGCTTCGTTTTAGAAAATCGGTAAATGCCATTGGATAGCGATCTTTATAGCCTATCGAATCACTATTTAACGGTTTTCTAGCTTGGGCGGTACTAGCGGTTAAGATAGCCGATTTGTCGTTATAAAAATGTTCAATCTTTGCGTCATAAGATGTACCAAGATAACGCAGGGCCTTTGCTAAAGCCTGGCGAGGCGACGTTACTAGTTGCTCGTACTTAACACGTATTACATCATTGTGATTTAAGCGATTATCGATCAGTTCGAGGTAGTCACTCAGCTTGTTTAAGTCATAGCTAAGCGGCTCGGCTTTGTCATCAAAACAGGTTTTATAATTGGCCATCATTAGATCAAAACGGTTGCGGTCTAGACCCACTATAATCGCATTGCTAAACATTAGCTTAATCGCTTCGATGTAAAGAAAGTTGTAGGGGTGATCGTCGATGACTATCTTGGTATGTTGCTCGTGGCGTTGGCGAATATGGTCAAGATAATAATCGCGTGCACGCTGCGCACTTATCTTACCGGCTAATAGAACTGGGGCGATTCTACCTATGAAAGGTTGCTCGCCAATATACTTTGCGCCATCAAGTTGGCCAAGCATTCGGGCAAGTAGTGTTGTACCTGAACGTGGTGCGCCCACCACAAAAATCATTCTCATAGGTGATGAAGTTGCGGGCTCAGAATGAAGCGTTGAACCAAGAGCCTGATAGTGCTCTAACGTCTTATAGGGGCGAGCTAAATCATCTTCATTAAATGTTGTAGCCTTTAGGCGATTGGCAAATTGTAAACAATGCCACGCATCATCGTATTGCTTGTCGCGCTCGTAGGCTCGCCCTAGTGCAAAGCCCAGCCATATCTTGTCTTCTTTACTTTCAGCCTTGTCGAAATGACGTTTAATAAACTGCGTAACCGATTTATCGTCATGAAAATGCGTGGCTAGCCAGATAGACTTAGCCGTTGGCGCTGTTAGAGATGTAATCAGCTCTAACCCCATGGCACCTTGCCCCATGGCAAGCCATTGGCCAAGCAGCTGTTCTACTACCTCAGTATTAGGTGATGCGTTGCATAAGATATGAGGCTCAAGTAATGAGGCTGCTTTTTTTAGGTCACCGGTTTGCTCATACACGCCCGAGACATGACTTAGTTGGTCAATCGTACAGGTGTCAGGGTCGATTAGCGCGACCGTCTTTTTAGCATTCGCTAAGTCAGCTAGCTCAAGCTCAATATGTGCCTTGGCAATCAGATCGTTGACGGTGAGCTTATCTTTAGACGCTAGCATACGCATAATGCTGTGCGCCGCAGCATATTGGGTTTGTTGATAGGCAATACGCGACGCTAACCGTAACTCGTTGGCCGTGGCCTGCCCCTGCTGAATACAGTTGCCTAGCATTCTGGCCGCACCGTTCACGTCACCTGCGCGGTATGCCTGTAGAGCTTGTTGGTAGATCATGATGGCCTTGATGTCTTTGTCTAGGGCTATTGTACGCTAGCTTGCCGCGCTTTTTAAGGTAAAGGGCGCTATAGTCAGGTTTATGCCTCTATATACAACAAACAATCTCTTACCCTTTGATGGGCAGGTTTACATACACTCGTCGTGGCTATCAACAGAATGTGCAGACGCGTATTTTGATCTTATACGACGTGAAACTAAGTGGCAGAACGATCAGGTAACGATGTTTGGCAAAACCATTACAACCGCAAGACAGGTTGCAGTGTATTCAGACAAGGTACGTACTTACAGATACTCAGGTAATACTAGAGAGGCCTTTGTATATACCGATTGTTTGCGCGAACTAGAAGACAAAGTTATCGCTGAGACGAACGAACAGTTTAATACCTGTTTACTTAATCTCTATCATGACGGTTCACAAGGAATGGGCTGGCATGCCGATAACGAAAAAGAATTAGCCGTTGGTAGTAGTATTGCATCGATTAGTTTTGGGGCTCAGCGCCGTTTTTTGTTTAAACATCGCGCTAGTGGCCAGAAGGTTGAAGTGATTCTGCCTCATGGCAGTCTGTTATTGATGCAGGGCGAGGTGCAACAGCATTGGTTGCACTCGCTGCCAAAAATGATGCGGGTAAAAGAGCCCCGCATTAATTTAACTTTTAGGCTATTCAATACGTTGTAGCCATTGACTATTGAAAGCGCTTTTCAAGCAAGCGGTCTACCGACGCAGTACCACCACCTAATTGCACTAGCGCAATGCTTGCCGCCAGTAAACTCAAGCCAAATTCATAGCCGTTGTTCGACATAAATAAACCGTTCGGTAAATGTACTGCGACAATAGCAATCACCATGGTGAAGGCGCTCACTAAAGCAGCAGGGCGAGTTAATAGACCAAGTATCAACGCTATGCCACCAAAGAATTCTGCGCTGCCGGCTAAAAACGCCATCAGTACGCCTGGCTCTATGCCGATAGATGCCATCCATTGCCCAGTGCCCTCAAGACCGTAGCCGCCAAACCAACCAAATAGCTTTTGTGCGCCGTGCGCGGCAAGAATAATACCTACCGGTACTCGTAGCGCTAGTACGCCCCAGTTGTTATCAGTTTTGACGATGTTTTTGATTAAGTTGTTCATAATTGTGTGTCCTTTAAATAAATAGATTCTTTGTTATTCGCTCAACGAAGGTAGATCAAACCAAAGTGCTTCGACTTGCTCGCTGCCTGTATTCGTGACGCTGATTGTGCGACCAACTGCCGAGCCTAGCCCGTCGGCTTTTGACAAGGTGATGGCCGCTGCTCCTGAAGCCGCAGGTGTGTCTGTTTTTAGTGCTAACTCGCCCGATACAACATGAAGGTAACCACTTCGTTGATCACTGTGTTCTAGCTCTGCTGATTCGCCAGGGGCTAACAGCAGCCTATGAATACTTGCGTCTTGGTTAATTGACAGACTATTGCTGCTGCCGTTGGGAGTGACTAGCGGAGTAAGCGGCCCTTGCTGCGCAACTGTCTTTTGCTCATAGCTGGGTTCAATACCCGTCAGTTTAGGCAAGATCCAAATTTGTAGAAACTTTGCGGTTGTTTCATTAGAAGCGTTGTATTCGCTGTGGGTAATGCCTGAGCCAGCGCTCATTCGTTGTACGTCACCAGCAGGTATTGTGTACTCGTTACCCATACTATCTTTGTGTGCTAATCCACCCTCTAATACATATGAAATGATCTCCATGTCTCGGTGAGGGTGCGTACCAAAGCCTGTACTGGGTTGAATAGCGTCGTCATTGATCACTCTAAGAGCGCTAAAGCCCATGTGGTTAGCGTCATAGTAGTTACCAAAGCTAAATGAGTGTTTGCTATCTAGCCAGCCAAAGTTTGCTGTGCCGCGTTCGCTAGCAGGTCTGATGTATTCCATGACTGTCTCCTATATTTGATAGGTATAGTCTAGATTCAGTATGGAATTTAAAAAATTAGATAGTTTTATAGCGTTTGTTCGATTTTTTCGAATGGTTAGTCAATAAGCATTCTAAGTGCAGCAATTAACGCGCGAGCTGCCGGGCCCAGTTTGTCGCCATCGGCAAAGTGCAAATACATCGGTGACGAACGTTTCGCGCCATCTTTGATGGCAATTTCGACCAGTTCGCCCTGGTCAATATAGGGCCGTACCTTGTGTGCAGGTAACCAGGCAAAGCCAAAGCCGCTGCGCACCATATCGATACTGCTGCGAACATGACCAACTGTGAACCGGTGGTCGGCGCCTAGCCAACCAGAGTCGGTATCGGCGTTTTGGGCTGAATCGCGAATCACTATCTGGCGATAGGCCTTTAGACTGTCTAGCGTTATATCGCCGCTAAGATTGCTGAGCGCATAGTTTGGTGCCATAACTGCCGTGAACTCTAGTCTACAAAGCTCTTCACTAAAGTTTTCTTGGGCGGGCAGAGGGGATATCGCTAAATCAACCTCGCCCAATGCCACAAGTTCGGCGGCCCCAGCTAACACGGTTTCGACAAGATTAATTGAAACGGTAGGGTATTCGTCGGTTACCTGGTGAATGGCCTTGAGCATTAGCTCGGTGTCAAAGGCTTCATCAACTGCCACAGATAATTTAGATTCGACCCCATCGGCTAACGCTGCGGCAAGTGACTCTAGTTTAACTGCCTCGTCTAATAAAAAGCTGGCACGTCGATACATTAGCTCGCCGGTGTCGGTAAGCTCGGCTTTACGGCCGGTCACTTTCAACAACTGAATACTCAATGTCTGCTCTAGCTTCTGAACAGCGTGATGCACGGTCGACTGGCTTTTATGCACGACCTCGGCGGCTTGGTTAAAGCCGCCGTGATCGACTACGGCCTTGAACATTCGCCATTGTTCTAGAGTTGCTTTGGGCATGATGACTAGTTGTCGCTAATAACGGCCTCATCATAGCATCAAGCATTGATTTCAATAAACAATGTGCTGTACTTTGTTGCCTACGCTGCAATGGCAGCATTAAGAACGAGATGCGGAGCATAGCAATGACAGACATGGTGGTTGATTTATATCGCGAGCGGCAGTGGAATGAATGCCCTAGTGGTGCTGCTGAGATACAAATTAAGCGCGCGTTGGTGATTGATAAACAGCTCATTTGCGATTTTGTACGCGAACATTTTATCGATCACTCAGAAGGTTGGATCGAAGAATGCGCAGCTACCCTTTATCGCCACCCCACTACCTGTTTGATTGCTGTTCGCCATCGCGAAATAGTTGGCTTTGCATGCTATGACGGCACTGCCAAGGGTATGGTTGGGCCAATGGGTGTGGCACAGGCCTACCGTAATAAAGGTATAGCCACCGCAATGTTAAACGCAGCATTTAACGCTATGAAAGCTGATGGCTATGCGTATGCAATTATCGGCTGGGTAGGCTCAGTAGAGTTTTATGAAAAAGCCTGTGGCGCCATCGCGTTACCAGATAACTTTCCGGGCATTTATAGCCGCATGTTGGCGCATCACTAATCAAATCGCCAAGCGATAAAACGGCTTTCTTTGCTGCCTTGAGCCATTTTTACAACCTGTATTTGACTGGCGTTTACTTTCTTCAATGCTTGTTTTATTGGGTTAAGGTTGTCGCTCTTTGACACTAAGCTAGTGAACCAATTAACTTGGCGCTTGTAATTTACACTTTCACTAATCATACGTTTTATAAACGCAACTTCGCCACCGTCACACCAAAGCTCGTTTGCTTGGCCGCCAAAGTTTAACTTAGGCACTGCCTTAACCTTTTTGTGTTTATTTAATTGACGAACTTTACGTGACGAGCCTTCGGCGGCTTCTGCGGCAGATTTATGAAACGGGGGGTTGCACATAACCGCATCAAATTTATCACCATCAGTGATGATGCCGTCAAAAATCTTGTCAGGCGAGTTTTGCTTTATGATCGAGATACTGGTATCCAGGCCATTTTTTTCAATCAATTGCTGAGCCGATTGAAACGCCTTGGCGTTTAATTCGCTCGCCTTAAAGCGCCATTGATAGGCTTTACTGCCAATGATTGGGTAGATTAGATTAGCGCCAGAGCCAATGTCTAATATACGTACGTCTGGGTTTGCAGATGGCTGGCCAATTAGATCTGCTAAGTAATGAATGTAGTCAGCGCGCCCTGGAATAGGCGGGCATAGAAAACCCTCGGGTATGTCATAAAACGAAATATCATAATACGTCTTTAACAGGGCTGTATTTAAAGCAAGTACCGCGTTAGGGTTGCTAAAGTTAATGGTTTTGTCGCCAGTTGGCGAGCGCTTTATATGACCCACAAGCGGCTTGTGGGCCTTTGATAGCTTGAACAGGTTATAGCGCCCATTGTGTAGATTGCGGGGATGTAATATCGATGCTTGCTTCATGCGCAAATGATAGCAATATACTGGTCTCAATGAGGGTTAATAAGAACGTAAGACGATGGTTAGATTAAAACTAGTAACGCTGCTATGCCTATCAATGCTAGCTGGCTGTCAGCAAACACCAGTGTACAAAAACAACCATGAACAGCCCACAAAAAAAGGTTTCTTCGATTTTATGCAAGTACGCTTTTTTGGTGAAGAGCCTTGGGTTGATCAATCTATCGGCGCGCATAAGGTACCGGTTGTAGCGATCGATGTGTCTACGTTGCAAAACGATGATCAAATTACCTGGTTAGGGCATTCAACGTTCTTGATTCAAAAGGATGGCATAAACCTATTAACAGATCCGATTTTTTCAGAGTATGCCTCGCCAATTCAGGGAATGGGCCCCAAACGTTTTACAGAGGTTGCGGTAAATCTAGACGAGCTACCTGATATTGATGTCGTGGTGATCTCGCATAATCATTATGATCATCTAGATAAGCAAACTATTTTAGCGCTAGGTAATACACCAATGTATTACGTGCCAATGGGTCTAAAAAAGTGGTTTGTAGAGTTAGGCATTGATGAAAAAAGAGTCACCGAGCTAGGTTGGTACCAATCAGCGACGTATAACGATACTGCTATTACTGCAACACCATCACAGCATTGGAGCGCACGCACGCTGTTTGATCGAAACCAATCCCATTGGGCGAGTTGGATGATTCAGTTTGATAACTATTCAGTATGGTTTGCAGGAGACACAGGTTATAACCCGCACGATTTTAAAGAGATAGGCGAGCGGTTTGGCTCAGTAGATATGGGGCTTATCCCAATTGGCGCCTATGCACCTAGAGATTTTATGAAGGGACATCATGTAAACCCAAAAGAGGCTGTACAAATTCATCAGGATGTAAAGGCAATACGAAGCATTGGTATGCATTGGGGGGCGTTCCCGCTTACCTCTGAGCCAACAATCGAGCCTATTTCGAGTCTAAAGCAAAGTGTATTGAAAGCGCAGTTAGATAGCGAAGCCTTTGTGTCGCTGGCAATCGGTGAGCAAATAAAGATATAAAAACTTTTCTAATTGTGTGAACTGTGTATACAATCAAGGTTGACCAGCCTCACATTAGAGGCTAAATAATAAGTACAAATATCGCAGGAGTTCTTATGACAGCAACACTTGCATACGCAGAGACAGTATCGGCAGCACTTAAGATTAACCTCGAAGTAACGCAGCTTCAGGGCGATTTGCAGGGTGTTTTATTGTTGGGTGATAAAATTCAGATCGACAATAGTGGTGATGAGCCTACGCTAAGCATCGCGCATATGGGCTTGCACAAAATCAAAGCGCCAGCGATGATCACTCAAATCGACGACGAGCTAACCTGCACGGCTCGCATAACATTTACTACCTTTGATGGCTCTAGTATTGGTGAATCAGAAGTAACCATTACAATTGATGAGGTGTTCTCAGAATCTATTACCGCAGATATCGAGCTTATGGCACCTTGGCATGAAGGCGACGTAAAGCCGTCTTTTAGCCCAACAGGTTTCGGTCGCCTCGGTTCGTCAAAAGCCTATCCTTAATTAAACTTAAATTGCTGCAATGCGCTGTCTAATTCATCGGCGAGCGCTCGCAGTGATTGACTTGATTTTAAACTGGTCTCTGCCGACTCAAATGTCTGGTCTGATAAGGCATTTACGCTAGCCGTATTTGTATTTATCTCGGCAGTAGCTGCTGCCTGCTGTTCGCAGGCCACAGCAGATTGCCCAGTCATCTGTTCGATCAACGCGATGGCTTCAGATATTTGATTAAAGGCCTCACCGGTTTGATCAGCATCCTTGACTGAATTAGCGGCGATGCTGCGACTAGATTCCATCGAGTTAACAACTTTTTCAGAACCATCGATCAATCTAGCGATTAGTGATTCTATTTCGCCAATGGAATTTTGAGTGCCTTGAGCTAATCCTCGTACCTCATCGGCTACGACTGCAAAGCCTCGCCCATGTTCGCCTGCGCGAGCCGCCTCGATAGCAGCATTTAATGCGAGCAGATTTGTTTGATCAGCGATGCCTCTTATTACATCAAGTATGCCACCAATGTTTTTGGTATCTTGAGCGAGCGCTCTAAGCTCTTCAGCCGTACCTACGATGACGTGCTCTAAGTCATTAATCGTTGCAATGTTGTTCTTTATTACTGTTGAGCCGATTTTAGCTTGTTCGTTGGCTGAGTTGGCAGATTCTGCAGTGCGAGTGATGTTATCTGATACTTCGTTCACCGAAATGGTCATTTGCTCCATGGCTGATGCAACGCTTTCAGTCATAGATTTTTGAGTGGAGGAGTCATTACGTGACCCACTCAAGCGCTTGTTCAGCTCTGAAGAAGAGGTTGAGAGTTGGCTACTCGCTTTAGCAACTTTCTGCAAAATATTGCGCATATTTATTATAGATTCATCTAATGATTGAAGTAGGCGCTGAACTTCGCTTTTGCCGGTAGCATTTGACGTAGATGATAGATCGCCTTTCGCAACGCGCTTAGCAAGGTCAACCGCATTGTTAATTGGTGCTGAAATACTGCGCGCTAACAACACGCCTAACGCGGCAGCAATTAAAATCGCGAGAATACCGCCAAGAATAATCGCGTTCTCAACCATTGCTGCTGCACTATCACGTGCTTGGCCGCGCTCTGTTAATAACGATTCTTCAACCGCGATAATATCTGCAATTTGAGAACGAATGTTATCCATAAAGGTCTTGCCTTTTTTAGATGCATACACCCGATAAAGTAACTGTCGATCTGGATACTGCTTAGCTTTATTGACTAAGCCGATTACTGGCTCGGCATATGATTTAATCCAGTCATCGACCTTTGCAGTAAGCTGGGTATTGGTCACAAATTGAAGCTGACGGTCTAGTGCCTCCCTGCCCGCGTTATAGGGCTCTAGAAAATTCGACTGCTTGTTTAGCATGAAGCCGCGTAAACCAGTCTCCATGTTGACTAGCGATAGTGTAATAGCGTCAGCAGAGCGAGAATCAAGCGATGACGTAATCTCATCACGTATGGCATCCATTTTGCGCTTTCCCATACCAGAGGCGAGCATGTTAGATAGCTCGCCAGACACTGCCTCGCCTAGCTTTACATTGCGTCGTAGTGTAATAAGTTCGTCGGCATAGCTTTGCCACTGAGCTGCATCACTAGCCACCTGATCAAAGCGTGCCTGCTGAGCGGGATTGTCACTAGTAAGGTCTTTAGCGATGGCCAGATTATCAGCGAAAGCCTTTTTGCCAGACTGGTATGGCTCTAAAAATTCATCTTGGCCTCCTATGCTGAAACCTCGCAACCCAGTCTCTTGGTCAACCATTGCCCCTACAATATTGTTTGACCGCTCAATA
This sequence comes from uncultured Pseudomonadales bacterium, assembly GCA_947503335.1. Classification (GTDB taxonomy): domain Bacteria; phylum Pseudomonadota; class Gammaproteobacteria; order Pseudomonadales; family CANNCY01; genus CANNCY01. Next base: position 624,258 of record CANNCY010000002.1, on the reverse strand, counting down.
ACTAGGTGTGTATGCTCGACCCAATGCGCAGACTCAGACATGGTGTGGTTAGATCGCCAAATCATGCTGAATATAGTGATCAAAACAATGGCGATGATGCCGTTAGTGATAAGCAATTTTTGCCGAATCGAAAGATCCTTTAGCGACATGATAGGGCTACCTCGCAATACTCTTTTATTAGACTAGTCATTAACCAGATAGCTAGCGACTTAATCGAGTGCAGATATTTAAATTTGACGCGTACCCGTAGATATTGACTATGCTCGGCGCGCGACAACGATCAAAAAGTTATAAGACGGAGTTTTAATATGAGTGACGTTTATACCCCACCAAAAGTATGGCAGTGGGACCAGGGCAATGGTGGTAAGTTTGCATCGATTAATCGACCAATTGCCGGGCCTACCCACGACAAGGAGTTGCCATCAGGTGAGCATCCGTTTCAACTGTATTCTTTGGGCACGCCCAATGGCGTGAAAGTGACCGTCATGTTCGAAGAGTTATTAGAGGCTGGCTTCACTGACGCCGAATATGACGCGTGGTTAATCAAGATCATGGAAGGCGACCAATTTGGCTCGGGTTTTGTCGATGTTAATCCAAACTCTAAGATTCCTGCGCTTGTCGATCGTTCGGGTGATAAGGCAATCAATATCTTCGAGTCAGGTGCGATGTTGTTACACCTTGCTGAAAAATTTAACGCGTTTATCCCCAGTGATGCCGAAGGGCGAGCTCATTGCTTAAGCTGGTTATTCTGGCAGATGGGTAGCGCACCAATTTTGGGCGGCGGCTTTGGCCACTTTTATGCTTATGCGCCCGAAAAATATCAGTATCCTATTGATCGCTACACGATGGAGATCAAACGCCAGCTAGACGTGCTAAATCGCCATCTTGAGCACAACGACTACATGTGTGGTGATCAATATACGATCGCTGATATGGCTATTTGGCCTTGGTACGGTGCGTTAGTTACCAATAAAGTTTACGATGCTGCAGAGTTTATTAGTGCACATGAATACACTCATGTACTGCGCTGGGCGGCAGCAATTAATGACCGACCTGCTGTTAAGCGCGGTGTACGAGTAAATAAGGTTTGGGGCGAGCCCGAAACTCAGGTAGCTGAGCGCCATAGTGCAGAAGACTTTAAGTAGTTGTTATGAGTAGTAAAGAAGTTTCGATTGTCTCGCTTGCTCAGCTGCCACAATATGCTGGGCAGGTAGGGCAATGGCACTACGACGAATGGGGCCATCTATACGGCGCCGACATGAAGCCTGTGTTTTTTTCGGATATGAAACGCTGTGCAGAAGCGGGCGAGCAGTTTCCGCAAACTTGGCTTGCAGTCGTAGACGATAAGCCGGTTGGCAGCATTTCTATACTAGAAGAAGATTTAGAAGACTATAAGCATTTAACCCCTTGGTTGATGAATGTGTTGGTTTTGCCCGACTATCGGGGGCTTGGTATCGCGACTAAGTTAGTCAATCATCTTAAGCAATGGGCGGCCACGCAGGGTATTGCAACGTTGTATCTGTACACCGAAGACCAGCAAAACCTATACACACGGCTGGGCTTTGTGGCGTTCGACGAGTCGGCCATTTCAGATCATCCGATTACCCTGATGCGATTTGATCTTGAAGATCATTACCGTTCACTCGAGCGTATGTACCAAGCGGCACCTCTCAACAAGAAGATGTACCACCCAGAGGTGCTTATAAAAGACCGCTGGGCACAGATTATTATCGAACTTAGTCATGATATGCACCATTCAGCGCATGCGGTACATGGTTCTGTGTATTTCAAGATGCTTGATGATGCGGCGTTCTTTGCCGCCAACTCGATTGAACCAAATGTCTTCGTGTTAACCGCTAGCTTTACCACGAATCTATTGCGACCAGTGGTTAACGGCAAAATGCGTTCAGTAGGCGAGGTTGTATCGGTAGAGGGTAATAAAATCTACGCTAAGTCGGTTGTATACGATGAAGAAGGTAACGAACTGGGTAATGGTGAAGGCCTTTTTGTTCGATCTAAGACGCCATTGATTGATGCCGACGGCTACGCCGCTTAGCTGTTATCTGTACCACTTATTTGATAGTGTTGCCTAGTTATAAACAGATTAGGTGGCACTATGTTCAAGAAAATAACCTTCAATAAAAAACTGATTACCCTGTCTGTTGCGGCAGCCCTAGTGGTTGGTTGTGACAGTTCAACGACCAATACACAATCTACGCAAACAGTAACTACTGAGACGGTAGCCGTAGAACAGGTACAGCAGCAGTCATTAAAAAGTTGGTTAGACAATGCATACGAAGAGCGTATACAGCAGTCACCAATGCAGCTTGCGTTTTTAGGGCGCAAAGATAAATACGATCAATTTGACGACAATAGTGACGAAGCTATCGAGAAAGGCTTTGCTCTGTATGCATCACAGATCGAGCAAATGAAGGCCCAGTTTGATTACAGCGAACTAACGTTGCGCGATCAGTTAGCGTTTGATTACTACATCTATCTTTACGAAGCCGAAAAACGCGCTCATACATTTGCAGACCAACAGTATGTGTTTGAACAGATGAACGGTAGTCATTCGGGTTACCCTGCTATGGTGATGGGCTATCACCAAATCGAAACTCTTAAAGATGCCCAAGACTTTGCCGGGCGTATGCGTGGGATGGCTAAAGCGCTACAAAATAATCTAGTACGTGCTAAAGCCCGTGCAGAAAATGGCGTTCGCCCACCGCAGTTTGCGTATGAGTCTGTGATTAAAGAATCTAAAGCGATCATTACCGGTGCGCCATTTCAAGAAAGCGAAGAGAATGCACCCTTATTAAACTACGCCAAGACCGCGTTAGATAAACTTCTTGATGCAGGCACCATCACTGACGAACAGTACGGCGCAACAATGCAGTCTATTAAAGCGGCATTAGTTGAAGAGGTGGGCCCTGTATACGCTGACATAGTAGAGTTTATGACCGCTGATGAACCAAATGCCGAACGCACTGCCACGTCGACTGGTGTAATCAATCTGCCAAAGGCTAAAGAGTTTTATGCAGAGCGTTTAAAGTACTACACCACAACCGATATGACGGCCAAGCAGGCACACGAACTTGGCTTAAGCGAAGTCGCACGTTTAACTGACGAGATGCTCGCGCTAAAAGACAAAGTTGGTTTTGAGGGGTCGTTGCAAGAATTCTTCAATTTCATTCAAACTGACGAACAATTCTTTTACCCCAATACTGATGAAGGGCGTCAGGGCTATATTGATGACTCAACCAAATATATCAACGACCTGTTAAAGGTTGCTCCGCAGTTTTTTAATACGATTCCTAAATCAGAAATTGTGGTGAAGCGTGTAGAGGCGTATCGCGAACAGCCAGGCGCTGCTCAGCATTACTATCCAGGCTTTGCCGATGGTTCTAAGCCGGGTACCTATTACGCACATCTAATAGATATGAAGTCGATGCCAAAGAGCGAGATGGAGGCCATTGCTTACCACGAGGCCGTACCAGGGCATCACTTTGATTGGGCTGTCACTGCCGAAGACCCAGATACGCCACTATTTATCTCTAGCCAGTACATCTCTTTCTATGGCGAAGGTTGGGCGTTGTATACAGAGCTGTTAGCCAAAGAAATGGGTGCTTACCAAAACCCTTACAACGATTTTGGTCGTCTAATGACCGAGATGTGGCGTGCGGTACGTTTGGTGGTTGATACCGGCCTGCACCATTATGGCTGGACCGAAGAGCAAGCAATTAAGTACATGCTCGATAACAACCCAATTGCACCTGGTGCAGCGCGATCAGAGATTCATCGCTATCAGGTGATGCCAGGTCAAGCCACTAGCTATAAAGTAGGCATGCTCAAAATTCTTGAGCTGCGCGAAAAAGCAAAGTCCGAATTAGGCGACAAGTTTGACATTCGCGAGTTTCATGATGCGATCTTAGTGGGCGGATCTTTACCGAACGACTTACTAGAACGCCGCGTTAACGCATGGATTGAATCGACTAAATAGACAAGCCACTTTGAAGGGGGCGAGATGGAACTGCTAGTAGTTGCATTGTTGGTTGTATTCTTAGGTAGCGTCTTGGGCATCATTGCGTTTATGCAGGTGCGTGAGTTGCAATTTAAGGTGAAAGAACTAGAAGCAACACTAGCGGGCTCGCCTACCAGCAAACCTTCTGTTGTTGAACCCAAAAAGGTGGTGCCTAAAATACAAGAGCCACCACCAACTGTTGTTACGCCTATTTCGGTACCGGTGCCCAAGCCAGTACCAAAAAAGACACCAATCACTCGCCCCTCACAAACAGAGACGCCGCTAGCATCAACGCACAGTACTTGGATGACCTGGATGGGCGCGTTATGTGTTGCGCTAGCCGGCATTTTTATGGGGCGTTATGCCCTAGAGCAGGGGTGGCTTGGCCCTATGGCACGTGTTGCAGCGGGTGTGCTGGCAGGTATCGCGTTACATGCTGGTGCCGAACTGCTGCGTCGCAAAACAGGGCGTACTGACTTAAGCTTTGCGGCACTTGCAGCCGGTGGCACGATCACGTTGTTTGCCTCGTTGACAGCCGCATTGCATTGGTACGAACTAATCTCGCCAACCTTTGTGTTTATTGCGTTAACGGTAGTCGCCTTGTTAACGCTGAACCAAGCAAAACTTTACGGCCCTTTGTACGCGCTGTTTGGTATGTTGGCCGCGTACATTGTGCCGGCGTTAGTCAGTACCGGTTCGGGGCAAGTGTGGGTGGCGATGATATATGCCTTGATCATCACAGTTGCTGTCGCGCTATTACTGAATTATGTGTATCGCAGCTGGCTGTGGATCGGCATGATGTCGGGCATTTTATTCTGGTGGTTAGTGTCACTAGGTAAAGCCGACTACGACTTGTTTAGAGTGTTTTATCTATGCGCCGCAATCATGGTGATCGCGGTTATTGATGGTGGTATCTTCAGTGTGCGAACAGTGCGCGTTAACGATCGATTGCAATTGCGCGAAGCATTGGGTTTGAGCGGTGGCCTTAAGCAATCGCAACTCACAGCATTAACTACCAGTGTTCTCGCTATCGTGCTGGTACTTACCTTGCAATTTAACGAGGTGCACGAACAAACAGGTGCATGGCTCAGTTCGCTTATCGTAGTCGGGTTTATTGCTTATCGAAACGACGCGGTGGTGCCGGCGGCTTGGCTGCTTACGTTAGGGTTGCTCGTCGCACCGCTACTTGATGTGATTAGCACCAACAATGATCATTTGGTAATCGCCAAAATTGGCTACGAGCAGGTATGGCCATTGTGTAAATACTTGGCTGGTGTGTGTGCTGTTACCGCCGTATTTAGCGTCGTAGGTATGCGCGCAAACTATATGTCTGATTGGCGGGCGAGCTTGTCGGCGATTCCGCCCGTAATGGCATTGGCCGTTGTTTATTTATTATCTAGTGCAAGCTTGGTAGGGCATCAGTGGTTCGCAATGGCTTTGATCACTGGCCTGATTTATGGAGCATTGATCAGACAAGGTATTAAGCAAGGTTGGCTAGAGTCATGGCGAGTGTGGTTAACACTGTCGGCTCACTTCTGTTATAGCCTTGCCGTTGTTTCACTATTCAGTGATCAAATTCTGTCTGCAGCCCTTGCTGCGCAGGTGGTATCGCTTGCCTTTATGATGTCGCGTTATCAACTGCAGCGACTTGGCTGGATGCTCAAGGTTCTGATCGTGCTGCTGCTTGGGCGATTAACTTTGGGGCCTTGGGTGTGGGAGTATGACACCGCTCCGGTTTACAATCTAATTGTCTGTATGGCTACTGTGGGCTTTGTATATATCGCTATGCAACTGCTCGCCGATGATAAAAAGCTAAGTCCTTGGCTACAGGGGGCATGGCTTCACTTTATTGCGCTATCTATATTCACCTTTATTCGATGGTCGTTATATGGCGAATACATGTATCGCGATATGCACTCGCCCACTGAGATCGGCTACTACTGCAGCCTATCGTTGGCGTTAGGTCTGGTGTATTACATTCGCTCAAATGCTTCAAACCACCTGGTGTCGTTGTACAAGTTATTTAGCGGTCTTCTGGTGCTGGCGGGTAGTTTCTTCTACGTAATGATTCTATGGATGTTTGCTACCATCGATCACGAACTGATGAAGACAATTAGCTATACCGAGATCTTTAATGCCCTTTGGTTGTATCTAGGCTTGCCAGTGTTACTCTTCGCCGCATTAGCTAAATGGCATGCAATGTCGTTTAGACCTGCGATGGCAGTGGCAACGGCATTGTCGTTCTTGATTTTTGTGTCGGTGCAAATCAGACATCTGTGGCATGGGTCGGTAGATATGTCTCAAGCAACATTCGAGGGCGAGCTATATACCTACTCGGCTGTATGGATGACGATTGCTATTGCTACGATGGTGTACGCTAGCGTACGACGACTAGATTCGTTGTATAAGGGTGGCTTGGCATTGCTAGCGGTGGTCGTGGCAAAACTATTCTTGGTAGATATGTCGCAACTAGAGGGTATATACCGCATCGTTAGCTTCTTAGGGTTAGGCTTGGGGTTGTTAGGTGTTGCCTACTTAGATCGACGCTTGAGAACGCCAGCTGATATAGGCTAAACTGTTCGCTATACAGTCATTCAGTGAGATATAAAAGATGACCAATAGAGCAACTGATTTTAATGGGCTGGCTAATACTCAGCCCACATTGCCAGCCGAGTGGTACTACGACAAAGCGCAGTATCAAACCGAGCTGCGCCATATCTGGTACAAGAACTGGGTTTATGTTTGCCGAGATCAAGCGCTGGCCGAGCCGCGCATGTTCAAAAAAGTAAACATTGGTGACCAAGAGATCGTGATTGTTCGCACTGACGAGGGCGAGCTTAAAGCGTTTCACAATACCTGCCGCCATCGCGGTTCTATTCTGTTTACTGAAGACGAAGGCAAGCTGCGATCAAATAAAATTATTTGCCCTTACCATGCCTGGGCATACGATCTTGATGGCGAGTTAGTACGCACGCCCTCTAAGCATTGCCCTGCCGATTTTGATATGAAGGATTTTCCGCTCTATCAGGTGGCAGTCTATAACTGGCGAGGCTGTATCTTTATCAACTTAGCTGGCGATGAAGCGAAAGATTTTGAAACCGCCCATACCGATGCTCACTGGTTTAAAAATTGGCCGTTGGAGTCATTGCAGGTTTCAGTAGCTCGCGAGAAAAAACTTAAGTGTAATTGGAAGATCTTTTGGGAGAACTTTAACGAATGCCTACATTGCCCCGGTGTTCATAAAGAGCTTTGTAAAGCCGTGCCTATTTATCGTCGTGGTTATATGGAGCGCGAAGACGACCCAACATGGCGCGACAATGCAGACAATGACGACCCTAAGTTTGCAGGTGGTTTGGCAGAAGACTTTCATACATGGACTGCCGATGGTCAGCCTTGCGCGCCAACTCTATCCGGTTTAAGTGAAGAGGATATCAAGCGTGGCACTACCTTTAGCGTCATGATGCCGTCAACCTTTATGGTGGCGCATGTTGATTATGTTCGTATTGTTCGTTTGTTACCTATCGATGAAGAAACCATGAGCCTGCAAGCCGAATGGCTGTTTGCCCCTGAAATCGCAGCTGACCATTCGGTAGATAAAGAGGCCGTTGCCGATTACGCATGGTCGGTGATTTTAGAAGATGGCTATGTGTCAGAGCTTAACCAAAAAGGCCTTAAGTCGATCGCTCATAAGCAAGGCTCTTTAATGGCTGAAGAATACGATGTAGCAGCAGTGCACGACTGGATTAGAAAACAGTTGCCGATTGCCTCAGATCTATAGTTATACTGGCGCTTCACAATAGGAGCGCCCATGTTATCTGACCTAATTAATAATCGATTCTCTTGCCGTGCATTTACTGATAAGGCCGTGTCTCGCGATCAAGTAGAATCGATTATTGCGACAGCACTTCAATCCAATTCAGGTAGCAACCTACAGCCCTGGAACGTCTATGTTGTAACGGGCGAGTCTAAACAGCGCCTTATACAAAAGGTTGGTGAAACGGCGATGCTAAATCCTAAGGGCGAAGCCAATGTCGATATTCCAATCTATCCCAATCCTCTACCCGAGCCATTTAAAACTCGCCGAAACGAGTGTGGTGAAACCCTTTATAAAAGCCTAGGCATTGCTCGCGACGATAAGATGGGGCGCTTGGGCTGGGCCTTTAAAAATTTTGAATTCTTTGGCGCGCCGGTGGGCATGATCGTCACCATGCATCGTGGTTTATCAGAGTCGCAATTAATCGACATTGGTATGTTCTTGCAGTTGATGCAATTGGCCGCAACAGAGCAGGGGTTGGCTACTTGTCTGCAGGCTAGTTGGACGATGTTTCCTAATGCAATTCGCGAGTCGCTAGAGATCGATCACGACGAGATGATCGTGTGTGGGGTTTCGTTAGGGTATGCTGATTTAGAGGATGCAGTGAACAGTGTTCAACAATCACGCGTTAGCGTCGACGATGCGCTAATCTTGAAAGGATTCTAATTTAAGACGCTACTGTGGTAGCCTAAGCAATCATTATAAATGGCATCGAAAAGGGATTGTTTGTGGCTAGGTATTGGATTGCATTAGTTGTACTAGTTCTCGTAGTAGGTTCATTAGTTGTTGGCTATTCAAATGTAAATTCGATTAGCAACGTCAGTGATCCATCACATCAATCTCGTGTACAGCAGCTATCTTCACAGATAACAGTTGCGAATACAGAAACAACTAGCGAAGAGCAAACGCAAGAGAGTATTAGTGGTTCTAACGGGCTGTCTAGCCTTAGGTGGCCTGGCGCCGATAAGTACGGCATATTGGGCCTAGCCGCGCTTCACCCAGAAGCTGCCTCTCAACAAGGTTTGCTTATTGCCCTACAGCAATATCCAAACAGTGTTGTTTTAAACACAGCGCTTATTCAACTCTGCATGCAAAAGCGCGATGCCCACTGTGATATTCCTCCTTCGCCTCAGTTCGTCAAGTTTGCCGAAACTAGTCGTGTCTTATCAGGCATGATGGCAAAAATGTATGCCAATCAAGGGTTGTTCGAACTCGCCCAAGACTGGCTATACCGATCGGCCAGTATCGCCGGTAGTGACCCCTATAATATGAGTGTCGCTACTGAGCTAGAAGAATCATTTAGTTCGCAAGAAGCGCTATCGATTAACTATGCAATAGGGCTTTCTGGGATGTCGTATGAGCCGTTAACCAGAACAAACTATGAGCATGAGTTGTGTTTTCAGGAGCTTTCGCTCGTGTATTTAGTAGACGCTTGTAATGCGGCTTTGGCAGCCTCTGCCGCAAACGAATCGATAATCGGTAGGTACGAATATGAAGCTTTTCAGCTAAAGGTACAAAGTAACCGCGGTGATATCACTGCTGATCAGCATAGAGTTCGGTCTAAAGAAATATCTAAAGAGTACAACGAAGTATACTGGGACCCCATGTTTGAAGCCCCGCAAGCAGAGGACGTGCAGAATTGCTTGTTTGCATCGATGTTGGCGAGTACTGATCTTTTCGAACTCACTGAGTCAGAGCAAGAGACATTTTTTAAATCACTAAAAGAAGTTGAAGATCCGTGGCAAGCTAGAAATTATTTATATGAACTTGTTATAGATAGAATGTCGCTGGTATGTTGAGGAGGCGACTAAGGAAATTTGTATTCTGATGTCCATGGGCTAAGATGCGATACATACTGATGAGTAGGAGTTAGATATGCCTAATGAGAACTACAAAAGCGTCAGAGCCAAAGTCATTACCACCGACGGTAGTCAAATTATTTTATTGCCCCAATCTTATCGTCTTGATTGCGACGAGCTATATATTCGAACAGCACCAGATACGGGCGACGTCATCTTATCGAAGCGATTGGGTTCATGGGATGAATGCTTTCAATTAATGGATGAATATCCTGTAACTGAAGACTTTGTAATAGACCGCCAGAACACAAAGCTGCCTAACAGTGGGCGAGTTTAAGCCCTTAAATTGTCGACAATCTCGCCACAAATCTTTGACACAACCCTAATTCATCACTATATTGTCGACAATTATTAAGAGTTGACGATATGCCTAATACCGCCCAACCGGCCATCACTAGCGCCGATAAAACCTTTTACGACCTACGCTCAGATATCGTAGACGGCAGTATTGGTGCGGGTTCAAAGCTAAGCGAAGCTGATTTGGCGAGCCGTTATAACGTGTCGCGAGCGGTGGTTCGCGAGGCGATTAACCGTTTAGAGGCCTGCCGAATTGTCGACAGAAAGCCCAATGTGGGCGCGCGAGTGGTTACCCTAACCCCAGAAGGTCTCATAGAACTATATAAGGTTCGCGAAGCGCTCGAAGGCATGGCAGCGCGCGAAGCGGCGATCAATATGAGCGATGATGAAATTGCCGACCTTAATGCATTGCTAAATACCCATTTTGAAACCGTGCAGGGCGAGCAGCGCTACTATCAAGAGGCGGGTGATGTCGACTTTCATTACCGCGTCATTATGGGTAGCAAAAACCAAACGCTGATCAGCATGCTTACCGAAGGCATTTACCACCTCGTGCGCATGTATCGCGTTCAATTAGGTATGGCTGGGCCTCGCGTAACCACCGCCTTTGATGAACATAAACATATCGTGCAGGCCATTAGCAATCGCGACCCAGAGCTCGCCGAAATGCTAATGCGCCGTCACATCACCTATTCCCGCAATAACATCGAGCGAAAACTCGCTCAAGAAAAGCAGTAAGAGAGATAAAGTATGAGCCCAGGCAAAAAGTTTAGACTCGCCCTAGAAAACAATAAGCCACTGCAGATTGTTGGCACCATCAATGCGTACTCAGCGATGATGGCGAAGCAAATTGGCCACCAAGCCATCTACCTATCAGGCGGCGGTGTAGCCAATGCTAGCTATGGTTTGCCAGACCTTGGTATGACTAGTCTTAACGATGTAATCGCCGATGTGCAGCGTATTACCGCTGCGTGTGATTTACCGTTGATGGTAGACATCGACACCGGTTGGGGTGGTGCATTTAACATCGCAAAAACAATTCGTGATATGGAGAAAGCTGGCGCTGCTGCAGTACACATCGAAGACCAGGTTGCGCAAAAGCGTTGTGGTCATCGCCCTAATAAAGAAATTGTGTCTACCGAAGAAATGGTTGACCGTATTAAGGCGGCAGTAGATGCCCGCACTGATAACGACTTTTTTATCATGGCGCGTACTGATTCGTTTGCTCAAGAAGGTCTAGAAAAAGCTCTTGAGCGAGCTAAGGCTTATGTCGCCGCTGGTGCTGATGGCATCTTTGCTGAAGCCGTACAAACTGAAGAGCATTACCGAGCGTTTGCCGAAGCGCTAGATGTACCGATTTTGGCGAACATTACAGAATTTGGTAAGACTGAATTATGGTCTTGCGAGCAGTTGGGCGAGTGGGGCGCTGATATGGTGCTTTACCCACTTAGCGCTTTCAGAGCGATGAACAAAGCTGCTGAAAATGTTTACCGCTCAATTTTAACTAATGGTCACCAACGCGATGTAGTCGATACCATGCAAACGCGCATGGATCTTTACGACTATCTTGGTTACCACGATTACGAACAAAAGTTAGATAGCTTGTTTGCCGAAGGCAAAAACAAATAAAGGAGATAGATCATGGTTGATAAAAAATTAGGTGGTGCAGGCCTACGTGGCCAAAGCGCAGGCGAAACAGCCCTTTGTACTGTGGGTAAATCAGGTTCTGGCCTTACCTACCGTGGTTACGATATTTCTGACCTTGCGAAAAATGCTACGTTCGAAGAAGTGGCTTATCTTTTATTTTATGGCGAGTTACCAACGCAGGCGCAGTTAGATGCCTACAAAGCAGAGTTGCGTGACTATCGCGATTTGCCATTAGCACTTAAAGAAGTGCTAGAGCGTATTCCTGCTGATGCGCACCCAATGGATGTGATGCGCACCGGTGCATCGTTTTTGGGCAACATCGAACCAGAAGCTGACTTTAGCGAGCAAAACAAAGCGGCAAATCGTTTGTTAGGTGCGTTCCCTGCGATCGTAACCTACTGGTATCGTTATTCGCACGATGGTGTAAAAATCGAATGTGTTACTGACGAAGATTCAATCGGCGGTCACTTCTTAGCCTTGCTTACCGGCAAGACACCAAGCGATCAGCATCGTCGCGTAATGGATGTGTCGTTGATTCTGTATGCAGAGCACGAGTTTAATGCGTCAACCTTCACCGCTCGCGTTTGTGCCTCAACACTAAGTGATATGTTTAGTTGTGTTACTGGCGCCATTGGTTCACTTCGCGGCCCACTTCATGGTGGTGCAAACGAAGCAGCGATGGAACTAATCGAGAACATGACCTCACCAGCGCAAGCTAAAGAGCAGCTAGCTGGCATGCTTGAGCGCAAAGAAAAGATCATGGGCTTTGGCCATGCGATCTATCGTGAAAGTGACCCACGTAACGTGATCATCAAAGAATGGTCAAACAAGTTAGCTGACGAGTTTGGCGATCGCACTCTTTACGAAGTATCGGTAGCCTGCGAAGAGTTTATGTGGGACACCAAAAAACTTTTCTGTAATGCAGATTTCTTCCATGCATCGGCATATCACTTTATGGGAATTCCAACCAAACTGTTTACACCGATCTTTGTGATGAGCCGTGTAACAGGTTGGGCCGCACACGTAATGGAGCAGCGCGCGAACAACCGTATCATTCGCCCAAGTGCAGATTACGTTGGTGAAGAGCCACGCGCAGTAACCCCAATCAGTGAGCGTTAATATCTGATGTCTAATAAGTTATACCGCAAGTCGCTGCCAGGCAGCGACTTAGATTTTTACGATACTCGCGAAGCAATCGAAGCAATTGCACCGGGCGCTTATGCGGGTTTGCCTTACACCTCTAAAGTACTTGCTGAAAACCTAGTGCGCCGCTGTGAGCCGAGCGAACTTGAAGCGAGTTTAAAGCAGATTATTGAGCGTAAGCGTACAAAGGATTTTCCATGGTTTCCTGCTCGCGTAGTGTGCCACGACATTCTTGGCCAAACTGCGCTGGTAGACCTTGCCGGTTTACGCGATGCGATTGCACTAAAGGGTGGTGACCCTGCGAAAGTGAACCCTGTAGTACCAACACAGTTGGTAGTAGATCATTCTTTAGCTGTTGAGCACGGCGGCTTTGACCCCGATGCCTTTGCTAAAAACCGCGCCATTGAAGATCGCCGCAACGAAGACCGATTTCACTTTATTAACTGGACGAAGACGGCCTTTGAAAACATCGACGTAATTCCTCAGGGCAACGGTATTCTGCATCAGATTAACCTTGAGCGTATGAGCCCGGTGATTCAGGCTCGAGATGGTATTGCCTTTCCTGATACGCTAGTCGGTACAGATAGTCACACCCCTATGGTTGATGCGTTAGGTGTTATCGCTATTGGTGTTGGCGGCCTAGAAGCCGAAAGCGTGATGCTTGGTCGTGCTTCGTACATGCGCTTACCTGACATTGTGGGTGTTGAAGTTGTCGGTAAACCTAAGCCTGGTATTACCGCGACCGACATCGTGTTGGCGTTAACAAAACAGCTTCGCGAAGATCGTGTCGTAGGTGCTTACCTAGAGTTCTACGGCGAAGGCACCAAGCACCTAACCCTTGGCGATCGCGCAACTATTTCAAATATGACGCCAGAGTATGGCGCTACCGCCGCACTGTTTTATATCGACGAACAAACAATCGATTACCTAAAGCTAACCGGTCGTGAAGATGATCAAATTAAGTTAGTAGAACAGTACGCAAAAGAAACTGGTTTGTGGGCAGACGAACTAGCAGACGCGCAATACGAGCGTACCTTAAAGTTTGATCTAAGTGCTGTTGAGCGCAGTCTAGCTGGCCCCTCTAACCCGCATAACCTGTTACCTGTTTCAGATCTTGCTGACCGTGGTATCAGTGGCGAGTATGAACAACCTGAAGGCCAGATGCCTGACGGTGCTGTAATCATCGCGGCGATTACTAGCTGTACTAACACTAGTAACCCACGCAACATGATTGCCGCTGGCTTGTTGGCGAAAAACGCTAACGAAAAAGGGTTAATGCGAAAAGAGTGGGTTAAAACATCACTTGCGCCTGGCTCAAAGGCAGTAAAGCTTTATTTAGAAGAAGCAGGTCTATTGCCAGAGCTAGAGCAACTTGGTTTTGGTGTTGTAGCTTTCGCCTGTACTAGCTGTAATGGTATGAGCGGTGCACTAGACCCAGAGATCAAACAAGAAATTCTTGATCGCGATCTATACGCCACCGCTGTATTGTCTGGTAACCGTAACTTTGATGGGCGTATTCACCCAAATGCTAATCAAGCATTCTTGGCGAGCCCGCCATTAGTTGTTGCTTATGCGATTGCTGGGTCGATTCGTTTTGATATCGAAAAAGACGTGCTGGGCCATGATGCTGACGGCAATGCGATTACGCTAAAAGATATCTGGCCTACCGACGAGCAGATCAACGAAGTAGTTGAGCAAGCGGTTAAGCCACAGCAGTTTCGCGATGTATACATCCCGATGTTCGAGATAAAAGACGACGCTGAAAAAGCCGATAGCCCACTATACGATTGGCGCGAGATGAGTACCTATATTCGCCGCCCACCGTACTGGGAAGGCGCGTTGGCTGGCGAACGCACGTTAAGTGGCATGCGTCCACTGGCGGTATTGCCTGATAACATCACTACTGATCACCTGTCTCCTTCAAACGCGATTCAGGCAAGCAGTGCTGCAGGTGAATACCTTGCAAAAATGGGTCTGCCAGAAGAAGACTTCAACAGCTACGCAACGCACCGTGGTGATCACCTAACGGCACAGCGAGCTACCTTTGCTAACCCACGTCTGCGTAACGAAATGGTACGCGATGACAGCGGTGAGATCATCGAAGGCTCACTAGCTAAGGTAATGCCAGAAGGTGAAACCATGCGTATGTGGGAAGCGATCGAAACCTACATGAATCGCTCGCAACCATTGATCATTGTTGCTGGTAAAGATTATGGCCAGGGTTCGTCACGCGACTGGGCTGCTAAGGGTGTACGTTTAGCGGGTGTTGAAGTGATCTTAGCCGAAGGCTTTGAGCGTATTCATCGCACCAACCTAATCGGTATGGGCGTACTGCCGTTGCAATTTAAAGACGGTGATGATCGTATTAAATATGCCATTGATGGTACTGAAACCTACGATGTGATCGGCGAGTGCACGCCAGGTGCTGATTTAACCGTGGTGGTTACGCGAGCTAATGGCGAGCAGGTACAGATACCAGTGATCTGTCGTTTAGATACCGCTGAAGAAGTGCACATCTATAACGCCGGTGGTGTATTGCAGCGTTTTGCCCAAGACTTTTTAGAGGCGAACGCATAATGGGCGATCATCAGTCAACTGTGGGGGCCTTTGCCCCCCAGCTTAAGGTACCTGCCACCTATATGCGTGGTGGCACTAGCAAGGGCGTTTTCTTTCGAGTAGATGATCTACCTGTTGCCGCGCAAGTGCCTGGTGAGGCGCGTGACAATTTATTACTGCGTGTTATCGGCAGCCCAGACCCCTATGGTAAACAAACTGATGGCATGGGTGGTGCAACATCGAGCACTAGTAAAACCGTGCTGTTGTCTAAAAGCGAAAAGCCAGACCATGATGTTGATTACCTGTTTGGGCAGGTAGCGATCGATAAACCCTTTGTAGATTGGAGTGGTAACTGCGGCAACCTAACAGGTGCAGTTGGTGCGTTTGCCATAACTAATGGTTTGGTTGACGAAGAACGTCTACCCGAAAACGGTATTGCCGTTGTACGTATCTGGCAAAAGAACATCGAAAAAACCATTATCGCCCATGTGCCCGTTACTAATGGTGAAGTGCAAGAAACCGGTGATTTCGAGCTAGACGGAGTTACATTCCCCGCAGCCGAAGTGGTCATCGATTTTGTCGAGCCCGTTGATGCCTCTGAAGCGATGTTTCCAACAGGTAATTTAGTAGATACATTACAGGTACCTGGTGAGCAACCATTGCAAGCGACGATGATTAACGCTGGGATACCAACAATTTTCTTAAACGCAGAAGCCTTAGGATACGATGGTACTGAACTGCAAGAAGCGATTAATGGTGACACGGCAGCTCTAGAGCGTTTTGAAAACATCCGAGCCCATGGTGCCATTGCAATGGGGCTAATCAGCGAGCTAAGCGAAGCAAATGCGCGTCAGCATACGCCCAAGATTGCCTTTGTAAACTCGCCCAAGTCGTATACGTCGTCGGCGGGCAAAGAAGTTGCTGATACCGCTATCGACCTAAATGTACGCGCCTTATCAATGGGTAAACTGCATCATGCCATGATGGGCACGGCTGCTGTTGCTATTGGTACGGCCGCATCTATTGAGGGAACACTAGTTAGCAACGCTGCCGGTGGTGCAAAGCCTTCGGTAAACTTTGGTCATCCATCAGGAACCTTAAAAGTGGGCGCCCAAAGCGAATGTATAAATGGCGAGTGGCGAGTGAACAAAGTAAGCATGAGTCGTTCGGCCCGCGTACTCATGGAAGGTTGGGTACGCGTGCCTTGCGAGCAAATCTAGAATCGATCTAACACTGGGCCCAACGCATCTTTCAACGGGCCCAGATGTTGTTCATAGTTTCGCCACTGTTCTCTCGCCGACGTATAAATCGGTTGGCGTACTTGCTCAGCACTAGGTGTGCGTACTGCCCGTTCTGATTGATGAAAATCTATGCAACCTTGCTCAAAGGGTAGCTCGCAAAAGTCTAACAATGCGCGAATTTCTTGTTCACTATTTGCCACCATATTCTCATACTGAACAAGGTGCACTTTGCCGGGTAGTACCTTGTTCCAATGATCCATCAACGTGATATAACTACGATAGTAGTGACCTACGTCTTCTAGGTCATAAGTGTAGGTTTGCCCCTGCGCAAACAGTTGTTTATAGCAAGCAAACCCTGCTGCCATTGGGTGCCTTCTTGCATCAATAATCTTGGCATTAGGTAGCATTAAACTAATCAAACCAATATGCATAAAGTTATTTGGCATTTTGTCGATAAAGCGCGGCAAGCCTGTGCGATGGATATTGGTGGTTTCAAGATAGCTATCACCTAAATCACGCAGCTGATTAGTATCAAAATCAGCAAGTATTTCAGGGTATTTTGACGCGGGTACATGACGACGCTTACCGCCAATGCGTCGAGACATGGCGATAACATCGGTTAATTCAGTCGTAGCCTCTACCATCGAATGGCTACTGAGTATTTGCTCAATTAGTGTTGAGCCAGCTCTAGGTAATCCTACAACAAAGATCGGCGCGTCTGATGTATTTCCTGAGTCACGGCGCTCGGTTAAAAATTGCTCAGTAAACAACGCGATTTGTCGTTGTACATTATAGATATTAATTTTGGCGCTATGCTTGTGGGCAATCTTTCTAATTGTATTGCCGCGCTTGTAAAACTTAAAGCTATCATCAAACTGTTTGCGGTCTTCATAGGCCTTGCCAATGGCAAAGCCAAGGTGACTTTGCGCTTCTACGTTTTCAACTTTTTCTTCAATCTGCCTAAGCATCTGCTTAAGCATGGCATCCCCAAACTGATAGGTCTTTAAGTTGGCAAGACTCCAATAAGCCTCGCCGTTGCCTGGGTCTAGTTCAACGGCTTTTAAGTAAGCCGAGATCGCGTCATCTGATCGGCCTAAGGTCTTTAGTACGTGACCTCGGTTTAGGTGAATCTGCGTTGCCTCAGGCTTTCGCTGTATTAACGCGTCATAAATATTAAGCGCGTTTTCGTGATCGCCTAAGCGCACCATTACAGATGCGTGCATCAAGAGAAAGTTAATGTCTTGTGCATCAATCTTTAAAAGAAGTTGAGTGTCGTCTAAGGCATCGTGTAACAAGCCACGGCGTTGTAGAGCTGATGCACGATGAAAGCGAGCTAGCGCAAACGCAGGTGCAATTTGTAACGCGCGAGTCGTCAAAGCAATCGCGTCGTCATATTGGTCTAGTTTAATCGCTAAGTCTGCCAACTGGGCGAGTGCAACAACATTGGTGGGGTATTGGCTAACCTGCTGTCGTAACAGCTCTTCTGCCCTTTTTAACTTAGACGTCTCAATCAGCGATTGCGCCTGTTTTTGCGCATCGGCTTGTAATAGCTTACCGATTGCCGGCGCCAGTGCCTGATGAGCTAACGCCCACTGGTTGTCGCGCACAAGTCGTCTGGCATTAAGCAGTACCCAGTTTAGATTCGTAGACAGGCTATCAGTTAGGGCAAGGCAAAGCTTGTCTGACTGTTTAAACTCGCCCATGCCTTCGTGACATAGAGCTAGTTCAAGCTGAATGAGCGGGTGGTTGGTATGTTCGGGATATTGACCAACTAGATCGATGGCGTCTTTAAAGGCCTGCTGATTACGCAAAGCGCCTGCCATTATCTGCACTACCGGTCTTGAAGGGCCTGCCTGAATCGCAATTTGTCTTGCGGCCTCTAACGCTTGTTGGGGCTTGGTTTCAATCACGCCGGCAGCTAGCGTGAGTAGTTTATTAATATCAATATCGACCGTTTCAGACATGGCTCTACTTAATTTCTTTTTATTTATTATGGTTTCAGTGTAATCGACTCATCATATAAATCGCCACAGTTATCGTGACTGTATTTAATTGCCATAGCAATAGTGATACGATCAGTCGTTGGATTGATGGTGGTGGTTGTATAAGAACGTCGGTGCTAAATAACTATAATCATTGATGGGAGCCAGTACTGCATGCAAACTGCGAACTCTAAAAAGCCATTGTCTTTGGCGATTTCAAATCAAAAAATACTAGCGGCAGCCGCCCTAGGTATTCCTCAGCTAGCCTTTGGTCAAACATCGACTGTAGAACTCGAAGAAATTGTGGTTACCGCGCAAAAGCGTGAGGCCAGTCTTCAAGATACAGCGGTGTCTCTTCAGGTACTAGGTAGTAAAGAGCTACAACAAAAGAACATTAAAGGGTTCGACGATTACATCGAGAACCTACCGACGGTATCGTATACACAGTCGCGCCCAGGTATTGCGCAGGTCTATATGCGCGGTATCGCTAGTGGTGGTGATGGTAACCACTCTGGCTCAATGCCTAGTGTTGGTGTTTACGTTGACGAGCAGCCAGTTACTACCATTAACCAGGTGCTTGATATTCACGCTTACGACTTGGCGCGTATCGAAACCCTATCGGGCCCACAGGGTACGCTGTTTGGTAGCTCAAGCCAGTCAGGTACCTTACGTATCTTGACCAACAAGCCGGTAATTGGCGAGTTCGAAGCAGGTTATGATCTTGGCTTGAATACTGTCGAGCATGGCGACATGGGCTACAGTGGCGAAGGTTTTATCAATATTCCAATGGGCGATGCGATGGCGCTACGTGCAGTCGCTTGGCATGACGTTGCTGGTGGCTATATTGATAACGTCGAAGACTCGATCACCTATGCGGCTAGTGGCATCACTCGCACTAACAGTGACGTGGTTGAGAAAGATTTTAACGACACCACCACCTCGGGTATGCGTGCGTTATTAAAGATCGATCTTAGCGATAACTGGACAGTCACCCCAGGCATCATGTACCAAGACATGCACTCAAATGGTGTGTTCGATCATGACCCAATACAGGTGGGCGATTTACAGACACGCGAATACTTTGACACTTGGTACGACGAAAATTGGTATCAAGCTAGTCTAACTGTAAACGGTAAGATTGGTTCACTTGATGTGGTTTACGCAGGTGCGTACTTAGATCGCGACGTAGACAGCCAGTACGACTACACCGGTTACTCAGAATACCTAGAAGCACTATACGGTTACTATGGCTATTACTGCCTGTACTATGATGCGATGGGTGGCTGTGCTGACCCATCGCAATACGTTGATGGTGATGAAACCTTCGAGCGTACTAGCCACGAAATTCGTATCTCAACCGACCCTGATAAGCCTATTCGCGCAATTGCAGGTTTCTTCTATCAAGACGCAACACACGATTTTGACTTGCAGTGGGTAGTGCCCGATATGGACCCAGCCAGTTCGGTTATTCAAGGTGGTGTAACCACTTGGCAAACCAAGCAGGTGCGAGAAGACTCTGATTGGGCAGTGTTTGGTGAACTATCTTGGGATATCACCGAATCGTTCACGGCTATGATCGGTGCCCGTAAGTATGAGTACGACAACAAGCTATATGGCTTTAACGGTTTCTTGGGTCACTGTACTGGTTACTACGATGCTAACGGCGACTTTGTAGAAGATCGTGTTAACGGTACGCCGCAGTACCCTTGTTTTGACACCATGATTCTAGACGACGTTCAAAAGAATGATGACGTGATCTACAAGGCTAACTTACAGTGGACAGTTAACGACAACGTGATGCTGTATACCACATACTCTGAAGGCTATCGCCCAGGTGGTGTAAACCGTGCGCGTGTACCGGGTATTCCTAAGTACGTAGAAGATTTCACAAAGAACTACGAGTTTGGTTGGAAGACGACCGCAATGGACAACCGCTTACGCTTTAACGGTTCGGCCTATCGTATCGACTGGGAAGACTTTCAGTACGCCATTCTCGACTTTAGTGTATCTAACCTAACGATCATTCGTAACGCCGGTCAGGCGCAGGTTAATGGTGTTGAATTTGATACTGAGTTTGCTGCAACCGAAGGGCTAACATTATCGTTCTCTGGTTCGATTAACGATGGTGAACTGGTTGACGCCATTTACACGGGTGGCGATTTGTTAGCACCCGCAGGTACCAAGATGCCTCTAACACCTAAGGGCCAGTTTGCAGCGGCAGCGCGTTACGAGACTCGCATTGGTTGCTACGACACCCATTGGCAGGCAACCTTGTCGCACACCGGCAAGCGTTGGAGCAGTCTAGAGAATGACACCAAGGTACGTATGCCTAGCTATACACTGCTTAACCTCGCAGCGGGCTTTGGCAGCGATAACTGGAATGCCGAGGTTTACCTGTCTAACGCTACTGACGAGCGCGCAGTGTTGGCAGATAACTGGCCTGGTTACCCAAGTGATATCGACACCACCCAAAACACCAATCGCCCACGTACATTGGGCGTTCGTTTTGGTCAGCGTTTCTAACTAAATACTGTTAGTAATGCTTAAGAGGGCACCTTCGGGTGCCCTTTTTTATGGCGCTAGCACTGCCTAAGTGTACGCCCTAGTGTACGCGGACAGATCTGCCTGTACGGCGGACAGTTTTTTATAACAAAATACAGCATGAAAATAAAATAATTCAATATAATCAGTAAGTTACAAAACATGGCACGCCTGTTGTTATAGATCTACATAACAGTCGGGAGAGACCATGATTAAAGACACTGCACAACAAGACGTAATGATAGAGCGATCGCTAAAGGGTACCTACTTAAAGTGGGGCGCAAGCTTTGTAGCCATCGTTGCGTTGATCTCAATGGCAGTTGCCACGATAGGCGACGAGCGTTCGGTATCTAGGAAAGGTTTAATCGTAGATAAGGTCGAGCTGGGTCGCTTTGAGCGCGATGTACTGGCAACGGGCAAAATCGTCGCGGCCAACGCACCCACTTTATTTGCAACCGAACAGGGCGTTGTAACACTACTTAAACAGTCGGGCGAGCCTGTCAGTGTGGGCGAGGTTATTGCGCAAATTCATTCGCCACAGCTAGAGAGCCTACTAGACCAACAGCGCACGGTACTAGATAGTCTTACCAGTAATATGGCAAGCCTAGAGTTAGAAAACCGCAGCATTATGTTAGCTGCTGAGAAGCAGATGGACCTAGCAAGCGTTGATCTGCAAGCGGCGCGTCGCGAACTTAAGCGAGCTGATCAGCTATTAACCAACGACATCATCAGTCGCCTCGACTACGACAAGCATGTAGACGATTTAGCAAAGCGTGAGCTGCAGCATAAACATGCCACCAAAGAATTTGAGCTAATTAAAGATACCTTGGCATTTAAAGTGTCGCAGGCCAAAAGCGAATTACAGAGGCAAAAAATTGCAGTCGATGAAGTAGAGCGACGAATGGCTGCGCTGCAAATTGTGTCGCCTGTTGATGGTGCTGTTGGCTCGTGGGTTACCGAAAACAAAGCGCAGGTAACCATGGGCACGCCTGTTATTTCTGTTGTTGACTTGACAGCCTATCAAGCCGAGCTACGCGTACCCGATGTCTATGGTGACGATCTAGTGGTAGGCATGGGTGTAGAGCTATCGATTGCAGGGCAAAAAGTAGAGGCCGCACTGATTTCGATATCGCCTGAGATTCAAGGTAATCAAGTGGTGGCTCGCGCACAGGTAGTTGATAGCGATGAGCTAAGCCTTCGCCAAAATCAGCGTCTAAGTGCCCGCGTGTTTTTGGAACAAATCGATAATGCGCTGACGGTTAGAAAAGGCGCTTTCTTAGATAGCACCGGTGGCGCCTATGTGTACCGCATTGAAGAAGATCGCGCCGTACGTGTACCCATTGTGTTGGGCGCAAGTGGCGCAGCAGATATTCAAATTGCCCAGGGTGTGAAAGTGGGCGACGAATTAATTATTAGCAGTTACGACAAAATGAAGGGCGCCGAAGTAGTGCGCATCAACTAAACAGAA
The DNA here is from genome assembly GCA_947503335.1 of uncultured Pseudomonadales bacterium. GTDB lineage: Bacteria > Pseudomonadota > Gammaproteobacteria > Pseudomonadales > CANNCY01 > CANNCY01. The sequence continues at coordinate 601,692 of CANNCY010000002.1, read as the reverse complement.
TCAAAGAAAGGACTTACTACAATGCTTAAAATGAATGACATCTCAAAGGTATATCGCACTGATATGGTCGAGACAAATGCATTGCGCCATTTTAGTCTTGATGTAGAAGAAGGCGAGTTTGTAACGATCACGGGCCCATCAGGTTCAGGTAAAACAACGTTCTTAAATATCGCCGGCTTACTTGAGCCATTTTCGTCTGGCGCATACGAGCTAAATGGCATCAATATCGCAGGCCTAAATGATAATCAGCTTGCAAAAGTGCGTAACGAGCAGATTGGATTTATCTTTCAGGGATTCAATCTGATTCCTGATTTAAATATCTACGAGAATGTTGAACTGCCTTTACGTTATCGTGGTTTTAAAAGTAGCGAGCGAAAACGACGCGTAGAAGAAGCACTAGAAATGGTGGGCTTGGCTGCCCGTGCAAAGCATCTACCGGCGCAATTGTCGGGTGGTCAGCAGCAGCGTGTTGCTATCGCAAGGGCGATGGCGGGCAAGCCGGCGTTCTTACTAGCTGATGAACCAACAGGTAATCTAGATTCGATTATGGCTCGCCAAGTAATGGATATGCTCGAAAATATCAATGAGCAAGGTACCACCATCATTATGGTAACCCACGACCCAGATCTAGCTCGCCGTGCTCAACGCAATATTCAAATCGTTGACGGTCAGGTCTCTGATCATCGTACCTACGCCGCTCTAGACATGGCCGAGGTGTAACATGTTCTTTTATTACTTAGACTTGGCCGTACGCAGCATCAAGCGTACGCCATTCGTATCAGGGTTAATGGTATTGGCCTTAGCAGCTGGTGTTGGTTTAACAATTACGATGTTAAGCGTTTACCTGCAATTAAGTAACAACCCCGCGGCAGGTTTGAAAGTACAGCCTTATGCAGTGCAGCTGCAAACACAGCCTGAAGGTCGAGAAACGGGCTATTGGGGTGCCTTTCGTCAGGTGACCTATCGCGATGCCTATGCATTGACACATAGCGATACCGACGCCACCAAATTGATGATGTTTAAGTCGTCTTTCGCAGTAAAAACTGAAAACCCCACAACTAAGCCTGTGATGGAAACCGTACGTATTACTAATGGCAGTTTCTTTAAGATGTGGGAGATGGAATTTATCGCCGGCAGTGTATGGAGCGATCAGGTTGATAAAGAAGGTGGTTTTGATTTAGTAATCGCAGAATCGTTGGCTACACAGTTGTTTGGCAACAAAGATGCTATGAATCAAATCATAAATTTAGATGGTAAGCCCTATCGCGTTGTGGGTATCGTAAAAGACTATCACCCAATGCCAAAATTATACGATCTCAACAATGACATCTTTGTTGGTGAGCGAATGTTTATACCAATCAGCCTAACACCGACTGAAAAATTTGGTACATCGGGTAACAACAATAGTTGGAAGGGCGAGCCAATTAACACTTACGAAGACCGCCTAGCCTCAGAAATTTTATGGTTACAGCAATGGGTGTCGTTCGATAACGCTCAGCAGAAAGAACAGTTTACCCAGTGGGTAGAAAACTATATAGCTGAACAGAAACTGTTGGGGCGCTTTCAAAGCGATGACCCCAAGATGTTCTTGCGTACGCCAGAAGAGTGGCTAACCATTAACGATGTGGTCGATGAAGAAAGTACTCTAATGGTTGCGATTAGTGCACTGTTCTTAGTGATCTGCATCATCAACACGATTGGCTTATTGCTAGGAAAGTTTTTCAAGGGCGCACCAGCGGTGGGTACCCGTAGAGCATTAGGTGCCAGCCAAGCGCAGATCTTTTCTCAACATATCGTTGAGGTGGCGTTGATTGGCGCAGTAGGTGCGATGCTTGGGCTAGTGTTTGCATTCTCGATTTTGAATGTACTAGATGCGATTCTGAACACAGGAAGTCAGTTAGGCTATGGGCTAACTGAAATTCACTGGACGATTTGGTTTTACGCGCCGGCAATTTCGATTGCAGCGGCGGTGATAGCAGGGATTATTCCAGCGTGGCGTATCTGTCGTATGCCACCTAGCTTGTACTTAAAGATTCAATAGGTGATTGCAATGCAAATTAAAAACGTATTTAACACAGCGCGTCGCAATACCTCGTCGACGTTACTACTGATAATTCAAGCAGCGCTAACGATTGCTATTTTGGCGAACTTGGTGTCGATGATTAACAACCGACTAGACGAAATGGATCGTCCTTCTGGTATTGATGAGTCAGTACTACTTAAGATCAACTTATATCACTTTGGGCAAGATTTTCGTGGCGATGAAGTTTTAAATAACGACATCGAGGTTCTTAAGCAATTGCCGCAAGTAGAAAGTGTTACTCGTACCAATCAGGTACCCTTTGACGGCAGTGGCAGTAGCGGAACATTCTCGAACAAACCCTTCGAAGAAGAAGGCGGATTAAGGTCGCAAACAGCGTTCTATCGTGTCGACGAAAACTTTGCAGAAACGATGGGTCTTAAGTTTGTTGCTGGTCGCGATATTCTAATCGAAGAGAAGACTGATCTAATCGAAGCACAAGGCGATTACGAGTTGCATGAAGCTGTTGTAATTACCTCTCAGTTAGCCCAAGCATTATTTGGGCGCGTCGATGTTGTTGGTGAAAATGTATACGGTATGGGGTTTACGGGCCGCGTAGTAGGTGTGGTTGAGCGCCTAGAGACTCCTTGGCCTAAGTGGATGGATGCAAGTCGTTCACTTTACTGGTCGCGTACGGCAAACAATGCACCATTTCAACGCATTGCAGTTCGCCTAACCGATTCAGCTAACGTTGAAGAAGCGATTCAAGCGATTGAGAAAACGATCTATGAAACGTATCCAGATCGTGTGATTCAGCGCCTTGAAACCTATCCGCAGATTCGCGCTCGCCACTTTAGTATTGATAGTGCGTTGATCTTTTCGTTGACCCTAGTGTTAGGCATGTTGATCGCAGTGGTATCACTTGGTTCGATCGGTATGGCTACGTTTAATGTAGAGCGCCGTACCAAGGCGATTGGTACGCGCCGCGCAATAGGTGCAACTAAATCAGATATCGTTATAGAATTTTTGACCGAGAGCGGCATGATTCTGTTAGCGGCTATGGTCATCGGTATTCCATTAGCGATGCTGCTTAATTGGCAGTTGATGGCGATGTTCTCGGTAGAACAGCTATCGTGGGGGTACCCTGTAGCGGTAGGTATTGCATTGTTAGTACTGTCGTTAATAGGTATTCTGTACCCTGCATTTAAGGCATCTTCTATTGCCCCTAGTATTGCTACGAGAACCGCATAACGCATGAGCAAGATATTAGTAGTAGACGACAATCAGGCCGTGATCGATTCGATCACCCTGATGTTAGAGCTAAATGACTTTGAAGTGGTCGGGTGTGAATCGCCCGACGCAGCAAAGGCAGTGGTTGCGGGCGGCGGTATTGATGTTGTGGTTCAAGACATGAACTTTACCGCTAATACTACCTCGGGCGAAGAGGGCGTGGCGCTGTTTGGCGAATTGCGATCTATCGAGCCCGACTTACCGATTATCTTATTGACTGCTTGGGCAGATATCGAAACGGCGGTGTCGCTAGTGCAAAAAGGTGCCGCTGATTACATGGCCAAGCCTTGGGATGACACCAAGCTACTGACCACCATTCGCAACCTGTCTGAGATGCGTGCGCTGCAGCAGCAAAACCAGGCATTGCAGGCGAATGTTTCAGAGTCGCGGTCGTTACTTGATCAGGCCGATCTGTGTGACACGGTTGCAGAATCACCGGCGATGATCAGTTCTATTCAGCTAGCCATTAAGGTAGCTAAGAGCGACGTGCCGGTGATGATTGTCGGGCCTAACGGTGCGGGCAAAGAGCAGATTGCTAACATCGTGCAGGCAAACTCGCCTCGCAAAGATAAGCCATTTGTAAAGGTGAACATGGGTGCGCTGCCAGCTGAGTTATTAGAAGCAGAATTATTTGGGGCCGAACCGGGTGCATATACCGGCTTAAATAAAAAGCGCATCGGTCGGTTTGAGCAGGCTGATGGCGGAACGCTGTTTTTAGATGAAATTGGCAATCTACCCTTAGAGGGGCAAGCCAAGTTATTGCGAGTATTGCAGTCACAGCAGTTTGAGCCCTTGGGTAGCCATCATACTAAACAAGTAGATGTGCGAGTGATTACCGCGACCAACGCCGATCTTGAAACTATGATTGCGCAAGGCCGTTTTAGAGAAGATCTGTACTATCGTATCAATGTGATTGATATACCCTTAAAGCCTCTGACCGAGCGCAAAGGCGATATCTTACCCTTGGTGGCACAGTTTACCGATAATGCAAAGCTGTCTGCTGATACTAAGCAAGCATTACAGAACCATGACTGGCCAGGTAATGTGCGCGAGCTGCAAAATGCCTGCAAACGTGCGCTGATTATGGGCGAGCCTCCATTGCAGCCAGATGATTTTAATCTGTCAGCGCCACAAGCGGCGACCGAACATCAGTTAACTGAGGCGCAGATAAAAGACGCCTTAGAGCGTCATCAAGGCGTAATTGCCAAAGCCGCGCGTTCGCTGGGCATCACTCGCCAAAGCCTGTATCGTAGAATCGATAAGTTTGGGATAAGTTTATAGATGTGGTTGATTAGCCGAATCGTTGTAGTCAACACGTTCTTGTTGGTGGCTGCAACAGCCATTGGATACACCACCGAAGCGGCGGCCATGCCGTTGTGGATGCAGGTCTTTTTACTCTTCTTGTTTGCAGTGCTAGTAGCTGGCATTAACTACTGGTTAATCAATCGACTAAAAAAGTCGCTGCAGGCTTTTGAATTTGGTCTTCTCAATTTTCAAGACAATGACTTTAGCGTTAACATCGCCAATAGTAGTGCTGAAGAGCTGTCTCGCTTGGTTGGGCGATTTAACACGACCGCTGATACGTTGCGAGAAGAGAAGCAAGCCTTGTATCAGCGCGAACTGCTGTTAGATCGCATCTTACATAACTCGCCCAACTTGATGATTTTAGTTGATCGCGAAAACTACATTATCTTCAGTAATGAATCGGCTAGACGCTTTTTCAACAATGCTCGCCGAATGGAGGGCATGCAGCTATCAGAGGCACTGGCAAGCAACCCTGATATGCAGCAAGCGGTACAGCAAATCGACAAGGGTCTGTTTACCGTAGTGGTTGATGAAGAGGGTCGCGAGGTAGAAACCTGGCATATCGATCGCGCAGAAGTTCGCATACACCAGCAGATCAACACCATGATTAGCCTGCGCCACATGAGCCAAGAGATTAATCGCCAAGAGGTAACTGTCTGGAAAAAGGTACTGCGAGTGATTAGCCACGAGTTGAACAATTCGCTTGGGCCGATGATTTCGATGATTAACTCGGGTAAGCAGATCGCTAAACCTTTGGGCGAAGACAAGCTAGAGCGCGTATTCAACACACTAGCCGATCGCACCGAGCACCTTAATCAGTTTGTGCAAAGCTATGTGCGCTTTGCCAAATTGCCTAAACCAACGTTAGCTGAAACCGATATAGCTAAGCTCATTGCCCCTTTAGCCGATGCGCAAGGGTTCGAACTGATTGCGGAGCAGGGGTTGCCTTCAATCATGGTCGACCCAGTACAGATCGAACAGGTGTTGATTAATCTAGTTAAAAACGCCCATGAAGCCGGTGGCGATGAAGAGCAAGTGAAGGTATTGCTAACCGAGCAAGACGGGGGCATTGCACTGAGTGTGCTTGATCGCGGGCAAGGTATGTCTAACGAAGTGCTATCGCAAGCCCTACTGCCCTTTTATTCGACTAAAAAGACGGGGTCTGGTATTGGTCTAACGCTAGTACGCGAAATAGTCGATGCTCATCAGGGCCGTATCACCATTGCTAACCGCCAAGGCGGTGGCACCGAGGTTATGCTTTGGTTTAATACTCGCCCTGCGGTATGATTGGGTAAATTTACCTGATCGAGGCAAGTAAAATGAGTCAAAAGCAAGCATCTCCTGGTTTGTTCGAGAGCGAAGTGTTTTCGCGTCGCGAAACTACTGATCCTATTATCAGCCCTATGGCTTACAACGCCATTATCGGCTTAACCCTACTTTGGGGTTTTGGCGTGACCTATTGGATGGTAACCAATATCTCAACTGCCTATATCGCTAGCTTTGGCGTTTGGCCGTTGATGTTGGGTACGCTGGGCTGTGCAATTGTGGGCTCTATGATCTTCTCTAAATCAGATAATCCTGCTATCAGCTTTTTGGGCTATAACCTGGTAGTGATTCCTTTTGGTCTGTTAGTGAATGTGATTGTCAGCGCCTACAACCCAGAAATTGTATCGCAGGCGGTGCAAACGACCGGTCTAGTGACGGTTGTAATGATGATGCTAGGCAGTATGTACCCTGGCTTCTTCTTCAGCATTGCTCGTGGCCTATTCTTGGCACTGATCGCTGCAATCATCGTACAGCTTGTTAGTGTATTTGTGTTTAACACAAGCCTTGGGTTTATGGATTGGGCGATTGCGTTGATCTTCTGTGGCTACATCGGCTACGACTGGGCGCGTGCTAACGCGATTCCTCGCACGGTTGATAACGCGATCGACTCTGCTGCTGCTCTTTACATGGATATCATCAACCTATTCATTCGCATCTTGGCCATCTTGGGCAACCGCGAATAATGAAGCACGATATCTACACCAACATTGTGTCGCTGCTAATCGGCGGCGCAATGGTTTGGCTAATCGATTGGTCGCTAAAAGTGGCTAATCTAGCCAAGATGAAAACCTATCTTATCAACGCTGATCAAGCGCGAATCGAGAGCTGGGTGATTCCTGTTATGTTGCTGGTTGCACTAGGTATTGTGTTGTTCGAACTAGCCCGCTTTGCAATGCCTTATATCAAGCTGTGTGTGATTGCTTTGATGACACCCTTAGCGGCCTACATTGTGTACTACGTGAAAGCTAGTTCTGTAGAGGCAGCCTGGAACCTAGGTTGGCCTGCGCTACTTGCGATGTTCGTATTGATGTTTGTGCGGCGTGACAAACTCGCCCTAAGCTAATCTAATAATACAAACAATAAGAATAATAAAATGACTACCGATACTCACCGCGCCTATTGGCGCGATAATCTAAAGCTCGTTTTTACTTTGCTATGCATTTGGTTTGCCGTGTCATTTGGTGCGGGCATTCTGTTTGTAGAAGAGCTAAACCAGTTTCGCCTTGGTGGCTATAAACTGGGTTTTTGGTTTGCGCAGCAAGGCTCTATTTACACCTTTGTGATTTTAATTTTTGTCTATGCGCGCATGATGGCACGGTTAGACAAGAAGCACGGTGTCAACCGCGAGGGTGATCTATGAGCCTACAATTACTCACCTACCTAATTGTAGGGGCCACCTTTGCGTTATATATCGGTATAGCAATATGGGCGAGGGCAGGATCTACTAGCGAATTTTATGTCGCTGGAGGGCACATCAACCCTGTAGCAAATGGTATGGCCACCGCTGCCGATTGGATGTCGGCTGCATCGTTTATTTCGATGGCTGGCATGATTGCGTTCCTGGGTTATGGCGGCTCGATCTTTTTGATGGGGTGGACAGGCGGTTTTGTATTACTTGCTATGTGCTTAGCCCCTTACTTAAGAAAGTACGGTAAGTTTACGGTGCCCGAATTTATCGGCGAGCGTTATTACTCGCGCACTGCTCGTATCGTTGCGGTGATCTGCTTAATCGTTGCGTCGGTGACCTATGTGATAGGCCAGATGAAAGGGATCGGTGTAGCCTTTAGTCGTTTCTTAGAGGTCGATTACAGCACGGGCTTGTTGACGGGTATGTTGATCGTGTTTGTATACGCGGTGATGGGGGGCATGAAAGGTATTACCTACACACAGATCGCCCAGTATTGTGTGTTGATCTTTGCCTATACCGTGCCTGTGGTGTTTATCAGTTTGCAATTAACGGGCAATCCGTTACCGCAGATTGGTTTAGGGAGCACGCTAGTTGGGCAAGATACATACTTGCTAGATAAGCTTGACCAAATTGTTGTTGATCTAGGTTTTGATCAATACACCACGTCAGCCAAATTAAGTACGCTCAATATGTTTGCGTATACCCTTAGTTTGATGATTGGTACAGCGGGTTTGCCGCACGTAATTATTCGGTTCTTCACTGTACCTAGCGTTAAAGCTGCACGTAGCTCGGCAGGTTGGGCATTGGTATTTATCGCGATTCTTTACACCACGGCGCCGGCGGTAGGTGCGATGGCGCGTTTTAATCTAATCGATACAGTTTCGCCCATCGATTCGAGCGAACAGCTTGCCTATGACGAGCGCCCGCAGTGGTTTAAGAATTGGGAAACAACCGGGCTCCTAAAACACGAAGACAAAAATGGCGATGGTCTGATTCAGTATTCGGCTGATACCGACACCAACGAAATGGTTAGGGTTGATCGCGATATCATGGTACTAGCGAACCCAGAAATTGCTGGTTTGCCAAATTGGGTTATTGCGCTGATTGCAGCAGGCGGTTTAGCGGCTGCGTTGTCGACCGCTGCAGGGCTGTTACTCGCCATTTCATCGGCTATTTCGCATGACTTATTAAAGGGTGTGTTTAAACCTGACATCACTGAAAAACAAGAATTAAATGCCAGCCGTGTCGCGATGGCAGTGGCGATCGTTGGTGCGGGTTATCTTGGATTGAATCCACCCGATTTTGCCGCAGGCACAGTAGCCTTAGCCTTTGGGTTGGCTGCTTCTAGTTTGTTCCCTGCATTGATGATGGGTATCTTTAGTTTGCGCATGAATAGTGCAGGTGCGATCGCTGGCATGGTGGCCGGCTTAGGGGTAACGCTGTTATATGTATTTCAGCACAAGGGCATCATGTTTGTGGCGAGCACATCGTTTTTAGGTGACATGCAGCCCAACTGGTTTTTGGGTATCGAGCCAAACGCATTTGGCGCAGTAGGTGCGCTAGTAAACTTTATGGTTGCTGTGATCGTTTGTCGATTTACGCAACCTATTACAGAACAAGCAAAACAACTGGTGTTAACCATTAGAACACCATAAGACCATAGTAAGTTGAGGGAGTTAACGAATGAATAAAATGGTAGCGATTGCTGGTGTAGCATTATTGGGGGGCGTTGTAGCACCCTACATTACTGGCGGTATGGCGCGTGACGAAATTAAGCAGCGCATCGATATGGTGAACGACGCAAAGATGGGCGTAGTCATCGGGTATAGCGAGGTGTCTGCAAGTGTATATAGTTCGGTAGTGAACTTATCGTTTAGTCTAGATACTGCGCAGTTAACGCAACAAGATTTGACGCCAGAACAGATTATGGCGATCAATGCAGTCGCTAGTGGCGATTTCAATCTAGAACTACAGCATGGCCCATGGGTATTTAATGATCATGCCAACATCGCATTGGCAGGCTGGGATATCAACCGAAGCTGGCCGCTACCAACGGGCGACGAAATTTCGTTTGCTTACACCGGTGCGCTAGGCATGAACAATGCGACAACCGGCAAGCTGACGTTGTCTGAATTAGAGACCGAAATTGCGCCACAGGTATCGCTTAATTTTTCGGGTCTAGAGATGGATTTTAATTGTTCATCTACCGAATGTTACATGAAAAGTGATATGCCCTATATGTTCTTTCATGGCGGCCCAGAACAGCGTATGAGCGTGACCAATTTTAAGATCGAAGGTACTAGCGATAACGATATGGACATTGTTTTGGCAGGCGGCTTGTACGATGCTGATATTTCAATTGACGTAGAATCTATTGACGCGAATGGCGAGTTCTTAATGAGTGGATTTGGTGTAGACGTTAAGACATCGCTAGATACCGACACTGATATTGGTGCAGCAGAGGTAACCTATCGAGCAGATCGTGTTATCACAAATGGCATGACCGTAGATGCTGTAAACGCCACCGTTGAGTTAGGAAATGTGATCAACAGTTCACTTGTGCAAGTACAGAAATTGCTACGTGATAACCCAGAGCCTGGCCCAGAAATGCTGAGCGACTTTGCAGTTGTTTTAGCGCCGATGTTAAATGAAGGTATCAACATTAACTTGAAAGACCTTGGCTTTAAAATTGATGGCAATGCATTCTTAGCGAATGCTGAGTTTGTTGCGCAAAGCGACGAAGTCAACGAAATGATTATGGCTAACCCGATGTACTGGAACAGCATCGTAACCGGCGACGCCGATGTAGTAATTGATGTTGAATTAGCTAAGACCATTGCGAAGATGCAAGTGACCCCACAGCTAGCAATGATGGGTGTCGATCCAAACTCGCCCGATGGTATAGCACAGCTAAATGCCGCAGCTGATGCTCGCGTTAAAGAAATGACTAACATGGGCTTTTTCGATCTCGAAGGTGATCAGTTGGTAATGAAAGTTCAGAAGACCGCAGAAGCACTTAAGCTAAACGGCCTGCCAATACCTATGTAAGTACTATGACATTCGCACTGGTATGATGCTGGTGCGAATGTAATTTATGTAAGCTACGCCAACAAAAAACACTTATCGATAATAGCTAAAAAGTGACCTCAATAAAGCCATTGGCCGAGAGCCAAACAAAAATTCTTAACGAACAATTCTCTATTGCGCAAAATAATTGGGACGAAGCTGATCACTTAGTACTTGGTCAGTCGCAAGCGATTAATCTATTCAAGACAATTGCGATAGGGCCGGCAACACAAGCAACCGAATTTGAAATAGGCGAACAGCTAGATATCAACCGTTGGGTGTTTAACGACGACGTGTTAACTGGGCGAGCAATAACCACTGACCAGTTTTTAAACCGCCGGTTGTTTAACGATGCGTTGATGGTTGTGCATCATCGCAAGGTTGTACACGAAAGCTATCGCAATAATCTTAACGCTGATGATCGCCATGTAATTCATTCGTGCACTAAGTCGTTGTGCTCTATGTTGTTAGCACAGGCGGTCGATAAAGGGCTAGTAACTAAAGAAGAGAATGTAAACAAGTACGTAACCGAGCTGGCACAGCACTCGGCTTGGCACGGTGTTACCGTTCAACATCTTTGGGATATGACCACGGGCATTAAGTACAGCGAAGACTATGCTGACCCTGAAGCCGATTACTGGAGTTATGCTCGCGCCGTGGGTTATTACCCAACGCTAGATGGCAGTGATGCCATCGGTGCGAAACAATGGATTGTTGATAACGCGATTACTCGAGTCGCAGACCCCGGCACACTGTTTCAATACAACAGTACGCTCACCATGGTAATGGGTTGGTTGTTAGAAAAAGTATATGATCAATCGTTAGCCGAATTGTTTGCCAACAAACTTTTCGAGCCGATGGGTATCTCTAGCGAGGCGCATTTTAATACAGATCGATTTGGGTTTCCGATCACCGAGGGGCAGCTTAGCTTATCGCTACGAGATTTCGCTAAAGCGGCATTCGCGCACGTAAACGGCGGTAAAAGCATTACGGGTCATCAGATTGTACCGCAATCGTATATCGCTGAGCTGAGCACTCATAATCAACCACTAGCTGCGGTTTATGGCCGAGAAACGCCTATGTTCGACTCGCCCTTTTATCACAATCACAACTGGTGTTTACTGCCCGAAATAGGCGCGTTTACGATGCTGGGTATTCACGGGCAATTTGCCTATGCGAACCCAAGTAAACAGCTGCTAATTGTTGGGCAAGGGTCGTATCCTAAACAAGATGGTGCACTGATGATGAGCTGCCTAAAACAACTATGGCATCAAATTGAATTGGCAACGAACTAGTTACCGCGTTTGATATAGCCGTTCGCGTGGCAAGTATTTAACCCAGCTCGCTAATACGTACTTGTGATTTGATTGCGGTGTTACCCCTCGATGAGTATGGGTAAACCCACAGGGGGCGAGTACCAATGAGCCAGTTTTTGGCTTAATGCTCGCCTGCTGGTAAATGAACTGTGTCTCACCACCGTCTTCAACATCATTAAGATAGATTAACCACAACAGAACGCGATGTAATGACGCGTTGTCATCGCGATTAGGGTCAGGAAACTGCTCGCTGTGCCAATGGGGATAGCCGCCTTTACCTGCCTCGTAAAATTGCATGTTAATGTCGTCTTGCTCAAAAATTTGGTCGAGCATAAATGAAAGCGACTCGTCTGATAGACTAGCAATGTCATTGGCTTGTACGGCGATCGGTTGGCCGCTATGGGGGTCAAGTAATGTGGGCGAGACCGCACCGGTGATTAAAAACGGGTACTCGCGAACGTAATGAACTAGGCCCTGCTTGATGATGCCTTGAATGTCACTGCACTCGCTTTGCCAGTTAGTTAGTGAGCTGATTGAAAGGTCTGTACTTAACTTTTTTGACGGGTCTACACCGCTACCCGTGCGCCCGGGTCTGCGCGCAGGGTCTTGCTGAAATTTATTAATAAGCATCTGGCAAAGGTCAGCGCTTAGTACGTTGTTAAACTGCAAAATGTGCGAGTTCATATCAGCTCCGTTTTTATTGTTTTTATCCTACAAAAAAGCGAGCCAAATGGCTCGCTTTTAGTCAGATCTACACTCGCCCTATAGGTGAACGATAGGATCTGGATTACCGTCTGGATCATTACCAGCAAAACCATCAGTTGATGGGTTGCCATTGCGTAACATGATCACAGCACAGGCCGCTGGTGAGGCCATTGAAGTACCCGACATAGTAGTCGTGCCACCACCTGCGCGTAGCGATAGAATGCCAACGCCAGGAGCCGCATAGTCTACTGGTGGGTTACCAAAGTTAGACCAAGAAGCAAGGTTGTCGTTGCTATCAGTAGCACTGATAGTAAATACACGGTTGCCATTAGCGCGTGCTGGCGAATGGTTGTCGGCATGATCGCCGTCATTGCCTGCTGCTAGTACAAAGAACGCACCAGATGACTGGGCTGCTGCTACAACTGCATCATCAAGCGTTGGTGTAACACCACCGCCTAGGCTCATGTTTGCACAATCGCCTGGTGAGGCATTGGCAGCAACATGGTCAACACCTGCAATAACGCCAGACCACGAGCCACTACCACGACGATCTAGTACCTGAACAGGAATCACGGTAGCGCCGGCAGCAACACCAACCACATCAAGATCGTTATCAATAGCTGCTACGGTACCAGCAACGTGTGTGCCATGGCCGTTACCATCGTCCATGTCGCCACGACGAATCGCTGTAAAGCCACGTGAAGCGTCTACATTTAGATCAGGGTGATCTAGATCGATACCTGAGTCTAAAATCCAAGCTGTATAGCCAGTGCCATCTTGAGCACCGCCCACACGGGTTACGCTCCAAGGGGTTTCTTGGCCTGCTGGTGGTTCTTCACCACCGTCGCCGGGGCCCTTGCCTGGAGGTGGCGCTGAGGCGAATACGATGCCGTCTGGCTCCATCGACATGATTTCAGCACGCTGGCCAAATGCATTTTGTGCTGCATGGCAAGGTACGTTTACCGCGAAACCTTTAATTGAATGCTTATAAGCGTGCTTTACCGAACCGCCGGCTTTCTTAGCCATTGCACGCGCTAACCCAGGTACGTCCTTGCCTGATACTTCATTCTTGAAGCGTACGATACAGCTATTTTGGATATCCATCAGATCAGCGTTACCGCTATAGGTAGGCTGGTTAGCCTGAACTGAGGTACTGGCAAGCATGATCGCCGCAGCGAGAAGTTTTGTTTTCATTATTAATGCCTTTACGTAGTTTTTATCGAGGGATCCCTCCCCAACGAGCGCTCCAGACAACTAACTTGGAGGAACATCTAACGTAGACTAGGCCACTTTCTAAATCAAATAGTATTTGATTTACGGGCGATGAGGTTGTGATTTTGCGCACGTTTGCTATGCAGCGTTCGATTAGAAGGGGGTATAACAGAATTTTCCTACACGGTATGCATGCTGATAGTCTGATAGCTAGTGTGAGTGGATATGGCGAAATAGCCATACGGGTGCTACGATGAAATCAATGCCGATAAAAGGCTATGAATGGGACTCGGTGAAGAACATACTCAATATTGTAAAGCACGGGGTGTCGTTTCAAGAGGCTCAATACGCTTTTTTTGATGCAGATCGAGTTATATATTCAGATACGAATCATAGTAATGGCGAAAAACGATACTTTTGCATCGGCCTAGATAGAACTTTTACAGGTATTCTCACGGTTCGATTCGTTTGTCGTGAAGAGCGAATCAGAATTTACGGCGCGGGCTACTGGCGGCGAGGGCGTAAGCTATATGAGCAAGCAAATTCGATACACTGACGAACCAATGAGCTATGAAGGCCCTATTGTTGACTTTCTACCGTCACCAGAAGAGCTTCAGCAATTGCACGCCAATGTAAAGGTGACACTCGCGTTAAGCGAAGAAAGCGTGTCTTATTTTAAAGACTCAGCACAGAAAACTGGCGTGCCCTATCAAAAGTTAATTAGACAGGTGCTCGACGCCTACGCCAAGCACCAAAAAGATATTAACCAGTAACGCGATTAAAGGCCTCGCTAATTGCATTTTGATCTGCGTGTTTACCGTCGCTAATCACTTGCGTACCCGCTACCCAAACATCTTTAACCGCATCGTTTTGACTCGCAAAAATCCAGCGGTCTAATAATGATTCAGGGCTGTTCATATTGATAAAGGTTTGCGACTTATCAAGCGCAACAAAATCGGCTCGCCCGCCTACTTTAATTCCCACATCTATCGCTAAGGCTTGATTGCCACCGGCAAGTGCTTGATCAAAGAGTGTCTGACCAATACTGGGCGAGTTTTGTGTGTAGATGCGATTGCGTTGTAAGTCGCGAAGACGCTGGCCGTATTCAAACAAGCGAAGGTCTTGATTAACACTAACAGTGATATGGCTATCAGACCCGATACCCCAACGACCCTTGTTAGACAAATAGCGCGGTGCATCAAAGATACCGTCACCAAGGTTTGCTTCGGTGGTGGCACAGATGCCTACTACGGCACCACTGGCAGCAACACGATCACTTTCGTCATCGGTTAAATGTGTTGCATGAACTAAACACCAGCGCTCGTCTAAGCCGTTAGTATCAAGTAACAATTCAACGGGGCGTTTGCCCGTTGCGGCAACACTTTGTTCAATCTCGGGCACTTGCTCTGCGATGTGTACATGAATTGGGCGATCACTTGGCAACTTGGATAAAGCAACAGGAATGTCGGTTACATCGACCGCTCGTAACGAATGAAAACATAAGCCCACTTGCTGTAACGGTTTGTCAGTAACCACCTTATCAAGATGCGCAATTAACTTTACGTACTGATCACGCGAATGATAAAACCGTTGCTGTGCATCATTAGGTGCGAGGCGGCCAAAGCCCGAATACTGATACAAAGCCGGTAGCAGTGTAATACCAATACCTACTTCGTTTGCCGCTTCTAACAACGCCTCACTCATCGCTGCATTGAAGCCAGAATCATCATTTGGTGTAGCGCTATGAAAATAGTGAAACTCGCCCACATGGGTGTAGCCAGCTTTTAGCATGTCGATATAAAGCTGCTTGGCGATTGCTTTCACATCATCAACCGACAGGCGCTCAACTAACTGATACATTGCCTTGCGCCAGCTCCAAAAGCTGTCGTTAGGGTTGAGGTTTACCTCGCCAAGGCCTGCCATCGCATACTGAAAAGCGTGCGAGTGTAGATTGGGCATGGCAGGCAGTAATGGCGAGTTTATAAGCTCGGCATTAACAGGCTGCTCTGTATCTGCGGTTATGCTCGCAATAACGCCATCGACGACATCTATTAACACATCGCGTTGCCAGCCATTGGCTGTGTAGGCGAGCTTCGAAAAAAACTGTTGGGTACGCATTGGATTACTCATAAGCATAGTATAGGCTGTATAAAACCATACTAATAGATATCTTGTATATACAAATAATGGAGTCGGCATGGCAGCTGTTAAACCTATCGAAGCCCTAAAAGCCTTATTCGATCATATCGAAGGGCCAGCCTATGCTCGCATTAGACAAAGTATTGAACAGCTTGTAGCCGATGGCGAATGGCAGGCGGGGTTAACTTTGCCGTCAGAAGCCGAAATGGTTGATGGCTTAGGTGTAAGTCGCATGACGGCCAACCGTGCAATGCGTGAGCTAACTGAAGCCGGGGTGGTAGAGCGTCATCGCGGCCGCGGTACCTTTGTAGCCGAGCAGAAGGTGTTATCGGCATTATACGAGGTACACGATATTGCTGCTGAGGTACTTGCAAGAGGCAAACAGCACCATGCCGATGTAATCGAGTTGGTAAGTGCTCACGCAACGGCTGAAGAGGCAATGCGTTTGGGTGTTATGACCCATGCGCCCATATTTAGATCTACCGTTCTACACTATGAAGATAGTCTGCCGATTCAGTTAGAGCAGCGCATTATCAACGCAAAGTTGGCGCCGCAATATGATCAGCAAGACCTGCAAAAGCATACGGCACACCGTTACTTGATGAAGGCAGCCCCTATGACAGAGGGTGAGCACCTGGTCGAAGCGGTGCTGCCTAGCACCGAAGAGGCTACGCTTTTGCAGATAGGCACAGAGCAACCCTGCATGCAGATTAGGCGTAGAACCTGGGCTAACAAAGACATTGTTAGCGCAACCCGCCTATTATCGCCCGGCAATCGGTTTGAGTTGTTTGGGCGCTTTGGCGCTAATTAGGTCGTTAGTTATATCTGTAACTACTTGCGCTTAAAGCCATTGCAGGTTAATCTTGCCGCAATTGTATATACATTTGTGTGGAGGTCTTATGTCACAGTCACCCCAAGGTACTCGCCATCGCGCGGGCGTAGTTAAAGCCGCTACTGGCACCGAACTTAGCTGTAAGAGCTGGTTATCTGAAGCACCGCTTCGTATGTTGATGAACAACCTTGACCCAGAGGTTGCTGAAAATCCTGAAGAGTTAGTGGTATACGGTGGTATTGGCCGTGCTGCACGCAACTGGGAATGCTACGACAAAATCGTTGAAAGCCTGCAAAATCTAGAAGATGACGAAACTCTGCTGGTTCAGTCGGGCAAGCCTGTAGGTGTATTCAAAACCCACAGCAACGCGCCTCGCGTACTTATTGCTAACTCAAACCTAGTACCACACTGGGCCGACTGGGAGCACTTTAACGAGCTAGACGCTAAAGGCCTAGCAATGTATGGCCAGATGACCGCAGGTTCATGGATCTACATCGGTAGCCAAGGCATCGTCCAGGGTACTTACGAGACTTTCGTAGAGGCTGGTCGTCAGCACTACAACGGCGACCTAACTGGCAAGTGGGTTCTAACTGCTGGTCTTGGTGGTATGGGTGGCGCTCAACCACTAGCTGCGACCCTAGCTGGTGCGTGCTCTCTAAATATTGAGTGTCAGCAAAGCCGTATCGATTTTCGTCTAAAGACCCGTTACGTTGACGAGCAAGCTGACGATCTAGATGATGCAATGGCGCGTATCAAAAAATACACCGAAGAAGGTAAAGCGATTTCGATTGCACTTCACGGTAACGCTGCCGACATTCTGCCAGAGATGGTTAAGCGTGGCATTCGCCCAGACATGGTTACTGACCAGACTTCGGCACACGACCCTCTAAACGGCTACCTACCCCAGGGTATGACGTGGGAAGAATATCAAACTAAGAACAAGCTAGACCCAGAAGGCATTGTTAAAGCCGCTAAGCGGTCGATGGCTGTTCATGTGCAAGCGATGCTTGATTTTCAAGCGATGGGCGTGCCGACGTTTGACTACGGCAACAACATTCGTCAGATGGCGCAAGAAGAAGGTGTTGAAAACGCCTTTGATTTTCCTGGTTTCGTACCAGCATACATTCGCCCACTATTTTGTCGTGGCATCGGCCCGTTCCGTTGGGCAGCGCTTTCTGGTGACCCAGAAGACATTTATAAGACTGACGCAAAAGTTAAAGAGCTTATCGACGACGCTCACTTACACAACTGGTTAAACATGGCGAAAGAGCGTATTCAATTTCAGGGTTTGCCAGCACGTATCTGCTGGGTAGGTCTTGGTCAGCGCGCTAAGCTTGGTTTGGCCTTTAACGAAATGGTTCGCTCGGGTGAGTTGAGCGCGCCGGTAGTAATCGGTCGTGATCATCTAGACAGTGGTTCGGTATCTAGCCCTAACCGCGAAACCGAAGGCATGCAAGACGGCTCTGATGCTGTATCAGATTGGCCACTACTAAACGCAATGCTTAATACTGCTGGTGGCGCTACTTGGGTTAGCTTGCACCACGGCGGTGGCGTAGGTATGGGCTTTAGCCAGCACTCAGGCATGGTAATCGTGTGCGACGGTACAGACGAAGCGGCCGAGCGTATTGCACGCGTTCTAACCAACGACCCAGGTACTGGCGTAATGCGCCACGCTGATGCTGGTTACGACATTGCAATCGACTGCGCTAAAGAGCAGGGTCTTAACCTGCCAATGATCACTAAGTAAGGGTTTATCATGTTCGAATACAATATTATTCCAGGCAGTCTCTCACTAGAGGCATTACGCAAAATTAGCCGTGGCCCAGTTAAGCTAACCCTTGATGAAAGTGCGCATAAACAAATCAACGACAGCACCGCTGTAGTAAACCAGATCATTGAACAAGATCGCACCGTCTACGGAATCAACACTGGCTTTGGTTTGTTGGCAAATACCCGTATCGAAGCACATGATCTTGAAGAGCTTCAGCGCAGTATTGTACTTAGCCACGCAGCAGGCATTGGCGAGTTAATGACTGATGACACGGTTCGTTTAATTGTTACTTTAAAAGTGGCGAGCTTAGCTCGCGGCTTTAGTGGTATTCGCTTAAAAGTGATTCAAGCGTTGATCGATTTGATCAATGCCCAAGTGTACCCATGTATTCCACAGAAAGGTTCGGTAGGTGCGTCGGGCGACCTTGCACCCCTTGCACACATGAGCTGTGTTCTATTGGGTGAAGGCGAAGCACGCCATAATGGCAAAATCATCTCGGGTGCCGAAGCAATGAAGGTAGCAGGCTTAGAGCCGATTACCCTTGCACCTAAAGAAGGTCTTGCTCTACTGAACGGTACACAGGCATCTACGGCGTTTGCACTAGAAGGTCTATTTAATGCCGAAGATCTATTTGCATCAGCCACCGTTTGCGGCGCACTAAGTGTTGAAGCTGCACTTGGTTCACGCTCGCCTTTCGATGATCGTATTCATCAGGTACGTGGCCATCAGACACAGATCGATGCGGCGGCGGCATACCGTCATCTACTAACAGACAGCTCTGAGTTGGGTGACTCGCACACCGATTGCGAAAAGGTACAAGATCCATACTCACTACGTTGTCAGCCACAGGTAATGGGTGCATGTCTTGAACAGATTCGTAGTGCATCAAAAGTGCTATTGGTTGAAGCGAACTCTGTTAGTGATAACCCACTAGTATTTGCCGAGCAGGGTGACATTATTTCGGGTGGTAACTTCCATGCTGAGCCTGTTGCAATGGCTGCCGATAATCTAGCATTGGCATTGGCCGAGATGGGTTCATTAAGCGAGCGTCGCATGGCGTTGTTGATTGATTCGAACCTAAGTAAGTTGCCACCATTCTTGGTAGACAACGGCGGTGTTAACTCGGGCTTCATGATTGCTCAGGTTACGTCAGCTGCGCTAGCGAGCGAGAACAAAACCTTTGCGCACCCAGGTTCGGTAGATAGTTTGCCAACGTCTGCTAACCAAGAAGACCATGTATCGATGGCTACCTTTGCGGCCCGTCGTTTGCACGATATGTCTAGTAATACACGTGGCATCTTGGCAGTCGAAATCTTGGCAGCGGTTCAGGGTCTAGACTTTAGAGCGCCGCTTAAAACCACTGAGTTGTTAGAGCAAGCGAAAGCGACACTACGTGGTCGTGTACCGTTCTACGACAAAGACCGCTACTTTGCGGCTGATATCGAAAAGGCTAACGAGCTGTTGGCCGAAGCGGTGCATAACAATCTAATGCCGGCGGGCTTGCTACCTAGCTTTTAAGGCGCTGTAATACTGCCCCTTTACCTGTCTAAAGGTGTAGGGTTTAGGCTTAAACCTCGGTCAATGAAGGGGCAGTTATGTACAGTGTGTCGAACATCGCTAAACAAGCAGGCATTACTAGAACATCGGTACTATATTACGAGCGCGTTGGGTTGATACAGCCCACGTTGCGCGATAGCAATGGGTATCGATGGTACAGCGATGAAGCGGTTCAACGCTTAAAATCGATTGTCTCGTTTAGAGGGTTATCAATACCGGTTGCAGATATTGGCCCCTTACTTGATCGAAATGAGGGCGAGTCACAAACAACACGGCTAAGGCAACACCTTAACCAGCTTGAACAAGAGATTCGCAATTTGCGCGAGCAGCAACGAGCCATTATGTTGCTGCTCAACGAGCCTACATTATTGGAGCAAGATATGGTTACAAAAGAGCGATGGGTAGAGATAATGGTTGCCGCTGGTTTTGACGAGCAAGCGATGACACGATGGCATCAAAAGTTTGAAGAATTAGAGCCTGAAGAGCATCAAAAGTTTTTAGAATCTTTAGGTATTGAGCAAAGCGAAATCGAGCAGATTAGAGCTTTATAAATGCTATTGGGCAGCCCTTGGGTTGCCCATTTTTGTTTTGGAAATAAACAGTGAAAGTAGAACGACTATACACCGGCGCCGACGTCGCAACGATGAAAGACGGCGAGTACAACCTTATTAAAGATGGCGCGATTGGCGTATCACAAGGGCGCATCAAATTTGTAGGCACCTTGGCTGCTTCGCGCAATATAAAAGCGGCACAAACGATCCCACTAAAGGGCGGTGTCATAACTCCTGGTTTGGTTGATTGCCATACGCATTTAATCTTTGGTGGTAACCGTGCGGGCGAGTTTGAACAGCGTCTTAATGGTGTTAGCTACGAAGAGATTGCTAAGAACGGTGGCGGCATTGCAAGTTCGGTTCGCCACACCCGCGAAGCCACTGAAGAGCAATTAGTTGAACTCGCCCAACCACGATTAGATGCGTTGATGGCCGAGGGTGTTACCTGTGTCGAAATCAAATCAGGCTACGGCTTAAGCACCGAGCACGAAATGAAAATGCTGAAGGCTGCGAATACTCTTATAGAGAAAAACGCAGTCGTCGGTTTGACTACATGTTTAGCCGCTCATGCGCTGCCGCCTGAGTTTAAAGATGACCCTGATGGCTACATCGATTATCTGTGCGAAGACACGCTGCCTAAGGTTGCTAAAAGCGGTTTAGCTGATGCCGTGGATGCGTTTTGTGAAGGCATTGGTTTTAGCGTTGAGCAAACTAAAAAGTATTTTGAAAAAGCGACCAAGCTTGATTTGCCGGTAAAGCTACACGCAGAACAATTGTCGGCGCTTGGTGGTGCAAGTTTGGCGGCAAGTTTTAATGCGCTTTCTGCTGATCATCTTGAATATTTGACGCAGGATGATGTGGATGCAATGGCGAAAGCAGGCACAGTGGCTGTGCTACTGCCTGGTGCATTCTATGTATTAAAAGAGACAAAACTGCCGCCAATTCAGGCATTACGTGATGCGGGTGTGCCCATGGCA
The DNA here is from genome assembly GCA_947503335.1 of uncultured Pseudomonadales bacterium. Taxonomy (GTDB): domain Bacteria; phylum Pseudomonadota; class Gammaproteobacteria; order Pseudomonadales; family CANNCY01; genus CANNCY01. The sequence goes on along the minus strand of CANNCY010000002.1, from coordinate 580,217 downwards.
ATTGCTACCGATATTAACCCAGGTACCTCGCCGGTATTGTCGATGCGTCTCATGATGAACATGGCGTGCACCTGTTTTGGTATGACGCCACAAGAAGCGCTGGCAGGTGCTACACTGTACGGCGCTCAAGCATTGGGCCAAGAGTCTGAACTTGGATCAATCGAAGTAGGCAAGCGCGCCGACTTTGTACATTGGGCAGTCAATGAACCAGGTGAGCTTGCTTACTGGGTAGGTGGAAATTTAATGAAGATGCGCGTTGTAGGTGGCGTAGTAACCCATGTCTAATTTTGATGCGTTTAACGCAGAACCCTTTGATTACAACGAGGGCGAGTTGCCTCTGTTGGTAAGTATGCCCCATTCAGGGTTAGAGCTTACCCCAGAAGTAAACGAAGGTTTAGCAGATTACGCCCGTAAATTGCCCGATACTGACTGGATGATTCCAGAGTTGTATAACTTTTTGGCCGACATGAACGTGTCGGTGATCAAGGCAAACTACTCCCGTTATGTGATCGATTTGAATCGTCCGTTCGATGATGAAAAATTGTATGCGACTAAAACAACGGGGCTGTTTCCTGATATTACTTTCGACGATCGCCCAGTGTTTACTACTGAGCCCGCCGAGGGGCATCGTGAATGGTGTAAGCAAAACATCTGGGTGCCATACCACGAAAAAGTCGAGCAGCGTTTACGCGAGCTAAAAGCCAAACATGGTTACGCTATCTTGTTTGATGCTCACAGTATTGCTGCGCAAGTGCCGATGTTATTTGAGGGCGAGTTACCACACTTTAACTGGGGTACTAATGCAGGCGTAACCCTACCTGATCAATACCTTGAAAAATTAAAGGGTGCGGTTAATGACTCGCCCTTTAACCAAGTAGTGAACGGTCGCTTTAAAGGCGGCTACATTACCCGTCATTACGGCAGCATTGACGATGATATTCATTCGATACAATTAGAGCTGTCGCAGCGCACCTATTTGTCTGATGATGCATACGAATTAGATATGCAGCGTGCTGAAAAGGTGCGACCGGTGCTTAAAGCCTGTATTGAGGCTCTGCTTCCTTAATCTGTGGCGTTAAACAGCGAGCACTGTTTTACCGCTTTCGGCGTAGATCTTTAGCTGTCGCAATAGATCGCCAAATGCCTTGTTAAAGCCCATGAAAAGTAAAGGCGCAAGCACTTTGCCCATGGGTTTTAGCTTTGGTGTACTTGCCCAAATTACTTCACAACGTTCATCGCTAACTGGCATTACTTGAATGCTTACCTCGTTGTATTTTACTGGAATTAGACTGTTGTTTTGCGGAGTCACAATCATGGTTAGCGTTCGCGCCTGATCGCTGTAATAGGTAATCAATTCGTGAGCCTGTAGGCCGCCTTTTTTGTTGCTTAACTCGCAAACTCGCCCAGACATCGGCGCATCGTCGTGAGCGCCGTCTTCAGTGATTGAGTAAGAGTGTTTCACAGGCCCCATCCACTTATAGGCCTCGTCAAATTCGGGGCCAATGATTGTCCAAACGTCATCGGCTGGTAGATCAATTTGTACTGATTTTAAGATGTGCATAACAAGCTCCATGTCTTTATAAATTCATTTTGTACCATTCGGTTCAAAATAATCTTGAACCGATCGGTTTAATATGTCAACATCTCTTTATCAACTTTTATGAGGCCACTATGTCAGGGCGAATTCAATTTACAGAAGACCAGGTGCTCGATGCCGCGATGCGCGTGTTTTGGAAACATGGTTACGCAGGTGCGAGCATGAGCGCACTCGAAAAAGCGACTGGCCTAAACAAGTCGAGCATTTACAACACCTTCAAGAGCAAAGAGGCCTTGTACGAGCGGTCACTTGCATGGTTTAGAACCGAGTACACACGCAAGGCTACCGCGTTGTTAGATCAGTCAAACTTTAAGACCGCATTGAAGCAATTTACGACCATGCTTTTAGGTAAAGGCGGCCCCGACAGCTCGCCCCTTGGCTGCCCAGCGACCATGGCTGCACTAGAAATGGGTGGCACCGATGGCGCACCCGCCGTTGAAGTACAAACGGGCCTTGATGAAATGCTAGAAGCTATTCAAGGGCGAGTTAAGCAGGCAATTGATGAGGGGGAAATCGACAACCAAGCAAATGCATACGGACTAGCGACAACGATTTTAGCCGTCACCCGTGGTGTGGTTGTGATTAGCAAAGGTACGGGCACCTTCGACCATGGCGAAGCCGCTTACGAAACATTGATTAATTTAATTCCATTTACAAAACGATAAAGACAACGAGGTTATTATGCTTGGTTTTGTTACATTGGGCTCTAACACACTGCAAGAGTCTTCACAAAGATACGATCAAATTATGGCGATGGTTGGTTTAGAACGTATGGTTGATATGCCAGGGTTCAAAGCCTGGGGTAAAGGTCTTGAACAGCCATTTATTGCTCTGGTAAATCCAAACGATGGTGAACAGGCAACCGCAGGCAATGGCACCATGGTTGCGGTTTATGGTGGAGACACAGCGAACGTTGATGCAATGCATGCTAAAGCGCTAAGCCTAGGTTTTACAAACGAAGGTGACCCAGGTATTCGCCCTGCTGGTTTTTACTGCGCATACGTGCGTGATGTTGATGGCAATAAATTCAATTTTTATTGCAAGCCCTAATAAAAAAAGGGGCTCGTTACAGAGCCCCTTGCACTAGTTCGGCGTTCGCTTACTTTTCTTCGATCTCAGTAATATCTAACTTGCCCGAAATCTTGTTACCAATAATCGTGTAAGTTCGATTACCAATTCTAAACAGATCGTCACGACGATTAAGTCGAACACCATCAAGTGTTTCTTCGCTATGAACCGTGTTGCCATTGGCATCAATCACTAGCATGTGCGTAGAAACATAGTTTGTGGGTGTCCACTGTTCCCACATCACGGTGTAGTTACCGTCGTCGCGAGACAAGAATCGAATACGCGAGGCATTTTGTTTGCTCTTGTCTGTATAGCTAGTGAGCCATTTGATACCAACAACCCGTTGATCTTGTTGCAGCCCGTCAAAGCTGTAGAACTCGCCGGTCTCTGCTGTCGAACCGCCTTGAGTGGCCACTAGATCATCGCTCATAACGTTTCCTGAGCCAGAGGCTTGCGCGAAGTTTGGTGTCACCTTAACAAAGGCAACATTACGAGGGTCAATTAGGTTCAATCCATCACCCGTTTCATGGTTGTTGAGTACCTTGCCATTCGAGTCGGCTTCAGAGGCGAACACAACTAACCAGCCGTCGCTCGCTTCGGCAACACCACCTAGTTCGGTATAGGTGCTGTTATCGTTGCTCCACTTATAGGTTTGTTTGCCTGAGGCATCAATGATGTAAGGGTCAAAAGGCCCGCGCCCGTCATGACTAGCTACATATCCATGGCGAGTCTTAAACGTGAACACTACGCGCTGATCTATACCCGACGCATCAAACTTGTGTAGGTGAACACCGCGAGGATAGTTGTCACCCAAATCAATACCCAAGAATTGATTGTTGCTGGTGGTGGTTAGCACATTCGAGAAACTGTGCCCCGATGTTTGACCGTGCGCCTTTTTAAGTGCCAACGTATTGGCATCAAGCACAATTGCATCAGCGCCCTGATGATTTAACCCATCGCTCGTTTGCTTATGCAAGCGTGAATAGATAATACCCACTTCATTGCCCGCCACTTGCAGCGACACGGTATTGCCGTAAACACCATCATTCTTGTCGGCGCCCGATGCTATGTTACCAAAGGTCGTTGCATTCAAACGGTTGCTGCTGTCGTTGATTTCTTTTTTAGCGAGTTTGGCACCGCTTTCGTCAACCTTGTAGGTCAACACCGATAACACTTTAGATGGATCACTAGTTTTGTTGTAGTTAGGATCTTTATTGCCTGCTTCAAAAAGTATGTAATAGATAGATCCAGAACCGTCAGAGCCCGCTGCTCCTAGCATATATTGGGTACCAGAGCCCACCGGTAGATCAATAGTCGTGCTAGTTCCCCTGCGATTAAATTTAGTTAGATAAATCTTATAGTCGTTTCGATCTTGCCAAACGATACCTAGTTTGTTTGCGTTCAATTTAACCGGAAAGAAGTAACGGTTTTGACCATAACGGTTAGATGCTGATTCCGGGCCGGCCGTGAAGTCGGATAGATCTTTGGGTGTGCGAGAGCCACTAATTGTAAGTTCATAATGATAGACTTTAGCGCCAGCTAGGTCAGCAATTTCAGCACCTTGAAGATCGTTCGAAATGGTGTGAAGTACAGAAGGATTGGTACCTGATGGTAAGATGACATAGGTAGTATCTTTGGTAAGTTTAGATACGCTGATATCGGTCTTGGTCCAGCTAGTTGAATTGGCGTTAACTGAATCTACTTTTGTGAAATGACCGTCATAAACATAAATGTCGTAGTTTCCTACGGCCGTTGGCTTAAAGTTGATGTAATGCTCACTGGCCAAAAATTGCTTAGCGTCATTGGCAGGAGGGCTTATTCTGTAGGCATCATAACTAAGAGTTCCGTTAGATAAATTCCCTTGAGTAACGGTCCAATTTGACGCGTTATAGTCACCGTTGGTGTAACAGTTTCCTTGATATATACGTGCAAGAAGGGCGATGCTTCCGACTTTACTATTTGCGTTTTGGGGGCCGTTACAGGTATTAACAGTAGCGAGGTTCTCGCCATCTTGTCCTTTCACCACTGACGGTGATGACGCTTGAACAAGTTGATAACTCTGCTTGGTTGGCAGACTAGTCGCGCTAATACTGCCTGAACCTGTTGAACTTGACCCTCCCGTTGAGCCGCTACCACTAGAGCCTGAGCCAGTGCTGCCCGAGCTATTACTTGAACCACTACCTGTTGAAACAGGCGAAGGGTCGCTGACCCTAATGGTAATGGCCGAGCTAGTTACACCATTATACTTAGCGATCACAGATGTATTACCTGTGGCGTGGGCAACTAGCTTGCCATCGCTAGAAATAGTCGCTACCGATTTATCGCTAGAAACCCACGTGACTGCTGATGTTTTGTTAGCAGTGTTACCATCGTCGTATGTACCTGTTGCTGTTAGCTTGATCGAGTCACCAGTTTTCAAGCTAGTTGAAGCGGCTGCAATTACTAAACTACTAATCTTTGCGTTGTTAACCGTTAAGGTCGTAACGGCTGATTGCCCCTTAAAGGATACTTTAATTGAGGTAGTGCCAGTATCGATGGTATGAACGTGGCCATGGTTCACCGAGGCAATCTGAGTATCATCTGAGTACCATGATCCTGACTGAGTAATGTCTTTGGTTGTGGCATCTGAGAACGTGGCAGTTGCAGTAATTTGCGAGCTAGTATGTTTCTTCAGGCTAAGGGTTGTCGGCGAGACACTAATACTAGTGACGGCCGCATTTACCACTGTAACCGGTGATGTACTAGTCAATCCTTGATGATTAGCGGTTACATTGGTAGAGCCTGACGCTAGTGCATGGGTGGTACCAGTAGACCCAGGTTGGTGACTGATACTTACAACACCCGGTGTACTAGATGAGAATGTAGTCGACGGCGTTACGTTTGCCTTTTGCCCGTTGGCGTAAGTCGCTGTCGCGGTGAGGCCAAATTTTGAACCAGTTTGAACGCCCGTCGAGGGCGTGGTTAGTGCGATGCTAACAGGCTTGTCGGCTTTTACGGTGATGTCAGTGCTAGCACTAACGCCATTGAATACCGCAGATACCTTTGCGGTGCCGGCGGCAACACCAGTGATACTGCCTGCTGTTAAGTCGCTCGCGCTAGACACCTTTACGATGCTAGGGTCGTCTGAGCTCCAGCTAGCGTCGTTAGTAATGTCATATTTGGTCCCATCGCTTAGTGTTACGTAGGCGGTCACGTTACCTAGAGCGCCTACGTGTAGCGTGGCACCTGTTTCGGCATGCAGTGTTAGTGAATCTGAAGTGATAGATGCGTCAGACACTCGCAATCGATAGGTGTCTATTAAACCGTTGTGAGAGGCTTTAATATTTGCGAAGCCCGCTGCCTTGGCAGTGACTAAGCCGCTGCTGCTAATCGACGCAACACTAGAATCGCTAGATTCCCAAGTAACCGTTTTAGAAAAATCAAAGTGCGCCCCATCATTATGAATGGCACTTGCAACGAAGCTGGCAGTAGCGCCTACCGGCATTACAGGGCCCTTATCAGAATGCAATCGCAGCAGTGTTAGGTCGGCATTCTTAAGCACTAAGCCTAATGTATAGTCACCGGGTACGCCGTTACTTACAACAGGGGCTGTACCGTTGTTAGAAGTGGCGAATACGATTTGGCTGGTTGGCCGTAGCGCGTCTGGCAATGTTGCTGTGATCTCAACGCTGCCGTTACCCAGTACTTCAAACTCGCCGCCATTGCCCGTAAAGTTCAGTAAGCTGGTATCAGATGAGCTCCAGCTAACTTGGTTGGTTAGGTCGGCGTGTGCGCCACTGCTATAAAACCCTGTTGCTGATACAGATGCACGTTGGGTTTGAGCGAATTGGTTAACTGTTCCCAGCTCAATAGATACATCGGTTATTTGACTAGGCGCTACGTCGATATCGATGGTTTCAACGATCGAGTTGTAGGTCACTGAAATAGTAGTGGTACCGCCCCCAGCGCCGGTAAATAGATTGCCACCAGCGTTGCTTACCACTGTACCATCGGCGATCGAATAGGTTGCTCGGTTTGATACATCTGTTTTGCCGCCAGTCGAATTGATATAAGTGACTGAAAGTACCAGAGATTCGCCAAGTTCTATGGCAGTACCGACATCTGAACTGATTTGTATGGTACCTGCGCCGGCGGGTGGCGTGGTGGTTTGAGGGTCAGTGGTGGTGGCAGTGGGTGTGCCGCCGGTAGATTGGGTAGAGGCAGTACCGCCTCCGCTATCACCACCGCAAGCGGTTAATACAACAACTGACAATACAGCAAGTAGGCGAATACCCAGCTGCTGCGTGCGTACACATACATCCATGATACAACTCGCTACATCCATTACAGCTTGATTAAGTGTGGTAGACCTAAGGTAAAATGACAGCGTTAATAATTCTTAAGGGCGAGTTTTGAAGTATATAAAGCAGTTCGCATTGTTCTTGGTGCTGGCCGTTGTGATTGGTTTTATCGCAGACAGCTGGCGGTTTTCAAAGCTTGACGATAAGCAGGTATCGGCGCAGGTGTTAGCCACGCTTGTGCAGCAATTACCGGCCGAACAAAAAAATCAGTTCGATCAGGGTGAGCCATTGCTAGTCTATCTTTGGGCCACCTGGTGCCCCTTCTGCAAGGTTACCTCGGGGGCGGTTAATAACATGTTCGACGAGTATCCCGTGGCAAGTATTGCGCTTACTTCGGGTAGCCCTAGTGACGTCACAGCGTTTCAAGCTGAAAGTGGTCATACCTTTAGCTTTTATAACGATCATGATGGCGCGCTTACAAAGGCATTGGGGTTAAGCGTAACGCCAACATTTTTGATTATCGATCGAACAGGTGAGATTCAGTTTATGAGTGTCGGTATGACCACCGAAATATCTTTACGAGCAAAGATGGCGGCCTTTAAGTAATTATGAAGCGACTAATTTTAATTCTGCTACTGGGCGGATTCATCTACTGGGTAGGTTCTCAACTAGAGCAACAGTCACGCAATCTAAACGAACAATTCTTTGGCGAGATATTCGCCGAAGTAGACGTAGGTGATGAGAAACTGATTGCCTTAACATTAGATGATGGGCCATGGAAAGAAGAGTACGCCCTAGCGTCGCTCGAACAGTTTAAGCGTTATGGTATTTCTGTTACTTACTTTCTAAATGGCCGTGGAATGGAGCGCAATATGCCCATCGTTAAGAAGATGGTTAAGCAGGGGCATCAGATCGGCAATCATTCGTATAGCCATAGCAGAATGTACTTTATGTTGCCTAGCACGCTTGAACACGAGGTGGGTTACACTACGCAGCTGATCGAGCAGTCGGGGTACGAGGGCGAGATTTTGTTTAGGCCGCCCTATGGTCGCAAGCTATTTACGCTACCTTACTATTTAGAGAAAAATGGCTATGTAACAGCCACCTGGTCAATCGATGTAGAATGGTCGGGTACCAAAAATGCAGAAGAGCTCGCCCAAAAAATAATCGATCAGGCTAAGCCTGGGGCCATAATATTACTGCACCCACTGAATACTAGTAACCAACAATCTCGCGACGCAATTGATATCTTTGTGCCAAGATTAAAGGCAATGGGTTATCAGTTTGTAACCCTGAACGAGTTGAGGGCTAGGGGTGAGCAGATTTGATGTCATTGTAATTGGCGCGGGCGCATCAGGGTTGATGTGTGCGTCGATTGCAGGCCAGGGTGGTAAGTCGGTCTTGGTGGTCGACAGCAGCAACAAACCTGGCAAGAAAATTCTGATGTCTGGCGGTGGCCGTTGCAACTTTACTAACTACTACGTTGAGCCTACCAATTTCATTTCTGAGAACCCCCATTTTTGTAAGTCAGCGCTAAGTGGCTATACCCAGTGGGATTTTATCGGCATGGTTGGCGAGTATGGCATTGCCTACGAAGAACGCGATCATGGTCAGTTGTTTTGTTTAGATTCTGCCAAAGATATTTTGAATATGCTCTTAAGCGAATGCGACAAGGGTGGGGTTGTTGTTAGATGTAAACAAACCGTCGAAAGCATTGAGCAGGGTGATGGCGGCTACGTACTAACGATCAATGGTAATCGCTTTCAGTGCAGTAAACTGGTAGTCGCTAGTGGTGCGTTGAGTATTCCTACGATGGGTGCAACAGGTTTTGGCTATCAAGTTGCCGAGCAATTTGGGTTAGATGTGTTACCGCGTAGGGCCGGTTTAGTGCCCTTCACCTTTAGTGATGGTTTTAAGCAAGTGAGCGAACGTCTTTCGGGTATCGCTGTTGATGCAATCGTAAGTTGCCCGTCGTTTAGTTACCACGAGGCTGTATTGTTTACCCATCGTGGTCTAAGTGGCCCAGCGGTATTACAGGTGTCGAATTACTGGCTTGCGGGCGAGTCGATCTCGCTAGAGCTATTACCTGGCGTTGATAAACAAGCACTATTGTTATCTGCAAAGCAGTCTGAGCCAAAGATACTGTTGCGTACGTTGCTGGCTAGAGAACTACCAAAATCTTTAGTGGGCGAGTTACAACAGTTATTCTGGGCTGACTACGCCGATCAAGCCTTGGCTGAGATGAGTAATCAAGTGCTAGAGTCGATTGCAGAAAAGCTCGCTAATTGGCAACTTAAGCCTTCAGGTACCGAAGGATATCGAACTGCCGAGGTAACCTTGGGTGGCGTTGATACTAAGCACCTGAGCAGTAAAACCATGCAATGTAATACCGTTGATGGTCTATATTTTATTGGTGAAGTAGTTGATGTTACGGGCCATCTAGGTGGTTTTAATTTTCAGTGGGCCTGGTCATCGGCTCACGCGGCAGCGCAGAGTATACTCAATGAGTGATCCATACAATCTTAAGCCCTATATTCGTACTATCTCGAATTGGCCAATAGATGGTGTTGAATTCAGAGATATCACATCACTGATCGAAAACCCATTGGCATTTCGTAAAACGGTTGATGCATTTGTGCATCGATATATGAGCGAAAAACTTGATGCCATTGTTGGTTTAGATGCACGCGGTTTTATTTTTGGTGGCGCGCTTGCTTACGCACTAGGGATTAGCTTTGTACCTGTACGAAAAAAAGGCAAGCTACCGGGTGATACGATCAGTGTTAAGTACGAATTAGAGTATGGTCAAGCCGAAGTTGAAATGCATACCGATGCGCTGAAAGAAGGCGACAAGGTAATCATCATCGACGACCTCATTGCGACAGGCGGCACCTTGTTGGCAGCGGTGCAGTTAGTAAAGCAACTGAAGGGCGAGATACTAGAGGCGTGCGCCATTATCGACTTGCCTGATTTGAACGGTAGTCAAAAAATTAAAGATGCCGGTGTTCCCTTGTTTACGTTGTTAGATTACGAAGGTCATTAATGTCAAAGGTGATCGAGGCCTCGCAAAAATGGGTCGAATCTATGGTTGTTGGGTTAAACCTATGCCCCTTTGCCAAACGAGAAGTGGTTAAGAATAGGGTACGCTATGTCGATGCGACAGTGACTGATCTTGAATCACTACTCGCCCTCATCGAATCAGAGTTAACATTTTTGCGTGAGCACGATGATGTAGAAACAACCATGCTTATGACACCTAGTATGTTGGCAGACTTTGATGAGTACTTAGACGCGCTGGTGCTGTCAGAACAGCTAGTGAATATGATGGGCATGCAAGGAGAGTTTCAGATTGCTAGCTTTCACCCAGACTATTGTTTCGAGGGCGTTGAGCATGATGCCGTTGAAAACTATACCAATCGTGCGCCGTATCCAACATTTCATTTACTGCGAGAAGCTAGCCTAGAAGGCGCGATCGAGCGTTACCCCGATACAGAGCAGATTCCTGAAACGAATATCGCCCTGATGCAGTCAATGGGTATTGACCGAATCAGGGCGATGCTAAACCAATGTTCTTAGCGTAGCTTATAAACTAAAGCTAACACTGTCAGAACATTCGTTAGTACCCGCATTACATACTGAATAGCTATAAGTACCCGTTAAAGTGCCGTCGATGTAATCAGTGTGCGCACCGTCATTCGCCGTCGTTGTCACTACTGAACCGTCGCGAACAATGTCAACATTGCTTGCTGTTGCACCGCTCCACGTTAGGTTCACGCGAATGCGATTTTGCTTGCGCTGTTTACGTGCTGACACTGTAGCAGTGATGTTGGCTGCCGAACCATCGTCTACTGATACATTGCTAGACGCCGAATCTGAAGCACCTTCGTTATCGGTAACTGTTAGCGATACGCTGTAGGTACCTGCAGCTGCATAGGTGTGACTTGGATTTTGCGCGGTGCTGCTGTTGCCGTCGCCAAAGTTCCAGTCATAACTAGCTATCGAGCCGTCGCTATCAGAGCTAGTGCTAGTAAAGTCAACGCTTAAGCCGCTAACGCTTTCAGAGAAAGAGGCAGTTGGTGCTTGGTTTTGAGACCCGCCACCCGTGTTGGTTACCATGCGTACGTCGTCTACCTCGATCGTACCCGACTCGGCAATGATGTACTGGTATACCGCCCAGGCACCTGCGTCAGCCGTTGCAACGTGAGTGTAGTCTTGCCAGCTAGAACCTACTGCTTGAACAGACTCTTGGAACGTCGACGGATCATCGTCGTGAGTGTAGATTTCTTGGCCTTGAAAGTGGGTGCTAAAACGAACCGATGCAGCACCACCGACAGAGCGAATCTTGGCGGTAAAGGTGTAGGTCTCGCCACCAACGGTCGCGCCCGGTAAACTGTCGCCGGTTGCATCATTGGCTTGATGAACCATTTCGCCTTGTTGCAAGCGAATGTACCAATCTCCATCTGCTGCTTGCGAACTGTCGTTGATACGCTCAACGCCATCTTCGAAATAACGCCAACCAAAGCTGCCAAATGGTGCAACGTGCTCGAAGCTGCCATTGGCTACGTCGCCATTTCGGCCAAAACCATCGACGATATCGGGTGCATTAACCGGCGCCCACGCGGGGTTGATTGATTGAAGATGGTCAGTAAGCATTTGCACCATTCCAGCATGCTCCCATTGTGAGCCATGAAATTGCTCGAACAGCCATGGGAAATGTAGATAAGATAGGTTGCCACCAACTTCAGCTACTACATCAGCAGAATAGTTAGCTGGTTCGTCGGGGTCCCAACCATAGGCGTTCATTAATACAATGTGCGGAGCATCGCCGTACACATTGCGAAGATCTGCAATCACGGCTTTGTAGCGGTCTTTTATCTTGGCAATCGGCGCACCTACATCGTTCGCGCCAGCATTAACAACGATCACATGCGGATCGAAGCCAGAGCGGTAATTTGCGTCTTGATTATACCAATCTTGAGAATAGATGAATGAGGTTACGACGTTATCGCCTGGCCCATCTAGCTTAGCTCCCCCTACTGCTTGAAGATTCATTTCAGCATTGAGTACACGTGACGTCATTGCGGGATAGCCATAATAAGAACCCGAGTCTCCAGAGTCTTTCTCGCTATAGTTAGAGGTGCCATCCATATTCGAGTCACCAAACCATTCGATACGCAGTGATGGTTTAGGATCGGGAGTTAAGAGGGAACCGTCGGTTTCTAATCCATACAACACCATGTTCGAGTTGTAGAATGTTTCGCGCATTAAGGTAACCGTGTGCTCGCCGTTTGATAGGCCATCAACCAATGTGTGCATTGCGCGTTCTGACTCAATCCAAATACGACTAGCGGCAGGAACGCCATCAACAATAACTCTATATTGTTCTGTTCCTGAGCCAGGAGTAAAGTCAGCTTTTAGATACGTACCTGTAAATTTAACGGTTATGGTCGAGCCTTGCCATCCGACCCAAGGTTCAACTGGGTTATCAAAGTTCCAACGACCCGAATACTGAATGTTAGGATCATCGGGTGAAATGGTGTTCTGTGCCCAGCTAGGCGTACTTGCAAGCAGCGCAAGTGAGGCAATGGTTATTAATCTTTTCATTATTGTCCCCAAGTGTAGGAGTTACGTTAAGTAGAAAGAGCTTGGTAGCGAGTAGTGCTATAAATAACGTACATGAATTTTATTGCTGGTTAAGTGAGATAAATTCAAGTGACGCTTTAAGTGCTATCAAAAACTTTCAACTGTTACTAAACAACATATTTATGTAAGGGTGTCTTAGGAATCGAAATACTAGTACCTAACTTCAGAGCGCAACGGTAGACGTGTATCCCTATTAAATAGTTATTGTTATGTAGGAATTGAATACGGCGAATTCGTACAAATCTATAAATAGTAGAATGTCGTTCAGATCGCCAACGCAAAATAGGTGATAAATTCTGGAGTTGTATGAAAATTTCTAATCTTTGAAAATAACTAGTTGTTGTAAAAGAGAAAGTTGTAATAGTACGGGTCTAATACGATAGTGCTGGTTTACTTGCTTTGTTAACCTGTTCTCAAAGCGAGACTTAAGTATGTTTAAACCCTTTCTATGGATGCTGCTGATGATTACATCAGTGTGCTTAATGGCAATTTCTGGGCGCGAGTTAAGTGCATCATTTTCTACTGCGCAGGTGATCTTTGTGCGCAGTTGCATAGGTGTTGCCGTAATTGGCGGCTTGTCGCTGATCTATCGAGACTCCATAAATTTGCGCCGCGACATGGTTTCAACCCATTTTTTGCGTAACCTCGCCCACTTTGCTGGCCAGTTTGGTTGGTTTTTTGCGATAGCGGCACTACCTCTGGCAGAGGTAATAGCCATCGAATTTACTGCGCCCTTGTTTACCGTTGTATTAGCGGCGCTGTTCTTGGGCGAGTCATTAACGTTAACGCGAATTGTTGCAGTGCTATTGGGTTTCGGTGGCGTACTCGCCATTGTTCGCCCAGGGTTTACCGATGTCGAACTAGCAACCTATGTAATGCTCGGTACGGCATTTTGTTATGCCGTCGCAACGGTGACAACTAAGCAGTTGGCGATGAAGCAATCGCCATTAACGATTCTACTGATGATGGTGATGATTCAGCTTCCAATCAGTTTCGTGATTGTTAATGACCCATGGCCGCAGCCTACAACATGGCAGATAGCAATGTTTGCTACAGTTGGTTTAACCGCATTGTTAGCTCATTACTGCTTCTCTAGAGCTATGATGATTGCAGACGCCATGACCATCGTAACCATTGACTATCTACGATTACCCACCATGGTACTGATAGGGTGGCTACTTTATGGTGAGTTGCTAGATGTATGGTTCGCATTGGGCGCAGCGTTGATTATCGGCGCCAACCTGTTGAGTAACCGCCACGCCATTCGTAAACAGATCAATAAACTAGGTAGTAAGTAAGTGTTAGACCGTTATCGTACACCCGAAGGATTTTTGATTTTAGCTACCTTTGCCCTTAATTTTGGTTTTGCCACTTGGCTTACGTTACTTAATAATTTTGTTGTTGAGCAAGCTAGCTTTACTGGTAAAGAGATAGGCATATTACAAAGTCTTCGTGAAATACCTGGGTTCTTGGCGTTTACCGCGGTGTTTCTATTAGTGTTTATTCGCGAGCAGCGTTTTGCTTGGGTAAACCTAGTTATTATGGGTATAGGTATCGCCATGACGGGGTATTTTCCTACCGTCATTGGCTTGTACGTAACTACCGTTTTGATGTCGATTGGCTTTCATTATTACGAGACGGTACAGCAAAGCCTTAGTTTACAGTGGTTCGATAAATCAACAGCTGCGTCAAGCCTTGGCCGTTTGGTGTCGGCAAAGTCACTCGCGGCGATGATCGCTTATGTATTTATATGGTGCGCCCACAGTGTGCTCAATTTAGAGTACAAAACGGTATATCTCATTGGTGGCTTGATGACTGTAATTTGCGCGCTAGGTTGTGCGATGTTGTTTCCTAGCTTTGACCAACCGCATCCTCAACATAAAAAAATTATTCTACGCAGCCGCTATTGGCTGTATTACGCACTTACATTTATGAGTGGTGCTCGCCGACAGATTTTTGTTGTCTTTGCTGGCTTTTTAATGGTCGAAAAATTTGGCTATACCGTCAGTGCCATTGCTGGCCTCTATTTAATCAACCACACCGTTAGCTTCTTTGTGGCCCCTAAAATAGGGCGATGGATCGAGCGAGTAGGTGAAAAGCGCGCATTAACCATTGAATATGTTGGTCTGGCTATTCTGTTTGCTAGCTATGCGTTCGTTAACGACAGCAATGTTGCCGCTACGCTTTATGTGATTGACCATATTCTTTTTGCGATGGCGATTGCGATCAAAACGTATTTTCAAAAAATTGCCGACCCTAAAGACATCAGCGCAACAGCCGCAGTTAGCTTTAGCATTAATCATATTGCGGCGGTGGTGATACCCGCAGCATTTGGTTTAATCTGGCTTTACTCGCACAGTTTAGTATTTTTATTGGGCGCAGGCATGGCAATGGTGTCACTGGTTCTATCGCAATTTGTGCCCTCTAAAGAACAGTTGCAAAAAGCAATGTAATGGCCAAGCTACCGATCGTTTATCACCCTGAATATAGTTTCGATTTTGCCCAATCGCATCGCTTTGCGATGAGTAAATTTATTAAGTTATATCAGTACTTAGAACGAACAGACCAGCTTAAACACTGCAAAGAGTGGCGCCCAGGCGAAGTGCCCGTTAATTGGCTAAGCCTGGCGCATGACCTTGATTACATCACCGCGATTAAAAACAAAACCTTAGATGCAAAAGCGGCTAAGCGAATGGGTTTGCCGCTTTCAGATGGTTTGGTAAGGCGTACATTTCTTTCGCCTATGGGTACGTTAATGACATGCCATTTGGCGCTTGATCAGGGGCTTGCTTGTCATTTGGCGGGGGGCACACACCATGCCCACTATGATTATGCTTCTGGCTTTTGCATATTCAACGACATGGCGTTTGCGCTTATTAAGTTACTTAATGATGGCAAGATAAAGCGAGCATTAGTATTTGATTGTGATGTACACCAGGGCGATGGCACCGCATCGATGTTGGCACAGTATCCCACTTTGTTTACCTGCTCTATTCAGGGTGAGAAAAACTTTCCTGTGCGTCGCGTTAAGAGTGATATCGACGTTGATTTGCCCGATGGTACCGAAGATGACGTGTATCTTGATTGCATTCAGGCAACGTTTCGCCAAGCCATTGACCTAGCCCAGCCCGATCTTATTATCTATGACGCAGGCGTTGACCCTTATATCCATGACTCTTTGGGTCGCCTAAATATATCTGAAGATGGTTTGAGAGCACGCGATAGTTGGGTGCTAAACGAGTGTAAACGGCTGCAGATACGTGTAGCAACGGTTATTGGTGGTGGGTACGACGATGACCGTGATGCGCTGGCTAAGCGCCATGCCATTGTGGTCGAGAGCGCGCTAGCAACCTTAGGCTACTGACCTATAGCCCTACTTTGTGCTAGGGTATTTGCCAATGACAATAAATAGATAGGAACCACCCATGTTTAAGCGCTCTTTGATCGCAGCTACGGTCGTGGCTGCAGCGTTAGCTGGTTGTGAGCAGTCTGCTGCACCCCAGCAGTCTTCGGCGCCAGATGTTGATTTTCAAAAACACTTAATTACACAATTGGTTCAAGCAAAGCCAGGTGATGTTATTGAAATTCCTGAAGGGCATTATGAGCTTACGCGTGGGCTAAGCCTTAATGGCAATGGCGTGACGATTCGTGGCGCAGGCATGGATAAAACCGTTCTATCATTTAAGAATCAAATTCAAGGTGCCGAGGGTCTGTTAGTCAAAAATGCTGACAACTTTATTCTTGAAGATCTAGCACTTGAAGACGCAAAGGGCGATGCGTTAAAAATTAATGAAGGCGAGAATGTAATCGTTCGTCGCGTTCGCACCGAATGGACAAACGGGCCTGACGTAAACAACGGCGCCTATGGCATCTACCCCGTGCAGACAACGAATGTACTGATCGAAGACAACGTTGCAATTGCAGCTAGTGATGCGGGTATCTACGTTGGTCAGTCGCACAATATTATTGTGCGTGGAAACAGAGCAGAATATAACGTTGCTGGTATCGAAATTGAAAACAGCATTGGCGCAGATGTTTATAACAATACTGCTAAACACAACACCGGCGGTATTTTGGTTTTTAACATGCCTAACCTGCCGCAGCCAGGTCACGGTACCCGTGTTTACGACAATATCATTCACGAAAACAACACCGAAAACTTTGCACCAGAAGGTACAGCAGTAAGCTTTGTGCCGGCAGGGTCGGGGGTGATGATCGTGTCTAACGACCAGGTCGAAGTATTCAGCAATGATATCAAAGATAACGATACATCTAATATTTTGGTTAGCAGCTATTTTACGGCTAACGATACGGCAACCAATAATTCTGTTACCGAAGCGTTTGATCAGTTTCCTGAGTCGATTTACATCTACGGCAATACCTTTACCGGTGGTGGCAGTTCGCCAGATCACCTAGAGCTAAAAGCATTGCGTATCGCAGAGTTCGGGCTAAATGGTAGCTTGCCAGATATTCTTTGGGATGGCGTGGTTAACCCTGAAAAGCTAGTTGACGGCGAATTACCCGAGCAATACCGTTTGTGTATCGACAATGAAGATGCATCGATTATCAATGTTGATGCAGGCAATGGTTTCGCGAATATATCGACCGATATCACACCTCATCAATGTCAGTTGGCAAAATTAGATCCGATAAAAATCGCCATTGCCGAGTAAATAGAGGTAGTAGATGTACACAAAGATTGTATCGACAGCGCTGGTGATATCAGCGCTTGCCCTGGCCGGGTGTGAGCAAAGCGTTAATCACTTTGATCGCGATAATACACCCGCGACCTTAAGCAGTTGGGGTATTCTAGATAGTAATGGCACAACCTTAGCTATCCACGTTGATTCAACACCCTACGATCTAAACTCGCCCTTGTTTACAGACTACGCGCATAAGCTACGTACCCTATATCTACCAGAGGGTACTGCGGCGGTTGTTAAGGGCGATCGTATCGAGTTCCCTGTTGGTTCTATTATTACAAAGACGTTCTACTACCCCAAAGGGGCATCTGATGGAGAAGTAGTAAAAACCAACGACAGTTACCTAATTGATGGCTCGTCTTTAAACTTGGCTGACGTGCAGCTGATTGAAACACGCCTGCTAGTAAAGCAAGCAGATGGTTGGCAGGCGTTACCTTACGTATGGAACGCAGATCAGTCAGACGCCACGCTTGAAATTGCTGGCGATGTTCAGGCAAAGACACTAGTAGATGGTAACAACAAACAACGCTTTGCCTACGTGGTGCCCGACGCAAATCAGTGTGGCGGTTGTCATGCGCCTGATCATACTAGTGCGTCGATCATGCCTATAGGGCCAAAACCATCTAATTTAAATGGCGAGTTTAGCTACGCCTCGGGTCTTGAAAATCAGCTGACATATTGGTTTAACAAGGGGCTGTTGCAAGAAACCATCGAGCCAACTCAGACCCTCGCTATCTACGAAGACGGTGCTAGAGATCAACTTGATTTGCGTGCGCGTAGCTATCTAGACGCCAACTGCGCGCATTGCCACAATCCGAAAGGGGCGGCAGATACCTCGGGCTTGATGCTACATATAGAAGAAACTGACATGCGTGCGATTGGCCTGTGTAAGCCGCCGGTTGCTGCTGGGCGCGGAGCAGGTAGCCGACCCTTCAGTTTGTTTGCGTCGCATCCTGATAAATCGATCATGGTGTATCGCATGCAGAGTGATGATCCGGGCGAGATGATGCCCGAGATTGGGCGCTCGCTACAACATAAAGAGGGTGTTGCACTGATCGCAGACTGGATCGGTAACATGGATCCTGTTTGCGAATAGGCTACTTTAGGGCGTTAGTTAGACTTACGCCCTATAAGCACGATTGAATGGCTGTGTAAAACCTCGTATTCTCGAGCTTAAGAATAGTACGAGGTATATATGAGCTATAAACCAAGCATGATCCGTAAGGTATACGACAAAGTTCAGGCGTTACCCCAGGGTATGCGATTGCCTGCTATGAGCTTTGTATTTGGCAATGCTGTTAAGTACTTCAGAACAAGCAAGCTTAAATTTACTGAGCTCTCACCCAATAAGTCTGTCTGTTACATCAAAAATCGAACACGTATCCAAAATCATATTGGTGGTGTACACGCTGTGGCAATGGGGTTAATTGCTGAAAGCGCGACAGGTGTGCTGG
Organism: uncultured Pseudomonadales bacterium; assembly: GCA_947503335.1. Taxonomy (GTDB): domain Bacteria; phylum Pseudomonadota; class Gammaproteobacteria; order Pseudomonadales; family CANNCY01; genus CANNCY01. The sequence goes on along the minus strand of CANNCY010000002.1, from coordinate 561,472 downwards.
TCGGGCTAAATGCGCCCGCATCAAGTATTCCCGTAATCAAATCTATGCATGTCGATTACCTAAAGCGTGCAGTGGGCGATATGCGTGCTGAGGCGTCGCTGTCTGATGAGCAAATAGAACAAATACAGACACAAGAAAAAGGTGAAGTATTAGTTACCTGTAATGTATTTGACGCCGAGGCAAAAGAGCCAATTAAAGTACAGATGCTATGGGCGTGGGTGCCCGCTAAACGAAACTAAGGAAAGGCGATGATTACGTTAAGGGTAAACGGTAAAGATCGTAAGCTTGATGACATTGACCCCTCTACTCCTCTGTTGTGGGTGTTACGAGATCATCTAGATATGGTGGGTACCAAGTTTGGCTGCGGTAAAGGTTTGTGTGGGGCATGTACTGTTCACCTTAACGGGTCGGCCATTAGGTCTTGCAGCCTTCCTATATCAGCTGCCAATGGGCAGTCGATAACAACGATTGAAGGTTTGGCAAAACAAGATAGCAATGGTGTTGTACAGTTTCACCCTTTGCAGCAAGCGTGGGTAGAACACGATGTACCGCAATGCGGTTATTGTCAGGCAGGTCAGCTTATGTCAGCGGCCGCGTTGCTACAACAAAACCCGAATCCAAACGATGATGAAATCGAATCGGCGATGGCGGGTAATATATGCCGTTGCGGAACTTACAAGCGAATAAAAAAGGCGATTCATACAGCTGCTAAGGCGGAGGCATCGTCATGAGTCATTATGAAGAAGGGCGCACCCTAATCCCCGACGTTGATATGCCTGCCCATGTTGTTGACAAAATCAATAGCGCGCCAGCTATGTTTGACGAAGCTAAAAAAGGGCCATTGAGCAGAAGGCAGTTTCTAAAGCTAACTGGTATCGCCGGTGGTGGTTTAGTACTAAGTGTTGTTGTAGGACAACCGCGATTAGCGAGTGCAGAAACAGCTGAACCCGACAAGCCCTTTGCACCGAACGGTTATATTCAGATCAAGCCCGATGGCACTATTGTTATTGCGGCTAAAAACCCCGAAATAGGGCAGGGTGTTAAAACAACCTTGCCAATGATTATTGCAGAAGAATTAGATGTCGCCTGGAGCCAGGTGTCAGTTGTTCAGTCTGATATTGACAAAGAGCGCTACGGTGCACAGTTTGCCGGTGGATCAATGTCTACGCCAATGAACTGGAAGCCTCTTCGAGAGGCCGGCGCGGTTGCAAAAGACATGCTGCTATCGGCAGCGGCAGCGACATGGGCAGTTAGCAAAGACAGTTGTCGTGCCGAGAATGGACAGGTTATTAACACTAATAGCGGCGCCATCTTAACCTATGGCCAGCTAGCCAGCGCAGCAGCTGGTTTACCTGTACCTGATGCTAAAAATATTAAGCTTAAAAAGCGCGAAGACTATCGTCTACTGGGTAGCTTTGTTACAGGCGTTGATAATCCGAAGATTGTAACGGGCGAGCCCTTATATGGTGTCGATCAAAAGTTGCCGGGCATGCTATACGCAACTTTTACAAAGTGCCCCAGTTTTGGCGGTAGCGTTAAATCAGCTAATTTAGACAGTGTTAAACAACTTGATGGCGTTGTTGATGCGTTCATTATTGAAGGTGGTGACGAGCAAACAGGTTTAAGGCCTGGTGTTGCCATTATCGCGAAATCTACCTACGAAGCGTTTAAGGCTGCCGACGCGCTTAAGGTTGAATGGAATTACGATAACGCCGCGTCAGAATCATGGTCTGATTTAGTCACAAAAGCTAAGGCGCTAACTAAGACGCAAGGCGAAGTAGTGTCGAGTAAGGGGGATGTGAAGGGTGCCATAGAGGCAGCCGATAAGGTTGTTGAGGCATTCTATACGTACCCCTTTGTTGCTCATGCGCCAATGGAGCCACAAAACTGCACAGCTTGGTATAACAATGGCAAGATGCAAATTTTGGCTCCTTCTCAAACACCTCAATCAATTGCACCGCTTGTAGCTGGCACATTAGGCATTGAAGAATCTGATATCCAAGTTACGCAGCTGCGTATCGGTGGTGGCTTTGGTCGCCGCTTGATGAACGATTACGTCGTTGAAGCTGCGGCTATTGCCCATAAAGTAAGTGCACCCATCAAGTTAATGTGGACACGAGAAGCCGATACGGCTCACGACTTTTATCGCGTCGGTGGTTTTCATAATCTTACAGGCGGTGTTGATAAAGAAGGCAAGCTCACCGCGCTTCGCGACAGCACTATTACGTTCTATGAAGCAGATAAAGATGCTGCTAAACCTGTACGAGGTGGCAACGCTAGTTCGGGTGATTTGCAATGCCCCGAAATTGCTAACCTAAGCTTCGAAGCACATCGATTGCCTTTAAAGATACCGGCGGGATGGTGGCGTGCACCGGGTTCTTGCACAATGGCATGGGTGTACCAAAGCTTTATTCACGAGATGTCTGCAGCAGCGGGGCGCGATCATTTAGAATTTTTACTCGAGCAGTTTGGCGAACCCAGATGGCTCGGTAAAAAGAAAGCGCGACACTTTAATACAGAGCGTGCAATTGCCGTAACCAAACTGGCTGCAGAAAAAGCTAATTGGGGTAAGCCGATGCCAAAAGGCAAAGGGCAAGGGCTATCTTTTTACTTTAGTCACCTAGGGTACTTTGCTGAGGTTGCTGAGGTGACTGTTAGCGACCGCAATGAAGTGAGCGTAGATAGGGTTGTAGTAGCAGCCGATGTGGGCATGTTGTTGAACAAAGCCGGTGGTGAAAACCAAGTAGAAGGCTCTGTTACAGACGGCTTAAGCACATTGGCCGGGCAAGAGATTACTTTCGAGAATGGCGCGGTTCAGCAGGGTAACTTTAATACTTATCCACTACTTAGAATGCCGGCACAACCCATTATTGAGACCCATTGGGTTACTAGTAAGTATCCGCCATCAGGGTTGGGCGAACCTGCCCTGCCGCCACTAGCACCGGCGGTTACCAACGCTATTTACGCTGCTACGGGGCATCGTATTAGAACATTGCCGATGTCAAAAGAAGGGTATCGAATCGTTTAGCGGTGAAATGATTGATGCGCCTGAGACAATACCGACAGCGCTATTGCCTCGGGCGAGTCGCCCCCAATATCGATGCCTGCGGGCGCATGCACGCGTTGTAATGCCCATTCGTTGCTAATTAGTTTGGCTTCGTCTATGACCATTTGGCGACGATACTGTGGCCCTAGCAATGCAATGTATTTAAACGATTGTTGATAGGCCTCTAAGTGCTTTAGCCAAATAGCGTCAGCTGATAGGTTGTGGGTTTTCAATAGCACGCCGTCGTAGCTCATCGATGGCAATTCGTTAAGTTGACCTCGTGCGGTTGTAACATAATGATCGACAATATTTTTCAACGCATGCTGCTGCCATTTAGGTCGGTCATCCCACAACGTAACATGCCAACCCATTTGCTTGGCGATGGTGCAAATAGGTACTGCATCATGACCTGCACCGATCACTAAAAAGCGATGCCTAGGCGTTAGTGCCCAACTCGCTCTATTAAGGCCTGGGTCAACATTGGGTATCGCCTGCTCAAACGTTGTCGTTTTGCCCGATTCTAGCGCGTCATACGCCGTAACAATCTGGTCATGAATATCAACAGTAACAGGGTTTAAGAGAATCTGAATTCGACCTAGGCAGCCAGTGTTGTTAGCACCTGAAAAACTGTCGTCATCTAATGAGTCGTAATGAACAACCTTAGGCTTACCGGTTGCTGATACGCGGTATGCCTGGTGGATGATGTCGTCTTCTAAACAACCACCACTTAAAACACCTATACGCTCGCCAATGGGTGAAACAAACATCATTGCCCCTTCTTTGCGATAGCTAGAGCCTTCGCGAGCAATAAGTGTTGCGATAACCCATGGGGCGCCGGTCTGCGTTACAGATGAGCCTGTGGCCTTTAAGTAACGGGCGAATAAATTGTGGGCATCATTCATTGTTGGCTCGCCGATAAGGTGAAATAAATTTGTCACCGAATGAATTAATAGATGTTGCGGTTATAGAAATTCTATTTTAGGTTGGTTGGCGGTATCAAGAGCTAGACATTGATAAGAGAGATAAATAAGTGAATAAACGAACAATCGCGACCGCTGCGCTATTAATGACGGCCGTATCTGGCTTTGCCAACGAAAATGTTGCACCGTTTAAGCCCGCGGCCACAGTAGAAAAAAATCTAGAGCAACACAAGCGTTTGCCTCACCCTGATGAAGAAGTCTGGTGGACCCCAACCGGCGACGATATGCTCTGGAACAACAAAAATCTTCACCAAATTGTGCCTACAGTAAACGTTTACCGTGATGGGCAGGTAAAGACTTTAGAGTATGCGATAAACAAAGATATCGGCGCGCACCCCGTTGCGATCGGTGATGATAAGACAATGCCGTTTGGAGAGTTTATACGCTCAGATCTATCTACATCGATGGGTGTGGTTGTAGTGCATAAGGGTAAGATTGTCTTTGAAGACTACCCTCGCATGCGCGAGTATGAAAAGCCGATATGGTGGAGTGTAACCAAGGTGTTTTCATCTACCCTTATCGCCATTCTAGAAGACCGTGGTTTGGTTGATGTGACTAAGCCTGTCGAATTTTATGTGCCAGAGTTGGCAACGAGTGACTTTAAAGGTGTCACGGTAGAAAACGTCTTAGATATGGCATCGGGTGTTGACTGTCCTGACGCTAACTACGTAAGGGGTACATGCTATTACGAATTTGAAGCATCATTAGGCGACGCCGTGCGAAGTGATAAGTCGTACGATACACCTTACGAGGCATTGGCGAATATGCGGCCGGGCACCTGGGCTGACCAAGGGGTAGGTTTTGATTACAGTGGCGCAAACACCTTTGTACTTAGCTGGATCGTAGAGCGAGTAATGAATATGCCATTTCAGGATGCGGTAAGTTCTGAGATATGGATGAAAATGGGTGCCGAAGGTGATGCGTCTATTTACGCAGCGCGAAACGGTGTGGCACTGAGCACAGGTGGGTTGTTGGCTAAGGCGCGAGATATGGCGCGATTTGGTATGCTGTTTACGCCCTCTGCTAGTCAGCTTGTTGACGAGCCTGTTATCAGCGAGCGCTATCTTAAACGTATTCAAAATGGCCGCCGAGAATTGGTTGAGCGAGCACGGGGGTGGAATGGCCACGTGCCCGATAATATCAGCCACACTGCCTACCAGTGGGACGTGATCTATAAAAATGGCGATATCTTTAAGGGTGGCTGGGCCGGCCAGGGGTTGATCATCAATGCTGAAAAAGATTTAGTTGCTGTGTATTTAGGTTATTCAAAAGATGCAGACAATAGCGAGCTAAGCGTACATTCCCGCTTACGCGAAGTGCTAAACAGCCTTTATTAATCAACGCGTGCAGCCCTTTCAGGAGGGCTGCATACTCGCCCTCTCGAACTTACCCATTCTCGCTATCCAGATATCAGGCACCGTTTGTAGGCGCGTGTTGTATAGCGCTGCGGCATCTACGTAGCCGGCGCGCATGTATTCAATCTCATCTTCTAGCTGGCGTAGCTGATGCATCAGTTGTGTAACGTTGGCATCAGATTTTAAATCTGGGTAAGCCTCAATTTTCGCCTCAATGAGTTTATTCACTTTATTTTCGAAGGCGTTGAACCTTTTAATATCGTTGACAGATTTAAGCTTGGTTAGCTGTGTTCGCATTGCTGTAATGGCATTCAATGTGCTGCGTTCATGCTTTAGTGTTTCAGATAAAACAGATTGCAAATTGGGTAGCAAGTCGGCGCGTTTTTTGAGTGATACTTGAATGTTAGCCCAAGCACGCTTGGTGCGCTCGCGCAAAAATACAAGATCGTTATAGTGTAGTGTTACCATCACACCTAGCAAAAGAACAGGGCACATCAATGCAGTTTTTAAAAGGTCAAAGGGGGTTAAGCTGCCGGTAATCGCGAAGCCCAGTAACAGCCCGCCTAAGATAAGCATGGCGCCAATCATTAGCGACAAAATGCCTTTGCCGGCCTGCATCATGATTACGTCAAACTCGCCAAAATCACTCACGATCATTGGTTGGTCTTTACCCTTAACAATCGTCAATTGATGATCTCGATGATCGACAACTTCAGCGCTACCTAATACATACACCTCGTCGCCTGCGACTAGGTTTTGTTCGACATATTTTCGATCACCTGAAATTCTTTTATGTTTCGTTTTAGTGATGATCTTTGCATCATCTAACTCAAGCGCGATTTCGCCACTGTCATCTTTGATCAGCATAGGGCGGCAGTCAGTTTGATGGTCTACTTGTTTCCACGAATGCCCATTCTTAGTTTTAACTTTGACGTACTCTTTATAGTCAAACCACAGGCAGTCAATATGCGACAGAGGGCCTTTAACGGTTGCGTGGCGATCGTCACCCAAGATATGTAGGTGCCCACTAAACTCGCCCTGACCGTATACGGCGCCACCGGCAGGAGAGGTTTCGATGGCCTCAATTTGCCGCTTTTCTTTGACGAGGCTGATACCTAACAACAGCAGCACGACACCTAATACTCCAGATCCTAAAGCGATATATGGAATAAAGCCAAAGGTAAGCGCCGAATCAGAGAAAGACATGTCATACTCGGTACCTGACCGAGCAAGCGGCGGTAATGATTTGATACCCCATAGGCCAGACAATAATGAAAGCGGGAACCGCTGCGCCACGTTTTCGTACTGAATAAAGCGCTGTTCTAATGTGGCGTATTTGGCAGCGAGTGGTGTACCTTCTTCAGGAATGTCACGCTTTATATCGATGCCCTGTGCGTCAGCGTCGGCCATAAGACTACCGTATTGCGACATCGTTAATTGATGAGCAGCGCTTAACTCGCTTTTCATCATGGTTAGGCTAAGACTGCTTAGATAGATAACACCAGAGGCAGTGATTACTCCAAGAAAGACCAATATGCGATGCTGATTCAAGGCGTATAGTACCGAGGTGATGGCTAATGCTATCGCCAGCCAAGCGCCCCAAAACTTAAATAGCATAAAACCTGCTTTTGACTGACGTGCACTGTTGGTGGTACCCATCGTGAGGAGTGGTTCTATTGCGCGGTGCTGCAGCTCAACTTCGTTGGCACTGTTGATATGGCCATATAATTGAATAGGTTCATTGTGTTGTAGCCAATATTCGGTGTACCGCAAATCGCCCTGTCGATCTTGCCAGCGTTGATGCAAAGACAGTGTGTTTTTGGCGGCTCCACTTGTTTTGACTAATATGCTGTGTTGGCCGTCGAATAGTTTAAAGTCGATAAATTTGTATTCACTCTTTTCGATACGCCACCGTTTTTTACCTTCGCTATCTGTGTATTGGCGCTCTTTGGTCCACTTATAGGCAAGCACCTTGGTTTTCGTGTTGGGTGTTGTTAGGCGGTCTCGATTGATGGCTTCGGCGTATCCATGAAGTTGCGTCGGGCCGGGTAATACCCCTGCTACAGGGCTTACAGGTACACGCTCTAGGGCACGTAAACTGTGCAATTCTTGCATCGAGGATTTACTAGCAAAGGCGGCGACTGCAATCAGTATCGCGGCAGCGATCACGGGCAATATGCGGTGTTTGAAGGGCGAGCGAGTAAGCATAAGTTATAAGCAGTGATTATAAGTATTAGCGCAAAGTAAACTTAAACCGCTACTGATGCAAATTAGTTACCTCAGGCAGTTCGGTATATAGGGTAAACTGCATAAAACATGCGAGGTGTCAGGTGTCGACAAACAATTTTAGCCAACTATCCCTTTCTAAGCCGATTGTCGAAAATCTGGCATCGCTTGGCTACGAGCAAATGACGCCCATTCAAGCGTTGAGTGTGCCTCTGATACTAGACGGCAAAGATCTAATAGCTAAAGCTAAGACTGGCTCAGGCAAGACCGCTGCCTTTGGTTTGGGCATTGTGCAGCAACTGCGCGTAAAACAGTGGTATGTACAGTCACTTGTATTGTGCCCCACACGTGAGCTAGCTGATCAGGTTTCTAAGTCTATCCGCCAACTGGCGCGTACTACTCATAACGTAAAGGTATTAACCCTTTGCGGAGGCATGCCTATTGGGCCGCAGATTGGCTCACTTAAACATGGTGCCCACATTATTGTGGGCACGCCAGGGCGCATTAATGATTTGCTTCGTAAAGGTCACCTAGCAATTGACCGAGCTACACAACTGGTTTTAGACGAAGCTGATAGAATGCTAGACATGGGCTTTCAAGACGATCTAGATAAGATCGTTAGCTATATGCCAGCTAAGCGTCAAACACTGCTATTCAGCGCTACCTATCCTGACTCGATTAAGGCGTTAGCCCAGCGTGTGTGTTTAAAGCCACAGTTTGTAGAAGCACAAGATGTACTTTCGCCAAGCACCATCAAAGAGCAATTTGTCGAGCTGGCGCACAGCAGTGAGCGCGACGAGGCGGTATTAAAGCTATTGCATCTATATCGCCCAGAGCAAGCCATTGTATTTTGCAACACCAAGCGTGAAACGACACAGGTCGCCAATTACTTAAAGCAAGCGGGCTGGGTTAGCTTGGCGCTTCATGGCGATCTAGAGCAAGCAGCCCGAGACGTAACCCTAGTGCGCTTTGCCAACGGCAGTGCTACCGTCATGGTGGCCACCGATGTGGCAGCGCGGGGTATTGATGTCGCTGATCTAGAGCTAGTAATTAACTATCAGTTAAGTCGCGAAGCAGAGGTACACACACATCGAATTGGTCGTACTGGGCGAGCGGGTAAAGACGGCGTGGCGATCAGTTTGTTTACCGAACGAGAATACCCTAAGTTGGCATTGCGAGTGGGCGATGAAGCAATTGAAAATCATCGGCTAGAGTTACCTGATGATTCGGTTTTGGCGACAGACCCAAAGCGCCCAAGCATGCATACGCTGCAAATTGATGGTGGTAAAAAGGTAAAGCTACGCCCAGGTGATATCTTGGGTGCGTTAACTGCTCAGGGTGGAGTTCAGGGCAGCGATGTGGGTAAAATTGATCGATTCGATTTTTCGACCTTTGTGGCGATTAAACGCGATGCTGTTAAAGTTGCGATGAACAAACTACAAAGCGATAAAATTAAAGGGCGGCAGTATCGCTCGCGTGTGGTTAGAGGGTAGCACTAGTTGCAACTTAGTTATCACACATACCATCGTTGAAAATAATGAAAAAGGGATATGTATGAAAACAATCGTATTTGCTGCGATGCTACTAGTTACCGCTGCGTCATCGGCGACCAGCCGGCCTGTACTTACTACACCTGCACAAGATAGCTTCTTTAAATCGCTCACCGATTTATGTGGCCATGCTTTTGCGGGCGAGATTTTAATCGATACCAACAAATCAAAAAGTTTCACTGGCAAAAAGCTAGTGATGCATGTTCGCAAGTGCACCGATACCTATATAGAGATTCCGTTTCATGTTGGTGATAACGCGTCAAGAACTTGGGTCATCACCAGAACTGGCAGCGGATTGCAGTTAAAGCATGATCACCGCCATGAAGATGGTACTAGCGAAGATCTAACAATGTATGGTGGGCATACTGTTGATGACGGTTATGCGCAAGTGCAGTCGTTTCCTGTTGATGCGCCGACCAAGCAAATGTTTGTAGAGCAAAAGATACCAGGCTCTAATCAAAATACGTGGCAAATGTTCGTCTATGACGATGAATTCACCTATCGCCTTATTCGTGAAGGCTTTGAGTTCAGAGTAGACTTTGATCTTACTAATCCTGTTAAAACTCCGGCAGCTCCTTGGGGCTACACTGATGAGTAACAAGCTGCCCACCACGGCAAAAGCGATGGTGGAGCAGACAGTTAAGATGGAGCTGTCGTTTGCGGTTATCGCAATTTGTGGGCTCTACTTTCTGTCGTTGACACCACCAGTTGTAGGCAGCAACTTGTTGGTAACACTTTCGTTTGCATTAATCGCACCGATCGCAACCTATGCTGTCGGCATGGCTAGTATGCGTTATTCTGGTCAGTGGGTACGTCGACAAATGGTAGCGATATATAAACAGGTCGGCCCGTTGTTTAGAGATATGTCTATAGGGCAGATGGTTGTTATTGGCATCGCCGCTGGGGTTTGCGAAGAACTGTTTTTTCGCGCGTTGTTACAAAACGCACTCGAGCTAAAACTGTCGGGTGTTTGGGCGTTAGTGATTGCATCAATAGTATTCGGTGCAATGCATGCCATGACGTTTTTATATTTTATCATGGCGACGGTCATGGGGCTTATTTTAGGTTATGCGTATCAGGTGACGGGTGACCTAATTGGCGTGATGGCTTGGCACGCTGTGTATGATGTTATTGCGATTTATGTGATGGCGCGTAAACCGCAATGGATCGGCTTAAACGCGTTAGATTAACTGTCTGTCGGCGGTAATTCAGTCAGCGCCTGCGTATAACGACAGGGGTTAATAACTGGAGGCGGCGTCTCAGCAAAAAAGGGCGAGCTAAACTGTTTGCGCTCGCTCATTGATTGCTCGAATGCTTTGGTGCCAGAGCGCATCACATAAAGTTTAACTTGCTCTGACGCTGGTAAATCGCTACCTATCTGAAATGCCGTAATCGTCGTTGGCTCAAAATCTTTGGCTTGCCCGGCAACACCGCGATTAACCCTTTGAATCACATCCATGCCGTGCACCACTCGCCCAAACACACTCATATTTCGATCAAGGTGACGAGCTTGGGCGCCAATCATAATATAGAACTCGGTTGTAGCAGTATCAGCCTCAAACATTCGAGCGGCCGCTACTACGCCGTAGCAATGGTTAACCCAATACTCATCATTTTTGTTGCTTACATTAAAGCCGTTATAGATGCCTTCAGCGTCTGCGTAGTGGCCGCCGGTGTTGAGCAACGAATAGCCACCTAATTGGCCTTTGCGAAAGGGCTCTAATTTTAACGGAGCAAAGTCAGCCGCACGATCTGCTTGATCAGCTAACGCACCAAAACCACCTTGTGCAACAAAGCCTTCTACGACCCGATAAAAGTTGGCCCCCGCAAACCGATTGTTTTGGGCGAGCTGTTTAAATCTCATCACATGTGCAGGTGCGATCCAGGGCGCCAGTTCGATAATTGCAGTGCCATCGTTTGTTGATAAATAGATTAAATTCTCTTGAGGTAGCTCGATATAATCATCAGACGCCTCGACAATGGCCGCTGATAAAATGAAAATAGCGATGATCGTTAACTGTATAAAAATTCGACGTTGAGATAGGCGCATTAAACTGTCTCCGCCACAGGCCAAGCATAGTTGGCGTATTGATCTCGAAGATCTTTTTTGCTTAGTTTGCCGGTCGCTGTATGCGGCAGCGAATCGACAAATTCGCAGGCATCAGGTACCCACCAGTTAGCTACCTTACCTTCAAACCATTGCAGTATTTCAGATTGTGATACTTCTGCCCCATCTTTGACAACCACAAGCAGTAAAGGACGCTCGGCCCACTTCATGTGTGACACGCCTATTACGGCGGCTTCTGCAACCGCGGGGTGGTTTTGTGCACAGTTTTCTAATTCGATTGAGCTGATCCACTCGCCCCCAGATTTGATGACATCTTTAACGCGATCAGTGATGCGCATTAACCCATCAGGGCTGATGCTGGCAACATCGCCGGTTTCGAACCAACCATCAAAGTCACTGGCAATATCTTGCCCATAGTAATGCGCCGTTACCCAAGGCCCTCGAACTTTAACGGCTCCCGCAGCGGTGTCATCCCAAGGCAATTCAATACCTTGATCGTCGACGATCTTAATGTCTACGCCAAAGATAGGTCTACCTTGGCTGAGGCGGTTGCGAAGGTACTCGTCGTCTGACAAACCAAACTCCCAAAGTTGGGGTTTGTTGTAGGTGCCTAATGGCGACATTTCGGTCATGCCCCAAGCATGGTGCACGTCGATACCAAGGCGTTCAAACCCGTCAAAAATCATTTGCGGGCAGGCCGAGCCACCAATGGTTAAGCGCTTTAAATTGGGTACACGGTCGCCGGAGTTTTCTAAGTAGTTAAGTAGAGCTAGCCAAACAGTCGGTACGCCGGCTGTCATGGTGACATCACAATCATTGATTAGATTGCACAGACTTTTACCGTCACCCATTTTGGGCCCGGGCAATACAAGTGACGCCCCAACCATCGGTGCTGAATACACTAGCCCCCAGCTATTAACATGAAACATAGGCACAACAGGCATTACTACTTCGCGGGCACTGATGCCAAAAACATCAGGCAAGGCGCTAGCGTATGCATGCAAAATGGTTGATCTGTGTGAGTACATCACGCCTTTGGGATTACCTGTAGTGCCCGATGTGTAACATAGCGATGAGGCTTGGTTTTCATCTAATTCAGGCCAATCAAACTGGCTGGGCTGCTGACTGATCAGGGTTTCGTACGAGTACAGGTTTTCTAGTGGGCTAGACGGCATGTCGTCTTGGCTACACAAGATTATAAAGGCTTCTACATACGTCAGCTTGGGTGCTAGCAGTTCGATCAATGGCACAAACATAGGGTCGACAAATAGAAAACGATCTTGCGCGTGATTGATGATGTATTCGAGTTGCTCAGGAAATAGCCTAGGGTTGATCGTGTGGCACACCATGCCAGAGCAGCTAATGGCGTAGTACAGCTCAAAGTGACGATAATCGTTAAACGCGAGCGTACCAACACGGTCGTCAGACTCGGCACCGAGCGCGCGCAACGCGTTGGCTAATTGGCGCGTTCGCTTGTACGCTTCGTTATAGGTATAGCGGTGTTGAGGGTTGTCGTGTGTGACCGAAACGATCTCAGACTTACCGTGGACGCGATCTACAAACTGCATCAGGGCAGTAATCGTTAGGGGCATTGACATCATGGTGCTTAACATTGTCGTTCTCTTCCATGTCGTATGCGAATGCTTCAAAGTAGCCGTTACTAGCTGCCTGTGCAACGGTTTTTGATAAACTAAAAACAGTTATGGCGTGTTTGACAGATAACTTATGCGAATAAACCCTAAACCTGCTTTGATTCGCATAAATAATCTAACAAAAGGGGCTCAAACTGCGTAAATACCTATAAAAAGAGGCTTTTATGACATCAGATATCTACATCCTTGCAGCAATGCGCACGCCGATGGCGGGCTTTCAGGGCGACTTTGCCAGTCTTTCAGCCACCGATTTAGGGGCGGCTGCCATTTCGGGTGTCTGTAAGCAATTGAATTTGGCAGCAGATCAAGTCGACGAAGTGTATATGGGCAATGTAGTTAGCGCAGGCCTTGGTCAAGCGCCCGCACGTCAAGCGGCGCTAAAGGCCGGTATTGCAGAGTCGGTGCCAACGACGACTGTTTCAAAGGTGTGTGGCTCGGGAATGAAGGCAGTGATGCACGCAGCCGACGCACTGCGATTAGGGCAGGGCGAGATGATGATTGCCGGCGGTTTTGAGAGCATGACCAATGCGCCTTATCTGATGCCCAAGGCGCGTTCAGGTGCCCGTTTAGGCCATGCCGAAATGAAAGACGCGCTTTTTTTAGACGGTCTTGAAGACGCCGAGACGGGTGGTTTGATGGGTACCTTTGCGCAATCGGTGGCCGATGAACGTAACTATACTCGCGAACGAATGGACACCTACGCGATTCAATCGTTAGCGCGAGCGAATGCAGCTATTGCGACCGGTGCTTTTCTTGATGAGATAACGCCCGTGATGGTTAAAACTCGCCAAGATGAACGTCTAGTAGAGACAGATCAACAGCCTGGTGAAGCGAATCCAGAAAAGATCCCTAAGTTGCGCCCAGCGTTTAAGAAAGATGGCACGGTAACCGCAGCCAACTCAAGTTCTATTTCTGATGGCGCAGCGGCCTTAGTACTAGCAACACAAGCAGGTTTGGGCAAGAACAAACCCTTGGCGGTGATAAAAGGCTACACGTCGCACGCGCAAAAGCCCGCAGAGTTTACACTCGCCCCAATAGGCGCAGTAACCAAACTGCTAGATCAGGTAGGCTGGCAGGTAAACGATGTTGATCTGTTCGAAATCAACGAAGCCTTTGCGGTGGTGGCGCTGTTGGCGATTGATAATTTAGGATTAGATGAAGCGAAAGTAAATGTAAACGGTGGCGCCTGTGCGTTAGGCCACCCTCTGGGTGCATCGGGCGCACGTATTGTCGTAACCTTGATACACGCATTAAAGGCGCGGGGCTTAAAACGAGGTGTTGCGTCACTTTGCATTGGCGGCGGTGAAGCAACCGCGATCGCTATTGAGCTTTGCGAATAGGAATAACACATGAATTTTGAAGTAACCGAACAGCAACAAGCATTTGCCGACAGCGCCAAGGCATTTGCCGATGATCAGATGCGCCCCTATGCCGCAAAGTGGGACGCCGAGTCGATCTTTGATAAAAACGTCTACAGGCAAGCGGGTGAGCTTGGCTTTATGGGGTTATACACGCCCGAATCAGTTGGTGGTTTAGAAGTGAGCCGTCTTGATACTAGTTTTGTTGTAGAAGAGCTTGCCAAAGGTTGTACTACCACCGCTGCGTTTATCACCATTCATAACATGGCGACTTGTATGATTGGTAAGTACGGCAAATCGCAATTAGTTGAGCAGATTATTGACGAGCTAATCGCAGGGCAAAAATTAGCGAGCTATTGTTTGACCGAACCAGGCTCGGGTTCAGATGCGGCATCATTGCGAACGCGCGCTGAACGTGACGGCGACCACTATGTACTAAACGGCAGCAAAGCCTTTATTTCGGGTGCAGGCGACACCGACTATTTGGTTGTGATGGCGCGCACTGGCGAGGCAGGGCCTAAAGGCGTTTCTGCCATCGTCGTTGATGCACATGCCGAAGGTATCGAGTACGGCAAGAAAGAAGAAAAAATGGGCTGGAACGCACAGCCTACTCGAACTATCAGTTTTACGGATGTTCGCGTACCCGTTGGCAATCTATTGGCCGAAGAAGGTCAGGGGTTCAAGCTAGCAATGGAAGGCCTAGATGGTGGGCGACTAAACATTGCTACCTGTTCGATCGGTACGGCCCAAGAAGCGTTAGATACCGCAGTAGCTTATGCCAAAGAGCGCGAACAATTTGGTAAACCGTTGGCGGCATTTCAAAACATGCAGTTTAAGTTAGCTGATATGGTAACCGAGTTAGTTGCAGCGCGTCAGATGGTACGAATGGCTGCGTATTATTTAGATACAGGTCACGCCGAAGCGGGGGCCTATTGTGCGATGGCTAAACGCTTTGCTACCGATGTAGGTTTTAAAGTGTGTAACGAAGCGCTGCAGATTCATGGCGGCTACGGATACATTCGTGAATACCCATTAGAGCGAATGGTGCGCGATACTCGCGTACATCAAATTTTAGAGGGCACCAATGAGGTGATGCGTATGATTATTGGTCGCCGTCTATTAATCGAAGGTGTGTCAGAGGTGCTTAAATGACCCGAATCGGATTTGTTGGTCTAGGCAATATGGGCGGCCCAATGGCCGTTAACTTGGTGAAAGCTGACTACCAAGTGGTTGGCTTTGATCTATCAGAATCGTTAATGGGCGAGTACGTTGCGAAAGGATTAACAGCGGCGTCATCGCTAGCAGAGCTCGCCCAACAAGTAGACGTAGTGATTACGATGTTGCCGGCGGGTAAGCATGTGGTATCTGTTTATTCAGGTGAGCAAGGATTACTTGCAAACCTAAAAGCAGGGGCGCTGGCAGTAGACTGCAGCACCATTGATGGCGAGTCGGTACAGCAGGTGGGTGATCTGGCGCAGGCGGCTAATATCGATTTCATTGATGCACCTGTGTCGGGCGGTGTGGCGGGCGCTGCGGCGGGCACACTTGCCTTTATGTGCGGCGGTACACAAGAGCAGTTTGATCGCGCACTACCATTGTTACAGGTGATGGGGGCAAAGCAATTTTTGGCCGGTGGCCTTGGTGCTGGGCAGGTAGCCAAGGTGTGTAACAATCAGCTTTTAGCCGTACTAATGGCTGGCACTGCCGAAGCGTTAAACATGGGCGCCAAAAGCGGGTTAGACCCCGCGGTACTTAGCGAGATCATGCAAAACAGTTCAGGTAACAACTGGGCATTGCAATTGTACAATCCGTATCCAGATGTTATGCCCAACGCACCGGCAAGTAACCAATATAAGCCCGGTTTTATGGCGCAGTTAATGCATAAAGATTTGGGTTTGGCGAGTTCGCAGGCTGATCGCGCCGAGGCGAAAACGCCCATGGGCGATAGAGCGCGAGATCTGTATAATGCAATGATCGAACAAGGAATGGGCGATCAAGATTTTAGCGCCATTCTTAAACTGATAGCAGAGTGAGAGATTAGCGAGCCAGCTTGCACTCTGTATAAAGGACTAGCGGGGTGTGGCATGGAGTCTTTACTAGATAGACAGTTAACGCAAGATCGCGTGGGTGGGGCATTGGTGCGCCGCTTTGACGATCTAGACCAGGCGGCTATGATCTGTTGCCGCGGGTTAATGGCGATGTCGGTGCCACCGCAAGTACTTGATTTGGCGATTAGTCACGACGCTATGGCGCTACGATTTGCCGAACTAGGTGCCTTTGTTACGGCAATTAATCAGCAAGATCTAGTTCAAGACGAATCTCCTATCGACAATCTAGATCGCCGCGAAGGTGATCTGTTCGAAAACCTTCTGGTTACCGAAGATCAAAAATATCACATGTGTTTGTTTCAGCGGGGTCTGCAGTTCTTTTCGCACGAAGAAGCCGCCGAATTGCTGACACAGATGCATCGCGTATTAAAACGTCGCGCGCGTTTATACATTTCTGTGGGCAGTACCAATTCGCCCCTCGCCAAAGGCTACCCTGTTTACTTGCCAATCGAATATCGACACAGCGAGCTAGCAACACCAATGGCGGTAAAATACGGTATTCGCCACCCTGTTACACTGTATTCGGTTAGTGAACTCTGTAGTCTGCTCAATCAAAGTGGTTATGAAATTGAATCAGCCTGGGTATCAGACGCCGGCGATGTAAAATGTTGCGCTGTTAGGCGCTGATAATAGATTAGACAACACTCTAGCAACCCCCTTACACTTACGCCTCAACTGTTTGTGATCTAGGAGATCAATTGTGAAGGCGTGGTTAAAAGTTGTACTTGGTAGCGTATTGGTTATCGCTGTATTAGGCGCCGCTAAAGCCCATCAGATCATGGGTATGATGGCCTTTGCAGAGTCCTTTCCTGAGCCATCAGAACACGTCGAGATTTCTCAAATCGCTGAGTCTACATTTCGCCCAGCAGTGGTTGTTGGTGGTGAGGTGGTTACGCCGCAATTGGTAACACTGCGTACGCAAGAGCAGGGGGTCATTTCGGGCGATGTAGTACCGGCTGGCGCCCATGTTGAAAAAGGTCAAGTGTTGTTAACTCTTGCTCAAGAAGAAGAGCAAGCCCAGCTAGAAGCATTGTTAGCAGACATTGAAATTGCTGAACTAAACAATCAACGCAATAGCACCCTAAGCAAACGTGGTGTGGGCTCGCAAGATGCCCAAGACCAAGCTCGCGCTCGCTTGCGTGCAGCTAAAGCTAATGCGGCCGCGCTACGCGCACGCATCGAAAAGAAAACAGTGCGAGCCCCCTTTACTGGCACTCTAGGATTACACCGATTATCGCCGGGTCATTTTATGCACGGTGGTGACGAAGTAGTAACGATCACTGGCGATACCAAAGAGCTTTGGGTCGACTTTAAAGTGGGTCAGGGGCAGGTACAACCCGTAGAAGGTACGCAGGTGTCGATTACGTTGCCAGGCATATCTGGCGAGATAAGCGGTCAGGTTATTTCGGCGACGCAACAGTTAGACACGATGGCAAGAACACGTACTTACCGTGCGTCGGTGATTAACGATGGTCGATTGACGTCAGGTATGTACGTGCGAGTCGAATACCAAGCGGGCAACGCCAAGCCTGTGCTGTCGATCAAATCTAGTGCAGTTCGCGCCAGCGCAAAGGGTATGCATGTATTCACCCTAGTTGACGCCGAAGAGGGCGCTGACGCCCCATACCGAGCAAAGCTTGTGCCGGTAAACATCGTGTATCATCAAGGCGACAACATGTTAATTACTGGCCCATTGCAACAGGGCACTACAGTCGCAACTGACGGCGCGTTCAAGCTGAGCGATGGCAAGCTTGCGCACATTGGTGGTGAGGTTAGCGAATGAGCGAACTAAAGCCACGATTAACCGATATATTTGTTAATCGCCCGGTACTTGCTGTTGTTTTATGTGTTGCGCTGATTTTGATCGGTGTCAGAGCGGCGCTGAACATTCCGGTATTGCAGTACCCTAAAATCGAAAGCGCTACGATGGTCATTAGCACCCCTTATATTGGTGCGTCGGCCGAGATCGTTCAGGGGTACGTCAGTGACCCGATTGAGCGGGCTGCTAGTAGCGTGCCGGGTGTTGATTTTGTTCACTCGATTACAACCGCGGGCTTTAGTACGGTCACTGTAGCTCTTAATCTCAACGAAAAAAGCACAGACGCGCTATCTGAATTGAATACACGCTTGGCGCAAATTCGATTTGAATTGCCGGCGGGTGCCGAAGACCCTTCAGTTCAGGTGTTTAAAGCCGATCGCCAAGATATGGCTGGCTGGTATCTTGATGTAAAGATACCTGAAACGATGACGCGCGCAGAATTATCTGATTATTTGGTGCGACAGGTTAATCCTGAATTAGCTAACATCAAAGATGTACAAAAGGTGTCGTTCGAGGGTGGGCGATTACCGGCAATGCGTATTTGGTTAGACCCTCACCGCATTGCCATGTACAACCTGACTATTGGCGAAATTCAATCGGCCTTAGTAAGCAACAACATCATTGCAACCATCGGGCGAAGCGAAAACGCTGATCAACGTATTGATTTAATGATTGATACAACGCTTACGTCGGCTGCAGAATTTGAACAACTGGTTATTCGTGATTCAGAGGGTGCCGTTGTACGGCTTGCAGATATCGCCGATGTTGAATTAGGCGAAGAAGAAGGCACGATGACCGCTCGTTTTAACGAGCACGAAGTGGTGTATGTTGCGGTATATCCTGTGCCGGGCGCTGACGAAATTGCGATTGCAGATGAGTTATACAAACGTTTAGATACGTTAAACGCAAGCCTTGAACACGGTATCGAGCTAGGGGTGGGGTACGATGTAACCGTGTATATGCGCGCGGCACTTCGCGAAATTGCGATCACACTATTAGAAACCGTACTACTAGTTGGCTTAGTCGTCGTTGCGCTCATGGGCTCGTTTAGAACGGCGATGGTACCCTTGATTACGATTCCAATTTCGTTGTTGGGCGCGATTGCAGCGATGTCGTTGATGGGTTTTTCGTTGAACATTCTAACCGTACTTGCCATTGTGTTATCGGTGGGGTTGGTGGTTGATGATGCGATCGTCGTGGTCGAAAACGTGGCACGACTAATGCGCGAAGGGCATTCGCGTTATCAAGCCGCGTTGATTAGTTCGCGTCAGTTATTCTCGCCCATCATCGGTATGACATTAACGCTAGCAACTGTGTACGCGCCGATTGGTTTTTTAGGTGGTCTGACTGGGTTTTTATTTGCAGAATTTGCCTTTAGTTTGGCAGTAGCTGTATTAATATCGGGTGTGGTGGCGTTGACGTTGTCGCCTATTATGAGTTCGCGAGTTTGCCCAGAAAATGGCGATGAAGGTACCTTTACTGTTCGCGTAAACGCGGGCTTCGATCGCTTGCGCGAGCGGTATCGTAAAATTCTTTCAGTGACCCTAAATAGAACGCCACAGGTTTTGTATGTGGCTATCTTGACAACGTTACTGGCGGTTCCTTTCTATTTGATGTCAGCGAAAGAGCTAGCCCCTGTCGAAGATCAGAATTCGATCATGATGATTTCTAGTGCTGCGCCAGAATCCTCGCCAGAGTACACACAGCGCTATACGACCGACATGATCGAAATATCAAGAGCATTGCCTGGGGCAACAGATTCTTGGCAGCTATTGATGACCTCGGGAGGATTTGCCGGTCAAGACTTTGTCGAACTGAAAGACCGAGACAACTCGATTGATGAGCTAAATACCATGGCTATGTTTGCGCTGAGCGAACTGACAGGTATGCAGGCGTTTCCTGTTTTATCACCTGCATTGCCAACGGCCGGACAGTTTGATGTTGAAGTGGTGATTCAATCAAACGATACCGCTATGCAGATGCTACCCTACGCCGATCAGCTAGTTGAGGCCATGGTTAACTCTGGTTTGTTCTTGTACGCCGAAACCGATTTGCAGATCGATTTACCGCAAGGACAAATGACAATCGACCGCAACAAGGTTGCTGATTTGGGCATGACCATTGCTGACGTGTCTAGCCAGATTAGCTTTCTATTAAGTGGCAATTACGTTAATCGCTTTAATTACGAAGGTAAGGCCTATCGAGTAGTGCCCATGTTGCGCGATGAAGATCGAAATAATCCGAACACGATCATGCAACTACAGATCAATACACCATCTGGGATACGTATACCTTTAAGCGAAGTGGCCACCGTTGAGCAACATCCGGCACCACGATTCTTGAGTCGCTTTGCGCAAAAGAATGCCTTTAAAGTATACGGTGGCGTCATTCCAATGGTCGCGACAAAGGAGCAAGCATTATCAATGGTAGAGCAGGCGGCCCAAGATATTTTGCCTGCAGGATATACTGTTGATTACGCGGGCGAGTCTCGCCAGTTGCGTCAAGAGGGTAACACCCTGTTAGGTGTGTTAGGTATGGCGCTAGTGTTTGTATACTTCGTGCTAGCCATTCAGTTTAATAGTTTACGTGACCCACTGGTTGTATTGTTGGGCAGTGTGCCCTTAGCAATATCGGGTGCATTAATGTTCAGCTTTTTGGGTCTTACCAGCGTTAATATATATGCTCAGGTTGGTTTGATCACGTTGGTTGGGCTAGTCGCTAAAAATGGCATCTTGATGGTCGAGTTTGCTAATCAGCAACAGATGCTTGGCTACAATAAACACGACGCGATCGTTGAGGCAGCGGTTAGTCGTTTACGGCCAATTCTAATGACCACGGCTGCAACAGTGTTGGGTCATTTCCCGTTAGTGTTGGTAACCGGAGCAGGGGCTGAAGCGCGTAACTCGATCGGTATCATTCTAGTTGCAGGTATGTTGGTAGGTACTATGTTTACCTTAGTGGTGTTGCCAACCATTTATCGATTATTGGCAAGTAACCATCAACCTAATCCCGAGGCTGAATTAAAGGTGGCGTAGAGCCAATATGGCCGGTGCCAATTTACTGACACTATTAGATGACATTTCTACCCTATTAGACGATGTCGCTACCATGACTAAAATCGCTACCCAAAAAACGGTAGCGGTTTTAGGTGATGATCTAGCAGTCAATGCCGAACAAATTATCGGTGCTAGTGCCGCTCGCGAATTACCAATCATTTGGGCTGTATTAAAAGGCTCGCTTGTTAATAAAGCGATTCTTGTACCTACGGCTTTGCTCATCAGTGCATTTGCTCCTTCGTTAATTAATATATTTCTCGCCCTCGGCGGCCTTTATCTTTGCTATGAAGGGGCAGAAAAAGTATTAGTACATGATCGAGTTGACCGTAAAGAGAAGACTGAAAAACTACGCACTCTTTCTATAGATGAAATGAAAGCGCTAGAAGCAACGCGAGTTAAAGGGGCTATCAAGACAGACTTTGTGTTGTCGATTGAGATCATTGTGATTGCATTGGGTGCTATGGCGCACTATGCGTTAGCTGAGCAGGTCGTCGCATTAACGGTAGTAGCAATAGTGCTTACCTTTGGGGTGTATGGAGCCGTCGCTGGCATTGTGAAGTTAGATGATCTCGGTCTATGGATGACCCAACATTCTAAAGGCGTAGGTATTAAAATAGGTAGTTGGTTGGTAGTGGCTGCACCCAAATTAATGAAGCTTCTTGCTATCGTAGGTACCATCGCCATGTTTATTGTTGGGGGCGGCATTCTTGCTCACGTGTTACCCCACGGTTGGTTGTTGCCACTTACGACGCTGGTTGAGGATGCGCCTCATTACAGTCAATGGGTCTTGCCATTGTTAGGCCATGTTGTACTTGGTTTTGTCGTGGGTGCCGCATTATTGTTGTTAACAAAAACTGCCCGCCTTATTAGGGGCGGGCATCAATAAGTGTTATTTCTTACGGGCTACTTCTTTTAGCACAATGCCATCTGACCCCGAAGGAATCTTAGTACCCAACATAACTGATAGCGTGGGTGCTATTGCTGTGGTATTCACCTTACGCACAATGTGTTGCTTAGGTATATTCCAACCCGCCATCATGATCGGTACATGCGAATCATATCGCCAGGGCGAGCCATGGTGTGATACTGCAGGGTCTTTGTCTGCGGTTACTACCCATTGAGGCATATACACAAGATGCACATCGCCTGAACGCTCGGCATGATAATTCTTTAATACACTTTGCATAACTGCGTCAGAATCTGACAGCGTTGGTATAGCTAGGTTATGTGTAGCGATCGCGTGCGCGATACCCCTATGTTTGCCAACATGTTCAGCAACCGCATCAGCGACAGCAGTCGTGTCTAGCCCTTTTGCTTGAATGAGTGCGTGATCTAAATAGATATAGGGGTGGTAAATCTTTTTGATCACCTCACCTGATAGCTGAAATTGCTTGTTTAACATCGCTTGCAGGTTATCGCTGTTTAAGCTCTGCAAATTGAGGCGCTCAGATTTAAAGCCCAGCGTGTTAGCGTATTCAGATGCGTCGGGTGCACCATGATCTGCGCTTAATACAAACAGAGTATTTTTGATACCAACCGTTTTGTCGATGTAGCTGATTAGATCTTCAAGAGTTTTATCGAGGCGCAAAAGATTGTCTTCTGATTCAAGGCTTGATGGCCCAAACAGGTGACCTACGTAGTCAGTAGCAGATAGCCCAACAGACAGATAATCAGGAATAGCGTCTTGGCCTAATTGTTCATTGGCAATTAATTGTTTAGCAAAATCTGCTGTCAGCTCATCTACTGCGGGGCTAGCCATCAGAACGGTGTAAAAGTATTTGTTGTCACCGGCAGCACCGTAGGGGTGCGGAAATGTTTTGCCAAAGCCTAGGTCGGCAGGGTTTTCGTAGGGGCGGTCATCTAAGTTTGCTTTTACGTAGTTGTCTTGGTCGTATAGCAGGGCCCATGACGTATTGCTATACGCATCGGCTTTGCCTAACGCGTTCCAGTCGGCAGCCCATTTTGGGAAGTCATCATAATAATAAGTGCTAGACGTAATCTGGCCGTTAGCGGTAGAAAACCAGAATGCCTTACCCGAATGGCCAGCCATCGCTACTGCCGCACGATCTTTGCCGGCTACGGCAAACACCTTACTCTTTTCGCCAAAGCGAACATAAAGTTCATCGCTAAAGGTTGAGGTCAAAATACTATCGGGCGATCGCCCGTCACTTCGCGCAACCTGAGTGGGGTCTATCTCATTCTCTTTGTCGCGCCCTGCCATGCCTTGTGTTGCTGTGTATTTGGCGTCTTCAATGTTGTAAACCAAGCGATCTAAATCATCATCAAACCAAACATTTGCTACTAACCCATGTTTAGCTGGGTCAGCACCCGTTGCGAGTGTTGTGTGACCCACAATAGTTTCGGTATTGGCGTGGGCATGATGGGCGTTTTTGTACCAAGTGCCTTGATTCATGAAAAACTTAAGCCCACGTTTTTGTAAACGAGACTCTACTAGTGTTGGCATGTCTCCGCGCAATTGATCGACAACAATTTCAACAACCAGTTTTGGCGTGTCTGCAGCATACGATGACAGCGATGCCGCCATTGCAAAAGCGGCGCATAGATTGGTAATGGCGATTTTATTTATAGCCTTCACGGTAAACATTCCTTCTAGACATTGGCACTAGATTACTGATGCTATCAGCAATATGAAAATGTAACTATAGCCCATTAGAATATGACATATGATGCCTATCTAAGCACTGTTAGGCTTGACGCAATATAAGTACGCTAGGTTTTTTTAATAAAATAAGTAATAGGAAGTATCTATGACCGAGATTTTAGTTCAGCGTCAACCTGCTTTGTTAGACGACTTAAAAGAAGCCCCTTCTTTTGGCGAGCCCATTGGCGAATTGCCATTGCAGACTGATAACTGTTTTCACGCAAAAGATGGTGTATACATGGGCACTTGGGAATGTGAGCCGGGCAAGCTAAAACTTGATCTGGGCGTGACAGAGTTTTGCCACATTCTAAAAGGTCATTGGATCTTAACGAGTGACGATGGTGAAGTAACCGAAATTAAAGCTGGCGATAGCTTTTCGTTTCCGAAGGGTTGGAAAGGCACCAGCGAAGTCGTTGAAACTGTACGAAAAGTGTACACAATCATCGAGTAATTGATTCAAATCAGTGTACGTATTTGTACGTAGAATAAATAAATTGACTCGTCTGCTTGGTTAGCCTAATTTTGTAGGGTTAATCAATGGATGGAGTCTAAAATAATGACGATCACAAAATCCCTGAAGCGCTCGATGCTTGCGGTATGTGCAACGGCACTCGCTAGCGCTTCAGCGGCGGTTTCAGCGGCTGACAAGCCCAATATTCTTGTAGTTTGGGGCGACGATATCGGTCAAACCAATATCAGTGCTTATACCTTTGGCCTTGTAGGTTACCAAACGCCTAATATCGATCGTATTGCTAAAGAAGGCATGATGTTCACCGATTACTATGGCGAACAATCTTGTACTGCAGGTCGTTCTACCTTTATTACCGGTCAGTCAGTGTTGCGTACTGGCTTAAGTAAAGTAGGCCTACCGGGTGCTGAACTAGGTCTTCAAAAAGAAGACGTATCGATTGCTACCGTACTTAAGTCGATGGGCTACGCAACCGGTCAGTTTGGTAAGAACCACTTAGGTGATCGCGACGAGCACTTGCCAACCGAACACGGCTTCGACGAGTTTTTGGGTAACCTCTATCACCTAAATGCTGAAGAAGAACCCGAGCACGAAAACTACCCTAAAGACCCTGAATTCCATAAAAAGTATGGCCCTCGTGGTGTGATTCACTCGTTTGCTGATGGCAAAATCGAAGACACCGGCCCTCTAACGCGTAAGCGTATGGAGACTATCGACGAAGAAACCGTCGACGCTGCGATTGCGTTTATGGAGAAATCGGTTAAAGCCAAGAAGCCATTCTTTATTTGGTGGAACGCAACCCGCATGCACTTTAGAACGCACGTGAAAGACTCTATGCGTACTACTGGTATCAGCGAATATGCCGATGGTATGGTCGAACATGATATTCAGATTGGTCAGTTGCTTAATAAGCTGGATGATCTAAAGATTGCTGACAATACGATCGTGTTTTACTCGACCGACAACGGCCCGCATCTAAATACTTGGCCTGATGCTGCGAACACACCGTTCCGTAGCGAAAAGAACAGTAACTGGGAAGGCGGCTATCGTGTACCAGCGATGATTCGTTGGCCTGGCAAAATCAAGGCAGGTACTATCTCTAACGAGATTTTCCATCATATGGATTGGATGCCTACCTTCGTTGCAGCGGCAGGTGATTCTAAAATTAAAGAAAAGCTTCATTCTGGTACCACTATTAGCAACACCAAGTACAAGGTTCATTTAGATGGCTATAACCAGCTTCCTTACCTAACAGGTAAAGAAGAAACAGGCCGTCGTGACGAAATGTTCTACTTTACTGATGATGGTGATTTAGCAGCATTACGCTACAAGAACTGGAAGATCGTGTTCATGGAGCAGCGCGCTACGGGCACCTTACAGGTTTGGGCAGAGCCGTTTACAACGCTACGTGTACCCAAGCTATTTAATCTACGTATGGATCCATACGAGACTGCTGACCGCACCTCAAACACTTACTATGACTGGTTAATTGATCATGTGTATATGTTTGTTCCGGCGCAAGACATGGTGGGCGATTTCTTGAAGACATTCCAAGAGTTCCCTCAGCGTCAAAAGGCAGCTAAGTTTAACCTTGAAGATGTGATGAAAACTCTGTCAGAGCCACCTTCAAAATAAACTAGTCTGTGATATCAAAAAGGGGTGCCATTAGGCGCCCTTTTTTTTGATATGATTTAAGCAATAACCTGTAATGGATTCTATTGTGTTTGCACGTCTTGTATTGATCATAAGTATTACTTTAAGCATAAGTAGTATCGCTATAGCGGTACAGGCAAAGCCGTCGCTAGAAAGTGGGCAGTGCAGCGGCTGTCATCAACAGCAAGTACACAGTTGGCAGCAGTCTCATCATTTTATGGCTATGCAACAAGCCACTGATGAATACGTGTTGGGCGAGTTCGATACAGTCTTTCGAGATGATTCGGGGTGGACTCGGTTCTATAAAGAGAACGAGAAATTTTTTATCGAGACCGGCAAAAATGATGAAGCAGGTCTGTCGTACCCCATTCGATACACCTTCGGTGTAGAGCCATTACAGCAGGTGTTGGTTGATATTGGTGGTGGGCGATTACAGGCATATCCTATTGCTTGGGACTCACGCGCTGAGCAGCAGGGTGGTCAGCGTTGGTTCAATCTATACGACGATATTCACAGCAGCGACAGCCCATTCTATTGGCAAGGGCAATTCAACAACTGGAACGCCCGCTGCGCGCAATGTCATTCAAGCAACTTGCAGCGTAATTACCAATTAGATACCGACACCTATCAAACAACCTACGATGAAATTAATGTTAGCTGCCAGTCTTGTCACGGCAATGCAGAGCGCCACATTGAATTGAAAAAAAATGGGCAAACT
Source organism: uncultured Pseudomonadales bacterium (assembly GCA_947503335.1). Taxonomy (GTDB): domain Bacteria; phylum Pseudomonadota; class Gammaproteobacteria; order Pseudomonadales; family CANNCY01; genus CANNCY01. Next base: position 534,752 of record CANNCY010000002.1, on the reverse strand, counting down.
GATTTGCATTCTGGATTCGCTAAGCCACTCGCTAAAAAACATGCATGGTCGTTTAAAGAGGGGCAGTCAACGGCGAGTTTACTTGGGTCGATTAAAAATCTAGCATCATCGGGGCAGTTAGATACCTGTGCATCGTGCCATAGTCGCCGAGTCAGTTTACTCGATGGCGAAGTGTTGGGCGATTATGCGCAACATCATATACCTAGATTGGCTGAGCCTGATCTATACCATGCAGACGGGCAGATATTAGACGAAGTATATGTATTTGGTTCGTTTACCCAAAGTAAGATGGCGGCTGCTGGTGTTACCTGTACCAACTGTCATGATGCCCATACTGGTAAAGTGGCATCATTAGATAATGCGCTGTGCTCGCAATGCCATTTACCAGCAACATTCGATACCCAAGATCATACGCTACACAAAACCGGCTCTGATGGCGCAAGCTGCATTAGCTGCCATATGCCGCAAACGACGTACATGGGTGTTGATAAACGCCGCGATCATGCCTTTAGAGTTCCAAACCCGTGGGTGTCTGAGGCGTTAAACACTAAAGATGTCTGTCTTGATTGCCATGTAGACAAAGACAGTCAGTGGTCGCAATCAAAACTCGCCCATAAGCAAGAGGCGGTGTTTAATCAGTTTGATGACATTGGCACAGCGCTGCTCGTCAATCAGCAACAGCCTCAGCAAGGTCAAGCGCATCTTCGCCAGCTTATACTAGATCAGCAATTACCCGAAATGCGACGTGCTGTATGGGTCACCCATTTAGATACGACGCAGCAAGACAACTTACAGACACTTCACGCCGCAGCTAATGGCGATTCGTACCTGGTTAAGTTGGCAGTACTTGATGCATTAGAACGAGTGCCCTTTGCAATGCAGGTGCAGCTAGGGTTTGGGTTGCTCTACGATGACAATAAAAACGTGCGCATCAAAGCCATTCAGTTACTCGCACCGGCATTAACCGAGAGTATTCCAGATGATGCTCGCGCCCCACTGCAGAAAACGCTACGCGAGGCAGTAAAAACCTATCAAGGTCAGCAAGATATGCTATCGGCGCAAATGGCGTTAGCAGATCTAGCCTATAAGGTGAAAAACTATCAGCAGGCAACGTTGCAGTACAAGAATGCCATTGCGCTACAGCCAAATTTCTTGCCGGCAAAAATAAATTTGGCAAGCATCTATCGTGAAACGGGGAAAACGGCTGATAGTAAGAAACTGTTACACGAAGTACTTCAGGTAGAGCCAAATCACGCTATGGCTCTGTTTAATTTGGGTTTGGCGCATATCATCGACAACGAGGTCGACGAGGCTGCTGAGGCGTTAGAACAAGCAGCACGAATTGAACCAGATAATCTACACTATGGCTTAACCTATCTACTTGCTCTAGAACGTAAGGGTGACATGAAAAACGCTAAAGGCGAACTTGAGCGATTAAAGGCGCTAACACCCAACGACCCAATGTTGGTGCAGCTAGAACAACGATTAAATAACCAGTAAGGAACAAAGGATGTCAGAAGCTCACAAGGCGGTTGTAGCGCTTCAGAAAACAGTAGAGCAATCGGTAGTGGGTCAAAGCCACGTCGTAAAGTCTTTGATCGTTGCACTGTTAGCGAAGGGCCATATATTGTTAGAAGGCTTGCCGGGTACGGCAAAAACGAGATCAGTCAAGTCGCTGTCGAAAACCCTAAAAGCACCATTTGGGCGTATCCAGTTTACACCCGATCTGTTGCCATCAGACGTAACCGGCACCGAAATCTATCAAGAGGTCGACGGTAGATCGCAACTGCGATTTCAGCAAGGGCCAATTTTCAATAGCATTGTGCTAGCAGACGAAATTAACCGTGCGCCCGCCAAGGTGCAGGCCGCTTTACTTGAGGCGATGGAAGAGGGCACCGTCACGGTTGGCGATCAAACACATCATCTACCGAAACTGTTTATGGTATTGGCGACACAGAACCCAATTGAGCAAGAGGGTACCTATCCGTTACCAGAAGCGCAGATGGATCGATTTATGATGAAGGTGACTGTCGACTATCCCGATGATGCTGCAGAGCTAGATATTATTCGTTTGGTACGTGGTGAAGAGGTCGTAACAGCAACTGCCGAGCCCGTAACGATTGATGAGCAGGTAATCTTAGAGGTGCGCAAGCTTCTGCCCCAAGTAACAGTGTCAGAGTTAGTCGAAAAATACATGGTCGCGCTGACGATGGCTACGAGACATCCAGAGCGCTACCCTGACTCTAATCTACCCCGTTGGATCGACGTTGGCTCAAGCCCAAGAGCGTCTATTGCGTTAGACAAATGTTCGCGGGCGCATGCTTGGTTAGAGGGCAAAGATTTTGTTGAGCCCGATGATGTTCGCGCTATCGCTATGGGTGTATTAGGCCACCGTATTATTTTAAGTTATGACGCGTTGGCCGAGGGTGTAACCGCTACCGATGTAGTCAATGAGCTATTAGATTACGTTGTAGTAGGTTAACCCAATGGTTAAGCGAGTACAGGATGCACGTTTGTATTGCTCGAACGAACAACTGATTCGTTTAAAGGGGCAGGCTAGTACATTTTCTTTGTTGCCCAATAATCAAACAGGCAGTGTTTTATCAGGCCGTCATGGCTCGATGTTTCGAGGGCGAGGGCTAAATTTTGAAGAGCTAAAGCACTATCAAGTAGGCGACGATATACGTAACCTTGATTGGAAGGTAACCATGCGCACGGGCAAACCTCATGTGCGTGCCTACTCTGAAGAAAAAGACCACAACGTTGTTATCTGTGTCGATCAAAGTGTCAGTATGTTTTTCTCATCTGTCGACACGATGAAATCGGTAGTAGCGGCTGAGCTTTCTGCACTGGTTGCGTGGCGAGCAAACAAAGACAACGATCGCGTTAGTTTTATCCTGTTTAACGACAACGACGTGCAGTGGTTAAAACCAACACGATCGCAGAAGGTTTTATTAAATTACCTTAAAGTGTTAAGTGATCTTAATAATCAGTTAAGTGTAAAACAAAGTGCATCGCCTACTTTTTCGACAATGGTGCAGCGATTAACTCAAGTAAAAATGCGCAACTCGGTGATCGTCATCATAAGCGACTTCGCTGGATGCAGCGAGCAAGACGTTACCAATCTAAAGTACCTTCAGCGAAACAACGACGTATTAAGCGTACTTGTTAGCGATCAGATGGAACAAAACTTGTCAGGGCAGAACTCGCCTAATATGGTGCTTAGTGATGGCCAGTTGCAGCTATCGGTTGACGCCGCAGACGAGGCACTGGCAGCGAAAATGAGTGAGCATCATGCGCTTAAGGTTGATCAGCTACAAAAGCTGATGACCGTAAAAAGATTGCCGTTGGCTCAGGTGACTACTGATGGCACTCACATTAAGCAATTTAAGCGTGCTTTAGGGGGTGTTCGGTAATGCAGTCACCATTGGCAAAGAGTACCCAGTTTGAAGGGATCGTTGACGTGTATTTAGCTGACAGTATTAGTTGGTGGCCTCAGACACTTGGTTGGTTGCTTCTACTAATAGCTGTTCTATTCGTCGCTGCCATCTATGTTGTTCGTTGGGCAAAGAATTACTGGGCCGATCGTTTTCGTCGCGAGGCTTTGTCTGCGCTAGAAGCAATCAATATTAATGAATCTACGGCAGCAAAAGATATATTCTTTGTTGTTAAAACCGTCGCCACTTATTTAGATCAATCAGCCGCGCCATTATATGGTGCGCCATTTATGCGATATCTAGACAGCCAAGTTGCTAGCACGAATAAAGTATTTAATTCGCCATTGGGCGAAAAGTGGAGTGCTGCATTAGTAGACGAGTCGCAACCATTGCATACCGATGATGTAGCTAAATTGCTAGCGTACAGTACGAGTTGGATTGTTCAGGTGCCGAAGAAAGACGAACCCATAATCGGGGTAAGTCATGACTGAATTTACCTATGGCTTTGAACTTTCTTACCCATTGTTTTTGCTGCTGTTACCGCTGCCGGTTCTTGTCTTTTACCTAGCGCCGTCGTATAGCACCAAGCAGCAGGCCGTTCGTGTTCCATTCTTTGATCTACTAGTTCGATTGTTAGACCAACAGCCTAAAGAGGGCGCAGCAACTCTGCAGCGCAGTGCATGGCAAAAGATAGTACTGATACTTTCATGGGTATTGCTAGTTATCGCAATGACAAAGCCTGTTGTGATGGGTATACCGCAGACAAGAGAGCAGATAGGCCGTGACGTGATGGTCGTGGTTGACCTATCAGGGTCGATGGCTGAGCAAGACTTTACAAATAAGGCAGGGCAGCGTGTCAGTCGCCTTGAAGCGGCGAAACAAGTGCTAGAAGACTTTGCCAGTAACCGCCAAGGTGATCGGCTAGGGCTAATTTTGTTTGGCGATGCCGCATTTGTGCAAACACCATTCACCGCCGATCATAGTGTTTGGTTGTCGCTTCTAAATCAAACACAGGTCGGTATGGCAGGCCCAAGTACGCATTTAGGCGACGCTATAGGGTTGGCGATTAAAACCTTTGCACAAGAAGAAGAGCTATCACCTCAACGCGACCTAGACCCGAATCGTGAGCGAGTTGCTATTGTGCTTACCGATGGTAACGACACCGACAGTTTGGTGCCGCCAATTGATGCTGCGAAAGTGGCAAAAGCCAAGGGCGTGCGTATACACATGATTGCAATGGGTGACCCACGCACTGTCGGTGAACAAGCACTCGATATGGATATTATAGAGAACGTTGCTAGCACATCAGGTGGTGAGGCCTTTGAAGCCTTAGATCAATCATCTCTTGACCGCGCCTATCAAACTATTGGCGAGTTAGAACCGCAGCGATACGAAAGCTCAACCTATAGGCCTAAGATGAGCGTGCATCACTATCTTGTAATGATTGTGCTGATATTGAACTTAATAGCGCTAGGTATTGTTTCGATAATGCGTTCTGCTTCACGAGGGCCACAGCATGTTTGATGGCCTATTTTTGAAGCAGCTGATAACACAGTTTCACTTTATGCGCCCCGAATGGTTAGTGGCTTTTATTCCTTTAGCACTGATTGTTTACTCTCGTTTTCGCGCAGAAAGTAGCCAGCAAAATCAAGTTTCTCTGCCTGATCACTTAAAGAAAGCACTTACGGTAGGTGATGACGGTTGGAAGAAACAACTGCCGTTAAAGGCTCTGAGTCTAATAATTTCGTTAGCGATCATTGTGAGCGCTGGGCCAACCTGGCAGCGACAACCAAGCCCCTTTGGCGAAGATCGTGCTGCATTGATGGTGGTGCTTGATGTCAGCGACAGCATGTTGCAAACCGACGTAGCGCCCAGTCGTATTGAGCGCGCCAAGCAAAAAATTGTTGACCTGTTACAACTAAGAGGCGGCGGCCAAACAGGGCTAGTGGTTTACGCAGGTACGGCGCATCTAGCGATGCCGTTGACGCGTGATAATCAGGTGTTTATGCCGGTATTGTCTGCGGTTGAGCCATCAGTCATGCCTAGGCAAGGAAAGTCTGCGGCGAACGCGTTACCTATTATCGACCAGCAGTTTGGTAAGGTTGCTCACGGCGGGTCTGTATTATTGATTACCGATTCTGCCAATGAACAAGATATCAGTGCTTATAAAGAGCTGTTCGGTCAAAACAGTTATCAGCTTTTAGTACTCGCGATGGGCAACGACGATCGCACAAGTGATATACCTATGAACTTGCCATCACTACAGTCTCTTGCGCGTGCGGGCAATGGCAGTGTGATTGAAGTATCCATTGATACAAGTGACATCGAATGGCTAGATCGTCAGGTGCAGCGTCACATGCAGTTGTCGGGTGATCTATCCATGCCATGGCAAGATATGGGTTACTACCTTGTGTTTGTTTTGGCATTCATTTTATTACTCTGGTTTCGACGCGGATGGATGGTGCAGTGGAGTCTTGTAGTGTTTTTGAGTGTTCCCTTTTCTAGCCCAGCAGACGCTCAAATGGTGCACCTTAAAGCAGAACAAACAACCATCTCTGCCGAGCGGTCGACGGCAGATAAATTATCTAAGATGTGGCGAGACCTTTGGCTAACACCTGACCAACAGGGGCAATGGTATTTTAATCGCGGTCAGTATCTTAAAGCAGCCCATAGCTATAACGACCCTATGAGTAAGGGCGTGGCGTTTTTCTACGCTCAAGAATACAAACTCGCCCAAACCGCTTTTATGCAAGTGGATTCATTTGAAGCCCGCTTTAACGTTGCAAATGCCTTAGTGGGTCAGCGCGAATATGTGGCAGCGCGTAATATGCTGCAGAGTTTGGCTGATGAATATCCAGACAATGAAGATGTTAGAACGAACTTAGCAATAGTCAGCGAGTACATAGAGTTCATTAATCAATACAGCGACAGCCAGGCCCGCAGTATGGAAGGTGCCAGCGAACAGTCCACCGAGTTAGGTGATAAACCGCAGACAGCCGATGGTGCAGAAGAACGTGTAACTGATGATAGCAAAATTAGCGAATCGTATTCTGCAGATCAGATTCTGCAAGACCAAGAGATCGCCGATAAATGGCTTAAGCGTGTTGAGGCAGACCCGAAGAATTTTTTACGAGCGAAGTTTCAGATTCAATTGAATGAACAAAGTGAGGCGAGCAATGATTAGATTGATCTTATTGCTCGTTTTGTCGTTGCCTACGATCGCTATGAGTACGTCTATTAATGATTTAGTTAATAACGGGCAAGTGGATATTAAAGCGACACTGAATATCAAAGAGGGTAACGCATCGGTCAACGAACAGATTATTTTGTATATCGATGTAGGCACCTCTCGATGGTTTGCTGGGGGTACGCGTATTCACCCATTTGCAGTTAACAATGTGATCGTGCCTTTTTCTAGATTGAATTCTACGAACTATACCGACAATAAGGGTGGGCAAACCTGGTCGCGGCAGCGATGGGAGGTAAGACTGTTTGCTCAGGCGACTGGTGACTATACGATACCACCAATTGCCGTGAGCGTGACTGTCTCTACCGACGCAGGTAACGTTAGCGGTACCCTATATACCCATGCCGTTAGTTTCTCAGCGTCAACGCCTTCGTGGCGATTAGACCCCTCTAGCGATTGGTTTGCTGCATCTAGTATAGAGGCGAAGCAAACTTGGCAGGTATCGCACGACCCCTTATCTGCTGGAGACTCGATTACCCGAACAGTGACTATTAAGGCAGATGATACGGTATCGATGATGATCGCTAATCCGATCAAACAGCAAAACTCGCCGCTATATCATCGTTATGCCAACGCTCCGGTGCTGACAGATGAATTAGATCGTGGCGATTATTCGTCGACGCGTGTTGACCAAGAAACCTACCTACTTCAGCAGGGCGGTACTGCAAACTTTTCTGACCTAACCATTACTTGGTATAACACGAGTCAACAGCGGGTAGAGACTACGGTGTTACCGGGAGCCAGCTATTCGATTAAGCACACGCTATCGTCGTTAGCTAAACAATATCTAGATTGGATTATCGTAATCGCTGCGCTACTGGTCGTGATGTTACTTGGCTATGTCAGTGTGCGTCGATATTATCGTGATAGGCCAATACCTGAACGTATTGCGATACGACACGCAGTAAAAGAACAGCGTTGGGGGTATGTGCGTACCCTAATTTACCGTCGCCTGCGTGCAAACAAGCAGCAGATTAAGTTAAAAGACTTTGATGCTAGCGAACAATGGCAAGATAAAAGTAAGCGGATACAAAGCGACAATATCTCGGGCGAAGAAGCCCAATCAGCATGGCAGTCAGTCAATAAAAAGACGTATCGTTGGTGGCGCCCTAAAAAGGCATTGCCGCAACTAGATCGCCTTAATAAGCAGTCTTAATATGCCAGGTTTCGCTGAGCTATTTGGGTTGTTCACAGCATCCTTAATCGCTGCCACGTTGTTTCCTATGGGGTCTGAAGTAATACTCGCGACCCTAGTCGCGAAGTATGAAATCGTATATTTGTTGGTTGTGGTAGCAACACTAGGCAATGTACTAGGTTCATGGGTCAACTATGCCATCGGCAGATGGGGCGGTACGGCTTTGGTGTTGCGTTGGGCAAAATGGGATCAGCAACAATTACAAACGCAGATCGACAAGTATGAGCCGGCGGTGAAATGGTCTCTTTTGTTTGCGTGGCTACCAGTGATTGGTGACCCAATTACCGTAGTCGCCGGATTGACGCGCGTTCATTGGTTGTGGTTTACACTGTTGGTTACTTTGGGCAAGGCAGCGAGATACCTATTAGTAGCTTATCTCGCATTAGAGGTAATTTGATGAAATCAATGGTCGCAGTTGTTGTAGGGTTGTCGTTATTCGCTAGCTTAGGCATGCCAAAGGGTATGCAGCCGGTAACTCAGTTTGAGCTAGATCGATACTTAGGCACCTGGTACGAAATTGCGCGACTTGATCATCGCTTTGAGCGGGGCATGACTCATGTGACCGCTACCTACTCTCTAAAAGAGAACGGTGATGTGAAGGTGCTCAATCGTGGTTACGTGACCAAGAAAGAAACGTTTAAGCAAGCGGCTGGGCGGGCAAAGTTTGTAGAGGGTGACAACTTAGGTTACTTAAAGGTGTCGTTCTTTGGGCCGTTTTATGGTTCGTATGTTGTATTTGAGCTAGATGATAATTATCAGTATGCGTTTGTATCGGGCCCAGATACGTCTTACCTTTGGCTTCTTTCACGCACACCGACTATTAGCGACGAAGTGAAGCAGCGCTTTCTTAGCGCTGCTCAGAAATACGGTTTTGATACCAATCAGCTGATTTGGGTTAACCAAACACCTTTGGAACCCAAAGCAGTGCAATAGCCGCCAAAATGGGTATCGCTAGCAAGTTAAGCCAAATACCGGCACGCATCATATGGTGCGATTTAAGTTCGCCTGACCCAAATACAATGGCATTAGGTGGTGTTGCTACTGGCAGCATAAAGGCACAGCTTGCCGCTAGGGTTAGAGGCACAATCAACGGCGTGGCCTGCTGACCTAAGGCTATAGCAATTCCTGCAGCAATTGGCACAAAGGTCGCAGTAGAGGCTGTATTACTAGACACCTCAGTAATGAATATCATCGCGCCGATCATCACAACAATAAGTAGCGCAAACGGAATCGTATCGAGCGTAGACAGCTGTTCGCCAAGATACTGCGCTAAGCCACTCGAGGTGATGGCACCGGCCATCGATAAGCCGCCCCCTAATAGTAGTAATACGCCCCAAGGAACACGCTTTGTGTCATCCCATTCGACTAATGGTTTGCCAGTTGCTGGGTTGGTGACAATGCAAACGGCAATTGCTGCAGCAATTGCAAAAGCGGTGTCATTTAAAAGTGGTAACCAGCCCTGAGCTTGTATCAATGGGCGAGTCATCCATGCGGCAACCAAGATAGCAAAGATAGCAGCAGTTCTAATCTCGCCCCCTGACATGCGACCTAGTTGCTTGCGAGCGTCACCGATTACCTGCTTCGCATCGTCATTTAACGTTAGCGTGATCTTAAAGGCGACGCGGGTCAGAACCCACCAAACGATCGGAGTTAAAATCAGTGCCGTGGGCACACCGACCAACATCCAGTCTAAGAAGCCAATGTCAAAACCTAGTTGTTCGCTGGCATAGGCAGCTAAGAAAGCATTGGGGGCTGTGCCTACTAACGTTGCCATACCGCCAATACTCGCGCTATAGGCGATGCCTAACAGTAGGGCGATACCAAATGCGGTAACAGATGATTGCAATGCCTCATCAAACGATTCGCGTAGCATCAATACGACTGACATTGCGATCGGCAATAACATAATGGTGGTTGCGGTATTGGTCATCCACATGCTTAAAAACATTGCAACCGCCATAAAAGCCGCTATTACACTGGCACCGTTCTTTTTAGCTGCGCTCAGTAGGGTTAGGGCAATACGTTTGTGTAGGTTGGTGTTTTCGATGGCTAGGGCCACGATGAAGCCGCCCATAAACAAAAATATGATCGGGTGGGCGTAGGCGCTAGCGGCCGTTTTGGCAGGCGTAATGCCTAAGGGGCCGAACAGCATCAAGGGGATAAGCGCTGTGACAGCGATAGGCGCTGCCTCAGTGACCCACCAAATGGCCATCCAGGCCACGATGGCGGCCGTTAGCACACCTGCTTCTGGTAGATTGCCGGGTTGCCAAAAAGAAATAGTTAGTAGGGCGGCTAGGGGCCCTAAAATAAATCCTAGCCTTGCGATGTGGTTTGCTTTTATAGTCATCGCATAACGATAACATACGAACTAAATTGGTTCGCACTAGTTTGAGGGCAAAATGAAAAGTTTGATTTCATTATTGGTAGTCTGGGCAATCTGCTTAGGTACTATATTGTTAGGAGCCGAGGGCTCGGTTCAATACTCGGGTGTATCGCTGTTTGCTATATCAGGGGTCTTAATTGTCTTGGCGCAATGGGTGGCATTTGTGCCCTCATTAATAAAAAAGACAGAACACTATTACGATCTTATGGGCTCAATCACGTTCATCACTGCCATTTGGTTGCCGATTATTTTAGCGCCATCGGTATCTGAGGTTGCGGTAATGACCGCCGTATTCATTTCGATGTGGGCTGTGCGATTGGGCTCGTTCTTATTGTGGCGAGTTAAAATCAGGGGCGGCGATGCTCGTTTTACAGAGATCATGAAATCACCGATACGCTTTTTCTTTGTATGGAACTTACAGGCGACCTGGGTATTGGTCACCATTGCGCCGGCGCTATATATTGCTACTCGCCCAGAAGCACAGTTATCTGCGTTGAGTTGGTTAGGTATCGAGATAGCGTTTCTTGGTTTAGTTATCGAGGCGGTAGCTGATCATCAAAAAATGAAGCACGTGCGATCGGGTGCTAATACCTTTATGCAAACAGGCCTTTGGGCAAGATCACAGCACCCTAATTACTTTGGCGAAATTGTGGTTTGGTTCGGTGTTGCGCTGATGGCTACTAACGCGATGACAGGCTGGGCGTATTTGCTGTGGTTGTCGCCATTGTTGGTGATGTTTTTGCTTACACGTGTTAGCGGTGTGCCCTTGGCCGATAAGCGAGCCAAAGCAAAGTATGGTGATGACCCGCAGTGGCAAGAGTATGTAAAAACTACTCCAAAACTTTGGCCGCGACTAACACCAAAGCGTTAACGATTATACACAAGCGTTAACTAGCGCTTGAATTAGACTTGGCGCGCGTTTACATTGATTGGCAATAAGAAAAGGATGCCAATATGTTTAGTGTTTCACGCGCGCTTAAGTTAATTGCAACGACCTCATTCTCTGCAGCGGTATTAGCTGGCTGCTCATCGACTAGTACAACTAACCAAGCACCCACTCTAGTAGAACAGTTAGGTGGTGGTGATTTTAGTGTTGTTACAGGTAGTACCGTTAATCTCAATCTTTCTAAGGGCACTCGTTTTGCTTGGCAAGCACCTATAAAGGTTTATGGCGAGTTAGATGGGTTTCAAAATACTGACATCCGCTTGCAACAGTCGGTATCTGAAATCCTTTTAGCGAAGGGGTTCTCAATGGTCAGTGCTGACCAAGCTGATTATCTGTTAGCGGGCTATGGGTTTATCGGTGATCTGCCAGAGGGTGCTAGTGCACTGCCTGATCCGGGCCTTGATCCTCATGTTGATGAGCTTACCAAGGGGGCATTGACCATTGTGGTTAAAAACCATGCCAATATGCCGTTGTGGCGCGGTACTGCACAGTTATTTACGAGTACAGATATCCCAGTAGATGTGCGCGTCGAACGCAGCGAACGTGCAGTTGCACGCTTGCTATCAGATATTAAGGTAACAAACTAGAAGAACTCGCCCGCCCTGATATGAATCTCGCTTTCGCCATCGCTGTAGGCAACGTCGATACCTAGATTCATAGCCTTTGATTTGGTCGCTTGCCAACGAATGCCCGCACCGGTGCTGTTGGCTTTGCGCCCATCAAATAAGTCATTAATCGATGGCGCAACCATGCCTTCTTCGTGAAAGACGACTAGCCCCCAGCGCTGCGCAAACTTGTAGCGCCACTCAGCGTGAAAAGATAACGCTGAGTTATCGCGATACTTCGACGTATCAAAGCCACGCATACTAAGCGTAGGCTTCATAAAGAATGGGGTAGTTCCATCGGCGTCTTTCAATTGGGTCTTTAGAGCTAGTACATGCTTTTCGGCGAGTGATACATAGTATGTATATTTGCTTTCTAGCTTTGTGTAGTCGTAATCACTACCTAAAGAATCTAACTCTTTGCTATAGGTAGTAGTAAACGTATGACCCTTGGTTGGATAGTAATTGTTATCGCGATGGTCATAGGTTAACAGTACGCCAACACCCGACGTTACGATGTCGCTTGATAGCTTAGGAATGTCGATGCCGCTATCGGCGCAGCTTGGGCAAAGGTCAAAGTATACGGTCGATTTGGTGCCTGTATATTGAAGCCCTGTAAACCAGTGTTCAGTCTTTGGGATGCGTACCGCGAACTTTGCATGGGCTGCTACATTTTTTAGTTCGTAGCCAATCTTGAAACTTTCAAACCCAGGTAGATAGTAATTGAGTTGTAACTTACCAGTGCCCACAAAGCCGGTAAAACGATACTTGTCGTTTTGCCAATAGTCATCATGAAACAGTGCGCCATAATAGCTACCATTATCAGTGTACATGCCGCCAATACCTGACGTGGCATTGGGCGTATCGTCGCCCTTACTTTCGTGTAGATACAGCGCGGCAGCCTGTAGGCCTGTGCCTAAAGTAGGGTTTGAGATCGGTATCGGTGCTACCATCCAGGCGCCATCAGACGCGTTTGGTTTGATCGTTTGATCGGCTCTGGGTTTGGCGTTTTGGCTGTGACGGTAGTCACCGGTTTGAGCAAGTACCGAGCTCGTCACTAGAGATAGTAGTAATATTCTTAATAGCATAGCGCGATGCTATCACCGAACATACTACATTGTATATGATGGCTGAATGATCAGCCCTGACATAAAAGAGAGCAGCCTTGTACAAGGTATTCGTATATTTAGTCACAGTATTGCTATCACTAGCTAGCTGGCCACTTGTAGCGCAGCAAGCTGATGAAACTGAGCGCGAGCCTGACGTTGACATCGCAGACGTACAGGCATCTTCTGATGATGCGAAATCAGTCAGTATTGAGGGCGTAGACATCCCGTTATTAAACTTCGCGATCGCCACTGATAAGCCTACCATTGATGGGGTGATTAACGACGAGTTTTGGTTGCAGGCAGAACGTATTGATATAGACGTCGAAATGTACCCAGAGCGATTCAGTGACGCCATTGTTAGCACTGATGTAGCGATCGCATTTACCTCAACACATATCTTTGTAGCCTATCGAGCATTTGACCCAGATATCAGTCAGATTAGAACTTCGCCGCGTGAGCGTGACGGCAATAAAGATGACGATTACGTGTCACTCATTCTAGACCCTATAGGCAATGGGGTAAGAAAATACGAATTTAGAATAAACCCTAGTGGCTCGCTGTCTGACGTGCTGCAAGATACGGTCAGTGATAGATATATCTATGATTGGAATACTAAGTGGACGGGCGCCGCCACCATTAATGATGAGGGGTGGTCGGCAGAGATTGCAATTCCGTTTCAGTCAATCAAGTTTCCAGAGCCTACTTCAGACAATGTAAAGCCGTGGTTCACTATGCTAAAGCGTAGCTATCCACGACGAATTAGCCGTACCTTTGGCAAGATGATGTTGGTGCAACAGGCGACAGAGGTTGTCGTGCCGGTGACTGAAAATTCAGACAATGAAGACTGGTTAGACAACGAGTCAAACGTTGAGCAGTCAGCTGAGGTGGTTGAAGAGCAGTTAGAAGAAGTAGCTGAAATCACTGAGGTTGCAGCGCCACGTTCTAAGCTGCTTCAGGTTGCAAATATAGTACCGCATTATGTTTTTCATTTAGATCAAGAGCGCAGCGCTGGCGGCTCGTTTTCGCAAGAAGATGACACGCATTTACACGATCTTGGTTTACATGCCGATTTCAAGTTCGGTACCTCTAAAACGCTGGCGCTGGCAATCAACCCCCACTTCGTTGATGTCGAAGCCGATATTGCGCGCGATAGCATTAACAACTCTTTTAATATCTTTAAGCCAGAGACAAGAAGTTTCTTTCAAGACAGTGGCGAGCTCTACCATACGTCACTGCCGGTTGTTTACACTCGTCAAATAGTGCGCCCCAGATACGGCGTGTCTTACTCGTCAACCGCTAGCAAACTTACGTCAGGGTTGTTTGTCGTGAATGATCGACAGACAGAGTTGTATATGCCTGACAACTTGGGTAACGCAACGGTGTCTGTTGATGCAAGCAATACGTCGGGTGTTTGGCGTTTACAAACGCCATTTAGAAAGCAAACGGTGGGCGCTATTGGCACCTTTAGAGTAGGTGATGACGGCTACCATAATCTGGTGGGAGGCGTTGATGGTTACATGGCGATTGGCTTAGACGATAAGCTTCGCTATCAGGTGCTGTATTCACATACAGAATACCCTATTAGTTTTGCTGAAGATCTTTGTGAAGTAGATGACTGCACAGTAAATCCGCCACCCTCTGACCCATGCACTACCAATGTATGTGATCGCACAACCTATGTCTTACGAACTAAAGCTGGAGAACAGACCAGCGGGCATGCGGTGCGAATAAATTATAAGCGTAATGCACCTAAGAGTTTGTTTTGGGTGAACTATTACGATGTCGGTGAAGACTTTAGAGCCGATTTAGGATTTATTCGCCGAGCTGACTATCGACAGCTTAATTTAGCCTATGGGCGGCGTTGGTACCCTGAAATTGAGGGTGATGGCGGCAAGTCGAGAATACAGTTGTATGGGGTAGTGAATAAGCTAGAAAGCCAGTCGGGCGAGAAAATAGAAGATACATTTTTGATGCTGGGCGAGTTTAGAGGAACCATGCAAACCGTTTTTCAGGTGGGCCCAGCATGGTCAAAAAGGGCGGTTGGCCGCATTGATCAAAATGATCTAGCACTAGGCGACAACGCTCCCATTTTTGATGAAGCCTATGTCACTTGGTATTTTAAAACGTCGCCCGTCGCTAGATGGACGTTCAATCTTGACGGTCGAATTGGGCAAAGAGCGAATGCCGCAAATTTAGTGGCGGGTGACTTTGTAGAATATAAGCCGCGACTAACCTACCGCAACGATGGTTTAGATTTAGATGTGCGCTATACGCACCGACACTTTGATACTGACGAAGGTCAGCTATACGAAGAAAATTTCTATACACTTGGTCTAACCTACCGCCAAAACAAACGATCTAGTCACCGGTTGTTATGGTTGCACGATCTTACCGAACGCAATTTAGATATCTGGACAGGGTTTGATAAAGACCCCCACGAGCGCGATGTCGTTTTAGAGTATACCTACACCTTTGAGCCATCACCTGCATGGCGAGTACTAGGGGGATTCAAGTACGGTATGACTAACGACGATAACAATGAAGACAAACTGTATTCTGATAACCGAGAGGTTTATCTCAAGGTTGAGCGTCGGTTTAATCTAGGGTTTCAATAGATAAAAAAAGGGCCTCCAAAAGGAGGCCCTGAAAACGGTCTATCACAATGTAATAGACACGGGGATTAGTCTTCGTATGCGCTTAATGGGGGGCAAGCACAGACTAAGTTACGATCACCGAACACGTTATCTACTCGCCCTACTGGTACCCAATATTTGTTACGACGTAATGACGCAACAGGGTAAGCAGCTGTTTCGCGAGAGTAGGCATGTGCCCATTGATCTGAAACCAATACTTCTGCGGTATGAGGTGCATTGTGAAGTGGGCTATCGTCTAGCGACCATTCACCTGAGGCAATGCGATCAATCTCTTCCTTAATCGCTAACATCGCTTCGATGAAACGATCTAGCTCGGCTTTAGATTCACTTTCAGTTGGCTCGATCATTAGCGTACCTGCAACAGGGAAGCTCATGGTCGGCGCGTGGAATCCAAAATCAATTAAACGTTTTGCGATATCATCAACCGACACACCTGTTTGATCAGTGATCGGGCGAATATCCAAAATGCACTCATGTGCCACAAAACCGCGGGCGCCAGTATACAGAACTGGGTAGGCCTGTTTTAGGGCATTTGTCAGGTAATTAGCGTTCAAAATTGCATTCATAGTGGCTTGACGTAAGCCGTCGCCACCCATCATGCGAACGTACATCCAAGTGATCGGTAAAATGCTGGCGCTACCGTAAGGCGCTGCGCTTACAAGACCAACTGGTTTGTCGGCGTTCACATCGGTTTTCGGTAAGAAGGGTTCAAGGTGCGAACCCACACCGATAGGGCCAACACCAGGGCCACCGCCGCCGTGTGGAATACAGAAAGTCTTGTGTAGGTTAAGGTGCGATACGTCGCCGCCAAACTTACCCGGCTTACACAAGCCAACCATCGCATTAAAGTTAGCACCGTCGATATAAACCTGACCGCCATGCTCGTGAATCAAATCACAAACTTCAGTAATCTGTGTTTCAAATACACCGTGAGTTGAAGGGTAGGTCACCATCAACGCAGCTAGGTTGTCGCTGTGTTGCTCAGCCTTTGCGCGTAGATCATCAAGGTCTACGTTACCCTGATCATCACACTTGGTTACCACCACTTTCATACCACACATCTGTGCAGAGGCAGGGTTAGTACCGTGTGCTGATGAAGGAATCAAACAGATATTACGCTGACCTTCACCACGGCTTTCGTGGTAGGCCTTAATTGCCAGTAGACCCGCGTACTCGCCCTGAGCACCTGAGTTAGGCTGCAGGCTCATTGCGTCGTAACCGGTCGCTTCACAAAGCATGCCTTCAAGTTGCTGAAGCATTTCTTGGTAACCCAGCGTTTGATCGGCCGGAGCAAAGGGATGGATATTTGAAAACTCTGGCCAAGTAATTGGAATCATCTCGGCAGTAGCGTTTAGCTTCATGGTGCACGAACCCAACGGGATCATCGTGCGATCTAGCGCCAAATCTTTGTCAGCCAGTGAGCGCATATAACGAAGCAGATCAGTTTCTGAACGGTGCGAGTTGAACACAGGGTGGGTTAAAAAATCGCCTTCACGTTGTATGCCGTTTAACGAACAGGTTGCTTCGATTGCATTGAAATCAACAGCGGTTTCTGGAGCAAAGAATGCAAAAATATCTGCAAGATCTGCATCAATAATGGTTTCGTCTAGTGATACGCCTAGGGTGTTTTCGTCGATGTGACGAAGGTTGTAACCGCCTTCAACAGCACGTGCATGAATCGCTGCAGTTTGCTCGCCCGTTACAACCGTTAGCGTGTCAAAACGCTTACCATTGGCAATGGTAAAGCCAGCGTTAGTTAGTGCAGTTGCAAGCTGTTCGGTCGCGCCATGAATATTGGCAGCGATACGTTTTAGACCCTCGGGGCCATGATAAACAGCGTACATACTAGCGATATTGGCGAGTAGTACCTGTGCAGTACAGATGTTACTGGTCGCTTTTTCGCGGCGAATGTGTTGCTCGCGTGTTTGTAGTGCAAGACGGTAAGCCGGTTTACCCTGCGCGTCTTGTGATACGCCTACTAGACGACCTGGTAGTGAACGCTTGTATGATTCGCGTGTTGCCATGTAGGCCGCGTGCGGGCCACCAAATCCGAAAGGTACACCAAAACGTTGGCTGTTTCCGATTACCACGTCAGCGCCCATTTCGGCTGGTGTTTTTAGCATCACAAGGCTTAGTAGATCAGCGGCAACAACTGCCAATCCTTTAACCGCATGAATGCCTTCAATCACAGAAGTGAAGTCTTGTACTTCGCCGTTTGCGCCAGGGTACTGAAGAATGATGCCAAAGGCGTCTTCAAAATCGGTTTCAAAGGGGTTAACGACTTTGATCTCGATATCTAGTGGTTCTGCACGGGTGCGCAGCACTTCGATTGTCTGTGGTAAACACTGCTCGTCGACCAATAGCGTGCGGCCTTTTGATTTTGACATACGCTGTGCAAGGGTCATCGCCTCTGCCGCTGCCGTGCCTTCGTCTAGCAGCGAAGCGTTTGCTAGGTCCATGCCAGTTAGGTCAGTTATTAGCGTCTGAAAGTTTAAGATCGCTTCAAGGCGGCCCTGCGAAATTTCTGGCTGGTAAGGCGTGTAGGCGGTGTACCAAGCTGGGTTTTCTAGCAAGTTACGCAGAATCACATTAGGTAGCAGGGTACCGTAGTAGCCCTGACCAATTAATGATCGCTTAACTTGGTTTTTACCAGCGATTGCTTTTAGCTCGGCAAGGGCTGCTGCTTCTGACATTTCGCCATCAAGCGCCAACCCCTGTTGTAGGCGAATCTGATCTGGAATGATCGCGTCCATCAACGCGTCGATCGAGTCAAAACCTAAACTCGCCAGCATCTCTGCCTTGTCATCAGCCTGTGGGCCAATGTGACGATTAATAAAACTTTCGATGTTCATACTCATAATACTTATTGCCTTAATTAACCGCGGTAGTAACGCTGTGGAACAAAAGGAGTTTTAGCAACGGTCACTGGGCGCATCTTGCCGCGAACCTCTGCTTGTAATGGGGTGTCGATGGGCGAGTTGGCGAGGGTAACGTAACCCATAGCAACAGGTGCGCCGTAGCTAGGTGCCGGGCCGCCGCTGGTGACTATGCCCACTTCGTTGCCATCCATATCAAATAGCTTCGCGCCTTCACGTACAGGCGCTTTTCCATCAATCTTTAGGCCAACGCGCTTGCGTGATGGCTTGTTAGCGATCTCACTAAGAATGCGTTCTGCGCCGGGGAACCCGCCAGCCTTAGCGCCGTCGGCACGGCGTGACTTGCTGATGCTCCAAATAAGTGAGGCTTCGATTGGGCTCGTGGTTGTGTCTAGGTCGTGGCCGTATAGACAAAGACCCGCTTCTAAACGCAGCGTGTCGCGGGCGCCAAGGCCGATCGCTTCAACCTGTTCAAAGCTCAGCAATTTGCGAGCAAGAGTGTCAGCTTGATCGTTAGGAATCGAAATCTCAAAACCATCTTCGCCCGAGTAACCCGAGCGCGTTACATAGCACTCAACACCATCAAGGGTTGCCCAGCAGCCAGACATAAAGGTGAGCGCATTTGCATCGCTGCTTAACTCGCCCATAACCTCTGTCGCTTTAGGGCCTTGTAAGGCAACCAGCGCGCGGTCGGCGATGTAGGTGACGTCAAAGCCAGCCAATTGCTCTGTTAAGTATGCGATATCGCGTTCTTTACAGGCCGCGTTAACTACTAAGAAGAATTCATTCTCGCCCCAGCGAGTAATGATTAGGTCGTCGTCGATACCACCCTGTTCGTTGGTAAATACCGCATAGGTCTGCTTGCCGATGGCGAGTGCTTCACAGTCTACCGGTACTAGGGCTTCTAGCGCTTTAGCGATACCTTCGCCAGTAATGCGCACCTGACCCATGTGCGATACGTCGAACAGGCCAGCTGCTTCGCGTGTGTGAAGATGCTCGGTTTTGATACCAGCTGGGTACTGTACTGGCATGTTGTAACCAGCGAAGGGCACCATCTTGCCGCCAAGTTCGATATGAAGTGCTTCAAGAGGGGTAGATTTAAGTGGTAGATCGCTCACGTGAGGCTCCCTATTAAAATATATGCACAAATGTTAAGTACTACGCCGTGATTGTTGAAATTAATAGTTAAAATCAATCTATTAACGGTGTTAATATCGCGCCACGAAATACAGTTGGCGAATATTCATGAAAAACCTACCTACTGACCTATTGCGTGCGTTTGTAACGGTGGCCGAACTTAAAGGCTTTACACAGGCGGGCGAGCTACTGGGTCGTTCGCAGCCGGCAATTAGCCTACAAATAAAGCGCTTAGAGTCTTTGGTTGATCAGACATTGTTAGCGCGCAACGGTCAGTCGCTAGAGCTAACGCCGGCTGGGCAGCAACTTTATAAGTACGCTAAACAGATATTAGCCCTCAATGACGAAGCCGTTGCTAAGTTCAGAAAAACTGCCGTAACGGGCACCATCAAGTTTGGTATTCCTAGCGAATTTGCGACAACCCTGATGCCAAAGATTGTAGGGCGTTTCGCTGAGGCCTATCCGAGCGTGACGCTAGAGGTGCACTCTGAGCTTAGTAAGAATCTGCTCAATGGGGCTCGGCGCCATAACTATGACCTGATGCTGGTATTAAGCGACGACAGTCGCAAAGCCGGTGGTCAGTTGGTAAAAGAGGATGAGCTGGTGTGGGCGGCGAGCGCCGATCATGACGTACATTCACAATCGGTATTGCCGCTGATCGTAGCTCCCGAGGGCTGTATTTATCGCGATCGTGGCATTGGTCGCTTGCAAGAATCGCAGCGCGATTGGCGCGTGGTTTATACCATCCCTGATCTAACCGGTATTCAGGCGGCTATTAAGGCTGGATTAGGGGTTACGCCTATTGCGCGCAGTACAGTGCCAGAGGGCATGCGCGTATTAAAGCAAAGCGATCGATTGCCAAAGCTTGGCACTGTGGGAGTACATTTGATTGATCAGACCAACGGCCCCAACGAGGCCGTTAATCGTCTGATCGAATTTGTAAGAACTGCGTTGCAGTAGCTTAGCCTTCGAGGCTGGCTTTGTAGTCAGCTTCGTTCATCATCTCTTCGGTTTCGCTCATGTCTGATAGCTTGATCTTGAAGATCCAGCCGTCAGCTTCTGGGCTATTGTTAACTAGCTCTGGGTCGTCTTCTAGCGCGTCATTTACCGCTACTACTTCGCCCGTTACTGGTGCATAAACTTCACCAGCTGCTTTTACTGATTCAACCACGCCAGCTTCATCGCCTTTTTCGATAGTGGCGCCAACTTCAGGTAGCTCTACAAAAACT
Organism: uncultured Pseudomonadales bacterium; assembly: GCA_947503335.1. Classification (GTDB taxonomy): domain Bacteria; phylum Pseudomonadota; class Gammaproteobacteria; order Pseudomonadales; family CANNCY01; genus CANNCY01. The sequence continues at coordinate 513,937 of CANNCY010000002.1, read as the reverse complement.
AGGTCGCCTAGTTGGTTCTGGGCAAAATCTGTGATGCCTACGGTTGCTACATCGCCTTCAAGATCTAGCCATTCGTGGTCGGTAGTAAATAAACGGTTGCTCATGAGTAATCCTAATGTTTAGCAATCTACAATGTGTACAGGTACTTCTAGTACGTTGGTGGCGAGGCCGCCGCGAGCGGTCTCTTTATATTTGTCGTGCATGTCTAGGCCGGTTTTACGCATGGTTTTGATCACCTTGTCTAGTGATACAAAATGCGAGCCATCACCTTGCAGTGCCATTCGGCTAGCGCTGATGGCTTTGATTGCCGCCATCGCGTTACGTTCGATGCAGGGCACCTGAACCAGCCCGCCAATGGGGTCGCAAGTAAGGCCTAGGTTGTGCTCCATGCCAATTTCGGCGGCATTTTCTACCTGACGAGGCGAGCCGCCGGTAACCGCACAAAGGGCGCCAGCTGCCATCGAGCAGGCACTGCCTACCTCGCCCTGACAGCCTACTTCGGCGCCACTGATACTGGCGTTCTTTTTGTAAAGTACACCGATTGCAGCGGCGGTAAGCATAAACTGAATTACGCCTTGTTCTGTCGCACCCTGACAGAAGCGCATGTAGTAATGTAAAACGGCTGGGATAATACCTGCAGCACCGTTAGTAGGAGCAGTTACAATTCGCCCGCCCGCTGCGTTTTCTTCGTTAACTGCTAGAGCGTAAAGGGTAACCCAGTCGGTAATGATTAATGGATCAGTGAGATGCTTTTCTAAGTTGCAAGTTAGCTTTTGTTTCAGAGCAGGTGCGCGGCGTTTTACTTTCAATCCACCCGGCAGAATGCCGTCGGTTTCGCAGCCGTTTTTAACCGACTCTTGCATTACGCCCCAGATTTTTAAAATCTGTCCGCGAACTTTGGCCGCTGGCTGCAGGGCACATTCGTTTTCCCACATGATGTCGGCGATCGACTTGTTGTGCTCATCACACAGTGCCAGTAGCTCTTCACCACTATCAAAGGGGTAGGGTACTGGCTTTGACTCGTCTTCCATCTCGCCGTGCAGTTCTTGGTCGTCTTCGTTTGCAACAAAGCCACCGCCTACTGAATAGTACGAGGTTTCAAGTAACACTTCGCCAGCTGCATCGAAGGCTTTAAAGACCATGCCGTTTGGATGCAGCGGCAGGCTTTCGCGCTTGTTTAAAACAAGGTCACGATCGTAGTCGAATAGAATGTTATGGGTGCCGTTTAGCTTTAGGTTACCGCTTTCTTTGATACCTTCGAAGCGGGGAATGATCGTCGGCACGTCAACCTGATCGGGCAGCTCGCCTTCTAGACCCATTAATACGGCTTTAGGCGTGCCGTGGCCTTTGCCGGTAGAACCCAGCGAGCCAAACATTTCGGCATACACGCGATCAACAGCATCTAGCAAGCCTTTTTGTGCGAGGTCTGCAGTATACATATTGGCCGCTTTCATTGGGCCAACGGTGTGTGAACTAGACGGGCCAATGCCAATCTTAAATAGGTCGAATGTGCTTACGATCATGACAAAGTTGCTCGCGAATCAAGTGTTAATGGGCAAGTCTAGTCGCCAATGGGCATCGTAGACATAAGGGTAGTATGTGTAAAATTAATAGTTTCAATCTTCCTATAATGTAGGCAAATAATTCGCGGCGTCGTAAAGAAGTTATTGCATTCGAAGTCATTTGCGTGTCAAATCGGGCACGTTAACTAATATTTATAAAATTTAGAGGTATCTATGAACGCAAAGGCTGTTGTAAACGCGCTTTATAGCGACATGCTGTCAAACTCGCCAACGGGCGAATTCATTAGTGATGATGCTGTTTGGTGTGCGTCGCACCCTATTAACGACTTGTCGTCGGCGGCGCAGGTGCGTGCTGAATACTTTGATGTGTTAAAGGGCGCGATGCCTGACCTAGAGCGCAAGGTATTTATCGAGCTTGCTAGCGAGCACGAGGGCTCGTCATGGGTCTGTAGCCATGGCTACCTGTTTGGTACGTTCGCGAATCCTTTGTTTTCTATACCCGCGCACGGCAAAACGCTTTACGTTCGTTTCTCAGAAATGACGCGCGTTGAAAACGGCAAGGTTGTTGAAAACTACGTGATTCCTGATTTTCTTGACGTAATGATTCAGGCAGACGTCAACCCGTTGCGCAGAAGCCTAGGCTATGACGGTCTAGTAATGCCGCCTACGACAATGGATGGATTAACCCAGAACGACGTCACTGGCGAAGAGGGACAAAAGAGTATTCAGCTGATTAAAGATATGCTGGGCGAGCTTGGTAGCTATGATGGTGTTTCTTTAGAGAGTATGGACCTAGCTGCTTACTGGACAGAAGATTTCATGTGGTACGGCCCTGCCGGTATTGGCACTACCCGTGGTATCGAAGGGTTTAGAAAGCATCATCAAGGGCCGTTCTTAGTAGGTTACCCAGATCGTAGTGTTGATACGTCGGTTGCCTTTGTGGGAGAGGGTAACTATGCCTGTACCGGCGGTTGGCCGCACATGTCAATGACGCACACTGGCGCTGCATGGTTAGGCCTGCCTCCTACCAATAAAGAGCTATTGGTACGTGTAATGGACTTCTGGCGTCGCGAAGACAACCTGCTTAAAGAGAACTGGGTAAGCATCGATATTATCCACATGCTTGCACAGATGGGCATGGATCTTTTCGACGTGGTTGCTCAACAGCAGGCTGATCGTAAATTTAGCTAACGCGCCTCAATGTATCTCGGCTTTAGCTTTCTCTAGAGCCGAGAACAGTTCTTCAAATACTTTCCTATATTGCTCGCTACGGCCAATCGCTTTGGTTGAAATAGGCTGTTTTACTTGAGCAGCTGAAGGTGTGCTAACTCGCCTATTTAGTTTATTTGGTTCGTAACAGGCCTTGTCGTCACTAAGTGATAACCGGCTTAGTAGCTTACTAATTTGTTGTGCAGAATCGCTCACTAGTTGCTCGTAATTTACGGCAATTACCTGATTGTCAGAGGCAAGTTTTTCGAGCATGTTATCGACCGCAGTAACGCGCAGCGCAAGTGTGTCGACATCGTGTGCGTATGCGTGCGCTGACGAAAGACCCTGCTGGTAAATTGATAGTGCGGTATCGTCTAGGCGCCGACGCACTGCAACAATTTTTGCGTCGTCAAATAGCTGGTTTATGAGGTCTATAAAAAAGAGATTATCTGGGGTCGTGTCAACGACACGAGACGATGTTTCGCTGTAATTAGACCTCCAAATAGTGAGCGCTCGCTCTTTCTGTATGTTTGATATTGTCAGACCGGGTCGGTATTTGATCTCTGACGCGATATCGGCAATTAGTGTCGATTCGCCGGTCGCATGAGTGTCAGTGTGACAAGCTAAAATTTGATCGATTAATGTCGTTCCTGAACGTGGGTTGCCAAGAACGAAAATGGGGCCACTCGATGGGCTATCGATAGCAGTGCTTGCTGTTAGCTGAAGCAAATGTTGAATCGTTCTGGTAAAGCTCGTCGAATCAAAATCTTCCACTTTTGATAGCAGTAGGTGTGCCTCTTTAAGATAGTTAATCTCATCTGTTAAGGCACTTTTTTTGCCATAGTGTTTGGCTAGAGCGAGCGAGCACTTTGCTATCGATTTGATGGACATTTTGGGTGAGGGTTTGTCTACCATCAGTTTTAGCTGGCTAACTTGTGTGTCATCCATTTGATAGTCCCTTAGATGGGATAATCTGAACCAGGCGTCAGGATTGTCATGACTATGCTGTATTACTTGGATGAATCTATCGGCAGCGCTGGCCGAAAAATTTAATTCCTCTAACAATACGCCAAGTTGCATCGCAAGAGGTTCAGAGAACTGTTCGTTCAAACCCTTTTCAAGGCAATCGATGGCGTTTTCGGTGTCGCCCTTTTGAAGCTGAATCAGTGCACTAAGTTCGTATCTTCTTGGTGCAGGCAGATGTGCTCGAATCTTACTCAGTAATGGTTCGCCTAGCGCTAGGCGCTTTGACTTTATGTACGCCTCACATAGCGGGTCTAAAAGCGCCAGAGCCCCTTTGTGCTGCCTAGAGGCAGGCTCTAGCAAGGCGATCGCACCTCGGGCGTCGCCTGAGGCTAGCTTGCAAAGCCCAAGATTGACTGCGATACCAGGGTGATTAGGCGCCAATGAGTGTGCTTTGAAGAGAATAGACATTGCCTTTTGGGATTCACCCATCAGCCGATAACAGTTTCCGAGGTCACTCATTAACTGAGTATCTGCAGGTCTGTGTTCACGACACTTTTCGAATAATTCGCTAGCTTGACGAAACTGCTGCAAGTTGGCGTGGCACAAACCCATCAAATAAGTCACTTGATCGTCGATAACGTTGCTTTGCTCTAGAGTAGACAGCGCATCGCGCCATCTTCCGGCCTGCATGTGTTGTTTTGCATCGTTCATCTTGTTTGCTATCAAGCCATCTGCTCGTCATTGGTTGAGTCGAAATATCGTCTTTTAACCAACAGGTTGTCAACGAGTAGTTGACATTAATAGTGAATTCGAAGTACAAATACCCCTAGTGGTCGTTGCATTCGAAGTACATTTTGTAGCCGATCCGTTAAAAAACAATAAAACTAGAACTACTGAACCAGTAGGGAGAAGAAATACTATGAGCTCACCTTTTGTTCATAAGGCGATGCCTCTTGCTATTGCAATGGCACTAGGCGCATCTGCTCAGGCTGTGGCGCTGCAAGCAGATTCTGCAGATAGCAAACAAATCGAAGAAGTTATTGTAACGGCTACAAAGCGGGCTGCAGACATTCAAGACGTGTCTGTTGCGGTTACCGCAGTAAGTGGTGATCAGCTAAAGCTTGGCGGCGTAGATGATTTAACTCGTTTAGACGGCCTAGTACCAGGCATGCAGTTTGGTCAGTCGGGTGAAGAAGTTCGCTTGGCTATTCGTGGTACGCGTACTAACAACGTAGGTTCTGAAGCAGAACAGGTTGTAGGTATTTTCGAAGATGGCGTTTATGTGCCTACTTCAACTCAGGCACTGGGTTCATACGTTGACTTGGCTCGCGTAGAAGTACTTCGTGGCCCTCAGGGCACCCTTTACGGTCGTAATACTTTCGGCGGTACCATCAACGTAGTAAGTAACGCACCAACTACTGACGAAGTAAACGGTTACGTTCAGGTGTTAGCGGGTAACTTCGATCGAACCAAAGCTGAACTTGCGATTAACGTACCAGTTTCAGATAACTTTGCTATTCGTTACGCAGGTATGATCGACAAGCGTGACGGTTACATCGAAAACACTTACATCGATGGCCCAGAAGACGACATGAACGATCAGGATATGACCTATCATCGTCTAACGGCTAAATGGGACATTAACGACGATAACGATCTTACGTTCCGTATTGTTGATGCCACTAAAGATACTAATGGCTCTGCGATCTGGGGTTACCAGCAAACTGGTTCTTGGACGGGCGGCGTTTATCAGCCAGGCCATGGCTACGCACCAAGCGACGCGTCATCTGACTTTGACAATGGCCCTTGGGAAGTACGCCGCGACATCAAAGGCGAAGCATATAGCGATACGACCGGTTTTACTGTTGTATATAATACTAGTAGCCTAGGTTTTGCAGATTTAAAGATTACCGCAAACCATACTGATTACTTTGGTTCTCAAGGGTATGACTCTGATTATAGTGACGGTACAGATTATTACTGGACAGGTAATCAGTTTTACGGTTATTACAACGATCAAAAAACCGATTCTGTTGAACTCCAGTTAACGTCTAATAAAGATGGCGCTCTAGAATGGTTGGGCGGTATATATTATTACGAGCAAGATGCTGCTTGGCAGTATTCAGAGATCAGCCCTGAGCGAGAAGTAATTGTTCCTCATTGGGATAATATCGGTAGTTACACCAGTAGTTCTCTTGGGGTTTTTGGTAGTGCAACTTACAGTGTAACAGATGACTCTCGAGTTACTGGTGGTTTGCGATATGCAAAAGACAAGAAAGGCCTTAGAGACCCGCTAGATTGGTCTGACTGGCCACCAAAGCCAATTGAAGGTGCTGGTGCTAGTAACTCTTGGGACAAATGGCTGTGGAAGCTAGGTGTAGAGCATGATGTGTCTGATGATCAGATGGCGTATGTTACTGTGTCAACTGGCTATCGCTCAGGTGGTTTTAACCCAATCCATCCAGATGTTTTGCCAACGTATGAACCCGAAGATGTTATTGCGTCTGAAGTAGGTCTAAAAAATACCTTGCTAGATGGCGAAATGACTCTTAATTTGGCAGCTTACTATAATCAATATCGCGACATGCATGCTCAATCATTCTTCATTTCTGGTAGCGGAAGCGTATCAGAGTACACTGAAAATGGTGGCGAAATTGATGCAATGGGTTTAGAGGCTGAATTAACCTGGAACGTAACCGAGCGTTTACATATTTCAGGTAGTGCGGCGTTGGCGAAGGCTGAGTTTGGCGATTACTCAATTTCGAAGGTACACGGGCTGGGTGATTTAAATGGTCGACAAGATCTGGCTGACCCCGATGCTAAACAGTTGTCTCTGAAAGGCTGGAGCCCGGCTCTATCCCCTGAGTTTACCATGGGTATTCAGGTTAGTTACGACGTTCCTATGGCCGACGGCAGTACACTTCGCCCGTATCTACAGACCTATTATTCATCTGACTACTATGGTCACGATATTAATATGGATGAAGGAAACCTTCAGAAAGCCTACACCCGAAGTGATGCGCGTTTGATCTGGACTTCTAGTGATGACATGTTCGAAATTCAGGGCTACGTACTGAACATCGAAAATGACGCACAAATGCTTCGTGGTTTGATTTTCAATCCAGGAGCGGCACCGAGTACTGCTTCGGTACAGACTCAGTGGAGCAACCCTCGTACTTACGGTATGAGCATGACAGTTCACTTCTAATTCTCTGAGTTAGATTAAACTGTTTTAAGCCCCTCTTTATGAGGGGCTTTTTGTTTCGATAAAGAAAGTAAAGAAGACGAATTCTGAGAGAGGTATTCATGGATATCCATTCGCAACATAAATTGCTTTTAGCGCCCTTTAGAGAAGCGCTATATAACGCTGACGTTGGGCAGCTAAAGCAGATTGTAGGTAACTTATTTGCCATCGACGCTAAGGTACAAATGGCCTTTCCTTTCGAAACATTAGCGTCAAGGGATGCGCTGGTTGATGACGTCTACGCGAATCTATTCAAAGCGATCCCCGACCTAGAACGTCGCGACACCATCGTGATGGCGGGAAACAGTGGTCATGGTGATTGGGTCGGCTGCTGCGGCTATTACACAGGCGCCTTTATGTACCCGTGGTTAGACATTCCGGCAACAGGCCACCAAGTGTCGATGCGCTTTCACGAATTTTATCGCTTTGAAGACGGCAAGGTTGTTGAGGTACAGTCGCTCTGGGATATTCCCGAAGTGATGATGCAGGCGAATGCCTGGCCGATGTCGCCTAGTCTGGGTCGCGAATGGCAGGTGCCCGCACCGGCAACGCAAGACGGCTTTGTGCCGGGGCCTTATAGTCCCGAAAAATCGCAGGCTAGTTTCGATTTGGTTATGGCGATGTGCGAAGGGCTGGGTAAGTATGCCGAAGGTGGCGTTGAGGCAATGGAGTTACCTAAATACTGGCATCCTCACTGCAGTTGGTATGGCCCATCGGGTATCGGTACTGGGCGAGGCTTGCGAGGTTTTAGAAACTGGCATCAAATTCCGTTTTTAAATGCATTGCCTAATCGCTGGTCGACACTAGATACGGGGCATATGTTTGCCGATGGTGACTACGTTGGCTTCACTGCATGGCCAGGCATGGGCGCGCATGTAACGGGCGATGGTTGGCTAGGTATTGCACCCGCCGGGCAAGAGATCAGTATGCGCAGTTTAGACTTTTGGCGATGCGAGAATGGCCTGATTCGCGAAAATTGGGTGTTGGTTGATTTACTTAGTATTTATGATCAACTGGGTGTTGATGTACTTGGGCGTATGCGCGAATTCAACAAGGCGCGTGCACATCTTTTTGAGTAGCGCTTAGGGTCTTACTAAGTTTGCAACTGCGGCTGAGCGGTTATAGATAGACCGCTCAGCTCGCTTTAACATTATTACTTTGAAGGGTACTCAGAAAATGCCTCGTAAACCCGATTTCTAAAGCGGGTTTGAATAGATGGTTTGGCGGTAGAGTTGCGAACCTGTGTAAAGAACAGCGCAACGATTTCGTTGGTAGGGTCGACCCAAAATGAAGTGCTAGCCGAGCCCGACCAATAGTAATTGCCATTCACTTCGGCGCGTGCACTTTTTGAGGCGTCGGTTACTACCGCAACGCTTAATCCCCAGTCTGCGCCTTTGATCCAGTCACCTTCATGTACAAACTGTTGAGGCGTTGAAAGCAGCTTAACGCTATTTGCAGACATCACTTGCTTGCCCTCGAATTGACCGTTATCTAAAAGCATTTGGGCGAAGCGATAATAGTCGCTAATGGTGCCAGCGAGGCCACCACTATAAGAAACAACCTTAGTGGGGCAGGCGTACTTGCTGTTCACACCGTTCTCGATCAGTTTTAGAGTGCCTTCTTCATCGCGGTACATCGATGTAAGACGAGTGCTTAAATCACTCTGATCAACGCAAAAATTAGTATCGGTCATGCCTAGCGGGCGACCAAGGCGGTCGTGAAACAAATCCTCGGCAGAGGTGTTATCAACCCGCGCCATAAATAGGCCTTGAACATCGTTCGATGTACCGTAGGTGCGTTTTGAGCCCGGCTGATGTGCCAGCGGTACGTCTGCCAGTCGTTCTACAAAATCGGTCAGTGATTCGGCGGCGTTGTCGTAGTTGTGCGTGGCGTATTCTACGATACCTTTTTCGCGATATAGCGGGGCGACACTATCCCAGCCCCATTCTGCGGTGTAGCCAGCAGTATGTGTAAGTAGGTGGCGCATGGTCACTGGTTGAACGGCATCAACTAAACCTTTTTCAGTATGCACCTTAGGTTGGCTTAGCTCAGGCAAAAAGGTATCGATACGGCTGTCTAGACCGTAGGCGCCTTCATCAATCTGTTGTAGGGCAATGGCAGCAGCCACTGGTTTGGTCATTGAATAAAGGCGAAAAAGATGATCGCTAGTAAGCGGTGTTTTCGTTTCTAAATGCGCATAGCCCACGCTGAACTGCGCAACGATTTGGCCTTTGCGGGCGATTAAAACATTTGCTCCAGGTATCACGCCGGTTTTTACGTCTTGTAAAAAGCCATCTCTTAAATCGTTTAACTTAGATGGCGAGAAGCCAAGTTCGTCGGCATTTTCATGAATGTAGTCTTGGCTGATTGGCACAGAGGCACTGGCCTGACTGTGATTGGTTGTCGCAAATGCCATTGCAAGCGCTAATGCTAAGCCATATTTTGGCGTAGTAATCGAAAACTTCATGATAAGCCCTATAGTTATTGTGTACTTCGAATGCAGTAAGCTATTTAAACCAGTAATAAAGACTATGATATTAGCAAAAGGCTGTCGAATAATCTTGTATTTTGCATTCGAAGTACATTAGTATGTCGACATCCAATAATCATAGCTATAAGTCGGGAGAAAGCTTAATGCCTGCATATGTGCCAAGCGCAGAAGAAATCAAAAGTAGAACATTGCGCTATAGCGACCTAATCCCCTGTAAAACCGCATTTATCGATGCGAGAACACCAGGCAGTGATAAAAAAGAGAACTTTTGCCTAGTAGGCGAAGGTGTTGCCGAGAATCCGGGTCAGGTTGTACACATCAAGATTAAACATCCATTTGACGTAGGTGCAGCTCGCCAGCCACGTGGCTGCAAGAACTCGCACCATAGCCACGATACCGCAGAGGTATTCGTGGTACACAGTGGTGAATGGAAGTTCACTTGGGGTCATGAGGGTGGCGACGGTGAAGCCATTTTAACCGCCGGCGATACTATTACATTGCCTATCCATATGTTCCGCGGCTTCGAGAACGTTGGCGACGACAACGGTTTCCTATACTGTATTCTGGGTTTAAATCAGCAGCATTCGGCGGGTCACGTAACATGGGCTCCGTATGTATTTGAGAATGCAAAAGATCATGGTTTAGTGTTGCTTGAAGATGGCCGATTGATTGATACGCTTGAGGGTATGGAAGTACCTGAAGGTGCAGAGTTGATGGCAGCCACCACTGAAGCAGACCTTGTAAAGTACAAGCATGTTTCGTTAGAAGAAATGGCGAAGTATGTAGTTACAAGCGAACAGCTACCGTCGCAGCAACAGGCTGGTTTATCGTCGATTGAAGGTGTATCAGAATACGCGATTCTAGGTTACGCCAGCGACGACGAAGGCTTTGATGCATCAGAGTCAAATTGGCGTCACGGTTTTGCGATGCGCCGCATGGTTATTGAACAGGGTGCTAAGGTGCCGACTCATACACGCGCTGAAGAAGAAGTATTGTTTGTGCAGTCAGGTGAATTGACTATTCACTGTGGTGGCGAAACCGTTACGCTTGCAGCAGGCGACCTGTTTACTGTGCCTGTTAACGCAGAGCGTTCGTTCGAGAATGTTGGCAATGTAGCAGTTGATGTTGTTGTGACACGCGGTGCCGATGCTCCTAGCGCTGCAGTATTTTCATAACGAATACCCGTTTTGCAAACGGATTGATGTGAACTTTTGGGGCAACTAAGTTGCCCTTTTTTAATGATTAAAGGTAGTTGCAAGATCAGCTATCGCTATAAAAATGTACGAGGATTGATGTATGGATCGTATGAAGCACCACTATGACAGTGCCCCTGCACTGACAGATGAAAAGGGCAACATGCCAGGTTTTGACAGCGAATTTTTAGACGTTGTCGATTACATTTTGCGAATTACCTACCGTATTTGGGAAGGCAAGCAAGTAGGCCTATGTTACGACTACTATTCAGACGATTGTCCTGTATACACGCTAGCTGGCTGTTCTGCTGGTGCTGATATTGTGGTTCAGAATACGTTGGCAACCATTGCATCATTCCCTGATCGTACTTTGCACGCTGAAAATATTATTGTGGGTGAGCGTGGCGATGGCGAGTTGGTATCGTCGCATCGTATTCGCACACACATGACTAATATGGGTCCAACCGAATACGGCCCTGCAACAGGCAAGCACGCAGTTATTTCGGTTATCGCTAACTGTATTCTTAAAGACAATAAAATTGTTGAAGAGTGGTTAGTGCGCGACAACTATAGCCTGTGCGAACAGCTAGGTTATGATCCGCTAGAGTACGCTCAAAAAGCGGCGCAAAAACCAATTCAACCTGAGCTAGCTGATTACATTCAATCAGAAATAGCGCGTATCAATGGCAGTGCAACGATGAGTCGCGTTGGCTTTGAAGGTGATGCGCAGGCCGAAGCAGAAGCATTCGTGTTAGCAAACTTGCAAAACATCTGGAACGCTCGCATGGTAGGCGATGTACACAACGCTTATGCAGTTAACGCTAGCCTGCACGCATCGGCTAACCGCAATTTAAACGGCCATGCTGAAATCATGAACTTCTACATTCAGATGATTGGCACGCTTAGCAATCTACGCTTTAGCGCAGACTATGTAACGTCGCAGCCATACGGTGAGATGGGTGTTGATGTAGCAGTTCGTTGGGGCATTGCTGGTGTTCATACTGGCGGCGTACTTTACGGCGAGCCAACTGGCGCACCTATCTTTATTCTTGGCGAAACCCATTACCGTGTTATTGATGGCGTTATTCAAGAAGAGTGGACAGTGTTTGACGAGCTATCAGTTATGGTTCAGGTCGAGCGTGCTCGACTAGCGAATCAAGCTTAAGGTTACGTTATAGTGAATCAGCCAATCATCGACGCGCACCATCACTTATGGGATCTAGACAAGGTTCAATACCCTTGGCTTATGGCCAAGGGTGTGAAGCGTTTTTTTGGTGATCCAGAGGCGATTCAAAAAAACTATTTAGTGTCTGACTTTAGAGATGACATTGGCGAATTGTCTATCGATAAAAGCGTGCACATTCAGGTGGGTGCTGCCGATCAAGAAGAGCATCTTGCCGAGGCGCGGTGGTTGCAAGCGCAGCATGTACAGTTTGGTCTGCCATCGGCAATGGTCGCTTTTTGTGACCTGTCGGCAGAAAACCTTGATGAATGGCTAGATCAACTTCAGCAATATAGCTGTCTGCGAGGTATTCGCCAAATCGTTGGGCGATCACCCGAAGAAGATGCGGTTACAGGTACCGACGATTTGATAGGCTCTGCTGCGTTTATTCAAGGTTTGGGCGAGTTAGAACGCCGTGGACTTAGTTTTGATTTGCAGCTGATACCCGATCAAATGCAGCGCGTAGCAGACGTACTTGAAAACTTTAAAGAGTTGAAAGTAGTACTCTGCCATGCCGGCTCACCCTGGTATCGTGACCAAGTTGGTTACAAAATGTGGCAACAAGGGCTAAAGCGCTTGGCCGCTCGCCCCAATACTTTTTGTAAGGTATCTGGTTTGAGCATGTTCGATCATGACTGGACAGTCGACTCATTACAACCGATTGTAAGTGAAGTGATCGAAACCTTTACCACCGACCGTGTGATGATGGGGTCGAACTTTCCGGTAGATAAGCTACACACCGATTACCAAAGACTGTGGTCGGCATATACAGAGATCACGAAGAATTATAACGAAAAAGCGCGTGCCGATATGTTTTATAACAACGCGGCCGCTTTTTATAATATCTAAAAATAATGCACATCTAGAGGCATAGTATGTACGAATTTGGTGCACTGAACTGGTCGATTTTAGCAATCTACCTAGTGGCAAATATTTTCTTAGGCGGTTATTTGGGCCGTAAAATTAGTGGGGCGCAAGACTTCTTTTTAGGAGGTAAAAGCATTCCTTGGTGGGCAATCGGTATTTCAGTGGTTGCAACCTATGTAAGTGCATTATCGTTCTTGGGTGGGCCTGCATGGTCTTACACCGAAGGTCTTAGCGTAATCGCCATTCATCTTAACTACCCGTTAGTTATTTTGTTTGTGATTACCTTTTTGCTACCGTTTTTCTATAACAGTGGTGTCGCGTCGATTCATGACTACCTCGAAAAGCGTTTCGGTTTAAAAGCTCGAACTACAATGGCAACTATCTTTTTGGTGTCGCAGGGTCTAACGACGGCAGCTATTTTGTATGCAACGTCGTTGGTGATTGAGTTTATTACGGGTATCAATGTTGTATACGCGATCTTAATCGTAACTGCGATTGCGTTGGTCTATACAATGATGGGCGGTATCGCCGCAGTTATCTGGACAGACGTGATACAAGCCGGCATCTTGCTAATTGGCGCAGGTATTATCGCTTATGAGCTTATTGGCAACCTTGACGCACCCTTAGGCGAAACCCTAAGTACGTTGAAGGCTGCAGGTAAGACCGACCCGCTAAACTGGGATATCGACTTTAGTCAAACTTCAACCGTTTGGTCTGGCGTGATGGCGATGACGCTATTTCATATCACGGTATATGGTGCAAACCAGATGATGGTTCAACGTACCTTGGCATCAAAAACAATCGGTGATGCCAAAAAATCGTATACCCTAATGGGCTATCTAGCGATCTTTATTTACTTCTTGTTCTTCTTGTTGGGCGTGTTGTTTTACAACTACTACGACGGCAAAAATTTTGAAGACGGCAATACCATTATCTTAGAGTTTGCGTCAGCACTAGCGATACCTGGGTTAATGGGCATTATCGCAGCAGCCGTAGTGGCAGCATCGATGTCTAGTATGGACTCGGCATTAAACTCGATGGCTACAGTGTCGACGATCGACTTCTATCAGAAATACAAAAATAAAGACGCGACCGATGCAGAGCTACTTAAGGTGTCTCGTTGGTTTACCTTGATGTGGGCCGCGCTAATTATTATGCCAGCGATTATGTATGCGAGTGCTGAAGGTTCTATTCTAGAAACGCTGTCTAAGGTAGGTTCTTACTTTGTGGGCGCTAAATTGGCACTGTACGGTTTAGGTATTTTCTCAAAGCATACTACCGAGCGCGGCGTGCTTGCGGGCGTAGTTGTAGGCTTTATCGCAGTTTGGTACACAGCAACACAGACAACCGTTGCTTGGCCTTGGTACTGCGCAATCGGTGGAGCACTAACGTCGATTGTTGCTATCGCTACCAGCCTTATTATGGATGGTAAACAAGCAGAGTGGTCTGAATATACCATTAAAGGCCAGAAAGCATTGTTTGCGGCAGAAGGTCGTGCTGAAAAAGAGAACGGTTGGTACGTGGTACCAGGTAAGGTTGATAAAGCATCGTACGGCTTAATCGTCTTCTTCGTTCTTTCTATCGTGGCGCTTTGGGCATTTAACGCGATGATCTAACGCATTAAGGCTTAACTACAAAAAAGCCCAGCAGATGCTGGGCTTTTTTGTTATCAGTACTAGTGTTGTTAAAACGCTTGTCGGGCATTATCTGCCAGCGCAGCCGCGCCTTGTTTTATAAATGCATGATCACTGCCCATCAAGAAAAGAGTCACGCCTTGTTCAATCCAGAACGGGATATCATCTACACTAGGCACAAAAATACCTAAGCGACGATTATATTTTTTGGCCGCTTCACATATCTTAATTGCGGCCTCAGTTACCGCGGCCGCCTTAGCAGAACTCTCGCCAAGTGACACGGTGAGATCCATCATGCCGATAAACAGGCAATCGATACCTTCAACAGCAGCAATATCTTCGATTACATCTAGCGCTGCTAAGTCTTCGATTTGTGCTATTACGACATTGCTTTGATTGGCTTCAAGATTGTCGCTAATAGTTTTACTAGCATAGCCAGCGGCGCGAGTAGAGCCTGCGTAGCCCCGGCCACCGTCGCCGTACTTTGATGCCTTAGCAATCGCCTGTGCCTTTTCAGCACTGTCTACATGAGGCACAACGATGCCGGTTGCGCCGCAATCAAGCGCGTTCAGTATTTGCTCGGGTGCGCTACTAGGTATACGCACTAATGACGGCATGTTGCCAGCACGATAAGCAAAAATATTGTTGTCGATATCTTTTCTGTCAAAGGGCGAGTGCTCAGCGTCGATACACACTACGTCTAGTGACGTCTGGCTGATCACTTCGGCAAGCATCATTGACGGGGTCTTTGTAAAGGTGCCGATCAGTTGTTCGCCAGCTAGCAAGCGTTCTTTTAATTGAATTCGATTAGTCATAATTTATCTCGATAAAAAGTCGATCAATAGCTTGTTAACAGCATCTGGTTGCTCAAGCGTCGATATATGGCCAGCGTCGGCAATGCAATGCAGTTCAGCATGTTCGGCTAGCGAGGCCATTGTTTTATGAATCTCTGGCGTGCACAGTTGATCGTGCTCACCGTACGCGATCAATGTGTCAGTTGATAAGTTTTTAAGAACATCACTGGCATCGGTGCGTGTAGCAAGTGCTAGCCAATGATTTTTAAGTGTTTCAAAGCCACCTGCTATGGCCATGTCACCGACACAGGTCTTTAATAGATCGCTATCTAAGTGACAAGGCGCGACATATCTTGGATAAAACTGCGATTCAAATAGATCGCGTAGCCACGCGAGGTTTTTATTCTCGGCGTCTGCAAGCTGTGCCAGCCGAGCTTGTTCGTTCTCGGCCTTGTCAGCTAAATGGTTAGTATCTAGTAGGGCGAGCTTTTCGATACGGTCTTGCGATTGGCGAAGCATCTCGAAAGCAACAATGCCACCCATTGAAAGCCCAATTAATGAAAACTTTTCAGGGGCATTATCTAAAACACGCGTTGCCATCGCTTGAATACTGTCGTCGAGATTCAGGTCGGCAACGATGCACTGATACTGATCTTGTAACGCGGTTATTTGGGGGGCGAATAGCTCTGCATTGCAGAGCGACCCGGGTAAAAAAATGAGGGTAGGTTTATCTGTCATTTATCAGTCGTTAAATCACAGCGCTGGTGCCCCTAGCTAGATTGCCTGCGAATAAACGCTTTTCGGCGGGTAGCTCGGGGTCTTCAACGCGTTCTAAGAGCATGGTTACAGCAGCTTCGACCATACGCTCTAGAGGTTGCTTGATAGTAGTGAGGTCATAGCTTTGCCAGCTAGCTGGGCCAACGCCGTCAAAACCCACTACCTCTACTTGTTCGGGTATGTTTACTTGATGGTGATGGCGAAGTGCATCGATGGTGCCCATTGCCATTACATCATTCGCGCAGATAATTGCATCAGGTAGATCGCCTGACTTGGCATAATCATCGACGAGATCGAATGCAGTTTGATAACTGTAATCACCCTGCAGTAATTGGTGTGATACACCTGCAGCATTTAGCTGAGACACAGCACCGTCGGTACGGGCAGTACTTACGGCTGAATCTTGAGGGCCAGCCATTACAATAAAGTTTTTATGACCTTTATCGACAAGACCTTTTACCAAGATGCGTTCACCTTCTGCGTGATCACAGCAAACTGAAGACACCGAAATGTCAGGGTAAACCCTGTTAAAGAAAATCAGCGGAATCTGGCGATTCATGCAGGCGTCGATCTGAGAATCGGTAAACTGTGCTGCTGCGATAATACCATCGACCTGATACTGCCAAACTTGGTTCAGTACTTCGTCAACATCTGATTCAGAATGCAGTGTAAACAGCAAGATGTGCACGCCGTGCTTTTCAAACTCAGCATTTAATTTTGAAAGTACTTCGGGGTAACTTAACGTGGTTGCGGCAGTGGTGATTACAGCGACGATATTAGATCGACGCGTAATCAATCCGCGGGCAATGGCGTTGGGTTGATAGCCAAGCTCATTAGCAGCTTGCATAACCTTGTCGCGTGTTTTTTTAGAAACACTAGCGCCCGTTTTAAAACAGCGGGATACCGCAGATTGTGATACCCCAGCTAGTTCGGCCACATCGTACGATGTGGCACGTTTTTTTGGCGAGATTTTATTATTTGTTAAGTTCTTTGCCATAGCGCTCTACACGAATGTCTGCCTGTGCCTTGTGGCCAGCAAAGCCTTCAAGGGCACACAGACGCGAACAGTATTCGCCAATCATGTGAGAGCCTTCTTTGGTCAGACGCTGGAAGGTACAGGTTTTGATAAATTTACCTACCCATAAGCCGCCAGTATATCGTGCTGCCTTCTTGGTTGGTAGCGTATGGTTGGTACCAACCACTTTATCGCCGTAAGAAACGTTGGTTTCTTCACCCAAGAACAGTGCACCGTAGTTAGTCATGTTGTCTGCAAAGTACTGAGGATCTTTAGTCATTACCTGAACGTGCTCAGATGCTAGCTCATCAGCTTGTTGAACCATTTCTTCGTAGGTGTCGCAAACATAGATCTGACCGTAGTCTTCCCATGCCTTACCTGCAATCTCTGCAGTCGGTAGTGTCTTTAGTTGTTCTTCGATAGCAGCAACAGTGTCTTTAGCAAGTTGCTCGCTATTAGTTAACAGAACCGCTGGTGAGTTAGGGCCATGCTCGGCTTGACCTAGTAGGTCAGTGGCACATAGTTCGCCGTCTACTGTCTCGTCAGCAATTACTAGGGTTTCAGTTGGGCCTGCAAATAGATCGATACCAACGCGACCAAATAGTTGGCGCTTAGCTTCGGCAACAAATGCGTTACCTGGGCCAACTAGCATGTCTACAGGTGCGATTGTTTCAGTGCCAATCGCCATTGCACCGATGGCCTGAACGCCGCCCATGCAGTAGATTTCGTCAGCACCGGCCATGTCCATTGCCACTACGATGGCAGGGTTTGGTTCGCCATTAAATGGTGGGGCACAAGCGATGATGCGCTTAACACCAGCTACTTTAGCAGTAGCAACACTCATGTGTGCAGACGCAACTAGTGGGTACTTACCACCGGGTACGTAGCAACCTACAGAGTTCATTGGAATATGTTTGTGACCCAGTACAACGCCCGGTAGCGTCTCTACTTCAACGTCTTTCATTGAATCGCGCTGAATCTGCGCAAAGTTGCGAACCTGGTCTTGTGCGAACTTGATGTCATCGATAACGCTTTGGTCAAGACGGTCGTAAGCTGCCTTGATTTGCTCTGGGCTTAGGCGAAAGCTTTCTGCTTCGTAGTTATCGAACTTCTTAGCATACTCTTTTACTGCTTCGTCGCCACGCGATTCGATGTCGCCAAGAATGTTCTCTACAATCTCACGAACTTTGCGGTCATTATCTAGTGCAATCTCTACGTCGATGCCGTCTTTAATCTTTCTAATCATTATTACCTCGATATATGGGTCTTATACGCTTTTATGGGCAGAAGAATAGAGTCTAATGACTTCGAATGCAATATGTGCCCGTTTATCTTTTGCGACTATCTGCTTATACTTCTGTCAATCGCAGTATTTAAGCAATTAGTACAATAATGGTTTCGAAGTCAATGAATACAGTTTTTTCGCCAGAGCTACTGGCAGGTAAGGTCGCATTAGTGACGGGCGCTGGCAAGGGTATTGGGCGAGCTTGTGCCGAACAGTTAGTGGCGGCTGGCGCTACTGTTCACGCAGTGGCACGCACACAATCAGATCTTGAAAGCCTAAAAGAAGCATTAGGCGATCGCCTGGTACCAGTAGTTATGGACGCAGCTAGCAGTCAGTTTTTGCAATACGTTGACCAAATGAGCACACTAGATGTGTTGGTTAACAACGTAGGTACCAACACGCCGCAGCCGTTTGTTGATGTAGACGACGAAGTGCTAGATCGCATGCTAGCGCTTAACGTGCGCTCATTATTTAAGGCAGCCCAGCACGCGGCACGCCACATGCAAAAGGTCGGCAATGGCGGCAGTATCATCAATATCAGCTCGCAAATGGGCCATGTTGGCTCGCCGGGTCGTACCGTCTATTGTATGACTAAGCATGCGATCGAAGGCTTAACTAAGGCTATGGGTGTAGAGCTTGCCCCCGACAATATTCGTGTTAATTCGGTTGGCCCCACTTTTATCGAAACACCGATGACAGCGCCTATGTTCGAAAAGCCCGAGTTTCAGCAATTTGTAAACGACCGTATTCCATTGGGGCGAGTGGGCAAGCCTAATGATGTGGCCTACACGGTCGTATTTTTGGCGTCAGATGCGGCACAGCTTGTAACAGGCAGTTGCTATAAGGTCGATGGCGGTTGGACCGCCCAATAAACGTCAAAAGAGCAGCACAATAAGAGGTAAATAACGTGTCTTATCAAACTGAAAAGCAACTAGTGCGCGAATACTTTGCCGAGATGGCAAATGCCTCGGCAGAAACCGTAAAAGATGTACTTAACAAGTACATCAGCGACGATTATCAATTCTATGGCGTGTACCCCTATAACGAGCGTTCGTCGGCTGACGACGTGGCCGAGGTGGTATGGCAGCCTTTATACGAAGCCTTTACAGGCTTGCAGCGCCGAGAAGATGTATTTATGGCCGGCACCTCAGAGATCGATGGCGATAACTGGGTAATGAGCATGGGTCATTTTATGGGCCTTCATGATGGCGAGTGGATGGGTATTCGTGGTCATCGAAAAATGGCGATGATTCGCTATGCCGAATTTAACTGCGTCAGCAACGGCAAAATAGTTAAGACCGGCCTTTGGATCGATATTATCGGCGTAATGCATCAGCACGGTATCAACCCATTGCCGCCACAGACAGGGGCGAGTTTTGTCTACCCTGGGCCGCAAACTCACGACGGGTTACAGTTTGGCGATCATGACTCTGCTGAAGGCGAAAAGACTCTTGCTGTATTAAACAAAATGATCGACGACCTAAGTGAGTTAAATCGCTCGGGTAATGATAACTGCCCACCAGAATTGTTAGCACGCACCTGGCACGACGATATGATTTGGTATGGCCCTGCGGGCATCGGCGCCACCTATACAATTCGCCGTTATCAAGAACAGCATCAGTATCCATTTAGAGAGAACTTGGCTGATAAGGTATTCAATGGTCACGTAAGTCGTTTTGCTGAAGGCAATTACGCCTGCTTCTTTGGTTGGCCAAATCTTTCTAATACCAATACTGGCGGGTTTATGGGTTTGCCTGGTGGCGGTGTTCGCGCAGATATGCGCGTTGTCGACGTGTACCGTCGTGAAGGCGATAAGTTAAAAGAAAACTGGGTATTGATCGACATCCCCTACTGGCTAAAGCAGCAGGGCGTCGATATTATCGAGCGCACCAAGCGGATATTAAACCCCTAGGCTTAAACTAAACGCTTAGGCGGTCGCCATGATAGCTGCAGCGCCGGCCTCGGCCACCTGCATATCTTGTTGCGGCGTGCCCGAGCTAACACCGATGCCGCCAACCACTTGCCCATCTACCCAGATGGGCAAACCACCCCCCACTGTACTGATTCGGCCACCCACCTCGGTGTGAATACCGTAGGCCAGATTGCCAGGAATGCATGCAGCGTTGTATTCATGGGTTGCTTTTCGAGCTGCGGCAGCCGTAAAAGCTTTGTCTTGAGCTATGGTGATACTGGTTACCTTGCCACCGTCCATGCGTTCTAGCACGATCGGATTGCCCGATTCGTCAGTTACGCAAATACACATAGGCACGCCAATCTCGACGGCTTTTAAGGCAGCTGCGCTTGCAATGTCGCGCGCATCATCTAGAGATAATCGTAAAATAGATTGCATATTTGTATCGCTTATTAGGTATTTAAAATATAAATATATTGTTCAAACACCTATGAAACAAGGGCGTTGACCGATTTCAAATAGGCATGAAACGCAATTGGTTCGTTGAATAAAATCGCCAACGAGTGGTAAAATGTTGAAAATATTAAACAAATTGATGTATTTGCTATGTCTGAACCTCGCTGCAATTCGTATTACAACGCGACTATCAATCAAGAGTCTGATTACCCTGAGTTAACAGATCACCTACGTGTAGACGTAGCGATTATTGGTGGTGGCTTTAGTGGTATCAACACCGCTCTAGAGCTTGCTGAAAAAGGCTTTAAGGTAGCCGTGGTCGAAGCCAACAAGGTTGCTTGGGGCGCAACTGGTCGAAATGGCGGTCAGATCACCGGTAGCCTGTCGGGCGACGAAGCAATGATCAAGCAATTGAGCAAGCGCATTGGTAAGCAAGAAGCCGAAGACTACGTATGGCGTATGCGCTGGCGTGGGCACGACATTATCAAAGGGCGTATCGAAAAATACGGTATCGACTGCGACTTAAAGTACGGTCACTTACATACGGCTTACCAGCCAAGCCATATGAAAGAGCTGCAGGCAACCCATGACGAAGGTCATGCGCGTGACATGGGCGATCACCTTAAAATGATCTCAAAAGAAGAGATGCCCGAGTACCTAGGTACCGATGTATACTATGGTGGCTTGTTAAATACGCGCAATATGCATCTGCATTCGGTTAATCTGTGCTTAGGTGAGGCCAAGGCCGCTGTCTCGTTGGGTGCACAAATTTTTGAACATAGTAATGTGATCAAAATCGAGCACGGTGACCTACCCAAAGTGATTACTGAGAAGGGCTCGATCACTGCAAACAAGGTAGTACTAGCGGGTAACGCATACCACCGTCTAGAGCGACCTAAAATGATGGGCCGAGTATTGCCAGCATCGCTCGGCAATATGGCGACCGAAGTACTATCTGACGAGTTAGTGCAGTCGATCAACCCCAAGGATCTGGCTGTGTATGATTGCCGATTCGTGCTCGACTACTATCGTTTAACGGCAGACAACCGCTTAATGTTTGGTGGTGGTACAAACTACTCTGGTGTTGATTCAAAATCAGTGTCGGGCGAGCTAAGACCTGCATTAGAGCGTGTGTTCCCGCAATTAAAAGGCGTTAACATCGATTATGAATGGACCGGCATGGCAGCCATTGTAATCAATCGTATTCCGCAGTTAGGTAAGGTGTCTGACAACGTTTATTACCAGCAAGGTTACTCAGGTCATGGTGTTGCTACGACGCATATCATGAGTGAAATCATGGCCAATGCGGTGGCGGGTGACATGACCGAATATGATTACTTTGCTGATATGTGGCACTGGCGTATTCCGTTGCCCGAGTGGTTCGGTAACCAGGCGCTTGCTCTTGGCATGCAGTGGTATAAGTTTGCCGAGCGTTTTCGTTAATCCTTAGTGACAGCCTTGGGTGTCGGTTAGCATGGTTCAATGTTAGCCGACACACTGCTAGATCGCACCGCAAAATATCTCATCTTCTTCAGCTGGTTATACATACTGGTTTGGCCTACGGTAGCCAGTCGTTTTGCACCAGCCAGTGGCGTCGTTGTTTATGATGCAAATATTCTTCAATATTCATTTGATTGCATGATTGAGCCGGGCATCGCGGTTAAAGATGGTCAAATTGTGGGGTTGGGTGATGCTGATCACCTCATGTCTGTGTTGGGCGCCGACACACGTATTACCCATTTCGCTCACTATCAATGGTACCGCGAGACCGTCGATCAACCCTATAGGTTGGGTGAGCAAGTGGTCATCGATATATGTGGGCCCAGATATCTGCACTATCGCCCCTTTACCCGTCTAGGAGCCAACGCCCATTTCTATCTATTAGACGATCAGCGGCGCGTTGTTGCTAAAGTTCGGCTTTAGGGTTTATGGGTTAGTGCATCTGGGTAACAGTGTATCCTCGGGCCTTTAGTTTTGTTAGTAGCCCGTCAGGGCCTACTAAATGTAATGCCCCTACTAGCACCAACTCACGTTCTTGGGTTTGGGCAAACGTCTCGAGTGAGCCCATCCAGCGATTGTTGCGATCAATGACTAGCGCTTTATATGCAGGTTTAAAGCCTTCTCGCATTGGCGCGAGTGAGTTCTGGTCTAGGGCGCTTTCGTCCCAATTTCGCCATTCGCGCACCATTTGCCTGAACATAGTGTCGACACGATCTAGATCGTCTAGCGCTAGGGCTAGATAGCGGTCTTCGTCGCCCTTACCCAAGCTAGCAAGTACTTTCATCTGCATCTCTAGCGGCTCTAGATAGGCGAGCTGATGACTTTTTTTAGACTGGGCGAGCTCTAAAAAGTGAGTGTCTACACCCTTATCACCGATGCCGATCAATTTCAGTTTAAAGACGACAATTTGCGCCATCATAGGGCCGGCTCTTAGACGTGCTAGCTGCTCAAGATTGAGACCCATTTTTGTTACCGACTTTGACAATCGTCGGTAGGTATCGCTACTGACGTAATGCTTTACGGTATGGTGTTGCGGATAGAAGAACTCTTTTTTTAAGATGTGCTGCATCGTTGATGACGACATATGCGAAAGGTCGGTTTCAAGTACTAGAGTCGTTGTGTCATCAAATGCGCTCTGAAACGCAGAAGGCAGCGGGTAGTCGTTTTTAGACAGTAAATGAATGGTGCCGCCTAAATAGAAGTAGTTGTCACCCTTGCTAATTTTGAAAACAGGTGACGCTAGCGCTTGGGTTGAAAACACCAAGCCCAGAAGCATTAAGAATATCGAGCGAAAAGCAGGCATGTAAGCACGCATATCTAAGCCTTTAAAAGAGATACTATATCAGTGTAGCCGTTATTAGTTTGCAGTATACTCGCATCAATAACATCAAATAACTAACCACAGGGGTATCTATATGAACCGCTTGTCTACGCTAGGTGTCGCTATTGCCGCGTCTTGTTTTTCAACACTGTCGGCCGCAGATGATGCGGTTAAGTCGATGGTTAAATCGATCGAGCCAAAGGTGATCGAATGGCGCCATCATATCCATCAAAATCCTGAGCTATCAAATCGCGAATTTAAAACCGCCGCGCTTGTGGCTAAACATCTTCGAGGCTTAGGTATTGAGGTTGAAGAAAAGGTAGCCTATACCGGCGTGGTGGGCGTATTAGATTCTGGTAAGCCGGGCCCTGTTGTGGCGTTACGCGCTGATATGGATGCATTGCCTGTCAAAGAAAACTCGGGTGTTGATTTTGCGTCAACAGCAATGGGCGAGTACAACGGCGAGCAAGTGCCTGTTAGTCACGCCTGTGGCCACGATACGCATGTTGCAATGTTGATGGGTGCTGCCGAGCTGCTAGCTAGTAATAAAGATAGCTTTACTGGCAAGGTTGTATTCTTGTTTCAGCCGGCCGAAGAGGGCGCGCCAAAGGGTGAAGGCGGCGGCGCTGAAATGATGGTAGCTGAAGGCGCACTTAGCAAGCATGGTGTTGAATCGGTGTTTGGCATTCACATCAGTTCGGGTGACGAAGAAGGCGCTATCGGCTATCGCACCAAGGGTATTATGGCTGGCGTCGATGATTTTAAAATCACGGTAAAAGGCAAGCAGGTGCATGGTGCTTACCCATGGGCAGGCATTGACCCAGTGGTAACGTCTGCGCAATTAATTAACCAGATTCAGACGATTGTAAGCCGCGAAGCGATGTTGATTGAAGCGGGTGCTGTGGTCACGGTTGGGGCTATTCATGGTGGTGTGCGTTCTAATATCATTCCTAACGAAGTAGAAATGCTGGGTACCATTAGAACCTTTGACAAAGATATGCGCGCCAAGGTTTTCGAGGGCATGCATCGCCGCGTTAATGGCATCGCTGAGGCCACGGGTACCGAGATCAAACTAGAGCTACCCTATAGTGCGTCGTACCCCGTTACTTACAATAATCCAGCGTTAACTAAAGCAGTGTTACCTATTATGGAGCGTGCTGCAGGCAAAGACATGGTGTTCGAACGCCGCGCGGTAACTGGTGCCGAAGACTTTAGTTTCTTTCAACAAGAAGTGCCCGGTGTATATGTATTCTTAGGCGGGCGCGACCCTAAGATACCTGCCGATCAAGCACCGGCCCATCACACCCCTGAGTTTGCAGTACAAGACGGCGCCATGAAGACCGGTGTTGAGCTGTTTTATCGTTGGGTAACTGAATATCCAGTTGGCTACAACAAATAGGGGGCGTGATGCTTCACAAAACGATATTAGGTGCGAGTGCGGCGTTTGCTGTATTCGCTCAGATGGCAGCTGCCAGTCAGGTCATTGAGCCCACCGCACCCTCTGCTGAAAATATGGATTTGTACGTCATTGCCGATGACGTTCGCGCCGAGCGCTTAAAGATCGATGTCGAAAAGCTAGTCAACTTTGGTACTCGCCATACATTGTCAGACACTAAGTCAGACAGCCGCGGTATTGGTGCTGCACGCCGCTGGATCAAAAGCGAATTTGAAAAAATTTCTAACGACTGTGGCGGCTGCCTAGAAGTAATCTATGTCAGCGATACGGTAGAAGGGCGTCGTATCCCAGAGCCTACTGAAGTGGTTAATGTAATCGCTATTCAGCGTGGCAAAACTGACCCTAATCGTATGGTTATCATGAGCGGTGATATAGACTCGCGCGTGACCGACCCATTAAATGGTATCGACGACTCGCCCGGTGCCAATGACAATGCAACCGGTGTCGCGGGTGCGATCGAGGCGGCGCGAGTGCTGTCTAACTATCAGTTTGATGGCTCTATCGTTTACGCGGCCTTGTCGGGCGAAGAGCAGGGGCTTTATGGTGGTGCGATATTAGCCGACTACGCAAAGCAAAATGGCTGGCAGGTGCAGGCGGTTTTGAACAACGACATGATTGGTAACATCGCTGGCATCAATGGCGTGGTTAGTAACCATACAGTGCGCGTTTTCTCTGAAGGTGTGCGCATTGCTGAAACTAAAGACGAGGCGCGCGAGCGTTACTTTAGTGGTGGTGAAAACGATTCGGCATCGCGAAATTTAGCGCGATATATTAAACGTAATGGCGAGCAATACATGACTAACCTAGATATCGAAACGGTGTACCGTTTAGATCGTTTTGGTCGTGGTGGTCATCATTTTCCGTTTAATAAGGCGGGCATGCCGGGTGTGCGTATTATGGAGACCAACGAGCACTATGATCGTCAGCATCAAGATCTTCGCACTGACAATGGCGTGACCTATGGCGATACTATTGAGTTTGTTGATTTCGATTTTACCGCCAAGTTAACGGCGTTAAATGCGATTAACCTAGCTGCAATGGCTTGGGCGCCGGCACCACCATCAGATGTAAAGATCAGTGGGCAGGTATCGGCGCATACAAAGCTTGAATGGTCAGCGGTGAGCGGCGCAGAGGGGTATCGTGTGCACTGGCGTAAAACCACCGACAGCCAATGGACGAACAGCCGTTATGTGGGCAACATCAACAGCTTTACCTTAAAAAACCTTGTAATCGACAACTACTTGTTTGGCGTGTCGGCAGTGGGCGCCAATGGTACGCGCAGCCCGATTGTGTTTCCGGGAGCCGCGGGGCAATTCTTTAGGTAGTAAGGCGGCTGGCTAACTTTACAGCGCGTTCTTTCCATTCATTGGCTGGCAAGTCGCTCTTGAGAGCGGCTTCAACTAGCTCTGGGTTGGGCGTTTTAAATAGCGCCTGATTCAGGTCATCAAGTAACAACCAATCAGGGCCTTTTTCGATCAATTCGATACGGTCGTCAGGGCTAAACACACCTTCTTGCAATACGCGTACGTACCAGCCTGTATACATATGTTGGTGAATCCAGCTCAGCATGTCGCGGTAACCCGCGCTTCGGCCAATATTCTTACAGCGTTCGGTAGGCTGTGACACTTCGATGATCGCCGAGCCTAGAGCTAACTGATCGCCTATACGCACATCGGTTTCTAGTGCGCCCACAGTAGTAAGGTTTTCGCCAAAGGTCGGTATGTTGAGTGTTTCGCCTGCTTTTGCATTGAAAAACTCATAGTGCTCGAAAGGGAACAAATGCAGCGCTCGATTGGGGCCGCCATGAAAACTCGCCCCGACTTTGTCGCCCGTGATGCCGGTAAGTGTTAGCTGTACTGAGTGGGCTACGGGCTTGCGGCGCATACTAGAGGTAAAGTATTTGCCGTTATAGTCTTGAATGGGTTCAGGCTTGCCAACGCTTAATTGGTGAATACTGATGCTCATGTGAAATTGGCCCCTTGTTACTCTACAATGTGCGCAAACCTATTAAGAGATGATTATGCGACTAATTAGCCTTATTTTGGCAAGCTGCTTAAGTGTACAAGCTTGGGCTGAATCTGCCGATTACCAACCCCTCACGCTTGAACGTATTGTAGAAGATCCTTCGCTCTCTGGTAAGCGCCCTGTTCGTCTTCAATACTCGCCCGATGGGTCACGTATTACCTTTTTACAGGGTAAAGAGAATGATCGCGATCAGTACGACCTATGGGAATACAACATCGCCGATAAAACTAAGCGCATGTTGGTCGACTCGACATCGTTGTTTAGTGGTCAAGAAAATCTAAGCGACGAAGAAAAAGCCCGTCGCGAGCGCATGCGTGTGTATGGCCGCGGCATATTAGAATACAAATGGTCTGATGATGGTAAGCAGCTTTTGTTTCCTATCAACGGTGACCTATTTGTTTACACCCTGGCTAGCGGCAGTAGTAAGCAGTTAACTGACACTGAGGCGTTCGAAACCGATTCGCGTTTCTCACCCAAGGGTAACTACGTTTCGTTTATTCGCGAGCAAAATCTATACACCATCGACTTAGAGACTGGTGAAGAGAAAGCGATTACCACCGACGGTGGTGGCGTGATCAAAAACGGAATGGCCGAGTTTGTTGCCCAAGAAGAGATGGGGCGAATGACAGGTTACTGGTGGTCACCTGACGAAGCACACATCGCCTATACGCAGGTAGATGAAACGCCTGTTGATTTGGTAACTCGCAACGAGATCTATGCTGACGAAGTTAAGCTTATCGATCAGCGTTACCCATTTGCTGGTACTGATAACGTCGAGCTGAAGTTGGGTATCTATTCGCGCAATAACGAACAGACCCGTTGGATTGATGTTTCGAAGGGTGAAGAATTTTACTTGGCGCGCGTCATGTGGATGCCGAACAGTCGTGAAGTGACCTACCAATGGCAGAACCGCTCGCAGCAGCATCTTCAGCTACGTGCAGTGAATGTAGATAACTTGGCACAGCGTATTTTGGTTGATGAAACCTCATCTACCTGGATTGATATTCACGACAGTCTTCGCTTTTTGAAAGACTCTGATCAGTTTGTCTGGTTGTCTGAACGCAATGGTTACATGCATCTATACCTATACAACAACTCGGGCGAGTTGGTACGCCAAATTACATCGGGCAACTGGGAAGTTGGCGCGCTAGCTGGTATCGACGAGTCGCAGGGCACGATCTACTTTACTGGGCGTTACACTGATGTGTTAGAGCAACACCTATATCGCACGTCGTTGAATAAAAACGGCCCAGTACTTGCGCTTACCAAGGCAGGCAAAACACACAGTATTAACCTAGCAAGCGATCAAAAAACCTTCATCGCCAGCGCTTCAAGCTACAACTCGCCCACGTCGGTAGGTCTTTATGATCGCACTGGCGAGTTGATTACTTGGGTAGAAGAAAATGCAGTTAAAGGTGATCACCCATTGGCGCCATACGTAGCGGGATTGGGTACGCCAGAGTACGGGTATATTAAAGCTGATGATGGCCAGCCATTGCAGTATCGTCTTTTAAAGCCGACTAACTTTGATGAGACTAAAAAGTATCCTGTGGTGGTATACACCTATGGTGGCCCAGGTGTGCAGGTAGTGCAAAATGGCTGGAGTTCGCGCAACCTCTATTTGCAGTACCTTGCTCAGCAAGGGTACGTCGTTTTCTCGCTAGATAACCGTGGCTCGTATCATCGTGGTGTTAAATTTAAAGCGCCAATCTATAAGAACATGGGAGAGCCTGAGGTTCGCGATCAGGTGGCTGGTGCGCGTTTCTTGAAAACACTGCCTTATGTTAACGCAGACAAGATAGCTATATACGGTCATAGTTATGGCGGCTACATGACAATGATGTCAATGTTCAAGGCGCCTAACGTGTTTGCCGCCGGTGTGTCGGGTGCGCCAGTAAGTGACTGGGCCTTATATGACACCCACTACACTGAACGCTTTATGGGCGACCCGCGCGTTGATGGTGATGCTTATACTGCATCTAGCGTGATCCCTTACGCTAAAAACCTTAAGGGCGAGTTGATGATCTATCACGGCATGGCCGATGATAACGTTCTATTTACTCATGCTACTAAGGTGTTTAAAGAGCTGCAGGATCAAGGCAAGACATTCTCGGTGATGACTTACCCTGGCTCGAAACACAGTATGCGCGGCAAGAAAGTGCAGCTACACCTGTACCGCACTATTACTCGCCACTTTGACACCCATCTCAAAGACTAATTCTTAGTCTTTGTTAAATAGGGGTTAGGCCGGCACCGTTTCGTTGTCGGCCTAGCCCACAAGAAATTCTTATCCTGTAAGTTCGGAGGCGTTTGCCGCGTTCTGCTCGATATACTGCCCCAAAGCTAAATTAAACGAATAATTAAGGGGCTTTGGGTGTTTGATTCAATCATTATCGGTGGTGGGCACAACGGGCTTGTGTGCGCTACTTACCTTGCTAAAGCGGGCCAAAAGGTGGTGCTGTTAGAGGCAGGTGATCAGGTAGGCGGCCTTGCTAAGAAGCGCGAATTTGCACAAGGGTTTAATGCGCCCGTGGCAAACTATGTTCAGCATTTTTCAGATCAGGTTGTTAAAGACCTAGGCTTGTCGAAATACGGCTATGCTAATCAAGGTGCAGACTCGCCCTTGATCGCTGTGGGTAGCGATGGTCAATCAATTAGCGTTCTAGGTGACGATCTTGAAGGGGCAAGTGACAGCGATCAGGCTGCCTATAAAACACTACGTCGTAGCCTTAAAAAATATGCCAAGGCGCTAAATAGCTCTTGGAATACGGCGATACCAAAGGTGGGTGACAACAGCCTTCGAGAGATTGGCGTATTCGCCAAAATGGGATTAAACATTCGCCTAATGGGTAAAGAAGACATGCAAGAATTTTTGCGAGTCTTTAGTTTACCGATGCGCGATTTGATGGATGAGAACTTTGAATCACCGCTACTAAAAGCTGCCTTAAGCTGGGATGGTCTTCAGGGAGCGCGGCTTGCCCCTCGTTCGCCTAATAGTGCAGTACTAGCGCTATTACTGAAGATGAGCTCTAGCACCGAGGGTGGTGTATCGCTAGGTTCTAGTCAGTTGATTTCGGCGCTAACACAGGCAGCTATCGATGCTGGCGTTACGATCAAAACAAACACTCGGGTCGAGCAAGTACTAGTAAGCGCTGATGAGTCGACTGTGGTGGCCACTGGCGTAAAGCTGACCGACGGTGAGCATATCAATGCTAGACGCGTAGTGTCGGGTGTTGACCCTAAATCAACCTTTATGAAGTTAGTACCGGCCGACTATCAAGAGATCGAATTTATCGGGCGAATCGATCGATTTAGAAGCAAGGGTTTGGTCGGCAAGCTAAATATCGCGCTTAAATCGACACCGAAATTTAGCGCCGATGTGGCCGACAATGGTCGTCTGATATTGGCAGATAAGATGGACGACATCGAATTTGCTTTCGACGACACTAAATACGATCTGCCCAGCGAGCACCCTGTTCTTGAGGTAACGATTCCGTCAAGCGTTGATAGCAATGTGGCACCTGCTGGCAAAGCACTTTTACAAGCGAATGTTATGTACTTGCCTCAGCATATCGAAGGCGGTTGGAGCGAGCAGGCAAAGTTGGCTTACGTGCAAAAGCTGATTGCGGTACTTGAAAAATATGCGCCAGGTATTGGCGAACTGGTTGAAGCAGCAGAGCTGCTGACGCCTGATGATTTAGAAAAAGAATACGGTGTAACGGGCGGTCATTGGCATCACGGCGAATTTGCCGCTGATCAAATTTTAATGATGCGCCCCACCTATGGCGCCGCGCAGTACAACTCGCCCATTGAGAACTTACATCTATGCAGTGCGGGTTGTCACCCTGGTGGCGGCTTGATGGGTGCAGCTGGTCGCAATGCAGCGAAGGAGATCTTACGATGAAACAGTACGATGCAATTATTATTGGTGCTGGGCACAACGGTCTAACAAATGCTGCCTATCTTGCGAAGGCCGGCCTAGATGTATTAGTTCTAGAAAAGAATGATTACATTGGCGGAGCTGCCGTAACCCGCGAGCTAGAGCAAGGGTTCAAATACTCGAACTGTTCTTATGTTTGTTCAATGATGCGTCAGGCTATTCATCGTGATCTTGATCTAGCGCGCCACGGTTTAGTACTGGTGCCTTACTTAGGAACGGTTAATTTTGGCGATCAATTAAACGATGTACTAGTTGATTATCCTAATGAGTCTGCTGGCTATAATGAATGGCGCCGACGTAACCCACATGATGCTGATTCACGTCACCGCTTTGAAACTGACTTGGCTCGTTATGCACAGCTGATTCGTAAAACGTTGTTGCGTACGCCACCAGACCCGACGTCGTTTAAACCACGAGACATTCACGAATTGTTGTGGCTTGGTAAAACATTTTTCTCGATTGGTGAAAAGCAGCTGTACGAGTACATTCGCTTTTTCACAATGAGCGCTACCGAGTTTTTAGAAGAATACTTTGACGACCCGTTAATTAAGGCTGCGATGGCAAGCCCAGGTATCATTGGTACCGCCCTTGGTGTTGACTCGCCAGGGTCTGCTTACATTTTGCTTCATCATGTAATGGGTGATGTAGATGGCAACATCGGTGCGTGGGGGTTAGCGCGTGGTGGCATGGGTGCTATCTCTAACGCGCTTATGAGTGCCGCTAAATCACATGGTGCCGAAGTACGTACCAACTCGGGTGTGGCGCAGGTGTTAGTTGAGAACGGCAAGGCCGCTGGTGTTGTACTTGAAAATGGCGACGAGTTGCGATCAAAGATTGTAGTGTCAAACCTAGATGCAAAGCGTACCTTTACGAAGATTGTTGATCGCAAAGATATTCCAGAGCGTATCTTTAAGCAGGCTTCAAACTTTAAGATTAGAGGGTCGTCAGGCAAGGTGAACATTGCTTTGAGCGGGCTGCCTAAATTCATAGGCGTGCCCGACAATCGTTATATTAATCGTGGCGGTCAGGGGTTCTGTGGTTCGCTTAAAACGATGGAAAAAGCCTACGACTGCTGGAAGCGAGGCACATGGAGCGATGACCCATTTATTGAATCGGTGATTCCTTCGGTATGGGATCCAACGGTAGCGCCGCCAGGGCAACACTGGATGTCTAACTTTATTCAGTACTGCCCACACGAGTTGGCAGACGGCCCATGGACACCAGAAAAACGCGATGCTTTTGCCGATAGTGTGATTAACAAAATCGAGCGCTATTCGCCCGGCTTTAAAGACCTAATTATTCATGCTGAGGTACGTACGCCGTTCGAGATTGAAAATGAAGTAGGGCTTACTGAAGGTAATATCTTTCAGGGTGAACTTACAATCGATCAGTTGTTATTTAACCGACCTTTCCCGGGTTACTCTCAATATCGTATGCCAGTCAAAAATATGTATATGTGCGGCTCGTCAACTCACCCAGGTGGTGGTGTGTCTTCGGCTTGTGGCGCAAACGCAGCACGAGAAATTTTGATGGACTTGAAAAAGGCGAATACTGTTCCTGAGGATGATTTTTATGACGAGTAATTTAATGACTTCGCACGAGGCCTATACCAATGAGCATGGCAAGTTGTCGCCATTTCATGAGCGTCAAGCCGAACGCAATGTACGTGGTGCATGGGCCGAGTGGAACGGATATAAATTTGCCGAGTATTACTACGATGCGCAGTACGAATATTTTTGCGTACGCAATCAGTGTGGCACTTACGATATTAGCCCTATGCAAAAGTATATGATTGAGGGCGAGCAAGCGTTAGCGATGCTTAATCGTATGGTCACGCGTGATCTTGCAAAGTGTAAAGTAGGGCGTGCCATGTACACAGTTTGGTGTACAGAAGAAGGGCGCCTAATCGACGACGGCGCAGTGTTTAGATTGGCTGACGATAAGTATATGTTAACGTGTGGCGCGCCCATGATTGCGTGGCTACGTCGTGCAAAACTAGGCTTTACCAATGTCACCGTCACCGACGTAACCGATGATATTGCGGCGTTGTCTATTCAAGGCCCTACAAGTTATTCAGTATTGCGCACGCTAAATCTTACAGGTGATGATGCACTAGAAACGCTTAAGCTTTTTGATGTACGCGAGTTTACCTTTAACGGCAAGCCGATCACTGTGTCTAGAACAGGGTTTACCGGTGATTTAGGTTATGAACTATGGGTCGACCCCGCCCATGCGATAGAGTTATGGGACGCAATCTATGCGCAGCAAGATAACTACGGTGTGCACCCCTACGGCGAAGCTGCCACCGATATGCTGCGTATCGAAGCTGGTTTTATCATGCCGTTCGTTGACTTTAACGAGGCGCATAAAACGATTCACTTTAGGCATGATCACTCGCCTCTAGAGTTAAACTTAGATTGGCTTGTTAACTTTAAAAAGCCCATGTTTAACGGCAAGAAGGCGCTTCTCGAAGAGGCAAAAACAGGCCCTGAGTATCGATTAGTAAAATTAGATATTGAAGGAAATAAGCCAGCTGAAGAAGCTTGGTTGTACGCTGATAAAAACTGTACCAAAGAGATCGGTTACGTTACCTCTGCTATGTGGTCGCCGGTGGCTAAGGCTAATATCGCGTTGGCAATGGTTAAGCCTGATGCACTAAAAGGTGATATCTATGCTGAGATCTATTACACCCAAGAGCTGCGGCAAAAAATGAAGGTGGCCAAGTGCGAGCTAAAAGATAAGCCGTTTTGGGCGCCCGAGCGGGCTAGGGCCGTGCCGCCATTTCAATACTGATTAGAAAGGCCTAGAATGATGTCATTGAGTAAACGGTTTACCAAGATGACGCTAGATTCTAAGCTGTTTGTACAGGCCTACATAGATGCATGGAATAGTGGCGACGCAGATGCAGTCGCCAACTATCTATCTGATGATGGCACGTTCACCGATGTGGTCGAACGGGCTATCTCGTCTCGTGATGAGTTTACTCAAGAGCTCACTCAAGTATTTGGCCGCAGCGTGCATCGATATACGCTCATCGGCGATGTGGTCACCGGTGGGTCGACCATTGCATTTCAGTATAGGGTCGACTGTATCGATGATGAGAACCCTTCATTGATTGGCCTCACCTGGCAAGGGTCAGAGTTTATCGAACTGAATGACGCCGGTATTGCAGTGCGTATTACTGATTACTACCAGTTGCCAGTGCTACCTGTTAAACAGCTGTATGCTAACTCTGGTTTGTCTGTACAGATGCGGCAAGAGATCGAAGCTAAAGCAACTAACTTAGTAGAGACTGAGCAACTATTTCTTGATGCGGCATTGAAGGTGGGTGAGCTTGCCGAGCGGTTAGCAGTTTCTAGCAATCATCTAAGCCAAACGCTTAATCAAGGTTTTGGGCAAAGTTTTAGAGACTGGATCAACACCTATCGTGTTCAATACGCAAAGCGTTTAATCGAAGATAATCCTTCAATGGCAATGATTGAAATTGGCGAAGCGTCGGGTTTTGGGGCGCCGTCGACATTTTATTCTGCCTTTAGGCGTGTAGAAAACATGACACCCGCGCAGTATGCTGCAAAGGTGCCTGTATCTAGCTAATAGTGTGCGTTTAAGTGGGCTTTGAAAGATTCAAGATCTTGCTCGATTTGTGGGTTTTTCATCACGTCAAAGCAAGAGAATGTTGGTAAAGCTTTCATCGCAAAAAATCTAAAATTCATGTGTATGGGCAGCATGACATCATCAACACCCCTGCCTTCGAATAGATATTCAGTCGGGTTATCAAATGCTTGCTTTGGAGCATTGAAGGTGAGTGACAACATATAACTAGTATCGGGCAGGCTTCCGCCAGTACCGTATCCAGATGTTGGTGAGTCAGAGTTGCGCCCATCGCCTGAACAAAGCTCGCCCCCCATGCCCGCGGTATACACATCGTCCATATACTTTTTCAGCGACCAGGGTACGGTCATCCAATTGACGGGCATTTGCAAGATGATGCTATCGGCCCATTGGTGGTTTGCAACCTGTTCTTGTACGTCATAGTCATTGGCTGTTTCAACGGTTCTAACGGTATGGCCTTTTTCTATTAATACGTCGACTGCGGTATTTACCAGCGTTCGGTTTAACTCGCCCTTAGAGAAGGGGTATGGCTGATGCCCGTTTAGAATAAGGATGTTACTCATAAGATAGCTCTTAACTTAAATTGCCGTTAAGAAAAGCATAGACATAAAAAAGGGCCCGAGGGCCCTTAAATATTGGTCTTTTTTGTAAATCGACTTAACCGAACTGGTTCATGGTGTTGTCTTCACCAGACGCTTTTAGAGCGGCATCACCAGAGAAGTATTCTTTGTGATCGTCACCCATGTCAGAACCTGCCATGTTTTGATGCTTAACACATGCGATGCCTTGGCGAATCTCTTTACGCTGAACGCCGGCAACGTAACCCAACATGCCTGCGTCACCAAAGTACTCTTTAGCAAGGTTGTCAGTTGATAGCGCTGCCGTGTGATAAGTAGGTAGCGTGATCAAATGGTGGAAGATACCTGCTTCACGTGCTGCGTCAGCCTGGAAAGTGCGAATCTTAGCGTCAGCGGCTTGTGATAGTTCGCTATCGTCGTAATCAGCACTCATTAGGTTAGCGCGATCGTAACCAGATACGTCTTTGCCTTCTTCTGACCAAGCGTCAAATACTTGCTGTCTGAAGTTAAGTGTCCAGTTGAACGATGGTGAGTTGTTGTAAACAAGCTTAGCGTTAGGTACTACTTCGCGGATACGGTTAACCATTGCGCCGATCTGACCAACGTGTGGCTTTTCAGTTTCGATCCATAGAAGGTCGGCACCGTTTTGTAGCGACGTGATACAGTCAAGAACTACGCGGTCTTCGCCTGTGCCTGCTTTGAACTGGAACAGGTTGCTAGGTAGGCGCTTAGGCTTAAGCAGCTTGCCGTTTGCCTTGATAACTAGATCGCCGTTTGCGATGTCGTCAGCGCCTTCGATGATGTCGCCGTCTAAGAACGAGTTGTATTGATCACCTAGATCGCCAGGCTCGTTGGTTACAGCGATTTGCTTGGTTAGACCTGCACCTAGAGAGTCAGTACGCGCAACGATTACACCGTTGTCTACGCCTAGTTCTAAGAACGCGTAACGTACAGCGCGAATCTTAGCTAAGAAGTCTTCGTGAGGTACAGTTACTTTACCGTCTTGGTGACCGCACTGCTTTTCATCAGATACTTGGTTTTCGATCTGGATACAGCAAGCACCTGCTTCAATCATTTTCTTAGCTAGCAAGTAAGTAGCTTCTTCGTTACCGAAACCGGCGTCGATATCTGCAATGATTGGCACGATATGCGTCTGAAAGTTATCAATCTTGTCTTGTGCAGCAGCTTCAGCCGCGGCGTCACCAGCATCACGAGCAGCGTCTAGCTCGCGGAACAAACCGCCTAGTTCGCGGGCATCAGCCTGGCGCAAGAAGGTGTATAGCTCTTCAATTAGTGATGCAACTGAGGTTTTCTCGTGCATTGACTGGTCAGGTAGTGGGCCAAACTCAGAGCGTAATGCCGCAACCATCCAACCTGATAGATAAAGGTACTTGCGATCAGTGGTTTCAAAGTGCTTCTTGATAGAGATCATCTTCTGCTGACCAATGAAGCCGTGCCAGCAGCCCAATGACTGGGTGTATTGGGTGGTGTCATTGTCGTAGCGATCCATGTCGGCACGCATAA
Organism: uncultured Pseudomonadales bacterium; assembly: GCA_947503335.1. GTDB lineage: Bacteria > Pseudomonadota > Gammaproteobacteria > Pseudomonadales > CANNCY01 > CANNCY01. The sequence goes on along the minus strand of CANNCY010000002.1, from coordinate 477,393 downwards.
TGTCTGCTGTGTAGCGAGCGATATCTAGGCCAGTCTGAAAACGGTTCTGTGCACGCATACGTGCTGCATATTCAGGGTTAATGGCATCCCAGGTTTTGTGACCTGCTTTTACGTTTGCAATGCTATCAATGTCGTTTTTATAAGCTGACATATTTGAATACCTCTATATGAGAAATGATTAAGTAAGAACGATAACAACTCGCCCTAGTGCCTATGGGGCTATATTAGTTGACTGACAGTTATAGGCAATACGAATGAGTTTATCTATGTCATTCACGGAGTGAATTTATTAATCCCGTTATTCATTTGGTGAATGCTATTTGTAATTTGATTACTTGCAGTTATTTTAAGGTGAAACTGGGTAACAAAAAGATCCAAACAGCGACGAAAATGCAGACTTTTTTAAATAATTATGGCAAATTAGCGGCAATACTTGCCCTCCTCTCAATTTGGGCAAGCTGCTAATAAACATAATTTAATTTGAGAGAGAGAGTCTACAAATGACCAAGCGAGTTGAATCGTCACTCAAACTGAGTGCGTTGGCGCTAGCTGTTGCTTTTGCCAATCAAGCTACTGCGATCCAAGCCCCAGCGATCGAAGAAGTAGTTGTAACCGCTCAAAAGCGTGAGCAGTCTATCCAAGAAGTTCCTGTTGCAATGTCTGCCATTGGTGGCGATGCAATTCAAGAACAGGTGATCAAAGATGTATTTGATCTACAAACTAGCGTACCGGGCCTAGTTGCTCAACAAAGCCAGTCGGCAACCAATACCAGTTTTTCTATTCGTGGTGTCGGAACCTCTTCGCAAAACTATGGCCTTGAGTCGTCAGTGGGTATGTATGTAGACGGTGTATACCGTTCACGTCAGAACTCTATGATCAACAACCTTGTTGATATGGAAGCGGTAGAAGTACTTCGTGGCCCTCAGGGTACTCTGTTTGGCAAGAACACACCTTCTGGTGCCATTCTGTTTCGTACCAAGGCGCCTAGCCATGAGACTGATGGTTTTGTTGACGTAACCACCGGTAACTATGGTTTGATCAACTTTGCTGGTGGCGCGAATGCATCAGTTATTGAAGATGAGCTAGCTATTCGTGTTACTGCGTTCTCAAGTGAGCGTGATGGCTTTGTAGAAGCGATCGGTCACGACGAAGATATGAATAATCGTAACCGTTGGGGCGTACGTGCCCAAGCGCTTTGGGAGCCGAACGACAAGTTTGATGCCCGTGTGATCGTAGATTATTCAGAGATCGACGAAATTTGCTGTGCTGCAATGTCAATCAAAGACAACATCAGCGCCGACTATAACCCTGCGATCAACGGTTCAGACGCATTGCTATTAAGCATGGGCGGTACCGTATTTAAGGGCGATCAGTTCTATGACATGAAGGCAGCGTTTAATACGCTTCCGCGTTCTACAAGCGAAGATCAGGGTTTATCTTTAGAGATGAACTATGAGCTAAGCGACTCGACTACTCTAACGTCGATCACCGGTTATCGTGATTTCTTGTCGACAGACTTAATCGATGCAGACTTCAGTGATATTGAATTGATCGATCGTAATGCGATGGCCGAGCAAGACAGCTTCTCTCAAGAGTTACGCTTAACCTATGAAGGCGATCGTATGACCTTTGTAGGTGGTGCATACTACTTTGAGCAGTCTATCGACGTAACCTCTTCACTAATCGGTGGTCAGCACCTACAGCCGTTCGTATACACGGGCTTCGGTTTAGACCCACTATTGGGCGGTATCGATACCATTGCGGCAATGACTGCAGGCACTCCTTTGGCTATGCCTGGTTCAGCCGCTGGCTTCCCGGTTCCACATTATTCATATGATGTAACTAACCAAGACCACCAGAGCTGGGCACTGTTTGGACAGATGGATTACAACCTATCTGACGCGCTTACGCTTACTGTTGGTTTACGTTACACCGATGAAAAGAAAGATCTGTTAGCTAGCTACAAGAACTTTAGCGGCGACACAGAGCATATGTTTGGCCCAGCTCCAGACATTGAAGCAATGCAAATCTTACTGCCACAGATGCCAGCGGCATTGGCTAACCCGTTTGACCCTGCCAACCAGCTTATCATTGGGCAGTATGCTCAAGCGGTTACCGCATTCGCTATGCCAGGTTGGGGCTATTACTTCTTTGATCCAACAGCACCGCGTTCAGGCGTAGACACTACACTAAGCGATGATCAGGTAACGGGCACCATTAAGTTAGCTTACAACGTTAATGACGATCTAATGCTTTACGCGTTAGCGGGTAACGGCTATAAGTCGGGTGGTACCAACACTGACCGTATTAATCCATCACTAGATCTTATATTTGGTGCAGAGACGTCTACTTCTTACGAAGTGGGTATGAAGATGGATATCCCTGATAAGGGTATGCGTATCAATGGTGCGTTCCATTACACTACCGTAGATGATTTTCAGGCTAACGCGTTCACAGGTACAGGCTTCCAGCTGGGTAACGCCGGTAAGCTACTATCTTACGGTGCAGAGCTAGAAACTCTATGGTATCTATCTGAAACGTTCTCTGTAATGGCGAACTACTCTTGGAACGTTGCCGAGTTTGACGAGTTTGAAACAGGTCTATGCTGGGTTGCAACGCCGTTCCACACTGGTCAGCCAGATCCAGGTCAGGCGTATGACGATATGGGTAACCCATTGGCTTACTGTGATCGTTCGGGTGGTCGTTTGTCGAACGTACCTGAGCACGATCTAGTACTAAGCGCGAAGAAAGACTTCGACATTAGTGCGAACATTTCAGCATATGTTTCGGCTGATGCGGTATTCCGCTCAGACCAGATGCTAGATGACAACAACGATCCTCTTAAGATGCTAGACGCGTACAACATGATTAACATGCGTGCAGGCGTTAGCTTTGAAGAGCAGCAAGTTGATATCACTCTTTGGGGCCGCAACCTAACTGATGCGCAGTACTATCAAGGTAACTTTGATGTAACACTGCAAGACGGTAAGTTGGGTGCATACCCTGCAGAACCAACGACTTATGGTTTAACCGTAAGTAAGAAGTTCTAAGCATTGTAAATGCAGAATAAAAAACCGGGCATAGCCCGGTTTTTTATTGCCTATCATTTTTTAACGCTACGTCACTCGATGTTATGGCTAGGAAAATAATAGCGAACATAATCTAAGCAGCCATTCACAGCGTTTTCGTGAACATAGCTGTCAGGTGTTAGTAGCAGGTCTAGTTCGTGGCCGGCCACCATCGCTAATAAATTAGAGGCGATCATCTGCTGTTTGGCCTTGGGCATGCTCGAATCTAGTTGGCTGATGATATCGTGAAGCGTTGCATTAAGTTGTTTGTCTTTCTCGTGAAACACTTCTACGTAGGTTGCACGTGTCGCCTTTTGCGACCAAAAACCTGCCCATACCGCGCTGTCTTCGGCATTAGTAATCCGTGGGTCTAGCAAGGCACGAATAATATTCGACATACGCTTTGCAGGGTCAGGGTCGTCGCTGTTGGCGTCGTTCCAGGTATCTAGGTATTGGTTATAGACCTGGTGTAGCACTTCGAGCATCAGCGCTTCTTTAGTTGCAAAATGAAAGTTAATCACCCCTTGCGAAAGGCCAAGGCTCTTGGCTATTTTCGCCAACGTAATGCTCGCGATACCCTCAGAGACAATATGCTGTCGAGTAGCGTCAATTAAGCGCTGACGTGTAAGACGCTTCTGTTCTGCTCTAGAAATCGACGGCTTTTCTGAACTCGGCAAGTGATACGCTCCTTGTAATTTTGACTGAACGGTCGTATAGTGAATCCATAGTAACTCAGAAATAGATTGTACATAAAAGGTATTAGGTATGTCACAGAAGTCGAGCCGAAGCGTTAGAGATGCATTTAATAAGCACGTATTACATCCGTGGGGTGACTTGCCTGGGCTGGGCGAAGATGAACACTCGCCCATCATTTCAAAGAGTGAAGGCATTTATATTTGGGATAGCGAAGGCAACAAGTTAATCGATGGGCCTGCTGGCATGTGGTGCATGCAAACAGGCTATGGCCGTCAAGAAATTGCCGATGCGGTATCAAAGCAAATCATGGATTTAGGTTACGCGACGTCGTTCTTTAACATCAACGAAAAAGAAGTTGAACTAGCAGAACGTATCGCTGAAAAAACACCTGGTGACCTTAACCGAATCTTTTTTACCACAGGCGGTTCAACAGCCGTTGATTCAGCGTTACGTTTAGCGGCGATGTATAACAACATCAAGGGCCGACCAAATAAGAAAAAGATTCTTGCCCGCGACCGTGGCTATCACGGTAGTACTTTTTTAAGTGCATCGGTAACGGGTAAAGAGCGCGATAAGAGCTGCCTAGATACGCTAAAAGACGATGTTCATTTTTTGACCGCACCAAGCCTGTTCCATAAAGGCGAAGGTCGTACTGAAGAAGAATTCTGCGATTATCTAGTCGATGAGCTCAAGACCACAATTGAAAGCATTGGCGCTGAAAACATCATGTGTTTCATTGCTGAGCCCGTGCTAGCGTCGGGTGGTGTGATCGTGCCTCCTAAAGACTACAACCGTCGTTGCTATGAGCTAATCAAAGCCAACGATATTTTATATATCGCTGACGAAGTAGTAACTGCGTTTGGTCGTTTAGGCCATTGGTTTGCGAGTGGCGAAGTGTTTGGCGTTACGCCAGATATTATTACCTTCGCTAAGGGCCTAACCTCGGGTTATGTACCGATGGGTGGTTATGCCGTATCTGACGCGCTTATGAGCGAGATGTCGGGTGATAACGCTAAGGGCAATATTTATTCTAACGGTTATACCTGGTCGGGTACGCCAGTTGGCTGCGCCGCGGCACTTGCTAGCATGGACATCATCGAACAAGAAGGCTTATTAGCGCATGTTCAAGAAGTGGGCGAGTATTTTCAGCAGCAGCTACAAACACTGACCGCAAGCCCACTGGTTGGCAACGTACGTGGCACCGGCTTGATGGCAGCGGTTGAGATGACGGTCGAAGCAGACAGTGAAGAAGAGCTACTTGAAAAAGACTACACCATCGGTGAGGTGGTAGATAAGCACTGCCATAAGTATGGGTTGTTAGTTCGCCCGTTTATCAACATCTGTATCATGTCGCCACCACTAATCATCACCAAAGAGCAGGTTGATACAATGGTAGAAGCAATGCGTAAAGCGCTTGAAGATACCATCGAAGAGCTAACCGAGCTGGGTATCTGGACTAAAGCGGCTTAACTGCTTTCTAGCTACCCTGTAAGGCGTCAAAGATCAATTTGACGCCTATTACTGCAAGCATCGCGTAACTTAGTTTATAAAAGCGTTCTGCTTCAAATCGTTGCAATAACCAATGCCCCAGTAAGATCCCTATTGGGGCAATGGGCAACAGCCACACCGATTTGCTGATCCCTTCTAGCGTAAACAGCCCCAGGAAATAGTAGGGCACCAGCTTAACTAAGTTAACCACTACAAAGAATATTGTTGTGGTGCCCACTAGATTGATGGGGGCTAAACCCTGCCGTAATAAGTAAACGGCTACCGGTGGCCCACCCGCATGGGTTGCAAAACTCGCAAAGCCAGCCAGTGTCGACCAAAACGCGCCTTCTTTAGGGGATGCGTGTTTTTGCTCGCCCCCTTTAAATCGACCCCAAAGATAAAGGGCGATAAACGCAAGACAGATAACACCAAGCATCAATTTGAGGCCTTGCTCATCGATATACCTAAAGGTAAGTGTGCCAATGACAATACCAACGCAGGCAAAGGGCAAAATAATTTTAAGGTGCGGTTTACTCCAAGTGCCCTTAAAGCGCCAAAGAGCGATCATATCCATTACAACTAAAATAGGTAAGGTAACGGCTGCGGCCTCGGTGGGCGCCATTACCAGTACCATCAAAGGCATCATTAGCATCGACATTGCGCCAAAGCCGCCTTTGGCAAGGCCCATGCAAAATATGGCGAGTGCCGCTACTAGCCATTGCTGTAAATCCATCAGGCAACTCTCTTAAAGGTGCGAATCAAAAATTGCGCACTGGTATCTAAATGCGCTGATTTAATAACATCAGCTTTTGCTTGTTGATCGCCATGGTAATGCATCGGCGTCATTGAAATAAGCGCTTCGATATCAGTTGATGACGACAGCGAAAACGATGAGGTAACTATCGTACTATCAATCAGCGCTAATCGATCATCGTCGATCGGCACCGGTGTACTAGGTTCGGCTGTAGGGTAAATCTTTTCTTTCAGGCTAGCCAAGTGTTCTGGCCCTGGGCCGGCGAGTACAAAGATGCCTTCCGGCTTTAGCACGCGCAACACTTCGTCAACAAACACGGGTGCAAATACGCCTACTGCCTGTGCGACACTTTGATCAGGTATCGGTAAAGCGGCAGTACTTGCAACGGCAAAGTGGCAGTTTTTATAGCGCTTTGCTGCGCGTTTTACTGCCTCTTTAGATATGTCACAGCCTTGCCAATTACCTTTAAACTGTGAGGTATAAAACCCCTCTCCGCAGCCTAGGTCGATGCCTGACGTATCGGTTAATTGACTGTTGATGGCTTCTACAAAGGGTTGGTAATGGCCTAGCGCCAAAAACTCGCGCCGCTTTATGACCATTTCAGCATTATCGCCGGGGTCTTTGCTGCGCTTTTTTTGTACGGGCAAAAGATTCAGATAGCCCTCTTTGGCCTGATCAAAGCTATGATTTTGCTCGCAACGCCAAGTTTTACCCTGTTGTGATAACTGCGCGTTGCATAGAGGGCATGTCCACATCTATAGTGCTCAAGAATAATTAAAAGATCATTATAGGGGATCTAATGCGTAAGTTGTTCGGTCTTATTTTATCTGTGCTGTTTATTGCACCTGTATGGGCGAGTTTAGACAGTGAAACTAAGGGTTTTACGAAACAAGCGGGATTTATCGATGTGTACACTAATGCATCAACTAATCAGCTTTACTTAGGCGTCGATAAGCAGCTTGGTGAGCATATCTATTACCCGTCACTAGCGCGCGGACTAGGTTCTAACGATATCGGTTTAGATCGTGGTCAGTTGGGCGAGTCGATGCTGACATCGTTTGAAGGGCGTGGCGATCGTGTGTTGTTAAAGCAGCACAATCTTAACTACCGTGGCACCTCGCAAAACGCCCTAGAAAACCTAGCGGTAGAAGAAGCCTTCGCCGACCATATTTTGTATAGCTTTAAGGTTGTTGCTGAAGATGACGAGCAGTGGTTGATCGATGCGACGGCGTTTGTGCTAGCTGACCATTATGGCGTTGCTGATCGTCTTAAGAATCAGAAGCAGGGTAGCTATAAAGCCAATGCCGATCGTTCTAAGATCTTTGCAAAGCGCACTAAGGCCTTTGAAACCAATACTGAGCTAGAAGCCGCCGTTGCTTTTATCGGTGGTGGTGCAGGCCAATATGTTCGTGATGTTGCCGCAAACACTGATGGCTTTGTGTTACACCTTCATCATTCGTTTATCGCACTGCCAGAAGCAGGCTATCAACCACTTGCGTTTGAGCCAAACAGTGGCTTCTTTAATTTAGAGTACGTTGATTACAGTGCGCCTCTAGATGCCGACACTAGAAAGCGATTGATTATGCGTCATCGCCTAGAAAAGAAAGAACCAAGAGCTGCAATGTCTGAAGCAGTTGCTCCTATCGTTTATTACTTAGATCGTGGTGCACCAGAACCAGTGCGAACCGCATTGATCGAAGGCGCGATGTGGTGGGCAGATGCCTTTGAAGCAGCGGGTTTTAAAGATGCCTATCGTGTCGAAATGCTACCAGAGGGTGCCGACCCAATGGACGTACGTTATAACATGATTCACTGGGTGCATCGTGCAACTCGCGGCTGGAGTTATGGTTATAGTGTGTCTGACCCGCGTACTGGCGAAATTTTAAAAGGTAACGTAACGCTAGGTAGCTTGCGTGTACGACAAGATCTTTTAATCGCACAGGCGATGCTTAATGACGCTCAAGACGAGCGTGCAGAGCAACTCGCCCTTGCCCGTATTCGTCAACTGTCTGCGCACGAAGTAGGGCACACTCTAGGTATTGCCCACAATTTTGCTGCGAGTGCTAGTGACCGCGCCTCGGTAATGGATTATCCGCACCCCTTAATAGAATTAGATAACGGCAAGATAAGCTTATCTAATGACTATAAAGAAGGTATCGGCGAGTGGGATAAGCTGGTTGTGCAGTATGGCTATGGTGATAACCCTGCAGACACCTATCAACAAATGCTTAAGTCGGGCATCGAATTTATCTCAGACCCAGGGGCACGCCCTGTGGGTGGTTCGCACCCTGCGGGCCATTTATGGGATAACGGCGCCAATGCAGCTGATGAGCTAACGCGTGTAATGGCAGTGCGCAAACATGTGTTAGAGAACCTAACTGAAAAAGCCCTGCCTAAACATCAGCCGTGGTCATCACTAGACCTTTGGTTGGTGCCTGTATACAACATGCACCGTTATCAAATTGAGGGTGCGGCTAAACTAATTGCGGGTGTGCAATACCGATCAAACTCGCAGACTGATGTGCTAGTTGAAAACAAAGCAGTCAATGTGCAAAGCCAGAAGGCAGCGCTGCAAGCCATGCTGGCCACACTGCAGCCTGAAAACCTTGTACTGCCGGCTAAGCTTGAAGCTAAAATTGCGCCGATTGCTTACGGGTATAACCGCAGCCGCGAAAACTCGCCTACGCAAGCGGCTAATGTGGTCGACAACGTCGCGATGGCCGAGGCATTGGCACGTCATAGCCTGCGATACTTGTTAAATGCTCAGCGTCTTCACCGACTCAATTTACAGTCGTCATTAGATGATGCCCAGTTTAACGCCGATACCTTAATCAACGAGCTGTTAAATCAGGTGCGTGAAGCAAAAGACAACGGGCGAGAGCAGCTTATTGCACAGCGTATCGCGTCGGTTACTCACGACTCTTTAATCGATTTAATGAACAGTAGTGATGTGTCTGATGAGGTGCAAGCGGCCGCTTGGTGGCGTCTGGTTGAACAAAAGCGTTGGGCGCAGCGCCGATCGGCAGTAAAGGGTAATCCTGGTTTCTGGAAGTTTGAAGCGGCTAAAATAGAGCAGGCTGTTAGCGCATTTGAGCGCAATAAGATTAATCGCCTGCCACCAGGGTCACCGATTTAATCAGGCTCACGGCGCCTAGGGCTATAGGCGCCAAACAGGGGGGCGAGCATGCCTAGGTTAATGGCTAAAAATAGCCAGCCAATTAGGCTGCTGCGCCAATGATCAACACAGCTTTGATCAGACATACATAGCGCCGGCGTCAGTGCTACTACCAAAGCAATCGCGCCAGCTTCAGCGATAAGCGATATCAGCTGAATACGACGCGGGTACTTAAAATAGGCTAGGCAGGCCCACAGGCTTACCAGTGGCGCAATAATTGAAAAAGTCATGGGTTCAAATGTATCGTTGAACCAAGCAAACGGCAAGGGGCTTAATATGATTAAAAAACTAACGACGTTGATTGCAATATCGGTGTTTTCCGCCGTAGCGGTGAATGCAGCACCTGGCGATAAAGCGCCCGACCGTGATCGCGGCGATGGCCCTTATGATCGTTTGATATTACGTGGGGGCATTCTTGTTAATGGCGAGGGCGCTCCACCACGTGGCCCAGTAGATATTGTTATCGAAGATGACCGCATTGTATCTATTCATAACGTTGGTTACCCCGGTACGCCCATTCTTGTTGAAGATCGCCCTAAAGCTAATAAGGGTGACAAAGAGATCGATGTGCATGGGCACTATTTGTTGCCGGGTTTTGTCGATATGCATGGCCATATCGGTAACTCTGCTGACAATATCCCAGCAGAATACGTGCTTAAATTGTGGCTTGCTCATGGTATCACCACCGTACGTGAACCCGGTTCATTTGCTGGCCCCGAATGGACGATGTATCACGTTGAACGTGCTAAAGACAATCGCATAGCCTCGCCTCGAATCGTGCCTTACTTTGGGTTTGGTATGGGTTATGGCAAGCCGATTACAACACCGCAGCAAGCGCGCGAGTGGGTAAAGAGTATCGTGCCGCAAGGGGCCAAGGGTATAAAGTTTTTTGGCGCTCGCCCAGAGATTATGCGTGCCGCCATTGATGAAGCTAAGCAGCATGGTTTAGGTACCATGATGCACCATGCGCAGTTAGAGGTAGCCGACATGAATGTGTTGGTGTCATCTAATCTAGGTCTGGATACGATGGAACACTGGTATGGATTGCCAGAGTCTATGTTCGAAGATAAACATATTCAGCATTATCCCGCAGAGTATAACTATCAAAACGAGCAGCACCGCTTTGGCGAGGCCGGTAAGCTTTGGCAACAGGCAACACCACCTGGCAGCGAGTTATGGAACGATACCATCGACGCATTGAAGGCGAATAACTTTACCCTAAACCCAACGTTTTCAATTTATGATGCATCTCGTGATTTAACCCGCGCCATGCATTTACCCTGGCATCAAGAATACACATTGCCAACACTATGGGAGTTCTTTCAACCAAGCCGTCGCGCCCATGGTTCGTACTGGTTTGACTGGACCACCGCAAATGAACTTGAGTGGAAGCAAAATTACAACCGATGGATGCAGTTTGTTAACGACTATAAAAATGCTGGTGGGCGAGTAACGACTGGTAGTGACTCGGGTTATATCTTTAGCATCTATGGCTTTGGCTTTGTGCGTGAATTAGAAATGTTGCAAGAGGCAGGTTTTCATCCGTTAGAAGTACTGCGATCAGCAACCTTTAATGGCGCAGAAGTGCTAGGTATGCAAGACGATATCGGTAGTCTACGCCCGGGCAAAAAAGCAGACATTGTGGTTGTGCGAGAAAACCCATTAGCTAATTTCAAAACCTTATACGCCACTGGTACCTTCAAACTTAACGACGAAGGCAAGCCGCATAATACAGAGGGTATTCGCTATACCATAAAAGACGGTATCGTTTACGACGTCGTTGAACTAAAGAAAGACGTTAAGGCGATTGTAGAAAAGGCGAAAAGCGACAAAAAGTAAGAATGGCGTCAAGAGATTAAGTTGTTGCCTGCCGTTTTTTACGAGCAGGCAACAAGAGAGATTAACTCTATTTTACTTCTTAATGACGTAGCGCTTATCGTTTACGTTAACACGAAGCTCTGCAGTAACACGGCGGTTTTGTAGACGCCCCTCATCACTTGTGTTGTCAGCGATTGGCTTTAACTCTCCGTGACCCTCGGTTACCAATACTTCGGCAGGTACACCATAGCGCGTTAGAGCATTTGCTACGGCTAGTGCGCGGTCGTGGGCCAATTTGTCATTGTATTCGTTTGAACCCTGATCATCGGTGTGGCCGGCGATCACGATATTGGTAATACCATGTTCGATCATTAGCTGTGACGTAATCTGAAGCTCGCTTAAGTAAGCCTCTTCAATCTCAGATGAGTCGGTATCAAATTTAACGTTGATGGGATAAACCAATGTTTCACCGTTTTCAACAAAGCAACCCTCAGCGCTATCTAATGTACCCTCTGGACATACCGAGCATCCCTTTTCATCGACAGGGATACCGTATGGGGTAGAGCGGCACTGATCAAACTCAAGTGCCACGCCATCGCGGTCTGAGTCGATGATGCTATGGGTGCTTGTCGACAGGCCCTGTGGCGTTGCTTTAATCTTTTCAGCAGGCTTAACGTCAGCAGCAACAGACGCAGCAAATGTTAATGAAGCTAGTAGTACGATGGTTTTCATATTATCGCTCTCTCATGGCGTTATCGGCCGTTTTTATAATCGGTTTTAAAAGGTAATCTAGTACGGTTTTTTTGCCGGTTAAGATACCGGCATCTACGGTCATACCAGGAATAATCGGTAAATCTTTGAAGCTAGTTTGCAAGCTAGGGTCATCGGTTAAGATCTTAACTAAGTAGTAGCTTTCGCCCTGTTCATCAACGATCGAGTCAGGGCTAATGTTAACTACTTTGCCCTTTAGATCGCCATGAATCGAAAAGTCATAGGCTGTGATACGAACCGACGCCTGCTGATCTGGGTGGATAAAGGCGATATCCATAGGGCGCACTTTAACCTCAACCATTAGCTGATCTTCGAAGGGTACAATCTCGACAAGGTTCATACCTGGTTGAACAACACCGCCAATCGTCGATACATGCATTACCTTCACTGTGCCTTTAACAGGCGAGCGAACAATGGTGCGGTCTAATTGGTCATCAACGCGCTGTGCCGACTGTTGCAGCATATCGATACGAGCAACAATTTCGTTGCGTTCTTCTTGGGCGGCGGCCTGAAAATTAGTGTCTGAAAGGGCTAGAGTCGACTCAAGCTCTTCAATTTCAGATCGTAGGGCACCGGCCTCGGCATCTAACGATCGAGCGCGCTGACGCATCTCTTCAACACTGCGCTCTAAGCGCAGCACTTCTACTTCTGACACCGCGCCTTCGGCAATTAGGGGCTTGGTTAGATTGTATTCTTTTTCAAGTAATGCAAATTGCGCGCGTGAGCTAGTTTTCTGGTTGACCACATCGGCAAGTCTAATTTCGCGCTGTTCGATTCGCTCGTTAACAATGGTTTTGTCATTGTTTAATGAAGCCGCGCGCGTTTGAAATAGCTTTAGCTCATTTTGCGCGTATTGTGGGTCGATAGGTGTATAGTTTTCGCCATTTGCTTCGGCGGTAAGACGCGCACGTTTCTCAACGAGGTATTTAATTTCAATAGAGGCTTCATTTGCGCTAGATGCAAAACGGGTGTCGTCTAAGCGAATGATAGCTTCATCGCGATTAACTAACTGCCCCTCGCGAGCAAAGATTTCTTCGACGATACCGCCTTCTAGGTTTTGAATAACCTGCACGTCTTGGCTTGGCACTACCTTGCCAGTGGCACGTGTAAATTCGTCTATCTCAGCAAACATTGCCCATAAAATAAGACCGATAGTCATCGCGCCAATAACATAGCTGGCTGCGATGGTGCGCTTTGGTTGTTCTTCTAAGTAAGCAGCTGTTACCGCATCGGTATACAAAAGTTCTTTCTTATCGCTCATTTACGAACCTCCGAAACCTTTGCAAAGGCTTCGCGGCTATCGTTAAAGGCAATGCGCCCTTGCTCTAGCACGATTACGCGAGTTGCTAGTTCTAGCATCGATGATTTGTGTGTTGCCACAACAAGGGTCATTGATTTAGCGTGGTTCTGCATAAATCTAATCATCATTGCTTCTGTTACGCGATCTAAACCACTAGTAGGTTCATCTAATAGCAAAATTTGTGGCTTGCGCAGTATCGCGCGAATTAGTGCTAAGCACTGGCGCTGACCGCCACTTAACGATTTACCAAACTCGCTAATAGGTTGGTCTAATCCATCAGGATGGTCTGCGATAAAATTATCTAGGCCAAGTTCTGAGGTTAGTGCTAACAGTTGCTCGTCACTGGCTAGTTGTGACGGGTCTAAATTATTGCGAAGGGTGCCGGTAAAGAACGCTGGGTTTTGATCAACTACCGCAATGGCGTCGCGCAGATCTGATAAATCTTGGTGCGAACGGTTAACACCCGAATAACTGATATCACCCTGCGAAGGCTTGCGCAAAGTAGCCAATAGTTCGATTAATGACGACTTACCGGCGCCTACTCGCCCTAGCACAGCGATATGATCACCTGCCTTGATGCTGAGTGAGGCATCGATAATCGCTTGTTTCTGCTCACTAACCGCAACATTCACGCCGGCAAGCTCGATATCACCGGTGGTCTTAACACGGGTGGTAGAGCCCGATTGCGGCGTTGCATCGTCACTAAGTGACATCAGGCTATCGAGTGCATCAAAGGCTTTTTTAGTTTGCGAGTACTGTGCAACTAGGTTGGCAACCTGTGAGATAGGCCCACCGATACGACTTGAAATCATTACACAGGCGATTAGTGCACCCATCGTTAGCTCAAGGCCACTAATTAAGAATACACCCCAACAAATGATCGCAATCGACGCTAGTTGCTGGGCAAAAACGGCTACATGCGAAATAGAGCTATTAATCGTTTTGGTTTGATAGTTAAGGTGTGCGTGTTCGCTTGATTGGGTTTCGTACTGAGCTAGACGCTCGCCTTCAAGACCTAGGTGCTTAATGGTGTCTGCCGATGCAATGCTCTCTACAGCATGGGCATTTTTCTGGGCGCTAATCTTGTGGCTAGCATCGGTGGCTGGTAAGGCTTTATTTTGCGCATACCAGCTATAGCCCAACACGATAGGAATAAGCAGTAAAGGTATCGCTACTAAAGGCCCACCGATTAGCCCGATCACTAATAAAAAGATCACGACAAAGGGTAGGTCAGCCAAGGCGACAATGGTGGTCGACGAGATAAAGCTACGCAGCGAATCAAAGTCGCGTAGGTTATTGGCAAACACCCCCACTGACGAAGGGCGAGCAGACTTATCTAATCGCAATGCCTTGTTGTACAAGCGAGACGAAAGCAATATATCTGCGCGTCTTGCGGCAGTATCGACTAAGCGTTGACGATAGCGTTTAAGAATAAAGTCAAACACCATCACCATGACAGCACCAAAGGCAAGGGCCGTTAAGGTATCAATCGCGCCGTTAGGTACCACTCGATCGTAAACGTTCATCACAAACAGTGGGCTGGCTAAGGCGAAAATATTGATAAACAGCGAGTTTAAAATAGCAGGCTTATATAAACCGCTACTACTGCGTACGATGCTCCAAAACCAATGCGAGCGATTGGGCAAGATCTTATTAAGCGAGCCTTCAACGGTGGCATTAGGCGGCTGCACAAAAAACAGCGAGCCAGAAAACTGCTCTCGCAATTGGTCGTGCGACAAAGTCAGCGCTTCGTGATTGTCGTTAGACACCATCCAACGCTGACCATTGCGCTCTCTTAAAATAGCGTATTCACCCGACTTAAATCGAGCGATAGCAGGTAAGTGCTGCTTTTCGATGTTGTCAGCCGAAATGGTTAATACAGATGCCTTCACACCCAGCTGATCACAGGCACGCAGCGCCAAGCGCTCAGTGCAATTAAATGCACTAGGCAGCTGCGCGACAAACTCGCCCTTAGTAATTGCACTACCCTTTAAGCGAAGTAGTGCAATTAATTGATCAACTAATTGAGACTGCATTTAAACTCATATTCCATCGGTTGTAATAACACCGTCACCAATAATTTCGTCAGTGGTCTTAGTGTTGTTATCGGTTAGATCGACGCCTTCAATGATGATTTCTTGGCTTTCTATAAAGCCTGCACCGTTAACGTCAGCACCGTCAGCATCGATTGAAATTATCGTGTCATCGCCATCAAAGGTTACGGTGATGAAATCGCTAGCATCGTCTAATAGTTCGTCATAGCCGATTAGTAGATCGCCGATTTCTATCTGGTTTTGACCGTTAGCAAAATCTTTAACCGTATCAGAACCAGTTTCGCCGGCTAGCCAAGCGAATATGTCGTCGCCGTCGCCACCGATTAGAATGTCGTCGCCAATGCCACCAATTAATATATCGTTGCCATTTTGGCCATCGATATAGTCATTGCCTGCCTCGCCATTAATGGTATCGGCCGAATCAGTACCTACTAGCTGTGTAGAAAGGTCTAACGCATCGTAGCTGCCTGAACCCCCGAGTATCGAAATAGACTCGCTGGTCGTGATCACGTCTCCATCGGCTATATCGTAGATAGTATCACCATCGATATCGGTCGTCAGAGCCGAATCAGTGATTGATACCTCAACTCTGAGGTCAAAATCAGCGGCTAGTGCGGTATCAGTCAAAATAATTAGATCGTTAGAGCTAAAGATCCCGCCGTTTAGATCTAGGGCGTCGTTATCAGCCACGGTGTAGGTACCGTCACCATTGTCGATTAGAGTCAAAGGATTGGCGCTGCCGTCATCTACTGTAGTTAAACTCGCGCCAACAGGCAGGCCACTAATTGTTACCGTAAACGACTGGCTACCGTCTACTGCGTCTGCTTGATCAAAACTAAAGCTAGCAGGGTAGGCGATGGGTACTCCAGGGCGTGGATCAGGAACATCGATTCCCCAAAACTGTGCTGAACCGTCGCCGTCAGATGCCATCGAAAGTTCAATTGCGGTGAAAGGTTTATTATCAGGGCTGACCGCTGTATATGAAGCTAGACTATCGGTTGTAGCTAACACGGCGCCTGTAACTGTTTTAGACGTGCCATCAGTGTGGAAATATGTAATCGTTGCCATATTCCCGTTTGCATTCTTGAAGATCAGGTCTAACGCTCCTACCACACCTGGTAGGTTAATTAATAACTGTTCGCCAGTATCAATAGAGTTTGCAGCTTGACCTTTTTGACCGGGAGAAACAATGCCTACACCTTGCCCGTTACTAAAGTCTAAGATGGCACCATCTGCCGCAGAACCTTCAGCTGATAGTGAAAGTAGTACCTCACCTGTATCGGCATCTAGAATATCCATTTTTGTGGCTGTGTCATTTGTGCCATTAGGCACCACATCGTACAAATCGTTATCTAGTTTACTTAATTCGCCGAAGTCTGCAGGTAGGTCAAAAGGTTCACCAACAGATGACTGTAACGATACGACCGATACGCTGTCGGCAACAGGCAATACACTTACGTCGACTGTTTCAGTTAGCGTTGAGCCGCCGATAGTAACGGTATAGGTAAAGCTATCGGTACCACTATAGTCAGCATTGGGTGTGTATGTAACGTTGCCGTCGGCGCTAAATGTAACTGTACCGTTTGCCCCCTGCGTAACACTAGTAAGTGTTGCACTGGCCGGTATAGTGTCGTTGGCGAATACATCGATCGTAGATGAAGTATCTTCGTTCAAGGTAACCATATCGGCCGACGTGCTAGCAGGGTCAACATCGATAGCGAAGTCAACCGAAGTACTAGCGCCCAACTGATCGGTGGCAGTGACACGCACATCGATCGTTTGAGCTGTATCAGTATTGCCGGTGAGCAGGCCTAAACCAGCATCAAAAGTTAACCAATTGGGTAGAGGGTCACCGTTGGTAAGTGTTGCTGATAACGTCAGTACCGCACTCTCGTCTACATCGCCAAATAAATCGGCAGGCAAGGTGTAGTTAATAGCCTCGGTTACCAAAACCTGTTGATCGGTAGTTGAGCCTGTTACAACAGGAATGTCATTCGTACCCGTAATGGTAATGGTTAGCGAACCGGCAGTACCGTCTTCGGTAAGCGGATTAAAGACATCGGTGATTACATCGCCATCATCTAGATCATCGTGCGTGCTATTAGCCGTATAGGTGTAGGCACCAGCGGCGTCGATAACTAGCGTGCCATGCGTACCAACGATTGTTGCCGCTTGCCATACGTCATCGTTGTTGTTTGCATCGGTATCAGCGTGGTCTAAATCACCCGATACAGCTAAGACAGCATTTGTCTCTGATAGGTCTTCTGTTACCGCACCAGTAATAGCAGGGTCATTGGCGCCATTTACGGTGATAGTGATAGTAGCCGGCGAGCTAAGTGCACCGTCGTCATCAATAGAACGGTAAGTGAATGTAACATCTTCAGACTGACCAGCCCCTAGTGATTCGAACTCGCCGTTAGGGTCGAACGAGTAAGTGCCATCAGCATTAAAGGTTAGGTCGCCTTTAACGACATCATCTTCTAATACATAGCTAGTAACTGAACCATCTGAATCGAAGCCTGCGGGCACATTGTCGTTAGACGCTGTGTCTTCATCAGTGCTGGCAGTACCATCATAGGCAACAGGCGCTACGTTAACACCTTCGTTGACCCCATTGATATTTACGGTGATTTGAACCGTAGAACCGTCATTAGCGCTAACGGTAATCGTGTCAGTGAGAGGCGTATCTAGGGCATCTAGTGCCTGAACGTCGGCGTGACTGTTATTTAAGTCGTAAATCCAATTGCCGTTTACTACCGTGAACGTACCGTAACCGTTGTCACCTAAGGTAGAAGCGATGTCGATAAATTGCGGGTCGTCTTGATCATCAACGTCGCTAATTAAAACAGTGCCGGTTGCTTGTAGGATATTATCTTCAGTAACCGAACCCGTGATGTCACCGGTGATAACCGGCGCATCGTCGGTTCCGCGAATAGTAATACGTAACCGAGGGCTAGTGCCATCTTCAGTTTCAGGTCTAAAGTCGTCGCGTACGGTGCGATTATTCGAAACAAAGTCTACGGTATCATCTGCGAAGGTTTCATAGTTGTAGGTACCGTCAGCAAATACCTCTAAGGTACCGTAGTTACCGGTATAGACTGCGGCTACCCATACATCGTCATCGTTATCTAGATCGATATCTGTGTGGTTTAGGTCGCCGCTGGTACCAATCACTGAATTGGTTTCAGTAATCTCGACTGTCTCGTTAGAAACCTGGGCAGCATCGTTTCTACCACGAATTGTAATAGTGACGGTGCGAGTTTCTGTTTCGCCGTCAGCATTAATCGCCGTAAAGGTTTTTGTATCGGTTAAACTGGTCTGAGCTAGGTTGCCAGTATCATACTGCCCAAGCGCTTGAACATCAGGGTGATCGTTATCTAGAGTATACTCCCAGCGACCAGTAGCTGCATCAAAGGTAAAGGTGCCGTAGCCTTCATCACTTGAATCATCAGCTGGTATTTGCCAGGTAACGGGGTTGTCAGAGGCGTCAGCATCGCGCGCTGATAAGGTGCCTGAACGTGTTTGGCGGCCATTTTCTTGTACCCAACCTGTGTTGGCGCCGCCTAGTACTAAGCCGTCGGCGGTACCAATAATGGTAATTGAAATTTCTTCACTAGCGGTGCCGTCAATAGAGGTTACTGTGTAGCGCTCGGTTACTGACTCGCCCTCATCTAGGTATTGAGTATTGTTGTTGTTTACTCTAAAGCGCCAATTACCATTGTTGCCGATTGTTAGGGTACCCAGACCGATATTGTCGACATGGGCGTCAACGGTTCTGTTGAATACGCTTTCGTTGTTGTCAGGGTCGGTCACGGTTAGTGAACCAGTAACTTCTAAGCGGCCGCTAACAACATCAGTATCTTCTTGAACTGAGCCAACGTTGTCGCCAGAAATTGAAGCGTTGTCATTTTCGCCGGTAACCGTAATGGTGATGGTACGCTCGGCGCCTTGCTTACCTTCGTTATCAACAGGGCGATATCTAAAGGTAACGTTGGTTGTTTGGCCGTCGCGCAGCTCTTCGAAATCGCCACTAGGATTAAATGTAAACTGGCCGGTTACATCATCAAACGTTAGATCCCCGCGGTTAACGTCGCGTGAAAGTATAAAGCCATCTACCGTGCCATCAACATCGGTACCGGTTACTTGCCCACTAACGCCAGTACTTTCAGTAGCGTTGTATGCATCATTTTGGCCAACCGGCGCATCGTTAAAGCCATTAATGGTGGCAGTTAATGTTGTGGTAAGTACTTCGCCATTACCGTTGGTTACCGTGATCTCGATCGAATCAGTCAGCTGATCGCCAGTGGTCATCTCGTTGATTTCATCAAGCGAATTATCAAGTTGATAAGACCAAGAACCATCGGCAGCTAGAGTAAAGGTGCCATAGCCAGCATTACCAACAACATCGGTGAACGCAGTGAATACAGCAGGCTGATCAGCATCGTCTACATCGTTGTGGCGAACAGTGCCAGAGCGAGTAAGGCGACGGTCTTCTTGAACCGTCACCTGAGTGCCGCTGAACGAATGTACGTCTTCGGCGCCATTGATCACTACCGTGATGGTGTGCACTGTGCCGTTGTCATCTTCGATGGTAAAGGTTTCGGTTTTTTGTTCGGCATCATCTAAGAACTGAACGTTGTTGTTACGAACGCGGTATGTCCAGTTGCCTGCACTATTGATAATCAGCTGACCAATATTTGCAGGGTCAGATGTAAGAGAGCCTGTATCAAATACTAGTGGTGTTTCTCCTGCTACATTCAAGCGACCGGTGTCACGCAACCAACCACCAGAAACTTCAAAATCTTCGGTAACTACACCTTGCTTATCATTGGTGCCTTCAATCGTGATCGTAACGGTTTGGGTAGAGCCGTCGTCTGCTTCAAATGTGTATGAATCTGTCAAAAACTCATCATCGTTCAGCGCTTGTACATCTGCGTGGCTATTGTTTAGATCGTATGTCCAATCGCCATTAACTAATGTAAAGGTACCATAGCCATTATCGCCGGCAGCCACCTCGTCAACAAAGGCGGGATTAGCATCTTCATCTACATCGCTAATTGCCAAGGAACCGGTTGCTTGCAGTACAAACTCTTCTCTAACTGCGCCGGTAAAGTCGCCAGTGATAACAGGAGCGTCGTCGGTGCCTGTAATGTTGATGGTAATTGAGCCAGCGGTACCGTCTTCGGTAAGTGGCGTAAACACATCAGTGATCACATCGCCCGCGTCTAGTTCATCAAATGCGCTGTTGGCGGTGTAGGTGTATGAACCATCAGTTTGCAGCACGAGCGTACCGTGGATGCCTACAAAGGTATCGGCCTGCCAAACATCATCGGTGTTGTCTACGTCGGTGTGGTCGATGTTGCCGTTCGCTACCAACACTGCGTTAGTTTCGTTTAGGTTAACGATTTCTGCGGTGGTGATTGCTTCGTCGTTTTGTCCTCTAATTGTGATACGGGCTCGCGTAGAATTACTAATCGCGCCATGCTCGTCTACGGCGTGGTAGTAAAACGTAACTCGTTCTATATCGCCAACATTAAGATGTTCGAATTCGCCATTGGTATCGAATGTAAAGCTAGCGTCAGTGGTGTTGAAATCAAGAACGCCTTTCGCGGTATCCTGTTCTAATACATAGGTAAGGGTTGCGCCATTATCTACATCGTCTGCCTGGCCTGCTGTGTTTGCATCAACAAGAACATCCGATTCGAGCGTATTGAGGCGCAATATAGAAGGCAGCGTCGGCGCGTCATTACTACCTGTAATGGTCACTTCTATTTGCTGGGTTGAGCCATCAGTTGCTGTGTAGGTGATGGTGTCAGTAACCGTTTCACCTAGGGCGAGTGCTTGTATCTCGGCTTTTGTATTGTCTAGATCGTATGTCCAATCGCCGTCGACTAGAGTGAAGTCACCAAAGTCGTTATCGCCGCGGGTGGTTGCAACATCATCAAAGGATGGGGTCTGGCCAGCATCAGGGTCGTTGATCGCGATCGAACCAGTGGTCTGTAGAGTTACGTCTTCTTCAACACTACCTGCAAAGTCGCCGGTAATGACAGAGGCGTCGTCGGTACCGGTGATGTTGATGGTAATCGAACCAGCGGTACCGTCTTCGGTAAGCGGCGTAAATACATCGGTGATTACATCGCCCGCGTCTAGCTCATCAAATGCGCTGTTGGCTGTGTAGGTGTATGAGCCATCTGTTTGCAGTACCAACGTGCCGTGGGTGCCTACAAAGGTATCGGCCTGCCAAACGTCATCTGTGTTGTCTACATCGGTGTGGTCGATGTCGCCAGTTGCAATCAATACTGCGTTGGTTTCGTCAAGATTAACCACTTCACCGGTGGTGATAGCTGCGTCATTTTCGCCTCTGACGATGATACGTATTAGCGTGGTATTACTAATTGCGCCATGTTCGTCTACGGCGTGGTATCTGAAGGTAACGCGTTCTTGATCACCGACATTGAGATGCTCAAAATCGCCATTAGGATCGAATGAAAAGCTAGCGTCAGTCGTATCAAAATCAAGCACGCCCTTATTTGTAGTGTGCTCTAATACATAGGTAACGCTTGCGCCATTGTCTACATCATCTGCCTTACCTCGATGATTCTCGTTATCTAGAACAGTAGACTCAGTAGTAGTGAGACGGCGGGTAGCAATCTGCGTAGGTGCATCGTTAGTGCCAGTGATGGTCACTTCAATTTGCTGAGTTGAACCATCGGTTGCTGTGTAGGTGATGGTGTCAGTAACCGTTTCACCTAGGGCGAGTGCTTGTACCTGGGCGCTTGCGTTGTCTAAATCGTAAGTCCAATCGCCGTTAACTAAGGTGAAGTCGCCAAAGTCGTTGTCGCCACGCGTAGTTGCAACATCGGCAAATGATGGCGAGTCGTCGCCATCGACATCGCTGATTGCGATCGAACCAGTAGCCTGTAGGGTAACGTCTTCTTCAACAGCACCTGCAAAGTCGCCGCTAATAATAGACGCGTCGTCTGTACCTGTGATCGTAATGGTAAGCGAGCCAGCAGTGCCGTCTTCGGTTAGCGGGTTAAATTCTTCGCTGATTACATCGCCTGCGTCTAGCTCGTCGAACGCGCTATTGGCAGTAAAGGTGTAAGCACCGGTCGCATCAATTTCTAGGGTGCCGTAGGTGCCAACGATGGTAGCTACTTGCCAAACATCATCAGCGTTATTTGCATCTACGTCGGTGTGATCAAGATCACCCGATACAGCCAATACAGCATCGGTTTCTACAAGATCGTTTTGAACAGCGCCGCTGATTGCTGCATCGTTTACGCCACTAACCGTGATCGTAATAGTCGCCGGCTCACTTTGTGCACCGTTGTTATCAACAGCACGGTACGTGAAAGTAATCTCTTCAGACTGGCCAGCACCTAGCGATTCAAATTCGCCATTAGGGTCAAAGCTGTACGTGCCATCAGCATTAAAGGTTAGGTCGCCTTTAACAACATCATCTTCTAATACATAGCTATCAACGGTGCCGTCGATATCAGCACCAGCCGGTACATTGCCATTAGCTGCATTGTCTTCGTCAGTACCAAAGGTACCATCAACAACGGTTGGCGCATCGTTAGTGCCCGTAATGGTTACTTCAATTTGCTGAGTAGAACCATCGGTTGCTGTGTAGGTGATGGTGTCAGTAACCGTTTCACCTAGGGCGAGTGCTTGTACCTGGGCGCTTGCGTTGTCTAAATCGTAAGTCCAATCGCCGTTAACTAAGGTGAAGTCGCCAAAGTCGTTGTCGCCACGCGTAGTTGCAACATCGGCAAATGATGGCGAGTCGTCACCATCGACATCGCTGATTGCGATCGAACCAGTAGCCTGTAGGGTAACGTCTTCTTCAACAGCACCTGCAAAGTCGCCGCTAATAATAGACGCGTCGTCTGTACCTGTGATCGTAATGGTAAGCGAGCCAGCAGTGCCGTCTTCGGTTAGCGGGTTAAATTCTTCGCTGATTACATCGCCTGCGTCTAGCTCGTCGAACGCGCTATTGGCAGTAAAGGTGTAAGCACCGGTCGCATCAATTTCTAGGGTGCCGTAGGTGCCAACGATGGTAGCTACTTGCCAAACATCATCAGCGTTATTTGCATCTACGTCGGTGTGATCAAGATCACCCGATACAGCCAATACAGCATCGGTTTCTACAAGATCGTTTTGAACTGCGACGCTAATGGCGTCATCATTTTCGCCCGTTACCGTGATGGTGATTGTCGCAGGTGCGCTAGGTTCGCCATTGTCATCAATTGCTTGATAGGTAAAGGTAACCTCTTGGGTCTCTCCTGCACCTAGCGATTCAAATTCGCCATTAGGGTCAAATGAGTAAGTGCCATCGGCATTGAAAGTTAAAGAACCCTGAGCAACGTCATCAGCCAGCTGGTAACCCGTGATGGTTCCGTCTACATCAGTAGCTGCGATGACGCTTAACGTGCTTGCGGTGTTTTCTTCAACAACCACGCTGTCAGCCTGGGCGACAGGCGCATCGTTTGAGCCTTGAATGGTAATGGTCAGCGTTTCTTGTGCAATGTCGCCGTCGGCATCTGCCACTTCGTAGGTAAAGGTCTCGGTAAGTGTGTCACCAATGTTTAACGCATCTACTAGCGGGTTTGACTCGTCAATAATGTAGCTAAAGCTGCCATCATCATTGGCAACGAAGGTGCCAAACTGTGCAGTTTCTTGAACCCAACGACCAAAGAAAATTCCGCCATCGTTAGCAGAGTCGTTATCGGTTACATTGCCGGTTGCTGCAATACCTGAGTCTTCTACAACTGTAGCGGTGTCGTTCACTAGCTGCGGTGTAGAGTCGAGTGCTTGGGCACCAAAGTTATCTAAGCTAACTAGATCATCGTTAAGAAAAATCTGCGTATCGAAACCATCAAGGCCTATTCCATTGCCTGGTATCGTGGCATCAAGGTTGTGCGCGCCAGACAGATTGGTAGTTTCAGTTTGATGTTCGAACGCGCCCAGGCCGCCTTCAGTGTCGAACCCGTTTACCGGAATCGTTTGATCAAGATCGTGATCATCGTGACCAGTGTTACCAATGGCCGACTCAGGGGCACCAGTTGGTGGCGTAGGTTGCGCTTGCTGACCTGCTAAAACGGTAGGAACAACACCCGCTGCCTGTAATGCCGCAAAGTTAGGTGCATTAAAGGCAATGCGCTGCGCGTTTTCTAAGACGCTATCGTTGACCTGTGTAAAATCTAGAGACGAAGCCTGCACATAGAATACACTCGAGAAATCGATGATCATTTGCTCGCCCTGCGCCGAGGTTAGGGCGAGTTGCGCGTCTGGGCCGACACTCACACGGTCGCCCTGGGCTAGGGTGTCGCCCGCAGACAATGTGCGAATAGAACCGTCGGCGGCGATTACTTGAATCGCCTGATTAGTTGCCGAGTTGATACTAGTTACCGTATGCATAGCTAAGGTCTCTTTATATATTTAGCGCTGTTATTCTGCGGTTAATGCCGCTGTATCAAAATTAAGGGCGGTCAAAAGCTGCCCTTTCGCATGCACGATTCGGTACTGACTAAATAGGTGATCGTGCTCGGCGGCCGCTAGCGCTTGAGCGGCGTTTACATATTCGTTTTCTGTATTCAATACATCTAGTAGTGTGCGCTTACCAATTTTGAACTGCTCGCGGTACGCGTTGCGTGAGGCCAGTGCATAATCAACGTGGTTGCGTAAGTAGCTTTCTCGTTCAGATAGCGTTTGAAAGGCGTTTAGACTTAGACGAATTGACTCAATTACCTGTAGGTGGGTGTTATCACGCACCGCTTTCGCCACCTCGATTTGACGGGCAGAGTATTTCTTTTGCGCCGAATGCTTACCGCCAGCGTAGATGTCATAACTAAAACGAAGCCCTACAACGGTGTCATCATAGGTGCCTGCTACACCATTGATGTTCTTGTCATAGCTTTGCATTGCTTCTAATTGAACGGTTGGCATAAATGCGCTCTTCGACGCACTGTATTGTGCTTGAGCAGAGCGTACGTCGGCGGTAGCTGCCTTCAATGTTGGGTGCTCACGCAAAGCTGACTCAATCTCTTTTTGAGGGTCATCGCTAAACCAGTCAATAAGAGATTTAGGTTCTTGCATGCGCGTGATCACTGGGTAGTTACCAACAACACGCAAGTAGTTGGTTTCGGCATTCAAAAGGGCGCTCTTTGATGCAACATAATTCGAATGAGCGAGTGCTTCACGTGCTTTGATTTGCGATAAATCGCCGTCGCTCCCCACACCAGCGTTACTGCGAGCCTGCATCTGGCGGCGAATTTGCGCGTGGCGGTCTAAAGATTGTTTAGCAAGCTCGGTTAGTTCGTGGTGCTTCAGCACTTCGATGTAGACTTCGGCTGTACGTAAAGTCAGGTTTTCAGCAGTCGCTACAGCACCGTGCTTTGCACTGTTCATACGTTGGGTTTGGCGAGCCACTTCGTTTTTAGTCGCCGAGCCATCCCATAGCGTTTGATATACGCGCAAGCTAGCTTCGCTGGTATCGTTCTTTTCAGTGATGTTGGCCGTAGATGGCGATTTCAGCTCTTGATAACCAACACCTAGACCTAGCTCAACTTGGGGGCGCCAGCCAGCTTTAGCCGCATCGCGCTCGAAGGTAGTTGATTGATATTGCTGTACCGCACCGTATACCTGAGGATTGTTAGTAAGTACTCGCTGCACTGCGTCTGATAAATTGGTGTCAGAGGCAAAAGAAGGCAGCGAGCCACAAATTAAAGCGCAAGCTGACGCTATAGTAAGCATTGATTTCATAGTTGGTCCCAATAGTCTTTAGCGCAATTCTTAGCCTGTTGTTGTGAGCTTTTGGCTTATTCGCACTTTTTATAATCGCCCAGTTACGGGTTATTTCTTTAAATAATAAAGCGTCTAGTTAATAGATGATAACGATGTACAAATTGAGGCAATCGCCTAACGCATTGATTTGAAACAGTAAATTGCTTTTTTTGAACAGTTTTTAACCGACGAGCGGTACGCCTAGCTGATAAGCGTTCTGCTTGTCTAGCTTGTTCTGTCACAAATGTTTTGAAAACTTGTGATCTGATTCACATCTTTGCAATGTGGAAGGATACCTGATGTGGGCCGAATATGGAATAATATAGATCTTACTGCTCGATTATTCTAACTATATGATAAATAACGTTTTTTTAATAATTGTGTCCGTTATTAGGCTGTTTTCTGCAGTTGAAAAACGGTCAAATAAGGACGTTTTTCGCCCCTTGGTCATGATTTTGGCGACGGGTTTAGGGCCTATATCGGCAGTTCAGGCAGGTGAGGTATTAAGGCTGACTTTAAACGAAGATGCCAGGCTCATCAGTGGCCATCTCGAGATATGGAAAGACGAAAGTAAGTCGTTGACGTTTCAGCAGTTTTTGGAGTATCAAAAGGTCACCGAGCCAGTTGTTAGAACGAAAGAGGTACCTAATTTAGGTGTAACCAATGCTGCCTATTGGGCCTTTGTTGACGTGCGGTCAGATACTGATGAGCACTGGGTAGTTGAGTCGTTGTTTACTGGCCTCGATTACGTTGATCTTTATTACTTCGAGCCCGATGGGGAGTTAAGGCATCATAGTGCAGGACGAAACCTAAGTTTTTCAGACAGGACCATCAAGCATAACAATGTGGCGTTCTCGCTTGAAACTACAGCGGGAGTCACGAAAAGGCTGTACTTTAGATTCGAAAACTACGGCACTGTCTCGTTACCAATATATATTGGGCAGCGAGAGCTTATGTTTGAAAAGTTCTATGAAGATCATGGGCTAAAGCTCCTGTTCTTTGGATTTATGGCCGCCGTTGTCTTATATAACCTGTTTATTGCCATATCGTTACGTAAGGCAAGCTATTACTTATACGTCGCTTTTCATCTATTTGTAATGGCGCACCAAGCGTCTTCTAATGGCATCGCATTGCAATATGTTTGGCCCACATCACCGCCCCAAAATGGATACGATTACAATGTCTTGATTATGATGGCTTTGGCATTGCCAACATTGTTTTTTAGACATTACGTGTCACGCAGGCATTTTTCAGATCGCATGTACTCGGCACTTTTTTGGGTCTCGATGACTAAAATCGCCTTCGCATTGTTAATCACATTTATAGCTGATCGCTATTTTTGGATCGTACCTTATATGACCTACTACGCTGTGTTTGTTGTAGTGGGAGTTTTGTTGTTAAGTCTGTCTTATATACGGCAGAGTTTGCAGGCGCGTTTCTTTGCTGCTGCATGGCTGTTGTTTACGTTAAGCATTATTGCTCAAGCAATGTGGCATGCAGGTTTGGTGTCGTATACACCGGTTAGTAGTAATCTAGACGAGATGTTTATCCTTGCAGAGATGGTTATCTTAAGTATCGGATTATCGGTGCAGGTCTATATCGTGTCGCTGCAAAAAGAAACAGCTGAGCAGCAGCTTATATCTAGTCAGCAAGAAACGATTGATACGTTGAGTGCATCAAAAGCTTTTAAAGAAAACCTCATTGCAGAAATTGGGCACGAATTAAAAACTCCATTAGCGAGTATGGTGGGAATGTCTGATCAACTCTATCTTGAGGGGGCGGCCAATGAACAAAGTCGTCTAAAAATTATCAGAGATAGTGGTAGGCGAATTGATCAAGTGATCAACGACATTCTAATACTCAATTCTGATAAGAATCATGTTCCAGACATAAGAATAGAGCGTGTAGATGCTAATGATCTAATCGAGCAGGTAATACAGCTAGTCAAGCATAAGTCTGATCGCCTAGGCATCAGCGTACACTATGAAGCTTATGAAGCTTATGAGGCTTTGCCAGTAAAGACTGATGCAGCGAAGTTAAATCAGATTGTGTTAAATCTGATAGATAATGCGATCAAATACGCACGATCAGCAGTTTATATAGACATGTATATAAAGGATGCTTCGTTAAATATCTCGGTTAGAGACGATGGTGTGGGTAATGCAACATTGCAAGAGAGCACTATCTTTTTGCCACGCAAACAGCTAGATCCAACACGAGAAGGGTCAGGTATCGGGTTAGCAGTTACACAGAGATTGATAACGTTGTTGCACGGAGAGATTAAGGTATTTTCGGCAAAGGGTCAGGGCACCATTTTTGAGGTGAAGATACCCGTACCTGACCAGCAGGCGGTCGGCGACTATAAGATCGAAGCCGATTCGATAAATAGGTTGGCAGGTACTGTTGAACGCATTGCTTTGGTTAATGCTAAGGCGACAATACTAATTGTCGACGACGAACCTAACAATCTTGAGCTGCTAAAGGGTTATTTGTCGACTGGCTATAGTCTAATCTTAACCGATGATGCCAATAAGGTTGCGGCTCTTATCGAGAATGAAAAAGTCGATCTTGTATTGATGGATATGATGATGCCGGGCCTTTCTGGAACCTCATTATGCAAGCAGGTGCGTAATCACAAGTCGCGCGCGGAGCTGCCGATAATATTCATTTCAGCAAAGTCGTTAGACGAAGATATACAGGCTGGATACGCTGCGGGAGCCAATGACTATTTGCCAAAACCATTTATCCGCGAGGAGCTGTTTGCGCGGATTGAAGCGCAATTGAGCTATGCAGACACCTGGCAACTTGAACGTCAAAATGCAGAGCTTAAAGAGCAGATAAACGAAAACAAACCCAGCGAAGGGCCATTGCTGACCGATCGTGAGCAATTACAAGCTCTTTTGCAAAGAGCAATAGAATATTGGCATATTCATACCGGTAAAAGCGGTGCACACCTTGGAGAAGCTAGTGGCTATTGGAGTGTCTCGTTAGATGGTAGTCGATTGCGCGCACGCACAATGGAGCGATATTTGAGTTTAGAAACCATGCCAAAACGACCGAAGTGGAAGCCAATATTAGACACTGCCTATTATGTGCTCAGTGAGGTACCCTTAACCCGTGAACGGCATGCTACTCTGACTGAACAGATTGAATCGTTTCTAGCGACTAGAAAAACTGCTCGCGTTTTAAAAGCTAAGGTGTCGCAGTAATTAAGGAGAGGTTGATGAACTGGAATCTAATAACTGATGCCCATCGATCAGATGGCGGTGCCACGCTATCATTTGTTTGCGGTACCATGACGATCGACAATCAACTACTTTACGTCGCTGTCAGTAAGCATGGGCTTTATAAGGTGGTGTTTGCTGAGTCATTCGAATCTTATCATGCGTTTGTTGACCAGCTATCTCAACGATGGCCTGAGGCTGAGATTTGTAATGATGATACATTAGTCTCTGCAACGATAAAGCGTTTCTGCGAGGGAGATACGCAAAATCAGTCAGTACTAACTGAGGGCACGCAATTTCAGCGCCGCGTTTGGGCTGCCTTGCTCGACATAAAAAGAGGTGAGGTTGCTACGTATTCTCAACTAGCAGAAAGGCTAGGGCGCCCAACGGCGGTTAGGGCGGTTGCAAGTGCTATCGCCGCAAACGAGTTGGCTATATTGATTCCATGTCATCGTGTTATACGTAAAGGCGGGGCCTTGGGTGGTTATCGATGGGGGCTTGAGCGAAAGCAAGCCCTCATTAACCAAGAGAAATCTTATGAGACAGCCTTACCTTAGGTAAACTAGCTCCACCCACCCAGATCCTCTTCTTCATCTGACTCAAACAGCGCTTCTAGCTGTGCTGCAGCTTTGTCTAGGTCAGCAGCAATAGTTTGGGTATCTTCATAATGAGCGTGCTCGTGTTCTAACAACGCTTCATCATGCTCGACAAATGCCTGTGCAACCTTGTCTGCTTCACCAAAGGTCATGCCAAGGCCCTGAAGCATGTTGCGGGCGAGCGCAGCACTAGATAGCAGGGTATCGCGCATTGCTACTTCAACGCCTAGGTCAATTAGTTGGTGAGCGTGGCCACGGTTTCGGGCACGGGCATAGACCTTTAGGTGAGGAAAATGCTTTTTCACTACTTTAACAGTGGCAATAGATGCATCTATGTTACCGATACAAACAACGATTGCTCGAACCTTATCTGCACCAGCGGCGTGTAGCAGTTCCTCGCGACTGGCGTCGCCAAAGTAGACCTTGGCACCGTGACGGCGCAAAAAGGCAACCTGATTAAAATTGGCTTCTAGGGCGGTATAGCGAATCTTTTTGATACGTAATATTCGGCCCATTACCTGACCAACTCGCCCGTACCCGGCAACGATAACTTGGCTGTCGTCTAAGGCTTCGACATCAAATTCAGGTGTCTCTTCTTCGGGTTCGGCGGTTAGTTTGTTCACTAACCACAACAGAATAGGGGTTGTGATCATCGACAGTGTAACCACCACGATGGTTTGATTCATCACATCGGTATACACTAATTCATGCGCTAATGCCGCTGATAGCAGAACAAAGGCAAACTCGCCCCCTTGTGAAAGTAGCGCAGTAAACAACCAACGGTTACGCCCGCGTAAGCCCACCACTGAGGCGATAACAAACAGTACAATTGCTTTAATACCTACAAGGGCGAGTACCATGAGTGGAATCGTCACTGGCTGGTTGGCAATCAGGCTTAAATCTAGCGACATGCCCACCGCCGCAAAGAATAAACCTAATAGCAGCCCTTTAAAGGGTTCGATAGTTGCTTCTAGGTCGTGACGATAGCGGCTTTCGGCTAACAGCACGCCGGCCAAGAATGCGCCTAACGACTGTGACAGGCCGGCGGCCTGTACAAGTACAGCCATACCTAACACTAGCACCAAGCTAGCGGTAATAAATAGTTCTCGTATGTGAGTGCTCGCTACCCAGTCGAACACATGCTGCACAATAAATTTACTAGCAATGTACATCAGCGCTAAGGTGCCAATTACTTTAAGGGTGTCGACCCAGCCAAAGGTGTCTTCTTGACCGGCTGCTAAAAGCGGAATCGCCGCCAGCATAGGAATCACAGCGATATCTTGTAGTAGTAATACGGCAAAGCCTTGGCGCCCTTGAGGGGTGGTGGTCTGGTTGGTTTCGGCCAGCAGCTGCATCACAAAGGCAGTAGACGAAAGGGCGAGCACCGCACCTAGTATCAGTGATTGCTGTAGATCTAGGCCAAAGGCATAGATGCCGCCGGCTAGCGCGATGGTGGTGATAACCACCTGCGACAGGCCTGTGCCAAACACTCGATGCCTTAGTTGCCATAGCTTAGAAGGGTTCAGTTCTAGACCAATCAAAAACAGCAGTAAGACTACGCCCAGTTCTGAAAAGTGCAGTATGTCTAGGGCTTCGCCTGGTTTACTGAACACCGGGCCGGCGATAACGCCAGCGGTTAGGTAGCCCAATACCGAGCCTAAACCGATGCGCTTAAACAGGGGCACCAGTATTACAGCTAGTAGCATCAATAAGACGATTCGTTCTAGTAAATGCAGTTCGGGCATATCGGTCCTATGTCTTTGATTGTGTTATGTAAAACGCTATTCACCGCGAGTAGAACCTGACATAATCAGGTTCAATCGATAATTAGAATATAGAGCATCCATGTCTGATCTAAGTATAAATGATCAAGGTATCGAAACCCTATCGTTAAAACAGTATACCGAAAAGGCGTATCTTGATTACTCAATGTACGTCATTTTAGACCGTGCACTACCGCACGTAGGTGACGGCTTAAAGCCAGTGCAGCGTCGTATCGTTTACGCGATGAGCGAACTTGGCCTGAAAGCGTCGTCTAAATATAAAAAGTCTGCGCGCACCGTAGGTGACGTAATCGGTAAATTCCATCCTCACGGTGATAGTGCGGTGTATGAGGCCATGGTGTTAATGGCTCAACCGTTTTCGTACCGCTATCCATTGGTTGATGGTCAGGGCAACTGGGGTGCCCCAGACGACCCTAAGTCGTTCGCCGCGATGCGTTATACCGAGTCGAAACTCGCCAAATATGCCGAAGTGCTATTGAGCGAATTAGGTCAGGGAACCGTTGATTGGACGCCCAATTTCGACGGCACGATGGAAGAGCCTAGCAACTTGCCGGCCCGCGTACCCAATGTGTTATTAAACGGTACTACCGGTATTGCTGTGGGTATGGCGACAGATATTCCGCCGCACAACCTACGCGAAGTGGTTAATGCTACGGTACACCTGTTAGAAAACCCTAAAGCCACCGTGCCTGATCTGATGCAATTTGTGAAAGCACCAGATTACCCCACCGATGCCGAGATCATTACGCCGGCTGATGACATTGCCAAGATCTACGAGACCGGTCGCGGTAGCGTCAAGATGCGCGCTAAGTGGCTAAAAGAAAATGGCGATATCGTAGTCACCGCGCTGCCACATCAAGCATCAGGTTCTAAGGTGTTAGAACAGATCGCTGCGCAAATACAGGCTAAGAAGCTACCGATGGTGGCAGACCTACGCGACGAAAGTGATCACGAAAACCCAACACGTCTAGTGATTGTGCCGCGCTCGAACCGCGTAGATGTAGAAGGCATGATGGCGCACCTATTTGCGACCACTGATCTTGAAAAGAACTATCGCGTTAACCTAAACATGATCGGCATCGATGGCCGCCCTGGTGTTAAATCGCTGGATAAGATTTTAAGCGAGTGGCTGCAGTTTAGAATGGTGACTGTACGTCGCCGTTTGCAGCATCGTTTAGACAAGGTTGAGCGCCGCTTGCATCTATTAGATGGTTTGTTGGTTGCGTTCTTAAACCTAGACGAAGTGATCGAGATTATTCGTACCGAAGACAAGCCTAAGCAAGTCTTGATGGAGCGCTTTAATCTTACTGATATTCAGGCTGATTACATTCTAGATACCAAACTTCGTCAACTAGCACGCCTAGAAGAGATGAAGCTGCGTGGCGAGCAAGAAGACTTAGAAAAAGAGCGCGAAAAACTGCAGGCTATTTTAGATTCTGCTCGTCGCTTAAAGACGCTTGTTAAGAAAGAGTTGCTAGAAGCTGCTGAAGAATACGGTGACGACCGTCGCTCACCTATTGAACAGCGCGCCGAAGCGCGAGCCTACTCAGAGCTAGACCTAATGACAGCCGACCCAACAACTGTTGTGTTGTCAGAAAAGGGTTGGATCAGAGCGGCTAAGGGTCATGACATTGACCCAACTACGTTGAACTATAAGTCGGGCGATAAGTACTCGTTGTCGGCTCGTGGTCGAACTAACCAGTCTGTGATGGTGCTCGACACAACGGGGCGTACCTATTCGATTGCGGCGCACTCATTGCCGTCTGCCCGTGGTCAGGGAGAGCCAATCACCGGTCGTATTAATCCGCCATCGGGTGCAACCTTTGCCGGCATGTACATGGGCGACGATTCGCAGCGTCTGTTAATGGCGTCTGACGCTGGCTATGGATTTATTGCTAAGCTGGGCGACCTGCATGCCAATAAGAAAGCCGGTAAAGCTGCACTTACGCTACCTAAGGGTGGGCGAGTGATGGACCCAGTTGCAATCGAAAACCTCGACACCGCATTGATTGCTGCGATCAGTAACGAAGGGCGTATGCTAGTATTTGCCGCAAGCGACTTGCCTGAACTAAGTCGTGGTAAGGGCAACAAAATGATATCGATACCGTCGGCTCGCGTACAGATGCGTGAAGAGTTTATGGTGGCGATGGCGGTAATGCAGCCGCAAGATCAACTTGTGGTGCATTCAGGTAAGCGTTACTTGAACATGAAGCTATCAGACCTAGAGCATTATCAAGGTGAGCGTGGGCGTCGTGGTCATAAATTACCACGCGGTTTTCAGCGCGTAGATCGTGTTGAGGTTGTTACCAAAGAGAGCGCTAAAGAAAGTGCAAAAGATAGCTAAGCAATCTGCTTAGCTATCATCATCGCTTGTCGTTCGAGCATATCTTCTAATTGCTCGTCGGCAAGTGTCGCTACCTGCGACTCGCCAATATCTACTAGTTGCCATTGACGATCGCTTTGCAACTGCGGCATAAAGCCCGCAAGCGTGATGGGGTGTTTACCCTTTGTCTGAAGTGATGCAGGTGCTAACACGATTCTAATTTGATCTAGCTGTTCGGTTTGCAGTGAATAGGCTAACGCATTGCGAACCACCACAGCACAGCACAAGCACTGATACAGATCTTCTTTGGTGTTGGTAAAGGTAAGGCCATGGCCCTCTGGCCTTAACGGGTACAGCTTAGCTACTAGCTCAAAGATGGCATCAATTCGCTGTACTAGCTCGACTTGATTGATAGGCGTGTCTAGTCGAGAACCTAGCTGAACTTTAAGTTGATAAGTCGTGCCTTTAATAGGGCGCGCGCCTTGCAGAACTACCTGGTTAGAGGCAATGAGCGGTGTGATCATTAAAATGATAAGCGGCAGCAAAAACCACCAATAGCTAGGACCTTGAACCTGGGTAGGTACTAGGTTGATTTGCGCATAACCGGCAAGCGCGCGATCAATCAGCACTGGCTTTAAGCGTTTGATGTCGCCATCTACATGCTGGCCTGCCGACACTACAACGCCGTTGTCAGCATCTAAGATGGCGGCATAGCTTACGGCGGGTGACGCAGCTAACTGATCGACTAAATACTTTAAGCGAACACGGTCTTCGGCGAGTAAGTCGGCAGCCGCTTGGCTAGCTACTTCGTCGGTGATCCAGTCGGCCAAGTGCGATTCGGTGACATGACTGTTCGAATTAAGGGCAAGCAGAATAAATAAGACGGTGGCGATACACCAACCGGCAAGCATTTTAATTGTTATACGCATCAGTATCTCTCTTAAGCTTGGTCATTCTAACTTAAAATGCCTTACAATAAAGGCTGATTTGGGGGGGCGTATGTATTTTAGTTTTTTGGCTGACCAGCCGTTACAGCAATCATGTATCGATTTAATTAAGGCTTCTAGCACACAGTTTATTCAAACTGCAGACGATGCCTTTTGGTGTCAGTCGCCAACGGTGCCCCAAGAGCTGCCAGCTGGCGTGTTGTATCAAACTGAACGCAACTGGCGCGATAACCCACCTAAGCTAATTGCGTTTGATATGGACTCAACACTCATAAGAGCTGAGTGCATCGATGAGATGGCGCGTACCTATGGTGTTTACGATGAGGTTGCCCAAACTACTGAGCGCGCTATGCGAGGCGAGTTAGATTTTAACGGCAGTCTGCTAACGCGGTTAGGTTTATTAAAGGGTATGCCGATCGAGCAGATGCTAAGTGTTTATGATCGCATCGAATATCAATGGGGTGCAGATCAATTATTTAAGACACTAAGCGACATGGGTATTAAGACGGCGGTGCTATCAGGTGGCTTTACGTGGTTTGCCGAGCGTGTCGCCAAGCGGCTAAATATTGATCACATCAAAGCAAACGTGCTTGCGATCGAAGATGATCAGTTAACCGGTGCTGTTGTAGGAGACATTGTGAATGCGCAGGTGAAGGCTGATACGCTGGTGCAACTAGCTGACGAGTACCAAATTGATTTGACCGATACCATCGCCGTTGGCGATGGTGCCAATGATCTAACGATGATGGGCGTAGCAGGTTTGGGTGTTGCTATTCATGGCAAGCCTGCGGTGGTAGAACAAGCAGAAACCGCGATTAATGTAGGCGGTATCGATCGACTGTTGCAGCTAATAGGTGTTGTGGCTAAGTAGAGTTAACAGGGGGGGGCGAGTGTTACTCGCCCTCAAAGTCGTAATTCATGTCGTCGGCAGGTGCTTGTAGGTAGTGCCCCTGAATAAAGTGCACGCCCATTGTCCATAAAGATGCCAGCGTTGTGGCAGACTCCACAAACGGGATAATACTAAGCACCCCTTTTTGGCCAAGCGACGTAAGTAGGTTGGTGATAGCGTCTTTGTCGCCTTTTTGTAGATCTTGGGTGTAGGTTTGATCTAGTTTCACAAGATGAATCGGAAGCTGGTCAAGTACCTTCATGTAGTTCATGACGCAGCCAAAGTGACTGATGCAAACTTGAAGGCCTAGTTTGTTTACCTGTTTACAAAACTCTTGTGCAAGGGTCATGTACTCGGTGGCAACCGTTTCGCGAATCTGCAGTGTTACTAGCGCTGGATCAATCTTGGCGTACTCAATGGCTTTTTCTAGCCACTCAATAATGCCCTGATCTTGTAAAAGCCCTGCAGAGATATTGATGATTAGCTTGGTGTGATCTTTTTGTTCAGCTAGCTTTTTAAAGCTTTCACGAATAGTCCAGCGATCAATCAGCGAGGTAGCGCCGCTGCGTTCAGCTTCTTCAATAAATTTATAAGCTTCGATCAACTCGCCTGATTCGTTTACCATGCGAAGCAGCGCTTCGTACACGTGATTGCCTTGATCTTGTAAGCTAACCACAGGTTGAAACTGTAGCTTAAATTTGTCGTTTTCGAGGGCGTCGTTGATGCTGTCGAGAATCTTTTTGCGGCGTGCTTGATCGTCGCTCAATGGTGCTTCGTAGATTTGAACGCGAGCTTCGTCAGTTGCTTTATTCAGCGACTTCATTGCACGATCAATCAATATGCTGGGCGAATCGATGCCCTTAGTAACAGGAACCAGTGCTGCATATACATGCCAGTGGAAAGTACGATTACCAAAGGTGAACAGGTGATCTTCGATAGCCTCAACGAGTTCGTGCAGCGCCGCTGTGCTGACGGTGATGTCGTCACTGCTGTGCCACAGGGCGATGTTGTCATCGTTGAGTCGACCGATATCGTGTTCGGGCACAAGCGCTGTTAGCTGTTCGCCAATCTGCGTCAATAGATCGTCGATGCCCTGAACGCCTGCTTCTAAACTTAGCTCGTCAAAATTATTCAGACGAATCTGCCACCAGTGGCCAGAATGGCGAGTCTGCAATTCAGTCTCTGATAGATCAAGAATAGCACGGCGATTAAACAGACCCGTCTCAACGTCGATCTGTGAGTTAGCATCGTTAATGACAGGCTCGGTTTTAAGCGTTAGTTGCGCAGCATCTTGGTCTTCAAATCGCCCCATGTTTACCTGAAGCGAAAAATTGTGGTTGCCGCTGGGGCCTACAAAGGTAAGCGAGATTGCTTGCTCGTTGTGTTCTTTGTCGGCCATAAAGGCTTTAAAGAAGTCGGTATAGCGTTCTTGGTGCTCGTCAACGATGAGGTCGAAGATTGGCATGCAGTCGATCTCGTCGACGTCTTCGTAGCCAAGCGATGTGGCGAAGGCTTCGTTGGCATAAAGAATGACGCCATCTTCGACAAAGGCTACACCATCGCGTGACGATGCCAGTAGTTCGTGATTGCGCTTTTCAAGGTCTTTGGCTTTTCTGACTGCAGCTTGCTCGTCGGCTAAGCGCTGTACGCCTTGCAGTGCACGCTTAAGTACCAGCATGAGATGTTGGTCGTGATCGAGTGGCACCACATCGTGGGCGCCGTGTTTCATGCCGTCGACAATGGCGACATGATGCTCAAGTTCGGTAAGCCCAATAACCGGGACTTCTAAGTCTAGTTTGCGAATCGCTTGAAAGGCGTCTCGAATTAAAACGGTGCCTTGCTCGGCGTGAACGATTACGGCATCCCAGCCACTGTCTTGAAGGTGTTTGTTAAACACCTCGATAGAATCAGCTTGAACAGCGCGATTAGGGTAGCCAGAATTGTTAAGCATGCTTGCCAATCGCTGTGCTTCGATTTCGTCGCTATGGCCTAGCAACAAGCGAATGGTATCTGTGTTCTTCATATAGGTGTGTGCATGCTTAAGTGTCTGTTTTATAACTGAGTATTATCTTATCCTTGAGCAAGCGGTCAAGCTTTGTACGCTGTAAATGTCGAATGACACCGTTATTCAGCTATATTTGTACAAAATTGCCGGCAAGGTACATCTGACTGCCGGTGCTACTAACAATGCTGGTTGATCGCCAACGTTGAAAATAGCCTGCGCCATACACCCAAATTGTGGGCTGCTCAGGTAATAAACTATAGGGCATAACAATTGCTCTGCCACCACCTAGTAGCAATGCGGGCATCCATTCAGAGTTTGTTCCAAGTTTGGCGCTAATCGATACCGCCACTGCTTGTGCATGATGGGTAACCTGCATCCCTGCATATTGGTCGTTGTTGTCTTGCTTTAACCAACGTACCAGAGCACAGAACTGATCGCCCTTAAGCGTTTGACAAAGGGCTATATCGTTGGCACGAACGGTGGGTGTTCGTACAGATTCGGTCACAATCTTTAGGCCCTGCTTAGAGCGGTCGGCAACGCGCCCCCAAGTGAACAGCTCGTCAGTGCTTACGGGCTCAAATTGGGCAACAGGGTCGGCGCCGGGAAAGAACGATGTAGCATTCAGTGACGCAGGATTCGGTGCATGTTT
Organism: uncultured Pseudomonadales bacterium; assembly: GCA_947503335.1. Lineage (GTDB taxonomy): Bacteria > Pseudomonadota > Gammaproteobacteria > Pseudomonadales > CANNCY01 > CANNCY01. The sequence goes on along the minus strand of CANNCY010000002.1, from coordinate 439,064 downwards.
GGTGAACTGCGAAAACGGCATCCCTTTGCTGAGCACCTGATGAATACTGTTTAGCCCTAAACAAATCTTTAATCGGGCGTTAGTCAGCGAGCGGGTTTCTGCGCGTGCCGGGCGTTGCGATAACAGGCTTGCAAGCTTGTCGCTCTGTTCGGCACTTAAGCCGAGTCGAGCGATAATGTCAGTAACACGAGAGGTGTTAATACGAAGCCCTGTTTCGTCGCCATCAATAAATGCGGTATCACCGGTGGTGTTTAGCAGCTCGCCCTTTGCTCCAACCATCAGCGGTAGCTGTGGGGCGATAAGATCAAGTAATTGCCACATCGCAATCTGCTCATGGGCGAGTAATTTTGCGGGGCCTAAACGTTCGAACAACAGAATTTGTCGGTAACGATTAGCTAGCAGTTTGCTATGTTCGTCGGCGGGCTGGCGCATGCGTCGATAGCTGCGGCTTACAACATCATAAGTGTTGTGGATGCTCGCCCAAACCCCTTTGGGGGTTGCTAAGTAATTGAGATGACAGTTGCGCACTGTAAGTGCGAGCGCGTCGATTTGCGCGATACCTGCGTCGAGCAATTCGGGGGTGTCGATCTTAAAGGATTCACTAACACGATGAAGGTGGCGTAGCGAGCGCACCATGCCTAAGGCAACTTCATCACTTTTAAGCGGATGCTCGCTTTCGTCAGTGAGTGTCGAAAATACGGTAATTAGCTCATTTACTAGCGAGAAGCGTACATCAATGTCGAGTTGGTTGAACTCAATACGGGCAAACTGCGCTACCAATACCTTGGCGCGCTCGGCTGGCTTAAGGTTCTTTAGGGTTTTAAGCCATTGCTCAATGGTGCTAGATCGGGCGTTACTCATTTCAACTGTACAAGCGTTTTAGTTAAGCCCTTAGTTTACCTACAAAGTGCAGATTTGGCTAAGAATATAGGCGTTTGTTTTGCTCGCCGGCATGTTCTTTGGCTAGTTTTGGCACGAGATAACCCGATGTCGTAGTCTGAAGCTGACGATAAATATCTAAGGCTTCTTGCTCGGTATTCGCAAAATGATGGGCACCTTTTACCGAATCAAACATATGCAAGTAATAGGGCAGAACACCAATGTCGAACAGCCGTTCGCTCAGTTCACGAAGGGTGTCGGCACTATCATTGATGCCTTTTAGCAATACCGATTGATTTAACAGCGTAATGTTGGCGTCTTTAAGTCGGTGTGTCATTTGCGCGATGGTGTCGTCGATTTCTTTGGCATGATTGATGTGCAACACCATCACAGTAGCAAGGCGAGATTGGGCGAGTCGGGCTATTAGCGCGTTGTTAACACGGCTAGGAATCACCACCGGTAGGCGTGTGTGTATGCGCAGCCGCTTAATGTGGGGCACCGACTCGATATGGCTTAACAACAGATCTAGCTGACGATCATTGATTACCAAGGGGTCGCCACCCGATAGAATCACCTCGTCTAACTCGGGGTGATCAAGTAGGTACGCCTTGATAGTATCCATTGCCGAGCGCCCAAGGCGGTTGTCGCTATAGGCAAAGTTGCGCCTAAAGCAGTAACGGCAGTTGATGGCGCAGGCGGTGCTAGTGATAAGCAGCGCGCGATTTTTGTATTTATGAATCAAGCCAGGCACTGGATTACTGTCAGCCTCGCCTAGGGGGTCGTTAATGAACCCATCAACAATGTTATTTTCTTCGTTGGTGGGCAGTACCTGCAATAGTAGTGGGTCGTTGGGGTTACCCTGTTCGATGCGCGATACATAGGGCGCAGGGGCAACACATTTAAAGCTAGGGTCTAAGTCTAGCGACACCTGATCTGCTGCCACATTCACCTGTTTTAGCAGTTCTAAGGGCGACACCTGTGCCTTGGCGAGTTCTAATTGCCAATTGTCATGCTCACAATCTGTCTGTGATTTGTGTAAAATACGGCTCGAATCTAAATCTGGCATGGCGAAAGCTTGGCTAGAGTATCAATACTGTCTATTTAGGTAAGTTTAAAATGGGTAACTATTCTACCAACGAATTTAAGTCTGGCTTGAAAGTAATGCTAGACGGCGATCCATGTGCCATCGTAGAAAACGAGCTAGTTAAGCCAGGTAAAGGCCAGGCATTTAACCGCGTTCGTCTTCGCAACCTTAAAACTGGTCGCGTATGGGAGCGTACCTTCAAGTCAGGCGAGAGCATTGAAGCAGCCGACGTGATGGATGTCGATATGGAATATCTCTATAACGACGGTGAATTTTGGCACTTTATGGAGCCAAGCACCTTTGAACAGCACGGCGCAGACAAAAATGCAGTGGGCGACAACTACAAGTGGCTAAAAGAGCAAGACGTAGTAACCGTAACCCTTTGGAACGGCGCACCACTAAGCATTACACCGCCAAACCACGTGATTCTTGAGATCGTAGACACTGATCCTGGTCTAAAAGGCGATACTGCTCAGGGCGGCACCAAGCCAGCAACCCTAAGCACTGGCGCTGTTGTTAAGGTACCTCTGTTCTTGACCATTGGCGAGACCATCAAGGTAGACACGCGTACCGGCGAATACCAAGGCCGTGCCAAAGAAGACTAATTGGGCGCCATCGGCACCTATTAGCAACCTAAAGCAGCGAGCGCAGATGCTTGCTGCGACCCGCGCGTTCTTTGCAGCGCGCGATGTGCTCGAGATCGAAGCCCCCCTTGTGGCCTCGGTTTCGGGTACAGATCCTGCCCTTGCTCCGATACAAGTGAGCCACGCAATGGGGCATGGATATCTATTAACATCTCCCGAGTTCCCGTTAAAGCGTTTGCTGTGCGCTGGCAGCGGTTGCGTGTATTCGTTAGGTAAAGCCTTTCGATCGGGCGAGCGAGGGCGCAAGCACAACCCCGAATTTACCATGCTTGAATGGTATCGCGTGGGCATGCCCTTAGATCAGTTGATTGATGAAGTAGCCGATTTAATGGGCGAGTTGATACAGATGCCTCGCCCTGAAAAGATTAGCTACGGGAAGTTGTTTGAGCGGCATTTACAATTAAATCCTCATACGGCATCGACTGAAGAGCTGCAGTCTGCACTCGCCCAACATATCGAGTTTGATTCGGCCATTAGCGACCGAGTTGAGCTGTTAGATATGTTGTTTGGCGTGGTTATAGAGCCGACACTGCACGAGCCTGTCGCGATCTACGATTACCCTGCCGATCAAGCGGCCTTAGCGCGGGTTGAACCCGATGCAAGTGGCCAATTGGTGGCCAAGCGTTTTGAACTGGTGTATCGCACCATGGAGTTAGCTAACGGCTATTACGAATTAACCGATGCTACCGAGCAAGCGCAAAGGTTTGCTAGCGACAATATGAAACGCGCCGATCTAGGATTGCCCGAGCTACCGGTTGATGAGTATCTAGTTGGTGCGTTAGAGCAGGGCATGCCCGAATGCTCGGGCGTTGCCGTGGGCTTTGATCGGCTCGTGATGATAGCGACTGGCGCCGACAGTATTGATGATGTGATGGCGTTTACGCTTGATCGGATGTAGTTAGCTGTCTAGCTGCTGATCCATCTCGATCGACGGCATGCAATCGTCGACGGTGCCGACTACCTTGGCAGGCACACCAGTAACCAGTGATCTTGCAGGCACAGGTTTTAAAACGACACTGCCGGCTGCAATTTTACTACAGCGACCCACTTCGATATTGCCAAGAATTTTACAGCCCGGGCCGATTAATACGCCCTCGCCAATCTTAGGATGACGATCGCCGTCTTCTTTACCAGTGCCACCAAGGGTTACCGATTGCATAATCGATACGTTGTCGGCAACCACGGCCGTTTCGCCAATCACCACACCGGTGGCGTGATCTAACAAGATGCCTTTGCCGATCTTGGCAGCCGGGTGAATATCGACATCAAATATCGATGACACTCGGTTTTGAATAAACAGGGCGAGCTCTTCTCGCCCCTGATGCCAAAGGACCGATGCTAGGCGGTAGCTTTGAATCGCCTGATAGCCTTTGTAATAAAGAAACGGAGTGATTAGATCGTGGCAGGCCGAGTCGCGATCACGTGTAGCGGTTAGGTCAAAGCAGGCAGCAAGCACCACATCGTCGTTTTCTAAGACCTCTAAAAACAGGGGCTGCAGGGTGCTGGCGGTAATCATGGGGTTGCCCAACTGCTCGGCAATAAGCGTTGCAAGCGCGGTACGAAGGCACTCGTGGCGGGTAATCGTTTTCGCCGCTAAATCAGCAAGAATAGGCTCGTTGGCCACAAGCAGATTGGCTTCTTTTAACAATTGGGCCCATGTTTCACGGCACTGCATTTTAGGTTCCATAAGGATAGAGCTTCTAGTTATAACCTAGCGGGTGATTGTAGCAGGCCTTGGGCATAACATTTCTATGGCAAAAATCACTTGGGCGCGTATTTATCGCGTTTCATGTAGTTAAATAGTCTTTTACTTCATATCTATCAGTGATTAATCAGGATTATGCAGTTTACAAAGTTCGCTAAAAAGCTTGGTCGCCCCAATGACATTACCCAGCTAATGCATGATTTGGGTGACGCGTTAACGAAGAATCCCGACATGATCTTTATGGGTGGCGGTAACCCTGCTCGTATCGAATCGGTCGAAGAAATTTTTCATCAGCGCGTGAACGATGTAATTGCCGATGATAAGACCCGCCATAAGACGCTAGGTATTTATCAGCCCCCACAGGGTGATCACGAGTTTTTGGTGAACCTAGCAAAGCTACTTAAGAACAAGCTGGGTTGGAACGTTACCGATAAAAATATCGCGGTAAGCAACGGCAGCCAAGCGGCGTTTTTCTCGCTGTTTAATATGCTGGGGGGCGAGGCCGAAGACGGTTCGCACCGCTATATACATTTACCCATGGCGCCCGAGTATATTGGCTATACCGATACAGGTATTCACGAAGGGTTATTTCAGGCCACCAAGCCCACCATCGAGATGCTAGATGACCATCTTTTTAAGTATCACGTTGATTTTGATCATATGGTACTTACCGATCATTGCGGTGCGCTATGTGTGTCTCGCCCAACGAATCCAACCGGTAATGTGTTGGGCGATGACGAGATGGAACACCTAGATAAGATCGCAAAGGCTAAGGGTATCCCGTTGATCATCGATGGGGCGTATGGCTTGCCGTTCCCGAATATTTTGTTCACTGATGCGACCCCATATTGGAACGAAAACACCATCGTCGTGTTGTCGCTATCTAAACTGGGCCTACCCGGTGTGCGCACCGGCATTGTTGTGGCCAGCGAAGAAGTGATCGATACCTATACGCGCATGACCACCGTAATGAACTTGGCATCGAGCGTACTAGGCCCATCGATTGCGAATCAGTTGATTGCTAACGACGAGCTATTGCCAATTAGCAACGACCACATTAGACCTTTTTATAAGGCAAAGGCCGAGCGCGCGGTACAGATCTTTAATGAAGCCTTGGGCGACCTGCCCTGGGCAGTGCATCAGCCCGAAGGTGCGATCTTCTTGTGGCTGTGGTTTAGAGATTTGCCAGTGCCTACCGCTGAGCTATATCAGCGTCTTAAAGCCCGAGGCGTTTTGGTAGTGCCGGGCGAAGGGTTCTTTCCTGGTTTGGCCGAAGACTGGCGCCACAAGCAAGAGTGTGTGCGCGTAACCTATGCTCAGCCAGAAGCACAGGTGAAAGAGGGTGCACGTATTATTGCCGAAGAGGTTCGTGCACTTTACGCCCAAGCTAGCTAGGGGCGAGTGTTCTTGCTAAGATTGCTTCGGCTAACCCAAGGAGCACATCCCGCCCATGAGCAATCCCCTATATCAGCGAGATATTCTGTCAATTAGCGACCTCAGTCGCGACGATCTAGAGTTGGTGATTGATACCGCCAAAAAGCTAAAAGAGGGCGACGGCTACGGGCTGTTACACAAGAAGGTGATCGCCTCTTGTTTCTTTGAACCATCAACCCGAACTCGCTTAAGCTTTGAAGCCGCCGTGCAGCGACTAGGCGGTTCAGTGATTGGGTTTTCAGATTCGAGCACCACATCAGCCGGCAAAAAGGGCGAAACCCTAGCCGACTCGGCTGTCATGATTTCAAGCTATGCCGACGCGATTGTAATGCGCCACCCTCAAGAGGGTGCAGCGCGATTGGCCAGCGAATTCTCGTCAGTACCTGTAATCAACGGCGGCGACGGCTCAAACCAGCACCCCACTCAAACGTTGCTCGACCTGTTTACCATCGCCGAGACCCAGGGCACTCTTGAAGGCTTAAAAGTAGCCTTTGTAGGCGATTTAAAATATGGGCGCACGGTGCACTCACTCGCCCAAGCATTAAGTTTGTATGGGTGCGAGTTTATCTTCTTGGCTCCCGACGAACTAAGCATGCCCGATTACATTTGTCGCGATCTTGATGAACGCGGCATTCAGTATCGAAAGTCGCAAGACTTAGCCGCAGCGATACCCGAGTGCGACATCGTATATATGACACGCCTACAGCGCGAGCGTTTTGATGAAACCGAATTTAAACAGTTTGCCTCGGCGTTTGTGTTGCGAGCAGAGATGCTATTTGGTGCTAAAGACAACATGCGTGTGATGCACCCACTACCGCGCGTAGACGAGATCGAAGTGGCGGTAGATAGAACACCGTATGCATACTACTTTGAACAAGCAAAGAATGGCGTTTATGCACGTCAAGCGCTACTCGCCCTAGTACTAAATGAAGAGGTGACCCTGTGAGCAACAAAACACTAAGCATTCAGGCGATCGAATTTGGTACCGTTATTGATCATATCGAAGCAGGCAAGGGTGCAGAGATTTTAAAGCTGCTGGGCGAGTACATAGAAGGTGTGCCGGTTACGGTTGGTTTTAATCTACATACACAAAGCGGCCGACTAAAAGATTTGATCAAACTAGAAGGCGTGATACTAAGCGAAGACGTTGCTGACGGTGTGTCGCTGTTAAGCCCAGGCGCCTCGCTAAACATTATCGAAGATTTTAAGGTTGCGCAGAAACGGTCGCTAGGTATAGCGAGCCAAATTACCGGCACGTTTGATTGTTTAAACTCGAACTGTGTTAGCCACACCGAGCCAGTTGTGTCGCGATTTAGCGTTCAGGCCGACGAAGGTGATATTAAACTGCGCTGCCATTATTGCGAAAAGAGCTTTTCGCGCGATCTAGTGGCTGTATAGCCCATGGATAACCAACCGAATAACCCGCTACACGGCGTTAAACTCGCCACCATTGTTGAAGACCTGCAAGGCTATTATGGTTGGAATGGCCTTGCTCAACGCATCAATATCAATTGCTTTAAGAAAGACCCTTCGATCAAATCGTCGCTCAAGTTTTTACGCCGCACCGAGTGGGCGCGTGAACAGGTTGAGCAGCTTTATTTAGAAACATTTGTTCGAAAGTAAGCAGCCTGGATATCTTTTGCGTTGCGATAACAATTTAATACTATGCCCAGAATTAACTCTCTCTTTGTCATTCTACTAACAGCCACTGCCTTGGCTATAGCATTTCTCGCCCATAACCGTTGGTCTGCAGAGAACGAGCTTAATGACCTTGCCAACGTCGCTTCACAGAACACGCCACGCATGATTGCTGATAACTTACAGCTTGATTCGGTGAAGGCCGATTTTCCGTCGTTAGTTTTCTACTATACCTATTTTGTGGGATCTGATGAGGTTGATGGTGAGTCGATTAGAATGCAAGAGATGCAATGGTTACGCGACAACTCTTGTGGGCACACTAACGGTTACCAATCGGTATTAGCTAAAGGATTCAATATTAAGCGCCACTACCAGGATTTAAATGGTCAACATATCGCGTTAGTACAATTCAGTGCTAGCGATTGCACTAGTGGCAAGTAGTAGGTATTTTCGCTGATGATAATAACTTAGAGATGCACGACGTGCTTACCAAGTCGATGAAACTAGGTTTTGTCGCGGTGACAATTGGCTTGATTGTGTTTGTTATTAACTGGAATCTAGTCGAAGGTGGTTGGTGGCTGTTTCGCTACGCATTGGCGCCAGGCAATTTAGTGCTATCATTTTTTTCTGAAGAAATTGATTTTTGGCCTAAGCTTATTCTACAACTGAGTGGTCAGTTTTTCGTCGTATCTATCATTGGGTTTCTTTATTTCATTGCTAAAAAGCGACGCAAGAATAAATGAAAATATTTTGTACATACTGCTCAGCAGATAAGAGACATGATGAAGCATTACTGCCGGCTATTACGAGATACGTAGATAGGCGCATCGATGATGTTTATGCAGCGTCAAATAGCATCAAAATTGAGTTCATGATTCTGTCAGGTAAGTACGGTTTACTTAACCCAAGTGAGCTTATTCCTTACTACGATCATTTGCTTCAAGACTCAGAGGTGACCGATCACTCTCAACTAGTAGCAAAGCAACTCGCTAGCGCGGGTGTTACTCAAGTGACCTACTTCACTGTCACTTTGGCAGACGACCCCAACGTGGAGCCTTATTTGGCATGTGTAAAAGAGGCATGCTTGCTAGAGGGAATAGACTTAAATGTCGTATATCTACCAGGATCTTATGCTTAGTTAATTCGTTAGGGAGGAGGTAATGAGTGCAATCAATCTATATCGACTAGCTATTGTTATTCTTGCGATAGTTTCTATTGTCGGGTTAGATATTAACCCGTTCAGGCATCTTGTGGAGCTTACCGCACTGATACCTTTTGGTGCAGCATTGACTCTTTCGCTGGTGCCATTTTCTCGTTACACTTTGGTATTTAATTTCGCCTTTTCTGTGGTTGCCGTCGGGTTCTATCTTTACGCGCTAATGCCTTGGTTTATTGACGCTGACGCAACTGCAAAGTCATCTTCAACGTCTGCTTTAGATTTTGTAATCATACCTAGCGTTGCCATTAGCTACGGATTTCTCTTGCTTGGTGCATTCGTACTGGTGATATCAGCTTATGATGCGATCATTAGAAATAGTACGCATGATCATTCATAATCGAATCTTAGCAAGTTTACATATTAAGGGATATTAATGAATAACCAAGCGGTATCGAGTGCTATCGAGAATTATTACAATTACGCCGATCAAGATAAGATTGCAGAGCTGTTATCTAACTAATGCGAGCTATCATTTTTGGCAACTCAGGTGCTGGCAAGTCGACATTGGCGAGGTCGATGTCGAGCCAGTTCGCACTCGCCCATTTCGATTTAGATACCGTGGCATGGGCGAACACTAATCCACCGCAACGCAGGCTGATAGAAGAATCGTTTACCGATATTGACGGCTTTATTAATGCTAACGAAAATTGGGTAATAGAGGGCTGTTACTCAGATCTACTCGAACCATTAATCAGCCTCGCAACGCATGTGTATTTCTTAGACTTACCAATAGAGGCTTGCGTCGACAATGCGCGTTCTCGACCCTGGGAGCCCCATAAATATGCGTCTAAAGAAGCCCAAGACGCTAATTTAAACATGCTAATAGACTGGATTAGGGCGTACGAAACAAGAAGTGATTCTTTCTCGCGCGAAGCCCACACGGCGCTTTTTAATCAGACAACCTGCAGTAAAGAACGGATAACAGCGAACACCTAATAGATATTTAAAGTAGCTAATCTACTAAAGATAGCCGGGAGTGGCTCAAATCTAAGTTGCGGCATGACTATAGATAATCTAGACAGACGATCTGTCATTGTTAAGTGTTTGCTTTGTCTACAAAACTGTCGCACTATGCGCTATCTAAAGCTCGCCTCTAATAAGGGCGGGATAAAACACCTAGAGCGATTTTATGAATAAACTTAGTCTACTGTTTGCATCCTTTTTAATAGCAGTTGCTGCTGGCATATTCTTCTACACCCAGATAGCCCAGTCTCAAGAGAACTTGATACAAAAGTCAGATTTCACTATTCCTACCGACCTTAACCCAATTAGCGAAGGTATAAACGGATATTCTGCCGAGATGGCACGTTATTACCGTCAGGCTTATCAGGGTGACACCATGGTCACTGCGCACAATGCAGGGAGTTATGCCGCATCACGATTAAGTGAAAATCTGCCCACGGCAATTGTTCATAGATATGGCCAAGTATCTGAGCTTCCATACGATCTAATGCCCGAAATTGCCGACGTTACAGCGACGACAATATTAGGGTCGATGCCGCTTAGCGAAATGATGAAAGACGAGCGTTCTCGTCTTAAAGGAATTGCGGTAGTACACAAGGGAAAACTTGTATTTGAAGAATATTTAGGCCTTCGAGACTGGGATAATCATTTGTGGGCTTCAGCGACTAAAATCTTAGTCGGCACCTTAGCGCATATCATTAGCGAAGAGGGTTTGCTTAATTTAGATGCACCAATCTCCAAGTACGTACCAGAATTGACGAACAGCGCATGGGAAAACATCAAGGTCGCAGATATATTACATCAACGATCAGGCCTAGATGTAAGCGAGAGTCAGCTAGGAAGCTCGCCCGATCACCCTGTTAGTATGTTTTACGCGATTGGTTTTGGTGATCCAAGCCTACCTGACGGGCTGTCATTAATGAATGCTTTAGAAAAAGTAGAAGTGAGTGGTGAGGCTGGCGCGAAATATGAATATGGCTCGCTAAATACCTATGTAGTCACACTGGCGTTAGAGGCAGTTACGAAAAAGCCTTTTGAAGACTTGGTTACCGAATACATCTGGAGTCAGGCCGGAATGGAGGGCGACGGTGTACTAGGTTTAACCATTGGTGGTGAGCCTTCGTCTCCTGGTGCGTTTGCTGCACGGCTACGCGACTTAGCTCGATTCGGTATGCTTTTTACACCTAGTTGGGCCACTGTTGCTAAGCAGCAAGTAGTATCTGATAACTACTTTGAGAAAGCTCAGGTAGCGGCGATGCAAGATATCTACGGCGACGATTACATGAGTAAGCGCCTAATAAATGACTTTGCTGAAACAACTATCGGTGCGTCTTATCAATGGGATGCCGTGTTTACCGATGGAGACCTGTATAAGTCAGGCCGAACCGGTCAGGCGCTCTACGTGTCGCCCGAGACTGACACGGTAGTAGTATTTTATTCTTCTTCGTATCAGGCCAAGGTATGGGTGCATGCCTATGCGCGCGAAATTGTTAAGCAGCTATTTCGCTAGAAGGAGAGATTAGTTTGGGGCCCCACAGCTAACCCAAACTCCTCTTCAGCAACGGCTCGTCAATATTGGCGAGCTGTTCACGCAAGCCATTAATATGCTCGCCCCAAAAGCGCTCACTCTCGAACCATGTAAACGCTTTTTTAAATGCTGGGTCTTGCCAGCGCTTAGCTAACCAACCGGCATAGTTAATCATGCGCAAACTGCGCAGCGGGTGAATTAACTTAAACTCGCGGGTGTCAAAATCGCAAAATTCTTCGTAGCCATCTAGTAGCTCAATGACCTGTTGTTGCTGAAAATGATGGTCGCCATTTAAAAACATAAACAGATCTTGCATGGCGGGGCCTTGGCGGCAGTCGTCAAAGTCGACGAACAAGAACAGGTCGTCACGCCATAGAATGTTTCCGACGTGGCAGTCACCGTGCAATCGCAGCGTGTCGAACCCATCAATAGAGCAATGAGGCAATAAATGCTCAATAGTCGACGTATAGGCATCATGCATAGACGAAGGTAAAAGCCCGCTCGCCAATACATTCTCGACAGCATCTACACCGAACTCTTGTTGTGACAATACAGGGCGATGATCAAACGCCTGGGCTTTACCCAGCTGATGAATCTGCCCAAGAATTTGCCCTAAGCGATATAGGTGATCAAAGTTATCTATTTCGGGTGCATGGCCGCCACGGCGCTCGAACAGGCAGAACATAAAACCGTTGTAATCAAACAGTGATTCACCCTCAATCATTAGCGGTGCAACAACGGGTATCTCTTGTTGGGCGAGTTCTATGCTGAACTGGTGTTCTTCTAATATCTGTTCGCGGCTCCAGCGGTCGGGGCGATAGAACTTGGCAATCAATGGTAGTGAGTCTTCGATACCCACCTGATAAACGCGGTTTTCATAACTGTTTAATGCAAGAACACGAGCATCGCTTAAAAAGCCGAGTGACTCGACAGCATCTAGTACGCAATCGGGTGTTAATCTGTCGTACGGGTGCTCGCTCATATGCTTGGCTCTAAAAAGTAATGCTTGTCGGTTGCCAGCGCTTCAACTTCGTAATGGTGGTGGCTAACAAATATAATGGGTTTGTTTGCGGTGATATCTGAATTGGTAATTAGTTCGCCAGCGGCTTGTTTTAAACCCTTATCTAGCCCTTGAAATGGCTCATCTAAAATCAACAGATCAAAGGGTTGCAATAGGGCGCGAGCAAGGGCTACACGTTGTTGCTCGCCGCCCGACAATTTTTCAATACACCGATCGAGTAAGGCATTAATCTGAAGTCGTTCAACAACAAGATCAAAGTGCGTAGGTTTTGCATTGTTGAATAGCAAATTGCCGCGCACATCTAGGTGACCAAATAAAGCACGATGTTGAAAGACGAACGCTATATTGCGCTTATGTGGTTCTACGAAAATATCCCCACCATCTTGCCAAACGCGATCATCAAACTGTACTGAGCCAACGTTGCCGTTAAGCCCTGATATGGATTTAAGCAGTTGTGTTTTGCCACAGCCTGACGCACCTATTACAGCTAACCGCTGGCCAGTTGCTACGCTTAGTCGATGTTCGCCTATCTTAACGTTGAGCATGGCGCACCTCGCGAATATGAGGGTGGCCAACTAGCAACGCCACTAATGAAAAAGTGATCAGTGTTAGAGCGATTGGATGGGCCTCGCTAAACTGTAATAGCTCGACTTTCTCGTATAGCGCAATCGATAGCGTTTGTGTTTGCCCAGGAATGTTGCCGCCAATCATTAGAATCGCCCCAAACTCGCCCAGTGTGTGTACAAAGCAAAGAATTGATGCGCGCATAAGATAGGGTTTGGTAGCGGGCACTGCGAATCGCCAAAGCATCTTGCGTGGGCTTACACCCATCAGCGAGGCGGCTTGTACTTGTTCGGCGTCTAATGATCTAAAGCCCATTACCAACGGCTGAATCATAAAGGGCAGCGAATAAACCAAACTAGCTATGACTAAACCGCCAAACGAAAACGCGAGCTGCCAATCAAATGTGCTGATTAGCCACTGGCCAAGCGCGCTGTTAGGTGCAAAGGCAAGCAATAAGTAAAAGCCAATAACCGTAGACGGCAATACTAAAGGCAGGCTTGTTAATGCTTCAACTACTCGCCAAGCAATGCTGTGACGATTGGCTAATCGCCAGCTTAGAGGGATACCCACCGCGGCCAATAGCACCGTAGTGATGGCGGCGACTTGCAGCGATAAAATAAGCGGCTCGATCATTGCGCCCCCTGATAACCAAAGGCGGTTACATCTGCCGAGGTAATGGCGTTAACAATGCTGGCGTCGAGTTGTGTGTTGATTACTAGCAACCATTGCTCAAGATCGGCAGAGTCTAAATTAAGCGCTTTAAAGGGCTTGGTTTGATCAACCCACGACAGCGACGTAATGGCGCAATCTGTATGGCCACCATTCATGTACTGAAATGCTTGTGACGCGCTGCGCGCATAGATAAGACGTTTGGGTTGGCGCGTACCTAACCATTGTTGTGCTGCGCGGCCAAAGGGGGCGAGCTTGGGGTTAGCAATAGCAATCGATTGCTGACTAATGTCGGTCAGTTGCTCGTTGTTTTGGCAGGTTAGAGCCAATACGCCGTTGCCCAGCAGATACTTGTCAGCGCTTGCTTTAATCGCGTCGGCCGATGCGCGCGAGGCAACGATAATCGCGTCGTAGGGTGCGCCGCGATTGGTATGCGTGACTAGCTGGTTCGAATTACTACTGGCGATGTCAAAAGGCGTGCTAACCGACGCCTGCACACTTTCGATCATGGGCTGCATATTAGACGCAACGCCAATCACCGGCTTTGCGGCGGCCGTGCAGATCGAAAGGGCGGTTATGGTTAGCAGTCTTGTTAGCATTATCGACATGGCGTTGTTCTAGTGGGTGTCAGTATAACGGTATTCAGACGTTCGGGCGATTGCCCATACATAAATCTGCAAATCGTTGGGTGCCGATTGCACCATGTTAAGAATGGTTTGCCCGCTAGTGATCACATCATCGAATAAGATGACAGGGCGTGAAGTGTCTGTACTAACCCACTTAAAGGGCGAGGTTTGTACCTGTCGCTCGATCTGCGTAAGACGCTTTTGTGACTTGGTATAGCGAATTTTCTTAACTCGCCCATTGGTATAGGGTAGGGCGAGTTTTTTTGCGATGTTCTCTGCTAACCATTGGGTTGGGCAATAGCCGCGAATGAGCCGGCGTAGGGGGTGACTAGGCACGGCAACTAACACGGCGTTGTCAGGTATCTGCTGTACGCGATCGACAAAGGCGCGACACAGCAGCTCGCCCGATGCGGTATCTAAATGTCGTTTTAGTGAATGAATTAACCCACGTATAGGCTCTTCAAAGTTAAATGCGGTCGCGCAGCTGATAATACGGCTAGATTTAAAGCAGCAACGATGCTCGCCTAGTGCGTGCCCACATTGGGTGCAGCGTTTGATGGGCAATGGTAGGGCGTGCCAACAGTGCCGACAGCAGGGGCCCTCAAGAGCGCGGTATAGACGTTTGCAAAATTGGCAACTAAACATAGGGCTATTGTGATTGGCGGGGCCTGATGTGGGCAAAATTTTGCAGCTGTTTTTCTGTCACCCACAATTTCACCACAAGGTTGACACGTCTTTTGAAATCGATAAGATGACTGCTAAGTCACAAAGTTTTGAGAAGTACCCATGTCAGACGCAGCTGTACGCAACGATTGGTCTCGCGAAGAGATTTTAGCCCTATTTGCAAAGCCCTTTAATGACCTGTTGTTCGAGGCACAAACGGTGCATCGTCAACATTTTGATCCAAACGAAGTGCAGGTATCAACGCTGCTGTCGATCAAAACAGGCGCTTGCCCTGAAGACTGCGCATACTGCCCTCAGGCGTCTCGCTACCACACCGATGTTCAGCGCGAGCGCTTGATGGAAGTTGAAAAGGTGCTCGAAGGCGCACGCCGTGCCAAGGCCGCTGGTTCTACTCGATTCTGCATGGGTGCTGCATGGCGCTCGCCCCATGAGCGCGACATGCCATATGTGTTAGAGATGGTCAAAGAAGTAAAGGCCATGGGTATGGAGACGTGCATGACCCTAGGCATGCTTGATGAGTCGCAAGCCGAGCGTCTAGCTGAAGCAGGGCTAGATTATTACAACCACAACCTAGACACCTCGCCCGAATACTATTGCGACATCATTACTACTCGCACCTTTGGTGATCGTTTAAACACCCTGTCTAACGTACGCAGTGCCGGTATCAAGGTATGCAGCGGCGGTATTGTTGGTATGGGCGAGCAGCAACGCGATCGCGCAGGCCTTTTACAGAGTCTTGCTAACCTAGATGAGCATCCTGAGTCGGTGCCTATAAACCTATTGGTTAAGGTGGCAGGTACCCCAATGGCTGATCAAGATGATCTAGACCCGTTCGAGTTTATTCGTACTATCGCAGTTGCGCGTATCATGATGCCTAAGAGCCATGTTCGCTTAAGTGCAGGCCGTGAGTCGATGAACGAGCAGATGCAGGCGATGGCCTTTATGGCCGGTGCTAACTCGATCTTTTATGGCGAGAAGCTACTGACCACGCCTAACCCAAGTGCTACTAAAGACATGGATCTATTCGATCGACTAGGTATTAAGCCTGCGGCATTGCCTGCTGATGAGCAGCCGCTAACTATTGAAAAGCCAACCGTTCAATATTTCGACGCGGCGTCAGCATGAGTTTAGATGCGGTGCTAAATGCGCGGCTGTTACAGCGCGAGCAAGCTAATCTGATTCGTCAGCGTAAGCAGCTTGATGGCCCGCAGTCGGTGGTAACCAAGGTAGACGGCAAGCAACGCCTGTGCTTTTTAAGCAACGACTATTTAGGGTTGGCTAATCACCCTTTAGTGAAAGAAGCCTATATTAAGGCGGCGAACCACTGGGGCGTTGGCGCCGGTGCGTCGCATTTAGTAGCCGGGCATCAGCGCCCACATCATGAGTTAGAAGAAGCCTTAGCTGCATTTACTGGCCGCCCACGTGCTGTACTATTTAGTTCGGGCTATATGGCTAATCTTGGCACTATCAATGCGCTTGTAGGTAAGGGCGATGGTGTGTTTCTAGATCGCTTAGCCCATGCATCAATGCTTGATGGTGGGCGAATCAGTCAGGCAAGCTTTCACCGGTTTAACCATAACAGTGGCCAAGATCTGTCTTCGCAGTTAGCTACCAGTGATAGTGAGCACAAACTAATTGCCGTCGATGGCTTATATAGTATGGATGGCGATACTGCCCCTATCGGTGAGCTTAGCCAGGTTGCCCAAGCGCATAACGCTTGGTTGATGGTTGACGATGCCCACGGGTTTGGTGTGTTAGGCCAAAACGGTCGAGGCACCTTAGAGCACCACGGTGTTGAGTCGACCGATGAGGTGCCGGTATTGATGGCTACGCTGTCTAAGGCTCTTGGTGGTTATGGCGCCTTTGTTGCAGGTAGTGATGCGCTGTGCGAGTGGCTGGTACAACGTGCTCGCAACTATATCTTTACTACGGCATTGCCGCCAGCGATGGCGAGCGCGATGCTGCAGTCATTGACGCTGATTCAGCAAGAGCCAGAGCGTCGTGAGCATCTAAACAAGCTGATTAGGCGTTTTCGTGTGGGCGCACTAAAACTAGGTTTGCCACTGTCAGACTCGGATACGGCCATTCAGCCGATTATCTTGGGCGACGAAGCCACTACTATGAGCGTCGCAGCTAAACTCGCCCAAGAGGGTGTGCTTGTGGGCGCCATTAGGCCGCCGACAGTACCTCAGGGTACCAGTCGATTGCGCATTACCCTGTGTGCAGAGCATACTGTAGCTCACATTGATCAACTATTAGAACGCCTTGCTGAGCATGTACCACAGCAGTCGTTAAATATCGCTGTATGAAACGAAAAACCTACTTTGTAGCCGGCACAGATACGGATGCTGGTAAGACATTTGTGTCGACCGCCTTATTAGAGTGTGCCAAAGACAACGGCTTAAGCACGCTTGGCTTAAAGCCTGTCAGTGCAGGCTGTGACCATGTTGATGGTCAGTTGAAAAACGACGATGCGCTTAAATTGATTGACGCGTCTACCATTCAACTACCTTACGAGCAGGTTAACCCCTACGCGTTTGAGCCCCCCATTGCACCTCATATCGCGGCAAAAGAAGCGGGCGCTAGGGTGTCGATTCAGCAGATGCAGGGCATGGTACGCGGAGCGATGATGGCGGGCGCTGATTTTACTTTGATCGAGGGTGCAGGCGGGTGGCGTGTGCCGGTCAATGAGCGCGAATTTTTATCGCGATTGCCGCAGGTGTTAGAGTTGCCCGTGATCTTGGTGGTCGGTGTTAAATTAGGCTGCCTTAATCACGCACGCCTAACTGCAGAAGCTATTCGGGCTGATGGCCTTACTATTGCCGGCTGGGTGGCCAATTGCATTGACCCTAATACCGCTCGTGCCGACGAGAACATTCAAGCCCTGCAGGGACTTATCTCGGCCCCTTGTCTAGGGGTTATGCCTTGGTTAAAAAGTGACCAGTCAGTCGCTAAAAATCACTTAAAATTGCCTCAAAATCCACAATAAGACCTATCTTTATAGACTATATGGTAACCGTTGAGTCACGTTTGTGACTTGACGGAGCTTTTTGGTCAATGTACATTCAAACGATTGTTTGAAACACCAGTTTTATTTTTGAGGCAGACACATGGTCGATTACAAAGCTCCAATTCGCGATATTCGCTTTGTTCGCGAAGAATTATTAGATCAATACGGTCTTTGGAATTCGCTTCCGGGTTGCGAAGAAGCAAGTAAAGACATGATCGACGCGATCATGGAAGAAGCAGCTAAATTCGCAGAAAACGAACTTGCACCACTAAACCAAGTGGGCGATCGCGAAGGCTGTACCCGTGATGACGAAGGTAATGTAACGACGCCAACAGGCTTTAAAGAAGCATACGCTCAGTACGTAGAAGGCGGTTGGCCTACTATGACCTCGCCAGTAGAGTACGGCGGTCAGGGTATGCCTACTTCACTAGGTTCGGCGATTCAAGAGGTTGCTCAGCAGGCTAACTGGTCGTGGAGCATGTACCCAGGCCTTAGCCACGGCGCTAAGCACACCATCGAAGAGTGGGGCTCTGAAGAACAGAAGCAGACTTACCTAACTAAGCTAGTTGAAGGTAGCTGGACGGGCACCATGTGTCTAACAGAGCCACACTGTGGTACTGACCTTGGCATGCTAAAGACTAAAGCAGAGCCTCAAGCAGACGGTTCGTACAGCCTAACTGGCACTAAGATCTTTATCTCGTCTGGTGAGCACGACTTTACCGACAACATTGTTCACGTAGTGATTGCTCGTACGCCAGATGCGCCAGCAGGTACTAAGGGTATTTCGCTGTTCATCGTGCCTAAGTTTTTACCAAATGAAGATGGTGAAGCAGGCGAACGCAACGGTGTTACCTGTGGTTCGCTAGAGCACAAAATGGGTATTCACGGTAACGCTACCTGTGTAATGAACTTTGACGGTGCTAAAGGCTTTTTGATCGGCGAGCTGCACAAAGGTATGCGTGCAATGTTTACCTTTATGAACACCGCTCGTGTAGGTACTGCGTTCCAGGGTGTTGCTCACACCGAATTAGCTTATCAAGGTGCACTGGCTTACGCTAAAGATCGCCTACAGATGCGCTCGCTAACTGGCCCTAAAAACCCAGAAGGCCCAGCTGACCCAATTATTGTTCACCCAGACGTACGTAAGATGCTATTAACCATCAAGGCGTTCGCTGAGGGTAACCGTGCAATGGCACACTTCTTAACGCTGCAGATCGACACGGTAGAGCGTTCAGAATCTGAAGAAGACCGTAAAGCAGCCGACGACCTAATGGCGCTGCTAACACCTATCGCGAAAGCCTTTATGACCGAAGTAGGTTTTGAAGCAGCTAACCTAGGTATGCAGGTATACGGCGGTCATGGTTTCATCTCTGAGTGGGGTATGGAGCAAAACGTTCGCGATTGCCGTATCTCGATGCTTTACGAAGGTACCACAGGTATTCAGGCACTAGATCTACTAGGCCGTAAAGTAATGGGTTCTGGTGGCGAGTTATTAAAGCCGTTTACCAAGATGATTCACAAATTCTGTAAAGAGCACGAAGGCAACGAAACGATCGGTGGCTACGTAGAAGAACTCGCTAAGCTAAACAAAGAGTGGGGCGAGATCACTATGAACATTGGCATGCGTGCGATGGAAAACCCAGACGAAGTAGGTGCAGCATCTGTAGACTACTTGATGTATGCCGGCTATGTATCACTAGCTTACTTCTGGGCACGTATGGCGTTAACGGCTAAAGCGGCCCTAGACGCAGGAACTGAAGAAGAAGCTTTTTATACCGCTAAGCTTGAGACTGCATCGTTCTACTTTGCGCGCATCTTGCCACGTACCCGTGCACTAGTTGCGACCATGTCTACTGACGCAACTAGCCTGATGACAATGTCAGAAGCACAGTTTGACGCAGGTTACTAGGTAAGGAGCGTACCATGGCTTATAAAGCGCCATTAGACGACATCCAATTTTTGATCAACGACGTATTTGATCTGCCAACATACTGGGAGTCTTTAGAGGGTTTAGAAGACTTCAATGCAGAACTAGTTAACGCAGTATTAGAAGAAGCGGCAAAGCTATCTGAAGGTGTGCTAGACCCCATTGATCGCGAGGGCGACGAAGAGGGTTGTAAGCTAGTAGATGGTCAGGTGATTACACCAAAGGGCTTTAAAGAAGCTTACAAAGAATTCGCTGAAGGCGGCTGGGTTGGTGTAACCGGTAATCCAGAGTACGGCGGCCAAGGTATGCCTAAACCGCTTACCATTATGATCAGCGAAATTATCTATGGTGCTAGTCAGTCGTTTCAAACGTATCTTGCGCTAACCGCTGGTGCTTGTTTGTGTATTGATGCACACGCGAGTGAAGAGCTAAAGCAAACCTACTTGCCGCCTTTATATGAAGGTCGCTGGCAGGGTGTGATGGCGCTAACTGAATCACACGTAGGTACCGATCTTGGCGGCATTCGTACAAAAGCTATACCGCAAGCTGATGGTTCATACGAAGTAACCGGTAACAAGATTTTCATCACCGGTGGCGACACCGACATGACTGAAAACCACATTCATTTAGTGTTAGCTAAACTGCCGGATGCGCCGGCCGGCCCTAAGGGTATCTCGTTATTCTTAGTACCTAAGTTTATGGTCAACGAAGATGGTAGCCTAGGCGAGCGCAACGGTATGAGCGTAGGCTCAATCGAACACAAAATGGGTATCAAGGCATCAGCTACCTGCGTAATGAACTACGAAGGTGCAAAAGGCTACCTTGTGGGCGAAGTAAATCGTGGTCTTAATGCGATGTTCACTATGATGAACTATGAGCGTTTGGCGATTGGTATTCAGGGCTTAGGTGCAGGTGAGCACTCGTATCAGCAAGCACGTGATTATGCATTAGATCGCCATCAGGGCCGAGCGCCTGCATCTACCGCGCCTAAGGGTCAAACCGATGCAATTGTTGAGCATCCAGATGTACGCCGCATGCTAATGACTCAGCGTGCCCTTAATGAGGGTGGCCGAGCAATGGCTGTATACATCGGTAAGATAATGGATACGGCTTCGCGTGCTGCAGATCCTCAAGTAAAAGCGCAGGCCGAAGCTCGCCAAGCGCTATTAACGCCGGTTGCTAAAGCGTTCTTAACCGATATGGGTTTAGATATTACGTTACTAGGCCAGATGGTATTTGGTGGTCACGGATATATTCGTGAATGGGGTCAAGAGCAGCTAGTTCGTGATGTGCGCATTGCGCAGATCTATGAGGGCACTAACGGCATTCAATCGCAAGATTTGGTTAAGCGTAAGCTGCTACCCAATGGTGGCGAATGGATGTTTAGCTTGATCGATGAGATCGATGCCTTTGCCGCTTCAACCAGTGATAAGGCGCTGGCTGGGTCTGCTAACACCTTACGCGGTCTAACCGAGTTCTTAGTAGAACAGCATCAGGGTGATCCTAACCTTGAAAATGCGTCATGCGTTGAGTACCTGCATGTTGTGGGCTATGTGCTTTACCACTACATGTTCGGTTTGCAGCTTGATCACCTTAAGGATGCAGATAGTCAGCTAGCTACTAATAAGCGCGCGGTTGCGGCGTTTTATGAGCAGCGTATCTTACCGCGTGTGAATGGCCTAGAGCAGACCATTCGTGCGGGCAGCGAATCTGTTATGGGTCTTGCAACTGATCAGTTTTAAGATGAACGTCTAACTGCGGGAATGCAATTTCAACATTAGCATCGCGCAGTTTCTGGTCGATTCTCATATGTAAATCATGTGTTACGGGTAGTCTTCGTGCTGCCCCTGACACAAAGCATCGCACTTCAAAAATAAGCGCGCTATCGCCAAACTGTAAGAAGTAAACATTGTGTGCAGGCTCGTCTAAGATCTCTTCATGGGCTGCCACAACATCATTAATACACTGAAGTGTTAGCTCAGTATCGCTACCGTATGCAACACCAATACTAAAGTGCAAACGGGTAACGTCTGACGACAGTGTCCAGTTAATCAAACTATCACTGATAAACATTTTATTGGGTACAACAATCTCTTTATTATCCCAATCGGCTATGGTGGTAGTGCGCATACTTATGTTGGTTACCGTGCCGCTTTGATCACCAATGGTTACGGTGTCGCCAATGCGCAGTGGGCGCTCAAACAAAATGACTAAACCACCCACAAAGTTGGCTACGATCTCTTGTAAGCCAAAGCCTAGCCCAACACCAATCGCCGCAACTAGCCACTGAATTTTTGACCAGCTTATACCGATTGCGTTGAAGCTGATAATAACGCCAACAACGATAATAAGGTATCGAGTAAGCGTAACCGTTGCATAACGCGCACCAGCATCAGTGTGCATGTATTTTTGTGTGGCCATTTCAACAAGGCCGGGTAAGTTGCGAGCCGAGGCGAAGGTAATCAATAAAATAAAAATCGCCATGATTAGATTCAGCAGCGACACTGTTTCTATTGTCTTCTCGCCGTTAACGGTTTGCACGCCAGACCAAAGTGCAGTGTTTTCGAGCACTCCAAATATTGGCCCGGCGTTATCCCACACCATGAGTGTTAGCGAAATAAGTAATATGGTGCAGCCAATACGTACTAATGATAACGCCTGCGATTGAATAGAGTTCACTTCTGCGATTTTTGCTTCAGCGCTATCACTGGCTGATTCTTGAGATTCGCTTGCCGTTTGATTGCTGTTTTCAAGTTTGGCAGCGTTTTCTCTTTGCTGCTTAAGCTGGGTAAACAACATCTGTTTACGGGTAACCAATAGCCATCTAAATAATAGTGCGTAGGCCAAAAGCGTAACTAGCGCCGCGCAGAGAGTGAGAATAAGATCTTGGGCAATGATGATTGATGTATAGTGATAGCCAATAGCCGAGGCAATCGCCAATACAACCAAGCTTAGATAGCAGAATACAAAGCCTGTTGCGAACAGTTGAAATCGCCAACCGTGTTGCTTAGATTCAGGTGTTAACGACACCACGATGTTGCGAACACGCCTAAATTGCCAGGCGATAATTAGGCTTAAGAAAATAAATAGCAGTCGGCCAATGGTGTCGTCAACGCGTTGGTCTGAGAACGCCGATGAAAATTCTGCGAAGCCTAAGATAACAGGAATAGTGTATAGGCTCTGGGTGATAACGCTATTTAGTGCCGTGGCCATTGAAGCCGGCATTTTAAAATGCAACACGGCCACGCCAGATGGGTGAAGCAGGCGCCGAATGAAATCTAAGATAAACCACGAAAACGCAAAGCGCCCAAGTGCCGATGAAATAGCTACCTCAATACTGCCGTTGTAATGGCTAGCAGCGATGATAAACGAAATTAAAACTAGTAGTAGAGGTAGACGCAACGCCAATAAGAATATCGCTGCTAACGACTCTAAGGTAAATCGAATACTGTCAGATGCTAGTCGGTGTATTAGAGTGTTGTGCGATTGCACTCTCGCATATAGCCGCCCCTTAAAAGCTGTAATCCATAACAAGATAACGATACCTGCGATCAGAGCAACGATACGATTAGTCGGCGCGTTATCAATAGTGTCAGCGAGTGAGTTAGAGCCCAAAATAGTGGGCAACGCTTTAATTGTTTGGGTTAGATCGATAAACCACTGCATGCTGATGGGCTGGTTGGTGGCAATCCATAACAGTTGTTCATCGATTCGATCTAAGATCTCGTCTGTTTTCGCCACTAGTTTTGTTCTAGTTAGCGATAGTGAGATCAGTTCGCTAATCTCAGAATTTAGACCTTCTAAAATCTTCTTGTACAGATCTCGGCGCTGAGTACCAATTAAATTAAGCGCAATCTTTAAGTCGTCATTTAGCAATTCTTGTTTTGCGTCGGTCAACAGTTTTTCTAGCGATAGTTGTTCGTCGTTTATTTGCAGTTGTAGCCTTCGGGCCTGTGTTAGCTGGCTGTTGAATGCAGAGCCGTCGTAATGATTTTTAGTAATAGAAACGACCGTAGCGCGCTGTTTTAGCAATAACTCGCCAACGTAGCTATCGTCATTTGCAAGCGACAACTGCTCGTTAATAAGCTGGTGGGCCTGAGATATTTTCTGAAAATCGGCATCAATCTGCTGTCGCTGCTCGATTAGTGAGTCGATGTCTTCGTAAATGCGATTTAGTAATACGGTTAATTCTTTATTCTTACTAACGACCAGCTTTAGATAATCGTTATTGGTTACGAGAGAGTCAAGCTGGCGCGAATTGTCTTCTGCGATTGATTGCGCTGTTTGCTTGTTTTCGCTGTTGCGCTGCGCCAGGATATGGTTGTTAATTGATTGGTACAGAGCGAGTTCATTGTTTAACTGTTCGCGTTTAGTACGAGCTAGAGACATGCGGTTGTCAAAACTAGTCAGTTCAGACTCTAGCTTTTCAAGATTGGCAGCCCGAAGCTTAATACGCACGATGACTGATAGATAATCTAGATGAGAGGGTACCTGGTCGGCCGCAGCAAATTGGTTGAGCTGTTGATTTAGCGCTTCGAGTTGGCTTTGAGTAGACAGATACTCTGGCTCAATGAGGTTTTGACGGGCTTGTAACGAAGCAATTTGCGCATTGGTGCTGTTGAGTTCACTTTGTAGTGTACTCAGTTTGGCAGTTAGATCTGATGACTTTTCAAGATATGGCTGGGCTAGCTGCTCTATCGACGAGTTTTGCTGAAGCTTAGTAATATCGTCGAGTTTACTTTGAATATCAGCCAGCAGCTGTGGATAGTTTTCTGAGATTTCAGCGTATTGCTTAGCCTGTTCGCGCAGGGTTTTAGTAGCAGTTATGTGGGTATTTGCTTGCTGGAGCAGGGCTGATAACTGATCGGTCTCGGTACCATCGGGGGCGTCGGCGAGCCCTGCGATCTGTGTGTCAACAATCTCATTTAACTCATCGTCTGACGGTAGCCCTGATTGAGCCATCACTGCATTGCAGGCTGTCATTAAAAAAACGAAGATAAAAAGCGCAAACTGACGCATACTGGTGGCTCTATTTATGGTGCTCAGACAATTATACACCTGTCTATCTTGGTTTGCTTTCGTTTACCCGCAGGCTGAGTGCGATAGAGTGATGAAAACATACGGTAAATAGCGAAAAACCCGAATAGAATCTGGTTATAATGCGTCTCATGGATACAAAACGACTTTTTGACAACCGCGAGTTTCAATTCTGGTTGCTACATATCGGCGGTTGGACCGCCTGGGCACTGACATACCTAGCGCAGCTAGTATATATCGGCATTTTTGAGCGCTACGTGTTGTGGCTGCCCGTAGTTACCCTTGTGGGCGCAGTTTTATCGCTTTCACTTCGCTATATCTATCGCGGCAGCTGGCATTGGCCGCTGTGGGCGCGGGCGATGACCGTAGTGGTGTCGTCAATGGTGCTGGCGGCTATCTGGTGGGTGATTCGTAATAAGCTTTACTACATCATGGTGGCGCCTGAAAAAGCCCACAAAAGCCCCCCGATTACTGATATCTACACGTATTTCTCGAGCGGGGTGGGTGTCGCTTTTGCGTTGATGATCTGTTGGAGCGCAGCTTATTTTGCCATCAAGTACTACCAGCAAATGCTCGCCGAGAGAGAGCGCGCGTTAAAAGCTGACTCAATGGCGCAGTCGGCTCAGCTAAAAATGCTTCGCTATCAGTTAAACCCTCATTTCTTGTTTAACACGCTTAATGCTATTTCTACATTGGTGTTACTTAAAGAAAATGATACGGCAAATACCATGGTAACCCGCCTATCTAGTTTTTTACGTTATTCGCTAGATAGTGACCCGATGGCGCGAGTGACCCTTTCTCAAGAGGTCGACGCTCTACAATTGTATTTAGATATCGAAAAAGTGCGTTTCGAAGAGCGATTGCGCTTTGAGGTAGAGATGGACGAGGCCTCTCGTAGCGGGCTAATACCTAGTTTGCTGTTGCAGCCGCTAGTAGAGAATTCGATTAAGTACGCGATTTCTGCCAATGAAGATGGCGGTACCATCGGTGTGTCGGCTAAGGTATTTGCTGATGAGCTGTTAATAGAATTGACTGACGATGGTCCAGGCTTGCCAGAGAACTATCACTTACGAGTTAGTTCGTCGGGTGTAGGCATTAGCAATACACGAGATCGTCTACGCGAGCTATTCGGCAAGAATCAGTCGTTTCAAGTTGCGAATCGTAAAAGTGGTGGTGTACGCATTAGTATTCGTATTCCGTACCAAACTGAACAAACGAGTTTATAAAACCTAACAACAATAGAACCCAAAAGAACATAAGTAGGATGCTGCTATGCCCATTAAAACGATTATTGTTGATGACGAAAACCTAGCTAGAAAAGGGCTGCGTTTACGTTTAGAAAATTATCCTCAGATTGAAGTGATCGGCGAATGTACCAACGGTCGTGAAGCGATTGAGGCAATTCACCGAGAAAAGCCTGATCTGGTGTTTCTAGATATTCAGATGCCCGGTAAAAACGGCTTTGATGTGGTTCGCGAGATGCAATCAGACAACATGCCGATTGTTGTGTTTGTAACAGCGTACGGGCAGTTCGCGTTAGATGCATTTGATGTGCGAGCGGTAGACTATGTCTTAAAGCCTATCGAAGACGATCGTTTAGCGCGTGCTATTGAGCGGGTTGAAAAGGCGCACGAGCAGGCTAGTTTGTCAGATCAGAAGCAACGCTTGATGGATTTGATTGTTAACTTAACGGGCGAGCAGGCGTCTACCATTGACGACTTTACGGCCTCAGAACAAGCGAAAGATCCTTGGCCTGAGCGTATCGCTATTAAAGATGGTAGTGCGATCGAGCTGGTTAATGTGCGCGATATTGAGTGGGTTGATGCCGCTGGTGATTACATGTGTATTCACGCAAATGGTAAAACCCATATCATGCGTGTCACCATGAAAGATCTAGAAAAGCAGCTTAATCCTGCGCTATTCCAACGAGTTCACCGTTCGACTATTGTCAATCTTAAGTGCGTAGATAAGGTGATCTCGCACATTAATGGCGAGTTTAATTTATTGCTTAGCTCAGGTGCGCAATTAAAAATGAGCCGCAGTTATAAAGATAAGATTAAGCATTTCGTTTAATTATTTTCCTACCTTTGTTGTAGCAGCATAACCTCGCCTCTGTGTAATAGCAGAGGCGGTTATGAGCAACACTTCATCTCTCTTTAGGCCCGAATCTTTTCAGTTAGTACAGCGCTATGGTGAGTTAAAGCCGCGTGATCACGTACTGATTAGATGGTCGCAACTACTGATTGTACTAGTGATAGGCATCATCGCACTCTTGGCGTTGGTGCAGTACGCCCCGATAAAGCGGTTTACAGGTCAGGTAACCACCGTGCCTTCGCCTATAAGCATTACGATGCCCCATCAGGCCTATTTGATAGAGTGGGCAGTTAACGACGGGCAGTCGGTATCACAAGGGCAGCCGATTGCTAAGATCGCGTGGCAGCAGTCGTTAAATCAGCCTGAGCTTCATCGCGCCCGTGCCGAATTAATTGATTTACAAATCGACAACCAAAAGCAAAGTATTACGATAGAAAAAAAGCGAATCGAGCACGCGCTTAGTCAGCTACAAAGGCATCAAGACAATCTGTTAAAACGCAAAGATAGTCTGAGCCAGCTAATCAAAGAATCTACCGCGTTGTCTAAGCGCTTAACCAAGCGCAAGGCGTCAATTGATCTCCTAGTGGAGGCTAAACAGCTATCAGTAGCTGCAGCTGAGCAGGCCCAGGTACAACAGATTGAGGCGATGCAACAACTAAGCCTATTGCTACAGCAAAAGACGCAATTAACAGAGCAGCATCGTAAAGCAGATGAAGAGTACCAGCTTCTGGTACAACAGCTAGCGTTAATCAAGGCGAAAGGCGAGCAAGAGTTAGCGATGTTAGAGTTAGATAGTAACAGTAACCGTTTAAGTGCCTCACACTGGCTTCGGGCGCCGATTGGCGGGCGAGTATATTTATACAAATCAAGTGTGCAGCCCGCCGCTGGGCGAGCAATCGCTTTGATAACGCCCATAGGTGCCGAGCTTGCTTTTGAAACGCGCATTGGTGACGCAGATGACTTAGAACTGATTAAGCGTGGGGCATCGGTACAGTTGAACCACCTGCCGTGGCTTTATCATGGTGCATTCAACGTTGATTTACACCAATCTGATACGACGGCCCTTGATAGTGCTCAGGGGTTTCGAGCGCTATTCACGTTCACCGGCGTGCCGCCAGACCCAATCGCTATCGGCGACCAAGGTGTGGTGTCTCTTCAAGACAAGTCGATGTCATTGGGTAGTTACTTATTGCTACCTAAAGGAATGACCGGTCATGGCGAATAGTTCGTTGGGCGCAACTATGCGTCAAGGGCACCCCTTTGAATGCGGTCTGTGCTGTGCCACGTGGGCGTTGACTAAAGGGCGAGCATCACAAGCGAGTCTGCTCGAGATGCGGCGACGTTTTAGTTGGGCAGTTAAGCCCCTCACGATGGGGCAGTTGCGTCAATTGTTAGCGCAAATGGGCGTGTCTAGTACTGCGGTAAGGGCCGAACCCGAGCACTTTTTAAAGCAACACGTGCCAGCAATTGTGCATTGGCAGCACAATCACTTTGTTGTGCTGATTAGGGTTATGAAAAATGGTAACTGGCTTGTATACGACCCTGCACAGGGTGATGTAGAGGTGACTAAAGACGACGTTAATCGTTGTTTTACCGGTGTGGCATTAACCAGCCTATTGGTGGCCTCACCAGCTCATGTGGCTAAAGATACGCGCAATAAAATACCCGTACCCATTAACCGGCCAGTTGCATTGCTGATTCTGCTGTTAACACTAGTAGCTCAAATGCTGTTAGTGATGACCCCGATGCAAATGCAATGGGTGATCGACCATTTGGCGGTTTCGTCAGCGCGCAACGAAACCTATGTTGGTATAGGGGCGTTCTTCTTGTTGGGGATGCTTATCGCGGTGATCACCGCCGTTAAAGACACGCTGGTGTTAGAAAATCATCTAGGGGCAAAGCTGGCATCGCGCCAAATCTTGCACACAAAATTGATCGAGCAAACCGGTCTGTCAGTTGGCCACAGCGTGGGTGAAACACTGTCGCGAATAGCTACCCTGAGCGAGTTAGTACGTATTCGCATACACAGCGCGATTAATGCATTTGCCGACATTGTCTTTTTGGTCACTGCTTTGATGTTGATGGCCTACTACTATTGGCCGCTTGCTTTATTAAGCTTAATTGCGATTGGTGTACATATGTTATTGAGCGCGTTTGTTATGAATGTTGTTCGGCGACGTGCAGCCCAAGATTTATCAGCGCAAGCTAACTTAAGCACCCATGTTGCGCAATGGGCTGCGGCCAAGATCGCCAAGCGCTTTAACCAGGGTAGCGAATCATTAAATAATCATTGGGCAACATTGTGCGAGCGCCAGCGAGAAACAGAAAGCGCTACCCAGCGATTGTTGGTGAACCTTAAGGCATTGGTGAGCGCTATTAGAGCAATCGAACTCGGTGGTATGTACCTGTTATTGGTTAATGCATTTAATGTGGGCACAATATCTGTAGGTATGATCGCCGCCCTGGCTGCTTGGCGAGCAATGTTAGCGGTGCGCAGCGAAGGCCTGGTCAAATATCATCAAGAGCGGCGCATGATGTCGCTTTACGATGAGCGTATCGTGGAGTTAATTGAAAGAGATGAAATTGAGCAGCACAAGATTACGCTAGCGTTAAAAGGGTCGGTAACCTTTAGCGCGTCAAAGACAAGTGTAATCGATAGCTTTGAATTATCAGCAGGAGAACGGTTGTTGCTTAGTGGGCCATCGGGCTCAGGAAAAAGTTACTTTTTAAGGTCGTTGTTAGGTTATCAGAGCGACGATACTGACATTTATTTTGATGGTGTTCACGTAAAGCAGATTAGTTCGATCGCGCTTGAAGCGAGTATTGGTTGGGTGTCGTCTACAGACCCAGTTGATGGGTTGTTGATCGAGAACTTTGGTGAATGTGGTGTTTCTGAAGCGACAAAGATTATCGAAAGCCTGCAGAGAGTTGGTTTAGGGCAGTGGTTTTTATCGTTGCCATTGGGGTTATATACGCCATTAGACAGTGTTGAACTGTCAGATGGTCAACGATCACGTATAGCGATAGCGCGTGTACTTTTTAAACAGCCCAAGATAGTGCTGCTTGACGAGCCCCTCGCCCACTTAGATGAGCGCAATAGCACAATTGTGGCAACAGCGCTAGAGCAAATGCCGGCAACACAGATATGGGTACATCATGGTGATGCGCCCATTCGCTTTGATCACTATAGAAAAACTAAGGGGTTATACGATCACTCCAAAGGCCATAATACAGCCGGCGAGTGTGACGCCGGCCATGGCTGAAGCAGCGGCTGGCGAAAAGGTAGCGAGGGCGGTGAAAGCGACGATAGCGGTCATGACCGATGAGTCTCCATAATTACTGCAATGGTACTAAACAGAATAGGCACAAGTTCTCAACTCTATAGTTGGTAATAAGTCGTTCACAGTGTGGTCATCTTTTAAGCCGCTATAGTGGGTTTTCCCAACACCGTTTTTTTATTATTGGATTATAATTACTAGCTCAGCCTTCAGTCGCAGAAGGCCTAATTTGTATCTATATTCATTGGTTGAATAACTTAAGGGTTGGTTGTAGACGTGCTAGTTTTTACTGTATTTCACGAAAAGACAGAATCTTGGTTTGCTGTTTCAAGTAACGAAACGGTAGAGCGATCGTGGAGTATATTGCTAGAGTCGCAGGCAAAAGAACATCACGGCCCTTTGATGGACCACCTCATCGCTCACGGTGTTGAAGACTATAAGCTTGAAACCTGGGGCGAGGCAGATAGCTCGGCTGAAGCACGCGAACTTTTGCGCGATGCGCAAGATGAGCTGGGTGCGCTTGTGCAAGGTATGCCGCGTAAAGAAAAGCCTAAGGCTGCTAAGCCAAAGGCTAAGGCAAACAGCGCATTAGCGTTAGATGCCTTTAAAGACATGCTAAACGAAGCTGGCAAGCAAACTGAACCCAAAAAAGAAGCACCGGCGAAAAAATCAGGTTCTGACGGCGGTCGCGACGAAATGCATCAGGTCATGGTGGCTATTGAAGCGCGTCGTTTGTCGATGAAAAAGTCAGCTGCAGATAAAAGACGCGCTGAGGCGCGTAAAACTGCAAAAGCAGCTAAAGCTGCTGCAAAGGCTTCGACGGCTGCAGCTGCCTCTAGTACTGCTACCGCACAAGCTCGCCCACGAGCAGGCCTATCTAACGACCCTCAGATGGACGAGCTGTTAGCGCGATTAGATGCGCGCGCGGCAAGTGTATCTCGCCGTTAATTAATGATGGTTGATGCGGCGCTATCGGCGCACGCATCCTTTAAAACTGCAAAGCATTTCAAAAACAAGGTTAGCAGCAAGTAACGCTGTATTACCGGTGGTGTCGTATGGTGGCGATACCTCTACAAGATCTGCACCAATTAAATTAGTGCCCCACATCCCTCGAATAATCTCTAGCCCTTGAATCGTTGTTAAACCACCCGGCTCAGGCGTGCCTGTGCCCGGTGCCACAGAAGGATCTAGGCCGTCGATGTCAAAGCTTAGATACACTGGGCGATCACCAATGCGAGCGCGTACCTCAGCCATTAGCGGCTCTAACGATTTGTGCCAGCACTCTTCGGCGGTCACTACGGTAGCGCCCTGCTGCCTAGACCAGTCAAAATCGTCTGCAGCATACCCGGTTGCACGTAGGCCGATTTGCGTCATGCAGGTGGGTTCGATTAAGCCTTCTTCGATTGCGCGTCTAAAGATTGTGCCGTGACAAATACGTTCACCAAACATGTGATCATTGATATCAGCGTGGGCGTCTACGTGCACTAGGGCCATCGGGCCGTGCTTTTTGGCGAGGGCTCGTAAGATAGGTAGAGCGACTGTATGATCGCCTCCCAATGTCACGGGCTTCATATCACCGGCTACGATCTTGTCATAGTGGGCTTCGATAATGCCGATCGATTTTTCTAGGCTGAATGTATTGATCGCAACGTCGCCAGTGTCAGCGATTTGAAATGAATCAAAGGGCGCCGCGCCAGTCGCCATGCCGTAGGGTCTAACAAGCACTGACTCGCTTCTTATTTGACGAGGCCCATAACGCGTGCCAGATCGATTAGAGGCACCTATATCTAATGGAATGCCTACAATACCGATATCTAAGTTAGAGTAATCGTTGTCGCTTGGCAGACGAAACATTGTT
The DNA here is from genome assembly GCA_947503335.1 of uncultured Pseudomonadales bacterium. Taxonomy (GTDB): domain Bacteria; phylum Pseudomonadota; class Gammaproteobacteria; order Pseudomonadales; family CANNCY01; genus CANNCY01. The sequence goes on along the minus strand of CANNCY010000002.1, from coordinate 407,202 downwards.
GAAGGGCCACCAAAACGGGGCATCTCATTGCCGCCTAGCGGCTGGTTGAATTCGCTCATTAATTTATACCTATAGATGATCAGCTAAGCTTAACTGAGTGATACCGACCAACAATAGAAAGATTAGTATATAGAGCGAGAATAGTGATGATTAGGCTTAGTTTGGTGGCATTGGCATTGGCATTGGCATTGGCGTTGGGTGTGATGGCTGGATGTGCCGCAACATCTTCAAAAACAACAGCTTACAGTTGTGCTGATAAGGATGTTCGAATCGAGTATTTAAGCGAGCAGACGGCAGTACTTTATGTGCAGAAAAATAAATTTGCCTTAGACCGAGTTCGCAGTGGTTCTGGAGAGCGATGGTCTGCCGGGAACGTGGGTTTCTGGACCAAGGGCGATTCGGCAATGTATTTGGTTGATGGCCAACCTGATATAAACTGTCAGTTGATGTGAATACTGGCAAATTTGATGTTTCTAGCGTACAGTTCTGATTACTAAGCCAGAGGGAATAACGCCCAGCTTGTACTGGTTGATCTTTGTTTAAGATTACGCGCAAGACGCGCAGGAGGTTCGGCATGGCCGAATTAACCGTAGAAGATATCTGGTCTTTAGCTGATTACACAGAGCAGCGTGACGACTACTGTGCCAAGGTATTAACGTACAAGATGAATCGGCAGGTAGCGCTTAGCCACAACGGCCAAGTGCGCGGTTGGCTGCATTTTGAAGACTCCATCACTGTGCGCCATCAAGTGCAAGAGATGCTCTATGAGGCGGGCGATGACAGTCACGACGCAATTACACGCGAGTTAGAGCGTTACCAGGGCCTGATTCCTGACGGCACCAATTTTAAAGCCACATTGATTATTGATCTTTCCGACCCGCAGTTACTTGCTAAATTGGGCGGCGTAGCCCGTGGCTTAAAGTTGGCAATTTCGGGGTTTGATGCGGTGTCTCCTGAAGATAACGCTTTGATCGACGAGATTTCGACAGTGTATTTCTTAACTTGGCCACTTACTGATGAGATGCGTGATGCATTGATTACAGGGGCTTCAGTTTCGGTTTATTGTGATAGTGATGTGTTTCCTATCGAAGAACAGCTAGTCGAAAACGATGTACGCGATACCATTGTAACGGATCTGCTGTAACAGCTTAGTCAAAGGGTGCTTGCTTTCTGTTCGATATCGTAGACAATGTGTTTTAAATAATTAACGCTTTGAAACGAATAACAGAAAGTAGGTACCTTCATGAGCAATACTCTTCAGTACTGGCAAGAAAAAGCAGCCAGTCTTTCAATCGAGGCGCGTGCCTTTATCGACGGTCAATACGTTGAGTCTGAATCTGGCGCAACTCGCCCAACCTTTAACCCAGCCAATGGCGACAAATTAGCTGATGTGGTTAGCTGTACCCCTGCTGACGCTGATCGCGCTATTGCTTCTGCTAAGGCAGTATTCGAAGCAGGCACTTGGGCTGATCTAGCACCCGCCGAGCGCAAAGCCGTAATGGTACGCTGGGCCCAGCTGATAGAAGAAAATCTAGAAGAGATCGCATTACTAGAAACCCTAGATGTAGGTAAGCCAATTGCCGACACAACTGGTGTTGATGTGCCGTCAGCGGTTCGTACTATTCGCTGGACGGGCGAAGCGATCGATAAAATCTATGAAGAAATCTCGCCTACTGGTCACGATTCATTAGCGCTAGTTCAGCGCTTGCCGTTGGGTGTTGTGGCGGCGATTGTTCCGTGGAACTTCCCGTTATCGACCACTGCGTGGAAGCTCGCCCCATCAATTGCGGCAGGTAACTCGGTTATCTTAAAGCCGGCTTCAAACACGCCATTGACTGCGTTACGTATTGCTGCGCTAGCAAAAGAAGCGGGTTTGCCTGATGGTGTTCTTCAGGTATTGCCAGGGCCTGGCGGTTCATTAGGTTCGCATTTAGCGACGCACATGGACATCGACGGCCTAACATTCACTGGTTCAACACCAGTAGGAAAGCAGCTTATGGAGTACTCGGGTCAGAGCAACCTAAAGCGTACTTTCTTAGAGCTTGGTGGTAAGAGCCCCAATATTGTCTTCGCTGACGCTGATCTTGATAAGGCCGCTACCATGGCTGCAATGGCTGTTTTTTACAATGGTGGTCAAACCTGTACTGCAGGTACACGACTCATTGTTGAAAAGTCAGTTGCTGATGAATTTGTTGCTAAGGTCATCGAAGCAACTAAGGGTTGGGTGCCAGGCAACCCATTAGACCCAGAATCTTCGATGGGCCCCATGGTTGATGAAGGCCAGTTCAATACCGTTGCTGATTATGTAGCTATTGGTAAGGGCGAGGGTGCAACCCTGGCTTACGGTGGTGAGCAGGTGATGAGTGAAACTGGTGGTTACTACCACACACCAACCATCTTCACCGGCGTAACCAACGATATGCGTATTGCGCAAGAAGAGATCTTTGGCCCTGTGATGTCGGTAATTACCTTCGAGACCGAAGAAGAAGCAGTTCAAATTGCTAACGACAGCATCTTTGGTTTGGCTGGCGCGGTATGGTCAAATAATATCAACGTGGCGCATCGTGTTGCGCGCAAGGTGCGTGTAGGTACTATGGGTATCAACAACTACTTTGGCGGTGACATCACAGTACCATTTGGTGGCTTTAAGCAGTCGGGCAACGGCCGTGATAAGTCGATGCATGCCTTTGACGACTACACCGAGCTAAAAACTACCTGGATCGAATTTAGCTAATTCGACAATAAATCAGGCGACAGCGGCAGGGCCGTTGTCTGCTTGATTGGTTCCATAACAAAGCTGGCGCTAACGTCGCTTAGGTCAGCTTTGATCATTTGCTGGTACACCCGATCATAGTGCTTCATATCGGTTACCACTGCCTTGATCAAATAGTCTAACTCGCCACTCATGCGGCACACTTCGACAACTTCATCTATTTGATCCATTGTTTCAATAAAACATTGGTGCCACTCACTGTTGTGTTGATTGGTGCGAATACTGATGTAAACCGTGAGGGCCAAGCCTATTTTCTCGGCGTCTAGTAAAGCGACTTGCTGCTTGATAATGCCTTGTGACTGAAGCTGCTGAATGCGGCGCCACGCCGCTGATTTTGAGATGGCGCATTTGTCTGCGATTGCTTGCACACTAATGCTTGCGTCTCGCTGTAATAGATCAAGAATATTGATATCTAGTTTAGATATGGTCATTTGTATCAGGATTTAATATTTAATCGATATAATGTTTACTATAAAGGGTTTATTGTAAAAATATAGGCACCAAATCTCTTTTGGGCGAGATTATCATGATGGCTTCTATTAAGGAGCTATAGATGACGACGTTCGCACAAGTTAGACAGCAATTAATTGGCAATCATGCAGCGGTGCCTACCCCTTTTGGTAACAAGCCATTGGTATATGCTGATGCAACTGCATCTGGGCGAGCGGTGTCGTCGATAGAACAGTATATCGAAGAGCAGGTATTGCCTTATTACGCGAACACCCATAGCGAGAGCTCATTCACCGGGCGATATACCTCGGCATTGCGTGAGCAATCACGTCAGCTGATTGCAGATTCAGTTAATGCAGACGATCGTTATGCCGTGATCTTTAGCGGCGCTGGGGCAACGGCGGCCATTACCAAGTGGGTGGGTTTGTTAAACATCGAGCCCTGTAGCGATACCGTGGTGGTCTTGGGGCCGTACGAACATCATTCGAACGAGTTGGTGTGGCGAGAGCTGGGTGTGCCTGTTGTGAATGCGTCATTAGCGAGTGACGGCTCGTTATGTTTAGCATCGGTGCAGTCACTTCTTGAGCAATACCGCGGGCAGCGAATTATCGGTAGCTTTAGTGCGGCCTCTAACGTTACTGGTATTAGAACCCCACTGTCGCAACTCGCCCAACTGTTTCAGCAACACGACGCAATTCTCGGCATTGATTTTGCCGCAGCAGCACCTTACATCGATATCGATGTTGCGGGTTTAGATATCGACGCGGCATTTATTTCTACGCATAAGTTTGTAGGTGGCCCTTCTACACCTGGTTTGCTCATTGTTAAGCGTGATTTGGTAAACGTTGAGCAGGCACCTACGGTATGTGGCGGCGGCACCGTTCGCTATGTGGATCAAAACAATCACTGGTATACCGAGTCGATTGAACGTCGCGAAGAGGCCGGCACTCCTGCGATTGTTGATTCAATTAGAGCAGGGCTCGCTTTTAAGTTAAAAAGTGATTTGGGTGAGCAGGCGATAGAGCAGCGCGAGCAGCAACTAGCTGAACAGGCGTTCGCGTTTTTTAGAGATAAGCCCCAGTTTGAGCTGCTTGGTGGAGACAAAGCAGCTCGATTGCCGATTTTCTCATTTAGGCTAATGGCTCAAGGTGTTGAGCTTCATTATGGCTTCGTAGTGGCGCTATTGAATGATTTGTTTGGTATTCAAGTTCGTGGCGGCTGCTCTTGTGCAGGGCCCTATGCGCATCATTTGTTGAACCTTTCTAAACAACAAGCGGCGATTTACGAACATAAAACAGGTCACGGGCAGGCGGGTTATCGCCCTGGTTGGGTGCGTTTTAACTTACATTTTTTGATGAGCCAAAACGAGGTTCAATACATCTTTGATGCGCTCAGTTACATTGCAGAGCATGCCATCAATTGGGTTGCTCACTACCAGTTTAACGAACGTTCTGGGGTGTGGCAGTACACAGGTTCTCAGTCGCTATCAGTGACCTTAGGGCAGTCGCTAGAATGGGGCCACGCCGAGTCGTTTAACACTGCTGTTGATGGGGCATATAAACTGGCCGAGTCGTTGTCTCAGAATCAGCGAGTAGATAGCTGGGTAGACCAAGAAAGATGGTTTGTGCTGCCTGAAGACGTTGTAACTAATCAGTGCGCTGGTTAGTAAATATCTCAACACGATTGCGGCCGTTGTGCTTGGCTTGATATAGAGCGCGATCGGCCCGTTGAAGTACGGTGTTGGTGTCCATACAGTCGTCGTCGATCATAGCGATGCCTGCCGAAATGGTGGCCCCAGCGGCACCGTCTTTGGTGGCAATTTGTATCTGCGTCATTTGATCACGTATCTTGTCGGCCACTGCTACGGCCGCTTCTAGTGTGGCATTGGGCAAAATGATACAAAACTCCTCGCCGCCGTATCTAAAGGCGCGATCGTCTTCGCGCAAGCTTTGTTTCAGCGCCATAGCTAGCTTGGTTAGTAGCTGGTCACCTGCATCATGGCCAAACGAATCATTGAATGATTTGAAGTGGTCAACGTCTAGCATTACTACGCAGGCCCGATGATCGCCATAGATAATCTGTTGATTAAGGGTTTCGAGGGTGTCGATCATGTGGCGGCGGTTGAATAACCCTGTTAGCGGGTCGATGATTGCTTGGCGTTCTAAGTGCTCACGTAGCTGCATATTAGCTAGCGCCAAGCCAATTTGCTCTGCCATTGCTAGAGCAATCGACTTACTTGAGTCTAACCCCTCAGTAGTATCGAAAAACATGCTCAATACACCAATCGTATTGCCTTGAGCGATAAGCGGCAGGCACAGATGGTTGCCATTGCGTTCGCATATGTGCTCGCAGTATATGTCTACATCGTTATCATGTGACGCATGATGATGACCTTTAACAAGCGCCCAGCATTGTTGGTGGCCAAAGTTTTCTGTTGAAAAATCAATCCCCCCCCAGGTTGCCATTTGTCTAACTCTATCTCGACCTTGTTCAACTAGCCCGATATAGCCTGCACGGCATTCTGGGGCGAGTTTAGTGGCGATCGGTGCCACTACTTCGGCAGCAGTTTGCAGCGAATTACATGCTGCCATCAAGCTGCTTAACTGCATCATGAGGTCGAGGTATTGGCTGCGCTGCTCGATAAGATGGGCAAGCTCTTGTCGCTCTTGTTGCCTTCGTTTGTTAATGCTCTCGGTTAGGGCACGGTAATTGATGGCACCAATAAATAGAATTAGCGCAAACGCTACCATCAATATGGTACGAATGCTCCAGATCAAAGAATCGATACGGCCTATATCGTGGATTAACACTAAAAACTTGGGTGAAACAGACGGTGTTGTATAAAACTTAGTGACGGTGATCATCTGGTCGGGGCTGGCATGGGCTATCTTTGACAGAGACCCGACTTGCTGTGCTTGCACGACCATTGCTTTGATTTGCACGTAAAGTTGGCCTGATTTCATTTTATCGGCTGCAAGCGTGTCTGATTGCACCTGGGCGTCAAATATCGCTGCCAAATCAGGTTCGTTGATCAAATTGTTTAGATCGGCATTACCTTGACTAATACGCGTTAATAGCCGTTGATTGATATGTCGGGATTGTTCTTCAACAAGCCCGATAATCTTGGCTTCGATACTAATCTCGACAAGCACGAAGCTAGCGACAAGCAGCGCGAGGTGGGTCAAAGGAGACCCTAGTGCAAGTCGAATAAAGTTCAAATAGCGTACTCAGATCGATGGATTCCTAGTGTTAGTATGGACGATAGATATGAATCTACCATTATCGACTGAGTGTAAAGAGTAGCAAGCCCCTTAAATGAACAGGGGCTTGAAGGAGCCTATAGCTGGGCTTCGATAGCCTTAGTGATGGTGTCGCTCATTGGGTCTGTGCGCGAGCCAAAAGAATCAATTACTGAGCCATCGCGAGCAATCAAATATTTATAAAAGTTCCACTTAGGTTTTACATCTGTTTGGGCGGCTAGTTCTTTAAAGAACGGATTAACATCTGAGCCACGAACAGCTGATTCTTTAAATACCGGAAACGTCACACCATAGTTGACGTAGCAAACATCAGCGGTCTTATCAGAGTCTTTATGCTCTTGAAAGAAGTCGTTCGAAGGGAACCCAAGCACCACTAGGCCTTGGTCTTTATATTTCTGATAGAGTGCTTCAAGGCCTTCAAATTGGGGGGTGAAACCACATTCACTTGCTGTGTTAACTGCTAGAATCACTTTGCCTTTAAAGGCGCTGCAAAGATTAGTCGATTCTTTGCCGCGTAGGTTCTGTGGGCTGTAATCTAGCAGGTTGTTGCACATGGCCGCTTCGGCTGGCGCGTCGTTTTTTTCTGCTAAAGTGCTAGCGCTAGCGAATAAGCCGATCGTCAGGCCCGCAGCTGTGATTAACGATTTTGCGTTAAACATATTGAATCCCTTGCATAAACATCAATGCGCGCAGTCTAGCACTTACTTTACGAAGTGTGTCAATTATGTCAGTTGCACATCGACTTGATGACTTCGCAATTTGGGCCTTCGCGATGACATAGGTCTAAAGCGGCATTGCGGGCACCCTCATGACCAGGGCCATACCCTGCACCAAAGTCGCCATCTTTGTTTACTGCGATAGCGCCGCAGGTTTGGTTTTTGAACCAGATTAAGGCCTTGCAGTCGCCGGCGTAGTTAGATTGAATTTCGCATGCGTTCATGGCAACAGACTCGGCTTTACCCTGTGATGCCTGATCAATTGAATAACCATAATGCGCAGTAGATAGTGAGATAGCGATAGAGCCATACATGTCATCTTGGATGGCATTTACGTTTAGTGTAAGTGACGACATAAAGATTAATAGAAACCATTTCATGATGTGCAGTTCCTCGAAAAGACTAGTACTCACTTTAGCTACTATTCTTTCGATTCGTTGCCGTCAATTCTCACAATCTCTAGTTGAGAAGGTTCAACCAGTTTAACTCTACCAGCCTTCACTAAGGCGTCGCGCAGAAGGTATTCTATTTGTGCATTGGTGCTACGTAGCTCATCCTCGCTCCACCGTTGTACGGCGGCGAGGATGTCTGGGTTGATGCGCAATGGATAGCTTTTTTTACTACTCATAGTGACTATCCCTAGGTGTATAACGAGCCCGAGTTGATGACGGGTTGCGCGTTATTCTCGCCACAAAGTACAACTAACAAGTTGCTTACCATAGCGGCTTTGCGCTCGTCATCTAGTTCAATGATTTCATCATCGCTAAGCTTTTTGATTGCTAGCTCAACCATGCCCACTGCGCCCTCGACGATTTTTTGCCGCGCGGCAATAACGGCTGATGCCTGTTGGCGTTGCAGCATTGCGCTGGCAATTTCTGGGGCATATGCGAGATGGCTGATACGTGCTTCTTGTACTTCAACACCCGCTTGCAATAAACGAGACTTAAGTTCGTCGACCAACTTGGCTGATACCTCAGTTGGATGGCTACGCAACGCTATGGTGTCGCCTTCGTGAAGATCGTACGGAAAGCTAGTAGCAAGATTTCGAAGTGCAGCTTCACTTTGAATCGCCACGTAGCTCTCGTAGTTGTCTACCGAGAATAGCGCATCGGCGCTGTTTTGAACTCGCCAAACAACAACTGCGGCAATCTCGATCGGATTACCGTGCTCATCGTTAACCTTAAGTTTCGAGCTTTCAAAGTTACGAATACGCTTAGACACGCGCTTGCGCATAAAGAATGGAACGGTCCAGCGTAGCCCGTTTTTCTCAACGGTGCCTACGTAAGAGCCAAACAGTATCAGTGCCTTAGCTTCGTTGGGCTGGATCATAAAGAAACCGGGTAACACAATTGCTAGTATCACTCCTAACCAAAGCGGGCTTGCTGATATTAAAACGAGTGCGTAAATAGCGATGGCACCGATGACAAGCACTAAATAGCCATCTAGCGAAAAGCCTATTTTTTCTTCGATCAAGTTGTACATGATAGCTCCGTAATGATATCAATTTGATATCACTATAAGTGTAAAACGTTTGCCGCGCAACTATCGTATTGAAAGCACTAAATGAGGTGTGCCAGAATGGGCTCAAGGCTCAATCGATAAGTACCATAATATGCGCCACAAATTGCCCCCTTTAAATGCCCTGCGAAGCTTTGAAGCAGCGGCTCGTCACGGATCTTTCAGAGATGCGGCAGATGAGCTTTGCGTATCGCATTCTGCCATTAGTCATCAGATCAAACTTTTAGAAGGTTTTTTAGGTACCGAGCTATTTCATCGTCGCGCGCGGGCAGTTGAGTTGACCGATGCCGGGCGCAATTATTATCCCGTGGTGCAGCTAGCATTTTGGGAAATAAGCGAAGCGACTAAGTCTATTTTGACGCCCGAGCGTAGCCCAACCTTAAATTTGTCGTTGTATTCGACACTTGCTATTCGTTGGTTGATTCCTAGGCTGGCTGATTTTCAAGAAAATCATTCTGATATAAACGTGCAACTACAAACTGCACAGTGGGATGTCGATTTTACTCAAACCACCATCGATGCCTGCATTATGATTGGTGCGCCTGACGACCCAAATGTCGAGTGTTGGCCTTTATTTGCCTGTGAGTTGTTTCCGGTGGCAAGCCCAGATTTTATTGCTGCTCACGGGCCTATTACTGATCCAAAACAGCTGTCACAGTTACCTCTATTACAGGTGTACCCGTCTCAGCAAGATTGGGCAACCTGGTTAGCGGCTAACGACGTAGAAGATGCTGACCCTGATGGTGGTTTACAGTTAGATAGTTATGATCACGCACTAACCATTGCTGCCCAAGGACATGGCGTTGGTTTGGCGATGCATCCCTATGTTGTGTCACAGCTAGCTTCTGGCGAGTTGGTAAAACTGTTTGATGGTCTTGAGGTAACGCAGTCGGCAGGGTGGCATTTTGTTTGTCGTCGCGATCGTCGTCATGACCCTAAGATAACGGCCTTTTATCAATGGTTGCGACAGCAGTTGCTTAAAACGCCCGGCCTTATATTGTTGACAGATGAATTAAATTCAACTGAGCCCGCGTAAATATAGCGCTTGTTAGGGTTGAGCCCCTGTTTAGTATTCTTTACAGTGGAGTTGATCGTGCGGTAAATCCGTACGTATTACTGCGCAGATAAGAATAACTATTGGGGAGTACCCTTTATGTCTACACCGACTATCAGGTCGTCAAAGACGCCTATCGCATTAGCTATTGCTACTGCAGCGTCAATGACAGCCATGCAAGCGATTGCTCAAGAGCAAGAGGCGAATGCCGATGCTGAAGAAAAATCGTCGTTAGCCCTTGAAGAAATTACGGTTACCGCGACTAAGCGTGAATCTAGTCTTCAAGATCTAGCTCAATCAGCCCAGGCCTTTGGTGCTGATCAAATTGAAAAACTTAACTTTCAGAACTTTGGCGATTACGTAAATGCTATTCCAAGTGTTGCGTCTGTTGCTGTTAACCCAGGCCAGAACGAGATCGTGTTCCGTGGTATCAGTACCGGTACTGCCGAATGGCGTACAGACTCGTCTACCGCGGTTTATCTTGACGAAGTGCCAATGACCTTGGCCGCGTCTCAGGTTGACCCGCGTATGGTTGACATCGAGCGTGTCGAAGCACTACCTGGGCCTCAGGGTACGCTATTTGGTTCTAGCTCGCAGTCTGGTGCGATGCGAATCATCACTAAAAAGGCCGATACCTCTGTAACTAGCGGTTGGGTTGAAGTAAGCGGTTCTACCGTTGCTGAAGGCAGCGAGAGCTACTCAATTGAGGGTGCGGTAAACATTCCAATTGTTGAAGATAAGTTTGCAATTCGCTTAGTTGGTTATGACGTTCATGAAGGCGGCTTCATCGACAACGTTCGTGGCAATGCGAACATCTTTAAGAATGGTTTATGGGAAGACAACCCAGATCCAACCAATCCAAAGTACTACTACGACACTAGTTTCTTAGCAAACGTTACTAACGATGACGTTGTTGAGAAAGACTTTAATACTTGGGATCAAACTGGTTTCAGGGTAAATGCTATCTGGAACATCAATGATGACTGGACAGCTGACTTCATGTACATGAAGCAGACTGCTATGTCACGTGGTGACTGGAAAGAAGACCCACTAGTTGGCGAATATGAAATCGTTCGTTTCTATAAAGATTGGCGTGAAGATGATTGGTTTACTGCCGCACTAACCTTAACAGGTGATTTAGGCTTTGCAGAGCTAACCATTGCGGCATCGCATCTAGATCGTACCGTTGATTACGTTTTAGATAACTCAACTGATACCTTGCTAAAGTCTTACGGAGCCAAAGCGGGTTGGAACCAGTTTAGCGAATACGACTATTACTTAGGTACGTACGATGCGTCGTACTACACGTTGCAGACTGCTTACGATTTTGACTTTAATTTAGGCACAATCCATAACGACCAGGTTGCACGTCGTAACTCGTTAGAAGTACGTTTAGCTTCGCAAGGTGATAGCAAGTTCCAGTGGATGGTCGGTGGTTATTACGAAGAGTCGTATGACTACTGGAACTGGTGGTACAACATGGAGAACCTCGAAAACCTAACTGCTTGGCAGGGTACGAACTACTATGACTGGTGGGGCAGTATGGCTTACCTAGCTTGGTGGCAGTCGTACGCAGGTTACGATGTTGACTATCCAGTAATGCCAACCGAAAAATACTACGATACTTACTTCTATCGCGATACAACGCAAAAAGCAGTGTTCGGTGAATTCTCTTACGACATTACCGATAAACTGTCTGTATTAGCTGGTTTGCGTTGGTTTGGTTATGAGCGTAAGCGTGACGAGTGGCAGTTCTGGCCCGAGCGTGTACCTTACGGTAACTACGAAACCGGTGGTCTAGATGCCTACGATGGCAAAGACGACGATATGGTTAAGAAGTTCAGCGTAACTTACCAGATCACTGACGACGCCATGATTTACGGTACCTATAGCGAAGGCTTTAGGCTCGGTGGTAACAACTCGCTACGTAAGCAGTCAGTTCTACCTAAGCAGTATGCGTCTGACAAACTGTTTAACCACGAGATCGGTATCAAGTCGATGTGGTTAGATGGCCGCCTAGAAGTGAACTCTACCTTCTTCTATATGGAGTGGGAGAACATGCAGCGCTCTGTGGGTGATCCGGCCGGCTGGTGGGATTGGACCATGTGGGGTGTGAGTGCTCACGTGAACGTGGGTGATGCTTATTCGCAGGGTAACGAAACCTCGTTCAGGTTCCAGGCGACAGAAAATATAAGCCTAGATGGTAGCTTCTTTATCAGTGAAGCGCGTATGAGTGACGATGCTCCATATGCCGATGCGCCACTTCAGTGGGATAAGATCAATGCTCGCGGCCCAGCAGGCAGTGATGCACTCGGTGGTTGGGACTACAACACCGACATGCTTGCTGTGAAAGGGCAGAAGCTTGCGATTGCGCCAGATGCTAAATGGTATTTGGGTGTCAACTATGAAGTGCCCGAAGTGATGAGTGGTATCGATCTATGGTTCCGCTATGACCATGCATGGGAAGATTCTCGTTCGCACGACTGGTGGAATGCTCAGCGTGGTATCGAGCTGATTCCAGAGCAAGAATGGGCTAACTTTAGAATGGGCTTAATCAAGCAAGAAGATTGGAGTGTAACCTTCTCTATTCAGAATGTTTGGGATGAGCGTTCAGTTGCTTGGGTTGATACCTGGCAAGATGGGCAGATCTCTGATTACCCAACCAACGGTCGCTACATGACGTTAAACAGTCGTAAGCGCCCACGTGAGTTCCAGTTACGATTTAAGAAAGAATTTAATTAATTCGTAGCCGCTCGCATAAAAGGGTTCGTGGTTTTGCTGCGAACCCTTTTTATTTATATTCGTTTTAGTATACGATTCATGAAAACGTTTGCAGCGGGCGATAGACCAGTCGCCAAATCTGTTGTAGGCTGCAAAAAATAATAACCAATAGGAATCTTCAATGGGTCTCTCAAATATCGATATCGGTGTAGCGCTTTTCTACGCCGTTGCACTGTTTGCAATTGCTCAATGGGTGTCGCGCGAAAAAGCGGGGCATGAAAAGAACACAAGCGATTACTTTTTAGCTGGTAAGGCCTTACCTTGGTGGGCAATTGGTGCGTCGTTGATTGCCGCTAATATCTCTGCCGAGCAGATCATTGGCATGTCGGGTTCAGGTTTCGTAATGGGTATGGCGATCGCGTCGTACGAATGGATGGCTGCAATCACCTTAATCATTGTGGGTAAGTACTTCTTGCCAATCTTTTTAAAGCAAGGGATCTACACCATGCCACAATACCTGCACTATCGATTTGATAGCAGGGTACGTACGGTGATGGCATTTTTCTGGTTGGGTATTTACGTATTCGTAAACCTAACAGCGATTCTTTGGTTGGGTGCACTCGCCATTGAGACCGTAACTGGCTTAGATCGTATGACATCATTAATCGGTCTAGGTATCTTCGCGGGTGCGTACTCGCTAAAAGGTGGCCTTAAGGCCGTGGCGCTAACCGATATTATTCAGGTAGTGCTGTTGGTCATCGGTGGCTTAATCATTGCGTACATTGCGTTAGATATGATTGCCGAAGGGCAGGGTATTCTGGTTGGTTTTAACGAATTAACGACACGTATTCCTGGTCATTTCGATATGATTCTTGATAAGTCGAATCCAAGTTACATGGATCTACCTGGCATCTCGGTACTGGTAGGCGGCATGTGGATGATGAATCTATCTTACTGGGGCTTTAACCAATACATTATTCAGCGCGCGCTTGCTGCAAAGAGTACTGAAGAAGCACAAAAGGGTATTGTATTCGCGGCGTTCTTAAAGCTGCTTATGCCTATTCTTGTGGTATTGCCGGGTATCGCCGCAGTGGTTTTGATTCCCGACTTAGAAACGCCCGATAAAGCATACCCATCGATGATGGCGCTATTGCCAGTGGGTATTAAGGGCATCGTATTTGCAGCATTGCTTGCTGCGATTGTGTCATCGCTAGCGTCAATGACCAATAGCATATCTACAATCTTTACGATGGATATCTACAGCAACATGCTAAATAAGTCGCAAGATGAACAGCAGCTTGTAAAGGTAGGGCGCACAGTAAGTGTGACAGCGATGATTATTGCGATGATTGTAGCGCAACCATTGTTGGGCAAATTTGATCAGGCGTTTCAGTACATTCAAGAGTTCACCGGCTTCTTTACACCGGGCGTTGTTGTGATCTTTATGATTGGTATGTTCTGGCCCCGCGCAACCGCTAATGGTGCGCTAGTGGCAGCTATAGGTTCGGCGGTATTTTCGTTCGCCTTTAAGATGCTTTGGCCTGAACTGCCCTTTATGGATCGTGTAGGCCTTGTGTTCTTGTTATGTCTTGGTTTGGCTATTGTCGTCTCTTTGATGGGCAAAGCGCCTGAGCATCAGGCAGACTATAGCACTAAAGATGTTAGCTTCAGTACAACTACTAGCTTTAACATGGCGAGTTTAGCGGTTGTATTGATTTTGGCAGCGCTTTACACCGCGTGGTGGTAAAGGGTTACAGCGATATAAATGGGCGGCATTTGCCGCCCTTTTTTGTTAAGGTAGGCTAAATAATAAATGTCATTGGAGTATGATCAAAATGACGATCTTAGTAGCGACTTCAGTAGTGCGTGGCAGTCAGCAAGGCCAAAGCCATGGCGGTGTGTATCTAATTGATTTGGCCGAGCAGCGTACAGCACAGGCTATCGACTGGAACACAATGGATATCGACTGGACGGGCCGAGGATGGGATCGCGGCCTACGCGGTATCTGCTTTGCCAACGATAAAATATATATCGCAGCTAGTGACGAATTATTTTGCTATTCACCTAACTTTGAACTGATAAAAAGCTGGCGTAATCCTTTCTTAAAGCATTGTCACGAAATTAGCTATTGGCAAGGTAGTATTTTCATTACCAGTACAGCATTTGATGCGATCGTGGCTTTTGATGTGGCGCAAGAAAAGTTTCATTGGGGCTTGGCGATCGAGACGAACGGTCTAGATTACCGCGGCGTGCCTTTTAATCCAATGAGCGATCAAGGCCCAATACCCATGAATCGCTTACATCTAAACAATGTCTTTACCAATAAAGACGGCTTGTATATGTCAGGCCTGAAATCAGGCGGTATGCTGCATTTTAATGGCAAGAAGGTAAGCATGAGCGCTACATTACCGCCGGGTACTCATAACTGTAGGCCCTACAGAGACGGCATATTATTTAACGACACCGCAAGTAACGCCGTTCGTTATGTAAGTCGTAGTGACGAGACTAATGATGTTGCTTTTAAGGTGCCTGAGATCGATCCTGCAATTCTTACAGGTACTGGCCTCGATGATTCAAGGGTGGCGCGCGCGGGGTTTGGCCGAGGTTTGTGCGAGATAAACGACGGCATTATCGCTGCCGGTTCTTCGCCATCAACAATTGCGATTCATGACCTAAACCAGCGTGTAACGGGTGCAACCATTACCCTGAGTACCGATATACGTAACTCGATTCATGGGTTAGAGGTGTTCCCGTTTGAATGGCCAGCTAGCTTGATGTAAGCGGTAATAACAAAATGAGTCAATCAGGTGTAGGTGCTGCTGCACTGTACACCTGATTGAAACCGAAGCTTATTGAACAGCGTCTTTAACCGATTGAGGTAGTGCTTCAATAATATCTTCAAGGTCGTCTTTCCATTCTTGCATGGCTTCATCGTCATACTTTTTAAACAGACCCAGAGCGCCACGATAGATAGGCTGGCGTACTTGCTCTGATGATGCTGTTTTAACCGCACGTTTTGTCTCATGAAAGCGAAGGCAGTTTTCTTCAAAGGGTAGATCACAGAACTCTAGAATACGCTTAACTTGCGTCTCAAAATCAGTAACAGTGTCTTCGTAATGTACGTCTAAGATCTCGCCAGGAAACACTGAATGCCAGTGATTCATAAGGTCAACATAGTCGCGGTAGTATTCGCTAAGCTCGAAGCGGTCGTAGGTAAAGTCTTGCCCTCTAGCAAATAACTGCTTGTATGCACCGAGCAAACTATCAAGAGGATAGCGACGAGTATTAATAATTTTGGCATTTGGCAAAATCAATTTTATGAAGCCAATACGAAAGAAATTGTTCGGCATCTTGTCGATAAAAATCGGTGTGCCCTCGATACGGTGATGCGCTACTTCTTTAAGGTATTGTCTACCGTATGCGCGCCAGTCACGACCCTGAGCGTTTTCAAGAGTTTGAGGATACTGCAGATTATCACGTCTGAATTTGGCAGTAGATTGGGCAATCGCACCAATGTTAGGTAGTTCAGACGTGCCTTCTACCTGAGAGTGACTTGCTAGAATCTGTTCAATTAATGTTGAGCCTGTGCGAGGTAAGCCAACAATAAAAATGGGATCCTTAGCATCGTGCCCACTTCCTTTATGTTGGTCGATAAACGCTTGATTAAAGAACGTCTTGTCAGTTTCGCACTCCACTCTATTTCGCGTGGGGTCGTAGCTGACAGTCTCGCGTCTAATCTTGTTGCCTTCGTCATAGTAGTGCCAAGCCTTTTTGTAATCTTTTAGATCTTCATAGGCTTTGCCTAAAGAGAATAATAAGTGAAAGCGCGCATCTTTAGAAATATCTTCTTTTTCTAGCTGTGCTTCCATGGCCGCAACTTCGTTGGGTTCGAACTTGAAGATTTTCAGGTTTGCCATACTCCAATACGACTCACCCAAACCTGGATTTAGCTCGATAGAGCGGCGATAAGAAACCAGGGCTTCTTCTTGTCGACCCAGTGTCTTTAATTGGTGCGCGAGTACCATGTGAATCTGCGGCGACGCTTCATCGATTTGAAGTGCTTTTTTATAGTTTGCAACAGCCTCGTCTAGACGACCAAGCCTAGTAAGTGAGCTACCAATGCTCGAGTACGCGCGTTTGTCATCGGGAGTAAGGGCAATTACTCTATTCCAGACAGATACGGCTTCATCATATTTGTGGCTATCGTTAAGCAATGAGCCTAAATCGTTAAGCGCTTGCACATAGTCGGGCGCAATCTCTGTGGCGCGTCTAAGTAGCGCTTCGGCATCGTAAAGGTTGTTGCCGTCGTTAATGTAGATGATCGCCAAAAAACGCATTGCATCAACATTGTTATTATCGGCCATTAGCACTTGGCGCAATGTAGAGATAGCATCGCTGTTGCGACCTGCACGCCAATGCCCCATCGCCTGAGCCACCAGCTTTCGCTGAGGGTCTTGATCGATATACGCTTCAAATGCTTCGTCTGCAGCTTCGGTCTCGCCCTGTTGAGCAAGGGCTGTCCCTAGTTTTTTGTGCGCCGATGATAACTGAGGGTTCATCTGTACTGCTTGTTCTAGCAGCCTGATGCCTTCGTCAGTTCTACCCTGAAGCATGTATAGGCTGCCAAGATCTTCGTAGAGGTTTGCGTAATCGGGCACAATCTTAATGGCAAATTCTAGTTGCGACTCGGCCTCGTCGTAGCGATCGGTTTGAATCAGCGCGTGACTAAGCAGCTGAATGTGCGGCATGCTTGATGGCGTGTGTACTAAGAACTCTCGACAGATCTGCTCGGCAATGTGTGGCTGTTTGCCTTTAAGGGCTTGAATAGCTTTTTGCAGAGATTCGCGAGGATCAATTTGCGTGCTTTGCATGGTACGTCTCAATTACTAACTTTTATTATGTGTTCAGGCTACCACAGTGGGCGTTACTCGCCCACCTTGTATTGCTTAAAGAACCCCCAAATGGTATCCATTCCTGCAGATCGATATTGGCCTTTAGGTATAGTACAAAGTGGTGATTCGGGCATCGCACTAGTCTGTTGTTGCGTAACGCAGGTCGCTGGTGCGCCAAGGTACCCCTGTGCTGGCCAATTGTGCGCTTCTTTAGGTGCAATGCAGCTGGTTACAGCAGAGCCTTTATCACCGCACTGAGTATATTGGGTACATTGCATGTCGCCGTTGGCGGCCAATAGATTTGGCCACGGCTTTTCGTTCATGTTACAGCTAAGTGCTGTTGCCCAAGTCTGGGTGGTTTCTGCGACAGAGTTATAAAAGAATCCATCAGCGGTTTGCGACCCGTCTACTGTTACCGTGGTATCTAGCGCGCCGGCTAAATGGATCATTGGCAATGACGTCGAGGGCGTGCAATCAAATTGAGGGGCTAGTTGCCCGATGATCGGTGCGATAGCAGCAAAGCGCTCAGATAGATTACATCCTAGGCGTAGCACCATCATACCGCCGTTACTTACGCCTAATGCATAGGTTTTGCTAGCATCTATTTCTGGGCGAGTTTGTATCTTGTCTAGTAACGCTTCGATATACCCTACGTCGTCTTGACAGCTAGTCCAACCGCATGGGCCCATCTGTTTACAGTCGGGTGGCATAGGGTAGGGGTCTTTGTCGGCTGCACAATGACGGTCGGGCCCAGTGTCGGTAGCAAAGTTAGCTGCCTCATCGTTCCACGACGTTACGCGCCCACCCCAGCTTGCTTTAAAGTGCATACCTTGAGGGTACAAAATGGCGTAGCCGTTATCAGTTGCGTGGCGATTTAAACCATGAGCCAACTGAAACCCGGTCGCCGTACTGGTATAGCCATGAATTGCCACCACTAGCGGTAACGGTTTGTCGTGGCCCTCGGGTATAAATAGAAATGCGTCGCGTTGGTACTCGCCATATTGAAATGAGATTTGCTGCATTGGTTGAAGATCATCGGCGACGTTATAGTCGATAGTCTCGACTTGAATGTTATCGATGTCGACAGTACCCTGGGTGGCTTGCAACACTGTTTCGATCTTCCAGCTGCCTTCTGGTGCTACGACAGTGGTGCTAACTGGCTGCCAATGATCGTTGGCGCTAAATGTTTTTAACTGAACAGGCTTAGGGCTATATAGACCTTGATCTTGAAAACGTGCGCCAATATTGACTACGCCATCGTTAGTTGATCGAATCATTGCTGAAATACGGTAGCGCTGTTTGCCTTGCGTACCACCAGGCATGAGGTCGCCCGTTGCGTCGTTGCCCTGATGTACTTGCTCGCCCTTATCTAATCGAATATAGAACTCGCCATGAGCTGCATCACCGTTGATGCGTTCAACACCTTGATTGACATAGCGCCAACCAAAACCCATGAAACCACCAGTCGCTATGTGCTCAAAACTGCCGTTTACAACATCGAAATTGCCTGAATAACGGCTGAATACTTCAGCCTCTGCGACCTGTTTAAAACCCAAATTTAGCGACAATATGTGGTTTGCTAAAATACGGGCTTGCCCAGCATGTTCGACCATTGAGCCATGCCATTTCTCCCACACCCAAGGGAACAGTGCGACCGACAGGTTGCCACCTATTTCATCGACGATTTCGTGCGAGTAATTAGCAGGCTCGTTAAAATCCCAAGCATAAGCGTTGAACAGCACGATGTGAGGCTGATCGCCGTAAACATTACGTAGTTCAGAAACAACTTGGCGGTAATGTGTTTTAACGCCTTTTTTATCGACTCGCCCAATATCGTTTGCGCCGGCGTTAACTACGATCACGTCAGGCTTAAAATTATCGCGATAGTCGGTGTTTTGCGAATAGAAGTCGGGCGAGTAAATAAATTGGGTAACAGCGTTATTGCCTTTGCCACCAAGTGTTGCGCCCCCCATTGCTTGAATAGAGGGTTCGGCGTTGAGCATACGCGACACAACTGATGGATAAGCATAATAAGTGCCTGTATGGCCTGAGTCTTCGTCGCTATACATCGACGTGCCGTCCATGTTGCTGTCGCCAAAGAAAGCAATGCGTTTACTCGGTTTGGGTGGTAATGGCTGCAGTGCGCCATCAGCTTTTAAACGATAAAAGGTAGTGCGCTCGCCATATAGCGTTTCTTTAAAAAGAGCGATGTGGTGCGTATCTTTGGTAAGGTTTTTTGCCAGTTCGACCCATTGACGCCCTGGCTTAATGGTAATCGGAAGCGGGTTAGGCTCGCCGTTAACAATGACCCGAAACTGCTCTGCTTTTTTGCCCGTATCTAATTCGATCGCAGCAGTGGTGCCGGTAAATGAAAACTGTAACTGGGTGCCCGCCCACGAGGTTTGGGGTTGGCTGGCATTGGTTGTGAGCCATCGGCCGGTGTATCGAATATTCGGGTCATCAAGACCAATGGTGTCTGCCGCGGCTAACTGCATTGAAACAGTTAGCATTAGTATCGCGATTAGTTTGCGCATAGCAACGCTCTTATGTTTGTTCTTGAACGCAGTATACGGCAGTTGAGTGTTTGACGTTATTGAGATTTGTTGAAACTGACTACGATACAGTTCACCTATAACTGGCTTCTCGATTTAATCATTCTGAATGAAATAATTTACCCGCCCAACTAGACCATGGTTGAGTGCGCCCTGGAAGTGCGAGCGAGGGGATATTCCAATCATCGGTTAACCAGCTAGTAAGTGCTTGCTCAAGTTGCGGTTCAAGAAAAACAAAGTGCTCATCGACCCAAAAGAATAGCTCGGCGTCATAGTCAGTAACCGAAGGTGGGTAAACGTAGGCGCAACCAACATACTCGCCCTTTGGTGTGTGAATCACGTAAGCATAAGCCTCGCGCTCGTTGTACTCCCGCTGATGCATTTGTAAGTCGGCAAGATTGTCGGCAAGCGACATATCGTCGGCGGGCCATTCATCATGCTCGGTAAAAATTGAACGAAGGCGATGGCGGTTTTTCATCACAACCGCATAGTCTTGCTCAACCACATCAGGGGCGAGTACAGACAGTACAACATCATTGGTGGCTAAGGGTGTCGGCGGATTATAATTCTTATTAAAAATCATGAGCTCAATACCTGAATTAACATCTTAGCCGCGAGTATTACTAGCAATACCGCGAATACTTTCTTGAGAACTTTCACTGGTAGTTTATGAGCAACTTTTGCACCTAGGGGGGCAAAGAGCATACTCATTGCTGAGATCACGATTACCGCCGGCAAATAAACAAAGCCAACACTTTGACCTAAATCGTTAGGTGTGCCCCAGCCGTTATAGATATACCCAATGGTGCCTGCCACCGATAATGGAAACCCAATAGCCGCCGACGTACCAATAGCAGTGGTCAGCTTAATATTACGCCACGTAAAGTACGGCACCATCAGTGTGCCGCCACCGATCGAGACAAGCGCTGCAACACCACCTACAGTGGTGCCCGCGGCGATTAGTTCGGGTGTGCCAGTGATATTGCTAGATGGTTTGGGTTGCTTATTTAGATAGAGCTGAATCGATGCATAAAGCATGTAGCAACCAAAGAATATGGCCAGTGCCTGTGCGCTTAAAATAGTTGCCAAAAAGGTTGCGGCGAACGCGCCAACTAGCACCCCTGGTGCCATCGCCTTGAAAAGGTCCCAGCGAACACCGCGTTTTCGGTGATGAGCTAGCATGCTACTCAGCGAGGTCATGACAATCGATGCCATCGACGTTCCCAGCGCTATGTGTACCACCTGCTCGGTGGGCAAGCCTTGCGACAGAAACAGAGAAGTAAGTACTGGCAGCATAATGACACCACCACCAACCCCTAATAGGCCAGCCATAAATCCAACAAATATGCCTAGTACTAAATAGGCCGCAATCCACTCTATTCCGATCATATATAACTCTTATATCGCCAGTACAGCTAGGCCTATGCTTATTTGAAAATACCGTATAACAACGTACTCTACTTGCCTCATGGTTAAAAAACTACCTAACTAGGTGCAAACTAAGTGTCAAAATTATTCTTTATTCGTCATGGCCAGGCTTCTTTTGGTAGTGATAACTACGATCAATTGTCTGTCGTTGGGCGCCAACAGGCTGCGCACTTAGGCGGCCACCTACAAACACGCCAGATTACGTTTGATGCAATTTACTCGGGGTCTTTAGAGCGCCAAAAAGATACGGCGATCATCGCACTGTCAAAACTCGCCCCGTGTGAGCATCATATTGATGCACGATTAAATGAAATCGATATGGATCAGCACCTTACCTATTTGTTGCCAGAGTTGATAAAAACCGATAAGACATTGGCGAGGTTTGTGGCTGATGGTTTGTCTACTAGCAAACAGTATCAAAAGGTGATCAAAGCATTATTCAATGCGTGGGTCGCCGGGCTAACACACGAGCAGGTAACGCCTTGGCAGCAGTTTAGAGATCAAGCGCGCGCGGCCGTAGCAGATATTATGGCCCAGCAGGGCTCAGGAAAGACGATTGGTGTGTTTACGTCGGGCGGTACGATGGCCACGATCATGGCAGGCGTAATGGGCTTGCCTGATGAGAGCGCGTATCAATTATATGAGCCAATCATTAACTGTGCGATCAGCGAATGCTTTTACTCGGGCGATCGTATAAGTATCTCTAACTTTAACGACTACAGTTATCTATACAGTGAGCCAGGGCTAGTAACTTATCGATAGCGCTTTGTAAAAGGATGCACACGGTCGTATACCAGGGCCGAAATCGCTACCCCAAACAACGTGCCAGTCAAATTGGCTAATAGATCGCCCCATTCAAATGAACGAGCCGCATTAAAGTGGTGGGTGATCTCGCCAAAGGTTAGTAGCGCAAGTGCCGCAGCAAACGACCAGTAAACTGGTATGCCGGCAATCTTGAACGATTTGCAGCGTGTTACTGCAGATAGAAATAACACGAGCATGGCTGATAGGCCTACATGCCCTAACTTGTCACCGTACGGAATCGATTCTGCCCAATAAAACAAAGGAATACCTTGCTGTTTTGTGGCAAACAAAATCAGATAAAGAATAACTAGACTAAATAACGCCGAGGCGATTTGAATAAACTTAATCAAGGCGAGGCCTCGCTACAACAGAGTTAGTTACTTTACCTATTTATGGCAGCGATTGTTAGGTTAATTTAATTCATCTATGGCACAGAGAAGTAAATTGCGGCACAGGCCATGTTGACGATAATCTAGACGTTATTTGGTTGGCGAAATAATAATGTCTAAGATTCATGCTTTTAGTGCCGCATTGGCTATCTCTGTGGCGGCCATGAGCACTGTAGCCGCTCAGGATAAGGCGATTCAAAAATTAGCAAGCTCTATGCCTGACTGGCAAAACCCTGAGGTGTTTAGAATCAATAAACAGCCTGCAAGGGCGTTCTACTTTAGCTATCCCAATCGAGAGGATGCTAAGAATCGCGTTGAGTATGATGCGTCTAATCATCTGTTGCTCAATGGCGAGTGGAATTTTCGTTGGGTAGACCACCCTTCAAAGCAGATCGATAACTTTTATGCCGTTGATCTAGACGATAGCCAGTGGGATAAATTTCAGGTGCCTGCTAATTGGGAAATCAACGGTTATGGCATACCCTTTTACCATTCGCATGCTTGCTTTGATAACAATCTAGTACCGCCTCAGTTGCCGGTTGCGTATAACCCGGTGGGTACTTATCGCAAGACGGTGTCGTTACCTAGTGACTGGAACGGCCAGCAAATCTTTGCGCATTTTGGCGCGGTTAAGTCAGCTTTTTACCTGTATGTGAATGGCAAGAAAGTTGGTTATTCGCAAGACTCTAAAACGGGCGCTGAATTTGATATTACCGAGTACGTAAAACAAGGCGAGAATCTGATAGCTGCTGAAGTGTACCGCTATTCTGATGGCAGTTATTTAGAGTGCCAGGATATGTGGCGTATATCGGGTATCGAACGCGATGTTTACCTATACGCGACCCCTAAGTTACATATTGCTGATTACCATGCCTATACCACTCTTACTAACGATTACCGTGATGGTGTGCTTGAGCTAGCCATTGATATTGAAAATAACGGCAAGGCAGGTAGCGGGCAGGTAGAGGTAACGTTGCTAGACGCCAATGAAACATTGCTAAGTAAATCGCTAAACACAAGCCGATTAGCGAATGACAAAACAGTTGCGCTAACGTTGAACGAGGTATTTGACAACATCAAACCTTGGAGCGCCGAGCAGCCCAATCTTTATACCCTAGAGTTAGCGCTAAAAGACGGCGACACTGTGACACAGGTTATTCGTAAGCCCATCGGCTTTAGATCGTCAGAACTTGTGGGCAGTAATATCTTAGTCAACGGCAAGCCGGTTTTGTTTAAGGGTGTTAACCGCCACGAGCACGACCCAGTTACAGCGCATGTGGTGTCGCGCGAATCTATGCGCAAAGACGCCGAGCTAATGAAGCAGTACAACATCAACGCTGTACGTCTTGCTCACTATCCTCACGACCCTTACTGGTACGACCTAGCCGATGAGTATGGTTTTTATATCATGGACGAAGCCAATACCGAGTCTCACGGTATTGGTGCGGCAAACCAGGGTGGCTACGACGCAGACAACCATATCGTTAATAAGCCTGAATGGGCTGCGGCCTATATTGATCGTGTTAGCAACATGTATGAGCGCAGTAAGAATAGCGCGTCGGTGATAATGCGATCGTTAGGTAACGAATCGGGTGATGGCCCAAACTTAGAAGCCACTTACGATTGGTTAAAAGACAAAGAGCCCAACTCGCCCGTTATGTCAGAGCAGGCTCAACTACGCCGACACACTGATGCCTATGGGCAGATGTATGCCGGTATCGATCAGATAGTTCGTTATGCAGAATCAGGCTTACATCAGCGCCCCGTTATCTTGATCGAATATGAACATGCCATGGGCAATAGCCTTGGTAACTTTGGCGAGTATTGGGATGCCTTCGAAAAGTACGACATTCTGCAAGGCGGCTTCATTTGGGATTGGGTAGATCAAACCTTCGCCAAAAAAGCACCCAATGGCGAGATGTTTTGGGCGTACGGTGGCGATTTAGAGCCACCCACTGTGCAGCATTCGGATAGCTTTTCTGCCAATGGCTTAGTGTACGCTGATCGCTCGATCTACCCGTACTTACACGAAGTAAAAAAGGTGCACCAAAATATCGACTTTGCACTGCAAGACTCAACAGTTGTGGTTGCAAACAAATACTTCTTTAAAGACCTATCAGACTATAACGGTCGTTGGCGAGTTGAAGCCGATGGTGTTGAAGTGGCTAGTGGTGAGTTAGGGCAGTTGAGTGCGGCAGCCCAAACAAGTCAGTCGTTGGTCTTTGATTATCAGCACACCCCCAAAGCTGGTACAGAATACTTTGTTACCTTTGAAGCCTATACAAACAAGCCGATGCCAATGTTACCGCAGGGGCATGTCGTTGGTGTTAACCAGTATGCATTGCCTTCATCGCCGCGTACTAAATTAGTATCGAATCAGTCTATAAAGCTTAAAGAGACATCTACCGCTTACGCTATTTCGGGCAAAAGCTTTAGCGTTATGTTTGATAAAGAGAAGGGTGCTATTAGCCAGCTAACATACGGTAAGACCCAAGTGCTAGTTGACAACGTGCGCCCTGATTTTTGGCGAGCACCGATCGACAACGATTTTGATATTGGCGATTACACCCAAGGCTTTGGAGCCTACCAAAACGCTGGTCGTTCTGCGCAGCTAACAAGCATGAATGTTAAAAGACTGTCTAAGTCGCGAGTGCAGGTACAGTTAGAGCATTTCTTGGCGCCGTTGCAAAGTCGTTATCTAAGTACCTATATTATTTCGGGCGATGGTCGTATCGACGCAGATGTTTGGTTTTATGCGGCGCCTCACGCGAAGATGGCAGAGATGCCGCGATTAGGAACCTTATGGCAACTAGATCAAAATCTTCACAACGTGCAATGGTTTGGCCGCGGCCCTCACGAAAACTATTGGGATCGCGATCGATCTGCACTGGTGGGTCGTTATAGTAAAACGGTTGACGAGCTTTACGTGCCCTATGTTCGCCCACAAGAGAACGGTTATCGAACCGACGTGCGCGAAGTAACCTTTACTAACGAACAGGGCGAGGGTGTGCGATTTGAAGGCTCGCCACTGCTAAGTTTTGGTGCACAGTATTACGACACAGATCAGTACGATTCTAGTAAGCACGACGTTAAGCGCCGTAATATGCACCCAACCGATTTAGTTAAACGCGATCGTATCTTTGCCAATATCGATTTTAAGCAGCGCGGTGTTGGCGGTACTGATTCGTGGGGTACGCCACCATTATTGAAGTACCGCTTACCTCGATTAGATTATCGCTATCAGTATGCCATTACGCCGGTGAGTACTAATGATTAAACATGCCTTTTTAACAGCGATCATCGCATTGGCCGCCACGAGCACTGCACTTGCCGAAACCGTTGAACAGCACCGAGTTACCTTAGCTCCACAAACCGAGCAAACTGAAATGGTTGTGGCCATCGCAACCTATCAACCAGGCGAGGTTATACCTCGCCATAGCCACCCAGGTGTCGAGGCGTTGTTTGTGGTGCAGGGGGCAACGGTAGCGCTGCCTAATGGCAAGCAAATTACGCTAAAGACAGGGGCCAATCTGTTGAACCCGCGCGATAAGGTTCATGCGGGTTTTACGGTTGTAGGCGATACAGCATTGAAGATTTATACCGTACATGTAGTAGACGCTGGTAAGCCATTATATGTTCAGGCAGAATCTGGCAATTAGATACGCAGAGGTAAACAGGCATGAAGAGTCTTTTTGATGTCGCGGGTAAGGTCGCTGTTGTTACGGGTGGCTCTCGTGGAATTGGCGAAATGATTGCCACAGGTTTGTTACAGGCAGGGGCAAAGGTATATATCACTGCACGTAATGAAACACAGCTTAACGAAACCGCCGAACGTCTTAGCCAATACGGTGATTGCGTTGCTATAGCCTCAGATGTGTCAACGATTGAAGGTATAACTGAATTTGCGCAGAAGGTATGCTCATTAGAAACCTCCGTTGATATTCTTATCAACAATGCCGGCGCCGCTTGGGGGGCTGAGATAGATGATTTTCCTGAGGTGGGCTTTGATAAGGTTTTAGACCTTAACGTGAAGTCGATCTTCTTTTTGATTCAAAAGTTTCATGGGCATTTAAAAAACGGTGCTTCACAGCTAGATCCTGCCCGAGTGATCAATATAGGTTCAATTAACGGCATCACCCACCCAAAGCTAAATAACTATAGTTACTCGGCAAGTAAAGCAGCGGTGCATCAGATGACTCGCCACTTGGCTGCTGATATGGCAGACGAATGGATCAACGTTAATGCTATCGCACCGGGCTATTTTCTTAGCAAAATGACTGCTCATCTTATCGAGCAAGAAGGTGGTATTGCGTCGAAGATTCCAGCAAAACGGGTAGGTACCTATGAAGATGCAGCGGGTACAGTAATATACTTATGCTCTCGAGCAGGAGCTTATGTTACTGGCCACACGTTAACCCTAGATGGAGGTATGGTGGCCAGTGCAGGAGTTGAGTTAACTTAATCTATACCGCTTTAGGTTGCTGTCTAAACGCCTTACGCCACTGCACAAACCCATATACCGACATAAAGGTATATACCACGGTAAGGCCTGCATAGATATCTAGTTCGCGGTCTTGGTATAGCCATATCGAGATCGCGTTCAATACCAGCCAGTAGTGCCAGGTTTGTAATACCTTTTTGACTTCCATATAGGTCGCCGCAAAGCTAAACGTGGTGGTGAATGCATCGATGTAGGGGCGAGCCGCATCAGTATAGGTGTCGGCTAGATAGCCTAACAGCAAGCCGCCAAAACTCGCCACAACTACGTACATAGCGTGCACTGGCAAAGGCTGACTAATAATCGGGTTGGCGTTAGCCGTTGAGCGTTGTGACCAACGAATCCACCCCCAAATACCCATCACTACATAAAAACTATAGAGAAATGCTTCGCTGTATAGTTTGCTTGCGATAAAAAGATAGATACTTAATGCAGAACCCAATATACCAAAGGCCCAGCAGGCGATACGTTCGTTAATCAACAAAACGATGTAGGTTAGGCTACAAAGTGTTGCAACGATCTCGATGATTTGTAGTGTGCTTAACAACTGTCTATCCTTAATTTTATTTTGTGTCGAGTTGTCACAGTGAACAGCCCTTTATTGACCGGCCCCTATATCTCAAGCTTAGACGCATTGCCGATGGGCGAGTTGCCCAGCAGCTTGCGATCATTTGTACAGCAGCCATTATCGTATCGCGAGCAATATTTGCAATCGCAGTACGGTGTAGCCTTTGATGGTTACTCGTACGACGGGCAAACCGATTCGATTAATCAGGGCCCCGAAGACCCATTGCACTCGTTTGTGTTGTCAGACTTTTCAAAGCCTGAGCATTTCCCTCAACAGTTTAGCCATTTTCTTAATGACCAATGGCACCCTATTAAGCAGTTTGTATCAACCATCGAGCAGCAGCTACTCGCCCAAATTGATGACCGTTTGTTACAACAATACAACCAAAACTTTGGTCACATGCTGTCTGCCAATTACTATCCTGATCAGGTTACTCGTAAGGCTGATAGGCCTGACTTACGTTTAACTGAACACCCTGATGTGTCGCTGATAACGGTGTTCGTGTTTGGTAACGATAGCTGCTTTGAGTACCAACACCCTGTTACCCAGCAATGGCATTCACTAGAACAAACAGGGCGAGTGGTTGCCTTTGCTGGTCATTTACTAGAGTGGTTAACCGATGGTGCGATTAACGCGCTTAATCATCGTGTTCGATATCATAACGATGAGGGCGAGCGCTTTTCGTTCGCGTTGTTCAGTTTACCCTACCCCCATACCCAGTTGACGAGCTTGAAAGGTAATCGGCTAACAACCGAGGCGTTCTATCAAGAACACCTCAGCCTTTGGGATTAACCCCGGTTGTTAAAACTGATAACGCGCAGTTAAACCGTAGGTACGGCGCTCACCTAACTGTTTGTAGGTCGCGTTGCCCCAGGCGCCAAAATCGTCGCGAGGGTCGGCACCAAAGTACAGTGCGTGGGTCGCATAGGTTTCGTCAGTGAGGTTACGGGCCCATAGCGTTAGGTTTAGGTTGCCTTGGTTCCATGCCATATGGGCGTTCACCAAATCAATCGCCTCTAGCTGGCCGTCATGGTAGTAACCAAAATAGCTCTTGCCCTTGCCTTCAATAGTTAGACCAGCACTTAACGCGTCAGTGAACTGATAGTTGGCACCAAGGTGGTAGGTATATTCAGGTGACTTAGCTTGATCACGATCGTACTTGGTTACGAAACCCCATAGATCTTGGTCGAAAGCTTCGATCGCATCGACTTTGGTTTTAAGCAAGCCTAACGATGCAGATAGTTGAAGCTGTTCGGTAGCGGCAAAATCTAATTCAAGTTCGGCACCGTAGCTAGTAGCATCAGAGGTAGAGTCTAGGTAGCCAATCCATAGGCCTGCGGCGTCGTCCCACATCCAGTTTTCTAACTGTGCGTTGCTGCGGTCGGTATGAAACAGCGCAGCACGCACTAAACCACGGTCGCCCATAAACTCGCCCTTATAGCCGATCTCTTTGTTGAACAAAGATTCTGCGCCAAACTGCAGTTTTTGCGCCATAAAGGTTTGAAAATCGGGGCTCATCCAGCCGTATTGGCTGCTTGCACTAACGTTAGTGCCACCAGGCTTTTGTGCACCGGCGAGCGTTGCATAGACGTGGCCGTTACCTAGCTCGTAACCAAACGAAATCTCTGCGTTGGTTAGTGTATCACTGTCGCTATGCTGAACCATGTTCGAGTCGCTATAGTCTTCTTCAAAGCGTTCGGCACGTACACCTGCGGTTACCGAAAGCTTGTCAGTTAGGCCTAAGCCGTATTCGCCGTAGATTGCGGTGCGCTGGGTTTTGTAGGTGCTTTGCGAACCGTAATCGCCGTACCACAGGCTCGGGTATTCGTAATCTAACGATTCATCACCCTTGTTGTAGTACGCGCCAATAACAAAATTACTATCGCCAGCACCAAGGTCGGCAGCACCAGCTACATAGCGAACTTCGGCAGTATCGCGATCTTGTGTGCGAGCAAAGATCTCTTGTGCGGTGTCAATACCGTACGAGCAGGTGTACTGCACGCAGTAGTCTTGGCTCGCCCAGTCGGCGTCGTAGCTGTAGTAAAGGTCTGCTTCACTAGTGGTTAGGGTTGCGGTTAGTTCACCGTTACCTAATTGCCAGTTACCACTTAGGTTAAAACCAAGGGTTTCGTTGGTGTCTTTACCAGGCTGATCACTATAAGTCGTGTGTGTATTGTCAAAGCTGTACGCGTCATAGCCGTTGCTGGTATCGATATTTAATACCTGAAAACGGTAGCTGCTAGTATCGCTCGCATCAAAATCAACAGTAGCACGTAACGTAAATTCGTCGATGTTAGCAGTGTCGTCTTTTAGGTAGTCATTGTAAGTAGAGCCATTACTTGTGTTTTGGAACACTGCAACACGGGCCTTAACGCGGTCTGCAATAGCACCACTGGTTACTAGGCCCACCTGATAAGCGCCTTGGTTACCCACGCCTACTGTGACATTGCCTTCAAACTCTTCAGTCGGTGCATTGGTCGTTAGCTTAACTAGACCAGCATGAGCGCTTGCGCCATAGCGGGTACCCTGTGGGCCACGAAGTACTTCTACTTGGGCCATATCAAAGGTAGTGGCTGCACCGGCATGGGTTAACTCAAAACCGTCAACGACAACGCCGACCGACGGGTAGTACTTTGGCTCGCCGTACTGCTCTAGATCGCCAACACCACGTACTTGAATAAAGCGCGAGCGCGACGAGCCGCTGCTAAAGTCGATGTTCGGGGCAAGGGCCAGTAATGATTCGATGTGCGTAGCGTTACGGGCGTCAGCGGCAGCTGCGTCAACAACGGTTACGCTCTGTGCTGTTTCGGTTAAGGCTACATCGCGAAAATTTGCGGTGACGATAATTTCTTCGATCGACGACGCAAGGCTGGGTGTGCTGATAGCAGCGGTGATAGCAAAGGCTAAAGGTTTGATGGTCATAATGGTCTCTTTATTAAACGAACTATGAGAGACCCGGCAGCGAAAGACAGACGGTTATCCTATCCCTACGCCGGTGTTAGCCGGATCAGGTTCAAAGGGTCTGCATAATTGCATCTCAGGCCGTGGCCGCCCCTTAGGAGCCTGCAATTGTATGTGGCGTAGATAGGTAATGAAAAGAGCTAGGGCTTGGCAATTATTGGCACAACTAGCTCGAACTGGGTGGGGTTGCTAGGCGATACTAGCCTAATGGTGCCACCAGCTTGTTCGATGATCGACCCGATGATAGCTAGGCCAAGACCTGTACCACCCTGATTGCGGCGAGTTGTAAAGAACGGCGTAAACACCTTGTCTGAGTTAGCTTGGCTAATACCCTTACCGTTATCTGTGACCCTAAGCACGACAGCCTGCAGCTGAATACTAGCGTCTATCGACACCGTTGTAGCGCCTGCTGCCTTTGCGTTGTCTAGCATATTGCTGATAACAGTCAGTAGGGAAGATTCTGACAGTGCTATCTGGTTATCATTTGGGTCGTCGATGGCTACTGATACATCAAGGTCTGTCTGATAGTTAGCGGCAAGCGTTGTAATATTAGACAGAGAACATTGCTGCGCTTTTCTAATATCGTGATCGGCCTTTGCAAATTCTAGTGCGCGGTGCACTAGAGCTTCTAACCGATTACCGTCGTCGGTCAAATTCGATAAAAAACGGGCACGCTGCTCTGCGGTCATGTCATCGGCATGTTCAACAAGTAATTCAATTGCACCCTGTAGAGACGTTACCGGTGACTTAAGTTCGTGTGATAGTTCGGCAATAAACTGATGTAAGTGGTTTTCACGGGCGAGCAGTTTTTTTGCAAGCAAGCTTACGGCTTGGCTCAATTGGTCTGCTTCGTATGTGATGGGGTGTTCTAGCTCCTCTAGCTCGGTCGTTTCTCTGTTAGCTACTTTAATTGCCCGGTTCGCAAGTTTTGAAATGGGGCGCTCAATAGCTAGCCCCAGCAAAATGCCGATGACAATCACGATGGCGAAAAATGCAACAGCATAAGCTGCGCCTTGCTCGCGATTGGTAACCACCTGTTGCCACACCGTTGGCGGTGTGCGAGATAGCACAACTGCTCCAACTATTTCGTTATCGATGCGAATGGGCTCAATAAGATGTACGCGAAACTCACCCACTCGATTAATAGGGTTGTAGATTTGTTCGGGGTGCTTAACAGTTCTTGCACGTAAATTGAATACGCGCTGCCCTGACAGGGCTTGACGAATATCCTTTCGATTGTGCCACGACTGACTGATCAGATCTTGGTTTGTGGCAGCAACGATGACGCTATTCTTGTCGACGATTTGTACGCTAGATAACAGAACCGATTGGGTCGCTTTCATGCGCTCGATTAGCAGACCTTTATCACCACTTAAAAAACTACCTGGCGATAAGTTATTACTGATATTATGCTGTGCCACGGGTTTTGGCTCGGTCGGTAAAATATGATCGAGGTCTAGCGTAAAATCTGGCGGTGCTATCTTATAAGATCTCGTTGGCTCTACATTTTTAATTTCGATCAGCGATTTAATCCAAGTCGCCTGTGCCAATAACGCGCGTTGTGTTTGCTGAATAAGCGAATGTTGATAAAGATTGGCAACGCCTAACGATAATGCAATAACCAACACGAGCATTAGGTTACTAACAATTAAAATAGTCTTTATACGCAGCCTTAGCTTCATTCGGCTACTCGTAGGCTGTAGCCGGCACCATGAACCGTATGGATAGGATCTTCGCCGGCGTTCGTTAGCTTTTTACGGAGCCGGCGAATATGGCTATCGATTGTTCGGTCACTAACAATGACGCCATCGTATGCATGATCTATCAGTTCGCTGCGGCTAAATACCTTAGTGGGCGCGCTCATTAGTGTGCCTAATAGATTGAACTCAGTAACGGTAAGTGTCAGTGGCTGATCGTTGTAACAGGCTTGATAGGTGTCTCGGTTAAGCGATAGGTTGCCTGTAATAATGATAGGGTTTGAATGCGAGACTACTGGTTGGTCTGTGCGTCTAAGTACTGCCTTAACACGAGCGATCAGCTGGCGCACGCTAAAGGGTTTGGCGACATAATCATCACCGCCAATTTCTAACCCTAGTACCATGTCGGCATCGTCATCCATTGCCGACATAAAGATAATCGGTGTGTTGCTAGATTGCCGAACGCGTTTACATACTTCAATGCCATCAAGCTCGGGCATCATAATATCTAGCAATATCAAGTCGGGGCGAGATGCTTCGAACATCGACAAAGCCTGATCGCCGTCGCCCGCTTCAACGGTTGTATAGCCGTGCTTTTGCAAGGCAAATACCAGTACTTCGCGAATATTGGTGTCGTCATCAACAACTAATACTTTAGGCATTTAGGCTCCTAGGTTGAGACGTTAGTTTATCAACCTGCTAGCAGCTAGAGTAGTCGTTGCACAGAATTTGCACAAAGTGTATCTAAATTGCCACAGCCTTGAAGCGCTCAGGGCACATAGCACTGGCATATTGGTTTCGATAATGAAGGAAGCCAATATGAAACTATCTACGCACACGATTAACCACCTACAAGCTCTAGGCCTAGGCGTACTAGGTTATTTAGTTGCCGATCAAGTGGGGGGTGTCGGTACAACAATCTATATCTGGGCTGTGGCGCTTTTTATCGGTGTTCGATTACACAGATCGCACGAGCACCGAAAGCGCCCGTGGGTCGTATTGGGGCTAGGGCTACTTACGTCACTAGGGTTTGCCATTAGCGAAGACCCTTGGGTTATTCTAATAAGCTACCTATCAATTGGTGTCACCTGGTGGGCGTTAGCGGTAAGTTTAAGTACAACACAGGCCAGCTATCTTGGTTTTATATTGGCACCCTTTAGCTTACTCAGACGCTTAATTAGTGACTTAGTAGGTCTGTATCGATCGATGCTACCCAAATCACAAAGCAGTTATGGGCGAGTTAAACTGGTTATTACTGGGTTGGTGTTTTCGGTTATTCCAGTATTGATATTTGGCCTGCTCTTTAGTGCGGCCGATCAGCGGTTTGATGAGCTTGTATCAGATCTATCGTTTGACGTAATCACTGATTTGCTCGCACATATATATGGCATAGCGCTATTTACTGTGCCGCCATTGTTGGCCATTGCGATCAATCATTTTAAGTCGAGCCCGTTCAAGCATATTGATATGCCCGCACCGCAAACAAGCATTGCCGTTATTGCAGGTATGTTACCGATCGTTTTAGTCTTTGCGAGTTATATATTTGTTCAGAGTACTTATTTCTTTGGTGGCGAAAAACTTATACAAGATACCGACAACTTAACCTTTGCTACCTATGCTAGAGAAGGATTCGGTGCCTTGGTATGGGTCAGTATTTTTTGTTTACCTTTACTGGCCTGGCTGCTAAAACGATCAGAGTACGCATTATCTAACGAAAAGCCATTACTCGTAGCCATAAGCGTTTCACTCGTTGTTATGTTGATGGTGATCGAAGCGTCGGCAATCTATCGAATGGCGCTTTACATTGATGCCTATCGGTTGAGTATTCAGCGCATCATGGCGAGTTGGTTTATGGGGTTTGTGATTACCGCAACGGCATTATACTTGGTGAGCCTGTTGTCAAAATCGAGAAAGTATTGGCTACCCAATGTGTCAATTGCTTGGCTGGTTTTCAATATTGCATTGGTTGTTATGTCGCCGTCTAAGTTAGTTGCAGTCGTTAACGTGGCCAATGACGAGGGCCAGCTCGACTACGGCTACTTTCAGCATCTAAAGCAAGATGCGTGGCCTGTGCTAGTAAGTGAGGCTAGACAACGAAGTGCCGATGAAGATCGTTGCATGTGGCTAACCAATCTTTATAAGCCAAAGCAAAAAGCATGGTATGAGCAAAGTTTTAGCGCCTATCAAGCTAATCAGTTATGGGTAGAAATCGAAGAGCTTCAAGCAGCCTGCCCAAAGGATTGAAATAGCGGTGCCTAAGTTTTAAGGTGGAACAAAATAAAAGGAGTTTTACTTGTGCGCCATATAAGACATTGGATGGTTGTTGTATTGCTGTTGACCTTAAGTCAACTCACCGTCGCAGAAGAACGATTTAAATACAATATTGGCGACGAGGTATACAACTATCTTGGCCGAAACTTTGACGGCGAAAAGATATACGTTGAAGATAACCGCGGTAAGCTAGTTATCATTAGTTTTTGGGCGAGCTGGTGTAAGCCCTGTATGAAAGAACTACCTATATTAGAAATCATTCAAAAGAGAGTTGGTACAGATCGTGTGCATGTAGTCGCGATAAACCAAGAATCTAGAAAGTACTTTAAACAGCTTAAGAAAGTCTGGGCTGATGTGGAGATGACTGTAACTAACGACTCTAGAGGCAGTTTAGGGCGTAAATTTGGCGTAAGCGCGATTCCGCATATGATTATGCTAGGCCCTGATGGCCGCGTGGTTT
Organism: uncultured Pseudomonadales bacterium; assembly: GCA_947503335.1. GTDB lineage: Bacteria > Pseudomonadota > Gammaproteobacteria > Pseudomonadales > CANNCY01 > CANNCY01. The sequence continues at coordinate 372,190 of CANNCY010000002.1, read as the reverse complement.
ATCAAGCCCGTGGCTATGGCGATGAGTCGCTTGATAAGATTATCGATGTAGTTAATGCGCAATTAGACGAAGTGGAATCTTACGCAAGTGAGACACAGCTATAGTAGATATAATGAATACTTTGTTTCATAGGTTTTAAGTATGAGTTACCCAATAGGTACCCCTGGGCAGGCGTGGGGCGAGAAAGAGAAGACCCAATGGTTTAATCAGCAATCGATTAAGCGAAGCTACCAAGACGAGGTGCTAGTGGCGGTGGCTGAACTAGCCATTACCTACAACTGCACGCAGTATGGCGCCCTTAGTATCGATGCTGATCGATATCCGTTAAAAGCCTTTATTGTTGATCAGGCGGGTGTTGGTCGACCTTGGGTATTGGTAACTGGTGGTGTTCACGGCTACGAAACCAGTGGCGTACAAGGTGCGCTACAGTTTGTGCGAACAGAGCTCGCCCAATACGTTGATCAGTTTAACTTTGTGATCTGCCCGTGCGTTAGCCCTTGGGGATACGAAACTATTAATCGCTGGAACCCTAACGCGATAGACCCCAATCGTTCTTTCTATGCTGATGGCCCAAGTGAAGAGGCCAACGCAGTGCAGGCATTGGTGGCTCGCTACGCTGATAAGGTGATCGCACACATCGACTTACACGAAACCACTGATACTGACGAGTCTGAGTTTAGGCCGGCCCTTGCTGCCCGCGATGGCAAGCCCTATGAACCGGGCGAGATTCCTGATGGTTTTTATCTTGTAGATGATACTGACGCACCTCAGCCGGCATTTCAGAGTGCGATGAATGCCGAGGTTGCTAAGGTGACACATATTGCACCACCTGACGCTAACAATCAGATCATCGGCTCAGACGTGGTAGATGAAGGGGTAATACGCTATCCGTTAAATCAGTTAGGTCTATGCGCCGGCGTCACCAATGCTAGGTATAGATCTACCACAGAGGTGTATCCTGATAGTGCTAATGCAACGCCAGAACAATGCAATCAGGCGCAGGTTGCTGCCATTGTGGGTGCGCTTGATTATCTACTACAGCAGGACTAAATAATTAAGCGAGTTTGGCCCCATTAGGTGTGGCGCTGTCGGGTACTGCTAGTACCACAGCGCCATCTTCTCGATGAAACCCTGTTACCAAACACTCCGACATAATGGGGCCAATTTGTTTAGGAGCAAAATTGACCACGGCAACCACCTGCTTACCTACTAGCGATTCGGGCTGATACAAGTCAGTGATTTGAGCACTCGATTTTTTGACGCCAATCTCATCGCCAAAATCAACGTGTAAGACATACGCCGGGTTACGCGCTTCTTTAAAAATCGACGCTTTAATGATGGTACCTACACGCAGTTCAACTTGATTAAACTGGTCAAAACTAATCTGCTGCATATTTTTCTGGTTACCTTGTTACAGGTTCGTTATAGACTAGTGCCAGTTTATATCACATAAAAATGACTATGCGTTTTCTTTCTCTATTGGCGCTGGCGGCAGGCTCTGCCACTGCGTCTGAACAAACTATCGAACAAATACTAGTCACCGCGTCTAATATTGAGTCGGGCGACGCTGCCATTACGTCTGCAGCAACAGTGATCGATACCGCGCAGTTAACTCAACGCGCCCCGATGCATTTGGCTGAACTCATAAGTCAAACAGCGGGCGTGAACTACCATCGAGGCAGCGGGCAAGAATCATTGCCGGCAATACGTTCAGCAGTATTAACGGGCGCTGGCGGCTGTGGCAGTGTGCGCGTAGCCTATGATGGTGTACCCGTTAGAGCCGCCGGTTTTTGTAACGTTAACGAACTGTTCGATCTTACCTACGAAACTAGCGATGCTGCCGTGATATTGCGCGGCCCTGCCTCGGTAAAGTATGGCAGTAACGCCCAGTTGGGTGTGGTCAATGTGATCTCTGCAAAGCCCAGTAGTTCGCCCCGATTGTCGGTAGGCACAATGATCGACAGCCTAGGTGCAACGGCGTTAACGTTAACGGGCGATACCGCTGTCTCTAATGACTGGGCGATTCGTGGCGAGTTTGTAGACAAGCACGACAGTGGTTTTCGAGAAGACTCTGGCTTTAAACTGCATAAGGGGCGAGTTGCGTTAGCAAGCAATGATGGGCGCTTTTTACTTGCAGCTAACTGGGCCGATTTAGATCAGCAAACGGCAGGCTACATTACCGGTTTTGAGTCGTATAAAGACGACGATATTCGTTTATCTAACCCTAACCCTGAAGCCTACCGCGACGCACAGTCGGCTAGTTTTGTTGCCACCTATAAAGACAACGGCTGGCGTGCAGATGTGCTAATGCGCAACAACGACATGCAGTTTTTGATGCACTTTTTGCCAGGCCAACCCGTCGAGCAAAATGGCCATCAATCGATCGCAGCACGACTTCAGCGAACTGCTAGTGTCGCTAACGCTACTTGGGTAATTGGGGGCGAAGTTGAACAGACCGACGGCTATCTAAAACAATGGCAAGATAAACCCACGCAAGGCTCGCCATTTTTACAGGCAACGATACCCGTTGGTAAACACTACGACTATCGGGTCGATGCACTGTCGGCAGGTATGTTTATCGAGGTGCAATATCGCCTTAGTGATCAACTGTTGATTCAAGGCGGCTCGCGCATAGACTATATCGAGTACGACTACGACAATCAGATGTTAGATGGGCGAACAGACGATCAGGGCAATGCCTGCGGTTTTGGTGGCTGTCGTTATAGTCGCCCCAGCGATCGTACCGATAGCTTTAGCGATGCCAGTGCCTTTTTGGGCGCAAGTTATGATCTAAACCCTCAGTTAAATATATATGCTAATGTCGCGACAGGCTTTAGGGCGCCACAGGCTACCGAACTGTACCGGCTGCAGCGCGCGCAAACAGCTGCTGATTTAGAATCTGAGCAAACCCATTCGTTTGAGTTAGGCATTAAGGGTGGTGCGGGCAACCTAGCTTACGATTTAGCAGCCTATGTTATGAAACGCGATGAGCTGATCTATCGCGATGCAGCATTCTTTAATCAATCCGGTGCGGCCACTGATCATACCGGTGTCGAGTTTGATCTTAGTTATCAGTTTAACGATTATTGGTCTGTGTCTTCTAATGGCAGCTATGCCGTACATCAGTATGCCGATGGTGGTACAGGGGCTGATCTTAAAGGCCTAGATATCGATTCGGCCCCCCGTTGGCTAGCTAACTCATCGGTTAACTACCAAGCGAATAGTTTGACTGCTAGCTTAGTTTGGAGCCACACCGATGCATACTTTACCAACCCGCTTAACAGTCACCGCTACGAAGGGCACGATTTGCTAGATTTGATTACTAGTTATAAAGCGGGCGAGTCGTTATTGCTGCGTGCTCAGGTGTTAAACCTAACCGATCAGCGCTATGCAGACCGCGCTGACTTTACTACCTTTGGCGGCGATCGCTATTTTCCTGGTCGCGAGCGCCGCGTTGTGTTTGGTTTTGAATACCAGTATTAATCTATTGCTTCTAAGCCTTGTGAAAAGATGTCTAACAACGTTTCGCAGGGCTCGATGCCCATTGAGATACGTAACAGCCCTTCACTAATACCCAGTTGTTCGCGCTCTTCTTTAGTGCATTCAACATGACTGGTGGTTTCAGGAATACCTACGATCGTATCAATTGACCCAAGCGTGCTCATCATCTTGATGGGCGAAATTGCTGCGAGTAATTGACTACGCTTGTCGGCACTCGCCAAATCAATACTGAGTAACGCGACGTCGTTTTTAAGGCTTTTACAACGGGGTGCATTTACACCCGGATAGAACACCGCGTTAACCGTTGGGTGTTCTGAAAAGAAGGTGGCTAATGCTTTGGCGTTGCTAGTTGCTTGGCGCATACGCAGTTCGAACGATTGCAAACCGCGCATAATTAAATGAGCCGCTTGAGGGGCTAATACTGACCCAATCAGTTCGCGGTGTGTTCTAAGTTGCTGAGCGATTGATTCGCTACAACAAACAACACCAGCTAGTGCATCAACGTGGCCGCCTAAAAACTTAGTGGCGCTGTGTATCACCACATCAGCACCTAGTAATATAGGGTTTTGAGCAAAGGGCGTAGCTACTGTGTTATCACACATGACAATAGCACCCGCTGCTTTCGCTGCCTCAACGATCGCTTCGATATCTAGCTGTTGTAGCATCGGGTTTGAAGGTGTTTCTAGATACACCACATCGGCGTCGCGCACCGCGTCAAAGAATGCATCAGATTGTGTAGCGGCAAATAACTCGCACTGTACTCCCCATTTGGGCAGCATGTGTTTTAGCAGGCTAAAAGTGCCGCCATAAAGGGTGTCAAAGGCAACCACCTTACTACCCGGTTTAGTGGTGCTGATAAGTGACGCATAGATAGCGCCCATACCTGAGCTAAATGAAACACCCGTCTCTGCATGTTCAAGTCGAGCAAGGGTTTGCTCTAGTTCTAGAACAATTGGTTGTGGTGTATTACGCGAATACAGTAACTCGCTGTTTCGCCCGTTGGCTGACTCTACCCATATAGCTTCATCGGTAAAGGGCCATGCAATATTTTGATCAATAGGTTTCATGGGGGCGAGTATAGCTCGCAATGCGTGGGTGAGATATAGATAAAATAATCGATATGCTATTGATAATCATTCTTATTGTTCTATATTAGAAGTACGGCTCAAAGATCAGGAGGTGTGTTATGCGTAACTCAAACTCTGTGGTATCTACAATTCAAGCTGTACTGATGTTTCTATTATTGGCGTTTGGTCAGTGTGTGTTTGCTGACATCGTTATGCGCCATCATCGCGAGCCAGCCGAATCGGCCGTGCCTATTCATTTAAAAACCAATGCCCAAAGCTGGGTCGACGTGAAACTAGTCATGTCGCATTCTATCGATGATACTTTTTGTCGGTATCCCCACGAGCAAATTAATTACTGGGCTCATCCAGAGTATTCTGAAGCGGCGTTTTTTAACTTAGTTCGCCATAGTGATTATCATCGAATGCTTTTTGAATGGCACCTCTGTATCGAGATAGATGGTCAAGCTTATCGAGGTTGGCGAGGTTTTGATCTAGGGCCCGATAGTGCACTTGAGATTACCTGCAATATCGATATGCAGTTAATCGATGATCGCGACGAAGACCGCTATCTGTGCGAGGCTAGCAATATTCAGGCACAGTTAGCGAATTACAACGAAGCCGCAGAATATTGTTGGGCATATGACAAGTGTAAGCGTTTTGAAAGCATTAAATCGTACCTGCGATTTATAGAGCAGGGGGCTGGTAATACGGCAAGCAGTTTAGACACTGGGCCAGTGTTGTTAGCGTCAAAGACAGTTGATTTTGACGACGCTAGTTTTCAAAGTCGCTACAGTAGTCGGTTTAGCGAGGCGTATCTTGAGGCGACGTTTCCTGAGCTGTTAGGTGCTAAGGTTGAGTCAAGTTATGGGTCGTTGTATCACGGGCGTCATTACGATTTTGAACCTCATATTGTTCAGAAAGATATTGTCACGTTTTTTAGCTTGAACTGTAAGCGCAAAGGTTATGACAGCATGCAAGCCGATTGCACCTTGCACGAGAATCAAGCCTTTTATGCAGCCTCGCCCAACGAACATTTTAAAGTGGCAGCAACAACGCAGATAGAGCAAGCCAAGTGGGTATTTGATAATTTTAAGTTACCCGAAGATCACTACGCGCACCGCTATGACGATCATAAAAAAGCGGTGCAGCATATCGAGGTAACAGAGAACACAGCGATGGTTCGCTTTGGCTATGGACGCTGTTACCGAGAAATGGAGTATCGCGTAGTAGGCGACAATGACTCGCTAGAATACGTAGGCGTAAACGACTACGACTGTCATTAAATGCTAGCGGCTAGCCGTGCACTGCGGCGGTAGGCTAAAACCACTAAGAATGCACAAGGCAGCATTAGGCCTGTCATGGCGACGGCGGTGTAGCTAGCCTCTAGCGACTTAAGGCTATTGGTCGCAATAAAGATGGCGAGCAAGATATTCTTTAGCGTTATCTCAATACAGATGGTTGCACTGCGGTCTTTGGCCACACCAAAGGCACGCGGTAATCCATAGCCGATAACAATCGCAGACAGTAATAGCAGTATCGATGGCACGACTACCGAGGCGGCACCATCAAGATTTTTGTCGGCATCAGACATGACTAATACGACGAATGATATCAACATTGCCGCTGTACTAACCTGCGTAATCTTGGGTTCCCATTTACTTAAAACGGGTTTGTATGCAACAGCGATCATGCCTAGGCTAACAGGCAGCACGGTAAATACACCTAACTGCGCCGCCGTTCTAAGTATGGGCATGTCGATATTGGTGGCACTAGTGCCCGTTAACGACAAGCTGTAGTTGATCCAAAGAGGTAGCGTCACTAGGGTTACAAATGAGGCGACCGCTGTAAGTGTAATCGATAATGCGGTATCGGCTTTTGCTAAATGCACCATTACATTAGACAGGGTGCCGCCAGGGCAGGCTGCAACTGCCACTAAACCGGCAGCAAGCATAGGGCTCAGACCAAAGGCTAGCGCTAAAGCGATACCCACAAGTGGCATAATCAAAAGTTGAATCACTAGCGCAATAACCGACGCCTTTGGATACACCGCTACGCGCTTAAAATCGCCCTTATCTAGCGTCAGGCCCATGCTGAACATAACGCCGAACATGGTGATAGGAATAATCAGGGTGCTAATTATTTGCATAGCTTATGCCTTTTGTTTTTATGTGAGCTAAGGCTACTCTGAAATGTCGGCGCGTGCAATTTTAGTAGTGAGCGAAAAGTGCGGTGCTTTTGGCTAGACCCCAGTCAATTACACCGGTTAGTGTGGCATCGGATATTTTATCTAGGCGCTGAGTAGCATGTTGTCTAAGCCATGATTGTTCGTATAAGCGACCGTTTACCATGACATAGTTAAACGTAGGTAATTGCTCTGCAGATGTCGGTTCTGAAGGGTAGAAAAGTAGATCGGCGCGATAGCCTTCTTCGATGCGCCCAGTCTTTGCAGTAATCAATTGCTCGCCGTTAATACCGGTGGCGATGTTGTGGGCGTGATCAAATGACCCCAGTACCGACTCGAATATACCGACTTCTTCGATCAGGCTATCGCCTGGTGTTACATAGGGCATTAGCGTGTCGGTGCCTATTAGCAGTAATGCGTTTGCTTGGTGCAGCTGCATTATCAGCTGCTTTTGTTGGTCTATCGAACGGTAGCGAATATCAATGGCGTGCGCTGTTGTTGGGTGGCCCATGCCTACTTGCCAAAACTCACTAAAGTAAGAGGGCAACATAGCAGCGCCCGAAGTAGCCTTTGTTTCGCTATCCGATGCGATTAGTCGGCGTCTACTGTTTACCAAGGTCGGCAAGAGCGCAACATTGTTGGCAGCCATATGATCAACTGCCGTTGCTAACTCTTGTTCAGAGGTATTGAGTAAGTCTTCATCAAGCCAGTCGCTGCCAGTAGGTGTATTACGATTATGTGTGTAAGGCAGGCCTGTAAAATGCTGCACTTCGAACTGATCTAGCTCTAGCAGGTTCATAGCATGAGGCACATGGCCTATTAGTGGAATACCATGCTGCTTGGCCGTTTGCTGAACTATTTGAAAGTATGGGCGAGTTAACCCGTTGTAGGTTTTGATACAGTCGATGGGCTGTTTAACTAGGGTGTTTAGCGTGTGATTTAGTTCATCGGCAGAGCTGGCAACATAGCTTGCAGGCCAGCTGGCGGGATTACCGTCAAAGATTTTGTCACAGTAGTGAACATTGGGCCCAATGATATCGCCATTACTCACATCGATTTGCCAATCATCAATACTGCTATCACTAGACCCGACATCGCGTATCGATGTCACGCCATGAAGAAGATACTGGTAACCAAATAACTCTTTGGCGCCCAGGGTAACTGATGGGGGCGAGTGCACATGTAAATCAATTAGGCCAGGCGTGACAACGCAGTGTTTGCATAGAGCAGCAGGGTCAGACTGTAGAGTGGGTCGTATCTGGGTGATGATACCGTCGGTGATGACGATAGTTTGGCCTGTTATTAAGGTATTGTCTTGCTTAATGGTAACGTCGCTAAACACGTGCGAGCGTGTATCAGGTGCTTGCGTGGCAGCAAAGGGCCGCAGCCCTATTACAAGAGCTGCGAACGCGGTGACGGTTACCACTAGCAAAATGCGAAGCATCCGCTGAGTTTACTAAAATAAGGCGATATCTCGTTTAGTAAGCGCTAACTTGAGCCCGTGATGCGACAAGTCGCAGTAGCGGTTAAAGATCACTATTACGCTGAATTGGGTCGTCAGATAAATACTGAACAAACTCCACCTCAAAGCCGGCAGGGTCGAGAAAATAGATGTTACGGCGATAACGGTTTTCAGCCCCCATTGAACTCGGCTTAAAGCCAGCCTTATCAAGCCGCTCGATAATGCCATCAATATCGTCAGTGACGAAGGCAAAGTGGGCAAGCCCCGGCTGGTGGCCTGCTAAGTCGCGGTTATCTCCGTCACCATCATCTGCTAGGGCGAGATACTGATAGTCGTCGCCAAAGTGCAGCCAGCGCCGAGGCACGCCATACCATTCGCCAGTGCCTTCGGTGCGAACTCGCCAATGGGGCATGGCAGCTTGGTAAAAGGTTAGTACGGCATCAATGTCTTTTACGACGAGGTTTAGGTGTTCAATGTGTAGCATGGTTCAGGCCTCTTATTGTGTGATGTTGAAAACACTGTAAAACCTCAAGTAAACTTGAGGTAAAGGCTTTTGAGGCGGTTATTTTGAACAAACGTGAGTTAAAGGTCGGCGTAGTTGCCGAGCGAAGTGGCATCGCCATTAGTGCGGTGCACTTTTATGAAGCCGAAGGGCTAATTAGCAGCAGCCGAAACCAAAGTAATCATCGAGTGTATCGTGCCGATGTACTAAGACGTATCGCTGTGATCAAGGCTGCACAAAACATGGGTATTGGCTTGGGCGAGATCAAACAGCAGCTTGCTACCTTGCCCGACAATCGTACACCGACCCAAAGTGACTGGGCTAAACTCGCTCAACAATGGCGAGTGTTGTTAGATCAGCGAATACAACGAATTGAGCGGTTAAGAGATTCATTAGAGGGTTGCATCGGCTGTGGTTGCCTGTCGATGGATAACTGCCCGATCTACAATCAAGACGATCAACTCGCTAGTAAAGGCACCGGGGCTGTACTATTAAAATAATTATGGCATTATCTATGACATAACAATGAAGGGATATTCACAATGAGCGATACCGTACAGGCATTAAACCAGTTTGATAATGGCGTAAGCACGTTAATTGACACCGACCTCGATCGCAGTTTGATGGAATGTATCGACCTAACCACCCAAGATATTTGGATGACCGTTGAACCTGTTGATCAAACCCATTTCGATCAATTAACCGACTTGCCCGAAAATCATGTGCCCACGGGTATCGCCTCGCCCTCTTACGATTATTGTCTGTTTCGCCAACCGGGTGCCTACGACGGCGAACCTACCGAGATTCGCGAATTTGCTGGCCACCGCTGGGTCAACGTGGCGCGTATTGCCGACTTTGGTAAGGCGCAAGAAGAGGGCGGCCCTTTGCGTGTTAAGGTACACAAAGACCATGTCATGGCCTTTGATGCAGGGCGAGAGCTAGTCATAATGACCCTTGATGGTAAGCACTACGTTGAGTGTGTGGGTACCGGAAAAGACGATGATGACTTGGTTTTACCCGAGGGCGCTACCTTGACCAAAATGACGTTGAATCACCCGTTTATTGCAGCACTGCCTGTACCGGCGAGTACCTTCTTTTGGTTAGCCAACGAACAGCACGAAATGCGTAGTTTTCAGGGGCCGGTTCAGTTGCCCTAAAAGCTATAGGCGATTAATAAGCCGCACGGCATTTGGCACCACAAGATAACTAATAATCGGCACAATAATGCCCACCGCTGTGATCACCTGAAGCAACTTGTTGCCGGGAAAAAACTGGGCGACCCAAGGGGGAATAAAATAAACCAATGGCACTAGCGCAATAAAGTTGACTAGTGCCATGATGTGGCGGTTAACCGGTTTGCTCATGATGCCTTAACGATAATTAGTTGAATTGATTCTTCTACTAACACTTTAACATCGGTTGCTCTAATTAGCTCACCGTCAGCGGCGTTAAACTCACCACTTTCATCTGACAATTTTGCCGCACCCTTGGTTACGTAGATCAGTGCTTCGCCCTCAACGTTAAACTGTTCGCCAGCTTCAAAGCGCGCGATATCAATAGTCGTGTTGCTAGCAAAGGTATCGCTTTGGTCATGACCGCCACCATAGATACGGCTTACACCCTTGTCACTGGGCGAGTAATAGCGGTAGCCCGCTGGCTCGCCTGCTACCTCGGGCAATACCCACAGCTGAATCATGCGGTTCTTTTCGTCATCAGGATTAACCTCATTATGCGAAAAGCCTTCGCCACCGGCGCGCTGTACCTGTACATCACCCGTCTCTAACGACTTGCCGTGCTCAAGTGAACCAGCGTGCGAAACTCGCCCATCAATCATTACCGAGATCACGTCGATCTCTTTGTGGGGGTGCATGCCAGTCTCGCCCTTGGGGTTAAAGTAAGCGTCGGCCAGGTATACAAAGTTGCCGATGCCCTCAAATGCCGCCGGATTCTTGCGGGGGCCAAAGGCGCGGCTATCAGTTACTAATCGGTGCTCGGTTAGGCCAGCAAAGCCACCTAGTTGTAGGTCTTTTTTTGATAGTGTTTTCATTGTCGTCACCTGTGTAATCAATCTATGGGTACTAGTTTAGGTGGTTGTGTTTGTTTGATATATGCCATATCGTTGAAATCATTGTTTCATATTTAACAACAATATATTGAGTTAGGTGGGCGAGTGAAAACCGATATTAACGACATGATGGTGTTCTTGGCAGTGGTCGAGTCGGGCAGCCTTACCGCGGCTGCCGAGCGATTAGGTATGCCTAAGGCCAATGTAAGCCGCAAGCTAACACGCCTTGAACAGCAGTTGGGCGTAACGCTGTTGCAGCGTACTACTCGCACCCAACGGTTAACCGATGTGGGTAAGCAATACCTTGATCACTGTAAGCGTATTGCCGACGAGATTGATCTGGCCGATACCCTTGTGCAAGACAACCTAAACGAATATAGGGGCTCTATTAAGATCGGTGCGTCGGTATCGGTGGGGCAGCAGCTACTTAAGCCGATATTGTCGACGTTTCTAAATGATTATCCTGACATCGATGTGCAGCTGAGCTTAGTAAATCGCCGTGTTGATCTAGTTGAAGAGGGTTTCGATCTAGTAGTGCGAGTGGGGCCTTTAGATGATTCAACACTGGTCGCTAAGCGCTTGAGCACTGCTCGTTTGTGTTTATATGCATCACCGCTGTTGAAAGTGACCCTTAATGATGTTGATCAATTAGCAGGTGTGCCAATCTTGTTGATGAGCAATCAGCTATCTAACTCGCAAATTACATTAACCAATGGTCAGCAAACTAAGCAGGTCGATGTAAGCCCTCGAATGGTAGTAGACGACTTTAGTGTCGTGAAGCAGGCGATAATCGACGGGGTGGGCGTTGGGTTGTTGCCCAACTATATGGCGCAACGCGAATTACAAGATGGTCAGTTGGTGAGCGTGCTAGAGCAATGGCATAGCGAGCCTATCGCGATTAATGCGGTTTATCCCAAACATAAAACGCGTCTGCCCCGCGTGCGAGCGTTTCTAGACTTTCTAGAGCAGCGCATGGCGTAGATATCTACGTATTTTGTTTAATTCGACTATGCTAATGTGCAGCCCATCATGTGGTGCCCCGTTTAACACCGAGGGCTTAAAAGGGAATGCAGTGAAAATCTGCGACTGTTCCCGCAACTGTAAATAGAGCTGCGTTTCGCGAGTTTATCTCAACCACTGGTTGTAAAACCGGGAAGGTGAAACAAGGGTTATCTCTATAAGTCAGGAGACCTGCCACTAACAACAACTCTGAACCGAGCGGGTAACTTGGTGGCAGCTATGTCAAAACCACAGCTAGCAGCAAAAAATATTTGTTGGGGCGTTGAGGGTCGTAAGATCGTCGACGACGTGAGCCTGTGCGCGCACCAAAATCAAACGCTCGGTATTGTCGGCCCCAATGGTGCAGGCAAAACCTCGTTGCTTAAATGCCTTTACGGCGAGTATGCCGTTGATGGTGGCGAGGTGTTATTAGATGGCATCTCTATCGCAGAGATGTCGGCGCGCACGGTAGCGCAGTCGATCGCTGTGGTAAGCCAGCAAAACCCATCGGTATTTGATTTAAGTGTTATCGATATAGTGAAGATGGGGCTGGTGCCACACAAGTCGTTATTTGAATCGGATACTGCAGCCGATGCCCAAGCGATTGAACAGGCGTTAACTGAGTTAGATCTGCTACCTCTAAAACACCGTTCGTTTAATTCGCTATCTGGGGGCGAGCAGCAACGCTGTTTAATTGCTCGATCGCTAGTGCAAAAAGCATCGGTGCTGATTATGGATGAGCCGACCAATCATCTAGATATTTATTATCAGCATCAAATATTACAGCGCATCAATGAACTTAATTTAACCGTTATCGTATCGCTGCATGATCTCAATTTAGCGGCTCAGTATTGTGATCAAATTGCCTTGATCGACCAAAGTAAACTCATCGCAGTTGGCTCGCCCGAACAGGTGTTAACTGAAGAGAACATACGCAGCGTATTTAAAGTAAGTTGCGTGGTTGATACACACCCCTTAACAGGCAAAAGACGTATAAGTTATGGGGGCGAGTATGCAAGCTAGGTTGCCGATGACTGTTGTACTGCCGTTGCTATTGGTAGTTGCCCTCGCCAGTGTATTGATATCGATGGGCTTTGGTGCAGCCGAGTTAGGCTTTGGAGCAGTGTGGCAATGTGTCACCGATCAGTGCGCGAAACCTATCTATGAATCGATATTAATCGACGTACGTTTGCCGCGAGTGTTAATGGCTTTGGTAGTAGGGTTTGCGTTAGCCGCTACGGGTGCGCTGATGCAAAACGTAACCCGCAACCCCCTAGCAGACCCCTATCTTTTTGGCATCGTTGCCGGTGCAGGATTAGGCGCTACGATATCGACACTACTACCAGTTTCTATGCCCATTCCCTTTGCGGCATTTTTAGGCGCATTGCTATCGGTGGTATTGGTGATGGCGGCGGTGGCTAATCGTAGTTGGCAGCGGGTAGAGCATCTTCTATTAGCCGGTGTAGCGGTTTCGTTTTTACTGAGTGCGGTAACTAGTTTCTTGCTTTACTTTGGCGAGCCCTTTGCAGCCAATCGCGTGATCTTTTGGATGATGGGTTCGCTCGCACGGGCCGATTACGAGGCACTTAGTTGGGTGATTCCTGTCGTCATTACCGGTAGCGCAATTACGTTGTCATTGTCGCGTTGGTTAGACACCCTCTTGGTTAGTGATGAAAGTGCCCGCACGCTGGGTGTGCCAGTAGCGAAATTACGAATATTGGTGTTAATCGTCTGTGCCGCCATGACGGCATTGGTGGTTGCTTACTGTGGTGGAATTGGCTTTGTTGGGCTGATGATTCCGCACATGGTTCGGCCCTTTGTTGGCTTAACCACCAAGCGATTATTAATTACTTCAGGGTTAGTCGGCGGCTGCTTTTTACTGTGGGTGGATGTGCTAGCGCGCACGCTAATTGACGGGCAAGAGATTCCTATTGGTGTGATCACCTCGGTGATTGGCGGGTTCTTTTTCTTGCACCTGTTGAGGCGAGTGTAATATGCGTACGTTAATGATTCAGGGCACCACAAGTGATGCGGGTAAGAGTACCTTGGTTACGGCCTTATGCCGTATCTATGCTCGCCAAGGCATGCATGTAGCGCCGTTTAAGCCCCAGAACATGGCGCTTAATAGTGCAGTGACTGAAGACGGTGGCGAAATTGGCCGGGCGCAGGCGGTGCAGGCCAAGGCAGCCAATGTACCCCTGTCAGTGCACTTTAACCCAGTATTGCTAAAGCCCCAATCAGACAAAAGCGCACAAATTATTGTGCAGGGGCAAGCCTTAGATACGATGAGTGCGCAAGACTATCAGCACTATAAACGTGTTGCTAAAGCCGCGGTGTTTGAATCGCATCAGATTCTAGAAAGTCACTATGATCGCGTGGTGGTTGAGGGCGCAGGTAGCCCAGCAGAAATTAATTTACGAGAGGGTGATATCGCCAATATGGGCTTTGCCGAGCAGGCAGATTGCCCAGTGATTCTTATTGCAGATATCGACAAAGGCGGCGTATTTGCCCATTTGGTAGGTACCTTAGATTTATTGTCTAAGTCAGAGCAGGCGCGCGTAGTTGGGTTTGTGATCAATCGCTTTCGCGGTGATATCAAAATCTTAGAGCCTGGGCTTGAATGGCTTGAGCAAAAAACCGGTAAGCCGGTGTTAGGGGTGCTGCCTTACATTCATGGTTTGGCAATTGCAGCCGAAGATGCCGTTAACATTGAGCAAGATGCCGACAACGCCTTATTAAATGTGGTGGTGCCAGTCACCCCGCGTATGAGCAATCACAATGACTTTGATGCGCTTAGATTACACCCACAAATAAACCTTACCTTCGCCTACGCGTCAGAGCTAGAAAAGCGGCCATTACCTGCCGCAGATCTGATTATCTTGGCGGGCTCGAAAAATACTCGCGAAGATTTAGCTTTTATTAAAGAGCAGGGTTGGGATCAGCAGATCACCAAGCACCTGCGTTATGGCGGCAAACTATTAGGTATCTGCGGCGGCTATCAAATGTTGGGCGAGTTAATTAGCGACCCATTAGGATTAGAGGGCGAGGCTGGCGATAGCGTTGGTTTAGGGCTACTGCCGTTACAAACAGAACTCGCCCCTAATAAGGTATTAGCAAATACGACAGCGACGATGCATTTAGGCGAACAACCCGTGCAGGTAAGTGGTTATGAGATTCATATGGGGCGCACTCAATCAGATGTAGCGTTTAAACCGATGCTGACAATTGGCGATAGCAAACAAGGCGTAGTTAGTGCAGATAACTGTATTGCTGGCTGTTATCTACACGGGCTGTTTGATCAAGCCGAGGCAATTACTGCGTTAGCTAATTGGTGTGGTGTAACGGTAGAACGTTCGCAAGATTTAGAAACCATAGGGCAGCGGGCGATCGACGTATTAGCTGATCGTTGCGAAGCACATTTAGATTTACAAAAAATTGAACAGATACTTGAACAGTGGAACAAAAATGACTGATCAAAATAAGCAAGAAAAGCACAAGAAAAATCAACAAAAACTGAAAGAAAAGGTCGACGAAAAAATCGCCAATGCAACGGTTGATAAAGGCCTTTTTCTAGTAGTTACGGGCGAGGGTAAGGGCAAGTCGACGGCTGGCTTTGGTATGGTTACTCGCTCGGTAGGGCATGGTTTAACGGCAGGCGTTTGCCAGTTTATTAAAGGCACCTGGGAATGCGGCGAACGCAATTTGCTAGAGCAACACGGCGTGCCTTTTTACGTGATGAAAACCGGCTTTACTTGGGAAACCCAAAATCGTGAAGCCGACATCGAGGCCGCCACTAAGGTGTGGAATGAAGCAAAGCGCATGCTGCAAGATTCTTCAATCAATACCATCTTACTCGACGAAATTACTTACATGCTTAGCTATCGCTATCTTGATCTTGATGAGGTGTGCGACGCCATCGAAAATCGCCCTGAAGGCCAGCACGTTATTGTTACGGGCCGCGGTTGCCCAACCCGCTTAATCGAGATTGCCGATACGGTGTCGAAGGTTGCATCGGTGAAACATGCCTTTGAAGCGGGTGTAAAAGTGCAGAAGGGGATTGATTGGTGATGGCTGATCATTCTCTGAAGTCACTCAAGGTGATTGCCTTATTGGTTGCAGCGATGTTGGCGAGCAATTTGGCTTCGGCTTCGGCTTCGGCTTCGGATTCGGCTTCGGATTCGGCGCCTCCTAAGCGCATTATTGCACTCGCCCCGCATATCGTCGAAAACCTTTTTGAGATCGGCGCGGGCGATTTGATTGTGGGTGCCAGCAGTTATGCCGACTATCCAGAACAGGCAAAGCTAATTAAAGAGGTAGGTAATCACGCCCGCTTAAATATCGAAGAAATCATGGCGCTACAGCCTGATCTTATTATCGCTTGGCAAACGGGTACCCCTAGTGATGATCTAGAGACATTAAAAAAGCAGGGTATTCGCGTTGCTTACTCTAACCCTAAAACACTGCAAGGCTTAGCCGACACCTTTGAACACCTAGGGCAACTTACTGGTCGCGAAGAGCAGGCAAACAAAGTGGCTCAAGGTTATCGTGCCCGGCTTAATAGCATCGCTGATCAATATCAAGATAAAGCGCCGATTACAGTGTTTTACGAGCTGTGGTCTCGCCCCCTTAGCACAGTGGCAGGCGGCGCTTGGCCACAGCAGCAGTTAGCGATCTGCAAGGCCGACAACCCCTTTAAAAATAACTCGCCTGATTACCCACAGATCAGTGTTGAACAGGCGGTGTTGTCGATGCCTGAGATTATTGTTCAGCCGCTTTCTCCTAATAAAAGATCACCTAATTCAAAAGCACAGTTTCTGAACTGGCAGCAATGGCCGCAGATACCTGCGGTAAAGAACAACGCGTTTATTCAGCCCAATGCCGACAAAATTCATCGTATGACATCGCGCACGTTAGACGCATTAGAAAATTTATGCGCGCAAATAGACTCATTTAGGACCAACCCATGAAACAGCTATTACTAGGGGCGGCCGTAGTTGCTGCTATCCCTGCCCAGGCCGCGACGATAGAACAGATAGTGATTACAGCTAATCGAAGCGAGCAGGCATCAATTGAAGTGTTGTCGTCGCATCAGGTTATTACCAAAGACGAGATTACCAAGCTACAGGTAACAAGCGTTGGTGATCTTTTAAAGCGCGTTACAGGTGTGCAGATTGTTAATCAAGGCGGTGGCGGTCAGCAGACGTCGGTTTTTACTCGCGGCACTAACTCGAACCACACATTAATTTTGATCGATGGTGTGCGTGTTGGTTCGGCAACGATTGGCGCTACCAATTTAGCGACCGTTTCGCCAGATCATATTGAACGTATCGAAGTGATCAAGGGGCCGCGTGCGTCGCTTTGGGGGTCAGATGCCATCGGTGGCGTGATTCAGATCTTTACCAAGCGCCATGAAGCGGGCGAGGGCAGTGTGAGTGCTTCAGCAGGTACTAACGACTATTGGCAAGGCGCTGCGTCGGTTGGATTAGGCAATCAAGATCACGCCTATACCCTTAGTGTAAGTGCCGAGCAGTCGAAGGGTTTTAATGTATTTACCTCTGACCCAAACAACGACTACGACATTAACGAGCCTGATCGCGATGGTTACGATCGCCAAGTGGTGTCGCTTGCCGGTACTAGCTCATTGGGTAGCGACGTTGCTATTCATGTTGTGGGGCGAGTTGAGCACGGTGGTAACGACTATGATGCAACTTACCCAGACCAGCCCTGCTGGAACGACCCGAGTCTGCTTTGCCCTGCAAAATACGCCAATGAAAATGAAGTGAAGAACCACCATTTAAAAGTGGGCGGTGAGTTTACTTTCGATCAGCTAGTGATCGAGCCTAGTATGGCAACCAGTAGGGATTGGGCGCGAACCTTTGGCAACGATGTGACGCCTAGTTACATTAAAACTGATCGAGATCAGCTGTCATTACTCGCCCGTTATTCAATGGCAACAGGTGGTGTGTTAGTGGGTACTGACTATTACGTTGAGTCAGTAGCAACCGATGGTGATTTGGTTAGTTGGTTGCCAGGTAGTCAAGGTTGGGATCAAGACGAGCGTGATGTAAGCGCAGTGTTTACACAGGCAAATAATCGCTTGGGCTCTTGGCTGCTAGAAGGCGCGGTTCGCTATGATGATGTGCAGTACATTGGTAGTGAAACGACATACAATGTTTCAGTAGGCTATCAGCTTACCGATCAATGGCTTGCCTCTGTAAATACAGGCACAGGCTTTAAGGCACCTACCTTTAATGATCTCTATTGGCCAGGTTCTGGCAATGCCATGCTGCGCCCCGAAACCTCACGCACTAACGAAGTGCTAGTTAGATACGCTGCAAAGCAACAGTCGTTTGAAGTGGCTTTATATGATACCAAGGTCGATAACCTTATCGCATGGGCGCCTAACGATCAGGGTGTTTGGCAGCCGGCGAACGTTAATAAGGCTGCCATAAAGGGGGCCGATGTAACCTACACCTATCAGTGTGATCAGTGGGCACATCAAGCGGGGCTATCCTATGTAGATGCGGTAGATGATACGACTGGCGCAAAACTATTACGCCGCCCCGAATACACAGCTAATTACTCGGTTGATTATTCGTTTAGTCGTTTTAATTTAGGCGCTGATGTGTTGTATCGCGATGAGTCGTTGAATAGCGTTGGTACAACCCTTGATAGCTATTGGGTCGTGGATGCGCGCACTAGTTACCAGCTTAACGCGCGAATTAATATTAATCTTAAAGCGGTTAATCTGTTCGATGAACAATACGAATCAGCCTTGGGTTACAAGGCTGATGGTCTTGGCTTTAAGTTGGGTTTCACTTATCAATAAGTGATTGGTAAACCTGCTTCGCCTGCTCGATTTGCTTATCTAGCAATGGGCGTTGATCTTGCCATGCTTGGCCGATAAGTGTGGCAATGTCGACATATTCGAGTTCAGCGCCTGCGTAAGCAGGTTCGTTTAGTTGGTCAAGATAGCTGAGCATGCGTTTAGCGACTGCCGATTTATCCGTTAGGCCGTGGCCCTGATCGTTGTAGTTGACGTAAATGGCACCCGTATGCGCTAGGCTTTGTTGCTCGCCCTCTACTTTAACGGCTATCCAGCTAGGGCCATCTATGGTGATAGGTTGGTCGACTCTAATTTGCCCCTTATCGTCGGCATAAAACGTATCGATTATCTGCCCATTAATAATCAGCTGAGCCTGTTTAAGTTGGTCGATGGTTGGTTCGATTGAAACGTATAAACGTAAGTTCTTTGTAACCGGCTTTGATGTTTCGATGGTGTTGCCGGGGATGGCGTCACCGATACTAAATTTGATGAGTGGGCCGTTGGTGACAAAGCTAGTGCCTTGTTCAATACTGCTAAACCATTTGTCGGTGGTGAACTCACCGTCTACCTTTGCATAGACACGCACAGAGCCGGGCGAGTCGATATAGGGGTAGTCTGACCCCGCCATAGGCGCAAGTTTAAAACCTAGATTTAAAAAGTCGTACCAAAGCTCGGTTTTGATCTGGCCGTTTTGCATGATCTCTACAAAGTCGATTGCGCCCAAAGCAACATCAATAGCTAGACCGCGTTGCTCGTTATACCAACCCTGGCCTACATGGGCATAGCCCGTTAGCCCACCCTGTTTTTGATAGCCTTTAAATTGCTCTAGATAGTTAAAATAGCGATCGCGATTGTAAAGTGAGCGCTTAATGTTGTGGCTAATAGTGTGGCCGCGTACAGCAGTTCTTGGGTTCTCTACACCCGACACAAGATGACTGGTGCCGTTAGTAAATTGCCCCTCTTTACCAAAAGCATACTGCTGAAAATACTCTCGCTTTAAGTTGCCCATCTGCAATAGATTAAATACTGATAAGCCCTCAGCTGTAGCGATCGCAGCGATGTTTTGGTTGTGCTTAGGCGAGTCTCTAAGCATATGAATGTGGCCGTCGCCTGAGTACCAGTTTTCGATATGATTGGTGCGTTCAAAGTTGATGACAAAGTCATTGTCTTTGTCGGTCACCTTAATCACTTTTTTAATGATCGGGTACTCGGGGCCTTTACTAGCTACCAGTACGTACTCGCCCTTGGCTAAGTTGACGGTGTAGTTACTAGGGGCGTAAATGAAGTATCGATTGGCATGGGGCCATGGGTCGTTGCTCTCCCATAGGCTACGAATGTAGTGCTGTTTTTTAGGCTCGCTGTAATGAAATAGATCGATTGCGTCGTCGCTAGGTAGTGCTTTGCGACCGTCTATTGTTGAGTAAATACCTAGCCTTACCGGCGTAGATTGATTATCTGCGGTGAACGAAAATTGAGTGGTTTTAGTGCTGCTCTGTAGGTTGGTAGCTTCGATCTTGATATCGCATAGCGTAAAGGTATGTGTGTTATCGGGCGTATCGGTAGCTGTGACCGAGTTCTCTGATATCAACGCGATGTCAGTCGATGAAAGACCGCGGTTAATAAACCGAGCGTCATCTAATTTAAGGGTAACGGTTTGTAAGTTCTCAGATTTACTTAACTCGATCCATTGCAGCTGTTCGGCTTTACCCACTGCGTCGTAACCAAGCTGAATACGCATTGCCGTGTCAGCCTTAAACGTTAGCGACAGCTGAGCGCCGTTTGCTATATCAAAAAACGCTGAGTCGTCGATGTCTAGTAGCAGGTTACTAGCTTGAACACACTCTAAGCCGTTAGCTTGTGTTAACTGGGGGCGGCCTGTTCTTGGATAGGCTTCTGTACCAAAGGTATCGCCGTAGCCTGCATGATAGATGCTAGAAACAGATGCCAGGTTAATTGGCAATTTTTTTAGCCCAAGAGGGTTGTGTTCGGCGTCATGAGCGGCTGTCTGTAATGCCGCTGACGTTAGTAAAACAGACAAGAATACTTTGTTCATTATTGTAATTATTTGAAAACTAAAGACTAATTGTGTCACTGCCCATTTAAAACATCAAATTTAAGCAATCAGTAGATCAAAGAGGTGTCACCAAATTGTAAAACTTGCTTGATAAGTTTGCGTTGAAGCGAGACAATCAGGCGACGAAGCTGGTTGTATCGCTCAAGGAGGAGAGGCGCCACACGTAGCGTTGATCCCGACATAATATTACACATATTAGGAGAAACGCATGATGGCTAAATCTAAGGCCTTCAAACCGAGCCTATTGGCTATAGCTGTATTTACTGGTTTATCACTATCTTCAGGGGCACTCGCCCAAGACACCTCATCATCAATGCGCGGTAAGGTCGTAACCGACACGGGTACTGTCGTATCAGACGCTACCGTAACGGTTGTGCACGTAGCCACCGGTCGTAAAGCGACTGCCCAGGTTAACGACGCGGGCGTATTCGTTATTCAAGGCCTGCGCGTAGGCGGCCCTTATACTATCGAAGTTGATTCTGACGCCTATGCTGACGAGAGCGTGACCGATGTTTATCTAAGCCAGGGTGCTAACACTAATTTCGACTTTAGCCTTAACAGTGGCGCTGCTGCCTCGGCGACTACTTTTGAAGAAGTGGTGGTAACTGGGTCGCGCATTAATCATCAAACAGGCAGAGATTTTAACTCTAACGATATTGCTAAGGTTGCTAGTATCGGGCGAGATATCCGCGACACGCTTAAGCGTAATCCACTGGCGGTTTTAGACGGCGACGAATTTAGTGTGGCTGGTGCTAACCCACGTTATAACTCTTTCGTTGTTGACGGTGTACGTCAAAACGATAACTTTGGTTTAAACGACAATGGTTACCCAACTCAGCGCTCGCCCATTTCGCTAGACGCAGTTGAGAGCGTAAGCCTGAATGTTGCGCCATTTAGCGTTACTCAGGGTGGCTTTACGGGTGGTCAAATCAACATCGTAACCAAGTCTGGTACAAACGAGGTAGAAGGCACTGTGTTCTACGAATTTACCGACGACGGCATGGCAGGTGATAAGGTTGACGGTGAAAACTATGATGGCTTGGTATCAGAAGAAACAACCTGGGGAGCGTCGGTTGGTTTCCCTATTATCCAAGATAAGCTATTCGGCTTTGTAAGTTATGAAAAGTTTGATAAGCCAGTTAATCCCGAGTATGGCCCAGCTGGCAGCGGGTTGGCGAACGATAGTTTCGTTAGTCAGGCCGATTGGGATCGCGTTGATAGCGTAGCCAGTCAGGTTTATGGCTTAGCAGGCATTGGTGCTTACGACACTAACCCTGTTGAAGAAGACGAAAAGCTACTGGTTAAGCTAGACTGGCAGATTAACGACGATCATCGTTTAGCAACTACTTACCAAAATACTACGGGTAACCGTACCAATCTGATGTCGAGTAGCCCTTATTCATTAAATGCATCGTCGTATTGGTACGACAAGTCTGAAGAACTAGAAACCTTTGTTGCGATTGTTAACAGTGATTGGACTGACGATTTCTCGACCGAACTTAAGTATGGCTACAAAGACACAACAACGGGTCAAAACCCTTTCTATGATCTAGGTATCGGCGAAGTTTCTGTGCGTACTGCGTCTGGTACCATCAACTTCGGTGTCGATGAGTATCGTCAAGCGAATCGCTTAGACAATCAAACGACAGAAATCTTGGCCAAGGGTAGCTACTTAATGGGCGATCATGAGATCGTGTTCGGCTATAACTATGAAACTGTAGATGTATTTAATCTATTTGTGCCGGCGTCTCGTGGTATCTGGGAGTTCGATAGTATTGATGACTTCGAGAACGGGGTCGTGGGCGAATTCAGTTATACAAACGCTGCATCGGGTATGGCAGAAGATGCGGGTGCCGAGTTTGAAATGACAACGCACACATTTTTCATCGAAGATCGTTGGGACATCAGCGAAGATCTTGATATTACCTATGGTATCCGTTACGAAACAGTATCTATGCCTGATGAACCAAAGATGAATCAAAATTTCTCTGATCGTTATGGGTTCTCGAATAGCGAGAGTTTTGATGGGCATAGCATGTTCTTGCCACGTGTTGGGTTTAACTACCAACTGAAAGAGAACATTATGATTTCGGGTGGAGTAGGTAAATTCTCGGGTGGTTTCCCATTAGTGTGGATGTCTAACAGTTACTCTAATGATGGCATCTCTGCACTGACGTACTTCGGTGGATGGGATCCTATGTGGAACCTAGATTTTGGTCAGGTACCTCAGGAGGCTACTGATGCCCTAGTAGGTGGTGATGGCCTGGTGAATGCCTTAGATCCTAATTTCGATATTCCGTCAGATTGGCGCTATAACTTGCGAGCAGAAACGTTCTGGAGCCTGCCTCTATTAGGAGATGATGTTGAGATTGCCGCCGAGATCATTCATAAGCAGAACGAGAATGATGTTCGCTGGGTTGATTTATCGCGCCGTCAGATTGGTACTGATGGTACCGGTCGCGTTGTGTATGAAACACATGATCCGCTTACAGGTACTACAACAGATCGTTACGATTTGATGTTGACTAACGCACTTGAAGACGGTGATAGCACCGTATTTACTTTGTCGTTGGCAAATGAATGGGATAACGGCTGGAGCATCTACACCGCCTATACTTATCAAGATATGACAGAGGGTACACAGGGGTCTAGCAGTACAGCGCGATCTAACTTCCAGTATCCACACGTACAATACGATCGTAACGGCACAACTTTAGGCCCAGGCTATTGGCAGTCAGAGCATCGCTTCACCATGTCTCTAAACTGGGATAGGGAGTTTTTCGCTGGATACGAAACGTCGGTAAATATGTTCTATGAGAATCGCTCAGGCAAGCCGTTTAGCTGGGTACTTGGGTCATACTATGACGGTAATTTAGGTGATCAAAGCCGATTGAGCGGTTCAGATGTGTACTTGCCTTACATTCCTGTTGATGCAAATGACCCGAACGTCGCATATGGCTATGGCCTAGATTACGATACATTTATGGCCGCTGTGAACGAAATCGGTTTGGGTGGTAATGCTGGGTCGATCGTTGGTAAAGGCAATGATACTCAGCCTGGGTACGATTCTTTAGACATTAATATCAGTCAAGAAATCCCAGGGTTTAGTAAAGAGCATAAGGGTAAAGTGACTCTATCGTTTGTTAACGTGCTAAATATGCTTAACGATGAGTGGGGTGTATACAAAACCCAAAGCTTTAATACCAAGATCTTGGTAGACCATGACTATGACGCAGCAACGGGTGTTTACACCTATAGCGTGCCCTATGGTCAGAGTGGCTTAGAAACAAGCAATTACGACCGTGTAAGTGCCGAGCGATCGGTTTGGCAGCTTAAATTGGGCGTACGTTACTCGTTCTAAGAGCTATAGTGTAAAGGCGTGCCAAGCTTAGGTTTGGCGCGCCTTTTTTGTATTTGGAGAAAACAATGAAAAAGATATCTGCAGCGATGATGTGTGTCGCGTTAGTGATACCGCAGTTCAGTCAGGCATGGGGCAGAACTGGTCATAACGCGGTTGCGGCATTAGCTGAGCGCTATTTGACTGACGAAGCGAAAGCAGCGATTCATGAAATCATTGGTTCAGATAATTATCTATGGGAGCTATCTAATTGGCCGGATGAAATTAAAGCCGATCGAGATAAGTGGGGGTATAGCTTTGCATGGCACTATGTATCTATTGATGATCATGAAAATATTCATGGGGATTTTTCGAGGTCAAAGCAGGGTGACATCATTTCGGCTCTAAACGAGATGGAAGGTCGTATCATCGACAAGTCATTAACCAAAGAAGAACGGTGGCAAGCGTTAGCGTTTTATATTCATTTGGTGGGTGATATACATCAGCCCTTACACGTTGGTAATCGCCAAGACCGTGGTGGCAACGATATTAAGGTTACTTGGTTTGGCGATGACACCAATATTCATTCGGTGTGGGATTCTCGCATCATCGATTTATGGCAGCTTAGTTTTACCGAGCTCACTGATTCACTTGACCAAAAAATAGATCTGTCTAAGCGTGCGTCTGCCCATAAGCCCATTATCGAATGGGCGGCCGAATCTAAGCGAATTAGGGCGCAGGCATACTTAGGGTTAGAAACGAAGAAGGGCGAGTTACCTAGGCTGGGCTATAGATATGGATATGTAAATGGGCCAATGGTACGTGAGCGCTTGCAGCAAGGTGGCTATCGGCTTGCCGCGCGTTTAAATTTTTTGCTCGGTAAATGAGGGCACTATGAAATCGATACTTACTATCTGCTTAACACTTTTGATTGCCGTTGACTCACTGGCTGACGCAACAAGCAAACGTATTAGTTCGTTAAAGGAGTTTTCATCAGATGTTGAAAGCTATTCGGCTCAAAACCCTAATAGTAGCGTATTGATTGTCTTTGATATTGACGACACCCTGCTAGAGTCTGCCGAATTTTTCGGTGGAGATACCTGGTATAACTGGTCTCGTGGTCGCGAGATGGTAGACGGTCAAGGTAACCCTATCGTCATTGATGATAGCGATAAGATCAGCTGTATCTTCTCGAAACTAGGTACGTTCTTTGATCTAGCTAGGCACCATCCTACTGAATCTGGTGTAGCTCAAATGGTTGCAGAGTTTCAGAAAAATTATTCAGTGATGGCGCTTACGTCACGCTCTCCCGACTATCGAGGTGGCACCGAGCGCGAGTTACAACGAGCTTCAATTGAGTTTGCAGCCTCGCACTTGTTAGAACCTCATCAGGCGTTAGCCTATACCCTACCTGATAGCCGGGGCAATCAAAGAAAGGTTACTTATCAAGCGGGCATTGTAATGTCGTCGGGTCTTAATAAAGGCCAGGTACTTGATGATTTACTAAGCCATAAGCTAGAGCGAACATACGACACAGTGTTCTTCGTAGATGATGGTGCCAATAATATTGAGAATATGACTAATCATTATCGCGATCGAGACATGATAGTAACAAGCTACTTGTACGAGGGTGTCGATAAATCGGTGACTAAAGAGAAGATTGAACAGGCTCGTAAATCTAGAGCTCTATTCAATCAGTTCTTAGAAGCAGCGTTTACATCACGTTACAACGAGTTTGCAAAAGGCGAATGTGGTTAGCTAGCCAACGCAGCTTGGGTAATGTCGATTACATGATTGTCAGAATCATTGATACTCGCCTCGGCGATGTTTGAATTTTTTCGACCTACAATGGCGTAATAGAAAAGTGGTTCGCCGTCGATTGACAAGCGATGGCGATATCGCTCGATGTGGTACATGCTTAGGTGCTCTGAAAATACAAGCTCACGCATCATCTTAGAAAATCCAGATTTATCGCTTTCGTCAAAGAATGTATCTCTAATATTAAATGCAATCCACCCACCATCTTTAACTAGGTTAAATGCTTCTGTAAATGCTTTAACCGGGATGTCGCCAAACCCTAGCGCGGCTACTGTTACAAGACAATCGATGTCCCACGACTTAAATTCTTCGCGTTGGTCATCGTCTAACGCCGTAAGGTCTTGAGTGTAGTAAGCGTCATAAACGTCGGGGCGATCACGAAGCGTCGCGTCATAGGCCTCGGGGATAATATCAACGCCGATCATGCGGGCAGCACCTCGGTTCTTGAGTTCTTCGCCCATCATGCCGTTGCCTGCGCCAAGGTCTAACACTCGCAACTCGGTGAATTGATCGTTCGACTGTTTGATAGATGATTCTAGAATTGACGCAACCTTATCTGGTGAGACGCATTTTAGACGATCATAAAATAGTTGTTCGTACAAACCTGGTGTAGCAAATATTTCATGGTAGTCATGAAAACGAATCTTTTTTGATTCGGTGCCGTCTTGTAAGAAGAAATAGGTTTCGTCTTGCTGTTGGCTTGCAAAGTCACGTTTAGGAAACTGTATTCGATGTCTTTTTTGCATAATCTAATCGCACAAATCATATACCTAGTTCTCTCATGTTGCGTCAGCTTTTAAAGAAACGCCAAGTCTTTATAGTGATAACCTAATCACTTTTAGTAATATGTCAGATTAAGGATTTCTGTAAGCGGCCGATACCAATGAATGGACTAAAAATGGTGGGCATATGGACATCCCTCGAATCACTTCGAACATCGGCATTCAGCAAGACACTGATGCATCTAATGTGGCGCCTATATCTAATGCAACAGAGCAAGTAGCTGCTCGCGAACAGAGTCAACAGCTACCGCCTTCGTATCAAATTGACGTCGAATCGTACAAAAGTGAATTTAGTGTTGAGCTTTACTCAAGAACAGGAGAATTTCAGCGAAGTACTCGTGAAGATGGCTTTAGACCATCGCGCCGCTCGATGATAGCGGATGATAAATTTCCTAACTTCATGACCAAGGCGATGCGCCACGGGCATAGCTTTGACCATAGCCAGGGGCACGGCCATGCCTATGGTCACTTCAAGGGTATATTTAAGGGGCTAGGCGCACTAGCTACATTAAATGTTCCTCAAGAGCAGACAGTAGCTGATGTCGACTATATCGGCGACGATGCAGACAGTATTACTGTACAAGGTATGTCTGATGGTTTGTATTCGCGGGTTACTAGTGATCAGTTTAAGTTATATGTCGAAACTGCCCAAGGCGATCGTCTGTCATTTGAGTTGTCACGATACACTGATGAGGGTACTACTGATGGATACGATTACTTTTCGTCATCAGCGATGTCACTTAGCTTAAAAATAAATGGCGATCTTAATGAAAGCGAACTGGCGGCAATTGCTGATCTAGGTGAGGGTATAGAGGCATTGTATGAAAGCTTGATTAGCGGCGAATCTCCTAGTATCGAGGCACTAAACTTATTCTCTTCTGATCAGTTAACATCGGTGTCTATCGATTATGGTATTCAAAGTCAGTTTACCTTAACGACAGGTATCTCAGATGGCGCACGAAATCTGCAGGTTGGCTACCTAGGTAATAAGCTAAACATTGATGCATATGAGGCTAATGCAATTGGCGAGCAGTCACAGTCTATACAGCAGGCTTCACTCACAAATTATCTACAGTTAATCGAGTCGAGTGTTGAAAAGTCTAATGGCACTAGCACGCAGCAGCAAATAATGACGCAGGCTCTTACAGCGATTCAACAGACATCCGACAATAGCACGACTGGGCTACTTGATTTTAATTTTAAGTTTTCGTCTAGTGTAGATCGCCCCAACTTAGTAAACGGCAAGGTCAGTGAATATAGCGGCTTTAAGTTAGCGTTTTCTCAGTCTACACAGATCTTAGAAACCGACGGTGCACGTGTTGTGCAGCAAAATCAAAGCTACAAGCTGTCGGCGGGGTATTACGAAGGGCGATTTGGTGGTGGGCAGCCTATGTTTGATAGTCAGTCATATCAGTTCTTTCACCTAAACGAGTCATTCGCGCAAGAAGTTGTTCAGCAATACGATGGTAATCAAGTGGGTACTACTACAATCGCCGAAGCATCAAATACCGAGTACACCCACCTCATATATGATTTAGGTAAGCTGATTGCAAATGATGTCGACCAGGCCAATAGTAGCGACACCAAAGTGCTTACAGAAATACAAGCTATTGAATACGCAAGGAGCAACCTAATGTATACGAATATTAGTTAGCAACGATTGTGTATACGCACGATTAATTCGACAAAAACCCTGTTGGCTACCTCGATCAGTTGGTCGTTAAAATCATAATCGGGGTTGTGTAATTGGGGCGAGTTCTCACCAGCGCCCAATGTAAACATGGCACCTTCGTTAGCACTTTCTAGCAACCGGCCAAAGTCTTCAGACCATCGATAGGGCTGGTCTATAACTTGATAATCAGTGCCTGTACTGGTGCAGGCGTCGATCACCATCTGGGTTGCCTTGGGTGAGTTAAAACAGGTGGTAAAGTGGTCGCTAAAACTAACATCGTGTTGAATGTATTGATGCTGCTCGCTAAGCATATCGATATTCTCACGAGCGGTTGCTACCAACATGTCTAGATCGTCGTTAGATGTACTGCGCAGGGTGGCGGTGACTAAGGCATCGCCTGGCGCTGTGCCGAAGCCGTACTCGCCTAGTTGTGCTGATACCACAGTGATGTAGTGTTCGCCCTCTACCCGCTCTGCCAATGTTTGTAGCATTTCAATGATCTGACACATCATCAGTGCAGGGCTGTCACCATCTTCAGGGTGGGCCGCGTGCGACTCTTTACCCTTCAGCGTGATCGATAACCCGATCGATGCAAAGTTGAAAAGGCCTTCTTTAATACGTACTTGCCCAGCGGGGGCGCCAGGTAGATTATGTAGGGCGAAGCAGTAGTCAGGCTTTATGAGCGAATAGTTTTCGCTATCAACTACCGCTTGCGCACCTTCGCCTGTCTCTTCGGCGGGCTGAAACAGCAGCACAACTCGCCCAGTACTAGGGCGATTTTCACTTAGGTACTGGGCTACTGAATAGATAATCGCCATGTGACCATCGTGGCCGCATTTATGTGACACGCCGTCGTGAACAGAACGATGCTCGAAGGTGTTCACCTCTTGAATCGGCAGGGCGTCTAGTTCGCAGCGAAAGACAGTTGTCGGGCCTTGGTTGGCAAGCGCTTGATCGCTTGCAGCAAAGGTAAACGCAACGCCGGTACCGCCTAGATCACTCACTTGGCCGTCAGGGCTAAGGCTACCAAAGCGTTCGACAATTGTTGCCGCCGTACTATATTCTGCATTGCTCAATTCGGGATGCTGATGTAGTTGCTTTCGTAGCGATAGCGCTGCTTGATTCATATATTGTTCTACGACTTGATGTTAAAGATTAGCGAATAGTTATATTCGTTATCGGTAAGTAGATACTCTTCGTGCACGCTTGGGCTCCAAGAGTCGTCTCCGCCAATGCCCATATGATAGCCATCAATCGATACGTGTAAAGCACCATCGGCTATTAGCTCATTAGTGTGTTTCGCATGATCAAGCATCTTTTGTGAATAGGGGCTTACGCCAAAATGAAATAGCCCATCTACTGATAATGATGCTAATTGTAGATTGCGAGTATCACAGCGAAGGCCATTTTCACTGGGGAATACATAGTTAGTGTGCATCTCGTCAATACTTGCTTTGTGTTTGCCAATGTGAGCGCTTAGCAACCTGTCAGGATAGTTTTCGTGAGGACCACGGCCTAGCCATTCAACTTCGCCGGTGGGCTCAATCATTGCAAACTGCAATCCAACGCGAGGCAGTGGGGGCAGTTTGTCTAAAAGACTAACACTTACATCTAGCTTAACCGTGCCCTGACCTAAAATGGTATACACCCATTCACTGCTGATTAGTGAGGTACCATCATGCGAGTGTGAAAAGCTCGATGTTACTTGAACACTGCCGTCGCCTTCGGCAACGCTGATGCTGTCGCAAGTGCAGGTTAGATCACTGAGGCCGGCTTGATCCCAGCGCGCTTTGTAGGTGTTGGGGTCAACACGGTCTATCTCGCTAGTACCTATATCATTGTCGATTGCAGCGCGATAAAAGTTATCGATGACTGCGCCAGATAGTAGCGAATTACCTGCGGTTATGACGTCAGTTAAACGCCCTGTGGCTTTATCAAATACATACTGTTGATCGCTGTCAGACACCTTCAATGTAGTGTCGCTGTCTTCGATTGACCCACCGAAATTTGGTGCAGTACTTACCGACTGTTCATCGACCAGAGTAAATTGTTCATTAGCAATAATGTGATTGGCGCCAGCCCAGTCGTTGGCTTTCGATAACGATAGGGTCACGTCTAACAGTACTAATTGGTTATTACCGCCAGTGTTGATGAAGTTGATATCGTCGATTACAAACTTTAACTCGCCATTTTCTGCAATTTTAATCGGTCTACATTGCGACGAAAAAACCTGACCGTTGTTACTGATTTGATAGCTTAATAACAACTCGCCATCGTCTTTAAATAAACGCTCTGATCGAATCGTTAAGGTGTCGCCGTCTAGCGCAAACTGATAGCATTGCTGCGCTTTCTTAGCTTCAAGCAATGCTGGGTGAATCGTGCGATCAGGGAACACCAAACCATTAATACAAAACTGACGATCATTGATGGTGTCACCAAAATCACCGCCGTAAGCCCAGTACTCTGTGCCGGCGTCATCGGTTTTGGTGATACCTTGGTCAACCCAATCCCATATAAAACCACCTTGAAGCTGATCGTAGGTTCTAAAGGCATCCCAGTATTTGTAGAAGGTGCCTAGGCTATTGCCCATGGCATGAGCATACTCGCACAAGATTAGTGGGCGAGTTTCGCCCGCAACCTGTACCCAGTCGGTAATGCTGTAACGTCTAAAGGGTTCGGTTTCGCCAGGGCCACTAACCCGAGCATACATGGGGCAGATAATGTCGGTTGCGGCGGTGTTTGAGCCCCCCCCTTCGTATTGAACTGGGCGACTAGGGTCGCGCTGTTTTGCCCATTGATACATGGCATGATGGCTTAAGCCAATACCCGATTCGTTGCCTAGTGACCATATAATGATGCTGGGGTGATTTTTGTCACGCTCAACCATGCCAATCATGCGCTGCATGTAGGCGTCTAGCCACTGAGGGTCATTAGATAAACGCGACATCGGAAACTGCCCATGGCTTTCGATATTCGCTTCGTCACAGACAAATAAGCCGTACTGATCACACAATTCGTAGAATCGCGGGTGGTTAGGATAGTGAGCGGTACGTACGGCATTAAAATTGTGCTGTTTCATCAACTTGATATCTTGAATCATCGATGCTTCGTCGACAGCATGACCTAGCGTAGGGTGATGCTCATGACGGTTAGCACCCCGAATCATGATGGGCTTGCCATTAACCTTTAGTAATCCGTCTTCTATTTTGACGTCTCTAAAACCCACGTCATAGGCTTCGCAATCGATCACCTTGTCACGATCATCAATCAGTTCGATGACAGCACGATAAAGGTAGGGCGATTCATCGCTCCATTGTTTAGGTGATGTAATAGTTAAGGAATGAAAAACTTTATCTTGCCAAGAGCCCTTTTCGTCGACGGCAAATTGATCAGTTGGCTGGGTCAGCTCTCCACTAGTATCAACAAGTTCACCGGCATGATCGTACAGCGACACGCGAACCCGGTGCGAGTCAGTGATAGAAGTAAGGCGAGTCTCTACAGCTAGTGATGCGTCTACGTAATCATCGTCGAATGTCGTATTGATACTAATATCTTCAATAGCTTGCAGTGGCTTGGTATACAGATATACATCTCTAAAAATACCTGATAGCCACCACATGTCTTGATCTTCAAGATATGAGCCATCAGACCAGCGCATTACCATGACCGCAATCGTATTGTCGCCTTCGTGGGCGGCGGCGCTTATATCGAATTCAGCGGGTAGTCGACTGTCTTGTGAATAGCCAATCCACTGACCGTTACACCAAAGGTGAAACGCGCTGTTAACGCCTTCGAATAGTAATCGAATCGACTGACTTAGTTCGTCAGCTGTTAGGTTAACTGTATGCCGATAGCATCCCGTTGGGTTATCGCAAGGTACGATCGGTGGTTGATCTTTAAAGGGGTACTTTACGTTGGTATAGATTGGCTTGTCATAGCCTTGAAGTTGCCAATTGCTAGGTACAGGTATGTCGCTCCAATCGGCGTCATTAAATTGTACGTTTATAAACTCGCCATTCACCTGTTCAGGTTTATCAAACAGTTGAAATCGCCATTGCCCATTTAAATAGCGACGCGAAGACACGCGATCAATAGCATTCTGTGTATTAGCAAAATGGTTTAGAGGTACGTGGGGCGATCTTGTATTGATACGTGTATTCGCCGGGTTTTGCCAATCGTTGCATTGAATAATGTCGTTAAAAGATCTCATTAACAGCTACTTCTATTTAGATGGTTTCGAATTGAGCTTTATCAAAGCCGTGGTGCAGACGATAGAATGCTCTATAAATTAAGGCGCTCATAATCATCAATAACGCGGGTGCTGCGATCATCAATACCTGAAGGCCAAACACTGTATCGGGTGTTTGTACTGCGTCGGGCACATAGCCGATAATCGCTAAGCCAATACCAGTGATAAAACCGCCTAGTGCGCCAGCGGCTTTGACTAGCATAGTTTGAATAGAGAAAATGATACTTTCGCTGCGCATTCCTGTTTTGAATTCGCCGTAATCGACCACGTCGGCCAACATAACGGTTTGGTAAACATTCTGTAACCCAACCCCTAGCTTAAGGCTTATTCCTGCCATAATGATTAGCGTCGTATTGCCTGGGTCAGTGACGTTCATGCTAAAGAGTAATAAGCTAGATACAACGGGTAGCGAACAAGCGATCGCCCATAGATAGCGGCGGTCAATGAGTCGTGCTAGCCAAGGCGACACAAACACACCTACTAGTTCGGCACCGCCAGCCGCAAGCATATAGGTTGCAAATAGCTCTTTGTCGCCAAGCGCATAGGTGAAGTAATAGATCGCAAAGCCACCAATCAGCATGTTGGCCACTTGAAAGGCGAGTACGGTGGCAATCAAGGCTTTTAATTGATCGTTAGAGCTAATAATGCGCCACACGTCTTTAACAGAGAATTTTTCGGTGGTCTTACCTGCGTTGTGAACGGTTTCTTCAACCTTATAGAACATCACCACAGCACTGAACATAAAAAACATGGCGATGATTAAAGATAGTTTAAAGAATCCGTCGCCCTCGTCGTCTCCGCCAAAAAAGCCCACCATTTTTAGGCCATAGGCACCAATAACAAACCAAGCAAAACTAGCAAATATTCTTGGCCAGACCACTAGTTTTTCACGCTCGGGGCGCGAGTCTGATAAAGAAGGAATCATCGACCAATAGGGTATATCCATGATCGTGTAGGTAACGCCCCAAAGGATATATATCGCCGCTGCGTAGATATACAGCAGAGGGCCCTCGATCATATGGGTAGAGAATAGGCCGATAAGAACAAAGGCGTTGATGAAGGTGCCAATAACGATCCAGGGTCTAAACTTGCCAAACTTAGAGCGCGTGTTATCTACGATCATGCCCATTAAAGGGTCAGTAATGGCATCAATAATGCGGGCGGCTAAAAAGACGACACCCACATACGCGGCCGAAATCTTTGCCACATCGGTAAAGTAGTACATCAAAAAAATGTAAATGGGAGCGCAGGCAAAATCTTTACCTAGGGCGCCGAAGCCATAATAGAATTTTGTACTAAGTGCTATTTTATTATTGTTCACTATCGATTCCTCTAAGGATGCATAGTGAGAGTACGTGAATAAACCTAATGCGTCAGTAGAAATTTATGGACGTGAGGGCAAGAAATATTCATGTTAGCGAGCGAAGTTATCTATGCTTGTGTTCAGCGCTGGGTGGGCTCATTGCGTGTCACGACAAAGGTAGATACACAAATAAAAAGAATGGCCAAACTTATAAGCAGTACCTGGCTTGCACCCAACGCAAACAGGATAGACCAGCTAGCGATTAACATCACAACGGCTGTTACTTTGCTCTTACGAGAAATTGCCCGTTCCTGCTTCCAGTTAATAAGAATACTGCCAAATTTAGGGTGTGCGTATAGCCATTCGTGCAACCGTTTTGAACCTTTAGCAGCAAACCAGGCCGACAGTAATAAAAAAGGCACAGTGGGCACGCCGGGCAGTACGATGCCAATGATCGCGAGGCCTAAAAATAGGTAGGCTAAAAGCAGTGAAATAAGTTTCTTCATTATTACAGTATCGATTTATCTTGGCAGGATAAGTGAGACCATATCACACAAGTGGTTTAACACACTTATCGCCGGGCCTCTATGTTGACTATAAATCGTTGATTGACTGATCTATCACAACCATACACAATCACATTAACGACAATAATGTTTAAAGGGATCTAACATGTCAGCGCCTCACACAACCATGCCTGTAATGGGTACTTCTATTTTTGCACGCATCAAAGGCTTAGTAACAGAGCCATCAGCAACCTTTGCATCGATTCTAAATCAGCCCACCGGAATTATCTGGGTTTTGCTGCTAATTATTGTGCCGTCTGTGATTGCGCAGGTGCTTTACTGGCAAAGCGTAGACTTTAATTATTTTGTTAGTGTTATGGCTGAGCCTATGGCGAGTGCCGAAGCCGAGCAAATGATCACCGGTATGACGTCGATGGGTACTACCGGCATGATGGCCATGTCGGTCGTAAGTGTAATCGTTGCGATTCCGATTGTTATGGCGATTTTCTCAGGGTATTTGTTGTTGGCAAACCGTATCGCGGGTACAGAGCAGCGCAGCTTTAAAACCTGGTTTGCAGTGGTTGCTTATAGCAGTGTGTTTGGCGCAATCACTGGGTTAGGCGCCATTGCGCACGTACTAGTAGATAGCTCTGGTCAAATCATGCCAGAGATGCTGGCTGTTACTAATCTTAATGCGTTGGTTACACAGTTCCCGTATGGGCATGATCTATACCGATTAATGACGTCAATCGATCTGTTTTCAATTGTGGCTCTGCTACTAATGGCTGTTGCGCTCATTCAAAATGGTCATCGCGCTGTTAGTGCGGTTTTAATCGCTAGTATGCCCTCGATCATTATGTGGTCAATTTCGTTAATGTAAGGCTGAGCACATAGTATGAAACCTTGGATGGTGATAGCCGCTGTTGTGGCTTTGATAGCAATAGGGATTATTCGAAGTGCCACGGGCGGTACTGACATAAAAGAAGTCGATGTCGCTACCGTCGCTAAAGGTGATGTGCGCTCAAGTGTTATAGCGTCGGGCCAGATTGCTTTTCGTGAAGAGGTTCAGCTACGTAGCGAAGTGATTGGCAAGGTAGTTGAACTACTAGTTGAAGAAGGTGATGCGGTCGATCAAGGGCAGTTATTAATGCGCCTCGACCCCGAAGCTTTCGCGCAAGAGGTAGAGCAGCAGACTGCGTTTGTGCGTATGCAAGAGATTGCTATCGAGCGGCAAGAGCAACAGATTGCACACCTTCAGCGATTGTTAATACGCCAACGAGAACTATTTAAAAAGGGTAGTGTCGGTGAAGAAACGATCGAAACTTTCGCTCATAACCATGCGGTAGCTAAAACTGATTTAGCAGCTAATCGCCATTCTTTAGCGCAAGCCAATGCGCGTTTGGCTAAAGCGAAAGACATGCTAAGTAAAACTGAAATTAGAGCGCCTATTAAAGGTATCGTTACAACACTAGATATTAAAGTGGGTGAAACGGTTATCGCTGGCACTACTAATATTGTTGGTTCGTCGATGATGACGATTGCGAGCGGGCAAGACTTAATAACCGAAGTCTATGTAGATGAGGCTGATATCGCCGCTTTGCAGTTAGGGCAGATGGCTGACGTGTTTTCGGTTGCTTACCCTGACACGCCCCTATCAGCACAGGTTGAGATGATTGGTTCGGCTGCAAGGCAGTATCCAGGGCGTCAAGGTCTGGCCTTTAAAGTACGGTTAAAGCTAACAGATACCAAAGAGAAAACGTTATTTTCAGGCCTAAGTTGCCGCGTAGAGATTTTTGATGACGCACTGTCAGATACTATAGCGGTGCCGATTGAAGCAATCTTAGGTGACGGTGAGAATCGTTACGTATACGTAGTTGAAGACGACAAGGCAGTTAAGCGCGATGTGGTTATTGGTGCTAGCTCTGATGAGCTTCAGCAGGTAGTAGAAGGTTTGGTCGAATCAGAAACAATCGTAGTAGGCCCCTTCAGAAGACTTCATGCCCTCAAAGAAGGGCAGCAGCTTGAGTTTAGTGAACCCAGTGAAGTAACCGAGAGCTAGCTATGTCACAGGTTATTAAGCTCGAAGCCATTGGTAAACGCTACCTTATGGGCGACCAAGCAGTGGATGTATTGAATGGCTTAGACCTAATTGTAAATACCAATGAGTTTGTCGCCTTAACGGGCCCCTCTGGCTCGGGCAAGTCAACATTGATGAACATCTTGGGCTGTTTAGATAAGCCTACAGCTGGGCAATACTTGTTAAGCGGTGAAGACGTTAGCCAGTTTGATGAAAACAGATTGGCCCAGGTTCGCAACCAACACATTGGATTTATCTTTCAAAGTTTTAACCTAATGCCACGGATGACGGCGTTAGACAACGTTGCGCAACCGCTAATATTTTCAGGAATCCCCCTAAAAGAGCGTAAACGACGTGCGTTAGAGGCGTTAAAACACGTTGAGCTTGATGATCGCGCCGATCATATACCTGCTCAGTTGTCTGGTGGTCAGCGCCAGCGGGTGGCTATCGCACGAGCCTTAGTTACAAAGCCAGATATTTTATTGGCTGACGAACCAACAGGTAATCTAGATTCAAAGACTACTGATGCGATTATGAATTTGTTCGAAGCGTTACATCAAGAAGGGCAAACAATTGTCATAGTGACTCATGAGAGCGAAATTGCTGGGCGTTGTAAGCGTGTAATTGATTTACGAGATGGTGTGATCGCTTCAGATTCTTTTAATGAGGTGTCTGCATGATTGTTGATATTTTGCGGTCAGCAAGCCAATCGATTAGAGCAAATCTAATGCGATCAGCGCTAACCTGTTTGGGTATCATCGTTGGTGTGGCTAGTACTATAGCCGTTGTTAGTGTAATCGAAGGATTAAAGGCAAATATCGGTGAACAATTTGAATCGATGGGCAGTAATGCATTAACGGTTCAAGCTTACACGCCGATCAAGCAGGCAATGACAGGGCGCTTTGCGCGTATCGACCACACCGATTTACAGCTAATTGAAGATCGGGTCGAAGGCATAATCGATGTTACGCCAATTCTATATCTACCAGGGTCACGTAATGGTGGAACAAAGTACAAGGGCAACATCAGTACAGCAACTGTTTTAGGTACCTCTGCAAGCTACATACGGTTAGATAATTGGTTTCCTGAAATAGGCAGATTTATATTGCCTCAAGATGATCAGACTCGCCGTCGAATTGCAGTAATTGGTTCGAAAGTGCGAGAAGACCTTGAATTACCTGAAGACCCACGTGGTGAATACATTCAAATTATGGGCGAGTGGTTTAAGGTAGCAGGTGTTATGGAGGAACGTGGCGAGTTATTCGGGTTTAGCCAAGACGATTTGATCATGATGCCTTACAGCGCCGCTCGATCGCTAAACGGGCGAGGCCGCTTACTAAATATTGAGATTCGGTTCAAAGCTGAAAATATCGAAGAACTAAATCAAGTAAAGCAACGCGTTGAGCGATTGCTGCGTAAAAAGCGTGGAATAGGCGAGAATGATGTTGATGACTTTAAAGTGCAGACCGCCGACCAGCTACTAGATAATTTTAGTAGCTTTACAACCAGCGTGACGTTAGTTTTGGGAGGCATTGTTGCCATTTCATTGCTGGTGGGCGGTATCGGCATTATGAATATCATGCTTGTCTCTGTAACCGAAAGAACGCGCGAAATAGGTATAAACAAAGCGCTTGGTGCAACTCGCCAATTTATTATGATGCAGTTTTTGATCGAGGCCGTCATCTTGTGTTTAATGGGTGGCATGATTGGTATCTTAGCTGGGTATGGTCTTGGTGCAGGAGTGGCAGCAATGTTACCTGGGTTCCCTCCAGCCTCAGTGCCGCTATGGACCATTGGGTTAGCGTTGGGGTTTAGTGCCACTGTAGGCATAGTGTTTGGCATCGCTCCAGCTGCAAAAGCGGCGGGCCTAAACCCTATTGACGCCCTTAGATATGAATAAGTTAAAGAGCATCTATGACTTTCTCTAACCAGTTATTGTATTTAAATGATCTCGGTGTTGATAATGTTGAATTTACTCAGGTTGAGCTGCGTTATATTCGAATGCGCCGATTGTTATCAGTAATATACATCATTGTTTTCGCAGTGTTTGGTGCTATCGCGGCTTGGCTTTCGTCGGTATGGTTTGAGCCAATGCAAGGTGAAGTAACGTTCATTTCTGCATGTTTAGTGAGTCTTTCACTGTTGCTAGCTATCTATCGCTTCTTTGCAGACCCGAAAAAACAATACGCTTTACGTGAGCATGACTTAAGTTATCAGTATGGTTTGTTTTATAGAACAACGATTACTCAGCCGATTGTGCGTATACAGCACGTCGAGGTTAAGCAGGGCCCGATCGAGCGCCGCTTGGCGTTAGCTAGCATATTAGCATTTAGTGCCGGCGGGCAAATGCATACGTTTTATATACCCGGTATTAACGTTGATGACGCCCACCGAATGCGATCTTACATCTTGAATCATGAAGTAGATGTTAAAGATGCAAGTTAGTTCGGGGTCATTTGCCAGTGGTGACTGGCAACGTATTTCTGCGATTGCTGTTATCTATTTCCTTGCCAAGACACTTCGTCATCTATTTGGCCAGATAGTGTTTTTGATTCCAGTATTTATTTTTATAAACAAGAATATAAAAGAAAACCCCGTTCTAACCGTAGCTATTATTGTATCGATTGGTCTGCTGCTAGGACTATACGCGGTAGCTAGCTTTTTGGTATATCGTTATCGGCTATCAAGTGACACGCTAGAAATTAGATCAGGAATATTCAAAAAAACGCAAACGCATTTGCCCTTTAGTCGTATTCAAAATATACGCCTAGAGCAACCCATTTATTATCGTTTGTTTAATTTCTGCTGTATGGAGTTAGACACGGCTGGTTCAATACAGAATGAGGCAAAGTTAATTGCTATTCATATGAATCAAGCCGTAGCACTTAAAGATATTATTCTTAGCACACGAAAATCATCCTCTGGTGGAGAGAGTAACGGTGAAAGGCAAAAAAACGAGTCATTAGATGAGACGATCGATGAGCATATTTTGTGTACAAGATCGGTGTCTGATCTAATTATTCATGGTGTTACAAATAATCGAGTTTGGCTATTTCTGGGCGCTGCCGCACCATTCTTTGATACGATAATTCAATACTTAGGCATATCACTTAGCTACATTGGGTTAGATCTACAAAAATTGTTTGATGTTGATAGCCAGGGCTATGCTGTTGTCGTTATTGCCGCGCTTAGTCTTACGATGTTCATAATGATGATTCTGGCCGTCTTTTCTATTGCAGGTTCTATTTTAACTTACTATGACTATCGATTAAGTCGAAACGAAGACCGATACATCAGACGATCGGGCCTGTTAACCAAACACGAAGTTGCATTGCCATTACGGCGATTGCAAATGATCACGTACAAACAAGACTGGCTTGATGTTGTACTTGGGCGAGTTAACCTAATCTATCTGCAAGCCGATGCGTCGGTAGGGCAAGCAACAGCAGCCAATACTAATAAGTTAGTTGTGCCATCGGTGTTTCCAGAACAGGCCCAAAGCCTGGCAGAAGATGCAATGAAGGCTGCGCAGCTCAGTCAGGCTTTATACTCGCCAATACATAAGCGCTATATCTTAAATAAGTTTCTCGTTTTCGTGATACCCACTGCCGTGTTGGCTGCTTTAATAATTGGATTAAACAATGACAGTTGGTTAATCGGTACAGCTGCGTTGATAGCGATTAGTCTATTGGGGAGCGCGATAGCATACCTGCGATGGCGTCGTTGGGGATACAGCATGGATGATCGCTATGTATACATAAGACGTGGTTTGTTCGGTATTCAACACAGCTGTTTTGAACGCCATAAACTGCAACAGATAAGCCGCAAGCAATCTTGGTTTATGCGTCGATATCATCTTTACAGTGTCAAGTTTGTTTTGGCGTCGGGCGGTATCAAGTTACCGTTTATCAACCGAGAAGAAATTAAATTAATTGCCGACCAATCGCTCTATATTGCCGAGAGTTCAGGCAAGTCTTGGATGTAGTGATTCCCCTTATAGTTACCTTTGTACCAACATTTTTTGTCGAGCAAATATTACACTTGATTGAGGTGTATTAGGTGGTATAGCTATGCAAGAAACATTATCAATTGTGGGTGCCGCTTTTGGTGGCTTGGGTATATTCATTTTAGCAATCGGGCTAATGACTGACGGTTTAAAGATGGCCGCAGGCAATAGCTTACGTAAGATCCTTTCGGGGTGGTCAAAAACCACGCTTCGCGGTATTTTCTCTGGCTTTTTAATGACTTCAATTGTGCAGTCGTCTAGTGCCGTTACCGTAGCTTCTATTGGCTTTGTTAACGCGGGGCTTATCAAAATGCGCCAGGCGATGGGTATCGTATACGGCGCAAACGTTGGCACAACCATGACCGCGTGGTTAGTAGCTATCACTGGCTTTAAGCTTAATCTTGGTGCAGTTGCTCTACC
The DNA here is from genome assembly GCA_947503335.1 of uncultured Pseudomonadales bacterium. Taxonomy (GTDB): domain Bacteria; phylum Pseudomonadota; class Gammaproteobacteria; order Pseudomonadales; family CANNCY01; genus CANNCY01. The sequence continues at coordinate 331,342 of CANNCY010000002.1, read as the reverse complement.
GATGATCGGTTTAGGTATGGTACTTAAATTGGCTAGTAAGAAAGAGCGCATTGCTTCTATGGGCTTGGCGTTGGTTGGCTTTGGTTTGTTCTTTATAGGTATTGATGTACTAAAAGACGCGTTCTCTGATGTGGTTAACGCGTTTGATATAAGTGGTCTTGATGCCAATGGTATTCTCGGCGTTATCAGCTTCTTATTAGCAGGTATTGTGATGACGGTGCTAACCCAGTCTTCTAGTGCCTCTATTGCGATCACTATTACTGCTGCAGCCAGCGGAATTATTGGTTTGCCTGCTGCTGCAACGATGTCAATTGGTGCATTTATTGGAACTACATCAACAGCTGTATTTGCAGCTATCGGTGCAACGACAAATGCTAAGCGGCTCGCCGCAGTTCACGTGATCTTCAGCTTAATTACTGGCGCCGCAGCGTTAATGTTATTGCCTGCAATCTTCTGGATTGCAGAGGGCAACTTAGATCTAGAATCAAATATTGCGGTCACGATTGCTGTTTTCTTAACAGTGTTTAAGACGATTGGTGTGCTAATAATTTACCCGCTTAATAACAAATTAGCTGACTTTGTTGAGCGTCGTTTCACCTCTAAAACAGAGCAAGAGGCCGCGCTTACTTATTTAGATGATAATATTGCTACAACGCCAACCTTGGCTGTTAACGCATTGGTTAACGAACTAAAAGCGATCGGCGAAAAGGTTAGTAAGCTATATAGTGACGTTGTAAATGGTGCCGATTCAAATGCCCAAGAAATTGAGCGTCAGAAAACAGTTATTTTTAAGCTCTGTGGCAAAGTATCTGACTTTGTAGTCAAGATGGAAAAGGCCCCAATGAGCGAGGCAACCACCGAGCACTTGGCTACTCTGATGCGGGTTAATCAGTACTTAGTAAGTAGTGCGTCAGTAGCTTACCGACTATCGCTAAATGAGGCCTTTGGCAAAAAGATAGATAATGAGCAGCTAAGTGATGAAGTAAGCAACTACTTTAAAAATGTGCTGGCATTTGTTAACGGTGAGCACTTTAATCAGATGACGGATGTTGATCGCGTGTCTGAGCAATTTGATGCGCTAGAAAAAGAGCATGACGATGTTAAGTCGCAGTTGTTATTAGCTACGACTCAGGGTCATGTTGCGATTGATCATACGACAGATCTAGTTGAGTGTTTAATTGAATCTAAGCGTCTTGCGAAGTTCTGGCTAAAGGCAGAGAAGCGTATTAATGCTATGCAGTTTGTGCTTTTAACAGACCAAGAGAAAAGTGATTTTCTTGAAAAGGCTGAGTTAGAGACAGATCACTGATTCGTCTAATTTCATCATTTTATAGGCGGCCCTATTGGGCCGCTTTTATTATTATCTTCAGCTTTTGATCCTGTAGGTTCGGAGGCCTTTCAAAGTACCAACCCTTATAGTCGGCCTATTAGTAATGTCTAATGGGCGCTCGCCCATTTCATAATAATAAGGTTCTGCAAAGGGGCGATTTACGCGCATGGTTAATACGCAACGTAACTACGACGCCATTGTAATAGGGGCGGGGCATAACGGCCTAACTAACGCCGCTTTCTTGGCAAAGGCCGGCCTAGATGTGCTGGTATTAGAAAAGAATCCAGAGATCGGTGGGGCCACCATCAGTCGTGAACTACATGAGGGCTGGAAGTATTCTAACTGCTCATATGTATGTAGTTTATTTAGGCCAGAAATCTATCAGGCCCTAGATCTAGGGCGTCATGGTCTTGAAGTGGTGCCATTACAGGGCAGTACTACGTTCATGCAGAATGGCGACTACTTTGGTAGTTATCATCAGGGGCCAATCAATCGTCGCGAGATTAGACGCCACTCTAAACGTGATGCAGACGCTGCAGTACGTTTTAACGCCGACTTAATGAAATGGTGTCGTTTGATTCGTGGCTTTTTGCTACGTACACCGCCTGATCCAGCGTCATTCAAGATGCGCGATGCAATGGAGTTTGCTCACCTGTTGAAGCAGTTCTATAAGCTAAGTGAAAGCCAGATTTACGAGTTTATTCGTTTCTTTACGATGTCGATCGCTGAATATCTTGAAATGTATTTCGAAAGCGACGTGATCTTAGCCCATTACTCGGGCGGCAGTATCATTGGTACGGGGCTAGGTGTTTACTCGCCAGGTACCGCATACGTATTGCTTCACCACGCGATGGGAGACGTAGATGGCAACGTCGGCTCTTGGGGTTTCGCAAGAGGTGGCATGGGGTCGATCTCTAAGGCAATCGCTGGGGCATTGCAGGCCCATGGTGGCGCCATTAGACGTGATGCCGAAGTGGCTAAGATCAATGTGTCGGGTGGTAAGGCGACGGGTGTTACCCTAACAAATGGTGAAGAGGTTAATGCAAAGATAGTTATTTCAAACCTTGATGTCCAGCGTACCTTCACCAAGATTATGGAAGAGAAAGATCTTCCTGAAGACGTAGTCACCAAGGCTAAGAATTTTAAAATCCGCGGCTCGTCGGGCAAACTAAACATTGCCCTTGATGGCATGCCGTCATTTCCTGCACTACCAAAGGGTTCGCCCTTAACACTAGGTCACATGCACTTTACCGATACGTTAGAACGCCTAGAGCGCGCCTATGACGATTGGAAAGACGATATGTGGTCGCAAGATCCCTACGTTGATATTGTGATTCCAACGCAGTACGACCCAACTATGGCGCCGCCAGGTAAGCACATGATGTCGGTGTTTGTTCAGTATTGCCCCGTAGAACCAGAGGGTGGCTGGACCGACGAAAAGCGTGACGCCTTTGGCGCAACAGTTATTAATCAGATCGCTGATTACAGCCCAGACTTTAAAGACCTTCTTCTACATGCTGAGGTGCGCACGCCTCGCGAAATCGAGCTAGAGGTTGGCCTAACGGGTGGCAATATCTTCCAGGGCGAATTAACCCTTGATCAGTTAATGTTTAACCGTCCGTTCCCAGGCTATGCCCAATATCGTGGCCCTGTTAAGGGAATGTATATGTGTAGTTCATCAACCCATCCTGGTGGTGGCGTAATGGGTGCGCCAGGGGCTAACTCTGCGCGCGAAATATTACGTGACTTAGGTAAAGATAATACAGTTCCAGAGGATTTCGGTGATGACTAATCAAACAGTAGTAATTGGTGGTGGTCACAACGGTTTAGTTTGTGCTACCTATTTAGCTAAGGCAGGGCATAAGGTTCTGCTGTTAGAAGCGCGTGATCAATTAGGCGGCCCTGCGTCAACCACAGAGTTTGCCGAAGGTTTTAAATCAAGTGTTGCTCATGTCTTACACTCGCTCAACAACAAAGTGGCCACTGATCTGCAGTTAGGTCAAGCGGGTTTAGAGCGCGGTGAGGCTGTTAATACGATTGCGCTTAGCGCTGACGGCAACCATCTAACACTCGCTAAAAATGTGGTGTCAGGTAATGGTCTGTCTGAGTCTGATCTTGCTACCTATGCAAATTTTAAAAGTGACTTTCAAGCCTATGCGAAGGCACTAGAGCCATTAACCATGAATAAGCCGCCCAGGCTTAAGGATATGGACACCCAAGATAAGTTTACGCTAGGTAAGCTGGGCTTTAAGTTACGTTTTGGTTTGGGTAAAGACAACATGCGCGAATTTTTGCGTGTTGGCGGTATCAATATCTATGACGTATTAAAGGATAGTTTCGAATCTGAAGCGCTAATGGGCGCGATTGCGTTTGATGCTGTTATGGGGCATCACATGGGGCCACGCACGCCTAATACGGTATTGAGCTATCTAAATCATGTACGTGGCGAGATATATGGCGATCAAAGCATTCCTAAAGGCGGTATGGGGCAAGTGGTTAATGCACTTGAGTCGGCCGCTAAAAAAGCAGGAGTGACTATTCGCACCAATGCTAAGGTTGCCAAAATCAAAGTAGAAAACTCGCAGGTAACTGGTGTTCAGTTAGAGGGCGGCGAACAGATCGCTGCAACAACGGTTGTATCAAACGCTGATGCGAAACAGACGTTTATTAACCTAGTTGGCGGGCGCCAGTTAGACGCTATGTTTAGTCACCGAGTTAAATCGGTTCGTGCTAAAGGCAATGTGGCTAAGCTGCATTTTGCGGTTAAGGGTTTGCCTAAGTTCACAGGCCTTGATGAAAATCAGTTGTGTCAGCGCTTAATCGTATGCCCGAGTCTACGATATGCCGAGCATGCATTTAATGCTGCTAAATACGGCGAATTTTCTAAGAATCCTATTTTAGAAATCACGATACCTAGCCTCAAAGATGCCAGCATGGCGCCAGACGGCCATCATGTGGTTTCTATATCGGCAAGCTTTGCTCCTTACCAACTGAAACAAGGTTGGCAGCAGGGCGGTGATGATTTTATTGCAACTGTGTTAAGTGTGTTAGAGCAATATGCGCCGGGTATTAGTGAGCAGATTGTCGCGAAAGAGATGCTATCGCCAGTGGATATTGAACAGCAGTATGGTACATCGGGCGGGCACTGGCATCATGGCGAGATAGCCTTAGACCAGTTGTTTATGATGCGCCCTGTATACGGTGCAGCCCAATACGACACGCCAGTAGATGGGCTATTTTTATGCGGGGCAACAGCGCACCCTGGTGGTGGCATAACCGGTATACCCGGGCACAATGCCGCGAAACGAATTTTGTCTATGGGAGGGCGATAATATGAGCGCAACACAACACCTAGACTTTACGCAAATTTATCATCACTCGCCGTTTCATGATCGTATCGAAGCGATTAGCCAAGTAAAAAGCTGGTCTGCTTGGAACGGTGTACAAACGGCGCGTGTATTTGACACCGTAGCTTCTGAGTACTTCGCTGCGCGAAGCACTACCAGCGTGATGGATCTAACGCCGATGGAGAAGTATCGCATCACCGGCCCAGATGCCAATGAGTACTTGAATCACTTGGTTACTCGCGACGTATCAAAGCTAAAACCCGGGCGTGTTAGCTACGTTGTTTGGTGTAATGACGAAGGCAAGGTAATTGATGACGGTACTATCTTTCATCTACGAGAGGGCGAGTATCGACTGTGTGCAGCTCACCATCAATTAGATTGGTTGCTGTTGTCTGCTGAAGGCTACGATGTTGAGATCGAAGAAGAAACCTTCGATATCGCGGCTCTATCAGTACAGGGCCCGACATCATGTTCTGTGCTAACTGCTGCAGGTATAGATGGTCTCGACTCACTGAAGCCCTTTGGTTTAATACATGCCAATCTAAATGGCTTTGAGGTATGTGTGTCACGTACAGGCTTTACTGGCGATCTTGGCTATGAACTATGGTGCGACCCAGAACACGCGCTGGCGATGTGGGACGCAATTTTCGATGTTAAGGCGCGCGGGCTATACGATGTTCGCCCATTGGGCTTAGAGGCACTGGCGATGGTGCGAGTTGAGGCTGGCTTTATTTTGCCGGGAGACGATTTCAATCCTGCCGACAGTACGGTTCGTGCAGGCCATGATCGCTCGCCCTTCGAACTTGGGCTAGGCTGGCTAGTCAATTTTGATAAGCCCTACTTTACGGGTAAGAAAGCCTTATTGGCTGAAAAGCAAAAGCCTACTGCTCGCCAAATGGTTAAGTTAGTCGTTGAAGGTAACAAGCTGCCGGTCGATTCGTTTTTGTTTGATCGAAAGAATGGGAAACGAGTGGGTACCATCAAAGCTTATACTTGGTCACCAATTCTTAAAGCGAATTTAGCTTTTGCCGAGATAGACACGAAAAACGGTGTAGTACCCCAAGAGGTATGGGCCGAGATTTACTATTCAAAAGAATTAGAGTGGCATTCTACATGGGCTAAGTGCTCAGTAACTGATAAACCGTTTTGGAATCCTGAGCGTAAATCGATGACGCCGCCTAGCGCTTTTTAATCTAGGATCTGATCATGCTGATAGGGGGGAGTTATGCTTAAGTTATATGTAAATTCAGGGTCAGGTTCTGCCTGTGTAGAGGCAGCGCTAGCTGAACTCGATATTCCTTTTCAGCGTGTACGCGTTAATTACACAGAAGAGGGTATTGATGACCCCTCTTTTGCAGAGATAAATCCGCGTATGCAAATTCCTGTATTAGTATTTGATGGTGGCGAGTGTTTAACTGAAACCTTTGCGATACTTAGCTACTTTGCAAACAAATATCCAGCGTCGGGATTGGCACCCAAAGCGGGTACTTTCGAGCGAGCAAAACTAGATCAGTGGATGAGCTTTATATTAGCCAACATCTATGAAGGCGAGTTGCGCAAGAACTATCCTCAGCGATTTGTAATTGGCGATGCATCACTTGTTGCTGAAGCAGCAGAGCAGTTTGTGCTTAGTAATTACCAATTGATTGAAGCAGCATGCAGTAACGAGGCTTACTTCTTTGGTGATAAGCTAACAATAGTAGATTTGTATCTATGGATGTTTGTGAATTGGTTCGAAGACCTAGAAGAGATATCTACCCTGTGCCCCAAAATCGTTGGCATCGCAGATAGGGTTATGAGTCGGCCTAAGATTGCCCCTATTCATCAGTTTAATTTTGGTGAAGGGCTAGGGTGGAATGATATTAATCAGTAAATGATCGAACAGCTGATGATACTGATAGTTCATATAGTTTGATAAGCCCTTTATCAGCTGAAGAGCCATCAAAACCTTCAGTAATCGCATCTTCACAGATATAGGTGAATCGTGAGAAAGCAAGCATATCAGTTTGGTTTAGATCATAGCCATATTTTAGTAAGTGCTTGCGACAAAATTGATGGTGAAACTCGAATTGCCGGTTATTAAGCGAGACAAACTCGGGATATGCATGCCATAGACCTGCCAACAGCTTTGATCTTTTGATATTGTCTTTGGTTAACCAGTGTCTAAAAAGGGCGACGAAAAAGATCTCTGCAGTATCAGAATCGGTTGACGACTCAAATTTTTCGTACTCGCTTTGAATTTCAATGATCCATTGTTCTGCTATGTGTAGCCATATGCTCGGTAAATTATCGAAAAATCGGTAGATAGATGATACGTCAACGCCACCTTCTTCGGCGATCTGATTGGTCGTGAAACCTGCGACTCCATGCCTGATACCCAATGCCAATGTCGTAGCGAGGATCGTTTCAAGAGACTGTTTAGCACGTTGTTGTTTGGGTTGAATCTTAATTGCAGTAGGTAACTGTGATCTCGCCATAGGTATTGGAATCGCTTTATTATTTCTATATTCTACAGTAATTACTGTAATAAATTGGTTGGGCCATGAATAACGTTAAACGATATATCTTATTTTCTGTTGTTTCAATTATGACAATAGCTTGCACTGATCAAGGCCCTGTTCATGTATCAGGTATTCTGATCGACAACGCTGTGATTTATATAGACGCTGATTCCCCAACAACCGATGCGATGTATATCGAGAATGGCTATGTTGTCGCGACAGGTGATAACGCGAAGGCAATGTACAAACCTGAAAAAGGTGAGCGCATCAATATGAATGGGCAAACTATATTACCAGGCCTGGTTGACTCACACATACACCCTTTTCTAGCACTAGAGCGTACTACCTGCTCTTTGAAAGACACAGAGAATAGTGGGTTAGAAATGATAGTGGCTAGTGTTAATGCTTGCTTGTCTTCATCGTCGCCTACAACCCAGTGGATCTCGGTATCTAATTACATGGGATACGGTGCCGACACCAAAGAATTTCTTGGGCAATACTCATCCATGGCCGAGGGGTTAAGTCAAATTAGTGATAGCCAGCCAGTTATTTTGATTGGTATGGACGGGCATGCATATGCCGTTAACCAATATGCGTTAGATCGGCTTCAAATCGATGCCGTTACACATAATCAAATTGAGAAAAAGCATATAGAAATGGCTTATCCAGAATATGTTGACTTATTTGGATATAACGAATCGGGGCAGGTAAATGGCATCGTGAAAAGCCAGGCAGCTTGGGATTTGTTTGCCTACGATACGTCGACGGCACAAGACTTTATAGACAATCCTGAATGGTTAAACAGTTATCTTTTAAGCCATGGAATTACCGCTGCACATGAGACATTCGCCGTTGATCGTGATATCGAAGCCTATACTGCGATGGCAGCGAATGATGATCTTTGGGCCCGTATTTATGTGTCGGTTGTGCTTAAGAAAGAAGATATTGTTGCAGGTGATGTCGAGGCGAGCGTCAAAAAGTTTGTTAAGCGAGTAGCAGATCTTAGAGATTCTTCAGCACAATCGAAGGCTAAGATTATTGGTGTAAAAATAATGGTCGATGGTGTTATCGAGTATCCACAACAGACGGCTGCCATTAGTCAGCCTTATCTTAATGTCAAGAATATACATGATGGCCATACAGAGTATGGGCCGGTTAATCATGACCATAAAGGTGTGTTGGAGCTAAGTCAGTCGACAATGGGTTTAGTAGTACTTGAGGCGTCTCAAGCAGGCCTTAGCGTACACTTTCATGCAATAGGAGATCGTGCCACCGATGCAGCAATTTCGGCTATTGAGCAAACTAAACGGCAACTAGATCAATCGGTGCCGACGCACACGATCTCTCACTTACAGCAGGTTGATGACGCATTGATCAAACGAATGGCCGCTGCGGGTATAGCCGCCTCATATACACCGGCATGGGTACCACCCTGGAAAGAGTATGATCAGACTGTCATTCCGTACATGTCTGAGATCGACGATATAAACAATCTAGATAGTCTGTACAACCAAGAATCACGATATATGAAGATGCTGTATCCAATTCAAACAATGATTAATCACGATATCGTCGTGGCTTTTGGCAGCGATGCGCCGGTCGATGAAGTAAGCCCAAGGCCGTTCGCAAATATGGTGGCAGCTACATCAAGGTCTTCGTTTGTTGAGGGGCGAGAGGGTGTACAAGAGATTGTGATGAACAGCCAAGAGCGAACGACCGCAGTGGGCGCATTACGAGCGTTTACTACGGCGGCAGCAAAAACGCTGCAAGATGAGAAGCTAGGTTCGTTGCAATCAGGCAGTTATGCCGACTTTATTGTAATAAACCAAGATTTTCCGAAGTTGCTCGGCGCAATGGTGCAAGCTGATGACTACACGAACGCAGATTATCTCTGCGACGAGGCTCTTGGTGACTCATGCAGCGTACAGGTATTAGAAACTTGGGTAGCGGGTAAAAAGGTTTGGTCGGCCAATTGAGGTTGTGTCTGTGGTCAGTTACGTATTAAATACGAGCTAACAACAACGACTATCTTGAGAAAGGTGACAGCTAATGTATGTGAAGCAATTGTTGTCGGTTCTGGTACCGGCAATTGTAATGTCTCTATGTTCTAATGCTGTCGCTAAACAGCCTACGCACCTTATCTCTCAAATACAGGGAGAGGGGCTTGTATCACCACTAGTTGGTAAAACGGTGGTTGTTGATGCGATTGTGGTTGCATCGTTTCAAGGTAGAGCCGGCTTAAACGGGTTTTACATACAAGAACAAGATGTCGATAGCGATAACGATGCAGCTACCTCTGAAGGCATCTTTGTCTACGAAAAACGTGGTACCAGCGATAACGTATCGGTTGGTGATCAGCTTTTGGTAACAGCTAAGGTGACCGAATTTAAAGGGGAGACTCAACTGGTACCCAATATGGTAACTCGTTTGAGTAGGGGCAACGCATTGCCTACACCTGCCGTTATTCAAGTGCCTATGTCATATCCCGGAAGCCTTGAACCATTCGAGGGCATGCGCGTGAATGTGCAGCAGGCGTTGTTTGTTGTTGATAACTATAATTTGGCACGCCATGGGGTGGTAACCGTATCGTCTAAGCAGCGGTTGATGATACCGACTCAGGTTGCAAAGCCCGGTAGTGCAGCGAATAAACTAAAAGCGCAGAATGACCTAGACCGTCTTTTATTGGACGACGGTCGCAATAAGCAGAATTTAGATCCGATCGCGTTTAAACGGTTAGGGTTTAGCGCGGCCAAATCGATGCGGTTAGGCGACGAGCTTAACGAGGTAAAGGGCGTTTTAGGTTATGCCTTTGGCAGCTATCGATTACATCGCACCGAGCTACCGGTGTGGATTCAAGCCAACCCAAGAGTAAACAGCCCTGTAGACACTAAGGGTAGCTTGCGTGTCGTTAGTTTTAATGTACTCAATTTCTTTAACGGCGATGGTAAGGGGCAAGGCTTTCCGACAGAGCGAGGCGCCGATTCAAATAAAGAATTAACTCGTCAACGTGACAAGATTGTGTCAGCGATGGCTGCAACTAAGGCCGACATATTGGGGTTGGTGGAGTTAGAAAACGACGGTTACGGTAAATACAGCGCTATTGCCGAGTTAGTTAGCAGCCTAAATGAAAAATCGCCCGAAGGGCATAGCTATGCATTTGTGCATTCGGGCAAAAAAAACTTGGGTTTAGACGTAATCACTAACGGTTTCATTTACCGCGTAGAATCGGTCAGGCCGGTTGGTAAATCGGCTTCGCTAGACGAAACGATAGACGCCCGTTTTGGCCGGTCGCGCAATCGCCCAGCGTTAGCACAAACCTTTGAGCAGATATCTGATGGCGAGCGTTTAACAGTTGTGGTTAATCACTTTAAATCTAAGGGTTCTAGCTGTGATGAAGATGGTGACCCAAATAAAGGAGATGGCCAAGGTAACTGCAATCAAACTCGTACAAACGCCGCAACAGCCTTGGTAGAATGGCTTGAACAAGATCCAACGGATAGTGATGATACAGACGTTTTAATTATCGGTGATCTAAACGCCTACGCAAAAGAAGACCCTATTACAGCGATACTAAAGGCTGGTTATCGTGACTTGATTGATCAGTTTGTTGGTGCTGATAAAGCATACACTTTTAACTTTAGGGGGCAATCAGGATACTTAGATCATGCATTGGCTTCGTCTTCTTTACAGTCGCAAGTAGTCAGTACATCTATCTGGCATATCAATGCAGATGAACCTAAGGCGCTAGATTACAACGTTGAGTACAAGTCGAAGCGCCAAGTACAGTCTCTTTATAGTGCCGATGCATTTCGTTCTTCAGATCATGACCCAGTAATTGTTGATCTACATTTGTTCGGTCATCATTAAGTAAGAAATGACTATAGTAATAACCTATCATTACAGTAAGAAACCGACACTGGCGAGTATGCACAAATGAATAGAGATGATTTTGAACAGATTATACAGCTTGGCTGCGCTGAACGTTACGATCTGTGCTTGGCGATGATCGCTGAAGAGCGCGATATCTGGATCGCCGTTGACGCCAATAACGAATTTTTAATTATCGAATCAGACGAAGAAAATCTAGAAACCTTACCCATTTGGCCTAGTGCAGAATTTGCTGAAGAGTATTGTAAATTACTTGACGATAAACTAGTTGCTAAGGCGATATCTGTACCGGAGTTTTTCAAAAAATGGGTGTCTGGGTTAGATAGTGATGGTCTTGAGTTGAGTGTGTTTCCGACGTCAGCAGACGATGTTTCCATCGTCGATGCTGCTCATTTTAAATCAGATCTGCAAGACGAAATGTCAAACTTTTAGCTGGCAGCTACTATTCTCAAGTGCCGCTTTGGCTTGGGTATCATCACCAATGCCAGAGACTCGCAATAGCATAAGCCCACGCTCTGTGGGCGATTGAATAACATCGCCTTTATACGCGGCAGGGTCGCTATCTGGGCCAATTAAAGTAACGTCAATTTCACTGCCAACGCGATATTCTTCGTCGCGCTGATTGGTTAAGCCTGCAAAGTTAGCCGTGTTCATTTGATAGAACTGCATTGACCAATAGCGTTCAGGAATCTCGGCATTAATATTAACTGATCCTTGCTCTAGGTCGTAAAAACACAGTGCGTAATATAGGTCAGGGCTTGGGCGAACGACAGTACGAAAAGTTTCATCGGGGCGTGGCCGAACGGCCAATTTATTGTAGCCTAGGCTTTGACCAGCTTGTTGATAAAGACGTTCCATGATCAGATTAGGCAACACCATGGCCATAGGAAATTGGCCGATCCAGCCGATGATTAATATAGCTAAAATCCAGCGAAACCAGTTCATACGCATTTCTCTTCTGTTATTTGGGGTAGCGGGGCTGTGTCGGGCGAATTGAGATAGGCATCGCCGGGGGTGTATAGGCGTAATAAGAGGTCAAAATCTTGGCTTAGATCTTTGTCTGCAGCGTCTGATCCAGAAGCGCCAACAGGGAGCCAGTTAGTACCTTCTTTATTAGCGCTAACGATGATTTCCCAGCTGCCGTCTTCGTTTTTAATCAGGTTTTCATTGTTATACGAATATCGCTTTTCTTCGTTAGGAATTAAATAGTAGTCCCAGCCGTAGGCGGTGATGCTCCACCAGTTAGCATCGTACTCGCTACCTTTAATCTTATAACTGCAGTTAAGACTTAAGGGTACGCCATCGATTTCTTTAACCGTGTAGTACATCGAATCTTCGCGAGTCGACGCAAGTAGTCCAGCGATCGCAACCAAAGCACGCAGACGAGAACTGCTATCGGTGGAGCCGATGCTCATGGCTGTAGTCCATTGACCATTTCTTACCGGTGTATTACCCAGTCCCTGTTTGATGAAACTAGACAAAAGAATGGCAGAAATTAGTAGGCTAGCTATTAGTGCTAGGGGCCACCGCAAAATTTTCAAAATAGCGATGCCCTTTGGGGGAGTCTGATTCATAAATAATTCTCGTCGAGTGTTAAGGTCTAATTTAGACCGCTATTATTGTTCTCTACGATGCAGATTATCTGTGAACCAAATTTAAGATGCGTCCGAACTAATATACTCGGACTAAATCAGTTAGCTAAACTAGCGCGCTTTTTATATTGCGTTGGAGTCATATTGGTAGCCCGCTTGAATGCATCATAAAATGACGACTTAGATTTAAATCCTACTTCAATAGCTAGCTCAACAATTGGCATATTTGAGGTTTCTTCATCTATTAGCATTCGCTGTGCTAACTGAATACGGTAGCTATTGATAAAGCTAAAGAAATTTTGATTCATTTGGCTATTAAGCACTTGCGACACTAAGGGCACGCTTAGATCACAGGCTTTGGCTAAGTCAGGCAGGGTGAGCTCGCTATCAAGATACAGTTCTTGTGACTCCATTACTTCCATCAGCTTAATCTTATGGCGTTGTGCTTCTTCGATATCCAATTTTGCGCGCTGGTACTTCTGTTTACTCTTGGCCTCAACCACTGATGTATTTTCTGCAACCGCAGTACTTTCAGGAGATATTTTTTTCGGTAATCTAATCTCACTAACTTCGGCCTGGGTGACACCACCAATGAGGCTGGGCTGAAAGAGCCCGCGAATGGCAATGCAGTACATTAGTATGGTCAAAACAGTTAACGGTAATCGCGCGGTGATTGAATTGATATCAAACTGATCACTAGTGATAGCGGGGATGCGATGAAATACTAGATAGCACCCAAGATACACTAAACAGATAAGGCTTAGGGTGCGAAGCCAGTTAAGATTCATCTTATCAAGTGATGAAAAGTGTTGCTCTAGTCGCTGATTGTGGCGTTTGACCTGATTCAAGGTCATTAAGCAATAGCTGCCGAAACTAATCGTGAACAACAAACTGCGTGTAATAAGCGCAGACTCATCGCCTGCATTTGAGGTAGTTCTAAGCTGCTCAATTAAGGCGATCTGCTCAGTAACGTCTAGATTCCAATAGCGTAGATTTACGAACAGAAATACTGCAATAGCTGGCACGAAATGTCCAAGTTGCTGACGATGTAACGTGCCCGTAGTTAGGCTTACAGCATAAAGATAAAGTAAGGGCCCCCAAGCAAAACGCAGTGGGTATAGGGTGGCTGCAAAGGTAGGATACTCAGACCAAAAGCCAATGGTAACGCCCCAGCCTCTTAGAACATCTAGGGTGATAGACGTCACTAGCGCGGCCATCAATAAGTTTGCTTGACGATGACCAGAACGTGCGAACAATAGTACGGGTAACAAGATCAGCCCCTGTACAATGCCGCTTACATAAAGAAATCCTACTAAATCGAACTGCATGGCTTTTACATCCACTCATTACCCCAAGGTATGAGTATATTTTTACATAATTTGTGTCAAAATATCCAAAACTATAAAAATGATTTTGTTATGTAGGCCCGATCAAGCCATTCATAAATTTCTTTGGATATTTAGTCCGAACTAATTAGTTCGGACGCCTGACAGCCAGAATGTCGCTAGATTGTCGTCGAACATAACAATAAAAGGCTATAGGCTCATGCATTTTTCAAGCGGTGTTTTCAAAAAAAGTATCCTCGCAGGTGCCATTACAGGCGCTAGTATTGCAACCACGACTGCCACTGCACAGCAACAAACCATGCTAGAAGAGATTATCGTGACTGCGCAAAAGCGCGCGCAAAGTATTCAAGACGTGCCGATATCGATTACTGCCGTGAGTGGTCAAAAAATGACCGAGAATGGTATCACCTCTCTTCAAGAGCTATCTCAGTACATGCCCAATGTCACTGTAAACGTCGGTGCTGGTACACCTAACTTATATATTCGCGGTATCGGTTCGGGCACTAACCAAGGTTTTGAGCAATCAGTAGGTTTGTATACCGACGGTGTATATGCAGGGCGAGGGCCATTGGCTACGGCGCCAACGACAATGGATTTAGAGCGCGTAGAAGTGCTGAAAGGGCCACAGGGAATTTTGTTTGGTAAGAATACAGTAGCGGGTGCTATTAACGTGATATCTGCCAAACCTACCGATGAATTTGAGGGCTCGGTAGAAGCGCTCTACGGCACTGAATATGGTGATCAGCAGTATAATGTGGTGCTATCAGGCCCGTTCTCTGAAACCTTCGCAGGTCGACTAGCGGTACGTCATGACACTACTAATGATGGCTGGTGGACCAACGTCACAACAGGTGAAGAAGGCCCGATGCGTGAAAGCTGGTACGCCCGTGGCAGTTTGCGTTGGAACCTAACTGAAAACGTCGAGGTGAATGCCAAGTACGAATACGGTGATTTTGATAGTGAAAACACGCCGAGTGCAGTCTATCAGTCGGATATTGAAGGCCTGCCAAACTTCGCAGGTATCGTGCCGTTTCCTGTAGTCTCTGACCGTGAATTGGGCGCTGGTGACGCGGGCACAGAACGAACCATGGATACCGACGTTGTTGCGGTTACGGTTGATTGGCAAATGGATTTTGCCACCTTAACCTCAATTTCGTCGTATTCTACCTACGAGATGATGTCAGTAGGCGATACAGATATTGCAGCAGCGCCGTCAATTACGCGCCTTAGAACCGAGGGTTACGAGCAATACAGCCAAGAGATTCGATTGGTATCGCCGGGTGATCAAACCATCGATTGGATCGTCGGCACTTACCATCAAAGTAACGAACTAGACATTAGCCGCGAAATTCTAGAGTTAGACTTTCTAATGTCAGGCCCATTAAATACCGTACCGCTAATTGCACCGACAGGGGCTGTGCCGACTGTATTTGATCAAGAGGGCGAGAGCTGGGCAGTGTTCGCACAGGGTACCTGGAATGCAACCGAGGCACTGCGCTTTACCCTAGGTTTACGTTATAACGAAGAATCTAAAAAGCTAGACAAGATAGCAGATTCCACGGGTCTTCAGGTACGTGGCCCAGGCGGTATTAACTATTATTCGAGCCCTACGAATTTTCAGTCAATTGCCGATTTGCGCTCGCATAGTTTCACCGGTCTTAGTCGTGATGAAGACAAGCTAACCTATTCAACCAATGTGCAGTATGACTTTAACGATGCCACTATGGTGTATGCCTCTGTCAGCACCGGCTTCAAGGGCGGTGGTTATGACGAAGCATATAGTGGTGCTGGCGAGTCTATTCGACTAGTACATCCAGTATTCAATACGCCTGTTGGCGCGCCAGTACCTGGTAACGACGCCTCTGTGCTTGAGTATGAGTCAGAAGAGGTGCTGTCATACGAGGCGGGTGTAAAGATGAGCATGCTAGACGGTGCTGCCCAGTTGAACATGGCCGTCTTTAGAATGGAGTATGACAATCTGCAAACAAGCTCACTGGTTGGAGATGTGTATCTTGTAGGTAACGCAGGTGAAGCGTTAAGCCAAGGTTTTGAGCTAGATGGTCGTGTGCGCTTTTCAGAAAGTTTTTCTATGGGTGGCGCAATGGCATTTCTTGATGCCAATTACGAGCAATTCACCGGCGCAACCTGTACAACGCCGCAGTCGATGGACCCTGCCAATAACCCTGGTTGTTTGCTAGAAGATGGCAGCAATATCGTAGCGCCGGGGCAGCGCGGTGGTCAAAACCTAAATGGTGAAACGCTAGTATTCGCACCTGATTTTACCGCTAATATTTATGCGCAACATTCGATGACCGTTGGTAGTGCGATGAATTTGGTTAGTACGCTTGACGTTAACTATAGTGATGAATTCTATTCAGCCTTAGATCTTGACCCTAACACGCTTCACGATGCGACAACGGTTGTGAATGCACGCGTTGCTTTAAATAGCGATGATGGTAAGTGGGTGTTGGCGTTGGTAGGTAAAAACCTAACTGATGAGCTTACCTACGCATGGAAAAACGACGTACCGGTAACCAACTCAAACTCATACTACGGGTTACCTGAGCGCCCGCGCACGCTGTCACTGCAAGCTCGCTATAACTTCTAGGTTACTAGATTATTGGTATGCGAATCGTTGTTGTAGTGGTAATCGTTTTGGCGGTTGGCTTGGCTGTATTGTTGCTAGGCCGCCAGCCAACGCCTATTGCAGCGCATACAATGACATCATCCATCTTGGCGTCTAAACAATTTGATGTTGGGCGCCAAGATATTCGTTTGGTTGATAACAGTCGTGCAACTCAAGCGAACAACGAATTTGTCGGCAGTGATCAGCGAGTACTACAGACTAGTTTTTGGTTCCCGCTAAATGAGCAGGGTTCAGTCGCAGCTGGCAAGCATCCGCTCATTGTTTATTCGCATGGCCTATCGTCATCACGGCTTAACGGTCGTCATATCATCGAGTTTTTAGCTAGCAATGGCTATGTTGTTATCGCAGCTGATTTTCCCTTAACTCACAAAAAGGCACCCGGTGGGCAAAAGGTTAAAGATGTTGTTAATCAGCCGCGCGATCTTAGCTTTTTAATCGATACAGTTCTGAGTTGGTCGGCTGATGAGCAGCATGTTTTATATAATCATGTTGATGACACACGCATAGGTGCTACGGGAATTTCGCTAGGTGGTTTTACGTCAACGCTAGCTGCTTATCACCCAGTGTGGCGTGATAGCCGTATTAAAGCGGTTGCGTCGATCGCAGGGCCAAGCCAGTCGTTATCGCCGTTGTTTTATAGCCATGCTGAGATTCCCTTTCTAATGCTGGCCGGTGATATTGATGCCATTGTTCCCTATGGCGCTCACGCGTTACCTATTTTAGAGCGAGTACCTGATGCAAGTTTAGTTACGATTAAGGATGGCACTCATCTCGGTTTCGCCGGTAATACAGGTATTTTACGGTGGTTAAATAACGCCGACTCGATTGGCTGTAGGGCTTTACTTAAACGTATCGACACTAAAGAAGAGCCTTGGCATGATCTATTGGGTACGGTAGAGCAGGGCATCTCTCGCGAGCCTGTAACGTTGCCTTGCCAAACGATGCCTTTGCCTAAAGGGATGAACCCCTTACATCAGCAGCTATTAACAAAGACGGTAGTCTATAGCTTCTTCGAGTCTCAGTTTGCTGAAGGGGTTGATACTCGCCAAAAGTATGATCGGTATTTGCACAAGTTGTTGCCTAATGAAAGCACTAATATTAGCGTGCAGCGGTCGCGAAGCTATAAGCTGTCACGCTTTTGATCAAATACTTTAAGTATTTAAGAGGTCGTAGATTTAGAAATATTTACATCTAAAAAGATGTCTTTGGCACTGGCTAGCGCGTCTTGATTCAAACAGAAAGAATCGACACGCATCAGATGACGTGGATTCAGACCGAAAGGAAAAGCGACTTTCTGCCTTTAGTTAATTATAACTCGAGCTTCTAACTGATTATCAGTTAAAGGTTTCTCTAATTTTTTCCATAAAATTTTCATAGTGCTTAATGACTTTGTTAGCCGTATGTGAATTAGAAAAATTTGGATTAATTTCGAGCGCTTTTCTATAGGCATTCACTCCCTCCGTAACTTTGCCAGAAAGTAATAAACTTTCGCCATAGTAATCATAAATATCAGCAACGCCCGGGTGCAGGGTTAAGTTGAATTCGAAAATATTATTGGCGTCATTAAATTTCTGTTTCCTCACATAAGAGTAGCCAAATCGGTTTAACGATCTAACCGACATGTTATAGTCAGACTGTGTTGATTTAGCAATTTCCTTTTTCAAAAAGCTAACAATCTCTTCACTTGTCATTCCTTTATTTTTTAGTTCCTCTAAAGAACGATAGCCGTGCTTATCTGTAGGTTTGTAATTCAAGTCAAAAATAAGCGGTTCTATCTCGCGACTGAGCTTATAGCTGAAACCGTCATAATTATTCGAGATAATAATGAAAGTAATGTCCTCGTCGATAAAACGAAAGAAGTCGTTGAAAGACTCGGAGTTTGAACCTTGGTGATAGACGAGCGTTGTGTTTCTGGGGGTTTTGCGTGTATACCAACCATATGCATAACTATTTAGGGTGTTATCTCTTACAAAAGCTTCAAGATATGGTTGGAAATACTTTTTCTTAGCTTCATTGGATAAGATTTTCTCTGACATCAGTGCCGTGTGCCACTTAAACATGTCTTCAGCAGTAGATAATATTCCACCACCGCCTAATAGGTGCAGAGACGGACGATTTCCGTCCCACGTTTTTTCTGTGGCTTTCTCTGTGGCGGTCCCATACTGATGTTGTACGGCTATATTATCTTCTACAAATTTAGGCCGTGAGTAGCCTGTCTTCTCCATACCAGCAGGTTCAAATAGATACTTGTAAAGGTAAGACTCATAAGACATACCAGATACACGTTCTATGATGAGGGCTAAAATACTGTAATTAGTGTTTGAGTACTCGAAACTTGTTCCGGGCTTAAAGTGTAATTCTTGTTTCTTAATAATATCGACAAACGTATTTTCTTTTACTGGCTGATAATCATCTCCTGAAAACACATGAAAGCCAGAGCTCATGTTTAGCAGTTGATGTAAGGTGATGTTGGTTTTGTCTTCTGGTAATTCTTTAAAATACATGGATAACGTATCAGAGGTTGATAGCTTGCCCTGCATTTCAAGTTTTAATATCGCTGCAGCAGTAAATTGCTTAGTAATAGAACCTATATCTGAAATTGTTTTGGAGGTATAAGGCACTTTCCTTTTCTTGTCAGCATAGCCATAACCTTTCGATAAGATGACATTACCTTTATGGCCAATAAGGATGGCTCCTGAAAAGTCTTTTTTCTCAATTTGGGTAAAATAGGAGTCTACCCTTTTGCGTATTTCTGCAGTATGTTGAAACTGATTCGGCGAATAGCTATCAGCAATACTTTGAGTTGAAATTACAACGGCAAGACACACAGCTGCGTATTTAATCGTTTTTAACAGCGTCCTACTAGTCAGAGTTTTGATCATTATACCAATGCTTCCTATTACGATGAGCAGCTAACTGATAAGGCCTGAGTGTTCTAGACACTCTTCTGAGTGTGAGTCGATCTTGAAATTGGATACTGCCACTTCAAATAACGATTTTCAACGGTAAGCAGACGTAATAGATATAGAGCCAGGGCCCTTAGCTCAATAACCATCAATTCCCGCTTACCTACTTAACCTTCACTCGCTCACCAAGCAGTGCCGAAAACGCACTGCCATCTTGCCTCGTTAAATTACGAATAAACCGGTTATACACCTTAAACAGCATCTCAGTGTTCGAGTGCCCCAACTGCATCGCCACGAAAGCAGGCGACTCACCCGCCACAAGCATCAGCGTAGCGGCGGTATGGCGAGTGTCATAGGGCTTACGGTAGGGAATCTCTAACTGCGCCAATAAAGGCTTCCACACACGCCTAGTAAAGTTCGCGACATCAATCGGTTGGCCAGCGTCATTGCAAAACACATAGTCATAGCTGCCAGTAGCCTTGCGCTGGTTCTCAAGGGCATCAGCCACCTCTGGGCTCATAATCACATCACGATTACTCGTCGCGTTCTTAAGCGGCGTCACTTCATCAAGCACAAGCCCCTCTCGGACATGAATCAGCCCCTCTTTAAAGTTGATATGCTTCCATTGCAACGCGTTCACCTCGCTCGTTCTAAGCCCAGTAAAGAACTTAGTCACGATATAGTTCTTAAAGGCAGGGCGAATGTTGTCGATGATGCGTTGCACCTCGTCAAGATCAAACGGCACCACCTCAGACTTCTCGGCTCGCAGCTTTCTATAGCCCACAAAGGGCGACTTAAAGCCATAGCGATCAACCGCCTCGTTAATAACCTGCCGCAGGGTGGCGATCACCTTGTTAACAAAGTTGTTAGACGGAGGCTCGCGGGTAATCTCGCCCGCAAGCATGTCGTTTCTAAAGGCCAGTATCAGCGCCTTATCAATCTGATCAATACGCACCGCATCAAACACCGGCCCAATATAGGTTCTTAAGCTTTGGCGAGTGTTCTTGCAGTGGCTTTTGCTCCACGCGGGCGAGTTCTCTTCGTACCACGCATGGGCAAACGCGCCAAAGGTAGGCATAAACTCGGGCGAGGGCTGACCTCCCACCCAAAATTGGCCATCAGTTTGATTAAAGTCTGTGACCAATCGATTATGTTCGACAGGTCAGACCAATCTCCGAAATGACTAACCCCCCCCTTGTGACCACCATGTAGTCACATTTGGTCACAGCATTTTCAAAATGGTCACCAAATACACTGGTCATCGGGTAATTGCGCCCTCAACCACTACTCCTGCACCCCAAATAAAAAAAGCCCACCGCAGTAAAACTGGGTGGGCTTTAAATATGGTGGGCCTGGAGGGACTTGAACCCGCGACCAATCGATTATGAGTCGACTGCTCTAACCAACTGAGCTACAGGCCCTTTTTCAAGGACGCTTAGTATACCCATACGCGCCATCAGAGCAAGCCTGAAGTAGGGGTTATTTTAAGATATCTACAATCTCGCGAGTCGCTTCGATCAATCGAATAACACGGCCATCAATGGTCACAACCACGTGGCCATTGCGATCTCGTTTTTGAACAACTTTACCGCTTTTGTACACCTGAATATCAAGAATCGAGCCCTTCTTAAGCTTTTTTTGCCAGCCAGGTGGCAATGTGCCCTGAGTAGCCATTTTCTTCTCTAAGCCCGGTGGCAGTGCCTTATTATCGTCTTTATCCTTGGGGGGCTTGGCTATCGCCCCGACAGAAACTGCACCAGCAAGTATTGCAATGATAAGTTGTTTCATATCGATTTACCGTATCTATACCATTTATACGAGTATATTGAATTAGCTCTCATTTATGTACGGGCTTAAGTAAAAACAGTTCGCATTTTTAAATAATGATTCTATAGTTGCCTAGTCATCAAATGGAGATGACATAACAATAAAAGGAGAAACTATGTTTTCTATTAAAAAGCAACTTCGCTTGTTAATAGGGCTTGTACTCTCTTTTGTAGTATCTGGCGCAGTAGCTGGCCCGATAAAAGCTGAGATCGAGTTCGCGCAAGGCGAGTTCAAAAAGAACGAGCGTGTGATGGTTAAGCTGAAGCTAACTAACACTACCTCAAGCAACGTAGGCGTGTTGAAGTACAAGATGCCTAAATCTGAGGGCGACTGGGAGGATGACCTATTTAAAATCACCCTCGAAGGTATGCCAGTTGCTTATAAGGGCCGCCACGTAAAACGTTCTGCTCCCACTAAAGCAGATTACCGTATTCTTAAGCCAGGTCAGCAAATTGTATTGAATGCCGACTTAGCCGACGGGTATGACTTTAGCGGTACGGGCAGTTACAAGGTTGCCTATAACGCAAAAGGCTTTGGCTTAACTATGTCTAATGCTGGGCGAGCGCAAATGGCCTCTTCTGCTAAAGACACCTTTGTGTGGGGCCGAGAGTACGTGCGCCCAAGCAAGCGCCAATTCGCCCGTGGCGGTAATGGCGGCGGTGGCGGCGGTGACTGCAAAAAGAACTGCGAAGAGCCTACACCAGGCTTTTTATCATGCGACGCTACCCAGCAAGCTGAGCTAGTTCAGGCCGAGGCCGACGCAATCGTATTAGCCGATGTAGCGTATGACTACCTTCGTAGTGCTTCAAACGACGCTGGCCGCTATGCGCATTGGTTTGGTGCCTATGATGCAGCGCGCTGGGATTCAGTAGAGACTGATTTTGCGGCAATTGGCAATGCGCTACAGACCGCTGATATGGAGTACGACTGTGGCTGTAAGGGTAACTACTATGCGCACGTATATCCTGATGAGCCCTATACAGTTTATCTGTGCCGTTCTTTCTGGGCAGCGCCGGCTTTGGGTACTGACTCTAAGGCGGGTGTACTGATACACGAAGTGAGTCACTTTACTGTAGTAGCGGGTACTGACGACTTTGTTTACGGTCAGGCAGGTGCTCACGACTTAGCGAACGACAATCCAGATGAAGCGATTAAGAACGCTGATAATATGGAGTACTTCGCTGAGAACACGCCAAACATCGATTAATAGCGCTTAGCTATCGATTGATACCCTTGCGCGACCAGCTTTGCCAGGTTACGCCTTGGCCAAAGGCGAAGCGTTTGATGGTTTTGGCGAGTGCAAGGGTTTCGGCAAGTTCGATCAGGGGTATCACCAGCCAGCTAGCAGGTGCTAGCAGCAATAGGTTACGGTGATGCCCTCGGTTTCGGTCAGACAGTGTAAGCGTTAGTATCACTGCACCTAACACCACAGACGCTAACGCAAGATGAATAAAACTTTGCGACCATATAGCGATACCGATCAACACAAAAGCTAGAGGCCATTGCATGGTTAGCATGAACTCTGCGTAAAGCGACATCGGCAACTGCACATAGCTTAGATAGCGATTGTGATTGCGACTAAAAAATAGCGAACGATGTTTATAAAGGGTTTGGATACGGCCGTACTTCCAGCGCAAACGCTGCTTAACTAAACAGCCAATCTTTGTCGGCGCTTCGGTGATCACTGCGGCCTTTGAGGCAAACTTAGTTTTAAAGCCAGCAGATAGCATGCGTACCGATAGCTCGATATCTTCTGTAATCAATCGATGATCAAAGTGGCCTACTTGCTGCAGCGCAGACGTTCGATAGGCAGCGGCTGCGCCCCCGATGATATAGACACTATTAAAGAATGAATCAGCGCGCTTAATCATAAAGCCAACTAAGTATTCTAGTTGCTGAACCCACGTAAGTAAGTTGCCACTAGCGTGCACAACAATATTGCCCGCTACCGCGCCAACTTGTTCGTCTTTAAACGGTTGAACGATCTCAAAAAGCGTATTCGCAGCGACCACACTGTCTGCGTCGACAGTTACAATGATCTCGCCCGTTGCCTGATTTAGCGCGTTGTTCAGTGCCTTTGCCTTGCCGCCATTGTCTTGATTGATGTACAGGCACTCGCTGTTGGTGTTGCTGTCTTTAAGCCACTGAGTGATTTTGTTATGGGTGTTATCAGTGCTACCGTCGTTTACTACTATGATCTGAGTGTGTGGGTAGTTACTAGCCGCGATAGAGTCGAGCGTTTTGGTGATGCCTACTTCTTCGTTATAGGCCGGAACGATCACCGATATGGTCGGATAGATGGGCTTAGCGTAGGTTTGACGAGTTAGGTTATATCCGACTAATCCATACAGCTGCAGTACTAGCTTGAATAACAAAGGTGCTAACAAGCATAAAGCGAATAGCTTAATTTGAGCTGGAATAGGCGCTTCGTTTGGATTTAGATAAGCGCTAAACCAAAGCACGAACGTAATACCTAATACAAAGACTAGGCTTAACAGTATTCGAAGATATGCAAATTGTGCTAGACGAATCATAGTGATACATCTTTTGTTAAGTTAAAGATCATCATAAGCTCTATCGATCATGAAAACTGAGACGGGGCTCTCATCGCTCAATAATAGGCAACTGTAAATACGACGCCTTAATGCCACCCATCCAGATGCTGTTGTCGGCCTTAATAAACTCGGTGCCCAAGCTATTATTCTCGCCTGTATTTAGATTGCGCTCAAATCTTGGAAAGTTAGAACTACTTACTTCAACAGCAATACGATGCCCCTTGGCGAAGTAGTTAGCAGAGGCATTTAGGTCCACCTGAACCTCATATACTTTGTTGGGCTCAATGAGTGTAGGCTCACGCAGTGAGTCTCGGTAACGCATACGAACAATGCCTTCTTGCACATTGTAAGCCTCGCCTGTTGGGTATATGTCGATAAGCTTCACTGTAAAATCGGTGTCTACCGCAGACGAGCTAACAAATAGCGTAGCAGTTATAAGGCCGGTAACTTCAACCCCTTCTACAAGAGGCTCAGAACGAAACGTCAATACATCGGCGCGACTTTGATTAGCCCGTTGGTCGTACCCACCGGCTTCGCTATCAGAACCAGTGCAGCAACTGTGGCCACCATGTGAAGGTACAGGGTTTGCGGGGTCATAGGTGTAGGTAACCGACCCGGTTTGCACCTGAGTATCAAGTGACAAGCGGCCATCACTATGTAGATACCAGTTGGTACGCTTAGTGTTAGTTAGCGGCCACTCATTGGCTGTGCGCCATTCATTTGCGCCCATTAGGTAGTACGTTAAAAACGGCCGCTCAAGACTGGCGTTTTTCTCGCCCTTGAGCCAATAGTTATACCAGTCTATTTGCGCCTGTTCGTAGGCGAAGTGGCCATTGCTCATTGGGCGCTCGCCCACCGACAATTGGTCAGGTGATTCAGCAAAGTTACAGTGAGTACCAGGGCCTATGATTAATTGCTGGTGCTCGGCTGCATCAGATTGCGCCGTGCGCTTAAACTGATTGGCCATCATTAGCGTCTCGCGCGCGCCGTAGTCGTACCAAGTATCGAAAAATAGATTAGGTGTCGATACCTTATCGTCGGCCATGACAAGATCCATGGTTCTAAAGTATTCGCCGTCAGGCTCGCTTGTACGCCACGCTTCGTACGCAGTTTTGGGGGCGCCTGCGCGTTCTAGTAGTGAGATAGTGGGCAAGGTGTCGATAATCGAAAGGTATCGTTCAAAATCAAACTGGGTACCGCGCTCAATGGCTCCGCTGCCGGCAAACCAGCCTGCCGTTTGCGCTAGGTCAAAGGCGCCGCCCGAAAACGACTGCCAAGCGCGGCCTGGTTTATAATAGCCAGACGCTGGTGATTGTGGTTGACCCACCACAAGGGCGGGGTGGTTAGTTGCTTCAAGCACCACTTGGGTTTCACCAAGATACGAGCAGCCACTTAAGCCTACTTTACCGTTTGACCACGATTGCGCCACGATCCAGTCAAGGGTGTCGATGCCGTCTTCTCGACGACCCCGGGCAATGTCATATACACCTTCAGATTCAAAGCGCCCGCGTATGTCTTGAATCAACACGGCATAGCCCTGTTTAACTAACTCAGCCCAAACCGGGTTCCAGCCAAAGGTTTGATTCTTACCATAAACGGTGCGCACCAAAATCACGGGTTTGGCCGAGCTAGTATCGCCGTTATGGTATATGTCGGTCGCCAACTTAACGCCATCACGCATTTCGACCATTTCAGTGATCTTGTCGACTGATTTGTCATTGGTAAGTGCATTGGTCGCAAAAGACATGGCAAGCAAGACTAGAGCGAGAAGAGTACGATTTATCATTATTGTTGACCCGTGCCATCAACCGATAGCAAATTTGTTATTTCATTGATTATGCAACGCTATGGTTGGTAGAAGCTAGGTCTTAGAAAAGTTGAGGCGAAAAAAATGCCCGCATTTAGCGGGCATTTTTATTAGATAAATCGGGATGGGTCGATTTATAGGTCTTCGATAAAGCTACGAAGATGATCAGAACGGCTTGGGTGACGCAGCTTGCGCAGTGCCTTAGCCTCGATCTGACGAATACGCTCACGGGTTACGTCGAACTGCTTACCTACCTCTTCGAGGGTGTGGTCAGTGTTCATGTCGATACCAAAGCGCATGCGAAGAACTTTAGCTTCACGAGCGGTTAAACCTGCTAATACTTCTTTGGTCGATTCGCGCAGACCTTCGCCTGTTGCTGACTCTACTGGCGAGTCGATGGTGCTGTCTTCGATAAAGTCGCCTAGGTGCGAATCTTCATCGTCGCCAATTGGGGTCTCCATCGAGATCGGCTCTTTAGCGATTTTAAGTACTTTACGAACCTTATCTTCTGGCATGTCCATACGCTCGCCTAGTTCTTCTGGAGTAGGCTCACGACCCATCTCTTGAAGCATCTGGCGTGAAATACGGTTTAGCTTGTTGATCGTTTCGATCATGTGCACCGGAATACGAATAGTACGCGCTTGGTCAGCAATCGAACGAGTGATCGCCTGACGAATCCACCAAGTAGCGTAAGTACTGAACTTGTAGCCACGGCGGTATTCAAACTTATCT
The DNA here is from genome assembly GCA_947503335.1 of uncultured Pseudomonadales bacterium. Lineage (GTDB taxonomy): Bacteria > Pseudomonadota > Gammaproteobacteria > Pseudomonadales > CANNCY01 > CANNCY01. The sequence continues at coordinate 304,864 of CANNCY010000002.1, read as the reverse complement.
ACGGCCTTCATCAAACCGATGTTGCCTTCTTGGATAAGATCTAAGAACTGTAGGCCGCGGTTGGTATATTTCTTCGCGATCGAGATTACAAGACGTAGGTTAGCCTCGACCATCTCTTTCTTGGCACGACGAGTGCGGGCATCACCGATCGACATGCGACGGTTGATCTCGCGGATAAATGAAATGGTCGAGCCGCTAGCGTCTTCGATCTTGCCCATTTTCTTTTGCGAGCGCTGTACGTCAAAACGAGCAATCTCAAGCTTAGTTTCTAGCTCTGGAAAATCTTTCTGAAGCTGGTCAATCCACTCAAGGTTGGTTTCGTTGCCAGGGTAGGCACGAATAAATTTACGGCGCTCAAGGCCAGCTTGCTGAACAATAGCGCGTTGAATTAAACGCTCTTCAGCGCGAACAATGCTAAGTGCTTGCTGTGCAGCATACATTAGTGGTTCGAACTGGCGAGGCGCCAATTTGAAGTATTGAAAGATCTCGGCGGCTTCAGCAATAGCGGCGGCGCTCTTTTCGTGGCTCCAGCCGTTCTTGTCGATCGACTTGCGTGCCTTTGCCCAAGCAGTCTTTAGCTCGCCAAAACGGCGCGCGCATTCTTCTGGGTCTGGGCCGCTTACTTTTTCTTCTTCGTCATCATCGTCGCTGTCGTCAGAGTCGTCAGCCGTAGCTTCTGCTGGCTGGGCGCCCGGCGTTGGCATCTCTTGATACGGATCTAAGAAACCACTGATAATGTCTGCTAGGCGACGCTCTTCGGTAGCGACTAGCTCGTACTCTTCAAGTACGTGCTCTACGGCACCTGGGTACGAAGTAAGTGCAGACATAACTTCGCACATACCTTCTTCGATACGCTTAGCGATTTCGATTTCGCCTTCACGAGTTAGTAGCTCAACGGTACCCATTTCGCGCATGTACATACGCACTGGGTCAGTGGTGCGACCTTGGTCTGATTCAACGGCTGCAAGTGCAGCTGCGGCTTCGGCAGCTGCGATTTCGTCGGTTGCATCGTCGTCGTTCTTCATCAACAGTTCATCAGCGTCAGGTGCCTGTTCGAACACCTGAATACCCATGTCGTTGATCATCTGAATAATGTCTTCAACCTGATCGGCCTCTGCGATACCTTCAGGAAGATGGTCATTGACCTCGGCGTACGTCAAAAAGCCTTGTTCACGGCCCTTGGCGATCAGTTCGCGTAATCGCGACTGTTGATTTGCAGTATTAGACATGCTGCCCCTTGATTGAAAACACTAATAACTAAATGTCAGCCGGCAATTATAATCCATTAATTGGCCTGACCCTAATAAATTCATCTACTTGCCACGGTACTTTGGCGCATCTGCTAATAATTTTAGTAGCCTTTGGCGCTCATCGTCTGTTAATGAAGACAATGTACGGCTAGAAAGTTCCCTAATTTCTTGTTCAGCACTTAATTGTGATTGCTGTTTACCCATCTGATCAATCGCCTGTTGTAAGGTGCTAGCATAGGCTTGGCGGTCTATGGGTGGCACATTCTGAGCGATTTGGGCGAGTTCTTCTGCAGCGTGATGCCCATGAACGGCACGCCAGGCGGCAATCACTTGCTGTAAACTGTAATAGGGTTTCTTTTTAAGTAATTCAACCAATTGCTTCAAAAGTACCGCTCTAGAATTATTAACGGATTCGAGCGCCTTTACCTCAATATCTTGGGCCAAATTGGGCTTATGTAACAGAATTGAGATGGCGTCGGTCATCGAATCTAAATGTATTCGCTTGCCTGAAGAAGCGGCGACAGGGGTGTTTTGCGGTGACCAGTGTGACTCGCTGTCGATTTCACCTGGAACAAAGTCGTAACTAGTCGGCGGCATGTGGTCATAGTCTGACGGCGGTATCGCCATGCCAGGGTCGTCGTAGTCTGTCGGCGGCGCATAACCATAATCGGCATTTACGCCGGTGATCACTGAATGGGTGTCAGCGGGTGTCTGTGCACTAACATGAGATGCTGTTTGTTGAACGTTATCTTGGGCTTCGTTGTCAGTTCGAAGGCCTGGTTCACGGGTTTCGCGCGCTTCACGAGCACGGGCTCGGGCAGCTTCTTTTTCAACGGCTTGCTCTACTAGGTGCTCAATGGCTGGGCGATCTAGCCCGGTCTTTTGTGATAATTCGCCGATCATTAATGATCTAAAAACGCCCTCAGGGATCTTTGCCATCGACGGCGCGGCCTCGGTTGCGAGGCGGGCTCTACCATCGACCGAGTCCAGATCTAGGTCTTGGCCTACTGCATCTAGCAAAAACTGCGACAATGGCATGGCGTCTTCAACTAGTTTGATAAACGCGTCAGCACCCTGCGAGCGCACCAGTGTATCTGGGTCTTCGCCATCTGGTAAAAACAAAAAGCGTATCTCGCGGCCGTCTTTTAGGCCGGGTAACGCATTATCTAGTGCGCGCCTAGCAGCCATGCGCCCAGCTTGATCGCCATCAAAACAAAAGACCACCTGTTTAACGTACTTGAACATGCGGTCGAGGTGGTCGGTTGATGTGGCGGTGCCCAAGGTGGCAACACCGTAGGTAATGCCATGCTGTGCAAGGGCTACCACATCCATATAGCCTTCAACCACAACAAGGCGTTCTAATTTGCGTGTTGCTTTGCGGGCCTCAAATAAGCCGTAAAGCTCTTTACCTTTACTGAATACAGGGGTCTCGGGCGAGTTTAGGTATTTGGGTTTTTCGTCGCCTAGTACTCGCCCGCCAAAGCCAATAATACGGCCTTTGATGTCGCGAATAGGAAACATCACTCGATCACGAAAGCGGTCGTATATCTTGTCACTATCGGGGTTGTGCACCACCATGCCGCATTCAATTAGTTGGTCGGTGATCTTTTGGTCTTTCTCGGGGTTGATTGCATCGAGTAGGTTTGCCCAGCCTGGTGGGGCAAGACCAATACCAAATTGATTGGCGATTTCGCCGGTTAGGCCTCGCCCTTTAAGGTATTCAACAGCCTTGGGGGCAGATTCGTGATTACGTAAATGCTGTTTGAACTGTTTTTGTGCCGTCTCTAACAAGGTGTAGAGTGGGTTGCGTACCTTAGCGGGGGCGCCAAAATCGCCTTTGGGTTTACTACCCGGCTTAAAGGGTTCGGGCTTTTCGCGCGGCACCTCGACACCCATGTCTTTGGCGAGTGATTCTACAGCTCCGACAAAGTCGAGGCGCTCAAACTCCATGACAAAACCAAGGGCATTGCCACTGGCGCCGCAGCCAAAGCAATAATAAAACTGCTTATCGGGGCTTACAGTAAAAGATGGTGTCTTTTCTTGGTGAAATGGGCAGCACGCACTATAGTTTTTGCCGGCACGTTTTAGCTTAACGCGACTATCTACCACATCGACAATATCGGCGCGGTCGATTAGGTCATCGATAAAGGTGCGGGGTATGCGTCCTGCCATTGTGTGCTTAGCTTAGGGCTGCTTTGATCTTGCCGCTTACAGCGCCCATGTCGGCACGGCCTTGTAGTTGAGGTTTTAATATGCCCATTACCTTGCCCATATCTGCCATGCTGGCAGCACCGGTACTGGCGATGGCGTCGCTAATTAGTGCAGCGATTTCGTCATCAGTAAGCTGCTCGGGTAAAAACTCGCCAATAACTACTAGCTCGTCTTTTTCAACTTGGGCTAGGTCGTCGCGACTGGCGGCTTCGAACTGTTTAATCGACTCTTTACGCTGCTTCGACATTTTGTCTAAGATCGCCAAGGCGCGAGTGTCATCAACCTCAATGCGCTCGTCTACTTCGATACGCTTGAATTCGGCAAGAATCATACGAATGGTGGCTAGTTTGGCCTTTTCTTTGGCGCGCATAGCCGCTTTTTGGGCGTCTTTTAAATCGTCTTTGATCATCGGGTCACCTAGCGTTATCTAGAATAGGTTAAGAGGGAAAACTAAGGTAAAGGGTATGCACGTTAAACGCAAGAAGCCCATCTGCTTTCGCAAATGGGCCTTCTCTACGAGCCGTGTTGAGCTTCTATGTACTAGCTAAGTACGCAGCGCTTAGTAAAGGCGCTGGAAGCGACGGTTTTCGCGCTGAACTTTTTTCAGTGAACGCTTAACAGCTGCAGCAGCTTTACGCTGACGAACAGTTGTTGGCTTTTCGTAGTGCTCGCGACGACGTACTTCGGCTAGGATGCCAGCTTTCTCGCATGAGCGCTTGAAACGACGTAGTGCTACGTCAAATGGTTCGTTTTCTCTGATCTTTACTGAAGGCATTTAAAAAACCTGCTCTCTAAAATTTGTTTAACACGGTGCCCGTAGGTTTGGGTTGCGAATAATATAGTACAGATAGCCAGTTGGCTACCCCTTTTGCGCAAACCCATTGGGTAATATTTCGCCACTGCTTTGGCAATGGCCTAATAACACCCTACAATTCGCGTCATCAAGAGTTAAGGAACACCATGTTAGTACTGGGTATCGAAACATCCTGCGACGAGACGGGAATTGCGCTCTATAGTAGCGAAAAAGGGCTGTTAGCTCATCGTATCTATTCACAGATTGCGGTACATGCTGAGTACGGCGGAGTCGTGCCTGAGCTAGCTTCTCGCGACCATGTACGTAAAGTCTTGCCTCTAGTAGATGAGGTTGCTCAGGCAGCAGGTGTGACAACGGCAGAAATAACGGGTATTGCGTATACCGCAGGGCCAGGATTAGTGGGGGCATTGATGGTTGGGGCTTGCATTGGTCGTGCTTTGGCTTGGGCGTGGGATGTTCCTGCTATAGCCGTACACCATATGGAAGGCCATTTGTTGGCCCCTTTGCTAGAAGAAGATCATCCTGAATTCCCCTTTGTTGCGCTATTGGTGAGTGGCGGCCATACCCAATTAGTAAAAGTTGAGGGTATTGGTAAGTACGAACTATTGGGGGAGTCGCTAGACGATGCAGCTGGCGAGGCTTTCGATAAGGTTGCCAAAATGCTTGATCTCGATTATCCCGGTGGCCCCGAAGTGGCTAAGCTCGCGCTAGAAGGTAATGAAGGGGTATTTAAGTTTCCTCGCCCTATGACCGACCGACCCGGATTAGACTTTTCGTTTAGTGGTTTGAAAACGGCAGTATCAAATGCCGTTAAACAGCACACCGTTGACGGCCCTTTACCCGCGCCGCAGACAATGGCAGATATTGCCCTGGGTTTTGAGATTGCGGTGGCCGAGACTATGGTCATTAAATGCCGTCGTGCTTTAGAGCAAACTGGGTATAAAGCAATCGTCATGGCAGGTGGCGTAAGTGCTAACAAGCGTTTACGCGCTAAGTTGGGCGAGCAGCTAGCGAAAAAGGGCGCCAAGGTTTACTATCCGCGTCATGAATTATGTACCGATAACGGTGCCATGATTGCCTTTGCGGGTTGGCAGCGGTTAAAGGCGGGCGAGCAAACAGGGTTAGACTGTTCAGTACGAGCCCGCTGGCCACTAAGCGAATTGAGCCCACCCGGTGCAGTCGTCGAATAGCTATTATCAGATAATAATACAGAGATCATTATGGATATTGTTTATATCAAAGACCTTCGTGTCGAAACCATTATTGGTATTTACGACTGGGAGCGCCAGGTTCGCCAGATAGTTAGCATCAACCTAGAGATGGCTCACGATATCAGCGAAGCTGGGCGCACCGATGACATCGAATACGCCTTGAACTACAAAACAATTAGTAAGCGTTTGCAGTCTTTTATCGAAGAGAGCGAATTCTTACTGATCGAAAAAATGGCAGAAGAAATCTGCCGTATTGTGCGTGACGAATTTGGTGTGCCCTGGGTGCGTTTACAATTGAGTAAACCAGGTGCGCTGCGTGGGGCAACAGACGTTGGTTTACTTATTGAGCGTGGCGAGAAGCCTGCATAATGGCAAAGGTGTATCTAAGTTTAGGTAGTAATCAAGATGCTGCCTATCATATTGCTGCGTGTGTCAATGCATTGCGCCAACGTTATCAAGTGAACGATATTTCACCTGTATACGAAAGCGAGGCAGTAGGTTTTGTTGGCGACAATTTTCTTAATCTAGTCGTACTGATTGACACTGAGTTAAGCGTTCGCGAACTATCTGATCAATTAAAAGCGCTAGAAGATCGTTATGGTCGTGATCGCTCGGCAGCGCGCTTTAGTGGTCGTACATTAGACGTTGATATTCTAACTTATGATCAAAAAGTTGGGTGTCTAGAGGGGGTAGAGCTGCCTCGTGATGAGATCTTAACCAATGCGTTTGTATTGCAGCCTTTAGTCGATATAGCGGCAGAAGAAGTGCATCCTGTATTAAATAAAACGTATGCGCAGTTATGGGCTGAATACGATAAACAACAAAAACTGTGGCTTAGTAAAGAGCTTCAGTTTTAGTCAACTAACTCTATTGGGCGAGCTGAACAGTTCGCCCGCCATCTACTTTGATAATCTCGCCATTAATATAATCGTTGTCTAGTAGGCTACAAAGCGCCTGTACAATTACATCTTCACCGCCCATTCTTTGTAGGGGTACCTTGGCAGCAGTGTCAGGGTCTTCGATCACAACGCCGTCGACCGAGGGCGGCAGTATGGCGCCAGGGGCGATACCGTTTACACGAACAGTCGGTGCTAGTTCTAGCGCTAAAGACTTTGTCAGCATGATGTTAGCGGCCTTCGCCATGCTATAGATTGTGTGCTGTTCTTTAGGGAATACACCCCATATGTCTGCGATGTTAATGATATGGCCGTTGTTTTTCTTAAGGTACTCTGCGCATTCTTGAGATAAAAAGAAAGGCCCTTTGGCATTACTGTTAAATAGGTCGTCCCATTGCTGCTCAGTGGCTTCACCAATGGGTGTGGGGTAAAAGCTTGAGGCGTTATTAACTAGTAACTCAAGTCGTTCTATAGAAGTGCGAAGGTCACTTAATTTTGCACCGATACTCGCATCAATATCTGCTTGCAGCAGCACTACGTTTACAGCAAATTCATTTGCTAATGTTGAGGCTAATGATTGCGCGGCTTGCTCGCTATTGCGGTAATGTAATATCAAATCATAACCGCGGCTGGCTAGGGTTTTAGCAATCGCTGCGCCGATACGAAGCGCTGAGCCGGTAATGAGTGCAACGGGATTGGTCATTGGTTATGTTCGCCCACGCAAAATTAATTGATTGTTGTTAACAGCCATTTTTGAGTAGTGCTTAGCTGTGCGTCTTTGATCGCTTTGCCTATCTCAGCGCCGGTTAGCCCCTGTTCAATAAACGGCTTAGGGATTATAGCTTTAAGCTGTTGTATTAGATCAAGCCAATTGTTCGCTAGTGCAGACGCGGGTTTGGCACAACTGAGTAGTGATTGCAAAAGCTGCTGCTGAGATTCGTTTTTAAGTAAGCCTTGTGTGGTGCTAGCGACGGCAAGATTTGTCGCATCGTCATTCTCAATCGCGACGATTAGTTGCCTAAGCGTTTGGCTAGTACTTTGAAAGCGCTTAGGGGCCTTGGCGGTTACTAGATCTTGTTGATCTACGTCAGTGTATAGCAGTGCGATTCGCCCAACGGCATCGTGCGATCTATAGCGATCGAACCGGCTTTGAAACTTGCTTTTAGATTCTTCAAAACTAAGGGCTAGGGCGTTAAATAACTTGGGTAACGCATTCACTTGATTGAGTAATTCGATACCTGCAAGGGGTGATCGCTCGCCCATCATGCGTTCAAACTCGCGCCATACCCGTTCTTTTACTAATGCATCTACTTCGCCATTGTTAACCATGGTACGCATCAGTGCGAGCGTGTCAGGGTGTACCTTGAAGCCCAAATGAGCATAGCGAGCTAAGAAACGAGCGCCACGTAGTATGCGAACGGGGTCTTCGGAAAACGCGTTAGATATGTGGCGCAGCACTCTATTTTCTATGTCTTGTTGCCCCGCATACGGGTCGATGATTGTGCCGTCAGTGTCTTGAGCTATGGCGTTGATCGTAAAATCTCGGCGGCTTAAATCTTGTTCGAGAGTAACGTCGCTCGAAAAGTTAAGATCAAAGCCATGATAGCCGGCAGCGGTCTTTCGCTCGATTCGGGCTAGTGCGTATTCTTCTTTTGTAACTGGGTGTAAGAAGACCGGAAAGTCTTTGCCGACTTGCTCATAACCTAGGTCGATCATATGTTGTGGAGATGCGCCAACCACTACCCAATCTTTTTCATAAAAGGGGTAATCTAATAGTTGGTCGCGTACGGCGCCGCCGACAAGATAGACTTTCACAACATATATACCTGATCAAATTCGATCAGATTATAGCGGTATCTCTTGTCGCTTGGCGAGATTCATTGATGCCCGCTGTGTAGATTACTGGCGCCCCAGTAGGATCTTGCGATGTAAGGTGCACTCCAAACCCCCACAGCCGTTGTAAATGATGCAGCATCACGTCGGTATTAGCTGCCAAAGGCTGTCGATTGAACTGAGTGTGGTGTAAGTAAAGGGTGCGATCAGTTCGATGGGCTACGTCAACCACCTGAATGTTGGGTTCTCGGTTACCTAAGTTGTAATCGGCCGCAAGTGCTTCACGTACTTTTTCATAGCCTTGTTCGTCATGAATCGCATCAACTTTAATAGTTGGTTCTCGGTCATCATCGACGATGCTAAATAGGCCTAAATCGCGCATCACCTTGGGTGATAGGTACTGCAAGATAAAGCTCTCGTCTTTAAAGCTATAAGCAGCAAACTTTAGCTGCTCTAGCCAGTCTTTACCGACTAGTTCGCTAAACCATTCGCGATCTTCGTCGGTAGGTTCTTCGCAGACACGTTTAATGTCATTAAATATTGCAAAACCAAGGGTGTACGGATTGATACCATTAAAATAGGGGCTGTCAAAGGGAGGTTGAGCGATAACAGCGCTGTGCATATGCATAAATTCAAGCATAAACGAGTCATCGATCTTACCTTGGTCGTATAAGTCGTTCATCAACCGATAATGCCAAAAGCTTGCCCACCCTTCATTCATTACCTGGGTTTGCTTTTGAGGATAAAAATACTGCGATATTTTACGAACGATTCGAATAATCTCGCGCTGCCATTGCTCAAGTAGCGGAGCTTGTTTCTCTAAAAAGTACAGCAGATTCTCTTGAGGCTCCTTTAAAAAGCGCTCAGGCTGCTCTCCTGGTGCTAGTGCCTTGGGTACGGTGCGCCAAAGATCGTTAATCATGCGCTGTTGATCAATTTCTCGCTGCTGTTGTTTGGCGCGTTCTTCAGACGCTGACATAGGGTAAGGGCGCTTATAGCGATCGACCCCAAAGTTCATTAGCGCATGGCAGCTATCGAGCAGTGACTCAACTGCTTCAACACCGTGGCGATGCTCGCACTCGCTGATATATTGTTTTGCGAATAATAGGTAGTCGATGATGCCTTCGGCGTCGGTCCAGCTTTTGAAAAGATAGTTGTTCTTAAAGAAGCTATTGTGACCATAGCAGGCATGGGCAATTACCATGGCTTGCATGCATAGTGTGTTTTCTTCCATTAAGTATGCGATGCAGGGGTTCGAGTTGATTACTATTTCATAGGCTAAACCCATATACCCCTTTTGGTATTGCTGTTCGGTTTGGATTAATTTTTTTCCGTACGACCAATGGTTGTAGCCAATCGGCATACCTATGGTTGCGTAGGCTTCCATCATTTGAGCGGCATTAATGATTTCGATTTGATTGCTATAAATCTCTAATCCATAGCCTTCGGCTATTTCGCCAATGGCCAGGTCGAAGGCCTGAATTTTTTCGATGCTCCAGTCGTTGTTGTCACTAATTAATTGCGTCATACAATCTCCTGGTTAGCCTTAAACATTTTTCTAAATGTAGGGTATATGTCGGCCGGTGTAATGATGTGCTCCATCGCGAAATAGTGAGGGTATTCTTCAGCTAACCCTGAGTACTCTTGCCACAAAGCTTGGTGATCGCGGGCAGTAATTTCGATGTAACTAAAATGTTGGCAGTTAGGTAGAATGCGCTCGCGCAGTAGTTTGACGCAGGTGAGCGAATCTTCGTTCCAGTTGTCACCATCAGATGCTTGTGCGCCATAGATGTTCCATTCGTCTGGCGAGTAGCGATCATCTATGATGTCGCTCATCAGCTTTAGAGCGCTACTGACGATAGTGCCTCCTGTTTCGCGAGAATAGAAAAAATCTTGTTCATTTACCTCTTTAGCAGTGGTGTGATGGCGAATAAACACGACGTCAATTTTTTCGTAATTGCGTTGTAGAAATAGGTAGAGCAGCATGTAATAGCGTTTAGCCATCTCTTTGGTTGATTCGGTCATTGAGCCCGATACATCCATTAAACAAAACATGACTGCCTGAGAGGTTGGCGATGGTTCATTGAGTACTAGGTTGTACTTCAGATCGAAGTCGTCAATAAATGGGATCGCAGCAATCTTTTTTTCTAACCCCTTTATGCGCTGTTCAGTTACTTCGTCTGTATGCTGTTTGGTGTCATATTCTGCCTTTAGTCTTGCCAGCTCACGCTTGTAAGGTGCTGACATGGCAATACGGCGCATCATTGCAGATTTAAGAGAGCGAACAATATTTAAACGCCCAGGAATACCTTCGTTGGTGAATCCAGCGCGCACCGGTTTATAGGTATCAACACCGTCGATGTGACGCTTAACTAGGTTGGGTAGCTCAAGGTCTTCAAACATAAATTGCAGAAACTCGTCACGACTTAGTTCAAACTGAAATAGGTCGTCTCCCTCGCCCTCATTACTAGCGCTGCCTTCGCCTGATCCACCTTGGCCTTTACTGCCAGAGGGGCGTTCAATCTGATCACCGGCCTTAAAGCGATCGTTGCCAGGTAATACACGTTGTTTAACGCCCCCGTTGCCGGTATGAAACTGGTGTTCTACCGTGTCAGAGGGGTCAATCGTAATGATCTCGCCTCCGTTGGTGTCGGTTACAGAACGTCCTTTGATTGCACCGTTTACTGCGGCCTTAATTTGTTTACGATAGCGTTTTAAGAAACGTTGGCGATTTACCTGGCCTCGGTGTTTGGGATTAAGGCGTCGATCGATGATTTGGCTCATTATTGCGCCTTACGAACGCGCATATACCATTCGCTAAGCAAGCGTACTTGCTTTTCGGTATAGCCACGCTCGATCATGCGATGAACGAAATCATCGTGCTTACGCTGGTCGTCTTGACTGCCTTTACTGCTAAAGCTGATAACGGGTAATAGGTCTTCAGTATTTGAGAACATTTTTTTCTCGATAACCGTGCGTAGCTTTTGATAGCTGCGCCAGTCAGGATTGCGCCCAGAGTTATTCGCCTTGGCGCGCAGCACAAAGTTTACAATCTCATTTCTAAAGTCTTTCGGGTTGCTAATGCCGGCGGGCTTTTCGATCTTCTCTAGCTCGTCGTTTAAGGCGGCACGGTCGATGATCTCGCCTGTTTCAGGGTCACGGTATTCCTGATCTTGAATCCAAAAATCAGCATAGGTTACGTATCGGTCAAACACATTTTGACCGTATTCGGCATAGCTTTCTAAGTAAGCGGTTTGTATTTCTTTACCGATAAATTCAACGTACTTAGGGGTGATGTATTCTTTGATGAAGCCAAGTAGACGCTCGCTAGTGTTGCTGTCAAATTGCTCTCGCTCGATCTGTTGTTCGATGATATACAGCAGGTGCACAGGATTTGCAGCAATCTCACTAGGGTCAAAGTTGAATACCTTGGATAATATCTTAAACGCAAATCTAGTTGATAAGCCTGCCATGCCTTCGTCGACGCCAGCGGCATCTTGATACTCTTGTAGAGCTTTTGCTTTAGGATCAGTATCTTTTAGATTTTCGCCATCATAGATGCGCATCTTTGAATAGATACTCGAGTTCTCATGTTCCTTTAATCGGCTTAAGACAGAAAACTGGGCCAACATGCGCAGAGTGTCAGGTGCACAAGGGGCTTTTGCTAGCGAGCTGTGGTCTAGTAGCTTTTGATAGATCGCTTGTTCTTCAGAGACGCGAAGGCAGTAGGGCACTTTCACAATGTACACGCGATCAATGAAGGCTTCGTTGTTTTTATTGTTCTTAAACGCCTGCCATTCGCTTTCGTTTGAATGAGCAAGTACCACACCATTGAACGGAATGGCTCCTAAGCCTTCTGTCGCATTGTAGTTGCCTTCTTGGGTTGCGGTAAGTAATGGATGTAGTACCTTGATCGGGGCCTTAAACATCTCAACAAATTCCATCAATCCTTGATTTGCTCGGCAAAGCCCACCCGAATATGAATACGCGTCAGGGTCGTTCTGTGGTAGCAGCTCAAGCTTGCGTATGTCGACCTTGCCAACCAGTGCACTGATGTCTTGATTGTTTTCATCGCCCGGCTCGGTTTTGGCGATGGCAATCTGGTTTAGTATTGAAGGCTGGATCTTAATCACTTTGAACTTGCTTAGGTCGCCGTTGTATTCGGTTAGGCGCTTTGCAGCCCAAGGTGAGGGAATGGTATTGAGATAGCGTTTTGCAATGCCGTAGTCTTGCTCAAGTATTGCGCCATCTTGTTCGGCGTTGAATAAGCCAAGCGGCGATTCAAATACGGGCGAGTCTTTTAGTACATAAATGGGCTCAGCCTGCATCAGGGCTTTTAGCTTCTCGGCAAGGGAGCTTTTACCGCCCCCTACGGGGCCTAGTAAGTACAAAATCTGCTTACTTTCTTCTAGCCCTTGGGCTGCGTGCCTGAAATAGCTAACAATCTGCTCTATCGCTTCTTCCATGCCATGAAATTCTTGAAACACCGGGTAGCGTCTAATGACCTTATTGCCAAACACTCGGCTTAAGCGGGGGTCTTGAGCCGTATCAATTACTTCGGGTTCGCCAATGGCGTCGAGCATGCGTTCTGCAGCAGTTCGATAGGTCGAAGGCTGCTCTCGACACAGATCTAAGAACTCGCTGATGCTCATTTCTTGTTGTTGATTTTGTTCAAACCGATGTTGATAGTGGCTCAAGATGCTCATCTGTTTTCTACCCTTTTAATGCGTGCGGTAACTGATGATCAAACAAGTTTTATGCCAACTAATGCTAGTCAGCTGTGCTACGATGGCGATATGAAGGAACGAATCTCTCAGATAACCGCGCTATGGTGGGTGTGGGTAGCGTTGATCTTACTGTTGGTAATAGCCACTGGCTTTATCACGGGTGATCAACGCAATCTATTAACTGAGCAATTGGTAATGTTAGTAGGCGGGCGAGAATCGGCGCTGATTGCTTGGTTTCAATCGATCGCACCGCTAACCGTGTGGGGGCATGGGATTATTCATTTTTGTCTGAGCGCATTTGCTTTGATCGTAATGCGCAGTTACAAGGCACTCTTGTCGTTGGTGATTACAGGCGCACTAGTCGAGCTGGGGCAGTACTTTGTTCCGGGGCGAGTGCCGTCGATGGGTGATCTTTGGGTTAACCTAGGCGCCACATTGATAGTGATCGTTATATATGGCGCCTTTCAATTAATCAGGCGTCAGCGTTTACCGATATAAACTCGCCAGTTTCTGGAGCAAATGCCGTTAGCTCACCACCCCAGCAGCACCCGTGATCGAGTGGTATTACATCGTCAAACCCTTGGCTGTTGCCTTCTAGGGCTGCCCAATGCCCAAATGCAAGACGGCGACCTTTAAGATTTAATTCGGTTTCAAACCAGGGATGTAGCCCTTTTTCTCGGGCAGTAGCATCTAGCTTGCCTTTGTATTTAAGATCTAGCTTGCCTGATTTGGTGAGTAACCGCATGCGCGTGCAGATGTTAATGATTGCACGATAGCGCTCGATGCCCTCTAGGTCTTTCTTCCATTTACCAGGGCCATCGCCATACATATTCTTTAGTAGCCAAGCAGCGCTTTCTGTATCTTGTAGCAGCTCTTCAATCTCGGCGCTGCGCTTAACTGCTTTTTTAGGTGTCCAGGAGTGCCAGATGCCAGCGTGTACCGCCAGAATGCCCAGCTCTTTATAGTCACGCACCAGTGGTTGATGACGAAGGTACTCATCTATTTCACTGAATCGTGCGCTACATAGCAGTGCTTGAGTATTGTCTTTAGGGTTTAGCATCTTGTAACCACGGGCTACAGCTAATAGATGTAAATCGTGGTTACCAAGGATCGTGTCGATTGCGTGTTGATTGTCTAATACGTATTGCATTACCCCCAGCGAGTCTTCGCCACGAGCGATAAGATCGCCAATAAGGGTCAGTCGATCACGAGAAGGGCTGAAGTCTAATTTTTCTAACAGACGAGTGAAGGCCGAATAGCAACCTTGGATGTCACCAATAAAATAATGCATGGGTTTATGATGTCAGTTCAGTTACTGCGTTAGCAAGCGCTACATAGTCGTCTAGTGAAAGGGCTTCGGGTCGAAGTGAGACATCCACAGGTAGTGTTGCCATCTGATCGGCCGATAAACGGTGTTTTAACGTGTTTCTGATGGTTTTGCGGCGTTGATTAAAGCAGTCGCGCACCAACGCTTGAAACAACTGAAAGTCAGCGACATTTGGTCGTTTCGTTTTAGGCGCTAGGCGAACAATAGCTGAGTCGACCTTAGGCATTGGGGTAAATGCAGTGGGGGGAACCAAAAACAGATTGGCAGCGTCACAATAGTATTGGGTCATTACTGATAGGCGGCCGTAATTGTTGTCGCCTACCTGCGCACAAAGGCGGAGTACTACTTCTTTTTGCAGCATGAAGTACATGTCAGTGATGACATCTGCATGCTCTAATAGCTTGAATATCAGTGGCGTCGAGATGTTGTAAGGCAGATTACCTACAACGCGTATTTGCTGGCCGTCGTCAGCGATCTCGCTATAGTTCACTAACAGGGCATCGGTATTCTCTAATGACCAGTTTTCGCGCGTAATGAACTGGCTACGCAGAATGGGTAATAGATCGCGATCAAGCTCGATACAGTGAACGCGAGCACCGCTATCAATCAGGTCAGCGGTGATGGCGCCTTGACCGGGGCCAATTTCTACAATGAATTGGTCTTCTTTAGGTGCGATGGCTCGCACAATATTATTTATGATATTGCCATCTTTTAAGAAGTTCTGACCAAATCGCTTTTTGGCTTGATGTTTACTCATCTGCTCAGTGTCTCAGCAAGGTTAAATGCGGCCGTTAAGCTGCCGGCATCGGCCATGCCTGTGCCCGCTAGATCAAAAGCGGTGCCGTGATCGACCGATGTACGTACTATAGGCAAGCCTAGCGTGATATTCACGGCATTGGCGAAACCCACATATTTTAGTACTGGCAACCCTTGATCGTGATACATCGCTAGCACTGCGTCAGCGTTTTGTAACAGCTTGGGGGTAAATAGCGTGTCTGCCGGTAGGGGGCCTATTAGCTCTGCATCGTCGAACTGTGCCATGACAGGTTTGATAACGTCAATTTCTTCGTTGCCCAGTAACCCATCTTCGCCGGCGTGGGGGTTTAGCCCTGCCACTAAAATACGCGGGCGCATGATACCAAAGCGAGTTTTTAAGTCAGCGATCAAAATTGCCAAGGTTTTAGTTAAGTCATCAAATTGAATGGCTTGGGCTACCTCGGCTAGCGGTATATGGGTCGTTGCCAAGGCAACACGTAGGTCTTCGGTGGCAAGCATCATAACGACTCGGTCAGTTTGAGTGCGTTCAGCGATATACTCGGTGTGCCCTGAAAAGGGCGTGCCGCTGCGATGAATAAGTGCCTTATTCACAGGGCCAGTGACCATAGCGCTGAATGTATGCTCGCGACAGCCATCTATGGCGCAGTTTAGTGTGTCTAGCAACCACTGCCCGTTAGCAGAGCTGCCCTGACCGGCAGTGATCGGCTGATAGCCTTGAATATCTTGTATACATAGATGGCCAGCAGCCAAGCCTTTGCTAGGGTCGTCTGTAATAGTGATATCAAGATTGAGCTGCTTGGCTCTTTCAATGAAAAGCTGCTTACTAGACAGAATAACAGAGGTGGTAGTTCTAGGTTGCTGCGCCCATTTGATCACCACATCGGGGCCGATGCCGGCGGGTTCGCCGGGGGTGATCGCTATAGGCGCGTTACTGCGTGGTGAATTAGGCATCACCATCATTAACTTGGTTTGGGTCGATTTCTTTATTTAAGCGAATGTCGATGAACGCGTCATCTTTTAGCTCTTGCAACCAACGTGGTTGTTCGGCATCCATCTTTCGCTGTCTAATCATATTCGCCGCTTGGCCGCGTAGGTAGCGTTCGCTCATGTCTTCATCACGACGATCTTCTACCTGAAGGATGTGCCAGCCAAACTGGCTTCTAAACGGCATAGAAGTCTCGCCAATCTTTGCTGCGCCCATCGTCTCTTCAAAAGCAGGTACAAACTGACCAGGCATAGCCCATCCTAGGTCGCCGCCCGACTGTTTGGTACCAGCATCGTCAGAGAACTCTTTTGCGAGAGCAGCAAAGTCTTCACCGTTCTCTACGCGCTTGTAGATATCGTTGGCTAGCTCAAGAGATTGCTCTTCGTCACGAATTTCATTTGGCGTAACAAGGATGTGGCGTACCTTAGTTTGCTTGACGATTTGTTTAGTGGGGCCGCGCTTGTCCATCAGTTTGATGATATGAAAGCCTGCACCGGTTCTAAAGACAGGAACAACGTCGCCTTTAGATAAATCGACTACTTTATCGGCAAAAACAGTGGGTAGTTCGCCGGCTCTACGCCAGCCTAGATCACCGCCACTTAATGCGTCTTGCGCGTTTGAATAGGTAATAGCTAGGCTACCAAAATCATCACCCTTTACTGCGCGCTCATAAATCTCGTTTGCCTTGGTTTCGGCAGTGGCGATTTCTTCGTTACTTGCGCGAGAGCTAATCGATAACATCACATGTGATACTCGATAACTATCGGCGGTTTGTAGTTGGCCTTCTTCAGAGCGAAGAAAGTTGTCGATTTCGGCTTCTGTCACCGTTACACGGCCTGATAAAACGCCTTGTTTCACCGCATTAAGCTGCATTTCTTTCTTTACTTGCGCACGAAACTCAGCCCAATTCTGGCCATCGGCTGCTAATGCCTGCCTAAATTGATCTGGATTCATGTTATTGCCAGCTGCGATGCGGGCGATACTTTGATCTACTTCTTGATCACTGTAATCAAGGCCTGCACGACGCGCCATAGAGAGCTGTAAGCTTTCGATAACTAGTCGATCAATAATTTGGTTAAGTAGTATCTCTTGAGGCGGTAATTGCGCTTCGTTGCCAGCAAATTGGCGCTGAATAGATTTCAGGCGTTCGTTTACTTCACTAAGCATCACAACGTCTTCGTTTACCACGGCGGCAACACGGTCAAGTACCTGAGCCATAGCAGACTGGGTATTGATCAATGTCGTCAGCGCTACCGCTGCAGTTGCCGCTGATACGGCTTTAGTGCCTTTAAAATAGCGCTTTAAAGTTTTGTTCATAACCATACATACTCTTGTACAACGAGTTGTCAATTTGACGTGAGCCACCAAGGCCCTTCAGACTAAACTGCAACACGATACCACGTTTCTTTTCTTGTAGCTCAACTTCATTATTGAGGCGGTTGTCTACCCACTCTCTATATCCAATTGATGCTTGCCAGCAGCAGCTTTCGTAGCCCACAC
Source organism: uncultured Pseudomonadales bacterium (assembly GCA_947503335.1). Classification (GTDB taxonomy): domain Bacteria; phylum Pseudomonadota; class Gammaproteobacteria; order Pseudomonadales; family CANNCY01; genus CANNCY01. The sequence goes on along the minus strand of CANNCY010000002.1, from coordinate 287,333 downwards.
CTACTAAAGAATCGAGTAGTCGCTCGTTAGTAAAGTCGTGGGTAACGTTGGCTATCAGTTTGTATTGACCATTAATGGGCCAAACAGTTCCGAGACTTGCCTGTGATACATCGCGGTCTCTTATTAGACCAGTAACTTTATCGGCAGAAGCCGGTATGTGCCGCTGGGCTGCGCTCATTGAGACTAGTTGGCGCTGCTTTCCGGTATACCAAGCCATAATATGGCTGTGCTCACTGATGTTGCGCTCGGTATCATAGCCTGTTGCTGTTTTCAGATACCAGTGCTTGCTCAACTGTGTGCTTGCTTCTATCTCGATATTCGAGCGTGAGCGAGTCAGTTGATGCAGCTCTTCTCGGGCGTCAGACGGTAAACCGGTTGGGTCATTACGGTCAATAATGTCTTGGGTGAGCAGAGGGTTTAGAGCGGCATAGCGGTTATCTGCCCAAAAGCCTTGCCCGATGCTAAGTGTCAGTTTTTCTAATCCAGTTTGCGCGTCTATAAAGCGGCTAGTAAGGCCGAAGCTAATTCGCTCGCCGTCATCGATGCGATCATCGCCAGACGTTCGATATTGGCTGAATAGACTGTCATAACCCACTGTGCGAGAAACAGTGTTAAATACAGGCGCGCCCCACTGTGCTTCGTAGCCTGTGTTGTAATAGAAAACTCTAGGTTCAAGGGTGTTGAGCAATGAGAGCTTTGACAGTTTGATGGGTCGTTCAAACACCATTGAGCCTTCTGTAAAGACCGTTGGTTCGCTTACGCTCTGTTGTTTGTCTGCATACTCTCTATAAGCATGAAAAGCGGGGCGACTATCTATGTCGAAGCTTAGATATCTAGCTTCGATACCTGCACGCATATAACCCCATTGAGCAAGATATGACGAGCTTAGGCTGTACTGAATGTGCGTTCTGTCGCCTTGGTCAGCGTACCCATACTGCAGAATCTCACCTAAGGTTTGGGCGCCGTGCGTGAACTGAGTATGGCTGTGGTCAAGGTTTAAGTCGGTTTGCCATGCACCATGCTGCCATTGATAAAAACCATTTAGATCTATCTGGGGTTCGATACGATGTTCTTCGCGCGCACCAATATGCAGCGACTGATAGTGTTCTGAGAATACACTTGTTGACCAATGATCTGCTAGGCGCAAATCGATGTATGCATACTGGGCGAGTGCGGCATCTTTGTTGACCGATAGCCCTTCGCTACGTAAATCGCGAAGATAGTTTTCGTCGCTCGTTTGTGCCCAATTAACCCTGGTGGTTACTCGCTCACCGAAATGCCCTTGATGTTTTGCCTGACGCAGCCAGCGAGTGGTACCTGTTACGTCGTCGTCTAGGTATCCGCCAGATAGTTCAGTGTGGCCATATTCGCCTAGGTGTCTGAACTCGCCATTAATCAGTAAACCACGTTTACTGAACCAGTGAGGAGCAATGGTCGCGTCGTAGTTCGGCGCAAGATTGATGTAGTAGGGTTGTGCGTACTCAAAGCCATCGGCGTCGCTTAAGCCGATGCGAGGCCATAATAAGCCTGATAAGCGCTTGTCGCCTACGGGGAATCGCAGATAGGGCCACCAAAATACAGTATTGCCCTTAACTTTTAATGACAGATTTCGGCCCGTACCCTGGCCTTTTTCAGAGTCAATAATTAGCTCTTCACCGTTTAACATCCAGTCGGGCTGAAGCGGGCTACAGGTAGTAAACACAAGGTCGTTTAAGGTTAAATCGCCGTCACTAAACTGCACTTTATTGGCGGCACCACTGGCACCGACAGCGTGCAATACAAATTGGCCTTGCTCGATCGAGCTAGTCATTTGGCGATTATCGACGAAGGCACGTTGGCCACTTACCGCAAAGCCGGGTTCACGTAAAAAGATATTACCCGATAGCTCAGCAGTCTCGGCGTCATGATTGTAAACGGCTTTTTCGGCCGTTGCAGATCGCCAGCCCTGAATAAACTCAACCTGATCTAATAGCGTCATCTGGCTGTCGTCGCCAAACATCTGGCCAGCGCCAATTCGAGTAGCGGCTAGCTCAGGAGCGATAGTTGCGTCTGGATTATGATTGGTCGGGGCGATAAAGGCCCCACAGCATAAGCCGTTCGCGCAATTAGCATTGGGCTGCCAATCAAAGGTTGGCAGTGACGTGTCAGCTAGCGCTGCACTTGAGGTGCTCATCGCTAAGATCGCAAGCTTTAGCGATTTACTTATTGTTGTCAGCTTCACGCTTGGGTTATTCCTGTTAGGGCGGTCGCAAAGGGCGTATTATAGGCGAAACTAAACCTAGGAAGATAGCAACTATGGCCGAGCAGTGGGCAATGATTTTAGCGGCAGGGCGCGGGCAGCGAATGGGTGAGTTGACCCAGTCAAGGCCGAAGCCCCTTGTAGAGGTAGGTGGTAAGCCGCTTATTCAGCACCAGATAGAGCGTTTGCTGCAGGCGGGTATTCGGCATTTTGTAATCAATACCGCTTATCTTGGTAGTCAAATTGAGGCCTTTTTAGGTGACGGTCAGCGCTTTGGGGCCAATATTAGATACTCGCACGAACAAGAAGGGTTAGAGACTGGCGGCGGCTTGTTTAAGGCGCTGCCCTTGTTGGCGAGTGACCCCTTTGTTGTGGTCAATAGCGACATATTGTTTGCGCAAAATTATAACTTGGCGAGCGGTGGCTTTAAGCATACTAACTCACTGGCGAAGCTTGTCTTGGTGCCTAATCCTGATTTTAAGTCGACTGGCGATTTTTCTGTCGATGAAAAAGGTTGTTTAATTGATGGGCAAGACTATACGTTTTCGGGCCTAAGTTTAATGACCGCTCAGTTTGTTCGCGAGTACGCGCCCGAAGAGGCGTTGAATAGTGATAAACCGCTTAAATTTGCGTTGGCACCTATGTTGAGGCAGGCCATTAGTGATGGGGTGGTCGAAGCCGAAGTGAGTGATGCATTGTGGTTAGATGTAGGTACCCCCGACCGATTATTGCAGGCGAATAAAGCGATGATGTCTGTGCAGCAAAAATAGCCTGTACATCTGTAACCAATACTGGGGTGAGGCCTAGCATTGGTGTAGACTGTATACGTAGAAAAAGACTAACTATAGAGGCACACCATGCAACAACCTTTCATGATTGCTCCGTCGATCCTTTCAGCAGATTTCGCACGTTTGGGCGAAGAGGTTGAAACGGTGTTAGAGCAGGGCGCTGATATTGTTCATTTCGACGTTATGGACAACCATTACGTACCTAACCTTACCATTGGCCCTATGGTGTGTAAGGCGTTGCGCAACTATGGCATCAAGGCACCTATCGATGTGCATCTAATGGTCAGCCCGGTTGATCGGCTGGTAGGCGACTTTGCCGAAGCGGGAGCAACGTACATTACTTTTCACCCAGAGGCGTCTGAACACGTAGACCGTACCATTCAGTTGATTAAGGCTGCAGGGTGCAAGGCAGGCCTAGTGTTCAACCCTGGTACGCCGCTGACCGTTCTAGAATACCTATTGCCCCAGCTAGATATGGTGCTGCTTATGTCAGTAAACCCTGGCTTCGGTGGGCAGAAGTTTATTCCTTATACGCTTGATAAATTAGCGCAGGCGCGGGCAATGATCGACGCAAGTGGCCGGGATATTCGTCTCGAGATCGATGGCGGTGTTGGCGTTCATAACATTGCAGAAATAGCTAAAGCCGGTGCCGACACCTTTGTCGCTGGTTCGGCGATTTTTAATCAGCCAAACTATGGCGATGTGATATCGCAAATGCGGGCTGAGCTAGCGAAAGTATAAACAGTCGCACAAATATAAATAAAAAGATTATTTGAATTATGGATAAGCAGCAGTACCAACAGTATGCCAGCGAAGGGTTCAATCTGATCCCGGTGATGCGCGAAGTAATGGCCGATTTAGACACGCCATTGTCGGCCTACTTAAAACTTGCCCATCAACCTTACTCTTACTTGTTTGAGTCGGTACAGGGCGGCGAAAAGTGGGGGCGTTATTCAATTATTGGTTTGCCAAGCAGCGAACGCTTGGTTGTTAGTGGCAATCAGCTAACTCATATTCAAGACAAGCAAGTGATAGAGCAGTGGCATTCTGACAGCCCACTATCAGACGTTGAGCAGTTTCAACAGCGTTTTCGCGTACCCGAATTAGAGCAAGGGCCACGTTTTTTTGGCGGTTTGGTGGGGTATTTTGGGTACGATACGGTGCGCTATGTCGAGACTCGATTAACCGATCGCACAGTTGATGACCCTATTGGTACGCCCGACATTCTGATCATGGTGTCGAAAGAGGTGGTGATCTTTGACAACCTGTCAGGCAAGTTAATGTTGGTAGTGCACGCAGATGGCTCAGAAGATGGTTTTGATCAGGCGCAATCTAGGCTTGATCAGCTAGAGCAGCAATTGCGCTTGCCGTCTAATAATACGTTGCCACCTTTGGCGTTGGTGGGGGAGGCCGCCGATGAGGCATCGTTCACCTCAAGCTTCGGTCAGCAGCAGTTTGAGTCGGCCGTTGAACGCGTTAAAGAATACATACTTGATGGCGACTGCATGCAGGTTGTATTGAGTCAGCGACTCACTCACGATTTTGAAGGCGAGCCTCTTAATTTATATCGCGCGCTACGTACGTTAAACCCATCACCCTATTTGTATTTTTTAAACTTGGGCGAGTTTCAAATAGCTGGCTCTTCGCCCGAGATTTTAGCGCGGTACGAAGAGGGCGAGGTAACGGTGCGCCCCATCGCAGGCACGCGTCGTCGTGGTAAAACCGATGAAGAAGACTTGGCGTTAGAACAAGAGATGCTGGCTGACCCTAAAGAGATCGCCGAGCACCTTATGCTGATTGATCTTGGTCGCAACGATGTTGGGCGAATCGCAAAAACGGGTTCGGTCAGTTTGACTGAAAAAATGAAGGTAGAGCGCTATAGTCATGTGATGCACATAACTTCTAATGTGACGGGCGAGGTCGATGATAATCGTGGCGCGCTAGATGTGCTGAAAGCAACTCTACCAGCTGGTACATTAAGTGGTGCACCTAAAGTGCGGGCTATGGAAATTATTGACGAACTCGAAAACGTAAAACGAGGCGTTTATGGTGGCGCTATAGGCTACCTGTCGTGGGCTGGCGATATGGATACAGCTATTGCCATCAGAACTGCAGTGATTAAAGATAATAAGCTACATATTCAAGCAGGTGCTGGGGTGGTTGCTGATTCTGTACCAGCGTTAGAGTGGAAAGAAACGATGAATAAAGCCCGAGCAGTTATTCGTGCTGCGTCGATGGCAAAAGCAAAGGCTGAGTAATGACCGAAAAGCGCTACATCCCTAAACAGCTAAGTTGGCTAAGCTTTAATCGCAGGGTGCTGCAAGAAGCGCAGGATGAGCGTAACCCTCTGTTAGAGCGGATTCGTTTCTTAGGAATCTTTAGCTCTAATCTAGATGAGTTTATTCAGGTTCAGGTGTCAGCCCTTCGCAAGGGTTTGGCTAACGCTAAGGGCGAGGGCAAGAAACAACTTACGACCCTGTTTTCTAACGTGTCGCTAGAGATTTTGCAATCGTTAGATCAGCGCGAGCAGTGCCTACAGACCTTATCTGAAAGTTTGCCCAAGCGAGGCATTCGGCTGCTTAGCCCTAGCGACTTAAGTGATCAGCAGGGGCAGTGGTTGAAAGAGCGCTATCGAAAGCGCATTCAGCCGCTGATCACGCCCATTATTTTGCATAAAGAAAGCGATTTAAAGGCTAGTATGCGAGATGACCGTTTGTATTTGGCGGTTGTGCTAATGAATAAGGGCGAGCATCAATATTTACTGATTGAGGTGCCCACCTATAGTTTGCCAAGGTTTATTCAGGTTCCGGGCAAACGAAATGAACAGTGCGTTATGTTTTTAGAGCAGGCCATTATTCATAATTTGCCAAAGTCTTTAGCACCGTTTTTCGATTTTGAAACCTTAGAAGCTTATACCTTTGGAATAAACCGAGATGCCGAATTTGCTGTCGGTGCCGGCGCAAAGCGTGGCTTGATCGAAGACATCGAGCGAGGTATTCGACGTAGAGCCCGTGGTGCGGTTGTTAGTTTTATTTATGATCGATCAATGCCAGATCATTTACTTAGCTACTTTATGTCGCGTTTAAGTATCAATCACTCGAATGCACTGGTTGTACCCTCAGGTAGTTTACATAAAGCGCGAGGGCTAACTAAGTTTCCTAGCCTTGATCACCCTGAATTACTCAATGAAAAACTGCCGGCACTAGATCACCCTTCGCTATCGGCGGGTACCAATATTTTTGATACGCTCGCCAAGCGTGACATATTGCTTTACTACCCCTATCACAAGTATCGAAATTTAACCGAGTTTTTTAGACAAGCAAGCTTTGATCCTTCGGTGACCGAATTGCAAATGACCGTTTATAGAGTCACTGAAAAGTCGCCGTTACTTAACGCACTTTTGAACGCAGCCGCAAATGGCAAGCGTGTGCGAGTGTGTATCGAATTGAAAGCCCGATTTGATGAAGAAAATAATATTGAATGGGCCGAGCGATTAACCGATGCTGGTATTGACGTGGTGTATACGTTGCCGTCGGTAAAGGTGCACGCAAAGCTGTTTATGGTAACGCGTATCGAAAAGGGAGAGGCCGTTCGCTATGCGCATATAGGTACGGGCAACTTTCATGAAGGCAACGCACGTGTGTATACCGATTTTTCGTTGCTTACCGCAAATAAAGAATTAACGCGCGAGATTGCTGACGTATTTGAAATGATGGTCGACCCGTTTCATCGCGGTCGCTATACCAATTTATTGGTCTCACCATTAACGCTTCGTCGGCAGCTAAATCGCAAGGTTCGCGACGAAATTATCGAAGCACAACTGGGCAACGAAGCCGAGATCTTTATCAAGATTAATAACTTGATTGATCGCGAATTTGTTTCGTTACTATACGATGCATCAAAAGCTGGCGTAAAGATTAAGATCATCTGCCGAGGTATGTGTTCGTTGATACCGGGCGTACCGGGGTTGAGCGAGAATATTGAAGTAATCTCGATCGTCGACCGCTTCTTAGAGCACCCTAGGGTCTTTGTATTTCATGCTAAGGGCGAGCAGCAGGTGTACCTAGCCTCGGCCGATGTGATGAGCCGTAATATGGATCGCCGAATCGAAGTAGCTGCGCCAATCTTATGTAAGAATGTAAAGCGAACCATATTGAAAGTGCTAGACCTTCAATGGCGAGACAATGTCAAGGCGCGTCTGATGAACGAGACGCAAGACAACACATACGTTAAGCAGGGGCGGCGAAAGCCGTTGCGATCTCAGCTGGCAATACACGAGTACTTAGACGGGCGAAACTAATGCAGCATCAAGACTTGATAGCGGTAGTAGATCTGGGTTCGAACAGTTTTCATATGGCGTTGGCATCGATTGGCGGCTCAGGTATTCGCATTGTCGATCGCGTTAAACATAAGGTGTATTTGGCCAGCGGGCTGTCTGCTGACATGATGTTAGATCAGGCTGCGATAGATCGTGGTGTTGATGCAATGCGGTTGTTTGCTCAGCGGCTAAAGAATGAATCTCTCTGGAAGGTGCGAATTGTAGCAACACATACTTTACGTGTTGCAAAAAATGCCGAGCATGCGATAGCGCAGTTTAGAGAGGTATTTGATCACCCTGTTGATATTATCGAAGGCATTGAAGAAGCCCGCCTAATCTATACCGCGGTTGCACACACTACGCCTCATGTAGAATCAAGTCGCTTCGTTATAGATATTGGTGGCGGCAGCACCGAGCTGGTAGTAGGCGATGGTTTTAAGCCTAAGTTACGCAGTAGTCATTCGTTGGGGTCAAACCTTTTTAGTAAGCGATTTTTTGCCGACGGTAAGCTTACTAAAGAGCGATTCGACAGCGCTGTTGCTCGCGTCGAAAGCATATTAGAGATTTACTATCGATCTTATGTGAATGCCGGCTGGCAGGTTGTTATCGGAACCTCGGGTACCATCAAACATATTTCTAGCATTGTTGCCCAACAGCAATCATCGGTTGTCACCTATAGTGGGTTGTTGGCGCTGCGCGATCAAATGATTGACGCTCAAGTGATTGATGCCTGCCATTATGAGGGTGTTCCTGACGATAGAGTAAAAATTCTGCCTGGTGGCTTGGCGGTACTGATTGGTATCTTTGAGCTATTTGAGATTGAAGAGTTGCACTACGAAGATGCAGGGCTACGCGAAGGAGTAATCTACCAAGAGCTGTGGCATCTAGAGCATCCAGATATTCGAGAGCGTTCGGTTAATGATCTAAAAGAACGCCACAAAGTAGATGTACTGCAGTGTGCGCGTGTTCAGGCTACGGCCTTAACGATTTATGACCAATTGGCTGATAAGTATCGCTCTGATGAATATCGCAAGTTGTTAGATTGGGCAGCGCAGTTGCACGAGGTAGGTCGCACTATACGTGTGCAAGACGTACAAGATCACTCAAAGTACATTGTTCGTCATTCGCCCATGCCGGGGTTTACCGTTGAGCAACAAAAAATTCTAGCATGGCTTGTAGGCAATCACCGCAAGGGTATAGATGTTGAAAAAATCAATACATTTACCCAGCACGACCCACAAATGCTTGTGTGGCTATTGATGGCATTACGCATTGCGGTAACACTGCATCGTTCGAGGGGCGAGATCGACTGCATACCAGAGGCAACCGCTGAATTTGTTGATGCTGTGCCTCAGTTGACGATAGGTTTGGCGCAAGCATGGCTTAAAACACATTCACTTAGCGATTACGACTTGGCTGAAGAAGCTAAGCGGTGGCAAAAACGCGGTTGGGCGCTGCAACTTGAGCCCTTGGCGTGATAGTATAGGGCCTCTTTTTTTGACGGTAGTTGGGTCACTCTCATGATCTTAATGATCGATAATTACGATTCGTTCACCTATAACGTTGTGCAATATCTCGCAGAGTTAGGCGCTGATGTAAAAGTAGTGCGTAATGACGAGGTTACAATCGAGCAGATCGAGCAGTGGCAACCTGAAAAGTTAGTGATATCGCCAGGGCCTTGTACGCCGAACGAGGCGGGCATTTCGCTAGAGGCGATCAAGCATTTTGCAGGTAAGTTACCTATCTTAGGTATTTGCCTAGGCCACCAAAGCATTGGGCAAGTATTTGGCGGCGACGTTGTGCGCGCCAAGCAAGTAATGCACGGTAAAACCTCGCCTATCGTTCACCATGATCAAGGGGTCTTTTATGGCTTGCCAAACCCCTGTCGTGTAACGCGTTATCACAGTTTAGTAGTAGATCAGGCAACCTTGCCCGATTGCCTAGAGGTAACGGCCTATACCACTGACGAGAATGGCGATCTAGACGAGATTATGGGGATTCGCCATCGCGAGCTAGATATTCAGGGCGTTCAGTTTCATCCCGAATCTATACTGACCGAGGCAGGCCATCAGTTGTTAGATAACTTTTTAAAGGGCGTAAAATGAATATTCAAACGGCACTTGATCAGTTGATCGCAGGCAATAGTCTTAGCGAATCTGACATGGTTTCTGTAATGCGTCAGGTTATGGGGGGTGATGCTACGCCCGCTCAAATCGGTGGTCTACTTGTTGCGCTACGTATCAAAGGTGAAACTGTTGACGAAGTAGCTGGTGCTGCTAAGGTCATGCGCGAACTAGCAAGCGGTGTGCAAGTAAGCAAAGAGCGATTAGTCGATACTTGTGGTACGGGCGGTGATGGCCTAGGAATCTTTAACGTGTCTACAGCGGCAGCAATGGTAGTGGCTGCTGCCGGTGGGCGAGTTGCCAAGCATGGTAATCGATCAGTTACTAGCACCACGGGTAGTGCCGATGTTCTTGAGGCAGCTGGCGTCGACTTGTCACTGACACCGCAACAGGTGGCAGAGTGTGTTGATCAGGTAGGCGTTGGTTTTATGTTTGCAGTTAACCATCATAGCGCCATGAAGCACGCTATTGGGCCAAGACGAGAGCTGGGTATTCGAACTATCTTTAATCTATTAGGGCCGTTAACGAATCCTGCAGGTGCCCCTAATCAAGTGATTGGGTTATTCGCAACACAGTGGCAGCGACCGTTTGCCGAGGTGTTAAAGCGATTGGGAGCTCGCCACGTCATGGTAGTGCATGCCGAAGATGGTTTAGACGAGATCTCTATTGCATCACCAACTTATGTTTGCGAACTGAAAGATGGTGAGATTAGTGAGTACAGTATTACCCCCGAGCAGTTTGGGTTAAAAGGCGACCTTGCCGGTCTAGTAGTTAATTCTGCTGAAGAAAGCCTTGCTCTTATTAAGTCTGCGTTTTGTGATGAACATGCAGACGCAAAGGCGATGATCGCCGTCAATGCTGGCGCTGCTCTTTACGTAAGTGAAATGGCTGCTACTTTAAGTCAGGGTGTTGAGTTAGCGCTATCGACAATAGAATCAGGCGCTGCGTTGAATAAGTTAAACGAATTAGTTGCGTTTACGCAGCAAGTTAAATCAGTGGAGTCGGTGTGACCACAGAAACAATTTTAGACAAAATTATCTCTCGCAAATTTGAAGAGGTAGAAGCACGTGTACACGAAAAGTCGCACGAAGAACTTAAAGAGCTGGTTAAAGACCTAGAGCCCTGCCGAGGATTTGTTGCATCGATTCAGCGCAAGATCGAAGCGGGAGAAGCTGCAGTGATTGCAGAGATTAAAAAGGCCTCACCGTCGAAAGGTTTGATACGAGAGTCATTTTTTCCTGCTGAGATTGCTGCTAGCTATCAGCGTGGTGGCGCTGCTTGTGTGAGCGTGTTGACTGACATTGATTTCTTTCAAGGCGCTGATGCTTATCTAAAAGAAGCGTCTGCAGCAACTACCTTGCCAGTGTTGCGAAAAGATTTTGTGGTAGATGAATATCAGATTACTGAAGCGCGTTGGTTGGGCGCAGATTGTATATTGCTAATCGCTGCAGCGCTAAGTCCTAGTCGTTTGGCCGAGCTATATCACTACGCGCTATCGATTGGTTTAGATGTATTGATCGAAGTGCATAACGAACCCGAGCTAATGTCTGTATTGCATTTGAAGCCAGCGCTGATCGGCGTTAATAATCGTAACTTGCATACCTTTGAAACGTCGTTAGACAATACCTTTAATTTGTTGGATCTAATGCCGAGTGAAACCATCGTAGTGACTGAATCAGGTATTCATACTACCGATGATGTGGCAGCGATGCGCGGTCACGATGTAAACGCGTTCTTAGTAGGCGAGAGCCTGATGCGTGCAGATGACCCCGGCCGTCGATTGTTAGAGTTGTTTAATTAATTGCCGCATAAAAAAAGAGCCTCTAGGGGCTCTTTTTTTTGCAGATAAGATTATCTTCAGGTTTACGTTCTTTAGTCGCGAGTACCAAAGACAACCATCGTTTTACCACTTACCGAGATAAGACCCTGTTCTTCGAGTGTCTTAAGGACTCGCCCAACCATTTCGCGTGAGCAGCCAACGATACGGCCAATTTCTTGTCGGGTAATTTTAATTTGCATGCCGTCGGGGTGCGACATTGCGTCAGGCTGCTTGCATAGATCAAGTAACGTGCGTGCTACACGGCCAGTTACGTCTAAAAACGCTAGATCGCCCACTTTACGAGTGGTGGTGCGTAGGCGGGTTGCCATTTGTTTTGATAGATCAAATAGGTATGCGCCGTTATCAGCAGATAGCTGCTTGAATTTACTGTAGCTAATCTCGGCTACTTCGCACTCGGTCTTTGCCTTAATCCAGGCTGAACGGCTGTCTAGCTCATCAAACAAACCCATCTCGCCAAAGAAGTCGCCAGGGTTTAGGTAGGCAACGATCATTTCGCGGCCTTCGTCGTCTTCGATCGATACGGTAACCGTGCCATTGATAATGTAAAACAAGGTATCGCTAGAGTCGCCAGCATAGATGATGGTGCTTTTAGCCGGAAAGCGACGGCGGTAGCAGTGACCTAAGAATTCATCGACGTTGTCTATATGTGGATTTAAGCTAGCACGCTCTAAAATAGTTGCCATGAATGGGCCCCTGTCATTATCTCTATTTATTCGTAATTATCTTATAAAGTACGATATGCACCAACTATAATACATACGTGAAAGTACAAATTGTGACTGACTTGGCGCGATGACTGTAGTGTCTAGTCAATAATGGATAGGGTAGTAAGCAATGTCAATGAGTTGTAACGTTAAGTGGATAGACGGTTTAGCCTTTGTGGCCGAGTCAGGTAATGGGCATACACTGATCACCGATGGTGATAAGAAGCGCGGCGCAAGCCCCATGGAGCTACTCCTGATGGGAGTTGGAGGCTGTGCAAGTGTCGATGTAGTGATGATTTTAGAGAAGGCGCGCCAAAATGTTAAAAACGTTACCTGCCAGCTGCAGGGCGAGCGCGCCGACGCAGTACCTGCCATCTTTACTGCGATGAATCTACACTTTGTAGTAGAGGGCGTAGGCTTAAAAGAAAAGCAAGTCGCTCGTGCAGTTGAATTGTCTGCAACTAAGTACTGTTCGGCGTCAATGACGATGGAAAAGGCCGACGTCAAGATCTCGCATTCATTTGAAATTGTCGAAACGACGGTTTAATGAGGGTAGGGCGAGTACATAAATGCTCGCCCAAATCGATTTAGATGCGATAGATTTAGATACGGTATGTCGACGCAGTCATCACTTTAGACATTAGAGTCATGACGGCTTTTACCGGTTTAGAAAACTTAACCCCGCCAGCGTCAATCGCGGTTTCAGCGTGGCGCGCTTCGTCTTCGATCATTTGTTTGATAATCGCTTCGCTCTTAGTGTCTTGCGCGGGTAGTTGGTGCAAGTGGCTCTCTAGATGCTCGCACACCTTCTCTTCAGTAGCTGCAACAAAGCCTAGGCTGTATTTGTCACCTAGCTTGCCGGCGATAGCGCCTATTGCGAAACTTGCAGTATAAAAGGCGGGGTTTAGCAGGCTAGTACGCCCACCAAGTTCGTTAATGCGCTGCTCACACCAGGCCAGGTGGTCGATTTCTTCGTCAGCCGCTTCTTGCATTTTTTCGCGCACATCAGGCAGCTCTGCTGTCGCAGCTTGGCCTTGATATAAGGCTTGTGCGCAAACTTCGCCCGTATGGTTAATGCGCATTAGGGCGCAAGCATGCTTGGCCTCGTCGGCGTTAAGTTCAGGTTCGTTCAGTGGCTGTGCCGGTGATGGCGCTACTGCCGCAGCGGCCCCCGGCACTAGCGTGCGTAATGCGCGATCGCCCCCATCAATAAGACGGTCTACAAGAGAGAGTTGTCTAAAAGGGGCTGCGCGCATCATTTAACCTCGGTTGATTGCTTTATGGCCGATATCGGTTCGATAATAGCAGTTGTTCCAGGTGATTTCAGCAACGCCTTGGTAGGCTTTGGCTTGAGCTTGAGCTACATCAGGGCCCATGGCCGTCACGCAAATGACTCGCCCTCCGTTGGTGGTTACGTCGCCTGCGTCGTTTAGCTTGGTGCCCGCATGAAATACCTTACAGCCCAGTGCGTTAGCTGCGTCGATACCGTTGATTACATCGCCCTTGTCATAGCTAGCAGGGTAGCCACCAGCGGCCATCACAACGCCCACAGCGGGGTTTGCGTTCCAGGTGATCGACTCGCCTTCTAATTCACCATTACAAGCTGCTAAACAATGGGCAACAAGATCAGACTCTAGACGCATCATAATCGGCTGGGTTTCTGGGTCGCCAAATCGACAGTTGTACTCAAGTACTTTGGGTGTACCTTGGCTATCGATCATTAGGCCAGCATACAAGAAGCCGCGATAGTAGTTGCCTTCGGCGTTCATGCCTTTAACGGTAGGCATAATCACCTGTTCCATCGCGGCATTAAATACTTTATCAGTTACCACTGGAGCGGGCGAGTAGGCACCCATGCCACCGGTGTTGGGGCCAGTGTCACCGTTATCGCGCGCTTTATGATCTTGCGACGTAGCCATAGGTTGTACGGTTTCGCCGTCGACCATAACAATGAAGCTAGCCTCTTCGCCAACCAAGAACTCTTCGATAACCACACGATGGCCTGCGTCGCCAAAGGCGTTACCCGCTAGCATATCTTCAACCGCAGCAATGGCTTCGGCTTCGGTCTCGGCTAGGATTACGCCTTTGCCAGCCGCTAGGCCGTCAGCTTTAACCACAATCGGCGCACCCTGCTGCTTGATGTATTCCACTGCTGGCGCGATCTCTGTAAAGTTTTCGTAGGCTGCGGTAGGAATGTTATGGCGAGCCAAGAAGTCCTTAGTAAATGCCTTAGAGCCTTCAAGCTGTGCGGCACCTTGGCGTGGGCCAAAGCACTTAAGGTTACGCGATTCAAAGTAATCCACTACGCCATCAACTAGAGGCGCTTCAGGGCCAATGATCGTAAGGCCAACGTCGTTAGCCTCGGCAAAATCTGCTAGGTCTTTAAACTCAGTTAAAGCAACATTTGAAATACCAGCTTCTAGCTCGGTACCTGCATTGCCTGGTGCAACAAACACTTGCTCAACCGAAGGGCTTTGTAAGGCTTTGTAAGCAAGGGCGTGCTCACGGCCGCCCGACCCAATAATTAGTACATTCATTATTTAATTCTCTATTGGCACTTAGTGTTTAAAGTGTCGCATGCCGGTAAATACCATCGCAATGCCGTGTTCGTTGGCGGCGGCGATTACTTCGTCGTCTCGCATTGAACCGCCTGGTTGAATGATCGCTTTAATACCTGCTTTTGCAGCCGCATCGATACCATCTCTAAATGGGAAAAACGCATCGCTTGCCATTACAGACCCCGGTACAGTTAGGCCTTCGTCTTCGGCTTTGATACCAGCGATTTTAGCGCTGTAAACGCGGCTCATTTGGCCTGCACCTACACCAACAGTCATGGTGTCTTTTACGTACACAATGGCGTTAGATTTAACGTATTTGGCTACCTTCCAGGCGAACATCAGGTCGGTGAGTTGTGCTTCGGTAGGCTGTACGTCGCTAACAACCTTTAGGTCGCTAGTGTCGATCATGCCTAGGTCGCGATCTTGTACTAGTAAGCCACCGTTTACGCGCTTGTAGTCGAGCGAAGGCTGTGCCTCGCCCCATTCACCACATGCAAGAACGCGCACGTTGGGTTTGGCTTCGGTAATCGCTAATGCATCGTCGTTAACAGAAGGGGCAATGATTACTTCAACGAACTGGCGATCAATGATGGCTTTAGCGGTGTCGGCATCAAGTGGGCGGTTAAACGCAATGATACCGCCAAAGGCTGATGTTGGGTCAGTTTTAAAGGCACGATCGTAGGCTTCTAAAATAGACTCGCCTAGTGCAACGCCACAGGGGTTAGCATGTTTTACGATGACACAGGCTGGCTCGTCAAAGGATTTAACGCACTCAAGCGCTGCATCGGTGTCGGCGACGTTGTTGTACGACAGCGCCTTGCCCTGCAATTGCTTAGCGGTGCCAACACCTGCTTCACTTGGGTTGCTCTCTACGTAAAAGGCGGCTTTTTGGTGAGGGTTTTCGCCATAACGCATTACTTCATTTAATTCGTATTGCGTGTTGTAGGTAGGCGAGAATTCGCTTTCGATGTTACCTGATTCATCGCGCTTACCAAGATAGTTTGCGATCATGCCATCGTACGCAGCGGTGTGCTCAAAAGCGCGCACAGCTAGCTGATAGCGAGTAGCCTGTTCTAGCATGCCGTTGTTGCTGTTTAGTTCTTCAAGCAGGTCAGAGTAGTCGCCGGAATTGACAACAATCGCTACGTCATTGTGGTTTTTTGCAGCAGAGCGAACCATGGTTGGGCCGCCGATATCGATATTTTCGATCGCCATCGGTAGATCACAATCGGGGCGCGAAATGGTTGCTTCAAATGGATATAGGTTAACAACTACCATATCGATTGCAGCGATATCATGCTCTTGCATTACAGCATCGTCGGTGCCGCGGCGGCCAAGAATGCCACCATGAATCTTAGGGTGAAGGGTTTTAACTCGCCCGTCCATCATTTCAGGAAACCCGGTGTGATCAGACACCTCAGTTACGTCGATACCATTGCTTTGTAGCAATTTGTAAGTACCGCCCGTCGATAGCAATTCGATACCCAGTTGGCGTAGGCCTTGGGCAAATTCAACGATATTGTTCTTATCTGAAACACTGATCAGTGCACGTTTCACAGCTTTAGATGTCATACTTCGGTGACCTTTTTTAGGCAAGTTTACTTTTTAATGATTAACCAGATGGTTAGGTTTTTGGGTGTTAGAACGAAAGAAGGGGTAAGTTTGCACTTACCCCTTCTTGATATCACAGTAGACCGTAGGTCTTTAGTTTCTTTCGCAACGTGCCGCGGTTAAGCCCGAGCATGGTTGCCGCTTTAGATTGGTTGTTGCGGGTTTCTCGCATGACAACCTCCATCAAAGGTGCTTCGACCTCAGATATGACCAATTCGTACAGATCGATAGTGTCTTGGCCCTCTAGGTTTTGAAAGTAGTTATTCAAAACGCGTGTAACGCAATCGCGTAGGGTTTCGTCTGTAGCAGTCTGGTTTAAAGGTTGGGTGTCTGCAGCTTCTAGCGTGCTCATGCAGCCCGGTCTCCTGATGTTCTAATTTGGTCGAAAAGCGTTCGCAATGCGACCAGTTGTTCTTCTGTTGATTCTATTATATTGATTGTCTTGCTTGCTGACTTGTGGTCTGCAAATTGGTGCTGCAAGTACCAAGCAATATGCTTGCGCGCAATGCGTACGCCAAGGTAGTCGCCGTAATGGGCGTGTATCCCTGAGATGTGGTGTTCGATTAATGCAAATTTATCGTTCATCTCTGCAGAGGGGAGCATTTTACCTGTGCACAAAAAATAGTCAATCTGATTTATAAGCCAAGGATTACCCTGAGCAGCTCGACCCACCATAACGGCATTTGCTTGGGTGTGGTCAAGTACCTGTTTGGCTTTTTGGGGGCTGTCGATGTCGCCATTGGCGACAACAGGTATTGATACCGCGTTTACAACTTCGGCAATGGTGTCGTATTCAGCTTGGCCATTAAACTTATCGGCGCGAGTGCGCCCGTGTACGGTAATCATGTCTAAGCCGATGTCTTCGGCCATTTTGGCCAGCTCAATTACGTTGCGAGTAGATTCACACCAGCCGGTACGCATCTTTACGGTCAGTGGTATGTCAACGGCTGCTCTGCTTTGCTCCATGATGGCACGCACAGTAGCAGGGTCGCGCATCAGGGCCGAGCCTGCGGCCACCTTGCAGACTTTTTTTGCGGGGCAGCCCATATTGATGTCAACGATATTAGCCCCTATGTCTACGGCTAGGTTCGCTGCATCTGCCACTAGTTCGGGCACACCGCCAGCAATTTGAATAGATCGGGGTTCGGGCTCGCCATCATTTTGCAGGCGATACTGGCTTTTGCGTGTACGCCACATTGAAGCATCTGACGTGAGCATCTCTGAAACAGCAAGGCTCGCCCCCATCTCGCGGCATATACGGCGATAGGGTAGGTCGGTAATGCCGGCCATTGGGGCAAGAATGACTTGCCCGTCAATGAGAACATCTTTCAGAGAAAAGGATTTGCGCATAGCCTACATGGTAGGCGTTTCAACACGCTGAAAAAAGGCCAAAAAGCCACAAAAACTGCGGCTATTCTGCAGATGGGTGCCAATTAGTTAGCAATCAGTACCTTATGAAACGCCGCGTCGGTACCCGGGTCGAGGATATCAACTGCAATACGAATAGGCGTTTGCGATGGCATTAGGCTGGCGCCAGCCATACTACCCTGAAGGTATTCGCTAGGTTTAAGTCGTCGGCTAGCAACGGTCTGCCCGGCTGTATTGTCAAAGAAAATATCGATTGACGGGAACGGCTGTTTAAACGTTGCATTGTTTTTGATAATTATCTCTATCGTTAGCAATTGCGAGTCACGGCCATGGGTGCGTGAATAGGTATTGGTGACCTTAATCTCGTCTAAGGCTTGCTGCTTGGGTACAGTGCACCCGATAACAGCACAGGCTTGAATGTAGTAAGGGCGATAGCGATCATCAAGCGCAAGTTCGTTAAAGTTGCGCGTCGCAAACTGTGTGGCGAATACCGAAATGGCGGTTAGGGTAATGCCAAGCCATAACATTAGTTGTGATGCTTTTAGGCCACTGCGTTTGTTTTGCTCTAGTTCGAGAGGCTCTTCTTCGAAATCACCCAGTCGCGCTGCAGGCGCGATAATTTGTGGCGTGTCATTGCCTCTAGGAGCTACTGGCGGTGGTGTCGGCTCGGCCGGCAAATCAGTGGCATAGTCGTCAATTAAATCGGGGCGATCGGCGAGGGGGTCGTCGATACTTTCGTCTTCAAGTTCTGCCAGAAGCTCTTCTGCCCACGATTCATCACCGAGTGAATCATTCTCGCTTACACTTGTGCGGGCAAATTGATCGTCATTGAACGCAATTTCGATGGTGTCTGTAATGTCGTCAACGGCGGGTTCGTCGTCTTCGTCTTCCATGTCATCGTGAATAAGCTCGTCGAAATCGTCGATATCACTACTTTCAGCCGCGGTTACGTCAGGCGTGTTGTTGTCTTCTGTTACTGCCATGGCTGCTTCGTTAAGCTCGTCAGTGCTAGTGTCTTCGTTTTCAGGAGCTTCGTTTGCAGGAGCTTCTGCTTCGATTATCGCATCAACTGACTCATTGTCAGTAGCGTCAGATAGTTCGGTTGGCTGCTCTAACGCTGGGTCTGAATCGGCTGTTACGTCGTCGATTTGATCGGTAATTGATTCGATGGTCTCATCTATGTCACCGCCTAGTAGGTGGTCTACATCTACCTCTAGGTCATCTTCTAGATCGTCGTCGGCTAGTAACTCTTGTTCAAGCTCGGCAGCTATCTGCGCAATCTCAGGGTCGTCATCAACCGCCCCGTCTTCTTCGATTAAGCTGTCTTGCTCAAAGTTGATGTCATCTTGTGTCATTTCGCCACGCTCGGTGATATCTGCTTCAACGTTTGTGGCGCTTACCATTGGGCTTTCGTCTTCGATAAGATTCTCGTCGCCCTGAAACACAGCCAGGCACGCACCGCAACGCACCGAGCCGCCAGCAGCGCCCAGTTGGTCTTTAGAGATTCTAAATGTGGTGCTGCACTGTGGGCAGCGAGTAAGTAAGCTTGACATATTTGCCTATTATGATCGCTTTATGCCGTCAATTCTAACCCAGTCATCCATTACCGCAACAGGGTTAATGTCAAACCATGTCGAGTAGGCCTCACAAATTGCGTCTGCTTGCTCTTTAAGAACGCCAGAAAGTACAATTAGACCCCCTTCTTTGGTGGCGTTTGCCAGCATGGGGGCCAGTTCTACTAGTGGGCCTGCCAAAATGTTAGCGATCGTAATGTCGGCACGCTCGCCAGAGTAATCGTCGATTAAGCCCATCTGTAGGCAACCCGAGTCGATGTTATTGCGCTCGGCGTTACTTTCGGTTGCGGTTAATGCCTGTGGGTCAATATCGATGCCTTCTGCGGTGTCAGCGCCCAAAAGCAGCGCGGCGATAGCTAGTACGCCCGAGCCACAGCCCCAGTCGAGAATATGCTTGCCATCGACGTCTTGCTCGTCGAGCCAGCGTAGGCACAGGGCGGTCGTCGGGTGGGTGCCGGTACCAAAGGCAAGGCCTGGGTCAAGCATTAGATTGGTGGCATTTGGGTCGGGGGCATCTGTCCAGCTAGGAACAATCCATAATCGCTCGCCAAATTGCATGGGTTCGTAGTGCTCCATCCATGCACGTTCCCAATCTTTGTTTTCTAACAGTTCGATTTTTCTGTGGGCGAGTTGCCCGGCGAATTGCTGTTCGATGTTGTTGGCGCAGGCATTGCCATCAAAGTCGGCATCAAACAACGCGGTAATGCGTGTGTTTTGCCAGAGAGGTGTTTCGCCTAATTCAGGCTCGAATATGGGGTTGTCTTCATTGTCTTGTAAGGTAACCGCAAGGGCTCCTGCCTCTAAGAATAGATCTTCAAGGTCAGAAGCCTGATCGCGGCTGGTTACAAATTGCACTTGTATCCAGCGATTTGACACGTTTATAGGCCTAGTTTTTGTTCCAGATAGTGAATGTTTACACCACCTTTCCTAAATTCGCCATCTCTTGCCAAATCTTGCTGCAATTCTACGTTGCTCTTAATACCATCAACCACTAGCTCATCTAGGGCGATACGCATTTTATCAAGCGCTTCTTCGCGAGTGTTGCCATGGGTAATCACTTTGGCAATAAGCGAATCGTAATTAGGTGGTACGGTGTAGCCGCTATAAAGGTGCGAGTCTACACGAACACCAGGCCCGCCGGGAGCATGAAAAAAGCTAACTTTACCGGGTGAGGGTAAAAAGTTTTTCGAGTCTTCGGCGTTGATACGTGCTTCGAACGAGTGTCCCTGCAGCTTAACGTCTTCTTGTTTGATCGAAAGTGGTAGGCCGCTAGCAATGCGTAGCTGTTCTTTCACGATATCAAAACCAGAGATCATTTCTGTAACAGGGTGTTCTACCTGAACACGGGTGTTCATTTCGATAAAGTAGAAGCATTCGTTTTCGTACAAGAACTCGAAAGTACCTGCGCCCGAATAACCGATTTCGACACAGGCTTTGGTGCAGGCTTCGTAAACACCCTGGCGCACCTCATCAGGAATGCCTGGGGCTGGCGCTTCTTCAAGCACTTTTTGGTGGCGACGTTGTAAAGAGCAGTCACGATCGCCTAGATGAATCGCGTTGCCTTGGCCATCTGCCAGTACCTGAATCTCTACGTGACGTGGATTCTCAAGGAACTTCTCCATGTACACAGTATCGTCACCAAAGGCTGCTTTAGCTTCTGATTTGGTTACAAAGATGGCGTTCAGTAGTGCAGATTCGGTGTGAACCACGCGCATGCCACGACCACCGCCACCAGCGGCAGCTTTGATGATTACGGGGTAGCCGATCTCTTTAGCGATACGTAAATTACGATCATCATCACTATTAAGTGGGCCGTTAGAGCCAGGTACTGTTGGTACACCTGCTTCTTGCATAGCCTTAATAGCTGAAACCTTGTCGCCCATAAGGCGAATCACGTCAGCTGACGGGCCAATAAATCTGAATCCAGAGTTTACAACCTGTTCGGCAAAGTCGGCATTTTCAGCCAAGAAACCATAGCCCGGGTGTACGGCAACAGCATCGGTTACTTCCATTGCACTGATAATTGCAGGCACGTTTAGGTAGCTCTGCGGAGACGGGTTGGGGCCAATGCAAACTGCTTCGTCAGCAAGTTTCACATGCATTAGCTCGGCGTCTACTTTCGAGTGCACAGCAACGGTCTTGATGCCTAGTTCTTTACAGGCGCGCAAAATGCGCAGCGCGATCTCGCCACGGTTGGCGATTAATACTTTCTCAAGCATGTGGTACCCCCGCTTAAGCGATTGTCACAAGCGGTTGATCAAACTCTACAGGTTGGCCATCTTCTACGTTAATTGCAGTGATGGTGCCCGCTTTGTCAGCTTCGATTTGGTTCATCATCTTCATTGCTTCAACAATACAGATGGTATCGCCAACGTTTACTTTTTGGCCTACTTCAGCAAATGACGGTGCGCCAGGTGATGGAGCGCGGTAGAAGGTACCAACCATTGGCGAGTTTACGGTGTGGCCAGAAATTGCTGGTGCGCTTTCTTCAGCTGGTGCTTCGACGGCTGCCGGAGCTGCTGCAGCGATTGGTGCTGCCACTGGTGCTGCAACTGCAGCAGGGGCGATCACTTGACCACCGCGCACAATGCGAATCGATTCTTCACCGTGCTGAATTTCAATTTCGTTAATGTCTGATTCTTCAACAAGCTCGACTAGCTTTTTGATTTTGCGAATGTCCATAAATAGGTTCCTAAAGGTCTCTTGTTGTTATTAGTGTTTAATCTAGCTTGCTGATCAGGCCAGCAAGCCCAAGTTCGTAGCTGTTGGCGCCAAAACCCATGATTACGCCCTGAGCTATATCACTTAGATAGCTAAAATGGCGAAATTCTTCACGAGCGTGAGTATTTGACAGGTGTACTTCGACAAATGGGATGTCGACGCCTAGCAGAGCGTCGCGCAGGGCAACGCTTTGATGAGTTAATGCGCCAGGGTTGATCAAGATACCTGATACGCTTTCTTCGCGTGCCTGGTGAATTCGGTCAATGATGGCGCCTTCGTGGTTAGACTGAAAGTGTGCCAGCTCAATACCTGCAGCGTTCGCCTGTTGTATTAGGCGATCGTTAATGTCTTGCAATGTGTCTGAACCATAGGTTTCTGGTTCGCGCGTACCCAAAAGATTTAAATTGGGGCCGTGTATAACTAGTACTCTAGACAAAATTGTGACTCATCAGTTCTGGTTTTTGATAAGTCTGCCACTCATTTTTTTAAAAGTAAACTTGTCGACACGTTCAAAGCAAAATTTGTGATTTTAGACGAAGTTTGTGACTTTGAAGAAAGTCATCGTCACATTTTAATGTCTTGATTTGTATTAATAGCCGCCAGATTGCGAAAGTTGGCTGCATTTTGGCGGTATTTTTTAGAAGTTCTTAGAAATGCTAGTTATCGGCATTGAAAATGGCGTTTTCTATCTTTGAAATAGACAAAACTTGCGGCAAAACCACCGGCCTTTCATCTTTACTAGGAAAGTACACATAAAGAGGCACGCCCACGCGATTAAATTGCGCTAGCAGAGCATCTACTTCGGGTGATGGTGTGGTCCAGTCAGCCTTTACGTAGACGATATCTTCTTCATCAAGTAGTTGCTCAAACTGTTCGCCCGATAATACCGCGCGCTCGTTGGCAATACAGGTGATGCACCAGTCGGCAGTGACGTTAAGCAATACGCCTTGCCCATTTTGTAGTGGCCCTTCTATCTGCTCGGGGTTAAAGGCTGTTTTGGGCGAGTGTTGCCCGCTGTCTGAGGTGGTTAACAAAGCCAGTGCGCCAAAGCAGGCGACACATACGATATAGCCCGTCTTTTTGACGCCCTTACTCGTTAGAAAGATGCCAAAGCAAAGTGTTACAACAAGGCACATCAGTAAAGCGGCACTTAAACTGTTCGTTTGATTGGTAAAGACCCAGATTAGCCATACAACTGTTAGCGCCATAAGGAACGAAAGAGACTGCCTAAAGGTAATCATCCAGTTGCCTGGTCGCGGCAGTAGATTGCTAAGCGCTGGGATATAGCTGATCAGCAATATGGGTAGTGCCATGCCTAGACCTAGGGCTGCAAACACCGCTAATGCGATAGGCGCGGGCTGAGTAATTGCATAGGTCAACGCTGTCGCCATAAAAGGCGCAGTGCATGGCGAGGCTACCACCGCAGCTAGCGCGCCGGTGGCAAAAGAGCCCTTAGTGCCCTGTTGTTCAGTTAACGATTGCCCAACTCCTTGAAGGCGTGCGCCAAAAGAGATGGTGCCCGCCATCCAAAGCGTAATGAGGGTAAACACCAGTACTAGTGCGCCAATAAATAAGGGTTGCTGTAGCTGAAAACCCCAGCCAACGCTTTGGCCTGCTGCGCGAAGAGAAATAAGTATTATTGCCAGCAGCAAGAAGAATACGATGGCGCCGGCGGTATAGGCGAGCCCTTGAGCGCGGTGATCACCGCCCGAAGCAAGCGAGACGGCTTTTAAGCTAAGTACCGGAAACACACAGGGCATAAGGTTAAGGATAAGGCCACCGATCAGCGCAAAAATGATGGCGACGGGCCAGCTGATGTCGCTGTATGATGCATTGCCTTGATTCAGGGTGTTGCTACCGCTGCTAGGCTGCGATGTTTCTGACACTTGGTTGTTGTCAAAATCAATCGACAAGTACCGGGTTGACGGTGGGTAACAAAGGCCTTTGTCAGTACAGCCTTGATAATCAAGCTCGGCTAAAACCACCCCTTGGCGCTCGCCCATAACAATTTTAATCGTATTGCTGTCGTAGTAGACCGTTTTTTCTTGTTCGAAAAACGGGTCATAAATAGTCTTGCCTTCGTCAAATAGTGTTTGCGCAGTAACGTCGGTGCCGTTGATGCGTAGTTTGTATTTGTCTTTATATAAGTAGTAGGTGTCGGCCTGTTGCCAAGTAAGCGTGAGCGTACCTTGTTCGATAGTGCCGGTAATTTGGTAGGCGTCTTCTTCGGCAAGAAACTGTGGCTGTTCGGTGCCAAAGCCCGACCCAGTATCACCAAACTGTGCGCTAACGCCCCAAGAAAACAGGGTGGCGATTAAGAATAAAGCGAAGGTGATAGCGCGCATAGGTTTAACTCTTTGAAACTTCTAAGCTGAATACTAACGCATAGTATTAGCGATGTGCCAACCAGTGTACACTGTCGCTTTAGAACCAAAGCAATAATGTTAATGGCGAGTTTGTACGTATGTTAAGAGTTCTTTGTGTTTTGGCATTATCAGTCTTAGTTGGCTGTTCGGCGAGTCAGCCAAAACCACAGCCCGTTGTAGAGGCCGAAAAGCCAGAGGTCGACCCGTCAGTGCAGCTGTTAGATCAGGCCTTTGATGCTATTCAGAATAACCATTTGTTGTTGCCGCGCGAGGGTAGTGCGGTAACGCTGTATCGCCAAGTACTGGCCCTGCAGCCTGACAATGCCGAGGCGAAGCGGGGTTTATTGATTGTCGCTAGCAAATATCAGTCGATGGCCGAGAAGGCGATCGCTAAGGGGCATTATTTTGTGGCGGCAGACTATCTTGTAAAGGCTGATGGCGTAGTTCTTGATCATCCTAAAACACTAGAATTAGGTGCTCAGTTGGCTAGTGCCCAGTCTGCAAAAGCTAATAATGATGCCATTGCGCTTGATTTGGCTCAGCTAAAGCAGCAGGCTCCCGAAATGGTACAGCAGCTTCGAAACATCGCTGCGCAGATTGAAGAGTTAGATACTCCTGCGGTTATCTATGCGCCAACTGATCGTATCGGGCGTTGGATCTATCAGCAGTTAAATGAACATTCACTAAACTATCGTGTACGCGGCGACCTGCGCATATCAGCCGCTCCGCGTATCGAATTGATTAAGCCGGCATCCTAGAGAGGGTTCAATGACTATTAGTCCACAGATTAAGAAAATTACCATGATTGTCGCAGCCGTATTTGCGGCGCTGATGCTAATGCTGTCGCTTTATTTTAGTTGGGCGCCGGCAACCTTTGATGTTCAACAGCGTGCCCAGGCGCGAGTGGGTCAATTAACCAGTGTCGAAGGCAAGTTACCTACGGGTGCCTATACAACCAGTACGATAATCGAAATTACCGATACCCTTTTGAATAAGCGAGGGGGCTATATTCGAAACGACATTATGCCACCCGGTGTTTGGCTAGATAACATTGGTAACTGGGAGTATGGGGTGGTTATTCAATTGCGCGACATGAGTAAGGTAATGCGAGAATCGTTTAGTCGATCGCAGTCGCAATCGATTGAAGATGTCGATTTGAAAGAAGCTGAACCGCTATATAGCTACAACGCATCACGTTGGATGTACCCGTCTACCGAGCGACGATACGCGCAAGCACAGTTAAAGGTAGAGGCGTATTTAGCGCGACTAGTTGATCCTGCTCAACAACAGGCGCAGTTTTATGCCCGCTCAGATAACCTTCAGTCATGGCTGCGAACAGTTGAGTCTCGCCTAGGTAGCTTGTCGCAGCGCTTGTCGGCAAGCGTAGGTAAAACTCGTCTAAATACTGATCTGGCAAACGACCCAACTGCATCGCAGGCGACTTCTGCGCCGGTTGAACAGGTTGTGAAAACACCCTGGCTAAAAATTGACGATGTATTCTACGAAGCGCGCGGCGCCTCTTGGGCATTGATTCATTTACTTAAAGCAGTCGAGCAAGACTTTGGTGATCTCTTAGACAAAAAACGTGCTCGTGTTAGTTTGCAGCAAATCATTCGAGAGCTAGAAGAAACACAGCAAACGGTTTATAGCCCAATGATTCTTAACGGCAGTGGTTTTGGTACAGTGGCAAATCACTCGCTAGTGATGGCTAATTATATCTCTCGAGCCAATGCTGCCATGATCGATCTTCGTCGTTTGTTAGAGCAGGGCTGATATTGCAATTGGCTACGCGTGTGCAGAAATACAAGTAGATTATAGGCTATGTCTCAACAGGGTTTTCTGCTTACGCGCGAGTGGCAAGAGGGTGAACAGGGCGTCAGCTTGCTGTACACATTGTCAACTGATCATGGGCCTGCGCAATTACAGATCGATCATCAGCAGCCAGTTTTTTTTATTCTGCAAGCAGATCAGTCGCGAGTAGAGCGTCTACTATCTGGTCAGGTCGCTCAGATAAAACGCCTTTCATTACGGCGCTTTGATCATCAGCCCGTTAGTGGTTGTTACTTTGATTCGGTGGCTAGTTATCAACGCGGTCGCCGTTTATTAGAGGCTGCAAATATCGATCTGCAAGAAGCTGATGTTCGTACGGTTGACCGCTATATGAGCGAGCGATTCGTAACGGGCGGTGTTGCTGTTGAGTCAGAGTTTCCTAGTACTCTTTATCAAAATAACCGCATAGCCCCTTCTGATTATCGCCCAACACTGTCGTGGGTGAGTCTTGATATTGAAACCGACCCACGGGCTAATGAATTGTTCTCGATCGGTGTTGCCTCGCCCAACGATAACCGCGTGTGGGTAATAGGCGGCGTTGATGAGCAGCGCACAGGCTATAGTCTTGAGGGCGTTGCTGACGAACGTGAATGTCTTGAGTGCCTATTCGATTGGCTAGCGCATCATAACCCTGATGCATTACTTGGCTGGAACCTTATAGGCTTTGATCTGTACCAAATTCAACGCTATTGCGACCGGTTAAAAATTGAATGCCGTCTTGGTCGTTGGGGCCGAGTGCCCAAGTGGCGTGAGGTTAATGGGCGTCACTATACGGTTATTCCGGGGCGAGTTTGTTTAGATGGCATAGAGCTACTAAAACTGGGTGGTCATTCTTTTACTAGCTTTAAGTTGGGTGTTGTTGGCGAAGAGCTTATTGGCCGCGCAAAGTTGTTAGATGGCCCGCAAGAAATTTTAGATCGATACCACAATAATAAACCTGAACTGGCTGACTATAACTTTCGCGATTGCGAACTGGTGGCCGATATTTTTGCAAAGGCCGATTTGTTTAACTTTGCTATCGAGCGGTCGCAGTTGACGGGGCTTGTGCTAGATAAAGTTGGTGGCTCGACAGCCGCCTTTGATAATCTTTATCTACCTTTGATGCATCGTGCGGGTTTTGTTGCCCCTGATTTTGGTCAGATTGATCCGCCTGTGGTGTCGCCGGGTGGTTACGTGATGAACTCAATTCCTGGGTTGTATAAGCACGTACTGGTGCTTGATTTTAAAAGCCTGTACCCATCAATTATTAGAACATTTTTTGTCGACCCCGTTGCTCACTGGCAATGGCAACATGATGCGTCAGTTGATGTAGTCGAAGGGTTTGATGGGGCGAGCTTTTCACGCGAACACGCTATATTACCTGATTTAATTACGCGCTTATCTAAGGCACGAGAGCAAGCGAAGAAAGATCAGAACTCGCCCTTAAGTCTTGCCATCAAGATTATAATGAATTCGTTCTATGGCGTGCTAGGTTCGCCAGGGTGTCGTTTTTTTGATCCAAGGCTAGCTAGTTCTATTACTAGGCGCGGGCACGAGATTATTCGCACCACTACGCAATGGATCGAGGCTCGCGGATACCGAGTGATCTATGGTGATACCGATTCGGTATTTGTTCATTTGGCTGACGAGACCTTAACTGCTGAGCAAGCGCGTGCCTTAGGTCAGCAGCTACAAGACGAACTGAATCTGTGCTGGCAGCAGCATTTAAGCGAGCGTTTCTCGATCGAGTCTCATCTAGAGTTAGAGTTTGAGACACATTTTGAGCGCTTTCTAATGCCGCGAATACGCGGTAGTGAAGAGGGGTCAAAGAAGCGCTATGCGGGAATGACTAGCGGCGGTCGACTGATTGTGAAAGGTATGGAATCAGTACGCAGCGATTGGTCAGACTTTGCAGGCAGCTTACAAAACCAGTTGTTCGAAAAATTGTTCACCGATGCGCCAATAGATCAACTATTAAAAAGTGCGATTAATCAGCTGAGCAACGGCGAAGTTGATGACCAGTTGGTTTACCGCGTAAAACTTAGGCGCTCACCAGACAGCTTTGTTAAAAGCACGCCACCCCATATTAAAGCATTGCGCAGCGCTCAAGAGCTGGGGTTAGATGTGCAATTAGAGCTGGGCGATCACATTGAATATGTGATGACAACAAAGGGGCCGCAACTAGTGCAGTACCAGTTGGCACCTATAGATTATCAGCACTACCTTGATCGTCAAATTGAGCCTGTTGTCGAGCCAATTTTAGACTGTTTAGGCAGGCAATTTAGCGAGTTTTTGCCGATCGAGCAGCGCTCTTTATTCTAGTTTTGTAAACTTTAGTTTACAGTCTTTCGAATCTTCGTTACTTTATTCTGTGCTCAAGGCTGTCGATACTCTATTGAAATAATAGAGGTATGGCTATGACAAGCTACGTCGCAAAACAGCCCAGTGCCAGCGGTCTTTATGAATGGACCACTGTAGAGAATGCTATTTGGCAAAAGCTAATGCAGCTGCAAAAGCCGCTGCTAAAAACCTACGCGTGCGAAGAGTTTATGGCCGGGTTAGCTACTTTAGGGTTAGATGACAAACAGATTCCGCAATTAGAGTCGGTGTCAGCTAAGTTGCGAAGAACCACGGGGTGGTCGGTTGAGGCGGTACCTGCGTTGATTTCGTTTGGTCGATTTTTCGAACTCTTGGCAAATCGTCAGTTTCCGGTAGCGACCTTTATTCGCAGCGAAGACGATCTTACATACCTGCAAGAGCCCGATATCTTTCATGAAATACTAGGGCATTGCCCGCTGCTGACCAATAACAGTTATGCGGCCTTTACGCATGCTTACGGTCAGATCGGTAACACTGCCACCAAAGAGCAGCGTACCTTTATGGCTAGGCTATACTGGTTCACTATCGAGTTTGGCTTAATTAGAAGTGGTTCGAGATTGAAGGCCTATGGCGGCGGTATCTTGTCTAGCCCAAAAGAAACCGTGGCAGCCATTGAAAGTAAAGACGTGCTTAGAGTGCCTTTTGACCCTGTCGAGGTGTTACGAACCGATTATCGAATAGATCGCTTGCAGCAAATTTATTTTGTGATTGATGATATGAGCGAATTAGATTCGTTACTTGATCCTCAGCAGCTATTTAAGTGGATTGAACAAGCAAAAGAACTGGGTGTTAAGCCCTATAAAGAGAGCGCATAAAATGTCAGAACTAGCCAGCCAGCATTGCGAGGCCTGTCAGGCCGATGCTGTTAAATTAACGCATGACCAGATTGAAACCTTACTTACCGAGCTACCCGAGTGGCAGGTAGTTGTAGAGAACGATATTCCTAGATTAAAGCGTCGATACAAGTTAAAAAACTATGTCGCAGCACAAGAATTTGTTAACAAGGTGGGCGAGATTGCTGAAGACGTAGGGCATCATCCTGTTATCCATTTTTCTTGGGGGTGGGCGTCTGTTTATTGGTGGAGCCACGAAATAAAAGGGTTACACCGTAACGATTTTATTATGGCCGCTCGTACTGACCAGTTGCTCTAATAGCAATGAAATTTAAGTTTGTTTGCGACGACCGCGTAGGGATCGCGGTTGATGCGCTACAGCTTATAAGAGCCTACGGGCTTAACCTGCAGGGCATCGAAGTAGATCCTGCAGGTTATATGTATATCGCAACACCTGATCGCCCTTTCGAAGATGTGCAGCCATTGATGGCAGAGATGCGACGAATAGAGGGTGTTCATGATGTGAGTATCGTAGATTGGCTGCCTGTTGAGGTAAGTCAGCACTCACTAGAGGTGCTTCTAGAAACGCTAGGTGTGGCTATTCTTCGTCTTGATCCCAAGGGGGTTGTGCTGCAGATTAACTCTAGTGCTATGGCGCAGTTGGGGTTGCCAGAAAGGGCTATCGGCAGCTGTATTTCAGAGTGGGTGCCCAAGCTTAGGGTAGATACAAATGAGCAGCCGCGCCTTATCGAGTTGGGCGAGTCGTTGACAGCCACAATTACACCTTTGCACACCCAGGAGGTGCTAACGGGGTGGTGGGTAGCGGTAACCGATGTTGCCGAGAAACCGCAGGCAGGCACTGTAGATTTCGACCAGTGGTTACAATTATCTTTGCCTGAGGCGAGCGAATCTTTTGAACGTCATTATCTTGAACATCTATTGCCATTATTTAAATCAACACGTGCCCTCGCTAGGCGCGTGGGTATTTCTCATACCGCAGTCGCAAAAAAAATGAACAAGCTAGGGCTAACATTTAAAGACGGATATTAAGCTCTGATAGTATCGCTGAATGCTGTTTGTGTTTAAGTCGAGGCCCATACTGTGTTGTCACTTGGGCAGAGGCCCGGCTTGCAATGGTGCCGGCGGTGATTGTGTCGGCGCCTTGGGCGATTGCCGAAAGATAACTACCTGCAAACATGTCTCCCGCCCCGTGAGTGTCAATCGCTTCTGCTTTAAAACTAGGTACTTCAATAATTTCGTGTTCACTGTTAATGATCAGTGCACCGTCTTGACCTAGAGTGATCACCAACTGCTTTGTATAGTTTTTTAGATTGCTAATCGCTTCGTTAACGTTGTCGGTTTGGCTAAAGCGCAAGGCTTCTTGTTGGTTACAAAAAATTAAATCAACGGTGGGTTCTAATAATTCTAATAGTTGGTCGCGATAGTTCTCGACAACGCCGGGGTCGCAAAGCGATAAAGCTATTTTTGTATCGTTATCCTTTGCAATAGCTAACCCTTTTTTCGCTGTCAAAAGCCCATTGTTAGATGCGCATAAAAAGCCCTCGATATAAATCCAGTCGCTATTTGTTAACACGTCTTCATCTATGTCGTCGGGTGAAATGCTATCGTTCACGCCTAGGTGAACATTGATGGTTCTGTCGCCGTTTGGGGTAATAAAAATAAGCCCATGACCTGTATCGCCTTCATCAAATTCTTTTTGATGGTCGTATTGTACCTTGGCGCTGCTAAGCTCATTAAGAAACAGCTCGCCATCAGCGTCGTCTGCAACTCGCCCGCTAAAATAGGTAGTAGCGCCAAAATGGCTAGCGGCTATCAGCGCGTTGCAAGTTGGGCTGCCAGTTTTTTTACGAGATGAAACTAAATTGTCTTTAAAGGCGTCAAAGAGCATAGATAGACGATTTGCGTCGATAAGTGCTAGTAGGCCTTTATCGATATGCCAGTTGGCGAGGGCTTCGTCAGTGACATCAATCTCGGTGTCGATTAGTGCGCTACCAAGCCCGTAGATGTGAAATCGATTCATGTAATTTTGGCTGCAGCCTCTATTGCTGAACTATGAGGGTAGTATAATCATACCCAATTGCTTGCGACAAACGATTCTGATGACAAAAAAGAAAACTGAAAAGCCCAAAAAGAAACCTTCTAAGCCTAGTGGCTGGCGCCGACTGCTGCCTAGCAAGGCGACAGTGTTTAAGTTATCGATATTTGTATTCGTAGTCGTTGGGGCAGCGCTAGTTTGGCTCGATTCAATCGTACGCGATCGTTTTGATGGAAAGCGATGGGCGATGCCTGCACAGGTGTATGCAAAACCTGTCGAGCTATATCGCGGTGCGCCATTAAATGAGGCTGCGTTGCGCAGAGCGATGGCTGGATTGGGATATAAGGCGGTCGAGCGTTTAAGTGGCCCTGGCCAGTTTGCACTTAGTCGAGGTGAATGGTCTGTTGCAACCAGAGGCTTTGCTTTCACCGACAGTGTCGAGCAGCCTACACGTGTTAGTTTTGAAATGCGCAATGGCGTGATTACTAAGTTAAGTGGTGATCAATCAGTTGTGCGACTAGAGCCTGAATTGATAGGCGGGTTCTACGCTGACGAACGTGAAGAGCGCATATTAATGCAGCTGTCTGATGCGCCTAGCTATTTGCCAGCTGGCTTGGTGGCTGTAGAAGATAAGCGGTTTTATGATCATCACGGGTTCAGTGTTCGAGGTATTGCGCGAGCTTTTGTAGCGAACGTAAAAGCAGGTGGTGCTACGCAGGGTGGTAGCACGATCACGCAGCAGCTCGTTAAGAATTTTTGGTTTAGTAACGAGCGTCGCTACGTGCGCAAGGCCATCGAGCTAGTGATGGCTGTGTTAGTAGAGCTGCACTACTCAAAAGACGATATCCTAGAAACGTACATGAACGAAGTGTATCTAGGTCAGGCGGGCAACAACGCCGTTCACGGTTTTGCGATGGGGTCGTATCATTTCTTTGGTAAGTCTCTAAATGGCCTGTCTGTTGCCGAAGCGGCACTAATGGTGGGCATTCTTAAGGGGCCTAGCTATTACGACCCTTGGCGTAATCCAGACCGTGCGTTGCAGCGTCGCAATGTGGTGATTGATGTCATGTTAGCTGATGGCGTCATTTCTAACTCGCAGGCTCAAGATGCTAAGGCGACGCCCCTTAAATTAGTTGAGCGAGAGATTAAGGTTAAGCGCCATCGGTACCCGCATTTCGTTTCGTTGGTTCGTCGTCAACTGCTCAAAGATTATCGAGACGAAGACCTTCGCTCTGAAGGTTTGCGTATCTTCTCAACGCTTGTACCAGAGGCGCAGTATCAAGCAGAGCAAGCGGTTAAGTCGGGTGTGGCCGAAATTGAGCGCCGCTATGGTGATCAAGGATTGCAGGCCGCCGCTGTGGTAACTGACCCCAGCTCTGGGCATCTAAATGCATTGGTATCAGATCGCAATCCTGATTTTGCTGGGTTTAATAGGGCGCTTGATGCCGATCGACCAATCGGGTCTTTGTTTAAGCCTGTCGTTTATCTTACCGCTTTAGATCGCGCCCAAGATTACACCCTTGCCTCGTTACTTCAGGATACACCTTTACAGGTAGAAACCGATCAGGGCGAGTTTTGGTCGCCGCGCAACTTTGATGGTAAGTCATTAGGCGATCTTCTACTGTTCGATAGCTTGATTCAGTCGCGTAACCAAAGTACAGCGCGCTTAGGATTAGAGCTGGGAACTGATGAAATTGCTTATATGGGTAGGCGATTGGGCCTTGAGGGTGAGATTCCGCTAGAGCCATCAATGGTGTTAGGTACCATTGAACGCTCGCCTTTTGAAGTGGCTCAGTTTTATCAAACTATCGCATCTGAAGGCTTTTACACGCCGATACGATCTATCATGTCGGTGACGGATGCGGTGGGCGAGCCATTGCAACGATATGGCATTGAAGTAGAAGAGCGTATTTCGCCCGAATCTATCTTTTTACTGCGCCATGCAATGATTGCGGTAATGGAAGAGGGCACTGGGCGAGCCAGTCAGTCTCTGTTGCCTCGCCATATTCAGGCAGCGGGTAAAACAGGTACCACCAATGATCAGCGAGACTCATGGTTTGCAGGCTTTACTGGCGATCAGTTGTCGGTAGTATGGGTAGGTAAAGACAATAATGAAGCAACCAAGGTAACCGGTAGTGCTGGCGCACTTAGGCTGTGGTCTAAATTGATGTCGCAACTGAGCACTCGTTCGGTAGATCATTTTAAGCCTGATGATGTTCGTCTAGATTTAGTCGATGTGCGCACTGGCTTGAGGGTTAAGTCGGGGTGTCGGTCATCTGTTGAGCTACCCTTTGATAGGCGGGGGCACGTACCGCCTTATGCGTCGGGCTGTGATACCTCACAACATGAGCCAGAGTGGCGTCGTAAGTTAAGAGAGATTTTTGGAGATCCAAGTAGATGAAGCAAGTTCAGCGAGCAGTCTTTGCTGTGAGTATTGCAGCCATAGTATCGGGTTGTTCGGTCAATGTGTCGGTACCCACCGAAACTCGCCCACAGCAGCCAGATGTTGAGAGACCTACAGCACCTCAATTGCCACCGGCGCCCGAGCGAGATAGTACGCCAGTAGAAATATCTCGAGAAGAGCGAACAGATTCGTCAGCTGCCGAATTAGAACTGTTAGACATATCTCAGCAAGAGGTGGATCGGGGTAATTACCACCGAGCGATAAGTTTTGCTGAACGTGTGTTGTCTATGAATGTGCGTAATCCATCAGCTTATGAGGTACTAGCTCAGGCATATAGCGGCCTAGGCCAGGATGGGAGAGCTGCGCAGATCGCTCGAAAAGGCTTGAGATACGTCGAGTCAGGCAGTTATCAAGAGCAGCGATTGACCCAATATCTTCGATAAGGGGTATTCCTACCGCAGGTACGGGGTTAAAGTGCCGTTGATAAGAGGCATTGAACTTGCGTAAAATGCTTGCCTGACCACCTAAGCAGGCCCTGTTGAGCGTACCGTTCCAGGGTGTAAAACGCTAAGGGTAGCCAGACAGCCTAAGGGGCCAACGTGAACGTCACTCGACAGATTTGCCAGAATTGATAAAAAGCGAGACCAGATTTTTTCTGTTCTCGCTTTTTTTTAGCAAATTTCTGCATTGTTGACCCTCTTTTTTTTTGCCTGTCTAAAATGAGTAGAGCATTGCGTTAAGCAAGGTCTACGGCTACCCAAAATAGGGGTAATTCGCGGCATCGGAGGGTTAATGAAAACAAAAGCCATATTGGTATTAGCAGACGGTAGTGTATTTAAAGGCACGTCTATTGGGGCTACTGGTCAATCAGTAGGTGAAGTGGTGTTTAATACGTCTATGACTGGCTATCAAGAGATCCTTACAGATCCTTCATATGCAGAGCAGATGGTTACGCTAACTTATCCACATATTGGTAACGTAGGTGTTAACGCTGAAGACGAAGAGTCTGGTTCGATCTACGCGAAAGGCCTAATTATTCGTGATTTACCGCTGTTGGCGAGCAACTTTCGATCTGAAGAGACGTTATCTGAATACTTAACTCGCCACGATGTGGTGGGTATTGCCGACATCGACACTCGTCGCCTAACTCGTATCCTCCGCGAAAAAGGTGCACAAAACGGCTGTATTATCGCCGGCGAAGTAGATGAAACTAAAGCCTTAGAGCTAGCTAAAGCGTTCCCAGGCCTTAAGGGTATGGATTTGGCAAAAGAAGTGACCACCACTAGCAGCTACGAGTGGACCGAAGGTTCTTGGCAGCTAGGCGAAGGTCAT
This sequence comes from uncultured Pseudomonadales bacterium, assembly GCA_947503335.1. Lineage (GTDB taxonomy): Bacteria > Pseudomonadota > Gammaproteobacteria > Pseudomonadales > CANNCY01 > CANNCY01. The sequence continues at coordinate 252,310 of CANNCY010000002.1, read as the reverse complement.
GTTGAAAAACGCGACGACGCAAAATTTCATGTTGTAGCTTATGACTACGGTGTAAAGCGCAACATTCTACGTATGTTAGCAGACCGTGGCTGCAAGCTGACGGTTGTACCAGCTAAAACACCTGCTTCTGAGGTGTTGGCAATGAATCCTGACGGCGTATTCTTATCGAACGGCCCAGGTGACCCAGAGCCTTGTGATTATGCAATTGCGGCGATTAAAGAGATCGTAGCAACGGGCACGCCAACCTTCGGTATCTGCCTAGGCCATCAGTTATTGGCACTGGCATCAGGTGCAAAAACACTAAAGATGAAGTTTGGTCACCACGGTGGTAACCACCCTGTGCAAGATCTAGACAGCAAGGTTGTGATGATCTCGGCACAGAACCACGGTTTCGCAGTAGATGAAGACAGTCTGCCAGCAAATGTGCGCGCTACACACAAGTCATTGTTTGACGGTTCTCTGCAAGGTATTCACCTAACTGATAAGCCTGCGTTCAGTTTTCAGGGTCACCCAGAGGCAAGCCCTGGGCCAACTGATGTAGCGCCGCTATTTGACCATTTCATCGAACTAATTAAAGAATCTAAGTAAGGGGCCCACTACAGATGCCAAAACGTAACGACATAAACAGCATTCTGATTCTTGGTGCGGGCCCAATCGTGATTGGCCAAGCGTGCGAGTTTGACTATTCGGGTGCTCAGGCTTGTAAGGCGCTTCGTGAAGAGGGTTACCGTGTAATTCTTGTGAACTCGAACCCTGCAACTATCATGACTGACCCAGCGATGGCGGATGCAACCTACATCGAGCCGATCGAATGGCAAACCGTTGCTAAGATCATTGAAGAAGAGCGCCCAGACGCAGTACTACCAACTATGGGTGGTCAGACAGCTCTTAACTGCGCGCTAGATCTAGATCGCGAAGGTGTACTAGAAAAGTTCAACGTAGAGATGATCGGCGCTAATGCTGATGCAATCGATAAGGCAGAAGACCGTAACCGCTTCGACGTGGCAATGAAGTCGATTGGTCTAGAAACGCCAAACTCGGGTATCGCTCATAACATGGACGAAGCCCATACCATTCTTGAAAAGTTCGGCTTTCCGCTAATTATTCGCCCATCGTTCACCATGGGTGGTTCAGGCGGCGGTATCGCCTATAACCGCGAAGAGTTTGAAGAGATTTGTCTACGTGGTTTTGATCTTTCTCCTACCAACGAGCTGTTGATTGACGAAAGCTTGATTGGCTGGAAAGAATACGAGATGGAAGTGGTTCGCGACAAAAACGACAACTGCATCATCATCTGTTCAATCGAAAACTTTGACCCAATGGGTGTGCACACGGGCGACTCGATCACCGTAGCGCCTGCGCAAACGCTAACGGATAAAGAATATCAGATTATGCGTGATGCATCGTGTGCAGTATTGCGTGAGATCGGTGTAGAAACCGGTGGTTCGAACGTACAGTTCGCAGTTAACCCTGAAAACGGTCGCTTAGTAATCATCGAGATGAACCCGCGTGTATCTCGCTCGTCAGCGTTGGCGTCGAAAGCAACGGGCTTCCCGATTGCTAAGATTGCTGCGAAGTTGGCTGTAGGTTACACGCTAGATGAACTTCAAAACGATATTACCGGTGGTGCTACCCCTGCATCGTTTGAGCCTTCAATCGACTATGTAGTAACTAAGATTCCTCGCTTTACCTTCGAAAAATTTGGTCAAGCAGATGCACGTCTAACGACCCAGATGAAGTCTGTGGGTGAAGTAATGGCGATTGGTCGTAGCTTCCAGGAGTCAATGCAAAAAGCATTGCGCGGTCTCGAGGTAGGTTCATGTGGTTTTGATCCTAAGCTGGTTGACCTTGAAGAAGGTGAGCTAAAGAGCCGTTTACGCAGTGAGCTGTCTGTTCCGGGTGCTGAGCGTATCTGGTACATCGGTGATGCCTTTAGAGAAGGTATGAGCCTTGAAGAAGTATTTAATCTAACGAACATCGATCGTTGGTTCTTGGTTCAGATCGAAGACATTATTAAAGATGAACTCGCTCTAGCTGAAACTAGCCTAAGCGCGATGGATGCTGATGACCTGTTACGCTTGAAGCGTAAAGGCTTCAGTGATGCACGCTTAGCGCAATTGTTAGACGTATCAGAAAGCGCTGTGCGCAAGTCACGTACTGAAAAAGGTGTTCGCCCGGTCTACAAACGCGTTGATACCTGTGCGGCAGAGTTCTCAACATCGACCGCTTACATGTACTCTACCTATGAAGAAGAGTGCGAAGCGAACCCAAGCGACAAAGACAAGATTCTTGTTCTTGGTGGTGGCCCAAACCGTATTGGTCAGGGTATTGAATTTGATTACTGCTGCGTACACGCTGCCCTTGCAATGCGTGAAGACGGCTTCGAAACGATCATGGTTAACTGTAACCCTGAAACCGTATCGACCGATTACGACACCTCAGATCGTCTATTCTTCGAGCCAGTAACCTTTGAAGACGTTATGGAGATCGTTGACTTAGAAAAGCCTAAGGGTGTGATTGTTCAGTTCGGTGGTCAGACGCCATTGAAGCTGGCGCGTGCGCTAGAGGCGGCCGGTGTACCTATCATCGGTACTACCCCAGAGGCAATTGATCGTGCAGAAGACCGTGAGCAGTTTCAGAAGATGATCGAGCGTCTTAAGCTGCTTCAGCCGCCTAATGCGACGGTACGTTCTTCAGAAGAAGCAGTTTCTCGTGCTAAAGAAATTGGCTACCCATTGGTTGTTCGCCCATCATACGTACTAGGTGGTCGCGCGATGGAAATCGTCTACAACGAGAAAGAGCTACTAACCTACATGCGTACAGCGGTACAGGTATCTAACGATGCGCCAGTTCTTCTTGATTTCTTCTTGAACCAAGCGATCGAAGTAGACATCGATGCAGTATCAGACGGCAAAGATGTGGTAATCGGTGCAATCATGCAGCATATCGAGCAGGCAGGTATTCACTCGGGTGACTCGGCTTGTTCATTGCCACCATACAGACTAGCTGCCCACGTACAAGATAAGATGCGTGAACAGGTTAAGGCGATGGCACGCGAACTAGGCGTTGTTGGCTTGATGAACGTTCAGTTGGCATACCAAGATGGCGAGATCTACGTGATCGAAGTAAACCCACGTGCCTCACGTACTGTGCCGTTCGTATCTAAGTGTATCGGTGTGTCTTTGGCGAAGGTTGCAGCACGCTGTATGGCGGGCGTTACCTTAGAAGAGCAGGGCTTTACTAAAGAGATCGTACCTAGCCACTTCAGTGTTAAAGAAGCGGTATTCCCGTTCAACAAGTTCCCAGGTGTTGACCCGATCTTAGGCCCTGAAATGAAGTCGACGGGCGAGGTTATGGGTATTGGTGATACCTTTGCTGAGGCGTACTACAAGTCGCAGTTAGGTGCTAGCGATCGCATTCCTTCTGAAGGTACAGTTGTACTATCTGTTCGTGACATCGATAAGGTAGGCATCGTATCGGTTGCTAAAGATCTTAAGCAGCTTGGCTTTAAGGTTGTTGCAACGGGCGGTACCGCTCGCGCTTGTTTAGATGCAGGTGTTGAAGTAGAAACTGTTAAGAAGGTAGAAGAAGGTCGCCCGCATATCGTGGATCTGATCAAAAACGGCGGCGTTGATATGATTATCAACACCACCGAAGGTCGACAAGCGATTGCAGATTCAACTACTATTCGTGCAAGTGCCGAACAGCATCGTGTGTACTACACTACCACTTTGGCTGGCGGCGAGGCAGTTTGTAACGCACTGTTGCACAACAACGATCTGCGTGTACGTCGACTGCAAGATTTGCACTAAGAATAAGAGTAGTAGATGAACAAAGTACCTATGACGATCGAAGGCGCCGAGCGCCTTCGTACAGAATTAGAGCGTTTAAAGACCGAGCGCCCTTTGATTTCAAAGGCGATCGCTGAAGCGCGCGAACACGGTGATCTAAAAGAGAACGCTGAGTACCATGCCGCCCGTGAGCAACAGGGATTATGCGAAGCGCGTATCAATGATATCGAAGCTAAGCTGGGTCATGCTCAGGTAATTGATGTAACTAAGATTACTGCCACCGGTAAGGTGATCTTTGGTGTTACTGTAACGCTAATCAATGTTGATACTGATGAAGAGGTTACTTACCAGATCGTTGGCGAAGACGAAGCTGACGTAAAGGCGGGTAAAATCTCGGTTACTTCACCTGTAGCGCGTGCGCTAATCGGCAAGATGGAAGGCGACGAAGTAATGGTTCAGACTCCTGGTGGTCAGGTCGATTACGAAATTGACTCGGTAGAGCATTTATAACCGATTCATTATGTCATCCAATAAAAAAAGGCTTCACAGTGTGAAGCCTTTTTTGTATCTGGTTACTTTTCGCTGCCGTTAGCGAAGAAGGTTCGATAGCTTGGCGTTAGGCTTTTTAGCCTCGCGAACTATAAGGGCGATGTTGCCAATTTGCTGTGCGATCTGTGCACCTGTCTGATTAATCATCTCGGTAATCAGCTGTTTCTTGATATCGCGGTCACCTACCGCAAACTTTACTTTGATCAGTTCATGATCATTAAGGGCACGATCAATCTCGGCCATTACGGTTTCAGATAGACCATTACCTGCAACGGTGACAACTGGGTTCAGATTGTGGCCCAGGGTACGAAGTTGTTTTTTGCGGTCAGCCGACAGTGGCATGGGGTGTTCCTATCTAAAATTTAACGAGCCCCTAGTATACCAGTAAATTGATGTTCATTTGCGTTACCAAGATTGCTATTACTGCCTAACCGAGTGGCAACTTTGGTAGCCAAAAGTTGTCATTGAAAATCTACCTATCGATGTTAGGACTTACCCTTATAAGGGGTTACACCTATTCAAAAAATAAAAGATGTCGAGGCAATCAAGGGTATTGAGCTGCCCGCTAAATAAGGCTTTTTGATCCCCTTCAGTCGATGTGAATAATCGCTAACTTTTTCTCAGACTCGTCAGTCATTCAGACCCCTTTTTTTTAAAAAAGTTCAGATATATAACAGGTCAGCACTATAAGGATGAAATGAATCAAAGACCTAATTTTAGGGAGTAAGTATGATTAAAAATCAATTGCATCTAGCAGTTGCAGGTGCCGTTGCGCTAACTAGCGCGGCTGTGTTTCCTCAGCACGCAGTAGCACAAGACGAAAGCTATGAAGAGATCGTAGTAACTGGTTCGCGTATTGCACGTGACCCACTATCGACTACTGGCCCAATCACCGTAGTAGGCTCAGAAGCTATTTCTCAATCAGGTGTATCAAACGTAGACGACCTTCTACGTCAGCTACCTGCTATGGGTACTAATGGTATCGGTAAGAACGACAACAACGGTGGTCAAGGCCTTGCATGGGTTGACCTACGTAACCTAGGTTCAGCGCGTACACTTGTACTAGTTAACGGCCGTCGCTTTGTACAGTCGTCTTCAGGCGTTGCGTCTGCAGTTGACCTAAACAACATCCCTGTGGCGATGATTGAGCGCGTTGAAGTACTAACCGACGGTGCGTCTGCGGTATACGGTTCTGACGCGGTAGCAGGTGTTATTAACGTTGTTACTAAGAAAAGCTTTGAAGGTACTGAAGTAGCAGTTAAGCACGGTGACTCTGTTGACGGCGGCGGTGCTACTAACGATATTTCTATCACCACTGGTATCGATCTAGATCGCGGTTCTGTTGTAGCTAACCTAACGGTTGCGCAGCGTGATGAGCTCGCTTATAGCGATCGCGATTGGGCAGGTTACCTATCTTCATACCATCCAAACGGTAATATCTATCTTGATGGTCTAGGCATGGTGCAGATGAACGAAGCGGGCGAGATTGAGCCTGGTACCGTTTACGACCTGCAAGACATGTGGTTGATGGGCGCACAAGATCGTGAGTCGGTAACTATCGACGGTGTTTACGATCTTACTGACAATGTAGAAGCTTACGTTGAAATGACTTACACCCAGCGTAACGCTAACCAGCAGCTTTCTGGTCAGCCAACTTACGCTTACGTTGAGCCTATGTACATGACTGCTGAGCAAAAAGCAGCATTAGATGCATACTGGGCAGCGAATGCTCCAGCAGATGCTTCGGGTACTTGGGAAGATAACTACTTTGGTATTTACAGCCGTTCAACGCATGTTGGCCCGCGTCAGTACGAACAGCAGGGTCAAACCTACCGTGCACTAGCGGGCTTGAAAGGCGCCTTTGATAACGGTTGGGATTGGGAAGTATACGCAAGCACGGGCCGTAATAGCTCAACTGCTTACGTTCATAACTCAATTAACCAGACAAATCTAGAAACAGCGATCGCGAATGGCCATGACTTTATCGGTGAGTGGAGCCCAGAGCTTATCAATGCAATTGCGTACACTGATATTGCTAAGAGCGAGTACACAACTGACAACTTTGGTGCAGTAGTAACTGGCGAGTTTGGTTCATTGCCAGCTGGTGAAGTAGGCGTAGCAATCGGTGCTGAGTACCGTAAAGATGCTGCTAGCTTCACGCCATCGCGCGAAACCCAAGGTGGTCACAGTGCAGGTAATCAGCAGTCACCAACTGCAGGCGATTACAGCGTTTCTGAGCTTTATACCGAATTTAATCTACCAATTTTGGCAGGCCATAAGTTTGCTGAAGAGCTAACTGTTGATGCGGCGCTACGCTACTCAGACTACTCATCGTTCGGTGGTGCAGCAACCTATAAACTAGGTGCAGTATATGCGCCAGTAGAGACTGTTCGCTTCCGTTCAAGTATCTCTACTGCGTTCCGTGCTCCAACTGTATATGAATTGTACCGTGGCGCTAGCCAGAGCTACTTGTGGTTAACTGATCCATGTTCTACTTTCGAGAGCGCTGACGAAGTAACCGCGCAGTGTGCAGCAGATGGTCTTGACGAGAACCACTCGCAAATTGCAGCACAGTTGCCTGCAAACATCGGTGGTAACGGCGAGCTAGAAGCTGAAGAAGCTGATACCTTCACTGCAGGTGTTGTATGGACTCCAAGCTTTGCTGACACGCTAAGCATCACTGTTGATTACTACAACATCGAAATTGATAAGGCGATTGGCTCGCCAGACGTTCAGATCATTCTAGACAACTGCTACCTAGACGGTGATGCAGCTGCTTGTGCAAAGATCGAGCGTGATCGTGTTGGTCAAATCTCTAACGTTGATGGTTCGCTTGTAAACCAAGGTTTCGAGAAGACCTCAGGTATCGACTTTACTGTTGATAACACTTGGGACATCGCCGAAGGCGAACTAGTTGTTAGCTTAACTGCAAGCCACTTGCTACGTTACGATATCGAAACTGAAACCGGTGACGTTCTTGACTACAAAGGTTACGTTGGTTCAACGGGCGGTGTATACACTGACTGGCGTGGTCTAGCGACCGTTAACTACTATGCTGATCGCTGGAACGCTGGCGCGCGTGTTCGCTACTTGCACGACGGTGTAGCTGATAACGACTTCGCTGTTCCTTCTGCAACCTACGTTAACCTAAACGGCGGTTACATGATCAACGATACTCTAGAGCTAACTGGTGGTATCGACAACGTGTTCAACAAGAAGCCTCCTTTCACTGCTGACTACGGCAGCGGCTACGGCGAGTTGAACGGCGAATACGATTTCTTAGGTCGTTATGTTTGGATTGGTGCAAAAGCTACATTCTAAGCTAACTCGATAGATATCGATTAAAAGGGGTCATTTATGGCCCCTTTTTTTATGCTTGAAAACTCGACATCTGCCCCAATAAATAGATAAATGCCAACTATCAACTAAATTAATAGGGGCGATAGGGGCTTTGCTATGCGCATTCTTAGACGAGCAGTGTATAGTACAAAGAGATTAGATAATTGATGTACCAACAGCGAGGAATGCCTCTTGAACGATATGGGCAAAAATCTTCTTTTATGGTTAGTGATTGCAGCGATACTGCTGTCGATCTTTAACAGCTTTCAATCGGGTCACCAAACCCAGCGCTTGTCGTACTCGGCATTTGTATCGGCTTATCAGTCGGGCGAGGTTAAAAGCGTCACTACCCAAAACGACTTATTTGTGGTCGAGATGAACAACGGGCAAAAAGCTGAAGTTGTTCGCCCAGCCATTGCAGATCTCGATTTGATGAACGACCTGCTCGAGCGCGATATTGCGGTTGCGGGTGTCGAAGCTGAAGGGCGAGGCCTGTTTGCCGAGCTACTGTTAGCTGCTTTCCCGATCATGTTGATCGTGTTGGTGTTTATGTTCTTTATGCGTCAAATGCAGGGCGGCACTGGTGGCAAAGGTGGCCCCATGTCGTTTGGCAAATCTAAAGCGCGTCTCTTAAGTGAAGATCAGATTAAAACAACGTTCGCTGACGTGGCGGGTGTAGACGAAGCTAAAGAAGAGGTGCAAGAACTAGTTGAGTTTTTGCGAGACCCTTCTAAGTTCCAAAAGCTTGGCGGCATGATCCCTCGTGGTGTGTTGATGGCCGGCCCTCCGGGTACTGGTAAAACCTTGCTAGCACGAGCTATTGCCGGTGAAGCAAAGGTGCCTTTCTTCTCTATTTCAGGTTCAGACTTTGTTGAAATGTTCGTGGGCGTTGGTGCTAGTCGTGTTCGCGACATGTTCGATCAAGCTAAAAAGACCGCGCCTTGCATTATCTTTATCGACGAGATCGATGCCGTAGGTCGTCATCGTGGCGGCGGTCATGGTGGTGGTAACGACGAGCGTGAGCAAACGCTGAATCAGCTACTAGTAGAAATGGATGGCTTTGAAGGTAACGAAGGTATTATTGTTATCGCTGCGACTAACCGCCCTGATGTACTTGATAAGGCGCTTCTTCGCCCAGGTCGTTTTGACCGTCAGGTTAACGTTGGCTTGCCGGATATTCGCGGTCGTGAACAGATTCTTAAAGTGCACATGCGTAAGGTGCCTATCGCCGACGATGTTAAGCCAGGGCTAATTGCTCGTGGTACACCAGGTTTTTCTGGCGCAGATCTTTCAAACCTAGTTAACGAAGCTGCGCTATTCGCTGCGCGTGCAAATCGCAAGCTGGTATCGATGGAAGAGTTCGAACGCGCCCGTGACAAGATCATGATGGGTGCCGAGCGCAAGTCGATGGTAATGAGTGAAGCTGACAAAGAGATGACCGCGTATCACGAAGCGGGGCATGCGATTGTCGGATACTTAATGCCAGAGCATGACCCAGTACATAAGGTGACTATTATTCCACGTGGGCGAGCACTGGGTGTTACCCAGTATCTTCCAGAAGTAGATAAGCACAGTTACTCTAAGCGTTACCTGTTGGGGCGTATTGCTTCTGCCTTTGGCGGTCGTATCGCCGAAGAGATGCTAGGTGGGCCAGACGGTGTGTCGACAGGCGCGCAAAGTGATATTGAGTACGCCACTGGCATGGCACGCAATATGGTCACCAAGTGGGGTCTTAGCGATAAACTTGGCCCGTTGATGTACGAAGAAGAAGACCGCGGCTACGCCGGCGGTACTGTGCAGAACTATTCAGGTGCCACGGCGAAAGAGATTGACGAAGAGATTCGTTCAATTATTGACAGCTGTTACGAGACTGCCGAAAAGCTGCTTCAAGAGAACAAAGATATTCTTGATTCGATGCGCGATGCGTTGATGGAGTACGAAACAATCGATTCTGATCAGGTACACGATTTGATGGCGCGCAAGCCTGTGCGTGAGCCTAAAGACTGGGGCGATGGTTGGGGTGGTGACACCGATTCTGATGCATCAGATGGCGAAGCTAAAGACGAGCCTAAAGATTCGCCTGACTCGCCAATAGGCGGGCCAGCAGCCGAATCATAAATCGCCGTCTATTGAATGTTTTAAGCCCCTTTCGAGGGGCTTTGTTGTTTTAAGGTAGTTCTATGTCTAACAGGTTAACCGACCTTGATGTAAGCCAATGCCAGGTAATGGGTATTCTAAATGTCACCCCTGACTCTTTCTCTGACGGCGGCCGCTTATATGAAGGGGCACAATTAAGTATCGATGCGGTATTACGTCAAGCAGAAACAATGATTGGCGAAGGGGCGAGTATCTTAGATATCGGTGGCGAATCTACGCGTCCTGGCGCAGAAACGGTCGCTGAGGCGCAAGAGCTTGAGCGGGTTGTACCAGTGATTGAGGCGATTGCAAATCGGTTAGATATTGCTATTAGTGTTGATACATCAACCGCTGCTGTGATGATCGAGGCGGCAAAAGCGGGTGCGCACCTAATCAACGATGTACGAGCTTTACGGCGAGAGGGGGCGTTCGAAGCGGCAGTCGCTACGAGGTTGCCCGTTTGCCTAATGCATATGTTGGGCACAGATCCTAAAACGATGCAAAACTCGCCCAGCTACGAGAATATCGGTGCTGAGGTGACTGCGTTCTTGATAGAGCAGCGGGCGCGTCTGATAGAGGCTGGCTACACCAAAAGTCAGGTTTGGTTTGATCCTGGGTATGGTTTTGGTAAAACCCTTGAGCAGAATTATCAGCTTCTGAATGAGCAGGCGCCGATGTCTCAATTGGGGTCGCCACTACTAGTAGGCTTCTCTCGTAAGTCGATGATTGGTAAACTGGATAACAGTGCGGCGACAGAGCGATTAGGTGGCAGTGTTTCGCTTGCTGTGATGGCTGCTGACCGAGGTGCCCGTATTTTTAGAGTGCACGATGTTCAGCCGCACGTACAGGCGCTAAGGGTATGGCAAATGGCCAACCGGCATAACAATTAAGAGTTAACGATGTCAGAGAAAAAGTATTTCGGCACCGACGGTATTCGCGGTGAAGTAGGGCAAGGAGCCATTACTCCAGAGTTTGTATTAAAGCTGGGGGCAGCCTTAGGGCGAGTGGTAAAGCGACGCAATGAAGGCGGTCGCAATCTAGTTTTAATTGGTAAGGATACTCGTATATCGGGCTATATGCTTGAATCTGCTCTGCAAGCCGGCTTGAGCTCGGCTGGCGTAGATATAGGCTTGTTAGGCCCTATGCCCACCCCTGGCATCGCCTACCTTACCCGCACATTCAACGCGAGCGCCGGTATTGTGATCAGTGCGTCGCATAATCCTTATTTCGACAATGGTATTAAATTCTTCGGCCCCGATGGCACTAAGCTAAGCGACGAGTTAGAGCTTGAGATTGAAGCTGAGATAGACGAGCCCATCGTGTGTGTGCCTAGTGAGCAACTAGGCAAAGCCAAGCGTTTAGATGACGCACCAGGGCGTTATATCGAGTTTTGTAAAGGTACGGTGCCGCGCGGCTTCTTGCTGAAAGGAATGAAGATCGTAGTTGATTGCGCCCATGGTGCAACTTATCACGTAGCGCCACCTGTGTTTGAAGAGCTAGGTGCTGAGGTGATTGCGATTGGTGATAAACCTGATGGCATCAATATCAACGCAGACTGTGGTTCAACAAAACCTGAGTTACTGCAAAAGGCGGTGGTCGAAAATCAGGCAGACTTAGGTATCGCTCTAGATGGTGATGGTGACCGTGTGCAAATGGTTGATCATACAGGCGCGGTGCTTGATGGTGATGATCTATTGTTTGTGATTGCTCGTCACAAAATGACGCATGGTGGCTGTAACGGAGTGGCGGGCACGTTGATGTCAAATCTAGGCTTTGAGCAGGCGCTTGCCAAGCTAGAGATTCCGTTCACACGCACCAAGGTTGGTGATCGCTATGTCGTCCAGGCTTTAAAGGCGAACGGATGGCAATTGGGTGGCGAAACCTCAGGCCATATTCTTTGCCTAGATCGTACCTCTACGGGTGATGGTGTGATCTCTGCGTTGCAGGTATTGGTAGCGCTTAAGGTGATGGGCGAGTCATTATTTGAGGCGCGTTCTAAGTTTACTAAATACCCTCAAGTGATGGTTAATGTGCGCTTAAAAACTCGCCCTAGTGTTGAAGACCCAATAATCGCGCAGGCGGTTGAAGCAGCCGAAGCTGAGTTGAAAGACGCCGGTCGCGTGTTATTGCGCCCATCGGGTACAGAGCCGGTTGTGCGAGTAATGGTAGAGGGCGAAGATCAGGCACTTGTGCAGCGTTTGGCCGAGCGATTGGCTGACGCCGTGCGTACGGCAGCAGCTGCCTGAATCGTAAATCTTTAGGTTGTACATATTGGGGCGCTTGGCTACAATTGGCGCCCCGCTATCCTTGGAGGCAGAGATGCGAGCTCCCCTAGTAATAGGAAACTGGAAGATGAACGGGTCGCTGGCGAGCAATATAGAGCTTGCCAAGGCAGTAGCAGCATCGAATCTTTCAGATAACGTGCAAGTAGCGGTATGCCCGCCTATGTTGCATGTTTCAGCAGTAGCTGAGCAGATTAAAGGCACCAAAGTAGGTCTTGGAACACAAACATTGTCAGAGCACGACAATGGTGCATACACCGGCGAAATTAGCGCCAATATGCTGACCGAAATGGGTGTAAGTTATGTCTTGTGTGGTCATTCAGAACGCAGGGCGTTGTTTGGCGAGACTGACAAGCAGGTAGCTGATAAGGTGAAGGCCGCTTTGGCTGCTGGCTTAACACCAGTATTATGTGTTGGTGAAACTGACGCTGAACGCGAAGCGGGTGAGACGCTTGCAGTGATCGAGCGTCAAATACGTGCGGTGTTAGATTTACAAGATGTATTTCCAGCAACCGTGGTAGCTTATGAGCCTGTGTGGGCAATAGGCACCGGTAAAACGGCAACGGCCGAGCAGGCGCAGGCCGTACACCTGTTTATACGTACCCTAGTGGGTAGTGAGACACAGATTTTATATGGTGGCAGTGTTAAGGCCACTAATGCTGGCGAGCTGTTTGCAATGGCAGACATCGACGGCGGATTAATTGGCGGTGCAGCGCTTGATGCGACTAGCTTTGCCGCAATTTGTAATGCAGTGAGATAACTATGGAAACAATCGTACTGATCGTACACGTGCTAATCGCTCTAGCGATTATTGGTCTAATCATGCTTCAGCAAGGCAAGGGTGCCGATGCTGGTGCTTCGTTTGGTGGAGGTGCTTCGCAAACGGTTTTCGGTGCAAGTGGTAGCGGCAACGTACTTAGCCATGCAACAGCGATCTTGGCGACACTGTTTTTCATCACAAGCCTTGGTTTGGCTTGGTTGGCAACTAAGAATGCAACCGTTGATGTTAACGATGGTATTCCAAGTGTTGAAATGATCGAAGCTCAGCAGTCTGAAGTGCCTACAGTAGACGAAGAAGATTCTGACATTCCTTCTGTTGGCGACGAAGACCCTCGCGCTTAAGAAAGTAAAAAGAAACAGCATTTGCGTTTGATAAATCTAAAGCAATTCAGTATCTTACGCAGCGCCTAGCCCATGTAGGCTAAGGGCGACAGCAAAAAAAGCGGATGTGGCGGAATTGGTAGACGCGCCATCTTGAGGGGGTGGTGAGCAATGCTCGTGGGGGTTCAAGTCCCCCCATCCGCACCAATATTTTATTGGTAAGCTACTTATTTAAAGGCTCGTTTTGTGATGAAACGAGCCTTTTTTCGTTTTAGGCGTGGCCCTTTTGCCATTTCACATCCATTTCACATCCCGACTATTAGCCTAAATCCCATACAGTTCAGAAGGGATTTAACAATGTTAGCGTCAAACCATGGCTATATTCATCTTGATCGCGTAAGCCAATCTTTTACGACCAATGAAGCGTCGGTAACTTTATTTAAAGAAATTAACCTAGTGGTAGAGCAGGGCCAGTCGTACGCAATTACAGGGCCTTCGGGTGCAGGTAAATCGAGCCTGTTAATGTTGATGTCTGGGTTAGAGGCCCCTCAAGAGGGCTGCGCAGATTTTGTTTGCGCGGGGCAGCGATATGATCTGGCGACACAGCGCGAAAAAATGGGCTTCGTTTTTCAGCAGTTTCATTTGCTGCCCGAACTAACGGCACTAAATAATGTAGCGCTGCCACTCAAGCTACGCGGTATTAAAGATGCTGAGGCTAAAGCCGTACAGTGGCTAGATAAAGTCGGATTGAGTCATCGCCAGCATCATAAACCGCACCAACTAAGTGGTGGCGAACAGCAGCGCGTGGCCATCGCTAGGGCATTGATATTTGAGCCTAGCTTTATTTTTGCCGACGAGCCTACCGGTAATCTAGATAGTGCTAATGCACGTGAGATCGCAGATCTGTTGTTTTCATGTTGTGCTGATCAGGGCGCAGGGTTAATTGTAGTTACCCACAGTGAGGCCTTAGCTGAGCGCGCTCAGAATCGCTTTGCGCTCGAAAGCGGGCGGTGTTTTCAGCTAATACAGTCAGACATAAAGGAGGCAGCATGTTAATGCAATCAAGCAAGCTTGCCTGGCAGTTCTATCGAAACGAACGTCATTTATCTAACTATAAACACTTGCGATACATCTACATTATCTTAATGGTGTTCGTAATGACCTTAGGGCAGAGCAGTCAAAGCGTTCAGCAATATTTATCAAATAATTTATCATCGCTTTTAGGGGCAGATGTGATAGTCAGTCAATCTATGCCGTTGACTGACAAGCAGCGATCAGTGATCGAAAGTCACTCTTCGCAGATTGTCGAAACAGAAAGTATATCGACGACACTTACCTTTTTTGATAAATGGTCAAGAGTTAAGTTGAAGGCAGTGGGTAGCGACTATCCTTTGCAGGGTCAATTACGAGCGTCTTCGGTGCTAGGTGGTGACGACCAAGTCATGGAGTTTGGCCCTGGCCTTGGCGAGATATGGCTTGATGCCAGGTTGGTTACTAGCCTTGGAGTAGAGACGGGCGATGTTTTATCGGTTGCATCAGAGTCATTTAGAGTCACCAAGGTGTTAGTGCATGAACCTGATCGACTGATGGAGGGTCACAACGTTGATATGAGGGCTATGATCAACCGTAATGATCTACCCCGCTTAAATATATCTAACGAATTAGTGACGCGGCGATATCTGCTAGCAGCAAATCCTCAGCAGGTTTCTGCTCTGATTGATTACAAAAATACGACACTACCTGCAGCGCAGATTTTCCATCGCAAAGGGGCTCATCCGTTAGCGCTATTCTGGCAGCGTGTAGAAAACTTTCTAGGGCTAGCGTCGATTGTATTGTTCTTTATGGCGGCCATTGCTATCGAACAAATTAGCCAGCTTCAGGTTAAAAAGGAACAGTATTTCTCGGCCGTCTGTATGAGCATGGGTGCTACTAAAAGGCAGGGCCTTTCGCTGTCTATATTGAAGTGGGTGTATCGCACTGTGTTTATCATGCCATGGGTGTTTGCGCTGACCGCTATTTCTCACTACGCAGTGGTAGATTGGCTGTCTAGTACCTTTCAAGGATTGCAGTGGCAATGGAGCTGGGTGGTAGCATTTAAATCTGCGCTAGCGGCAATAGTGATATTTTTGATTACGCAGGCGCCCGTATGGATTGCGTTAAACCGCGTGTCGGTCAGTAAGCTCTTACAGGGGCGTGACAAGGTATCGGCCAGTTGGCTAACAAAATTATGTTCGATGATGGTGTTGGTGATTGTCGGCTTGGTATACACCGATAATCCCCTACTTACCACGATGATTGTGAGCTCAATCATCATTTGTATACTGCTTATCATCTTAGTTAGCTGGCTAACACTGACGGTAGGTGAGCGTTTAACCAAGAATGTTTCTGGCCTGTTACCATTTAGCCTATTTATGATGCGTCAGCGCATTGTAACCAAGAGCACACAGATTCTTGGTGTTGGGCTGTCTGCGTTTCTGCTGCTGTTTACGCTTATGTTGATGAAAGACCTAAGCGGCACTATGTCAAACTATCAGCGCCAGCACGATGGCAATCTATTCGTATCACAGGCCAGTGAATCGCAAATGCAGACGATTAACCAGTGGGCGAGCGAGCAAGAGATTGACATTCGTCAATCCAAACCGTTTTTCTATGCGAAGTTGATTGAAGTTAACAAGGCTTCGTTAGATCAATTTAGTGAACGCCCAAGCGAGACATTGGCAACCTTTCAGCGTGCCATCAGGTTGCACTATACAGATGAAGTGCCCAGTAATAACCGAGTGCTGTCGGGTAAGTGGTGGCAAGAAGATACACAAGACTGGCGGCAGGTATCTGTTGAAGAGGAGGTGTTAGTTGATCTAGGCCTTAGCTTGGGTGATCAGTTAACCTTCGTTATAAATGGGCAAGCTGTTGAGTTTACGATTGTGGCAACACACGCCTATAAACCTGGCGCAGGGTCGATTACGTTTTGGGTGCAAATGCCAATCTCGGCAATTGATCACATCAACGCCGAAACCTACTCAATGGCGAGCTTAGAATTAGCGCCTCAGCATTTTGACATGCTTGCTGATCTTTGGCGCCAGCACCCAACATTGAGAATGATGTCGCTCAATGAACTGACCGCTAGATTTGATAAAACGTTGGCGATGGTCACCCAGGTAATTAGTGGGTTCTCAATCTTAATAATTTTGCTGGCGATGATCGTCACAGTGACATCAGTAAAAGCCCTTGAGATTGGCGAAAAGAAGAAGAACAGCATTATATTAAGTTTTGGGTTTACCAAATTAACCGCGCTACGGTTGAGCTTTATTGAATGGGTGACTACTGGGCTGATTGCAGCAGCGGGTGCGACGGTATCGACCTATTTGGCTGGGTTGATGATCTATCAATCGCAGTTTTCTTTAACCTACCAACCCAATACGGCGTGGCTTTTATCAGTTGTCGCGGTGATACTATCGTTGGTAGTGGCGACAGGTATCTGGGCAAGTAAAAACAGTCTTTCTAGTTCAATTCGCGAGTTGTTAGCAGAATGAATGGCGGTATTTCACATCCATTTCACATTGCAGGCATCAAGCTATTAGCAACTTCAAAGGAGAATGAACAATGAAATCACTTAAGTTACTTTTTTTACCTGTATTGCAGGTGCTTACTTTACTTACACCGCCTAGCGAGACGAGCGCAGAAACACAAGACCATAGTGTTCTAATGGTTGTGTCTAGTTATGGCGAACAGCAGGGTCAGGTACAGCCAGGTTATGAATTTGACGAGTTTGCTAAAGCCTATTTGGTTTTTAAGGCAAACGGCGTCAATGTAGACATTGCTAGCCCTAACGGTGGAGTAGTTGAGGCAGATAAATACGATGCTACCAAAAGCTACAACGCGCTTGTGCTAAAAGATAAGGCGGTAATGGCTAAGCTTGGTGATACGCTAAAAACCGACAGTGTTAACGCGAAGGATTACCAGGGTGTGTTCGTGGTTGGTGGCAAGGGGGCGATGTTTGACCTTCCAAAAGATCAAGCGTTGCAAGCGTTGATTGCAGACGTATACCAGCAGCAAGGCAGTGTTGCTGCCGTGTGTCATGGTCCTGCCGCGCTTGTTGATGTAACGCTAGCTGATGGCCGCTACCTCGTTGCAAATAAAGCAGTTAACAGCTTTACCAACGCAGAAGAAAAACTGTTTGGTACTAAGTGGATCAACGACTTTGAGTTTCTACTAGAAGATAAGCTCATCGAACGTGGTGCAAGGTTTCAGTCTAGTCCGATCATGCTAGGGCATGTGGCCGTAGATAATCGATTGATCACCGGCCAGAACCCTTCTTCAACTGTACTAGTAGCTACTCAGTTGGTTAAGTCTATGGGTATTGCGCCAGTGGCTTTCGAAGAATTTAGTGATGACCGCACCTTGGCGGTGGTAGCTAAAGTGGTATCTGGAGATGCTGAGGCGTTACAGATGCTCAATGACCAGCAGGCTGACTATGAAATTGAATTGGTGGGCATGTACGGTTTTCTACATCTAAAAACGGCTAAAGTCGATTCAGATTTCGAAACTGCTCTAGCACTGATGTTGATAGCACAAGACAAACTTAATAATCCAAGGTTAGATCTCGCCATTGCGAAAGCTCAGAAGAAGTTAGGCGATGAAAAATCAGCAAAAGAAACGCTAAACGCAATTCTATCGGCTAACCCCGATTTTCAGCCAGCAAAAGACGTATTAAATACGTTATCAATATAGTAATTTACTTAACTGAATACAGATGGAACATTAGTATGAGTATAGGGCAGCCTTTGCAGATATTGCTGGTTGAAGATCAGTCTAGTATCGCTAGCAATATCGCAGATTACATGGAGTCAAAAGGGCACGTGTTAGATTTTGCGACACAGGGTAAGCAGGGGTTGTCACTAGCGTTAAGTACTTATTACGATCTAATTATCTTAGACGTCAACTTGCCACTAATGGATGGCCTAGCTGTTTGTGAGCAAGTAAGAGAAAAAGCTGATCGTCATATACCTATTTTAATGCTGACAGCCCGCGATAGTATCGAAGATAAGTTAAGCGGTTTTAGTGTAGGCGCAGATGATTACCTAACTAAGCCGTTCTCATTGCAAGAGTTAGAAGTAAGATGTTTGGCACTATCTAGGCGGCATCTGTTACAAACGAAAGACGTGCTTACTTTAGGGGCTATTGAGATCGATCGAAAGCGTAAGCAAGTAAAGCGAGATCAGCAGCCTATTGATCTGCATGCGATGGGATATCGCTTGCTTTTGGTCTTGGCCGAGGCCTACCCTCAGGTAGTGAGTCGCTCAGAGTTAAGTGCAAAGCTATGGGGTGATGAGCCTACCGAGTCAGACGCCCTGCGCTCGCATATCTATCAAGTTCGCTCAGTATTAGATAAGCCGTTTGATAAGCCAATGTTAAAGACGGTTCACGGTGTCGGCTTTACGTTAGATGTAGAGGTATAACTATGACGAATACTAAAAAGCGATACCGACATCTAAGTAGTCAAATAGTCTGGCGGTTCTGCCTCTTTACGCTGGTTTTGTCAGGTGTATACGGCTTAATCTCTTTTACTCTAATGTACACGCTTGAAGACAGCTTTATCGAAAAGAGCTTGCAGCAAGAATCTAAATACCTAGTGTCAGGGTATGAAAAGAGCAACGAATGGCCCGAGCCTAGAAGCGACAACCTCTCTCTTCACTTCTCGAAGCAGACGTTTCCTGATGATATTCGCGACTTGGCGTTATCTGAACCAGAGCGTAAAGAGTTTTACGGTGAAGAAGAGCGTCACTACCATGTGATTACATTACCGGTAACAGAAAAGGTCTATCTAGTAGCCGAGGTTAGCCAAGATCTTTTAGTTAGGCCTATTCGAGAGGGTGTGATTAAGTTTTTGGTGATTAGCGGCATCACTGTTACCTTAATCGCATGTCTGATTGCCTGGTTGGTCGGTAGGCGAACTGCTAAGCCTCTTCGTCAATTGGCAGATTTGGTTGAAGATGTTGATATCGAACAGGTGTCAGACGAATTTGCAAGTCAGTTTCCTGATAACGAAATTGGTGTGTTAGCTAATGCATTAGAAAGTGCTTTTGGTCGTATCAAACGCGCGATCGATCGAGAGCGCTGTTTTACAAGGGATGTTAGTCACGAGCTGCGAACGCCGTTGGCTGTTATTCAAAATGCGACAGAGTTATATGTCGCCAAATATTCAGTCAGTGACGAGCAGCAGGCCATTTTGCAGCGAATAAGTGAGGCTGCAAGTCAGATGCAGCAAACGGTCACTACATTGCTGGTGTTGGCACGCGAAGAGCACAGTAACGGGCCTAAAGAGGCAGTAGCATTGATGCCGCTGGTTGAGCAGTCAGTGATTACACACTCGGCGTTACTTGATGGTAAAGCGGTCGATGTAGATATTGATGATAGCTGTCTTCAAACGATCAAGTGCCACAAGGGTATGCTAAAGGTGTTACTCGATAATTTGGTGAGTAACGCGTTTCAGTACACCAACGAAGGCGAGGTGAGCGTAGCCTATCAAGAGGGCGCGATTGTTATTAAGGATACTGGCCCGGGTATCGAGCCATCAATTTCAGATAATCTATTAAGCCCTTCTGTGAAAGGTGCCCAAAGCACAGGTTTTGGTTTCGGGTTGGCGATTGTTAATAGATTGTGCGAACACCAGGGCTGGCAGCTGACGGTCGATAGTGAGTCGGCGTCAAGTACAGGTACACTGATCAGTATTAGAATAATCGACTAACTGACCGCTTACTTTTAAAGGCCTTATCACGGTAGAATGAGCGCTAGTAAAAGGTGTAGAGTTTATTTAAATGCCTCCAATTCAAACAGTAGTCATGGCGGGTGGTTCTGGAACTCGTTTATGGCCACTTTCTCGTAAGCAATATCCTAAGCAGTTTTTGCCGCTAGTTAACGGCGAGACGCTTTTGCATAAAGCGCTTGAGCGTGGCGCTGCGGTGTCTTCGCTCCCGCCAATCGTGATCACTAACGAAGATCATCGCTTTTTGGCAGCCGAGCAGCTACGTATTGCAGGTATCGAAGCGTACGATCTATTGCTTGAGCCCGTGCAGAGAAATACGGCGCCAGCGATTGCATTAGCTGCATTACAGGCAGTCGAGAATCATGGTGATCCTCTTCTATTGGTGTTGGCGGCCGATCATCATATAGCCGATGTTCAGGCATTTTCTGAAACGGTTCAAAAAGGAGCCCAATTGGCGAGTGCCGGTCGTATTGTCACCTTTGGTATCGAGCCTAATCGCCCAGAGACGGGTTACGGCTATATTCAGGCTGGTGCACCCCTAGAGGGTGGTTTCGATATTGAGCGTTTCGTAGAGAAACCAGATCAAGCGACCGCTGAGCAATATATAGAGCAGGGCGGTTATCTTTGGAATAGCGGCATGTTTTTAATGCGTGCCTCTATTTACCTGTCTGAGCTCGCTCAATATAACCCCGCAATGTTGACGGCTTGCAAAGCCGCTATGGCGCAACAGGCAGCTGATTTAGACTTTGTGCGAGTTGATGCGCAAGCTTTTGCGCAAAGCCCAGATGATTCGATTGATTATGCCGTGATGGAGCACACACGTCTTGGTGCTGTCGTGCCTTTTGCAGGTCAGTGGAGCGACGTAGGTGCTTTTACTGCGTTGGCCGATATGTACGAAGCTAATGAGCAAGGCTCGGTGCATGTTGGGCAGGTTGAGTCGATTGATAGTAAGGCCAATGTGGTAATGGCCAAAGATCGCTTGGTGGTTACCCTGGGTGTTGAAGATCTTGTGGTGGTGGATACCGATGACGCCTTGCTAGTCGCTGATAAATCTCGTTTGCAAGACATTAAGCAGGTCGTGGCTAGGTTAAACGAGCAAAATTCGCCTTTAGTTGATGTGCACCCTGAGGTAGCACGCCCCTGGGGTACTTATCAGGTGTTAGATGAGGCTGAGCGTTTTAAGGTAAAGCGAATCACGGTAAAACCAGGTGCAAAGTTAAGTGTACAGATGCACCATCATCGTGCCGAACACTGGGTAGTGGTGAAGGGTACGGCAAAGGTGCATGTGGGCGAGCGCGAAATGATGCTTACCGAAAACGAGTCAGCTTATATCCCCATCGGCGAGGTGCATTCGTTAGAAAACCCTGGGCGAGTACCACTAGAAATCGTCGAGGTGCAGTCGGGTAGCTACCTGGGAGAGGACGATATTGTACGTTTGCAAGATCGATACGGGCGATAACGCATATAAAAGGGTAGTTAACGATCAAATAACGGTAAATTCACCAATATGATCAATAACTTAGGTAATCGCATTGACTTGAGTCAGAGTCGTCCATATAATTCGCCTCGTTGAGTTGAGGAGCGCAAGCAAATCTAACTCAGAGCCTGAATTGCTTACCAGAGTGATTCATTAAGGGGCTCAAAGTATAGTTGCGGGGTGGAGCAGTCTGGTAGCTCGTCGGGCTCATAACCCGAAGGTCGTTGGTTCGAATCCAGCCCCCGCTACCAAATTTAGCAGTATTGGTTTTAACTATACTGCATTCGATAAAAAGCCCCTTAGTCAGGGGCTTTTTGCGTTTTTGGACTTATGTTTTTTGTCAAAGACGTATGTAGGGTGGGCCATGGGCCCATTTTTTGTTTTAACCCGATGGTCGGGTAATGGAGGCAGATTGTGACAGGCATGACAACAAAGCTTCAAGATCTAGTTGAGCCAGTAGTAGAAGGCTTGGGCTACGAGCTGTGGGGCATGGAGTTTAGCCGCGGTGGTAAACAGAGCACACTGCAGATTTTTATTGAACACGCCGATGGCGTGGGCATTGATGATTGCGAAAAAGTAAGCCGCCAAGTAAGTAGCGTTTTCGAAGTAGAAGACCCAATTACGGGCGAGTACCGATTAGAGGTATCGTCGCCAGGTATCGACCGCAATCTATATAAGTTAGAGCATTACGTTCGCTACCAAGGTGAGCGAGCGGTATTGCGATTACGATTTCCTTTTGAAGGACGTCGTAAGTTTAGTGGCACCTTATCAGGTGTTGAAAATGACGATGTGGTAATCCATGTGGACGACCACGAATTTTTGTTGCCGTTTGAGATGATCGAGCGCGCAAACCTAGTCGTTAGTTTGTGAGCCCTAGCGTAGCGAAAGGAGTGAGGCACTGGCCATGAATAAAGAAATACTGTTAGTCGCAGAAGCGGTTTCTAATGAAAAAGGCGTTGAGCGCGAGGTGATTTTCCAGGCTATGGAACAAGCACTAGCGATGGCAACGAAAAAGCGCTACGACGAAGAGGCTGATGTTCGTGTAACCATCGACCGCGTTAGTGGCGAGTACGAAACTTTCCGTAGCTGGGAGGTTGTCGACGATGACACCCTAGCACTACTAGGAACTCAGTTTACAACTGAAGAAGCAGCCGAAGTAGACGAAAGCCTGGTACCTGGCGATGTGCACACCGAACAGATCGAAAACGTAGAGTTTGGTCGTATCGCTGCACAGATCGCTAAGCAAGTAATCGTGCAAAAGGTTCGCGAAGCTGAACGTGCTCAGGTAGTTGAAGAGTACCGTGATCGCATGGGCAGCCTAATTAACGGCACTGTGAAGAAAGTAGGTCGTGACAACATCATTGTTGATCTAGGTAACAACGCAGAAGCATTGCTGCCGCGTGATCAGTTGGTAGGTCGCGAGATCTTCCGCATCAACGATCGTGTTCGTGCACTACTATGGGAAATTCGCCCAGAAAACCGTGGCCCTCAGCTAGTGCTTAGCCGTACAGCGCCAGAGGCGTTGGTTGAGCTGTTCCGCCTAGAAGTGCCAGAGATTGCTGAAGAAGTAATCGAGATTCGCGCCTGTGCTCGTGACGCTGGTTCACGCGCTAAGATCGCTGTTAAAACCAACGACGGTCGCATCGACCCAGTTGGCGCCTGTGTAGGTATGCGTGGTTCACGTGTACAGGCAGTATCGGGCGAGCTTGGCAACGAGCGTATCGATATCGTTCTTTGGGACGATAACCCAGCGCAGCTAGTGATCAACGCATTGGCGCCAGCCGAAGTTGAGTCGATCATCGTTGATGAAGACAGCAACACTATGGAAGTAGCCGTTGCTGAAGACAACCTAGCCCAAGCAATTGGTAAAGCAGGTCAAAACGTGCGTCTAGCGAGCGAGTTAACTGGCTGGCAGATCAACATCATGAGCAACGAAGAGTGGGAAGCTAAGCAGCAAGCCGAAACCGGTTCGCTACTAGAGCTTTTCTCGGCAGCCCTTGATGTCGACGAAGACATTGCAGAAGTATTGATTGAAGAAGGTTTCACAAGCTTAGAAGAAGTAGCTTATGTACCTAAAGAAGAGATGCTTCAGATCGACGGTTTCGATGAAGATATCGTTGACGAGCTACGTGCCCGTGCAAAGGATGCACTGCTAACTAAAGCACTAGCTGACGAAGAGCAACTAGAAGGCTCAGAGCCTGCCGAAGATCTATTGACGATGGACGGTATGGACAAACATCTAGCATTGCAGCTGGCAAGCCGTGGTGTAATCACTATGGAAGACCTAGCTGAGCAAGCCGTTGATGAGCTGCTTGAGATTGAAGGCATGAGCGAAGAACGTGCTGCAGAATTAATTATGACCGCACGCGCACCTTGGTTTGCGGATGAGCAAGATGCCTAAGCGCGCTGTTGGGAGGAATACACTAGATGGCAGATGTAACAGTAAAAGAACTGGCTGAGAAAATTAGTCAACCAGTTGATACCATTCTTCAGCAGATGAAGTCGGCAGGCCTTTCGCAAACTAGCGAAACTGACGCAGTATCTGATGAAGACAAACAGACACTATTAAGCTTTTTGAAGACTTCGCATGGCGACGATGGCGCTGAAGCACCTCGTAAAATCACGCTAAAGCGTAAGTCTACTTCAACGCTTAAGGCCGGCGGCAAGAAAACCGTTAACGTAGAGGTTCGTAAAAAGCGCACCTACGTTAAGCGTGATGCTGACGAGCTAAAAGCTGAAGCAGAAACAAAGGCTAAAGCAGATGCAGAAGCAGCAGCGCTAGCAAAAGCTGAGGCAGAAGCACAGGCTAAGGCTGACGCAGAAGCTCGCGCTAAAGCAGAAGCAGAAGCAAAAGCGCGTGCAGATGCTGAAGCAAAAGCAAAGGCAGAAGCTGCAGCAGCGATGGCTAAAGCGGCTGAAGAAAAAGCAGCCGCTGAAAAAGCCGCTGCTAAAGAAGAGCCTAAGAAAGAAGCCAAAACTGAAGCTAAGCCTAAGGCAAAGCCTGCGCCTAAGCCAGCAGCTCGCCCATCAGGTCTTGATGACATCGAAGCTAAGCGTTTGGCAGCTTTAGAAGCACGTCGTAAGCGTGAAGAAGAAGAGGCGAAAGCGCGCGAAGAGCGTATTGCTGAGAAGAAGCGTAAAGAAGAAGAGGCCGCTAAGAAGCGTGCTGAAGCGTCTAAGAAAAAGACCGAGTCTTCTAAGCCAGCTGCTTCAAAGCCTGCGCCTAAGAAAGAAGAAAATGAGCCTCGTCAAAAGCATCTACGCAACGCACCTTCTGCAGCGCCAAAAGATGACGACGAAGATGAAAAGGGTAAGCGCGGTAAGAAGGCTGTTAAAAAGTCTGACAACAAGCGTAAGCCAAAGCGCAACTACGAAGTAGATCCTGATGCACCAGGCAACTCAGGTCGCCTTAAGAGTAAGAAGGTTCTTAAGCTAAGTGGTAAGCGTCACACCTTTACCAAGCCAACCGATACGGTTGTTCACGAAGTGAAGATCCCTGAAACCATTCAGGTGGGCGAGTTAGCACAGCGTATGGCTGTGAAAGGCGTAGACGTTGTTAAAGCGTTGATGAAAATGGGTTCGATGGTTACCGTTAACCAATCGATCGACCAAGACACCGCTATTTTGATCGTAGAAGAGTTCGGCCACACGCCAGTAACTGTTTCTGCAAACGAGAAAGAAGAAGCGCTAGAGCAAGCGATGGAGCAAGCTGAAGCTGAGGGTACTTTAGAGCCTCGCGCACCAGTAGTTACCGTAATGGGTCACGTTGACCACGGTAAAACCTCGCTACTTGACTACATTCGTGAAAGCCGCGTAACTGCAGGCGAAGCCGGCGGTATTACACAGCACATCGGTGCATACCACGTAGAAACTGACCGTGGCATGATCACCTTCTTGGATACTCCAGGACACGCCGCGTTTACAGCAATGCGTGCCCGTGGTGCACAAAGTACTGACGTTGTAATTCTAGTAGTTGCAGCAGACGACGGTGTGATGCCTCAGACCCAAGAAGCGATTCAGCACGCGAAAGCGGCGGGTGTTCCATTAGTTGTTGCTATCAACAAGATGGATAAAGAAACCGCTGATCCAGATCGTGTTAAGAACGAGCTAGTTGCCCAAGAAGTAATCCCAGAAGACTGGGGTGGCGACACTCAGTTCGTACCTGTATCAGCACATACCGGTCAGGGCATCGACGAACTACTTGAAGCTGTATTGCTTCAGTCTGAACTGCTAGAGCTTAAAGCAGCCGCTGACGTACCTGGTAAGGGTGTGGTGGTTGAATCACGTGTTGATAAGGGCCGTGGTTCAGTATCAACCGTGTTGGTTCAAACCGGTACGCTACGCAAGGGCGACATTGTTCTAGCGGGCGAGACCTATGGTCGTGTTCGTGCGCTAGTTAACGAAGTAGGCAAGCAAGTTAAAGATGCTGGCCCATCGATTCCGGTAGAGATTCTTGGCCTAAACGGTACACCAAACGCTGGTGACGAGTTTATGGTTGTAGAGAGCGAGCGTAAGGCACGTGAGGTTGCAGGCCTACGTACCGAACGTGAGCGCCAGCAGCGTCTAGAGCGTCAGCAGGCAGCGAACCTAGAAAACATGTTCGCATCAATGACAGAAGGCGAGAAGAAAGTACTACGTGTTGTTGTTAAGGCAGACGTTCGTGGTTCACTAGAAGCAATTCTAGCGTCACTGGCTGACCTTGGTAACGAAGAAGTTCAGGTACAGGTAGTGTACTCGGCAGTGGGCGGTATCTCTGAAAACGAGATCAACCTAGCACTGACCTCGGGCGCTATTGTTCTTGGTTTTAACGTTCGTGCCGACGCCAATGCGCGTAAAGCTGCAGAGGTTGAAGGTGTTGAGATTCGTTACTACAGCATCATCTACCAGCTACTAGACGAAATGAAGGCAGCACTAAGCGGCATGCTAGCACCAGAATTCAAAGAAGAATTCATCGGTCTTGCTGAAGTACGTGACGTGTTCAAGTCGCCTAAGTTTGGTCAGGTTGCAGGTTGTATGGTTACCGAGGGTGGCGTATACCGCAGCAAGCCAATTCGTGTACTACGTGACAACGTGGTAATTCACGAAGGCGAACTAGACTCGCTACGTCGCTTTAAAGATGACGTACAAGAAGTACGCGCGGGTACCGAGTGTGGTATCGGTGTGAAAGACTACGACGTGAAGGTTGGTGACCAGATCGAAGTATTTGATGTAATCGAGGTTAAGCGTAGCCTTTAAGGCTATGCTTTCGCGACAGAGGTAAAGGAGCGAGCCATGCCAAGAGAATTTAGTCGTACCGATCGCGTTGCTGATTTTTTGCAGCGCGAATTAGCACAGCTGATTCAGTTTGAAGTGCGTGATCCGCGCGTTGGCATGGCGAGTATTCGCGATGTCGAGGTAACCCGTGATCTCGCCCATGCGAAAGTATTTGTTACGTTCGTAGGTAAAGAGACCGACAAAGAATGTGAGGCAGCTGCCGAAGTACTGAACGGTGCATCAGGCTTTTTGCGTTCACAGATTGCAAAGATGAGTAACATGCGCTCAGTGCCAAAGCTGCGCTTTATCTATGATAAAAGTGTTCGCGAAGGCACGCGCTTGTCAGCGTTAATTGAGCAGGCGGTTCAAACTGACCGTCGCCATAACGAAGACGAGCAGGGCGAGGACTAATCTATGGCGCGCAGACGTAAGAACGCCCGTGATGTAGATGGCATTCTGGTTCTGAATAAAGCCTTAGATCTTAGTTCAAACCATGCTTTGCAACGTACCCGCTGGCAGTTTAATGCTGCTAAAGCTGGTCATACAGGTGCCCTAGACCCCAAAGCGACCGGTGTATTACCGATCTGCTTTGGCGAGGCAACCAAGTTTTCGCAGTATCTATTAGATGCTGATAAGCGTTACCGTGCGGTGGTTAAGTTAGGTGTTCGCACCGAAACCCAAGACACCGAAGGCGAAGTAGTTGCCGAGGTAGACGCATCGAACATAAAACTGAAACAGATCGAAGCGATACTAGATCAGTTTAGAGGCGATATTAAGCAAGTGCCGTCGATGTATTCGGCGATTAAGCACAAGGGGCAGCCGCTATATAAGTATGCCCGTAAAGGTATTGAGATCGAGCGTGAACCTCGCCCCATTACCATTTACGAATTAGAAATTTTAGATTTTAAGCCAGGCGTACACCCTGAGCTGACAATCGAAGTGTGCTGTAGCAAAGGCACCTATATTCGCTCGCTAGCCGACGATATAGGGTTGGCGTTAGGTGTTGGTGGCCATTTGATTGGCTTGCACCGAATTGCCGCTGGGCCGTTTCATGAAGATGATTCGGTAAGCCTTGAAGATATTATCGCCGAGCGTGGCGAGCAGGGCCCAGAGGTATTAGACCACTGGTTACTGCCGGTCGAAGACGCCGTCGATCATTTCGAAGAGGTAATGCTAGATCAGCGCAGTGGTCAGTTTATTATGCAAGGCCAGCCAGTGTTAGAGCCGGCGGCGCTAAAAGTTGCTCAGGCAGGCGATTTAGTGCGACTTGTAGTAGAGTACGCTGATTATGACGAATTTATTGGTCTGGGCGAGATCTTAAGCGATGGGCGAGTAGCGCCAAAACGCTTATTATCGACCGCAACCAAGTAAACGAATTGGCCGGTAGGCCATAGAGCCATAAGGCTCGATGAACCAGCCTGTAAACATGCACGGGTTTGGCTCAAATATAGTACTGTCGCGAGACAGTGGGCATGTTGATTGTAGGAGTAAGTACAATGGCACTAAGTGCACAAGAGAAAGCAGCAGTAGTAGCAGAACACGCACGTACCGAAGGCGACACTGGTTCACCAGAAGTACAGGTAGCTTTGCTAACTGCTAACATCCTTAAACTTCAAGGCCACTTTGCTGGTCACAAACAAGACCACCACTCACGTCGTGGCTTGATCCGCATGGTAAACCAGCGTCGTAAGATGTTGGACTACTTGAAGTCTAAAGATCGCACCCGTTACGTAGAGCTTATCAAGAAGCTAGGTCTGCGTCGCTAAGCGATCTAAGAAGATATTATGTCTTCGCACTCCGGCCCAGTTTTTGGGTCGGAGATTTTTCGCAGATAAATAAAGGAATTTAAAGTGAATCCGGTTATCAAACAATTTAAGTACGGCAAGCATACCGTGACCCTCGAAACAGGTAGGGTCGCACGACAGGCAACCGGCGCTGTTTTAGTAAGTATCGATAACACCTCGGTGTTGTGTACTGTGGTAGGCGCAAAGCAGGCAAAACCTGACCAAGACTTTTTCCCACTGTCGGTACACTACCAAGAGCGTGCATACGCTGCTGGCAAAATCCCTGGTGGTTTCTTCAAGCGTGAAGGTCGTCCATCTGAAAAAGAGACTTTGACTTCACGTCTAATCGACCGCCCAATTCGTCCACTATTTGAAGACGGCTTTATGAACGAGGTACAGGTTGTATGTACCGTAATGTCTTCAGAAAGTGACGTAGATCCAGATATCGCTGCAATGATCGGCACCTCAGCTGCTCTAGCTGTTTCTGGTATTCCATTTAACGGCCCAATTGGTGCAGCCCGTGTTGGTTTCACTAAAGAAGACGGCTACCTATTAAACCCAGGTTACGCTGAGCTAGAAACCTCACTACTAGACATGGTAGTTGCGGGTACTGAGTCAGCAGTACTAATGGTTGAATCTGAAGCTGACGAGCTACCAGAAGACATCATGCTAGGCGGCGTTCTATACGCACACCAGCAGCTTCAGGCAGTTATTCAGGCAGTATCTGAGCTAGCTAAAGAAGCTGGCAAGCCACGTTGGGACTGGCAGGCTACCCCTGTTAACGAAACCCTAAAAGCGGCGCTTGCAGATCAGTTCGGTGCGCAGGTTAAAGAAGCGTACAAGATCACTGAAAAGATGAAGCGTTACGAAGCACTGGGCGAGTTGCGTAAAGCAGCGGTTGAAGCGCTTTCAAACGAAGAAACTTCAGACAGCGAAGTAAGCGAGTACTTTGGCAAGCTAGAAAAAGCTACTGTACGTACTGCTGTTGTTGCGGGCGAGCCTCGTATCGACGGTCGTGACACTAAGACTGTTCGTGGTATCAAAGTTGAAGTTGGCGTTCTACCAAACGCTCACGGTTCTGCGCTATTTACCCGTGGTGAAACTCAGGCGCTAGTGGTTACTACCCTAGGTTCTGCACGTGATGCACAGATCATCGACGCGCTAGAAGGCGAGAAGAAAGATCACTTCATGCTGCACTACAACTTCCCTCCATATTCTGTAGGTGAAGCGGGTCGTATGGGTGGCACAGGTCGTCGTGAAATTGGTCACGGTCGTCTAGCTAAGCGCGGTGTACAGGCGATGATGCCTACCGTTGAAGACTTCCCATACACTATACGTACTGTATCTGAGATCACTGAATCTAATGGTTCAAGCTCGATGGCGTCAGTATGTGGTTCTTCACTAGCGATGATGGACGCAGGTGTTCCTGTTAAGGCGCCAGTTGCTGGTATCGCGATGGGTCTAGTTAAAGAAGACAACGGCTTTGCAGTTCTAACTGACATTCTAGGTGACGAAGACCACCTAGGCGACATGGACTTCAAAGTAGCTGGTTCTGATCGTGGTCTAACCGCTCTACAGATGGATATCAAGATTGAAGGTATCACTGAAGAGATCATGGAGATCGCACTAGAGCAAGCTAAAGACGCACGTCTACACATTCTTGAAGAGATGAACAAGGTTCTTGCTGGGTCACGTCAAGAAGTAGCTGAGTCTGCTCCACGTTTCGAAACTATCAAGATCGATCCAGATAAGATTCGTGATGTAATCGGTAAAGGCGGCGCCACTATTCGCAGCATGACCGAAGAAACAGGCGCATCTATCGACATCGAAGATGACGGCACTATCCGTATCTACGCTGCTAACTCTGATGTATTGGCTGACGTGCGTCTACGCATCGAAACCATCACTGCAGAAGCAGAGATCGACGCAATCTACGAAGGTAAGGTTGTACGCATCGTAGACTTCGGTGCATTTGTTCAGTTCTTGCCAGGTAAAGATGGTCTAGTACACATCTCGCAGATCGCTGAAGAGCGTGTAAACGCAGTTAGCGACTACCTGTCAGAAGGCGACATGGTTCGCGTTAAGGTTCTTGACGTTGACAACCGTGGCCGCGTAAAGCTTTCTATCAAAGAAGCGAAGGCTGACGAAGAAGCTGAAGCAGCACCAGCTGCCGAAGAAGCACCTGCTGCAGAGGCGCCTGCCGAAGCACCAGTAGCTGAAGCTTCTGAAGAGAACAAAGACGCTTAATTAATAGCGACTTCTGTTACCGAGAAAGGCCAGCATTAGCTGGCCTTTTTTGTAAGCGATAAGTCAGGGAGCCTTCGTACCTTCGACCGCTAGAGCAGCCTGATCAAATGTATAAACGATGGTGTGGCTATCGCCAATACGTTTTGCTTTATTAATGATTAATGTATCGGCGAAGCTCGCTTGCTTTCGATTGGCACCAACCTTGACTGAGCTAGCGTTCATGAAATCTTTAAGTGCTCCCCATACCGCTTGTGGGTCTTCAAACATAATACTTGGTTCGGCGAAGAGAGCGTGAAGCACATCGATAAGTTGATCTGTGCTTAATCGGTAGCGCTTTCCAATTAGTGTCCAAAGTGTCTCTGCTAACACGACGTCTGTAACTAGCACAGAGTCGTTGTTAAGAATTAGAGCAGTAGCCAAGGGTGACTGCTTATGATCGTCTTGCAGAAGGTATCTAAGTAGTACATTGGTATCAATCGCGATCATTTCTCATGCCATCTATTAATGATTCGTCTTCGCTAGTCTGATCGTCGACTTTGATATCTTTGAGCATGCCTTTAGCGGCGCCCGCATGCTTTTTAACGATAGAGATTACGCCTTGTCGATCTACAAAGCTGGCGACGTTGTCGCCGGCCTGAATATCGGCAATTTGGCATAGCTCTACCGGCAACGTGATTTGCCGTTTCGCGCTTACTTTTGCCATGTTGTGCCTCTTTACTAATTTCATATAAGTAAAGAATAGCTCGGTCTTTACTTTGCGTAAAATAGTAAAGAGTGTTGCAAGTGCTAATCGATCCATGCAGTAACTTACCTCGGTAACCCACTTGTGGGAAAGCCTCGTCCCATAAATGGGATAGCGATATCTTTCAAGCTGAACAAATATCCTCATAAAATCAATTTATCCTTTATATTTCAATAGTTTATGTGTGTTGGCACGCCTCTCGCTTTAACTATGGCAAGAAATTGGAGAACACCGTGGACATCAAACGCGACAAACCAAAAAAACTAAAGTTAAACGGCAAAGCCATGGTAGGCGTTGCTACTGCTGCATTAATCGGCGCGGCGATCTGGGTGGGTAACGCCACCGAGGGGCTAGTGCTAAACAAAGACAAAGTGCGTATCGCGAAAGTAGAGCGGGGCGAGTTAGAAGTGGCGGTTCGCGGCGCGGGCGAGTGGAAACCTAGCGGCATCAACTTTATTGATGCGCAGGTGGCTGGCCGTATTGAGCAGATTGTTAAAAGAGCGGGCGAGCAGGTACAGGCCGGTGATGTGATCATGCTGCTATCGAACCCGCAGATTGCTCGCCAGTTTGAAGAGGCAGACCTTGCTTACTCCGCTGCGAAAGCAGATCACAAAGCCCTTAAGGCGCGTCTGCAATCACAGATGCTTGATCGCCAAGCCGCGCTGATGCAGTTAAAGGTTGAACTGCAGTCGGCGAATATGGAAGTTGAAGCTAACCGTGAATTGAACTCGCGCCATCAAGCCATTGTCGCAGAAATTGACTTTAAACGGGCCGAGCTAAAGGTGTCGCAACTTAAACAGATGCTTGAGTTTCAAACTCAGCTTTTAACCGCCTATGAGCAAAACGTAGACGCCGAAATTGAAGCATCGTTAGCGCGTGTTAGTCAGGTTGAACAGGTACGAGCTCGCGCTAAAAACCTAGTTGACGGCTTACAGGTTAAAGCATCAATTGATGGCGTGGTTCAAGACAATCCATTAAAGGTAGGTCAGCGCGTTGCTGAGGGTGAGCCGCTATCGAAAGTAGTTGATCTAAATACACTATATGCCGAAGTACGTTTGCCAGCGCAGCGAGCGCGTCAAATCAAATCGGGTATGCCATCGGTGATCAATACACGCTTCACTACCGTGAACGCAACAGTGGGGCGAATCGACCCTAATGTGATCAACGGGCAGATCAAGGTTGATCTTATTTTGGATGCGCAGATTCCTGAGGGCGTACGCCCAGATATGGAACTAACCGCCACCGTAATGCTATCAAAACTACACGACACGTTGCACGTTACTCGCCCCTTTCAAGTTGAAGGCAATCGTGCTTCTGCGATCTACGTAATCAACGACGAAGGCATAGCTACACGCACTAAGGTGACTTTTGGCGATGCTTCTGCCACAAAGCTGCAAATCATTAACGGCCTAGAAGTAGGCGATGAAATTTTAGTAAGCGATACCTCAATGTATCGAGAACATGACGTAATTACACTTAGATAACTAAGGGACCTAGATATGACTACTGCAAATAAAGAACAGCTAATTTCAATGGGTAAACTGTCTAAGGTGTTTTACACCGACGATGTTGAAACCCACGCGTTAACCAACATTGATCTAAATATTTATAAGGGCGACTACGTGTCAATCTCGGGTCCATCGGGGTGTGGTAAATCAACATTGCTAGGCATCATGGGATTACTAGATACGCCGACCGAAGGAAGCTATTTTTTAGCGGGCACCGATGCCTCTAGCCTAAGTGCTTCAGAGCGAGCGCGTCTTCGCAACCAAGAGATCGGTTTTATCTTTCAGGCGTTCAATTTGATCAGTGATTTGAATGTCTTTGAAAACGTAGAGATGCCACTTACTTATCGTAATGATCTGTCAAAGGCTGAGCGTAAAGCGCGAGTTGTAAAAGCCTTAGAGCAAGTGGATATGGGGCATCGTCAAAAGCACTACCCTAGCCAGTTATCAGGTGGCCAGCAGCAGCGTGTAGCTATTGCTAGAGCCTTGGTAACTAACCCATCGATTTTATTAGTGGATGAGCCTACCGGTAACCTTGACAGTAAAAATGCTGAGATGGTTATGAGCCTGTTAGATAAGTTACATCAAGAGGGCGCGACTATTTGCATGGTAACGCACGACCCACGATCAGCAATGTATGCCAAGCGCAGCATTGAAATCATGGATGGTGTAATCGCCGCTGAAAATGAAACCGCTAAGCCTGCCCTAGCGGCAACGGCATAAGGGGCGAGTGATGAACATTATAAGAGACTTTAACTACGCATTGCGCCTTTTAGCGAAGACGCCCGCATACAGTATGCTCAGTATTTTGGTGGTGGCGCTAGGCATTGGTCTGGCCCTTAATATTTATTCGAGTGTTAGCCAATTAGCTTACTCTAAGGTAGGCGTAATAAACGAAGATCGCTTAGTAACCGTTGACGTTGTTGAAAACGGCTTAGAAATGAACGGTGGCAACATCTGGCCTTACGACATTAAATACTTATTAGATCGTACACAGAGCTTTGAAAAGGTTACCTCTTATCGCAGCTATGCTACTAACCTAAGTGGCCGAGAATACGCCATGCGTTTACGTGGGGCCGCTGTAGATAACGTACTGTTCGAATTGAACCCTCAGGCACCCTTAATGGGGCGCAGCTTTGAACCTAGCGATGCACTGCCTGGCGCCGACTTAGTGGTAGTGCTTAGCCACAGGCTATGGCAAGACTACTTTGGTGGTGAAGCTGATATCGTAGGTAAAACCGTCGAGTTAAGTGGCACGACGCGCGAAATTATTGGCGTGATGCCCGCTAGTTTTAGATGGCCCGTTAATGAAGAATTATGGACTAATCTAATACGTACTCCCGAGCCGCAGCCGGGTGAAGGATGGGGGCAAGTTATTGTGGGTTGGCTAAAGCCAGATGTTTCGATTGCAGAGGCCGATGATGAATTAAAACAATTTGCATTAGAGCTAGAAGCCGAGCACCCACAGTTTAATGCCAATCTAACGTTTAAAGTATGGCCCTATACTCAGGTATCAATGGCTAACTCGATGACGATCATTTACGTCATGATCGCGACGGGCGTGTTTATCTTTTTGCTAGCCTGCGCCAACATGACGAATCTATTGATTGTACGTTCGGGCGAGCGTATGAAAGAACTAGCGGTGCGCCGTGCGGCCGGTGCGCCTCGCACACGCTTAGTACGTCAGTTGATGACAGAAACTGCCATTATTTGTTTTATTGGCGCCTTGATAGGCCTGTCGCTAACGGTGGCGAGTTTTGGGCATATCAATGCCGCAATTGCACAGATCGGTAGCTTTGTACCCTACTGGTGGCGCTGGGAGTTGACACCCCAGCTAGTGGTCGTGGCGGCACTGTTTGCGGTGTTTACCTCCTTACTTACAGGCGCAATTCCAGCCGTTAAAGCTTCATCGGTAGATGTAAACGAGCGCCTACGTGATGGCACTCGTGGCGCCCAAACCCGTGCAAGTGGCAAAGCAATGAAGGCCCTAGTGATCTTTGAAATCACCATATCGATTGCTCTCTTAATTGCTTCATCTGTGCTTATCTCGGGCATGATACGAGTGACTAATCTAGATTATGGCGTCGAGCGAGATAATATGTTCAAGGCTACTATTTCGATGACGGGTGAGCGTTACGCAGAAGACGAGGCCAAAGTGGCGGCATGGACGCAAATCATAGAAGGTCTAGAGCGTCGAGGTGTAAAGACAACAATGTCTGACGCGTTGGCGGGGCAGTATGCGCCAGGCGGTAACTACCGCACCGAGGCCATGAGCGTTGACGAAACCACTGAATATCCAAAAATCGGTATGGTCACTGTTGCGAATAACTACTTAAGCTTAGCCGGCGCTAAGATGATTGAGGGGCGCAACTTTGACATTAATGACACCGCAGACTCAGAGCAGGTGGCGATTATCAGTGATCGTGCAGCGAAGCAAATCTTTGGCGAGCAATCAGCCATTGATCAACGTATTGAGTTAAAAGCCGGCACGGATCGAGCGCGATGGGTAAGGATTGTGGGTGTTGTAGGTCATATTATTCAAGGTCAACCCTTTGGTACCTTCGAGCGCCCCGCCGTGTATTTACCGCTTGCTCAAGAGGTAACGCGCTATGGGCATATTTTGATTGATCTTGATGCGACTGATGGTCAAAAGATTGATCTGATTAGAAAGGTGGTGTCTGAGATGGATCCAACGCTGCCGCCTTCAGATATGCGCAGCCTTGATAGCGTCATTAAAAGCTCAGTTGCTGGTATGCGCTTCTTGGCAGAGAACTTTGCGGTATATGCGCTTGTTACACTGTTGTTAGCAGTGAGCGGAATCTACGGAGTGATGTCACGAGCAGTAGCTTTGAAGACCCATGAAATTGGTGTTCGTCGAGCAGTTGGTGCAGATGATCGCGATATCATTAAGCAGTTTATGCGCGAAGGCTACAAACAGTTTGCGGTGGGCGCAGCGCTAGGTTTGCCTGTAGCGATTTTAATGATCAATGGCATCGCGTCGGTACTGAATGTCAGTGGCAACATATACCTACTTGCTGCGACAGTGTTTGCGATTATCTTTGCTGTGGTATGCTTGGCAGTCTATATACCGGCTAAGCGTGCAGTGGCAATTGAACCGACTGCTGCACTAAGATACGAATAATTAAACAAAAGGATACGCCTTGAGCAATCGACGTATCATCATACTAGAAGATGACTTGGGCGTAGTTACTGCGCTCAAGTTGTTTCTATCGACGCTAAACTACGACGTCTTGGCAGTAACCCAGGCAGACCAGTTGTTTGAATTACTGAAAACAGCGCCTTGTGACCTGCTCATCAGCGATCTTAACTTTTCTGCAGATACCACTTCGGGTGCAGAGGGTATTGCGACGATAGAGCGTTTAAGAAGTGAAGGTTTCGACGCGCCCATATTAGTGATGACGGGCTGGGCAACGATTGATATTGCGATCGCAGCTATGCGCGCAGGGGCCGACGACTTTGTTCAAAAACCCTTTGATAACGCTCAAATTGAATTGTCGGTGTCTCGACTATTACAACAAGCCGATGACCGTCAGCGAGTTCGTCAAGCGAAGGCCGTAGTAACTGCCGAGCGCAATGAACAGTCTGACCAGTGCTGGGTGGCTAATTCGCCCGCAATGCAACAGCTTGAAAAAACCATCGCAAAGATCGCGCAAACCGATATTTCGGTTTTGATCTTAGGTGAAAATGGTACAGGTAAAAGTGCATTGGCCGAGCGTATTCATCAGCAGTCGCTACGGGCTGATCGCGAACTGGTGTCTGTAAACTTAGGTGCTTTAAGCGAATCGTTGTTTGAAAGCGAAATGTTTGGACATACTAAGGGTGCCTTTACTGATGCCAAGCAATCACGTATTGGTCGCTTCGAAATGGCCGATCAAGGTACTTTGTTTCTAGACGAGGTGGGTACCTTGCCTGCGTCAAAACAATCAGCTTTGCTAAGGGTGCTAGAGTCGCAGCAATTTGAAGCGGTTGGCAGTAATGTGACTAAGCGTTCAGACTGTCGAGTAATTGCGGCTACCAATGCCAGTCTAGATAGTATGGTGGTACAGGGGCAGTTTAGACAGGATCTACTTTTTAGACTGCAGGGCGTGGTGATTGAGATGCCGTCGTTACGCGATCGTGTCGATGACATTGTGCCTATTGCTGAGCAGAATATCGCTGAGGCGGCGCAGAAATATGGTTTGCCGGCTCCTAGTTTGTCTGAGGCGGCGATTAGGCAATTAGTTGAATACGAGTGGCCGGGTAACATAAGAGAGCTAAAACAAGCAATTGAGAGGGCTGTGGTGCTTTGTGATGGGGTGATCGAGCCCTTTGACTTAGGCTTATCTTCTGTACTGTTGCCGGCAAAGGCATCGACTACGCCATCTGAGCAACGCCAAGCGTCGGCCATTGGCAAAACCTTAGAGCAGATCGAGATTGATGCGATAGAGCAGTATATGCAGCACTACGAAGGTAACGCGCTAAAGGTTGCTAAAGCGTTAGGTTTAAGCCGATCGGCGTTTTACCGACGTTTAGAAAAACACGATCTTTAAATAGACGCACTTTGTAAACAAAAGAATAACTTGATACACGAGTAATAAATGTTTGATCGCCTAAGTGCATCGCGTCGTATCGTGGTGCTTTATTCTATCTCGACGCTACCGTTGTTGCTGTT
Organism: uncultured Pseudomonadales bacterium; assembly: GCA_947503335.1. Lineage (GTDB taxonomy): Bacteria > Pseudomonadota > Gammaproteobacteria > Pseudomonadales > CANNCY01 > CANNCY01. The sequence continues at coordinate 214,669 of CANNCY010000002.1, read as the reverse complement.
AGCTCTTTGGTTGCTGGCTGGTTACGTGAATAGCTTTATTCATGTGGTGACAGCGGGCGTGTTACTGTCAGCACTTTGGGCGTGGGGTGCATATCAATTAGTAGATCAGTCGATGACGCAGATTCGCACGCTTTCTAGCTTAGTAGAGGCCGCACGAGTGGGTGATTACAGCTTACGAGGTGGGCGCTCTAAAAATGATGATGAGCTAGGCGAGCTGCACCGGCAGGTTAACCAATTGATGTTGTTCTTAAGTGAACGTCGGCAGTTCTTGTTTGGCTATGAGCAGTTAATCGAAAAAGCGTTGCGTGATTTAGACGTTGGTATTTTCGTTTTTGACGATAGCTATCGTTTAAAAATGCTTAATCCGGCGGCGGCTAGTTTGCTGGGTATCGTTGAAGGTGAGGCTCTCAATAAGCACGCCCGCGAACTAGATATGTTAGCGCTACTTAAGAGCGAAGATGGCGTTCAAGAGTATCAGTTTTCTGCAGGAAATGGCCCTTGGCAAATTCGCAAAGATCGATACCGTAGCGAGGGGGCCGAGCAAACTTTAATCTTTGTTTCAGACCTGGCTAAGGTACTGCGCACCGAAGAATTAAATGCCTGGCGGCGAATTATTCGAGTGATGTCGCACGAGGTAAACAATAGTTTGACGCCGCTGGTGTCTATTGCGCAGTCGTTAAAATACTTCTCACCGTCGATTCCTGAGGCGAGCCGTGACGATTACGAACTAGCTCTAGACACCATTGAAAGTCGTTCAAAAGGCCTGTCTGAATTTATTCAGCGCTATGCAACTGTAGCTAAGTTGCCCACACCAAATTTGGTGCAGGTTGAACTATCTGACGTGGTTAGATCTGCGTATCAGTCACTTAATTTGCCGGCACCTGATTTGGCGGTGGTTAAGCCCGTATTTGTTGACGCGCATCAGTTAGAGCAAGCGCTAATCAACCTTGTGAAAAACGGTGTCGAAGCCAATCAACAAGCAGGTGTTACTGAAGCACCAATTGCAACTTTAAATGAACACAAAGGGCGAGTGCAGTTAAGTATCAAAGATAGAGGGCATGGTATACAGAACCCGTCAAATCTTTTTGTACCTTTTTATACAACTAAGCCTAATGGTTCAGGCATTGGTTTAACGCTGTCGCGACAAATTATTGAGGCGAACGGTGGAGCGTTAACGCTAGATAATCACGTAGATGGGGGGTGTGAGGTGCTGATAAGTCTCGCACCTCATCATGGTGTCTAGAAGCGGTGGTGGCGTATTATTTGAAGCCGTGCTCGGGCCCAGGAAATTCGCCTGAGGCTACCTGCGAATGAAAGACTTTTAAGGCTTCAGCAACATCTGCTGTTTCTGACAAAAAGTTCTTACTAAACTTAGGAATCTTGTTAGGTGTGATACCTAGCATGTCGTAAATCACTAAAATTTGAGCATCTGTTAAATGGCCCGCGCCAATACCAATAACCGGTATCGATAAGGCGTTAGTCACCTCTTGCGCGAGTGGAGTGGGTACACACTCTAGCACCAATAAGTCGGCGCCGGCTCTTTGTAAATCTAAGGCATCGCGAAGTAGTTGTTCTGCAGCCTCAGGCTCGCGGCCTTGTACTCGATAACCGCCGAGTTTATTGACCGATTGGGGTGTTAAGCCTAAGTGAGCACATACCGGTATGCCACGGTCGCTCATTGCGGCAACGGTATCGATTAGCCACTCGCCCCCTTCTAGCTTAACCATGTGTGCACCTGCCTGCATTAGAGCAGTGGCAGTTACTAATGACTCGTCAATACTGTTGTAGCTACCAAAGGGCATGTCACCGATAATCAATGAATGGTTGTTACCGCGACGTACACATTCAATGTGGTAACACATTTGTTCAAGGGTAACAGGTACTGTGGTGTCGTACCCTTGTACTGTCATGCCCAGAGAATCGCCGACTAACAGGCATTCGACACCTGCTTGTTCGATGAGCGTTGAAAACGACGCGTCGTAGGCAGCGATCACAGAAAACTTCTCGCCATTTTGTTTCATGGTGTTAAGGGTGTTGATGGTTACTTTACGCATGACAGGCCTTTGGGTATTTACAGCAATACAGGTTGTGCAACAGGATTATAGTAGTGTCGGCCTCGCTTTACCCGTAATAGGTAGTCGACAAGGCCGAGGTAATCGTCATCGTTATTTACTACATCGATCTCTTCGGCGTTAACTATTAGTAATGGCGAGCGATCGTAATAATGAAAAAAGCGAGTGTATAGTTCGTTGATGCGCGTTAAATAGTCAATATCAACGCGTTGTTCCATATCAATGCCGCGGACCTTAATACGCTGTTGCAGTACATCAACGGGTGCCTGCAAATAAATCACAAGGTCGGGCGCAGGTGTATCATCGACCATCTGGTTGTAGACCTGCTGATACAGTTTAAGCTCTTCAGGTTCAAGTGTTACCTGTGCGAACAGTTCGTCTTTCTCAAGGATAAAATCAGATACACGAACTGGCTGAAACATGTCGTTTTGGCGAATGCTTTGCATTTGCTTTACACGTTGAAACAGAAAAAATAGCTGGGTGGCGAGTGCTGCTCCGTCTTCGTTATCGTAAAAACGTTTTAAGAAGGGGTTTTCTGCTGGTTGTTCTAATAGGGTCTCGTAATTGAAAGTCTCGGCAAGCTTTTTTGCGAGTGTTGTTTTGCCAACGCCGATATTGCCCTCAATAGCGATAAACTTGGGCGGATTTGTACCGTCTGTAAAGGTTGGTTGGCTAGTCATCGGTAAGCTCCCACAAATTATCCGTGCCGAGAGTTTCAATAACAGACTTTATAGGTTTACCGTTATTCAATTCAAGTGAATCGTTTAAATCGAGCAGTGGCTTGACCACAAAGTTGCGCTCACAAATTCGAGGGTGTGGCAGCATTAGTTCAGGTAGGTTACTTGTAACGTCGTCGTATATCAGCAGGTCTAAATCAAGTGTACGCGCGCCCCAGCGTATCTTGCGAACACGCCCGGCATCTGCTTCGATTTGATGTAGCAATGCCAATAGGTCTTTGGCACTTAGGTCGGTGTCTATCATCACTGCTGCATTGCAGTAATCGTCTTGAACACCCGGCCCAACGGCAACGCTGCCATATAGTTTAGAGCACTTAAGTAGTTGAATCTGAGAGTGTTTTGCAAGCAGTTCTATGGCGTCTTTTACTTGTTCTTTAGGGGCGTCTAAATTAGCCCCTAAGCCAATGTATGCGATACTCATTCGCTAGCGTTACCCTTGCTATTACCATTGGGTTTTCGGCGTGGGCGACGGCGGCGTTTTTTGGGGCCATTACCTGCTCGTTGCAACGCCTGAATCATAGCTTCGCGCTCTTCTTCTGAGGCGTCTTGAAATTCGGTCCACCATACTCCTAGATTGTCTAGATCAACACCGGCTTCTTCACGTAGCACTAAAAAGTCGTAAGCCGCTCTGAAGCGTTTTTGCTCCATTAGGCGATAGGCGCGTTTGCCATGACGGTTAGCAAGGCGGCCTTGCATCTCCCAGATTTCACGCATGACAAAAGAGAATCGCTTTGGTATCGCTATGCGCTTGATCTGCTGACTCATTATTTCGTCAGACGCAATTCGAATCGCTTCTACAGCTGGTGTGCCAGCCTGTATAAGTTGATTGTTACGGCGCTCTATCATTGGCCACAGTAATGCAGCAAGAATGAATGCAGGAGTAACTGGCTTATCGGCTTTGATGCGCGCATCAGTGCTTTGCATAGCTCGCTCAATGAAGTTGGCGTGCTGGGGAGCTTCTAGGTAGCCGTTTAAGCCAGGGAACAATACATCGACAAATTGGTAGGTTTGCAGTAGCTCCCAAACAGCTGCGGCATGGCCACTCATAAGCAACTTGAGCAATTCGTCAAATAAGCGCGACGACGAAACGTCTTCTAATAGGTAACCTAAGCGTGCGATAGGGCGTGCGGTCTTAGATTCTACGTCGAAATCTAGCTTGGCTGCGAAGCGGATAACACGCAACATACGCACGGGATCTTCACGATACCTGGTTTCAGCGTCACCGATAATACGAATACATTCATGATCTATATCATCTACACCACCGGTGTAGTCGGTAATCGCGAAGGTTTTGGGGTTGTAGTACAAGGCATTGATCGTTAAATCACGGCGAATGGCATCATCTTCTAGAGAGCCATATACGTTGTCGCGTAAAAGCATGCCTGCGTCAGACTTTGATTTGCCGTCGTGACTGCCTCTGAAGGTAGTCACTTCGATGATTTCTCGCCCAAAACGCACGTGCACGATTTTAAAGCGTCGGCCAATGATGCGAGCATTGCCGAATAGCTTTTTAACCTGTTCAGGGGTTGCAGAAGTAGCAACATCAAAGTCTTTTGGGCGCCCGCCCAATAGTATGTCTCGCACGCCGCCGCCCACTAAATAAGCCTCGTGGTCATGATCTAATAAGCGATAGATCACCTTGAGCGCGTTACGGCTGATGAGCTTGCGAGATACAGGATGATTGTCTCGATCAATGATAACTGGGGTGTTCGACTGTGTTGATCGCCCAAAGCGATCTTTTAACCACTTCAACATGCACGTAATACGGTTGCTTTATAACAGACGAATAGTATCAGTAAAGGGCACAAAAGGCTTGGGAAAATTGGGGAGATGGGCTGTTGGGCCCACCTGTTCACCCCGATAAATCTTGGTATTCTTGGAGTGAGCCAGGGTTTCGACTCTAATGGTCGGCCGGTTACAAGCTTGGCCATTAGTTAAATTATTGTTTTTGTTTCTTGTTGTTATTATTAAGTCGGTCTAAGCCGTTTTATCGTTATTGTTTGTTTTTATTATATTGGTCTTGTTAAATCGTTTTTATTATTTGTTTTTATTATTATGCTTAGCTAATAGCACAGCCTGTGCCAGTTTTAAAAAGTTCAATAAATTCAAATAGTTATTATCGTTATAACTATTTGCGATAATGGTTTATGTCTATATTCTTTCAGTTTTGTTACCGATTTATCTTTCAGTTGTTACTATCTGTTACCTATGTGACTGGTTAGTTTCGCCGAGCAAGTTGTTACTAACTGTTACCTAGTTGATTTCGATTACCTTATTAGTGTGCGATTGATATAATTGATTGGTTGATAGCTAATATGTCATAGCTTATTTAACCCTGATTAAAGGATGATCAATGTTAAAATTGAATTCGCTTGTAAAGTGCCTTGGCGGTGTCGCGTTGATAGCAATTTCTTCTCAGGCTGGTGCAGAGCGCGACAAGGTGACGTTTATTCACCCGTCGATGCAAAGTAAAAATATCGTCACGGTCGGGGCTTATCATCAGGCATCAAATTCTCGATTTGATCTTAGAGGTTCTAGTTCGTCGCGTGGTTTCGACTTAGATAACCTAGGCTTGAATAAAAGCTATACAACCATAAACACCCATTACCGCCGAAGACTGAGCCAGCGTTTCAATCTAGATGTTGAGTACAATAAGTACATTAACCGAGGTGAGCGTGCGCTAGAATCAGAGATAGAGTTTGAGGGCGTTATTTATGATGTAGGTGCCGAGGTAAGATCAAGATTTAGAACAAACACGTATTCTATTCGCACAACCTATGACTTTTATCAAACCCCTACGACTACCTTAGGTGTAGGTGTGGGTGTTCACGCGTTAAAATTGGTGTTGGAGCTAGAAGGCGAGGGTACTGTGAATGGCGAGTCGACTAAGACCCACCAACTAACTACTGATTCGTTACATGCGCCATTACCTAATATCCTCTTAAATACTCGTCATGCCTTCAATGATCAATGGATGGTAGCCCTTACAACGGGTTGGCTGCAGGCAAAGTCTGGTCGATATGAGGGCGATACTGGCTATATCGACGCCTTGATTGAATACCGAGTTAAGAATGGGCTTAGTATCGCGGCAGCATATCAGTATTTAGATATCGATCTTACTAGAACAGGTGATCCTTTAGATTATCGTTACCGAATTAAGCGAAGCGGCCCTAAGTTGATGCTTAGATGGGCATTTTAGTTAGGGCGTAACTAGTTTGTTCAAAGCTAATAAGCGTTTCATGGCGATAGTCATACTGTGTAGCTTGTATCAGCCTTTAGCTAATTCGGCGGGTATCTCGATTAAATCGTCGGTAGAGCGAGCCGAAAACACTGATAAAGAGCGTAACACCGTTGTGCTGCCTTATGCCTACAAATCGAGCAGTTGGGGCAGTTTGATAGGTGTCGGTGGTATGGTCAGTGGCGCGGTACAAGAGCAATTCAGTGCCGGCATTACAGTATTCACTGGTGATAAAACAAACGGGTTTGCCTTCGGGTTTTGGGATTACAATTTTAGGTTTGCTGATCGTCTGTTCGTAAGTGCAGATGGCATGCTAGGTGACTATCCCAATCAGCGAGCCTACGCTGAGCCTACCGGCAATTTCGTCGACCCGGCTACTAGGGCGGGTAGTCACGGCTCGGCATACGAAAATTATATTGAAGCCGATGGCTATGATCATTGGTATGAAATTACCTTTGAGTACGCTTTTCCATTCGGGCTTACAGAGAATGCTAATCACGTTTCATATCAAACCCGCGGCGGGCTAGTGACCAACCCTTCAGATACGTCGCATTGGAATCCGCTAAAATCAGGAGCCTTAGTACTAGGTGTGCGCCAGTTTAATCGCCATCAGGGTTATGCGACAAAAGCGCACGCCGAGGATGTAGAGTTGGCGTTAGGCGCAATACAGGTGGGGCTTAAGTATGATCACACCGATTTTGCTATCAACCCTTCAACTGGCAGTTCACAGTTTATTGCAATTAGCTATGATTCAGGGCTGTTTGACGACAACAGCTGGGCATTTTTAGAGTTAGAGGGTAGTAAGTATTTTAATCTAGGTGCTGATCGCTTTGCGAAACAGCGTGTACTTGCGTTGAATGCATGGGCCGGCTATTCACCACAGTGGAACCTAACTAAAAATGACGATGGTACCTATTTCATTGATCATAAAACACCCTATAAAGAAGGCGCCACTCTGGGCGGCTACTACCGTATGAAAGGGTATAGGTCTAACCGTTTTCATGATAAGGCTGCGGTCTATGGGGCGGCAGAATTGCGCTACACGCTAAGGGCCAACCCAATTAAAGGTGTCAGCTGGTTAAAGATGCTAAATTTAGACTGGTTTCAACTGGTGGGCTTCGTCGAAGCGGGCAGAGTGGCACCTACCTTTCGGCCGAATGTATTGTTATCTGATTTAAACGTTAACTATGGTCTCGGTTTGCGAGCCATGACCGGTGGTGCTGTAGTGCGAGCATCAATAGCTCGCAGTGAAGAAGGAACGGGCGCCTGGATGATGGTTGGCCACCCGTTTTAATTGTTAGCCTTCTATACCGCCACGCTTCTTACGCGGTATACCAAACCGTTGGCGTCGCTCCCATAAGCACTTACGACTAACGCCCAGTTTTTTGGCGAGTTCGGTTTCGCTCATGGTTTCCTGGTGCTCAAGAACAAATCGTTGAAAGTAATCTTCTAGCGATAGATCGGTCTCTGGGTCTTTATTGTCACGAACGTTATCTGGCGACAGTTCTGATTCTGTAAAGCCATCGAAATCATTTAGTTCTGTTGTAGGTACAAGTGCTAGGTCGATGCCTAAGGCATCGACGCCGATTTCGCCAGAGCCGTCGTACAGAATGGCTGCACGCTCCATTACGTTTTCTAGCTCGCGCACGTTGCCAGGCCATCGATAGGTGGTGATTGCTTGAATCGCTTCAGCAGAAAGTGGTGCTAGTTCGCGTTCAAGTTTGCTAAACGACCGTTTAAGTAAAAAGTCTGTCAGCGTTAAAACGTCTTTTTCGCGTTCACGTAAAGGCGGTAATGAGATCGAAATAACGTCTAAGCGATAATAAAGGTCTTCTCTGAACTTACCTTGCTTGGCAAGCTCTTTTAAATTGCGATGAGTTGCCGCAACTAAGCGCACGTCTACAGGGCGGGTTTTAGTTGAGCCCAGCGGTCTGACTTCTTTCTCTTGTAACACGCGTAGTAGTCGAGCCTGTGCCTCTAGGGGCAATTCGCCCACTTCATCGAGAAACAGCGTACCGCCATCAGCTGCCGCGACTAAACCGTCGCGCTGTGCTGCTGCGCCGGTAAAGGCTCCTTTTTCGTAACCGAACAATTCTGATTCAATTAATGTTTCAGGAATCGCCGCGCAGTTTACAGAGATAAGTGGCCCGTGGGCGCGTTTACTTTGTTTGTGTAATGCGGTGGCGGCTAGTTCTTTACCGGTTCCGGTTTCGCCTAGAATAAGTACGGTGGCATCAGTTGGGGCAACACGGTTGATGCGATCAAATACCGTTTGCATTGCGCTGCTGTCACCGATGATTCCAGCAGAAGTGTTATTGCCACTAGTCGAGGATGTCTTTTTACGTGATAGTGCGCGATTTACGGCAGCGATCATGTCGTCGTGATCGTAGGGTTTCGCAACATAGTCAACAGCACCCATCTTCATTGAGTCGACAGCTGATTTTAGTGACGCATAGCTGGTCATGATTAACACGGGAGTGTTACCAGCGAGGCGAATAAGCTCTGTGCCCGTTCCGCCAGGTAGTCGTAGGTCGCTTACGACAAGATCATACTCACCTAACTGGTGGTGGTTTAGCGCGTCAGGAATCGAGATAGCTTCGCTAACTGTGTGATTGTGACGTTCTAGTAGACGGCGCAACGAGGCGCGAATAATCTTTTCGTCTTCTACGATTAGGATATTTGCCATGTTACCTTGGTGTTACTACGTTAATACCTATGTGCATAGTTGTAACACTTTTGGCGCTACCTTTCAAAATTGGTTACTTAAAAATGATTGTTACACGAGTGCCATTTATAGACGGATTTTGGTGTCTAGATTCGATGATTAGTTCGCCGCCATGTTCTTGAATGATACTGTACACAAGGCTTAAGCCTAGGCCAGTGCCTTCGCCAACGGGTTTGGTGGTAAAGAATGGGTCCAATACCTGATCAAGGTCATGTGAATTGATACCAGAACCTTGATCTTGCACCCAGACCCTTAGCCCTTTCACTGATGCGCTGCAGTCGATGATGATTCGGCCTTTAGCGGGGCTGGCGTCTCTAGCATTTGAAAGCAAGTTGATAAAAACTTGAATCAGCTTTTGCTCGTTACCCACGAGCGTCACCGAAGGGGCAACGAAGTTGTTATAGCTAATCTCTTGCGTATCGTGGGCGAAGGCTAATAGTTGAATTGCTTGGTCAACCACGTGGTGCAGGCTAACCTGAGTCTTCTCGATAGGCTCGACATGCTCTTCACCGCTAGTACCAGCATGGCTAAAGTTAACTAGCGATTGCACAATGGTGGTGATGCGATCGGTTTGAACAAGTATTTGTTCTGCTGCTTCTTTCGAAAATACTGGGTCGCTATCGGCTTTAATCTCTTGAGCAAGACAGGCGATTCCTGTAACGGGGTTGCCAATTTCATGGGCTACCCCCGCGGCTAGTTTACCGACAGCAGCAAGGCGTTCGGCGTGTTGTAATGACTGAGTTAGGTTTGTCTGTTCAGTGTTGTCTTCAAAAACGATTGCGCGCATACCAGACGTGTCTGATGCAGTGGCCCGCAATCGAAGATGCCTAGTTTTATGTGGTGTCTCTACCGTTTCAAAAATGTCTCTTAATGGGCTGCTAAGTGCCAGTCTTAATAGTTGTTGCCAAGGCTCACTTACGTCGTTTAGGTGTTGCCCGATCATTCGATCACCCGAAGCCTGAGTGATGGCGCCGATCTGCTTATTCCACATCAGTATTTCGTCAGTACTATCGACAACGCATATACCCAAAGGCAGTTCGTCTAGCGTCTTTCTGTGATGCTCGCGAAGGTGATTTAGCTCTCTAATTAGGCCGTTGTCAGGTAGTTGCTGGTCTTGAATACTTTGTTCAAGAGCAGCCAGGTCAACAGAGCCCTGAGTAGCCTCAGACATAGGCAGAGAGCGATCGATCGCGTCGGCGGCAAATTGAGGCCCTATAAGCTTACTTAGGTTTGCCTGTAACACTGATCTAAGGGAGGCAATTTTAAATGTTCGACGCTCGCCAAAATCAATCTGTAGTTCACGCATTGCACGAGTCAGTTCTTGGTGTGCTAGTGACGAACCTAGATGTTTAGAAAGATCGTTTTCTAACGTGTCAAAACCCGAAAAGGCTACTCGAAACGAAGGTAAAGAAGACCCAGATTGATCGCTGCATGCTTTAGCAGCAGCTTTCTCTGCAGAAGACTGTCGAGTGTAAAGTGACACAGTAAACGCCGTGATAACGTTCGCTGACAACGACAGTAGTGTAACTGACTCCCAATTATCTCGCCCTAAACCGACTTGCTTGCCAAAGATAGATAGAAAGAATTCATCAGCGCCAAAAACCATAGGTAAGAACAGCAGTGTTAGCCATACAAGCGTACCAGCGGCCATGCCTGAAAGCATACCTCGCGACGTAATCTTAGGGGCCAGTGTTAACGCGATGAATGCGGGTAGTAGCTGTAAAATCTGAACAAATGAGGCGAACGCTAAATCAGATAAGCTATGTCGATGTGCAAGTACGCGGTATAGCAGATAAGTAGAGATCGCGATGAATACTACCGAGCCACGATACAGCCACATGATGGCTTTATAAGGGTTCTCTTGGCGCTGCAGCGGTGCCAGTGGTAGCACGATATGAGTATGAAAGATTGCCGCAAGCGACAATACAATAGCAATCATTGCGCCTGTTGCTGCCGCAATACCGCCCATGAATACCGCAATCGAAAGCGCCGGTGCCTCTAGCGCCAATGGCACCCCCAACGCAAAGTACTCGTAAGGTGTGGTGATACCAAGTTTTAATCCGGCCCAGTAAATAGGTAGCACGGGTAGGCTGATGATTAATAGGTAAAGTGGCATAGCCCATGTGCCCCAGCGAATAGCTCTCATGGGGTCAACGTGGGTCGTGTTTATTTTAAACACCTGGGGCATTGTCATGGCGGTGGCAAAGAATAGTAGTACCATGGTGTGTGCTGACGCAGATTGCCCTTTTGTGGTCAATGCTTGGCGAGTTTCAGGGTTGGCCACCAGCCATTGATCGATGCCTGCAAAGCCATCAAATACCACGAACACGGCCACAAACCCTAAGATCGCGAAGTACAGCAGTTTTACAAAGCTTTCTACTGCCAAGGCTACGATAAGACCTTGCTGGTTAGGGCGAGTGCCAAAAAGTATCGCAAATACCGCAATGCTTAATGTAAACAACAGTGCAATAAAATTATGGGATTCAGCGGCAGGTATCAAATGACTAGAAGCAGAAGGCTGAGTTGCGCCTAGCGTTAAGATTTGAATCGAGTCTGCTACCGATTGCACTTGAAGTACTAGCAAGGGTAATAGCCCAAAGATCACCATCAGTGTTACTAACGCGCCAACCCCCCGCATTTGAAATCGAAAAGCTAATAGATCGACTAGCGACATAAGCCCGTAGCGCTGTGATAGCGTAAGAATCGGCTTAAGTAGAATCGGGCCAAACAAAAAAAGTAGCCCCGTACCTATGTAGTACGTGAGCATCGCATAGCCATAGTTGTGGGCGAGTTCAATAATGCCGTAATACGCCCATGACGAGGCAAACACCCCCAAGCTTAAAACGTAGGTTAGCGGGTGCTGAATGATTCGGCTGCTAATGTAGCCGCGGTCAGCTAACTGCGCGATGCCGAATAGAGCAGTCATATAGGCAATGCAGATGAGGCCGATAGGTAATAGGCTAAAACTAGTCATGAGCGTCGGCGCCAGTGCAGCGAAGCTGCAATACAAATGATAGCGAGCCAAGCTACATAGGGGCGATACCAAGGTGCCGCTTCGCTAGTAAGCCAGAATAGAATCGTCGGCCCAAAAATAAAGGCCGCAATTAGCATCAGAATAATGTGTTTTGATAAATGCATGAGAACTCGCAAACTAATGCGCTCATGTTACGAACAGAAACTTCTCGGCGCAAGTTTGGCTGCGACAGGGCAGAGATCTAGCCGCCAATTTTGAACAGCCTGATCTAGTATCGATGCGATGTCACTACAGCCGCTAGGTAGTTCAGGCTGATTAAGCCACTTTAACGCGTCTCTCAAATTCTGTTCGGGGGTGTTGATATCGATTGGCTTGGCATGATTTTGCTTACTCAGCTTGCGCTGGTCGTCTAGCATCGCAGAGCCGATATGCGCGTAGTTTGGTTGCGCAAAGCCCAAAATGGACTGCAGTTGCAATTGAATGGGGGTTTCTTCTAGTAGATCTAAGCCTCTCACAACGTGAGTAATGCGTTGTCGATGGTCATCAATCACCATCGACAAAGGGTAGCCGAAGCACCCGTCACGGCGTTTTAATACCGGGTGATCTGAGCGAGCCGCCGCAAACGTTTGAGGCCCTTGGATGAGATCATCAATGTTAGAAGTCGTTGAGGCGGGAGACAAACGCACCGCGCAGGTAGTCGGGTCTTCGGGTTGATGCACCAGACAGTGACCATCATATTGGTGATCTAAAGTTTTTAACCTAGCGCGAGTGCAGCTACAGAAAAACGCTAAGCCATTCGTCAGTAACTGATCGAGTACCTTTTGGTAGTGATCTGTGTGCTGCGACTGATAATAAACGGGTTCATCGCTTTGCATGCCGTGAGCACGTAAGCAGTGAAGGATGCTAGTGATGGCGTCTGTACGGGCTCGGGTGGTGTCAACATCGTCAATGCGAACCAGCCAGGTGCCTTGATTGGCACGCGCGTCTAGAAAGCTTGCAAGGGCGGCAACGAGCGAGCCAAAGTGTAGCTCGCCCGATGGCGTTGGGGCAAAGCGCCCGCGATACATAGGGGTATTAAATACCCGTCTGCTTTTCTTTGATCTCTGCTAGGGTTTTGCAATCAATGCATTGCGTAGCAGTTGGGCGAGCTTCTAAACGGCGGATGCCGATTTCAACACCGCAGGTGTCGCAATAGCCGTAGTCTTCAGCTTCGATCAAATCTAAGGTAGAGTCGATCTTCTTGATTAGCTTGCGCTCACGGTCGCGGGTACGCAGTTCTAGGCTGAACTCTTCTTCTTGACTAGCGCGGTCAGCAGGATCAGGAAAGTTCGCTGCTTCGTCTTGCATATGAGACACAGTGCGGTTCATCTCTTCAAGCAGCTCGTCGCGCCACGCGAATAAGATACCCTTAAAGTGCTCCTGTTGTGCGTCATTCATGTACTCTTCACCCTTCTTTTCTTTATACGGGGTGAAGTCTTTCAAAGCGAAGCTATTGTCAGCTTTTTGGTTTGGCATGGTCATTTGCCCTCACAACTAAATGGTTGCGCGTTAATCTGCGCAAACAATGAAACTATCAAAGGTTAGCCTAAATGGCTACTATGTCGAGCTGTTCTCGACAGAGACACGCATTATGGGGATCAAAACGGAGAATGCAACATCTCTATGTCTACTAATCACAAGATTTTTATCAAAATTGATGGCTTGGTACAAGGTTGTCTGATCAAACGCTATAAACGGTTTTTGACTGATGTCGTATTAGAGAGTGGTGAAGAGGTCACTGCTCATTGCCCAAATACGGGTTCAATGAAGAACTGTTTGTTCGAAAATTATCCAGTTGCGCTGTCAAAGTCAGATAATCCTAAACGCAAGTTAGCCTACACCTGGGAGTGGGCGAAAAACCCCGACGGGCAGTGGATTGGTATTCACAGCGCCTACGCCAATAAGTGGGTTGAACAGGCAATACAGGCTGGATTATTGGCCGAGTTGGTGGGCTATAACACGATCAAACGTGAGCAAAAGTATGGCGAGCACAATAGCCGTATTGACCTGTTATTAAAGGATGGTGACCAGCCCGATTGTTATGTAGAGGTTAAAAGTGCCACATTGCTGTTAGGGGATGGTGTTGGGGTGTTTCCGGATACCAAGTCTGAACGCGCCGTGAAGCATGTTGAAGAGATGATTAAGGTGGTAGAGAACGGTCAGCGCGCGGCGATGGTCTGGTGTGTACAGCATGCTGGTATTGATCAGGTCGGCCCAGCCTTTGATATTCACCCTGAGTATGGCGATGCATGCCGGCGAGCGCTGAAGGCGGGTGTTGAATTCTATGCGGTTAAAGCTACCTTCGATGGCGAGCAGGTTTGCCTTTCGGCCGATGTTCGCTGCTGGCCTTAGGGTAGCTGGCCTAAAATATAGCCGCTCTCGATTTTGCTAGGTACTGTTTCTAAGTACTCTGACTTACAAGGGCCTGACACGCAAAGCCCTGTGCTACGTTCAAATTTTGCTCCATGAAGGCAGCATTCAAACTCGCCCGTATCGCAGATTAGTTCGTCAGCTTGCATCGCTAGCGGTGCGCCTGTGTGAGGGCAGCTGTTGAGCCAAAGACGGGGCTGTGACCCCGATTGGTCAACGATCACATCGATGCCATTAATTGCCACAATGCTTGGTTGTGCAGCAGGGCTTACAGGGCAAATTTTGGTGAACGGTTTAGTCATGATTTTGCTCAGTCATCTGTTTGAATAGCTTAGCGCCTAAGCCAAGAGAGCACCAGTCATCTATTTGAGCGGTTTCGTTGCTCATCAGCAACAGGGCGCCCAGCTGTGCTTGTGCAAGCAGTTGCCCTGGGTGCGACTCTCCGGCGATGGCGGTAATACAAAAATTGGTGGCAGCGGCGTCTAGATTCCACAGTTCTGCGATGTTGCTAGAGATGCGCAATCGGTGCAGTAGATAGTGTTCATACAATAGGGCGTGGGTCTGCAATGGCGACAGTGCACCAGTTGCTCGCCCCACCACTTGAGCGCTAGCCAACAGAGCTATTTCGTCAGCCATCACCGCCATAAAGCCGTGGATCGAAGGCTGGCTATGTTGTAAGCATTGATACTCGCCAATCTGGCAGGCGATCGCTGCAAGTTCCCAGCTCTTGGTTTGTAATTCGTTCAGCTCGCTATTTGTTTGTCTAGACAAGGGCTGCGCAATCGCAGTGGTTACGAGGGCGGTAAAGCCGTCGGCGCCCAGTCTTACTAACGCATCTTCGATACTTTGGCACTTGTGATAGGTACGGTAGAGCGGGCTATTGATTACCTTCATTAGGTTGCTAGAAAGGTTTGGGTCTTGGCGCAGTTTATCGGCAAGTTCATGGGCTGAAGCTGCGCCAGATTTAAATTGGGCCATTAGTGCTGGCAGGTGCCCTGGCGGTCTAGGCAGTGATTCAATGGTAATTGTCGGTATCTTGGTCGCGTTATGTTTTGCCCAACGCCAAGTATTTTCGTCGATATCTGCAAACTGCTGTGTAATCCACTGCTTAAGATTTTCGTCACGTTTAACTAAAAGATGCTCGTTGCTGCGAACCTGTGTCAGCAACGAGGGGCGCTCAGAGGGCTTAGACCACCATTTTTTTAAAGCATTGAGCATGTAAGGCGCCTGTCAGTAATTTAAGCATACTAGGCAAGTATAGAACTGTCGGCGCCCGATAAAGTGTGAGTTTATCGTCTAGTGCTAAATTCAGACGTGGCTGACCATTTTGGCCACGCGTCGGCGTTACTGACGCTCTCGCCAACGCCATGCAGCAGTTTGATGTCTTGTACCATCGAACCTAGGTCCCAGTTCGGGTCATACTTATCGCCGACCTCGTGGTATGCATGGGCGGTGTACTCTTTCTTTTTGTCAGTGACATAGTTCGAGTCTTTGCCGCGGGCGTCATCACCTGCCGAAGCATAGAGTGCAGGGATGCCGGCTCGTGCGAACGGAAAGTGATCTGATCTAAAGTAATACCCTGCTTCTGGGCGAGGATTCGACTTTAGGTACCTGTCTTGCTTTTTTGCGTGCTCAGCTAGCGTGCTGTCAAGATCAGACTGACCCATGCCTACTACTATCACGTCGTTGGTTTCGCCCCACACGCCTAGGGCGTCCATATTGATGTTTGCGATGGTTTGTTTGATTGGGTAGATGGGCGAGTGGGTATACCATTTTGAGCCCAGTAAACCTGATTCTTCGGCCGTAACTGCCAAAAATACGATCGATCGTTTGGTGGGTTGTTTCGCAAAACGCTCACCGATTGCTAGCAGGGCGGCTGTGCCAGTTGCATTGTCGATAGCGCCATTGTAAATAGCAGTGCCGTGAGGTGTGTTTTTCTTGCCAAGGTGATCCCAGTGGGCGGTATAGACGATGTATTCGTCGGGCAGTTCGGTCCCCTTTACTAGCCCAACAACGTTGTTAGATTCTGCTTCACTGAGAGTATTGGTGAGTGATGTTGAGGCCGTTAAGTTTAGATCCACTGCTTTGAATCCATTTTCTGAGGCTGCTTGGCGCAAAGCCGAGAAGTCGAGACCAGCTGCTTTAAACAGACGCTTTGCCGCAGGTAGCTGAATCCACCCTTCAACCTGTGTTCTGTGGGCGTTGCGGTTTTTAGATTTAACGCTAATTTGCCCGCCCGTCCAGCTATTTTCAACAACGGCCCAAGGATAGCTCGCCGCTGCGGTTTCATGAACAATAATGGCGCCGCTTGCACCCTGTCTTGCCGCCTCTTCGAACTTGTAATCCCATCGCCCGTAATATGTCATTCGGTTACCTTCGAACAATTCAGGGTCTTGAGTGGCAAACCCAGGGTCATTGATCAGCATTACAACAGTCTTACCAGTAACATCAACACCTTCGTAGTCGTTCCAGTTGCGCTCTGGCGCATTGATTCCATAACCTACAAACACTAGGTCGCTATTATCGAGCGAGGTATTGTTTGAATGCTGTTGAGTAAATAAGACAGCGTCACTTCGGTACTTTAGAGTGATTTGGTTCTTTCCATTAATGACAAGGTCAGGGTTGTTTGTTGTGGTCGTGGTAACAATGGGTACTGATTGCAGATAGGAGTTGCCGTTACCCGGGGATATACCAATCTCTTTCATGCGATGCACTAGATAGTTAACGGTCAATGACTCGCCTCTTGTACCGGGTGCTCTACCTTCAAATTCGTTACTGGCCAGTACGCCAATATCTTTGTGTAACTGGGTTGATAGCTTGGTGTCGTTGTCATTCAAGGCCGCTACTGACTCTGAAACCAATAGGCTAGCAACGGTCATAAATAGCGGTGCTACATGTCGAAAAATGCAAGTTGTCATGATGAAAATGCTCGTTTAATCAAGTTACACTCTTGTCTAGAGATTATTTTAGGAGTTGGTGTGAGTATAACGCGTTTATTGTATCAGCCGGTTGTTTGGTTGTGGTACATCCCGTTTATGGCGCTTTGTACGCTCGTTATCGGGACATTAGTTATATTGGCGAGCAAGATTAGCCCAGTGTGGGCTACGCGCAATTTAGCCCCTTTATGGGCGAGACTAAATACGTTAGCCATGCCAGGGTGGTTTCGTTTACATGGTGAAGAGCATATCGACCCACAGGCTTCTTACGTCGTGGTTGCTAATCATCTTAGTCAGACAGATATTTTTGCGATCTATGGTTGGCTGCCGTTAGATTTAAAATGGGTAATTAAGAAAGAGCTAAGAAAGGTGCCCATAATTGGCAGCGGTTGTGCGGCCATGGGACATTTGTTTGTCGATCGCAAAAACCGTACAGAGGCGCAGAAGGCGTTAGCAGCCTTTAAAGAGACGATCGAACCCGGAACATCGGTTATGTTTTTTCCTGAAGGTACTCGAAGCTCGTCAGGTCAGCTGCTACCGTTTAAGAAAGGCGCATTTGCCACAGCAAAAGACCTTGGGTTGCCCATCTTGCCCGTGACATTGGTGGGAACAGAGCGCATGTTGCCCAATCACACCTTTGCGTTACTGCCATCAATTGCAGATATTCAGATCCAAGAACCGATCAGCTTAGACTTGGTCGAGCAGCTTAGCGCTACTCAGTTAAGTGACTTGGCTCGTGAGCGAATACAACGAGGGCTTAGCGACCAAGGGCGTCAAGCAGAGTCGCCTTTGCGATAAAGGGTTTTAGTTGTTCTAATAATTTGGTTACACTTGATAGTTAGTTGATCATAAAAATTGGGGCAATTTCGTTTAATCATGCGATGGCAATTAATTAGAAAAGTTTCGCCTTTTGTAGTGGCGTCATCATTGCTAGTTGCATGTGGCCCCTCGCCAACCGTAGAGACTATCGATAAGCCCGATGTTAAAGAGCAGCACACGTCTGAAGTGGCCGTTAAAGGCTTAGGTTTTGATACTAGCTTTATCGATAACAATGTGCGTGCTCAAGACGATTTCTACCGCTATGCCAATGGGCGTTGGATCGAAAGTGCCGTGATTCCTGCTGATCGCACGCAAGTTAGTATGTTTAGTGGGCTGTCTGATCAAAATCATCACAAGCAACGCGAACTGTTAGAAGGTCTATCAGATCTGCCATCGCATCAGATGTCTGCCGCCGACAGGCAATTGCTAACACTGTACGAGTCATTTATCTCGCCCGCTCATTTAGAACAGCAGTCAGAGAGCTACCTCAATTCATATTTTGCCAAGATTGATCAGGTCGAGTCGTCGGCCGATGTGGCAGATCTATTCATTCAGCTAATGAGCCATGGTATTTCGGGGCCAATTTCTGTATGGGTAGAGCCCGATTCGCGAAACCCTAACCACTATATTCTTGAAGTTAGCCAGGGCGGCCTAGGTATGCGCGACCGCCGTTTTTATTTGCGCGACGATGACGAGACCGAAGGCCTGCGCAATGCCTATCTTAACATGATCGAGCAGGGGTTTACGTTATCAGGACTGTCGTCGCCTAAACGATTGGCCGAACAGGTGTTGGTGGTTGAATCAAAAATAGCAGCCTCTCAATGGTCGCGAGAAGATTCTCAAGATCGTACTAAAAGCTATAACCTGTATTCGCGTTCACGAATTGATAGCTTAAGCCCGTCAATTCAATGGAACGCCTTATTCGACTTACTAGATGGCTCGCATCAACGGTATGTTCGAGTCTATCAGCCCAGTTATTTTTCGAAGCTGTCTAAGTTGCTAGAAAAGCTACCGATCGAATATTGGCAAAGCTATTTAAAGTGGCAAGTAATGGTGCAATCGCTTTCAAATATGAGCGAGCCGTACCAGGCACTGTCGCAGAGCTTTTTTGGCGAGTTAATAGGCGGGCGCAGCGAGGCGCAACCGCAGTGGCGCACGGCGATTGGGTACATTAATAAGTATATGGGCGATGCAATGGCGGCCCGATATATCGATCGTTACTTTAGCGAGAGTTCTCGCACGCGAGTGCAGGTAATGGTGCAACAAATTTTAGACACCACCGAGAAAGATTTAGACAGAAAGGGTTGGTTTGCAGATGACACTAGACTGTTAGCAAAACAAAAGATCGTAGACATGGGGGTCAAAGTTGGCTATCCCGATCGCTTCGATAACTTTGAAGGCTTGGCGCTTGAACAAGGGCAACTACTACAAAACTTGGCAACAGTTAAAACATACCAGTTTAAGCGCAAGCTCAAAAAACTTGACCGTCGAGTATCTCCTGATGACTGGTATCGATCACCGCAATCGGTAGCGGCTTACTACAACCCTGCTAGCAACGAGATTGTGTTTCCTGCCGGCATTTTAGTGCCGCCGTTCTTTGATCCTGAAGCAGATGATGCCGCTAACTATGGTGGTATTGGAGCACTGATTGGTCATGAAATCGCTCATTCGTTAGATAAAATCGGTGCGCAGTTAGATGGCTCAGGGCTAGAAGATCGCTGGTGGTCTGATACTGACTACGAGCGCTTTGATAAGCAGTTACGGTCATTAAATCATCAGTTTAGTAAGTACGAGATTCTGCCGGGCTTAAAATTGAGTAGTCAGCTCAGTGCTGATGAGATGATGGCTGATTTGATTGGTGTCGAGCTAGCGTACTCAGCATATAAAAAGAGCATCAAAGAGCAGCCTCGATTAGATATTGAGGGGTTCAATGCTAGCGAGCGATTCTTCATCAGTTATGCCCAGGCTTGGCGAGTAAAGTATCGCGAGTCGTACATGCGTCGAGCGATGCCTTATTTAACGTATGCGCCGGGCGAAGCACGAGTAAATATTACTTTGCGCAATGTAGAGGCGTTTAACCGCACCTATAAAGTAAGCGAAAAAGACGGCATGTACGTTGAACCTAAGCGACGCGCTAAGATTTGGTAACAGACACCAACGATTTAATAGTGACAGCCCATAGATTGCCGTTACAATAGAGCGGTTTTTTATCTAGTCTCGAGGCTGTTGCTATGGCGATGCAGATTGCGGTCGTTCCCGTTACCCCCTATCAACAAAACTGCTCAATTGTCTGGTGTTCAGATACGATGGCCGGTGCTGTCGTAGATCCTGGCGGCGAGCTAGATCGCATCGTGAAAACCGCGACCGATAAGGGTGTTGTGATCGAAAAAATCCTAATCACGCATGCCCACGGCGATCACGCAGGTGGTACGGCAGACCTAGCCGAGAAGCTTAGTTTGCCTATTATCGGCCCGCATCCCGACGATCAATTCTTGATCGATAGCTTGCCAGAACAGGGCCAGTATATTGGTAATCCCAACGCAAAGTCGTTCGAACCATCGCAGTGGTTAGATGATGGCGACGAAGTCAGTTTAGGTAATCTAACGTTTAAGGTCGTGCATTGCCCTGGTCATACTCCGGGTCATGTTGTGTTTGTTGAAATGGATGCAAAGTTTGCCATTGTGGGCGATGTTATCTTTCAGGGCAGTATAGGGCGTACCGATTTTCCTAGAGGCAACCATAGCGATTTGATTCACTCAATTCGCAAGAAGCTCTTCGTGTTGGGTGATGATATTCAATTTTTGCCAGGGCACGGGCCGTTGTCTACCTTTGGTGATGAGCGCCAACGTAATCCCTTTGTCTCAGACGCAGCGGTAGGAGAAGCCTAATGTCGATAGCCCACCTTGAACCCACAGCATTGTGGAGCATGTTTGATCAACTAACTCAGATTCCACGCCCCTCTAAACACGAAGAGCGTGTTATCGAATGGGTAAAGCAATTAGGCCGTGAGCACCAATTTGTTGTTCAGCAAGATCATATAGGTAACCTGCGCCTTCAAAAGGGCGCAACCGAAGGGCGAGAAAAACGACAAGGTATTATTTTTCAGTCGCATCTAGATATGGTGTGTCAGGCAAATGCGTCTACAAATCACGATTTTATGAATGACCCTATTCAAACAGAGGTGATTGATGGGTGGGTACACGCAAAGGGTACTACCCTAGGTGCCGATAACGGTATCGGTGTAGCTACTATTTTGGCGATATTCTGCTCAACTGAAATACCCCATGGCCCAATCGAAGCGCTTTTAACGGTTGATGAAGAAGCCGGCATGACGGGTGCTCATGAGCTTAAAGGCGGTTGGTTTACTGGTGAATTACTTTTAAATCTCGACTCTGAAGAGTGGGGCGAGTTTTGCGTAGGCTGTGCCGGTGGTATTGATATATCGGCCTCACTGCCGCTAGAACGCGCCGAGCCTATGCCAGATGGTATCGCTTATCAGCTAAGTGTTACGGGGTTGAAAGGCGGTCATTCTGGCATCGATATTCACAAGGGGCGCGGCAATGCCAATAAGCTGCTGGCTCGTGCTTTGAGAGCAGTTTACGATGCCGCAGCTGTCGACGTTATCTCTATCAATGGCGGCACTCTGCGTAACGCGATTCCTAGAGAAGCATTTGCCGAGATTCGTATCGCAGCAGACGAAGTATTAGCGGTCGATACCGCCGTTAAAGAAATCGCGAGCGTTATAGGCGGTGAGCTTGCAATTGCTGCTCCTGAGCTTAAGATCGAGCTTAAACAGGTCGAGCACCGTCATAACTTTAATGCCTTGACCGAGGCCTCGCTGATGACGTTAATTATCGGCATAGAGAATACGTTAAGCGGGGTAGAGCGTTGGTCAGATTCAGTTGAGGGGGTTGTTGAAACCTCTAATAATTTCGCCATTATCAATACCGACGACGCCTATGCCGATATCAGTTGTCTTACCCGTTCGTTAATCGATAGTGGCCGCGACGAAATGGCACAGCGAGTTGCACGCTTCTGGCAAAGCCTTGGGGCATCTACGCGCATCTCGGGCGAATATCCAGGCTGGGCGCCTAATCCACAGTCATCGCTGGTGGCGCTAGTGCAATCAATTTACGAAAATAAGACGGGCGAACAAGCCCAGCTTTCTGTATTGCACGCTGGGCTAGAGTGTGGGCTTTTTGCTAAGCCTTACCCGAACTGGGACATGGTGTCGCTAGGGCCAAATATTCGTGGGGCTCATTCGCCCGACGAACGTTGCGACATCGAATCGACCGCTAAGTATTTTGATCTAGTGTTAGATATCGTTGATCAAATTCCTGAGAAGTAATCGTGGTTAAATCACAACGAGCCGCCATCGCTTTTGGCTTGGCGGCTGTCTTGCTTTGGTCAACAGTTGCGACCGCGTTTAAATTAAGTCTCCAAACGTTGACGCCGCTGCAGTTGCTCGCGCTGGCTAGTACCGTATCCTGGCTGTTTTTCTTGAGTGCAGTCGTTGTTACTAAGCAGTTCGGCAAAGTAAAAAAAGCTGTTCGCCATCGCGGTGTAAAGTATGCGTTGATTGGATTGTTAAATCCCACGGCTTATTACTGGGTTCTGTTTGTGGCTTATGATTTGTTGCCGGCACAACAGGCACAATCTATTAACTACACCTGGGCATTGATGCTAGCGCTGTTGTCGGTACCGCTTCTTAAGCAAACGCTTACTAAGATCGATATGATTGCTTGTCTGCTAGGCTATGTGGGTGTAGTTATCATTGCTAGCGGGGGTAGCTTAGAAGGCTTTCAACAGAGTTCTGTTGTGGGTGTGTCACTTGCCTTGGTAAGTACTGTTATTTGGGCGTTTTACTGGATCGTAAACGCTAAGCAACAAGACTCGCCCTTAGTGGCCATGCTGCTTGGGTTTACGGTCGCGATGCCGGTTACCTGGGGGCTGTGTATCTGGCAGTCGGGTATGCCTACCCTAACATTAGAAGCAATGGCTGGTGCGCTTTGGGTTGGGTTGTTCGAGATGGGTATTACGTTTGTGCTATGGCTTAACGCCATGCGAAGGGCCGAGCGAGTGTCGCCTGTGGCCAATCTAATCTTTCTATCGCCATTTTTATCGCTAGTGTTTATTCAGGTTTTTTTGGGCGAGTCTATCGCGTTGGCTACTTTTGTCGGATTAACGCTAATCGTCATAGGTACGATCGCTCAGCAATTACAGCACAAGCGATCGTCCCAATAAGTTAGTTAATTGTTTTGGGTCTATAGCTGTTGTCGCAAGGCTTCGGCAAAGCGTTGCAGTTTAACGGTATTCTCTGGGCCCATGCGTATCATCAGCTTTTGGATACCTGGCAGCTTTTCGATCTCTTTGTCAGCATATTTGTAATAAACCGACGGCCTAACTAGCTCAATATCAGTCGTTAATACGGGTGCTGCCAATATTTGGTCTAAGCCCGCTTTAAGCTGTTGATTGAATGTCTTGTCTTTGTATCCTAGCTCGCCAAAGGCTTGATCTAGAATAGGTTGATAGCGATCGATCCACTGTGCCCAGGTGGTTGGCTCGATTTGAGTGAGCGTGTCGACCCAAAGGTTGTAACGATTAAAGTTGCGACGGTCTAGGTACAGTTTGTTGTCGCGCGATTCGACCACCAATTGCTTATGGCTAAAGTTTAATGGGCGGTACTTGGCAATGACATTGCCTTTGGCAAGGTTATCAACAGCCACTACTGACTTTCTTACTAGCTCGTCTTGGGTTAGCCAACCAACCACAGCTGCGAACTGCTCAGACTCGCCCATTGCCTGTTTTAATGGAGCGTCGCTTTGATTCAGAGGTGGCGGCGTAAACTTGGGTTCTGCAGGTTGTTCAATCGGCGCTGGTTCAACCTCTTGAGCGGGTTCGGGTGTAATCGCGGGTGTAATGGGTTCGGCGACCGTTGTTTGGGGTGTCTCAACGGGTAAAGGCTCGATTGCAGTACGCTCTAGTTCAGCTGGCTGCGGCTTGGTAAGCATAAATATAATGATGAAGATCGCTACTGAAGCAATCGCTGATATCACAATCAGTACGCGGTTATTAGTCATATGAATACTCCAACCTAACTTGTAATCGGTGTTTACGCCCCCACATAGGGATAGAATGTCAGTGTAAACAACTCGCCTTTAAAAGGCATCAACTGTTCTAAGGATTTGCGTTATGACGAACGTATCAGCATTGTTTAAGCCAGTTCAGCTTGGACCTAAATTAAGCCTTAAAAACCCAATTGTAATGGCACCAATGACACGTTCATTTTCGCCCAAGGGTGTGCCCAATCAAATGGTCGTTGACTACTACCGTCGTCGCGCTGAAAACGAGGTAGGCCTTATCATAACTGAGGGTACGGTAATCGATCATGAAGGGGCAAATGGCTACCCTAATGTGCCTCACTTCTATGGTGAAGGGTTAGAGGGCTGGAAAGCCGTCGTCGAGGCTGTGCATGCCGCAGGTGGCAAGATCGCGCCGCAGCTATGGCATGTTGGCAATGTACGCCGCAAAGGTACCGAGCCGGTACCTGAGGCACCAGCCTACGGCCCAACAGGTAAAGAGAAAAACGGCGAAGTATTGGTAAAAGAGATGTCTCAGCAAGATATCGACGAAGTGGTCGCAGCCTTTGCCCAAGCTGCTGCTGATGCTAAGGCGATAGGATTTGATGCGATTGAATTACACGGCGCCCATGGTTACCTAATTGATCAATTCTTTTGGGAAGGTTCTAACCAGCGTACCGACGAATACGGTGGCAGCTTAGAAAACCGATCGCGTTTTGCGCGCGAAGTGATCGCAGCTTGTCGTAAGGCTGTGGGCGAAGACTTTCCGATTATCTTTAGATGGTCGCAATGGAAGCAGCAAGACTACACAGCGCGCCTTTGCGATACGCCAGAGCAACTGCAAGGCTTTTTACAGAGCTTAGTCGATGCAGGTGTTGATATCTTGCATTGCAGTACGCGTCGCTTCTGGATTGCCGAATTTGAAGGTTCTGAGCTGAATTTGGCAGGCTGGGCTAAAAAGTTGGTTGGCGTACCTGTAATTACTGTGGGTAGCGTTGGTTTAGACAGCGACTTTTTAGAGTTTATGGTAGAGAACGACTCTACGGCTGAGAAGAAAGGTGTCGACGAGCTTTGCACGCGTTTAGAGGCGGGCGAGTTTGATGCAGTGGCTGTTGGTCGAGCGCTACTTGCCGACCCAGAATGGGCGACTAAAGTAAAAGCCGCTCAGACTGAGTCGATTGTTGCCTTTAATCGTGAGCAACTGATGCAGTTGGTCTAATTGTTATAAGGGCACCAAATCTATATAAGAGATTAGTCTAGAGATTTGGTTGCCCACAGTCATGGTGCTCCCTTAACTTATTCAGCTCGAATAAAACAAGGGGGTGTCATGTCACTAGATGTATCTTACTGCCCAGTGGGGCAGTTATATCACTTGCGTCTTAATACGGTTGGTCAAGACCGTTGTTTTAATAGCCCTCAAGATTATTTTTTCTTTCTTGATGTCGCGACCAGAGCTAGTTTTGAGACGGGGGTGAGGTGCCATGCCTTTTCGCTCTTTGATCATGATGCTCACCTATTGGTTACACCTGAGCATGAAAACTCTATTACTAGATGGGTAGGCTACGTAACAAGCGCATATCAACGGTATCAATCGACGAATGGATACAGTGTTCAGATCGCGGTGGCCGGCGTTAGTTTAATTGATGATGAAGCATATGCCTTAACACTATCGCGATATATTGAATTGCTGCCAGTAAGACGCGGTTTGGTAGCAGATGCTAGTCACTACAACTTTAGTAGTTATCAGCAGAATGCGATAAAGGATACTAGGTGGGGTGATCAGTTACTGATACAGCAGTCAGCCTACCAGGGGTTGGGGCTAACACTGATTGAGCGCAGGCGTCGCTATCGCGCAATGTTCTGCTTGCCGATACCACGAAATACAATTAAGCAGATAGAGAACGCCAACGATAATGGTCGGGTGGTTGGCGACGACTTGTTCAAGCGACGCTTAGAGCGTCGCCTGACTCGTGAGCAGCAACGGCGGCTTACTGCTTAAGCTAGCGTTAGTTGCAGCTTTCGTTGTTGGGCATCGTAGCCTTTAACCACAACATCTAGTTGCTGTTCTAGAACGAATGTCTGTTCACCAAGTGTTAGACGCAAGTATGTCTGATCTAAGCTCGGTTTCTGCTTACGCAGATCAACAAAGCCTTCGCAGCCGGTTTCGATTAGTTGAACCGCAAGACCACCTGCGTTAATCATCGCAATACGGGCTTTAAGGGTTTGCCCTTGTAGCTGCGCTCCATAGTGCTCGTTTGATAACCACTGTTCAAGTTCGTTGCTAGCTCGTCTAGCAGCTAATTGCGCGTCTTGAATAGATTCGCCCAATGTTGTGGCAGCCTCTTGATCAAGCGTTGAATCGGTCTGATTTAAGATCGATGCGATCGCTCTATGGTTGGTTAAATCTTGGTACTTACGAATTGGTGAAGTAACCGTAGCATAGTGATCAAAGCCTAGGCCAAAGTGAGGCGCTGGGTTAGGGGTTACGATGCCAGGTTGTAGCATACGTGTCAGCGGTGCACGCAACGGCTGGTCGGCCGTTTCTTTTTCTGATGCCGCCTGCATGATTTGCTTAAATTGTGCTAAATCAATGGCGTCGCTAGGTTCTGAAAGTGACTGTTCACTTACTATTTGCGCTACTGTTTCTAGGCGCTCATCTCTAAAGCCAGCATGAGCAGAGAACAACCCTTTATTGTGTGATGCTAAAAAGCTTCCTGCGGTGCGGTTGGTGGCTAGCATGCACTCTTCAACCACTCGGTGGGCACTATTACGTCGATCAATAACAGCTTCGGTCAGCTGACCTTCATCGTTTACGGCATAGCCATAGTCATGGCGATCTTCCATAACTAGGCAGTTTGCAGAACGCCAGCTATAGATAGCTTTTTGTACTTTTGTTAGCGTCTCAATCGACGATAGCACGGCTTCAGAGGCCTCTAGCTCCTTCTCGCCGTCGATGTGCGCAGCGACGTCGTTGTAGCTAAGTTTGGCGACACTTTGTACGTTAGCAAATTTAAACTCGTAATCGCTGATTTCGCCAGAGTCACTAACTTGCATGGTGATGATGAGCGCCGAGCGTACCTGCTCTGGCAATAGCGAACAGCGTTCAGTGGCAAGTTCACTTGGCATCATAGGTAGTTGAACACCTGGCAAGTATGTAGTGGTACCGCGGCTCCTTGCCACAGAGTCAAGCTGATCACCTTCAGCGATATAGGCCATAGGGTCGGCAATCGCAACAACAAGGCGGTAGCCATTGTCGGTGCTTTCAGCGAATAGCGCGTCGTCAATATCGCGGGTGCTTGCAGAATCAATGGTTACAAAGGGTATGTCTGTTAGATCTAGATCACGGGTCAGCAGTGGCTTGCTAGGAACATCAAGTTGCTCGTTGATCGGTTCAAGGTTGTAGCGCGCTTCAACAAAGCGGTGCTTAGCCCAGGCAGCGCTTGGCGCGCCAAAATGCTTTGTAACCTGTACAGCCGCCTTGCCCGTTTTATAGGGGTGGCGTATTACCTTTGCCTGTACAAGGTCGCCATCTTCGTGCTTGTCGCGCTTGGCTGGTGGTACAAATAGCCAACGGCTGCTTCGGCCAAATTCAGCTTCTACAAAGTGGTTGGTACCGCGAACGCGATAAACGCCGAACAGCTCTGTTGTTGGTGACTCGATTAGCTTATCTAGTTCTGCTTGTTTCTGGTCGTCGCGACCGTCTACTAGGCAGTAGCGCACACGATCGCCAGGGAATACACGCTCCATTTCGTTTGGGGGTAGAAAATGGCGTGTATCGCCATTGACGATGAAGCCGTAGCTACTCATAGAGCCCACTACGTCACCTTCGAAAAACTCTTTGGTAGAACGGATATCCGTTTTTAGCTGTTTCAACTGCGACAGCGCGTCGTTACCTAACATACTGCGATACATCTAATCGATTAATGAAGCGAATATTGTACCTAAAAACCCCTCACCTGAGGGGTTAATATTAGGGCTGCTTGGCTAGTTTAAGCGAGACTGTGCGTTCGCGCTTATCTCTTACTACGGTAACCTTAATGCGATCACCAGGCTGGTGTAGTTCAAGCTGGGTTAACAGTTGATCTTCGTTGGTGACGGGGGTGCCGTCTATCGCAACGATGATGTCGCCTAAAATAAACCGGCCTCGGCGGTCACGTTTGATACCCTCTAGCCCCGCCTTAGCCGCGGGCATGTCGCGGGTTATTTCGGCAATGGGGATTCCTCGTACACCAGCTCGATGCGCGAATTGGGTTGCAGCCAGCGTTACTCCCATAACGGGGCGAGTTAATTCGCCATTTTCTATGAGTATGGGTACGATGCTCTTCACCGTGTTACCCGGTATTGAGAAGCCAATGCCTGCGCTGCCTCCGCTAGGCGAGTAGATGGCGGTGTTAACCCCTATAAACTCGCCCGCAGAGTTAAGTAATGGGCCGCCCGAGTTGCCCGGATTGATCGCTGCATCGGTTTGAATAACACCTGGAATAGTGCGCCCATTGGGTGATTGAATTTCACGGTCAAGCGCACTAACCACACCAACAGTAAGGGTTGTGTCTAGGCCGAAGGGGTTGCCGATAGCAAGCACTTTACGCCCTACCACGAGCTTGTCGCTATTGCCTCTAGGAAGCGGACGAAGCAGGTTTTTAGGTACATCAATTTTCAGCACCGCTAAATCGCGTTCGGGGGCGATCCCCACCAAAGTTGCTGGCCAGTCAGAACCGTCGCTTAAGCCAATGCTTACTTCGTTGGCGCCTTCGATAACGTGATAATTAGTGACGATATGGCCATCGCGATCCCAGATAAAGCCCGTGCCTGATCCTTGGGGCTCTACCGTAACGTTTCGAGAAAATCGCGCACGGCGATATTGCTTATTGGTTACAAAAACGACTGAGGGGCTTGCCGAGCGATATACATCGATGTTGTTCTGTTCGTATTCGCTAATCTCGGCCTGAGCATCGTCTATGTTGACGATGCCCAAACTGGCGAGGGCGATAAACAATAAACGGGTAAGGGTTTTCAAGTTTGTCGCCTCGCTGTGCGTTACATCTGCTCTAAGCGAGCGATGCGTTGTTCAAGTGGTGGGTGCGATGCCCATAGGCTCTTCATCTTAGTCGAGAATCCACTGGTAATGCCAAAAGCCGTTAAGGTGTCTGGCATTTGATTTGGCACCTGTGCTTGGGTCTCGGCCTGAAGGCGACGAAGCGCACTAATCATGCCTTGCTTTGAAGCTAGCGTTGCGCCGGCGTGGTCTGCGCGGTACTCGCGATAGCGGCTAAAGGCCATCACAATGGTCATTGCCAAGAATCCTAGAACGATTTCGGCGACGATGGTCACTACAAAGTAACCCATGCCCACACCACCTTCGCGATCAGGGTTCAAGAATTGGTCTACTGCATGGCCGATGATACGAGCAAAGAACATTACAAAGGTATTCACCACGCCCTGCATTAGGCTTAGGGTGATCATATCGCCGTTGGCAACATGGCCAATCTCGTGCGCTAGCACTGCGCGAATCTCGTCTTTAGTAAAGCGCTGCAGCATACCTTCGCTGATGGCTACTAGCGCATTGTTGCGATTGGCGCCGGTAGCGAATGCGTTGGCCTGTTGAGCATTGAAAATGCCTACTTCTGGCATACCAATACCTGCATCCTTTGCTAGGTCTGCTACGGTCTCCATCAACCATAGCTCTTGATGATTACTAGGTTGGCTAATGATGCGTGTGCCGGTACTGCGTTTTGCAACCCACTTAGACATTGCTAACGAGATAAACGAGCCTACAAAGCCAAATACAGCACAAAAAATAAGTAGTGAAGAAAAATCTAGACCTTGCGAGGTCATGTAGCCGTTAACACCAAGAAGGCTTAGCGTTACGCTAGCAACTGCGATAATCGCGATGTTGGTGGCCAAGAATAAAAAAATACGTTTCAAGGGACATCTCCTAAATAGCTATGTTCACTATATGGGTACCCCTAAGTGTAATTTCAAGGCCTATAATTGCGTCAACAGCTTATCAGTGAGTAATTTCGCTTTGGCGCATCAGTGCATCAGCTTGCTGCACCAGTGACTGTTTTTCATTATGGCTTAGTTCTTGCCATCGTTGGTTGCGAATTGCTGCGTGTAGGGCATAAAGAAGTACTTTCGAGGTTTTGATACCACGACGGCGAATATCGTTGTATGTCTCAATTGCGCCGCGCGCTTCGAGCTGTTCGCGCGATACGATACCAATAGACGATAGTATATAAATTGTTGAGGCGCCTAAGTTAACTAAATCGCCGGCTGCCATTTTAGATCGGTGCATAAGATACTCGCAGTTTGGGTACTAGAGCGCGTACCACGACTGCATTAACTTAGCGCTCGCCCTTAGGGTAACCGTACTTCGGTCTAGGGTGCAACCTGTTTAGGGCGGCGGTATACTTGGGGCATGAATAATTTAATCTGCCCTTATGGCCGCGATAATGCCCGTCTCATGGTTGCCTTTGAGTCTAACCAGTGGGTGTGTTCTGAGACCGCCGAGCGACTTGCTGCGCTTGTGGAGGCGGGTGAGGCGAATGGCTTTAAGCCAAGGGTGGTGTCGGCGTACCGTTCGCTAGAGACACAGTCTGCGATCGTGCAAGCAAAGTGGTATGGGCGTAGGGCGGTGATTGACGATTACGATCAGCCAGTGATGCGAAAGAATGATTTACAGTGGCTAAAGGCGATTCTGCGTTTTAGCGCACTGCCTGGGGCAAGTCGCCATCACTGGGGAACTGACGTAGATATCATCGATCAACGAGCCTTAGATCAAGGTCATCAGCTGCAATTGGTACCTAGTGAGTACGCGCAGTCTGGGATTATGGGCGAGTTTGCGTGTTGGCTTACCAATGCTGCCGGCGATTATGATTTCGGGTTTCCTTATGCTGAGGATGCTGGCTGGGTGTCGCCCGAGCCTTGGCATATCAGTGACGTTTATAACGCGAATAAGATGGCAGCCAAATGGTGTCATGATGAATGGTCTCAGATACTCGTCGATCTGTTACCAACAGACCTGTTGAATCAGATAAGTAATGAACAGATAAAGGGCTTTGTAGAAGCTTCAATGTATAAGTTAGAGGGGGTGCTGTGACAGCCGCAATTGATAAGGTTTGGCAGCAAATGCAACATCTTGGCGAGCAAGTACGCGCCGATGAGCCCTTATTATCAGAGACTTTGATCTCTTTGAAGGCATCATCATTTGTTGAAGGAGCGGCGATTCGTTTAGCGTCGCTAGTGGCTGATGAGTTGGTAACGCAAACTCAGCTAGAAAGGCTATTTATTCGAGCAAATGATGAGGCAACGCAACAGGCGATGGTTCAAGACTTACTCAGTTGCTACGAGCGCGACCCCGCCTGTAAAAGCTATCTCACACCTTGGCTCTATTTTAAGGGCTACCACGCACTGCAGTTATATCGGTTGGCGCATAACCTTTATCGCAGTGGGCGAGAGTCTGTGGCGGTGTGGGTTCAGCATCAAGTGGCTAGGCGCATGGGGGTAGACATACATCCTAATGCTGAATTGGGTGTCGGTATCATGATTGACCACGCTACGGGTGTTGTCATTGGTGAAACAGCGGTTATAGGTAACAATGTCTCGATATTACACTCGGTCACCCTAGGTGGCAGTGGGCTTGATAGAGGGCAGCGCCATCCTCGAGTAGGCAATGATGTACTTATCAGTACGGGGGCTAAATTGCTGGGCGATATTACTGTAGGCGACGGTGCCAAAGTGGGGGCTGGCAGTTTGGTCACCAGCTCAGTCGCTGCTCATACTACGGTTGCAGGCGTTCCAGCAAAAGTTGTCGGAGCAACTAAACAGCGCTGCCCTGCCCAAGACATGGATCACAGCCTTGAATGTAAATCTGACAAATGCTGATCCGTTTTGGTATAGTTGTAGAAAATAAAAATACGGTATGGATATTGTGATTGGATTTCTGCGCAAACTACGTGCGTCAATACTGAGACAAGATGTCGAGGTAGTACACAGATTCGCTCAATGCACGATCGTTGTGATGGCGATGACAATTTTTGGGGGTAATTGGTTTACTCAGTCTAGCGCTCGCTATGATGAATTAGGCCGAGTCGCCCATCTATTTTCTCGCCATCCAGAATTGACCCAAGTATCTAATAAAGAAGTATTGCAAACACTTAAGGTAGTGCATCATCTCGAGGTAGTGGCAGATGGCAAAGCTTATGAGCTGGGTCATCCAGTGGCAGACGGTCTACTGGTAGAGCGGCAGGTTAAGCAGTCAATCATCAATGACCAATCGGTAGTCACGACTATCTCATATAAGCGCTATGTTCCGGGCGCTATACGATGGCTTTCGTTAATATGCTTTGTATCGATATCGTCTTTTGTCGCGTGGTTGATGATGACGCTAATGTTGCGAGCTAGGCGCCGGTGGCAGGCTGACCTGACCACTGTTAAAACGCAAATGGATCAAAGCGTTAATCAGGTGCCTAACTTAACGCCAATTGCTGTATCCAAAGATAATCAATTAACGCCTATTGCCGACGCCTTTAATGACCTAGTTGAGGCTGTGTCGCTTCACTTTAGACAGACAGCGGTTAGTGTCAAAGATAAAGAGTATGCCGGCGGTTCAAAAACTGAAGAGCTATTTTATAGAGCAAACTTTGATCCATTGACGGGGTTAGCTAACCGTTACTACCTCATTGATCGTTTGCAACACAGCTTAGCAAGTGCATCTCGCAACAATCGAAAGTTGTCGGTGTTGTTTGTAGATCTTGATCAGTTTAAGCAGGTCAATGACAACTTTGGTCATTCGATTGGTGACAAACTATTAGTGCAGGTGGGCGAGCGTCTACAGTCTTTAGTGCGTAGAACAGATCTAGTCGCCCGACTGGGTGGCGACGAATTTTTAGTGCTACTTGAAGACGTACGCCAACGCGAAGACGCCGAGCGAGTAGCCGGTGTTATTGCTAGTCGTATAAGTGAGTCGTATCACGTAGATGGGTTTGATTTAAGTATAGCCACATCGATCGGTGTGAGCATCTTTCCGGATGACGGCACAACAGCCTCGGCGCTGATGGCAAATGCCGATACGGGTATGTATGTAGCTAAAAAGTCGAATCAAGATTCGGTAGTCAGTTTTGAAGAGACGATGCTCGAGACATCACAGCGGCGTTTAACGTTGCAGTATCACCTTGAACGAGCCTTCGAAAATAAAGAACTACGCCTACAGTACCAGCCACAATATGATGTGCAGACAAATCGTTTTGTTGCAGCAGAGGCTCTTTTACGGTGGTCAAGCCCTGTACTTGGGGTGATGTTTCCATACGATTTCTTGAGTGAGCTAGAAGACCTAGAACAATTTGATCAAATGCAAGAATGGGTAATCAAATCAGCTTGTAACGATTGGTTATCATGGCAGCAAGAACCAAATGCTCCTGAAAAAGTTGTTATCAACGTATCTGTGAAGCACTTTATTCGAGGCCGTTTTGAAGAGCGTATCGTCGAACTGGTTCAGCAAAAAGGTGTGCCCTTTGAGGCCATTGAGATTGAATTTTCAGAAGATGCATTAGTACAAGAGCCTGAACGTGTAAGCGAAGCGATTAGCTATTTGTCTGAAGAGGGCATGAATACCTCGATAGATCGCTTCGGTGCAGGTTATTCATCGCTTGTTAATTTACGTAATTTACCGCTCACATCTATTAAAGTTGACCAAGCGTTTGTAAAAGACATTAATAGCAATGAAGCAAGCAAAGCGATTATTGAGGCAGCTGCCTCTTTAGGCAGTGCTCTAGGTATTAAAGTTGGTGCCATGGGTGTCGAGAGTGCTACTCATGCGAAGACGCTGTCTGAGTTAGGATGTAACCTAATGCAGGGTTATCACATTTGCGAGCCGGTTGAGCCTTTCGATTTTGCTGAGGTGCTAGCAAACACGCCAGATGCAGATCGTATTTTCAAAGGTGAGATCGAAGCTGTTCTAGATACCGAGCCCAGTTGATAGTTGATAGTTGATGGCTGATACGATAATTCTCGCTGCAATACCGTTTTTCTTCTTACTGATTTTTATTGAAATCTACGTTGATCGTCGAAGAAAAGCGGGGTTTGTTCGTTACAACGATGCTTTTGGGTCGCTGGCCTTGGGTACGTGGAGCCTTTCTACCAAACTCTTATTCATCGGTGCTGGCGGTTGGCTTTACACTCAAATTTTTAACGGTTGGCAGTGGCAACCCGGTTATGAAATGGGGCTGGGTTCTTGGATAGTACTATTTGTTGCTTACGACTTATGCTACTACTTTGCTCATCGAGCTGGGCACGAAATAAACTTGTTTTGGGCCGCGCATTCAATTCATCATCAGAGCGAAGAATACAACCTGACTACCGCCTTAAGGCAAACTAGTTCAGGTGGGTTTAACGTTATCTTTTATGTGCCTTTATACATGTGGGGCGTACCGATTGAGGCGATCGCTACTGTAGGTGCTCTAAACCTAATTTATCAGTATTGGGTACATACTCGTCATATAAATACCCTAGGTTGGATGGAGTGGGTTTTTGTTACTCCTTCTAATCATCGCGTACATCATGGCCAAAATCCCGAATACATTGATAAGAATCATGGTGGAGTTTTTATTATTTGGGACCGCCTCTTTGGTACATTTCAGCCCGAATTACCTGGCGTTGAAACCATCTATGGCGTGCGTCGCTCGCTCAATAACTTTAGCCCGTTCGCAGCTAATATTCAGGTTTGGTGGTCTTTATTACTCGACGCTATTAGAGCGAAACGTTGGCGAGACAAGTTGACTATCTGGTTTAAGCCAACAGGCTGGCGCCCGGCTGACCAAGAGATTGCAAATCCTATTCGTAAAACAGACTTAGATAATTTCGTTGCCTTTAATCCAGAATCTACGAACGGTTTAAAGGTCTATACGTTGATTCAATTGGTAGTGGCTATGGGGCTAGGTACTTGGTTCACGTCAACCTATACCAGCGCGCCCTATCATCAGGTGATGTTAATGTGGCTAGTGGTTAGTGTGCCGTTGGTAACCTCGGCTAAGTTGTTACAGGGCGAGCCTTTGGCTTTAATCTACGAAGCAGTGCGCTTGCCGATGTCGTTATTAGCGGTGTATGGTTTGTACTCAATATCGCCACAGTTTTGGTTTGCGCTAGCATGGTTAGGGTTATCAGCGGTGGCATTGGTGGCGCTGACCGCTAATCAGGGTAAGGGAGCAGCTTATGAGTGATCAGATCGATTTACAGTTCAAGGGCGAGTTGACCGGCGAGTTTAGCCAGCCACAAGTTCAACAAAACCTAGCCAAGATGCTTAAGTTAACGCCTGAGCGAGCTGCGGCACTGTTCGTTAAATCTACCATTATCAAACGAAATGCCGATTTAGGCGATGCTAAGCGTTTTGTGCAGGCGTTCAAAAAAGCGGGTGCTGTTTTAAACGTCGTTGCCGGTGAGGCGCCGGCACAAGCCGCTGAGCCGGTTGCAGAGGTTCAGCAACCCTCTGAGCCAGCAGGCGAAGGTCAAAGTGGCGCGTCGGCCTCGGTCGAAGCAGGTCTAGATCTAGCGCCAGAAGGCACTGCGGTGCTTGAGCCTCACGAGCGCGCTAAAGATACAGCGTACCAAGGTGATGTGCCAGACTTTGCTGTTGCCGAAGCGGGTGAAAACATTGATCCAGAGCCCAAGACTTTTGTAGAGCGCGAGTTTGATTTTGGTGACATGAGTGTCGAGCCTTTAGGTGAGGAGCCGCCACCGCCAACACTTGAACCTAAATAGTGATCCTTTCTAGGATACAAAAAAGGCCGCTATGATAGCGGCCTTTTTATTTCTTTCAGCGTTTAGCGAACAGGGTGGGATTAACCCTTCAGGTAAGCTTCGCGAGACTTCAAAATCTCAGCGCGTGCTGCATCAGCGTCAGCCCAACCATCAACCTTAACCCACTTACCTTTTTCAAGATCTTTGTAGTTCTCGAAAAAGTGCTCGATCTGCTTGATCAATAGCTCAGGCAGGTCGCTATACTCTTGTACATCGTCGTAAAGCGCAGTTAGTTTGCTGTGTGGTACAGCCAGTAACTTAGCGTCTTGGCCTGCTTCGTCGCTCATGTTTAGAATGCCTACAGGGCGAGCACGAACAACAGAACCTGGTGCAACTGGGTATGGAGTCACTACTAGTACGTCTAGTGGGTCGCCATCTTCAGAAAGGGTTTCGTTGATGTAGCCGTAGTTCGCAGGGTAGAACATTGGGGTTGCCATGAAGCGGTCAACCATTAGGCAGTCAGCGTCTTTGTCGATCTCGTATTTGATAGGATCGTGGTTCGCTGGGATCTCGATAGCAACGTAGATGTCGTTTGGAAGATCTTTGCCCGCAGGGATTTTGCTGTAGCTCATTGGTAATCTCGCAATCAATTAACTTAAAAAAACTGTGTTATCTGACCGATTTTACCACTTGAGCGCCGGTTCAGCTATGTGCCTTTGGGCGAAAACAGTGTGACTACTTGGCTTTCGGGGGCGCGAGCAAGGCCTTTTTCGTGCAGTTGTTCTACGTAGTGCTGCCAAAGCTCCTCTTGATTGTGAGCTAGTTCGTGCAGCGTGTCGAAGCTATAGATACCGCTGTTATGGCCGTCGTCAAAGTAGATACGTATACCGTAGTTGCCTGCTGGCTCGGCTTTCTCAACGTTGACGTCTTGCTTGCCAAAGGGTAATTGGCCGCCAATACCGCCATGGCCTTTGACCTCAGCTGAGGGCGAGTGAACCCGCAGAAACTCGAATGATAGTTCAAAATCGCCATCGGGCCAGGTAATGGCGAGCAGGCGGCTTTTGCGCTTGAACTGAAGGTTGGTGGGCTTCATCAGTATCAGTCGTCAGAAAACGAAATAGACGCAGTTTGTTCAGGCTCGCCCGCGAGTTGATTAATCAGCTGTGCGGCTGCTTGACCATAAACGTCGTTGAGTAAGCTGTCATCAAAGGCGATGGGCTCACCCTGGTCAGCGCGTTCTTGTACTTGACGATTTAATGGGATCTGAGCCAGTAATGGTGCGCTAGCTACTTCTGCTAAGCGTTTGCCCGCACCCTCGCCAAAGATAGCGTCTTTGTTGCCACAGCTAGGGCATTGATAGTATGCCATGTTTTCGACTAGACCCAAGATGGGTACAGATACCTTTTTAAACATCTCGATGCCCTTACGCGCATCAATTAAGGCAATGTCTTGAGGGGTAGTAACAACAACAGCACCATCAAGGGGGGCTGCTTGGGTCAACGTTAAATGAATATCACCGGTGCCTGGTGGCATGTCGATCAATAGAATATCGACGTCATCCCAAACAGTGCTAAATAGAAGCTGTTGCAATGCCCCACTAGCCATAGGGCCTCGCCAAACCATAGGGGTGTCATCGGTGGCAAGCAGTGCCATCGAGTTCATTTGAATACCCTGCGCGGTAAGCGGCTTCATTTGCTTCTCGCCAATGATTTCTGGGCGAGTTCCGGCTTTGATGCCAAGCATCATTGCTTGGCTTGGGCCGTAGATATCGGCATCTAAAATGCCAACACGCTTGCCTTGGCGAGTAAGCGCCGCGGCAAGGTTTGCAGTAACTGTCGATTTACCAACACCGCCCTTGCCCGAGGCAACGGCTACGAGATGTTTAACGCCCTGAAGGGTTTTGGTGCTCAATGTTGGTAACTCCTAGTCTTGTTTATGCCTCAAAATGAGGTAGTTTTTTGTCGATTAAACGCTTTTCAATTTTTGCGTAAACCGGCATGCCATTTTCGTACGGAGGATAATCCTCGCCCTGAATCAGTGGCAATAGATATTCGCGACACGCGTCAGTAATACCCCAGCCATCGTCGCTGATGTAGTGCGTAGGCATCATCTTTTCAACGTTTGCAACCTGCGACAGATCAGCTTTGGTGATGTGCCACTGATAGTCTTTTGTATCTTTGCGGGTAATCGCAGCCATCACGGCGTTATCGCCTTCTAGAGCGAACTCTACAGCCGCCGCACCGCTTGCATAGGCGTGGTCAACATCGGTTTTTGAAGCAATATGGCGTGCAGCGCGTTGCAGATAATCTGCAAGTGCCCAGTGATACTTGTAGCCGTGCTCAGCTTTAATGATGCTTGCCAAATAAGGAGCAACACCACCTAGCTGTTTGTGGCCAAAGGCATCTACAACGTGCTCAGACCCAGAAATTAGCGAGCCGTCAGCTAGTTGAGCACCCTCTGAAGCAACAATAGAGCAGTAGCCATACTTTTCTACAGACTCTTTTACTTTTGCTAAGAATGCAGCTTTATCGAACGGCACTTCTGGGAACAAAATAATGTGTGGCGCGTCACCTTCTTCGTTGGCAGCAAGACCGCCGGCGGCTGCAATCCAACCGGCATGGCGACCCATCACTTCAAGAATGAATACTTTGGTAGAGGTATCGCACATCGATGCGATATCCATGCTGGCTTCTTTGGTAGACACGGCAATGTATTTGGCGACGCTTCCGAATCCTGGTGAACAGTCGGTGATGGGCAAATCGTTATCGACTGTCTTGGGCACATGAATTGCTTGAATCGGATAGCCCATGGTTTCAGAGATCTGGCTTACTTTTAAACAGGTGTCGGCAGAGTCACCGCCGCCGTTGTAAAAGAAGTAGCCGATGTTGTGGGCCTTAAATACCTCGATCAAACGCTCGTATTCTTCGCGCTGTTCGTCAATGCACTTTAACTTGTAGCGGCATGATCCAAAGGCGCCAGAAGGGGTGTGTTTAAGTTTGGCGATGGTTTCGTCGCTAAACTCGTTGGTGTCGATCAGTTCTTCGCGCAGTGCGCCTAAGATACCGTTCTTACCTGCGTACACGGTACCTATTTTGTCGGAATGCTTGCGAGCGGCTTCAATTACACCGCACGCGCTAGCATTGATTACCGCTGTAACTCCTCCACTCTGTGCGTAGAAGGCGTTTTTAATGGTCATATGCTGTCTCTAAATTTGATTGTCACTAGTGCCTGCCCATCGTTGTGGGCGTGTGCCTCTCTTTAACGGAGGCTACAGCTATAAATCATACGCGAAGGACGTTGCGAATTCTTTGGCAATATGTGGGCGAATCTGGCCAACGGTGGTAAGCTTTAGCGGTTAACGAGGCAAACCATGCATATACACATTTTAGGTATCTGCGGCACCTTTATGGGTAGCCTGGCAGTACTGGCAAAACAATTGGGTCATCGCGTGACAGGTAGCGATGCCAACGTATATCCCCCAATGAGTACACAGCTTGAACAACAAGGAATCGAGCTATCTCAGGGGTATAACGAAGATTTCTTAGATCAAGACCCCGACTTGGTGATTGTCGGCAACGCGATGTCACGGGGTAATTTGGCTGTAGAGGCCCTGCTTAATTCGGCGGTCCCCTATTGTTCAGGCCCAGAATGGTTGTCGCGGG
The DNA here is from genome assembly GCA_947503335.1 of uncultured Pseudomonadales bacterium. Classification (GTDB taxonomy): domain Bacteria; phylum Pseudomonadota; class Gammaproteobacteria; order Pseudomonadales; family CANNCY01; genus CANNCY01. The sequence goes on along the minus strand of CANNCY010000002.1, from coordinate 175,284 downwards.
AGGTGCTTCAGTCTAGATGGGTGATCGCACTATCGGGCACCCATGGTAAAACCACGACAACCACAATGACCTTGGCCATCCTAGAAGCCGCTGACATGAAGCCGGGCTATCTCGTCGGCGGCGTGCCTAGTAATGGTGCTCCCAGCGCGGCGTTGGGTGAATCGCCTTTTTTTGTTATTGAAGCAGACGAATACGATTCGGCATTCTTTGATAAGCGTTCTAAGTTTATCCATTATCGCCCGCGCACCTTGGTAATTAACAATCTCGAATTCGACCATGCTGATATCTTTGATTCGATCAAAGATATTCAAAAGCAGTTTCATCATGTGGTTCGTACGGTTCCTCAAATTGGTCAGGTGATCGTGCCTGCTAATACTCCTTTAATTGACGAGGTTCTTGATAAGGGGTGTTGGAGCGATATTGTCACCATCGGCGAGGGCTCAAATAGCGATTGGGGCTATAGGCTTAACCAAGAAGATGGCTCAAGCTTTGATGTTTACTTAAAGGGCGAGTTACAGGGCAGGGTTAACTGGTTACAAACCGGCGACCATAATGTGGCTAATGGCATGTCGGCCATAGCGGCGTCACATAACGTGGGTGTACCAGTGTCGGTGGCGATTGAGGCGTTGTGCAACTTTAGTGGCGTTAAACGCCGCATGGAGCAGATCTTTAACGATGATCGTGTCGCGCTTTATGATGACTTTGCCCATCACCCCACCGCCATTACGACCACGTTGGCAGGTGCCCGCAAACGCCTCGGCGAATCGGCAAAGTTAATTGCAGTGATCGAGCCACGATCTAACACAATGCGAATGGGTGTTCATCGCGCCAACCTTGCGGCTTCTGTTAATGAGGCTTCAGAATCTTATTGGTATCAGCCAGACTCAGTGGATTGGAGTCTCGAGGATGTCGTTTCGGCCACTCGCTCACCGGCACATTTAACGACATCGATCGACCAACTAGAGAACGATCTTATTGACCTTGTTACGGCAAGTAATGATAAGGTCGAGATCGTGATCATGAGCAACGGCGCCTTTGGCGGCATTCATCAAAGACTAGTAAATAGGTTATCAGCATGCGAGTAACGTTAGCTTTCACCGGTGCTTCAGGTATTCAATATGGCCTGCGCTTATTGCAGTGTTTGATGCAATGCGGTGCGTCGGTCGATTTATTGATATCGCAGGCCGCACGCGAAGTAGCACGATTAGAAACCGATTTGACTATGCCGGCGGCAGACGAAGACTTTGCTGATTGGTTTGCGGGCGAGTTTGATGTGTCGGTTGCCAATCTAACAGTCTATGGTTTGCAAGACTGGTTAGCACCAGCGGCTAGTGGTGGCAGTGCGCCAAAGGTCATGGTGGTATGCCCCTGCAGTGGTGGCACGTTGGCTAAGATCACATTAGGTACCTGTAACAATCTGATTGAACGCGGCGCCGATGTTGCGTTGAAAGAGCGTAATAAATTGATTGTGGTTCCACGCGAGGCACCTCTGTCAGAGATTCACTTAGAGCACATGCTTAAGTTAACTAAGATGGGGGCCGTGGTTATGCCTGCTAGCCCTGGTTTTTACTATAAACCGCAGAGCTTAGACGACGTGATCGATTTCATGGTGGCGCGTGTGTTAGATCATATCGGTGTCGATCACCCAATTATTCGCCGCTGGGGTGAGTAGCAAGCGTTGTTACTTGCCAGATCGATGCGACTGTTTTAGCAGTAAATAGGCAGTTTGGCCGCTAGCAAGTAGCAATGATAAAAGCAGTACAGGGTAGATCACCAATAGATCGACACGAATATTACATTCTGGCGCGCAGCCTAAAGGTGAACGCATCATTAATTCATAGACGCCATAGATTAACCAAAGTGTTGCGGCGCTGATAAGAATTTTCGTTCTCTTAAGATAAAAGTATGTGCCAAGTAGAACGGCACCTATCAATAGTGCTATGAATGGATATTCGACAAATATAGACATTCTTTTTAACAGTAATCCTTAGCTGTAAGGGCTTTACTTATTAAAGTGCTAGTGAAGCCGCTGCTGCAATGATGATGACTAACGCGAGTGTCTTTAACAATGGGGGCAGTATAGAGTCGCCACTGTCGACATCGTTAGTATAGTCTTGGTTTTCGCTTGCAGCAGGCCTCGACTTTTCAGTTGAGTCATTAGGCTGGGTATTCGCAGTGTGGGCTAGTTTAAGTCGAAATACATCAATCGAGATCTTATCGCCTGTTTTCAAGATAATAGTCTGCGCAGGTTCTACCGGGGCGTTATTAATATAAATAGGGTCAATCGATTGTGATTCTAAATGAATAGAGTCGCCAATCAGTTGTATACTTGCAGAAACTAAGTCTACGTGGCCACTGTCTAAACATAGATCGCACTTTTTATCACGACCGATTAAGGCACGATCTGCAGTGATCGCAAGCGACAGGCCGTTAGACAAACCACCATCACCGATTAATTGCCATGCAGAGACAGATGGTGAGCTAGATGGTGAGCTAGAGAGTGGATTATTTTTTGCTGGCTGCTTAAGCTGATCCTCAGCTTGCTTGCTAGCAGTAGTTAAAGACATAGCTAAAGGCATAGCGTCGCTCATTTCCTTGTCGAACTAGCGACAGTCTACAGAAGCATAATAAGGGTATCAATGCGTAACAACTCGTTATATTCGGCAGTTATCAGCCGTTACTATTGGGTGATATTGTTAGTGGCTACTACGCTGGCAATTATTTTTTCGACCCAATTGGGGCAACTAAAGTTAGATGCGTCATCTGACTCGTTGACACTTGAAAATGATCAGGGGTTGGCCGACTACCGTGAATATAGCGCAACCTATGATTCGGGTGACTTTCTTGTCATTACCTATACCGCTCATGACAACCTCTTTTCTGATAGTGGTTTGCAACGCTTACGCTCGCTGCGTGAAGCGATTGCCGAGATGGATAACGTTGAATCGGTTATTTCAATTTTAGACGCCCCATTGATTAACTCGCCCAAAATGTCGATTGGTGATTTAGTTGAGAACCCACCGTTGATCGACGACCCAAGGGTTGATATCGAGTTAGCTAAAGTAGAACTAGTTGAGAGCCCACTTTATAAAAAGATGGTGCTTAGCAGCGATTACAAAACGACGGCAATGCTTATAAACCTGAAGCTTGATCGCACGGCATTAGAACTTGTTAGTGAACGCAGTCGTTTAATTGCCGAAAAACAATCGGCTGGCGAGAACTTTACGTCAGAGCAACAGCAGCAGTTGAATCAAGCGAAATTGGCGTATCGTGAACATCGAGATCAAGAACAGGCGCGCAGCAGCCAGTTTATTGCTGATCTAAGAGCCTTGCTAGATACCTATGAAGACGAAGCAACCATTCACTTAGGCGGTGTGCCTATGATTGCCAGCGACATGATCAGCTTTATCGAGAGCGATTTGTTTGTGTTTGGTGGTGGTGTCTTATTGATGTTGGTGGTTTTGTTAGCCGTCTTTTTTAAGCAGTGGCAATTTGTTGTTGCGCCATTGATGTTGGTTTTGTTTGTTCTCGTCAGTGTTTTGGGTATCTTGGCGATCACTGATTGGCGCATGACGGTAATCTCCTCAAACTTCTTAAGCCTCTTGTTGATCATTACCTTATCAATGAGTATTCACATCTGTGTACGGTTTAGAGAGATTACGTTAAAGCACCCCGAATATTCGTTCGATCAGCGTATTGAGCAATCAATGCGCGCAATGTTTATTCCTTGCTTGTATGCAACGCTAACGACCGTTGTAGCCTTTGTGTCACTGGTGGTATCTGATATTCGCCCGGTCATCGACTTTGGTTGGATGATGACCATGGGCCTAGGCGTTGCCTTTGCGGCGGTGTTCTTATTGTTGCCGTCGGTGATGCGCTTAATGCCGGGGTTAAAAGGCGATTCAGGCACTGATGCCTCAGCCGCTGCCACGAAAGCGTTTGCGTTATTGGCTACTAAATATACGGTAGCTGTTGTGTCGTTAGCGGTATTGTCAGCAATTATTTCTGCTGTCGGCATTCGCCAAATCACCGTTGAAAACCGCTTCATTGACTACTTCGATGAAGACACTGAAATCTATAAGGGCATGGAGCTAATCGATCGTGAACTAGGGGGCACTACGCCGCTAGAAATCTTGATTATGGGCGAGCCCGAACCTGAATTTGATTTTGGTGACGACGACCCTTTTGCTGAGGTTGAAGTAGAAGAAGATCCCTTTGCTGGTTTTGAAGGTGACGAAGAAGCCGATACGATCGATGGCCCTTGGTTTACCCGCGAAGGCCTAAATCAAATAGAAGCGATACATACCCGATTAGAACAAGACCCTGCCATTGGTAAAGTACAGTCGCTAGCGATGGGCTATCAAATTGCTAAGCAAGTTGTAGGCGGCGGGTTAGATGACTTCACGTTAGCGCTGTTAGGGCAAGAATTGCCTCAAGACATTAAAGACGTTGTGGTTGACCCATTTTTAAGCGCAGATGGTTTGCAAACTCGCATCAGTATTAGAGTGGTAGACAGTACGCCCAATCTTTCGCGTTTAGATCTGGTGCAAGATATTCGCAACGTGCTAGAGCAAGAGTTTGGCTATAGCCGCGACGAATATAAATTAACGGGTATGCTGATACTCTACAACAACATGCTGCAAAGCCTTTTCAAGTCGCAGATACTAACTTTGGGCGCAGTGTTCGTAGGCATTGTGTTGATGTTTATTGTGTTGTTTAGATCGGTAAGTTTAAGTCTTATCGCAATTGTGCCCAATCTTCTAGCGGCTGCTATGGTCTTGGGTGGTATGGGATACGTAGGTATTCCACTGGATATGATGACGATAACAATTGCGGCAGTGAGTATCGGTATTGGTGTTGACCAGTCGATTCACTACATTGTTCGCTTTAGACGAGAATTGGCTCAATCAGGCGATTATGCTCAGGCGATTGTGGCCGCCCATACTACCATCGGCAAAGCGGTGTACTTTGCGGGTATTACGATCGTTTTGGGCTTTTCAATTTTGGTTTTTTCAATGTTTATGCCCACGATCTACTTTGGCCTATTAACTGGGGCGGCAATGTTAGCTGCGATGCTAGGTAGTCTATTGTTGTTACCGTCGTTACTGATGTTGTTCAAGCCATTAAAGGTCGCGTAAGCTAATGGAGTGTCGCTTAGGGTGCGGTGCCTGCTGTATCGCCCCTTCGATCACATCGCCGATACCTGGCATGCCCAACGGCAAGCCGGCAGGAGTGCGATGTATTCAATTAGACGACAATAATCTGTGCAAGCTGTTTGGCGACTCAACTCGCCCAAAAGTGTGCTTACAATTTAAACCAGATCATGCGGTTTGTGGCGATACCAACGAGCAGGCGTTAAAGATAATCACTGATTTAGAGTCTCGCACATAACGTATACCTAAATGACCGTTCACGAGAGCGATGTACCCATGAGCTTAGACAGTTACGTAACCCAATTAGGCCAAGCGGCTCGCACCGCCTCAGCCCAGCTTATGGCGGCCACGACCGAGCAAAAAAATGATGCGCTTCACTATCTAGCCGACTTGCTAGATAGCAACTGCCATGCGCTTATTGATGTCAATAAACAAGATTTAGATGCCGCTGCAAAGGCTGGGTTGTCTGATGCAATGATTGATCGCCTTATGATCGACCCGCAGCGCGTGGCGGCGATGTCACAGGGCGTTCGTCAAGTTGCTGGCTTGCCAGATCCGATTGGTGAGATTAGCGAACAGCGCTCTTTAGAGTCGGGTATCACGGTGGCTAAAATGAGTTCGCCACTTGGGGTGGTTTGTATGATTTACGAATCTCGCCCCAACGTAACCATCGATGCGGCAGTGCTGTGTATCAAGTCGGGTAATGCCGCAATTTTGCGTGGTGGCAAAGAGGCTTTTTACTCGAACGTTGCGTTAGCCCAGTTGGTGTCGACAGCATTAACCAAAGCAGGCTTACCAGCATTAGGGGTACAGCTGGTAGATCGCTTAGATCGCGAAATCGTTAGTTTACTGATTAGCTCACCTGAATACGTTGACGTGGTTATTCCTAGAGGTGGGCGAGGTTTGATCGAGCGCATCTCGAAAGATGCTCGAGTGCCAGTAATTAAACATCTCGATGGCGTGTGTCATGTGTATATTGATAAGGCGGCCGATTTAGATCGTGCACTGCAGGTGGTGGTTAACGCCAAAACTCAGCGCTATGGCACCTGCAATACCACCGAGAGTTTGCTAGTGCACGTCGACGCCATGGATTGCCTAAAACCAATTGCTCAGGCGTTATTGGCAAAGGGCGTAGAGATTAGAGGGTGCCAACGAACACTTGATCTGGTGGCTGACGCGATGTTGGCGAGCGAGCAAGATTGGTTTACCGAATATCTGGCACCAGTGATCTCAATTAAAGTGGTTGATTCTCTTGATGAAGCAATTGCCCACATTAATCATTACGGCTCGCATCATACTGACGCTATTTTAACTGACGACACAAGCGCTGCGATTGCGTTTCAGCGCCGAGTAGATAGTGGTTCGGTGATGGTTAATGCGTCAACCCGTTTTGCCGATGGTTTCGAGTATGGTTTAGGTGCCGAGATTGGTATTTCGACCGATAAGTTTCATGCCAGAGGGCCTGTGGCGCTAGAGGGGTTGTGCTCTAAAAAATGGGTGGTTACCGGTGACTATGCTGTCAGAGCATAAGCCATTAATTCTGTTGGGAGGGTCTTTTGACCCTATCCATTTAGGGCACGAACGCCTGCTATCATCGGTGCGAGAGTACTTTGATAGCGCCGATGCTGCCCTTGTACCTGCGTATCAAAACCCCTTAAAAGCACACGCCCCTAGCAGCAACGAAGATCGCCTCGCAATGGTGCAAATGGTGGCTAGGCGCTGCCAGTTTGATGTGTTGACGCTAGAGCTAGATCGCAAGGGCGCAAGTTATACCGTTGACACCCTTGCCCAACTTCGCCAAAGTCACGGCCCAAATAGGCCGATTCTATGGTGTATGGGGGCTGATTCGATTGCTCAGTTCACGCAATGGCGAGCTTGGCAGCAGATCATTCAACTTGTACACCTAGTAGTGGTTAACCGCCCTGGTTTTACGGGCGAGATATCGCAGCTGGTTCAGCAACAATTGTTGCTGGGTGAGCAGTCGATTAAACAGCTTTCTAGCTCGCCCTTTGGAGCATTAGCCCAGGTTGCGATGACTGACGTTGATTTATCATCAACCGAAATTAGAGAAGCAGTTAAGTCAGGCCAGCCGTTAGGCAAATTGGTATCTGACGATGTAGCGGCCTATATTAAACAACATCAACTTTATATTTAGGCAGCCACACAGTGTCAGTAAATTTAGAATCGCTTGTTGAAGAAGCGTTATCAGACCTAAAAGCAAAAGACGTAACCAAGCTTGAGGTAGGTCATTTCACCGATGTGATGGATTACATCTACATCGCCACCGGTACCAGCCATCGTCACGTAAAATCGTTGGGCGACAACGTAGCCACCGAAGCAAAGCATGCGGGCTTTCAGCCATTAGGTGTTGAAGGTATGGAAAAAGGCGACTGGGTTCTTGTAGACCTAGGCGACATCGTAGTGCACTGCATGGATCAAGAAACTCGCGACTTTTACGACCTAGAGCGTCTTTGGAGCGAGCCACCTGTTGATACTTCGGCAGAAGAAGACGAATACGAGTAATGAAGGTACGCATCATCGCCGTTGGCCAAAAGATGCCTAAATGGGTACAACAGGGCGTTGATGAGTATATAAAACGTATGCCTAGCGAGATGTCGGTCAGCTTTGTCGAGATCGCGCCAGGCAATCGTGGCAAGGGTGCCGACTTAGCGCGGGCCATTGCCAAAGAGGGCGAGGCTACACTCGCTGCCATTGGCAAGGGCGACTGGGTAGTTGCCTTAGATGTGTTAGGTAAAGCGCTATCTACCGAAAAAATGGCCGATACCATCAGTGATTGGCAAATGGCGGGGCGCAATGTCTCGATATTGATTGGCGGCCCAGATGGTTTAGCTGCACCCTGCTTAGCTCGAGCTGATCAAAAATGGTCGCTCAGTGCGTTAACCTATCCACACCCACTTGTACGCATTATTATTGCCGAGCAACTATACCGCGCTTGGTCTTTTTCTAAGGGGCACCCCTACCATAGACAGGGCTGATACATTATCCTTTGCGAATGGCTGATTCATCTTTTCGCGACCCCAACTTCGATCTAGCAATTTTTAGACGGCGCATTATTTTAGCGATGACGTTCGTCTTAATATTGGCATCGATTATTGTCTATCGATATTACGATCTGCAGGTGGTTCAACATGGCACCTACGCCACACAGTCTGACGCCAATCGTATTAAAACTCAGCCCTTACCACCGCGTCGCGGGCTTATCTACGATCGTAACGGGCAGTTAATTGCCGACAATCAGCCGGTCTATAACCTAACGATCGTACCTGAACTGATCGACGACTTTGATAAGTTGGTGGGCGAGTTAAGACAGTACGTAGAGATAACCGACGACGATGTTAACGAATATAAAAAACGTCTTCGTCGCCATCGTCGCCCTTATGAACCCGTCGTTATCAGCCATAAGTTAAACAGCATCGAGCGATCTAAACTTGCCGTTAACGAATACCTATGGTCAGGGGTTGAGGTGCGAGCAGAGCTTGTTCGTCATTACCCGTTTAAAGGGCTGTTCGCCCATTCGGTGGGTTATGTTGGGCGCATAAACGAGCGAGAGTTACGCCAAATCGACCCAGAGATCTATGCCAGCTTACATACTATCGGCAAAACCGGCGTCGAAAAAATTTATGAAGAACAGCTGGTGGGGCAGCAGGGTTCACAAGATGTAGAAACCGATGCCCGAGGCCGTGTACTGAGAGTGTTAGATCAAGTCGCGCCGACAGCAGGTTCGACCTTGCAGCTGCATTTAGATGCCAATTTGCAGCATTTAGCTGATCGTGCGTTAGGCGATCGTCGTGGGGCGGTCGTGGCGATTGACGTTGCGACGGGTGGTGTGCTGGCAGCTGTATCTAAACCTGCCTTTGACCCCAATTTGTTTGTTACAGGTATCTCATTTAAAGATTATGCTGCGCTGCGCGACGACCGGGATATACCACTGTTCAACCGAATGATGCAGGGGCAATATCCACCGGGTTCTACGGTAAAACCCATCATCGCTTTGGCTGGGTTGGTTAACGGCACCGTCACCACAGCAACTAAGGTACGAGACCCTGGCTATTATATTTTGCCTGGCGAAGAGCGCCGTTTTCGTGATTGGAAGCCTAAGGGGCACGGCCACTCGATTAATCTTCATCAAGCCATCGCGATGAGCTGTGATACCTATTATTACGACATGGGTTATAAATTGGGCATCGATAAGATGTCTAGCTTTATCGGGATGTTTGGTTTGGGCGAGCGTACGGGTGTTGAGATGACTAGCGAACGGCCAGGTATTTTGCCGTCTCGTGAATGGAAGCGCGGAGCAAGAGGGTTGCCATGGTTCCCGGGTGATACGTTGAATGTGTCGATTGGTCAGGGCGATATGCTGATGACACCCATGCAGCTTGCATCGTCAACGGCTATCTTGGCCGGTAAAGGGCGTCAAGTTAAACCGATGATGGTCAAGGCGATCAATGGGGTAGATGTTCAGCAAGAGGGTACAGGGCGGCCCGACGTAACGCTTGAAAACGACAAGCACTGGAACACTATTTTTAAGGCGATGGAAGCCGTTAACCACAGCTATTACGGTACAGCTCGCCAAGTAGGGCAAAACAGCAGTTACCGCGTAGCCGGTAAAACGGGTACCGCGCAGGTCGTGGGAATCGGCCAAGACGAAAAGTACGACGAACTAGAGCTAGAAGAGCGTCAGCGTGACCACGCCTTGTACGTAGGGTTTGCGCCGGCAGACAACCCAGTGATCGCAGTTTCTGTGATTGTTGAAAACGGCGAGGGTGGCTCAAGCGTTGCAGCGCCGCTAGCGAAGGTTGTGTTAGATGGCTACTTGCTTGATGAGCAGGGGCAGATGAGGTTTATCGGCAAATGAGTAATGATTTTGTTAGGTCGCTCGATCTAGGCGGTCGCCCAAGCCACCTTAGAAAGCAAACAATTTTGCAGCAGTTACACATTGATCTTCCTCTACTGGCCTTAGTTGGTTTGTTAAGTGTCGTTGGCATCATTGTTCTATACAGTGCCGCTGGCGGAACCTTTTCAGGAGTTAAACGCCAGTTGGCTTATTTTGCAGTGGCCTATGTGGCGATGTTCGCGATTGCCTGGGTCTCTGGTTATATGTGGCGCCAGTTGGCAGTCTTTATCTATTTAATTGGTATTGCGCTGTTGCTAGGGGTTATGTTTTTTGGGGTTGGCGCAAAAGGCGCCGTACGGTGGCTTGATTTAGGTGTGATCCGTTTTCAGCCCTCCGAAATCATGAAATTGGCGTTGCCAATTATGCTTGCCACCTACTATGCAAATAAAACGTTTCCGCCTACTTTCAAACAGATTGTTGTGTCATGTTTGATTATTTTTACGCCTGCTTGGATGATTTTTAAGCAGCCTGATTTGGGTACAGCGATTTTGATATCAGCGTCAGGCTTGATCGTATTATTGATCGCAGGATTACGATGGCGGTATATCATTGCTACCCTTGTAGGGATGGCGTCGGCAGCCCCTTTAATCTGGAATTACGTGTTGCATGATTATCACAAGACGCGCATTAGAACACTATTAGACCCAGAGGCTGACCGTTGGGGAGCAGGATGGAACATCATTCAGTCGAAAACCGCCATAGGGTCAGGTGGTGTCGACGGCAAGGGGTATATGTCGGGAACCCAGTCTCAGCTAGACTTCTTACCTGAAAGCCATACTGACTTTATTATTGCCGTGCTTGCAGAAGAGTGGGGCTTGATCGGCGTTATAGCGATGATGTTACTGTACCTAATGATTGTAGCGCGTGGGCTATGGATCGCATTAACCGCACAGGATAACTTTGGCCGTTTGTTAGCTGGCTCGATTACCCTCACGTTCTTCGTTTACGTATTCGTGAACATGGGCATGGTGGCTGGTTTGTTACCTGTAGTGGGCGTGCCGCTGCCTTTGGTGAGTAGAGGTGGCACGTCGCTTGTAACCCTCATGGCAGGCTTTGGCATATTAATGGGTATCGCTACGGAACAGAAACGCGTAAATATGTTCTAATCTTATTAGAACGATACTGTTGGCAAGGACTAATGATGAAACTACGTAAAACGCTTTTGGCCACTGCGATGGCTATTCCCTTTGCGCTGACCACTTCGCAAGTTGCGTTGGCAGACTATTCAAAGCATCCAAAGGCGCAAGAGGTTATCTTAGAGCTCGCCAAGTCAGAAGAGTTTACCGTTGACGAACTAATGGCTGTTTTTAAAAGTGCGGCTAAACAAGACAGAATATTGTCGCTGATGAGTAAGCCAGCCGAGAAGGTCAAGCCTTGGTACGAGTACCGCAACATATTTATCAGTGATCGCCGGGTCAATCAGGGTGTACAGTTCTGGAACGAAAACGCCGACGCCTTAAAAGCGGCCTCAGAAAAAACCGGTGTACCTGCAAAGATGATCGTTGCCATTATTGGTGTTGAAACTAGCTATGGTCGTATCACTGGGTCGCATCGTGTCATCGATGCATTGTCGACATTGGCATTTGAATACCCCCGTCGTAGCGAATTCTTCACCAAAGAACTAAAAGCCTACCTTAAGCTGACAAAAGAACAGGGTGTTGACCCGCTGTCGCTAAAAGGTTCTTATGCTGGCGCAATGGGATATGGCCAGTTTATGCCAAGCAGCTATCAAGCCTATGCGGTAGATGGTGACGGTGACGGTAAGATCGATATCTGGAATAACCCTACTGACGCCATTCATAGTGTTGCCAACTACTTTAAACAACATAAGTGGCAGGCGGGCGAGTCTGTGATGGCAGGCGTGACTTTGTTCGACGATGCTGATGAGTCAATGGTTGATAATACAGTCAAGCCATCGGCCGATCTTTTTGCTTGGGCGCGTATCGGTTTTGAAGGTCAGGGGCCTGAACCCGGTGATACAAAAGCTGCATTGTTAAGATATGATCAAAAAGACGGGCCTGAATATAAGTTTGGGTTTCATAACTTCTACGTGATTACCCGTTATAATCGCAGCCGCATGTACGCGCGTGCAGCATGGGAGCTTGCTAATTTAATTGAGGAGAAACACACGCCGTGATATTACGCTGGGGGGCAGTAATTTCTACCGCGATGGTGCTGGCGGCCTGTTCGTCGCCAGATACTAAGCAGAAGTCTAGGTACTCGCAAAAATATGACAGCGCGCCTAGTCGCTCTGTCGATGTGTCGCGTATTCCTGATGCAACACCAAAATACGAAGAGAGAAAAAGAGCGGGCAATAAAAGCCCTTATCAAGTATTTGGTAAGACCTATTACGTGATGCCTGAATCAACTGGCTTCAGCCAAAAGGGCGTAGCGTCTTGGTATGGCACCAAGTTTCACGGCCATCTCACCTCAAATGGTGAGCGCTATGACATGTACGAGATGACCGCGGCGCACAAAACATTGCCTATTCCTAGCTATGTTCGTGTTGTTAACAAAGATAATGGGCGAGAGGTGGTGGTACGAGTCAATGACCGTGGGCCGTTTCATGGTGGTCGAATTATCGATTTGAGCTACGCCGCAGCTATTAAGCTGGGTTATCAAAATAAGGGTACGGCCAACGTAGAAATCTTTGCGCTAGAACCCGATGGTAGCTTTGCAGGCAATGCGCCAAAAAAACAGTACAAACCAACATCTAGTGAGAAGATGGGTTATGTACAGTTGGCTGCTTTTACCCGTTATCAGTCGGCTTTAGATTTGCACGACAAGGTTAAACGCCTATCTAAAAAAATGCCTGTTGTGGTGCAAAGCCCTAATAACAATCCAAACGTATACCGAGTTCGTTTTGGCCCCTCGCAAAATGAGCGAGAGCTCAAAAAATGGGCAAAATGGGCCGAGCGAAAACTAGATTTAGATGTGATTACTGTGTGGGAGTAATCATGGTTTGTTACACTAACCCACAATAACGACTAAGCTAAAATTAGCGATTAATCATTGGAGATCCTCTTGAAATCACTGCTCAACAAAATTTGGGTAACCCTTGCCACCATAGCATTGGTGTTTGCGACCTCTGTTAGCGCTCGCACCCTGATTCCTTCACCGCCAGAACTAAGCGCTAGCGCGTGGATGCTGATCGACGCGACAACGGGCGAGGTGATCATTGAGCAAAACGCTGACGAGCAACTAGAGCCTGCGTCGCTTACCAAGATGATGACCACCTATATCGTTTCTGAAGAGCTATTACGTGGTCGTTTAAAATATGATGAGCTAGTTACCGTTAGTGAACGTGCATGGCGCATGGGCGGTTCTAAAATGTTCATCAAAGAGCGCGATAAGGTATCGGTAGAAGATCTGCTGCGCGGTGTGATCATTCAATCAGGTAACGATGCATCTGTAGCATTAGCAGAGCATATTGCCGGCGCAGAAGACGCGTTTGTTGACCTAATGAACCAGCAAGCCGAGCTGCTGGGCATGCAGGACACTAATTTTGAGAACTCGACGGGTTGGCCTGCTGAGGGGCATCTAACGACTGCTCGAGATTTGGCAAAGCTTGCGCAAGCGACGATCAACGATCACCCTGAAGATTACGCGATTTACAAAGAAAAGTATTTCACCTACAACAACATTCGTCAGCCTAACCGCAACCGGCTGTTATGGGCTGATAAGGCAATTGATGGTCTAAAAACAGGCCATACAGATGCTGCAGGATACTGCCTAGTCGCCTCTGGTGTTAAGAATGGTATTCGACTGATATCGGTGGTTTTGGGCACAGATTCAGATAAAGCACGCGCCCGTGAAAGCCAAAAGTTAATGAGCTATGGCTTTAGATACTATCGCACCGAAACTCTGTACCAGCAGGGTGAAGAGCTTAAGTCGGTACGCGTATGGAAGGGCGTGCAAGAGAAAATGAATCTAGTCGTGGGCGAAGATGTTGTGATGACATTGCCCCGCGATGCCCGTGATAACCTCGATATCGAGCTAGAAGTACCCACTAGTTTTGAGGCGCCTATCGCAGCTGGTCAGGAGCTAGGTGTTGTACGCATCAGTTTAGATGGCAAGACGATTAAGAAAGTACCTGTGGTAGCAGAGTCAGCCATTGAAGAAGCGGGTTTCTTTGCCCGATTGGTTGATTCAATTAAGATGTTCTTCGCAGAGTTGATGGGCGGATAATATCTTTTTCATACAGGTTTGTATTGACGTAAAAAAGCGCTTTAGGGCGCTTTTTTTACGTCTTAATGTTTTTCACTGACTATACTTTCTGCACTGTAAAGCTGTTGCAAGGAAGCAAATATGGCTGACCCAAGTTTAGCGCGTCGCGACTTTATCAAGCTGTGTACTATCGGGGGCATTGCAGTGTATTCAGCCCCTTCTCTTATGGCGAGCCAAGCGAAAGCGCCGACCCCGAAGTATGGCGAACATGGTTCGCCAAAGTTTCGTTTAGATGCAGTGGCCAAGGTAACCGGGTCAAAAATTTATGGGCGAGATTTACGCAGCGCAGATATGGACGGTTGGCCATCTGCCCAAGGGCATGCATACCTAGTACGTCTTGATCGGGTCGATAAAATTTACAATGGTCTCAATCTAGATTCTTTAGAGTCAAATGAACGCCCTTCTAAGGTGATCACTGCAAGCACGCTTGCAAGTGATAACTTAGGATTGCCAGGGTTCTTTGGAGCAAATGCCTTTGTTCAAGAGGGTACGGCGCCAGAATACTATGGGCATGCTGCGGCACTGTTGTTGTTTGATGATTTCGCAACCTATAAACGTGCTAAATCTAAACTTAAGTTTGCCGACAACCTTGCTCGTTGGGGCGATTCGGTAACAAGAAAAGAGCATGACCGACCACCTTGGGCTAACTGGCGTATTGTGCGCCAAGAGGGAGCAGGGGGGCGTACGGGCGATGATGTTTATAGCGTCATGAATAATGGGATGATATTTCCTGACATTAAAAACAATCAGCCAGACTGGCCTACGCAAGGTAATGAATCTGGCGACTCGTTAGAACAAGCTATCTATCATGGTCAGAAATTAAGACAATCTCTAGAAAACAGCACCGATAGTTTTGTGCTTCATCGTCAGTATAAGACGCAATCAATCGAACCCATGATGATGGAACCTGAAGCCTATAATGGCTGGTTTGATCGCGCAAGTAAGACGTTACACATTGTAGCCACGGTGCAAGACCCTCAAGAGGTCGCTAAAGAAGCTGCTCACGTTGTAGAAAGTAGCAATCTAAAAGGTAGTGTAGAAACAGTGGTGATGCACTCGCCCTTTATAGGTGGCGGGTTTGGTGCAAAGGATCACAGTATCTTCTCGGCCTATGGGTTACTGGCGGCCCTTTATGCTGGTCGCCCAATGCGTTTGGCTAACGATCGCTTTGAGCAGTTTCAATCAGGCTTAAAACGCCACCCCTTCGATATTGATTTAAAGCTAGCGATCAATAAATCGTCCCTTAAATTTGAAGGGCTAGTGGCTGACATCAAAGTCGATGGGGGCGGGCGAGCCAACTTTTCGGGCGTTGTTACGATGGTTGGGGCTAGTGCGATTCAAAGTATTTACTACTTTCCCCGCAATGATATCAATGCAACCTGTGTAGCCTCGCCCGGTGTCGATTGTGGGTCAATGCGTGGGTTTGGCACACTGCAAACCATGGCTGCAATGGAAATGGCGGTTAACGAAGCTGCCGACCAAATGGGTGTCGACCCTTTTGATATTCGAGCAGCGAATATGATGCTGTCAGGCGACAAAAATACGCAGGGTGCGATCCCTAATATGGGGCTGCGCTATGACGAAATGATCGCCAGTGCTAGGCAGCATGATAAGTGGGTAAACCGAGCAGCTAACAAGCAGGCATACGAAGCAGATAACCCCGGTTATCTGTATGGGGTCGGCTACGGCATTGCAACAAAAGATTATGGCACGGGTGCCGAAGCACCTGCAGCGATGATAGAACTTGGGCGTGATGGTCATATACAGATACGCGTGAACTCAATGGAGATGGGTACTGGCACGCAAACATCGCAAGCAGTGGTGGCTCAGCGCTACGTGGGCCGACTTGCACACGATGTGGTCATGGCCGAAGTAGATAAATGGTCATCGCTGCAGCAATTTGAATCATACAATCCTTACTTCATATCACAAGAACAGCAAGACGAGGCCTCTAAAGATCCTCGCTGGACACCGGTGGTTGCGATGGCTAGCTCAGCCTCTCAGTCGTCTTATTATCAAAGTCATTCAACCGAGGTGGCAGCCAGAATTTTATTTAGACATACGCTGTGGCCAGCGGCAGTGTCTATCTGGAAAGCGTCATATTTTAATAGCAGATATGCAGCGATAGATTTTGGCGATATCGATAATGCCCGTTGGTCTGGCGGCAAGTTAACCGCAAACGGATACCCGCCGCTCGATCTAGCTACGCTGATGGATTACGCCTACGAAAACAACATGATCACAGGTGTAATGGTGCATGCCTTTAATCGTTGGGCATGGGCAGAAGCAGACTTTGCTATCGAGGGAAAAAACGAAACCCATACGATAGACGCACTTGCCCTTCGCCAAGGCGATGGATCGAACGCCGGCGCTGATGACAATGGGTATCAACTAGTTGAGCGCTCGCGGGTTGATTACCCCAAAGCGTCGTTAAACAACGCGATGGTTACCTACTATGCCCCTGCCGCAGCCTTAGCTGAGCTAAGGGTACATAAGGCAACAGGCCAGGTTGAAATTTTATCGACTCACTCGTGGTTAGAAACTGGGCGAATGCATGTGCGCGAGTTAGTAGAAGGGCAGATCGAAGGCGGTTTAGTGATGGGTATTGGGCATACGCTTTTAGAGTATATGCCCACTGATCAAACAGGCCCCGGTGATGGTACCTGGAATCTAAATCGTTACGACGTTCCCAAGGCTAAACACGTTGCTGTCTGGAACATGACGCACGAGATATTACCGCCACTATCTGATACAGACCCAGCAAAGGGCATTGGTGAAGTAGTGATGATTCCGATAGTAAGTGCCATTGTTCAAGGCTTACATCAAGCGACGGGAACCTATTTCTATGATCTTCCGATTAAACCCAAACAAGTGAAGGAGGCACTATCATGAGCACCTTCAGTTTTACATTAAACGGCGAGCAAATCGGCCCACTAGAACTGGATTCTGATACTGCGATGATTGAGGTACTACACGAGTACTTAAACATGACTGGCACAAAGTTCGGTTGTGGCATCGGCGTGTGTCGGGCTTGTACCGTGATTGTCGATAATGATGATGGCACTAGTGAGGTGATGCGCTCGTGTATTAACAATGTAGGGGCCTTTAACGGCAAAAAAGTAAGAACCGTTGAAGGGCATGCAACCACAAAGGCGTCGGGCGAGGTTCAGTTGTCGCCAGTACAACAAGCCTATATCGAAGGCTATGCGTTTCAATGTGGGTGGTGCACATCAGGTATGGTGAATGCAGCAACAGTACTGATAGAACAATTGCGTCGAGAGCCGATCAAGAAAAACCAAATTGAGTCACGAATTGAAGAAGCACTTGAGCACCATATATGCCGTTGTACCGGTTATAAAAAATACTACGAGTCATTGAAAAAACTCATTGAAGAGACAGAGGAGCTTTGGACATGAAAAAGTTTCTCAGTAACCATCCACTGTTGATGGTGGTAGCTTTATTGGTTTCACCGCAACTATGGGCTAACGATGACGCAGTTAAGCGGGGCGAGTACATAGCAAAGCTTGGTGACTGCTCGGCTTGCCATACTGCACCCGAGGGG
Organism: uncultured Pseudomonadales bacterium; assembly: GCA_947503335.1. Lineage (GTDB taxonomy): Bacteria > Pseudomonadota > Gammaproteobacteria > Pseudomonadales > CANNCY01 > CANNCY01. The sequence goes on along the minus strand of CANNCY010000002.1, from coordinate 157,427 downwards.
CAGGCATATGCTGGTGGCTTAAAATTTGCCACGCCCTTTGGCGAGTTATACTCAACCAATATCACTAGCCATAAAGACAAGGGTATTGGTGATTACAGTTTGCAAGACTTTAAAGATGCATTGCGTGAGGGTAAGGGCAAGCACGGCCGGCTTTACCCAGCAATGCCCTTCACCTCTTACGCGCTGGTCAGCGATCAGGATATAAGCGATCTGTATGCATATTTCATGCAGGTGCCGGCGGCTGATGTTGACAACAAAGATAATGATCTTAACTTTCCGGCGAATTTTCGGTTCGGTTTAATATTTTGGAGTTGGCTAAATCACGACCCTCAGCCGTTTAAGCCGATCGCAAATAAGCCAGAGGCTTATAATCGAGGCGCATACATTGTGAACGGCCTTGGTCATTGCGGTGAATGCCATACAACGCGTACCAAAACCTTTGGTATCGATAAAGACCGTATCTTTATGGGGCAAGTCATTGATGGTAAGTACGCTCCGAATATCACGGCCACTGAATTAAATAGACAGGGGTGGACCTACCGGTCTTTAAATGATCTGTTCAGAGAGGGTTACTCTAGTAAAGGCACTACTTTTGGAGGCATGTTTACGCTTATCTCTCACTCGATGCAGCACCTAACTGAATCAGATATGAAAGCCGTAGCATCCTATTTGTTAGACCAAGCAGAGTTAGATGTTGATGCTAAAACGCCCCAGGCCAAAGTGAGTATCGATGAGACTTCGCCAGGATACGAATTGTACGAAGCGCATTGTGCGGGGTGTCATGGTGGTCAAGGCCAGGGCGTGCCTAATGTTGCGCCCGCAATGGTGGGTAACGCAACACTTGACCAAAACCACCCGTTTAATACAGTGGCAGTGCTACTGAAAGGCATCGAACCACAACGATACTCCTATGTAAGAGCCTTTGGTGAAATGCCTGGTTATGAAACTAGGCTTACAGACGCGCAGTTATTGACGCTAGTTAACTTTTTGCGAGAATCATTTACCGAACAGTCTGAACCTGTAACTCAACAACAGTTAGACGACATTCGCGATCAAATACCAGACAATGCAGCACACTGATCTTGCAGCCGTCTTAGTTACCTATGCTAATGTCTTGGCTGAGTCAGATTAAGGCAAATCAAACCGTTGAGCACCGTTTTGGTAACGGTGGTCAGTATATAGTGGTTTATAGTTAGCCCCAGACGCTATGGTTACTGGGCACTTATAACGTCTTAGGCGTTCAAAACTCACGCAAGACATGAGGTCGACCGTTGAAAGCATTTAACATTGCCATCGTTGCAGCCGCAGGGCGATCAACACGCATGGGGTTTGATAAGCGTTTTACCGCGCCGCGGCCGTTGCTGGCTACTACGCTTAATAATATTCAGCGAGCCTATGATTTAATGGTTGTCGTGGTAAGACCTGATGATCAGATTACTGCAACGCTTGAATCGCGCGATCGGGTATTTGTGCGAGTCGAGGGTGGTGAGTCGTTAGGTGCAAGTATTGCGGCCGGCGCCAAGTATGTACATCAACATCACCCTAGCAGCAGTGTGGCAGTGCACCTTGCCGATATGCCTTATTTAACGGCGGCCCATTGTATGTATTTGCGTCGTGCCCATGAAGACGGCATAACCTTACCGGTTTACGAGGGCCAGCGCGGGCATCCGGTTATCTTTTCAGCTGATCTACTAGATGAATTGTGTGAATTGAACGAAGCCGAAGGCGCGAAGCAGATATTGAAACGACATAGTAGACGCATCAAGCAAGTGGCAGTAGCTACCGATGCAGTTTTAAAAGACATCGATGTGAAAGATGACTGGAACAGCTGGCTGCGTGCTAATAATGAACGTAAATGCCATTGAAGCTACTATTTACTCTGCTGTGGTCTTTAAATTTGTACCTGATGACCGTATAAACAGCGTATGACACAGCAAGAACCCCCAAAGATCGAGTTTCCGTGCGAGTTTCCTATTAAGGTATTCGGTGTACAGAACGACGAATTTAAAGACCATGTTCACCAGGTATTTAGTGAACATGCCGATGATTTTCACCCCAGCAAGGTAAAGTCTCGCCCCAGTGGCAAGGGTACTTACCTAGCGATGACGGTGGTGATTGTGGCTACGGGTAAACCCCAGCTAGACCGTATCACTAAAGCACTTAAGGCTAAACCAGAGCTTGTGAAGATGGTGATTTAATGCCCACTCTATTGGTTCGAGATTTAGGCCTAATCGACTACAACGATGCTTGGCAGCAAATGCAGGCTTTAACCGACAATCGAGATGAGTCGACCGGCGATGAGCTTTGGTTATTGCAGCATCCTCCCGTGTTTACACAGGGGCAGGCGGGCAAGGCCGAGCACGTGTTAATGCCGGGTGATATCCCTGTGGTTCAAGTCGATCGCGGTGGTCAGGTGACCTATCACGGGCCAGGTCAGCTAGTGGTTTACTTTATGCTCGATATTAAGCGACTAGGCATCGGTGTTCGCAATTTAGTCACTGCTGTTGAAGAAGCGACGGTGAATACTCTGGCCGCCTTTGGTATTGAAAGTGCCCCCAAGGCCGACGCGCCAGGGGTATATATCGACGGCACCAAAGTGGCTAGTTTAGGGCTACGCATACGCCGAGGCTGTAGTTTTCATGGCCTTGCGATCAATGTCGATATGGATTTAGAGCCCTTTAATCGTGTAAACCCCTGCGGGTATGCCGGCATGGTAATGACGCAGGTAAGCGACCATGCAAAGGCTGACATTGATCATGTTGCGAACCTATTTGTAACCCAGTTTTGCCAGTTAGTTGGCTACGACAAAATTGAGCGTGTAAGCGCTGAGACAACCGAATGAGTGATGATTTACTAAACGCACCGCGTCGCAAAAAACAGCGAGAAGCGGGCGTTAAATTACGTGACGCCGACAAGGTAGCACACAACCCAGTACAAATGATTGCGTCAGATGCACCACAGCGTAAACCTGATTGGTTGCGTATTCGTGTGAGTAACTCGCCTGACGTTAATCGTATCAAGAAAATTCTTCGCAAGAATAAGCTGGCAACCGTGTGCGAAGAGGCGTCGTGCCCTAACCTTGGCGAGTGCTTTAGTGGCGGTACCGCAACCTTTATGATTATGGGCGAGATCTGTACACGTCGCTGCCCGTTCTGCGATGTAGGTCATGGTAAACCAAACCCATTAGACGAAAACGAGCCCTCGCACCTTGCTGAAGCGATTGCCGAGATGGCGTTGAAGTACGTGGTAATCACCTCAGTAGATCGCGACGATCTTCGTGACGGCGGTGCCCAGCATTTTGCTGATTGTATTCGTGAATCGCGTGAGCGTTCGCCCAATTTACAAGTCGAAATTCTAACTCCCGACTTTAAAGGCCGTATGGATATCGCATTAGATATTCTGGCAGCCGAAGCGCCTGACGTGTTTAACCATAATCTCGAAACAGTGCCTCGCTTGTATCGTCAGGCACGCCCGGCGGCTAACTACAAGCACAGCCTAGAGCTGTTAAAACGTTACAAGGCGATGCGCCCAGATGTGTTGACTAAGTCTGGTTTGATGGTTGGCCTTGGCGAGAGCAAAGAAGAGATCTTTGAAGTAATGCGCGACATGCGTGAACACGACATCGATATGCTGACGATTGGCCAGTACCTGCAGCCCTCTAAAGATCATCATCCTGTTGATCGCTTTGTACACCCTGATGAATTTAAAGAGTACGAAGACTACGCCAAAGAAATTGGCTTTAAGCATGCGGCCTGTGGCCCGTTGGTACGCAGTTCGTACCATGCTGATAAGCAGGCCAGTGGCGAGTTGGCAATAGAGCTGCCAACGACTAAGTAGTTATAAAAAAAGGCGCTGTTAACGCGCCTTTTTTGTGTCTATCGTTTTGAGAGCTGAACTACCATTTCATCATCGGTGCAGGGTTCAATGGGTGCTTTAAAAACCATTTGCCAGCGCGTTTGGCGAGCATTTTGTGAAAGCCTGCGTTGGGGTAGCGCAACTTAAGATCTTTGATAAATGATTGGCTAATACCGTGACGAATCATACCGCCGGTAAAGTCAACGAGATCACCCTTGCGAAATACCTCGACCAGCGGGTATTGGTTGCTGCAGTACTCGGTGATCTTATGATGCTCGGTAATCATCAGTTCGATTTCTTCAGACCAGTCTTGCAGGCCGTTTGTTTTTAGATACTCGATGGCTGGTGGTACCGAAGGGCCGATGTAATCGACGGTGTCTTCGATCCAGATGCCTAGATCATGAAAGGCCGCGGCGATTTGAATTTTTTTGACGTCGTCATCAGTGCAGTCGTGCAGCTGTATACAACACAGAGACATGCGACGGCAATGATTAAGATAACCTTGAAAGTCGTCGCCAATTAACTCGGCCCAATCGCTTAGTATTTCGTCTAAAAGCGGTGTTTGGCTCATCACGAATCCTCAAAACCCTGTGAGTGAAGCGTAGCATATAGGCCATTCTTCGCTAGCAATTCAGTGTGGGTACCTTGTTCGATGATTTGGCCTTGCTCCATTACTAAGATACGGTCAGCGTTTTCGACAGTACTCAGACGGTGGGCGATGACTAAGGTTGTGCGTGAGCCCATAATACCTTCTAAGGCTTTTTGAATGTACACCTCACTTTGGTTATCAAGTGCCGATGTGGCCTCGTCTAAGATTAAAATGGGTGCGTCTTTTAACATGGCTCTAGCAATAGCAATACGCTGTTTCTGCCCACCACTTAAGCCCGACCCGTCGTCACCCATCATGGTGTCAAAGCCATCATCGAGGGCGTCGATAAACTCGGTGGCATAAGCCATTTCAGCGGCAGCTCTAATCTGTTCATCGGTTTTGTTAGCTAGTTCGCCATAGGCGATGTTGTGCTTGATGGTGTCGTGAAACAACGTTACCTGCTGTGACACAAAACTTATTTGGCGGCGCAGCGTAGCAAGTGGTAGCTGACTGATTGGTGTGCCATCGATCAAAATGTCACCGTCGGTCGCCTCAAAGAAGCGCGGCAACAGATTTACAAGCGTTGATTTGCCCGAACCTGAACGGCCCACCAATGCAACGGTCTCGCCGGGTTTGATCGTTAGGTCTAAATTGCGCAACACGGGTGTGCTTTGATCGTAAGCAAAGCTTAGATTTCTTAGCTCGATACCGCCATTAAAGCGTTCGACTGTCTGCGTGCCGTGGTCTTGTTCTATCGGTGCGTCAATAGTGTCAAAGATGGTCGCTGAAGCGGCTACACCGCGCTGAATTTTTGCGTTAACGTCAGCTAGTTGTTTAATAGCTTTGGGTAATAGCGCTGCAGCGGTAATGTAGCTAATTAAATTTTCGCTCGAGGTGGTGTCCATGATGAACGGCGAAAAAATTAGATATATGATCAACGATACAGCTGCTGCTACAGTAAATTGACTAACGGGCGTAGCGATCGACTGAACCTTAGCTAAACGAAGCTGATTGAGGCGGATATGCTCGCTGGCGATGGCAAAGCGGTCGCTTTCATAGCGGTTACCACCAAAGATTCGAATAACAGGCCAACCTTTGGCGAACTCATCGCTCACTTGGGCGACTTCGCCAAAGCCCGATTGAATACGTTCGGCAAAGGTGCGAAGTTTTTTACTCGCCCATTTTACAATCACCGCAAGTACAGGAATGATAACGAAGAACACGATCGTTAGCTTCCAGTTTAGGTAGATGATGTAACCGAATAAGCCAATCACGGTAAAACCTTCGCGAATGAGTATGCGTACTGCGTCGGTAACGGCGGCGATGACCTGTTCGGTGTTGTAGGTGATGCTAGCAATTAGATCACCTTTGGGTTTGTTGGCCAGTGTTGACGCCGGCGTTAGCAGTAGTCGATCAAACATTTGGGTACGTAAGCGATGTACAACACTTTGCGCAACGACAGCATTAAAATAGGTATCCATCATCGTGCCAACGGCGCGCATGGCGAACACGCCGCATATAAAAACAGGTAGGTAGATTTGGCCACGAGGGTCTTTATTGTTGATGAATAGCATTACCTCACCGGCAAAGTCGGCCAAGATCGGCAAGCTAGAGGCGAATATGGCGATGCCTAACACACATAGTGCGGCGGCGCCTCGAACATCTTTTAAATAACTAATAAGGCGCCAGTAAATTGCGCTGCTAGACATAGAGGTGTTGTTCATTTGTCCACTCTTTAGATAGGGCGATACGCGCTTGGTTTAGCGCTAACTCAAATATTTGTGGGCCACGTTCTAGTTTAAACGGGCCGCTACGAGGCAAGTTATGAATCGCCAGTGCGCTAAGATTATCACGTAAAGGGATGCTTAGTGCGGGGTCGGTCTTTTTACGCCATGGGCTACGACTAACAATGTGGTGATAAAACACTCGCTCGCCTGGCTTGGTTGCTGCTAAGGCCCAACGGTCGGTTACGCCGCCGTCGATATAGCGTTGGCCGTTAAGTTTGACTGGCTGCAATAGCACGGGAATAGTGCAACTGGCTCGTATTAGACTAGCGAGGTTACCTGTTATAGGCGTTTCGACCTGCTTTGTATTGAGATTGTATATGGATGCGACAAACGGCGTAGAGGCAGCTTCAATTTGAATACTGCCAGTTTCGCGTTCTAGCACCTTTTGAAACAGATCACCTTTCAGTAACCCAAGCCCAAGACCAGGATCCCAAAACTCTTCGCGTTTTAGCGATAAGAAAAGGTCTCTTATTTGTTCGGGATACTTTCCTGACGCATATAAACCACCTGCTAACGCGCCGGCACTTGCACCTGTTACCTTTGCTGGGGCAAGGCCCGCTTCGTCTAGCGCGCACAAGAGACCAGCGTGAGCGAAAAAACCGAAGAACCCAGCACTTAGGCTTAGTGTAAAGGGTTCAGCAGCTAGCCAGTCGGCTAGTGTTAACTTAGTCATTGTTCGGCTCATTAAGATTGTCTTCAAGCTGTGCAAGGCGTGAGGTTAAATTAGCAATTACCTTCTTTTGCTTAGCACGATACCATTCGCCGACGACAACGATCACCACGCCAAATGATGCAATAAAGCTGATGCGCAGTAAGCTAAATATGGGCATTGAACCGTAGATGATCGCTTCGATAAGCAAGATACCCATAACCATGATTAGATAGGTCACGTAACAAGCCGTAACCACTTGCTTACCCGCCTTAGCACGGCGAATCATTAGAGTGATTAAACCTCTTGGGCTAAGGCTATCAGCCCCCCAGGTATTGGCGCGTACCCAAGCCATATAGGCAGTAGCGATGCTGACACTGAATATTATAAATAGGCCAATAGCAAAGCTTGTGGGTGCGGCGTTTTCACGAATGAACAGCGCGCCAAACACAACAGAACCAGCCCAGATGGCGATATCTAATAGCATCAGCAAAGCCATACGGGTTTGCCTGCGTTTAGCCTGGGCGATCAGTTCTTCAACTGATGCGTTGACCTGTTGCGTTTGCCAAAGTTGTTGGATATCCATTATCGATGATCCTCGTTAAAAAATTCTGTTAGCGATTGTTTAGTACGGTTGATAATCACGCCAACGTTTGACGATTTTATATCGCAAACCTGTGCAATCTCGTTGTAGCTAAAGCCTTCTAAAAACAATGTCATGATCTGACGTTGCTGCAGAGGTAACGACCTGATCTGTTTCTGCAGTGCTTCAAGCTGAAGGGCTTTATCGCTGTCGTAAGACACGATGGCTTCAGGGTCTTCACCGCCGCTCCATTGAGGCTTACGTACTGCAGTGTCAATATGAGTGACACAGCGGTTGTGTGCGATACGTGCAAAGAATGTTTTCGCTTTAGCGCGCCCTTCAAATTGGCTACTTGCCTGCCAAGCTGCTACAACTACCTCTTGCAGCAGCTCTTGCTGTAGATCTGCATCTGCTTCGTAACTAGCCACGATACGCGACAGCATCGGCAGTTGCTTTTTTAGCTCAGCTTCTAACGCATTCTTAGTGCGCCATCGTTGCAGTAGACTCATATAAATTGGGCGAGTTTCTCTGATTGTAGTTCGCGGTTTACTACTAGTAGCGCAGCAGCTGCAAGTGACAAGCATACAACGGCGGCAACCATGCAATATTGCCAGTTAATAGCCTGCTCAGAAAATAACGCCATTAACCCCTTTTGTTGCTGAACTAAGGGTATCCAATGACCCAGTGCTAAGCCTTCAACCTTATCGTTCATGAATACAGACAGCATCGGTGCAAAGCTTAACATTGATAGATAATTTTGGCTCTCTTTAAAGCTTGCAGCGGTCATCGCGATGAACATCTGCAACGCCACGATCAGTGCTACAAAGGGCGTTAGCCAAGCAATTGCTGCCACGATCGTGACAGGGGTTATTTGCAGGCTAAAACCAAGCTTGTATAAGGGTAGATCGCCGATTAACCAAAGACCCAGTGACAGGGTGGCGAAGGTGCCGATCAGGCCCATCGCAACGCCAGCCAAATACTTTGCTAAAACAATACTGGCAGATGACACTGGCATAAGACTGGTTTGTGCTAACGCGCCGCGTTCGCGCTCGCCCCCTAATGTATCGCTTACGAATGCAAGAGTAATCACAAAAGGAGCCATTAGAATGAAAATCATCAATGAGCGCAGAAGTGATAGCTGCTGAGCATTGAATGCATCATGCGTGTGAATAGACAGGGTAATCGCGGGCTCAAAGGTTGTTGAAGTGCTTGATGCCTGGGCGAATCTATTCTCTTGGTGCACAAACTGATTTATTAAGCTTTGAGCGGCTGTTAGCTGCTTGCTCTTAGCATCGCTACTTGCAGCGCCTGACAGATATAGATGCACACCGTTAGAATGAGGCTTATTACGCGCTTCGATAACAAGATCAAACTGATCTCTTTGTGATTCTGAAATGATAGAGGCAGTGTGCCCGTTTAGCTCGATATGACTGACGATACGAGCAGCAATATTGTGCTCAATTACTGCGATATCTAGATTAGGCTCGGCATCGACGTTAGCGACCCACTTGCTCGCTAGCATAAACAGTAATGCGGGGCCTAACGCAACGTACATAAAAGCGGCGGTCAATGATCGGTAATCGCCTATTAGTTCGCGCCATTCTTTAAGTGCCAAAAATTTAATTTCGTTAATCATGCTGCCTCCTTTACGCAGTTTAAAAATGCCGCCTCTAAAGTCGGCTCACCCTGTTGCTGCTGAAATACTGTCGATTCGCCGTCAAAGACCAATCTACCTTTGTCGATAACCAGAATTCGGTCACAGATCGATTCGATCTCTTGCATCACATGGCTTGATAGCAAAATGCAGCAACCTTCGTTGCGCAACATCGTGAGTATTTGTCTGAGGTGGGCAATGGCGAGTACGTCTAGCCCGCGGGTAGGCTCGTCTAGTATCAAGTACTTTGGTTGATGTACTAGCGCCTTAGCTAAGCAGGTGCGCATGCGCTGACCGGTCGAGTAGCTAGTGGGTACGCGATCGATAAAGTCGTTTAATTCAAGCTGTTTGCAAATGCGTTCTACTGCATAGTCAATATCGTCTACCTGATAAAGATTGGCCGCTAGTGTAAGTTGTTGACGACCAGTCATATGTTGATACAGCCCCTCTAAGCCAAGCACTAAGCCAAGATTTAGTCGCACTGCTTTCGATTGTTTAACAGCATCGATACCGCCGATAGATAAAGAGCCACTAGAGGGTTTTAATAAACCTGCAAAGGTCTTAAGTAGCGTAGATTTACCGGCACCGTTGGCGCCTAATAAGCCTGTAATTTCACCCGTTTTGCACTCAAAGCTGAGCTGGTCATTAGCTAACAGGTTATCGTATTTTTTTGACACTTGATTGGCGACGATCATAGGGTAGTCTCCATGAATAGGGGTAACTTGATGTCTTGTGTGCACTCATCTGACTGGATGCGATGTTGCGTGACAAACTCGCCTACTAATTTGGGCATGCATCCTACATGCGAATTGACGTGTGCCCCTTCAGCGATAGTGATGTAAGTAACGTTAGTAAGATATTCTGCGGCTGCTTGCGCGCCTTGTTCTGGCGTAATAGGGTCAAGTGCCCCCGAGATAAGCAGCGTGGGTGTGTTGATCGTATTCCACGAGTTCGGCGTTGATTTGACAAAGTTTTGGGTATCGCACCGCTCTTGCCAATATCGGTAGTATCGGTCGCCAATTAATTTGTCATTGTTACTTAACGCGTTTAATTGTGCGTCGCTTGCATTCATAAATTCGCGACAGCTAATTGCAAATGTTTGACCAAGATACATTTTTGCGAACGATGGCTGATTGATCTTTTCGTTTAGGTGTTTGATCAAAGTGACGTTATTCTGAGCAGCGTCTGCCAATAGCTTAGGTATCAATGTCGCGTACGTAGGGCTGTATAGAGCGGTTCTTAGTATGTGGCGCAATTGGGTGCCACGTTCGTCATCTAGGCTATTGATTACTTCAAGTGCTTGCGTGTGAAGTGGTTGATCGCAATTACCACGGTCATGGCAAATCTTAGATAGGCGACGAAGTGCTTGATCGGGGTATTCACCACCCATGATAAAAGGGCTTTGTTGCAGCCCGACAACACCATCAAGAACCATACTTTCGACCCGATTGGGGTAAAGTTGGGCAAACATCTGTGCCACGTAGGTGCCATAAGACCCGCCCCAAAGCGCGACTTTGTCGATGCCCATTCTGTCTAAGGTTGAGGCTAGTTGCTCAACATAGTGATAGGTCGACAGCTCGTCTCTAGAGGCCGCCAATTGGGTGCACTGGTCAAAATTGATTGGTAGCTCGCACTTAGCTGCGTCGTTGAGCCCTGTGCCTGGCTGGTCAATTAGTAAAATATCGCGGGTGTAGTGCACCTCTTTAAGTGCCTTACTTGCGATTGGGCTTTGCTCAGAAGCTGCCTGACCGGGCCCGCCGGCTAATAGAACGACAGGTGTAAGCTTGGCTGTTGATCTAGCAATAGCTTCGATTTTAATGACCTGAACCGTATTTTCGGGTAGATTAACCGCCGCACACTGAGCTGGTTTCTCAAAACCTTCGATCAAGCAGGGTTCGAATGTGAGCGACGTATTGATTAGCGCGCTTGCAAGCAGATTGACGATGCCCATGATGCCTCCTTTTTGGCGTTTACTATGGGGTGTTATCTATACAGTCAGCTCAACAGCAGATTTATTACAAAGTTTTTAAAAAAATATTTATAAGGTTGTTCACCATGCTCAAAAGGCACGTTAAAACCCTTGGCATAGCCGTATCACTGGCGGCCTCAGTTGCGTTGGCAGACTCGCCCACATCATTTAAGTCACATATGGAGTTCTTGGCTTCAGACCTGTTAGAGGGGCGAGATACCGGCAGTCAGGGGCATGAAATTGCTAGCCTATATATTGCTTCTCAGTTTGAGCGACTTGATGTAAAGCCCGCAGTCGATGGTAGCTATTTTCAGCGCATCGAGTTTGGCCAGACAACCTTAGTGAAAGACAGTGGCCATATGCATGTGATGGCGAATGGTGAACGTCGCGAATTTGCCTTTGGCGCTGAAATGGTTACTTGGCCAAGCAGTCGCACTGAAAAACTAGAGCTACATGGTGACCTAGTATTCGTAGGTTACGGCATTGATGCGCCCTGGTTAGATTACAGCGATTACCAAGGCCTTGATGTTGAAGGCAAAATTGTTGTGGCGCTATCGGCTAAGCCGAAGCAGTTCCCTAGTGAAGAAGGCACTTATTATTCGAACCAGCGATACAATGCAGCGGCTGATCGTGGTGCTATTGGTTGGATCAGTATCGGTACACCCGAGGGCGAAGCACGTCGTTCTTTTGAAAGCCGCAGTAAGCATGTATACGAGCCATCAAGTTTTTGGCGTGACGAGCAGGGGCGCGTAGGCGGGCGTGATAAGTTTTTACAGGGTGGTGCGCGCCTAAGTGTTGCCGCTAGTAAAGAACTGTTTGAAATGGCCGGTCTTGATTACGACGCCATTATCGCTGCACACGAAACCAGCGAGCCGGTAAAAGGGCGGGCAATGGGTGTAACTGCGCACATTAAGAATGAATCAAAGCACTCGATGGTTACTAGCCCCAATGTTGTAGGTGTTCTAGAGGGCTCTGACCCTAAGTTAAAAAATGAGTACGTGCTGCTAACAGCGCACTCTGATCATGTGGGTGTTAAAGATCATGCCGAAGAAGGCGAAGACAAGATCTATAACGGTGCACTAGATAACTCGTCAGGTGTTACGACCTTGATTGAAGTTGCGCGTATGTTTAAAGAATCAGGCGTTCGCCCTAAGCGCTCAATTCTATTTGCTGCTGTTACTGCCGAAGAGCAGGGCTTGCTTGGTTCAGAATATCTAGCTAAGAACCCTGTAGTACCCATCAAGCAGATCGTAGCTAATGTTAACTTAGACATGCCTATCTTGACGTACGATGCGCAAAACCTTGTTGCCTTTGGTGTTGAGCATTCGACAATGGATACAGCGATTCAAAAGGGTGTCGAATCGCAGGGCTTTAATCTGATTCCTGACCCGTTGCCGTCAGCCAATATTTTTGCTCGTTCTGACCAGTTTTCGTTCGTAAAAGAAGGTGTTCCTGCCGTATTCTTGTTTATGGATTTGACTGCTGAAGGCGGTGAAGGCGAAGTGGGTGCTAAAGCATTTATGGCAAAGCATTATCATAAAGTGAGTGATGATCTTAATCTGCCGATCGATTACAACTTAGCTGCACGCTTTGTAAAGGCTAACTACGAGATTGCTAAGAATTTAGCTGATCAAGAAAAGGCCCCTCGCTGGAAAGACGAGAGCTTCTTCAAGAGTTTAGATGATCGCTGATCGATCCAGCCTATGGCTCAAAAAAAGGCGGCACATGTTTTGGCCGCCTTTTTTATGCCTTCTAACTGGTAAGCGTTTAAGCCTGCTCAGGTTGCTTTACCTTACGTAGATAGGGCTTGATGGTATGCCAACCATCAGGGTATACCTCTTTCGCCTCTTCATTCGATACGGCCGGAACAATGATCACGTCGTCACCCTGTTGCCAATTAACGGGCGTTGCAACCTTATGCTTGGCAGTTAATTGCATCGAATCGATGACTCGTAAAATTTCGTCAAAGTTGCGGCCAGTTGTCATTGGGTAAGTGATCATTAGCTTGATGTTTTTATCTGGGCCAATAACAAACACCGAACGAACAGTGGCATTAGTCATAGCCGTGCGATCACCCGCTTCGCCTGATTCATCGGCCGCAAACATGTTGTACAGCTTACCTACTCGAAGGTGGGTGTCTGCAATGATTGGGTAATTGACCGTCGTGTTGTTTACTTCTTCAACGTCTTTAACCCAGGCTAGGTGATCGTCGACCGAGTCAACGCTCAGCGCAATCAGCTTAGTATTGCGCTTGGTGAACTCCTCTTCGATCTTAGCCATATAGCCTAATTCGGTGGTACAGACCGGAGTGAAATCTTTAGGGTGCGAGAACAAAACTGCCCACTGATCACCGATAAATTCGTGAAAGTCGATACGGCCTTTGGTGGTGTCGGCCTGAAAGTTGGGCGCTTGATCGTTGATTCTTAGCGACATAAATGATCCTTTTTTATTGAAAGAAAATACCGACCCAGTATAGCTACATACCTAAGCAAAACTCTTGTGGGTGTTTAAAACGATTTTTCATATCGATATGCCGATTCTCGCCGAAGGGTTATTAACGCCCCTTAAGTTTTGCCGCCTCTGACTGTGTCGACTTATAGAACTTGTGTAGCGCTTTGTCGTTAGATCGTCGCTCAGCTAAACTCGCCGAATTTAATGCTTCTTCGCGAAGTAGCTTTTGATAGTTATTGAAGCGACGTAAATCTAACTCCCCCGATTGAATGGCTTTTTGTACCGCACAACCAGGCTCCGAATTGTGCGAACAGTCGTTGAACTTGCACTGCTCTGCCAACGCTTCGATATCTGCAAAGGTTTTGCTGATGCCTTCTTTGTTGTCTGCTAACTGTAGCTCGCGCATACCTGGCGTGTCTAAAATTAAAGCGCCACTGGGTAAGGGGTTAAGTGAGCGTGATGTTGTCGTGTGCTTACCCTTTGAGTCGTCTTCACGAATACCTCCTGTTGCTAGCGTTTGCTCGCCAAGTAACGTATTTGCCAATGTTGATTTGCCTACCCCTGATGAGCCTAGCAAAGCAACAGTGGCGCCGGTCTTTAGCCAGGGGCTGAGTTTCTCTAGCGCAGTAGTGTCGAGCCCATTGATCGCGATGACCGACAAAAACTGATCGATAGCCTGTACCTGCTGTACATAGCTGTCGGGGTCTTCTGTTAGATCGGCCTTTGTCAGTATCACAACAGGCTCTGCATCTGCTTCGTTCGCAAGGGCTAAAAAACGCTCGATACGGCTTAGATTAAAGTCATCATTCATCGAAGACATAATGAATGCTGTATCGACATTTGCTGATATCAGTTGTTTGTCGATCTTAGTGCCAGCGGCTTTACGAGCAAATAGTGTCTTGCGATCTAAGAGGCGATCAAATTGATTGTCTGCATCAAGTAAAAGCCAATCGCCCACAACCATTTCGGGCATGCTAGCCTGCAGTAACACAGTAACTTCACCTTCTTCAGTAGCTACTTTTAGTTCGCTGCGGTGCTGCTCTATAACGCGTGCAGGTTTCGACTCGCCCCATTCATCAAGACTAAGTTGTTGCTGAAAGAATGGTTGCCAGCCTAGTTGGGGTAGGGCCAATAACATGACTAGAATCCCTTGGGTTGATGCAATATGATCGATAGTACAGTTTTTTGATTTTAAAAACGTAAGTTTGCGATGGATTATAGTCAAGTTGAGGGATGATGAATGACGGCATTTAAGAGTGGAATATTTTTGGCTTTGCTAGGGCTGGCTACAGTGACCTATGCAGATACCCTTGAACTGCGTGACGGTCAGAAGCTAGAAGGTAAACTAGTGTCGCAGAACGCTGAACAAGTTGTCTTTGAAGTGGCCGGTCAGAAACTCACTTTTGACTCATCAAAAGTAAAGGGCGTTAGCTTTGGCGACGCCGAGCCTGCAAAAGATACGGCGGCAAAGCCCACCGCAGGTAAGGTTGTGCCAGCAGGTACTCGTATCGTAGCGCGCACCCAAAGTGCAATTAGCAGCAAACAGCACAAGGCGGGGCACAAGTTTACAGCAACCCTTGAAGCTGATTTGGTGGCTAACGGCCAAACGCTCGTACCACAGGGTGCCAAGCTGTATGGCGTGGTAGAGCAGTCTTCACAATCACGCAGGGCAGCCGGTCAGTCGGCAATATCGATTCGTTTTACCGATATTATGATTGATGGCCAAATGAAGCCCATTAGCACGTCGTCAGTGCAGGCAGCATCAGAAAGTACCGGCAAGAAAACAGTGGGGCGTACAGCTCGGTGGGCGGCCGTTGGTGGTTTAGCTAATGGCTCTAAAGGCGCCGAAGATGCAGCCAAAGCAGCGTTAGGCGTATCTATTTTGACGAGTGGTAATACGATTAATATACCCGCTTCGTCACTATTAGAGTTTCAACTGACGTCAGAGCTAGCTCTGTAATCACGCCTTGGCTATAGCTGGCTCTCGGGTAGCACTTTGTAGAGCCAGCTTAAGAAGCGCCTAAAGCCACTCGATTGTGGGTCTTTGCTATACACTCTTTGTTGGGCGCCATTTGTTTCGATCCACTGAATGTCGCCATTGTCATCAAGCTCTAACTTGTACAGCATGTCGTATGTAATCGTTGCTTCTTGACGTGCCCACTCGGCCATTTCTGGCGAGTCGATAAGCAGCCCCATTTCAGTATTGATTTCTATCGATCGTGGATCAAGGTTTAGCGAGCCAATAAACGCGTACCTTTGATCAACAAGTATCAATTTTGAGTGCAAGGTCGAATGTTCTTTACTGACCTCATGGGTACCATCAACGCTTAAAGCATCGGGCCTGATTTCGAGCAGCGTAATGCCTAGTTCTAATATAGGTTTTCGATATCTGTCGTAGGCTGCATGCACTGGTACGTGGTTTGTAGAAGCCAGTGAATTGGTGACGATGGTAATGTCTATATTTCTTTTACTTAGATCACGCCAAAACGCCATTCCCGACTTAGTTGGTACGAAGTAGGGGGTGACAACAAGTACCTCTTGCTTAGCATTGTTGACTAGCTCAACAATGTCATAGATCAGTCTTGTAGAGCGATCAGACACTGCGTCAGATAGCTTAGACGGGTCTTCAGAAATTAATGTTGCTCTTGCCTCAAAACCATCAACTTTGCGATCAGCCATGTCTAATATCAACTGCGAGTTAATCGCAGTGGTGTAGGCATCCTTTGCTTCGGTTTTGGCGGTATGAATTATATCCTCTCGTGTAGAAGCTAGCTTGGCCGGTGATAGCGGCTTTTTGACATGCTCGATAGGGATAGATTTTTTAAAGTTCCAAAATTCATCGAAACTGTCGGCTACTAGATCGGTAGCTGGGCCAAAGGCAACCACATCTAGATCAAAGAATTTGCCCCCATAACCAAGGTCAAAATATTCATCAGCGATATTTCGCCCACCGACAATAGTAATAGCGCCATCTACAGTGAATGATTTGTTGTGCATGCGGCGATTTGCGCGAGTAAAGTCAGCCAAAAAATTAATATTCTTAAACCCAAATCGTGAGATGGGGTTAAATAGCCGTACTTCGATATTGTCGTGCGCATTCAGTACCAATAACTCGTCATCGCGTACTGTTGAAAAGATGTCATCAAGTAGAATACGTACACGAACACCGCGATCAGCCGCTTTAAGTAAACGAGCCATGACCAAATTGCCGGCCATGTCGTCTTTCATCAAGAAATATTGCATATCAATGCTTTTTTGCGCAGTATCAATCAATCGTAATCTTGCGCCCAGTGCATCGGTACCAGCGGTTAAAGGGTAAAATAATGAATGATCAGGAAGAGTCTGCTCGAGAGCTTCGTACCGTTGACCTAGAGAGGTTTGTTCACTGGCATCAATAGCTTGGCTAGGTGTGCGGCTAACGTCGAAATTAGTGACACTGCATCCGGCAAATATAGCGGTCAACAGCAGCGATGTGGCCAGTTTAAACAGTTTCATAAGCAGCAGTTTTTCTTTGTTTGATAGAAATGTACGTCAGCTAGGCGAAAAAATCACTTATTTGTTCAATCGGCGAGTATATTCGCACCCAGTTGCGCTACTTTGACCGCGCGCGAGTCTGATCTGAATTGATATAATCGAAAGGTTAACTAAAGGCTTATTTCACTATTATGACTGACTCATCAAACTCAAAAGTAGGATTTATCTCGTTGGGCTGCCCCAAGGCACTTGTAGATAGCGAACGCATACTTACCCAGCTTAAGATGGACGGCTACGATGTCGTGCCCACCTACGAAGATGCTGACGTTGTAGTAGTGAATACATGCGGTTTCATTGACTCTGCCAAGCAAGAGTCATTAGATGCCATTGGCGAGGCTATTAAAGAGAACGGCAAGGTGATTGTTACGGGCTGTATGGGTAAAGACGAAGAGCTTATTCGTGAGACTCACCCCGAAGTACTTGCTGTAAGTGGCGCCGCTCAATACGAGCAAGTGGTAGGCCAAGTGCACGAATGGGCGCCTAAACCCGTTGCTGTAGAACATAATCCGTTCATCGATCTTGTACCCGATACCGGTGTAAAGCTCACGCCTCGTCATTATGCTTATCTAAAAATTTCTGAAGGCTGCAATCACCGTTGCACCTTCTGCATCATTCCCAGTTTACGCGGCGACCTAGTTTCTCGCCCGGTGGGAGATGTGTTAGACGAAGCTCAGCGCTTGGCTGATGCGGGTACGCGCGAGTTATTGGTCGTGTCACAAGATACCAGTGCCTACGGTGTTGATGTTAAATACCGTACCGGCTTTTGGCAGGGGCGCCCCGTTAAGACAAAGATGCTTGATCTATGTGAGGCATTGGGCGAGTTAGATGTGTGGGTTCGTTTGCATTACGTTTATCCCTATCCTCATGTCGATAACGTGATTCCGCTAATGGCCGAAGGCAAGATTTTGCCCTATCTAGACATTCCATTTCAGCATGCGTCTCCCAAAGTGTTGAAGGCGATGAAGCGACCTGCTGCGGCTGAGAATACACTTAACCGCATTAAGAAATGGCGTGAAATCTGCCCAGAGCTAACCATTCGCTCAACCTTTATTGTCGGCTTCCCTGGCGAAACTGAAGAAGATTTTCAGATGCTGCTTGATTGGCTTGAAGAGGCGCAAATTGACCGCGCTGGTTGCTTCAAGTATTCGGCAGTTGATGGCGCTACTGCCAACGAGTTGGCTGACCCTGTACCCGAAGAGGTTAAAGAAGAACGCCTTGCACGCTTTATGGAAGTACAGCAGCGCATTAGTGCCGAGCGCCTTAAGTTAAAGATTGGCACATGGCAGCCAGTGATCATCGACGAAGTGGTCGAAGAAGGCGCTGTGGGCCGTACGATGCATGATGCCCCTGAAGTTGATGGTCAGATCTTTATCGATGATGCTACCCACCTTAGCCCAGGCGATCAGGTTTTAGTCGAAGTTATAGACGCAGACGAGTATGATCTTTGGGGTCGTCTATTAGACGCCGAAGAAATCATGGCTGAATAACAAAAAAAACGCTGGGGGGGCGTAAATGGCTGATTGGAGCAGTATTGATTGGAACAATACGAAGGCAGCACTATGGCGCGCGCGTTCGCAATCTCTTAAGTCTGTAACGGCATTAGATACGATTGTATTAGATGACCTAACAGGTATCGATCGTCAAAAGCGCCTGCTCGTTGAAAACACCGAGCAGCATGTTCGCGGTGAAGGCGGCAATCATGTGTTGCTTTGGGGGTCACGTGGTACGGGTAAATCGAGCCTGATTAGAGCGTTGATAAATGCTTATGCCGATCAAGGCCTGCGAATTGTTCAAATCGAAAAAGAAGATCTTGCTGATCTCCCTTTTATTGTAGATGAGCTACGTGAACTGCCCTTTAGGTTTGTTGTGTTCTGTGACGACCTGTCGTTTGAAGAGGGCGAGTACCAATATAAAGCGCTTAAAACAGTGATTGATGGTTCGATCGAGCTGCCACCAGAAAATGTGCGCGTATATGCTACGTCAAACCGTCGCCATCTTGTGTCAGAAAAGTCTAGTGACAATGCGCCTACCAGCGTTACTGAGCGAGAAATTCATTACGGTGACACCGTCGAAGAAAAGCTTAGCCTAGCTGATCGCTTTGGGCTTTGGTTAAGCTTTTATCCTATTAGTATTCAAAACTATCTGGGTGTCATCGAATTTAAACTTGGGCGAGAACTAACCGAAGTTGAAACTCGCCAAGCAACTCTGTTTGCCCGCAACCGTGCAAGCCATTCGGCTCGCACAGCCCAGCAGTTTATCAAGCAGATGTAGATTGTTAGCAGCAAGTTATGCTGCATCGATTAGGCGCCGTGGGTGAGCACTCGCCTGCGCCGCCTAAGTAGGTCTTGTCAGATAAATAGAACGTAGTAAAACGCTTTTCGAAATCGCTAGACACCGATCGTTCGCAAATACCTGTGTTTAAAATCGCTTGTTGCCACACTTTTACTTTTGTAAAACCTTCGAGCATATCTGTGCCAGAATGCTTTTCAATGATAGCAGCGCGGTGTAGTAAAGGCAGCCACGCGATATCTACGTTGCTTAGTTGTTCGCCTTTAAAGAACGGGCCATTAATCGCTGCTTCAGCTTTCGCAAGGGCCTTACGCAGATTGGCGACTTTCTCTTCATACTGTTCGCGATTGCTGCTGCGCATCGTGCTGCACTGAGGTAAGTACTGCTTAGCACCCATATAGCTATAGGCGCGATCAAGGGCGCGTTGCTCGGGTGTAAGATTGCTCTCTAAAGGCGCGCTCGTTTCGTCGATGTATTCAATGATCGCCTCAGACTCAAATAGCGCTGTGCCATTGTCGGTGATCAATAGCGGTACCTGGCCATTAGGCGAAATATCTAAGAACCACTGAGGTTTATCGCTTAGGCTAATGTAATCAACCTGATACTCAATGCCTTTTGCTTCTAATAAGCCGGTAACGCGCTGAACAAAGGGGCAAATGGTGTAACTAACAATCTTAAGCATGGTGCTAAGCCTTTTAAATTAATCTGTTGTTACCCCTAAGACGTAGCACGATCTAAAAAGACGAAATAAATTTAGCAGGGGGCGCAACCTTGCGACTTTTTACCCCTATTAACAAGATTGCCTTGATCATCTAGCTCGAAAGTACAGCAGCGATCAAACTGTGCCCGTAGTGCTTTTCGGGCAACCTGCACCCTTGATTTAAGGGTTGAATAGCTGATGCCTAGTTCTTGGGCGAGGTCTGACTGTTTGCGGATGTCTAGATCGACTGCTCTTAGTAGTTCGGCTTGTTCTTGAGAAAGCTGACTAAGAAAGGGCTCGATGCATTGCGATAGCGAATCGATTTCGCTGGCATTACCTGCTTGTTCGATCACTACCTCGTCGTCTAATAGTTGAGTTCGCCCAGATTTTCGGTAGAAATCGTTGACTGCGTTAGCTGCAACTCGGTAAAGCCATGCATTGAGATTATCAATCTCATTACCTGCTTTTAGCTGTGCAAAGGTTCTAGCCAGAGCATCTTGTAGCACGTCTTCGATATCGGCCTCTGACTCTAGTTTGCCGATCAAATAGGTTTTGAGCTTAGAGCGGTACTCGCTCCATAACTGTTCAGTTTTCATGCTATGCTCGGTATATAAAAACTGCAAGTATAGCCCTATGAGCCGCTTATCTACCAAACGTTTAGTACTACAGCCAATCGGCCCCGAACATATTGAGTCATTGTTTAGTATTTGTTCTGACGCCGAAAATATGCAGTACTGGAACCGACCACCTTGGCAACAATTATCTCAAGCAGAAGAATCAATTAATGGAGCCTTAGATCGTGGCCGCAAGGGCGAGCAATATACCTGGGCGGTGATGGCAGATGGGCGCTTTATTGGTCAAGTACTGTTGTTCTTAATTAACGAGCAATGCCGACGCGCCGAGCTGGGGTTTGTATTTGATAAAATGGTTTGGGGGAAAGGGTTTGCGTCTGAGGCTAGTAGAGAAGTACTAAATTTTGCTTTTAATACATTAAACCTAAACCGTGTTGAGGCAGAAACGGATACGCTAAATAAGCCATGTCGCAATTTGCTAGAGCGTTTAGGTTTTGTGCACGAAGGCGATCGTGCACAGCGTTATATCGTTAGTGGTGTAGTTTCAGATTCTGCAATGTACGGGTTAGTTGCAGAGGATTATTGAGTTGCCAAGCGTACAGCCTTAGCTGCATGAATCTGTACTGTATCGACCAACTTAACTGGCGTATCTTCGGGTTTTACTAGTAAGCCGATTTCAGTGCAGCCTAGTATCACCGCTTGAGCGCCTTGCGAAACGAGCGAATCAATCACTTCTAAATAGGCTTTACGTGACTCTGAGTTAATAGTGCCCAAACACAGTTCGTTGTATATAACGCTGTGCACTAGCTGTCGTTGTGATGCATTAGGTACGACTACATCGATATTGAATCGATCGGCAATGCGATTCTTATAAAAAGACTGCTCCATGGTGAATGCAGTACCTAACAATCCTACTTTTGTAACACCTGCATCGCGTAAGTACTCGCCCGTTGCATCAGCGATATGCACCACGTCTACATTGATAGCATCCTGCACCTGATCGGCCACCTTGTGCATGGTGTTCGTCGCAATCAATAGCATGTCAGCACCAGCGGCTTCGACACGCTTTGCATCATGTGCCAGTAACTCGCCAAGCCTGTGCCAGTTGCCCTGATGCTGTAACTGCTCTATTTGAGCGAAGTCGACGCTAATCATAACGATCTTTGCTGAGTGTAGGCCGCCTAATGACTCTTTAATTCCTTTATTGATCAGCTGGTAATAGGTCTGGGTACTTTCCCAGCTCATACCGCCAAGTATGCCGATGGTTTTCATCATTTAACCTTTTGGTCAGGGGCGAGTGTCCAACAACGTGGATGGTGGCTAAATCCTACATGACCGTAGTAATCGGCAGCTTGCGGTGCCGCTAATAGAATGATGTTGCACTTAGGGCCAAGTTGGTCTTGCGTGATTTGCTGTAAGTGCTTACCAATACCTAGATTTTGATAGGCTTCATCAACTGCTAAATCAGATAGGTAGCAAGCGTAGTTAAAGTCAGTCACCGAGCGAGCAATGCCCACTAGCTTGTCGCGATGCCAAGCGGTAACGGTGATATCTGCGTGAGTTAGCATGCCTTCAATACAGTCAATGTCATCTATTGGGCGGCGCTCGCCCAATGTGCATTTGTTTAAAAGTTCAATAAACTGCATTACGTTAATGGGCGAGTTTAGCTTGTACTCTATGTTCATAAGGTGACCTCGGCATACAATTATGTCAGTCTATGTAACTTCGTTGCATGCGTAAACAGCACTTCTATGTGGATACAAAAAGAAATTGATCTACCGGCACAACGCCGTGGATTTCATCTAATTACTGATAGAGTTTTGGCTGAGCTGCCAGAGCTGGCGCAAATATCTGTTGGTATGCTTAACGTATTTATTAAGCATACCTCGGCATCATTATCGATTAATGAAGATGCTGACCCTACTGTACGCCAAGATATGGAGTCGCACTTTAATAAGATGGTTCCAGAAAACGCGCCATACTATCGCCATACCTACGAGGGGCCAGACGACATGCCAGCGCATTTAAAGGCTAGTATTATCGGGTCGCACCTGACGATACCCGTAACTGATGGGCGCTTAAATATGGGTACCTGGCAGGGTATCTATTTGTGCGAGCACCGCGATCATGCATCGGGGCGTTCGTTGGTGTTAACGCTTAACGGCAAGGTTTAGCTCTATGAATAACGTAGATGCGTGGCAACAAAGCGGCGCTTACGCAAATCTAATGGGGCACAATATCTTCTACCTCGATACTGGCGAGTTAGAAAAGCCTGTGATCTTTTTGATTCATGGGTTTCCGACTTCGTCGTATGATTGGGCTGATGTTTGGTCTGAACTTAAGCAACACTATCGATTAGTTGCACTAGATATGCTGGGCTTTGGTTTTTCAGATAAGCCCTATAAACATCGATACAGTATTCATCAACAAGCAGATATATGCGAAGCGTTGTTACATCATTTGCAGCTTACTCAATACCATGTTCTTGCCCACGACTATGGTGATTCGGTAGCGCAAGAACTGCTTTATAGAGACAACAAGCGTGCTAGTAAGCAGTGGCTGTCGGGTTGTTTGTTAAACGGCGGTTTGTTTCCCGAAACCCACTACGCACGACCCATTCAAAAAATACTGCTTAGTCGTATTGGGCCATTGGTTAACAAACTATCAACAAAACGTACTTTCGATAAAAGTATGACATCGGTGTTTGGCCCTAAAACGCCGCCTAGTGAACAGCAGCTAGCTGATTTTTGGCAGATACTTACGTTTAACAACGGCCACAAGATCGCGCATAAATTGATGAATTATATTAATGACCGCAAACAACACCGTGAGCGCTGGGTGGCGGCGCTGGTCGAGGCACATGTACCTATAGCGCTGATTAATGGTTCTGACGACCCTGTGTCGGGGCGGCATATGGTAGCGCGCTATCAGCAACTAGTAGGTAGCGATAATATTATCGAGTTACCAACTATTGGTCATTACCCTCAGGTAGAATCGCCCACTGTAGTAGCAAGCCACTATCTAAAATTTTTAGCTTCACTCGCTAACGAGTGCACACTGGAGACATTATGAGCTTAACAATCTATCTTTCTGGCGAGATTCATACAGATTGGCGTCAACAAATTATTAATGGCTGCGAAGGCTTAGGTTTTACCTTTACGTCGGCGGTAACTGATCATGATGCCAGTGATGCAGCAGGCGATGTGTTGGGGGCAGAAGATAGTGGGTTTTGGCGAGACCATAAATCGGCAAAGGTGAACGCGATACGTATTAGCACATTGATAGAGCAGTGCGATATTGCGGTGATTCGTTTTGGTGACAAATACAAGCAATGGAACGCGGCATTCGATGCTGGATACTGCGCCGCAAAATCAAAGCCCTATATCACGTTGCATGCTGAAGACATCATTCACCCATTAAAAGAGGTCGATGCAGCGGCCCACGCTTGGGCGACTACCCCGCAACAGGTTGTAGAAATGCTTAAGTATATCGCCAAATAATACACGCTATGATGGCTTGTGATTAAGATGCTAGGTGGGCTTACTCACTTGAAATACAATCATACGAACGGTTTGCCATGGGTCGCCTTGCGCGGCACCTTTAGCTTGAGCATCGGCTTGTTTACACAGCTCAAGTAGTCGGTGCAGGGTGTTGCCCTTTAAGCGACCCAGGGCAGAGCGGTAAATGGCTAACTTGCTATCCCATACGCGGTTAGCGCGAAGTGCTTTATCGACTGGGTCGCCTTTACTCGCCTGCCAAGCAGATTGCGACAGAATGCTAATGTCTTTATGCAGCGCCCAGATAATCGATGGTGCTGCAACTCCTTCGTGAATCAGACTGTCTAACATGCGGGTAGCGGCTTTGGCGTCGCCTTTAAGCACGGTATCGGCAAATCCAAATACATCAAATCGAGCGCTATTGGCCACCGCTTCGATTACGGTTTGGGCATCGATTGCTTGGTTGCCGAAAAGCAGCAAAAGCTTATCTAGTTCTTGTTTTGCCGCAAGCAGGTTGCCTTCGACACGTTCGGCAATCATTTCTAATGCGTCGGGCGCAATGTTTAATCCAACGTCTTTGCTGCGGCGCTGCAGCCAAGGCATTAATTGGTTGGGGTACAGTTTCTTGTGCGCAACGACCATGCCGGCGTTATCAATCGCCTTAAACCATTTGGTTTTTAATTGGCTGCCTTCTACCTTGTTAGCAATCAGCAATAACAGCGTGTCAGGGTTGGCATTTGATAAGTATTCGATAATGGCTTCGCCCTTGTCTTCGGGCTTACCTTTGGTCATTCTAATTTCTATGATCTTGCGCTCGGCAAACAGGCTGAGGCTGTTTGCGTTGGTGGCAATCTCGCCCCAGCTTACGCCTTCATCTTGGTGAAATACTTCACGTTCGGTAAAGCCGTTGTCGCGGGCCCACTTGCGTACAAGGTCAGCGCTTTCTTCAACCAGCAACGGCTCTTCGCCATACACAAAGGCGATAGGCAACTGGTTATTGCTTAGGGTAGAGGCGATCTGGGCGTGGCTAGCTTTCATTGTTTACTTGCAAGCATCTGCGTTAACGTAAGCACCTGCTTGGCAAGTTTATCAGCTAGCTCTTGCTCTAGAATACGCTGTTCGTGCTCGCGAGCTAATACGTTATCGCGATCAAAGTCGTAAACGCCCGATGTACGAATAGGCTGGATAGCAGATAATTCTTTCCCCTGGGCATCGGTCACTCTCACCCAAATGGTCATCTCAACTGAATACTGAGCGACGGCAATAGAGCTGTCGTAAGACAGTGCTCGGCGGGTTACGTTAGTATTTGAAAGGTCTACAACCAATTCAGCTGCGTCGATACTTGCACCATGCTTTGCCATGGCAGACAGCGATTCGGCGACACCGTATTCGTCGTTTTCGCTATTAACAACAAGGTTAACAGAGTGATTTAAAGCGCTGTCTGAGCCCTTTAGTTGATAACCACAGCCGTTTAAACCAAGGGTTAGAACGGCTGCTAGAGAAAGTATGATAGTTAGACGCATTTTCATGCGCCTAAGCTTATCATGGTATGAACTGATTTTCTGTAGTTAAGTGGGCTTAACTAGTCTTCGGTTCCGGGCCAGTAATAGTGCTTGTTACTGCGCTTTTCGGGATCAAAGTATTTCTTTATAATGGGTTTCAAGTAGTCAACTGCGCTATCGCCAAGTAATTCATAGGCGGCAACGGGAGAGGCTCCATCTAGACCTTTAACAAGCTTGGCTCGTTCGGCTACCGTATCTAACGATGAGCCCTGCACTACGCCTACCAGAACGTCGCCTTGCTTGCCTACTAGTTTAATTTTTTGGTTGCCCTTGCCGTTGGCTCCCAAGGCGATGGCTTGCAGCGGTTTGCCGTCTTTAGAGGTTTGATAGACCGTCGCCATGACACCATCTTTGCCCAAAACCGACTGCGTCTTGCCGTCAGCCATTACGTTCACAGAACCGTCGAGGTTGCGCGTGCTAATACCGTCAAGTTGCTTAATGCTAACGGTAGGGCGCATCTTAGGTGGTTGTGGGTTGGCTGATGCCTTGAACCCAGGCGAGTTTGCAAAGGTGATTTCAGTCTTTGACGCGTCTTGATCAGCCGCTAATAAGCCAGACTTTTTCAGCTCGTTGTAAAGCCATTTTGCTGCAGCGTCTAGCTTGGCTCGGTTTTTGACCTTACCATCAAAGCCAATTTCAAACAGAAGCGGTGGGCCAAACTCGCCACCCTTTGTAAGCTTGCCGGGTTTCAGTATTTTCTTCCAAATTTGAATCTCTACTTCAAGGCCTTTGTGTGGGCCTGTATTTACCCAACCTTTGTACTTAGATTGACGCATCATTGCGGTTTTCTTGACGCGATCGCCGTGACGCATTAGGTGCGTTAGCTGCTTATAAGCATCTAGATCGGCGTACATCAAATAGTCAAAGATCTCATCAACCGTAGCGTTGTAGAAGTCAAACTTAAATACGTTGAATAGAGTATCGGTTGCTACGCTATACGAGTCGCCTTTTAGTGATACATCAATCTCACCTTCGGCATCAACTAGCGGTGCTAAATCAGCGACGTCGTAACTTCTGGCTTTATGGGTAAACTTAGACTTGATAACTTTCTTGTCCATTCGAACCCTAAAGATCTCGTCTTTCGATTTCATATAGCGGTCAGGTGTATCTAGATAGAAACCTTCTTTGATACCTACTTTGGGGCGCCATGAAATGTAGGGCGTTTTGGCTACAAACTCTTTGCCTAGCTTTTTCGACTCGCCATCCCATAGATAATCGTTTTTCAGCATGTAGTGCCATTCGATATCTTTCATATCTGACTTTTTGGCCGGCGGCGTTTGCCCGTACGACTTCATGTAGTCGATTTCAAGATTGCCCCGCGTTTGTGGTGCAATCTGCTCTAGATACTTAGCTGCATTAACTAGAATATCTTTAGTGCGACCTGGGCGTTCTTTGTTGTAACGGCCTGATTTGTTGTTGATAATCCAGACGCCGTTTTCCATTTCAAGCTCGCCCGACATGCGTGCCTTGGCGCCGGCTACTAGTGCGGTGTGGCCATACTTTTCTTTATAGCCAACGCGCTTGGGTTTACCGTCTTCAATACGCATCATGCCGTTTTTGTAAACAACACCCCAAGGAGAAGTGATTTCGGGGGCGATGACAAAGTTACCTGCTTTATCAATTACCCAGACGTAGCCTTCGCCCTCGTCTAAGTACAGTTGGTTGTCTTTGTTACCCACCTGAATTAACGGGTTTACAGCAATCTTGTTGTGATTGTCAGCCTCGTAGGCTTTGATGTAAGCGGGTGGATTCAGTGGCCCGAATTTATCATCGAGCGAATCAGCACCGGCGGTGCCTGTGATTGCCAGTGCTACAGCAGAAGCTGAGCCTAGCCAAAGTCGTTTCATGTTGACGAAATGAGTCATAGTGAATCGCTCCTTATACAAACAGTGCAATCTTAGTTACAAGCTTTGGGTTGATAGTTGCCCTTAGGCATGGCAGTTAGCGTTTCAGTCAACTGCGGCTTAATGTAGCGTTTGCGCGAGGTCTGACCTGAAATCCAGGTCTTTCCGTCGGCATCTCGTGCGCCAAATGTCTGCTTGGCGAGCTTTTCACTTGTTGAACCGCTTACCGTATACAGATTTAAGCCCTCTTGGCCTTTGCGCACATCGGTAACTGAGAACACCATATAGTCTAAGCCTTGAGATTTCGCGATTTTAGCCATATCTGCTTCGATTTCGCTTCGGCGAGACGTTAGTGTTTGTGGTGTATTCGTTTCGGCAACACCAATGCCCAAAAGATAGCCGTTCACCACATACTGTTTGTAGTCGAGCAATAAGATATCGTTCATCGACAGCGCACTGAGATCAGATTTAGCTGCGATGAGGTTTTTCCAATATGAGTCTATGTCTGACTTTGAATAGCTAAGAATCGATGCTAGATGTTTGACCATCTTGTGATCATTCTCAGTGGCTTTTGAAGCGTCTAATCCTGAGGTGTCTGATAAGATGCCGCCCATCATTAGGCCTGCCATCTTGTCGCTAATTGGGCGGTGATTGCTGATGAACATATTCGTCAAAATTGAGACAGCGCTACCCCAGGGCTTTACATCGGTTGGTATCACTCGGTTGTATAAGAACGAGCCGTCTTGAATGGGGTGGTGGTCTACAATGCCGACAATATTCTCAGGCTTAAGGCACTTTAAGGCTTGAGACTTTACATTAAAGTCGACTAGCACAAACTTTTTACCGGCCTGATCTTGCAGCAGCACGGGAGCTTCTTGTTTAAAGCGGTTAAGAATGTATTGGGTTTCAGGGTTTACTGCACCTGAGCGCGCTGCCTTGATACCGTAAAACTCCGCCGCAGCGATGGCACCGATAATTGAGTCTGCATCGGGGTTAGTATGCCCGATAGCATAGGTGGCGTCGTTTTTCTCAAGAAGCTGAGTAGGAATGGGGTGATCACCATCAGCGTCGGCGATCAAAGGGCTAGTTGCTAGCGCTAGCGATAAGCAAGCAATAGTAGAAAGTTTCATGAGAGCTACAGTTCCAATAGATTACTCTATTGACTATAGCCCCCATGAATACCCCTATTTGGGCAATATTTGTACTGTTTTAGTTGGCTACGATGTTCACTAGCTTGCCAGGAACAACGATCACTTTGCGCACTGTTTTGCCATCAGTGAACTTTTGAACATTCTCGTTAGCCTGCGCTGCCGCTTCAACCTCATCTTTAGCTGCATCAGCTGCCACTTCGATCTTGCCGCGAACCTTACCGTTTACCTGCACGATGATTTCGATGCTAGAGCGCACCATCGCCGACTCATCAAAGGTAGGCCATGATGCGTCTAGTACGCCGCCTTCATGGCCAAACAGCTCCCATAGAGTATGGGTGATGTGCGGCGCAACAGGGGCGAGTAGTAACACGGCTGCTTCAAGGGCTTCGCGCTCTACTGCAAGACCTTGGCCGGTAGTACGGTCAGCGGTTTTGTATAGCTCGTTTAGTAGCTCCATCACGGCTGCTACGGCGGTGTTGAAAGTTTGGCGGCGACCATAGTCGTCGCTTACTTTCTTAATTGTTTCGTGGGTTTTACGACGCAAGCCTTCGTGAGCCTTGGTGAACTTAGAAGGGTCTAGCGCTTCTAGCTCAACATCGGCGTTCATGTGGTCGTAAGCGGCCTTCCATAGTCGGCGCAAGAAGCGGCTAGCGCCCTCTACACCCGAATCGCTCCACTCTAGCGTCTGCTCTGGGGGCGCTGCGAACATGGTAAATACGCGCACTGTATCAGCACCGTATTGATCTACCGCGTTCTGAGGGTCGATACCGTTGTTCTTACTTTTCGACATCTTGGTCATGCCACCAGCAATTAGCTCTTCGCCAGTGTCTTTGTGCTTAGCTGAAACAGGCTTACCCTTTTCGTCTTTCTCAACGATTACGTCAGTTGGGGCAACCCAGTCTTTACCACCGCCTTCGTTTTCTTTATAGAACGAATCAGCTAGTACCATGCCCTGACATAGTAAGCTGTCGAACGGCTCGTCACTGCTAACTAAGCCTTCGTCGCGCATTAGCTTATGGAAGAATCGCGCGTAAAGTAGGTGCAAGATAGCGTGCTCGATACCACCCACATACTGATCTACTGGTAGCCAGTAGTTTGCTGCATCGCTGTCTAGCATGCCGCCTTCAAAGTTGGCGCTAGTGTAGCGAGCGTAGTACCAGCTTGATTCCATAAAGGTATCGAAGGTATCGGTCTCGTGCTCGGCGTTCACTCCATCGATCGCGTCGGTTTTGCGCCACTCGGCATCTGCCTTAATGGGCGAGGTTACGCCGTCCATCACTACGTCTTCGGGTAGCAATACTGGTAGGCGATCGGCAGGCACTGGAATCTCGCCACCGTTCTCTAGGTTCAGCATTGGAATTGGCGCACCCCAGTAGCGCTGGCGGCTTACGCCCCAGTCGCGTAGGCGGTAGTTAGTGGTTACTTTGCCAGCGCCTTTGGCTTCAAGTGCGTTAGCAATTGCATCAAAGGCCGCGTCAAATGCTAGGCCGTCAAACTCGCCCGAGTTGATTAACTCGCCCTTTTCGACCATGGCTTCTTTAGTAAGGTCGCCTTCGCCAGCGATAACCTGTTCGATTGGTAAACCGTACGAGGTCGCAAATTCAAAATCGCGCTGATCGTGAGCCGGTACTGCCATTACAGCGCCCGAACCGTAATCCATCAATACGTAGTTGGCTACCCAGACAGGTACCGGCTTGCCGGTTAGTGGGTGAATCGCGTTGATCCCGGTTGCAATGCCTTTCTTGTCCATAGTTGCCATGTCGGCTTCGGCGACTGACTGTTGTTTGCAGTCAGCGATAAAGGCTGCTAGTGCCTCGTTGTTCTTAGCTAGCTCTAGGGCAATAGGGTGCTCTGCCGCAAGGCTTAAGTAGGTCACGCCCATTAGTGTATCGGGGCGAGTGGTATAGATATCGAAGCTGTCGATATTAGCTACAGCGCTTTCAAGGGCAAAGGTCATCTCAACGCCTTTGCTCTTACCGATCCAGTTGCGCTGCATCGCCTTAACCTGATCAGGCCAGTTAGGTAGCTTATCTAGATCATCAATTAGCTCTTCGGCGTAATCGGTGATTTTGATGAACCACTGAGGAATCTCTTTGCGCTCAACCAATGCGCCCGAGCGCCAGCCACGACCGTCAATTACCTGCTCGTTAGCTAGTACGGTTTGGTCAACTGGGTCCCAGTTAACGGTAGCCATTTTTTTGTAAACAAGGCCTTTCTCATATAGACGAGTGAAGAACCATTGTTCCCACTTGTAGTAGGTTGGTTGGCAGGTTGCTAATTCGCGCGACCAGTCAAAGCCAAAGCCTAGCGAGTTTAGCTGTTGCTTCATGTAATCGATGTTCGAGTACGTCCACTTAGCAGGGGCGGTGTTGTTTTGAATCGCCGCGTTTTCTGCTGGCAGACCAAATGCATCCCATCCCATTGGGTGCATCACGTTTTTGCCCTGCATGCGTTGGTAGCGAGCAATCACATCACTGATGGTGTAGTTACGCACGTGACCCATGTGCAGCTTGCCGCTAGGGTAGGGGAACATCGACAGGCAGTAGAACTTATCTTTACTGCGGTCTTCTGTTACCTCAAAGCTCTTATTTTCGTTCCAATAGCTCTGAACCTTAGGCTCGATATCACTGGGCTTGTATTGCTCTTGCATGTGGGGTTTATCTCGTAATTCTGGCAAACTATCAAATTGACCTATGAGTATACTTGACTGCCCTTGCTCTGTTTAGCTCGTAGCTTGGGCAATATGACGCTGTTTGTACCTATTATGTTTATAAATGCACTTGTAAAAGCACTGGTGGCACCGCCAGGGCTAATCATAGCGATGCTATTGACTTCGCTATTAGTAAGAAAATCAAATCCTGACCTGTTTAGAAAGGGCATTTGGGCGAGTTTGGCGGCGCTGTATTTATTTAGTATGCCGCTGTTTACGGTATGGCTATCTGAACGGGTTGTGGGCGTTGAACCGATCAATGCCAGTGCCTTAAATAGTGTGCAGGCGATTGTAGTTCTCGGCAGTGGTCGTGATCGTGATGAGCCTAGCTGGGGTGGTGATACCCTTAATCGCGACGGATTACAGCGCAACCGCTATGCGGCTCATTTGCAGCGGCAAACTGGATTGCCCCTTTATACAACAGGCGGCAAGTTAGCCACTGAGGCATTAAGTGAAGCTGAGATCATGCGAGACGTGATTGAGCAAGAGTGGGGCGCCAAGGTTGCAGGTGTTGAAATCGAAAGCAAAACAACTCGCGAAAACGCCTTGCTGATGGCCTGTATGTTGCAGGCGAAGGGAGTTGATCTTAATAACTATCCTATTGCTCTAGTGACCAGTGCCGACCATATTGTTCGTTCGGTATATTCGTTTGAACAGGCGGGCTTTAAGGTAGTAGCAGCGCCGACGGGCTACTATCGCCCAAAGTATGCCGACCGAGCGAGATGGTGGTTGCCATCGGCCGAGGCTTTGCGCGCGAACAGCCGGCACGTGGTCGATCTAGTTGGGCTGTTCAGTTACAAGCGCGCGTCTTGGTCTAATCAGTGCAATGGCTAGAAGCATTGCTGCGATTGCCACAACGGGCCAATTGCCGATTAGGGTGTAGGGGGTTAAACCTTGGCGGCTTTCGATGGTCGCCTTCACCGTTGTCTTTTTAAAGCTCTCTTCGGTGGCAACTATGTTGCCGTGGGCATCGATGATGGCCGACACGCCATTGTTGGTTGAGCGCAACATCGGCTTACGATTTTCAATAGCACGCATTTGCGCCATTTGAAGATGCTGTAGCGGGCCAATCGAACGGCCAAACCAGCCATCATTTGAGATTGTGGCAAGCATATCTGCATGACGGGCCTGGCGAGCGATGATGCCGTTGTAGGCCACTTCATAACAAATATCGAGCGCCACCGGCACACCGTCTACGTTAAACGGTGGTTGATTTGGTTCGCCGCTGCCCTGTGATTCATTGGGTAGCTCTAATAGCTTAAACAGCTTGCCTGTCACCGACTCGAAAGGTATGTACTCGCCAAAGGGTACAAGGCGTGTTTTGCGATATTCCCAAGGCGCGCCGCCTAAGCCGATTGCGCCGTTGTAAAATACACGATCAATGTACATCGGCATACCCGTGATGATCTGAGTGTTTGAGTTTAGGGCGAGTTGCTCAACGCGGTTTAAGTAAGGGGCCGCGTACATCTGTAGTTCGGGTACCGCCGCTTCGGGCCAAATGGCTAGGTCGATCGATTCTAGGTGAGGCACCGTCAGTTTAACTAGGTCGCGTTTGTATCCTTGCAGTCGGTTGCGATCCCATTTGTGCTCTTGCGCCACATTGGGTTGTACCAGTAGCACGTTTAATGGCTTACTTTTTTCGGTATATTCAATTTTGGCGAATACTGGCGACAGTGTCAGAAGTAGCGCAGCGCAGACGCCGCCGATCCACTGACTGTGTTCGCGGGTGCGGCTGATCCAAAGATCGGCGATAGTCGCGCTGATGAACACAACAACAAAGCTAACAAGTAGTACACCGCCAATGGGGGCATAGCCGTTTAGCCAGGTGTCGGTTTGACTATAGCCCACCATTAGCCACGGAAACCCAGTCATTAACCAATTACGGGTCGACTCGCCTATTGTAAAGATGAGGGCGAAGGTAAAGGGCGATAACCGCCATTTATTGAGTCGATTAAATGCCCATCCTATTGGGCCGAAAAATAAAATAACTAGAACGGCGACAAGACAGGCAAGTAAGAGGGTACTTACCACGGGATTGATGCCGCTGAATGTAGCCATACTGACGTACACCCAGTGAATACCTACGGCATACATACCGGCGCCATAGGCTAGCGTCGAGTATAATTTGTGGCCTCGGTTTACACCGATCCAAAACAGAGCAAGTGACAAGAAGGCGATGGGCCACCAATGAAAGGGGGCCATCGACAGCGGCAGCAATGCACCTGCTACCGCACTAAGGGTTATGTACCACTTAGGCTTGTTCAAAGTCGACATCACCAGTTAATAGACGTAGGGTTTGAATCTTGCGCTTATCGGCGCGAATAATTTCAAATTCTAGCTCACCTACAAAGGTTCGCTCGCCTTTATGGGGTACGTGATGAAACGCTTGCATTACCAAGCCGCCGATCGTCTCAAATTCTTCATTTGAAAGCTCGGTATCAAAGCGTTCATTGAATTCATCAATTGGCAGTAACGCGTCGATCACGAAGTCTTTGGCGCCAAACTTACGAATCATTTCATCTTCGTCTTGGTCGGTCTCGTCTTCTATCTCGCCCACAATCTCTTCTAAGATGTCTTCAATGGTGATCAAGCCGGCAATGCCGCCGTACTCGTCTGCGACCATAGCCATATGACGGCGGTTTTCGCGAAACTCTCGCAGTAATACGTTTAGACGCTTAGATTCAGGAATTACTTCGGGCTCGCGCAATAGGCTTTCTAGTGAAATGCCTTCGGGGCCCTTAAGAATCATCGGCAATAGATCTTTAGCCAACAAGATGCCTTTGATCTCGTCGGTGCTTTCGCCAATTACCGGAAACCGTGAGTGGCCGGATTCAATAATCTTAGGCAGGTACTCTGCAGGCGACTCATCGATGTCGACAACCACCATTTTAGAGCGGGGAATCATTACTTCGCGCGCTTGCTTGTCGGCCACCTCCAGGGCGCCCTCCATAATATCTAAAGCTTCATCGTCTAAAAGGCCGCTCGAAGAGGCTTCTTCTAAAATCTTTAGTAGCTCGCGTTTGTTTTTTGGTTCGCTTGAAAATGACAGACTTTCAGATAGGCGCTCAAGCCAAGATCGTTCGGTCTGTTGCGTACTCGACGGGTCGTCGGTCATTGTGGTTGTTTGTAAACCTCGGTCTATTAGTCTTCGTAAGGGTTGTTATAGCCTAATTTGTTCAAAATCTGAACCTCTAAGGCTTCCATTTCTTCGGCTTCGTCGTCATCAATGTGATCAAAGCCTAATAAATGTAATACGCCATGAACCACCATGTGGGCCCAGTGGGCGAGTTCTTCTTTGTTTTGTTCTACTGCTTCGCGCTGCACTACGGGCGCACAAATCGCTAGGTCGCCTAATATAGGTACATCGACGCCAGGGGGCAAATCAGCCACAAAGCTAAGTACGTTAGTCGGCTTATCTTTATTGCGGTAGGTGCTGTTTAGATCTTGGCTTTCTGCGGCGTCTACGATGCGTACGTATAGTTCAGCTTCGTCGCGACGGCCCTCTAAAGCGGCCAACGCCCAGTCTTTGAACTGGGCGTCAGTGGGCGGCGCATCTACTGCGCGGTCTATTTCGATATGCAGATCGCAGCTCATTTGCTGTTGTCGGCCTCTTCGTAGGCGTCAACGATACGTTGAACTAGCGGGTGGCGAACTACATCGCGCGAGCCGAAGTGGGTAAAGCTGATGCCGTTCACCTTTTTAAGGATGCGCGCAGCTTCTACCAAGCCTGATTGGTCGCCGCGTGGTAAATCGATCTGTGTAGCATCACCAGTGATTACTGCGGTCGAAC
The DNA here is from genome assembly GCA_947503335.1 of uncultured Pseudomonadales bacterium. Lineage (GTDB taxonomy): Bacteria > Pseudomonadota > Gammaproteobacteria > Pseudomonadales > CANNCY01 > CANNCY01. The sequence goes on along the minus strand of CANNCY010000002.1, from coordinate 122,241 downwards.
CAAAGCCGATACGGGTCAAGAACATCTTCATCTGGCTCTTAGTCGTGTTTTGACTTTCGTCTAAGATGATAAAGGCGTTGTTTAGGGTGCGCCCACGCATGTATGCAAGGGGCGCCACTTCAATTACTTGGCGTTCGATCAACTTGTTAACCGTTTCAAAACCGAGCATCTCATATAGCGCATCATAAAGAGGGCGTAGGTAAGGGTCGATCTTTTGGCTTAGATCACCTGGTAAGAAGCCTAGTTTTTCGCCAGCTTCAACGGCAGGGCGAACTAGTAAGATACGCTCAATTTCGTGGTTGATCAGTGCTTCAACGGCACAGGCTACAGCAAGGTAGGTCTTACCTGTACCTGCGGGGCCAATACCAAAGTTGATATCGTGATCACGCACGCGGGTTACATAGGCTTTTTGGTTGTAACCACGGGGCTTGATGACTCCCTTCTTAGTTTTGATTTCAACCAAAGAGGGTACATTGTTCTCGTTTGCTTCAGGCGTAGTCGCAGGGGCTGGTTCAGCACCTGCTTGGCGCAGTGCAAGATGTACTTGCTCTGCTTCGATATGGCCGTCGGCAGTTTCATCATAAAGCTGTTTGATTACGGTCTCGGCCTGTTCGACGCTTTCTTGCTCGCCCTCAACAGAGAAGTTGCCTCCACGATTGCGCACACGTACTTCTAATCGAGATTCGATTAGTTGCAGATGACTGTCAAATTGCCCGCATAGGTTTGCTAAGCGCTTTGAGTCGGCTGGAGTCAGTTCAAACTGTGTCAGGGTTATGTTCATGCATTGGCCTCAGGGGTTGCTACAAGAATTCCGCGAAGCGAGTTTGGTAAGGCTTCGGTGATCTCAACATCAACGAACTGGCCAATCAAACTAGCATCTGCTGATGAAAAATTTACTACACGATTGTTTTCAGTGCGACCCTGAAGTTGCCCAGGATCTTTTTTAGATACTCCTGACACCAAGATTCGCTCGGTATTGCCAACCATTTTACGGCTAATACCGTGGGCAAACTGCAAGATGCGATCTTGTAATATCTTTAGGCGTTTCTTTTTTACATCTTCTGGGGTGTCATCTTGCAGGTCGGCCGCAGGAGTGCCTGGGCGGGCGCTGTAGATAAAGCTAAACGAATGATCAAAGCCGATGTCGTTGATCAACTTCATGGTTGCTTCAAAATCAGCTTCGGTCTCGCCCGGAAAGCCTACGATAAAATCACTGCTAAGGCTGATGTCTGGGCGAATTGCACGCAGTTTACGAATCTTTGATTTGTATTCTAGTGCAGTGTGGCCACGCTTCATGGCGCTTAGAATACGATCTGAGCCGTGCTGTACTGGCAAGTGTAAATGGCTTACTAGTTCAGGGATTTCGGCATAGGCGTTAATAAGAGACTCGCTAAATTCTACTGGGTGGCTAGTGGTGTAGCGAATACGATCAATGCCAGGTACCTGCGCTACATAGCTGCAAAGCTCTGCCATATCGATAATCTCACCTTCGGCAGACTCGCCCCGATAGGCGTTTACATTTTGGCCTAGAAGGTTGATTTCGCGAACACCTTGCTCGGCTAGCGCCATTACTTCGGCTAGTACGTCTTCGGGTGGGCGAGAAACCTCTTCGCCACGGGTGTAGGGTACAACGCAAAAGGTGCAGTACTTAGAGCAGCCTTCCATGATTGACACAAATGCGCTAACGCCATCGGCCTCAGGTACGGGAAGTTTGTCGAACTTTTCGATCTCAGGAAAGCTAATGTCGACGACAACTGTGCCATCAGACTGTTTGCTTTCTTCAAGCATCTCGGGCACGCGGTGTAGTGTTTGGGGGCCAAAAACTAGGTCAACAAAGGGCGCGCGCTTAGCGATAGCATCACCTTCTTGACTTGCAACGCAGCCACCCACACCAATAACTAAGTCGGGATTCTTCTCTTTTAAATGCTTCCAGCGGCCTAGTTGATGAAACACCTTTTCTTGCGCTTTTTCGCGAATCGAACAGGTATTCAGCAAAATAACATCTGCTTCTTCAGCCGTTGGCACAGGCACCATATCGTCACTGTCTCCTAGTAAATCACGGATACGATTTGAATCGTACTCGTTCATTTGACAGCCATGGGTCTGTATAAATAGCTTTTTGCTGCTGTTGTCACTCATGTTAGTGGAGTCTCTACGCAATACTTAAAACGCCCATTATACAGGGTTTTGGGTAGTGTTAGCCGTGAAATATCCCCGCATCGTGGTATCATTGCGACCATGAATTTTCTAACCAATCTGTCAATACCACCGTCGCTTACTAGTGGCCGGCTTTCTATCGTGGTCAAGCTGTCAGGGCTACTATTGCTGTGGCTAATGATTGGTGTGGCGATTGTTTCATTTGATCGCTGGTTTGATAGAAAATACGAGAAGTCAGATGCAGTGGTGGCGGTCGATCAGCACTTTCAATTGACTGAGTTATTGATGCCTGGCGGTAAGGCGGTTCAAAGCAAACAGTTCTCATTGCATAACGAGACCGACGTTCTAAAGCGATTGGTGCTGCATGCGCGTTTTAGACATATAGAGTATTTAAGCGTCTCGCTTATTCACCAAGGTAAAGAAACAGTTGTTTTACAGGCAGATGCTAGCACTACGTTATTCGATAAGCCTGAGCAACACCGTTGGTTAAAACGCACTATCGAGCTTAAACCTCGTCAACAAATGATAATGCAGATCGACGCACTAGACTCGGTTTATGGTTATACACCGATGTATCTATTTGAAGAACAAGCGTACTATTTTTACGACTGGTTTTCGTTGGCAAACTCCGCGCTACTGATCGCTATCTTGGGGTTCTTTACTTTCACCGCGACGCTGTTCGGGTTTCTGATGCGTTCACGACTGTTTTTGGGTTTTGCCCTAGTTCAAGGTGGCTTCTTTGTATACGAGTTGTATATTCAAAACTATTTGCATGTATTGTTCTGGCCAGAAGCGCCCGAGTTTAACTTGGTGCTGTCTGGTTATTTAGGTTTATTGACGGCATCCTCGGTTTTATTGTTTGCTCGATCATTGTTCAACACAGAGCTTAAGAATACACGTCATCTAGAAGCCGCGAATGTGTTGCTCATTATTATTGCTGTTGGTGCCATTGCGGTGTTTGTCGACTATGGGTCGTTTTCTCGTACGTTGGTTTATGTGATCGCTGGGGGCAGTAATCTACTCGCCATGAGCCTTGCACTACGCGCTTATTTTAGAGGCGCTGAATATGCAAAATACTATTTGATCGGGTGGAGCTTTTTGATGGCAACGTTCATCAGCTTCACTGTGGCCAGTACTGGCAACCATGGTATGAACATGGTGTTGTCTAATATCATTGTTGAATGGGGTCTCTTACTAGACGGCAGCTGCTTTACAATAGCATTGGTTTTAAAACTCTTGAGCGAAGCGCGGTCTCGTTCATTGATTCAAGACGCATATGCCGAGTCGCTACGAAGTAACTTTAAAATTGCAGCGGCAAGAGATGCTGCCCAGCAAAAAGCCATCGAAAGCTCACGATTGTTAGCAGAGCAGGCCCACGATATCAGGCAGCCTCTGTATGCGATCAAGCTTCATGCGAACAATATTGCAGATGTAAAGACTCGTGATGCGATCACTCAAGCGGTAGAGTCTTTAGATCGATTTGCAGCGTCATCGCTAGATACGCAGAAGACGTTCTCAGATGTACAGCCTCAGCGAGAAGTGTTTGCAGAGGTGATTGAAGAAATGATTGCCCGATATCAGCCGCTTGCTATGGGGCAAGGTATACGAATGCAGTTTAGGCAAGATATTCATGCGATGCTTCGCGTCGCTGATCGTAATGCACTAGACCGTTTGCTATCGAACGTTATGATCAATGCGTGTCAACACGGTAGCCGTGGTACAGTCGATATCCATTTAAGAAAAGAAAATGGTGTTGTGCTTAGAGTGACTAATCCAAGTTATAAGACGTCGACAGAACCCTTTGTTAAAGCAGCTCAAGGCCAGTGGGCGATAGAAAATACTCCAACACCCGAAGCAATGGGCACGGGGCTAGGACTTATGACTATGTATCGATTGGCCGATAGCTTAGGTGTTGAGCTAGACTTTGATATCGAAGATAGCTATGTGTCGGTATCGCTTCGTTTCTCGCCGTCAATGGCTGCGACGATATCAGAATCAGAACCTGCTGCGGTAGTGCACTAAAATAAAACAGTAATAAAGAAGGAGTTTGTATGTCGGTTGCTTATTTAAAGAGATTTGTTGGGGCGGCTTGTGCAGCTGCGATAAGCCTGTCAGCGAATGCAGGTTCATTTGAACAGCCATTTGATGGCAGCATCGATTACCACTCGTACGGCAATCCAGATCAGGTTGTAGTGACTCATCTTAACTTAGATCTAGATGTTAACTTCGCTGAAAAGCAGCTGCAGGGCAGCGTTGTATTAGACCTGAAGTATGTTCAAGAAAATGCTGAAAAACTGGTACTCGATACCAATCAGTTAGCTATTAACGGTGTTTCAGTATTGGCTGATGGCAGTTGGGTTGCTGCTAAATATAATTTAGCCGACGCTGTTGTCGATATGGGTAGTGCATTAACCATTCAGTTGCCTAAAGGGGCAATGAAGGTAAAGGTTGAGTACTCAACGCACCCTGATGCGGGCGGGCTGCAGTGGTTAGACCCTGAGCAAACCGCAGGCAAACAGCAGCCGTTTTTATATACGCAAGCACAGCCTACCTATGCGCGTACCTTTGTACCGACTCAAGACTCACCGGCAGTGCGTGTTACCTATGAGGCAACCATACGCACGCCTAAAACAATGCGTGCAGTTATGAGTGCAGAGAACGACCCTAATGCACCTTGGAATGGCGAGTTTCATTTCAAAATGCCACAGCCTATTCCTAGTTACTTAATCGCCCTTGCCGTTGGTGATGTAAAGTTTCAATCGATGGGGCCAGACACTGGTGTCTATGCTGAAGAATCTATTTTAGCGGCCGCAGCCAAAGAGTTCGAAGATACTCAAGCGATGCTCGATAAGGTGGAGCTTAAATTAGGTGAGTATGCTTGGGGGCGCTACGATCTATTGATACTACCGCCTAGCTTTCCGTGGGGTGGTATGGAAAACCCTCGTTTATCTTTCATTACGCCCACAGTAATTGCTGGCGACAAGAGCTTGGTAGCATTGATTGCACACGAGCTTGCTCACTCTTGGTCAGGTAACACTGTGACCAACGCAACATGGCGTGACATCTGGCTCAACGAAGGTTTTACGACTTATCTAACCCATCGCATTATGGAAGATGTCTACGGTGAACGCCGTGACGCAATGGAACGTGTTCTTGGTTATCAAGATCTCGAGGCGGCGCTAGAAAGCATGCCTGTTGCCGATCAGCGACTAACCCCAGATTTACGTGGCCGCCATCCTGATGATGGGTTTAGCAGTGTGCCCTACGACAAGGGTGCTCTGTTCGTGACCGAACTAGAGCAGCGAGTCGGTCGTGACAAGTTTGATGTATGGCTAAAAGAGTATTTCGATCACTTTGCTTTTCAAAGTTTGACCACCGAAACCTTTTTGGCATATATCGATAAAACGCTGGTAGCTAAGTACCCAGAGAGAGTATCAATGGCACGCATCAAGTCGTGGATTGAGAAGCCTGGAATCCCTGCAGGGGCACCGCACCCGCAATCAGATGCGTTCGATTTAGTCGATACAGCTCGCGATCAATTTTTGACTGATGGCTCTTTGGCGAAAGTAGATGCTAAGAAGTACACGATTCATGAGTGGCTATACTTCTTGAACAATATGCCAGATGCTCTGACAGCAGATCAGATGGCCGCCCTTGATAAGGCTTTTAAATTTACTGCCAGTACAAATAATGAAGTAGCTCATAGTTGGTTGCGCATTTGTATTCGCAACGGTTATGCCCCTGCAGATGAGCGTTTAGAAAGCTATTTGACAAGTATTGGTCGCCGCAAATTGATTGTACCGCTGTACAAAGACCTGGTAGCTAAGGGCGAGCTAGAACGCGCTAAAGCTATCTACGAAAAAGCAAAGCCTATCTACCATCAGGTAGCTCGTGGCACGATCGAAAGTGTATTAGAGAAATAATAATGAGCGAATACGCACATATCCCTCTTCGTTATCAGCGCCTTGATAGCGAAGAGCAGATGCAGCAGGTAGCCGACGAGTTTTATGACACCATGTCTCGTCGACGCACAGTACGCGACTTTAGCAGTGAGTCGGTGCCTAGAACTGTTATTGAAGCGGCTATTGCTGCAGCGGGCACTGCTCCTAGTGGCGCTAATAAACAGCCGTGGCATTTTGTAGCCATTAATAAGCAGGATACCAAACACCAGATTCGAGTTGCAGCCGAAGCCGAAGAGCGCGAGTTTTATGAGCGTCGAGCTACACAGAGCTGGTTAGACGATTTGGCGCCGTTGGGTACTGATGCCAACAAGCCATTTCTAGAAACGGCGCCTTGGTTGATCGCGATTTTCGCTGAGCGTATTCAGGTAGATGATCAGGGTGAAAAGCATAAAAACTATTATGTGCCCGAATCGGTTGGCTTGGCATCAGGTATGTTGATTACCGCTCTTCATAAAGCTGGGTTAGCAACGCTAACGCATACTCCTAGCCCAATGGGTTTCTTGAATGAAATATGCGGGCGGCCATCGAACGAAAAGCCCTTTATTTTGTTGGTAGTTGGCTACCCTGACGATAATGCGCTAGTACCCGATATTTCGCGTAAGCCTCTTGAAGAGATCAGTACCTTTATTTGATTTAGCTCAAATGTTACGTGCTAAGCATTAGATAATGCTGTTCAACAACTGACGATGGCTCAGACAGGCCGACAGATTTGAAGCCTGTCTGTTCATAAAGATTTATTGCGGCTTTATTCGATATTGCTACCTGAAGAGCGATGGCGCCACGATATTTTTGAATCAGTGCGCTTAGTAGGCGAGTAGCGTACCCCTGACCACGATGAGCTGCAGGCACATACACGGAGCTGATCATCGAGGCGGGTACATCGGGTATCGCCATTGCGGTACTCATCATCGATAATCGTCTAATCATTTTTAGGCCTGCAATAGTGTACGGGCGCATTTGCCACCAAGTGTTGAGTACTGCTGTAGATGTTTGCTCTGGTCTCAAGATAGAGCAACAGGCGACGGGTACATTGTCTTTTTCGATGAGCCAAAAGTATCTGTGCGAAAACAACCCGGTTTTGCTGCGCACCCATTTCTTTAGATAGCCTTTGGGTTCGCGAGATAGCAGAAAGCGCATGTTTTGTTCACCACTTGCCATTACTGCTGTGGTCAAAAACGCTGCGTCTTCGGGGCGGCCACGTCGCAGTAATAGTTCACTCATTTTAGTCGCTAGCCGCGGTCTTTAATGACTACTGTTTCGGCAATCTTATCGTGAATTGCTTGGCGGTTTTTGTCCCAATAGATTTGCCCAAAGCCGAGCAGCCCTGTTGCGAAGCCAGCCGCATAGCCGCCGTAGCGACCAAAGGCTTGCCAATAGGTAAGCGGTTCACCATTTAGCTGAATAACACGAATGCCCATGACCCATTTGCCAGGTGATCGCCCCGCAAAAAGCGCCCAAAAAGCACTAAAATACAGAGCCGCCCAGCCAAAGCTAAGACCAAGATCTTTGATGATGCCTTCTACCCACGCAACTATACCGATCTGCTGGTTTTCTGCTGTTAAGTCATCAATCTGCGTTTTTAGCTTTGCTATCTCTGATTCAAGTTTCGCTGTTTCGCTTTCTTGTTTTTGGTCTTGTTCTGCTGATTCGCCAGAAGGTACAGCTAGTTCTTGGCCGGTTTCAGCAGCTGCATCTATTAGCTTCGCCACATAGGCATCGATTTCTTCAGCAGACATATTCTTTTCAGATAATTGCGCTGTTACTTCGCTAATAACTTGGTTGTACTCTTGCTCAGAGTCGGCCATTCGTATTTGAACAAGGTGCATCAGCAATGACTTATCAGCTACTTCATTGATACCCTGTTCGTTAGTGATCACCTTAACGTCGTCAAAGCTGACCTTGACCCAGTACGCAGCACCGCCAATCAGTGCTGACAGTAATAGTACAACGAAGAGAACGGGTGTCACCCAACGCCCCATAGTGCCCTCAGGCGCGTACTTAGATCGATAAATAACTAAAGCGATCATCAAGGCAAAGCCGATAAACCCGACCGAACTAATTAAGCCAATGCAGATCAAATCAATTAGTAGAGCAAGGCCACGACGACTAGGCGAAGCAAGCGGCAGACCCATGAGTGCCTTAGAGACTTTGAAAGAGTCGGGGGTAATTCTGTTTCGCTGGTTGCCAGTGTCAGAATTAGACTGTGCTTCGTCGATAGGTAGGTTGGCGTCCACTAGATGACTCCGTTGATTTTAGAGTCATCTAGTGTAACCCGAGGGGTGTTCGTTAAGCTAGACGGTCGTCTGCAACGAAATAGTTGGGGTCTTCTAGTACGTTTACTTCTACTAGGTCACCCGCGTTCTTGAGCAAGTTGCGGCATTCTGGGCTTAGGTGAATTAAGTGCAACTTTTTGCCCGCATTGACGTAACGAAGCGCTAGGGCGTCGATCGCTTCAAGGCCTGAATGGTCGGCTACGCGAGAATCAGCAAAGTCGATAGTCACGTCAGGTTGATCATTGTGGATATCAAATTGCTCTAAGAAGCTACTGGTAGAGCCAAAAAACAATGGCCCATTCACGCTGTAGCGCGTAGCGCCAACGGTGCTGTTGTCGCGCTTAACCTGAACCTGCTTGGCGTGCTCCCAGGCAAATACAAGGGCCGAAATGATTACGCCTACTAGTACAGCAACTGCCAGGTCAGTAATTACCGTAACCGCAGATACGATAACAATCACTAAGGCGTCACTACGCGGAACTCGCCCCATGATTCTAAAGCTTGACCATTCGAAGGTGCCGATCACAACCACGAACATTACGCCTACTAGCGCTGCAACAGGGATTTGCTCGATCAAATCAGAGGTAAACAGAATGAAACAAAGTAAGGCGATTGCAGCAGTTAGGCCAGAAAGACGACCGCGGCCACCCGAATTTACGTTGATCATACTTTGGCCAATCATGGCGCAACCACCCATGCCACCAAAGAATCCGTTAGCGGTATTAGCGATACCCTGAGCTACACACTCTTGGTTGCCGCGTCCGCGGGTCTGGGTAACTTCGTCGATTAAGCGAAGGGTTAGCAACGATTCGATCAGGCCGATCGCGGCCAGTACTAGCGCGTACGGGAAGATGATCGATAGAGTTTCAAAGTTAAAGGGTACAGAAGGCACTGCAAAACTAGGTAGACCACCGGCGATAGATGCTACGTCGCCTACGGTTTTTGTTTCGATATCGCCAAAGGCTACCACGCCGCTGACTACCAAGATCGCAGCAAGAGAACTAGGAATTGCCTTAGTGAACTTAGGTAAGATGTAGATGATCGCCATGGTTACGGCTACTAAGCCAAGCATCACCGCCATTGGCATGCCTTCAAGCCATGCAACGTCGATAATCGAGCCCTCTAGTGCAGTGCCTGATAACCAGCCCGTACCACCTTCTTGACCAAACTGAGAAAGCTGCGCCAAGAAAATTACAATTGCCAAACCGTTTACAAAACCAAGCATCACCGGATGGGGCACCATGCGAATAAACTTGCCGAGCTTAAATAGGCCTGCGGCAATCTGAAGAACACCAGTTAATACAACGGCGGCAAACAGATACTGAACACCGTGGGCGGCTACAAGACTAACCATCACAACGGCCATGGCACCGGTTGCGCCTGAGATCATGCCTGGGCGGCCGCCAAAGATAGAGGTAAGTAGGCCCACCATAAAGGCGGCGTATAGGCCAACTAAAGGCTCTACACCAGCAACAAATGCAAATGCTACGGCTTCAGGTACCAGTGCTAGGGCAACGGTTAAACCTGAAAGAACGTCAGCACGGATATTGCTGCTGTAATTATCGGTGATGGTAAACATCGTAACTCTCAGTCAAATACAAAAGGCGATTATTTTAGGCGCTGAGCCCTTTGGGTGACAGAGGTTAAAGTGGTAAATAGGGGTAATTAGTACAGTAATCGCAACCAACCGTTTAGGGTAAGAATTAAAAAGTGCGCTGCGAGTACGCCTGATGACATACCTAGACCGCGCATCGCCCCTTTAAATGTATTGCGAAAGAGTTCAAAGAACGCTGCGCCAGCACTGGTCATAAGTACCAGTGCGGCGGTCTTTGCATAACTACTTAAAGTAGCGCGAGGCTCGTCTAGCGCGAGCCCGGCATAGTAAATCGCCCAACCGATGATACCGGTGGCGATTGCAAAAGTTAGTGTTTTTGAGAGCGACCTCACGCACTAGCCTCTAGGGTGGCTAGCTGTACGCAGGCCACAAAAACATCCATCGCGGTATCTAGCTCGTCTAGTGACGGAAAGCTCGGTGCGATTCGAATATTGCTATTGTTCGGATCACTGCCATAGGGGAACGTTGCGCCAGCAGGTGTTAGCTTAACACCGGCGTCAGCCGCTAGTTGCACAACGCGCTTGGCAAGACCCTGTTGCGTATCAAACGAGACAAAATAACCACCTTTTGGTGATTCCCAAGTGCCCATGTCAGTGCCGTTAAAGGCATCTGCTAATTTTGATAGCACCATTGCGAATTTAGGAGCAAGCTGGGCTGCGTGCTTAGCCATGTGTGCTTCGATAGCTGGTGTGTCAGGTAGAAACTTAACATGGCGAGCTTGGTTAACCTTATCGGGGCCAATGGTTGAAAAGCCAAGGTTTGACTTAATGGCTTTCAGATTACGATCGCTAGCTGCCATGAATGCCACGCCCGCACCAGCTAGCGTGATCTTAGATGTCGAGGCAAATTCGATAACCGAGTCTTCGGTGTTAGCGGCCGCTGTAGCCGCGCTAATCGACTTAAGTTGATCTTGGTCGGTACTAAGGTGGTGTACGCCATAGGCGTTGTCCCACAATACAACGAAATCATCACTAGCGATATTGCCTAGTTGTGCAATACGGTCTACGGTTTCGTCACTGTAGGTGGCGCCCGTTGGATTGCTATATTTAGGCACGCACCACATTCCGCGAATATGATCGTGTTCTCTCAGCAACGCCTCTACCGAATCCATGCATGGGCCGTTCTCAGTCATAGGTACCGTTAGCATGTCGATGCCAAACTGTTCGCAGATAGAAAAATGACGGTCATAGCCTGGCACGGGGCAAATGAAAGCTATTTTATCAAGCTTGCGCCATGCGCTATCAGCACCATTTAGACCAAATAGATATGCGGTGGTTACCACAAGGTGCATTAACGAAAGACTGCTGTTGCCGCCCACAATGACACGGTCTGCGGTGGTATCTAGCAAGTTTGCGCCCAGCGCTTTTGCCGAGGGTAGGCCGTCTAGTCCGCCATAGTTACGAAGGTCAGTGCCATCAAGGCTAAACTCTCCCTTAAGTATGCCGTCTAGTGATTCAGACAAGGCGGTTTGGTCGGCGCTAGGCTTACCGCGGGTAATGTCTAGATTCAGTCGTTGTGCTACCAGCGCTTGATAGGCTGATTGTGCTGCTGCGAGATCCAAGTGAGGCTCCTTTATACAATTTGCAAGCTAGGGGTTAGTCACCCCAAAAGGCGAGAATTACTTCTTTGAAGATAAAACCCACCATTCCAAAACCTAGTGCGAAAAATATGATAGCGGTACCAAACTTGCCCGCCTTTGAGTCTTTGCCCAATTTATACATGATGAACATCATGTAGAGGATCAGTCCTGAAACGAGGATTTTCGTTGCCCAGGTGGCAAATTCTGCTTCGGTCATGATCTACATCCTTACTTCTAGATAGACTAAAGCATACTCAAAAGCGGGTATTAGTGCTGTGATTTATTGCCTAACGAACTGCAAAACCCTGTGCAGTAGGCGCAATTTGAATCGACACACGACGTTCTAGGGCAAGGGCGTCAAGATCATTGGCAGACTGGTCAGCAAAGCTGGCACCGTGCGCAAAGGTTTGAATGCGTACAGGCTCAACACCCAAGAGAATTAATTGGTCACGTACTGCGGTTGAGCGCGCTTTAGATAGCTCTAGGTTGCGATCGTGGTCGCCACGGGGGTCAGCATGCCCGTCGATGCGCACCATCAAATCGCGCTGGCCAATTAAGAACTCAGCTAACTGGGCGATAACTTCGTTGTTTTGTGCTTCAAGCTCATCGCTACCGGTGGTAAACATCAGATCTAGCTTTAGCTGAGCCATCATAGTAGCTGCTAGCAATTGTTGTTCTTTTTGGTCAAGGTGACTACGGGCATCGGCAAGCATATTTTCGGTCTCCTTTAATTCTAAAGTAAGTGTTTCTTCAGCTTCGATCTTCTCTCCTAGCCATGCTCCGCCAAGCGCGCCTAGAATGAACCCAACAGGGCCGCCTGCGATTCCGCCGGCGATTGCTGAGGTGCCAAATACTGCTACCTGTTTCGCGTCGGTAGCATTACTTGCTGCGTCAGCGTTGGCGCCGGCGATTAGGGTAGCTGCAAGGGTGGTAACGGTTAGTAGTTTCTTCATGATTTGCTCCAATCAATATTTATTAAGTTGATGGGTGCAGTATGGCCATCTAAATCTGCTACATCTCTGAAACAAAATGATCGATATCAACCAATTGTGGCGAAAAATGGCAGTAGCTAGGGTATGATGCGCGCTTAATAAATATAAATATGTATCTGAGAGTTGAAGCATTATGGAATCAACCGCAATAAGCGCCACTGTATTTGGGGTAGTGGTGTTAGGTATTGTCTTGTCTATGCGTTATGTGTATGCCGACCGAGGCGTTACACGCTACGACAGTTTTAGCGAGTATCTGCGCAAAGGCTGGCCAATCTTTACGCCCTTCAATTGCTTTCTGTATCTTTTTACCGAGCGCCGCGCTGCCAAAGCAGTGATGGATATGAATGACTTTAAAGAGTTAGATCTGCTCAAAGACAATTGGCAAACCATTGCTGAAGAGGCGAAAGCCTTGTTTGATCAAAAGGCGTTTGATCAGATTACAGAAGAGGGGTCTGCTAGCTATTATGATGTAGGCTTTAGAACCTTCTATAAATATGGGTGGTCAAAGTTTTACCTAAGCTGGTACGGCAACTATACCCACGCATCTGCCAAGCGCTTATGCCCTAAAACGGTGGCGCTGTTAGATCAATGCCCAAGCGTTAACGGAGCAATGTTTAGCCTGCTACCGCCTGGTAGTCAGTTAACTCGCCACCTTGATCCGGCTGCTACGTCTATGAGATATCATTTGGGTTTGATTACCCCTAATAGCGATGATGCGTTTATCAACGTTGATGGCGAGTCGTTAAGTTGGCGTGATGGTGAGGCGTTGATGTTTGACGAAACCTACTTGCATTACGCTAAGAACAATACAGATCAATATCGTTTGATTTTGATGTGCGACGTTGAGCGCCCGATGGCGTGGCCCGGAAAGCTGTTTAACAAGTTGATATACAAGCCAATGATGAAAGCAACGCTTGTGCCCAATACTGACGAAGACAAACGCGGCTTAGCGAACAAGATATTTTCTTCGGTGGTACCGGTCTTGGCAAAGGGTAAAGCGCTTAAAAAGACTAACCCCTTAAAGTACAAGCTTGCCAAGTATACGATTAACACTGTTTTGTTAGCCGTGATACTTGGCTTGTTAGGCGGCATCATATATCTGCCACTTTGGGCGCTAGGCCTAGTTTAGTTTTATAGGATTAGTTTTTTGCGATCGTATCTACTGGCGTATCATCGTCGGTAGGTGCGTCATCAGTACCGTTGATTATTTCTACTTTTAATCCTGTTACTGCCTTGGGTAGTTGCGTTACTACGATCTGCTGGTTGTCGGTTAGCTCGTCAGAGCTTACTAAAATTTCATAAACACCGTCTTCATTGATACGCTCGCCCACTCGAGTTACCTCAACACCCTTAAGACGATCGTTGTCTACACGGTAAATACGCTTGTTTGCGTACAAGCTTTGAACAGGAACAGCAACAGTATTCTCGACCGCTGGCAGGGTGATCTGCACAGGTAGCATGCGGCCAATTTCGGCGAGTTCAAAATTGGCTGGCACTCTAAACAAACCATCTAAGCCAGCGCGGCCTTGAGCGATTTTTGCGGCAACGTCGATAAGCTCTAGATGTACCATTTTGTCGCCTGAATTAGTCGTTGCTGAAATCGATGCCTGCTGAGTAAACAACCTACTGTGTTCAGCTGGTAAAGCCACCCGTAACTGCATAGAGTCTCGGTCAAATACTTCGATGATTGGCATACCCATGGCTAATCGATCGCCCTTAGCTGCGTGCAAGCTAGTTACTCGGCCGGTAAAAGGCGAGCGAATTTGCGTGCGATCTAAATCTAACTGCGCTTGATCTAGCGCAGCCTTCGATCGAGTCACCTTCGCCTTCGCGGTTACAAGGTTATGAGCGTGGTTCGCGATCTTTAACTGCTGCTGTTCTAGGTTGATTGCTTGCAGGCTCCACTCGCGCTCAGTCTCGTCAAGGTGCTGCTTGGCGACAAGCTTATCGTCAAATAACTTGCGCTGGCGATTAAGTTTGTCATCGGTCAAAGCGAACAGCTTTTTTTGGTGAGCAAAAATAGTTAGTTCTGCTTTTTGCTGTAATTTTACGCGTTCGAGGGCAGCGCTAGCGTCGTGAAAATCGGCTTGGCGTTGGGCGAGTGCTAATTGTGCATCACTGTCATCTAGTGTTACCAATAACTGACCCTGCTCAACATCAGCGCCTTCAGCAATGTTGACGGCCGCCACGTAGGCGGTAACAGCTGCTTTCAATGTAACAGTATTTGGAGTCTCTAACTTACCGTATAAATGTAACTCCGGATTAATTGCTGTGGGGCTCATTGCTACGGCCGAAACGGGTACTGACTTTTCGTCAACCTCGTTAGGGTTGTGCTGCGCCTGGGTTGCAAACATGCCAACATACAAGGCGAAAAAACCACCGGTGATACCCAGTAGCACCTTACCTTTTCTGCCGGGCTTAACTTTGTTGTAACCACGCTTAATCAGAAGAATGGTTTTGTCTTTTAACTGTTGAGTATTCATTGTGCAGCTCCTAGCGCCTCTTGAGCGACGGTTGCAGATTTTGGAGATTTAAATTTTCCTATCCATGCAGCGATAGTTTCTAGCGCAGAGATAATTGCTGGTATTACAAATAGAATAAGCAGTGTGCCGTATAGCATGCCAAAACAGATCACTACCGCTAATGGAGCCATCACCTCGCCCATTGGTGAGGTTTCGAACATCATTGGTGCAAGGCCAAGAGTGGTAGTTAATGAGGTTAAGATCACCGGGCGCAGGCGGGTAGTCGCTGCTTGTTGAAGCGCTTCGTTAACGCTAAAGCCCTGTTCTCTATATTCCTTAAAGGCGCTGACCAAAATGATCGAATCATTGACGATTACACCACTCAGCGTGAAGAGGCCCATTATCGCTAGTGCACCTAGGTTTAGGTCTAAGAAGTTTAGTCCCCACAAGGCACCTGTTAAGCCCATCGGAATCGCAGCCATAACGGCCAGTGGCCAAAGCCAGCTAGCGAAGATCCATGCAAGGATTAGGTAGATAAGTAGTAACCCAATGAGTGCACCAACACCCATATCAGCCAATACCTCGGCTTCGTCGCCGCTACCGGCACCGCGGCCATACTCCAGGTTATATTTGCTTAACAGCTCGGGTAGTACTTTCTTTTCGATATCACTGATCACGCTACCAGGGGTGTTAATCTTTCGATCAACATGAGCATATACAGTAACTGCCTTGCGACCATTGTTATGGTTGATCTGATCGATACCACGACGTGAGCCAATTTCTGCAACCGTGGCCAGCGGAACAGACTCGCCCTGGGGCGTTATGATTGGCATTTGATAAAGCGTTGAAAGGTTATTGCGTTCATGAGCAGGTAGCTTTACGCGAACCTCTAACTCACTTTGGTTTTCGGTAAATATCTGTACGCGATAACCTTCGAATGCTGCGCGAATCTGGCGGCCCACGCCTGAGCTCGTTAGACCTAGAGAACGACCTTCGGGGGTTAGCTCGAAAATCCACTGCTCTTTGCCGTAGGGTAGGTCGTCATGAGCGCCATAGACACCCGGATAGGTGGCTAGCTTTTCAGCTAGTTCAACGGCAGCAGCTTTCATGGTATCTGTATCTTCGCCACTGAAGTACATTGAAATAGCTGGCCATTCTTGATCACCTGCTTGAATCTGCAGTATTTCAACGGCTGGGTGTGCTGACATTTGCTTTTTCCATTCAGCAGCGAACTCGTCAAGGGTGACTACGCGTTGATCTGGTGTAACGAGCTCAGCAGACACCTGGCCGTATTGAAAACCATTTTTTGATTCGTTCTCGATATCAGCGCGATTGGTTCGCACCCAACGTGTGGTTACGATACCTCCGCCTAATTCTTGATCAGCGCGAACAGCAGCTGCTTCTAGCTCGGTTAGGTAATTGATGCGAACATCTTGAGGAGTACCCTCGGCGAAGCGCACGTTTGCGTCAGCGAACTCAAAGTTTAAATTGATGTTCAGTTCGGTTTTTACACGATCTGTCATGATTAATAAGAAAGCGCTGACAAAGGTGAAGAATGCTGCAAATATGGTAGCGCGGCGATTACGTAGTGCTTTGCTAACCGCATCAGAGAATACGCCATACTTAAACTGATCGAACTTGCCATCAAACCATGCTCTAAATTTGCTAGGCTTTTTATCGTCCATTTTGCTAAAGCTATGACGAAGGTGACCAGGCATGATTAAGAAACACTCCACTAGTGACGCGATGATTACGCAAAGCATTAATAGAGGAATTTCAACGATAAACTCTTCATCTAGAATGATCAGAGGTAAGAAAGCCGCCATGGTAGTTAACGACGATGCCATTACGGGCGGAAACATTCGTTGCGCACCCAGAGCCGCAGCATCGGCAGGTGAGTGCCCAATCTGTTTTTGATAGAGGCTGTGTTCACCTACGACAATGGCGTCATCGACTACGATACCAAGCGCCATTACCATACCAATCATGCTGATAAAGTTAATGCTGCCACCTAGCATGTAGAAGATCGACACTGCACCTAAGAACGAAACTGGAATACCCACGGCAACCCAGAATGCAACTCGCCCATTTAAGAAAATAAACAATGCGCCCAATACTAGCAGTAACCCACTAAGGCCATTCTTCATCACAAGGCTGATTTGATCTTGGGCGAACTTCCATCCTTCTAAGAAAATTTCAGTCTTAACACCTTGAGCTGCATAGTCTTGTTGATAACGAGATTGCCACTGGTAGAGAATGTCTGCAGCTTTGAGCGTGTCGGTGTTTTCAGATCGGCGTAGCATCAGCATTAAAGCCGGCTTGCCCTCTTGCATGATGTAGCTCTGACCTTCAACAGCACGCCTTTCTACCGTGGCGATGTCGCCAAGGTTTACAAGAGAATCATCTTGTTGAGTGACGGGCAACTGCATAAAGCCGTCAACATCACGCTTTTGATCTAGCGAGCGTAACTGTCGTTCGACACCACCACGGCCAACCGTACCCGATGGTACATCGACAGAGGTATTCATGATCTTGCGAGCCACCTGATCAAGAGGTATGCCCATTTGGTATAGGGTTTGGCTATCGATCTCGATTGTAATCTCTTCTTTAGGTACACCGCGTCGTTCAACCGTATCGATACCCATTGCAAGAAGGTCTCGCTCAATTTGTACAGCAATCGGTGTAAGTTCGTCGAGCGCCCCCTCACCGGTAATCAAAATACCTGCAACAAGCTCGTTCCATTGGCGTTTACGCACTTTAGGTGGTTCGATGCTATCGGGTAGTTCGCGTACCTGAGATAGTTGCTGTTTAACTTCGTCAACCGCTGTACCCATGTCAGTACCCTTGTCGAACTGCACGTTGATCGACGTGTAGCCGTTGCCAGTCCAGCTGCGCATGCGCTTGTAGTTTTTTACGTTGCGTAGTTGATACTCGATTGGCTGGGTAACTAAGCGTTCTACGTCTTCTGCAGATGCGCCTGGCCAGATCACCTGAACATTAGCCCAGTGGCTAGTTTGGTTGGGGTTTAACTGTACGTTGATTTGACGAAGGCCCCAGATGCCCGCAAGCAGCAAAATAATCATTAACAGGTTCGAGGCGAGTCGATGCTGCGTAAACGTTTCGATAAGATAATGTCGTTTCTGCATGCTAAAACTCCTTTTTTAAGGCTGAGGGGCCCTAGCCCCCTCCATCTGGAGGGGGATAAATCGTGGTTGGTTTAGGGTTCAGGTTTAAATTTCGAAGCGGTGCTTTCTGGCCCAAACTGCGGCGTAAAAGAACGCTGCGGTGATGATCAGACCGATCACAAAATCAAGCGAGAAATAGTCACCGAAGCTATGCTGTATATCCATTACTGCATCTTCGCCAAAGTCACCTCTAAAGTGCCAAACCGGGATATGGTTTAGAACAAAATCGCGTACAAAGTTGGTGCCGATCAACATATCTTCGATACCGGCGATTATCAAAAAGGGCACAATCGCTAGTAAGAATGGGCTGCGCTTTGCGAACGAACTTGCAACAAATAACCAGCAGATCATCGCCGCACTCCATGGCGCCATCATTAATACATAGCCTACAGCAGTAGCGATGTTGCCAAAGTAGTTTGACGCTCCCAGCACCTGAAAGAATCCGATGTTGGTAAACGAACTGATGTAGTAGCCAGCAGCAACCAAATAGATACCTTGAATGACGAAGGCAGCTAACAGTGCAGCGAACGGTACGACCAAAAGAGCAAAAGCTAGTTTAACGGCGATCGATCGTTCTTCTGATAATGGCATAGACTTCCAGAAAAGAATTGAGCGATCTTTACGGTCGTTATATAGCGTGCCTAAAGCGTAAACAGCACCAACAAAGAACGAGTAGCCGGCAAATATAGCGATGATTAGCAAGCTAGCGTTTTCGATAACACCGATATCGTCTTCAGTCAGTATTTCTCGCGCTCCGCGACGTTCTTTCTCGACTACTTTGCGTTCGTTACGTACCTCGCGAAACTCGCGACGCTCAGCTCGCACTGCTTCAGCCTCAGCTTTTGCAATCAGGGCCTGGGCTTTAATTTCAGCGCGCTCTAGCTCGGTGTTCGCATTTTCTAGGCTGCGTTCTAATTCGCGGGCAACTTGATGTTCGATATGAGCTTCGATTCGATCAACTTCGGCCTGGTGGCGTTCCATCTCGGTATCAGCTATTTCCTTTGCCATTTTTGCGGCATGGCGAGCATCGTCTAAAGCAGCTTTTTTCTTCTCGTAAGCTTCTTTTTCGATGATCACTTTAAGGTTGTCTAGCTGCAGCTCATTTACGCGATCAGCTTTATCTTCAGGAATAATGATGATCTTGCGCGTTCCGTCGGCCTGTTTGATCTCAATCTTTTTAATCTTTTGGCCGTTTTGCTCGGTTTCTACCTCGGTGATAGTAGTGCCACCCTTGCTGTTTAGGTGGATCTCCCTACTAGGGTGAGGCGCCTCAGGGGCATTAGGGGCCTTTACTTTGTCACCATTTAGAATCAGTTCAAAGTCGTCATCTGCACTGTTCCAAGCTAGCACTGCTTGCTTGCCTTTTACTTCAAAAGCAACGATGGCAGTAACTAGAACAAGAGCCATTAGTGAAGCAATAATAATTGGGCCATATACCACTGCGCCCTTGTGTTCGGCCATTTCGCGCTTAAATTGCGCCATGATAGCGTTCATTAGGCTGCTCCCTTAGTGCTTAGTTTGGCGATAAATAGATCGGCAACTGATGGAATACCACAGTGGCCTAGCGCCTCTAATTGAGACATGTCGGCGTTCTCGAAAATAAAGCTGGCGCCGCCTAAGCGACTGCTTTCGTATAGCGGATTCAATGCTCTTGCTTCGTCGATTTGGCTGCTATTGACGTCAACTTGAACAAAGCGCTCGCCGATGGTTTCCATATCTGTTTCAAGTACAAACTGACCATCCTTAATAAAGATTAAATCTGTAAGTATGTGCTCTATCTCTTCAACCTGATGAGTTGTGATGATGATAGTGCGGTCGTTATCGAAGAAATTGTTAAGCAGTTCTTCGTAGAATGCTTTGCGATAGATAATATCTAAGCCAAGCGTTGGCTCATCTAAAACAAGTAGCTTGGCATCGATGGCCATAACTAATGCTAAATGTAGCTGGGTGATCATGCCCTTCGATAGCTGCGATACCTTTTTGTTACGACCGATCTTTGTCTTGGCTAAGAACTGCTCAGCCTTATCGCGATTGAATCGCGGGTGAACACCTTCGACATAATCAATGGCATCTTTCACTTTCAGCCAGCGGGGCAGAATTGCTGTGTCAGCAATAAAGCAAACTTGCTCCAGTAGTTCGGTTCGCTGTTCTACTGGGTCTAAATCTAGAACACGTAAGTTACCCTCAACATTTGCCAACCCTAACACGGCCTTTAACAGTGTTGTCTTACCAGCGCCGTTTGGGCCAATAAGACCTACAATGCGGCCGGGCGCAACGTTAAAGTTTATATCTGCAAGCGCGGTTACGTCGCCGTAACGCTTGTGCACGTTCGACGCTTCTATTAGTAAACTCATTTTTGTTCCCCGATTTGTTTGATCATTTCGATCAGTGTTTCGGTGGTGATACCCAGTTGATTGATACGATCAACAAATGCGGGCAGTTCTTCGCGAGCGAACTTTTCTTGCTCGCGCGTCAGTAAGCTATCTTTTGCTCCATCGACAACAAACATGCCTAATCCTCTTCTTTTTTCGACTAATCCTTCGTCTACAAGCTCTTGGTATGCTTTTGATACCGTTATGTGATTGATGCGGTAATCGCTTGATACCTGGCGAACTGAAGGTAGCGATTCGCCAGCCCTAAATTCTTCTGCCAAGATCAAGCTAACTACGCGCTCTTTGAGCTGCTTGTAGATCGGCTGATCGTCTCTCCAAGTGTCTTGCATAATAAAAGCCTTCGTTTAACCGACGGTTACTTCTTGCCTTTGTACGAAATATCTGACGCGCCGCTTGTCGATACATCTACAATCGGTGAGCCATAGTAATTGATGTCTGAAGCACCACTTAGGCGGCCCTTAAGCATTTCGGTTGTATACACCGTTGCGTTAGCAGCACCTGTTAGCTTGATGTTGGCTTCTTTTGACTCAAGGTTGGCTGCCAAGTAGTCACCAGCGCCAGTTACACGCACGTATTGTTTCTGTACCGCGCCATCACCTTTGATGCGAATGGTGCCTGAGCCAGAAATTTGAGCTTCGATACTGTCGCCGTTGAACGAAGCAAAGATCGCATCTGCCGAGCCTGATAAGCCAATATCTGCGTTCTTTGCAGTCACGTCGGTCGACTTGATATCGCCGCTACCAGAGATTTTAACTAGTAGACTTTCAGAGGTAATAGACTTAGTAATCAAGTCACCTGAGCCACTTACATATAGCTTTAGTTGCTCTCCAGCTAGACTGCCGGTTTTGATACTGGTAGCGCCGCTAGACGAAACCTTCAATCGCGAGCTCTGCAGATCAGTGGTTTCTACGTCAGCCGAGCCTTCAACTGATAACTTGTTGATGTCGTCTACTTCAATGGTGAAGGTGACGTCAGAATCAAAGTCAAACATTTTCCACATCTTTTCTTTTACGCCAACTTCAAGAACACCGTTCTTTACTTCTGCGTAGATTCGGTCGGCAACTTTCTCGTCAGCAACCACTGATACTGCCTCGGTACCTGTTTGTGCGATGTTAGCCATAACCGGGCCTTTGATCACAACGGTGTCAAAATCTTTTAGGTCATAGGTCTTCTCGAGGTCTGCAGCGAATGCTAGTGGCGCCGTTAGCATGGTAGCTAAGGCGATCGAGCGAGTTAATGCAGTTTTGTTAAACATAATGTTGTCCTCTTAGGTTTTATTTAGCGCATGTAGCTTGCGGCAGGGTGATGGTACTCAGTCCAGGTGCTGCTGGTTGAGTACTTATCAACCATGCTCTGAGATTCCTTCTCGGCCCAAATCATTGCTGCCGCCGCAATGGCGATCGCACTAAGAATGCATAAAGCAGCCTTAATAAATATCTGTGCGCCTGATTTGGTTGTTTCCTGTTCGTTAGCCACAATGCCCTCCATTGGGTGTTCTTGTGTTGCGGTGTTATGGTTAACTATAGCACCGTGCCGCAAATAAGTACAACCCCGTAGTAGGTAGGTAATTTCTACAGTCTAAAATTCATATTCGGATATTTTAGAAAAAGCTTTAAAAATCAGGTAGTTAAGTTGCCTGTTGGCTGTTTGTTGACGGTGAAAAGAGTGCTTTATGAGGTAAAAAGAGTCGCCTAAAAAGGCGTTATAGGGTGTTATATAGGTGTTATAGGGGTGTTATACACCCCTATAAAAAGACTAAGTTAGCTGCGTGTAACCGCCGTCATGAAACACTAAGGGTTTGCCTGGATCACAACTGAACGATTCAACTTCACCAATGATGATCGTATGATCGCCAGCATCTACCTGCTTGTATTCTTTGCAGATAAAAGTGGCAGTACAGCCTGTCAGCAGCGGTAGGCCATCGGTCATCATATATTGGGCTTGGCCAAATTTGTCGATGCCGCGTTGGGCAAATAGATCGCTAGTCGCTTGGGCGCTGTCAGCTAATACCTGAATGGCAAAACGATTGGCGGCAATATAATGCTCGTAACCGGCGGCTGACTTGTCGATACTCCACAAAACTAACTGTGGATTAAGAGAGACGCTTGAGAAACTATTGATCGTCATGCCCATAGGCTCGCCCGCTTGGTCGCAGCCAGTGACAACTGCTACACCAGTAGCAAACTGTGAAAGTGCCTGTCTAAAGGCCAGAGAATCGCTCATATTTACCTCAAATACGTCAGACCGCAAGTATAGCGATACGAAAAGGGGGCGCGAAGCCCCCTTGGTATTTATTTGAAATCGCTATCACATTACCGGTGGGCACTGTTTGGCTAGCGTGTCGCGGCTAGTTGTTGCTTGGCCAGTAAGAGCAAAGCCAAGTAGCTTGCCGTCAGGGGCTCTAAATTCTGAGCACATGCCGTCAGATAGGCTGCCTGATTCGATCCATTGGCCCTCAGCATTGCGCGCTGGAGGGCAGGCAACAACAGGGAATAGTGTCGTTTTAATAACCACTGGCATTACACCATAGCTAACGGCAGTGTCGTGGCCTAGTAAAGTCTTAGCTAGGGCGCGAGCGCCGTCCATAAGCGGTAAGATGTAATACAGAACGTGGCCGTCAATCTCGGCACAGTCGCCAAGCGCGTATACGTTATGAGCTGAGGTTTTTAGCATGCGATCAGTCACAATACCGCGGTTAGTTTCAATGCCTGCAGACTGAGCTAGGTCTATACGAGGGCGCACGCCAATTGCACTTAGAACAACGTCAGCCTTCACTGTTTCGCCATTGGCGAGTGTTGCAACAACGCCTTGTTCGTCAAGGTCTACGCGTTCAACTACTGTGTCGAAATGATATTCGACACCCGCGTTGCTAAGTGCGCGCTTCACAGATAGAGAAGCTTTTTCGGGCAGAAGTGTCGCAATAGGGCTTGCGAGAGGGTCTACAGCTACCACAGATTTACCAGATTGAATCAAATCGTTAGCGTACTCGCTACCGATAAGCCCTGCACCGATAACTAACACGCGCTGTGCGTGTTTGGCGGCTGTTCTAAAGCGATGGTAATCGTCTAAATCGTTCACCTGATAAACGCGAGCACCACCGTTGCCTTGTAGCGGGGCGCTGATAGGTGCGGCACCTGTAGCCAATACTAGTTTGTCATAGGTGATAGGGCCGCGATCGGTTTCAACGTACTGGGCACTAGTATTGATGTTCTGAACCGTTGTGAAGGTTTCGACGTGAATCTGATAATCAGCTGACATTGCTTCAGCAGAGTGCGTTGCAAGATCTGAAGCCGTTTTGTTGTTCTTAAAGCCAGTAGATAGCAATGGCTTCGAGTAGAACGCGCCGTTGTCACGGGTGATTACAGTAATGCGAGCTGATTTGCTGTGCTTGCGTAATTCGCGAACCAGGTTGTAGCCCGCAAGGCCTGAGCCTAGAATGACAATATGTTCGCTAGATTCATCGAATGTCGGGGTCGGGTTTTGCTGCTCTTGTAGCTGTTCAGGCGTAACCGAGCGGCTAATGCCAACCATTTCAAAATCTTCTTTGCCTACGCCGCATTCTGGGCATGTCCAGTCGTCAGGAATGTCATCCCAGCGAGTGCCAGGAGCGATGCCTTCATCTGGTACGCCAAGCGATTCATCGTAGCGCCAGCCGCATACGATGCATTCCCACAGTTCAAACGGCTTTTCGGCTTCTTCGCTAACGCCCAATACTGATTCGCTTGGTTCGGCTGGCTGTGAAGGGGCAGGTTGTTTGGGTACAGCACTTGCTGCAGCAACTGGAGCAGGTGATTTGCTGATTTCGACCATCTCGAAATCTTCTTTGCCTACGGCACAGTCTGGGCATACCCAGTCATCAGGAATATCTTCAAAACGTGTTCCCGGTGCAATACCCTCTTCAGGAAGCCCCAAGGCCTCGTCATAGCGCCATCCGCAAACAATACATTCCCAAACTTTATAATCTGACATCGAATATCTCTTTAACACAACCATCTATATCAGCTGTATTATGCCTGTTCTAGCCACTAGTACGCTACCTTGTTAATAGGCATAATGGTACGTTAACAGCGATTAATCAGAGTTAGGTTTATACGATGAAGATTGTAGTGATTACAGGCAGTCGCCGTGGGCTAGGTTACGGAATGGCACGTGGCTTTTTGAAACGCGGCTGTAAGGTAGTTATTAATGGTCGTAAAGAAGCAGAAATAGCCGTAACGGTAGACGCACTGTCGAATGAGTTTGGCGCTGATATGGTAACGGGGTGTGCGGCGTCAATTGTATCGTATATCGACATGAAGCGTCTGTGGCAGCGCCCAATCGACGTTTGGGGCCAACCGGCAGATATTTGGATCAACAACGCCGCGGTTTCGGTGCCGACCAAATCGTTAACCGAGCTAGATCCTCAACAACTAAAAACCATAGTCGATACCAACTTGACGGGTATTCTTCTTGCAAACAAAGTAGTGCTTAACGAAATGTTAGCTTTGGGCAAGGGCGAGATCTGGAATGTAAAAGGGCTTGGTGCTCAGGGGCGAAAACTACCTGCGATGATGGCTTATGCTGCAACGCAGAATGCATTGGTAGCTCTGCGTAAAGGTGTTCAGCGCGAACTGAGCGGTACTGACGTTAAGGTCAGCGCAGTGAATCCTGGTATCGTAATTACAGGCTTATTACGTGAATCGGTTGATCAGTCATCGGTGCATTGGCCTCAGGTTCGCAACATGTTCAATACGTTGGGTGATACAGTTGACGATGTTGCCCCTTGGATCGTCGATGAGATATTAAGCGGCAAGCCTTCTGGAACACTACTCGATTGGTTGCCATACCCTAAGCGGCTTTGGCGAGTAATTAAGTCGGTATTTGTTAAGCGCGATTTGATTTAAAAGGCGGCAGTATTTAGCGATGATGTCATTCGACCGAATCGTACCATTTTAATACCACATCGTGGCATGCAGTAATGGTAGGGCAGGGGCTTGTGCCTAAAGCCTACAACCCACTGGTCGATGTATTACCTGATGAAGAATTGAAGAAAAGGGTTTCGCATTTAGCCGAAACCCTTGATCGTGTGGTTAGCTGCAATGAGCAGTCATCAGCAATTTATAGATCGTCACTGTAAAGCGCATCTAATGCCTCAACACTAGGTGCAAAAAAATAGTGATTACTGACCGCATTTGAAAACTCTAAGATGCGGTCGGTTACGCCGTCGGTAAGACCATACATGCTGTCTAATTGAATCTGATGGCGACGTTGATCACAAGCAAAGCTTAAAAACTGTAGCCCATGCTGTTGCGAGTTACCGTATGGGCTAGAGCGTCGCCATACCTTTGCAGCGACGCCCTCTAGTGACAGGTCGGTGCGTGATACGTGCGAATTATTGGGCATTGCATCACCAGACAGTTCTTCGTTGGTCTCTTTATCTCGCCCAATCACCTGGCTCTGTTCGTCGTCTTCTAACGCGTCAAATTTTGGCAGGTTATGAACCCAACGTTGCGTAAGTAGAACACTGCCTCCAGCGCCTGCTTGCCCGTCGGGTACAAGCGCTGATGCCTGTATCAGCTCGCCCTTTGGATTTGCTGAGCCGTCTTCGAACTGCATAAGGTCGTTGTTAACACGATAGGCAAACCCTTGGGTATCATCTATCACGTCAGCGGCCTTAGCTAGCGCTTGGGTGGTCGTGAAGCTTGCATCAAAGACATCAGAGTGATTACCGTACAACCAGATAAAGAGATCGGCCTGGGTTGATTCGGCATGAAAGCGCCCATCTGGCGACGACAACGTACTAAATCCATGAAAGTTATCGGGTGCGTCGATATTTAATAAAGTAAGTGCCTTGGGGCCAAAGGCGATGACCATATCAACGTCATCGATCTCTCTTATTTCGGCAAGTGCATCGGCAAGCGCTTCGTTCTCAGGTGGCATTGCCAAGCGAAAGGTTAAAAAGGCGCGATGCGGTTGATCGGGTGCAAATATGCCCGGTTGAGCTGTGGCCATTACCAAGTTCCTACGTTTTCCATTGATGCCCAGGGCTCTTCGGGGTCGAGATAGCCATCTTGCAATAGCTCAATCGAGATGCCGTTGGGGTCTTTTACGAAAGCCATGTGGCCATCGCGAGGTGGGCGAAGAATAGTGACGCCCATCGATTGCAAGTGAGCGCACAGGCCATAGATGTCGTCAGTACGATAGGCCAAGTGACCAAAGTTATCGCCATTTGAGTAAGTGCGATCGTCCCAGTTGTGGGTTAACTCGACCATAGGGCCATCTTCGGTTTCGCCAATAAAGTACAGGCTAAAGCGGCCTTGTTCAGAGTCATATCGCTTGATCAGATTTAACCCTAGACCTTCGGTATAAAACTTGATCGACGCCTCTGGGTCTGAGGTTCTGATCATCGAGTGAAGGTATTTAATCATTCGTTGTCCTTAAGGTTGGCCAGTTGCTACTAAGTGTAGTCAAGGTTGGTGTTATTTGAGGCTGAATAGTGATGCCATCGTCACCAAAAACCAGCCAATCATTCGTTTCAGATACGGTACGCCATTCGGGCAAGTTACCCCTGTTGGGGTTACCTGTTTTTATAAATGCAATCCAATATTGCCTTAACTGTTCACCGATGGGCGAGTTGAAACCCTCATTGGGATAAAGGTCGTTGGGTGCGTCGAACAGTAGCGGTAACTCTGATGCATGAGGTGCGCCAAACCATTGAGCACGATAGCCGTTTGGTACATAGTCAAAAAAGTACTTATAGGTGTTAGCCGAATCAGAGTGAGCAAGGCTTGTGGTATGGCTAGCAAGTAGGTATCGCGCCTCGCCAAACAGTTTTGCTACGGCAACTTCACTCGAGAGCCCCTGTTTCATATGGCTACCTACCAATGGGTTGGTAGCCTCGCCCAATAACTGACTGAATTGGCCAAAGGTTACACCGCTAAACGGGAACACGCTGCCATCTAGACTGTTCGCACCCGTTAAGTAATCGACCGAGTGAGCAGCGCCTTGAATGAACAGCGTACTAGGTTGGTCGGTTAGTGTGTGGCCGTCGATTATGGGTAAGTGAAAGCCCGAAATAGCAGAGACAAGTTGTTCGGCGGGGGCGTCGATAGTGCCAGCTTTCGCGACAATATCTTCTGCTATTTTCTGTGCCTCATTAACGTTTGGCAGCGGCCAAGTTGCGTAGCCGCTTTGAGCAATCGCTCGTTTAAATAGCCCTTTAGTTGCCGGCATCGTCATCAGTGATTGCACTGCCATGCCACCAGCTGATTCGCCCATAATGGTTATATTTGATGGGTCGCCACCAAAAGCCGAGATATTATTTTGAAGCCACCCCAATGCAGCTGACATATCGGCAAAACCACGGTTAGCGATGGGGTGGTTATCGGTTGCCATAAATCCGATGGCGCCAAGTCGGTAGTTAAAGGTGACAAACACGATGCCTTCATCAGTGAATACACGATGATTGAGATGTGGTTCGCTACCACTGCCGGCGGTAAAACCGCCGCCATGAATCCAAACGGCTACCGGGGCGTTGTCGGCCCCCGAGGCTGATGCCCAAATATTAAGTGTAAGGCAGTCTTCAGACATGTCACGACTTGCCCTATTGGGCGACTGTGGGCAAACCGCACCAAATTGAAGGGCTTGAAAAAGCTCGCCACGCGGCTCGGGTGGTGCCGGCGGCAGATATCTCAGATCATCAACGGGCGGCTGTGCATAGGGAATACCCAAATACTGCACAACGCCATCAAGCTTGTTGCCCTTGACCGGCCCCTCAGTGGTAATTACAGTGTCGGCCCTCGCAGAGAGGCCTATGGCGCAGAGCATCAACAGTGCTGCAATAGCTTTCATGTGATTATGGCCTGTGGTTGGCTGTTTAGCAGTCACTATACTATTCCTGTTTTATGTAAATCCAGAGAGATCAATAATGAAGTACTTACTTTCTCTAACACTGCCTTTGATTATGGCAATTAGCGCAATACAAGCTCAAGCATCTGAAGAGGGGCGATGGGTTACGATTAGTGATGAAACAAACAAGCCGCAATCTATTGTGATTGTCGAAATCAAAGACGACAAACTTTACGCAACGATCGATAAGATTTTGCCGCCTAAAGACCCGAACTCAATTTGCGAGCAGTGCCCAGCGCCATACACCGATAAGCCGGTTGTGGGTATGAAAATCGTTGACGGCCTTAAGTTTAGTAAAAAGAGCAAGCGCTGGAAGGGTGGTCAGATATTCTCGCCTGATAAGAAGCGTAGCTATAAAACTGAAATTTGGCTTGATGAGAAAGGGCAATTAAATGTGCGCGGATACATGGGTTTTGTATACCGCACACAAATCTGGGTGCGAGAAGAGCCTTAACTGTTGCGCCGCGATACTACGTTGAATCTTAAGATTAATAGAATCGCGGCCGTTGATAACCCAACGATAAAGCCAATCCAATAGCCCTCTACGCCCATCGCTTCGCCCCAAAAGTCGGTAAAACTAAGGCTGTATGCCACCGGAAACCCAACAACCCAAAACGAAAACAGCTGCAAGTACATTGGTACGCGAGTGTCTTTAAACCCGCGTAAAGCCCCCCAAGCGACCACCTGGGCAAAGTCGACTAATTGGTACATGGCACACAAGAACATCAAAGATGCGGCGATACGAATAATCTCAGCATCAGTACTGTATAGTTGAGCGATGTCGTATCGAAGAAGATAGGTGATCACGCCTGTGACAACACCCAAAACCAATACTAATCCTGTTGTTGTAAAGCCTATGTAGCGGGCGTCAGCGGTTTTGTCTTCGCCGATGGCATGACCCACTCTAATCGATACTGCCTGAGCGATACCTAGTGGAATCATAAATAACATGGCGCCAACGTTCATGGTGATCTGATGGGCAGACACGATCGATACCCCAAGGCTGGCAATGAGCAGTGCGCTGATGCTAAAGAAACCCGCTTCGCCCGAAACGCCAATAGCAGAAGGCAGGCCTACACCTACGATCTCTTTAATCGCCTTTTTGTCAGGTGCTGATCGTTTAGAATATAGCTTGGCTTTCTTGTATCTAGCGCGGCGTGAAACGACGATGAACGCGATTAGCGCTAGCCAGTGCAGTATCGCCGTAGCAATGCCGCAGCCCACACCGCCCAATGCTGGCAAGCCAAACTCGCCAAACACCAGTGCGTAATCAAGGCCAATGTTGATTAAAAACGCGCCGCCGTTAACCCACATGGTAGGCGTGGTGTCACCTTGTGCTTCACAAAAAGAACGCAGTGTGAACTGAGCGGCTAAGCCAGGTAGACCAAATAGGATAACCTGTAGATAGCCTTGGGCAACTGCTTTGACCTCGGGGTCGGCATCAAGATACTGCACAAAGGGTATTAGCAACTGTAATACTATGGCGGCCGCTACGCCAAGTAGAATGGCAAGCCACATTCCTTGGCGAGTTGATTCGCCTAGCTGGTTGTAGTCTTTGGCGCCAAAATGCTGGGCGAGTATTGGGGTGATACCCGTAACTAGAGCGATGATAAATACGACAACCGGCACAAACACGCCGGTACCAACCGCCACGCCGGCAAGGTCTATCGCGCTGGCACGACCAGCCATTAACGTATCGGTTACCGCCATGCCGACGACGGCAATTTGAGCAATAATCAAAGGGCCCGCCAGGCTAAGCGTGCGCTTAGCCTGGCTGAAAAGCTGTGACATCAGTTAAATCTTTTAAAAAGAAGCCTTGGTCGTTAGCTGTTCTTCGATAAAGAACATGCGATCTTGGCCAAAATAAATCTCTGCACCCATGATCATTGTGGGTACGCCAAATAGGCCGCGTTCTACGGCCTTGTCGGTCTCTAAGCGAAGCTGTTCTTTGATCGGCGCGTCGTCGTTGGCGGCGAGTAGTTCGCTGCCATTTAAGCCGGCTTTATTGAGCACATCTGCAATAACGGTATCGTCGCCTAAAGCCTTGCCGTCTTCCCACATTGCCTGAAAGATCGCATCGCTGTATTGCTCTAGGTTACCTTGTTGTTTGGCAGCTAGCGCACCGCGCATCAGCTTAACTGAATTGATCGGAAAGTATGGATTCATTCTAAAGGGCACACGGTAGCGGGTTGCGTAGCGCTGTAAGTCGGTAAGCATGTAGCTACCCTTGGGAGCAACCGCAATAGGCGGGCGGTTCTCTGTCGCTTTGAATATACCGCCAAGAAGTACAGGTTTGTATTCAACAATGGCATCGTATTCATCTTTCAATTGCTGAAGCCGCTTATGTGCTAGATAGCTGTAAGGGCTTGTAAAGTCGTAATAAAATTCGATGACCTGTGCCATGGTAACGTCCTGAATGTGTATACGTGCTCTGTAGTGTAAGCTATCGCATGATTCCAGCGCAAAAGAAAAGGTTGTGATGAATAATAGTTTCGGTGTTTACATGCTTGTGGCAGTAGCTGCGATAATTATGGTAAGTCAATCGGTACGTGCCGATGGCGAAGTTGCTTTCATTACAGATAGGCCTTTAGATCAGCGATCTAGACCTGCTGATGGGCGAGCTGATAAGTTGCGATCGGGTATTGCGCTGGTATCAAAGGGTGAAGTGCGATTTGTACGTGAGCGCGAGCGGGTTTTATCTCGCCCCCAAGAATACGCCGACTTTCTTTTTATACATGGCTATAACCGTGGTTTTGATAAAGCCACGATTTTGGCAGATGGCTTAGGTAGCCAAATACAGCGCCGACCGTTATTGTTTTCGTGGCCAAGCGTAGGCCGTGTAGATCGGTATTTTGAAGATAGAAATAACGCCGAATGGGCCGCTACCGATTTGGCGAGATTGCTAGACCAGCACCAAGGTTATTTCGAGCGCACACCATTAATCGCCCACAGTATGGGTACATTGGTGCTGCTAGAGGCGTTGATGGTGTCTAGCATATCACCGCAGCAGGTAGTGTTAATGGCTAGCGATATTGACGTCGATCGTTTTAAACGGCACTACTATCCAGCTTTAAAGGGGCGTATTGGTTGTTTAGCGATTGTGGTAGCTGATGATGATCGCGCGTTGCAAACGTCTAAAACGCTTAATGGGTACCCTCGATTGGGCTCGTTAACAAGCGGGGGTGATATAGAAGACATGGATGTAATCGATGTCACCGACATAAACGATACGTTGGTAGGGCACGAATACTTTGTTGATAACCAAGCGGTAGCTGATCGAATAGACCTGTGGCTTAAAAGCGCTTGCAACAGATAGCCGGTTAGTCGCTATAATGAGTGCATTAACAAATATTGTGTCGAGAGATATCTATGAAAAAGAAACTACTGCTAGCAGCAGCGTTGACTGCGTCGATGACTGCGGCAGCTGCCGACTATAAGCGTTTGGTAGACTACCGTCAGTCAGGCTTTACGATCATTGGCTGGAACATGGGCACTGTGGGCGCAATGGCGCGTGGCAAGGTAGACTTTAACGCAGAGCGTTTTAGCGATGCTGCCGATCGCATCGCTTTTATGAGTACCGTTGTTGACGATACCTTTGTAAAAGGCTCGATGGGTGGTTCTAGCAATGCATTGCTAGAGATCGAAGATAATTGGGACGATTTCAATGCCAAAATGGCTCAGTTTCAAGAAGCTGCTACAGCGTTGCGTGATAAGTCTAAAGGCGCAAAATCGATCGACGATGTTAAGGCCGAGATTGGCGCATTAGGCAAAAGCTGTAAAGGCTGCCACGATAGCTACAAGGCAGACTAAACAGCCCGCTAGCCACAGCTAGTACAAGCAAACTAAATACCCGCTAATACAGCGGGTATTTTTTTAGGGGCAAAAACCTAAAGACAAAAAAAAGCCAAAGCGTCATGCTTTGGCTTGTTTGTACGAATCCTTGTACACAATACAGAGAGACCTCGCTCGTGTCGCAGAGACAGAAGCAAAGTACCTTGGGGTACTCTATAAGTGATACAAGTGTTCTAAATCTCTCACTATTTCACGAAATTAAACAAAAAATTTCGATTTTCTTCATTTTCGCCACCGTGAAGTGACGTAGAAGTGATGGTAATCGGGCCTGCAGCTAGCTGTTCAACACTAAGGTTTAGAATTGCGTCACCCCATTCGTCAGCGGTTAGTGAGGCGCTGAAGACGTTATTTTCTGAGTCAGTTAACTGAATTTGGTACTGCCTATCGAGAGTGGTGTCAAAGTTGGGGGCAGCTAAAGCCAGGTAGAGCGACACTGTGTCAAAGTCGCTACCGTCGATATCGGTCAGTTTCTTAGTTGAGCGCAGAGTACCGTGGG
Source organism: uncultured Pseudomonadales bacterium (assembly GCA_947503335.1). Classification (GTDB taxonomy): domain Bacteria; phylum Pseudomonadota; class Gammaproteobacteria; order Pseudomonadales; family CANNCY01; genus CANNCY01. Next base: position 89,388 of record CANNCY010000002.1, on the reverse strand, counting down.
TGTAATTAAGGGTATTGCCGTAGGGCTTGTCTAAAATAGGCGAGTTTTGATCGCCCATCATGGGTATCAATATAATTGCACAGCCAACAACAAGGGCTGCGGCGATACCTTGAACGCGATCGAACCACTTGGGCATAGGTCTAGATTGTGGCAGCGGTTGCTCTTCTCTTACTTCGGTAACTGCGTTAGTGTGCTTTTCAGCGTTTAACCCGCTAATAAACGACAATGAGGCCTCTAAAGACTCTTGGCAATGATCGCAATCAAGCAAGTGCAGCTCGAACTGCTCTTGCTGTACCTCGCTTAGCTGTTGTAGAGCGTATCGGTCTACAATATTTAGCTCTTCTATTTCACTATGTGACATGCGATGTATCATTTAACTCAAAGTGCCTGTTATGTCTAATTAGTGTAGGTAAAAACCTACATCTCTCACTCGCTAGTGAAATTTAATAGATTTTCATTAGATAGCAACACTTTTAGTCGCTGTTTTGCACGAAATATCACACGTGAGAAGTGAACTGAGTCAATATCAAGCTGTTTGCACAGTGCGTCACGGTCGGCTTCTTCTAGGTAATACTTAGTAAGAATGATGCGATCACGTTCGGTTGGCAGTTCTTTAATAATGCGCGATACAATTTTGTTACGCTGATCATTGTAGATAATTGACGAGGCCGACTCTTCTTCGGCCCTAGTGTCTAACTCTGGATTCCAAGCGGTAAAGCGCTCTTCTTTACGAAAGTGGTCTCGCAGAATATTTTGAGCCGTAGAGTACAAAAACGAACGCAGTCTAGAGTGATCGCGTAAATCGCCCTGGCGAATACGCTGAATGCTAACGATAAAGGCTTCGTGAGTAACATCATCTGCTTTTGATGCGCAGCGAGACCGAGCTAGCAGCATAAGCCGCAAGCCCTTTTCGTACGTGCGATAGAAAGTGTCTTCAGCCTGGGCGCTACCTTGCTCAATTTGAAGAGCTATCTCGGTATCGCGCTTATTAGCGGCTGCAAGCTTTTCATCGTCGATCTCTGTATAGCCTGAATCAAGCATGCGTTATTCTTGTACTTCGTTATATTTATCACCTCAATCATGCAAATTATTAGATGTAAATGCAACATAAACCGTTGGTTTTACAAGAAGTTTAGCTGTGTGAAATATTGATCAAGCATCTGTGTGGGCCACAAGGTGGCCCCGCTTGGATTCAGTGCTAGGTACCTTAAATATGGATGCTAGTCAGTTTAAATCCTGCCCAAAAGTACGGGTGACTCCACTTAGGGTTGGCTTTTACTTTGTCTTGAGCGATCAACAGTGCTACAGCAGGCGAGTTGTCTTTGAGAGCCCGATAGTAATACTGCATAAACACTGCCGTCGGTTTGTCTTGAACCGGCCAAAGTGTTGATACCACTGATTTACTGCCACTGTTAAGAAACGCCTGAGTGATGCCGACAATATCATCGCCAGTAGTCACTACTCCTAATGCCGTGTCACAACCAGACAACACAACGTGTTCAAAACTTGGGCCTTGGGCAATATCTGCAATATTTAGTAGCCAATCAATGGCGTTACCTTCTCTATCGATCTGTGATAACACTAAGCCATTGTTCACCGGCTGAATCGCATCACTTTGAGCGTGTGAACTAACGTGCAGATAGTTGCTAGAGGGTAAATCTGAGTAGTTCGATTTATTAGCTGAATATCCATCGATAAGTAACGGATTTTTGAGCGTGTTACTTTTAAGAATGGCGTCTGCTTCAAATTTAGACATGTTTAGGCGAGCAAAGGCTGTAGCGGGGTCGAAATGTTCTTTATTCTCTGGTGCGCGGTCGTCGTCAATATAGACTGGGTCGTATATCAATGTAGAAGACGACTGGGGCGCAGTTTCGCCCTTGCGTAACCCTGCAACCGAGGTGCTGCTAGAAAGAGGTTGTTCTAGTACCGTAGCAAACGGAAAGCTAGCCAGAAACGCATCAGCGACAATGGTTAAGCTTTTGTATTGACCTAACAATGCGATTCCTAGATCGATGTTAAGCTGCGTTAAATCAGTTGGTAACTGCTGTTTGATTTTAGCATTGATTACGCTGGTGCTATTTCTATCTTTAGCAGAATATTTGGCGTTGATTGAATGAGCGTGAACACCGTTCTTGTCGATCACAAATAGCCAGCTAGATTGGTGGCCTAAAAAATATTCAGCGATAGCAGCGTCTTCTTTCATTTCTTGAGACAACCGCTGAATATGCTCGTATGAGAGGTTCGAAAAATTATGAGGCTTGCTTACGTTTGCAGATGTTGATGCGGTAGCGCCCGAACGTTCTAACCAGCGATTGTTTGCAGCAGCTCTAAAGGAAGAACTATTTATATCAACGGGTATATTCTGACTGGCATTGAGACTACGGGCATTGTCTGCAACGATTAGTGCATCTATCTTGCGACCATTGTTCAGTAGCTCTGTTATCGCATGTTCAAATACCTCGCGTTGCAGAGCTAGGTCACTAGCTAGTTTGATGGCCCCAGTATTTGATAATGACCATTGCGTCGCTATATCCACGCCTTCTAGAGCATACTGTATTCTGTTGTCAGGATTGTGGACCAGTTTCGATTTGAGTAGCTGGATGATTACTTGTGAACGGACATCCTTAGGCGGCACGTTTTTTTCGAGCCATTCGATAGACTGTGACGCTTTAATTAACTCATTGGCGTTTAAATAAGATTTGGCTGCAGTTAAGTGGTAGTCAATGCTTGTAATTAGGCTTGGCGTAGCAGCGGCAAGATATTCAGTTTCAAGAGCGCTAATGTATTTACTAGAGTAGCTTGTAAGGGATTCTGCTTTAATGAGGTACTTTATGCGTTTGTAAGCCGATTTTGTACGTTCGATTATTGAGTTAAGTTTTGTTTCGGTATTTTCTCCTTTTCCAGCTAAGAGGGCATATTGCAAGTCAATTAGCTGTATGTCTAAAGATGGGGGGGCGACCCAGGTTTGTCTAAGCCTTGTTGCATTTATTAAATCCCCAGAATCCACGTAAGTTTTATATAGTTCTTCGTTCGCCCAGCCAAGATATTTTTTTGCAATTTCGTCAGACGCTTTCGCAAGTTTATATTCTTTCGTCTCTAGTATATTGATCCAATCTTTGATTGTGTTGACAACCTCCGAGTAGTTACCCATTACTGTGTGCAACTCGAGTTGATTACGGTATTGTTCGAAAAGTGGCTGCAGGTCTATATGATCGGCTTGATAGTTTGATATCTCTTGGGCCCTAGTGTAGTTGCCTTCGTTCATCGCGATTAAAAACTCAATTCTGTTTATCTGAATGCTATGGCGAGAGCTCTTGGTTGCCCAACTCTGTTGAATTGCGTTATCGATGATGCTCATGTAGTGCTTGGCTTTTAGGTTTTCGTAGCGCCGGGCGCTGCCGCGAGCAGCCATTATCGCCACCTCAAATGCCAGATAGTGTTGATGCTCGGCAAGTGAATCAACAACAGAAGAAAAGTCATAAGTTGTGTGATTTTGAAATCTTAATCGGGCATATTCTTCAAGCTTCAGATCGTTGGGATCATTGATTGGATGGCTCTTTAGATACTCATTAAGCTTAGTTTCATTCTGGTAGAAAAAGGTGCCAAACATATGCATTGCATCGACTATTTGCAGGCGCTGGGTTGCTGGTAAAGCCTCGGGTAGTGAAGTGCCAATAGAATCAATAAATTTAGGGTAATAGCCGTCAGACGACAGTATAGGCATTCGTCGCGTCGGACTTATGTATTGGGTGGATAGTTCGTCAATCGGCGTTTGTGTCGCCAATAAAATAGGCGGGAAAGTATTTGAGCTATTTGTTTTAAGCTGAACTCTGCCTCTGATGTCAGTTTGTAACAAGTCGATTCCCGTCGATCGAACAGGTATAAAATCGCCATTATTTTGAGAAACAGTAACGTCGGCCAATGAGCCATGAAAAGTAATCAGGGCATGAGGGCCTGCTGTGTTATCGATTTCATAGGTACAGTTGGGCCTGTCAGCGTATGTAGATTTTTCGAATAAATCTAGACTAGATAGCTTAATGACGCACGCTTGTTGATCGATAGTTAAGCTATTACTTGCGTCGCCCAACGGGGCGAGCACAAGCAGTGTTAGCATTGATACGAATTTAAGTTTCGCTTTCAGTGCCATTTCCGTTTCCTACTGGCGGATAGTCCATACTTAGGTTTCCTTTTTAGATTCTATAGTCGATTTAACCGGCTTTCTACTTAAAGCATCTAAATTGAATACTGCGCTTTTTATCTTTTTCGCCAGTAATCGTCGCTTCAAAGTTGATCTCTTTGCGATTGCTCGGATCTTCTGGGTCTTCTGGATTAACCGGTTTGATTACAGCAGTTATTACTCCGTTTGAGTCTTCAGAATATTGATTGGCTAATGTCGCTTCGATGTTTTTTTGACCGAACTTAGCCTTTTGATGAATACCTTCGTCGTCAAAAATCAGTTCGCTACCTACCGGAAAGCAGGCAGCCATACTCTCATTATCAAGACTATCGATCTTAAACTTCATTTTTTCTTTGTTAGTCATTATTTTAGATAGATCCTTTGCTTCTAATTAACCCGCCGGATACACATAACTTGCCCCAACACCCAGCGGTAACCCTAATGCCCAATACCCCAGCAAAAAGAGTGTCCATACCACTAGAATTACTAGCGAGTAGGGCAGCATCATTGATAACAACGTACCGATGCCCGTGTTCTTCACGTACTTCTGACAGTACACCACCACTAATGGGAAATACGGCATTAGCGGTGTAATAATGTTGGTGCTTGAGTCGCCTACACGATAGGCGACCTGAGTAAGATCTGGCGAGATGTTTAGTTGCATTAGCATCGGTACAAAGATGGGGCCCAATAGTGCCCACTTAGCTGACGAAGAGCCTACAAAAAGGTTAACAAAGCCCGTTAAAATGATAATGCCAACGATGGTAACCGAAGGTGCCAAGCCTAGTTCTTTTAAAAACTGCCCACCGTTGATGGCCATTAACGCACCCAGGTTTGATTTGCTAAACGCCGCAATGAATAGGGCGCAGAAAAACGCCATGACGATGTAGTAGGCCATGCCTTCCATCGCTTTACTCATTGCCATAATCACGTCTCGCGATTGTTTGAATGTGCCCGATACATAGCCGTAGACGACACCAGGTATTACAAACAGCAAGAAGATTAGCGGCACAATCGATCGCATGATTGGGGCGGTAAATTGGGCGAGCTCACCGTCAGGGGTGCGCATGGGCGAGTCAGCGGGCCATACAACGGCCACTAATAGCGCAATGCCTGCAAGCATGGCGATGGTCGCCCATGTTAGAGCTTTGCTTTCTCGTGTTGAAAGTGTGTCAAAGCTAGGTAAATCGTTTAGGTCACCATCGACAGGAGTGTTCTGGTTAAGGCGAGGCTCAATCACTTTGTCGGTTAGGTACGTCGCTAAGATGATGATCACAAAGCTAGAGGCCGCCGTGAAATACCAGTTGTTCAATGGGTTAACCAATATCACTGGGTCAATAATTTGTGCTGCACTTTGGGTAAAGCTTTGTAGCAATGGGTCGATCGCCGAGGGAATAAAATTGGCACTAAAGCCACCTGATACGCCGGCAAATGCTGCGGCGATACCTGCCAGCGGATGGCGCCCCATGGCATAAAAAATGACACCCGCAAGAGGAATCACTAGTACGTAACCCGCATCGGTTGCGGTATGGCTGACGATCGCTATCAAAACAACAGAAGGGGTGAGCAGCCATTTAGGCGTAACGTCTAGCATGCGTTTGATACCGGCGTTGATAAAGCCAGAGTGCTCGGCTACCCCAACACCCAACATGGCTACTAGCACAACACCTAGAGGCGCGAAGCCTGTAAAGGTGGTAACCATATTGCTTAAAAAGCTGGCTAGTTCGTCGCCCGATAGCAAATTGGTAACAACGATCGGTGCCTGAGTGCGTGGGTCAATCGTGTCGTAAGATAGGCCAGACATGAGCCAGCTAAGCGCCCATATAAACAGCATGCCAAATAAGAATATAACGGCAGGGTCAGGCAGCTTATTGCCAACCCGTTCAACACCGTTTAAAAATCGTTGTACACCGCTTACAGACTCGCCCATAACATGGCCCCTGTTTTTATATAGATAGTTATATAGTTGTCTAGCAGATAGTTCACTGATGCTAGCAAATTCAAGGGGGGCGTGGCTAGTCTAATTGCGTTTGTTCTATCACCCAATGAGCCCAGTATTTTGGCGCGCTCCAGCGTTTAGAGTTGCGCAGATCACGCTGTGTATTTGCAAGGGCCTGGGCCGGTGTTTGTTTATCGTGTAGCAGGTGCTTGTAATACACATTAAAAAACCATGCAGCAGCTTTGTCTTCTACCTCTTCATTGGCAGCGACGACATGATTTGACCCAGCGGCTAAAAAAGCACGACCAATGCTGTAGGTTTCGCTTCTTTCTCGGCTAAAACCATCGGCAGCAGCGCAGCTAGAAAGAACCGTTAAATCAGCTTGCGAGTGCATTTGTCTAATGTGCGTGGTCGATAAAAAGTGATCGATAGGCTGATGCTGTTCATTGGCAACCGATAGAATCAAACCAGAGTGTAGCAGGCTGTTGATCGACGCTTGGCTATGCGCAGCGATGTGGGTAATGTCGCTGGCGGTCAGGTTGATAAGGTTCTCTAGCGATGCGTTGTGGCCACGTAACTGCGTTATCGCGATGCCCTCTTCGGTGGCGGTCTGGGCGATGCTGTCTAACTCAAACTTCGACTCGGGCAAGGCACTGAACTGATGGCTGTCACTGTGATACTGGGCATCGCCCACGACCGAAATGTGCTCTGGGTGGCTAGTCTCTGTATGCCACGCCAAGCTGATGGCGGGTATCAGCGCAATATTATGATGATCTATTAGATATTGATTTTGCCCATAGGGTAATGATGCAAAAGATAGTTTGCGTGCCAGTTGGTCGGCAATGATCCAAAGATTTTTATGGTTAATATCTTCAAGGTTTAGTTGTTTCGCCGTATGTGCCGAGTTCATCGACAGACGATTAAGCTCAGTCTCTTCGCGAGTAACTCGCCATTGAAGTATAGAGTCATTCATTTCGCGGTATACGACAATCATGTCATCGGGGCTTAGCTGAGATTTAAGTCGATCTAAATCATCCTGATACATTAGCGAGCCAAGTGGTACCGGGCTCTCGTATAGAGCAATGCGCTCATTAATGAGGTGTTCTTCGGTTAGCGTGCGCAGCCTTGCATGCTCATCGCTTGGGGCGAAGGTAGCCACTTGGTTGAGTGAATTTAATAACTCAATCTGGGCGGCATTCAATCGCCTTTGTGAAATCCTTTGATTGTATTTAAATAGTAATGCCCGACCCGCCTCGTCAAGTAATAGCGCTTTATCAATTAAGCCCAGTTCAAGCGAGTCTTCGATGGCCGAGTCTAGTAGCGGGCGGTGCTTTTGTAGCAACGATAGACGCAGGGTAGGGCTTTTGATTTGCCACAATTTAGGAAGCGCCTCTAGCAATAAGCTTTCGGTGCGTTGCAGACGTTGCTGTGGGTCATCAATCAGGCTTAGCCTGCGTTGCGAAATAGTTAGACCTAGCCCAAAGAAGTTCTTTGATGAGACATGTTGTGATGCTTTGGTGAAGGCGTCTGACGCTTTGATGTGCTGCTGGCGGCTTAGATAGCGCTCGCCCAATAAAAAGTAAGCATTTGCAAGGTGCCTAGATTTTGGGTTTAGGATTTCTAGCTGTGTGGCAAGTTTCTCAAGTTGCGCGTTAGATAGCGGGTTTATTTTGTGTAACGTCAGTTTGGCAGCTATCGCCTGTTCTTGGTGGTTACGTTGTTCTGAGTCTGTCATGACAGTGGCCAGTGCGCTTGCGGCTAGCTTTGGCGCGTCTAGTGCTACGTAAATCTCGCCCAGTAGCTGTTGGGTAATTGTTAGTCGGCTTAAATAGCCATGTCGTTCAAAAATTTGCGCAGCTTTACCCGCTAGAGGTGCCGCAAGTTGAAACTCGCCCAGATTGGTATAGGTTTTGGCGAGACCATAGTTGACTGTGCCTTCTTGCATTCCAAACGAGGTGCCTTCAAGCAGTGCTAGGGCTAGCTGATAGTATTCTACAGCCAGATCGGGCGAACCGTAATCACGGTGCAGGCTGCCTAAATTGTTGAGCGCGTTGATTTCACCCTGCTTCATACCTGTTTGGCGATGCAGTTCAAGGGCCCTGTGCCCCCAATAGTCGGCTTCTTCAATTTGCCGCAGGTGTTTCTTTGAAATCGAAATATTGGCCGCAGCGCTGGCGGCAAATACCGACTGTTCGTGTTGGCTTAGTAGCTCAATAGCTGTTTGGGTTATAACTAATGCCTCGGCGGGGCGTTTAAGCCCGTTCAGTGCGGTGGCCTGTTGTAGGCCACAGTAACCCGATGCTGCTTCATTTGAATTACTGAAAAGCTCTTGGCATTGTTGGTAGTAGCGAGCACTCAGTTCGTTAAGCCCCTTGGCTTTAGCGATCGACCCTTGCATGTGAGCAAGTCTTGCCTGCTGAGATTTCGATAGCTTGCTGTTTGCAAGTGATTGGGCGAGCTGTTCTGCCAGTTTCGGCTGCTGTGCTACCAATGCAATCCAGATCTGATAGAAGGTTATTTCGATCGTTGAGTAGTATTGATTCAGATAAGATGCAGCATTGATGATAGCTTTGTAGTTAGTCAGCGCGCTGTTGGTAGACAGTAGTGGGTTTAAACGTTTAATCGACTGGGCTGGTAATAGTTCAATTTTAAGCGCTGAAGGTGCAAAGCTTTTATTTGTCAGGGTTACATTTGTGCCCGCAGCCACATAGATCACTTCGATACCGTGGCGCCACTCGTGTACATCAACTGTACGTTCATTGTTTTTAATATCTAGCAACTGCCCCTTTTTAAGTAGCGTAAAGGCAATGGGCTCGCTGGTGTTGTTGATGATCTGTGCGCATTTTAAGGGGGCGAGTGTTAACGCAGTACTCTCTTCAAGATTGATGCTGACGCAGCTTGCTTGTTGAGAATGTTCAACAGTTGAATAGGTGGTGCTGAGCGCAAATGCCGCTGCGCTAATGATAGAAGCAAGCATATTTATATGGGTATCTAAATCTGTATTCTACGAATATGACATAGGCAATTAGCGACCTCAACGATTTATCTTAAATCTTCAGTATGTCTGTGTTGCATATTTTACAGATTGACCATAAACTGTTCGAAATATTAAACACCTATATAGATTATAAGGAACACCCTGATGCGCGAGAATCAGTCTGCGGGTCTAAGCCGCGAGCAGTTAGAAGCATACTGGATGCCGTTTACTGGCAACCGTCAGTTTAAAGAAGACCCCCGTATGATCGTGGCATCAGAGGGTAACTACTATATCGATGCCGAAGGTCGCAAGATTTTTGACTCGCTGTCAGGCCTTTGGACGTGTGGCATCGGCCACAACCACCCAAAGATCACTGAAGCAATCGCAGAGCAGGCTCGTACTCTAGATTACGCGCCAGCGTTCCAGTTTGGTCACACCAAAGCGTTCGAACTAGCAAACCGTGTAAAAGAGTTAACGCCTGAAGGCCTAGATTACGTATTCTTTACCAACTCGGGTTCAGAGAGTGCCGAGACCTCATTAAAGATGGCGCGTGCATACTGGCGTCAAAAGGGGCAGCCAACCAAGACTAAGCTAATCGGTCGTTCAAAGGGCTATCACGGCGTAAACTTTGGCGGTATTTCGGTTGGTGGTATCGGCGGTAACCGCAAGCTGTTCGGTCAGGCGGTTGACGCAGATCACCTGTCGCACACGCTATTTAGCGAAAACGCTTACACCCAGGGTTTGCCTGAGTACGGTACTGATCACCTGATTAAAGAATTTGAAGAGCTAATCGCTCTGCACGACGCTAGCAACATCGCTGCCTTGATCATTGAGCCAATTGCTGGTTCTGCCGGTGTGGTTGTACCGCCAAAGGGCTACCTAAAGAAAGTTCGTGAGATGTGTGACAAACACAACATTCTGTTGATCTTTGATGAGGTGATCACTGCATTTGGCCGTATGGGTTCAATGACTGGCGCCGAAGAGTTTGGCGTAACGCCAGATATCTTGAACATGGCTAAGCAGATTACTAACGGCGCGATCCCAATGGGCGCAGTAATCACTAGCTCAGAGATTTACGATACCTTTATGGCAGCGGGCGGCCCTGACTACATGGTAGAGCTACCACATGGTTATACCTACTCTGGTCACCCAATTGCTTGTGCTGCGGGCCTTGCTTCGCTAGAAATTCTAGAGCAAGAGCAGTTGCCACAGCGTGTTAAAGAGTTGTCGGGTTACTTCGGTGATGCGGTACATAGCTTGAAGGGCAGTGACAATATCTTAGATATTCGTAACTACGGCTTTGCCGCTGGTATTACCCTGGCTAGCTATCCTGGCGAGCCTGCGCGTCGCCCATACGAAGTAGCGATGAAAGCATGGGAAAAAGGCGTATACCTACGCTTTGGCGGCGACTGTGTTGCACTAGGTCTGCCATTTACCACTGAAAAACACGAAATAGATATGTTGGTAGATGTACTACGCGAAAGCATTGGTTAATCTACAAGCGTTGCAAGAATAAAGAATTATTAGGAGATATCAAAAATGTCAGTTGTAGGTCATTTTATTAATGGTGAGCACGTACTAAAGGGCGAGCCAACACAAGACGTTTATAACCCAGCTACCGGCGAAGTTACCAAGCAGGTTGAGCTAGGTGGTCAAAAGACTGTTGAAGAAGCGATTGCAGCAGCAGAAGCGGCATACCCAGCATGGCGCAATATGCCTGCTATGAAGCGTGCACGTATTATGTTCCGCTATAAAGAGCTTCTTGAAGAGAACGCACACCGCATTTGTGAGCTAATCACCGATGAGCACGGCAAGGTATTAAACGACGCAATGGGCGAGCTTCAGCGCGGTATCGAGGTAGTTGAATACGCTTGTGGCGCACCAGAGTTTTTGAAGGGCGAGCACTCTAAGAACGTTGGCCCAGCAATCGATAGCTGGTCTGAGTTTCAGCCTCTAGGTGTTGTTGCGGGTATTACGCCGTTTAACTTCCCTGCGATGGTACCAATGTGGATGTACCCAATGGCTGCGGTATGTGGTAACACCGTTGTAATGAAGCCTTCAGAGCGTGACCCTTCAGCGCCGTTGCTGTTGATGGAACTACTGTCAGAAGCTGGTATGCCAGAAGGCGTTGTAAACATGGTTAACGGCGGTAAAGAAGCAGTAGATACGCTTCTTAACGACGAGCGCGTTAAGGCAGTAAGCTTTGTTGGTTCAACGCCTATCGCTGAGTACATCTACTCAACGGGTAATGCAAACGGTAAGCGCGTTCAGGCACTAGGTGGTGCTAAGAACCACGCTATCGTAATGCCAGACGCTGATCTAGATAACGCCGTAAACGCGCTTATGGGTGCGGCTTACGGTTCATGTGGCGAGCGTTGCATGGCGATCTCTGTAGCAGTTGCAGTAGGTGACGAAGTGGCTGACGAGCTAGTAGCTAAGCTAAAAGCACAGCTAGAGGTTCTAAAGGTTGGTCGTGGTACTGATAACAGCAACGATATGGGCCCTCTAATCACTAAAGATGCTTACAATCGTGTTAAGGGTTACGTAGATGCAGGCGAAGCTGCTGGTGCTGACCTAGTTGTTGACGGCCGTACACTAACGGTTGAAGGCTGTGAGAACGGCTATTTCTTGGGCGGTACTTTGTTCGACAAAGTGACCACTGATATGACTATCTACACTGACGAAATCTTTGGCCCAGTTCTTTGTGTTGTTCGTGCTAAGAGCATGCAAGAAGCTATGCAGATGATTAACGATCACGAGTACGGTAACGGTACCTGTATCTTTACTCGCGACGGTGAGGCAGCGCGTTACTTTGCTGACAACATTCTTGTAGGTATGGTTGGTATCAACGTACCACTACCAGTGCCTGTGGCTTACCATTCGTTTGGTGGTTGGAAGCGTTCATTGTTCGGTGATCTTCACGCCTACGGCCCTGATGCGGTTCGTTTCTACACCAAGCGTAAGACGATCACTCAGCGCTGGCCGTCAGGTGGCATCCGCGAGAGTGCTCAGTTCACGTTCCCAAGCAATGGCTAATATACGTTAAGCGTAATTAGTTGAAATTAAAGCCGGCTTTGTTAAGTCGGCTTTTTTTTTGCATTCACATTGTGGTTGGCATATTGCGCAAACAAATATAGTTGTCAATTCAACGGGTTGCGAGCCTATAATGGAACTTCCTAGATAACGAATATCAATGGGGCACAATGGTTTATTCAAATAATATACTAAACGCTGCGGTATCACCTACCGGTGCCATCGAAATGTTGTCGTCACAAGAGGTGGCTTTACTAACAGAAACACTTTGCAGAGATTGCGAACTTTTTGCATTGTTTAGACAGTGCGCATTAGCCGTTCTTAATACGGGTACAGATATAGATGACCCGACAGAGCTAATGGCCATGTTTAAAGACTTTGATGTTGAGTTTCAGCAACTTAACCGAGGTATTAAGTTATGTCTTACTCATGCGCCAGAGAGTGCATTTGTAGACGGTAAGATGATAAAAGGGGTGCGCGAACACCTGTTTGCCGTTTTGCGCGATATTCTTTACGCGAACGAAATCGCACAAGAAGCATCGACAGAGCCCACTGACGTTGTATTTAAGATGCTTCGAAACGCCGACACGTTAACAGAGGATAATACTTTGTTCGCAGTGTGTTGGGGCGGTCATTCGATTAATACCATTGAGTACGATTACACCAAATTGGTTGGTTATCAGTTAGGCTTGCGTGGGCTTGGTATTGTAACAGGCTGTGGCCCAGGGGCTATGAAGGGGCCAATGAAGGGGGCCACTATAGGGCACGCTAAGCAACGAACAACCCCTAGCCGATACGTGGGCTTGACCGAGCCAGGAATCATTGCGGCTGAATCCCCCAATGCTATTGTTAATGAGCTAGTGATACTGCCTGACATCGAAAAGCGACTAGAGGCTTTTGTTCGGTTTGGGCATGTGTTGATTGTGTTTCCTGGCGGCCCAGGTACAGCAGAAGAGATACTCTATGCGATCGCGTTACTGAGTCATCCACAGAACGAGGGCTATCCGCTACCTCTAATGTTTACTGCACCTAAAGAAAGCGCTGCCTACTTTGAAGCTATGGATCGTTTTTTGCGCGAGGTCTTGGGTGAAGAGGTAACCAAGTACTATACCGTTGTAATCGATGATGCGGCCGAAGTAGGGCGTTGGGCAAGCGCTAAGACCGATTTGGTTTACCAGCAGCGAACTAGCCATCAAGACAGCTATCGCTTTAACTGGGGGCTGAGCATACCCAGTACCTTGCAGGAACCCTTTGAGCCTACCCACGAGACGATGGGTAATCTAAACCTAAGTAATGATCAGAGCTTACATGACAAAGCAGTTACTTTAAGGGCTCTTTTCTCGGGCGTCGTGGCGGGCAATGTGAAGCCTGATGGTGTTGCTGCTGTGAAAGAGCATGGGCCGTTCTTGATAAAGGGCGATGCCGAGTTACTTAAGCCGGTAGATGCCATGTTGCAGTCGATGGTTGAGCAGCAGCGAATGAAAATTGGTGGAGGATACAAGCCCTGTTATCGCGTTATTGCGTAGTCATTGCCATATTGGTAATCGGTGTTACTACATCACCGATTACGTTGGCAGTAGACAGTGTAAAGATCAAGATCGACGGCCTCAAAGGCCCGTTGCTTGATAACGCACGCGCTAACTTAGATTTATACGATATCATCGAAAGCGAGCGTAAACATCGACAGAGCCATGTTCTTTATCTAGTTCGCCAAGGTACTAAGCAAATTGAAAAATCGCTTGAGCCTTTCGGTTATTACAATAGCAAGGTGGTTCACAACTTAGAACGGCCCAATGAAAAAGAATGGCACGTAACCTATCAGGTAGACATTGGCGAGCCCACTATGGTGCGCAAGGTTGCTGTAAATTTGTTGGGAGAGGGGCGGTCTACCCCTCAGTTTGATGACGTTTTAAATGGTCATCAGATTAAGGTTGGCGAGGTGCTAAGTCATGCTAAGTGGGAGCTGCTAAAACAGCAGCTTACGTTTACGGCTACTCAGTTAGGCTATCTTGACGCCAAATTTAAAACTACCAAGATTGATGTCTACCCCGCAACAAACGCAGCTGACCTAACCTTAGAATATGATACCGGTGCGCTGTATCACATAGCTGAAATAAGTGTAGATCAGTCTCAGTTTAATCCTGAATTTATTGATCGCTATGTTAATTTAAAACCTGGTGACCCGTACAACGCCGATAAAGTAAACGCGCTTCGACAGAACCTGTTGCGCAGTAATTTTTTTAGCGAGGTACCTGTAAATGGCGTACCTGATCGTGAAAATCATACGGTTGCTGTTCGTTATTATGCATCGCCAAATGCTCGAAACCACTATCTGGTTGGTGCCGGTTATTCAACAGATCATGGGGCAAGAATTAAGCTAGGTTATGATCGACGATGGCTGAACAAACGAGGCCATAGCCTACATAGTTATATCGATACATCACAAAGATACGGCCGCTCGTTGGTAGAGTATAGGGTGCCAGGGCGCATTCCTTATCAAGAATATACTGGCTATCGTTTAGGAATAGAGCGTGACGAATACAATGACTTGTTTTCAGAACGTGATCATGCCGGTGTAATAAACGAGTCTAGAACGGCCACTACTCACTTGGCGTATTCAGTGAAATATCAGCGAGAGCAATTCAAGTATGGCGAAGACAGCCATGACTGGTTTGAAAATGAATACGTGTTAGCTCGTGCTGACCTAACTTGGTATTCGGTAGAAGACCATCAAGCCCCTGATAGTGGGTTTCGAATTCACAGTGCTATCGAAACAGCCTCGGCAGATTTGGGCTCAGATCAAGATCTCATTGCCTTAACGCTTGATGGTAACTATACGCGAAAATTATCAGATACATCGCGCGTGAGTGTCGCAATGATGAGTGGAGCGATCGAAGCTGACGACTTAGATTTAGTGCCAACCAATGTACGTTTCTTTTTAGGTGGCGACAACAGCATTCGTGGCTATGGATATCGTTCGATAGGCATTAAACCACCCCAAGGCAAAGTTAATGGCGGGCGCTATATGGCCGCGCTATCGCTAGAGTATGAACGCGAATTTAGACCCAAATGGTCGTATGCGTATTTTGTGGATGCAGGTGACGCGTTTGATGACGAATTTAATCTTCGTGTTGGCATTGGCGCCGGTGTCAACTGGTATTCGCCGGTAGGGCCAATTCGTGCCTACTTCGCCCACGGCTTTGATGATGCCGGTGATAGCTTTCGCATTCATATTCGTGTTGGTGATTTGCTATGAAGTTAGTATCGAAGCGAATTCTTCAAGTGCTAGCTGCGATAATGTTGTTCACAGCCATACTGATAGCCGGTTTACTGTCAACTGAGCGCGGTACACGAGCATTGATGAATACTGTTGAATCGTATCATCCGGCTGGCTTAAGTGTGAGCAACGTAAACGGCACGGTCTTTTCAGGGTTGCAGATCGAGCACATTCAGTGGTTGGGCGAGTCTGAACAGATCAACATTAATAATGTTGATATAAGGCTTTCTTTGAGATCTCTCTTGGTCGGGTATTTGAATGTTAGGCGCCTTACAATCGATGAGATAAGTGTTCAAACCACTGACGCCGACGACGGTACACCCAATAGCTTTGATCTAAAAATGCTAGAAGCTCCGATCAACCTTGTAATCAATCGGGGTAGTGTTTCGAAAGTAGTGATTAACGAGCATACACTAGAACGGATAGAGCTGTCTGGTAGTTGGGTTGGTCGTAAGTTTACTATTGAGAATGCCGATGTTTCGCAAGGTGATAATCGACTTCAACTTTCTGGCGATTTACTTGCCACTAAACGTTTTACGCATAATCTAAGAGCATCTGTTCGCTATGATCATCATCGTTTTGAAATGGAGGCTAAAGGAGACGATGGGCACTCGCTAGTCGTATCAAATGCCGATGGTCATACGTTAGATGTAAAGGCAAATTTGCATGGGTTACCCAGCTCGATCGGTTGGAACGCCGAAATATGGCTTAACCGAATAGAAGCATTACATTTAGGTATGTTGGGCGAGTCTCTGCTGCATGATCTAACAATAAAAACCAAAGGTGATTGGCATCAATTTACATTAGAGGCGTTTACACGTTTAGAAACACTAGACGAAGAAAATCTTCATATTGACGCCAAATTACTAGGTAAAAAATCTGAGCTACAGATACAGCATGCGATCGTCGAACATCGCCCGACAAATGCCAAGATTGTGTTTTCGGGTGACGCAAATATTGAAGGCAATTACTGGTTAGATAGTGAAATAAACAATGTTCGATGGCCGCTTGACCCAGCTAAGCAGCAGATTTGGCTAATCGAATCGGGGCGTACCAAGTTACAGGGTACAGGTGCTGATTTGTCATTTTCGTCACAGATGAGTGTCAGCGCTGGCCAGCAGGCGTTAGAGATAAGTAGTGCGATGAAGGGTAATCTTGCATCGCACTTTGCGGGCGAGGTAGATGTAAAGACGCAATATGGGCAATCCCGACTTGTTGGCCGATTCGACACGCAAACAACTGACTGGAGTGCAAAAGCTAACTTTGCAGATGTTGACCCAAAGGCAATTGCATCGGCCGACGCATCTGATCTAAGCGGCGCAGTAACCGCTGAGGGTAACCTGGTTGCAAAGCGAACGTTACTTATCTTTGACGAGCTAGGTGGCTTGTTAATGGGGCGTAATTTATCGGGTACAGGGCGTGTTGAAGTCAACGGTTCGAAGATAGATATAGATAATGTCAATTTAACTTGGGGGCAAGGCAAGGTAAAGGTTAGTGCTGATATAGGTGCAGATAGTATAGATTCTGAAGCGAGTTTTGAGAGATTGAGTCTATTGCCCAATTTAACTCATGTTCATGGCTTGTATACCGGTCAAATAAAGGTAACGGGTACACATACTCAGCCTCATATCGCAGGCTCTATCAATGCTGAAAATGTGGGGTATGCCAATACGGTTTCGGCGAAACAGCTTAGCGTTACGATTGATGCTGGCCTATTAACAGGCGGTAACCAAACACTTAGAGCAGAAGCCAAATCGATTATCGCTAAGGGCCAACCAATTGATCAGCTTTTGTTAACGGCGACTGGTGATTGGCAGAACATGAGTATTAATCTGCAAACCTTGGGTCAGCATCAGTTGCAACTGCAAAGTTCGGCTTCAATTACCCAGAATTCTGCCACTGGTCTATTAAGTACCTTGGCGTACGAAAACACGCAAAATACGCTGTATAACACGTCTATAGATCGCGAGGTTACATGGCAGTGGTCAAACGGTAAATGGCAAACAACGCAGTTTTGCGCGTTGGTATTAAAAGGGCAGGTTTGCGGAGATACCAGTATTGATGCAATGGGATTGATCACAGCTGATCTAAAGCTACAAGATTTGAATTTGGGCCAGAGGCCTCGGCCAAACGCTAAGATAGCGCGCTTAAACGGAATTGCTAAGCTATCAGGGCACTACGACAGCTGGTCAGGAAAGATCAATTTATCAACCACCGCTGGCGCACTAGGGTTTATCGACCGTACTCATGATGGCGTTCGATTTAGAATGCATGAGTCGACTGTGTCGGCGACGCTAACTGATAATCGACTAACATCAAACTTTGATGTTTCTCTGAACTTTGGTCTGTCGCTGACAGGTGAATTTAATATGCCTAGTATCTTCGGAGAGCAAATCGTCGGTAACGGGCAGTTATACAGCGATGATCTGACTTGGCTCGAACGCTTTTGGCCCGATATGCAAGACACCTATGGCATTGCTTGGGCTGACGTTACTTGGCGAGGAACGGTTCAGCAACCACAAATATTAGGCACTGCTGAGCTGATCGACCTGGGCTTTAACCTAGGGCGTTATGGTACAGCCGTTTCTGCCGTCAATGGCACCCTCGAGTTTCTACCAAAGGGGCAGGCTAATTTTGAAGCTAAGGCACAGATTGGCGGGCAGTTTGCTAATGCCACTGCTGAAATCGACTACTTTAATCGAAGCCTATACGCAACGATCGAGGGCGAGCGATTGATCGTTGCTAATACTGATGAACTGTATTTGGAGGTGCAGCCAGATATAGAAATCATTGGCGATGACCAAGGAGTACTTTTCAGAGGGGCGATCGCAATACCTCAGGCAAATGTTGTGCGGGTAGCGACCAATTCGTCGGCCGCTGCCACAAGTGGAGATGTGATCGTACACGATGCATCATCAACTAGACGGTTAAGTTTACCCATAGAAGCTGATTTAGAACTGCGTTTTGGTGATCAGGTGCTAGTAACGTCGAAAGACTTTATGGCGCGATTGATGGGGTCGCTCGAAATTCAAAAGCGTCTAGGGCAGCCCTATTATGCGACCGGAAACATCTATGCATTAGAGGGGTTCTACAGAGTTTACGGGCAGGCAATTGATATAAAGCGTGGGCGAGTATTTTATAGAAATGGCCCTGCAACTAATCCGAACATTAATTTGAACGTAGAGCGCCGTGTAGATGCTACCACCGTTGGTGCTGAAATTACCGGTACGTTGGCGCGGCCCAAGTTAGAGTTATATAGCTCGCCGTCTATGCCTGATTCAACAGTGCTTAGTTATTTGATGACTGGGCGTGCTGTCGAAAACGCACAAGCTGGTCAGTTAGCCTTGCTACAGGTTGGGGCAATGATATCGTCGACATTCTTGAGCAGTGGCTTAGGCGGTAATTTAGGCTTGTCATCGATGACCTTAACTGACGAAGCGGTTAGTTTTGGCCGTCAGTTTGGCGATAAGCTATTTGTGGCTTTAGAAAGTAACTTTAGTCGTGACCAAACCGAGCTATTAATGCGCTATTCAATTAATGAACGTACCAGTCTCGAATTGATCAATGGCGAAGATACGACCATCGATATTCTTTATCAGGTTGATAAAGACTAGCGGTTATAGGGCGCCGTCTAGCCATACATCACGTACCCAATGCCACCAAGATTCGTAACTAGGCTCTTCGGTTACTTCGTCGGTATCTTGTGCCCACCATCCGATGCTGCCTTCTTGGTCGATAGCCCACGCGCCTTCTTCTGTTTTGCAAATGCACAGATGGGTTCTGGGCATGCCTGATTCCCAGCATTCGGCGGTAGCGTCTACGATGTAGGTATGACTGTGTTCATCTGAAGCGGTGACAGGTTCTAGCGAGCCATAGATGGTGTCGCTATATTCTAAAAGGTAGCGTCTAAACTCGCGAGGAATCGGCATTAGTAGCTCTTCTTCTACCTCTACCAGTTGGTCTTCGTCGGGTAACTCTAATGGCCATGCAGTTTGCACACGGTTTTCAATTAAATAATCAGCGATATCTTGCACGGTGAACGGTACACTTAACCAGTAATGATTGAGCAAGTGTAATGGCTAAAACGAATATATCCAAATTGATTAATGGGCGAATTTGGCGCCTTAGTTGGCCGATGATGCTTTCAAATCTGTGCGTGCCATTGCTGGCACTAACAGATACCTTCGTACTAGGCCATCTAGATCAAGCTAGCGCGTTGGCCGGCGTGGCCCTAGCGTCGAATTTATTCGTGTCTATTGTCTGGATCTTTGGCTTTCTACGCATGGGTACAACCAGCGTCGTTGCTCGTTCTAGTCGCAATGAGCACTCTATTTTGTTAACCGATACTGTGCGCCTGTCGGCGGTTATCGCTATTCCTTTGGTAGCTCTTTTTGCACTATTCGGGCCGAGCCTACTTTCACTGTATGGTGCATCGGCAGAGGTATCTACTCAGGCTTGGCAGTACTTAGCTGTTCGGTCATTGAGTATTCCATTGGTATTGATGAATTACTCGTTACTTGGGTGGTTTATTGGCCGACACGACAGTCGTACGCCTATGGTGGTGCTGATTACTAGTAACAGCATCAATATTGTGCTCGATATATGGTGGGTGTTAGGTCTGGGTTGGGGAGTTGCCGGCGCAGCGTTGGCGACAGTTACCGCAGACAGTGTCGCTTTTGTTATCTGTATGTGGGCCGTCGCAAAGAGACATAGGGTCTCGCCATTAAGTATTGTCACAGCGCCACTTGTAAAGGCGGGCGAGCGTTGGGCTGAGCTGTTTAGGGTGAATAGTCGTTTGTTCATTCGCACCCTGCTTATTTTGGCGGTGTTCGCTTATATCACCGCGGTAGGTGCAAGGTTTGGCGAGCTGGCACTGGCGGCAAACGCTATCATTTTGCAGCTCTTGGCAGTCGCTGCCTATGGGTTAGATGGTGTTGCCAATGCTGCAGAAGCCATGGTGGGTCGCTATGCTCGCTATAAGCGTAAATGGTTAAGAGACTTAGCTATCGTGCAAACCGGGTATTGGAGCGGGCTGATGGCTATAGCGTTTAGCGTCGTATTCTATCTTGGGCAAAATGCGATCGTGACCGGGCTTACATCGATCGAAGCACTGCAGCAAACTGTGAACGAGTATTATTTCTGGATATTGATATTACCTATCGCAAGCTTCGCTAGCTATTGGTATGACGGGGTGTGCTTGGGGTTGGGTCGAACCGAAATTATGCTGCAGTCGATGTTTTACGCCGTGATTCTATTTGCCGCAGGTCAAATATTTGTTGCTTCAAATCATCACCTGTTGTTAACCCTAGTGCTGTTCAACTTGGTTAGAGGTCTAGCACAATGGTGGCTATTAGGCAGGCGTAAATCGAATTTGCTCGGTTTGTCGTAAGATGGCCGCAGGTTATCGCAATTAACCGCTCGCCCACTAACATTGTGCAGCCGATGAAGTTAGCCTAAGCCTGTAGAAACTTTTTGGGTTGAGAATATCAATGAAAGCAACGATGAAACAATTTGCCCTAGCCGCCGCTATTTCTTCTGCGGCCGCTTTTAGCACTGGCGCAAACGCCATGGGCGTAAGTGTTCATGGTGAAGAACAATGCGACTTTGAGCTTAATTACACTGTTAAATCAAAGCCCGGTTATCTTGCGGTATTAGATCAAGGCGAGATGTTATATAAGATTTCAGATGATGGTGTCTTGTATATGAATGGTGAGGCTGTCGAGCAAAGTAGAATTGAGCGTCGCACCAACCTTCGCTTTAAAGACGAGCTAGAATCGCTACCTATCGAAATAATGGACATCGCGCTAGAGGCCATGGAAATTGCATTCGTGAGCCTTTCGGCAACGATGAACATGTTCGGAATGAACAACGATGAGTTCGAGCGCGACCTTAAGCATGCCATGAATCTAGGTAAAGAACGTCTAGAGCATCAACTTCAAGCTAAAGAAGATAGTTGGACGATGGGGCCAGATAGTTTCACGATCATTGGCGAAGACGCTTTTGGCCCAGAATTTGAGCGCGAAGTTGAAGCGATCGCTGAGAAATACGCAGGCAAGATTGCGCTGGGTGCGTTGACCGCAGCGTTTACATCTGGCGATAGTATCGAAGCGAAAGCAGAGCAGGTAGAAGCGCTTGTAGAGGCACGTGCAGAACAGATAGAAGATAGTGCTTTGCAGCTTTGCGATAGCATTAAGCAGATCTCAGACAATGAAATGCTGATGCGTAAGTCTGTGAATGACTTGTCAGATCTACCCTTATTAGAGGAGCGTTAATCATGGAGCGAAAGCGCCCACCACAAAAGCGTGGAGAACGTCGTCGACAATTGTTAGTCGAAAGTGCATACAAGATGCTTAGGGATAAAGGGAACGACGAGTTTGGATATCCCGAAATTGCTAAGCGAGCGCAGATCCCGCTTAGTTCTTGTTATCACTTTTACGGTTGCAAAGATGATCTGCTAGCGGCAGTGGCGGTAGAAAAAATATCGCCAATCTGGGCTGGGTTATTAGATGAACTTGCTCAAGCGCCAGCATCGATCAGGTGGATTGAGATGGTTCAGAAAGTGTTAGAACAGGCTCAAACAAGCTTTGAAGATAATGCAGGGGCATCAGTTTTGGCTTTTGCTACGGTAACAGTGGGTCGAGGATACGAGGCCAATTTTATCAATGTAGATACGATTGTTGATCAGATTGCCGAGCGTATTGAAGTCTTGTACCAGGTGCCAGAATACACTGATCTGCGCTGGTCACTTCGTCACGCTTTGTTAATCTGGAGTACGATGATGCGTGAGGCCTACGTGCGCCCTGGTGTATTTAAGGCAGATGTAACTAAGATGGCTGTTGATGCAGTGGCCAGCTACTTACAGTCGAATGTTGCGTCTGTTTTTGAGCTAAAGGATAGTAGTGTTGATGTGACAGCTATTGAATATGAGGCTACGGCAGTTTAGTATCAAGCTTTCTAAAATCAGAGAACTATACGGACGTGGTCACTTCTGCATTTTTAGTTACTTCAAAACAGCAGCAGCTTATTGATGCCGCACATCAGCTCAGCTTAGAGCAAGGCTGCTGCCAGTTCAGTTACCGTCAGGTTGCTGAAAAGGCGGGGTTACAACTTAGTAATTGCTATCGTCACTTCGAATCACTCTCTGCGGTATTACAACGCCTGTTGGCACAACGGCTTCAGCTAGCGATAGACGGTGATCAAATGTATCCATTCGATCGAGATGTCACTGTGGGTAAGTTGGTGGCCCATCGATCTAAAGCACTACAATCTCACTTTAATTCAAACAACCTTGACGCCGAGATACTGTTAAGCCCCTGTGCACTGACTGTTGTGTTTGAGAAATCATCAACTGATTTCAGTGTTGTAGGATTTTTAGCCGAGCTGGTGTTCTTTGCTTTATTGAAACGATTTCAGCTACCTGCCGAAGCGCGAGAGGTGTTCGAGCGAATGGTTACCGTTAGCTGGCCATTGTGGGTGCATTATTATTCGCGAGATAAAAAAATAACCGATCGGGCTATTGATGACATCATTCAACACCAGATCGGTTATTTCTCTTACTTTATGTCAAGTAAGCTGCCGGTTAAAGACGGCTTAAAAGGCGTATTGCCTAGCGCGTAGTCACTCTCTGACTACATTCTCTCCATTGTTTCGATACCAAGCAGGTCTAAACCAGTCTTCAGGGTCTCGGCTGTGACTAACGCTAACGCTAAACGGCTAGCCGCGACCTGTTGGTCAACACCTTCTTTAAGAATGGGGCAATGTTCGTAAAAGCTCATAAAGTCGCTAGACAACTCATACAGGTAGTTACATAGCGTATGCGGGTAAGCATCTTCGGCTACCTGCTGTACCACTTCGTTGAACTGACTAAGTTTTAAGCCTAAAGCGCGTTCTTGAGGGGCTTCAATTGAAATACTGTCTGCGGGTTCAAAATTAGCTTTAGCTGCCATACTTTGAATACGCGTATACGCATATTGTAGGTATGGGGCCGTGTTGCCCTCAAAGCTGAGCATTGAATCCCAGTTAAAGATGTAGTCATTAGTGCGTGTTTTAGATAGGTCGGCATACTTTACACTACCAATACCTACTTTGCGGGCTACCTCTGCTCGCTCATCATTCGACAGATGGGGCGATTTTTCAGACACTAGCTTGTCAGCACGCTCTACAGCCTCAACTAACAGGTCGGCTAGTTTTACGGTGCCGCCCGCGCGGGTTTTAAAGGGCTTGCCATCTTGGCCCATCATGGTGCCAAAGGCGTGATGCTCAAGGCTAGTTTCGTCACGAACAAACGCTGCTTTTCGGCCAATGGTAAACACTTCTTGCATGTGTTGGCTTTGACGAAAATCGATAAAGTACAGTACACGATCGGCTTGCAGGTCTTGGCTTCGGTAGGTCATCGCTGCCAAGTCGGTGGTTGCGTAGTTAAAGCCACCGCCACTCTTTTGCACGATGACGGCACGCGGCTTGCCATTTTTGTCGGCTAGCTCGTCTAAGAAAACTACCTGAGCACCCTGGTCTTCTACTGCTAAGCCTTGCTCTTGCAGGTTAGCAATTACACCGGGTAGTGCGTCGTTATAGGCGCTTTCGGGGTAGACATCGTCGCGGGTTAGGGTAACGTTTAGTGCATCGTATACCTCTTCACTGTGCGAGATAGAGATATCAATGAAGCGCTCCCAAAGTGCTTTGCAGTGGGCATCGCCACCCTGCAGCTTTACAACATAATCACGCGCTTTGTCGGCGAAAGCTGGTTCGGCGTCGAATCGTTGCTTTGCTTCACGGTAAAAGGTTTCAAGATCTGCCAATTCGACAGGGCTGTCATCGTCGCCGAGTTGCTCTTCTAGGTGGGCAATTAGCATACCGAACTGCGTGCCCCAGTCACCCATGTGATTTTGTCGAATAACTGTATGACCTAGCTTTTCTAAAACGCGTGCTAGCGAGTCACCGATAATGGTTGATCGCAAGTGGCCCACATGCATTTCTTTCGCAAGGTTTGGTGATGAATAATCGATCACGATGGTTTGGGCTTGCTCGTCAGTATCTAAGTTGGCATGAATCTGAGAGGCAATAAAGGCGTTGTCTAACGTGATGTTGATAAAGCCTGGGCCAGCAATCTCGGCGTTGCTAGCGATACCTTCAAGGTTAAGATGCTCTATTATCTTAGTGGCTAGTTCGCGAGGGTTTGTTTTTAGTCGCTTAGCGGCACCCATTGCACCATTGGCTTGAAAGTCGCCAAATTGAGGATTTTTGCTAGCGGCGATAACTGCTGGGCATTCTGCAGGGATACCTGCTGCAACCATGGCAGCCTGTACGCGATCATTTAGTAAAGATTTGATACTCATCGATTAGTTCAATCAGACATATTTAAACGATCAGTTTACCACAGCAAGAGACTGTAAATTGGGGTAAACTTTACACCCTGAACCCACTTTCTAACCTCGGATTAAGCATTTATGACCGATTTAACCGCAAACTCTCGATTAATTGACCCGTTTGGTCGATCGGTGTCGTATTTGCGTTTATCGGTTACTGATCGCTGCGACTTACGTTGCCAGTACTGTATGAGCGAGAAGATGACGTTCTTGCCCCGAGATCAGGTTCTTAGTTTAGAAGAGCTGTATCGTGTTGCTGCAGTTTTTGAAGGCCTTGGGGTGTCGAAAATAAGGGTCACGGGCGGTGAACCCTTGATAAGAAAGGGTGTAGATGGTCTGTTACGCGATATCGGCAAACTAGCCGGAATCAACCAATTGGCGATTACAACTAATGGTACGCAGCTTGCCAGCAGGGCGTTAGTCTTGAAGCAGGCAGGTGTTACCGCACTCAACATCAGTTTAGACACCCTCGATCATGATCGTTTTAATCAAGTGACACGGGTTGGTTCGCTCACTCAGGTACTTAAGGGTATAGACGCTGCATGCGAGCAGGGGTTTGAGCGTGTTCGCTTGAACTCAGTGGTAATGCCTGACGATAATTTAGATGATTGTTTAGATTTGATGTATTTCGCAATATCTAAGGGTATTGATATCGCATTTATCGAAGAAATGCCTCTTCAGCAAAAGGGCTCTAAGCGTCAACATGACTACGTGATGTCAGAACGTCTACGCGCATACTTATCGCAACACGAAGAACTGCGCAGCTCAAATATCGACACAGGTGGCCCTGCCCGTTACTGGCAAACTAGCTCAGGCACTAGAGTAGGTTTCATCTCGCCCATGAGCCATAACTTTTGCGGCGATTGCAACCGTGTTCGCGTTACTGTTGAGGGCAAGTTACTGCTGTGTTTAGGCAATGATAATGCCATTGATTTGCGAGCGATGATGCGC
The DNA here is from genome assembly GCA_947503335.1 of uncultured Pseudomonadales bacterium. Taxonomy (GTDB): domain Bacteria; phylum Pseudomonadota; class Gammaproteobacteria; order Pseudomonadales; family CANNCY01; genus CANNCY01. The sequence goes on along the minus strand of CANNCY010000002.1, from coordinate 63,669 downwards.
GATGGTGCAAGTGACCAGCAATTGCGTGAGGCGGTAATTCAAGCGATGCAATTGAAACCAGAGCGGCACCACTTTGATATCGACAATAATATTGAAGTAGTGCGCTTTATGAGCGAAACAGGCGGCTAAAGACTATCGGCGATTAAGAATGCCATCTCTAATACCTGGTCTGCATTGAGTCTTGGGTCGCACTGCGTGTGATAGCGGTCTGCCAAATCTTGATCAGTAATCTGTACCGCGCCGCCGGTGCATTCGGTTACATTTTGCCCTGTCATCTCAAAGTGAACACCACCGGCCACAGTGCCTTCTGACTTATGAATGTCAAAGAACTGATTAAGCTCGCCCAAAATGTCGTTAAAGCGGCGGGTTTTATATCCCGAGTCGCTTTTCAACGTGTTGCCGTGCATCGGGTCGCTACTCCATAGTACGTTTTGCCCTTCTCTTGAAATTGCATGTACTAGTGGCGGCAAAAACTCGCCAATTTTTTGATTGCCCATACGTGCAATCAGATTTAATCGACCGGGCTCGTTGTTAGGGTTTAGCAGTTCGCACAGTTGCAGAAGGTCATCAATTTTAGTGGTTGGCCCCACTTTTACCCCGATCGGATTGCGCACTCCGCGCAAGAATTCGACGTGGGCGCCGTCAGGTTGGCGAGTGCGGTCACCGATCCAAAGCATATGACCGCTACCTGCATAATGCTGATCTCGATAGTCAAATGCTAATGCAGATTCATAGTTTAGTAATAGCGCTTCATGAGACGTATAAAGTTCGGCAGAGCTAAGGCTGCTTTGTTTTAGATCAACACCGCAGGCGTGCATAAACGACAGTGTATCCTGTACTTTATTGGCAATGTGATCGTATTGCTCGCCTAACGAGCTATTAGCCACAAAGTCTAGGTTCCAGCTGCTAACCTGCGAAAGATCGGCGCCACCGTGACTAGCCTGTGCGCGTACAAAATTAAGAGTACTTGTCGCCAGGTAATAAGCTTCTAGCATGCGTTCTGGATCGGGCGTTCGCGCTTGCTCGGTAAACTCAAAGCTGTTGATGATATCGCCGCGATAGCTGGGTAGTGCGATACCGTTTTGTGTCTCAATGTCACTTGAACGAGGTTTTGCATATTGGCCTGCAATGCGACCCACTTTTACAACCGGTTTGCTAGCGGCGTGGGTTAAAACCACTGCCATCTGCAGAAGTACTTTGAAGGTTGACTCGATTTGACCCGCACGACAGCCAGCAAAGCTTTCTGCACAATCGCCACCCTGTAATAAAAAGCCATTACCCTGAGCGACATCTGCAAAGCGATTGCGAAGCTGCTCGATCTCGTTGGCAATTACTAGAGGTGGTAAATTGCTTAGTTTGGCTTCGATCGCTTCAAGCTTATTTTGATCTGGGTACGTTGGCTGTTGAAGCGCGGTTTTTTCGCGCCAGCTCTGGGCATGCCATAGACTCATTGTTAATCCTTATTCTCTTTCAATATCAGCATAACAAGGGGTTATAGAACCGCCTAGGTGTTGGCGTCAGCACTTTTACCAATCGGGGTTGCTATGGTGGTTGCGATCAGTAATCTGAGTGCATGGCTAAAGCAAACTTAATCACACGCGCAGGCTATGATGCGCTGCGAAAAGAACTAGATTATCTGTGGCGAACAGAGCGCCCCGAGGTCACTAAGAAAGTGACTTGGGCCGCGTCGCTTGGTGATCGATCAGAGAATGCAGACTATCAGTACAATAAAAAACGTTTACGTGAAATTGACCGGCGTGTTCGATACTTACAAAAACGTATCGAAGGGGTGAAGGTAGTCGACTATTCGATTCAGCAAGAAGGGCGCGTTTTCTTTGGTGCTTGGGTAACGGTAGAAAACGACGAAGGCGACGAAAAGCGCTTTAAAATAGTTGGTGGTGACGAAATCTACGACAACAAGGCCTATATCTCTATTGATTCGCCGATGGCTATTGCCCTGTTGAAAAAAGAGATCGATGACGAAGCGGTGGTACAGACCCCATCGGGGCCTGTATCTTGGTACGTTGTTGCAATCGAGTATGATAAAAACTAGCTGGTAAGCAGCTTTTGGTAAAACTTAAGTTCGGTGTCGAAGGCGTCGAGAATAGTTTCTGCCATTGCAAAACCATGGCCTTCGCCGTCGTATTCTCTAAGCTCGGTGTAGATGCCTTTTTCAACCAGCGCTTCGTACATTGTACGTGATTGATTTGGCGGCACGACTTTGTCTTCTAATCCTTGTAAGAACAGAACTGGGCAGCTTAGCTGGTCGGCGTAATTTAGCGGTGAGCGTTGGTTATATATCGCTTCACCCTCTGGCCACGGCGCTATCAAGCTATCTAGATACTTAGCTTCGAACTTATGGGTGTCTCGGGCGAGCGCTGTAAGCTCGCCAATACCGTATTGACTGCAACCGCCGTTAAATGTGTCGGTAAATGCTAAAGCCGCTAGTACGGTATACCCGCCTGCCGAGCCACCGCGAATAAATACATGCTCTTTACTTGCCATGTTTTGCTGTTGTAAATGAGCAACAGCGGCGCAAACGTCTTCAACATCAAAGATGCCCCACTGACCGTCAAGGGCATGTCGGTAGCTACGACCGTATCCGGTGCTACCGCGATAGTTAATATCGGCAACGGCAAATCCGCGGCTAGTAAAGAATTGAATCTTAATTTGAACACCTGGGCCGGTGCAGGCGGTAGGGCCACCATGTGCCATGATGATTAGTGGCGGTTGGTCTGTCTGGTATTCATTGTTCGTAGGCGGGTAATAGATACCATGGCTTTCACTGCCTTTTACGTTAAAGCTAAAGGGTTGGGGTATTGAGACCTGCGTTTCAGGCAAGTTAACTGCTGTCGATTGTACTATTAACTGATTGTTTAAAGTTAAGTAGCTAGGTTTAAGACTGCTTGCGCCCAGTAAGGCGACGCCATTTGTCGAAACTGCGCAGGCCTCAAGGTCTACTTGATCAGTTTCTAATGCCGATATCTGAAGAGTCTCAAGATTAAATTCGTGAACTGACCAAAAGCCCCCTCGATTGGCGCTAAACACAATGGTGCTATCGCTAGTGAATCCCCAAGTTGACATACCGAATACCCACTGAGGATAGGCAACCTCTGCATTGATATTAAATAAAGGCTGCCATTGCCCATCTGTTAATTGGTACAGATTCCACCATTCGTCTAGATCAATCGCGGCCATTAGTGTGCCATTTGTGTGCCATTGTGGCTGAAAATGGCTGCAGTTGGGCGAGGCTGAATGATCACTTACTGTATTACTGGATAGGTCTAAAACCATTAATTGGTTTCGATTCCAAGGCATGTTGGGGTGATCCCATGCGATGAATGCTAGCCGACCTGAGCAGGGTGATAGTGAAGGCGAGGCATAAAAGCTATGCCCTTTTTCAAGGGTTGTTACTCGCCCATCATGAGTACTAATTGATACTATTGATGCGATGGGCTCGGGTGAACTGGGCTGTTCGGCAACTGCATAGATCGTTGACCCGTCAGGCGATAGCTGCAAATCGGCAAATCTTAATGAAGAATTTGTTAATTTCGTTGCCTGTTGATTACAAATGGCGTAGATCTGCTGATCGCTCTTGTTTACAGCGTAGAGTATGGTCTCTGATGCACAATAACAGAGGCCGCCATATTCATGCACTTTGCTTTTTGCGCTAAAGTCATGGGGTGTCTGTTCGGTTGCTTCGCCGTCAATATATGCCATAACGGCACTACGCCCAGCCTGCTCAGGAATCGATTGCAGCCAAAATAATCTATCTCTTTGCCATGTAGGGCAAGCCAGCTTAACCGCTTTTTCAGTGAGTAGTGAGGCTGAGATAGAAGAGGGCCAAAAGCCAGCGGGTTGGTTAGTCATAGAGTGCTTTCTTTATATTCTAGAAAGCGCTTGATTGTAGCCCTTCGCAATCTGTTGGTAAAACAGTTCTTGTGCCTGTAAAACCTGATCTCTAGCAATGTGCAAGTCATCTAGGCCGACCTGTTTTTGTTTGTATCGATTGAGTTGATGTCTGAAGAATAAAATCGAATGGCAAAAGACTCGCAAGTGATCGGCTAGTTGGGTATCACCTAATATACGCAGTGTAGATTCGTGGCGCTTTAGATCCTGGGTGATCTGTACCATGCTGTTGGTTGTGCTGATAAGGCGCTGTCTAAGCTCGTTTGTGGCTACGCTTTTGGTATCAATCTGCTTAAATACCATCGATTGATACATGCGAAATAGATCAACGGCGCTAGACACTTCTTGTGCAATGGTTTCGATCTGTGAAATCTGCCGTTGCGACTTGCGTTGTTTGGGCCGATGATACATTACCCAATAGGCTGCAAATAGTGCCGCTGCAGTGAAAGTGGTCAAAAGCGTTGCCGTCATGGCGACCTCCTTGTCATAAACGCACTGTTAAATATAGTTCAAAAATCAAATAGGTAGATCAATGAAAGGGTCACGATTGGTATACAGCACCGATGGCGGGCGCGTTAAAGACGAACCAACGCCGCAAACAGCGCCAGAAACCGACGGTATCGTGCGTGTGCGTCGCGAAACGAAAGGCCGCAAAGGCAAGGGTGTTACTATTATTGGCGGTCTTGGCATGACAGATGCAGAGCTAAAGCCGCTAGCTAAAACCCTTAAGCAAAAGTTGAGTACCGGTGGTGCGATCAAGTCTGGAGAAATCGAGATTCAAGGCGATGTTCGTCAGCAGGTTAAACCCTTACTTGAAGCGATGGGCCATACAGTTAAGCTAGCTGGGGGTTGATTGCGATAACCCATTTACCGTGGTGCTGATTGTCTTTCATCGACATCAGCGCCTGTTCTACTCCCTTAGCGGTAAAGTCGACGGTATTCGTTACCAGAGACTTGATCACATTAGATTGAATATGTGGCCAAAACTGCTCTGCAAGCCCATTGCGAATTGCTCGCTTTTCGCAGGCAGTTCTGGGTCTAAGGGTAGAGCCGGTTAACACCAGCCGTTTTAACATCATAGGTAGTAAGTCTAGTGTCTGGCGGCTTCCTCCCATAAAGGCGATCGATACTATTCGCCCGTCTAGCTTCGCCACATTGATGTGATGCTGCATATAGTCACCACCGACCATATCTAACACCACGTCTATGCCTTGGCTGTTTTTTTGTAGCTGTGGCCAAAAATCTTCAACGTACAAATAGGTATGATCGGCACCAAGGCTTTTTACGAAGGCGGCCTTGTTGGGCGAGCTGACGGTAGTGTGTACGATGGCACCTATCTGCTTGGCCATCTGTATAGCAGTACTACCGATACCTCCAGCACCACCATGAATCAGTATTTGCTCGCCTTTGGCCAATTTAGCGATATCAACTAGATTGCTGTAGCAGGTAAACCAGGTTTCAGGAAGCGATGCTGCGTCTTTTAGAGTGAGCGAACCAGCTTTAAAAACTTGGCCTTGAGGCACGTTAACTTCGGTTGCGTACCCTCCGCCGTTACACAGTGCGCATACTTTATCACCGGGTTTAAACTGGTCGACATCTCTGCCCACGGCTTTGACCACCCCTGATACTTCTAGGCCCAGTATTGGCGAAGCCCCTTTTGGTGCAGGGTAGAGCCCCAGTCTTTGTAGTAAATCGGGTTTGTTTATCCCGGCATACGCGACTTCAATTAAAAGTTCGTCGTGTTCTAGAGGGCGTAATTCGCCAGTTTTAATTGCAAGTTGCTTGGGGTCTTGATGGCACAGGTATCGCATAGCTTGTCTTGTTGCACTGCTGGTTGATGAGTAAACTAAACTCTACTGAACCTTAAGGCGAAAGGGTAGCCCGTGAGCACAGCTTTAAAAGAACGTTTATACGAAATTATCTTTGGTCACAAAACCGCCGCAGGCCGAGGTTTTGACATTGCGTTGATCTGGATGATCTTGCTGAGTGTTCTGTGCGAGGTGCTCGACTCGGTGCCTGAACTGCACGAATTATATGGCGGTTGGTTTTTTGCGTTCGAATGGTTCTTTACTATCTGCTTCACCATTGAGTACATCGTTCGCATATATATTTCTAAAAATAGATTTAAGTACATCTTTAGTAAATGGGGCGTTATAGATCTGTTAGCGATTATCCCGACGTACGTGGCATTGTTCTTTGCTGATGCCGCCTATTTAGTTGTCGTAAGATTACTGCGCGTTTTGCGGGTATTCAGAATCTTGAAGATGGTTCGTTACATTGACGAATCTAAACAGTTGTTGCAGGGCTTGAGAAGCTCAGCCCGAAAAATCGCCTTATTCTTTTTTGCGGTGTTGGTGTTAGCGGTATTGTATGGCTCTGTATTGTACGTAGTAGAAAGCCATCAAAACGGCTTTACTAGTATTCCAGAAAGTATTTATTGGGCCATCGTGACCATTACGACTGTGGGTTATGGTGATATCGTTCCTGTAACGATAATTGGTAAGTTCATCGCTTCGCTAGTAATGTTGACGGGGTACTCAATCATCGCTGTGCCTGGGGGCATTTTTGCGGCCGAGATGATACGCAATCAAGATGCCAAACAAACGCCTGAAAAGTCTGTAAGACTATTAGAAGTATGTACAAATTGTCACCGCGGTGATCACGAACGAGACGCAGACTATTGCCGTTTTTGCGGCACCGAACTAGACCATTCGCTCACCGATGCCGAAGGTAACAACATTACAATGGGGCACGGCGATTCATGATTAAGCGCTTTGTTACCCTGTTAACTTTGCTGTTTTGTTGTTCTGCAACGCTGGCCGAACAAAGTAAAGTAGTGCGATTAGCCATGCCCGTCGACTTTACGCCATACACACTACTTGATGAAAACGGGCAGTGTAGCGGGCTTTTTATTGATCTGTGGCAGTTATGGGCAAAACAAACCGGCCATACAATTCAGTGTATTCCCAGCTCATTTGAAGACTCGATCGTTGCAATCGAGCAAGGCACAGCAGATGTTCACACGGGTATATTCGAATCACAAGAGCGGCGCGATACTTTAATCTTTGGTGACGCGTTGTACGGTAAGGCAACGGCCCTTATTGTCAGTGATGGCGTCGATATTTATAAGGATGTGTTAACTATCGGAATTATCAGCCGATCGGCTGGCATCGAATGGATCGAAAAATATTATCCTCACTTTAAGCTGCATACCTACGAAAGTAATGATGATGTGATTCATGCGGCGATAAATGGCGAGATCGATGGTCTTTTTAGTTCTAGCTTACTAGAGGCTTTAACGTTGATTTCTCGAGCCGGAAATCCGACTAATCTACGAATCGCCGATTCAGGTAGAAGCTTCAGATTGTCTTATCCAGTGATCAGTGAGAGCAGCGTGGTTAGCGCCGCTGAAGTAAATGATGGTTTTGCAGCCATTAGTGATCGCTTAAAGCTTGAAATAGAACGGCGCTGGGTGCTTGACCCACAGGCACGATACTTTTCGCGTTCTGAGGTGTTACCACTAACTCAAAGAGAGAAAGCCTTTATTGAAAGGCATCCCGAAATATCGGTAGTGTTTGCGAAAAATGCATTCGCGCCCTTTACGGTAGTTAATGGTGACAAGGTAGAGGGGGTAGATAGCGAGATACTTAAGCTTATTTCAGATCGAACAGGTATTCAGTTTAAGCCGGTGCTTACTGATAGTTGGCCGCATGCTTTATTTAGCATGCGCGAACAAATGTCAGACGTTGTTACGGGGCTATATTTTAGTGAGCTTAGAGACGACTATATGTTGTTCACTGACCCTTACTATGAAGTAAGTAACGTCATCGTTACTCAGACAGAAACCGTTATTAGGCGAGAGAGAGATCTTGCCAACAAGTTGGTTGCGATGCCCAGGGGGTTTCTTGAAATAGACTTACTGCGCAAGGTAGAGCCAGGTGTCAAAATTCTTTTTACAGAAACGCCGCAAGAAGCATTGATGAAAGTGGCTTCAGGTGAGGCTTATGCCTATGTCGGGGCGAGTTTAAACGTTAACTACCTCATAGAGCGCTATGACATCACTGGGTTGAAAGTAGCGTCACCCATTGATTTAGGGCTTAGTGATCTTCGTTTTGCGGTGCGTACCGATTGGCCCGAACTGCAAAGTATTTTGTCTAAGGCGATTAACACAATCACTCGCGAAGAACTTGCCGAAATTAAACAGCGTTGGTTGTTACTGCCGTACGATTTTGCGTTCGAACGCGGGGTGTGGCTGCGCCGGCTTATGTGGACAGGGCTAATTGTATTAGCAATTATTTTCGCGTTTGGTCTATGGAATAGACGATTGTCGAGAGAAATAGACGAGCGAAAGCGAGCTGAAGCGGCGCTGGTTGAAGCTCGTAAAAGTGCTGAGCAGGCTGCAGCGGCAAAGGCACACTTTTTAGCTACGATGAGTCACGAAATCAGAACGCCATTAAATGGTGTGTTAGGTATGCTCGAAATAATGTCGTTTAGTAAGTTGACGCAAGATCAACGCAAGCAGCTTAATACTGTGTATCAATCCTCTAAAGGATTGCTTCAAATTATTAATGACGTACTCGATTTTTCAAAGTCATCTGAAGGCAAGATGACTCTCATACCGGTGTCAGCAAACTTGATTGAGGTGATCGATGAAGTAGTTGAGCTTTTTCGACTAGAGGCTAGAACCAAGGGTATCGAACTAACAACATCGGTCAATTGTGATCATCCTTATGCGCATTTTGACCGTATGCGCCTTAAGCAGGTGCTTATAAATATCGTTGGCAACGCAGTAAAGTTTACAGAGCAAGGTTCGGTACATTTAGACATTGAACAGCAGATTCATGACGAGCTAGCAACAATTCGATTCTGTGTCGTTGATACGGGTATCGGAATTGACGAAAGCAATCTTCAGAGTATATTTACTCCGTTTGACCAGGGAGATGATCGCGTTGCGGGGCGCTTCGGTGGAAGCGGGCTAGGCTTGGCGATATCAAAAGAAATTTTAGATCTAATGGGTAGTAATCTTTGCGTAGAAAGTAAATTAGGTCACGGGGCACGGTTTTGGTTTGAGGTTCAATTTACCTTATCGCCTGTAGATAGTGTAAAAAGCGCCACCTCAATGCTGGTTGAAGCACCATCTAAGTCAGGGATTTCTGAAACAGTACTGATAGTAGATGATCATCAGACTAACTTGGGTGTATTGGGTCGTCAATTAAAGGTACTCGACATTCAATTTGACTCGGCTTCGTCAGGTGACGAGGCATGGCGATTGTTTCAAAAACACCGCTATCCACTAGTGTTAACTGATATTCAGATGCCCGGTATGAGTGGGTTTGAACTCGCTGAACATATTAGACACTTTGCTCCATCAACAGTGATCATTGCCGTAACAGCTAATGATTTAGAGTTAGATAAAGAGGGGGCAGATCTATTTGAGGCGTTTTTACACAAGCCAGTGACTATTCAGCGGCTTACAGAAACTCTTACGCAGTTTGAATTGGCCCATGACACTGGTGAATCAGAAGTCGAGAGTCTTGATTCAGACGATCTGCCGTTTTTTAACGAGAGACCGTTTGCTGATCTCGGGTTAGATAAGAGGGCGATAATCGACCTAGTAGATGAGTTGCGATCTGAGACTGAGAAAGACTGGAATGCCCTAAAGCGGGCTGTATTAGATGAGCAGATTCAGGCCGTAATCGAGGCTTCGCACCGTATGAAAGGAGGTGCGGGTAGTGGCGGGTTGGCAAAGATTGCCCACATTGCTTTACAGATAGAAGAGGCTGGTCGAGCCAATGAGTTCGCGCTAGTGAAGCAGTTGCTGTCAGAGCTAGAAATAGCAGTCACCGATACTTGGCGATATCTTGATCAGTGGCGCAACTAGTCTAGATGTTTTTCTAGCTCTATCAGAAGGCGTTTTTGCGAATCCTGGTCTAAACAGGTGCTGGCTACGCCCATAAGCCCCTTGATTTGCTCCTGAAGTACTAGATCGAAAGGCAATTGACGCGCACAGCATTCTTCTCGTAAAAATACGAATGCATCTTTGCTCAATTTTTCGATCTCTTCAGTCATGCCTTTTAACCCGTGTTACTTAGGGCGAGATGTTAGTGCTCATTCAATCATTATTAAATACGAATCAATACGTACTCAGATCACAAAAATGACTAGTTGTTCACAGTTTTCGTTGTAGTCTTTTGACTACAAGGCTATAGTTACAGCACGGCTGTATATAACAAGTAGAACAGCTTTATCTCTACTGAATTGGGGTTGGTCAGTCGACCAAAAAGATAATTATGTTAATTCTAACTCGCAAGGTTGGCGAGCGATTAGTTATTGATGATGAGACCGTCATTACAGTGCTAGGAGCACGTGGAAACCAGGTACGCATTGGCATCGAAGCGCCGCAACATGTAAGCATTCACCGCCAAGAAATCTACGACAGAATCAAAAACGGCGAGCCCAAAGCTCAGCAAGCCGCTGATGAGGCACTTGTCTAATCAATCAGAATCTCTAGGTAGTTGTAGATAGAACAGAGCACCGTGGTCGCTCTGTTCAAAACCTATGATGCCACCATGCGATTCAACGATCGTTTTGCAAACCGACAAGCCTATTCCCATTCCTCTAGCTTTAGTACTGAAGAATGGATGAAACAGTGACTTTGCGGCTTCGTCGGTAATGCCGACGCCGTGGTCTTTTACGGTTAGTTTCAGTTCTCCCTTGCCAATCGCGCAGCAGTCTACAACGACTGGGCTCTTATTGTTGGCTTCGGCAGTTGATTCGACGGCATTGCGAACGAGATTGAGCAATACTTGCTGCAGTTCGATAGGGTCGGCTAGCACGACTCCGTCTTCAAAATGCGGGGCAATAGCGACTGGTACACTGTTGTTTTTTGCGTCTACTTCTGCAAGCGTGATCACGTCTGTGACTAGCTGCTTGGTAGAAACGCTGATTCTATTTTCAGTGCTGGGCTTCGCAACAAATCCCCTTAAACGTTTAATTACTTCGCTGGCTCGAATACTCTGTGTGTTGATTTTGTCTAGCACCTCACCCAGTTTGTCGTGCTTTTCGGGGTTCGCTAGTAGTCTATGAGACAGTGCCGTGTAGTTGGCGATCGCGGTTAACGGTTGGTTTACTTCGTGGGCAAAACCGGCTGCCATTTCGCCCATAGTGCTCAGTCTTTCGATATGGGCGAGGCTTTCGCGTTGTTTTCTGAGTTCTTCACGTGCCTTTTCAAGGGCTTTTTCTCTCGCAACCTCGTCAGTTCGATCACTAACAATCAATACTGTGCCTGTCAGAGTGTTGTTCTCTAACTTGGGTGAGCAGCTAAAGCGCACGTCAACTAGCCCACCATCTTTTTGGATCATTTGAGTATTCTGCGCACTGATTGCACCTTTAGGCTCAAGTAGGTTTGTAAGCAAATTATTTTGCGCGGGGTTGTCTTCGTGGTTAAACAGTTGATTAAGATTCATGCCCTGTAGTTCGGCCACGTTGTAGCCGGTAATCTCGCTTGCGTGGGGGTTGGTAAAGCTGATGTTACCTTCGATATCGGTACTGATGATGCCTTCGTTAACGGTTGTAACGATGCGCTGCAAATCGTCTTCTAATGAGATGTTCTTAGCTATTAGTGCTTGCTCTAACTCTCGAATCTTTATATGTGTCGAGACACGGGCGCGAACTTCTTCAGCATTAAAGGGTTTGTTGATGAAATCAACGGCGCCACATTTTAGCCCTCGTATTTTTGACTCGCTGTCTTCTACGCCAGATAAAAAGATGACAGGGATACTCGACGTGTGTGCACCTTGCTTGATAACCGACAGCACTTGAAAGCCATCTATGTCGGGCATGATGATGTCTAGTAGTATCACCGTGGGCTGATGCTGGCGTGCTGCTTCGATCGCATCTAGCCCGTTAGAAGCCTCAATAACGTCTACATCCATACCTTTCAGAACCAGCCCGAGCATTTTAAGCGTTGTGGGGTGGTCATCGACAATAAGAATCTTGGGTTTGCTGGCCACGGTGCACCTTGACTATTATCTTAATTGGGATTGAGTGTAGAATGATCTATTATAAACAGGCGTCAGATCAATCATAGCAGAGGCAATCAAATATGAGTGAACAAAAGGTATACATCATTGAAGATGACGAAGCGGTGCGCGAGTCTGAAGAAATGATGCTAGAGTCGATCGATCAGGCTTTTGAATCGTTTATCGATGCACCTAGTTTTCTCGACGCCTATCAAGACGACATGACTGGATGCATCTTGTTAGATGTACGTATGCCGGGTATGAACGGCATTGAGCTACATAAGACCCTTATAGAAAGGGGCTGTACGATGCCGGTCATTTTTGTGACGGGTCATGGTGATATTCAGATGGCGGTAGACGCAATGCAACGTGGTGCAGCTGATTTCGTCACCAAGCCATATCGAGAACAAGAGTTGCTCGATAAAATATATGCCGCTCTATCGCTAGACGCTGATAATCGCAACAAGTCAGTTGAGGTGAATCAGATCAAAGAGCGCTTAGATACCCTAACCGCCCGTGAAGCAGAAGTGATGGAGATGATGGTAGAGGGTAAGGCTAATAAGGTGATCGGTTTTGACCTCGAAATTAGTGAGCGAACTGTCGAGATTCACCGTGGTCGAGTCATGAAGAAAATGGGTACTCACTCTTTAGCTCAGTTGGTGCAGATGGTATTGCGTGCTCGGGGCGAGGTTTAGCTCGCCCGATGTTATTGACGGCAGCTTTTATGGCGCCGTCGCTCGAATGACCGCTCTTAAGGGGCGTGGATAGCCTTCTATTGTTTGCGTAGTATCTTCTGGGTTTAGATAATCTTTAAGCGAATGAAATCGCATCCATTCAGTGCTTCGTTGTTCTTCTGTGGTCGTTTCATTTAAGTCGACCAGCTCTACATCTTTAAACTTAACCTTCTCAAGCCAGATTTTTAGGTGCTCGACAGATGGTAAGAACCAAACGTTACCCATCTGTGCGTATCGCCCAGATGGCACTAAAACATCGTTAGGCCCGCCTTCTATTACTAGGGTTTCAAGTACCAATTCGCCCCCAGATACTAATGCTTCTCGAAGTTCCATTAGGTGATCAATGGGAGATTTTCGATGGTATAGAACACCCATTGAAAACACAGTATCAAAAGCGCGTAGCTGAGGCGGTAGGTGTTCGATACCTGAAGGGATTACCCATGCGGTTTGTTGTTGAGCAACCCGTTGCATTGCTAAAAATTGGGCAACAAACAGGGGGGATGGGTCGATGCCAATGACAAGGTCTGCCCCTTCGCCAGCCATTCGCCAGCAGTGATAACCCGACCCGCAACCCACGTCTAATACTGTACGGCCTTTTAGAGGTGATATGCCTTTGACAACACGGTCCCATTTAAAATCTGAGCGCCATTCTGTGTCGATGTGGATGCCGCCAAAATTGTACGGCCCCTTGCGCCAAGGGTGTAGCTGCATGAGTGCCTGTTTAGTTCTTTCGACATCAATCTCGTCAAGTTCAAAGCTTACTTGGCTGTTATTAAGGTCAGTATGTTTTGCTTTTTGATCAGGAAGCTGTGCGAGCCCATCTAGCCACTTTGGGATGTCACCCCAGCGTTTGCTATTAAATTGGCGTGCGAAGATTTCTTCAAAGTGGTCTGCCCAGACCTGTAGCTTGGTATCATGCAGGCGCTCTATTAAGGGCTGATAATGGGTAAGAATGTTCTCTTGCATAGTTATTTTACAGCGACAAGTGACGCAAAGTTGAAGCATTGAAACCATACATCGCAGGCTTTGAAGCCAATTGCCTTAAGGCGCGCTTCGTGTTCGTCTAGCGTTTCGGGTATTAAAACGTTCTCAAGTGCTGTTCGTTTTTGCGCAATCTCTAGATCGCTATAGCCGTTGGCTCGCTTAAATGAGTGATGTAGGTCGGTATTTAGCTCTTGTAAGTGGGGGTCGGCGAATTTCACTTTTTCAGATAGAACCAGGATTCCGCCGGGTTTCATGCCGTCAAAAATACGCTGCAGAAGCTGTTTTCTGTCATTTATAGGTAGAAACTGCAAAGTAAAGTTCAGTACAACCACGGTTGCGTTTTCGATACTAATGTCTTGAATGTCGCCTTCGATCAGTTCAACTTTGGTGGGATTGTCGTCTAAGGCAACGATGTGACGGCAGCGATCGATCATCGCATCACTGTTGTCGACTGCAACAATTTTACAATCCTTTGCAACTAGTTTTTCGCGCATTGAGATGGTCGAGGCACCTAGTGAACAGCCAAGGTCGTATAGATTTGAGCCGTCGGTTGCGTAGCGCTCAGCCAAAACGCCTGTCATGGCTACAATAGTAGAGTAGCCAGGCACTGAGCGACTGATCATGTCAGGGAACACCGCGGCTACTTTGTGATCAAATTGAAATCCTTCGACCGACTGTAGAGGGATGGAATATATGCTGTCGTTACTCATAGAGCCTCCGGTTAATGCAGCCATTATATGTCTAAATGTACTTCAATGCTGTGGTAAACCTAGCCATGGTGTTTGGTTAAAGATACAATCTGTCAATTATTTTAAACAGTTATACGATTCATTAGATAACAAGAGGTAGGTATGTCTCAGTACCCAGATTCATATTATTTCGCTACGGCGAATGAAGGCCATGTAAAAGAGCGCCCGCAGTTACGTGAGAGCTTGCGTGTTGATGTTTGTGTCATTGGTGGTGGATATACCGGTGTTAACGCAGCGTTAGCGTTGCGAGAAAAGGGCTACTCTGTTGTGTTGCTTGAGGCCGAGCGCATGGGCTGGGGAGCTTCAGGTCGAAATGGCGGTCATGCTGGTGGTGATCCGCGTCATGGCGTTGAAGAGCTTGAAGCAATGTATGGCAAAGATGATGCTCGTCGTCATTTTGATCTCAATGCAGCGGCGCTTCAGTATGTTAAAGACCGTATTGCTAAGCACGAGATTGATTGCGACTTTAGCCCAGGTATTATTCATGCAACGTTTAATGCTAAAGAGACTGAAGAGGCTCGCCACGAAGTAGATTATCTTCGTGCTAACTATGGGGCGTCTCATATTTCATTTATTTCACCTGAAGAGATGTCTGACCGAGTAGGCTCGCCTTGCTATCACGGCGGTGTTAGAGACGCTGATAGTGGGCACTTACACCCGTTAAACTTTGCGTTAGGTCTGGCTGAAGCTGCCGAAAAAGCAGGTGTACAGATATTCGAAAACTCGCGAGTGTTAAGCTACGACAGAAAATCGCCAACAACGGTGAAAACCGAGCATGGTGAAGTGGTTGCCGACAAAGTAGTACTGGGCGCTAATGGCTATTTAGGCAAGTTAGAACCACGCGTTGCAGGTAAGATTATGCCAATCAACAACTACATGTTGGCTACCGAGCCGTTATCTGACGAGATGTGCCGCGAACTAATTCGAGAAAACGAGGCAGTCAGTGATACGCTATTTGTAGTGAATTACTTCAGGCTTTCGGCTGACAATCGTATGTTGTTTGGCGGTGGTGAAAACTATATTCCTGGTAAGTTCCCAAGTGATATTAAGGGCTATGTGCGTAAGCGTATGTTGCGTATCTATCCGCAGTTAGCTGATGCGAAGATAGATTATGGCTGGGGCGGTACGTTGGCGGTTACCATGAACCGAATGGTGCATTTTGGCCGCTTAGACAACCTTTATTACGCTCAGGGATACTCTGGTCACGGGCTTGTATTGTCTTCGTTTGCTGGTCAGCTCATAGCCGATGCGATCGACGGTGATGATACTGGATTTGATGTATTTGCTAGAGCAAATGTACCTTCATTCCCAGGCGGCACGCTGTTGCGTTGGCCTGGGTTGGTAGCGGGTATGCTTTACTATGGATTCTTAGATCGTTTTAAGTAATCCTTTACTCGGTAGCAGTCTTGCGAAATGTAAGGCTGCTCTGATCTTTCTTCAAGGTTAGTTGCCCGTCAGAAAGGCTTAGTTCTGAAGGGCCGCCTAGTACGTCATTGAAGGTCGCTTCTAATTCGTTAGCTGAGTGCTCACAAAACTTGCGCGTAGACCCCATGGGGGCTATTGTTAGTTTGCCCTTACTAACCTTAGGGGTGCCGAAATAGTTGTTGCAGCCGTTAAAACCTGATGCTCTGCCTTCATCATTGATCTCGAAGCTGGCTTTGCTCTCTGCCAGGGATTTACCGTTCGCATCTACTAGGCTCCATGAGATGTTCCTGATTTGATCAAGCGTTATCGGTGATTCGCTAACATTGTTTTCGGGCTCGGTTTTGTTGCTACATGCAGAAATAATTAAGGCACTGACTATCATTATCATTACGCGGCGCATATAGAGCTCCTATCTATTCGTTGAAGATTGCATCAGAATAGCAGCAAAACTGATTGAGAGTTAATCATGATCGAACAACAGGTGATCGAATTACAAGAGCGAGTTATCTACTTAGAAGATGCTATGCAGCAATTGAGTGACCAATTAGCCGATCAGTCAATGCAGCTAGAGCGCTACGAGCTGTGGTTTAAGCGTCTTAGTCAGCAGCTTAAATCAATGCCTGATTCGGGCGGCCCAGACGATGTGCCTCCACCTCATTACTAATGAGTCACACGTAAATAGTGCAATTTTGTGAAAATGCATTATGATACGTATCAAGTGAAACTGCTGCATGCAATCGACGAACATAGCTACATACAACATGGTAATTATTTAAAAGATAGCTAGTCGGCCGAATAATAAGTGTAAGAACACGGCAAGTTGAACAGTAAATTTAGGGGGCGCAAAGTGACGGTTCAGAAAGACCACTTTGTTCAAGATTTGATCGATCAATATAGTGGCTCGCTCGTAAGATTTTTATCTACGCGAGTCGCTAGTGAAGAGGATGCTGCCGATATTGCGCAAGAAGCCTTTGTGCGCCTCTATAAATTAAAGGATCCCCATAAGCTCGAGAATGCACGAGCTTATCTGTATCAGGTGGCTAGCAATATAGCTATAGATAATCAACGTCGGGCAGTGCTACATACTAAATGGGTAAATCAAGAGGTTAGTGATAATCAAGAGGATACCCTCGCTGATCGCCTCGAAGCAGAAAATCCTGAGCGTCATTTACAAAACATCCAGCACCTTGAGCGAGTTTATCGTATTGTCGATGACTTGCCAGAGAAGTGTCGGCAGGTGTTCTTGATGCACCGTACTCAACATCTTACTTACTCACAGATAGCTGCTGAAATGGAGTTGTCAGTCAGTAGTGTCGAGAAATACATCCTTCAAGCGTTAAGACACTGCCGCGCGGCAATTGATTGATGTGCGATAAGCTGACTATCTTCTGAGATAAGTTGTATTGTTCTAAATAGTTGTATCGCCCACTATAGTCACACAAATCAAATAGTGTGTGATTTATGAGCGATATGTTGGTGCGACAATTAGAAGATGAGGCGATGCAATGGATAGCGCACCTATCTAATGATCAAGCGCCGGCAGAATCGTTCGAAAAGTTTTCTTTATGGCTTAATTTGTCTGAATCTCATCGTCTTGCTTTTGATTCGATGTTAGATCTTTGGGCGGATATGGGTTTGTCTTGCCGAATTTTTGATCAAATGGGTCGTAAAAAGGCTGTTTAGGCGCCATTTTATGTGACTTATTACCATTTTTGATAAAAAGTACGTGTTTTCCCTGAGGGAAGTGTGTGGTTGTACGTTTATGTTTTAGAGTCAGCACAAAAAGGCTCTTAAAATAAATTCACACACTATTTGGGGGAGATTAAATGTCTTCTAATAATAAGTTGTCGATGGCTGTTCGCGCGGCTCTCGGTATGGGCGTTGGCTTAACCGCGCTGTCAGCTGCTCCTGTTTACGCACAGGACAATAACGAAGCAGAAAACTACGAAGAAATTACCGTAGTTGGTTCGCGTATTAAGCGCTCTCAAAACTCTGAGTCTTCAGAGGTTATTACTCTTGATGCGATCGACCTAAAAGCTGCGGGTAAAACCGATGTTGCTGACGCATTACGCTCTTCTACTCTAAACTCTCTAGGTTCATTCCGTGAGTCTTCAGGTAGCTCTGCACAGTCAAACGCTACTGTTGATTTACGTGGTGTTGGTGCTAACCGTACAATCGTACTTGTAAACGGTCGTCGTACAGTGGGCTCTCCATCTCTTGGCGGTGGCGGTACTGTTAACTTGAACATGCTACCTTTCGCTGCGCTAGAGCGTATCGATATTATGGCTGACGGCGCTTCTGCGGTATACGGTTCTGACGCTGTTGCTGGTGCTGTTAACGTAGTTCTTAAGAAAGGCTACGAAGGTCTAACTATAAAAGCCCGCCACGGTGAGCGCTCTGAAGATGACGGTTCAGAAGGTAACTTCTCTATTTTGGCTGGTGCTGTAGGTGAGCGTGGTAGTGTTACAGCGTCTCTAGAATACAGCAACCGTGACGCGATTTTTGACGCTGATCGTTGGTACACTACTGCTTCTAAAGAAGATCTAAATGGCGACGGTATCATCCAGGGTTACGAAGAGACTCGTGGTATTTCGATCTACGGTTATACACTGATTAACCCAGATTACGATCCAACGCTAGACTTTGACGTAAATAACTCTGATAGTTGGTTCTTCCACCCTGGTGCTGGTTGTGATGAGTCTAACGGCTTCCAAGGTGAAATGCAGTATTACACTGATGGCTTCTATTGTGGTTATGGTTATGCGCTAGTTTCTGCTAACCGTGCGTCTATGGAAAGCATCAAGTCTTACGTTAGTTCTGAATACGAGTTAACCGACGACATCACTATGACTCTTGATACTATCATTTCTCGTAACGAGTCATTCGGTCGCTATGCGCCACCAGCTGCGCCAGGCCCAGTAATTCCTGGTGATCCACGTAACAACATCGGTGCTACTGACGGTTACTTCCGTTGGACTGATATCGGTACTCGTGACGGCATCGTTACTGACAACCTAGTTGACATCAACCTTGGCTTCCAGGGTACTATCAATGATTCTCTATCTTGGGAAACTTACGGTACTTACTCTGAGTACAAGTCGTCGGCAGTAGGTATGTACTACCTAAACTACGCTGGTCTTGATTACAACATCAACAATGGCGTAAGCGATTTCGATGAGTTCGTTGCTAACATGAAGCACACCACTCATAACGATGACACTATGACCATGAGTAAGGTATTCATGGGTCTGCAGTGGGATATGTTCGAAATGGCGGGCGGTACTGCTGCTTCTTACTTCGGTATCGAAGGCGCTAACGTTGAATATGCTGCACTTGTAGACGCTCAGTCAGAAGCTGGTCTAGTAGGCGGTTCGGCAGGTAACTCTGCAGAAGGTAGCCGTAGCATCAAGGCATTCTCTTTTGAAGCAATCCTACCTGTAACTGAGTGGGCAGAAATTGACGTGGCTGCTCGCTACGATGATTACTCTGATTTTGGTGACAACTGGTCGCCTGCTATCGGTGCAGTTGTTCAAACTCCATTAGAAGGTCTAACAGTTAAGGCTTCTTGGGGTCAGGGCTTCCGTGCTCCAGATCTTTCAGATCTTTATGGCGCTACTTCATTCTCAGCTGAGTCAGCAATCGACTATTACGGTTGTCAGATGAATGGCATTTCTGAAGCAGATTGTCCGCAGCAGCAGTTCAATACTTACATCGGTTCAAACCCTAACCTAGACGCTGAAAAATCAGAGACTTTCACCCTTGGTGCAAGCTATGAGTTCTTAGATCAGTGGGTTGCGAGCATCAACTACTTCAACCTGAAGCTAGAAGATTCTATCGAATACTTGAGCGCCCAGGATCAGCTAGATGTTGACTACAATACTGGCGGTATGAACCCAGGTGTTGTTCGTGTTGCAGGTGGTACTACCGTTGAATCGATTTCAGCTGGTTACGATAACGGTGTGACTGACTTTACTCGCGACTCTATCGACTTGGCTGTTCGCGGTGGATTTGACACTGGTTTCGGTAACTTCGGCTTGTCGTACAACTCTACTTACTACATCACTTACGAAGTAGAAGAGAACTACGGTAAAGGCGATATCTATGACCAGACTGGTCTTCTAGGCTTCCCTGAGTGGCGTACAGGTGTGTTGGGTACTTGGACGATGGGTCAGTACTACGCGAACATGAACGTTGATTACATTGGTAAGTCTAAGAACAAGACTACTGGTGAGAAGTATGACGCTTGGTACACTGTTAACGCATCTCTTGGCTATGATCTAGGTCAGGGCGGCCGCGTTACACTTGGTGCTAACAATCTTCTTAACGAAGATCCTCTATTGGATCAGTTCAACGAGCAGGTTGATGAGTACATGTACGACAATACTGGTCGTGTTGTTTACTTGGATTACACTGTAGAATTTTAATTCTTAGTGTATAAGTAAGCTTAAAGGGCTCGCATTTGCGGGCCCTTTTTATTCGTGCGACAGGAGTATGAAAGTGGCGAGTCAAGAAAATCCTTGGACTACATTTTGGAAGCAAGGGCATAGCACTACCTTCGGTGGCTTTATGCCAAGCGGCTACGTAGGAGAAGTGAAGGATTGGTGGGTAAATCAATTGTCAGAGGCAGGAGCGACGCCTCGCGTACTTGAGATTGGTTGTGGGTCTGGGTCTTTGCTGCCGGCAATGGCGCCAGCCGTAGATGGTGGTGAGTATGTAGGGGTAGATTTTGCTGAAGTAAAGCTGAGTGAAGTAGCTGTTAGTGCTTCAGAAAGCAATTCTTCTCTCGAGGTTTCGCTTCTTTCGGGGGTTGATGCGGCGAGTTTGCCAGATCAGTTGAGTGGTTTTGATTTAGCGGCCTCTGTCTTTGGGATTGAGTATTCAGACCTTGCAAAGTCGTTGTTAGAGGTAAGGCGAGTACTAAAGTCAGGCGGTCGGTTTGTGGCTTTGATGCATCACGCTGGATCTGTGGTAACTGAAACGTCAGAGAAAGCGGTTGGTGAGCATGTTGAAGAAGATATCGATAAAGGAATTGATGCTATTGAAAGCATTAGTCGCAGCATTGATTTGCATCAAGGTGATCTGAGCAAGTTGAAGTCAGATGAGGATGCAGAAGTTGCTAGAGAGGGGGTGAACGGGCTAGCTCAGAAATACCTTTCGACTGCGAATCAGGCTGGTGCAAACCCTGTGATGTTTGAGTTTATGACTGGTGTATTAGACTTTTTTAAAATGTTACGTCAACCGGCGGGCATGCGCGGTGCATACATCGAAAAGTTGCGTATTGAGTTTGCAGATTCTAAGCGTCGATATCAGCAGATGGTATCGGTAGCAAAGACTGAAGAACAGATGAAAGAAATTTCTATTCTAGCGAATGCGGCAGGATTTAATGATGTCGTAATTGAACCATTTTTGATTAAAGAGAGTGAGGTTTACGCATGGTATTTCAGCGCGCGGTAATGATTATGGTGTTTATGCTGCCGTTAACTGTGGCGGCGCAGGTCGAAGGGCTAAAGCGTTGCGCTACGATTGCTGCAGATGAAGCTAGGTTGGCTTGTTTTGATGCGCTAGCAGAGCAAGTAGGGGTGGTCAGGGTGCAAGTTGTTAAGAGCGAGGCGTCGATAAGCGAGAGCCTGCCTGTCGATCCTGTCAAGTCGACTAGTGAAGAGGTTGCGAGGCAGGTTGCGAAGGATGATGAAAAGCGAGAAGAGTTGCAATCTGAGTTGGCTCAACTAGATGCAAAATCTTATACGTTAACGATTTCTGCGCTCTTGAAAGATGCTCGAGGTAAAGACATTTTTGTAACTAAAGAGGGCGTTAAGTATAAAAATGTTTCTAGTAAAAGAAGCCAGTTTAGGGTTGGGGATGTTCTAAAAACTGAGCAGGGGGTTATGGGGTCAACTTTTTTGGTTAGCGAAAGTGGGCTGCGTATTAAAGTAAAAAGAATAAATTAAATAAGGTAAGGTAAGGTAAGGGAATACATGAAGCTACTGTTTGCTTTGCTGATTGCTATGATCTCGCTTATAAGTGGTGCGAGTGAAGCTAGTCAGCAGTTAAATAAAAACGAAATACAAACGCTGTTAGAGGGAGTTGATTATCGGTCATTGCGGCTGTCGCCAACCGGCGAGTATGTTGCGTTAATTCAGGGCGTGGCGCCGAATACACGGCTGGTAGTCCTAGACCGTGAAACCTTGCAGCCAACGGTTAGTGTCGACTACGAAGATAAGGGTATTGCAAGCTTTAGATGGTTTGATGACGATCGACTTTATTATCGAATTAGTCGTGAGTCGGGTTTATTAGAAGCAAACTTTGGAACGGTAGAGCTTTTTATTCTTTCAGCTGATGGTGAAAAAAATTATCGTATTTGGTCTGGTTTCGGTTTCGAAGATAATCAGAAAGGGTTGGGTAAAAAGACTTGGGGCTGGCTGAGTCCATTGGTTGTCGACGAGGAAAATTCAGATAAATGGACGGCGTTTATTCGTCCGTATCAGCGCCAAGATGGTGCTGGCACAGGGGGGGTCTATCGCGTTGAAGTTGACAATGGCGATACGCGTAGATTGTTTAATGTGCCTGCGAATACACAGAGCGTATATTCTAATAAAGATGGTTCGCTGTTTGTTGCTGAGGTGTTAGATCGGTCATATGGGACGACGTTTCATGTAAAGCGCGGCAGCGGTATCGACGAGTTTGAAGAATTTGAGCTGCCAGAATTTACTGCCGGCGGTAGCTTCAGAGCACTTGGCTTAGAGGCTAGCAAGTTCTATGCAGTTGGCCAAAAATCAAAAGAGCCAAATGCGTCGCAGCATATAATGGTTTACGACTTTAGTAGTAATGAGTGGGCGCATTTAGCTGATATTGGTTTTGCGGTATTAAGCGATCTAGTGATAGAAGGGGATGGTGCGCTGTCTGCCTATCAGTATGTAGATACTAAGCCTAATACTGTTGTGCTCAAGAAAACGAAAAGAGCACAGGTGTTGTCGGCGTTACAGAAAGCTTATAGTGGCTTAGAGGTGGTTGAAGTTTCTGTTACAGACGATGAGCGGCTGGCCTTGTATCACGTCGGTGGTGGCGAGACGCTTGGCGAATACTTGTTGTTCGATTTTGAAACTAAAAGGGCCGAATCTTTGCTGTCGTTGGATGGAAGGTTTAGCAACTTTGTGTTTTCAGAACTTGAAGGGATTCAGTATACAGCTAGTGACGGTGTGTCTCTGCAGGGGTGGTACTCTGCGCCTAAGGGTATAGATAAGCCGCCGTTGGTGGTCTATATCCATGGTGGGCCGCATGGGCCGTATGAGCAGTTTGGCTTTAATACACGCTATCACCTACTGAATCAAATGGGTTACGCAGTCTTTGCTCCAAATTTTAGAGGATCGGGCGGTTTCGGTGTCAATTTTGAAGAATCTGGCTACGGCAAGTGGGGTACCAGAATGATTGATGATATGGCTGATGGTGTTAAGTATCTGATTGAGCAGGGGCGGATTGATGGTGATCGAGTATGTACTTTTGGTGGTAGTTATGGTGGTTATGCATCGACCCAGAGTGTTGTGCGATATAACGATCTCTATAAATGTGCGGTAATTATCGCTGGTATATTCGATATGGCTCAGCAAAAGAAAACTACTGATACAGGTGGGTGGTATGCGGGCGACGCTTATATGGATAAGGCCTTAGGTGACGAAGCCGCTCAGTTAAGAAGTCAGTCGCCTATATATAACCTAGATCAGATAAATGCCTCGCTTCTGATACACCATGGTACGCGTGACGAGCGTACACCATTTGTTGGTGCAAAGGATTTCGTAAAAGCTTTAAAGAAAACCAATATCGATTTCGAGTATAAGTGGTACAAAAATGAGGGCCATGGCAATCGAAACATGCAAAATCGTGTGGATGAATGGGTAAGGATACAAAAGTTCTTAGGTAAGCACTTGGCCGCTGATTCGTAACGGTAACGGATGAGTGAAAAAAGGGTCACCAAAGTCTAGATTTCGACTTTGGTGGCTATTTTTTGTCGTCGATTGATCTCAATTCGTCTAACTTCTTCTCTTCTCGTCGTAGCTTATAAACGACTCGACATAAAAATTCTGTAAAAATACCGACGCCTACCTTGGTGCTGTCGGAATGCGATATAACTTATTGATTTATATAGTGTTATTGTGTTCTATTCGAAGTTTTATTGAAAATAAATCTGCTTATCTTATCGCTATTCCTTTGATTTCAATTGAGGTGCTGAGTTATTTATTCGTTTAAGCGATACGGGTATCTATATTCGGTCGCTATAAATATAACGCATACGATTGGGAGATACCGATGCTTAAGAAAAACCCTTTGGCGGATGCTGTTCGTCTAAGTCTTGGCGCTATGCTGCTTGCAAGTGCCCCACAGATTGCCTTTTCTCAAGAGCAAGCTGCTGATATTGAAGAAGTTGTAGTAACTGGTTCGCGTATCGCGCGTGACGAATTTGTTGGCCCTGCGCCAGTGGTAACAGTGTCTCAAGAAGACATGACTCGCTCGGGCTTTAGTTCGGTACAAGACGTACTGGCTGCTATGCCTCAAAACTCTGGTGGTGCAACTGTAAACCAACAGCAGAGCTTTAGTTATACACCTGCGGCGAATGCGATTGACTTGCGTGGTGCAGGTGTTGAGCGCACGATGGTGATGGTTGATGGCCGTCGCTTGCCTAAATACCCAATTGGTCACAATGCTGACGTTGCGTTCCAAGACGTATCTCAGGTTCCGTTTGCAGCGCTAGAGCGCATGGACGTTGTAACTACCGGCTCCTCGGCGGTTTACGGTTCAGATGGTATGGGCGGTGTTGTTAACTTTGTACTTCGTGATAGCTACGACGGTGTAAAAGTTGATGCGCGTTATTCTGACACCCAGCACGGTGGCGGTGGTGATGCCAAGTTTAGTATCTTGACCGGTTCTGAGGGCGAGCGTTCACGCGGCCTATTCTTTATGGAGTATCAGAATACTCAACAGATCATGGCGAGTCAGCGCGACAACTTTGATATTGACACAGACGTACTAGACGGTCGTGGTACCTACAGTTCGTATGGTATTTCTTTACGTGGGCCAGATACCTTTGTTCCTGCGGTTACCTTGAATGAAGCTGACTGTCAGGCACGCGGTGATGGTTTTACCCATTGGGATTTCTTCGGTCTGTCGCCAGATGGTGTTTGTGGCTTTAACCGTACTAGCTACCGCCAGCTACAGCCAGACAGCAACCGCTTCTCGGCGCTAGCAAAGGCTTCTTACGATCTTGGCGATGATCACCGTATCTATACGCGTCTTGACGCAACCAAGTCTCAGACAAGCTCACAGATTGAGCCAGTTCCTAACGACAGCTACAGCTATTTTGTTGGTATGGATCAAAACTACGCTGCTGACCCAGGTTTCGTAACCATGCGCTCTGATCTGTCGGGCGATACTGTACGCTACGCACAGAACGTTGCCTTTGGTGGCGACTTCGCTAACCTTGCAGATGGTGAGTACTATCTAACACGTCGTATGGTTGATTTCGGCCCACGTCGCACAGAGTTTGATATCTTGAATGCTAACTTTGTATTTGGTATCGAGGGTGAGATCACTGACACTTTAAGTTACGATTTAGGTTATCAGTACGGTTATGCTGATGTTAGCAACACACAGTATGGTTACATGTCTGCATTGGGTTACTTCAATTACCTAGCTGGTGGCACTAATGGTCGTTCAGCGTTCCCGCTAATGAGTGCAGCAGACGTTGAAGACGTAAAATACTCGCCTTGGTCGCGTAACGAGTCAATCTTAGAAGGCTTTACGTTCGGCGTAACCGGTGACGTAATGGATCTGTCAGCGGGTACCGTTAAGTTCGCTGCTGGTCTTGAGTACTTCGAAGAGTCTTACTTCCAAGAGCAAGACGTTGAGTCGGCGGCTAACCGCGTATTGGGTACCGGTGGTACTACGGGTACTGAAGCAGGCGGTGGTCGTGACTTCTGGGCAGCCTATGGCGAGTTCTTGGTTCCAGTAGTTGAAAATGTTGATCTAACGTTAGCTGCTCGTTACGACGATTACTCTGACTTTGGTGATAACATTTCACCACAGGCGTCAATTGAGTATCGCCCGATGGACAATCTATTGATTCGTGGTTCATGGGCTCAGACGTTCCGTGCACCAGATATGTTCAAGGTATACGGCAATCCATCGAAGAGTTTCGACCAAGTATACGATCGCGCAGGTTGTGAAGCGGCAGGCGGCTCTTACCGTGACCAAGACGATCCTAACCCAGCATGTAATGGTGAATTATACGTTGACGTAATTTCTGGTGCGAACAAGTCACTAGATTCAGAGAGCGGTGAAACCTGGACTGTAGGTGCGGTATACGAGTTCCAGGCAATGGGTGACTGGCGTGTATCGGCAGACGTGTGGAACATCTACATCGATGACATCATTGCATCTCTTGCTGCACAATCTATCACTGAGCGCCCTGACTTGTATGAGTCGTTAATTACTCGTGATCAGAACACCATGATTGCTACCGAGGTGCTAGCAGTTCCTCAGAACCTATCATGGCAGGATACTACCGGTGTCGATGTGGCAGCAGATTGGGTGCTAGATACAAGCATGGGTATGTTTGACGCTAAGCTAAACGTAACGTACTTGGCCGAGAAAGAAACGCAGTTCGACGAAACTAGTCGTATTGAAGATCTTATTGCTGAAACAACCTACCCAGAGTGGCGCTACAACCTACGTTTAGGTTACGCCAAAGGCATGTACAGCACAGCGTTGTTCGTAAACTATATCGGCGAGATGGCAGGTTTCAACAACGGCCCAGATCAAGATATTAGTATCGATAGCTGGACCACTCTAAACTGGACAGGCGCAGTAGAGCCGATCGATGGTTTAGTATTGCGTGTAGGTGTGAATAACCTAACTGACGAAGGTCCAAACTTTGATGATTCTGACGCGGGCTGGCCTAGCTATCCTCGCGAGTTCTACAACGCTATCGGGCGCAGCTACTTCGCTCAAGCAGAGTGGAAGTTCTAATCATCTAGTTATCGCATCAGGGCTTCGGTTTAACGAAGATAGATAGTATTCACTAAACATCTTGTTATGCTGAAGTCTCTGACAAGCGTTTATTACCCCGGCCCACATTAGTGGGCCTTTTTTTTGCCTATACTCAAGTGATCAGTTTAAAAGGATTTGGGTATGGAGCTGCAAACCGCTTTCTTAACGCTATTACTGATTATGGATCCTCTCGGTAATGTGCCAATCTTCTTGTCGACATTAAAAGATGTAGAAGCAAAACGGCGCCGATGGGTTATTGCTCGCGAGCTACTGATCGCTTTAGCGATCATGCTTATCATCTTATTTATTGGCACCGACATTCTGACAGCCCTTGCACTAGATCGAGAATCTATTTCGATTGGGGGCGCGATCGTGCTGTTTATTATCGCCATTAGGATGATCTTTCCACCGGTAGAGGGCGGCGTGATGGGGGGGCAATATGGAGGCGAGCCATTTATAGTGCCGCTTGCTATTCCGTTAGTCGCAGGCCCATCAACGATGGCCTTTTTGATGCTTATCGTGCTGCAAGACCCTGATCGAATGTTAGAGTGGACGGGGGCATTATTTGCGGCATGGGCCGTTAGTAGCGCGATACTGTTTGCTTCTACAAAACTCTATCGTTTATTGGGTATGAGGGGCCTAATAGCAATGGAGCGCTTAATGGGTATGATACTGGTGATGCTAGCCGTACAAATGTTCATCGACGGCATCGCACAATTTTTTAATTTGCAGTGAGTTGGTTCAGGGCGTCGGCTTTGCCTTGAAATCGATTAGAGTTGATACCAGCATGGCGCGAAGCGATCAGCAAAGATTGGTACGCTGACTCGGTATCACCCAGTTTAAGTTCAATCAAACTCTTCAAATGATAAAAACGATATTCATAGTCTCGTAGCGCGAGCGCCTTAGTAATATGCTTGTAAGCCTGCTCGGGTTCTTGTAGCGACTGTCTTGCTAATTGATAGTGGTGATAGGGATTACGCTCTAATACTCGAGATATATTCGGTGCTAGCTGTTCTGCTTTTTCGATCTGGCCTGACTGCTGATAGGTAGATCTTAACCCTGAAAGCGCGACGAACGAATCGGCGTCGATTGCAAGTGCCTGTTGATAGGCAGCCTCGGCATGATCAAACAGCTGCGACCGTCTATAGATGACACCAATGTTAACCCACGCGTCAGAATAGTTGGGTTCGTGTTGAAGTGCGCGATTAATATAAGCAAGCGCTGTGCGCTCATCACGCTTAAAGAGATATTCTGCAGCGACATTGTTGAAGTACTGTGCAATAACATAGTCGATAGATAGGTGGGTTGTGGGTAAAAACTCTACACCACCCTCTGGCATGTTAATGTCGGCGACCACCGTTCTTCTAGCCCTAGGCGCTGTCGGATTAAGTCTAGATGTTAACGGAGAAAAGTTTACCACTTCTCCGGTTAGGCTGTTATTGGCACGGGCGTGTGTGCGCTTCTGGATTTTATCACCAGTTCGATTGCTAACTCGAACGTTCACATGGCGGTTATATTTTAGCTGTCGATTGTCGATGAAGTCCCAATTGGGTGGCGTGTCAACTAGCTGTACAAGAGCGTCTAGGCCAAGCTCTTTGGCCAGTGCGTAGATTAGCATTGAATACGACAAGCAGTTTGCCGAGCGTGAACGAAATGTTTCGGTCACGTTGAGAGTGGCGCTCGGATCATATGTCATCCCCAAGCCAACGACGCCGTTAACATTGTTAACTAGAGCGATGCCCGGTGATCGTAAATTAGGGTTAAGGCCCACTTGCTCAAACCAGGTGTGTATTTCGGGCGGCAGCGCCATAGGGTCTTCATTAGGAATTTCGCTTGCCTTAATAGGCGTTGCAAAGAGGCTTTCGCCAGATAACAAAGATGTTGTGCTGATGGGTTGATCTGCACTATAGGGTTTGGGCGAGTTGGTGCCGCAGCCACTGAACAAGCTAGCTACAAGCACACTAGTTAAAGCTAATGAGCGAGTAGTATTCATGGCTCAAGCATAACGCAACACGAAGCTAGGTCAATGCTTGGTCAGAGATCATCGCTTGGCTAGCGACTAGCTGACGCTTTTTTACGCTAGACAGTTGTTTAATTCGATATTCAATTTTAGATGCGTCGCTGCGATCATTAGCAGTTTGCCACCACAGCATTTGAGCAGGCTTTGAACGACGAAAGAACTTGGCGCCATTGCCACTGCAGTGGGCTCGCCATCGCTTGATTAGGTCGTTAGTGATACCAGTATAGAGATGGCCATTTTCGGCTTCGATGATGTAAACAAACCAAGAATTTTTGATATCAGACTCAATGATGCTCGCCAAAGGTTAGGGTCTGAAATTTATACCATTTGTAATCGTCATTCCACTCGCGAGGGTCGATATAGGCTTTGCGCATTAATTGAGTAATAAACATGCGGGTATTTGAGTGAGCCGCCCAAGCGTCAGGAAACATACTAAAGTCGCCATAATTTGTTGCGACGTGCAGGCCGTCGATGGTTGGAATAATACAGTCGCCCAGCTCAGCAACACTATGGGCGTCAATGGCTTCGAGAGGTGTCACTAGGCTTACTTCAACGTCTAGCATCGGTAGCTCGTTCGCCTTGAGTGGTTGAAATTTTGGGTCGCTAAATGCTGCCCTATAAGCACATTGGCGAATACTTTGCGAAAGGTGTTCATGCGTTAAGGGCGAGCCAAACTCGCCCCTAAGTTGCCCATTGATACTAAGGCGAACATAGGATGCGCCTTTGTTTTCTAAGATAGATGGCAGTGAGTCTAATTCAAAATCGTCTACGTCAGAGCCGAGGTTATCTAAAATGGCGCTGCGAGCGAGATTTAAAATACTATCGCCCACGCTATCGTCTTGGTGTTGCCAGTGTGCCATGATGATCGCCCAACTAAACTGCCTTTTATTTAGTATAGGTACACCTATGGCCGAAATAGGCCTGCTATTACCATGAATTGTGTTAAATCTTGCGCTCTAAAATGGGTGAACGCGATTTGGGTAGTCGGTGATGATGCCGTCAACGCCAAGTGCTGATATGGCATCAATGTCAGCTTGTTCGTTGATTGTCCAAGCTTGAATTAGACGACCTTCACTTTGCGCATTCTTAATAAAGTTCGGTGTTAAAAGGGTGATGCCCGATTGCGCCGGTGGTAGTTGCATTGCCTGCGCATCTACCCAATGCCAGTGCGACAGGCCAAGCCAGTATAGTGCCAAATAGCTGACAACCTCTGATTGTGCCATGCCGGTCGCTA
Source organism: uncultured Pseudomonadales bacterium (assembly GCA_947503335.1). Lineage (GTDB taxonomy): Bacteria > Pseudomonadota > Gammaproteobacteria > Pseudomonadales > CANNCY01 > CANNCY01. The sequence continues at coordinate 33,556 of CANNCY010000002.1, read as the reverse complement.
CATCTGGGCATAGCGTTCTAAATTCGGCCAGCGGTGCAGCACCAAATGAACCAACGATGACCTTGTCGTTCAGTTTGTGCTGGTTGATCGCATCGCATAGGTCGCTAGCAATTGAAGGCGTCTGTTGCTTTAGCTCAATGATGTATGGCACGTCTGGATGTGCGGTGAATACCTGGTCGAGGGTAGGTACCATCTGGCCCTTACCGGCATCTAATGCCTGTAATTGTTGCAGGGTAAAATCTCGGATATTGCCATTACCGTTCGTAGTGCGATCGACATCGTCGTCGTGCATCAGTATCAACACGTCATCTGAGGTGCTGTGAACGTCTAATTCAAGCGCTGTGGCACCATTGTCGCGTGCCGTTTGATAGGCTAATAGCGTGTGTTCGGGGGCGAGCCCAGGGCCGCCTCGATGGGCTATATTATGCCAATCTAGGTCGGCGACCACGTGTTTTGGGCGCTCGAAGCCAGGGGTGACGGCGGCCATCACATATATAATCACAAGAACGATCAGGCTAAGTAGTAGTGGGCGCTTTGTCATGGTGTGTACTTTATTGGCTTTGTTTGTGCCTATAGTACGATTCGCCGCTAAAAATTGCTAACGCTAACCAGATGATTGCGAACGAGGTTAGTTTGGTAATGTTAATTGGCTCGCCATAAACCCAAATCGCTAAGACAAAAGTCATGCTGGGGGCAAGGTATTGTAAAAAGCCTAGCGTAGTTAGGCTGATTCGGTTGGCGGCGGCGCCAAACAAAATAAGCGGTATTGCGGTAATGAAACCCGCAGCGGCAAGTAATAGGTCTAGCGTGGTAGAGACATTGCCAAAGGCTAGTGTGCCACTGATCGCAAAGCCAGCAATGATGCCAATGCCTAATGGAATCATGTAAATCGTTTCTACGAATAACCCCGCCATACTAGGCACGCCCAGTTGTTTACGAATCAATCCATAAACACCGAAACTGACCGCAAGTACCAGTGATACCCAAGGTAGCTCACCTAAGTGTACTACTTGTAATACGATGCCAATGGTGGCGATCAAAACAGCGACTAATTGAATAGGGCGCAGCTGCTCTTTCAAAAAAACAGCGGCAAGTAAAATGAACACAAGCGGGTTAATAAAGTAGCCAAGGCTCGTTTCAAGAATACGTTCGTTGTTGATTGCCCAAATAAAGGTAAGCCAGTTAACTGTAACCACCGCAGCTGAGGCGAGCAAGCCGACGGCGATGCGTCGGTCTTTAAAACAGTCTTTTACCTGAGCTAGGTTGCCTTGAATCTTGAGAATAGCACCAAGGATAAACACCGACCAAAGAATACGGTGGCCTAAAATTTCCCAAGCAGAGGCAGCTTCGATCCACTTAAAGTAAATCGGCGCTAAACCCCAAAGCACATAAGCGCCAAGGCCGGCGAGTAAGCCGGCCTTGGTAGCAGAAGCGTTATTGGTATCGTTAACCATTACAACTGTTCAATCACGGTACGCTGATCTTTTAGTTTAACGAGCTGAGACTCTAGCTGTGCTTGACGATCACGCTCTTTTGCTACAACGGCTTCAGGGGCGTTTGCAACAAACTTCTCGTTGCCTAGCTTGCCAGCGATCTTAGCGAGCTCACCTTCGATCTTAGTGATCTCTTTGGTCAAGCGTGCAAGTTCGGCGTTTTTGTCGATCACGCCGGCGATGGGTACGAGTACTTCCATCTCGCCAATCAGTGCAGTGGCCGACGCAGGAGCTTCGCCCTCTAGCAGTTCAAGTGATTCAAGCTTCGCTAGCTTGCTAACAAACAGGCGGTTTTCTTCTAGGCGACGTTCGTCATCAGCTGATGTGTTACGCAGTAATACGTTCAATGCTTTTGCCGGGGATACATTCATTTCACCGCGAATATTACGTACACCAACAATCATCTGTTTAACCCACTCAATATCGGCTTCGGCTTGCTCGTCGATCAGAGTGTCATCTTTAGCAGGGTAGGGCTGCTGCATGATGGTATCGCCCTGCGCACCCGCAAGAGGCTTAGCGGTTTGCCAGATCTCTTCGGTGATGTATGGCATTACTGGGTGCGCCATGCGCAAGATCGCTTCAAGCACGCGAATCAATGTGCGGCGCGTGCCACGCTTAAGTTCAGGAGAAGCGTTATCATCCCAAAGTACTGGCTTAGAAAGCTCTAGGTACCAGTCGCAGTATTCATTCCAAACAAACTCGTAAATCGACTGAGCGGCCATGTCAAAACGGTAGTTGTCAAAGTGAGCGCTTACCGATTCTTGGGCACGCTGTAGGCGTGACGTGATCCAGCGATCAGCAAGGCTTAGCTCTACCGGCTCGTCATTAGCGCCGCAGTCTTCGTCTTGGCAGTTCATGAATACGTAACGAGCGGCGTTCCATAATTTGTTACAGAAATTGCGGTAGCCTTCTAGACGATTCATGTCCCAGTTCACGTCACGACCGGTCGACGCTAGTGCTGCAAGGGTAAAGCGTAGCGCATCGGTACCGTGGGCCTGAATGCCATCGGGGAATGCCTTCTTAGTTGCTTTGCCAATTTTCTTAGCAAGCTGCGGCTGCATCATATTGCCGGTACGTTTTTCTAGCAGGTCGTCTAAGCCAATGCCGTCAATCATATCAAGAGGGTCAAGAACATTACCCTTACTCTTAGACATCTTTTGACCTTGCTCGTCACGGATTAGACCCGTTACAAAAACTGTCTTAAATGGCACTTGAGGTTTGCCGTCTTCATCTTTGATTAGGTGCATGGTCATCATGATCATGCGCGCAACCCAGAAGAAGATGATGTCAAAACCAGTTACCAATACATCGGTAGGGTGGAACGTCTTTAAGCGTTCAGTAGCTTCTGGCCAACCTAGGGTACCGAACGTCCAAAGAGCCGAGCTAAACCAAGTATCAAGTACGTCATCGTCTTGCTTCAGCTCAACCGACGCATCGATGTTGTTTTTAGCACGCACTTCATCTTCGTTACGGCCAACGTAGATGTTGCCTTCAGCATCGTACCAAGCAGGGATACGATGGCCCCACCATAGCTGGCGAGAAATACACCAATCTTGAATATCGCGCATCCAAGCAAAGTACATGTTTTCGTACTGTTGTGGCACAAACTTAATGTCGCCGTTTTCTACGGCTTCAATGGCTGGCTTAGCCAAGGTTTTAGCATCAACAAACCATTGGTCTGTTAGTAGGGGTTCGATCACAAGGCCTGAACGGTCACCGCGCGGAGCCATCAAGGTGTGCGGCTTGATTTCGTCTAATAGACCTAACTCTTCAAATGCAGTAACAATGGCTTTACGCGCATCGTAGCGGTCAAGACCGGCAAACTGTTCAGGTAGGGGCGCTGACATGCTTTCGTCTGCTTTGCCGTCAGTGGTGTAGCACTCGCCCTCTGCCAATATGGCAGCGTTTTTATCCATGATGTTGATCATGGGTAACTTGTGACGCTGACCTACTAGATAGTCGTTAAAGTCATGGGCTGGGGTGATCTTTACACAGCCAGTGCCTTTTTCCATATCTGCATGGTCGTCAGCAACGATCTTGATGCGACGTCCTACAAGCGGTAGCTCTACTTGTTTGCCTACAAGATCTGCATAGCGCTCATCTTTAGGGTTTACGGCAACAGCAGTATCACCCAGCATGGTTTCTGGGCGAGTGGTGGCTACTACTAGGTAATCGTTACCTGCTTTGGTTTTTAGGCCATCAGCAAGAGGGTATTTGAAGTGCCATAGGTGACCCTGTTCTTCGGTGTTTTCTACCTCGAGATCTGAGATCGCAGTATGCAGCTTAGGATCCCAGTTAACCAGGCGCTTGCCACGGTAGATCAACTTGTCATCGTAAAGGCGAATAAATACTTCTTGAACAGCTTTGTAAAAGCCATCGTCCATAGTGAAACGCTCGGTGTTCCAATCAACCGAGTTGCCTAGGCGACGCATCTGACGAGTAATGGTGCCGCCCGAGTGTTCTTTCCAATCCCAAATCTTGTCTATGAAGGCATCACGACCAAGATCATGGCGAGTTTTGTTCTCTTCGGCTGCAAGCTTGCGCTCTACAACCATCTGCGTGGCGATACCCGCGTGGTCAGTACCTACCTGCCATAGTGTGTTCATGCCGCGCATGCGCTGTAGGCGAGTTAGGGTGTCCATGATGGTATGCTGAAACGCATGGCCCATGTGCAAACTGCCCGTGACGTTTGGCGGCGGAATCATGATGCTGTAAGCATCGCCCTGACCGCTTGGGGCAAAGTAGCCGTTAGATTCCCACTGTTCGTACCACTTTGATTCGATCGAATGGGGGTTGTAGGTGCTATCTAGATTGTCAGACATGGGTATAAAACTTCGTTAGAATTTTTGCGCAAAAGGGCATTATAACGCCCATGGGGGTTACATTCAGTGCTAATTTTTGCGCTTTCTTGCCATCGCCAGCGAGCGGGCTTTGGGTTTAAGGCGTTTTTTTAGCTCCATCTCAATAATGGGCATGTATTTACTGAGCATATCTTCAACGATGGCGTCGGCCGCCGCTTCTAATTCACTCTGAAAAAGATCTACCTGAGTGTGAGCGTCGCCTTCTTTAGGCGGTGCTTCTTCGGCAGGAAGGTCGGCGATCTGTGATACTAGATCGTCTTGTAGCTTTTCAAAGTTCACGCACTCACCTTTACGTTGATCTCGGTGCGCCGAGCATTAAAACCTTGGTTCTTGTAGAAAACCCAAGCGTCTCTGCGGCTGGCTTTGAGTGCATCGTCATCGACTACTATCTCGATAATTCGGTCGAACGTACCGGGCACCGGCGTGTTGGCAAGGTTTATGACTACATGGCTTTCAAGGCTAGGTGGTTCGCTGCCAACGCGCACTGGGTGAATGTCTTCGCGCTCGCCCACAGGTGCACAGGCGATAAATGAGGTAGGCGTAAAGCCCCAAAAGTAATCAATCAAAGCATTAATGTCTTGATCTGGGGCGGTTCTGACCCAGGTATCTTTGCGCGCAGCCATCGCCTTGATACACAGTCGTGCGGCGATATGGTTGAGCGCACCCAGTGGTGCGCCCTCTGCAACATAAAAATCTACTTGGGTCATTTAGTTAGTACTTACCTTTAGAATGCGCCTAGTTTAAGCGTGCTTCTTTAGGTATTCAATGAGCAAACTTACAGGGCGGCCAGTTGCGCCCTTGTTTGCGCCACTTTGCCAAGCAGAACCAGCGATATCTAGGTGAGCCCAGTTGTACTCTTCGGCAAATCGGCTCAAGAAACACGCAGCGGTTACGCTGCCGGCTTCGCGGCCACCAATGTTTGCTAGATCGGCGAAGTTTGACTTAAGCATTGGCTGGTACTCGTCCCATAGTGGCATTTGCCACGCGCGGTCAAAGGTAGACTCGCCTGCTTCTAGTAGACGATTGGCCAATTTTTGATCGTTAGCGTACAGGCCGGTGGCCTTTGAGCCCAGTGCAATAACACAAGCACCAGTAAGTGTTGCTAAATCGATAACTGCTTTCGGCTTATAGCGCTCTACGTAAGTAAGGGCGTCACACAGTACTAGCCGGCCTTCGGCGTCGGTGTTGAGTACTTCAATGGTTAGGCCCTTCATCGACGTGAAGATATCGCCTGGTTTGGTTGCCGTACTGCTAGGCATGTTTTCTGCGGCCGCTACAACGGCCACAATGTTCGACTTAAGGCCTAGCTCGATTGCCGAGACCATGGCGCCAAATACCGCAGCGGCACCACCCATGTCGTATTTCATTTCGTCCATTGCCGCGCCAGGCTTAATTGAGATGCCGCCCGAGTCAAAGGTAAGGCCTTTACCCACAAGTACGGTAGGCTTCTCGTCTTTCTTGCCACCTTTGTATTCCATGATGATTAGCTTGGCAGGCTGGGCTGAACCCTGACTTACACTCAATAGGCTGTTCATGCCTAGCGCTTTCATCTGTTTTTCGTCAAGAATCTTGGTGGTCAGCTTAGGAGTAGCCTTTGCCATTGCTTTGGCGCGATTCGCTAAAAAGGTTGGGGTACAGATATTGCCAGGAAGATCGCCCAGTTCACGTGCTTCGTTATGGCCTAGACCAGAAGCAGCGCCTTGCTCAGCTGAGGCCTTTAATGCATTACGTACTTTGGTGTCATCGCTAATCAAGGCGACACGCTTTAAGTCAGCCTTAGCGCGCTTGCCTGACTTACACATGTCTGGGGTGTAGCTTTTCGCGACCAGTTCGCGAGCAATGATTAGGCCTAGCTGCTTGCCGTTGTCATCTGTAGCACCCGCATCAACAAAGATCGCTGCATCGGCCAGCTTTTGCGCGTGTAGCGTACTTGCAATGTAGTTGGCTACTTTACTGGCAGCCAAGGCGGTCATCCCTTTGGCTGGTACACCTGCTAATACTACTGCTTCGGCGTTCGCGTAGGCGGGTGTCGGAAGCACAATACCCGTGCCGGCCTCGCCACTGAATGTAGCGCGTTTGTGCATGGCAGCCAGTGCGCCATCAAGTGCTTTGTTTAACTCGTTTGCGGCTGCAGAAAGTTTCTTATTGGTAGCAAAAACAACCAGTACCTTAGCTTTGGTTGTGCTTGCAGCTGTATTTTTAACAGTAATCTTCATCTTAGTGTTATCCAGTTTCGTAGAGCTGTAATGCAATATAGTTTACGCTATGTGACTAAGCATCTGAACTGGCCATATTATAAGTGATTCTATTTAGGTATCTTGCGCGCGAGCTGATTACTGCCACGGCAGCAGCCACAACTGTATTGTTGTTGATTGTGGCATCGACCCGATTTGTCAGATATTTAGAGTCTGCGTCGCGCGGTTCGATCGATACCGAGGTGTTGCTTATCGTAATGGGCCTACGGTTGCCAGGCTTTCTCGAACTGATCTTACCCCTTTCATTTTTCTTAGCCATTCTATTGGCCTTTGGTCGTTTGTACGGTGACAACGAAATGTCTGTCATGGCTGCCTGTGGGGTTAGCCGAGCAAAATTGCTAGGGTATACCTTGATCGTGGCGGGCATGGTTTCGATGATCGTCGCTTGGCTAGTGCTATTTGTTAACCCCTATAACGCCGCCAATGTTGAAAAAATTCTTTACGATCAGGCTCAACGAACAGAAATTGATGCAGTTAAGCCCTCTAGTTTTATCTCGTTAAAGGGTGGGGCGGGCGTCGTATTTGCCGAACAGGTATCTGGCGAGCGCAATGATGTTGTTTTAAGTAACGTGTTTGTGGCTCTAGCAGACCAAGCTGATCTTGGCCCTGTGGTGGTGCACGCTCCTAAAGGATATCCCGAAGTAGGAGCTGACGGGCGTCGTTATTTAGTATTAGAAGACGGCTATCGTACCCAGGGCGAACCTGGGCAGCTCGACTTTACGCAGATTTTGTTTGATCGCATGGGGCATCATATACCTAGAGCCACTACCGAAGAACTTAAGCATTCGGCAAATGCGATGGCTACAAAAGAGCTGATCGGCACCGGCGATCTGTCATTAGAATCTACTTTTCAATGGCGGTTGTCGCTAATAGTGTTGGTGCCTGTGGTCACCATCATGGGGTTTGCATTGTCTAAAACGCGCCCTAGGCAGGGCCGTTATGCTCGCATCATCCCTGCGGTCTTCTTGTATGTATTCTATCTTTCGATGCTTAATTCAGGGCGAGGCTGGATCGAAGACGGTGATATTCCGGCACACATCGGGTTACTACCTATTCACTTTGCTTTTGTAGCGCTTGCGTTTTGGCTTTACTATCGATCGGAGCGTATATCATGAACGTTGCTGCGCGCTATGTAGGTACCCAGGTATTACTTGCCATTTTGGTGGTTCTACTAATTATTTTGTCGGTCGATGTCGTAGCTGAGTTGATCGATCAAATGGGGCGATTGCGTTACGACTATGGGGTAATGCAAGTGCTGCAGTACATAGCAGGTACCCTGCCAACACGTATAGTCATGAATTTACCCTTATCGGCATTGATTGGCGTATTAGTAGGTTTGGGCGGTTTAGCCAATACCTCTGAACTAACGGTGCTCCGTGCAACGGGGCACAGTATTCGCAAGCTCGCTTTCTATGCATTGATACCGGCATTGTTGGTTATAGGCGGTGGTATGGTTTTGGGCGAGTATCTTGCGCCGGCAATGGAGCAGCGAGCCGAAGCTAAGCGGCATTTACAGCGCTCGCCCCCGGGTACCAACATCGATAGAGGTACGTGGCTAAGACTACAGGGTGAGTACGTACATGTTGAGGCAGTGATGTCTACGTCAGAGCTGGCCGGTGTAACACGATTTATCTTTGACGACCAGCATCGATTAGTAGAAACACAGCACGCAGACGAAGCACATTTTGAAGAGGGTGTTTGGCATTTAATGGATATGCAAGGCACTCGTATATATGCCGATCACACCGAGCGCACTAGCGAATTTAAAGAACATTGGGATGCTGATTTGTCAGCGCGTTTACTAAGGCTTAGTTCGGTGGCCACCGAACGACTATCCATTCGAGAATTATACGACTACGCCGAATTCTTAGAGCACCAAGATCAGGCTAACCAAGAATATAAGTTAGCGTTTTGGCGGAAATTGCTGCAGCCATTAACTACGATTGGCTTGGTAGTGGTAGCTATCTCGTTTGTGTTTGGCTCATTGCGACAGGTGTCGATGGGGTATCGTGTATTTACCGGTATCATCGTCGGCATTGTGGTGCAAACCATTCAAAACTTGTTGGCACCAGCTAGCCTTGTTTACGGTTTCTCACCGTTGGTGGCAGTGTTAATGCCGACGTTTATCTGTTTGCTATTTGGTATGTACTTGATACGTCGAGCCGGCTAATCTTTTTTGCGCGATTCTTTGGGCAGTAAAACAACTTCTGTGCCCGACAATTTGTCGTGCCAAGTTTGTTTACTTGGGCCAAGTGCCCAGAGATAACCGAGACCAAAACATGCCCATGATAGAGCGCCCGCTGCGATGCGCTTAAAGCACTGCGCTTGGGTTAATAACTCGCCATTGGGTTGCTGTGTTTTGATACGCCAGGCTTGCATACCTAACGTTTGGCCTTGTTTGCGCCAAAAGAAGCTGTAAAAGCCTGAAATCACCACCAGGATACCTAGTTGAACAGACCATTGCGGTGCGGCAAGGGTTGATTCTTTGACTGCCTCTTCGCCTACCAGCCAAACATTGGCACCAATGCTTAGTGCTACCCAGCCAAACAATAGGGCGATTAACAGAAACAGGTCATAGACCAATGCGGCTATACGACGTAACAGGCTGGGCGTTGGCATAGATGGCTCTCACGATAGGTAAGGCGCTATTAAACCAAAGTTAAAAACGGTACTCCACTTTTAACTGCAAATCGCCACTCTTTACACCCATGCCATAGTTTAATTCGGGTCTTGGGGCTGCAAAGCTATGAGAACGGTGCGTGTTACTTTCAAATTTAAGATTGCCGCCCCTAAATCGCTTAGTTAAGTCTTTTGCAAACGCTTTCGCCTGGTGTCGACCGCCTTTTAATTTTAGGTGATCATGCGCCCAAACCTGATTTTGAATCATTCGGGGGTCTACCTTTTTTAGGCATATCTTTTGCTCGCCTAAGATCAGTAGTTGCTCTGTCGTTAGCTGTTTAACAGTTGGCTTGCTTAACGAGAGGTCTTGCGCCTTAAAGCCGGGCGAAAAAGGCTCTATCGATGTGTTTGCCCATACCAAGTGTGGAGCAATCGAAATTGTAGATACCGAAACCGCCAGTGATAAATAAGTAATGTCAGCCTGCAAACGTGTCACCACATGCTCCTTGCTACTGCCTTGCTGAATGTCCATTAATTTCAGTATTGCACAAAATTTGATCAGTATTAGACCGATCAGTGCTATTCAGAGACTGTTTATTCAAACGTATAAATTTGAACTATTTTGGATGTGGCACTATTTAGCGCTACACTTGCCGCTCTAAAAATTGAGAATTTAACTATGTCATCTACGTTGCCCAGAAGAATAGATGCCGTCGATATGCTACGGGGTTTGGCCGTTGCGATGATGGTACTGGTGAACAACCCCGGTAGCTGGAGCTATGTGTATGCTCCGCTTCAACATGCCAGTTGGCACGGTTATACGCCCACCGATTTGGTGTTTCCGTTTTTCTTATTTATTGTTGGCGTCTCGATCGTGTGTGCCTTTCAAGGTGTGTCGGGATTATCATCTGCCCGTTTTAAGGCTATTGGCCTTAGAACACTCAAGTTAATCGGTTTGGGTCTTTTCTTGGCGGTTTTCTTTTATAACCCCTTTGATCCTGACTACTCGTGGTTCGAAGATCGAATTGAGGGCGTACGTTGGTTAGGCGTTTTACAGCGTATCGGCATTGTATATTTTGTAACCTGTCTGCTTGTACTCACAACAGGATGGCGTGTTTGGTTGGCTGCCTCTATCGCCATTAGTATTTTTTATATTGCCATGATGACAATGATATCGGTGCCTATGCCTGATGGAACATTGATCGCCGGTAATTGGGAAAAGGGCACTAATCTGGCTGCTTATTCAGATGTGTTGTTGTTAGGTGCGAATCATGTGTGGGCGCAGACGGTGCCTTGGGCGTATGACCCTGAAGGGTTGCTTTCTACTTTCCCTGCTGTAGTGAGCTGCTTACTAGGTGGTCTGATGGCAAAGCTGATGCTCAGTAAAGGGTTAGATAGCGTAAAATGGTTGATAGGATTGGGCATATGTTTCGTTATCGTTGGTCACCTTATGCACCAGTGGGTACCAATTAACAAAGCGCTATGGACACCAAGCTTTGTCTTAGCAACAGGCGGTTGGGCAACCGCTGGAATGGGCGCCTTCTTGTGGCTTACCGAGTCAGCTCAGGTTAAGAAACCGTTCTTTGCTTTAAAGGTATTTGGCATGAACGCCATTGCGGGTTACATGGCTGCCGAGATCGCGGCTCGTTTATTGGTCATGATACCTGTAGGTCAGCAAAGTCTGGGGTCATTGATTTATGTCAGTTTACAGCCATTATTTGGTAACTATCTTGCGTCGCTAGTGTACGCAGTGTTGATGGTGCTTGCGGTGTACGGGTTGGTGAAGTACATGTACAACCGCAAGATCTTCTTAAAAGTTTAGCGCTCGATAATGTGGGTAGGCGTAGACACTTTGATCGTATCTAGCGTCGTACCTAAGCTACCATCTTTGTTTCTTTTGATGGCCACCAGATTATCTGACTGTTGATTGGCAACAATCAGTGTGTGGCCATCTTTCGTAACTCAAAACGCGCGTGGCCATTGCCCTTCAGTAGATCGATGGCCTTTTGACTTTGGCGAATTAGGTTCGCTTATGTCAAAGTGACTGATACTATTGTGGCCGCGATTTGATACGTAAAGGTCGTTACCAACGACTTGAATATGTGCAATGTAGCTTGTGTCTTGATAGTTCTCGGGTAAGGTTGATTGACGCAATTGGCTGCTGAATGTGCCGTCATCATTGATGGTTGCAGTAATTAACTGGTTAGTTAGTTCTGTCACGATATAGGCAGTTGTGCCGTTAGAATGAAACGCCATGTGCCTAGGGCCATCACCCGGTTGTACCTTGAGTGCTACAGATTTATTAACGTAGTCATCGCCTGAGTACATGAAAATACTATCTAGCCCAAGATCAACGCTATATAGATTTGTGTTGGTATGCCAGCCGCTCCAGTGCATATGAGGGGCAGTTTGGCGCTCAGGATTAAAGCCTTTACCATTATTTTGGTGCGATGTGTGATAACTCAGGCTGCTACCTTCTAAACGATATAAGCTCAGATTGCCACCGCCATAGTTTGACACACTGACCCAGTCACCCTGTAATGAAACTGCGATATGACAAGGCCAGCTACCCTGTGCACTTAATGATTGACTTTGCTCTGTTAGATAAGCCTCGAGTGTACCGTTCTCGTTTTCACTGACGCTTAAAAAGCCATCATTTATTGGTATGACAAACGAGGGGTTGCCTACTGATGCCACAGCCTTCAATTCGCTAAAGTGTTCTCCATCAAACTTGATCGAATAAATGCCTTTTGACTCAGATTGTGTGTATGTTCCAACTAACAGTTCGGTCGCCGATAACTGAGCGCTTAGGGCAATTGCAGAAAGGGTGAGCATAGATTAAATCCTATTTAGAACAGCGCCGGTTAGAATGCCATGCTTAGTGGCTTTGTCATAGTCTTTTTGACGCTGATGAAAATCACGTTCTAATTCGCTAGCACGATGGTTAAATAGTTGGTTTAGATCGTGACATGACCGAGATCTAGGTATGCTTTGAAATAGACTTTCAATTGCATTAGCAGCTTCAGCTGCGATCTCTTTATGACCGTTTTCATGTTCAATTAAGGCGCGGCGATAACGATGCCATTCTTTAATAACCTTCGAAGGGGCGGTGCGCTCGCTAGTCCACCTAGGTAGTACAAAGGTCACCGTTAATCTTATTTTGGGTTTAGTCAACTTACAGCGGCCATGGCTTTTAATCGTGCTGTAGCCATAGTGTAGTTTGTAATCTGTATAGGCATCGAAGTTACCTAGGTGATACTCAGCTGGTCTATTCTTTTGAATAGACTTCAACATTTGGTTGATGGTAGTGCCGCTGATATCGTAATAGCGAGTATGCTCTTGATACTCAATATTCGACGATAAGCTAAGTAACAAGGCTAGAGTTAACATCTGATTATTTCGCTGTTCTAAGGGTTGCGTCAGTCAAAGCATTTCGAATATCGATTTCATTGACAGGTTTGGCGATAAATCCGTTCATTCCCGCAGCATCACATTGTGCTTTTGTGTCGTGAAGGTCACTTGCTGTTAATGCGTAAATGGGTATCTCAGAATCTTCTTTTCTTATCTCGATGGTTGCTTCAATACCGTTCATCTCCGGCATGTGGTAGTCCATAAAAATGCACAGTAATTCACCCCTGTGGGCTTGAAACTGCTCGATCGCTTTGATGCCGTTTTTTGCAGCGATTACATTGAATCCAAGGTCTTCAAGCATAAACTTGACCATCATCACGTTGGTGTCTACGTCATCGACTACAAGTACACTTAGGCTGTTATTAAGCTGTATTTGGTTTGGCGGTTCAGATCGCTGGCCTACTTGTACTGCAAGAGGTAACTGCACTGTAAACGTTGACCCCTCACCAGAGTGGCTATCAACTTTTATGCTGCCGTTCATGAGATCAACAGTTTGTTTGCAGATAGCTAACCCTATACCGATACCGCCAAACTCGCGACTAACGCGATTGTCTAGTTGGGTGAATAGGTCAAAGACAAGATCTTGTTTAGATTCAATAATGCCGACCCCCGTGTCTTTGACGATAATTTCGATAACCTGCTTGTCGGTGTCTTCAGAATCGAGTGCGTTTATAGCGAAATATACATGGCCTTTGTATGTAAACTTAACGGCATTATCTAGCAGTTTAAATACAAGTTGCTCAAGGCGTTTTCTGTCTGCAATAACCATACGATCAGTAAGCCGGTCGTCAAAAGACGACTTAAAGCCGATCGCTTTCTTTTCACAAATCGATTGATACTGCGCACACGCCCCGTTGTATAAGTCGACCAGTTTTAGGGGCTCTTTTCGTAACACTAGTTTATTGGTTTCAGTTTCACTAAAACCAAGAACGTCAGTGATTAAATCATTGAGCTGATTAGAGCTTTGAATCATTGTGTCGAGTAATTCATCACCGCCATTGCTTCGAGACTTTAAGATTTGTAACGAGCCATGTATCCCGTTCAACGGCGTGCGTAATTCATGACTCATTACAGCCAAGAACTTTGCTTTGGTTTTTAAAGCATCTTCTAGTAAGTGATTCTTATCAGAAAGGTCTTTAGTTTGTTCATCAATTTGTTCTTTAAGAAGTAGGGTGGTATCTGCAACACGCTTGTTTTGATTAGCGAGTTTGTTGGTCATTTCGGTGATCGAATCTGAAAGGTGGTTTAGTTCGTTGGTTGGCTTATGAGACTCTAGAGCATCAAATTGTGCCGGTTCGGTATTAGCTAGGTCGTAATCACTAACTGCAGTGTCAAGACGACCCAGTGGCTTGGCTACCAATCGATTGATAACGCTTACTGAGATCCACCAAAGAAGCAAAGTTTTGAGAATGGCTAAAAATACTGTGATAAGTGTCGGGGCCCATAGGTTATTGACCACAGTGTTGATACTGTAATAAATGGTTTGGGTGCCTAATACCTCACCTTGGCGCTCGATATCAAAGGTGTCACTAAATAAGGTAGTGCTTATTGTATCCTGAGTTAGGTCTTTACTGTTATCGACTTGCTCAGGGCCATTAAAAACTAGTTTGCCGCTATCGTTTGTATAGTTACCTATGGCCCAGTTAGAGCCATTTGCGGCAACCACCTTGACACCATGAATTTCAGCAATGTTAAAGGCCCCCACCAGTGATGCATTGATTTGTTGGTCGTCAAAGGTCCATAACCCCTGCGCTAACGAAGGGGCAAAGGTGTCAGACATATCGGCAATACGGCCGGCAAGTCGATCTTTTTCTAGTACATACTCTGACAGTATCTGAAGTGCCGTCATAATCAATGCAAGCGACAGGTACAGAGTTAAAATCGCTTTGACCAGCTGTTTAGCAATTTTTGAAGATTGTTGCTCCATAAACCAACTTGTAGCTGTTTCATTGAGTATAGAAGCTGAGTATCTTCATTTATTGGCAAAACAACCTTTCCATAAGCTAGGCTTGTATCAGAGGTGAGTATTTATGAAATGGGCTACTCAAATCGTTACCACAGTATTAGTGGTATCTATCATCAGCTTGGCAACTGTGGCTAACGCCCAAGACAAACGATTTGTAATAGGGGTAGAGGAGATTAATTATTACCCCCTGTATCGCACGACAGATGGGCAATACCAAGGTTATGCGCGTGAATTGCTAGACGCCTTCGCTAAGGCAAATGGTTATCAATTTGAATATCGGCCGTTGCCTATCAATCGACTATATGTGTCGCTGTTTAACGGTGATATCGATTTTAAGTTTCCTGACAATAAGCTTTGGCGCGCAGATATCAAAAAGGAACAGCAGGTACATTACAGCGGCGCGGTGATCAGATACACAGATGGTGTGCTAGTAAAGTCTGACGCATCGCCACTCGCCCAATCTGACCTTAAAGATTTAGGAACAGTACGTGGTTTTACTCCCTGGATTTATCTAGATGATGTTAAGGCCGGCCGAATTGAGATAACAGAAACCAATACGCTAGCTAGTCTAATTAAGCTGCTCGATGCCGGGCGAGTTGATGGTGTTTACTTTAATACGCTTGTGGCGCAACACTTTGTTAAGAATGAATTAGGTAGTCAGATTCAGCTCAGATTCGCTGACGAATTAAAGCACTCTTCTGATGCCTATCACTTATCGACGCTCAAGCATTCTGATGTGACTTCTCAGTTAAATGAATTTATGGCGAGTTCGTCTGACGTTATTAAAGGGCTTAAGAAAAAGTACAAAATTGAATAATAGGCTCGCTATCACCGATGAGTTATTTATATTAGACTGAGCAGATGAAGAAATGGTTTGAAATGACATTGGTTCTTTGGCTGATGTTACTGTGCTCAAGTACTGTATTGGCTGATTGCGATGCAGATGAGCACTCTGTGCCCAAGAGTGGGGCGATCGTTTCTATGGCCGATGCCCCTGAGCCGGAGCACACTCACCATCAAGGTTCTCGCGATACCAGTCAACACCACGCAGGTACATCGCCTACCGACCATCATCAAGATTGCGATCATCAATACTGCCAATGCGTAGGCGATCATTGCGCAACGACCGCTGTTGCGTTAAATCTCTACCAAGCACTAATGCACATTGATAAGCCAACGACACTGCTAACCTTTCGGCAGCCCTCGCCGCGGCCCTCTAACGAGCAACCCTATATTCGCCCTCCCATCGATATCCTGTAACTCATCGCTGCCATTGCGGTAGGTATTACAACTAACGATATCTGAGAATACTATGAATACACATGTTTCTAAGGCAGTGGTCGCTGCTTTGGCTGTTGGGGCCTTACTGGGCGGTTTTGCTGTTTATGTAATAAACCAGTCTGAGCCGAGTCATAACCACCACGAAAATCACGGCGCGACGAAAAGCACTTCTAGCCCTGATAAATCACCGCTCTATTGGGTTGCACCGATGGATCCAAGTTACCGTCGCGACGGCCCTGGTAAATCGCCTATGGGTATGGATCTAGTGCCCGTGTATGACGAACAAGATGAGGCGGGTGTTGTAACAGTTAGTGCCGCTATCGAAAACAGTTTGTCAGTTGCCACGGCTAAGGTCGAACGAAAGCCAATGCATGACACTCTGTCTGTCGCTGCGATATTAAGCTATGACCAAGAGCGTATAGTGCATATCCATCCGCGACTAGCAGGCTGGGTTGAAACGCTGTACGTCAAATCGGTTGGCGAGCAGGTTACCAAGAATCAGCCGCTGTACCGCTTGTACTCGCCCGAACTGGTTAATGCGCAGCAAGAATACCTGTTGGCGGTTAGTCGAAAAGACCCGTCGTTAGAGCGAGCAGCTACTAACAAACTACTGTCGCTTCAACTCACAAAGCCTTTTATTACAGAATTGAAACGTTCACAAAAAGTATCTGATCGGGTTGTGTTCTATGCGCCTCAGAGTGGCGTATTAGATGGATTAAAGATTCGCGAGGGCTATTACGTTGAACCAGGTACAACGCTGATGAGTATTGCTAACCTTGATGAAGTATGGGTGAGCATACAATGGCCTGCTAGTCAGTTAGCGCAAATAAATGCGGGGCAACATGCAATGATTCATGTGGCTGGCGAGCAGACGCCAAGGCACGGTGCCATCGATTATGTATACCCACAGGTCGACCCTGTAACGCGAACAGTCAACGCGCGAATTAGACTAGAAAATACTGATCAAACCCTTAAGCCTAATACCTTTGTACAGGTAGATGTGATGAATCACGACAGTACGCCTACATTGGTGGTGCCAGAGCAGGCCGTTATTAGGTTAGGTAAAGAAAATCGAGTGGTTAAGGCACTTGGTGACGGTCGTTTTAAATCGGTTGATATTGAAATAGGGCGAGTGGCAGCTGGGTTCGTTGAGGTGCTGTCGGGGCTTTCTGAGTCTGAACTAATTGTAACCTCATCGCACTTCTTGCTCGACTCTGAGTCGAATAAAGCGATCGCGCTTGAAAAGCTTGATGCTAAAGAAGTTCACGAATCTGAGGTAGATCACTCTCAGATGAACCACTCGCACATGCATCACTCCAAGCCTGATAAGCCTCAAGAAGAAAATCATCATGATCACTCGCACCATTAGGGCTTAGTTATGATTCATTCAATTATAAAGTGGTCAATCAGTAATCGTGTTTTGGTGCTGTTAGCGTCGTTGGTTATATTGCTTGCAGGGGGTTACGCAATAAAGCGCACCGCAGTAGATGCTATTCCAGATCTTAGTGAAGTACAGGTTATCGTAAAAACAAGCTACATGGGGCAGTCGCCACAGGTAGTGCAAGATCAAGTGACGTTCCCGTTAACTACAACCTTATTGTCGGTGCCTAAGGCAAAAACAGTGCGTGGTTTTTCGTTCTATGGTGACTCATATATTTATGTCATTTTTGAAGAGGGTACTGATCAATATTGGGCGCGCAGTCGAGTATTAGAGTACTTAGGGCAAGCGCAATCGCGTCTACCAAAAAATGTGCAGCCGCAGCTGGGGCCAGATGCTAGCGGTGTCGGCTGGGTTTACATGTACGCCTTAATAGATAAAACCAATCAGTACAGTCTTAGTGATTTAACGTCGCTTCAAGATTGGTTGCTTCGCTACGAGCTGCAAAGTGTTGGAGGGGTGTCAGAGGTCGCGACTGTTGGTGGAATGCGAAGGCAATATCAAGTGGTAGCAGACCCTATTCGTTTACAGGCGTACTCGGTACCTATGAGTCACCTGCAGGTCGCTCTTTCAAGAGGTAACCAAGAGGTTGGCGCGTCGGTGGTAGAGTTAGCCGAAGCAGAATATATGGTTACGCTATCGGGGTACGTTAAGAGCATTGATGACATTAAATCGATTCCTCTAGGTACGAATATACAGGGTACGCCTATTACGGTTGCAGATGTTGCTGATGTCACCATGGGTCCAGCAATGCGTCGTGGGGTGGCCGAGCTCAATGGTCAGGGCGAGGTCGTTGGCGGCATTGTCGTTATGAGAGCGGGCGAGAACGCAAAGCAAACCATCGATGCGGTAAAGCTAAAGCTCGATACATTGCGTGCAAGTTTGCCGCCGGGGGTCGAGGTTGTAACGGTTTACGACCGTTCAAATCTTATTATCGAGTCGATCAAAACACTACTTGATAAGTTGGTAGAGGAGTTAGCCATTGTTGCATTGGTATGTGCGTTGTTTCTTATGCATGTGCGATCGGCATTGGTTGCAGCCATTACTTTGCCGATGGGCGTACTGTTGGCGTTTGTGGTGATGTATTGGCAAGGCATTACGGCCAATATCATGTCGCTAGGTGGCATTGCTATCGCGATCGGTGCGATGACTGATGGCGCCATCGTCATGATCGAAAACTACCATCGTCATGCGAGTAAGGCGATGCCCACAGCTAAAGATCGTTGGTCTATTGTGGCGAAATCGGCAAGCGAGGTTGGCCCAGCGTTATTCTTTAGTTTACTGATTATTACAGTGTCGTTTTTACCCATTTTTGCGCTCGAAGCAGAAGAGGGAAAGATGTTTACGCCGCTTGCCTATACAAAGACCTATGCAATGGCCGCTGCGGCTGGTTTATCAGTAACCCTTGTACCAGTGCTTATTGGTTTCTTGATTAGGGGGCGAGTAACTCAAGAACGTCATAATCTGGTTAGTCGCATGCTCACCAGTGTTTATCGACCAGTGTTAACTAGGTTGCTACGATGGCCAAAAACGGTGTTACTAGCGTCGCTTATAATTACACTGATAGGCTTGTATCCTGCTACCAAAATAGGCAGCGAGTTTATGCCTCAAATTGACGAGGGCGATCTGATGTACATGCCTACTACATACACGTCAATCTCTATCGAAACGGCCCGCGATATTTTGCAAAAAACAGACCGCTTGATAAAAACAGTTCCTGAGGTTGAAAATGTATTTGGCAAGGTTGGGCGAGCCGATACCGCTACTGATCCAGCACCATTGACCATGATTGAAACCTTCATCCAGCTTAAACCAAAACAGCAATGGCGAGAGGGCATGACTACCGATCAATTGAAGCAAGAGCTTGAGTCGATCGTTAAGGTACCAGGTCTAAGTAATGCTTGGGTGATGCCAATTAAAACCCGAATCGATATGTTGTCGACAGGTATTAAAACCCCCTTAGGCATCAAAATATCTGGCCCCGATATCGAGAAGATTCAAGCGCTCGGTATTCAGTTAGAACAGCTGCTAACGCCGCTTGATAAAGTAATTAACGTATACGCCGAGCGCGCCGCTAGTGGGCGATATTTGCGGTTGCAAATTGATCGAAATGCCGCTGCTAGGTTCAACTTAAATATAGCGGATGTGGCGAGCAGTGCCGCTAGTGCAATAGGGGGTGTTGATGTTACTGAAACGATCGAGGGGCAAGAGCGTTACAGTGTTAACTTAAGATATCCCCAACAATATCGAGATTCGCCCGAGTCGTTATCTCGCTTGCCGCTAGTGACAAACTCAGGGGCGATAGTAACGCTTGGCGAGATAGCGCAGATTTATATTGAGCAGGGGCCTGCGCTGATTAAGAGCGAAAATGCCCGTTTAAACAGTTATGTATTGATTGATATATCTGCAGCAGATATTGGCCCGTTCATTGATAAAGCCAACGCGCTTATCGAGCAGCAACTAGAGTTGCCGTTGGGGTACTCTATAGAGTGGCAAGGCCAGTACCAATATATGCAGCGAGCTGAGCAGCGTATGATGGTGGTGATGCCGTTAACTTTGGTAGCTATTATCTGTTTGCTATATTTCTGCTTTGGCCGCTTGCGTGAAGTGCTGATGATTCTGGTTACACTCCCTTTCGCGATGGTAGGAGGGATGTTATTGATGGCGTTGTTTAACTTTAACTTCTCGGTTGCCGTTAGCGTTGGATTTGTCGCATTAGCTGGGGTCGCTGTTGAAATTGGTGTACTGATGTTGGTTTACATCAATCAATCTGTGTATGGGCAGAGCAATTCAAATCAACACGATAGTGGCTCGGGTGACACCGATGGCGAGCTTAAGAATAGGATTGTCGAGGGTGCGTCGCAGCGCGTGAGACCTGTGATAATGACTGCTTCAACCATTATACTGGGGTTGCTGCCAGTACTTTATGCAACGGGTGTCGGAAGCGAAGTTATGACAAGAATTACCGCACCTATGGTAGGCGGTATGACTAGTGCATTGCTGCTAGCGTTGGTCGTGCTGCCCGTACTGTACTATCAAGTACACCGAGCAGCGTGGCAAAAGTAACCCTTCGGGGTTACTTTGAGTTGGCGATGCCTTGGTACATCACGTAGTAAACGCCGCCTAGAAAAGCCAAAGTGCCGCCAATAACGATCATACTTGCAATAAAGGTAGGGTCAGTCCACATGGTTAGCCTCCTTATAGGCTTATTTGTTGTTCACCTACATCATGGCTCTATGTGATAATGAGCTCAAATTTATCGAGAGCATGCTTGATTTAGATCAATGGCTAAAATTTCACCCAATCTATGCAGTACCTGTGCGCTAGGCGCTATATGCGTTCCTCAGGGCTTAAACAAAGTCGAGCTAGAAAAGCTAGAACATATGGTTGATCACTTACCTACTATTCGTAAAGGTGATCAGTTGTTTCAACAGGGCGAACCATTGACTCAGTTATACGCTGTCAAATCGGGCGCTTTTAAGTCGGTTATGATCGACGCAGAAGGTAATCACAAGATTGTGGGCTTCTATCTACCGGGCGAGCTATTAGGCTTAGATGCCATATACGATTCAGAACACCCAACTAGTGCCTATGCAATCGATTCGTCGGCAGTTTGTGCGATTCAGTATGACACCATTGCCCTAACCGCGGCCCAGCTACCTAAATTGCAAAGCAATATTTTGAAGCTGATGAGTAAAGAAGTGATCTCGGTACATGAACAAATGCTTGAACTTAGTGCGCAGGCGCAATTTGCTACCTTCTTACTTAACCTAAGCAACCGTTTTGCACAGCGTGGCTTTAGTGCTACGCAATTTAATCTGCCGATGTCGCGGGTCGATATGGGTAATTATCTTAATAAAGCTCCAGAAACCATTAGCCGATTGCTCAATAGTCTAAAGCAAGACAAAGTGATCTCAGTTCAACGAAATCTGCTTACCATCAATGATATGAAGCAGCTTAAAAAAATAGCAGGGTGCCCCGCGTAATGGCAAATTTTGATGTATTTAATGGCGACGCCGATGGCGTACTTAGTTTAGTTCAACTACGTTTGGCAGAGCCTCGTGAGGCAACTTTAGTGACAGGTGTAAAGCGCAACATTGCTCTGTTGAAGAATGTTGATGCCGATGCTGGTGACCAAGTTACCGTGCTCGATATTTCTGCAGAAAAGAATATTGACGCGTTACAATCGCTGCTCTCAAAAGGTGCGGCGGTGTTTTACGCAGACCATCATCGGGCGCCGCCATTGCCCGAAATTGGCGCACTTGAAGCCCATATTGATTTAGACCCAAATACCTGTACGGCCTTAATCATTAACGATCTACTTAAGGGCGAGTTTGTACTATGGGCGATTGCAGCGGCCTATGGAGACAATATGATCGCCAGTGCCGATGCGTTAGTAGCCGAGCATGGGGTTAGCACAGAAGATGCTTTATTTTTAAAAGACTTAGGCATTCTCGTTAACTATAACGGTTATGGCGCGGCCTTAGATGACCTTCATTTTGATCCAGCGGTGCTATTTAAGCAGCTAGTACAGTTTAAGTCGCCTTTACAGCTGCGAGATCAAGACAATTCGGTATATTGGCAGCTAAAGCGTAAGTACGATCAAGATATGGCCCATGTAAACGCTTTAACACCTTTTAGTGACAACGAGGTTTGCGCCGCTTTTGAACTGCCCAATCAGCCATGGGCGAAGCGCGTCAGCGGTGTATTTGGCAATGATCTAGCCAATGCCGCTCCTCATCGTGCCCATGCGGTTTTTACCCTCAATCCAGATGGTAACTCTTATACCGTATCGCTGCGTGCGCCTCTGCTTAATAAACAAGGGGCGGGTGATATCTGTTCAGGGTTTGAATCTGGCGGTGGTCGGGCTGCAGCCGGCGGTGTAAATACATTACCCATTGATCAAAAGATGGCGTTTGTTGAGGCTGTTCAGCAATACTACGGGTAAGGTTTTGTTGTCAGTGCACAGCCGTTGAGTGATGTGCTTCACGGTGCCTTCGGGTAAGTTACCAACAAGTCGCAGTATTGGTATTGCCCACTAGAATTCATAGCAATTCGTGTTAGTGTTCGCCTATTCATATAGATACAAAGAGATAGGTTATGTATAAAAAGCTCATTTCAGCGGTTGTTGCTGCTGCCGCTATGTCACTCATTGGTTGTGGTTCTGAAAGTGTTGACGATTCAGCGAGCTTTTCGCTAGCGATTACCGATGCTCCAGTCGATAGTGCTGCTGCGGTATACGTTCAGTTTACTGGCGTAGAGCTAAAACCTAGTGATGGTACTTCGATCGATTTTGATTTCGACAGCCCCCGCACTATTAACCTGCTTGCTCTTCAAGATGGCGATTCGCAACAGCTGTTAACCAACGAACAGATTGACGCGGGTGCCTACAACTGGATGCGCCTAAAGGTGAATGCTGTTGATGGCGTGATGGATTCGTACATCGAATTTGAAGACGGCACTCAGTATCCTTTATACGTGCCAAGTGGTGCCAATACTGGTCTTAAGTTGGTGCGTGGCTTTAACGTAGCTGCGGGCCAGGCGGCCGACTTTACCATCGATTTCGACCTTCGTAAGTCGGTTACAAAGCCTGGTGCTACAGATTCAAGCTATATTCTTAAGCCTGCGCTACGTGTTATCGACAACACTGAGATTGGCGAGGTAGTAGGCTCAGTAGAAGCATCGACGATGGAAGCAGGCGACTGTGGTCAAAATGGTGCTGCTGTTTATGTATTTGAAGGTAGCGACGTGGTTGCTGATGATATGGGCAGTGCCACTGCGCCGATCTCTAGTGCCAACGTTAAGTACAATGCCGAGCAGGGTACTTACGATTACACTGCTGCATTCTTAGCACCAGGCGACTACACAGTAGCCCTAACCTGTCAGGCGATTAATGACGACCCTGAAACCGATGACGACATTATGTTTGAAGCGTCAAACAACGCAACGGTTGTTGCAGACGAATCAACAACGTCTAATTTTTAACCAAATTTGTGCAGAGCCTACGGGCTCTGCCTTTGCCTCACCTTTCACCAACTTATCCACAGAACCATTCACCGAAGCTGTGAATTAATGGGCTGCACAGGGTAATTACACCGAGCCTAGGCTATACACCGCGTAGTACAGTGGTTGCTTATTATTTATGAGTGCCACAATGAAGTTCACCGATCTAGGTCTTTGCCAGCAAATTCAACAAGCCGTTGCCGACAAAGGCTACGAAACACCGTCGCCGATTCAGGCGCAAGCGATATCGCCTATTCTTGAGGGGCGAGACGTGATGGCTGCTGCGCAAACGGGTACTGGTAAAACGGCTGGCTTTACACTGCCGATGTTAAACAATCTTACTAATGGACCTAAGGTTCGTGGTAATCAGGTGCGTGCACTGGTGTTAACACCGACGCGAGAGCTAGCTGCGCAGGTAGGTGAGAACGTAGTGCAGTACAGTCAGCATTTACCGCTGCGTTCTGACGTCGTATTTGGTGGTGTTAAAATCAATCCTCAAATGCAGCGATTACGTCGCGGTGTCGATGTGCTGGTGGCAACACCAGGTCGCTTGATCGACTTATACAATCAAAATGCGGTTAAGTTTGATCAATTAGAAGTGTTAGTGTTAGACGAAGCCGATCGCATGTTAGATATGGGTTTTATCCATGACATTCGTCGCATTCTTAATTTCTTGCCTAAACAGCGGCAGAACCTAATGTTTTCAGCGACCTTTAGTGACGACATTCGTGAACTCGCCAAAACAATAGTTCGAGATCCTGTTGAGGTATCGGTAGCACCACCAAATACCACTGCTGAGAAAGTTACTCAGTGGTTGATTCCCTGCGACAAAGCTAAAAAGCCTGCACTGTTAACTGATGTGATTAGTTCAAAAGGTTGGTCGCAGGTGCTGGTCTTTAGCCGCACTAAGCATGGGGCAAATAAACTAGTTCGCAAGTTAGAACAGGCCGATATTTCGGCGATGGCGATTCACGGTAATAAAAGTCAGGCAGCTCGTACCAAAGCGTTGGCAGCTTTTAAAGACGAGTCGATTCGTGTGCTAGTGGCAACCGATATCGCAGCGCGAGGTATCGATATTTCACAACTGCCTTATGTGATCAACTATGATCTGCCCAATGTTGCCGAAGACTATGTGCACCGTATTGGGCGAACCGCTCGCGCTGGTGCTAGTGGCGAGGCTGTGTCGTTTGTGATGGCTGATGAGTATGACCAGCTAAAAGCCATTGAGCGATTGATAGGTCAAAACATCGAGCGCCACGAATATGAAGGTTTTAAGCCAGAAGCACCGTTGCGAGAAACCCCTTTTGTTGATGGCCCTCAAAAACCGAAAAAACCAAAGAAGCCTAAAAAGCCAAAGCCGACTAAACCGCTAGATGACAGCGAAGCACGGCCTAAGACTCGCCCCAATTCAAAGGCAAAGCCGCAGCAGCGATCAAAGCCTAGTGGTACAGCAAAGCAAGGTGCTAAACCTAAGTCAGCTCAAAAAACACGAGCCAACGGTAATGTAAAATCTGCAGAGAAGCCTAAGTCTCGCCCACGAAAGCGCCCTGTAAACGGCAATCGCTAATCAATGATCTATCAGCTGAATAGTTTTAACTATCAGCTCGATAGACTTGTCCTAATTGCGAATCATTCTCATGTAGTCTACTTTTAATTCATCCGCTCAAGCAGGGCGATTGAAATGAATTATCGGAGACATAAGATGAGTAACGAGCAAGGTAAATGCCCATTTGGTCACGGCAGTACAACCACCTTAGGTAAAAGCGGCACAGATAATCGCGATTGGTGGCCAAATCAGTTAAACCTGTCGATTCTGCACCAGCATAACGTTACGTCTAATCCTATGGACGTAGACTTTGATTACGGCGAGGCATTCTCTCAGTTAGATCTAGATGCCGTTAAGCAAGACCTAACTAGCATGATGACCGATTCGCAAGACTGGTGGCCTGCCGATTACGGCCACTATGGCCCCTTTATGATTCGAATGGCGTGGCACGCTGCTGGCACGTACCGTACCGGTGATGGCCGCGGCGGTGCCAATACTGGTAACCAACGTTTTGCGCCACTAAACAGCTGGCCCGATAACGGCAACCTTGATAAAGCTCGCCGACTACTATGGCCTGTTAAAAAGAAATATGGCAATGCACTATCTTGGGCTGATCTATTTATCTTGGCGGGTAATGTAGCCATCGAATCGATGGGCTTAAAAACCTTTGGTTTTGGTGGCGGGCGCGCAGACATTTGGCAGCCTGAAGAAGATATCTATTGGGGTACCGAAACAGGTTGGTTAGATGACGAACGCTACAGCGGCGAACGTGATTTAGAAGACCCATTGGCTGCCGTACAAATGGGGCTGATCTATGTAAACCCTGAAGGCCCTAATGGCGAGCCTAGCGTGTTGGCGTCTGGGCGAGACATTCGCGAAACCTTTGCTCGTATGGGCATGAACGACGAAGAAACCGTAGCGCTAGTGGCCGGTGGTCACACCTTTGGTAAGGCTCATGGTGCGGGCGATGCAGCTAATGTAGGGCCCGAGCCTGAAGCCGCAGATATCGAAGAGATGGGCTTTGGTTGGTCTAACGGTTACGGCACAGGCGTGGGCGATGACACCATCACTAGTGGCATCGAAGGCGCTTGGACACCAAACCCCATTCAATGGGACAACGGCTACTTTGAGATGCTATTTGGTTACGATTGGGATCTCGTTAAGAGCCCCGCAGGCGCATGGCAGTGGGTACCCGTGGGCGTTGACGAAGCACATATGGCGCCGGCGGCGGGTGATGCTAGTAAAAAGGTGACGACCATGATGACTACGGCCGATATGGCGATGCGTATGGATCCTATTTATGGCGAGATCTCGAAACGTTTTCACGAGAACCCTGATCAGTTTGCTGATGCCTTCGCTCGTGCTTGGTTTAAGCTAACCCATCGCGACATGGGTCCTAAAGCTAGGTATCTAGGTAACGACGTACCCAGTGAAGAGTTGATTTGGCAAGACCCTATCACGCCAATCGATAGTGGCTTAGACGATGATGAAGTAGATGACCTAAAAAATCAGATCGCTGCCTCTGGTCTGTCGGTGTCCGAACTGGTTTACACTGCCTGGTCGTCGGCATCTACCTATCGTGGTTCTGACATGCGTGGTGGTGCAAACGGTGCGCGTATACAGCTCGCCCCACAAAAAGACTGGCAGGTAAATCAGCCCGAGCAGCTACAAAAGGTGTTGTCGGTATTGCGCGATATTAAAGATCAATATTCAAAGGCAGTGTCATTGGCCGACTTGATCGTGCTGGGCGGCAGTGTTGCCATCGAAAAAGCTGCTAGCGAAGCAGGTATTGAAACTATCGTGCCAGTGACACTTGGGCGAGGTGATGCAACCGAAGCACAAACTGATACTGATTCGTTTGCTGTGTTAGAGCCATTGGCTGATGGCTTTAGAAATTATCAGAAGAAGCAATTTAGCGTGTCAGCTGAAGAGTTATTAGTTGATAAAGCGCAGCTGTTAGGTTTAAGTGCGCCAGAAATGACGGCATTGGTAGGCGGCCTGCGAGTGTTAGATGCTAATTACGATTCATCTAAGTTAGGTGTGTTAACTGATCGCCCACAGATGCTAACAAATGACTTTTTCGTGAATCTATGTGATATGTCGACTAAGTGGTCGCCGGTGTCGCCTGACTTGTACGAAGGGCGAGATAGAGCCGATGGCAGCCTCAAGTGGCAGGCGTCACGAGTAGACCTAGTGTTTGGTTCAAACTCGCAACTTAGAGCTA
This sequence comes from uncultured Pseudomonadales bacterium, assembly GCA_947503335.1. GTDB lineage: Bacteria > Pseudomonadota > Gammaproteobacteria > Pseudomonadales > CANNCY01 > CANNCY01. Next base: position 6,459 of record CANNCY010000002.1, on the reverse strand, counting down.
TCAGTGAAGCCTATGCCCAAGACGACAACCAGCACAAGTTTGTCAGCGACTTTATAACCGCTTGGGTTAAAGTGATGAACGCAGATCGCTTTGATTAACAGCCTAATTCCGTACATTTATTAGCCTTTAATGCCAGACATGTGTCTGGCATTTTTGTTTCGGCCATATGTGTTGTAATGGTAATAGTACCAAATGAGGTATTGCGCATAACTTGCTAGGGTTTAGAAAACTTTTCTAGATTTCAGTGTTTATCACTATTTTAGGGGGCTTTGTGGACAAGTCAGCAAGACCGCGAGAGATCAAAGATTTTTTGATTATCTGCTGCATTATCTTTCCGGCAATCAGTGTAGCGATTGTTGGAGCTTACGGGTTGGGTATCTGGATTTATCAGCTGTTGTTTGCCCCAACAACCTTTTAACAAGCTTGTAATCTATAACTAGAGGCCAAGGCATGATCGCCAGTAGCCACACACACTTTATTGGCATTGTTATACGTTTGTATAACCAATTTAAGCCATCCATCGAAGCAGCGCTTACTGCAAACAATGCAGTCGACGTTGCCCATTCCGGCGACAATAAAATCGTCGCAGTGATCGAAGCATTATCTGAAAAAGAGTTAGCCAATCAAATGCAATCGATCAGCGATCTACAAGGCGTGATTAGTGTTTCACTCGCCTATCACCAAATAGAAGAAACCGCGACACTCAATGATGTAACGAGTGCCAGCTAACTTAATAAGCAAAAAGGAAGCTTTATGTTAACCAGGCGCCAAATGATCAAAAACACCGCAGCCGCGGTGGCAGCTTCGACGGTAGGTGTGCCCTTATCTTTTGCCTCGAATATAGAAACAGATGCATCGCAAACCGGTATTAAATGGTCAAAGGCGCCTTGTCGTTTTTGTGGTACCGGCTGTTCGGTACACGTAGGTGTTAAAGGTGGGCGAGTAGTGGCCACTCACGGCGATGTTAAAAGCCCCGTTAACCGCGGTTTGCTTTGCACCAAAGGCTATTTCTTATCAAAGATTTTGTATGGCCATGATCGTGTGGTGCAACCACTGCTAAGAAAAACCAATGGCAAGTTTGATAAAGAAGGCGAGTTTGAACCGGTTAGCTGGGATGAAGCCTTCGAAATAATGGCCGAGAAATTTAAAAAGGCGATTAAAGATAAAGGCCCAACAGCCATCGGTATGTTTGGTTCTGGTCAATGGACAGTACAAGAAGGTTACGCCGCTGCCAAGTTGTATAAAGCAGGGTTTAGATCGAACAACATTGACCCTAACGCCCGTCATTGCATGGCGTCGGCGGTAGCTGGTTTTATGCGCACCTTTGGTATTGATGAGCCGATGGGATGTTATGACGACATTGAAGCAGCCGATGCCTTCGTGTTGTGGGGCTCTAACATGGCCGAGATGCATCCTATCTTATGGACGCGAGTAACCGATAGGCGATTGAGTAATCCAACCGTTAACGTAACCGTGTTGTCGACCTACGAGCATCGCTGTTACGACTTGGCTGATGACAAGCTTACTTTCACACCGCACTCTGATTTGGCGATTTTAAACTTCATTGCTAATTACATTATTAAAAACGACAAGGTCAACAAAGACTTTGTTTCTAAGCACACCAAGTTTGTTAAGGGCAATACTGATATTGGTTACGGCTTGCGCGATGATCACCCTTTGCAAAAAGCGGCCAAGAACGCTGACAAAGCAGGTGGTAGCTCGCCGATTGATTTTGATCAGTTTGCCGAGTTTGTGTCTGAGTATACCGCTGAAAAAGCATCAGAGATGTCAGGGTTATCTGTTGAAAGCCTAAATAAGTTGGCCGAGATGTATGCTGATCCTAAGGTTAAAGTAACCTCGTTCTGGACTATGGGTACTAACCAGCATACCCGCGGTGTATGGGTTAATAATCTGCTCTACAACATTCACCTGTTAACAGGCAAGATTGCAACGCCTGGTAATAGCCCATTCTCGTTAACGGGTCAGCCATCGGCCTGCGGTACCGCCCGCGAAGTAGGTACCTTCTCGCACCGTTTACCTGCCGACATGGTCGTCGCTAACCCTAAGCATCGTCAGCTGAGTGAAGATATTTGGCAGCTGCCCGAGGGTACCATTCCGCCAAAGCCAGGCTACCACGCAGTTCAGCAAGTACGTAAGCTAAAGGATGGCGAGATCAATGCTTACTGGATTCAGGTAAACAACAATTTACAAGCTGGCCCTAACATCAATGAAGAGATTTTGCCGGGCTATCGCAACCCCGAAAACTTTGTGGTGGTGTCAGACGCATACCCTACCGTAACGGCGCAGGCGGCAGATCTTATTTTACCCGCTGCGATGTGGGTAGAGAAAGAGGGTGTGTATGGTAATGCAGAGCGACGCACTCAGCAGTGGATGAACTTGGTAGAAGCACCTGGAGAAGCTAAGTCAGATCTTTGGCAGCTAGTAGAGTTTTCTAAGTACTTTAAAGTTGAAGAAGTATGGCCTGAAGAATTAATTCGCCAACGGCCCGATTATCGCGGAAAGACTCTCTATGACATTCTGTTTGCAAACGACGCGGTGTCAAAATACGGCATTGACGAAGTAACCGACGAATACCCCAACCCAGAAGCAAAAGACTTTGGATTCTATATCCAAAAAGGTTTGTTCGAAGAGTACGCAACCTTTGGTCGCGGCAAGGCCCATGATCTTGCGCCGTACGATACCTATAAAGAAGTGCGCGGCCTGCGTTGGCCAGTAGTAAACGGCAAAGAAACGCTACGCAGATTTAAAGAGGGTGAAGATCCCTATGTTAGCCCAGGCGCCGATTTTGAATTCTATGGTAAACCTGACGGCAAGGCATTGATCTTTGCTTTGCCCTACGAACCACCGGCTGAATCCCCTGACGATGAATACCCGATGTGGTTGTCGACAGGGCGAGTGCTTGAGCATTGGCACTCGGGTTCGATGACGCAGCGCGTACCCGAGCTAAATGCGGCGTTTCCTAATGCGGTGTGCTTTATGCACCCAGACGATGCCGAGTCGAGTGGTTTGCGCCGAGGTGATGCGGTTAAGGTATCTAGCCGTCGAGGATACATTGTGACTCGCGTAGAGACTCGTGGTCGCAATAAACCACCTAAAGGATTGGTGTACGTGCCTTGGTTTGATGCTCGCCAGTTAATCAACAAGGTAACACTTGATGCGACTGACCCAATTTCTAAGCAGACTGACTTTAAAAAGTGTGCTGTGAAAGTTGAAAAGGTTTAAGGAGAACGTCATGAATAAGCTATCTAAAAAATCTATAGCATTGGTTGTGGCCTGTTTATCGTTAGCCTTTGGTGCTGGTTGCTCTAAACAAGAAGATTCGAGCAAGGCTGAAGCCCCTAAGCAGCAACCTGCAACCGCTTCAGCTGAGGTATCAAATAATGCGACCACTAGTGCCGCAGTCAGTACGGCCCCCGCTCACAAATACGACTCGCCTGCAGTGGTTAACAATGTGTCATCGTTACGCCCCAAAACAGCGCTGGATGCACAGGCATACCCCGTTGAAATGGCTAAGGCTGAAACAACAGATCGACGTAGTGGTCGAGCCTATCCTATGCAGCCGCCCGTGATTCCCCACAAGATTGATGGCTATCAAATTGATCAAAATGTGAACCAATGTATGTCGTGCCATGGGCGCACCAAAACAGAAAAAAGTGGGGCGATCATGGTAAGCGTAACGCACTTCATGAATCGTGATTACCAGGTGCTGTCAGAAATTTCGCCTCGTCGCTACTTTTGTACTCAGTGTCATGTTGAACAAAAAACACCATCTAACTTAATTGAAAACGAGTTTCTTGAAGCCCACCAAGTGTCGTCGGCTAGTGATGGAGGCTCGCAATGAATTGGATTCGCGAGTTTTTAAGTCGGGTAAGTAAACCGGCGACTAGTTTGTCGTTAGGTGTGTTAACCGTTGGTGGCTTTGTAGCAGGGATTATCTTTTGGGGTGGTTTCAATACCGCCGTCGAGGTAACAAACACTGAGCAGTTTTGCATTGGCTGCCATGAAATGAAAACCGGGCCATATAAAGAATTAAAACAAACGATTCATTACAGTAATCGATCAGGTGTTCGAGCGTCATGCCCTGACTGCCACGTACCTCACGAATGGTCAGCAAAGATGGGGCGTAAGATGGCTGCGTCAAAAGAAGTATGGGGCAAAGTATTTGGCACCATTAATACGCCAGAAAAGTTCGAGGCCAAACGGCGCCAACTAGCCGAGCATGAGTGGGCACGATTAAAAGCGAACAATTCGCTTGAGTGCCGCAACTGTCATGCTGCTGAATCGATGGATTTTACAAAGCAAGAGAAGCGTGCGCGTGACGCACATCGTGACTTTTTACTCACCGGGCAAAAAACCTGCATCGACTGTCATAAGGGTATCGCACATAAACTGCCTTCGATGAAGGGTGTAAACGAGTGGCAATAAAGCTGCTGCATTATAAAGACTAAGGGTGAACATCATGAAGATGACTACTGCTTGCGTAGCGCTAAGCGCTATCGTCTTGTCTACTAATACAACCGCAAACGAACTAGGTTCGCTTAGTGCAAATTTTAATCTGCGCTCAGAAACTGTTGATCAACAGAACGCACTTAAAGATGCGCATGCTATGACGTTGCGTACTCGCATCACATACAAAACGCCCACGTTGGGTTGGTTTAGTGCCATTATTGAAGGCGAAAACTCGCTCACATTGCACGACAGTTTTAATGATGCCTTGGGATCTAATCCTGGCTATTCTGTGGTTGCCGACCCAGAAACTACCGAACTTGATCAAGTGGCAATTATATTGGGAACCAAAACCTTTAAAGCGACTGTTGGCCGCCAAGTAATTACGCTTGATGACCATCGTTTTGTGGGTCACGTGGGCTGGCGTCAAGATCGCCAAACCTTTGACGCTGCCTCGGTTAAGTTTAATCCGTCAGATAAAGCGTCGGCCTATTACGCCTACGTGACTAAACGTAATCGTATCTTTGCAAAAGAACGCGATCTAGATTCTGAAGATCACTTGCTAAATGTTAGCTACCAGTTTGGAGGCGCTAAACTAACCGGCTTTGGTTATCTATTAAGCGAAGACGAAGGTGTTGAGCGCGATATCGATACCTGGGGTATCAAGTATGCTAATAAGGTAGATGTAGGTGGTACCCCGTTAAACATCGATGCGCAATACGCGACACAGTCGGCCGATATTTTGGGGTCAAGTTATGATGCTGATTATTGGCAGGGCAAGCTTACGCTAAATGCTGGTTGCCTAAAATGGTGGTTAGGGGGCGAGCTGTTGGGCAGTGATGATGGTATGTATGGATTTTCTACTCCACTCGCCACATTACACAAGTTTAATGGTTGGTCAGATCAGTTTTTAGGTACCCCAGCCACAGGCTTGCTTGATATACATGCAGGCGTGGGTGGTAAGTATCAGGGTATTAACTGGTCAGCCGCTTATCATGATTTTAGTGCCGACGAAGGTGATAATGACTTTGGCGGCGAGGTAAACGCGTCGGTATCAACTAAGCTTAATAAACGATTTACGGTTGGCGCCAAATACGCCAGTTTTAACGCCGACAGCAACGGTGGCAAAGTAGATACCAGTAAAGCTTGGGTTTGGGTATCTATGGCGCTATAGCGTTTTACCGAGGTACCCATGAAACGTTTTGTTATTTATCTTCTACTACTCGCCCCAGCATTCGCCTGGGGCGAAGTTCTTGAAACCCCCAACTATATTGTCAAAATTGAATCGCACTGCGATGAAGGTGTGCTTGGCTGCGACAAGGTTACCTACGTGGGTACCAGTAAACGAACCGGCAAAGGCATCAAACTAAAAGGGCATAGCGTTTATCGTATGTGTGCCGATGGAGTAACCCCTTGCCAGTTTCGTGGCTACGAGTTCGTAAATGGCAATATCACTTACATGGTTACTGATGATGCGCGGTTGGTGGTGGTTAAGTCTGATGGCTCTGAATTGCTAAGCGAGCAGGGGCAGTGGCGATGAGTCACTTGGTGTCTTTACGATGAAGAGGCTCATAACATTGATTGTGATAGTTGCGGTGAGTGGTTGAGCGCCAATGCGGGATTATCTTGATCAACCTGCAGCAGAGCGCGACAACACTAAAACCTATGAAGAGTATGTTAGTGATAAGCGTCTTCGCGAAATACATGAGGCGACTACCAAGTCGAAAGACTAGCTTCTCGCCCGGCCCGTGCCTTTGTTACAGGCATAAAAAAACCTTGCGATTAGCAAGGTTCTTTAAAATGGTACCAGAGGCCGGATTAATTCAAATAGCCTGTGGGCTATTTGAACCCTTCGGGCTTCGGCGCTGCGCGCCTCGTTGCAACAAGCGGTGCTTGTTGTCGAACCGGGGGTGCCGCTTCTCGCCCGGCCCGTGCCTTTGTTACAGGCATAAAAAAACCTTGCGATTAGCAAGGTTCTTTAAAATGGTACCA
>CANNCY010000001.1 GCA_947503335.1 uncultured Pseudomonadales bacterium | reverse complement strand
ACCCGTAGCTCAGCTGGATAGAGTACCTGGCTACGAACCAGGCGGTCGCACGTTCGAATCGTGCCGGGTGCGCCACTACATAGATGATCTGATTACAGCGTAATCAGTTAGTCGCAAAGTTTATTGCGCACCCGTAGCTCAGCTGGATAGAGTACCTGGCTACGAACCAGGCGGTCGCACGTTCGAATCGTGCCGGGTGCGCCACTTTTTCTTCTCTTTAGTTAGAAGTCTATTCTAATTTTAGAAAATCCTTTCTAAATCAATTAATTAACTCAGATCCTTTGCAATAGCTGCGCTACTGAGTTAAATTGCAGTTTCTGCGCACCCGTAGCTCAGCTGGATAGAGTAACTGGCTTCGAACCAGTTGGTCGGGGGTTCGAATCCCTCCGGGTGTGCCATTATTTAGCTACTAGCTCTCTGATCGATTCCGCGGTAATACTAGGTTTAAGACAATCGCTGAAACTGCTGCTAGCCCAATACCTTGAATCACGAAATCGCCCCCACCAAAGTGCATTCCGCCGATCCCAAACACTAACGGAATCGATACCACCGCCAGGTTGCGTGCGTCGTGCAGGTCATCATCTGATCGCGCGATTGTGCCTATACCGATAGTTGCAATAGCGCCAAAAAGTAGCACCATAATGCCGCCCATTACAGGGGTGGGAATGGTAGCCAAAAAACCGCCAAGCTTGCCGCAAAAAGAAATAAAGATCGCAAACACTGCAGCCCAAGTCATGTAAACAGGGTTAAAGGCTTTGGTTAAGGCTACTGCACCGGTAACTTCAGAATATGTTGTATTTGGTGGCCCGCCAACACTTGCGGCCGCAATCGTAGCTACACCATCGCCTAGTAATGTCTTGTTTAATCCAGGCTCTCTGATGAAGTCTTTCTTGGTGACACTGCTAATCGCCATCATGTCACCAATATGTTCAACAGCTGGCGCTATAGCGACAGGAATCATAAAGAGTATCGCGGTTAGATTAAATTCAGGCACAGTGAAAGCCGGCAGAGCTACCCACGAGGCATTTGTGATTGGGTCGAAATTGATAACACCTAACACTAAGGCGAGTAAGTAACCTGATGCAACGCCCAATAGAATGGGTACTAGCTTGATGAAACCTTTACCCAGCAGTGATGCTAGCGTGGTTACAAGTAAGGCGGTCATCGATATTGCAATAGCGGCTCCAGGCTCCACTAGAACAGCCGCACCGTCGCCGGTTTTTCCTAACGCCATGTTAACTGCAACAGGGGCCAAGCTTAGGCCAATCACGACAATGACAGGGCCTACTACGATTGGGGGTAATATTCTTTGAATAAATTCAACGCCGCGCCATGCGACAATACTTGAAAATAAAATGTAAACCGCACCTGCTGCGATAAGGCCGCCCATGGTGGCCGGTATTCCCCAAGTCTGAACGCCGTAGATGATAGGGGCAATGAACGCAAAGCTAGACGCCAGAAATATTGGAATAGAGCGCTTCGTAATAACTTGAAACAATAACGTGCCTGCGCCGGCTGTAAATAGGGCGACGTTTGCATCGAGCCCTGTTAGTAGTGGTACCAGTACTAATGCGCCAAAAGCAACGAACAGCATTTGGGCGCCAATGAGAGGGGTCTTTAAGCTCATCTTATTCAATCCTTTGGTTGATACAGCGATTCTACAGGGTCATTCTTAATTGATCAGACTACTATAGACGGTTTAGTTATTATTGAATACGTTTGTGAGTAGTTGCTGCTGTTCAAAAACTGTGCATAATGAGGACGTAATAGACGCCAGATTATCAATGAGTTAGAAAAGGATTCTAAAGTTGACAGAGCCGACAGGGTTATTAGAGCAGCTACCAGCGTTGAGAAGATTTCGCTACTTTAAAAAAGATGATCTTGGTCTTGACGCGTTTCCGCACGTCATTGCAAAGTTGAAGATCTTTTGGGGTTACGAAGACCTTTACGCCTACGTAGATAGCTTGTTGGTGTCTGATCGTGACCGAATGGGGTTTCCGCCATCGGTCATCTTAGAGCTAGATAAGTTAGTAGAAGCCCACAAGCTATTGTTTCCTGACTTAAAGTATCGACCTATCGACGTACAAGACAACTACCGCAGCCCTTTTTAGTTTCGATCTGATAGTTAACTAGCTAGTCGCATTGATAGTCTATGTTAGCATCGTTCATTAGTTGAATTGATTCTTTAATCACCTGATCGATTGCGTAGAAATACCCTGTAGGGCCTCTTTCACTGCTCATTTCAACATTGCCTTGGGTCATGCCTATTACGGTGTCTGAGGCAAGGTCGATTACTGGCCCGCCCGAGAACCCTTGCGGAATCTGTTTGTCGATTCCTAAACCATAGCTAAAAGGCGATAAAGGCTTTGGGTGTGACGCATATATGTTCAGGTTGTCTACTATGGCAGTGATGCGTGTATCTCGGGGTATTAGTGTTTGTGGGCCGTACAACGATACATTCATTCCCAGTGTGGGCGAGTTTGCAACGACGGGCTCAATGCCGTTGTCGCGGCAGGGCAGTACGATCACAGCCAAATCTAACTTAGACGACGTTAAGAATCGCTCGTAATCTATTTTGCTGCCGTCAGCTTTGGTGATCTTAGTAATAACACCCGCTTCAATTACATGATGGTTGGTCGCAATGTAGCGATCGTTCATGTAAATACCGCTACCGGCTTGGGAGGGTGTGTGAATCAGAATCTGATACTTATGCGGATTACTAGGCAAGGTGGCACATGAAGACAGCGCAATGGCCGTTGCTCCAAGAAGGTACTTTAGTTTTTGCAAGATCAAATCCTAGGCAGCGTTATTAAGCTCTACCCAGATGTCGTCGATATGCTTGATGCGTTTAATGTCGTTAAACAGCATTTTTGCTTCTGGATAGGTATCGCGCAAATATACCAACCATTGCTTTAAACGACCACCCTGAAACTTGATAGGGCAGTTGGCTGTTTCTAGATGCTGAAATTCCTGCAACAACGGCACAATTTGCGACCATGACCAAGGGGTGTGCGCGATACCTTGTATATCGGCCTTGATCTGAAGGGCTAGGTCTGGTTTAGCCAGCAAGCCTCGCCCAAGCATCGCCTGTTGGCATTGGCTTTGCTCGCGGGCGGCATGAAAATCATCGACAGTGAAAATCTCGCCATTAATCACTACAGGGATACTTAGCTGCTCACTAATGGGCGCTACTTCACGCCAAAAGGCAGGTGGTTTGTAGCCCTGCGTTTTTGAGCGCGCATGAATACATAGCATTTGCGCTCCAGCGTTTTCTATTCCTTTGGCGATATGTTGGGCGTTATCGAAGTTGTCCCAACCAAGACGCATCTTTGCTGTGACAGGCAGTTCGTCGCCAATCTCGTTTGCGACTGCTTCAATGACTCTGAATATTGAGTCGGGGTCTTGCAGCATTTTTGCGCCGCCGCAGCTACCGTTCACCGTTTTTGAAGGGCAGCCAAAATTCATATCGATGCGGTTTGCACCAAGCTCTAACGCCTTTCTGGCGTTTAGTGCCATTAGTTGAGGGTCGGTGCCTAGTAGCTGAATGGCTACAGGTACGCCATTTTTGGTAGTGCAGCCCGCTGTGGCAATTTCGGGGCAGTAGCGTTTAAACACGCGTTCAGGAAACACCGACTGGCTAACTCGCACAAATTCAGTAACGCATAGGTCAATACCGCCCACCTTGCTTAATAGGTAGCGCATATTGTGGTCAACCACACCTTCCATAGGGGCTAGGTGAATTGTTGTCGATGTATTAGGTGAAATCATGCGGCGTATTTTACGGGGCGCTAGCCTAGTGAGCGAGTAAAACTTGCCAAAGCAGAAAGTACATATATGGCTATTCTTAAAGGGAGTGCTGTTCTTTGGGTGGCTGTATGGCAAAGATCAAGAATGACCCCTTTTTGCTGGGAACGCTGCTGTTGCAGCGCGGATTAGTTGATAGCGATCAGCTCAGGCATGCGCTTGCTCGTCATCGAAGCTGTAGGCAGCGGCCGTTGGGCGAGCACATGGTCGACTTGGGTTATCTTAGTAGCGAGCAGCTAGGTGCCGCGTTACATTTACAGCAGTGGCTAAGGGTGTCGGCGTTGGTTATTGCTGCCAATACAGCATTACTGGCTGTAGATGATGCTCAGGCAGCCAACAGCGATTCAGTTAGATTGATATATCGAGCCGGTGGCACGCCTCAAGAGCAATTAAGAGCTAAACCTACGCCCGTGCAATACCAATTAGCCGCTAAGCGTTTAGATCAGCGCAGGGCGGCATTTGCCCATTTATTAACTGGCTCACAAATTAACACCTCTGTAAAAGTTGACTGCGCAAACCCGTCAACCTATGCGACCTTGCCGCAGAGATGTGGTAGCCTGTCACCAAGAAAAAACGACCGTTAATCAAAACTCTGTTTGATATTGCGCTAGGGTAAATATGATCAGAGACAGGGTGCGCTGAGTGGCGTGCTATTGGGGGACTTATGCATCTTTTTAAAAGGGCCGTTATCGTTGTGTTCGGGGTTGCGTTCGCGGCAATGGGTTTATCATCGCCAGCATCAGCTGATATGTCAGTTGATAAAATGGTTGTGTCGTTTTTTCCTGATAAGGGTAAGACCGAAGATATCGTTGTAACTAACCGTGGTGACGAAGTGTTATATGTACAGGTAACTCCTGAACAGGTTACAGACTCGGCACTGCCAACAGAGAAGCGCGATGTAATTCGTAACCCAGTTGAAGCCGGTCTTTTAGTGTCTCCTCGTCGAATTGTTCTGCAACCCGGTGATACCCAAGTTGTGCGTCTAGTAAAGATGCGACCATTTGAAGAAGAAGCCGTATTTCGTGTTGATTTAAAGCCGGTTGTCGGCGAGCTACAGGCAGAGCAAAGTGGAGTCAAGATTATGGTTGGCTATAATCTTATTGTCTTTGTGGCGCCTGACAATATGAATGTTAGTCTCGATACCCAGAGAGCAGGCCAGAAGCTTACACTGATTAATAACGGTAACGTGAACATCGATTTTAGAAATATCGTACAGTGTTCTGACGCCGCATTATTAGATGTGGCAGATAGCCAGGAGTGTTTAACCTTAAACGCGAATCGTTTGTACCCTGGGCGCGAGCTAACTGTCGATTTACCCTACGACGCGCCAGTTAAATTGCGTCAATACTCGGGCGGTAAGTACGAGACCGTTGTAACTCAATAGGATTTTTCGATGCGCGTTGTATTGGTTGCACTTGGTTTAACCATCTCGATGCTAGTTAACGCAAGCGCGAGCACAATTGCGGATACCACATCAAATGAATCAGCGGCCACTGCTAATACGAATCGCTCAGTAATAACCGCTCAAGTGCCTGAAGGTTTTGAGGATCTAATCGCCCAATCGCGCGAACCGCAATATTTCGATTTTTGGTTCGCGGGCGAGAATATCGGTGCAAGTTTTGTAACCCTCGAACAAAATAATCTATTGCTGATAGATCAGCCCGAAGCGGTGGTTCAATGGTTGTTGCAGGTAGACTTGCAAGATGCCTATGCCGACGCTGCACTAGAGTTTTTATATCGCCCTGTGCCTTATATTGCTGGCTGTGGCGAAGCGATACTATCAACGCGTCGATGTAAACGCGAATTCACCCAGTTTGATCAACCTATTTATGTCACAATCGACGAGTCTGCATTACGGTTAGATATTCACATTGGGCCAAGCTGGCGGCACACTAATTTAGCCGGTATTAAAAAATACATTGGCGACTCAACGGCGGGCTTTGCCAGTCTCAATCAATTTAATGGTGTTGTATCAGGCAGTTCAGATACTGAAGAAAACTATAACATCAGTTGGTCTAGTTATATTAGTAAAGGCAACTCACGCTTTACTGCTCAGGTTGATCACTCGTCATCAACCGATACGCAGTTAGGCAGTGCATTTTGGCAGCGTGATTACAAAGGGCGAGCTTTGCGAGTGGGTTATGTCGACTCGTATATGCAGAGCGTGTTCTTCGGTGATCAACCTATGCTACTTGCCGACTACTCGACCGAATTTCAAACGCGCTCAGGATTCTCTGATTCTCGAGCCAATCCAATCTTTGTATTCTTGTCTGAGCGTTCAACGATCGAAGTATATCGTGACGGAAAGCTACTTGATGTGGCGAACTATCAACCGGGTAATCAGCAGTTAAATACCGAGCGTTTACCAATCGGCACCTATGATATTGAACTCGCCATTAATGAAGGTGGCGCGATTCGTACAGAGCAGCATCGCTTGGTTAAAGATTCGCGTTTACCTGACGCTGACGAACGATTTATACAGTTTACTGTTGGGCAAGTTATTGATAACACATCATCAGATTTAGCAGCTACAGATCAGTATGTGGCGCGAGCAATGGTTCGCCAACGTCTAGGCGATTCATCGGCGGGGTCGTTGGGGGCTGTATATGATGGCGACCAGAGTTATGTTGAGCTTAGCGGCGACTGGATTGGGCGCTATTTACGTTTAAATGCCGCGGGTTTTCATGGTATTGCCCGCACTGGGGCCTATTTGCGCAGCGAATTGCGTATTGGTGCGCTGTCGATCTATGGCGATTATCGAGAAACCACCGGTGATATAAATCAAGAGCTTCATCGCTCATTGATTGGTTCGGCGCAATCTTCGCAAAATATCAGTGTGAACTTCCCGTTATTTGGCGGAACCCTTAGCTATCGCGATGTGAAGCGTGTAACTGAGGGGGTTTTGGGTGAGCGCAGTCGCGGTGTTAGCTATCGCCGAACTCTGTATTCGAAAGGCGGTCACTTTGTTTACGCAAGTGGCGAGTACACCGATCAATTATCAGATGAGCGGGTAGCATTGGGGGTAAGTTATCAATGGCGCCCAAGTGGCGACAATCTATATTCTTGGCGCACTGACTACGAGCGCCAGGGTGATCAGCCAGGCGCCTATACCAATAACGCGAGCGCTACGTGGCTTCAAAGAAATACATCATGGGGTGACCTGCGTAATCAGTTAAGGGCTCAAGAGTCTGAAGGTAACGGCGATTTTGGCATCAATGGCGAGGTTAAAAGCCACTGGGGTAATGTCTACTACGCAGCCGATCAACAATTTGGCGACCGAGATACTACAACCTATAGCACTAGGTTTAACTGGTCGACAGTCGTAACCCCTGAAGGTGTTGAGATAGGTGGTAAAGACGTGCAGCGGTCATCTATCGTTGTTAAGGTCGATGGCGGGCGTGAAGATCTTTTTGATCTTCGAGTCAATGGGCGTGTCGTAGATCGCGTTAAAGGAAGTACCGTACGCATTCTAAATCTCATTCCTTACCGTGAGTACACGGTTACAGTAACGCCTGTTGATAGTATCTATACTTTAAGTCGCCGTAATCAGTATGTGACGTTGTATCCTGGCAATGTGCAGGTGCTTACTTGGCAAGCTACTCGCATTGTTGCGTTAGTGGGTCAGTTAACGCAAAACGGTGTGGTACTAGCCAATGCTAGTGTAGCGACACAGGGCGTGTACGGTCAGAGCGACAGTGAAGGGTGGTTTCAGATTGATATAAGCGACGAGGTAGCAGAGCTGCAGTTTGATGCTGGTGGTCAGTTGTGCAATGCCGATTTATCTCAGCTTAGTGTGCAGCAGAATGTGATGTTTGCCGAGCAGTTAGAGTGTGTGGTGGCTGACTAGCTATTCGGCGCTTACGGTTACCGTTAACGTGTCGCTATAGGCGCCCGATGAAGTAGCCGTTTGCTGTAGGGTAAACTCAAAGCCCTCGTCTACATGGGTGCACGACCCGCTTCGGCGCAGTGACGAATAGTTATCGCGAGCAACATCTTGTCTAATCTTGAAATTACCCGTGGTGACCGATGGTGACAACTTAGGGTTCTTACTACGACCCTTTTCGATCCATTTTAATTCGTAACTAATTAGATCGCCAAAGGCGTTCTTTAGTTGCCAAAACTGTTGGTCATCAGAAGGGTACTGCCCCTGTACGGTGATACGATATCTTTGATCACGACGGTCATCACTCGCCACTAAGCCGATACAAAAGTTTTGAAATACTTGTTTATTTGTGGTGTTTAGCAAGTATATATCGCCAAGCGAGCCGACTAAAAAATCGGTCTGGCGTACCATTTCGACAGTGATGCTCTGTTGGTCTAGCAGCGAGCCGTTTTGACTATTTAAAAGATCTATAGTGATGTTTGCATGATAGGTGTCAGCAACCACTTTCTCTAAGTCTTTTTCTTTGATACGAATGTTTAGATTGGCGTTGTTACCAGTGTCTGCACAGTAAGGTTGATTCGATGCGCCTTGGCCAGAGAAAGTGTCGTTAGTTTCTATCTTGTCACCTTCGTTACTGGGGTGGTCATTAAGGCGATATTCAACGTTTACGTCATTGCTGGCGTCGTTTACACCGATAAGAAGATAGTTCTTACCTTTAGAGGCAGTCGAGTGTATCTCTAGCTCGTAGTCGGTGCCTGAGTCTAGTTCAACGCAAAAAGGTAGGGTGATTAGATAGTCATTATCTGCGGCGTTGTCGCTGACAAAGCGAACATCGCGAAGCCCCGAGATGCGATCGTCAGCAACACTTTGCTGCGCTGAAAGCGTCAACGTTAGGGTAGCTATGAAAAGTGGTATTGATCGTAACATTATCGGCTGCAGTCTCTACTGTTATACCCAGCGTTATTAGAGCAGTGTACTTTAGTTGCCCGACAGTGTGATCGTGATGTTATCGCTGTATGAGCCGGTTGCGGTACTAAGGTCACCATTATTCATATCGAATAATAGATTAATTGGGTTGGTGCAGTCGACATCGTTGACGATATCGGCATAGTTTTGAGTGGCGTTACTAACAGGGATAGTCAGCCCGGTAAGGTCGGTATCTAAAATTTCTTGGCTTGTTTGGTTCCAGTACAGCTGGTAGCGAATATAACTTGGGCTGTTTAGATCGCCATCACTTAGGCGGTGGCTGCCACTGTCGAAGTTGGCGCTAGATACGCTGATGTCGTACGCAGCGTTACCGCTAACACCAACACCAGTGATACCTACACACACCTGATTAAACTGCTGTAAACCCGTATCATTCTGAAGAATGATCGTATCTGGCAGGCGTAGTCGATAGCTAGGATCGATGTTTAACCATACCTGGGTGATCGCAGTATCAGACGACCATGCGCTAGATGAGGCTAGCAACAAGGCGGCAATACAGCTTTTGATTGTTCGCTTTGTGTTCATGGTCGAATCTGTTCAGTTTAATAATGATCGGTGCGTTAGTCTGAAGTAAGCGTCAGAACAATGTTGTCGGCGTACGAAATACCTGCAATTGCGTCAGTTTCGTCGGCGTCGATGTTGATAGTGTATTGATCAGTCGAACAGGTTGCTGAGGCAAGAATCGATATTTCGTCTTGGTTAAGTTGGCCGTTACCATTTACGAGAAGAATACTGTTAGTTGTATCACCGTCGATAGTGGCTTCATATGACATGGTGTCACTGCCAGCACCGGTATCTTCTAAAAACATATTGTTAGCGCTAGCTACTTCAATGCTATAAGCGGCTGGAGCTGCCAAGCTTGCAACACAGAAAGAAAATGAACCCGTACCGTCGCCCTGGTTAAGCGCAACATCACCAACCGTTGTGATGTTCAAGATTAGACCAGCTGAATCAGCTGCTTGATAAGTGATATTAATGTCGTCTGAGTTTTGCGCCATAACCCCAGAGCTAACACCAAGAGTCAATGCAGCGGCTAATGCTTTAGCTTTAAAGTTCATCATTATTCTCCTAACCCCCCCAAGGGGTAATGATTTTAAATATATTTTCTTATAAAAGGATGTTACTCCAATAATTTCGATTATATATAAGTAGATCTTCTTAGCTAGTGGTCTATTGATTAGGAGTCGCGAGTGGTCGAAACACCGTAATGAACGGTACTTGATAGTCACAAACTCAACTGTTTCGGGGGCAACCGATATTTTCGCAACCTAGCAGGCTGTGCTACTATCGCGCCACGTTTCGGATTTTCTTGGGGAGAGACGTATGGAACCAGCAACTCTGCTGTCACAGGGCATAACCCTACTTACCTATGGTATGGGCACAGTATTTGTGTTTTTGACATTGCTAGTATTCGCAACGACCTTAATGTCTAAGGTGGTTTCAAAGCTAGCACCAGCTACACCCGAACCAGCGCCAGCATCTGCTGCAGCGCCTGCTTCTGGCGCTGTAGACGCACGTACCTTGGCGGTCATTAAAGCCGCGATTCAACAACATCGTGGTCAGTAACGACCTTCACAATAGAGATAAATGAGGTTTTTAGAGCATGAGTAAGCTCGGAATTACCGACGTAGTACTGCGCGACGCGCACCAGTCACTGTTTGCAACACGTCTTCGCATTGACGATATGTTGCCAATCGCTGCAAAGCTAGACGAGATCGGCTATTGGTCGCTCGAGACGTGGGGTGGCGCTACCTTTGATGCCTGTATTCGTTACTTGGGCGAGGATCCATGGGATCGCATTCGCGAACTTAAGAAAGCAATGCCAAATACGCCTCAGCAGATGCTGTTTCGAGGTCAGAATATTCTAGGCTACCGTCATTATGCTGATGACGTAGTTGAAAAGTTTGTAGAGCGCTGTGCGGTAAACGGTGTTGACGTGTTCCGCGTATTTGACGCGATGAACGACATGCGCAACATCGAAGTGGCTCTAAAAGCTGTTAAAAAGCAAGATAAGCACGCTCAGGGTACCATCTCGTACACTACAAGCCCCGTGCATACCATCGAAAAATGGGTAGAGCAGGGCAAGCGTATCGAAGACATGGGCGCCGACTCGATCGCTATTAAAGATATGGCTGGTCTACTACGCCCTTACGAAGGTTATGAACTAGTAAAGCAGCTTAAGGCTGCTTGTGATATTCCTGTTCACTTCCACGCTCACGCAACCACTGGCTTGTCGGTACCGACAGCGCTTAAGTGTATCGAAGCGGGTGTAGATAATGTTGATACGGCTATCTCTTCAATGTCGGCAACCTACGGTCACAGCCCAACAGAAACTCTAGTAGCGATGCTAGAAGGTACTGACCGCGATACTGGCCTTGATATCGAAAAGATTGGCGAGGTGGCTGCTTACTTTAGAGATGTACGCAAAAAGTACGCTAAGTTCGAAGGTTCTCTAAAGGGTGTTGATGCCCGTATTCTTGTTGCTCAGGTACCGGGCGGTATGCTGACCAACATGGAGAGCCAGTTAAAAGATCAGGGCGCAAGCGATCGTTTTGACGAAGTGTTAGAAGAGATTCCACGCGTTCGTAAAGACCTAGGTTACATCCCACTAGTAACACCAACCTCGCAAATCGTAGGTACTCAAGCAGTACTAAACGTATTAACAGGCGAGCGTTACAAGAGCATCTCAAAAGAGACTCAAGGCGTATTAAAGGGCGAGTACGGTGCAGCACCGGCCGAGCTGAACGCAGAGCTGCAAGCGCGCGTTCTCGAGGGTGCAGAGCCTATTACCTGTCGCCCAGCAGATCTTCTTGAGCCAGAGCTAGATAAGCTAACGGCTGAGCTAAAAGAGATCGCTGCAGAAAAGGGTATCGATCTGGTATCGGGCGAGCGTGAAGTAGACGACGTTCTAACCTATGCGCTATTCCCACAGATCGGTCTTAAGTTCTTGCAGAACCGTGGCAATGCTGATGCGTTCGAACCAGTACCTACCGGTAAAGACGTACCAACCTCTGACGACGGTGAAGAGATCTACACCGTAAACGTTGAGGGTGTTGATTACACCGTTACCGTTAATGCAGGTGGCGATATCACGGGTATCGTACCCCCTGCGGCATCAGCTACTCCTGCCGCAGCGGCTGGCCCAGCACCGACAACGGGCGAGCCAGTACCTGCACCATTGGCTGGCAACATCTTTAAGGTACACGTAAAACCAGGCGATAGCGTACAAGAGGGTGATCTAATCGTGATTCTAGAAGCGATGAAGATGGAAACCGAAGTACGCGCACCACGCGCTGGCCAGGTTGTATCAGTAGACGTGAAAGAGGGTGACAGCGTAGTTGTTGGTGCCTCTTTGATGCAGATCGGTTAAGGCGGTGTAACGATGGAACTGCTTTGGCAATCTTCTGGCCTAGCTCAGTTTGAATCTGGGCAGGTGGCAATGCTGTTGGTAGGTTTAGTACTGCTTTACCTAGCGATTAGCAAAAACTTTGAACCGCTATTATTGGTGCCGATTGGCTTTGGCACCATCTTGGCAAACATTCCTGGTGCGGGCCTTGCCCAACCAGCTGTCGAAACCGCATTGCAGCAAGGCTCGCCCGAACTGCTTGCGCAGTTGGCCGCAGCAGTAGGCATTTCTGAGATAGGTGATCACAAGGTCTTTATGGATCTGTACGCCAATGCTCAGCCTGCAACGGCTTTGTTGATCGATAAGATGGTTTATACCGCGGGTTTCTCTGACGGTATGCTGTATGTGTTCTACACGATCGCTATTGCGTCAGGTGTAGCACCGCTATTGATCTTTATGGGTGTTGGTGCCATGACCGATTTTGGCCCACTACTAGCTAACCCTAAAACATTGTTCTTAGGCGCGGCGGCTCAGTTTGGTATCTTCGCAACGGTAATCGGTGCGGCGGCCTTAGGTCACTTTGGTATTATCGATTTCAGCATCGCAGATGCAGCGGCGATTGGTATTATCGGTGGCGCCGATGGCCCAACGGCAATCTACGTATCAAGCATTTTGGCGCCTGAGCTATTGGGTGCGATTGCGGTAGCTGCCTACTCGTACATGGCGCTGGTTCCGATGATTCAGCCGCCTATTATGAAGGCGCTCACTAACGAAGAAGAACGCAAGATCGTGATGACTCAGTTACGTACTGTGTCTAAGGTTGAGAAGATCGTATTCCCACTAGTTCTGCTAGTGTTGGTTGCTTTGTTCTTGCCAACGGCTGCACCGCTTCTAGGTATGTTCTGTTTCGGTAACCTAATGCGCGAGTGTGGTGTAGTTGATCGTCTAAGCGATACTGCTCAAAACGCACTAATCAACATTGTGACCATCTTCTTAGGTTTAAGTGTTGGTTCTAAGCTAGCGGCAGATAAGTTCTTAGATCCTAAGACCTTGGGTATCTTGGCGCTAGGTATGGCGGCATTCGCAATTGGTACGGCTTGTGGCGTATTGATGGCTAAGCTGATGAACCTAGTCTCTAAGCAAAAGGTTAACCCATTGATTGGTTCAGCTGGTGTATCGGCGGTGCCGATGGCAGCACGTGTATCAAACAAAGTAGGTCTTGAGTCTAACCCTCAAAACTTCTTGCTGATGCATGCAATGGGCCCGAACGTAGCGGGCGTAATTGGCTCTGCGGTAGCGGCGGGTGTAATGATTGCGGTAGTTAAAGGAATGGGCGGCTGATGAGCATTCAGCAGTCTATAACCGACAAATTGATGGGCGCTTTTGCGCCCATTCATTTTACTATTGATAACGAAAGCCATGGTCATGCTAGTGGTACGGCCGAGTCTCACTTTAAGGTAGTCATCGTTAGCGAAGCCTTTGAAGGCAAGCGTTTGGTGCAGCGCCACCAGTCAATCTATGCGCTGGTTGCTGACGAGCTAGCGGGCGAGTTACACGCCTTAGCACTACATACCTATACTCCAAATGAGTGGGCTGATAAGGGCGAAGCCCCCAACTCGCCAAATTGTCTTGGAGGCGGCCACTGAGGCTGTATCTAACCGATCATCGCTCGGCAGCAATTTCGCTGGCCCGAGCGCTTTCGGCTGACCCCACCATTGATGATCATCAAATCGAGTTAGATAACGGTGACGTTATTCTTTGGATTCATCATCATCTACTCTATCTGGCACCGCCAGAGCACTACAAAGACTCTCATAAAAACTGGTTGCTAGAAGACCTACCCATTGTACCCGAGCAGTTTCGCTTACAGGCGCGCAATGACGGTCATGCCATTATCAATCGCGTCAAAAAAGCGTTACTTAAAGCATCTACGGTATATCACTGTGGCTCGCCCGACCGAGAAGGGCAGCTTGCGATTGACCAGTTACTTATCTATTTACGCTATCAAGGCGAGGTGTTACGTGCTTGGCTAACTGAGATGGCGCCCAATTCGATAAAGCACAGTATCGAATCAGCGAGGCCCAATTCAGAATATCGCCGATTGTCGCAGGCGGCGTTGGCGCGTTCACGAACCGATTGGCTAATTGGCATCAATCTAACTCGGGCCTGTACGCTAGTGGCTGAACGAGATGGCTTTGACGGAGTGTTGACCTTTGGGCGAGTGCAAACGCCCGTGTTAGCGATGATTGTTGCGCGCGATCTAGCGATCGAACAGGGATTAGAGCCTGAGTCGCCGATTCAGTTAGAGCGCCAAGGTGTGCACAGCTTGGCATCGTTGCAGCGTCTGATGTTTAAAGAACATGGTCTTATGCCGGCTGATGTATTGGTGGCTGCAGAGGGGCTTTACTACCGGTTACGTGTCATCTCATCGCCCTATACCGATAGTCATCACTTACCTAGCGCGTTGAAAGCGTCTCAAGCTAATCGCCTCAATGCGATAAGTAAAAATCTCGGTTTATCTCCGCTCGGGCAGCTAATCTCGCCCTACGATACGCTGCAGACAGATCAAGGTATTGTGCCTACCGAGGTATTTGCCGAGCCTGTCGAATTTGAGCCTAACGAGCGTCTCGTTTATGACGTGATTTGTCGCCAGTACTTAGGGTACTTGCAAGGAGCAGGGGCCTTACCTCAGTACGCTGATACACGCGGGCGTTACACCGAGCTGAGCTTAATGCAGGCGCTAGAGTCGGTTAAGCCTTGGGTGCATCATGCTGAAATTAAGCAACGTATTTCGTCAGCGATCGGTTTTGGCGCGACTCGAACAAGAGCGCTTCAAATTGAAGGGCTAGTTAAGCGCGATTATATTGTACGAGGCCGCCAGCATCTGGTCTCTACACAGGCGGGGCGTGATTTAATAGGTGCCATCGCCAATAATCTAGGCAGTGCTGACTTTTTGGCCCGTTGGGAGCTAGGCCTGCAAGAGATTGAACGAGGCCAGCTAACCTACACGGCTTATATGAAAGCTTTGGTATCAGCGCTTGAAACCTGGGTTCAACGTATTGATCAGTCTCAAATTATTGTACGCTCGGCTCAGGATGTCTTGTCAGATGAGCCTGTTGCGATTGAGCTACACTGTCCTAAATGTGAGCGAACATTGGTTCGCCGATCAAGCGAGAAGGGTGACTTTTTAGGCTGTAGTGGTTACCCTGAGTGCAGTTATACCCGCAAGCTGTTGAGTGCAGACAAACGGGCGTTTTAAATTTTTGACTCCCCGTTGAAAAAATCGAACAATCGGGTTATCTTGAGATTTCTGTTAGTAACCATTGAGTTTTTATGAGTACCTCCTCACAAGCTCTTCCTTGGGTCGGCGTATGTAGCGACCGCAAAGAAGATGCACCACACTACTTTTACGTAGTCGGTGAAAAGTATGTAAAGGCCGTTGTAGACGGCGCCAACTGCCTACCAGTTGATATTCCTGCCCTAGGCGAAACCATTGACGCCGATGCGTATCTAGACGGTCTAGACGGTATTTTATTTACCGGCTCATACTCTAATCTAGATCCGAGCTATTACGGTGCCGAAAACATCGAAGACAATCCTCTTCGTGACCCCGGTCGTGATGCAACCAATATGGTTTTGATCAAGCGAGCGATCGAGCGCAAGATTCCTGTTTTGGCTATTTGCCGAGGATTTCAAGAGATCAACGTTGCCTTAGGTGGAACCCTTTTCCAAGAGGTACACAATGTTGAAGGTCGTGATGACCATCGCGAAGACAAAACCGCGTCAGTTGACGTTCAATACGGCCCTGCACACGCAATGCACCTAACCGAAGGTGGTCAATTGGCTAGTTTTGGCTTAGGTCTTGAACAGCAAGTCAATTCGATTCATGGTCAGGGCGTTGATCGTTTGGCCGACAGCCTAACGGTTGAAGGTGTGGCGCCAGATGGTCAGATCGAAGCATATCGCTTAACTGATGATCAGCAGTATCTACTCGCCCTTCAGTTTCACCCTGAATGGAAAGTAACCGAAAACCCTTTTTATCTCGCCATCTTTAAGTCTTTTGGTGAGGCCTGTAAGCAATATAGGAGTAAGCGTCTAAGCGCTTAATGATAGTATGAGCGATAATAATCTAAAGGATTGGCTCAACAAACATCAAATCACAGAAGTTGAATGTCTTGTACCTGATATGACGGGCAATGCCCGCGGCAAGATCACCCCAGCTGATGTAATTATCAAAAACACTGAAATGAAGCTGCCCGAGAGCATCTTGATTCAGACCGTGTCAGGAGAATGGACCGAAGAGCATGACGATCTAGTCGATCCAAAAGATGGCGATATGATCTGCCAACCTGACCCTTCTTCAGTACGTTTAGTACCTTGGTGGGACAAAGAGCCTACGGCTCAGGTGATCTACGATTGTTTTGAGCCAGACGGTGTTACACCACATCGTTATACGCCTCGAAACGTTCTAAAGCGTGTATTGAAGAAGTATGAAGACCTAGGCCTGCGCCCAGTGGTAGCGCCTGAGGTTGAGTTCTACCTTGTTAAGAAAAGCGCAGATCATCACGACGAGCTTGAGCCGCCTGTAGGGCGTAGTGGCCGCCCAGAATCAGCGCGCCAATCATACAGCATCGATGCTTTGAACGATTTTGACCCATTGTTCGAAGAGATGTACGATTTCTGCGAGAAGCAAAACCTTGATGTAGATACCATGATCCATGAATCTGGTCGCTGTCAGATGGAGATCAACTTCGAGCACGGCGACGCGCTAGATCTAGCTGACCAGGTATTCTTCTTTAAGCGTACTTTACGTGAAGTGGCCATGCGCCACGGTGTATATGCAACCTTCATGGCTAAGCCAATGGAGCGCGAGCCTGGTAGTGCAATGCATATTCACCAGAGCTTGATTGATATCGAATCGGGCAACAATGTATTTAGTGATGGTAAAGGTGGCTACACCGAAACCTTTATGAACTACCTAGGTGGTTTGCAAAAGTATGTACCTGCCGCGATGACCTTTTACGCGCCAAACGTAAATAGTTATCGTCGTTTTGCACCAGATATTGCTGCACCTATCAACCTTAAGTGGGGCTACGACAACCGTACTACGGGCTTGCGCGTACCACTAGGGCCGCCAGCTGCGGCGCGTATCGAAAACCGTTTCCCTGGATCTGATGCGAACCCATATCTAGCGATTGCGGCAACCTTAGCCTGTGGCTTGTTGGGTATGCAAGAGAAGGCTCAGCCTACTGAAGCGTTCGAAGGTTGTGCATTTGATGAGGGTATCGAGCTACCACGTACGCTAGTTGAAGCTGGCGCGATGCTAGAAGAGTGCGATCCACTTAAAGAAGTAATCGGTGTACCCTTTGCTACTGCCTACGCAGCGGTGAAACGTGCCGAATACGAAGAGTTCGCAAAAGTAGTTAGCTCTTGGGAGCGCGAGTTCTTGCTTCTGACCGTGTAGACCTTGTGTTATAGAACACACGATATAGAGCTTTTTGACGGGCCAACCAGTATGGTGTACGCCATACGGGTAAGGCTCGTTTTGTTATAGATTTTGAGGTGACTTATGACCGAATTAAAATACAGCACTAAAGAATATCAAGATAAAGATAGTGCCCACTTTATGCACCCCTTTACAGACAGTGCCGAGCTTGAAAAGAAAGGTGCTCGCATCGTAACTAAGGCAGACGGCGTGTATGTATGGGACTCTGAAGGCAACAAGATCCTTGACGCTATGGCAGGCCTATGGTGTGTAAACATTGGCTATGGTCGTGATGAACTAGCAGATGTTGCTGCTGAACAGATGAAACAGCTGCCGTTTTACAACTCGTTCTTTCAGACCACTACTCCACCAACTGTAGAGCTAGCCGAGAAGCTTGCTTCTATCGCACCAGATCATATGAACCACGTATTCTTTACCGGTTCAGGTTCTGAGTCGAACGACACCATGCTACGTATGGTTCGCCGTTACTGGCAGCTAAAGGGTGAGCCTCAGAAGAGCGTTATCATCTCTCGTAAGAACGGCTACCACGGTTCAACCGTTGCTGGTGCAAGCTTAGGTGGTATGGGCTTTATGCACGAGCAGGCGGGTAAGATCCCAGGTATCGTTCATATCGATCAGCCATACTGGTACGCCGAAGGCGGTGATGAAGACAAGAACGAGTTCGGCCTACGTATCGCTCGTAAGCTTGAAGAAAAGATTCTAGATATCGGTGTAGACCGTGTTGCTGCATTCTTGGCTGAGCCAATTCAGGGTGCTGGTGGTGTAATCATTCCACCCGAGACCTACTGGCCCGAGATTCAGCGCATCACTAATAAGTACGGCATTCTATTGGTTGCCGACGAAGTAATCTGTGGTTTTGGTCGTACCGGTGAATGGTTTGGTTCTGATGCCTTAGGTATCAAGCCTGATCTAATGCCAATCGCTAAGGGTTTAACCTCAGGCTACCTACCTATGGGTGGTTTGCTTGTAGGTGATCGCGTAGCTGATGTGATTCGTAATGAGTGTGGTGAGTTTGCACACGGCTTTACCTATTCAGGCCACCCTGCGTCAGCAGCGGTAGCACTGCGCAACATCGAAATTATGGAGCGCGAAGGCATCGTAGATCATGTTCGCGACGTAGCAGCGCCTCATCTAGCTAAGCGTTGGGCTGAGCTAGCTGACCATGAGTTAGTGGGCGAAGCACGTAGCTTTGGTTTAGTAGCAGCAATTGAGCTAACGCCAAACAAAGAAACCCGTGCACCCTTCCCAGGCGAAGGTGGTCGTGTAGGCTACATTTGCCGCGAGCATTGCTTTGCGAATGGTCTGATTATGCGTGGTGTAGGTGACACCATGATTATCTCGCCACCGCTTGTAATTAGCCCTAGCGAGATCGACGAGCTAGTTGAAAAAGCCAAGCTATGTCTAGACAAGACACTTGCAGATATCAAAGCGGGTGCACTAGACGACTAAGTCTTACTTGATTTAGTTACTCAAAGAGGTCATCTTCGGATGGCCTTTTTTGTTTTACCGCTGAACTGCTAATTACGACCGTTGATTACAACAGCTAATTGGTCTGTGACCGTTCATCTTTGTTTTATTTGGTTTCATCTACGGCCTCGCTAGATGCTATATAACTGCTTAGACGATGATGTTAGTTTATTACTCACTAACTAATAATAAATAAGATGTTTGTTATGGAGAGACTGGTTAATAAAGAAGCGGAGTCTGCGGTTAAACGCTGGTTTGAAGATATTTGGGTCAGCCAGAAAGATCTAGATTTGTTCTATCATGCAGATGCGTTAATCATGACAGCAAATCGTCATGTAATTGATGTTCAGGTTTATAAACGATTTCGAGAGATTTTGTCATCGCTGTTTCAGTTCGAGGGTATCGATATCGAATCAGCCCAGTATAACAAACGCAGTATTCAAGCTATTTACCGTATGCAAGCTAAATGTAAACGATGCAATCAATCGTTTGAGTCAATGGGTACCTTGCAGTTTTTAGAAGACAATCAAAAAATTATCTCGGCCATAGGGTTTATCGATCAGTATTCGTTTTTACAACATCTAGGGTCTGGTGATCATTCAGAGCTTTATGATTTGTATCGAATCGACGTACAAGATGAGGCTACAGTCTAATGGATCTACTAATAAACGAAAATGCTAAGGCCTTTACTGACCGTTGGTTTAAGTCTATTTGGCAAGATAACAAGCCTTTAACCGATTACTTTCACGAAGATGCGATGTTGTTTGGTGGTAATCGAACGGGGGTTGATATTGTGTTCTACGATCAATATCGTCAAGCAATGCTAAAGTCAGTGCGGTTCGATAGTAATGAGGTAACAGCATCGGTAGCTAGTGAACGTCATATACAAAGTATGGGGGTCACTCATGTGACCCATCGAGTAACAGGCCTTAAAGCGATTTTGTCAGGTGCCCACAGCCTATATTTTGAAGGAGGTAAAGTAATGGTTGCTTTAGGCTTCTTCGATCGTCAGGGCTTAGCCAATATTCTCACTCGTGAACACGACCAAGCCTTGATCGATATTTTTGGTCTTATCTAAAGTCTCGAGATCTAGTGTCTATTGGTAAGTCTTGATCGCAAACACTGATGTGCCCAGCAATAACGTTGGTAGTGCCGGGTGCATCATCGGCATGCTCTAGTATGCCTTTAATGAGCAGCAAACGACCTTTGGTGAGTTCTTGCCTAAACGTGTCTTGGGTTTTACGCCAAACCACAATATTGATATTACCTGTTTCATCTTCAAGAGTTAAAAAGAGTACGCCCGATGCGCTGCCAGGGCGTTGCTTGCAGGTGACAATACCGGCCACACGTACAAATTGTTGATGTCTTAAGGTGTGTAGTGTATTTGCTTGATAACAGCGTCGATATGGCCAGCGATCTCGAAGGTAGGCCAGCGGATGCTGGTTTAGTGTAAATCCTAGATGCTGATAATCATCTTGCATAGACTCAAGTGCAGATGGCGAACGAGGTTGGTACTCGCCCACACTTTGGTCAGCGATGCCTAAAATGCCATCACGTCGGTTAAGTAGTTGCCAGTTAGCATCAAAGCGGTGCTTACTAATATTGAACGTGGCGTTGCCTTCAATCAGTTTGTCGATCTCGGCCCTAGTTAGGCTTATTTCTTGTTGTAGCGATGCGATATCATGAATCTTGTGACGGTTTGAGCATCGAGTAATCTTTTGGGCGGTACTTAGTGATAGGCCTTTGATATTGTGAAAGCCTAATAAAATAGTGTTGGCATCAGTAACAAGTGATTCGAACTGACTTTTTTGTACGTTAACAGGCAGGCTGGTGACGCCGTGGCGAGCTGCGTCTTGAATTAATTGCGAGCGCGAGTAAAAACCCATAGGCTGACTGTTTAATAAGGCGCAAAAGAAGTGGGCAGGGTGATGGCACTTAAACCATGCCGAAATATATACAAGTAGCGCAAAGCTTGCGGCATGAGATTCAGGAAAGCCATATTCACCAAACCCCTGCATCTGACGATATAGACGCTCTGCAAAGTCTTGGCTATGGCCGTTGGCAAGCATGCCTTGAAGTAGTTTGTGTTTAAAGGGTTCTAGATTGCCATTGCGTTGCCAAGCGGCCATAGCTCGTCTTAACTGATCAGCTTCGCCCGGCGAAAAGTTAGCCGCTACCATCGCCAGCTTGATAACCTGTTCTTGAAAAATGGGTACCCCTAGGGTGCGCTCTAAAACTTGTTTTACTGCCTCGTTATCGTAATGTACTGCTTCGCGGCCATTGCGGCGGCGCAAGTATGGGTGAACCATGTCGCCCTGAATAGGCCCTGGGCGTACAATCGCCACCTGAATCACTAGGTCATAGAATGTACGCGGTTTTAGGCGAGGTAGCATGGCAATTTGTGCCCGCGACTCGACCTGAAATACACCAATGCTTTCGCCTTCGCTTAATAATTGATAGGTAGCGGGGCATTCATTGGGAATGTCGGCGATTGTAATCGTCTTATCGCTATGTTGGTTGTAGCTGTCTAACATCTTATGAATAGCCGTGAGCATGCCTAGCGCTAGCACGTCTATTTTTAGTAAACCTAGTGCCTCGATATCGTTTTTATCCCATTGAATAATGGTTCGATCAGGCATAGCTGCGTTTTCGATCGGTACTAGCTCGCTAGTGGCAGCTTGGGTAATGATAAAGCCGCCCACGTGTTGTGACAGGTGGCGAGGAAACCCCAATATTTCAGATACTAGCTGTACAAAAATAGTAAGTGCATGATCACTGATGCCTAGTTGCATTGAACGTAAGGTGTTGAGAATTTCTTTAGACCGGTCCCACCAAGAGATTTTGTCGGTTATCTGTTCAATGAGTGCGGCATCAAAGTTAAGTGCAAAGCCCACATCGCGTATTGCACTACGAGGGCGATAGGTGATTACGGTTGCAGCTAAAGCAGCGCGTTCGCGGCCATACTTTTTATATATGTATTGAATAACTTCTTCGCGGCGCTGATGCTCAAAGTCAACATCGATATCAGGCGGCTCGTTGCGTTCTTTTGAAATAAATCGTTCAAATAAAAGATCGCTAGTAGCAGGGTTTACCTCGGTAATAAACAGACAATAGCAAACAGCTGAATTAGCGGCCGACCCTCGACCTTGGCATAAAATGTTCTGCCCACGGGCAAAGGCCACAATATCGTGTACCGTAAGAAAGTAATACTCATAGCTTAACTCGCCAATCAGTGTCAGTTCATGTTCGATTTGTTTTAGAACCCTATCAGGTATTTGCTTGCCGTAGCGTTGGTGTGCTCCATCAAAGGTAAGTGCGCGTAAGTAGTCACTAGCTTGATAATGGGCTGGTACCAACTCTTTAGGATACTGGTACCTAATGCTGTCTAGGCTGAACTTACACTGGTCACTAAAGTTAAGAGTTTCTTCAAGCAATTGCTTGGGGTACAAGGCTAAAAGCTCGGTCGCGGCTTTAAGGCTATGTTCTGCATTTTTCTGACTATGTGTACCAAGGCTATATACAGGTCGGCGCAAGCGAATAGAGGTAAGGGTGTCGTGTAGTGGCTTGCGTTCGGCCGAATGCATTAAGACTTTATTGGTGGCAATCAAAGGGCATTTAAACAGCGCGGCAATGGCTAGGTGCTGATGATAAACGCTTTGAGGCTCGTATTGATTAGTAAGGCATACGCCTACCCAGAGACGTTTATCAAAGCGTTGTGTCAGGTACTGCCCTACATCATGGTCTGTTTGCTGATGGCCACAAGGGTGCCATATAGCGAGCGAGTATTTACTATGATGCTCAAGGTCACGAAGCGTTAATTGATAAGCACCTTTATCGGCGCGACGTCGCCCTCTAGTAATCAACGAAGATATTTCGCTATAAGCTCGCTTGTTGCGGGCATACAGTGTTACTTGAATGTATCGATCAGAGTTGTATTTTAATTTGAAGGTACTGCCAATAATAAGTTTAATGCCCAGCTCTTTGGCGCGTACGTGAGCCTTTACAATACCGGCGTAACTGCATTCGTCAGTTATGGCAATCGCTTCATAGCCTAATAGCGCTGCGCGCTCTACCAATTCGTCTGGGTGTGATGCACCCTGTAAAAAACTGTAATTAGAGAGACAGTGTAGTTCGGCATACATCTAGCTAAACACTCCAGCTAAAAACCAGTTTTCTTTTAGGCGATCAAAAAAGATCCATAATAATCGGTGTTCTTGATCTTGCCCTACGTAGTAGTCGCGATTGATAGGAATAAACCACCAGCCTGTTTCGATACGCTCGGGGCCTTTTAATAACTTAATAGGCGAGCGCCAGCACAACTGATTACCAATCATTTTTAATGGCGGCGGATTGTGCAGTAAAAATGTAGGCCTAGGTGGCAGTGCTATTTCGTTAGCTTGAACACTTTCTGTAGACCCTGCTTTAACAGCGGTCTGCGCAAGTTCTGGCTGATGTTGAGGCTGAATATCAAGACTAAAGAATGCTTGCTCATGTAAGCGTGCGGCTAATAAATTTAATAGGTGTGCAGGTGTGTGTTGATCATTTCGGCTAAAAAGATCTTGCTGATTCTGTTGGTCGTAGGTTATTTGATCGCAGACTAATGTCAGCGCATCAATGGGCTGTTTAAGTTTGATGGGTTCAAGCTTTAACCGAGTTAATTCAACGATAGGCTGATACTGCTGTAATGGCTGTGCAGTGGCGATATGAATATCAAGAGAGTTGCCTTCTATATCGTGTAGTTGCCAGAGCAGCTCGCATGTGTGCCCTTGTATAGCGATTAAGTAATGGCCAAGGTTTTGCGCTAGGCGATTGCATACAAACAGCAGGCCATTTGCTGAGTTGATTGTATTTAAAAACTCTACTCGTTCTTGAAATTGACTGGGTGGAGTAAAGGTTGGGCGAGTTTGATTACCGCTGGGTATTAATGATTGCCAGTATTGATTGAAATCCTCACTGAGCGTGCGTTTGCGATCATCTGCGGTTAGCTTATTAATTTGATCACAGTATTCGATGCCAATTTTGCTTAACGATAGAATAGTTTTGCTACTGCATTGCAGTTGGTTTATGGCGAGTTGGTTGATTGCGCGTTGCTGCTGCTTCTGAGTAGGCACCGATGGCGGTGTTAAAAAAGGGGGCTGTGCACAATGGCTAAACAGCGCAGCTGCACGCATCGTTAAGCCAACCGACACGTGATGGCGCCACCGACGTTTAGCGAGTTCTTTTGTGATGATAGCGAGAATACTATCAAGCCCATCGAATACTTTTAAAGTTGAGCTAATTTCGATAAATAAACTGTCGGGTGCCTCGATTGTAGAGTGAGGCGAGATGCGATAGCTAAACAACTGCAAAGACCTGAGCGCATCAAGGGGGGCATCGATACGCTCAGGTAGCAGTTGAATCTTTTCACACAGAGCACGTGCAGTAGCCATACTCATACCTTCGGCAACCCCCTGTTCTAGAGCGTTACTTGAGGCCTGAATAATGCGCTTACTATTGTTATAGATTGCAATACTGGGTTCTGGTACCTGGCTATGCGGGTCAATTACTTGCTCATTGTTAAGCGTATCGACCTGCAAGTAGGGTAAACGTATTGCAACCCACAGCATGATTAATGCAGTGCAGTTGCAGCAACCGCAGTGCCCTCGTCAATCAAGCTATGGTTAGCTGCATCATGTATAGAATCACTAAATAATGGCCATTGCTGAGGTGGCTGCTGCTCGTCGCGCAGCTCGCTAAACAGGGCCACATCTAAATGTTGACCGGCTGCAGACCCACGTTGCTTGATTACATTCAGTTCTGTACCGGTTTCAGTAGCATTCAGCTGAATGCGCAAGCTAGCAGGGGATGCTTTTTGTGCTTGATCGCTATTATGTATCTGCACATGTAGGCAATCTGATTGCGCCGCGGCTAATTGCAGGCGACGAAGCTGTGCGTTGTTGGCATCAGAGTTATGCATCCAGCTAATAACAGCACTGCAAGTGCCCGTCGATAAAGCTTTTTCAGTTGCCCATAGCAAGTCTTTGTCATCTTGCGTACGAATAATAAGAATGCGTGAAGTGTCGACACCTGCCGCCTGTAGTGCTGGAGCATAGGGGGTAATAGGCGGGTTGATCAATGCGATCCAGCGATGCTGTTGGCTTAGTTCGCTTAACGCAGGCATCAGTAATGGCAATTCGCCAATATGTAGACCGTCACATAGTAGTTCGATACTATGACCAAGAGGCCAACCATTAAAATGCAACTGGCTATCGATCTGGTGAAAGCCTGATTTAACATGAGGTAGATCATGGCTTAGGCCTGAGGTGCCTTGCCATAAGTCTTGCCGCTTAAGTAGTTGAGATAGGTTTACAGTATTCATACTGTATAAATATACAGTATATTTACTGTCTGTCTACTGTTTCTTTGTACCTGATTTAGAACTTTTAGTCATGAATAACCTAACTTGTTGTAATCAAAGAACTTTTGGCACTGATTTTTTTATACTTTGCTGTTAGCCTAGTAGGGTTATGAACGAAAATCGTCTAGTTATTAATTCACGTCTTTATATTAAGCTTGATGAGGTCGAGCTTAATGCGGTGCGTTCGCAAGGTGCTGGAGGGCAGAATGTAAATAAGGTGTCGACAGCCATTCATTTACGTTTTGACATTCAACAATCAAGCTTACCGCTCTTTATCAAAGAGCGGTTACTAGCTAGAGCTGACAGTAAAGTAACCAAAGATGGCGTGTTAATCATTAAGTCGCAGCAGCACCGCACTCAAGAGAAAAATAAACAAGCCGCGCTTGAACGGCTTAGTGAATGGGTTGCAGAGCGTATTGTGGTGCATAAAACAAGAATAGCCACAAAGCCTTCGCGATCTGCAAAGGCTAAGCGAGTTGATAGTAAGGTTCGCCGAGGGGCTGTGAAGGCCTTACGGGGTAAAGTAAATCACTAGCGTTCAGAAAATAAACTGGTATAGATATCCTGCACCGATAGCCATAGAAATGATGACGGTCAAGAATGCGTAAATCATTTTATTCTTAAAGATAGATTTAAGTAAGATAACCTCGGTCAAGCTGGCTCCAGCACTACCTATAATCAAAGCCATTACGGCACCTAATCCCATTCCTTTAGCAGCTAGTGCTGCGCTTAGAGGTATTACTGCTTCGGCACGAATGTATAGCGGTATACCGATCACGGCGGCAATGGGTATAGCAAAAGGATTGTCGCTGCCGGCTGCTTTAGCCACAAGCTCAGTCGGCATGAAGCCGTAAATTAATGAACCAATAGCGATACCACCTATTAGGTAGGGAAGCACTTTTTTAAAGTCACTCCAGGTACTTCGCCAAACTCGTATCCATTTGCTTTCGATAGGTGTATTAGCGCCACAGCTAGATGAGCAGCTGCTTGTTTCGGGGTTAATGTAGGCGCTCTGTTTGACGTACTGTTCAAAGCCAAGCTTTTCAAGCGTGTAGCCAGCGATTATTGACACACCTAGGGCAACAGTGAAGTAAAGCAAAGTTACTTGCAGGCCAAAGGTAACTGCAAATAAACCGATGATAATAGGGTTCAGAAGTGGGCTGGCAAATAAGAAAACCATCATTGTTCCAAAGCCTGCTCTGGCTCTTAGCAGCCCCTTTAGAAACGGGATCGTCGAGCAAGAGCAAAAGGGGGTTATCGAGCCAAGAAGAGCAGCAACAATATATCCTTTACCGTTTTTACTGCTAAGAATGTGTTGAATCTTACTAGGAGGAATACGTTCTTGAAGTAAGCCAACTGCATAGCTGATAGCTAAGAATAACAGGGTCAGCTCAACAGCTAAGAAAACAAACATATTAAGCGTGTCATAGAGATTAGTCATTTTTACACCTACTACCACGATAGTGACCTATATTTCGATATAATTCGAAATATATAGCAATCGAATAGACAGTGAAAGTTATTTCTACTATTATCGAAATGTTAATTTTGGAGTAAAGATGGATATTCAAAGCGTTGCACCGGTATTAAAAGAGCTAGGTAGTACCGTTCGGTTAACAATTTACATGCAGGTAGTAAGGGCAGGTCGCCAAGGCGTGCCAGTCGGTGATATTCAGCAGGCGATTAGTATTCCGAACTCGACGCTGTCACATCACATTTCAGGCTTAGTTAAGTCTGGATTAATTAGCCAGCGACGAGAAGGGCGAGTTTTGTATTGTGTCGCTGAATACCAACAGCTCGATAGCGTGATCAGCTTTCTTACTGAGAACTGCTGCATTGATGAAAGCCGGTATCACAGCAGTAATTAGATTGCTAAAACGCAAATGCCCAACCGATAACAGGCCCGCTTTCGGTAAAGCGATTATGTAGGGTAGAGCCGTCAACGTCAGAGATAACATCATTACCGATTTCGAGATGACGATACCCCATCACTAGTCGGTTCATTTTGCTGACTCGATATACCGCATAGCCTTCAACGTTAAAATCGAGGTCATTATCGCCATAGATGCTTGAATCGATAGAACCTAGAAATGACCAACGCTTGTTAATTCGGTGGTCGATATCGACACCGGCAATCCAGTCATAAAGGTTGTCTTCGCTAAGTTGTGCAGAAACGTTGATGCCTGCACCTTCACCTATTTTGGTGACATCCATATCGATTTTTGTGTACAAATGGCGAACCCCGGTCGTTAGCCGAATTGAAGGGTGTACTCGATAGCGAACAACCCAATCATTGGCTGATACGCGCATCGTAGTAGCGATGTCATGGGGCGATACTAAAGGCAGGCCAAAGATAGGGTCTGTTTTGCCTTCAGTTTGAAAGCTATCTTCGATTTTAAGGTAATTGATACTTAAGCTAGCGCCCCAGTTGCCTTTGTCGGCATAGAAGGTGCCCATAAAGCCGCCAGTTAGCTTATCAAGAATTTGATCAAAATCGACGTTGATGTCTACTTGATTGCCATTTTCGAATTGCAGTTGGCCATCAATTGAGGGCATCCATACTTGCGGGAAGGCCACCGTATAACGCCAGCGTTCGTCTACTGTGTCAGATAAGCTAGTAGACGGAAAAACAATAAACCAAACTAGTAAAAAAGGCAGTAGTGCTTTTGATCTCATTATTGTTATCTCTGTTTTTATCGACAGATTATCAACTAGTTGAGTGTCAAAAGCACTAGAAAACGACCGCTATTGTTCAGCCTTTAGAATACGTTGATACAGTGAGTCTTTAAGTTCAGAACGATCATGCTTCTTTTGATGCATTTCTTCATCACTAATGGGCGAGCTATCAAGCTCTAGTTGTCTGATCTCTTCATCAAGCGCGTTATACCGCTGCGCATCGGCGCCAAAGTCGTGATCAGAATCTACCAGTTCGTTGATGGTTGCGCGGTGGTCAGGAAAGTCATCTAACAATTGATGTTTTTCGCCAAGCATATAGGCCTCCTATCTATTAAGGTTTTGTCAGGTCAGATAGAAGTGTAGTGCTTAATTAGATGTTTGCAGAATAGAGGTGGTTTCGCCAGGCTCATGAAAGTAATCAATGGCAATGGTCTGCATGTATGTTGGCAATTCTTTAGGCACATGAACAGCTATGGCCTGATCGGCGTTAATCACATGATCTATGAGGTATTGGCCATCAGGGTTAAGGGCAAACCAAAAGGGGACGAACGCCGTGTTAGAGCGCATATCCTGAAAGAATTGCCCGTGAACCGAGTAATACTTAGGGTCAGTGTCGGCATCGCCAAAATGCATAACGGCCACGCCATTGTTGGTATTGACTCTAAATACAACATTTTCAACATGAGCGTGCTTTTGGCCACCAGTGTGAGCAACAGTGATTGCTTCAATGGCCAGTTCTTCAAGTTGCAAGCGAAATGGCAGAGATTGGGTATTAACAATATGAACGCGCGGTTCAATCATCGCGAAACCATCTAGATCTGATAATAAAACGACTGCTTGCTTTGGGGCATACAAATGTGTCTGTTTGTGCTTGGTTAAATATTGTAAAGCGTCGGGGGCATTGAAGTGGTCTTCATGGGCATGGGTGATAAAGATGGCATCGATATTATTATATGGGGGTGTTCCTTTAAAAATGGCGCTGCGGGTTTGTTCAGGAACAGTCGTAAAGCGGCCATAGTCGTTATGAAAAAACGGGTCAAACATGAATTTAGCCTGATCGGTAGTGATAAGAACACCGGCATTTGCTAGAAAGCGAGCTGAGCCTTTTTCATCGTCATGAGCATCAACAAAGCTGGTAATACTCATCCATACACAGGCTAGTGCAAATAGCGCAACATTCTTAGTCATACTATTAATCCTTAGCCACCATAAATCTGCAGCATCATCTTACAAGAATCTGAGGTTTTACTTTTTTCACAGGTTGTTATCACCGCCGAGTGGCATGTCTGATTAGCGCCATCGAGCATAAATTTCATAACCTCAGCCGGTGCGTCAGGGTTATCAGCTTTTAACTCTGTACGAGTATCAGTTACACAGCGCTCATATGCTTGCTGAACTTCATTGTCAGAAGACACCAAGTCAATTGGCGTGGCGGTAACGTCTGAATGATTGGGCGAGTCACTGCAACCTAAGATAATTGAGGTAGCAGCAATAAGGGCGTAGTATCTAGTTTTGATCATTCTAGGTCTCTTCACGCGCAAGGGTTGATGCAATGTTTGACCTTAACAGCCCTGAAGAGATCGCTGAATGCTTTAGCGATAGAGCGAGCGTTCTACCCTGATAACCTGAATAGAGAGCCAGATAAAATGATAAAAAGGATTTTAAGTGTTGCCGTATTAGCGGCGCTTGTCTCAGCTTGTGATGTAAGCCAGCCTCAGCAAGAAAATACACAGCAGCCGGTAGCAGTCGAGTCTACTGCCAGTTTGAATATCCCTTTCGAGAAATACACCTTAGCTAATGGTTTAGAGGTAGTACTACACCAAGATCATTCTGACCCTATTGTTGCCATCAATCTAGCAGTGCATGTGGGGTCGGCTCGCGAAGTAGCAGGGCGTACGGGTTTTGCTCATTTATTTGAGCATTTGCTGTTTATGGATTCAGAAAATCTAGGCTATGGTGGCCTAGACGAGATGAACACCCGTATCGGCGGCGAAGGCACTAACGGCTTTACTACCCACGATATGACACAGTATTTTCAGGCAGTGCCTTCAGATGCCCTTGAGAAGGTAATCTGGGCCGAGGCCGACAAGCTAGGCTGGTTTATTAAAACGGTTACTGAAGATGTAGTGACCAATGAAAAGCAGGTGGTGAAAAACGAAAAGCGCCAACGCGTAGATAATCGCCCCTACGGCCATTGGAACGCGATTGCCAGCGAAACTCTCTATCCGTCAGATCACCCCTATAGTTGGACGGTAATTGGTTCATTAGCCGACCTAGAAGCCGCAACACTAGCTGATGTACATCAGTTCTATAAGCGTTGGTATGTGCCTAATAATGTGACATTAACCATCACGGGTGATTTTGAAACAGAGCAAACCAAGGCGTGGGTAGAAAAGTACTTTGGCGAGATTCCAAAGGGTGACGCTATTGAAGCTATGAAGCCAAGAGCGTCGGTACTAGATGAGAACATTTCGCTATATCACGAAGACAGCTTCGCAAAGGCACCACGGCTTATCTTAGCCTGGCCTACGGTTGAGCAAACTCACGAAGATAGTGCCGCACTACAGATCTTAACCACCTACCTAACCGATGGTAAGAAGGCTCCCTTAAATAAGGTGCTGATCGATGACAAAAAAGTCACTACTAGTTTGTCGATGTTTAATTACGAAAAAGAGATCGCAGGCGAGCTTTACCTATTTGTTGACGCTAATCCCGATGGTGACTTAACAGCTCTGCAGGCCTCGGTGTTTGACGCGTTGGGCGAGTTTGAACAGCAGGGCGTTACTGACGCCGATCTAGAGCGTATTAAGGCACAGTTAGAGGTAAACTTTTATCAGCAGCTACAAAGCGTGCTAGGTAAGGCAATTCAGTTGGGCGAGAATAACTTGTTCTCGGGCGACCCTGGGCAGTTATCGAAACAGATAGAACAGTTGCAGCAGGTCACTACCGAAGACGTTGTACGTGTGTACAACCAATACATAAAAGATAAGCATTATCTAAGTCTTAGCTTTGTGCCTAAGGGGCAAGTCGAGCTAGTGGTGCAAAACTCGCAAAAAGCCAATGTGGCTGAAGAGCAGGTTGTAAAGGGCGCCGAAAAAGTAGCTGAGTTTGACCCCCATGCGCGCACGTTCGAGCCAACGGCATCTGCCTTTGACCGAACAATAGAGCCTGGCTTTGGCGAGCCGTATCAGCTACAAGCACCAACCGTGTGGCGTGATCAATACGATAATGGCGTTCAGGTATACGGTATCACCAGTGATGAAACGCCTTTGGTGTATTTCTCGTTGGCCATTGACGCAGGGCGTGATCGTGGTGATGTAGCTATGCCTGCGGTGGCTGCATTGACGGCCGATTTGATGAACAAAGGTACGGCTTTAAAGACAACAGCCGAACTTGAAGATGCGATCAAATCGTTAGGTTCAACGATTAATGTCAGCTCAGGTGCAACGGCCAGCTACATTAGTGGTTCAACACTTGCCAGAAACTTTGATGCAACCATGGCGTTGGTGGGCGAGGTATTGCTTCAGCCGCGTTGGGATGCCGACGAGTACGAAACGCTGATACGCTCAACGCGCAATTATCTGGTTTCTAGCGAAGGTAATCCTAATTATATTGCAGGGCGCGAAGCTTCAAAATTACGTTATCCGGCAGATCATATTTGGCATCACCCTGCTTACGGTAGCCTAGATCAGTTAGAGACGGTTTCGTTAGACGATTTAAAGGCATTCTATGGCGAGTTCTTTAAGCCATCGCGCGCTAAGTTGCGAGTAGTAGGAGACATTGATGCCAATGACGTCGATAAGGCAATGGCGAAGGTGTCGGCCAGCTGGCAGGGCGAGAGTGCAGCAGCACCTAGCCTGGCGCAGGCGGCAGATATAAAGCAATCGGCCATATACTTTTACGATGTACCCAGTGCCAAGCAGTCTGTTTTAAATATTTCAAAACCCAGCATCTCTGCGTTAGATGCCGACTTGGTCCAAGCGCAGGCAATGAACTATTTACTCGGTGGCGTTTATACGTCGGCACTGATGACTGAACTGCGTGTTAACAAGGGCTACACCTACGGTATTCGCTCGGGCTTTAATGCTAGTCTAGATCGAGGCACCTTTAGCATTGGCAGTAGCGTACGTACTAACGTAACGCTCGAATCGCTACAGTTGATTAAGCAGATCGTGTCAGGCTATGGCCCAGCTTATACTGACGAAAAACTAGCGACGCTTAAGTCGGCTCTGTTACGTGGTCAGGCGCTTAAGAATGAGTCGCTTAGCGATAAGCTAAACATGCTGTCTAAGATTGCCGCCTATGGCTACAGCGATGACTATATGGCTCAGCAGGCTAAGCAGATCGAGTCGATGACCCTTGAGCAGGCTAAGCAAATAGCAGACAAGTATTTCACGGTAGATTCAATGCAGTACGTGATCGTGGGCGATGCTGAAACACAGTTAGAAGGGCTTGAGGCACTAGGGTATGGTAAACCAGAGTTGCTCAACCCTAGCCAGGAACCTGCCAATGACGATTGATTTAAACACGCCTATCATCGTTGGGGTAGGCGAGTTTACACAGCGTTTAGGTGATGACCTAAGTCAGGCGCTATCACCACAACAGTTGGCGCTATCACCTCAGCAGCTGGCGGTAAAAGCGGCGAAGGCGGCAATTAACGACGCGCAGTCTGACGGTATGTTGAAAACAATCGACGCTGTGGTTTGTACTCGCCCCTTTTATGATAGCGTGCCCCTTTGGCAAGCGCCCTTTGGTAAAACCGATAATATGCCAGGGTCGGTTGCTAAAGGCGTGGGTATCAATGCTAATCAGTTGGTTTATGCCAGTGTCGGTGGCAACACCCCTCAAGCACTAGTAAATGAATGGTGCGAAAAGCTGTATATGGGCCAAGCGTCGATGGTGTTATTGGCCGGTACCGAAGCTATTGCATCTACCAACCATGCCCTAAAGCAAGGCGTAACACTTGATTGGGCAGAGCATATTGATCAGCCTTTTGAGGATCGCCCTTTAGATATCGACGATCTACTTGATCAGCATCTACTACAGCATTTATTGATGACGATGCCTGCCAACTATGCGCTATGTGAGGTGGCACGTATGGCCAAGCTTGGTCAGGATGTTGATAGCTATACCGAGCAAATGGCGCAGTTAATGGCGCCTATGGTAGCAGTGGCAAAGGCTAACCCTTATTCGATGTTTGATTTAGACATCAATGCCGATCAAATCGCCAGTACTGACAATCGTAACGGTTATGTTGCCTGGCCTTATACCAGAGCGATGGTTGCAAAAGACGGTGTTAATCAGGCAGCAGCGCTAGTACTTACGACAGTAGGTAAGGCGCAAGAATTAGGTATCAGCGAGTCTAAGTGGGTGTATTTGCGCGGTTACGCAGAGGCGAAAGAGAAACCATTACTAAGTCGAGCTGATCTGGCTACATCGCCCGCGATGACAGCAGCCTACCAGCAGGCTATGTTAAATGCCGCTATTAACCCCAATGACCTTAAGGTAATTGATATTTATAGTTGCTTTCCAATCGTGGTAAGCGAAGCCAAGGCGGCTCTGGCAATAGAACATTTAGATCACCCGATGACCGAGACGGGTGGATTATCATTTTTTGGTGGCCCAGGTAATAACTATTCGATGCATGGTATAGCAGCGGTGGTACGTAAACTTAGAGCTGACCCTTTGGTCTATGGTTTAGTAGGCGCTAATGGTGGAGTGATGAGTAAACATGCCGTAGGCATTTATTCTTGCCAAGCGGGTTTCAATATCTGTAATAGCCAGACCATACAGCAACGGTTAGACGCTGTGCCAGACGTTAAAGTGAACCACTCGCCAAGTGGGCGAGCGACTATCGAAAGCTATACGATTCATTATGATCGTGGTCAGCCTAGTTTTGCGATTGTTGTGGGAGCGCTTAATCAAACTGGCGAGCGCTTTATCGCCAACGGGCCAGATGGTGATACATCGTTCTTAAATTACCTAGTTGAAGCCAATAGGGTCGGTGCCCACATCGAAGTAGGCACGTCAGAACAGGGTAACCGATGTAAACCGGTTGATACGGCTAGTCTAATAGAGGCTTGATTTCTTCAACCATCTTTTGAGCAACGCGGTGAGCTGATTGCGGGTTCTGACCTGTAATTAGTCGCCCGTCAACAACCACGTACTCTTGCCAAGGCTTAGTTTTGCTATAGCTGCCAGCATTGCGCGCTAAGGCTTCTTCTAGCAAAAACGGGATGTCGTTGATGGTGCCAAAGTCAACCTCTTCTTCGCGGGTGAAGGCGGTCACCTCTTTATCGTCGATCAGTTTAGAACCGTCGCTTAAGGTAATTGGCAGCAAGCAGCCTGGGCCATGGCAGACAGCACCAATAATAGCGCCTTGCTCGTAAATCTGGGCAGCGATTTTGGCGACACCTTCGTGGCTAGATAGATCAGTCAGCAAGCCGAAGCCACCAGGATAGAACAGTGCGTTGTACTGTTTTGGATGTACGTCAGTAAAGGCTTTTGTATTGGCCATTTTTTCTTGAAAATCAGCGTCGGCCAAAATCTTTGCATTGATCTCGTCACCCTCGATATCGGTGCCGTATAACGGCGCCTCGCCACCATTGATAGAAGCAATATCATAGGTCATACCCGCATCGTTAAATACGTCAAGCGCGTGGGTTAGTTCGGGGGCGTAGGTGCCGTTGGCCTGATCGGTGGTACCAAGCGTTGCGTGATTCGTAACGATGATCAAGATATGCTTCATAAAAACCTCATGTATTAGATATGGGCGAGTATGTATCTATGGCTTGCTATTGAGTCAATATAGTCGATGTATGAAATATTGAAGTAGATACAGTAATGTCATACAGTATGACAATAATAAGATATGAGGTGGATATGACTTATATAATCTGGGGCACAGCCGTTGCGCTATACCTATTGTTTCGCTTTTGGTACGACGGGTTTCGCAAACCGCTAACTGTTAAAGAAATTGAAGATTACACCGCTCAGCTACAGACTAGAGAAGATGTTGACAGCGATCAGGTTGAGATATTTACTAAATTTATGAAAGAAGACGATGGTAAAGAATTTATCATGGTTAACTTGATTCAGTTTCAGCCGTCACCCATGCCGCACCCAGATACTGGCGAGCCTACCGAAGCGCGAGCAGTAGTTATGGAGTATTTTAAGCCGTTAATGAAAATGTTCTTAGCCAGAGCAGGGCACCCTGTTATGACCTCTAGAGCTGTTGGCGGCTATGTCGATGCCTGGAATACACCGGCTAACCCGCCATGGCACTCTCTGGGTTTAGTGCGTTATCGATCGCGTCGCGATGCCATTGAAACAACGTTTTTGAATGATAGTTTTGAAGGCATTCATAAGTATAAGTACGCTGCTCTAAAACAAACCTTTGCGTTTCCGTCGCAGGTACTTAACTCGACGTTTATCTCGCCAAGAGGCACTGTGGCGCTTGTGCTAGCACTGGGCGCGTCGCTGTTGCAACTCGCCCTTATCTAGTGATTGATGGATAGGCGTGGATGCCCTTCTCGTGAAGAGCAAACGAGCAATACATGAACAGCTTATACAACTACAACGATCTGTTATCTGCGATATAAACCTCTTAGTTAGAAAGCGATATTTGTACTTTCTCAATTGAAAGGTTGATATGAGTCGCACTGTAGCGAGTACCTAATAAAGGGTCTTTACGGTAGTACCCCTGTGAGTGTTTAGCTTGCTCGAACGTTAGCTTTAATCCTTGTCGTAGGTTATTAAAGCCGTACCTCTGTACGCGAGACACTGCAGCATTGTCTAGTAGATCAGCGACGACAGTGCCGGCGGTGGTTTGATTGGCAAAGGTGATACCCGATCCTATACCGTCGGTGTAGTGGCTATACTCGTTACCGACGGTTGCAGTGCCTTGGCTGCTGAGAGCGTTTGATTGTAGATTTAAAGTATCTCCGCTAGATAGTAGGTGCAGAGTCAGATTAGAG
This sequence comes from uncultured Pseudomonadales bacterium, assembly GCA_947503335.1. Taxonomy (GTDB): domain Bacteria; phylum Pseudomonadota; class Gammaproteobacteria; order Pseudomonadales; family CANNCY01; genus CANNCY01. The sequence goes on along the minus strand of CANNCY010000001.1, from coordinate 1,219,607 downwards.
ATATTGCCTTCGTGTTGCTTAGCTAATGAGGCATCTAATATCGTGACATATGATGCTCCTAACGCTTTGATCGTACCCTTATCAATGTCTACCTCTATACCGGTGTTCTCGTCGATGCCGATACCAATAGTAGGTTTGGCGATAGTTAGTGCTTTGGCGAGGCGAGCAAGACGAGCACGGGCGTCAAAGTGCTGGTCTATCACAACGTTGTCAAAAAAGCCGATACCTTGGGTAACCATGAGTGGCCCAGCGTCAACAGATTCGTCGCCGTAGTGGGTGTCGGTCGTGTCGCTGTAAAATGCACTCATTGAATCGCCGGCGGCAATCATCGTGCTGCTCATCATCGCAGCGCCTGCCGAGGTGCCGCCAATGGTAACTCCCTCTTCTAAACGTTGACGTATAAGAGTCAACATTGGAGTGTCTTTACCGTCTTTCATGAGTGTGGCGGTGATTCGTGATTGATCGCCTCCAGTAAACCAAATGGCGCTAGCCTTTGCGATCTTATCTATCTGTTTACTATCAAAGGCATTGTCGGCCCAATTGCTTTCATCAACGACAGTTGAACGGTCATCTCGTACGGCAAGCTTGATAATATCTATACGTGAATCGTCTACGCCATAATGATTAAGGGCGACTTTAAACGCATTCGCAGATTTGATAGGGCGGCCAGATGCGGCAGGTACAATGGCCACTCGATCTGTACTGCCCAGGTTTGCCAGAAAACTTTCAAACACTGAATCATTGCGATCGGCTAGGGCGCCGCCAACGATGACTAGTTTACCGGCAGCGTTGGTAGATACACTTGCTAGAGTCAGTACTGTCGTTATGACTAGTTTTCTAATCATTTAGCGAGTCCTCAAATGGTGTATTGAAACAGAAATTTTTCTGGCGCATTAGCCATTGCCCATTGCTCATGACACTGTCGATGCAGCTCCAGCTATCAAGTACTACTAAATCTGCGCTAGCACCGGCGAAGAGCGAGCCTGCGTTAATACCTACAGCTTTTGCAGGGTTTTCGGTGACTAATCTAATCGCCATACTGGGGTCGATTTGTTTGCCTTCTATTAGTGCGCACATAGTGCTGTATAAGCTGTCAATAGCGCCAATATCTAAACCGATTAATTCGTTTTTTTTGTTGTAGTTTGGTAGTGATCCTTGGGCGTCAGATGACAGAGTAATTTTGGTGTTATCGACATCAGAATCTAGCAAGTGGCAAACTGCATCGGCAGGAGGCATCTCGCCTTGGGCGATGATCCCTTCATTGGTTGACGTTGTAATATCAATGTAGCCACCAATTTTAGTGAATTGCTTTCCTTGCTCTAGCAGTTCGTTATTGCGCGAGATATGAGTAGGATAAAATACAGACGGGTTAAGTGCGTAGTCGTGGATGGCATGAAATAGCGGGTCTATTCCCTGAGGGGCATCGCCTACGTGAACACTAACAACACCCTGTTTACCAGCGATCATTGCGCCGACTTTTACGTCTGATGCTAAGTGTGCCAGCTGGTTTGATGTAGGATGAGATCCGCGATGGTCACTGATGGCGATTTCGCCAACGCCAATCACGGGCTCGATCATCATCAGGTCTTCTTGAACGCTACTTGTTAAGGTTTTGGCAGGGTAATGATACGAGCCAGAATGCATATAGGCGTTTAGACCAGCTGAGCGTAGCTCTTGTGTTTTACCATACAGATCTTGAAGCGACCGGGTAACCGAATCTGTGCCCAATGCCCCGACTAACGAGGTTACGCCTGACGCAATAATTTGATCAGGAGTTATGGCTGGCGTGCGGCTACCAAAGCCCGACTCGCCCCCACCGCCGGTTACATGTGCAAGGGTGTCTACTAGCCCGGGAATTACCGTTCTGCCTTCAAGGTCGATCACTTCGACCTGATTAGATGACATGTCGATGTTCGAACCAATGTGCGCGATTTTGCTGTCGGCGATTAAAATATCGACGATACCGTAGGCAGACGGCGCAAATAGATTGGCGTTTTTGAGTAATTTAATCATTTAAAATCCTATTGAGACCGCAATCGCTACGGCGATGCAGGCCATGGCGTATACGCCGGCTAAAGGTAATGCGATAAAACGGGCCCAGTCGGTCCACTCAACGCGAGCAGCGCCTAGGCAGCCCATCAGTGCCGCAGAGGTGGGCACAATGATATTGGTTAAGCCGTCGCCAAGTTGAAATACCAATACCGTTACCTGACGGCTCACATCGACTAAGTCGCCCAGTGGCACCATAAGGGGCATCGTAAGGGCTGCTTGGCCTGAGCCGGAGGTTACAAAAACGTTAATTAGGCTTTGGGCTAGTAGCATTAGTTCTGCAGCAAAAAGCCCTGAAACGTTAGCCATGCTTTGCGACAGATTATAAAGCAGCGTATTCAATACAGAGGCTTGTTCTGGTTCGGCGCCTCCTAATAGTAATACGATGCCTTTGGCAAAGGCGACGACAAGAGCGGCGGGCAGTATTTGCGCAGCTCCATCTCTAAATAGTTGAGCGGCCTTGTTACTGGTAAATCGATTGACCTTTAGAAGACTTGCCAAAATGGTTATTACCACAGCAATGGTAAAAAACTGACTCGCAATTTCGGGCAAGTAATATTGGCGTGTAGTCACGCCCCAAATCATCCAGATTAGGCCAGCGATAAATGCGCTGATAATCGTTAGGTCTCGCCAATCGACACTGTCGACTTTAGGTTGGCCAGCATCTGCCTTAGACGCAGACAGTGTAAGTTGTTTTGTAGCTAGGCGGCTAACGAAAATTGCCCCTGATAGTGTGAACACAAGCCACATGCCCATTCTAAATTGCCAACCCGACATTAAGGGTACATCGGCCAATGACTGGGCGATGGCAACTGAAAACGGATTCATCCAAGAGGTTGCAAAACCTATTTGGGTAGCAACGTAAGTAACAGCGACGGCCAGCAATGGCGACAGCCCTAAACTGGCGAATAAAGGGGTGACGATTAGTACGAAGGGTATTACTTCTTCGCCCATGCCAAACACCGCACCGCCTAAAGAAAACAGCACAAAGGTGGTCGGCACCATCAGCGATGTGGCTAACCCTTGCGACGCGAAGATAGAGGCGAGGCCGCGTTCTATCGAACCGGTACCTAAGATAATACCAAAGGCGCCACCGGTAATTAAAATGAACGCCATGATGCCAATGGTGGCACCCCATTTAGAGCCTGATACCAAGCCTTCGAATGGCGCATTCAGTAACCCTATATTGCCGCCCTCAGCAAATAATGGCGCCGCCGCCGGCCCTGTCGGTGACAGAGTAAATGAATCGGCGATAACACGCTTTGATTCTGGGTCGATCGAAAACGAACCTGGGGTGATAAACAGCGTGCAAAGGTAGGCGATCACCGCGATAGCTGCGAGCAGTACGTAGGTGTCGACGACCTTAATAGTTCGATTAGGTGTATTCATAGTCTTAAGTCAGTTTAGAACAAGAGGGGCAGGCCCCTCTGTTCTTTTAGGTTTGTTACAGCTTAGCTGATACGCCAAGGGTAACGAATCGGCCAACACTTTCGTGATTGTAATGGTCTACGTTTGCACCTGTTGCAAGAACCAGCGGCGGCTCTTTGTCGAATAGGTTGCGAACATTTAGGTTGAGATCAATGTTGTCGTTAATTTCGTAGCCTAGGTTTAGGTTGAAGATAGTCCAGCTATCAACCTTTACGTCGGTACCACGAGGAATGTTTAACGCATCTAGTACACGGTTTGACGGGTCGTCCATGTAGCTGCCAGTGTAGTTAGCACCAAAAGATGCAGATAGTTGACCACGGGTGTAACGAAGTTTGGTGTTTACTAGCAGCTCTGGGTAGCTATATTCGCCCGCTAGCTCTTCGGTACCTGAGGTATCAGAAGCAGTACGGTTATACTCAATTAAGTAAGTAGCATCTGCCAATAGTGCAAACTCGCCACCGAATGCATCAAAGTATTGGGTGTAGCTAAAGTCGACGCCGCTAGTGGTTTGAGCGCCTAAGTTGGTTAGTTCAAAGTGAGCATCGCTGACGTAACCACCACGAACCTCTAGACCTGCAACACCCGTTGGTAGTTGGCCAAAGCCTACAACAGGATAGTCGCCCGCTAGTGCACGACGAATAAAGTCGTCTTCGTCAATACCGATCAGGTTTTTATGGTCGATGTTCCAGTAATCCACCTTGATATCGATATTGCCAGTAGGCTTAACGATGACGCCTGCGCCCCAAGTAGTAGCGGTTTCAGGTTCAAGGTTAGGGTTAGACACATCTTCAGTCAGCATTGATTCACCGCTGCCGTCCATGTCGCCATCGCAGGCTTCGGGGGTTTCATAGCAGTCAACTGTATAGCTAGATAGCAACGTACCAGCACCTACTTGTGCAAGTGATGGAGCACGGAAAGACGTTGACCAGTTTGTGCGTACGCTAATCATGTTATTAGGCGAGTAAAGTAGACCAACCTTAGGGTTTACGTCGCTACCAAAGCCTTCGTAATCGTCCCAGCGAGCAGCCAATTGCAGCTCTAGGTTGGTGACTACGGGTACGTATAGCTCACCAAACAGGGCGCTAGAAGAGCGTTCTGCGTTAGCGGCAGTCGAACTAAAACCAAATACCGGTTCGGGGTTATCGCTAGTGGCAATAGCAACGCCTGCAGGGGTGTCACGTACCGACTCTTCACGGTATTCAAAGCCTAGGGCGCCGTACACGGTGCCTGAAGATAGCTCAAATACCTCGCCCGAAACTAAGCCATCGATTGCAAATACGTCTGACTTACCCGAACGATTAGCCATGGTCTCGATCAATTCAGCCATGCCAACTGGCTGATCAGTTTGCCCTGATAGCGGGTTGTACCAAAGAGTAGTGCGACCATCATCCTCACAGCTGCCGCCGTTGAAGTAAGCATCGCGCCCTAGTAGGTCAATGTCCCAACGGTCAATCGTTGAGCCGTCTGAACATAAATTGCCTAGGGTTGCGTTATAAAATGCTTCGGTGATATATAAGCCTGAGCCTGTTTGGGTCGACTTACTGCTACCGTAGGTGGCGGCTACTTCGTAGTCCCACTTGTCGAACTTGCCTTCAATACCGGTTACAAATCGGTACGATTCGCTCTCTACTTCAACCGAACGGGGTGATGGAAACTTACCCCAAGCATAGATAGGGTAACCAAAATAATCGTCCCAATACCAAGCATCACGACCATCGTTATCAGGTGATGATGCCGCGATCATCTGGTCTTGAAACTCTTGCGTAAAGTAAGGGTTTTCTGGGTCGAACGGAACGTTAGAGAAGTTAGCGGGTGAAGCATCGCTATTACTGGTGTATTGCGTACCGATCGCCTCGACGAAAATCGTGGTGTCATCAGATAGCTTATATTTGTAGTCAACGATGGCCGACTGAGAGCTGTGATCGCCCCATACTGAGGCGTAGTCGTTAGTATTAAACTCGCAGTACTCACCGTAGTTACCAAACTTATACTGATCGTCAGGGCAGCCACCAATGTCAGGGGCTTGGGTCACGTCCCAATAGTTCCAGTAAAAGTCGTTAAAGCTAGGGTAAATACCCTGTTGGCTGGGGCGAATTGATTGCGCAGAGATTTCACGATCACGATCGTAAAACGCGTTACGTTCGTAAAGATCGGCCATTACCATGACAGAGTGCTTTTCACCGGCCTTGCCCCAAACCATGTTTAATGTGGTTTTGCCTTCGTCGGTGCTATGGGTTGAATCACCATAGCTGGTTGATACTTCAAAGCCATTAAAGTCTTCACGCAATACCACGTTTACTACACCTGCAACCGCATCTGCACCGTATATGGCAGAGGCACCGCTAGGTAGCACTTCAACACGCTCGATGGCCGCTGATGGGATTGCGTTGATGTCGACAAAAGATTCTTGGCCATTAGCGAATGATGAAACACTTGCTCGGCGGCCGTTGATGAGGGTGAGTGTACTACTGGTGCCTAAACCGCGTAGTGATACCGCGCCTGCGCCGGTTGGGGTACTTGACGATAGTGGGCCGCCTGTTGCTGCAGTGAAGGTGCCTGAACCGCCTGCAGTTTGTGGTAAATCGGCAAGTAAATCTGCGACCGACGTAGCGCCGCTTTCTAAAATGTCTTGGCGATCTAGCTGAATCGCTTGCACTGCATCTTCAAGGTTTAATCCTTTAATGCTTGTGCCGATCACAGTGATCTCTTCGGTAGCCTCTTCATTCTGGTCTTGGGCATAAGCTGAAGCGCTAATTGCGCACATACTTATCAGAGCAGATTGAATTGCTAAGGGTAGGCCTTTTTTGAAGTTTGCCATGTAGCTCTCCTAATTTTTACAGCAGTAGTTGACTGCCTAAGGGCAGTAATGAGTATGTAAATCGAAAATTGCGAAGAGGATGAAACGGCTAGCCGATGGCCTAATTCTTTTGTACAGGCATAGTAATGCCAAGCAAAAGATTAAGAATGCTTAAGTTTCATTTATTGGGATGCATAGCAAACCGCCATCGCTCTAGGGCGAGGGGAGGGTTATTCGTCGAACCACTCGCTAAGAAGAAAATTGCATGAGTAGCTCGAGCACATTTTTTTATTTGAAGAATTAGAATTCATTTAGACAATAATTTCAAAATGTGTTCTATTATTTTTACCGTTATTCGGTGGCGTCTGTCAATAGCTCGACTAAAATTTAGTCTCGATTTCATAAAATACGTCAGTTTCATGGGGCTAAGAAATAGCAGCGAGACGCCTGAATTGCTGGCGTTGGTCGCTGCGTCAATAGCGTTCTTAATATCAGTACTGTTTTCAAATGCTGAAGATAGTTTGTTGTTATGTATATCTCAGTTTTTGATCATTAAAGGGTTGTTCGAATCGAAAGCGCCATTGCTTATTTGTGTGGGTTGCTATGTTTTAGTAGTAATATTTTCTGCCCTAATTTATTACCTCTTGCCAAATTCGATTTTATTATCTTTATCACTCGTATCGATGTTTCTACTTTCGCAGTATGTCTCTAGCTTGGCACCAAGATATAAATCATTGTACTTATCGCTATTTGTATCGGTAATGATTATAGGTATGGCAAATGAAGGCGATGGGCAACGTTTTCAAGACAGCCTTGTTACCCTGGCCGTTGGTTCTTTGGTAGTTTGTGTTTGGGCGTTTTTTCAGGGGGGATATACAGGCGAGCCTAGTAACTATTCTATGTCATTCAATACATTAGTAGCCGCTACGATCATGGGGATTGTGGTGTATCTAGGGCGACTGTTTGACCCAACGTTAGCGCTTTGGTGGGCGATCGCAGCGCTGAGTATGTCGGTCGTGCCGCTAGAGCATTCTAAAGTAAAAATGTTTCACCGAGCTATAGGAGCGGTGGCTGGCTCGCTGGCTGCGTTTTTTGTGTCGCAGTACTTACTTGTGAGCGATGTGATTTTATTATCGATTGCTTATATCGCCAGTCTGACTCTGTTCTTAGATAATTATTTTCAGGCCTACTTAATCAGAAGCTTTATGGTGATGCTTTTTATTTTACTAATAGCGTTTGAAACTGATTTAACATTGTATCGAATGGCTGTGATTCTATTAGTCGGGATAGCCACTCTGATAATACGTTTCGGCGCTGATCGCCTTTACATAGCGGCACGATCGTGAATAATAAGTGGATAATCTAAACACACAGCTAATAGATAGCTAAGGTAACAGCATGCCTGCTAAAACCATCACCTTTTTCAGATATGTTCTCGCATTTGTGTGGATATATGCTGGGCTAGTGCCAAAGTTTGTTCGCACACCTGCAGATGAGCAATTGGCGCTTGAGGCGCTGATATCGGCCCAGAACGTACAACAGCCATTTATGATGTTTCTGGGTGGGCTAGAGATTGTCGTTGGCGTTTTATTATTTATTTTTTATCGAAGTCGAGCTTTGTTGCTGTTTGCCATGGCCCTTTGTGTAGTTTCAATACCAATGATGGCCTATGTTGCTCCGTCGATGCTTACCAATACCTTCAATCCGATTAGCACTAACTTATTGCTGATCTCGGTGTTGTTGGTTTTGTATCATAATGCTAAAAATCAGACCGATAACGGTCAGTGAAACCTTGGTTGTACGTACATGGTTACTACCTACTACTTAAACCTGGTGCCGGCGGCATCAGTAAATCTAAAGCCCGCCCCTGACAGCGTCACGGTAATCGAAGCACTCAAGCAAAACTATCGCTTTAACCGCTATCTGTATCAACTGGTGGGCGAGCCCTGGCAGTGGACAGACAAGCTTGAGTGGAGCGATGATCAGTGGGCTGAATATGCCCATCGTACCTGCTTGCGTACCTGGTATGTACTGTGTGAGGGCAGCATTGCGGGTTATTTCGAGCTAGAGCGCCATGACGATAGTCGCATTGAAATCAATTATTTTGGGCTGGCGCCTGATTTTCTAGAGAGCGGTGCTGGCGGCTATCTACTAAGCGAGGCGATCACTCAAGCGAAGGGCTGGAACCCGTCGGCAGAGATTACTGTAAACACCTGTACCCTCGATCACCCCTATGCACTTGCCAACTATCAATCACGCGGTTTTCAGATCGTTCGTACCGAACAGAGCTAGAGCTTGCTTGAAATGCGTCAGAGTTGCGTTGAACCTGACCCTATCTTACTGCATCATAGGCGCCCTATATTGAGGGCTCTATTGTGTCAGATCGTCGTACATTCGCTATTATTTCTCACCCAGATGCGGGTAAAACCACTGTTACCGAAAAGCTATTGCTGTTGGGTCAAGCAATTCAGCAGGCAGGTTCGGTAAAGGGTAAGAAGGGCGCACACGCTAAATCTGACTGGATGACGATGGAGCAAGAGCGTGGTATTTCGGTTACCTCATCGGTGATGCAGTTTCCTTACCGTGAGCGTACCGTAAACCTACTAGATACTCCAGGGCACGAAGACTTCAGTGAAGATACCTACCGTGTACTAACCGCTGTTGACTCTGTGTTAATGGTTATCGACGGTGCTAAGGGTGTAGAAGAACGTACCATCAAACTGATGGATGTATGTCGTCTGCGTGACACACCGATCTTTACGTTCATTAACAAGATGGACCGCGACATCAAAGATCCCATCGAAGTGATGGACGAAGTCGAATCTGTTCTAAACATCGCCGCCGCGCCAATCAACTGGCCGCTAGGCATGGGTAAAGAGTTTAAAGGCGTATACAACCTATACAGCGATACCATTACGGTTTACGAAAATGGCCGCAACTTTGAGCGCTACGAAGCCCAGATTATTAATGGCCTAGATAGCGACGAAGCTCGCGAGCTATTAGGCGTTTACTACGATGATTATGTAGAAGAGCTAGAGCTAGTGCGTGGTGCTACTCACGAATTCGATCTAGACGAATATCTAGCCGGTAAACTTACGCCTGTATTTTTCGGTACGGCATTAGGTAACTTTGGCTTAACAGAATTAATGAACGAGTTCGTAGAATGGGCGCCAGCGCCACAGCCTCGTTCAACTAAGTCGCGCCAAGTAGAACCCGACGAGCAAAAGATGTCGGGTTTTGTGTTTAAGATTCAGGCCAATATGGACCCTAAGCATCGCGACCGTATCGCTTTCATGCGCCTATGTTCGGGCAGCTACAAGCAGGGCATGAAAATGTGGCATGACCGCATTGGTAAGCAGGTGCGCGTATCAGATGCGGTTACCTTCTTGGCCGGTGACCGTGAAAACGTAGAAGAAGCGATTGCGGGCGATATTATCGGTTTGCACAACCACGGCAGTATTCAGATTGGTGATACCTTTACCGAGGGCGAGTCGCTCAAGTTTACCGGTATCCCACACTTTGCCCCCGAACTGTTTAGGCGTATCCGTCTAAAAGACCCTCTAAAGACCAAGCAGCTGTTAAAGGGTATTCAGCAGTTGAGTGAAGAGGGCTCAACGCAGGTATTCTTCCCTCAAAAGAACAATGACATTATTGTAGGTGCAGTCGGTGTGCTTCAGTTCGAAGTAGTGGCATATCGTCTAAAGGACGAATACAAAGTTGAAGCGGTATACGAGCCTATTAACGTACACACTGCCCGTTGGGTTGAATGTGACGACCCTAAAAAGCTTGAGGAGTTTAAGCGTAAAGCTGCTGATGGTCTTGCGATCGACGGTGGTGGTCACCTTAGCTATTTGGCTACTTCACGCGTAAATCTTGCGCTAACTGAAGAGCGATTCCCCGAGATTAACTTTGCGTCAACGCGCGAGCACTAATCAACGATATAGCGCGCATTAAGGGCTAGTTTCTAGGCTCGCCCTTAAGCAGCTGTGACAAACTTATTTTGCCGTGTGATAGCGGGTCAATAGGCAATGGTACTTCGCCAGGTAGATGGGCGAGTTTCTCTGTGGGCCAATTCAATAAGCTATCTACCTCGACAATGTCGTTTACCTGTTGTTTTTCGACATCATTCAATGCCTGATATCGTTCGCTCAAAACGCGGTAGCAGCTTGCTCGATAATTAAACGTCTTAAGCCTACTCAAGCTAATCGTTTTACCGTCGAAATCAAATCGAGGCTGCTTTGTAAGATAGGCGCTAGCGTTAGCCTGTAAGTAAGGCACGTAGTCAGATTTAATGCGATCAAACAGTAGCTGCCATTGAGGCGAATCGCCCACCGACAGCATGCTGTCGTTGTCGCTTTGGGTGGTCGCCCACATGCGTTCAAGCCATTGATAGGTATAGGGGGCGCGCTGTTGCATAATCTCTTTGGGATCAGGGTCACAACCAAAATGCCTAAACATTGAGCCAAAGTAGCCATAGTCGGCAATAGAAGGGCGGTCGCCTAATAAAAATGGTTGTTTAGCAAACACTGATTCTAGAAAGTCGAGTTCTACCAAGTACATCTGTTTGATCGTATTGCTATTGTCCTCGGTCATGCCATCGTCAAACAGCCATTCTTTGCGTTGGCGCCAAGCAAACAGTTTACCTAATGGGCGAGCGAAACTTTTGCTCATTAAGCTACCAATCTGATCACCTACCTGTAAAGCAGAACGCTTGGGTATCCAGCGCCACCACATAGCTGGGCGCCAAAGCCATTCGTCGGCATAGTCTTCAATGAGTAGTGCTAAAAATCGTTGTGACGCAGACTGGGGGTACACTGAGGCGCCGTCGTGTTGACGATCAAGCCATTCGATCGTCGGCGTAGTATCGCGTAGCCACTGGCCATTAGATAGCTCGATGGCCGGAACCTGTTTGACGCCAGTCTTTCTGGCAATGAGATTGCCAGATTTCATAGTTAAGTCATGAAAGTCGCAAGGTAGCTGTTTATATCTAAGGTATGCATGTAGCTTACCCGAAAAGTAAGACATATCAGCCAGATAAACCTGATAGGGTTTACTCATAGGTTAGCCGTTGTGTAAGGCTTGGCTAAGTCTGTTCATGCCCTTTAACCAGCGATCGTAATCGTCGGTTTTACGCTTCATGTACATCTCAACTTCGCTATGGGGCAAGATTAAAAAGCGCTCGTCGGCTAAGCCTTGTACGGTTACTTCGGCCAATTCTTCGGGCTCCATCATACCGTCGACGGCTGCGGCCTGAATACTCTCGGTGTCACTCGCCTCGCCAGTGGTCATTGCTGTACGCACTGCTTGCGGGCACAGCATCGAAACGTTTAACCCCTGATGGCGATAGGTAAGCGATAGCCATTCACCAAAGCCCACCGCGGCGTGCTTGGTTGTACCGTAAGCCGCTCCACCGATTTGATTTAAAAGGCCTGCTGCAGAGGCAGTGTTTAGCAAGTAGCCTTCGCCGCGTTCAGTCATTCTTGGCACTAACAACCTTGCAGCAAGTACGTGTGACATCACGTTGACATCCCAGCTAAATTGCCATTGATCAAGGGGCGATTGTTCAGACTCGCCCGCAGCAACACCGGCATTGCTGCAAAATAGGTCTATAGGGCCAAAGTCGGCTTCGGTTTGGTCGATTACGCGCTGTAGGTCTTGCTCGTTAGATACGTCGGCATGCATAGCGACGCAGTCGTATAAATCTGCTGTCTCGATAGCGTTGTCGAGGTTGATATCTACCGCGACGATTTGCTTGGGGGTTTCTTGCTTAAATCGAGCCACTAAGGCTCGCCCAATACCACTGCCGGCACCGGTTACCACGATCACTTTATCTTGCAGATTCATAATAGTTACTCATTATTTTTATCTATTTCATTGTCGCGCAACTTGAGTCGAAGTAAAAGGATGTCGTACTATTATTGTCATAATGTATGTCATTTTATAGTTGGGCGAGATATGAAGCGAATGATAAAGATAACAGCGGGCGTGCTAGCGGTGCCTTTAGGCTTGATCGGTTACGGCTATCTGTCTGATCACCCCTTTGAAACCGACCCTGCGGTATTTGTCGGCGATGCAAGTAAGTTAAATTATTGTGAGATGCCTGTCTTAGATGGCAGTGGTAAGTTTGCTAAAGACATAGCTAAGGGCAATACGCCAGGCTGTGGCTACGAGCGTTTTCCGATGCCTGTTATAGCTGAGTGTACCGAGCCCTTAGTAGAAGGGGCTCAAGATATTCGAGGCTTGTGGCAAGCTGAATCAGGCAAAGTGGGGCACGTTGAGCGCATCGAACAGTGCGGTGATAGAACAGTCATCACCACTGAAGGTATCGTGCACGATCTTGGCACCAACGCCACAGGCGGCATTCAAAGTAATGACACAGAAGGTAGTGTCTTGTTTTCGGCCGGTAGCAAAGACTTTTGTCTACGTACCAGTGCAACAGCGATTTGGCGTAATGAAAAGCTAGAGTTTAATGCCTTTGGTTTTGGGCCAGTGGTAGTGTATCGATATTTAGATGGCGAGCAGTTGGTGTGGGAATACGCAGATGGTTCGACGACAAGAATGAATCGGATATGTGAATTGCCTGAGGATGCGGTAGAGCCTAATAAGCGTGGCAAGCGTTTTAAGCTTTGGTAATTGAAAATAAACAGTTATAAAAAAAGCCCGCATAACGCGGGCTTTTTTGTAGCACTTGTAAATAGTATTAGAAGTTCTTGCGAACCTGCATACCATAAGTGCGAGGCTGGTTGGTGTAAGCACCAATCACACCCTCTTGAAGCACGCCCGGGAACGCTGACGATAGGTATTCGTCGTTGGTTAGGTTACGTGCCCATAGAGTCATCTGCCAACCGTTGTCCCACTCCATACCATAACTTGCGTTGATGGTATTAACTTTACGTACAGGCTGGTACGGGCCAGTTGAGAACAGGATGTTGTCAACCATGTCTACTTCGCTTTCGTACTGCCAGTCCATACGAACAAAGCTGTCGGTACCAAATAGGCCATCGAAGCTGTAGTTAACGGCGGTCGAGAATGCCCAGCGTGGAATACCAGCAGGTGTTTCGCCTGTTAGGTCAACAACAGTACCACCAGGGCCAGGAGCACCAGGGAAGCTGTCAAACTTAGGATTCAGGTGAGTCATCGCACCGCTTACGATTAGGTTCTCGGTTACCGCGAACATACCGTCAAGCTCGATACCCCAAGTGCTTTGCTCGCCCGCATTGGCAAGTACGAAGCCGCTACCTTGGAATAGGTTAGATTGGAATCCTTCGATCGACTGATCGAACAACGTCAGGTTAAGAGCACCGCGCTCGAACGAGGTTTTCATACCAATTTCGTATACAGTCGACTCTTCAGGAGACGCGTAGCGAGTACCAAAGCTCTTCGACATTGCCGGGTCAGCGTTGTAGATGTAGTTTGGTGGTAGTAAGCCAGCGGCTTCAAGTGCTGCACCATCGCTGTGGAAAGGCGCCGATGCACGTGAAAGGTTCCAAGACGTTGCTTTAAAGCCTGTTGCAGCAGACACGTAAACAGACATGTTGTCGTTCACTTCAAAGTTAGCACGCAACGTGTAAGTTAGCTTATCATCGTGGCTCATGCCGTCTTCTACGCCGTTAGGTAGACCTAGCATTGGCGGCGTAAACTGTAGCGCTTGTAAGCCGGCAATTGGGCCTGCGTACTGAGCAGTAACACCTGCTACGAACTGCTGGTAGCCTGCTAATACGGGGGCTGGAAGAAGACCGCCGTTTAGCGCAGCATAGGTTGCCGCATCGAGGCTAAGGCCTGCTTGCGCAAATGTAGCTCCAAAGGCCTGGTATAATGGGTCATTTGGATTATCAACGGCTTGCATAATCGCGCCGCCAGCAACATTCTGAGCAATCACTGGGTTAGTAAAGTCGATGGCAAAGAACGGGTCGCCCATGTCTTGGCTACCGGTTACTTTCTTCTCATCGTCGGTGTAGTTTAAGCCAGCGGTTAGCGTTAACTTGTCAGTAACGTTAAAGTCGACAGTACCGTAAATCGATATTGAATCGTTATCTAAGGTCCACTGCTCGCTAATTACATTGCCATCACCAAAGAAGGTGTTTGGCGCATGACCTGTAGCAGCTTCGGCCGCGTAAAGTAACGCAGATGCCGCTGGGTTACCCGCCAAGGCATTGAATAGATTGTTGATATATGGGCGAGTGTGCGCACCCCAGCCAACATTCTCTTTAAAGTCTACGGCGTCATGGTAGTACATACCACCCAGCATCCAGTTGAACTTACCTTCGTAATCAGAGGTGATACGTAGCTCTTGGCTGAATGTTGAGATGTCTGATTCGGTACCGGTGCGAATCAAATCTAACGAGTTAAAGTCGGCGTCAAAGTCGAAGCTGCTTTCGTTCTTACGCATTGCCGAAATCGACGTTAGGGTGTGATTGCCGAACGTTAGGTCAACGTTCATCGAAACACCAGAGTCGGTAAGATCGTTGGTTGGATTGCTATTTAGATAGCTCATGTATGCCCAAGGGTCATTCTCGTCGGGTAGCATGCCACCCATAGCGCGAATAACGTTGGCAGCGCCATCGTTTTGAATGTTTACGATGCCACAGCAAATTTCGCTTAGCTCGGCGTAATCAGCAATGAAACGAATTTCTGCATTCTCGTTTGGCGTTAGCAATAGCTGTGCTTGAACACTGCTACGATCACGGTCATTTACGTCTTCTAGGCTTTGCATTACGGCTTCGTTGTAACCGTCGCGCTTATTAAAGTTGCCGCCAATGCTGAATGCAGCGATGTCGTTAAGGCCATTGGTGTAATACGCCTTACCGGTTACTTCGTTGTAGTTACCGATACCTGCTTCAACATAACCTTCTTGTTCGAACTGAGGCTTAGCAGATACAACGCTGATTACACCAGCAGATGCGTTCTTACCGAATAGGGTGCTTTGAGGGCCGCGAAGTACCTCGACACGCTCAAGTTTTGGCAAGTCACCAATACGAGCAGCCGAACGTGAGCGGTATACACCGTCAACAAAAAGGCCTACCGATGATTCGATACCAGGGTTGTTTGCACCGTTACCAAAACCGCGAATTGTAAAGTTGGTGTTGGTCGATGTTTGCAGCGTGTTTACGCGTAAACTTGGTACAATCGATTGAAGATCGGCAATGTCGTTGATACGTGCTTTTTCGATCTGGTCACTTGATACCACCGATACGGCGACAGGGGTTTCTTGAAGAGTCGTTTGTCGCTTAGTAGCCGTAACAACGATTTCTTCTAATGCAATAGAGTTCTCTTGTGCTGATACAGTCGTTACCTGAGATGCAGTCGCCATGGCAACAGCAAGAGGCAACACCTTAAGGTGGTGTTTAGCTAGCTTCATAATTAAACGCCTTAGTTTATTGTTATAACGTATAATGATTGAGCCGTGATACTTCCACGGGTTAATCATCTTTTAGCATGATTTATGACAATACCGCAAGTTCCTAAGCTTGGGTCAACGATTTGAGACAACAATAATGAAAAAAGTGTGTTATTCGGTAACGCTTACTCTTATGGCGGTAGCGTTAGCCTTTAAATTGGCAATGGGGTCAATACTAGGCATGTTCGGGTTGGCAGCGGTACCGGCCAGTCAATTGGCCTCGATGAAAAGCGCCAGCTCGGTGATGTCGCAAATGAAGACTCGCGTAAAGGCACGCAAAGCCAAAGTAACCAAACGTTTTGCTAAGCGCGCAGGTAAGCGTTTAGGAACAGCCGCGGCAGGTGCTGCAACCGTTGGTACCATCGCCGTTGTTGGTGCAGTCACCTATTTTGAAGCGAGCGATTATTGCGATACCTTATCTGAGGTTCACGACGATCTGGTACTACTGGGCGAGGCAGAAGGCAGTTTCGACAACGAAGCTTGTTTGTCGCAGGCTCAGTCTGACTTAAAAGAGGGTGCATCAGGCCTTTGGGACTCTATTAAGGATCAGTCGAAAGAATCGTATGACGACTTTAATCAATGGCTAGACGAGCTTATTGATGAAGAAGAGGCAACGCAGCAATTAGAGCAGTCGATCGACTCATTCAATGAATGGTTCGATCAACTGTTTGACGAAGAGCCTACTGAAGAAAATCAGACTCCCACACTTCGATCAGCGTAGGGCCTTTGTTATCTTGATGGCTTGCTAGTGCATCAATTAGCTCTTGATGATTAGATACTCGAGTAGCCTGGCAACCGTAAGCTTTCGCGATCGCTACAAAGTCGGGTGTGTAAATATCGCAGGCAATGGGTTGCATGCCTGCAGCCTCAAAGTTTTGCGCAATCATCTCGTAGCGCTCGTTGTTCCAGACAACGATAGCGACACGAATATCAGCTTCGATCGCGGTTGATAGCTCGTTGATTGTAAACTGCAAACCACCATCACCAATTAAAGCAATAGAGGGCAGGTCGGGGCGTGCTAGCTTTGCACCAAATGCTGCCGGCAGCGCATAGCCCAGCGTACCGTAGCCCGTTGCAGCACTGGCAAAGCGACGTGGTGCGGGCGAGTTGTATTGAGCGGCACCGTAATAGGCGGGTTGGGTTGAGTCACCTGCGATAAAGGCGCCAGGTGCGCCTTGTTGTAGTGAATCTAAAAAGCGTTGGTAACCCTCGTCGTGTAACTCATCAATATCTGATTGCATGGCTGCCACTTGTGCAGCGCCGTTTTGTGAACGCTGTGATAGTTCGCGCAATAGCGCGTCGGCGGCCATTTTAGCGTCGCTTATAATGGCGACATTAGGTACCACGTTTCGGGTAAGTTGATCGCGGTCAATATCAATACGAATCAATTTGCCGCCAAGTTTGAACTCGCCATTAAAGAAAAAGTCATAGTCAGTTTCGCTAAATTCGGTGCCTATCCCTAAAACAACGTCAGCCGATTCGTAAAGTGCTCTAACCGGAACATACGATGGGCTAGTATCAACAAGTAACGGGTGGCCCGACTTTAGAATGCCTTTTGCGTTGTGTGTTTGGGTAACGGGCGCATCAAGAAGCGTAACGAGCTCTCTAATTTCGTCAGCAGCATCGGCACAGCCACCGCCAATCGCTACTACTAAATTGGTCGATTGACCAATCAAATCAATCGCCTCGCTGATTGACGATGGCGCAGGCGCCGGGCGGCTAGGTAACGGCCATGGTGTTGTGTCTACATGATCGGCGTTGGCGGTGATCACATCGAGCGGTACAGTGATATGCACTGGCCCAGGTCTGCTGCTTGCAAAAATGGCAAAGGCGCGAGCCATTACCTTGGGCAGTTCATCAGCACGTGCTAATGTATGGCTCCATACGCTGCATTCGGCCATTGCGGCCTGAATGTTGCGGGTTTCATGTAGTCGGCCCTCGCCAAGGCCTTTTTCGAACGTGTTGTTGTCGGCCGAGATCACCAGCATTGGCACCGAATCTTGCAGTGCTTGGCCCATTGCCGTGGCAATATTTAAAGCGCCGGGGCCTGACACGGTTACACAGGCTGCGGGCTTGCCGGTAATACGCGCATAGCCGTCGGCCATAAAGCCTGCGCCTTGCTCGTGGCGGGGGGTAACATGCCGAATCCCTGACGCGGGTATGCCGCGATACAGTTCGATAGTGTGGGTGCCAGGAATGCCAAATGCTGTATCAATGCCGTAAGCATGCATTAACTTAGCTAATTGCTCGCCGCAGGTTGCCATGAATGATCCTCAGATTAAACTAAACAGAATGACGACAGCATAGAGTAAAGTGCCCAAGCTTGCCTTTACTAAAGGTTATAGAGGAATCAACCCCATTTGGGGGGATGTATTCGTCGCAATTCTGATTACAATAGTAGCTTTTGAAAAATTGAGATATTGAGATGACCAAATTGGTTGCAGATGTTGGTGGCACCAACGCACGTTTTGCATTGGTAGATGAGCAGAACTCGCCCACAAAGATTGAGGTGCTGGCAACTGCTGATTTTCCATCATTGCAAGATGCCGCTCTGGCGTATCTCAAGCAAGTAGACGCTGCGCGTGTAGAACAGGCCTGCTTGGCAGTGGCAGCGCCCGTCAATGATCATCTAATCGACTTGCCAAACAACGAGTGGCACTTTACCCGTGACGAGCTAAGAACTGCCTTAGGGTGCGAGGTGCAGCTTATTAACGACTTCACTGCTCAGGTGTACGCGCTGTCACATAAGAATATCGACATGTCTTGCTGGTTTGGTCAAGCACGCCCCACAGGTAAAGGTATCCATGCGGTTATCGGCGCCGGTACGGGTTTAGGTATGGCGGCTCGAGTAGCTAATGGTGGTTTGGTCGATTCAGAGTGGGGGCATATAAGCTTTGCTCCCACCGATACACATCAAATGCTGATCTTGCAACATCTGTGGTCTAAGTATTCACGTGTCAGTGTTGAACGCCTTTTGTCGGGCATGGGGCTAGAAAACATCTATTGGGCCAATGCCATGATTCTTGGCGAGTCTAAACAACTGCCAGCTTGCGATATTACTGCTGCGGCCAACCAAGGCGACATGCTAGCGTTAAAGGCGGTTGAAGACTTTCTCGACATATACGCCGACACCGCCGGCGATGTTGCTCTGGCCCTTGGGGCTACGCAAGGTGTATTTCTTGCCGGTGGCATGCTGGCACATGTACAGCATCATATTGACCCTATTCGCTTTAGAACCCGATTCGAAGCCAAGGGCCGCTTTAATCAGTATTGCGCTGATATTCCCCTGGCCATCGTGGGTAGCGAGCAGCCAGGATTGATGGGGTGTTGTCAGTTTTTAGTAGAGTAATCTTGTAGGGTTACTATGGCGGCGCTTCTAGCAGGTAGTGATAGGGTAGTATCAATTAGCGTCGCATCGTTTTCTGTTAGCAGTAGATTTGCCGCATTAGCTGCTTCAATCACTTGCTCTTGCTCGCTTAAGTTAAAGGCAATTAGTAATGTTTTGTTGTTAATAAAGCGGGTATAACTCAGTAGGCCTTTATCGTCGTTAACCTCATTCCATATCAACGAGCCTTGGCGTAGTACCGATGAATTACGTCTGAAGTTTGCGAGCTGTTGGTATAGTTTATTCAGTTCGTGGTCAAAACTCACAGGGCTCGTAGGGCGCTTCATGTCGAGAGGGTGTCTTGCCTCGTCGTCAAATTGCATCTCTGGCCAGATGAGTGGCTTTCTTGTATGTGGGTCATCACTGCCCCACATGCCCATTTCATCGCCTGCCCATATTTGTGGCGCACCTATGTAAGTAAACTGGTGAATTAATAGAAGGCGTGCGTCTGCGTATACCGAATCGTCGGGCTTATGAATGATGTAGTGCTTATCTTGAAGGGCTTTTGCATCTACTTTGTACTTTGCGTTGTTCGCAAGACTGGTTACTAAGCGCGGCGTGTCGTGGCTTGCTGACATGTTCATGTTTGCGTATCGATAAACCGAGTCAACGGTGCTGTCTTGCTGAGTGAGTTGTTTAACGAATTCACTTGGCGTGATGTAAGGTGTATTGCGTGCAAACAGGCGACGCGCCGATCGATACCAGCGATAGTTCATGACCGCATCAAATACATCGCCCTGTAAAAACGGCGCAGGGTCTAATAACTGGTCGGGCCATTTTTCCCACCAAACCTCGCCCACAAGGTAAGCGTCGGGGTTGATCGATTTAACATGTTGTCGGTACTCGCGCCAAAAGCCAAACGGCACCTCGGCAGCTACATCTAGCCGAAAACCATCTACACCATCGCTTGGGTCGCCGTCACCGTTGGGGTCTAGCCAGCGAGAGGTAACATTGAAGATGTGCTGCTTAGCTGCCTCGCTATAAATATTGCCTTCGGCGGGTACGATACGGTCGGCATGGTCGATGTATTCAGTTTCTCTAATTTCAGGCAGGTCAAACACGCCAAACCAGCCACGATAACTAAACTCATTGGTGGCGGTTTGTGGGTTGTCGAACTGTTGAACCCAATACCAGTCGGCGTACGAGGAGCTTTGCTGATTCTTTAGCACGTCTTGCCATGCCCAAAAGGTGTGGCCTGTGTGGTTAAACGAATAATCAAGAATTACTTTGATATTGCGTTGATGCGCCTCGTTAATCACCTTTAAGAATAACTTGTCAGCGGCTGTCCATTGCCAACTAGTTGCGTCTGCAGGGTCTTCTTCTTTAAATATTTTTGCATCGCCTATTGGGTCAGGGCCAAAATTTCGGTCTATATGACGCCAGTGACGAGCATCATATTTATGCAGCGAGGGAGCATCGTTTAGTGGATTAAAGTAAATGGCATTGACACCTAACGATTGAATGTAATCCATTTTTTCTAGTACACCTTGCAAGTCACCGCCATACCGTCGCAGGGAGGTCTTTTGATCAAAGGTGTTAACAGGGTTGCCTAAAAAATCTTTGGTGTTATCTAGGTGCTTGAAATAGGTGTCAGGCTGATACCAGTCAGATGTCCAGCGGCTAAGTTGCCAGTCAGTGGGGATGGTGCCGGGATAGGTGCCGTCCATGTCGTGAGGCGTAGGATCATTCGAATGATCACCGTTATAGAAACGCTCGACAAAGATTTGATACCAAATGGCGTCTTGTGCCCATTCGGGTGGTTGGGCGATGGCGGTTGATGTGGCGAGTATAAAAGTTGTTATTGTGATTCGTTTCATAAACAGGCCTCGTTTTGCTCAACGGCATAGTATCTAAGTGCGATAAAATGAGCCTACCCCAGAGGTAGGGGGAGGCCTTTTGGCGGTAAGGTAACTATTTCTCCTCCCCCTATGGGGGGAAGCAATCGACCCTGCTCGCTCATATCCTATACCCTAGACACATAACTACAATATATTGGAGAAGATGATGAGTCTTACCACTAAACGCTTTTCGCCAGCAATCTTGTCTGCTGCGATTGCTGCGTCGCTGACAGCCTCTGCGACAGTTTGGGCCCAGGATGAAGAAGTACAAGAGATCGAAGAGATCACGGTAAAAGGCTTTCGTAAGAGTATTAAAGACTCGATTGACGTAAAGCGTGATACCGCGGCTGTTGTCGAATCTATCTCTGCAGAAGATATTGGTAAGCTACCTGATTCTTCTATCGCTGAAGCGATTTCGCGCCTGCCTGGTTTAGCTGCACAACGTCTCGATGGCCGTGCTAGCCGTGTAACCATTCGTGGTTTTGGCGAGAACGAAAGTGCTACTACCTTTAATGGTCGCGAACAGGTATCAATCGGTGATAACCGAGGCGTAGAGTTTGACCTATATCCGTCAGAGATCATGAGCGGTGTAACCGTTTATAAAACCCCGCAAGCTAGCCTAGAGGCAGAAGGTATTGCTGGCGTTATCGACATGCAGTCTGTTAAGCCGCTAGATCGCAATGAGCGAGTGATCATGTTTAACGGCCAGCTAGAGCAAACTAGCCTAGAGAAGCTAAACCCAGATGGTGATGATAGCGGTCACCGCGCAACGTTCTCGTACATCGATCAGTTTGCTGACGATACTGTAGGTTTGGCAATCGCGCTAAATACCATGAGCTCGCCCAACCAAGAAGAGCGTTGGAACAGCTGGGGCTACCCAGAGTTCACAGTAGATGGTACTAACTATTCTATTTTAGGTGGTGCTAAGCCATTCGTTCGATCTTCAATGCTAGAGCGTGACAGCGCGATGGTAGTACTAGATCTGAAGCCTAGTGAAAACCTACGCGCAACTGTTGACGCGCTATACGTTGATTTCTCTGACGAGAAGATCTTGCGTGGTATCGAAATTCCATTCGCATGGGGCCAAGGTGGCGGTACTATCACTGCTGACCCAAGTGACGTTGACCCAGAAACGGGCTTTATCACTAGCGCCACTACCCACGATCAGCGTGTTGTTGTTCGCAACGACTTAGAAAACCGTGATGCAAAGCTTAAGTCGTTAGGTTTTAACACGGTTTGGGATTGCTGTGATGGCCTTTCAATCGAGTTTGATGCAAGCCATTCATCGGTAGAACGTAATATCTGGAGCTTTGAAAGCTATGCAGGTACTGGTCGTGGTGATGCTGAAGGTGTATCTGATGTTATTGGTTATACCTTTAAGCCTGGCAACACCGGCGCAACCTTTACCCACGGTTTAGATTACAGCGATTGGAACCTAATTCAGATGGGTGGCCCACTAACTTGGGGTTGGAGTTCGGCGCTAAACGACGAATATGGTTTGATGCCAGGTGATCAGTACGAAAACGCAGCTCAAGATGGCTTCTTAAACGCACCTGAGATCGACGACGAGCTAAACTCGCTCAAGCTTGCAGCAACCCAGATGGTTGACGTAGGCCCAATCAACGAGATCAAGTACGGTGTGTCGTATCGTGACCGTAAAAAAGAGAAACGCTCTAACGGTTACTACATGACGTTAACTGCGTTCCCAGCAATGCAAGAAGTACCTGAAGAGTATCGCTTGGGCACTGCCTCTCTAGACTTTATTGGTATGGGCGAAATGATCGCATATGACGCTGGCAAGATGCTGCAAGATGGTTACTACAACCTTCTTAGTGAAGCGCTCACCAGTGACAAGCACGTTACCAAGTCGTACACCGTAGAAGAGCAGGTGACGGCGGCGTTTGTTCAAGCTAATTTCGAAACCGAGATCGCTGGCAAGCCATTAAACGGTAACGCAGGTCTTCGTTATGTACACACCGATCAAGGCTCTAAGGGCTATGCTTCACGCACTAAAGATGGTCTGGTTATTGTATCACCGACCGACTTAAGCCATAGCTACAGTCATATCTTGCCTAGCTTAAATATGTCGCTAGAGCTTACCGAAAGCCAGCTACTACGTTTTGGCGCAGCTAAAACTATCTCTCGTGCTCGCATGGACGAAATGAACGCGTCGATCGGCACCAACTACAACCAGATACCCGACGGTAACGGTAATAACTGGAGCATCTGGGGCGGTAACCCTGAGCTAGAGCCGAAAGAA
This sequence comes from uncultured Pseudomonadales bacterium, assembly GCA_947503335.1. Taxonomy (GTDB): domain Bacteria; phylum Pseudomonadota; class Gammaproteobacteria; order Pseudomonadales; family CANNCY01; genus CANNCY01. The sequence goes on along the minus strand of CANNCY010000001.1, from coordinate 1,196,453 downwards.
GCAGTAGGTATTGATCTTTCGTACGAAAACTACTTCGTAGACGAGGGTTATTTCTCGTTAGCGTTCTTCTATAAAGACCTAAGTGAATGGCACTTTGACGACAGTTATCAAGTGGATCTTGATGGTGTTGCTGACCCCGATACTGGCCTAGTGCCTGATAACCCAACGGCGACTGCTTGGGGTAAGGTAAACGGCGGTGGCGGTGACCTATCTGGTTACGAAGTATCTATCTCGCTACCGTTCCATGTATTCAGCGAAGCGCTTGATGGCTTTGGTCTATTGGCTAGCCACACGGGTATCTCGTCAGATATTCAAGATCCAAATGGTAACGACTTCGAGCTACCTGGGTTATCTGACAGCATTCAAAACGCTACGGTTTACTACGATAACTACGGCTTCAATGCCCGTGTAAGTGTTCGTAAGCGCGACGACTTTAAGGGCGATGTTTACGGCATCGGTTTTGATACTCAGCAGGTCGACATCAAGGGCGAAACTATCGTTGATGCTCAGCTAAGCTACAGCTTCGATAATTCGAACGTTGAGGCGTTGCAGGGGCTGTCGCTATACCTACAGGGTCAGAACCTAACTAACGAGCCATTCGTTGCCTTAAGTGGCGATAATGATCTGCAGGTTCGCGACTACCAGAACTATGGCAAGACTTATCTAATGGGCTTTAGCTACAAGCTGTAGTCTTAGATTTGTTGTAGTACAGTCAAAAAGCCCTGCAGCATTAGCTGTGGGGCTTTTTACGTCATGATAATTGAGCAAATGGTTTAAAAATGGGCGAGCATGCAATTAAGAAACTTGTGATCTTGGGCGGTGGCACAGCCGGATGGGTTACGGCGTCGCTACTGGCTAAGGTCTTGGGTAAGTCGATTTCAATCTCGCTTGTAGAGTCAGATAAGATCGGCACTATTGGTGTGGGCGAGGCAACGATTCCGCCCATTCAAAACTTTAATGCCGCACTGGGTATAGACGAGGGCGAGTTCTTAAAGGCGACCAAGGGTACTATCAAGCTTGGTATTCAGTTCGAAAACTGGGGTGCAGTTGGCCAGCAATACATGCATGCGTTTGGCAGTATTGGTAAACAATTCCCGTTTTGTGACTTTCATCATTTTTGGGTGCGCCATCGGCAACAGGGCGGTAGCTCTGACTTTTGGGATTACTCGTTAAACTATCAAGCCGCTAAGCACAATAAATTCGCGAAAGTACAAAAGATCGCGAACACTAGCCTGCCAGGCATCGCCTACGCGTACCATTTTGATGCGGGCTTGTATGCAAGGTTCTTGCGCGATTTTAGTGAAAGCCGCGGTGTTGAACGCATCGAGGGCGCCGTAGCAAATGTTGAGCTGGATGCGTCAAATGGCTATGTGAAACACTTGCACCTAGAAGGCGGGCAGATCGTAAAAGGTGATATGTTTGTCGACTGTACCGGCATGGCAGGCCTATTGATTCAAAAGGCGTTAGGCGCAGGATTTGAAGACTGGTCGCACTGGCTACCATGCGATCGTGCTATCGCGGTACCTAGTGAACTCACGACGCCTATTCAGCCCTATACTCGCTCAATTGCCCATGAAGCAGGTTGGCAATGGCGTATTCCATTACAGCACCGAACGGGCAATGGCATCGTTTATTCAAGCCGTCATTGCAGTGATGAAAAGGCCGAAGAAACGCTGCTATCAAACCTAGATGCAACCCCGCTCGCTGACCCTAAGATGATCCGCTTTAAGACCGGGCGTACGCGCAACGCTTGGCAAAAGAACGTGGTTGCAATCGGTTTGTCGGCGGGCTTTTTAGAACCGCTTGAGTCGACCAGTATTCACTTGATTCAGTCGGCTGCAACTCGCCTAATAAAGTCGTTTCCGCATCAGGGCATAAAGCAGGCTGAAGTAGACGAATTCAATCGCCAAACCCAGATAGAGTTTGAGCGTATTCGCGATTTTATTATTTTGCATTACAAGGTCAATCAGCGTGGCGATAGTGATTTTTGGCGTCAATGTCAGCAAATGAAGGTGCCCGATACGCTCGCAGAAAAAATAGAGCTGTTTAAAGAAAGCGGCAAGGTGTTCAGAGACTTTGACGATCTATTTACCGAAGCGGCTTGGCAGCAGGTACTGATTGGGCAGGGCGTTATGCCTGTTGATTACCATCCTATTGCCGGCAACCTGTCGAACCAGCAATTAGACGATTTGATGGCTAGTTTAAAAACACTGGTTGATGGCACTGTTGCGCAGATGCCTGAGCACGAGCAATTCTTGTAGAGGGTAATGTGTTTAAACGATTATTATCAATCACTGCGCTATTGGGGATGGTTGGCTGTAGCGATCAACCGGTTATCTTCGAGCGAGACGGGCAGCATTTTGCAATTCAGTGCGTAGGTATTGACGGGCTTGAGGTTGTGTCACTAGATACGCAGTTTGAATCCTATGCAATTGCTTCAAGTGCTAGAGACTGCAAGCTTAAGTCTCAGCGCACTGGTGATGAATTAATTGCTACTAACGGCGGGCTAACAGCGGCAGTCGACGCTAGTGGCGTTGTACGTTATGAGTACAACGGTCAACCTCTTTTGTCAGAACGTAACGGCCTTGACGATAAAACGCAGGTGACGGCAAGTTTTAATCTATCACATGGCGAACAGATTATGGGTGGCGGTTCACGTGTGCTGCCCAATAACCTGCGTGGTCAATCGCTGCCGTTATACAACCGAGCGCACTACGGCTATGGCAGCGAATCGCACCAGATGTATTACTCGATGCCGATGGTATATTCAACCAATGGTTACTACCTAATCTTTGATAATGCCGGCGCAGGACAGCTTGATATCGATGTCAATGGTTCTAACGAATTGGTTTTTTCGTCGAAGGGTGGGCGAGCCAGTTATACGGTGATTGCAGGCAAAACCTGGGCCGATCGTTTAGCGAATTTAACTGAGGCGACAGGTCGTCAACCTATGCCGCCACGCTGGGCACTAGGTAGCTTTGCGTCACGTTTTGGTTACCGCACGCAGCAACAGGTGTTAGAAACGACCGCGTTGTATGAGCAATACGATATTGGCTTAGATGCGTTAGTGGTTGATCTATATTGGTTTGGCCCAGACATTAAGGGGCATATGGGCAATCTTAGATTTGATGAACAGGCCTTTGCTCAACCCAAACAGATGACTACTGATTTACAAGATAAAGGCGTTAATACGGTTTTGATAACTGAACCCTTTGTCTTAACCTCGTCGTCTCGTTTTGAAGAGGCAGAGAAAGCTAATGCCCTAGCAACCGCACCAGACGGCACTACCAAAACCTTCGATTTTTACTTTGGTAACACGGCGCTAGTGGATGTGTTTTCAGAAGATGGCCAAGAGTGGTTTAAGGGTATCTATGAATACCTTGATGGCTACGGCGTCGCTGGGTGGTGGGGCGATTTAGGCGAGCCCGAAGTGCACCCCGATGATACGATTCATGCCACAGGTACCGCGTTAGACTTACACAATGCCTACGGCCATCGTTGGGCACAGTTGGTGTATGAACAGGCACGCGATATGCACCCTGATACTCGCCCCTTTGTCATGATGCGTTCTGGGTTTGTGGGGTCGCAGCGTTACGGCATGATTCCTTGGTCGGGCGATGTAGGTCGCAACTGGGCAGGGTTAGCCGCGCAGCCACAAATTATGTTGTCGATGGGTATGCAGGGCATTGCTTACATGCATTCAGATTTAGGCGGTTTTACGCCTGTCGAAGCACTCGACGACGAGTTGTATATTCGTTGGCTACAGTTTGGCGTCTTCTCGCCGGTCTTTAGACCGCATGCCGAGGAGTCGGTGGCCTCTGAGCCGGTATACCACAGCGCTGAGGTGCGTAAACTGGCCAAGAAAGCAATCGATCTGCGCTATCGACTAATGCCTTACCTATACACGGCTGTGTACGAAAACCATAAGACAGGAATGCCGTTGGCGCGACCAATGGCTCTTGCTGATGACGAGGCGTCGTTTGCTATTCGAGATCAATATATGTGGGGCCCTTCGTTGCTTGTAGCGCCGGTGTTAGAACAGGGAGCAACACAGCGACAGGTTTATCTACCCGAAGGCCGTTGGTACCCACTAGATTCTTCTGCTTCTATTACAGGTGGTCAAACCCATAGCGTTAATCTGCTTGCCGATCAGATTCCTGTTTTTGTAAAGGCAGGCTCGGTCATTGCGCAGGCCAGCGGTTATCAAAACCTATCTGAGTATCACCTAGATCTACTGCAACTTCACTACTATGTGTCGCCTACCAATATCGAAGTTGATTCGTTTGTTTATCACGACGACGGCTCGTTTGATGCTGATGACGAGCGCGTTGGTTATCGAGTCAATCAGACGGCCCAATCGATAAGGTTATCAGCTGATCAGCCGACCAGCTGGATACTGCATGGCGTACCTAGTGTGCGTGAAGTGAGGGCCTGTGATCAGGTGATAGGTTATCACCTTGATAGTGGTCGATTAACTATAAGCAAGACAAACGATATGTGCTCTATCGAGGTAGTACTGTAATGATTAAAGCAATACTAGCATTAACGCTGTCAGGGGTGATGGCATCACACGCAGTAGCAGAAGCGCAACGCGTTCATATCTATCAAATGCTACCGCGGGTATTTGCTAACGATAATACAACTAACGTGCCCTGGGGTACGATTGAGCAAAATGGTAGCGGCAAATTTAATCAAATCACGCCCAATACCCTTAACGCCATTAAGGCGATGGGTGCTACCCATATCTGGTACACAGGTATCGTGCATCATGCCCTGGCAACAGACTACACCGCCGATGGTATCACCCTTGATGACCCCGATGTAATTAAGGGGCGAGCGGGCTCGCCCTATGCGGTAAAAGACTACTACAACGTGAACCCTGATTTAGCGGTAAACGTGCAAAACCGCTTGGGCGAGTTCGATCAATTGGTTACTCGCACCCATGATGCCGGCATGAAAGTAATCATTGATATTGTTCCTAATCATGTTGCGCGCTTTTATGAGGCAGCAACGGTACCCGAAGCAAAGTTTAAGATGGGCACTGCAGACGATACTAGTGTTGAGTTTGCTGTCGACAATAATTTTTATTACTTGCCGGGCGAATCATTTAAAGTGCCGCAATGGCCTGCCGATTACCAGCCACTAAACGGCGACAAGCATGCATTAGTTGACGGTCAGTTTGATGAAAACCCTGCCAAGGTAACGGGTAATGGTGCTAAAGCGGTGCAGCCAAGTTTTAATGATTGGTATGAAACGGTTAAGGTTAATTATGGCGTTCGTCCAGATGGCTCTTATGCGTTTGCTCGGTTACCTGCAGCAATCGATACCAATGATTGCTCGGCGATCAATCGTTTTTGGAGCAAGCAATCGTTGCCTAATAGCTGGTACCAGTTCGAGAACATTGCTCATTACTGGTTGAAGCGAGGCGTCGATGGCTTTCGATACGACATGGCCGAAATGGTACCGGTTGAGTTTTGGAGCTTTCTAAACTGTTCAATCAAGCAAGAGTACCCCGACGCGTTTTTATTAGCTGAGGTGTATCAGCCTCATCTTTACGATAGTTATATTCGCCCAGGGCACATGAGCGCACTATACGATAAGGTCGGTTTCTACGATACCTTAAAGGGCGTTATGAGAGGTGAGCTATCTGTTGAGCAATTGTATAAATCGTTCGCAGAACAAGCGCAACGCGAGCCCTATATGCTGCACTTTTTAGAGAACCACGACGAACAGCGTATTGCCCATTCAGCGTTTGCAGGCGATGCGTTAAAAGGGCGGCCGGCGGCAGTAGTGTCAGCACTGATTGGCACGGCTCCTAATCTAACATATTTTGCACAGCACCTAGGGGAGGCGGCCAATGAAGACGCAGGCTTTGGCAAGGCATCGCGTACTACGATATTTGATTATTGGGGCTTAGAGAGCATTGCCAGATGGCGTAATGGCGGTTTGTACGACTGCGGCCAATGTACTGATATTGAGCGTACTTTACAGCAGTTTTACGCGCAGTTAATGGTGTTGGCGAATCATGACGTGTTCGCAAAAGGAGCGATGACTCCCTTAACGGTGGTTGATGTAAATGGTAATGCCGTAATCAATGCAATGGCCTTTGTTCGTACAACAGACAGTCAGTCAGCACTGGTGCTAGTTAATTTTAGTGAGTCGCCCCAGCGTGTGCTTGTACAGACGGCAGATGCGCAACCCTTAGTTGTCGATACCCAAAGCTTTGATTTAGGGTCAGCTTCGCTCGAACAGCAAAATGGCGCCACCGTTTTCGAACTGGGCGGCCTGGGTTTTGCTGTTCAAATGGTTCTTGAATGAACCAAGTTATTCAGACTCGCCGACGTATGTCGTCTGATCTAGCTCAATGGGCATGTTCTTGAACATCGTGATCTTGCCCATTTCGTCGTCAACGAAGAACGATACTGTAACCTTGCTCTTGGGCTCGATAGTTAAATAACTATACTTAAGGCTAATGTCTAAACCATAAGACTCTTTGTTTTCTTCATCTGACTCTTCACTATCTTCATTTCGCATCATCGTCTGCACAAACTGAAACGCGCGTATACCGTCTTCTGATAATTTGAATTCGTAGGCATGGTGCGGCTTATTGCTAGACCAGAAACCGTCTGATGCTTCGGTATATTCGTAGCTAACAAGTACTAAGCCGTTCGAAAGATCTTCAATGCCTTCGGGTGATGTCAGTTGCATTTTCATACGAACGCTATCTAGATCTAACTCAGTATTGCCTTCGATATCAAGATAGGCGCGATAAGCGTAGGGGTCTATATGCTCAATACGTCGCCAGTCGTACGTTGCCATTTTGTACATGGTTGAAACGGGGATGTGCATGCAAGAGGTGAGCAGTAGTGATACGGCTAATAAGAAGTAACGCATAACCTTCCTTAGAGTAGCGTTTATTGTTATCGCTTATACATCAAGCATTAAAGACCTATGATGGGGTCTTTAATGCTGCTCAGTCAAATGCTTATTTAGAAGTAAGTAGTAGCGTAGAGTGTTGAGCTAGTTTGATGGTGTCTTTTAGAACAATTGAAGAGCCGTCGATTCGGTTGATAACGGGCTTGTCTTGCCAGAACTTAGGAACACTTACTTCGGTCGCTTGACCACTGTTTACAAAAGCTAACAGCGCGTTACTGCGAGAAAAAACTAATGTAGAGCCATCGTTGTCGCTAGACCAATAGTCTATTGATAGTTGCGCAGTTTCTTTTCTAAGGGCGATCGCTGTTTGTATCTGAGGGTCGCGATGCCAGCAGCGCCATGAGCCAGAGCAGGGCACAGCAGCGGGTGCCATGGCATCTTTGTCGTCATACTTAAAACCTGACAATAGCTTGGGGTAGCCGTTTGAGGTGAGTAACAAAACGATCTGAGCCTGTCGGTACAGCTCGTCACTGGCACCATGCTGATACGCACGAGCGCCATGGCGCTCGGTGTCGTGGTTGTCTACAAAGTCGACTGATTCATAGGGCACATCGTCGATTGACAGCTTGCGCCAGTCGGTATGCTCTAGCACCTGACGAAACTGATACGAGGGGGCAAAGTCGGTGACTGCCCCTAGGTGTGCATAAGCAGGTGGCTGAAGCGCTGCAGGCGCTTGATCATTACCGATCACCTCTAAAAAGCGCCATTGGTTAACACCTTCTAATATTGCTTCAAGATCTATGGGCGAGATATGTTTCGCCGCATCAATACGAAACCCAGCAAATCCAAACTCGCCCAATGTAGTGACGTATTCATTAAGCATTGTTTGTACGTAGGGCGAGCTAGTATCTAGATCGGGTAACGCGCCTAGCTGACAGTTTTGTACCTCAAAGGTGTTTGAATAATCTTTGATCGTACACTGCGCGTGATAATGTTTTGGCGTTAATCTGGGGTGATGTTTGATGCGCCATTTAGTGCCTGCCGTACCAGTGCCTTCACCACCGTAGTCGGCGGTGTGGTTGATCACAACGTCGGCATACACCTTAACCCCCACGGCATTGCAGCGTGCCAGCATCTCTTTCATATCGGCTTTGGTACCCGAGCGACCATCAAACTTGTCAAAGGTAACGGGTTGGTAGCGCGCCCACCATGTAGGTGTGTCGATAACTTCATTGGCGGGCGAGATTTGAATCGCAGCTACACCGGCTGGGGCGAGGTGTTGTTCACACTCATTGGCGATGGCTTGGTAGGGCCACTCAAAGAGGTGCACAAAGCTATCACCCTGTGTAGGCGCATTGGCGGCTAATATTGCTGCGGTTAAGGTGGCTAGCATTAACGCACCGCCAATACGGCGGCGCCGCCAGCTGGTAGTTTAATCAAGTTGTGTTCAATACTGTGATCAAAACCTGCAGGTGTGTGATCAGCAAGCACTTCTAGTGCATCAACATTTAGCTCGGTCGCTTCATAGCCCATGTTTAAAGCGACCAGTAATCGTTGGCTACCATCGTCGCGGTAAAACGCTAGTACGTCGTTGGTGTTATCAAGTAGTTCGATAGGCGCATTAGCCAAAATCGGCAAGCTGTTCTTCCAGCTAGTTAGCGCTCTAAAGCGGTGCAATAAGCTGTTTGAGTCGGCTTCTAGTTGATCAACACTAAGGGCAGTGTGAGGGGGCTTAACGGGTAACCAGGGCGTGCCGGTAGAGAAGCCCGCGTTGGCCTCGTTCATCGACCACGGCATTGGTGTGCGACAACCATCTCGGCCCTTAAACTCTGGCCATAGGTTGATACCGTATGGGTCTTGAAGTTCCTCAAAATTAATCTCGGCTTCGGGTAACCCAAGTTCTTCGCCCTGATAGATACAGCAATTACCGCGTAAACTGAACTGCAATAACCAAAATAGTGCAGCGCGTTGTTGAGCGAGTTTAGGGTCAGTATCTTTCTTGTTCCAACGAGTGATCACTCTAGGCACATCATGGTTGCTTGTTGACCAGCAGGCCCAGCCTTCGTGAATCAGTTTGTCACTGCGCGTAATGATGTCTCGCAAAAAATCGGCGTCGCAGGTTTCGGTTAGTAGTTCAAAACTATAGGCGCAGTGTAAACGGTTGTCGGTGGTGTATTCGGTCATGATTTTGACCATGTTGTCGTCACCGATTTCACCTACGGTCATCGTGCCAGGGTAGCGGTCTAGCAGTTTACGTACCTGCTGCAAAAACGCTAGATTCTCTGGTTGCGACTTGTCATTGATATGCTGCTGATAATCATACTGATTAACGGGTGGTAACTCGCCGTACTCGCCTAGCGTGTCAAACTTAGCGGGGTTATTCGCTAGAGACTGGTCGTGAAAACAGAAGTTAATAGCGTCCATTCTAAAGCCATCTACGCCGCGTTTTAGCCAAAATTCTAGGCTGTCTAATAATGCAGATTGTACTTCTGGGTTATGAACGTTTAGATCAGGTTGCTCGGTCAAAAAATTGTGTAAGTAGTATTGACGGCGCACAGTATCCCATTGCCACGAGCTACCCCCAAATACTGATACCCAGTTGTTTGGTGGGTTGCCATCAGGCTTAGGGTCTTGCCAGACGTACCAATCATGTTTTGAATTAGTACGATCTTTACGACTTTCGATAAACCAAGGGTGCTGATCAGACGTGTGGCTAAGAATCTGGTCGATAATAACCTTTAAACCACGATTATGTGCTGCAGCGATGAATGCATCAAAATCATCTAGTGACCCGAACATTGGGTCTACATCGCAATAGTCGCTTACGTCGTATCCAAAATCGACCATCGGTGATTTAAAGAATGGTGACAGCCATATAGCGTCAACACCAAGTGATTTAACGTAGTCTAGTTTTTCAGTGATGCCCTTAAAATCGCCAATGCCATCGCCGTTAGAATCGGCAAAGCTGCGGGGGTAAATCTGATAGATGGTGGCGTTCTTCCACCACTCTGTATTGTTCGCGTGCATCGCATATCCAGATAGTTTGCGTGATGGTAGTAGTATGCGGTGCCAAGACTACTTTCGCCTCCCCCTCATAGGGGAGGACTAAGGCTTAGTCTACGCCCCTTGTACCTGGCGAAGCAGCGACTCAGCAATCTCGGTGGCGTGCTTACGATCTCGGGCACCAAGCTTTTGATAAACCGCTCTAATATGGGTTTTGATGGTACTTGGTGCTACTTCCATATGCGAGGCGATTTGGCCATTAGAGTAGCCAGCATGAATTAGATTTAGTACCTGCCATTCTTTAGGCGTCAGTGGCGACTGCTTTAGGCTTTCGGGGGCATGCTCTGAATTGACAATATCGTCGATGAGAGACTGGTCAATTTCTATCTGCACCTTACCTGACAGGTCTTTTTGGTTCTGAGCCGTCGCCAATATAAGATTAAGGCGTTGCTGTAGCGACTGACTCAGTTCTGTTTCTTTAGCCAATGCCGTTAACATGACAATGATAGGTTTACCACAGCGAATAAAACTAGCGATAAAACCTGTCGACTCAGATAGTTCTAATGCGCTTTTGAGAGAGCGAAGCGACGCTGACCGTTCGTTTTGGCTCCACTTAAGCTGCGAGATCAGTACTAGATTGCGTAGGTAATCGGTTTTTAGATTGCAGTTGCTAGCACATTGTTTCAATCGTCTTAGTAAACGGTTGGCGTCGGCATGGCGACCAACCACCATTAGGGCTCGCACATGATTGCGACCATGGCGCTGTTCAAAGTGATTGCTTGGCTCGGCCGACACGGGTTCGGCGGCGCTAAGCCAGCGTTCAATCGCGTCTTTATCGTCTAATGATTCCCAGATCGCTAAGCGGCTGTAATCGGCATGGGCGATCCAGTCAGCATGATATTTCTCTTGAGCAAGTAGCTGTTCTAGTTTGGCAAGCCACTGTTCGCAGGCTGCCTTATCACCGCGTGCTAAGGCTACTTTGGCGAGCACTGCGTACTCTTGTAGCAGCCATCGTTCGCCAACAATTAGATTATTAGCAACCGCTTGTTTGGCACTGTCTTCGGCCTCATCAACCTTGTACCACTCCCAAAGCAGCTGAGCCTTTAGTCGCTGAACAAATTCGGCAATAGGTAAGCCTTGTAAGTGGTGCTGTTCGATGATTTGTTCTGCCTGTTGCTGGCGCTCTTGGGCACGATGGGGGTTGGCTTCGGCGAATAATATTTCAGCCTGTTGACACAGGCTCCAGGCAGTAGTGGGCCAGTCTAGTGCCAAGCGGGTCATCTTTTCGACCTCGACCATATGGCTCATAGCTACATCAAGTTGACCGGCGCAAAAGCTCGATTCGCCAATCACTAGTTTGGCTGCAGCTAAATCAGTTGTGTTGTCGCTGTCTAATAATTCTAAGGCGTCTTGAGCTAGCTCTCTTGCATCGGCAACATCGCCTCTAGCGATAGCCGCCTGCGCGCGCACCGTTGCAAACTTGCCTTCAAGTTCGCTCCACGCATCAGGGTCTTCAATGCGCAAAAACGATTCGGTGCCACCTAATAAGGTTTCAACGCGCCCATAGTCATAACGATTTCGAGCTACCCGCGAGGCCAATAACGATAGTTTTGGTAGCCTGATTAGTTTTTCATCACCAATAAAGTCAAAGCAGTGCCCCATTGAGCGGTGCTGGCCTTGCTTAAGCATGTTGTCACCGAACTGTTCAAGTAACGTAACGGCCAAGTTCGAGTCTTCGGCGCGTACTGCGTGGCGAATCGCTTCGGTGGGGGTGTTGCGTAACATCCATTGTTCAAAGGCTTTACGATGCATTCGAATACGGGTGTCAGCACTAAGATTACGTTCTAAAAAGGTCGCAAATAGTGGGTGAAAGCGAAACCATTGGTTGCTGGCATCAAGTCGCTGAATAAACAAGCCCTTGCTGATCAGTGCGCTCAAAATGGGTGACGCGTCGGCGCTGTCGGCCATAGAGCCGGCCATGTCTGCATCAAAGCGTTCTAACACACAGATCGCTTGCAACAGGTTTTTAGTAGGTGCATCTAGTTGTTCGAATACTTCTTCGGCGAGATAGTCGAGCAAGTGGTGGTGGCCGTGGGCAATGTCGTCTAATAGCGCCTCGCAATCATGCTCTGACTTAGCCGACAGGCAAAATAACTGTACAACAGGGGCCCAGCCCTCGCTCAATTTGGTTAAGTGCGCTACCTGCGTGGGCGATAATGAAAAGTTAAGTCGCTGTGACGTAAAGTCGGCAACCTCTGTAGCCGATAGGGCTAACTGCACTTCGTTTAGTTCAGTAAGTTCTGCACGCATACGCATTGACGCAACGTTCAGCTTGGGTTCGCTACGACTCGTGAAAACAAGATGCACGCCGCTAGGTAGATACTTTAATAGAAAGTTAAGGGCTGTCTTAATCTCGATATTAGTAATGGCATGAATGTCTTCAAACACGCAATGCACCGCAAACGAGAGCTGTTTTAGATCGCTAATTATCGTGGTCATCACGGCAATACAGTTTTGCGCGTTACCCGAGCTAATCATGTTGCTTGCGTTCGGTAAGCCGCCTGCCGTGGCCTGGTTCAACGACTCAACCAAATAGCTGTTAAACAGAGTGGCTTCGTTGTCACTGACGTCAAGTGAATACCAGGCAACAGGATTGTCTTGCTGATGAGCCCAGTCTGCAACCAGGGTTGTTTTACCGTAACCTGCAGGAGCCACGACAGTCGTAACCTTCTGATCTGCTTGGCTGATCAAGTTTGTCAGCTGTGTGCGTGGAAGGGCATGATTAGGTGCTTCTGGAATACTGTATTTAGACTGTAAAAGCATTTCGCGGCAGATCAAGGCAATTTATTTAAGGCCTAAGTGTACCTGTTTTGAACTTATTTTACTCCACCTTGGTTAGGGGGAGGGGGCTGTACTTTAAGTGTCGTATACTGGCGTTAATCATAATTATATATAGGCGATCTATGCTTAATCTTCAGCCCCTTTATCAACGTTCGCAAGCGGCGTTTTTACTCGCCCTAAGTATGCCTAGTGCGGCATTCGGCTTTGCGCTTTCGGTTCAAATTTCGGCGCTCAGTTGGCTGCTGTCTACGCAGTATGGGTTAGAAATTCATGAAATAGGTTTGGTTTGGGCTGCGGGGCCGTTGGCCGGAATTATCGGTCAGGTGTCTATTGGGTTAATCAGTGATCGCAGTTGGTTTTGGGGTGGGCGTCGCAGACCCTTTGTTTTTATCGGCGCCTTTATTGGCGCGTTGATGCTATTGGCGCTACCAAACATCGGTTTAATCGCCGAAAAGATCAGCTTTATTAGTTTAATCGGTGTGGCGATTATCGTTGCGCTAACCCTAGATATATCGATAAACGTTGGCTTTAACCCGTCGCGCGCCATTATCGCCGATGTGACCGACGAGGGGCCAGATCGTGCAAGAGCCTTTAGTTGGGCGCAAAGTGTGTCGGGCACGATGGGCGTTGCTGCCTACGCAATTGGTGCTTTGTGGGGTAACTTTACACTGATCTATCTTTCGATCTTTGTCGTGCTGCTTTGCTGCATTGTACCGATGTTTTTTGTGCAAGAAGATCAGCATTCGGGCGAGCAGGGCGAACAGCGTCATCATGCCTCGTTGGCTGAAATTTTATTAGCGATCAAACCATTGTGGGCCTTTGGTGTTTACGCTGCCATTGTGATGCCGTTGCGTGTTATGCATATCGAGCTAGACCATCATTGGCTAGAGCTCGCTTGTATTGCAGCCACTATTGTACTGATTCTAAGCGATACCTGGGCAAAGCCTAGTAGCGATCGAGTTGCGTTAGTTCACTTTCGAAGAGCGAGTTCAGCCAATGCTATGGCATGGATCGCTGCGCAAACAATGTTTGTCTATTTTATAGCCTTTGTACAAGAGCGATTTAATGGTTTAGATGATACTGAAACTGGGCAGGTAATCTCGATAAGCTTCTTAGTATTAAACGCCGTTGCAGCTATTTTACCAGCGCTAGTACTCGCTCCCGTGGCGAAGAAGCTAGGTGCGTCAACAGCACTAGGGGTGTCACTCGCTATTATGACCTTGGGCTATTTGTCACTATGGTTTGCAGGATACTCAGTATTCTCGGTTTATGGTTTGATGATTTTAGTGGGTGTTGGCTGGGCAGCAACGGTTAGCCTTAGTTTTGCCGTGATGTCAGAAGGTATATCAGATACTAATATGGGTCTGTACATGGGGCTATTTAATCTGTCTATTGTATTGCCTCAGCTATTCGTCAGTTTGGCTATTGGGCCGTGGATTCAAGGGCTAGAAAGCGCTAGTGCGATGTTCTTAGTGTGCGCTGGCGCAACAACCTGCTCGGCGCTATTGTGGCTGCGGGCTAAAAAGGCATAAAATCGCTCGGTCGAAAAATAGTTAGAGAGATATTATGTCTTTGGGCTTGTTAAACGATACCGCTGTGATCGCAGCGGTACTGGGTTTGTTGCACGTTTTCTTTTCAATCCGCGTAGGTGGTCATCGCTTTAAGACTAAGGTTAGCTTGGGTGATGGAGGCAATAAGCAGTTAGAAAAGTTGATTCGCGGTCATGGTAACTTTGTTGAAAACGTGCCAATGGCTTTGATTATCATAGCGTTGCTAGAGATTGGTGGTGCTAGCTCTGAGGTGATCTTTGGCCTCGGTATCAGCCTTATAGTTGCACGTATTGTTCATTACATCACTATCGTCTCTAACCTGTTGCCATGGTACTTTAGGCCAATCGCTATGACGACTACGTTGCTAGTTATCATGGTAGGTTCGATCATGCTGCTGTTCTAATAGTCGATAACTTAGAATTAAAAAAGGGCTGCATCTGCAGCCCTTTTTTATGTGGTTTAGTATGGTCGATTATTCGGCAAGAACTTGTAACCCCATCATTGCCAGGGGCTCTACAATTGCTGCAGCAGCTGACGCTTTCGTATTCGACGCATTGCCGTCAGCGGCGCGCTTAGCAACACCCTGAGCAATCGCTGCCAGCCTAAAGAAGCTAAAGGCTAGATAAAACGACCAGTGCTCGATCTCTTCAACACCTACTTGCTTACAGTAATGAGCTACTAGCTCTTTTTCAGTAGGGATATTTAACTCTCCACGATCAACGCCCATTAGGCCTGGCACACTGCTGTTGGGGTCGTTTGGTAGGCGCAGTGCCATACAAAAATAAGCCAAGTCAGACAGTGGGTGCCCTAAGGTTGATAGCTCCCAGTCTAATACCGCGATAACGTTCTCGTTGCTTTTATCGAAGATCACGTTATCAAAACGAAAATCACCATGAACCAGAGACACTCGCCCATCGTCGTCAGGTAGCAGCTCGCCCAGCTTTGCTATCAGGGTATCCATAGCGGCAATAGGCTTTAATTCAGAGGCCTTATATTGGGTGCTCCAGCGGTCGAGTTGGCGAGAGAAATAGTTACCCGCACGACCGTAATCGGTGAGGTTTGCCGCCTCTAAATCGACGCTATGAATCGCTGCCAATGTCTCGATAATCTTGTAATGCATGGCATTGCGAACGTCGTTGTCTTGCACGTCTGGCAGGGCAGGCGACCAATGAATGTTGCCATCACACATCTGCATAACGTAGAACATTGAGCCAATAACCTCGCGGTCTTCGCATAGGTGATATGCCTTGGGCACAGGTACAGAGGTATCTTGTAACGCAGCAATGACGCGGTATTCACGGTCAACGGCGTGGGCCGACTTAAGTAGTTTACCGTGAGGTTGGCGGCGTAGCACGTATCTACCTGAGTCGGCGGTTACCATAAAGGTGGGGTTAGATTGACCACCTGAAAACTTTTCGAAGGTAGCCGGGCCAGTGAAGCCCTCTATATTCTGTTCTAAATACTTTGTAAGCTTGGCTTGATCTAATTCGTTCGATTGGCTCATTTTTATGTATCCATTGTTTGCCCAGATAGCTTTATTTAAAAGCAAAGGGTAATTCTTAGAGCGAAAGTTTAGTGCCTTCTGGCTATTGTCATATTGTGTGACAATATTTAATATCTGGCAACAGCTTTAAAAAAATATAACGCTAACTGTAACAAGAAAGGAACACCCCATGTCGACAAATTTATTTGACCTAACTGGCAAGATCGCGTTGGTAACAGGCGCAAGCCGTGGTATTGGCGAGGCGATAGCCAAACTATTGGCCGAACAGGGCGCTCATGTGTTGGTGTCTTCACGTAAGCTAGACGGTTGTCAGGCAGTGGTTGATGAGATTGTGGCAGCAGGCCATAGTGCTGAGGCTCTTCCGTGCCATGTAGGCGACATGGACGATATCATTAATGCCTTTGCGCAGATCAAAGACAAGCATGGCAAGTTAGACATCTTAGTTAACAATGCAGCTACTAACCCTTACTTTGGTCATGTGCTTGATACTGACCTTGGCGCCTATAACAAAACAGTAGATGTTAACGTTCGTGGTTACTTCTTCATGTCTATTGAGGCCGGCAAGATTATGCGTGAAAACGGCGGTGGTAGCATCGTAAATACCGCGTCGATCAATGCGTTACAGCCTGGTGTATTTCAGGGCATCTACTCGATCACCAAGGCAGCCGTGGTTAACATGACCAAAACATTCGCTAAAGAATGTGCAGGCTTTAATATTCGCGTTAACGCACTGTTGCCTGGTTTAACTAAGACCAAATTTGCTGGTGCCTTGTTTACCCATGAAGACATTCATAAAGAAGCTATCTCAAAGATTCCTATGCATCGCCACGCTGAGCCTCAAGAGATGGCAGGCACGGTTTTATATCTGGTATCTGACGCATCATCGTATACAACAGGCGAATGCATTGTGGTAGACGGGGGCATGACCCTATGATGAAGGTTCATCGCACCCCTGATTCTCGCTTTGAGGGGCTGCCAGACTTTGATTTCAAGCCTAACTATCAAACCATAGTTGATAATGATGGCACAGAGCTGCGGGTGCATTATATCGATGAGGGGCCACGAGATGCTGCCCCTATCGTATTGATGCACGGCAACCCGACCTGGTCTTACCTATATCGCAAGATGATCCCTGGGCTAGTGGCTGCAGGGCACCGTGTACTAGCTGTTGATCTAATTGGTTGTGGTCGCAGTGATAAGCCAGCAAAGAAAAAGTATTACACTCAGCGTCGCCACGTAGAGTGGATGACGAAGTGGTACGAGGCGATGGAGCTGCGCAAGGTGACGCTGTTTTGCCAAGACTGGGGCGGCACCATAGGTTTAACGATTGTTGCCGAACAGCCAGAGCGATTTGATCGAGTGGTTGCGGCAAACACTGGTCTGCTAGACGGTCGATTTAACAATAGATGGTTGCGAGTATGGCAGCGGGTCATGCGCTTTTTGCCGATGTTTCCATTTAAAAAAGCATTGGGCGGTGCGATTATTAACCCAGCCTTTACTGCTGCTGATTTTGCTGGCTATAAGGCTCCGTTTGATACGTTGTCTGCGCAGGCGGGTATTCTAAAGTTTCCAATGTTATTGGGGGTGTACCCTCATCAGCAAAGTGCTATCGAAAACCGAAAAACGCTGGCTAAATTGGGTGAGTTTGATAAGCCATTCTTAACCCTGTTTGCAACCCGTGACCCTGTCACTAAAGGTGGTGAGCGTGCCTTAATTAAATTGGTGCCAGGCTGTAAGGGCCAGCCCCATGAGCGAATCAGTGGAGCAGGCCATTTTCTTCAAGAGGATAAGCCTGACGAGTTGGTAGAAGCGGTCGTTAACTTTATCGCTTCAACCTCAAGCGTCGAGTCAGACGAGCTAGAGCCCACCCAATAAGCACTGTTAATAGGCCTAGTACAATCAAAGTGCTAGGCCTTTTTGCTATCACCTTTAGATTGTTGATGGTTACCTGTTTCAGCTGCAGATAATCTGCAGGCACCTCGATCACGCCGTTCTGCTTAACGTAATGCTCGTAGTCGCTGAGCAGCTCTTGAAACTTAGCTGTTTCAATTGACTGCAAGGGAGTCGTTTCGCCAGGGTCTTTTCTAATATTGAACAGCTGCCATTCGTTATAATGGCCTTCACCTCGGCTAATCATGATTTTGTAGTCACCCTTAAGCAGGGCTGCATTGCCACCAATCTCATAGGCGATGTATTCGTCGTCTGCATAAATCTTCGAAGAAAGATCATTTAGCACGGGGGCGAGGTTTTTACCTGTTAACGGCTCGATTACTTTGCCTTGGTAGTTGGCCCCCGGGTGCGTAACGTTTGCGGCGCTCAATATGGTGGCCGCCACATCCTTCACGAAGGCGCGAGAATGGGTGATTTCGCCCTCTATGTTTTCGTTAACAATAGGCCCAGAAACAATCAGCGGGACGCGAATGCCTCCTTCGCCTGCATGCATTTTAAACTCGCCCAATGGAGATACCGCAGAGTTGGCAAAGCTAGTGCCGATATAGTTATAGCTGCCGCGCTCGCCTAAGGTTTCGATATCATCGTTATAGCCTAAATCTAGCAGCATTAAGCGCCATGCTAACTCACCCTGAAACTTCGCGTCTGCGCCTTCTGCGCCGTTATCAGAGGTGAAAATGAAGATGGTGTTGTCGTATTGGTTGGTATCTTTTAAGTACTGCACAAGACGGCCAATATGAAGATCCATAGCATCCATCATGCCTGCATAAACAGCCATCGCCTTAGAGGCATGGGCTTTTTCATCGGCCGACAAAGCGTTCCAGTCGTCAGTAGTTGGCGCGCGTTTCATGGGTGCATCTTCTGCAATCATGCCTGCGGCTTTAACCGACATTTGGCGTCGCTCGCGCAAGGCATCCCAGCCGTCTTTATAGGTGTCTAAATATTTTTCTGTGTGCTCAAAAGGTGCTTGTACTGGTATATGAACCGCTTGAAATGACACGTAGCTAAAAAAGGGTTTGCCTGAATCTTTTGTGCGTTCTATCTGGGCAATGGTTTCATCGATGATACCTTCAGAGCTATAAAAGTTATCAGGTAGCTGATAGGGCTCACCGTTTTTAAACCAAAGGGTCTGGTCGTACATGGGTAAGTACGAACGGTGGTCGTAGTTGTCGCCCCCTGAAAACGGCATCATCAGCGTTTGATCAAAACCTTTGCTGATGGGGCGAAGTTTCTTGGTTTCATAGCCTAGGTGCCATTTGCCGGCCATCATGGTGTCGTAGCCACTGTCTTTTAACAGCTGTGCAATGGTTATGGCTTCATCCCTTAAGAAAGCTTGGTAAAAGGGCGAGTGGCTTTGAGCAGGCGTTACCGCCTCAGATATGTTTGCAAGGCCTGCTCGATGGGCGTCGATACCGGTCAAGGCCATGGCGCGCGACGGGGCACAGCTGGCCGAAGTATAGTAGTTGCTAAATCTTACGCCTTGGTTTGCCAGCGCGTCGATGTTAGGGGTTTTAATTTCGCTGCCATAGCTAGAGAGGTCACTAAAGCCAACATCATCGCTCATAATAAACACGATGTTAGGGCGATCGTCAGCATAGGCACTCGCTAATAAGCAGCTTGAAACGGCTAGCGCACATACAGCTCGGCGAATCATCATTTTGCAACCGCTAGCTGAATCATCTTGTGGGCCATCTCTAATGCAGAGTTCTGGTTCTGGCCAGTTACAAAACGCTGCTCTTGATCGACCGCAACGTCGGTGGCAAAGATATCTCTAAACTTAGTATTAGATACAAACACCGCACCTGCTTTTCTTAGCTCGGTTTCTGGGTGTAGCGGTGTCACATCGATGCCCAGTTCTTTGATCTGTTTATCGGTTACACCGGTCATTTCACGGCCAGTAATAAGTAGTGAGCCGTCATTGGCTTTGGCGCCAACAAGGCCAAGAACGCCATGGCACACACCGCCGATGATGGCGTTGGTGTTGCCGTAGTACGCTTGGCTAATCTTTTCGGCTAAAACGGTTGATTGAGCTAAATCATAAGCTGCGCCCCAACCGCCAGCGATCGAGATAATATCGTACTGAGTAAAATCGATATCATCGATCTTAAGCGAATTCTTTACCTTAGCCTGAAATACGCTGTCGTTGAGGTACCGATCATCTAATGGCGAGCGAATAGGGCGCATAAATGACTGCGGGTCAATCGGCACTTCGCCACCCTTAATGCTGGCTAGATCGACCTGCATACCGGCATCTAAAAAGGTGTAGTACGGGTGTGTCATCTCTGAGGCAAACACGCCTGTTTTTTTGCCGGTCTTGCCGTTCGGCTTGTCTAAAGTGCCATGGCTTGTGGTAATGACAAGTGCTTTAAGCCCCGGAGCTTTGGTTGCTTCGCCATCGTAGTCGGGGTGCATGCCAGCCTTGTGCAGCAACGTGGGTAATAGTATTGCAACGATCGCAATGATAATCAGTACAGGGATGGCAATTTTCATGACTAAAGACATGGCAAGGTTCACTCTGGTTGTTCGATTTCTGTCATACTATATGCCATAATTTGCCGCTCTAGTAAAACGGTATACGTATTGCTTATGACGGTACCTAAGTGATAGGTTCAAATGATTAACCCTTTTAAAGTGAATACGAAGTGACAGTCAAAAATAATAAGAATGATGGCCGACAGCTAAGAAGTATTCGCAGTCGCGAAAAAATTGTAGATGCGCTGCTTCAGCTTATGCGTGATGGCGTGTTTATGCCCACCGCGCAGCAAGTAGCAGATACTGCCGAGGTGTCTATAAGAAGTGTGTTTCGACACTTTGAAGATATGGATACACTGTATGCCGAAATCAACGCAGTGATTCACCCTACGTCGGTTAAAAACTTTGAAGAGCAGATTACTGAAGGCTCGTTGCACAAGCGCTTAGAGTCGGCAGTTGCTGCTCGTTGTAAAAACTGGCGCCAACAGCGCAATTTGATGCGCGCAACGCTAATGTTGCGTTGGCGGTCTACCTATATGGCCGAGCTTAATGAGCGCAATCAGCATTTGTTGCGTAAAGATTTTTTGCGCGTAGTGCCTGAGCTTGCCGATCTAGACGAACAGTCACAGCACATTGTTTTAGCGTCTACCGATTTTGAGTTTTATGATCGTTTGTCAACCGATCAAAAACAATCTGAACAAAACTGCTTTGACATTATTTTAAAGGTGGTAACACAGCAATTCGAATGAGGTGAAACATGGGTAAGGGTACCCACGAGTACGCAATTGATGAGCGCAACGAGCGCATTTTAATCAACATAAATGGCGAGCTGGTACCTAGAGCCGATGCAAAAATCTCAGTGTTTGATAGTGGCTTTATCTTGGGCGATGGCGTTTGGGAAGGCATTCGTCTGCACCACGGCAAGTTAGCCTTTATTGATCAGCACATGAAACGCCTATACGATGGCGCTAAAGCCCTAGATATGGATATCGGTATCGGCCCCGATGAAATGGTCGATCGAATTATCGATACCTGTCGCGCCAACGAGATGATCGACGGCGTACATATTCGCTTAATGGTAACCCGCGGCGAAAAGGCCACGCCGTACCAAGACCCTCGCGTTACCATCTCGCCCGCTACCATCGTCATCATCGCCGAGCACAAATCGCCCATTAAACGCGACAACTTTGATGGCATTGAGCTGTTTACTTCGCATGTGCGCCGTGGCTATAGCGATGTGCAAGATCCTAAATTAAATACCCACTCAAAACTGAATTGTATTTTTGCTTGTATTCAAGCGGCCAAAGCCGGCGCCGACGAATCGCTCATGCTTGACCCACACGGCTTTGTGGCAACCTGTAACAGCACACACTTTTTTATCGTTCGAGAGGGCGAGGTCTGGACTAGCTCTGGCGATTACTGTTTAGACGGCATCACCCGTCGTAACGTAATCAATCTGTGTAAGGCTAATGGGATACCTGTTTTTGAACGCAACTTTACCTTGAGCGATGTGTATGGTGCAGAAGAAGCCTTTGTAACGGGCACCTTTGCGGGCTTAACACCGGTGAAGCAGGTGGATGGGCGAGTGCTGGGCGATGTCGGTGACAACCCGATGATTGAGCGGTTGCAGGGGTTGTATATCGATATGATAGAGACAGAGCTTAGCCATGACTAAACGCATCGCAATGTGGTCTGGGCCACGCAATATATCAACGGCGATGATGCGTAGTTTTGAGAATCGAGCCGATTGCTCTGTGGTTGATGAGCCGTTCTATGCCTATTACTTAAAGCGAACTGGCGATGATCACCCTGGGCGAGATGAGGTGTTGGTTTCACAAAATAACTCTTATCAGGCTGTCGCAGATGAGCTCGCTCACGGCGATGTTGTAACGCCGGTGCAATACCAAAAGCATATGACCCATCATTGGTTCGAAGGCGACGATCTAGATTGGGCGACGGAGTTGACCCACTGCTTTTTAATACGCGACCCGCGCGAGATTGTTGCTTCATATGCCCGTGTAAGGGGCGAGTGTAGTCTTGAAGAGATCGGTGTAGTACAGCAGGCTAAACTTTATCAGTTACTTTGCGAACAGCAAGGGCGAGCCTTGCCAGTTGTTGATACCAATGAGATTCTAAAAAATCCACGAGCGGGTATCGCGAGCCTGTGTAATCAGCTAGAGATCCCCTTTGATGAGGGTATGTTGGCGTGGCCTGCAGGTAAGCGTGACACCGATGGTGTGTGGGCGCCATATTGGTATCGCTCGGTCGAAGCTAGCACAGGATTTAAGCCTTATGCGCCCATGAATATTGAGCTGTCAGACACGTTAGCCGACGTTGCCGAGCAGGCAATGCATTACTACAACATCATGGCGTCACGAAAACAGGTTGCACCGACTGTATGAATTGTCATATAACATGACAATATAATAATAAGTGGTGTTCTGTTATGAAAAAATTGATTGTCGCGGGTGCAGCAATAGCGGTGGGGGCGGCGGTAGCCTGGTCTTATCGCACTGAATTAATGCTCGGTGTTGTTAAGTTTCAGTCTGACCGCGAGTATCCAATTGCTGAAAACAAAGAGATTCAGTGGCAGCAGGGGCCTGCAGAACCAACAGGCGAACAGCGCCCGCCAAATATCGTAGTCATTATGCTAGATGATGTGGGCTACAACGATATCTCGGCGATCGGCACGGGTGTGGCAAATGGCGCACTGAAAACCCCTTCAATTGATGCCTTGGCGCAACAGTCGACTGTATTCACTAATGGTTATGCCGGTAACGCAACCTGTGCACCATCGCGAGCGATGACTATGACAGGGCGCTACCCTACTAGTACAGGGTTTGAGTTTACGCCGTTTCCGGGTAGTTCTAAAACCATCGCGGCGGTGGCTAATAGCCTTAATGGGCCTGGCGAGCCTGAGACTCGCGCAAGTGATGCTAACAACACACCGTATCCAGAACAGGGGCTGCCGGGCAGTGAGCAAACCATTGCAGAGATGCTAGCTACTAAGGGCTACCACAACGTACATATCGGCAAGTGGCACCTAGGTCGTTCGGCAGAAAGTTCGCCTAATGCGCAGGGTTTTGACGAAAGCTTACTTATGCAAAGCGGTTTGTATCTGCCCGAAGATCACCCTGATGTGGTTAACGCAAAAATTGATTTCGACCCAATCGACAGATTTCTGTGGGCACGGTTGCGTTATGCGGCGTCGTACAACAATCCTACGATCGACCCTAAAACAAGCGATGCCTTTGAGCCCCGTGGTTACATCACTGATTACTATACTGAAGAAGCGGTAAAGGTAATTCATGCCAATAAAAATCGCCCATTCTTTTTATATTTAGCGCACTGGGGTATTCATACGCCGCTGCAGGCAACTAGAGAAGATTACGAGGCGGTGGGCGATATCAAACCACACCGTCTGCGTGTGTATGCGGCAATGATGCGTTCGCTTGATCGCTCGGTGCAAAAGGTAATGCAAGCACTTGAAGATGCTGGTGTTGCCGACAATACGATGGTCGTGTTTACCAATGATAACGGCGCGCCAGGCTATGTCGGTTTGTCAGAGCTAAACGCACCATACCGTGGTTGGAAGCTAAGCTTTTTCGAGGGCGGTATCAAGGTGCCGTACTTTGTTAAATGGCCTAAGGGTGTAGAAGCGCCGGCGGTAAGTGACGTGCCAGTAGGGCATATTGATATTCTGCCAACCATTGCGGCAATTACGGGTGCTGCGCCTGAAGCTAAAATTGATGGTATTGATCTACTTACCATTGTTAACGAGCGTCAGCCAGAAACTCGCCCATTGTACTTTCAAAGTGGTTTTTTGCAGGCGGTGCGCTTTGGTCAGCACAAGCTGATGCGGTCGCAACTGCAGAACAAGCTTTGGTTGTTTGATTTAGAGAATGACCCTACCGAGCAGATTAATCTAGCAGAGCAGCGCCCAGAGCTAGTGGCTGAGCTTACAAAAATGATTGATGATCATCAGGCTCAAGGCGTAGGGGCGTTGTACCCCTATTCGTTAGAAGCGCCTATCGCCATTGATAAGACGCTTGATCAACCCATCGAAGACAGCGACGAAGTGGTTTACTGGGCTAACTAGCCCGGTAATTAAACTAGTGAACGATGATGTCGCTGCTGTTTGCTGGTAGCGAGATCATCGTTCCGTCTTTGCCAAGTGTAAACTCGCCATCGAAAGCATCATCTACGCCTTCTAAAAACAC
The DNA here is from genome assembly GCA_947503335.1 of uncultured Pseudomonadales bacterium. Lineage (GTDB taxonomy): Bacteria > Pseudomonadota > Gammaproteobacteria > Pseudomonadales > CANNCY01 > CANNCY01. Next base: position 1,172,037 of record CANNCY010000001.1, on the reverse strand, counting down.
CGCTTCTAGCCCAGGTAAGGGTAGCATTGGCACAATATGTGTGAACAGTAAGTGCTGTACGTTAGCACGTTGGGCGAGTTGAGCTGCTTCTAGTGGATCGGTGTGATAGTCGGGAATGTCATAAAAAATCTTTTCCATTACGGGCTGGTTGGCCTTTTTAGCTGCTTTTTCAGCAAGACCTACTAGCTTTTTAGATAAGGCCTCGTGTACCAATAGATCGACATTTTTTGACATCGCCTCTAGGGTTTTATCTTCTACGGTGTCGCCACTGATTACCACCGAGCGATTTTTATAGTTGATGCGATAGCCTACGGCGGGCTCGATGGGCGAGTGATCTACTGAAAACGCAATTATTTCGGTGGTGTCATTCTTGAAAATGACGTGCGATTCGCCCGCCAGAGAAAAGGGTCGTGCTTCGCCCCCTTTGCCACTAGGCGGTGCGATGGCCTCGCCATGATGTGCGGTGCGGTAAAGGCTGTCGTGGGCGTAGGCAAGATTAAAACCATCAACAATGTTCTCAACGCCAGAAGGGCCATAAATCGGCAGCGGCTCTGTGCGCGTGCCACCTACCCAGCGCTGCATCATCAAGTCGCCGATCGCCGCAACGTGATCAGAATGAAAGTGCGTTAAAAACAAAGCGTCGACAGTACCGGGATTTACTTCAAAAGGGGCAAGATCGGCGCTGCCTGCATCAAAGATAAAGGTTTGCTCGCCCGCAATCACCAGCGTGCAGGGTGCACTGCGGTCAGGGTCAGGTAGAGGAGAGCCAGCACCACAAAGGCCAACGTGTAAACCGTCGCTATATTCTTTACCCGCTGCAGCAGATAAACGGTTTTCAAGCACCCGTTCAAATAGTGCAAGCGAAATAGGTTTGTTGAAGGCTACTAGTAGGGCGCCAAGCGCAATGATAATTACTAAAAACTTTTTCATTGTTATGGTCACTATATTAGGTGGTTGATGTTATGGCACTTATTATGACAATATGTGCTCAATAAATACAAGAACTGAGAATTTGAAATGACTGATAATAGCTATCGCCTTTATGGTATGACGGCGTCGCTCTATACCGCTAAGGTTAGAGCCTACCTAAATTATCATCGTATTGATTATGTCGAGGTGTCGGCAGGGTCAAAAGAATATAATGAGCAAGTGGTACCTGAAATAGGTCGCTGGATTGTACCTGCGCTTAAAACGCCTGCGGGTGAATATATTCAAGATGGCACTGCGATCTTAGACTATTTGCAACAGCATGAGCCACATCGTGGTTCGATCTATGTTGATCAGCCGGTGTTAGGCAGTATCGCCCATATCCTAGAGCTATTTGGCAGCGAAGGTCTTTTGCGCCCAGCCATGCATTATCGCTGGAACTTTAACGACGAAAATCTAGCGTTTCTAAAAAGCTCATTCTATGACGTAACTGGTTACACCGATGACGCTAAGGCCAATCACAAGACCTTTTTGTTTGCCAGTGGCCGTATGCGTAAAGCGTCGATGGCCTTTGGTGTTACGCCTAAGTCGCAGGCCAAGGTTGAACAGAGCTTTCAGCAATTTTTGGCGCTACTAGAAACACATTTTACAAAGCATCCATTTTTATTGGGTGGCCGGCGCACTATCGCAGATTACTCGTTCTACGGCCCTCTGTATGCTCACCTGTCACGTGATCCAGAACCATTAGCGTTGATTCAAAAAACTGCGCCCCATGTATTTAGATGGGTTGAGCGTATGAACTCGCCCGCTGATTACATTGACCATGTGTTTACTGGCGACACCTCATTGTTTAGTGACGACGCGATTCCAGAGTCGTTGATGGCGATTTTACGTTATGTGTCAGAAGAATACCTAAGCGAAATATCAGCACATACAACCTTTGCGAACGAATGGCTTGCAGAGCGCCCAGAGCTGGAGTCATTGACCTCAGGGTTAGACAAAATTCAATCGCGATCAATTGGTTTTACCTCGTTTAGTTGGCGAGGTATTGAAATTTCGAGCGCCGTAATGCTGTATCGATTCTATTTGTTAAAGCGCCTCACTGATTTTTACGAACAGCTTGATTCTCAGCAACAGGCAGGCACAGACGCAGTACTGACAAACGTGGGTTTAGAAGACATGGTGAGGTTAAAAACAACTCGCCCAGTAGTAAGGCATAATCAATTTGAGGTGTGGCAATAATGGTTACTCAGGTACGTACAACGCAGTTCTATGATGGCACTACTGATCACATTTTTGAAATGACCCATGATGCCGTACCCGAGGTGGGTGAAGGGCAGATTCATATCAAGATGTCACATATATCAATTGACCCTGCAATGCGGGGCTGGGCGTCTAATAAGCGCAGCTATATCGAGCCAGTACAACCGGGCGAGATTATGCGTTGCTTTGGTGTGGCCGAGGTTGTTGAGTCAAAGTCGCCCAAGTTTGCCAAGGGCGATTGGGTAACAGGCTTTTTGGGCGCGCAAACCGAAGGCGTGATTAGCACTAAGGGTTTTGTGCGAAAAATCGATACGCGCTATGCCGAGCCTAAAGACTATTTAGGTGGTCTAGGTATGACGGGTTACACCGCTTATTTTGGTATCAAAGACATAGCTAAGCCAAAGCCTGGTCAAACCGTTGTGGTTTCGGCGGCTAGTGGTGCGGTAGGCTCAATCGCAGCACAGATCGCCAAGTTGCAGGGCGCGCGCGTGGTGGGTATTGCCGGTGGTGACGACAAATGCGCCTATCTGCGTGATGTACTTAAGTTAGATGCGGTGGTTGATTACAAAGGCTGCGATAGTATCGCTAAGGCATTAAAAGAGGCGTGCCCTGATGGCATCGACGTTTACTTTGACAATGTAGGCGGTGAAACCCTAGATGCGGTATTCACTATGGCCAACCATAAGGCAACGATTGTTGTTTGCGGTGGAATTTCGCAGTACGGCGCAGGTAATGATGTTAAAGGGCCAAAGAACTATCTATCGATTATCTCGCATAGTATCAAAATGCAGGGCTTTACGATGGCTGATTATGCCCATCGTATTGACGAGGCCTTTATGTATTTAGCCACGGCTAAGAAAGAAGGCAGCATTATTATGCGCGAGCATCTTCTTGAAGGAATTAGTTCATTTCAAGAAGCGTTCGAAATGATTTATGCCGGCAAAAACCACGGCAAACTATTGATTAAGGTTGATTAAAATGGAACTTCAAATTCATCGTAAAGACTATCGCCAAACACGCGTAGTACAGGTTAACCGCGAATTGGCCCCGGGTCAGGCATTGATCAGCATTGATCGTTTTGCATTAACAGCTAACAACGTGGGTTATGCACTTAGTGGTGATTTTATCGGTTATTGGGGTTACTACCCCACCGACGATCAAGAATGGGGCAACCTATGTGTTTGGGGCGTGGGTGTGGTAACTGATGCCGGCGATACTGGCCTTGACGTGGGCGAGCGTATCTACGGTTTTTGGCCTATGGCGAGCGAAGTGGTGGTTCAGCCCGGCAATGTGCGCGAAGGCAGCTTTGATGATGTGGCAGAGCATCGTGTTAATCTACCGCCGCTATATAACCGCTATCAGCGCCTACAAAACGAGCCGCCACAGTTTCAAGCCCTCGAGAATGCTCGCAGTGTGTACTTCCCGCTATTTATGACCGGCTATGTTTTATACGACTTCTTGTCGGCTGACGATTGGTTTGGTAGTTCACAAATTATCATTGGTTCAGTCTCATCTAAAACGGGCTATGGTTTGGCGAGTTTCATCAAAGAGTCTGACTATCAGGGTGAGGTTATCGGTTTAACCTCACCTGGTAACGTTGAGTTTGTTGAGTCATTAGGTGTTTGCGATCAGGTAGTGACCTATGGCAATGAAGCCGAGATCAAATCAATACCATCGACCTATATCGATATGTCGGGTGATGTGGGTGTTCGCTCGCGATTGCATCATCATTTGAAAGGCATGCTAGTCAATGATCAAATGGTTGGTGGTACTCACTGGGATCAAACGGGTAAAAACGAAGAGCTACCGGGTGCTAAAACGCAGTTCTTTTTTGCTCCAGGGCACTTTGCGCGTCGCGACGAAGAGTGGGGTAAGGGTAAGTTGGCTGGGCTTTGTATGCAAAAGGTTGGTGAACTAGTAGTTAAACTCGCCGATAACCTAGATTACACCTTTATTCATGGCGAGCAGGGTGTGAATGAGATATGGCAAGCTATGCTTGATAATAAGGTGTCGGGCAAACAAGGCATCATTTGTTCGTTTACTCGAGAATCGTTGTGATAGGTTGACCTATGGCGTGTATTGGGTCATATTTAGTTGCGTAGTCAGCTAAACCCAAAAGGATTTTAATATGATTAAAACGTTTGTTGGTGTAATAGGATTGTCGCTATGCCTAACGGCTAATGCAGCGGTAATTACCCCCGAGCATACTTTGAATAAGTATGAGAAGAAAATCGTTGAGGCACGCGAGCGCAATAGTCGCTTTAGCTACAACGAGGTACGCCGTCAGTTACAGTTATGGACAAACCACGCAGAGGCCAATCTAGCTGACGACCCAGAGGCGCTTCTAGCTGAATATCAAAAGATTATTGCCACCTCTAAGGGGCGTCATCGTTACTTGCTATATCGTTGGTTGGCTAAGTCTCAGTACGTTGCAGATCAAAACGATTTGGTAATCGACTGGAACTTCAAAGAAATGTTTGCTGTTGATACTAGAGATAACCGAAAAATGTCGTCTCCTGCCAACGCATTCGAACGATCGCAGAATGGTAATTACACTAGGCCTGTAAGGTAGTTAACGATCAAAGAAATTTAAAGAAATTTAAAGGGATTTAAAGGGATTTAAATATGATTAAAACGTTTGTTGGTGTAATGGGATTGTCGCTATGCCTAACGGCTAATGCAGCGGTAATTACCCCTGAGCATACTTTGAATAAGTATGAGAAGAAAATCGTTGAGGCACGCGAGCGCAATAGTCGCTTTAGCTACAACGAGGTACGCCGTCAGTTGCAGTTATGGGCAAACCACGCAGAGGCTAATTTAGCTGACGACCCAGAGGCGCTTCTAGCTGAATATCAAAAGATTATCGCCACCTCTGAGGGGCGTCATCGTTACTTGCTATACCGTTGGTTGGCTAAATCTCAGTACGTTGCAGATCAAAACGATTTGGTAATCGACTGGAACTTTACAGAGATGTTCGCTCAAGCTGGCCCTAAAAGACTATGGATGACGAGAAGTTCAGCTAACGATCGCACTCTACCGCCGCGTACAGGCCTGCGTAGTCAGCGATAACGATCAAACTAAGAAAGGGATTTACAGATGATTAAAGCGTTTGTTGGTGTAATAGGATTGTCCCTATGCCTGACGGCTAATGCAGCGGTAATTACCCCCGAGCATACTTTGAACAAGTATGAAAAGAAAATCGCTGAGGCGCGCGAGCGTAACAGTCGCTTTACCTACAACGAGGTACGCCGTCAGTTGCAGCTTTGGACAAACCACGCAGAAGCTAATCTAGCTGACAACCCAGAGGCACTGCTAGCTGAATATCAAAAGATTATCGCTACCGCTAATGGGCGTCATGCTTACTTGCTTCACCGTTGGGTGGCCAAGTCACAACATCTTGCTGATAAAAATGATTTAGTTCTGGGTTTTAACGCTGAAGAAATGCTGGCTTCAGCGTCAAGAACCGATCATATCTATAAGCCGCAGTCTTTAGAACTGAGACATGGCAAGACTGTAGATCGTTATCAGAGAGCGGGTAACCGTGGTCATCGTATCGAATAGAAAACGATCAGTTAAAAAAAGCCCCGCTTCTGCGGGGCTTTTTATTGTCGGTCAATTATGCGGGCTCGTTTTGCTCGCCCAGCATCTCATTTACCGCTGAAGGGTAATCAAAGGCCTCGTCAACGGTGATATATTGATTAGACTCGAAGCCGTTAAATACCGTTGCCGTTGCCGAACCATATCCGCCCATTAACCCCCATTCTAGATAGTCGCCCTCTGCAATCGACGAGTTTAGTTCGGGCTGATAGTACAGTTTGTCGATTGAATCGCAGGTGGGGCCAAAGACCGTAAAGGCTGACTTGTCGCTTGATGTAACCGCAGAACCGTCGGCTTTGTAATGCACCACAGGGTGTTCAATCGGCGAAAAAATTTGTTCCATAAAGCCGCCATAAACGCCGTCATTAAGATACACAACAGGTTCTTCGCGGCGATGCTTTACCTTGGTAAGCAGCGTTACGCAGGTATCAACTAAGCCGCGGCCGGGCTCGCACACAAGCTCGGTTTTGGTGCCGGCAAAGTGTTGGTTCCAGCCGGTATTGATTTCGTCAAAGAACTGGGCGAGTTTTGGCAGCTGCGCTTCAAGGTAGGGCGAGGGGATACCGCCGCCCACGTTGAGCATCGCTAGATTGACGTTGGCTCGCTTTACTATGTTGGCAGCTTCGTCGATGTAATTTGCATAGGAGTTGGCGCGTGTGCACTGCGAACCTACATGAAAGGTTAGGGCCAGGCGATAGCCTAGCTGGTTAGCGCGCTGTAACAGCGCAACTGCCGTATCAGAGTCAGCGCCAAACTTAGTGCTAAGATCATAAACCGCGTCGGCGTCTTCGATCTTGAAGCGAACCACCATCATGACACTGGGGTCGCCCTTTGTGATGGCGTGGATTTTTTCTAGTTCGATCAAGTCATCTAGGGCAAATACCTGTACCTCGTAGTCGTTATAGGCTATCTGAATTTCTTCGGCCGATTTGACAGGGTTGTCGTAAAGTAAGCGGGCATTAGGTACTGCACGTTTAACGCTTTTTACTTCGTTCAAAGAGGCCACGTCAAAACTAGTGACACCCATCGAGCCTAAGGCTCTGATAATGCGTGGGTCAGGATTTGACTTAACCGCATACCCCATAGTGCCTGCAAATAGGTCGCTGAAGCGATCGACCTGTCGTTGCAGTGCCACAGGGCTAAAGCAATAGATCGGTTGGGTAGGGCTGTGCTGGGCGATCAGGTCTGAAACTGAGCTGGTTTGATGCGGTAAAGCCATAAATAGAGTCTTTTATCGATTATTCTTAATAGATTCATCATATCAGCACTATACGTAAACGTCAGTACTTGCCTCACTAGCTATTAGGCTGTTAGCCTCGCGCTATCACAATAATAGGAGTATCCCTGTGATCAAATTGATCAAGACCTTTGGCGCAATCGTTCTTGCGGCAACTGTCACCTTCGCTAGCGCTGAGTCGAACAAGGTAGAAGTACCTGTAGATATGCAGCAGGTATCGACCCATCAGATGAAAATTGGTGGCGTAAATGTGCCTTATACCGCCGAGGTGGGCTTTCAGCCTGTATTTAACGCAGATGGTGACGCAACGGCGACGTTGTTTTATACCTATTACAAGCGCAGCGACGTAAAAGACATGGCGAAGCGCCCGTTATTGATCTCGTTCAACGGTGGGCCTGGTTCGGCATCAGTATGGATGCATGTGGCCTATACCGGCCCGCGCGTGCTTAATGTTGATAGCGAAGGTTACCCGTTGCAGCCCTATGGCGTTAAAGATAACCCGCACTCGGTGTTAGATGTAGCCGATATCGTGTTCGTAAACCCTGTCAACACTGGCTTTTCACGTGTACTGCCGGGCGCTGATGGCGAGATGCCATCTAAAGCTGAGCAGAAAGAGATGTTCTTTGGCGTTAACGAAGACGTTGCCTACCTGTCTGACTGGATCAACACCTTTGTTAATCGCAAAGCCCGTTGGGAGTCGCCAAAATATCTAATTGGTGAAAGCTATGGTACGACTCGAGTGTCGGGTCTGGCATTGGCGTTACAGCAGCGCCAATGGATGTACATCAACGGCGTTATTTTGGTGTCGCCTACTGATCTGGGTCTTGAGCGAGCGGGCGCTGTAAAACAGGCCAACCGTTTGCCTTATTTTGCAGCCACTGCCTGGTACCACAAGCAGTTAGAGCCAAGCCTGCAGAGCAAAGACCTGCTAGAGCTGCTAGATGAGGTAGAGGCCTATGCACTTGATAAGTACTTGCCAGCGTTAGCAAAGGGTAACAGTCTTTCGGCATCAGATTACGAAGGTGTGGCTAAGCAGGTAGCTCGCTACTCGGGTCTAACCGAGAAGGAAGTGAAGCAAAACAACCTTGATATCGACACGGCTTATTTCTGGAAGGCGTTATTGCGCGAGAATGGTCAAACCGTAGGTCGCTTAGACTCACGCTATATTGGTTTAGATGAGAAAGAAGTAGGTATTCGCCCAGATTATTGGGCTGAGCTAGATTCTTGGCTGCACAGTTTTACACCTGCGATCAACACCTATTTACGCGATGAGTTAGGCCTTAAAACCGACCTTAAGTACAACATGTTTGGCCCAGTGCACCCTTGGAACCGTGACGGCAACAAAACGGGCGAGAATCTACGTCAGGCGATGGCGATGAACCCGTACATGAAGGTGATGGTACAGTCGGGTTATTACGACGGTGCTACCAACTACTTTGATGGTAAGTACAATCTGTGGCAGCTAGATCGCAGCGGCAAGATGAAAGATCGTATGTCGTTTAAAGGCTACCGTTCGGGCCACATGATGTATTTGCGTGCCGAAGACCTTAAGCTGTCTAACGACGATCTACGCGAGTTTATCAAGGCGGCGACAGTACCTGCTAACAAACCCGCAAAATACGACTTGATTCAGTAGTTTGAACAGGCCGTTAGGCCTGTTTTCTAAGCACTACAAAGAGTGTCGCGACGATAGCCAGTATCATTGGGTAAATCGAGACGCCAACAATGCTGATGGGCGAGATAGCAAAGATTGAGCCCAACAGCAACATCTGAGCCCCCCAAGGGATTAACCCCTGCACGATACACGAAAAGATATCTAATAAGCTGGCCGAGCGGCGCGGCGTAATCTCGCGATCGTTCGCGATATGTTTGGCGACGTCTGAAGCAACTAAAATGGCTACGGTGTTATTGGCAGTACACAGATTGGTTAGTGCGACAAGCCCAGCAATGGCAAGTTCGCCCCCACGTTTGCCCGCTGCGCCCAGTTTGGAGGTCATCTTAAGCACTGATTGCTCGACAAATGCGAGCCCGCCTTGATGTTGCATTAGTGCACCTAGCCCACCGATTAGCATCGAGAGCAAAAAGATCTCTTGCATGTTGGTAAAACCTTTGTAGATGTCTTTAGACCATTGCAACATGCTGTAGTCAATGGTAGCAAAGGCAACAGCTGCGGCAAATAGAGTGCCGCAGGTCAGAACCACAAAGACGTTAATACCCATCAACGCCATAATTAGAATCGCGAAGTAGGGCAAGGTTTTGATGATATCAAGGGGTTCGGTAGGGGCTTGCTCACTGCCGCTAGCTAGCAGATAAAAAACGATCGCAGCAATTAAGGCCGCGGGTAACGCCATCTTTACGTTTTCTTTAAACTTGTCGCGCATTTCGCAGCCTTGCGTGCGTGTGGCTGCGATAGTGGTGTCTGAGATAATAGAGAGGTTGTCACCAAAGATCGCCCCTGATAGCACTGAGCCTGCCATCCAGATGGGGTCAATGCCCGTCGCTTGAGCTAAGGCTAGTGCCACTGGGGCTACCGCGCCAATGGTGCCCATTGATGTGCCCATGGCGGTGGCGATGATACCGCTAACAATAAATACACCCGGCAAAATTAAGCTACTTGGAATAAGCGTGACCCCTAGGTTTACCGTAGCGTCGACTGCTCCCATGCTGGTGGCGACTGAAGCAAAGGCTCCGGCAAGTAAATAAATCAAGCACATCGCTACAACGGTGGGTTGGCCTATGCCGCGCATGAGGCGCTCGATCGCATCATTCAAAGGCTCTTTTGCAAGAAAGATAGCTAGCATAATGGCAGGGATAATCGCTACGGGCGCAGGTAGTTGGTAAAAGGCGAACTCGACGCCTAGATAATTAAAGTAGGCACCTGTGCCCACGAACAAAAGAATGAATAGCAATAAGGGCGAGATAGCGGCAGCGCGAGCAGTTGTCATTAATCTAGGATGCTGTGTTAGTTGTGGAAGCAACAGTATAGGGGCATTGTCAGTTGGTGTGTACCCTGCCATTATTTGAAACAAAACTAGAGGCCAGTGATTAGCGCAAGCCTTATTTGCTACATAATTGTACTCTATTGTTTAAAACTTACTGCGCAGGCGAGCTATCTGAACGAGAAAACTGATATAATTCGCAGATAAATTTGTATAAATGGGCTTACAAGAATAATCAAAGCTCATTTAGTGAAGGGGGCCAGCATCTTGCTGCAACAGTTGAAATTGGGTGTATCCTCAAATAAAAGATTGATCGTTACGTTGCTGCTTTGCCTAGTTGTAATAGCGACTGCGTGGCGAGTGGCAACACTATTTTGGATTGTTGCTGCACCTGCCGTTGTACCCAGTACGGCGCCTGTTGTTGCCGAGGTTGACCAAGCAAAAGGCCCAGATACCACACGCCTAAAAGCATTGCAGTTGTTTCGGGGCACCAGTAAGCCAACCGTTGATATCAAGCCTGCCGACGTAGCGTCTTCATCAAGAGCCCAGCTGGCAAAGTCGCGATTAAACATAACTCTGTCGGCCATCATGAGCGAGTCTCAGCAAGGGCAAGGGCATGCAATCGTCGTTGTATCTAACAAACAACATCTAGTCTCTGTTGGCGAAGCGATTCCTGTTCGGGGTCGTGTTCTACTACAAGAGGTACATCCCACTGAAGTAGTTATTAGCAACAACGGCAAGCTCGAGCGTTTAGTGTTAGATAAAGACTCCGAGATCGAGGCGAAAACAGTTTCGCAGACAAACTCGCCAAACAAAGATTCAATTGATGAAATGATTCAGTCTATTACGCTAGCGCCGGTTTTAAACGGCACTCAGTTGGCGGGTGTTCGAATCGGGGCTGCTAACGACAAGGCACGTAATCTATTTGCTAAGGTAGGCTTGAAAGAGGGCGACGAGCTTGTTGCTGTGAATGGCCAGGCCGTATCCTTACAAACTAACCCTGCCCAGCTTTCGCAGCTTATAAACAACAATAAACCTGTTCGCTTATCAGTAAGACGAAACGGGCAATTGCAGATGGTTGATGTAACCGCTGCACAGCTTACAAATTAATGGCAATTGCGATGATAACAGAAGACAAAAAAACAATGGCTTTAAAAAAACAGTTGGCCTGTGGCATTGCCGGCGCACTTATGACAATAAGCGCGACTACTTTTTCTCAAGAGTTGCTAGTCAACTTTAGAGATACCGATATTAAAGAAGTTATCGGTTTTGTCAGCGAGATAACAGGTAAAACGATCGTTGTAGACCCCATGGTAAAGGGGCGAGTGATGGTGGTATCTGAGGATGCGCTAAGCCCTGACGAACTATACGAATTGTTTTTGTCGGTGTTAGACGTACATAATTTTGTAGCCATCGAATCTGGCGGCATCGTAAGGGTAGTGCCAAAGAACGAAACACGCACGGCGTCGATACCTGTCACTGTAGCAGGTAGGGGGGGTAAGAATGATTCATGGTCGGCGGCTTTGGTCACTCAGGTGATTCCTGTCACCAATGTTTCTGCGGTGCAGTTATTGCCGGTGTTACGACCCTTGGTTCCGCAAGAGTCGCACTTGGCAGCCTATGAGCCTAGCAATTCGATTGTGATTACCGATACCGCAGCCAATGCCGAACGTATTAGGCAGCTGGTTGCGGCCTTCGATAACAATGCCTTAGGCGAGTCAGAGGTAATACCTTTACGCCATGCAGGCGCCGAGGCTATGGCAGAGCTTGTTAAAAAAGTTCTGTTAGGTGACGGCGAAAATACAAAGGGATTGAAAGTAGCTAACGTGGTTGCCGATAGCCGCGCCAATCGATTGTTGGTTAGTGGTGATCTGCTATCACGTAAGCGTGTACGTCAATTGGTACAGCGCCTAGACAGCCCCGTCATGGCCGAAAGTTCGTCGCGCGTATTAGTGCTGCAGTACGCAGATGCCAAGTCTATTGCGACAGCGTTACAGAATATCGCGTCTCAATTAGGTGGCGAAGGTACTACCAAAGTCGATGTTGATGAGCAAACAAACTCGCTAATGCTATCTGGCGAGCCCAGTGCGTTATCAACGTTAACTAGTTTAGCTTCTCAGTTAGATACCCCGCGAACTCAGGTATTGGTTGAAGCAATTATCGTAGAGCTTCAAGAGGGTGCCGAGAAAGAACTGGGTGTGCAGTGGCTGTTTGCTAACACCGATAGCGGCGTCTATGGCTCGTCAGCTAATAGCGGCTCGCAAGCCAATATCGGTGCGATTACGGGTGGTATCGTTGGTGACGGTAGTGGTGACCCAGATGTGCCAGGTTTAGGTCAGGCGCTTAGCTCGGTTAATGGTCAAACTATTGGTATCGGCGGTATTTCGGGCGACGTAAACTTCAACGTGTTGATCAACGCGCTGCAAGATAACACTGGAGCAAACATTCTTTCTACGCCTAGCGTGATGACCGTCGATAATCGTGAAGCCAGTATTTCGGTCGGGCAAAACGTTCCGTTTGTGACGGGCTCGTATACGAGCCAAGGCTCAGGCTCTAATCCAAACAACCCGTTTCAGACGATTCAACGCGAAGAGGTGGGCATTAAGCTTACGGTCACACCTCGAGTTAATGACCAAGATCGTATCATGCTAGACATCGAGCAAGAGGTATCTAGCTTGTCAGGTACAGCCTCGGTAGATGCATCAGATATCATCACCAACACAAGAAACATTGCAACTCAGATAATGGCTAACAATGGCGAGATTGTTGTATTGGGTGGCTTAATACAAGATGACGTGCAGTCTTATGAGCAAAAGGTACCCCTGTTAGGGGATATCCCTATTATGGGGCACCTATTTCGTTCAGAGGGCAACAGAGTTGTAAAGACTAATCTAGTGGTCTTTATTCGCGCGACTATTTTAGATGAGCCAGGCAAGGTTCGAGACGCCTCAATGCATCGCTACGAAGATATTCGCAACAGTCAGTTAGATTTGCCGCCGTTAACACCTCAGTTTTTAGATAAGCAGAAGCAACCTGTGATAACCGATGCGCCTGCTAATCCATTAGTCGAGCGAGACTAAGCATGAGCTTTAACTATCACTTTGCTGAGCGGCATCAGTGCTTTGTAGAGTCTGATGCCGAAGATACAGTGCTTGTATACGCTGAGCCGTTAAGTCGTGTTGCGCTCGCCGAGGCCTTGCGGTTGGGGCACCAAGTGTCTCGTTTCGAGCCGGTAGTATCAGGGCAGTTTCAACAACGCTTAACCAAGCATTATCAAGAGAACGACACAACAGCCGAGCAGATGGCTGAAGACATGGGTGATGATACCGATTTAGTATCCTTAATCGATGCAATGCCTGATGTAGAAGAGCTGATGGCAAGCGACGATGATGCGCCAGTGATTCGTTTAATAAACGCGATATTGAATCAGGCGATTACCGTCAAGGCGTCAGATGTTCACGTAGAAACCTTTGAAGATAAGCTTGTAGTGCGTTTTAGAGTGGACGGCGTACTGACCGAGGTGTTGTCGCCCAAGCGGGTACTCGCGCCGCTATTGGTTTCGCGATTAAAGGTAATGGCTAAGTTAGATATCGCTGAAAAGCGCATTCCTCAAGATGGGCGAATTTCAGTGAAGGTTGCTGGTCACGCGATCGATCTGCGTGTGTCTACCTTGCCTTCAACCTTTGGCGAGCGAGTAGTGTTGCGTATTCTAGATAAGCAAAGTAGCCAGCTTTCATTGGCGCAGCTTAATATGCCTCAGCAGGTTGATCAGCGTTTTAAAGAGTTATTAGCTCGCCCACACGGTATTGTATTGGTAACCGGGCCTACAGGCTCGGGTAAAACCACAACACTGTATGCGGGCTTGAGCCAAATAAATCAGCCTGGTCGCAACATCATGACCATCGAAGACCCTGTTGAATACGTATTACCAGGTATTGGCCAGACACAGGTTAATCAAAAGGTAGGTATGACTTTCGCTGCAGGGTTGCGCGCTATTTTGCGACAAGACCCCGATGTCGTGATGGTGGGCGAAATTCGTGATGCCGAAACCGCTGAGATTGCCGTACAGGCCAGTTTGACCGGCCACTTGGTTCTATCTACGTTGCATACAAACTCTGCCGTTGGGGCGATTAACCGATTGGTAGATATGGGGCTAGAACCATTTTTGCTAGCCAGTTCGATGATTGGCGTAATGGCTCAGCGACTAGTGCGAGTAAATTGCCAGCACTGTGCGCAAGAACGCGATGCTACCAGTAGCGAAAAACTTTGGTTAGGCGTGCCTGACGATGCTGAACTAAAGCTAGTTCAGGGCGACGGTTGTGATCGCTGCAATCACACTGGCTACAAAGGGCGTAAAGCGATTTATGAATTGGTGCCTGTCGATGACGAGCTTCGCAAGATGATTCATGATAGTGCGTCGCAACAAATGATTGCAGAGTATGCTGCAAAGCTCGCCCAGCCTATTTCGGCCAGCGGTATCGACGCAGTGCTATCAAGTGAAACGACGGTTGCTGAGGTGGCTCGTGTCATCGAAGAGGGGCCAATGTGAGCGCCTTTAACTACGTTGCAAAAGACAATAAAGGCAAAAAGCTCAAAGGCGTGATCGAAGCCGACAGCGCCCGTAATGCGCGGCTAACGTTGCGTGAACGTGGTTTGTTTCCGGTGCAAGTTGAGCAGGCGACTGATGAGCCGAAAGAGGGCAATAGCGGGTCGTTTTCGCTCACGGTCGGCAACCCTATGGGTGGCACAAAGTTGGCGCTATTTACGCGCCAGATGGCTACACTGATTGATTCAGGGGTTCCCTTAGACGAGGCGCTAGCGACTGCAGCTGCACAATCTGAAAAAGCGGCGACAAAACGTTTAATTTTAAAGGTGCGAGCCAAGTTAGTAGAAGGGCACAGCCTTGCTGCCTCACTGGCTATCGCGCCCGGCAGCTTCAATGGTTTGTATCGTGCTCTGGTCAAGGCGGGCGAAAGTTCAGGGTTGCTAGGGCAGGTGTTAGAGCAGCTGGCTGACTATTTAGAGAGCCGCTTAGATACGCAACAAAAGATGATGGGTGCGATGGTTTATCCCATCGTGCTGGTTATTGTGGCAGTGGGTATTGTTGGTTTTTTGATGACGTCAGTGGTACCCGATATCGTTGGCGTGTTTGTTCGCAATAATCAAGAACTGCCAACGCTTACGCAGGTTGTGATTACCATTAGTGACTTTATGGTGGCCTATTGGGCGTATCTTGTAATCGCGATCAGTGCGTTAGGTTTTGGTCTTAATCGTTGGCTAACATCTGAATCGATGCGACCTAAATGGCACGCGTTCTTGTTGGGCACGCCGGTGATTGGCAAGCTTATACAGTCGATTGATAGTGCTAGATTTGCGTCGACTTTAAGTATTTTGGTGCGCAGTGGCGTTAACCTAGTCGAGGCGCTGACGATTGCGTCAGAGGTAATGAATAATTTGGCAATGCGTAAAGCCAGCCAGCAAGTAGTCGAAAGAGTAATAGGCGGCACAAGTCTATTTAAATCGATGCAAGACGCCGAAGTTTTTCCACTGTTGTTAGTACATATGGTTGGTAGTGGCGAGCGAAGTGGTGAACTAGCGCCGATGCTTGCAAAAGCCGCGACTCACCAAGAGCGCGATCTAAACACGAAACTTGCAGCGTTTATGGCATTGCTTGAGCCTGCGATGATTTTATTAATGGGGGGCATTGTCATGATGATCGTTTTCGCTGTGTTAATGCCGATGTTCGAAATGAATAATATGGTGAAGTTATAAATGAACACTCGATCTAAACAAAACGGTTTTAGCTTAATCGAGCTATTGGTAGTGATGGCGATTATGGCAGCGCTTGTTGCCGTGATTGCACCTAATTTTTTGGGGCGTGCTGACGAAGCTAAAATAGCCGCTACTAAATCAAGCTTCAAACAAATCGAAACCGCATTAAGCATGTATCGATTAGATAATTCTCGCTATCCAACTAGTGCTCAAGGTTTAGAAGCGCTTGTTACAAAGTCTACTGTAGCGCCAGTGCCGCGTAAGTTTCGAGCCGAAGGTTATTTGCCTGAAGTGCCCGTCGACCCTTGGGGTACTCCCTATGTTTATATCGCTCCCGGTAAAGAGGGGCGTAAGTACGACCTGTACAGCTATGGCGCCGATGGTGTAGCGGGTGGCGAAGGGTTAGATGCCGACATTTATGCTTGGGGCGAGTAAGACCTAATGCGTGCAATGGCCGAACGAGGGTTTAGTTTGATAGAACTGCTCGTAGTGTTAGCGATCATCGCAGCCTCGGTTAGTATTGTACGCCTAGGTATACCTAGCTTTGGTGATGACGAGGTCGCTGGGCAAGACTTTATTGACTGGGTTGCTCAGTGCCAGTATGAATCACAGACTAGTGGTCAAATCTTGGGCATTTCGTGGCAGCAAGACGAAGAGCAAATCGTTGCTAGCAGCTTAAGACTAAACCTTCGCCAAAACCTTTGGTCGGCCTACCCCTGTGCCCACGATGCTCCTACAGAATTTGTGTTTGAAAACGGCGCAGCCGATCTTCTAATTGACAACGAAATTATAGAACCAACCAAGCTAGACAAACTAACAGTAGCACGCGCAGATATCGTAGTCACGCCTTCTACAGGGCATACGCCCTTCAAGTTGCAGTTGGCTGACACTACCACATGGCAGAGCGATGGCTTAGATAGTGTTGAGCGAGTTGACGATGAATAGATCTCGTGGTTTTACATTAATCGAAGTGTTGGTTGCTTTAGCGATACTGGCTGCGGCATTGCCGGCGCTGATGAATCTGGTGGTGCAAAGTGTAGAAGGCACGGCTGTTGCGCGTGAAAAGACGATGGCTACATGGGCAGCAGACTATGTTGTGCAAAGTAGGCGGCTTTATACTGAAGAACGCCAGTGGCAACAAAAGTCTGGCCAGTTTGAAATGGCCGATCGCCGTTGGTACTGGCGAATAGATGAGCAGCCTACCGAAATGGGCGAACTAGTAGCCATTACGATATCGGTTGGCTTACAAGCAGACAATTCATTGCATGAGGTGATTCTATATGAAGCACAATGAGCATGGATTGACCCTGGTCGAATTACTAGTCGCTATCTTAATCACCGCGTTAATTGCTTTGGCGGCATTTCAGGCAATCAAAACCAGCGGTGATGCTGGCGAGCAGGTTGCCAGAGTGAGCAGTGAAATGGCTGCTGCACAACAGGCTATTCAGCTATTAGGAGACGATTTTCAACACTATGTGCCACGCGATATCTTGAATGAATTTGGCGTTCAAGAGGCCAGTATTCAAGGCGGTTACGACGCTGTTAAGATTGTTGAGTTAACTAGAAACGGCGTTTATCGCAGTGATCGACAGTATCAAAGTGGGCTAGCTAGAGTGGCCTATCGTTTAGTTGACGACGAACTTTGGCGCGATCAGTGGTGGCAAATTGATCGTGTTGACGAAGAGCCCAAGCAGTCGGTAAAGCTGTTAGAAGATGTTAGTCAGTTCGAAATTCTGTACTTTGAGCGTCAAAGTGGTCGCGTAAATGAGTACGAGCGATGGGGCACAGAAACAGATGAGCAAGGTGCGTTTCTTGCTCCGCTAGCCGTCGAAATCAGGTTAACGCAAGCAACGATAGGCGAGGTGAAACGCATTGTTTTACTCAGTCGATAAATCGTTTAACACGCCACCTAAGAAAGCACAGGTCGGTGCAGCGTTGATTACCATGCTGATCGTTGTGCTGATCGTTACGATGGTTGCAACTAGGCTGCAAACAGACTTTTACAAGTCGGTTGTCGGTGCAAATTCGGCGGTTGCCTACTATCAATCACAGTATCTACTAGATAGTTTGCCTGATATAGCTCAGCTAGCGTTAGAAGCAGATAGTACTGATAGCTATGATGCATTAACCGATGTTTGGGCTGTCGAACAACCAGCTATGCCAGTGCCAGGCGGAGTACTGGCCGCCCGTATAGTTGACGGGCAGTCGCGTTTCAATCTGAACGCGCTTGCAACGCCGCCACAGCAAGGCGAAAATTTTAGTGAGCCACAGCGTATGTTCGTAAGGCTTTTACAGGCGATTCCTGATGCGCAGATTGATGCTATGGCTGCTCAGCAGATCACAAGCGCGGTGATAGACTGGATCGACGACGATCAAATGGTAACCGGAGCCCAGGGAGCTGAAGACAATTACTATGTCTCGCAAGCGGGTTATCGAGCTGCAAATAAAAGAATGATCAGTGTTAGTGAGTTAAAATTGATTCGCCACATCACGTTAGAGCAGTATCATTTTATTAAGCCTTATCTAGTCGCTTTACCATCAGATCAATTAGCGCTTAATGTGAATACGGCTAGCTTGCCATTACTTCGGTCGATTAACCTGGGTAGTCAGCTGTCGCCGTTAGCGATTGATCAGGCCGAACAATGGCTACAGCTACGCGAGCAGACTCCATTTGAGTCTATTGGCAGTTTTGATCAATCGCCGACGTACAGGCAGCTTGCCACTGCAGGCGCGGTCGATAGGGGCAATCTATTGGTTACAGCTGATTGGCTGCAGATAGAAGCCGACTTGCAAATTGAAGGGCGATGGTTCTTTGCGACTGCCATTGCCGAGCGAAATGGTAAAGAGCTAACGGTTAAGCACTTTGCTAAAGGAGAGCTATAGATGATCGATATAAAGCGTGCCGTGCGCCCTTATATGCAGGATCAGTATTTTTGGTTCGATGCCGAGCTTCGGCGGTCGGGCCTTTGTCATATTGACGATTGGCCCGTTGAGTGGGAGTCGGTGTCTGAACAGTCTATTGCGCTGATTTTACCGGCAGAACGAGTTATCCATGCAAAGGTGAGTGTACCCAATGCGATTAAGGATGATGCTGAAGCTGTACTATATACGATAGAAGATCAGCTAGCAGATGAGGTAACTAATCTGCATGCTGTAACTGTTGGTGAAGCAGAGGCGCTTTCTGTTCGCGCTGTTGATAGAGCTTGGTTGCAGGGTTGGGTTGATTACTTTAGAACGCGCGTATCGCGTATCACGAGTGTTGTTAGTGAAGTCGATCTGTTTGACGCCGCCCCTGACGTGATGGTGGTGGGGCCAAATTGCGTATGGCAGTCTAACGGGCAGTGGTTAGCAGGTCGTTTTGAGTCGTTACCTATGCTAGAGAAGGCGGGGGTGTTACCGGGCTTTAGAGAGATTCGCCGTTGCGAATGTGCTTTGGTTGAGCCGGTTGCGATCAAAGAGCAGTTCGATTCGGTTCCTGTAAAAGATATAAGGTATTTTGAAGGGCTAACGGGCGACGAGCCAAACCTGGCGATTGGTAGCTTTGCGCCATCACTACCTTGGCGTCGATACGCCGAGGCTATCAAATGGCCGGCAGTTGCCCTGGCGCTATTGTTAGTGGTTGATTTTGCAACTCTATTTGCCGAGCGATTACAGGCTAAGCAATACCAAGAAACGATCAAGCAAGCGCAAGTCGACGTGTACCGTCAGGTACAGCCGGCAGGTACGGCCAATAACCCTTATCAGTTGATGGAGTCGATGGTCACAACAGGGCTGGGTCAGTCTGCTTCAGTGGTCAATAGCGCATTAATCGTGTTTGGCGAGCTAAACACTGATATCGCGGTAGACGTGATGCGCGTTGATGTTCAACCGGGCCGAGAGGGCGTGGTGTTTGCTGTATCTGCAACCAGTTTGGCGAAGATTGACCAGTTACGTAATCGTGCAGAGCAACGTGGTATAGCCTTCGAAGTAGAAGAGCAGCGTATGACAGGAGGACGAGGCAATGCCCGTATTAGAATCTTTTAGCCGTCAGCTGTCGCAGGCATTTCAGAAATTACCAGCCCGTGATCAACGTGCGTTAGCGATACTATTGATAGCTGCGTTACTCTTTGGTTTGTATTTTTTGCGAGACGCTATTGTCTCTGAAACTGAACGCGTTGAGCGCCAGAACGGCATACTTCTGACTCAGTTAGACGACATGCGAAGCTGGGTGAGTGCAATAGATACTGGTGCAAACAATACGAATCAATTGATGCGCGAAGTAGGGCGTTTGGCAGAGCAGCAAAAAATAAAGTTTGCGGTGGTGCAGCCAGTAGATAATGGTGTAAACGTTAGCGGCAACAATTTAGATCAATCGGCATTGATGGCCTGGATGGCGGCGGCTCAACAGCAAGGCATGCGATTTTCAAGCCTTTCTATTAGGCCCCAAAGCACGGGTGTAGCCTTTGTGGCAACAGTTGAGGCATCGTGATGCGGAAAGGTTTGGTGGCTCTAGGTAGCCTGTTTGTATTGTCATTAGCTACATTTGTGGCGGCAATGGCGCCGGCCTCATTGATGCTTAAAGGGTGCTCTTCGGCTTTAAAGCTAGACTGCACTGCCAATCAAATATCGGGCAGTCTATGGCATGGGCACGTTAAAGGGCTCAATGTTGATGTGCCCAATGTAGGTGTTGTTAAAGATCTGCAGTGGCAAATTAGTTTACTCAATTGGGTCGTTGGTGACCCTTGGTTGCACGTTGATGCTTCTGCGGGTGACTCTAATATCAATGGTTGGATGGGTCTATCAGCTGATCAGCTGGTGCTTGAAAATATTGTGGTAGAGGGCACTGTGCCGGTTAATCAGCAGACAAGTTTTGTTGGGCAGATTAGTGACGCAAGATTCGATTTAGCGAGTAAAGCGGTACTGGCTTTAAACGGCAGGTTATCTGCTACTACTGATGAAATTAGATTTGGTAATTCTTCTGCAAAAGTCGGAACACTAATGGCGCAGCTGGGCAGCACTGATGGGCGACTCACGGTATTTTCAACCAATGAAGAAGGTGAGATTGCGCTAGACGCGTATTGCGGTTTATCTGTCATCGACTACCAATGTAGCCTTAGTGTTGACGGCTCTGAAGCGACCGATGAGTTTAATAAAAGGTTGGCGCGATTTGCCAAGAGCTCGCCCCAGCCAATGTTTTATCAGTACGAACTAACGGGTACTTGGTAATGAATGCAGCCATGCTAAATGAGTATTTCGGTTTCAACAAAACGCCGTTCTCAATATCGCCTGATCCAGAACTGGTTTACTGGAGTGAAGATCACCGCGAGGCGTTGGCTAACCTTGAATATTCTATTCAGCAGGGTACTGGGCTAGTGCTGTTCTCTGGCGAAGTTGGCACCGGTAAAACCACTATTGTGCGCCGCTTACTATCGCGTGTTCAGCACAACACAACGTTTGCTCTGTTGCTTAACCCCTATCTACAGGGCGAAGAACTGTTAGTAGAAATATGTCGAGAGTTTTCGGTATCTGTTGACCAAGATCGTGATTCTGATTTGTCGGTTACTTCTCGCTACTTCAATGCGCTTCGAGACTTTTTAATCACTAACTACGAATCGGGTCGTCAGTCAGTGGTTGTAATCGATGAGGCTCAGCATCTTAGTTTTGAAGCGATGGAGCAGCTGCGTTTACTTACTAATCTAGAGACCGACGAGCAAAAGCTATTACTTGTCGTGTTTGTGGGTCAACCCGAACTTAGGCAGTTAATTCAGCAACCTAGACTTCGCCAGTTAGCGCAACGAATCACCTATCGCCCACATCTTAAATCACTATCTAAAGCTGATACGCGCGAATACATCTATTGTCGTCTAGATCACGTAGGCTATAAAACACCTAAAAAGCTTGTTAGTGGCAGAGTTGCTGATCGCGTCTTTAAATACACTCAAGGGGTTCCTAGGTCTGTTAATACGCTGTTAGAACGGGCTTTACTTGTTGCGTATGCTGATCAAGTAGAGCAACTGACTCTTAATCATATCGATCAAGCGCATAGAGAGGTTAATAGCTGGCAGGTAGACGAGAAAGTGTCGAAGACAAATTGGGCAATGTGGGGCAGCGCAGTGTCTGTACTAACAGTATTAGCTGTTGGCGCCATTCTATATTTTGCAAACGGTTTTTATCATAGTAAACAGGCGGCCTATAGTGTTGTTGCTAAGCAACTAGGCGAACCGTCGTTAACGGTGGAGTGCTCGACGAAACCTAGCCACATGGCGTGTACGTCGGTTCAATCGATTGATCATGTTTTACTTCGCAACATCAAGGGTGCACTAGTTGTTAATCAATCACTAGGCAGGGCAAGAGTCGCAATTTCAGGTCAATCTGGCGAGTGGCAGTGGCTAGAAGCCGATGGCTCTCAAAGTTTAGTCAACGAAGTGCTCGAGCAATCTGCGATGCTTATTTGGCAGCTGCCGTCTGATGTCGAATTACCCATTCAGCTAGGTACGGTGTCGCCCGTTATTGCCGATCTAGCCAAGAAGTTTGCTGAGGTTGATGGGCATGCAACGCCTTTGTCATCAGGCTTATACAATGGCCGTATTAGAGATCGTATTCGCCAATTTCAACGTCAGCATGATTTGGCGACCCATGGGCAAATTGATCAAGAAACCTGGTTGGCGTTAACCCTAAATGGGTTCATTGAGGTGCCTCAAATATGAGCGCATTGATGAAAGCGCTTGAGCGTTCAAAACAGCAGCGTGAATCTGACGACAGCATAGGGGGTGATAATCACCTGTCAGCAGCTGAACCTCCTAAAGCTTTGTCAGGTAGCCTGGTGCTAGGATTGGCTATTGCATTGCTAATGGCAGCCGTTGTGACTGGGGCTGTGTATTGGGTAGATAACCAAGGCACTGCTGACTTAGATGTTCAATTAAGCACTGATTTACCCATCGAGCCGACAATACCAATACTGCCAGTCACTCAATTAACTAAAGAGCAGTCGGCAGGTTTGCCGAACATTAGCTATCAAGCTCACGTAGTATTTGAAGACGCCAGCAAGAATTATGTCATTATCAATGGACAACAGTATCAGCTTGGTGATGACCTAGGCGACTGGCGCGTAGATGCGATCTATCAGCGTGAGCTAATATTAGCTAAAGGCTCGCTGTTGGTTAGGCTGCCTGCACTGACGGGCTTTGTTCACACTACGTCAAAGTAGGCCACAGACGCCGCCCGTTATATAATGCGCTTATGTCTGATATTCACCACATCTTAAAATCTCGCTTTGGTTACGATCAGTTTAGGCCTGCACAAGAGCAGATCATTAGTGATCTTGTGTCTGGCGAAAACCTGATGGTCATTATGCCGACAGGCGGCGGTAAAAGCCTTTGTTACCAAGTTCCCGCGCTTGCTAGGGCAGGTTGTGCCATTGTGGTGTCGCCGCTTATTGCGTTAATGCAAGATCAGGTAAACGCTTTATCGCAATTGGGTATTCGAGCGGCTTTCATCAACTCGACGCTCGACTCAAGGCAGGTTTATGCGATCGAGCAAGAAATGCTAAAGGGCGAGCTTGATATCGTTTACATGGCACCCGAGCGATTAGTGTTACCTGACACACTTAAACTATTAAAACGTGTACAGCTATCGTTGTTTGCTATCGACGAAGCGCATTGTGTTTCACAGTGGGGGCATGATTTTAGGGCTGATTATCTTGGCTTATCGGTGTTGGCCGAACAGTTTGCAGATGTTCCTCGCATTGCTTTAACTGCGACCGCTGATAAGAGAACACGAACTGAAATAATCGAGAGACTAGGGTTGCAAAGCGGGCGTCATTACGTAACCGGCTTTGATCGCCCAAATATTCGTTATCAGATCGAACTAAAACGCAATGCTAAGACTCAGTTGCTTAAGTTTATTAAAACGAATCATGCAAATGACGCAGGTGTCGTCTACTGCATGAGTCGCGCGAAAGTAGAAGACACCGCAATATGGCTGCAGGGCGAAGGGTTTAATGCACTGCCTTATCATGCAGGGCTAGACGTTACGACTCGTGCCAATCACCAAGCGCGCTTTCTTCGAGAAGATAGTGTGATCATTGTAGCGACAATCGCTTTTGGTATGGGTATTGATAAACCTGATGTGCGTTTTGTTGCCCATTTAGATATGCCCAAAACTATTGAGGCTTATTATCAAGAAACGGGTCGCGCAGGGCGCGATGGCGAACCAGCCAATACGTTCATGGTTTATGGCCTGCAAGACGTGATAAAGCTGCGTCAGATGATGTTAGATAGCGAGGGCAATGAAGAGCACAAACGTGCCGAGCAGCAGCGCCTAAATGCTATGTTGGGCTTATGCGAGATTACCAGTTGTCGCCGTCAGGCACTGTTAAATTATTTTGGCGAGTATTTACCCAAGCCCTGCGGTAATTGCGATACCTGTATATCGCCACCTCCTACTTGGGATGCCACAACAGCGGCCCAAAAAGCGCTAAGTGCTACCTATCGAAGCGGTCAGCGTTTTGGTGTATCGCACGTGATCGATATTTTGCGAGGTAGCGATACGCAAAAGATTCGACAGTTTGGTCATCAAGAACTATCAACATTTGGCGTTGGTAAAGACCTAGATGTTGACCAGTGGCGATCAGTATTCAGGCAGCTTGTTGCGCGCGGTTACTTAGATGTTGATCTCGCCAGGTTTGGCGCGTTGGTGCTTAACGAGCGCTGCCGGCCAATTCTAAAGGGTGAGCAAAGCATTGATATGCGCCGCGATGTGAAAACTAAGAACACCACATCTAGGCGCACACGTACACCCTTACCCGATGATATCGATGTTGGCTTATGGGAGGCTTTACGTACCTGCCGACGAGAATTGGCAGACGATCAGAATGTACCGCCTTACGTCATATTCAACGATAAGACGCTGCAAGAGATGGCCCGTGTTGCACCCAGATCGTATGCCGAGATGTCAGCCATTAGCGGGGTAGGCGACCGCAAGCTCGAGAAATACGGCGCTACCTTTATGCGTGTCATAAATCAAACTTTAGGCTGATAATATTGCTTATTGAAACAGATTCATCGCCCGTTGAAACTGCTCATCTACAGGTGCTGTAATTGTTAAGACGTCGTGGTCAGGCAAACTGATTGATAGATTTTCTGCATGCAGCAAAAGTCTTGATATCGCTAATTCATTTATAAAATAGCGATTGTAGTTAGACTTGCCATACTTTGGGCAGCCGATGATCGGGTGCGACAGATGTTTAAAATGTCGCCTAATCTGGTGCCGTCGCCCCGTCTCAATGGTTGCCTGTACTAAAGAAAATCGACTAGTGGGATATTTATCTATAGGCGCTGCTAGTGTGGTTGTAGCTAGTGGCGAGTAATGGGTAATGGCATCTTGATATTGCACCGGTTGCTCAACGCCACGTTTGCGCTTGCGTTTATCGCTTGGGCTATCGTAGATTTTTTTTAGCGGGTGATCAACGGTGCCTGCACTGAGAATGTGCCCGCGGCAAACTAGTAGATATTGTTTTGTTGCCTGTTCCATCGCCGACTGCATTGTTGCAGCATACTCTGAATCTTTTGCAAATAGCGTGATGCCTGACGTAGGCCGATCTAAACGGTGAATAGGGTAAAGGTGGTGGTTGATTTGATCACGCAATGCTCTCAATAAGTCGGGCGCGTCGTCGTTAGATAAGTCTGTTCGGTGCACCAACATACCAGCGGGTTTGTTTACCGCGATCAAGCGATCTGTTTCGGCCAATACCTGTAGCATTAATCGATGCCGGGGTGTGGGGGTAAGCTGATGTTTTTAATCAGTGCCGCGCCTCTAATGATGAGTGCGACCGTGCCGCCAATAATCAAGGCGAGGTAAACAGGCATGTTTGCCCAGCTGATTGTTAGAGCGGTGATTAGCCCGCCCGTTAGCGCGGCCGTAACGTAAATTTCTTTACGCATCATAATCGGAATCTCGTTAACCAACGTATCCCTAATTACGCCACCGAGGCAGGCGCCAAACATACCAAGGATAGACGCCACCAACGGGTTGGCGCCTACATCTAAGGCTTTAGCAGCACCTAGTACAGCGAATAGCGCCATTCCAACTGCATCAGCCCACAATAACAGTCGTGTGTATTTGCCCAAGCGGTTGGCACGGTAATAAACGATTACGGCAAAGGTGACGCAGATGCCAATGTAATGCCAGTCAATCAGCCAAAATACGGGTACATCAAGAATAATATCGCGTAAGGTGCCGCCGCCCACGCCTGTGATGCAGGCCAAAAACATCATGCCGACAACATCAAGGCGATGCTTGGCGCCCATTAATGCGCCACTAATCGCAAAGGCGACTGTGCCAATAACAGCAATGCTTTCTACCACAATTAGGCTGATATTCATTCTGTATCAAAACGTGCCAGTTCGTTATACGAGATCATCGATTTGATTTCATCAATGTATTCGTCGCCGCGTTCTGAATAGCGTGTTAGACCCGCAGCTAGTTTGCTACCTAATAGTGTGGCTTGTTTGGCGCGAAGGTTTGCGCGAATTTGCCTCAGCTCGCTATAAGCAGCACTTGTATTGATATTATGGATGTAGCTAGCGACACTGTCACTAGGTGAAGCAAATATACGTACTTGGTTGGTTGCCCCTGCAGCACGGTGGCGAGGTACCAATCCACAGTTAGGCTTGTAACACCATTCGCCAAAATAATTGTTGCCGTCTGTTGCGAAACGACTAGTGCCCCAGGCTGATTCGTTCGCGGCTTGCGCTAATAAGAGGCTAACGGGCACGATATCAATATGTAACCTTAACGCATCTAGGTCGTGAGTCTGTGTGCCGTTACAGCTAGCTTTATAATGTGCGCATAGATCAGCAAGCTGAGCAGTAGTCATCGATGGCAGCGCCAGACGCTGTTGCCAAACCTGCTGATTAAGTTGGTGTGCAATGGGGGCAAAATAGTTAAAGAATTGCTGTTTACGCTCGCCCACGGTTTTAATCTGTTTAAACGCTGGTGTTTCAGTGCTTTCAATCTGACGGGTATCTACGTGGTGAGCCTCATTGTTAACTGTGGCGGTTGGTAGTCGGTATACGATTGCCCCAATTGTTAAAGCCAGTAATAGCGCGACAATTAAGGCTAAACTAGTGATAGCTATGCGTGGGTTCATGTAGATGCATCTCGGTTATATAGGCACTCGCCATTTACGTAGGTGCGAGCGATCGCTCTCTCGTCGCCAAGTATCATAAGATTGAACAGCTGTTCGTGTAGGTCGCTTGCGATCGACTGTTTATGCATTAAAAGGTCGTTGTTATTGCTGTCTAACACAATAAAATCTGCTTCGTAACCAGGTTCTAGCAAACCTACTTTGTCAGCGATGTTAAGTGCTATGGCATTGCCACGAGTAGCCATGTAAAAAGCTTTCATTGCACCTAAGGGATTGTGGTTAAGCTGGCCTACTTGGTACGCAGATGACAGTGTGTTTAGCATACAAAGCCTTGTTCCTGCGCCAACATCAGTCGCCATGCCAGTGGTGATGTTGTGGTGTTCAAGATGCGCTAGGTCTAACAGGCCACTGCCCAGAAACAGATTAGAGCTAGGGCAAAAGACAATTCTAGCTTGGTGTTCAGCAATACGGTTTAGCTCGTGGTGGCTTAGATGGATACCGTGTCCTAGCAGGCTATTGTGTCGTATCAGCTCGAATCGTTCGTACACAGATAAATAATCGGTTGCCCATTTAAAAAGTGACAACGTATGATCGATCTCAGAGTGATTTTCGCTGATGTGCGTTTGTACGGCAACGTCAGGGTACTCCTTTGCCAGCGCTTGCGCTGCCATAAGTTGTTGCTCGGTCGACGTAATCGCAAATCGCGGTGTGATTGCGTATTGTGCTCGCCCCTTATTGTGCCACTTGTTGATTAGGTCTTTGCTATCGTCATAGCTATGTTGTGCAGTATCTGTAAGATTTTCAGGTGCATTACGGTCCATCATTACTTTGCCGGCAATGATTCGCATGTTACGTTTTGATGCCTGTTCAAAGAGTGCGTCGGTAGCTTCTTTGTGAACGGTACAGAATATTGCTGCAGATGTTGTGCCCGCTTTAAGACAGTTGTCTAAGAAAAAAGCTGATGCTTGATTTGCGTAGCTTAGATCGTCAAAGCGTTGCTCTGCCAAAAATGTGTAGTTATGTAGCCAGTCAAGCAGCTGCTCACCATAAGAGGCTATGACGTCTAGTTGTGCGCTGTGGGTATGAGCGTCGATTAGGCCTGGCATGATTAGCTTGCCCGAGTAGTCAACAATTGTTGCCCTGTCATCAATTGTTTTTGCAGCGTCAGTAAATTCGCCACAGTAACAGATAGAGCCGTTCTCTATGACAATGGCGCCATCTTTAATGTGTATTGGTTTAAAATCACTAAATGTGTCGCCATCTTCTTTGAAATACAGAATATCTGCTCGGTAAAGAGTTTTATTAGACGGTGTTGTTTTTATACAAAATTCGCTCATCGTTTAAGTTTACTCTAATCCCCTTACAAATTGACACAGTAACTAAATATGTTCATTTTTACAGAATAATATTCAAATATCTGTCTACATGGTCAACAAAAAGGCTCGTTTGGTAGCAAATGTCGCTTGAGTGCCCAATATTTGAGCGAGTGAAGTTTTACATGAATGACAAAAATTTAACCATATAGTCAGGTTAGTTTGTTTTGGAATCAAATGGTCTCTAAGGCTCTAAAAATCAAGGGGTTGCGGGTTTTTTGGTCGTGTACTTTGACTAACCAAGCGGTTATATTTGGCGCCGTCGTTATTACGCCGAAGCATTTAGGAACCACACTTGTACCAAATTCAACTCGATAGCATCACAAAAGCCTACCCAGGCTGTGTGGCAAATAACGCAGTGTCACTGAGCGTTAGAGAGGGTGAAATTCACGCCTTGCTAGGCGAAAATGGTGCAGGCAAATCAACGTTGATGAAAATCATTTATGGCGTTGTGGCGCCAGATGCGGGCACTATGATTTGGCGAGGCCAACCGGTAACTGTAAAAGGGCCAAATCACGCACGTGCACTGGGTATTGGAATGGTGTTTCAGCACTTTTCGTTGTTCGAAACCCTAACTGTACTCGAGAATATTGCTCTGAGCCTGCCGAAGAGTTTTAGTAAAGATAAAGATGCTCTAAAGCAAAAGATTCTCGACGTATCAGCTAAGTACGGCATGCTTTTAGATCCCGATCGTTACGTGCATAGTCTTTCAATCGGCGAGCAGCAGCGCGTCGAAATTGTTCGCTGTCTACTTCAAGACGTGAAGTTATTGATATTAGATGAGCCTACGTCGGTTTTGACGCCGCAAGAAGTAAAAGTGTTGTTCAACACGCTGCAAACCTTAGCCAGCGAAGGGTGCAGTATTCTGTTCATCTCTCATAAGTTAGATGAGGTGAAGTCTATTTGTACGGCTGCAACAGTGTTGCGTGGCGGAGTTGTTACCGGCGCGTTTGACCCCAGGGTCACCACAGTAGATGAGATGGCTGTAGCAATGGTCGGCGCCGATACACCGTTAGATCAGCATTATCCACGAGCGACAGGTCAAGAGGTCTTTCTGTCTCTTGCAAATCTGTCATGTACTACATATGACCCATTTGGTGTGTCTCTTTCGAATCTCAATTGTCAGGTGAAGGCCGGCGAAATAGTTGGTATCGCTGGTGTGGCGGGTAATGGGCAAGAAGAGCTGTTATCGCTAATCAGCGGTGAGACACTTGCAGATGATGCGAGTATGGTTTGTTTTGATGGGCATCCGGTCGCTAAAAGCGGGCCTGGCGAGCGTAGATCTCTTGGTTTGGGTTTCGTGCCAGAAGAGCGTTTAGGGCGTGGGGCGGTGCCTGATATGTCTCTGGCCGATAATGCGTTGTTAACCGCTTCAGCTAAGGGGCTCGTTACTAACGGTTTAGTAGACAATAAGGCTGTTAAGGTTTTTGCGAAAAAGGTTGTCGATTCGTTCAATGTAAAAACCGCTTCTATATTGTCGCAGGCAAAGAGTCTTTCTGGCGGTAACTTACAGAAGTTTATTATAGGGCGCGAGATTCTACAGGCGCCAAAGCTGCTGGTTTGTTCGCACCCTACGTGGGGTGTCGATATTGGCGCGGCGATTCAAATCAGGCATTCATTGATTGCACTGCGAGACCAGGGGTGCGCAGTATTGATAGTTAGTGAAGACATCGACGAGTTATATGCTTTGTGCGATCGAATTGGAGCTATCTGCGACGGTAAGCTATCGCCTATACGCAATACCGACGAGGTTAGTTTGACGCAGCTGGGTAAATGGATGGCTGGTGAAATGACACCGTCAAATGAGGTTGTGGAGACGGCACATGCTTAAGATTGAAAAACGAGCTGTTGACTCGCGATGGATGCAGCTGGGTTCGCCACTAATTGCTACAGTGCTCACGTTAATTACTGGGGCCGTATTGTTTGCTGCGCTGGGGCATGATCCATTCAACGCGCTATACACCTTTTTCGTATTACCTGTCTCTGACCTGTATGGCGTTACCGAGCTAGGTTTGAAAGTAACGCCGTTGTTATTGTGTGCAATGGGGCTCATGCTTTGCTACCAAGCAAAGGTTTGGAATATTGGCGCTGAAGGTCAATTTGTTATCGGTGCGCTAGGTGGTGGTATTGCAGCGTTGTATTTGCCTTCGTTGGGTGCTGCTAGTCTTTGGGTTACTTTACTTTTCGGTATCCTGGCCGGTATGGCTTGGTCGGCTTTGGCGGCACTACTTAAGACTAGGTTCGCTGCGAACGAAATCTTAACGACGATCATGCTTAATTACATTGCTTTGAATCTAATGCTTTATGCGGTGCATGGGCCGTTAAAAGACCCCTCTGGTTTTAACTTTCCTGAATCAGCAATGCTACCTGCCAATACAATGCTTTCGACATTAATCGACGGTTACCGTTTGCACGTAGGCTTTCTGATCGCCTTGTTAGCAATGGTTTCGGTGTGGGTCGTGTCGGCACGTTCAATGATCGGATTTCAGATAAAAGTGTTGGGCGAAGACGAGCGCGCTGCAGCATTTGCTGGTTTTAGCACTAACAAGTTAGTTTGGTATGTTCTGTTAATTTCTGGTGGTTTGGCCGGATTGGCTGGCATTGCCGAAGTGGCAGGGCCTGTAGGGCAGCTAAATCCCTATGTGGCAGCTGGCTATGGCTACTCTGCCATCATTGTTGTGTTCTTGGGTCGTATGAACCCAGTGGGTATTTTGATCGCTAGCGCGTTATTAGCACTTACCTATATGGGAGGCGAAATGGCGCAAATGCAATTGGGCCTGCCCAAATCGTTGACTGGTTTGTTCCAAGGCATGCTGCTGTTCTTTTTATTAGCCTGCGACTTATTTATTAGTTATCGGGTTACTTGGTCGCAAATGAAGCGAGTAGAGGTATAAGTCGTGGATATCGATCTAATTGCTAACATCTTGTTTGCAACCCTGCGCACAGGTACACCGCTTATCTTGATTGCGCTTGGCGAGTTAGTAGCCGAAAAAGCCGGCGTACTAAACCTGGGTCAAGAAGGTATGGTGTTAATGGGCGCTGTTTCGGGTTTTATCGTAGCAACGGTAACCGGCAGCCTAACGCTGGGTGTATTTGCTGCGATAGCAGCTGGCCTATTAATGAGTTTGCTGTTCGGTGTGCTAGCTATTTCATTGGTGTCGAATCAGGTGGCAACGGGGCTGGCGCTTACCATTTTCGGGACTGGGCTCAGTGCCTTTGTTGGCGCTAGCTACGTGGGGCAGGGTATCGAAGGAATCACCCCATGGATTGTGCCAGTGTTGAGTGATATTCCTCTGGTGGGCAAGGCGCTGTTTGCACAAGATCCCTTGGTCTATTTGAGCTGGGTGTTGTTCATTGGCGTCTATTTATTCTTTAAGAAAAGTCGTGGTGGCTTAGTAGTAAGAGCTGTGGGCGAAAACCCTGAGGCAGCCAACGCTGTGGGCATGAAAGTAACGCGTGTTCGATACGCAGCAGTGTTGTTCGGCGGCGCAATGTCGGGCTTAGCGGGTGGTTACCTGTCGCTAGCTTACACACCTTTATGGACAGAGGGCATGTCAGCTGGGCGAGGTTGGATCGCGCTTGCATTAGTTGTATTCGCCAGCTGGAAGGTATCTCGTGTCATGCTAGGCGCGTACCTGTTTGGCGCTGCAAGTATCATGCATTTGGTACTGCAAGGATTAGGATTTGAAGTGTCGCCCAACTTGCTTGCGATGCTGCCTTACGTAGCCACGATTTTAGTATTGATGATTCTGGCGAACGACGCCGCGAAGGCAAAACTGAATACACCATTATCCTTGGGTCAGCCGTATCGGCCTCAGGTTTAGTGTTAACACTGTTGATGATCTACATTTATCCATTGGGGGAACTATGACACTTTCAATCAACAAAAAGATGGCAGCGTTTAGCGTTGTTGCAGCACTTGGTCTAACCGCTTGTGGTAAGGCTCCTGAAACTGCTGAAGCACCAGCTGCAGCACCCGAAGCGGCAGCAGAAACAGCGGCACCGTTAAAGATTGGTTTCGTTTACGTTGGCCCTACCGGAGATGCTGGTTGGACGTACGCACATGACGAAGCACGTAAAGCACTTGAAGCCAAGTATGGTGACAAGATTGAAACCACTTACGTTGAAAGCGTTAAAGAAGGTGCTGACTCTGAGCGTGTAATTGGCCAGCTAGCGCGTACTGGTAACGACCTCATCTTTACTACGTCGTTTGGATACATGAACCCAACCCTCAAGGTTGCAGGCATGAACCCAGAAGTTAAGTTCGAACACGCATCTGGTTATAAGCGTGCTGACAACATGGGTACGTTCTTTACTCGTGCATACCAGGGTCGTTACCTAACGGGTCTAGTTGCAGGTAGCATGACAGAAACTAACGTGATCGGTTACGTTGCATCGTTTCCAATTCCTGAAGTAATTCGCGGTATCAATGCTTTCACCAAGGGTGCGCTAGAAGTAAATCCAGACGTAAAGGTTAAGGTTGTATGGGCGAGCACCTGGTTTGATCCAGCTAAAGAGCGCGAAGCAGCCGAAACATTGATGCTTCAAGGTGCAGACATTCTTACCCAGCACACCGACTCAGCAGCAGTTGTTCAAGCAGCAGAAGCTAAGGGTAAATTTGCGATCGGTTATCACTCAGATATGGCCGTTTACGGTGAAAAAGCGCATCTGACTGCTACGATTCACAATTGGGAGCCACTATATACTGCTAAAGTAGAAGCGGTTTTGAATGACACTTGGACCTCTGAAGATCTATGGCCTGGCATTGCTGAGGGTACAACCGATCTAGCACCATTTGCTGATGTAGTACCTGCTGCAGTTCGCGAGCTGGTTGACGCTAAGAAAGCGGCGCTTAAAGCTGGCGAAATGCGTGTATTTGACGGCCCTCTGTTGAACCAAGCTGGTGAAGTAATCGTTGCTGAAGGCGAAACGATGGAAGACGGTGCACTATTGGGCTTTAACCAATACGTTCAAGGTGTCGAAGGCGCTTTACCAAAGAATTAATTAAGTCGGCATAGACCGAATGAAGTGGGCGGCGATCGCCGCCCAGTTACATAGATTACACAATTTGAGAGTAGATATTATGAAATCACTTAAAGCACTTTCTTTTGCGGCAGCTGCAGCTGTTTCAGTGAATGCTCAAGCAGAGCAGTTTTGGGCAGACAATAGCTTTACGCTATTGTACGGTAACGACTACGAGCTAATGGGCGAAGCGACTACCCTAACTATCGAGCACGTATCGGGCCATAGCTGGGGCGACCTTTTCTTGTTTGTTGATCGTCACGAAGCTGAAAACGACTTTAGCGAAATCTATGGTGAAGTATCACCTCGCTTTAAGTTGTCAGAAGCAACCTTTGGCCCAGTAAACAACGTTTACGCTGCTTACACATACGAATACAACAACCACACTTTTGGCGGTCAGAGCAATCATCTATACGGTGCTGGTGTTGATCTAAAAGTACCAGGTGCGGCGTTCTTCCAAGCAAACGTTTACTACGCAGATAACTCAGAGACGTCGTCTGACGAGCAGTTAACTATTGTTTACGGCTTCCCATTCAAAACAGGTAGCGTTGAGTGGATGTTCGACGGCTATGCTGATTTCTCAACGGGTCAAGCAGATCATGCAGCAGATAGCCACATCAACCCTCAGCTTCGCGCAAACGTTGGCAAGTTCTTTGGTATGGAAAAATCTAAGCTAGAGCTTGGTGTAGAGTACTCATACTGGAACAACAAGTTTGGCATCAAGGGTGTTGAAGAAAGTGCGTTTAGTGCACTGATTAAGTACCACCTGTAATCAGGTATGATGTAGAGGCGGCTTAGGCCGCCTTTTGTTTTTCTGGCGATGAACAATTCAAAGGTTTAGGTGTGGCAAAGCAATATAAAGAAGGCAAAATACGCCAACAGCACCGCGAAAATATCTTAGCGGCTGCAGAGACTCAGTTTGTGAAAGCTGGTTTTAAAGGCACTAGCATGCAGGCGATCGCCGACGCTGCCGACTTGCCCAAGGCGAATATAGTCTATTACTTTGGTTCAAAGCTTGAGCTTTATGCTGAAGTGCTGTCTTCGATTATCTCTCGATGGAACTCGGTGCTTGATACCGCGTCAATTGATGATGACCCTGCGCAGGTACTTGAAGATTATATTTGTGCCAAGGTCGATCTTTCAATCGATTACCCTAATGCATCTAAGATATTTGCAATGGAAATTATTTCTGGCGCGCCTAACCTGCAAGAGCATTTTCGAAGCGATCTACGCGCCTGGTTTAAAGAGCGGGTTGATCTAATCAATGCATGGATATCAGCGGGCAAGATGAACGCAGTCGATCCTCAGCATTTGATCTTTATGATCTGGTCTTCTACACAGCATTACGCCGATTTTGAAACCCAGATTTTGGCGATTACTAATCGACAAGAGTACGAGCAGGATGATGTTAAGAGTATTAAGCGATTCTTGTGTGAAATGATTCTTTCGGGTTGTGGCCTGACGCCCAGTGGGCGCCATTGGGCCTAGTAATCCTTAAGCATTGCTAGCTATAGATGGACTGTTTTAGGTGAAACATAGAGTAGGGCTTTGTTTGCGAACACTTTTCTGGCCAGTTTTCTAAATATAATCGCGGTAAATGTAGCTGCGGCACAGGTACTGGCCAAAACTATGAAGTCAGCTTGTGGTGCTATTTTAGCAAGCCAAAACACACCGAACATAAGTGGAATATAAAGTAGTGTGCCAACGACATATCTTTTTGGCCCTCTAGCCGTGGCAGAAAATATGTACAAGGCAATGTATGTTGCAGCGATGTAGATAAACATGACTGTGGCATAAATCTTTGCGCTGTCTAGCAGCGTAAAACTGATGTTTGGTAGTAAGGCAATCAACGTAAGAACCATTACTCCAGCAGCCAGTAGCCATTTTACTACTTTAGTAAAAACTAGTTTGTCTATTAAGGTAAACAACTTATTGCGATCGCCATCTATTCTAAGGTGCATTCGGCGTGCGTTATCTACTAATGGGGCTATTATGGCTCCGTATATGCCACATAGCGCCGGAACAATTGCCAGTAAGGGTACTCGATTGAGTGATTCTTCAGGTTTGAAGATCAGCACAATGAAATGAATTAATACGATTGCGGCCGGTACGCCGAGCAGCATCGTTGCCATCAGCTTTGATTCTGGCCCGCTGTTTTGCATCGACAGCATTGCGTAGTTTCGTTTGTCGTCGTTATCAAAGGTGTCGCTTGGCGAGTAATCAAATAGTCGCTCGACCCACCTAAAGTTTTTAGTGCTCGACGGATTGAGTAGCTGCCTTGAACGCAGCAGATTCGCGTTTGAGTAGCGGCTATCCGTTATCAAGCAATAGGCGATCGCGATGACTAACAATAGTGATGATAAGCCAACCAGTAAATTGATTGGCAGCGTCAATAACCAGGGTAGTAATAAGCTCGGAATGATACCGACTGACGAAAAATACATTACGATACCGAATGTATTTTTGGGCGCGGCGACTGCTATTAACGCTAGCGTAATCATCGAGAGCCAGCACGCTGTTAACAATACAATAAATGGATAATTGAGCTTAAAAACAGCAACGCCAATCACAGGCCAGACTATAGCGTTAAGCACGACGAGAGCCAGTACACATAAGCGAATACTGGGCTGTGCTTGGGGCGCAAGTTGCAGCTTAGGATTGGCCAATACGCGCCCAGCAGTTAGTGGTAAAAAGATGGTATGCGTTGCTAGCATTAAGGCACCGATGGTGCCGCCTACGCGCAGGGTTTGCTCATGATCTTGCGTGAAGATTGAGATCAGTATAAGCCCGCTACCTATTACGATAAGCGCAATCAGCATACTCAGTGTCGAGCCGTTATTCATACTTCGCCAAACTAAATCAAAACGTATCATGCGTGAATCTCCAGCATCAGGTCTTCTAGAGATACCGGTATACGCTGGTGTTTAACTGAAGCGTTCGCATCAATATGCTGTGCAAGGCTTTGGTTGTAACCCTGAACACAGATTCTCGTATTGCCAAGTGGGTGTTTTCGAGACAGCTCGCCAGGTAGCTTGGGTAAAGATATGGCTCCATCAAATTCGATAACGCTAACCTGATCTGCTAGTTCATCAATATAGGTGTCAAATATCAGCTCGCCATCTTTGATCATCCATAGCCGACTAGCGACACGTTCTAGATCAGTAACGATGTGTGTTGAGAATACAACGGCGTTAGTAGGTTCGCAGGCGATACCGGCAATAGTTTGTAAGAACTCTCGGCGAGCAACAGGGTCAAGGCTAGCAACAGGTTCGTCTAAAACAAGTAGCTGAGGGTTATAAGCCATTGAGGCAATAATAGATAGCTTTTGACGTTGGCCAACCGATAGCTTAGAAATACGCTTGTTCGCGTCTACCTGCCAGTCATTAATTAACTTATCGCATACCTCTTTGTTCCAGTCAGCGTAATAGCCAGATAGCAGCGACAGGTATTGATGGCCCGTTAGATTAGGCAAAAGCTCATCTTCTTGTGCGACATAACCGATCTTTGATTTCGATTCTAATGACATGTTAAGTGGTGACTCACCAAACAGTTTAATGTCGCCCTGTTGTGCAGGGATAAACCCCAATAGGGTTTCTATCAGCGTCGATTTACCTGCACCATTAAGGCCTAGTACGCCAATAACATCGCCTTCGTTAATATTCGTTGTAATACCCTTTAAGACATCTGTACCGTCAAATGTCTGGGTTAGATGATCGATAGTTGCAAGCTTAGTCATCTTGATTCCTTAACCGGCTGTGAATTGAGTCTATTAATTGTTCGTTAGTTACATCGAGCTGTTTTGCTTTAGCAAGTAACTCGTCGATATCGTTATGCAGTAGCTCTAGAGGTGAATGGTTTTCGGAGGTCGCTAGTTCAGCTACGCGCATGGGTTTGCCGCGCTGACGCACTAGTAGCCCTTGTGCCTCTAGCAACGAAAATGCTTTAGATACAGTCATTGGGTTTACAGCTAGGGTAGTTGCGATCTCTCTAACTGACGGCAGTGCATCACCGGGTCGAAGGCGTCTAGCGTTGATAAGTAGTTCTACCTGTTCGGTGAGCTGCTTATATATAGGGGCGCCACTGTTAGGGTTAATTGAGAACATCATTGCCTCTTTTATGCATACTGTATTAATACAGTAATACACTGATACAGATAGTGCAACCACAAAATTGTCTATAATGATGACCGTGCAACTAATAGAGGGGCTTATGACTTGTACAAGGGTATTTATTTCGCTTTGTCTGACGATAGTCATTGTGGGCTGTCAGTCTAATCGCACGCTTGAGCCGAGGGTTCCAAAGGCGCTGCATGACAATGTTTTGGTTTCGGGTGACTATTCGCCGACCATTCGTGCCTTTGGTGACGGGCGTTCGCAGTCCATCTTTGATCATGACTTTCTAGTAGATGAAAGGGCGTTTGAGTCGCAGTTTCCTTATTTAGTCGGTAAAGAGCTTAATGTATTGGCGCTTTCAGGAGGAGGCGAGCACGGTGCATTTGGTATAGGTGTACTGTTGGGTTGGTCTGCCTTAGAGACCCGCCCTGAGTTTACCATTGTGACTGGTGTTAGCGCCGGTGCATTGATTGCGCCGTTTGCCTTTCTTGGTAGTGATTATGATGAGCGTTTAAAGCGTTCGATGTTAGCAGCAACCCACGATAGTCTGGTTGACGAGCGATCGTTGCTGACGGTTTTGTTTAATGACTCTTATACCAAGGGTGACAAGTTACAAGACTACGTAAAGAGCTATTTTCCTGATTCAATGATTGATGATATAGCAGCAGAATATCGCAAAGGGCGCAGATTGCTGCTAAGCACGACTCACTTAGATGCAGGGCGGCCTATGACCTGGGATATTGGCGAAATAGCAAGCTCTGGCGACGAGGGTCGATATGATCTAATTAGAAAAATTATTATAGCCAGTGCGTCTATTCCTGGATTCTTTCCGCCTCAGATATTTGATGTGTACCACAATGGCGAAGAGTATCACGAGATTCATGTAGATGGTGGGGTAACTAGAGAGTTGTTTTATGATCCACTCAAATTCGATTTTGCAAAGTTGAAGCAGAATATGGGCGCAACAGGGGCAGGTAACGTTTACATTATTAGAAATGGTCGCCTGCGCCCAAGGGCTGCTCATACAAATGATAAGGTAGTGCCAATCTTGGTGCGAAGTATAGACAGCTTGGTGGCCGCGCAAACTCTAGGTGATACTTATAGAGCTTATTTGGGAGCGGTACGTGATGGCATGAAGTTCAACTTAATCTATATCCCAGATGAATTCGAAGAGAAGGCCAAGCATGAAATGTTTGACTCTGAAAACATGAAGCTCTTGTTTGATTACGCC
The DNA here is from genome assembly GCA_947503335.1 of uncultured Pseudomonadales bacterium. Lineage (GTDB taxonomy): Bacteria > Pseudomonadota > Gammaproteobacteria > Pseudomonadales > CANNCY01 > CANNCY01. The sequence continues at coordinate 1,133,439 of CANNCY010000001.1, read as the reverse complement.
TACGAAAGCGTGCAATCTGATCAATTTTGGCTTAATAGCCCATTGCACATCGACCCACAAAAAGATCATCTTGCTCATTGAGTGTCACATTCACAAAGAGCACTCTCGCACATTATGTGAGTGCTCTGTAACATAGTTGAAAAACGTACTATCGCTGGCAGTAGAGATGACTTACGCACTTCAAATAACCGATTTACGAAAAGTATACGACAACGGTTTTGAGGCTCTGAAAGGAGTGTCATTGACCGTAGATCAAGGTGATTTCTATGCACTATTGGGGCCCAATGGCGCAGGCAAGTCGACAACGATTGGTATTCTTTGCTCACTTGTATCTAAGTCGTCTGGCTCTGTACAGATATTGGGGCACGACATTGATGAAAACTTTGCGTTGGCTAAAGAGCAGTTAGGTGTTGTACCGCAAGAGTTTAACTTTAGTCAGTTCGAGCGAGTGATCGATATTATTACTCAGCAAGCAGGCTACTACGGAATACCGCAAAAGGTCGCGCTACCGCGAGCACAGCATTATTTAGAGCAGTTAGGCTTGTGGGACAAGCGCTTTGATCAGGCGCGTATGCTGTCTGGGGGTATGAAGCGACGTTTGATGATTGCTCGTGCCCTGGTGCACAACCCTAAGTTATTGATTTTAGATGAGCCTACTGCAGGTGTTGATATCGAATTGCGTCGATCGATGTGGGACTTTCTACGTAAAATTAATGAAGAAGGCACGACGATAATTCTGACCACTCATTACCTTGAAGAGGCCGAAAGTCTCTGTCGTAATGTGGGTATCATTAATCAGGGTGAGTTGGTAGAAAACACCAGCATTAAAGCATTGTTGTCACAGCTGAACAAAGAGCACTTCATCTTAGATGTGACGAGTATTCCGCAGCCTGATCTTGACTTAGGTTATCCGTGGCGAGCTCTCGACGACGAGTCTATCGAGGTTGAGGTCGAAAAAGGGCAGGGCGTAACAGCCTTATTTGCAGCAATTAAGAGTCATGGTATCGAAGTGCTTAGTATGAGAAATCGTGCAAACCGCTTAGAAGAACTTTTTGTAAACCTAGTAGAGCAGTCGAGGTAAGTATGCAGCAGTGGGTTGCTTTTCAAACAATCGTTACTAAAGAGATTCGACGCTTTACTCGTATTTGGGTGCAAACATTATTGCCCCCAGCAATCACGATGTCGTTGTATTTTGTTATCTTTGGCGCACTTATTGGGTCTCGTATTGGCACGATGGACGGCTTCAGTTACATGGAGTTCGTCGTACCAGGCTTGATCATGATGTCGATCATTAGTAACTCCTATGCCAATGTGTGCTCTAGTTTCTACTCGGCCAAGTTTCAGAACAACATCGAGGAGCTACTGGTATCGCCTGTGTCGAACCAAGTGATTCTGTTGGGTTATGTAATCGGTGGTGTTGTAAGAGGCCTGTTGGTTGCAACGATCGTAACGATTGTGAGTATGTTCTTTACCAAATTACACGTACACAATTGGTTCATTATGGTGTCAGTGGTGTTACTCACGGCTACACTGTTCAGCTTAGCGGGCTTTATCAATGCGGTTTATGCCAATAGTTTTGATGACATTTCGATAATCCCAACGTTCGTGTTAACGCCGCTGACCTATTTGGGCGGGGTGTTTTACTCAATGAGCTTATTGCCAGAGTTCTGGCAAAATGTATCGATGGCCAATCCGATTTTGTACATGGTAAATGCCTTTAGGTACGGTGTTCTGGGTATCTCAGACATCAATGTAACGGCGAGTATCGCGGTGATCACTGGTTTTATTCTTCTTCTATACTCTTTCTGTCTGTATTTATTGAACTCAGGAACAAGAATTCGCAAATGATCGATAAACACTTAGGTCAAAAATCAGCGTACAAGCAAACGTATGACGCTTCTCTTTTAGAGCCGGTGCCTAGATCGCTGAATCGTGACACTCTCAGCTTTAACCATAGTTTTTATGGTGTAGATCGATGGACAGGCTACGAAGTAAGCTGGCTACGCCCTTCGGGGCGCCCCGAAGTGGCGGTAGCGTTCTTTGCGGTGCCCGCAAACTCGCCCAATTTGATTGAATCTAAGTCTTTTAAGCTCTATCTAAATTCATTCAATCAAACGTCTTTCGAGTCATTAGAAGATGTAGTAGCTACCTGCGAGCGCGATCTTAGTGCCTGCGCCGGTGCGCCGGTTGCTGTGCGATTTGAGCGGGTTCAGTCTGCTGCCTATGGTGTGGGTGCTATTGACGCCATTAACATTGATGGTGCTTGTGATAGTGACTTCGTGTACCAACCGTCGGTAGATATTTTATCTTTAGATAGCGAACCTACTATTGGTATTGAGCGTTATAGCTCTGATTTATTGAAGAGTAACTGTTTGGTTACTGGTCAGCCTGATTGGGGGTCTGTATTGATAGAATATCAGGCCGCGCAGCGAATCAATCTGGCTAGTTTGCTTAGATATGTCGTTTCGTTTAGAGATCATCAAGAGTTTCACGAGCACTGCGTTGAACGCATCTTCACTGATGTTTATGAGATCGCAAAGCCTGATTACCTATGTGTGTCGGCCCGTTATACGCGTCGTGGTGGTTTAGATATCAACCCAGTTCGTAGCTCTGACCCAGACTCAAGCCGTTGGCATCAAGATATTCGTTTGATTAGGCAGTAAGCTTACACGAGTGAAACTAGCTGGGTGCTAGTCTTTAAGGCGTTCTAGCGCTTCTTTCAACTGGTCGGCGATATGGTCGCGGTCGTAGTTTTTGATTTCATCCATATCTAGATGGAATGAGAACCCATCGCTGCTGTGCTCTAAATAGTTAGACTTGCCACCAAGATCGGCTCGGTTGCCGTTTACTTGGTATACACGAACAGCCCTCGTAAAGCCTTTTACGCGAATCTGCCCCTTGTCGTGAGCTAAGATGCTATCACGTACCAGCGCAAAAGTGCTTTCAGAAATTAAGATTTCGCCAGGTTGTGCAACCGATTCGAGCCGGCTTGCTAGATTGACCTCTTGGCCTAGTAGGGTGTAGTCGGCTCGTGCTTCGGTACCGAAGGTTCCGACCGTACAGTAACCTGTATTGATACCCATACGAACTTCAAGCTCTTGGGCTATACCCTGGCGTTTCCATTCAGCTTGTAGCTGGCGAGTTCGCTTGCGCATAGCAATGGCCATGCGAGCGCAGTCAATAGCGTCTTGCTTGGTGCCGTTACTGTTTGGGTCGCCAAAAAAGATCATGATTGCATCGCCGATAAACTTATCGATAGTGGCGCCGTAGCGATCAGCGATCTTCGACATTTCGGTCAGATAGGTGTTTAGTAGATCGGTTAGCGCTTCGGCTTCCATCTCTTCAGTCAGCTCGGTAAAGCCCTTGATGTCACTGAAGAATATGGTCAGCTTTTTACGCTGGGTTTGTAGTTTGATCTCTTTGCCAGTAATGATTGACTGCCAAACCTGGGGGCTTACGTAGCGGGCTAACTTGTATGCACGCATGCGAATCTGCTGCGACTGACTAGATAGGTGGTCGTTATCAGCCTTTAAATTTTGAATAATGCGGTTTAGGTATACAGCATATACGAAGAAATAGACCAGGACGCCGAAGATTGCTATTTGGCTAACTTTGGTCGAAGGCTGCCAATTTAGTGTTGGTTGGGTTAGCCAGTAGGCAATTCCGGCACCAATGACAAACGCTAGACTATCGTTGGCCCAACGCTTTATGCCCCCGGTTAGGGCTGCGTTGAACTGAATCATTGCAAATAGTAATGCGCACGCTAACCAATTGAATTGGGTAAGGGCAAGGGCTGCCCCAATTGCAGCTGCGTCAGCACGACATAGAATACTTGCAACAGTGGTGGCACGTTTACCCTCGATGTTTCTGGTTAACACAAATGCAAGGTAGGGCCAGCAAAGCAACGATAGCACAACTGCGGCATCGACTATGTCAATCGATTCTAGGCCGCCCATGGCAATGATAGACCCAGCCGCGGCTATGCACAGCAAAGTTCTAAAGTAGTACTGAAAAAGCGAGTACTCTTTATCTGGCGCTGTATCTTGGGCGATTGGTTGCATAGTGGTCCACGGGATTAATCCAGCAGGCAGTGTACCAACAGTTCAGTCACAGCACTAGTCTAATTTAGTCGGAAATATCAAGGATTTCAGCCATTTGAATACAGAATTGTTAGCTAGAAAAGCCTTGTTTAGTTGATTTTCTTGATCGGTCAACCAAGCTGGGTCTGAGAATAGAAATTCTCTTGTAAGCATCTTGCGATTGGGATTAATTTTCTTAACGACTTTAGCTGGCACGCCTGCTACGACGACGTTATCTGGTACGTCTTTGGTAACCACAGCTCCAGCACCCACAACCGAGTTTTCACCAATGGTAACCCCTTTACAGACTTTGGCGCCGTCTCCAATCCATACATTGTCTTTTAAAACCACAGGCTCGCTGCAGCGAAAAGGTCTAGTTCGGTTGTACAGCCCGTGCCAGTCGCTGTCGGCGATATAAGCACCAGCGCCAAACATACAGCTGTCACCGATTGTTATTGAACGTTCTGCCATGATACGTACACCAGGCGATATTAAACAGTAATTGCCAATGGTTATGCTGGCTGATGCACCTTTGTGCGACCAGGTCTGAATACGTACTTTTCGGTCGCTATCGCAAGCCATGTGAAGACAATTGCCAATGCGGATCTTTTCGCCAAATAGTAAAAGGTACTGCGGGCCGTATATCTTGGGAAACTCGCCCAAGTGATCTAGTTGTGGGGCGATAATACGAGATACATAGGTTTGGCCTATCTTTTCGATCAGGCGTTTAAGCCAGTAGGGCTTGTGCTCTTTGCGCATGAAACTGCTAAGTGGTTGTTATCGTTGTGCCCATTGTAAGTGTCAATCAGAATGGATGCTACTCGCCACCTTTACTGTTAAGTGTTTCTATCTCTTGTTCTAGGGTTTCGATGCAGGTCTCTAGTTCTTTTATCTGAGCCTTGTAACGGTTGATCTCTTCAGGATCAGTGCTCACGTCAACGCTTTTGGCCTGAGCTAGTTGGCGAGCAGCGAGTTGTAGCTTGTGATTCGTTTCAGTTAATTGATTGCACTTGTTTGCTAGGTCATTGATTATTCGAGTTTTCTCTTCGTTGTCTGTGGCCGTGCTTAGTTGTTGTTGCAGTGCTTCAATCTCGGCGGCTTGGCGAGTTGTAAGAAGGCGAAGGTCGTCCATTTCAGGATTCTCACCAGCTTTAAACTGAACGTTAGGTGCTGCGTCATCTTCTTCAGCTTCTTTCGCTTCATTCGCTGCTGCTAGTTTCTTTAGGCTTCTCGCGCGCTCCACGCTAGCTCCTAGCGCGATCAGTCGATTCATGAGCGGGTCTAAATCACCTTCAAGCGAAGTCCAGTTTGGTATCTCTTCGTCAGTTGTGGCTCTGTGTTCAGCATTTAGATACGCGTGGCGCATAGCGGCCGTACGACGATTGCTAGGAATTCCGATATTAAGGTCGTCATTAATAGATTTATCGCCTCCTAACGACTCGTGATGGGCTTTGGTTACCTCAAGCTGTTTTGCAACCATTTCTGCGGTGATCTTTGTTGAGGTGGGAGTAGGTTGACTGTTTTTGCCAGCAAGTTCGTCAGCAAGGCGCTCTAGCTCGTCATTTTGATCAAATAGAGTGCCGCGCAGTGATTTTAGGTAGAACAGTAGTGCGAACATCAATACTAGGCAGCCCAATACGACCTGGCCAACGCCCAGAAGTGTAAATTCATTTAAAAACACTCTGTACAAGCTCCCTGCACTAGTTAGAATACTCCATTAAAATCAGTATTGACCCTGATAGACCATTCATCTAGGCAATTAATGACCCTATGAACGCAATAGACCTTGTAACGCAGCGCGTATCTTCACCCAAGCTTGAGGCGCCCGCGCCCACTGACGCCCAGCTTAAGATTATTCAGCAGGCTGCCTTTCGTACCGCAGACCATGCGTATCTTCGACCCTGGCGTTATATGGTGCTTCAGGGGGGCGACTTAGAGAAACTGGGCGACATTTTGGCCCAGGCGAGTGCGCTAGAGGGCGAAAGTGACGATAAGATTGAGCGGGCTCGCAAAATGCCGCTACGAGCTCCGATGATGATCATCGCGATAGCGTCTTTTAAAGAGCACCCGAAAGTGCCACTTTGGGAGCAGTTAGTCAGCACCGGTGGTGCGTGCCAGCAGATGATTTCGGCGGCCTATGCCCAAGGGTTGGGAGCGATTTGGCGTACAGGGCCGTTGGCTATGAACGACTTCGTTACCCAGGCGCTTGGCTTAACGAAGAAAGAGAAAATAGTGGGCTTTTTATACTTGGGCACGCCTGCAGGGCAGTTAAAGCCCGTTCCTGATCTAAATATCAGCGACTATTTCATTAAGGGGTTGCCTAAGTAACGTTGATTTGGTGCAAGGCTGTGTGTACAGTACGCGCCCTAACGGAGAGGTGTCCGAGTGGCCGAAGGAGCACGCCTGGAAAGTGTGTAAGTCGAAAGGCTTCGAGGGTTCGAATCCCTCCCTCTCCGCCATTTCGTCTATAGCTCGATTCAATTCTTTGTCTTTTATAAAGACTTTATCTCAAAGATCTCTTTTATTGCAGATAGGCCTAGCGTCGGTAGGGATGCCAGAGCGATCACGATAAACAGCTTAGTAAATTCTAGTGGCTCGGTACCCAGTATGAAATTGCCGTAAGGTGTATAGATTACGAGCAACGACAATGCCGCTGATGCGAATACCGCCAACAGTAGACTCTTGTTGCCGAAGGGGTTTTTTCTAAATAGCGATGTACTTGATCTAGCATCAAATATATGCCAAAGCTGTGCGAAAATAAGCGTTGCAAAGGCGACTGTCTGAGCATATTGCAGCGTGTGACCCATCTGTAAAGTGAAGTCAAACAAATAGTATGTAAGCCCACCGAGCGCGAGCCCCCTCAGAAGTATGCGTGCACCTAAACCATTTGAAAACAGCCGGTGGTAACGGCTTCGCGGTGGTCGCCTCATCACGTTTGGTTCTGCTGGCTCTAGACCTAGAGTCAGCGCAGGCATGCCATCTGATACTAGGTTAATCCATAGAATCATTAAGGGGGTAAGTGTTAACAGCGGTTCAGCGCCAAGCAGCAAAAAAGCAAATAAAATAGCAGACACTTCAGCCACATTGGCAGTTAACGCCTGTCTAATAAACTTAAGAAGATTGTCATAGATTCGGCGCCCCTCGCGAACCGCTGTGACGATGGTTGCGAAGTTGTCATCTAACAATACTAAAGATGCGCTTTCTTTGGCTACAGAAGTGCCTGCGATGCCCATCGCTACACCAATATCAGCTGCTCGCAAAGCGGGGGCATCGTTAACGCCATCACCTGTCATAGCAGCTACTTCGCCGTTGTTTTGCATGGCGTTCACTATACGCAGTTTATGCTCGGGGGTTACGCGAGCAAAGACTGCGGCATTCTTGCAAATTCTAGCGAGTTTCTTATCAGAATAGCCATCTACGTCGACGCCAGTGTGCACAGATTGATCATCATCTTCTTTGATACCAATTTGTTCTGCGATGGCGGTAGCGGTACTAACGTGATCGCCCGTAATCATTACGGTTCTTATACCGGCTTTGGCAGCTTCAGAGACTGCTTTTGGCACCTGGGGGCGTGGAGGGTCGATAATGCCGTGAATAGCTAGAAGAACTAGATTCTGCTCGGCGTCATCTACTGTCAGTGTCGCAATGTCTTCGTCTTCTTCAAGGTGTCTATACGCTACGGCAAGTGTTCGCAGTGCACTTTCGCCAAACTCCTCAATAACACGGTCAATAGATGCAGTGTGTTCAGAGGTAAATGGAGTTGATTGACCGTCGATTTGAACCTGGGTTGACTTACCGATAACAACGTCAGGGGCGCCTTTGGCAATTAATATGCGTTTACCTTCGGGAGTTTGAACAACCATGCTCATCATCTTTCGGTTCGAGTCAAACGGGAACGTTGATAGGGTTTTGAATTGCCCCTCTTTTAACTCAGCTCTGGTAATGCCTAGTTTTGCTGCCGCAACCACTAAGGCCCCTTCAGTTGGATTGCCTTGAATGGCAGGGCGGCCGTCGCTTTCGATAAGCTTGGCCTCGTTGCAATAGGCTGAAATGGCAAGTGTCAGCCATAGGTCAGTTTCGTCGTCACCCTTTGCAGATAAGCCATCTGTGCCGATGAATTGGCCTTTAGGGTTAAATCCTTCGCCCGATACTGACCATAGTTTACCTGCTGACCAAAGTCGCATCACCTGCATCTGATTTTGCGTTAATGTACCTGTTTTGTCTGAGCAGATGACTGACGTTGTACCAAGGGTTTCGACCGAGTTGAGTTGGCGTACCAATGCGTTTTTTCTTGCCATGGCCTGAGATCCAATCGTTAGCACTATCGTAACGATCGTCGGCATACCCTCAGGAATTGCCGCGACAGATAGCGAGATTGCAGTGCTAAGCATCTCGAAGGTATCCATGCCATTCGCAAGGCCAATACCAATGATGATTGCAACTACGAGCAACGCGGCGGCGATCAGAATTTTTGATAGGCCCTCGATACGTTCTTGTAGTGGGGTCTTTGGTTGCTTTGCAGCATTCATTAGTTTGGCGATGTGGCCCACCTCAGTATCCATCGCCGTAGCGGTTACGATACCGATACCAGTGCCACTAGTAATGAGCGTGCTGCTAAAGCCCATATTGAACCGTTCGGCTAGTGGTGCTTCTTCATCAATGGTTGTGTGGCAGCTCTTTTCGACGGGCTCTGACTCACCTGTCAGCGCAGCTTCTTCAGCATGTAGCTGATATGTGTCTAATAATCGCACGTCAGCGGGCAAAATATCGCCTGCCTTAATGCGCAAGATATCGCCAGGAACCAGTTCTTTGGCTTCAATTTCTGTCCATTTTGCGCCGCGCATAACGGTTGCAAGCGGCGCAGCCATCTTGCTCAAGGCTGCAATTGACTGTTCTGCCTTAAATTCTTGCACAAAGCTAATGGTTGCATTGATAAAGATGATAGCGATGATGGCAATGGCATCAACCCAATGGCCGGTGTAGCCCGAGATAGCGGCGCCTGCACCTAGTATCACTAGGAGGGGATTAACAAGCTGCCTAAGAAATAATACAATCGCCGACTCTCGTTTTGCCTCTGCTAACTGATTTAGGCCGAAGGTTTTCAGTCTTTGAGCTGCTTCTTCATGCGAAAGGCCCTTAGTGGTATCTATTTTTAGCTCGTCAGCGATATCAGAGATAGACATCGTGTGAGCGTTTTGAACATTGTTAGGCATGTTCTCGGTAGGTGATTGAGACATAGGTGTTTAGCCCAGATGGTGTTAGCTTGCGCCTAAGCTTAGACGATCTATTTTGGTGATTTTTCTGAACAGTAAAATAATAAAGTAATGTACAACGAATTTTCTCTTCTCACTTATTTGGCCTACGCAATGATGATCTTTACGGTTATCGCTTTGTGGGCTTTTCGTCATTCTGCAATATGGGCAGGGGCGCTAGCAGCGTCGCTTTTGCTGGGTTACTTTGACGGTCGCGCTTCTTTACTTTTGTTGGTTGCCATCGGGTTGCTGAGTGTGATGCTCTGGGTTGCAAAACGCACTGATTGGGTTGGGTGGGCAGCTTGGTTGTTAGCCTTGATGTTGGGGTTGGCATTGGGTGTACATGTATTGCCAGTCGATAATGCACAGGTATTTGCTGGGCAGCTTAAGGCTGACAGCATTGACTATAAGCTTTACTTTAATTTCGATAAGGCCGCAGCGGGTGTATTGATTGCTGGTATCATGTTGCGTCGTATAAGCCACGTTCGCGATTGGCGTCTGATGTTATATCAAGCCGCAAGGCCTGCAGTGATCGCGATGTTGATCGTAGCTTCGCTTGCTTTAACGTTTGATTATGTGGATTGGAGCCCCCAGTTTCATTGGTTGCTACCAGTTTGGCTGCTGCACAATTTGTTGTTTACCTGTTTGACTGAAGAGGCCTTTTTTAGAGGATTGATTCAGGGGCGTCTAGCAATCTTGTTTTCGCCATATCGATGGGGAGGTAACTTGGCCATCGCTATAGGGGCACTGTTGTTTGGTGCTGCGCACTTTGCCGGTGGTCTGACATATGTTGTATTAGCATCGATAGCTGGTGCTTTTTATGGATATTGCTATCACAAGACAAAACGCATCGAAGCTGCCATGCTGTGTCATGTAGTGGTGAATCTGTTTCATTTTATTTTGTTGTCCTACCCAGCATTGGCGTAAGGCAGTTAGAGAGGTTTATAGGTATACATGTCTGCGATTCAAGTTGTTTGTAATGTGTGTTCAGCGGTCAATAGGGTACCGCGCGAGCGAATCGAGCAGTGGCCAAATTGTGGCAAGTGTCGTGCTACGTTGTTTCATGGCATACCGCACGAATTAAGCGACGCTAACTTTGGCAGATTTGTATCTAAAAATGATCTGCCCGTATTAGTTGATTTCTGGGCTCCTTGGTGTGGGCCCTGTAAGAATATGGCCCCCCACTTTGATGAGGTGGCCAAGCAGCTGAAGGGTAAGGTTAAGTTCTATAAGGTCAATACTGAGGTTGCTGTGAAAGTGGCCCATGAGCAAAGGATTCGCAGCATTCCTACGCTTATTTTGTATCGCCAAGGTAAGCCAGTTGCCCATCAGGCGGGTGCCATGATGGCACCTCAATTGTTAGCCTGGTTAAAGCAACAGGGTATTGACTAGTTTGCTAGTTGTTTTGTTTTGCTAGGTGGTAATACATTCTAATCATACGTATATAACTGGTTTCGGGCAGGCGCTCGTTTATACCGTGAAAGCCGTCAATCATCGACTGATCTAATTCGGCGGCGATGAATCGATAATGGTTGTCGGTAAGGTGCGTGAAATGACGAATGTCTGCGGCGCCAATCATGATGCGTGGGGCAACGCTAATTTCGCCGTCATAACTTTTCTCGATAGCCGTCACTAAACTTTTATAGGCTTGTGCGTCAGTGCTTGATGGGGTCGGGGCTTCACTACCGAAGTCGCCTTCATACGGAGCGATTACAATGCTGTCATCGTTGATCAGTGTTCTAACTTTTTCAATTGCTGATTGGGTGGTATCACCCGGGAACAGTCTTAAATTGATTACTGCTTCTGCGTAGGTTGGTAGCACGTTGTCTTTAACGCCTGCCTTTAGCATCGTTGGGGCAATGGTGGTTCTAATGCCGGCGTTTAATGCCCCAGACGACTGCATCATTTGATTGATTGCGCCCGCAAAAAGCCATTCATTTGCAAAAATAGCTCGGTAATACCAGGGCAGCTTGTTACCTAGCGCTTTCATCGTTGCGCTGATGTCACTAAGGTCTGCGGCAAAGGGGTGGTGAGCTAATTTAGAAAGAGCGTTAGCAAGGCGAAATATAGCCGGATATCCGCTCGGTGTCGAAGAATGGCCACCGGTATCGGTGGTGCTTAGTTTTAGTGACAAATATCCGCGCTCTGTGGTGCTGATTAACGCTACTGCACTGTTAACCCCTGGTACCATGCGAGTAATCACGCTTCCTTCATCAAGGGCGTATTCATAGCGTGTGCCTTGTTCGTGCATCTTTTGCGCATAAGCTTTTGCACCTAGCTCGCCACCAATTTCTTCGTCATGACCAAAAACAAAGTGCATCGTTCGATTCGGTCTGAAGCCTTCGGTTACTAATAGATCGAGCGCTTCAAAAATTGCCATCACCGAGCCTTTGTCGTCTAGCGTGCCACGACCCCAAATAAGGCCATCAGCAAGTGTTCCTGAGAACGGTGCAAAGCGCCACTTGTCTATAGACGCCGCTTCGACGGGAACAACGTCTTGATGCGCTAGCCATACAATAGGGTCTAACGAGGTGTCCTTGCCATGCCAAACAAGAACTAGAGTGCCTTCGTTTAACGTGCTGGCTTCGAGCGTTGCGAAAACCGCTGAAAACTGCGTGCTAAGTAGTTGGTGCAATTGCTTGAACGGTTCTATCCCTTGGCCAGATATGGTCTTGATCTGAATGGCGCTTGATAGGCGCTCTAAAGAGCGATGTTCGTTGACGTTAACCGGCTCGAAGGCAGCAGGTTCGTGGTCATTGGTAGTGTATTGGATGGTGTTAAACGTGATCACCGCGATGATGCTAGCGATTAAAATTAAGGCTGTCTTGAGTAAGCGCATAGGTATCGTTTTTATGAGTTTTATTTAGAGTGTATTTAATCATCGATTTTGGCGCATTTTCGACAAAATTGAAATTTGCTAAAAAAATAGTTAGACTACTAAACAATTCGCAAGGGTTGGTTGGATAACTTAGTCAGTCAAAGAACGCATAATTTCAGTGTTTTTTGTAGGGTCTTCGAAGATTTTTCTGATTTTTGCTTTAAATTTCGAATTAAATTGTATAGATCTCAAAATATTTCTATGAATAGAAGCCCAATCATCACCGCAGCGATTACTGGCTCAGGTGATACAGCAAATAAAACACCTCATCTTCCTATAACCCCTGAACAGATTGCTAAAGAAGCCATTGAGGTGACTAAAGCAGGCGCAGGTGTTGTTCACATCCACGTACGTGACCCTAAAACTGGCGCACCGTCTCGTGAAGTAAAGCTTTATGCCGAAGTGGTTGATCGCATCCGTGACGCAGACACTGATGTTGTTATCAATTTAACCACCGGTATGGGTGGTGATCTTTACTTGGGCCCTGATGATGAACCGTTGAATCTTGATTCTTACACCGACCTGATTGGCCAAAAGGCACGTCAAGAGCATGTTGAGATGCTGTTGCCCGAGATCTGCTCGCTAGACTGCGGCTCGTTCAATTACAACATCGATAACTATGTGTATGTGTCTTCAACAGGCATGTTGCGAGAAGGGGCTAAGCGTCTTCAAGAGATTGGTGTGAAGCCTGAGCTTGAAGTGTTCGACTTAGGTCATATCTGGTTTGCTAAGCAGATGATGGCAGAGGGTTTGTTAGACGCACCTCCATTATTCCAGCTATGTATGGGTATCAAATGGGGCGCAGAGGCAACCACTCAAAACTTTCAGACGATGGTAAGTAACTTGCCAGAAGGTTCTAACTGGGCAGGCTTTGGCATTGGTGCGCAAGAGATGCCCATGGTGGCTCAGGCGGCGATACTAGGTGGCAACGTGCGCGTTGGTCTTGAAGACAACCTATACTTGGCTAAGGGCGAGCTCGCTACAAACGTTCAGTTGGTAGAGCGCGCGCGCAAAATTCTTGAGTTGATGGGTGCTTCGGTACAAACCGCTCAAGAGTCACGCGAAAGCTTGGGCTTGGTAAAACAAGAAAGTGCCGCTAAACTGCGCTCTGCAAGCTAATAACTAATTTAGGCAGTGCTTTATGGATCGAATTGACGAAGTGCTGGTTTGTTTGCGACGTGTTATTCGCGCAACAGATCTGCATTCGAAGCATCTGGTTAAAACTTCAGGCTACACAGCCCCTCAGATATTGGTATTAAAGGCGATTGCTCAGCATTCGCCTGTTACCATTGGCACCATCGCAGGTGAAGTTAATCTCAGCCAGGCTACGGTTACTACCATTATCGATCGTTTGGTATCGAAAGGTTTGGTTTATCGAGAGCGCTCTAGCCAAGATCGTCGCAAGGTGCACGCTTTCTTAACTGAAACGGGCGAGTCGGTGCTAGCGAGCGCACCGACGCCGTTGCAAGATCGTTTTGCTAACCGCTTCGAGAAACTAGAAGAGTGGGAAAAAAGCATGATATTGGCCTCTCTTCAACGTGTTGCCTCAATGATGGATGCAGAAGACATTGATGCTGCGCCATTGCTAGATCTCGGTAGCCCAGTTCAGCCAGAATCAAATACCGTTGGCCAAGTTGCTAACGTAATAGACCTTTCTTTAGAGAATCAAAAATAATGAAAGACGCAGTTTATCAAGGCGTTGCACATCCTTGGTTGTGCGACGTTATGGGGCATATGACAACTCGCCACTACGTTGCGATGTTTGACGATGCTAGTTATCACTTTTTATTTAAGGTGTTTGGTTGGACCCCAGAGCAAGCGGCCGAGCTGCAGCTTGGTTGGGCCGACGTAAAGCACGTGATTGAATATGCTGCTGAGGTTGGTTCGGGCGATTTGTTGGCAGTGACTGCCGAGTTTGTTCGTTTAGGTGGTAAGTCTGCAACCGCTAAATACACAATGCACAACCTAAGCCGTAATGAAGTGGCAGCAACACTTGAGAGTACTTCGGTACTGTTTGATATGGCGGCTCGCAAGGCAACCGCTATCGACGGCGAGATGCGTCAGCAAGCCGAGCGGTTTCTAACAGAGCCCGCTTAGTTGAATTGGCTTTTGGTTAGCTAATCAGCTGATGTACCCAGGGCTTGTGTTCGGCAAGCTCTTCTTTTGTTAGCCCCGTAAGTTCGTAAGGCAGCACCAGCCAGTCATTGGTTTCGTGCAGATAAAAATCTGGCTTGCGGTCAGTTTGTAGTTGAGTTGGTTTAAAGTAGGGCGCGGCGACGCGAATGTCGTCGGGGCAGTTTCTTTTGCTTTTTAGCTTTAGTCGGTTTATCACTGCCTCAATATGTCGGCCCGATGCGTAAACGTCATCAACGATAAGTAGGCGATCATTAGCATTTACTCGCTCGTGAAGGTATCGCAAGCCATGAACTCGAATGTTGGCGTTGTCTAATTGCTGGTGGTAGCTTTCGACGCCCTCGTAGCTCGTGCGAATAGCGATGTGATCAGTATGAATGCCCAGATACTGGAGGCACTCTTGCACATAGATACCAACTGTAGAGCCGCCACGCCAAACACCCACAATAAAATTGGGTACAAAACCGCTTTTGTATATGGCCACGGCCAGCGTATAGGCGTCTTCTAATAGTTGTTGTTCGCTAATAAATTGCTTGGCTTTGCTCATATAAATTGCATCAAAAATAGGTGGCTTGATCTAGGGCCAAATCATTATACTACGGCCATACAACTACTGAGAATATCTGTGAAAACTTATCTTAGTGCGCAATCGCTATTAGAAGACTCGTACAAGCTAGCCGATACTATCTATAGAGATGGTTTTGAGCCAACGATGATTGTAGCGTTATGGCGAGGCGGTGTGCCCATTGGTATTGCGGTGCAAGAATACTTTGCCTATCAAGGGGTGCACAGTGATCACATTGCCATAAGAACTTCGTCGTATGAGGGTATTGATGGTCGTAGTGATCAGGTGCAGGTACACGGTTTAAGCTATTTGGTAGAAACCTGCACTCACAGTGATCGCCTGCTAATTGTTGATGATGTGTTTGATACAGGGCGAACATTAGAGGCAGTAATTGGCGAGTTGAAGGCCAAGGCTAGGGCGAATACGCCCGAGCAAATTAAGGTGGCTGTACCCTACTATAAGCCAGCTAGGCGCTTGACCCAGATACAGCCTGACTACTTTTTACACACAACTGAAGAATGGCTTAAGTACCCTCATTCACTAGAGGGCCTGAGCATCGACGAAGTGGCCACGCATAGGCCAGAGCTATATAAGATTATCGAAAGCTGTTTGCCCAAATAGGCCATCAGTTTAAACCCATTTGGAGACATTCATGACCTTCGAACTATCGCAGTCGCTATTGCTGGTTTCTTTGATAACGCTGATTCTTGGCGCGCTAGTTGGTTATTTACTAGGCGGTCGTAAGATCAAAGTCGTGCTGAAAGAAGCGCAAGACAAGCAGCTAGATATCGAAGTGCGCTATGCCCGCTTTGAAGCAGAGCATGAAGCGATCAAAGACGAGTGCGCCAAGCTGCAAGCGACCAATGAGCGGGTCGAAAAAGCTGCAGAAATGATTAAAGAGGCCGAGCAGAAAGCCCGTATTGGGGCAAATCAATTACAGGTTCGTTTAGAAGAGAAAGAAGCCCATTATAAAGAGCAGCTGTCGGTATTGCAGAATGATCGCGAACAATTAAAGCGAGAGTTTGAACTGCTTGCCAACGAAATTCTTGAACGTAAAGGTAAAGATCTTAAAGCACTTAGCGAAGAGAGTTTGAATGCGCTGCTTAAGCCCGTTCAGGGCGATTTGAAGGGCTTTAAAGAAACGGTAGAACGGCTACATCATCGTGACACTGAGCAGCGTGTCGAGCTAAAGACTGAGCTCAAGCATTTGCAGTCGTTAAATCGCGAAATTACAGATCAAGCCAGTCGCCTAGCAACCGCGCTGCAGGGGCAGAAAAAGGTGCAGGGTAACTGGGGCGAATTGATGCTTGAGAATGTGCTTGATAGTGCAGGATTGCGCCTTGGTAAAGACTATGAGCGCGAAGTGAGCGTGCAAACAGAAGAGGGCAAGCTTCGCCCTGATGCTGTGGTGTATCTGCCTAATGATCAGCACATTATCATTGATGCCAAAACATCCTTAGCGGCATACACGCGCTATGTTAATGCAGAATCTGACGAGCAGCGAGCAATAGCGTTGGGCGAGCATGCTCAGGCTGTTGGCGATCGCATCAATGAGTTGGCAGGCAAGGAGTACGGTAAGCTGCCGGGCTTAAACTCGCCCGAAGTGGTTATTATGTTTGTGCCCATCGAATCGGCGTATGTCGAAGCACTAAAGCATGATGAGTCGCTGTTTCAGCGAGCGTTAGAGCAAAATGTATTGGTGGCAACGCCTACAACGCTGCTAACTAGTTTAAATATCGTTAGGCAGTTGTGGCGATTTGAAGACCAAAATAAGCATACTGCTCAACTGGCTCAGCGAGCCGAAAAGTTCTATAAAAAACTAAACACTTTCTTAACCAGTATGCAGGCTGTTGGCAATCAATTAGATAAAGCAAAAGAGACCTATACCAGTGCCTTTGGTCAACTTTATACTGGGCGCGGTAACCTGATTAAACAGGCTGCTGAATTTAAAGATTTGGGTGTTTCGGTTCAAAAAGAGCTGCCCCCCGAGCTTGTAGAGACAGCGATGCTCGAGCTTAAGAGCGAGCCTGTCGTTGCTGACGAGTAATCCACTGGTCTAGTGCATTAGCGAAGGCGCGCTTGTCTTGATCGTTAAAGGCAGCGGGCCCGCCAGTTTGTACGCCCGACGACCTTAGTGTCTCCATAAAGTCTCGCATATTTAATCTGGCCTTGATGTTGGCTGCTGTGTAGCGTTCGCCTCTAGGATTGAGCGCTGTTGCGCCCAGTTCAACTATCTCGGCCGCTAGCGGTATGTCTTGTGTGATGATTAGATCGTGCGCATTAGCACGCTGAACGATCAGATTGTCAGCTACATCAAAGCCTTGTTGCACCTGAATAAACTGCAAATAGGGCGAGTTGGGTACGGTCATTGAGTGGTTGGCAACTAGGGTTGTTTCTATTTCAGCGCGTGTGGCTGCTTTGAATAGAATATTTTTTATCACAACGGGGCACGCGTCTGCGTCGACCCAGATTTTTGGAGCCTTGTCGGTCATGACCTTTAAGCCTTAGTAGGGTAAGCTGTGCGCCATCATAACAAAAATATTTGGTGTACTTATGGCGAATTATAAGCAAGGTATCGCGGTTATATTTGCAGGCCTTTTAATAGGTGGTTGCGAACCGGCTGTGATAGAGCCGCCGGTGGCAAAGCGCATTGACCACGTGATGGTCAATCATGGTGTTGAACGAAACGATCCTTACTATTGGTTGCGAGACGATACGCGGTCTGACAAAGAGATACTCGCTTATCTCGAGCAAGAGAACGAGTACACCAACGCTGTTTTATCAAATGTTGCAGAGCTAGAAGAGTCGTTGTATCAGCGCGTATACGACCGCTTTGCCGATGATTCGGCGTCGCAACCTTATCACAAGCAAGGCTGTCGTTACCGTACAGATTACGCTGAAGGCGCCAACTATGAGCAGTTGCTACAGCGCTGTGCTACCTATGCCGAGCGCGTTATTCTAGACTTTGAAGAACGTTCTGCCGGTCATAGTTTTTTTGAATACTCAGGCTACGACGTATCACCTGATGGGTCACACATTGCTTGGCTAGAAGATCACGAGGGTCGCCGACAATTTAAGCTATTTGTTAAGAATTTGGTTACCGATCAGGTGACGCAATTGTCGGTACAAGATCTGGGGTATGGGCTAGTTTGGCGTCAAGATAGCAAATCAGTGTTCGTTGTTCAGCGCGAGCAGGGTACCTTACGTGAGCACCGTGTGTTGGAGGTATTAACAGACAACAGTGCGGTGCGTGTGGTCTTGCATGAACCCGACGAAGAATACGCTCTGTATATTGATGCAACGCGCTCGGGCGAATACTTAGTGATCTCGTCTACCCATACCGAACAGACTCATTTGTCTCTAGTAGATCTGAATAAAGAGAATGCGAAACCAACGTATTTTGTTGAGCCAGCCGACAAGCACCAGCTGACGATTGACCATGTGAACGATTATTTCTATGTGGTATCTAACTTTAAGGCGCCTAATGGGCAGTTGTTCAGGGTTGCAGAAGCGCAGCATAGCGACATGTCGCAGTGGCAGCTGTTGGTCGGTGAGCGTCAAGAAGCATTAATCGAGTCACTAGTTGCCTTTGATGACGACGTTTATACCCTTGAGCGCGTGAGTGGCTATTTACAGATTGCTCATCGCCAGAATGATGGCCAGTTGGTGCAGTACATTCCTAAGCAGTTCGACGCTGACACTATTTACTTTGGTGCTAACTACGATATAGATAGCAAGCATTTGAACGTAGTGATTGAGGGATTGACCCAACCTGAGCAGCACTTTAGCTATGCTCATAAGCTAGGCTCCTCAACTACACAGCGCCTACGCGCAACCTCTGAAAACACCCATTCTAATATCAGCAGCGATGATTATGTGGTTGAAAGCCATTGGATTACGGCGCGTGATGGTGAGCGGGTGTTGGCAACTACGGTACGTCACAAGAGTACGCCGACTGATGGCTCGGCTGCGTTGTGGGTTTATGGGTACGGTGCCTATGGTTCATCGTCAGATAGTTGGTTCTCAGTAGCACGCACAGTGTTGTTAGATGAGGGCTTTATTTGGGCGATTGCGCATGTGCGTGGTGGTAAAGAATTAGGCGCAAGCTGGTACGACCAGGGGCGTTTAATGCACAAGAAAAACAGCTTTACCGATTTTGTCGATGTAACCAAAGGCTTGCTCGAAAAAGGTTATGGAGCCGATGGGCGCGTTTATGCTGAAGGGGCCAGCGCTGGCGGATTGTTGATGGGTGGAGTCAT
The DNA here is from genome assembly GCA_947503335.1 of uncultured Pseudomonadales bacterium. Classification (GTDB taxonomy): domain Bacteria; phylum Pseudomonadota; class Gammaproteobacteria; order Pseudomonadales; family CANNCY01; genus CANNCY01. The sequence goes on along the minus strand of CANNCY010000001.1, from coordinate 1,114,273 downwards.
CAATATTGCACCAGATTTATACAACGGTGTGATCGCGGGTGTGCCCTTTGTCGACGTTGTTACTACGATGTTAGATGCATCGATTCCGCTAACTACTTTCGAGTGGGACGAGTGGGGCAATCCTATCGACAAAGAAGCCTTTGACTACATGCTAAGCTACTCGCCATATGATCAAGTAAGTGACATCGCGTACCCGAATTTATTGGTAACCTCTGGGCTACACGACTCGCAAGTGCAATACTTTGAGCCAACTAAGTGGGTCGCGAAAATGCGTCACCATTGGAACTCGCCCAACCTGTTGTTACTTGATACTAATATGACAGCAGGGCATGGCGGGGCCTCGGGTCGTTATGGCGCGGCCCGCGAAGAAGCTAAACATATGGCCTTTATTTTGGGTCTAGATAAGAAACAGTTATAGGAGTAGTCATGAAAGCAATGGCAGATCTGTGTTTGATTCCGTTGGGTGTGGGTACGTCGCTTGCACCCTATATCGCACAGTGCCAGCGTGTACTTGAGGCGTCAGGGCTAGAGTATCAGATGCACCCGTACGGCACAGTAATCGATGGCGATTTCGATGCGGTTACCGCCGCGATAAAGGCCTGCCACGAAGCGGTACACGCTATGGGGTGTGCGCGCATAACATCGACGGTAAAGATCGGCACTCGTACCGACAGAGAGCAAACAATGCAGGACAAGATTGATGCAGTTAACGAACTTCTTTAAGGCTACGGGGCTAAGTGTTGCGCTAGCTCTGACGGCAATGGCGCAGGCTAAGACCAGTGATCAGGCGTATTTTGATGCGAAGCCATTCAGCCCTGATGCGAATGTTGTCACACCCACGCAATCGTTCGGGTTTGTGCCTGGTCAGCGCCATCTGCACCCCGCACAGCTAACAGCATATTATCGAGCGCTTGCAGCTAACTCGCCACGTGTCTCATTGATCGAAACAGGGCAAAGTTCGGGTGGTTGGCCGTTGGTCATGCTGGCAATTACCAGCGAAAAAAACCAAGGTAACTTAGAGCAAATTAGGCGAGATCACCTTGCCGGCAAGGGCGAGCACCTGATCTTGTGGCAAGGCTTTTCGGTTCATGGTGATGAAGCGAGTGGCGCTAATGCTGCACCTCTATATGCATGGTGGGCCGCGGCTGATCAAAGCGATCAGCACCAACGATTTCTTGAAGAAACTGTGATCTTAATTGACCCAGTGCTTAACCCCGACGGTTTAGCGCGATTTGCCACCTGGGCCAATGGTCATCGAGCAAAGGTGCCTAACAGTGATCGTTTAAATCGCGATCATAATCAGGGCTGGCCTAGCGGGCGAACCAACCATTATTGGTTCGATCTTAATCGTGACTGGTTACTTGCACAGCACCCCGAGTCGCAAGCGCGATTGAAGCAGTTTCATGCATGGCGCCCTCATGTGTTAACTGATTTTCATGAGATGGGTTCGCACAGTAACTATTTCTTTCAGCCAGGGGTGCCTAGTCGGCAAAACCCTAATACCAGCGATCGCAACTTTGAGCTAGTGTCTAAGATTGGCGAGTTTCATGCTAAGGCATTAGACGCTGCAGGTGAGCTGTATTACACAAAAGAAGGCTTTGATGACTTTTACTATGGTAAGGGCTCTACATACCCTGACATTCACGGCACCATAGGTATTCTGTTCGAGCAGGGCTCGGCGCGCGGTCATTTGGTTGATGCCGGTGATCGTGAGCGATCGTTTGCTGATGCTGTCTCTAACCAATTAACCACGGCGATGTCGACCACCGATGCAGCAGTGGCGTTAAAGGGCGAGTTAATCAGTTATCAGCGTCAATACCTAACCGTTGATAAGTCGCAAGGCGGTAGTTATGTGATTAGCGATGTCGATCGCAATAAATTGATTCGCTTTACCGAGGTGCTAGAGCTTCACGATATTAAATGGGGCTGGTTAGGGCGTGATAAAAAGCACGCCAACAAGCAGTTTAAGGTGGGCGAGTCGATAGTCATTGCTCGTAATCAAAAGCAGCGTAGATTGATTGATGCGATCTTTGAAGAGCGTACAAGCTTTGAAGACAATACCTTCTATGATGTCTCGGCCTACAACTTAGCGCTTAGTTATGGTTTTGATTATGCGCTGGTTCCTAGTGTTACCTTGGGTGAGCAGCCGAAGGCTACCTCCGGCGAGGTCGATAGTACTGCATTGGCATGGGCGTTTGATGTAAGCAGCGCTGACGCACTGTACTATCTGGCCCAGCTTCATCGTAAAGGCGTTAATGCCAAGGTGATTACAAAGCCCGTCAAAGTGAAAACTTCAGAAGGTATCGTATCACTGGGTGCTGGCTCGATTATGATTGCTCGCAAGCTGCAGTCAGATGCTTCAAGCATTGTGAAAACGCTGAACGCCCTAGTGGGTGAAAAGGGCACCAAGGTACACTCGTTAACCTCTAGTTTATCAGTTCAGGGTGTTGATATGGGGTCGCCATCGGTTGTTAATCTAACTGCCCCCAAGATCGCGTTGATTGTGGGCGAGGGGGCTTCAAGCTATCGCGCGGGCGAGGTGTGGCATTATCTAGATCAGCGTCTTCAATACCCAGTGACCTTAGTGGATAGCAGCGATGCAGGTCGCGCGTTAGATGCTGGTTTTACCCATATAGTGATGGCCGCAGGTAATCATGGTTGGGCTAAAGATCGACAGTCAGGCGTTGAACGTTTTGTTAAAGCAGGTGGTGTTCTAATAACGATGGGCTCTGCGTCTGGGGCGCTGGGCGAGTGGTATGGCGGTTTCACCGTAAAAGAAGATCAGCCTAAGGCTAGCGATAAACGCCAAAGTTATGGCGAGTTTGACGCACATCGTGCCGACCGATCATTGGGTGGGGCGTTTTTAACTGTGAACAGTGATCTTACGCACCCGCTCTTATTTGGTTTTGATGAGACTACCATGCCTGTCTTTAAGCAGCGTATGGCCACGATTCCTAAATTGACTAACCCCTATGGCTCGCCCATTGTGTTTGACAAGGCGCCATTAAGGGCTGGCTTTTTGGGTGAGCATAACAAGGCTGTGTTGTCGCAACGGCCAGCGTTAACAGCTCAGCGAGTAGGTCAAGGAGCCGTCATTGCCTTTGCCTTTGATCCACTCTTTAGAGCAACGATGGCAGGCACAGAGCCATTGGTGGGTAACGCGCTGTTCTTGTCACAAGCAATTAAACAAACAGAGCTCTAGGGCTCTAAGTTTTCTTCACTCCATTCGGCGTGCTGTAGGCGCGCCGCAATATCGTGCAGCCAGCCTGCTAGCTCGCCCTCTAGGCCGTTTTGACAGCGAAAGAGATACGCGGTTTTGGTGACATGGCTTTGGGTGGCGGCCTTGTCGATAAAGTCATCTACGCTGCCAATTCGTGCACGGCCTGCACGATACTTGTCTTTAAGCCGCTGGTTAAACTGGGCGATAGGGTATTGTTCGTTTAAATGCAAGATAACGCAGCGGTCAGTCTCGGTTTGCGCCAGCAGTAAGTCGACTTTATCGGCGGTGCTAATCGTTTGGCAAAGCCCTAAAACGGGCCACCATAGGGTTATGGTCAGAGCTATCTGAAACGAATGACGAGCCACTGATTACCTCAAGGTCTTTATACCAAATATGATCTAAGGGTAACCCTAGAAAGGGTCTGCTTCTAACGTCTGTGGTAAATGTTAGCGGCGAGAATCCAGCATTCTTTAGCAGGTCATTCATAATTTGCGTTCTTGCTAGGCTCCAAGTGTTAAAGTCGCCTGCAAAAATTGCTGGCCCATCATGATTCTTAAGGGTATTTAAGACCTGCGTAAGGTGACTTACAAATGGGCTTCGGTCGGTGACAAAGTTAATTGCATGAAGGTTGGCTACCCACAGCTCGCCCCCATTGAAAGGATAGGCAGAAACAAGAGCGGCTTTGGGTGTGCGCACCCAGGGTTCGGTATATGAGAGAGGGCATTTTAAGGTGGCCGGAACCGTAGCCCATGTCGCAACACCGGTTTGCACGCGATTCATCTTAAAACCTGGCGCGAATGTTTTGTACCTTGCTCCTGTAAGGTGTTTGGGCGAGTTATCTGTGATTGCTTCTTGGGTTAGTACAAGGTCGTGCAGGTTAATAAGCAGTTCTAGGTCGTTGGCGCTGCGCTGGTGGTTCAGCTTGGCTACGTTCCAAACGGCGATTGAGAGTTCATTACTTAAAAACTGGTCATGCTGTGGCTGCTTGATGCAGGCGGCTTCAGCCAATATTGGCATACCTACCCAAAGTGCTATCAAGCGTAAAATATGCATAGTCAAAGAACTGATAACTCGTTAATGTATAGGGGTTTTCTACTCTAATGTGTATCGGTGGTGTATGGCAACTACAGACAATCAACAGGTTATCTTCAATGGGCAGACATTGCCTGGTCGTGAACAGGGCCACAGTGTCTTGGGCATTCACTTTGTGAACGATAGCGACATGCGACAGCAGGCAGTTGATGGCTTAGAAGAGCTGTTCATCGGTATGGGTTGTTTCTGGGGTGTAGAGCGCATTTTTTGGCAGGTTCCTGGGGTTGTTACCACATCTGTGGGTTATGGCGCAGGGGGTACACCCAATGCAACCTACGACGAAGTGTGCAGCGGCCTTACTGGTCATGCAGAGTTGGTGCGGGTTGTATTTGACCCAAGCGTAGTGTCGTTGCAGGCGTTACTCAAGCTGTTTTGGGAGAAGCATGACCCCACACAAGGAATGCGTCAGGGCAATGACATCGGTACCCAATATCGTTCGGCATTGTATGTTACGAATGAGGCATTACTGTCTGATTTAGAGCAATCGAAAAACGCTTACCAACAGGCCTTAAATGTGGCTGGCAAGGGCGAGATTACGACTGAAATATCATTGCTGCCAAACTACTATCTGGCAGAAGAGTACCACCAGCAATATCTTGCCAAGAACCCTGACGGTTACTGTGGTATCGGCGGCACAGGCGTTAGTTGCCCGATCTAACGGTTTGCTTAATGACGGCATTGGCGAGTTCAGGCGCCGATGTCCATTTGCCGCCCCATACAAGGGTGATTCTATCAATTTGCTCAATCTTCGCTTCTCTCGACGACGCCCAGTGATTTGCTTTGGTCTTGATGAGAGGTCGCACACCTGCGCGCGTAGTTAATATATCGCCATGATCGATCGCTGTTTTAAAATAGTGATTGTAGTTTTTAATTAACTCATCTACCTCGCTTGCCGATGTTATTACAGGTTCTGGCGAGTTTTGATGCACTTCTGTGGTACCAATCATACTGCCTTGCTCGTGGGGCAATACAAAAAAGAATCGGTGGCTGTTGGGGACTTCAAGCATAAATGCTTGGGTGCATTGTTGGTTGATTACCAGGTGAGAGCCCCTTACATACTCTAATTCGGTAGATGATGAGAGCTGGCTGTCGTTAGCTAGGTGTTTTAGCCACGGCCCTGCACAGCAATATATATGATCAAATTTGTAGTCTGTGCCTGACGCGGTTAACGAGCCATCTGCGCTAATGTGGGTTACTGGTCGATATTCTTTAAAGGTTACTCCTGCCGCCATGGCGCGATCAATTACCCAGCGGCCAAGGGCTCGATCGTTCATGTAACCGTCGTAAAATTGAAATGCGCCCATAAGGCCAGAGGTTTTAATCGATGGGTGTCTATTAACAGTCTGCTGCTCACTCAGGTAGCTAAAAGGGCCAAGGTTTTTACCTATACCCAGCAGGTGATATAGGCCCAAGGCCGCAGCATAAGCAACCCGTGGTCTGCGATTGTTCTGATAAATCGGCAGGCAAATTTTGATTCGTTCGGTATGTTCAGGGCAGTCTCTTAGCCAGCGTTCCCTAGCGTTAAGGCTCGATTTAACAAGACCAAAAGCGCCTTGTTCTAAATACCTTAGCCCACCGTGTAGCAGACGCGACGAGTTAGCGCTGGTTGCGGCTAGCAGCGATCCTTTCTCAAACACCGTAACATCGTGACCACGCAAAGCGGCCTCGCGAGCACAGCAGACTCCATTGATACCTCCGCCAACCACGGCAACACGCATAGGCGATCCTATGTTTTATCTTTTGCTAATAGTTTAGCTAAGACTCTAGTGTCTGCTTGAATGTTTTAGTGTTAAGAGAGAAGTCTTTCTTTGGCGGCGTTAAGCTGGGCTGCTAAAAAGTCGTTGCCGCCACGGTCTGGGTGGAGCTTTTGCATCAGCTGTTTATGGGCCGTTTTAATCTCGTCTTCGCTGGGAGTCGCGTCATTAGCAAACCCTAAAATTTGTAGCGCCTGTTCACGATTTAAATCGCTAGATTGGGGTTGGGGTTGCTGCGGAGCTTCAGTTGATTTACGTTTTTTAAAGGTGTCGTAGATCATCTTGATGGCAGGTATTACCGAACCTACAAGCGCGCCTAGCCAATGTAAACGGCCGGTCATGGCGAGTAGTACTAAAACGATTATCAGCGCAAAGCCCAGTTTTTGTGTTAGCCATTGGCGGCGATACTCTAGAGGTGTGCGATCAAAGTCTGACTTTAAATACCAGTACGTCAATAAAAGCAGGGCAATGATTAAGATTATGTGCACAAATATGTCCTCAAGGTTAATCCGCATACCTTACGAGGCTGTGTGGGGTGGCGTCAACTATTTAGAATGTCTCAGCTAGTGCTTGTTAACTATTAAACTCGCCTTTAGTGGTGATTAAAACTATTGAAGGGTAATATCTATAGAAAAATTAGCGAGAAATGTAGGGTGGGGTGGCGTATACTTGCACAATATCAATAAGTTCTCTTGGCTGTATCTCATGCAAGGTTTTAATAAGTACCGTCCATTTAACCCCGTTTCATTACCCGACCGTCAATGGCCGTCTAAGCAGATTACTCAGGCGCCTAGATGGGCTAGCGTTGATCTTCGCGATGGTAATCAAGCGCTGATTGACCCTATGGACGTAGAGCAAAAGCTCGAGCTTTGGGATCTTTTGGTTGATGTGGGCTTTAAAGAGATTGAAGTAGGGTTTCCGGCAGCGTCTGGCCCAGACTTTGAGTTTGTGCGCCGCTTAATCGACGAAGATCGTATCCCCGATGACGTTACCATTCAGGTGCTGACCCAGGCACGAGAAGTGCTAATTGATACTACCTTTGATGCTCTGAAAGGCGCTAAAAACGCCTGTGTTCATTTATATAACTCTACATCTACCGTGCAGCGCCGTGATGTATTCAAGCTAGACAAGCAGGGCATTATCGATATTGCCGTGCGCGGTGCTGAGCTAGTGCTTGATCGTGTTAAAGCGAACCCAGAAACCAACTGGATATTACAGTACTCACCTGAGTCTTTTACGGGCACAGAGCTACCCTTTGCAGTGGAAGTGGTCGACGCGGTTACGCAGGTTTGGAGCGGGCATGTAAACTCGCCCATTATTGTCAATCTGCCGTCGACAGTTGAGATGGCCACCCCCAACGTATATGCCGATCAAATTGAATGGTTTTGTCGCAACGTAGCTCGTCGTGATGAACTGTGTATTAGCCTTCATACCCACAACGATCGTGGGTGCGCTGTTGCGGCGGCAGAGCTTGCAGTCATGGCTGGTGCAGACCGTGTTGAAGGTACATTGTTGGGAAATGGTGAGCGAACCGGCAATATGGATATTGTCACGATGGGCATGAATCTATTTAGCCAAGGTATAGATCCGAAGCTAAATTTTGCCTTGATGGATCGCATTATCCATACCATCACTAAAGTGACTAATATTGCATTGCACCCGCGTCACCCCTATGCGGGCGAATTGGTGTTTACGGCGTTTTCTGGCAGTCACCAGGATGCTATTAAAAAGTGTCTTGATAAGCGCGAAGGCGAAGACTTTTGGGATGTCGCGTACTTGCCGATAGATCCGGCTGACCTTGGCCGCAGTTACCAAGAGGTTATTCGAGTTAACAGCCAGTCAGGCAAGGGTGGCGCTGCTTGGATTCTGCAACATAACTATGGCTTTGATTTGCCACGCTGGGTACAGGTGGAGTTTTCGGCGTCGGTACAGGCCGAGGCAGAATCTACAGCACGCGAGCTAAGCGCTGAAGAGCTGTATGCGCTGTTTTGCGAGCGCTTTATGCAGGGCGCTACTAAGATTGCGATCCATAATTACAGTATTCAGCGTAGCGACAGTGCTGATCAAATCTCGGTTGAGATTGGTTACGATCACGTTGTACGTGAGCTTCAAGGCGATGGGCGAGGCATGGCCGAAGCCTTTGTTGACGCTTACGCACAGGTGTCGGGTATTAACCCAGCACTAATTTCGTATGCAGAGCATTCATTAGGTACAGATACTGATGCCGAGGCTGCTGCTTATGTAGAGTTGAGTATTGATGGTAAGCGGTATATTGGTGTTGGTGTTGATCGCGATCTTTCGGTAGCACCGATGAAAGCAATTCTTATTGCGCTAGAGCAGGCACAAGCACTGGCGGGTGTTTTCGGCGAACAGGTTGCGTTGTCAGCAAACTAGCTAAATATCAGATTTGTCATACACTGAAAGGGCGCCTCGAGCGCCTTTTTTATTGCACGGAGGGTGGTAAATGGGAATCTTGTCTTGGATTATCTTGGGTTTGATTGCTGGTGCGTTGGCAAAATGGATTATGCCAGGCCCTGACGGTGGCGGTTTTATTATGACAACAATCTTAGGTGTTGTCGGAGCCTTTGTGGGTGGCTGGTTGGGCACCGTGCTGGGTATATCAACCGGTGCCGGAATTTCAATTGGTGGTATCGCAACGGCAACTGCCGGTGCTGTCGTAGTTTTATTAATCTATCGCATGGTGTCTAAGTAGTAGCACCAGTCGCTCCAGCTGCCCACATAAAGGGGCAGCTCGGTTCGCCCGCGAAGGGCGTCTACCCAAAGATTAACGCAAGCTGTTACGCCTGAGCCGCATTGATGCGTAGCACCGTCGGGCCACGTTGGGCCTTTATCAGTAAGTAAGCCTTGATCAAAATGTTCGGTAAATGGGGCATTTATGGCGCCATCTATGTGGCCAGCTTTTGGGTGTAGGGTTTCATTTTGGCCGTTGAAGCGATCGCGGGCTCTAGCGTCGACAAGTGCATCTACGCCGTCGATGATTTGTTGTCTTGAGATAATCCATTCTGTTCTGGGGGTTGCTAGCCACAAGGTCGGCATTACAGATGGCGTGATATCGGTTACCTCGCCCCCCTGTTTCTGAAAAGCAGTGATGCCACCATCAAGTATTTTTGCGTGGTCGTTGCCTAATAGCCTTAGCATCCACCACACGCGTGCAGCGAACATTGGGGCTGCGGTATCATAAACAACGACAGGTGTATCTTGGTTGATACCAAGGTTGGCAAATCTTTCGGCTAGGGTGTCAAGATCGGGTAGGGGGTGTTTGCCGCCTAAATAGCAGCCGTTTTCGTTGGGTTTAACATCTTCGGCACATCCGTCAGATTCAAGGTCAAAATACTGTGCGTTAACAATGTGGCTTTCGTTGTAGAGGCTTCGCCCCTCATTTGCGTCAGCGAGTGAAAAACGGCAGTCTAAAATGACATGGTTGTCGATAGTATTGATTAGCTCATCGGCACTGATTCGCCATAAGTTGTTAAAATCTGTCATATTTTTCTCAGGCTTTGGGTTGCACCGCAGGGCAAAGTTAAGCATAATGCGCCGCTCACGATGGTGGGCCTACTGGTCCTTCGCAATGAACAGCTGTGAACTCCGCCAGGTCCGGAAGGAAGCAACGGTAGCAGTGACTTCATGTGCCGAAGGGTGCTGGTAGGTCTGCCTCCAACTCTCTCATATTTTCTCTCGTTATCACACACGTAATTCTGTATTTTCGATCCAATTCACATCGAAACAGGGTATACTGCGCCTTTACGATTTAGCACCCAATATAAAACGAGTCGCAATAACTATATGAGTTCTCAGGTACTCGCCCGCAAGTGGCGCCCACGTGTCTTTAGAGAAATGGTTGGTCAAGAGCATGTCTTAACGGCACTGATCAACGCACTCGATCATAATCGATTGCATCACGCCTATCTGTTCACTGGCACCCGAGGTGTTGGCAAAACGTCGGTCGCCCGTATTTTTGCGATGGCGCTTAATTGCGAAGTAGGTGTTAGTTCAGAGCCTTGCGGTACCTGCGCCTCTTGTACCGAAATCAAAGAAGGGCGCTTTGTAGATTTAATCGAGGTAGATGCGGCGTCTAAGACCAAAGTAGACGATACCCGAGAGCTGTTAGACAACGTTCAATATGCTCCTACACGCGGTCGCTTTAAGGTTTATCTCATTGACGAAGTACACATGTTGTCGATGCACTCGTTTAATGCCCTACTAAAAACCCTTGAAGAGCCGCCGCCGCACGTAAAGTTTTTGTTAGCGACGACTGACCCCCAAAAGCTGCCGGTAACCATTTTGTCGCGTTGTTTGCAGTTTAATCTTAAAAACCTTTCTCCAGAGCGTATTGCTGGGCAACTTAATCATATCCTTAGCAATGAGATGATTCAGGTCGAGCAAGATGCAACCTGGGCACTAGCGCGCGCCGCTGAAGGTAGTATGCGTGACGCACTAAGTCTTACTGATCAAGCGATCGCCTTTGGCGGTGGTTCAGTGACGGCCGACGGCGTTGCCGCTATGTTGGGTAGTCTTAATCGCAACTTGGTCAACGATTTGTTGGCTGCAGTATGTGGTGGTGATGCTGGTGCGATGTTGGCCCAGATTGAAACCATTGCCGAGCATTCGCCAGACTACGAATTGTTACTAGACGAGCTGATTGGCCTATTTCACCGCCTGGTGGTTGAGCAAACAGTACCGGGATCATTGCCAGAGCACCTTGCAGATCGCGAGCGTTTATTGACGATTGCAGGCAATACAACGACCGAAGATTTGCAATTGTTTTATCAGATCGGCGTATCAGCTAGAAGCGAATTTGCCCATGTGCCCGATGCCAGAATGGGATTTGAAATGATTCTACTGCGCATGATGGCATTTCGCCCCTTTAAACACGCACAGGTAGGGGCAGCTCCCGCAAAAAAGTCTGAGGCGCCCTCGGGCGCAGTGCAGCAAGCACCCGCCCCATCGCAAACATTAGCTCCTTCGCAAGTAGGGCAGTCAGCTGTCAAAAATGAGGCGTTAACAGCGTCACTCACTGCGCAGCCCGCTGGTCGTCCTGAGGGCGGGGCGGCAGCTTTATTGGGTGGTGCGACACCGACAATGCCTTCTTCGGCGGTGCCTTCTTCTGTAGAGCCTACAAAGCCAGAACCCGTTAAGGAGTTGTCTGAGCCACCACCGTGGGATACTGGTGAGCCAGTACAGCTAGATCCAAGTGACACTCTAGAACCGGCGGCTGTGCCCACCGAGCAAATTGTGCCGCCACAGGAACCACCTGTCGCAGAGGTAGCGCAGCCTGCAGTGGTACCAGAGCCTACAGTGGTGCCAGAGCCTACAGTGGTACCAGAGCCTACAGTGGTACCAGAGCCTAAAGTGATTCCGCCTGCAGCGGCAGAAATAAAAATAGAGCCGATTAAACCGGTAAATCCTGTCGAAACTGCCCCTGTTTATGGTGAGCAGACTTGGTTTGAGATAGTGGATGCGCTGCAGTTGAAAGGCATGCTAGAAAACTCAGCAGCCAACTGTCAGGTGATTAGCTCTGACGGAGATCACTTCAAATTGTTGCTAGATCAAGAGCGATCGGCATTGTTTAATGTGGCACACCAAGAGCGATTAGCAGAAGGGTTAACGGCCTACTATGAACGCCCCATGAAAGTGTCGATAGAGCTAGGTGTACCTAGTGTCGAAACCCCTGCAAGACGCACCGAAAGATTAGTAGCTGAGCGCTTAGCATTGGCAGTATCCACGTTACAAAATCACCCTCAAGTGGTAGCGTTAGGTCAGATTTTTGGTGCACAGCTAGACTTAGAGTCGGTTGTGCCAATTGATAGTTAAGGAGTAAATCATGTTTGGTAACATGAATGACATGATGAAGCAGGCTCAAGCACTGCAAGAAAAAATGAAAGCCATGCAAGAAGAGGTGGCTCAGGCTAAGGTCACTGGCGAGGCTGGTGCTGGCATGATTAAGGTAGAGATGAATGGTCGCCACGATGTAACACAGGTGTCGATCGATGATTCATTGATGTCAGAAGACAAGGAGATCTTAGAAGACCTTCTAGCTGCAGCGGTAAACGACGCCGTACGCCGTGTCGAAAAGAATAATCAAGACCGCATGGCAGATATGGCAAAGCAGTTCGGTATGCCAGCTGGCACCGATTTTAAGATGCCTTTCTAACTAATTCGATTAAGAAACTATGTTTAGCCCACTTGTAGAGCGCTTAGTAAATACCCTCAAGATTTTGCCCTCGGTTGGCCCTAAGAGTGCTCAGCGCATGGCGTTGCACCTGTTAGAACGCGACCCTCAAGGGGCTCATCAATTAGTAGAGTCGTTATCAGAAGCGCTCGACAAAGTGGGGCGTTGCGAAAGTTGTCGCAATCTATCTGAAACGCCAGTATGCGGTCTGTGTAAGAACCCTCGTCGCGATAGAACCACGCTATGTGTGGTAGAAAGCCCTGCAGATCTAGTAGCTATTGAAAGCTCGGGTACCTATAGCGGTATGTATTTTTGTTTGCTCGGGCGTCTATCACCTATCGATGGCATGGGGCCTGATGAGATTGGTGTGCCGCAGTTTACCCAGCGCTTAAAAGAGGGCGAGGTAAAAGAAGTAATCTTGGCGACAAACGCCACGATGGAGGGCGAGGCCACAGCCCACTTTTTATCAGAAATCTCCCGTTCACATTCGGTGGGCGTTTCGCGTATCGCACAGGGTGTGCCCCTTGGTGGTGAGCTAGAATACGTAGATGGTGGCACGTTGGCCCATGCATTTTCGGGCCGTCAAAAGGTTAATTAATGTCTCACACCCATTGGGTCGATACCCAGCCCACGCTTGCTCAGGCAGTTGACTGGGCAAACCAGCAATCAATCATCGCCTTTGATACCGAGTTTATTCGCGTCAGTACCTTTTACGCTAAGCCTGCGTTAGTTCAGTTAAGCAATGGCGAGCAAACTTGGTTAATCGACCCCGTAACATTGGGCGTTGACTGGCTTAAGCCCCTATTTGAAAGCGATACTCTGTTTATCGGCCACGCCCTAAGCGAAGATCTTGAGCTATTTATGGCGCAAGTTGGCTGTGTGCCTGCAAACTTTGTAGACACCCAAGTGGGGCATGCGATGGCAACAGGCGATCATTTGATGGGGTATGCCAACCTTGTCGAGTTGCGACTATCAAAAGAATTAGACAAGTCGGCGTCAAGATCAGATTGGCTCACTCGCCCCTTGTCTCAAAAGCAAATGGCCTACGCCGTTGATGACGTGTTGTATTTACCCGAACTGTATCAGCAAATTGCAGAGCCTTTGAGGCAGTTAGGGCGCTATGAATGGTGGTTGGGCGAGTCGCAACGCATGACAGATGCAGCGACGGCAACGCAACAGGTAGATACCTGGCTTGAGCGAATCGCTACAAGAACTGATTTAAAAGGCGTGCACTGGCCAACACTAGTGGCTTTGACCCAGTGGCGCGAAAGTACGATTCGCGAGCTAGATCTACCGCGTAACAGGTTGATGAAAGACGAACATTTGGTTCAGTTAGCGCGTTTAAAGCCTAGCGAAAGCTGGCAATTTGATCGGCTGCAGGGCGTTTCTGGTGGCGTTATCAAGCGATATGGCGATACATGGCTACAAATAGTGGCTAATCATCGAGAGCAGTCATCAAGGCTACCCAAGCGCCTATCTCAGCAATTAGGTAAAAAGGCAAAGGGGGCTATTCGAACAGTGGCCCAATCCCTTAATATGCCCGCCGAAATAGTGGCTTCGGGCCGCGATTTACAGCGTTATTATCAATCTATTAAAACTCCGGGTACGTCGTTACCTAGTCTGTTCACGACGGGCTGGCGAGCCGAGTTACTAACACCTAAGCTCAATGAGGTGTTTAAAGAGGAATCACAGTGAGTGCACTAAAAGGCAAGATCATTACCCAAGTATTTCGCAGCAGCAAAGATGGCGACATGTATCTTTATGTTGAAAAGGCGAAGGGGCTAGATAATGTGCCCGAGGCGTTGATGAATCTGTTCGGCAATGCCACTGCGGTGATGGTGTTGGTGTTAGATGAGCAAAAACAACTTGCTCGAGCAGATGCTGCTAAGGTGATGAAGGGCATTCGCGAGCAGGGCTACTATCTGCAGCTCCCTCCTGCTAAAGAAGAAGAGATGCAAGCAATCGCGTTAGCCAACACAAAGTTGCAGCGATAGTTAAAGGAGGTTGTGTGAGTCAGCTAGAACCCAATTTTTGGACTAAAAAATCGCTCGATGAGCTAAGTCGAGAAGAATGGGAGGCGCTTTGCGATGGTTGCGCCAAGTGCTGCTTACATAAGCTTGAAGACGAAGATACAGGCGACGTTTATTACACCAAGGTGGTTTGTCGCTATATGAGCGATGATTGTCGCTGTACCGAATACCAAGATCGCAATACGCTAGTGCCCAACTGCGTTTGGTTGCAACCAGAAGACGTGGGCGAGTTTCATTGGTTGCCACAAACCTGTGCATACCGTCTAGTAGCCGAAGGTAAGCCTCTTGAGCAATGGCACCCTTTGATTTCTGGCGATCCCAACTCGGTGCACGAAGCAGGTATCTCTATTAAAGGCCGCGCGCTTAGCGAAGAATATGTTCATCCCGATGCCATTGAAGAGCACATAATTAGTTGGGTTGAGTAATCCATACCTGTTCTAATCCTGCCCAAATACCTCATTTTGCTCTGCTACACTGAAATTAATGGTGTATGAAATAGCCTCGCTACCGGGGCTGGCATACGTTTCGGTAAGTCGAACAGTGGTATCTCGGCATGTCTCACGAAACCTATTTGCTTGCTTGGCAGATGTACGCAGCAACGGCTGCGCTTGCTTTTGTATGTGTTTGGTCAGCTACAAAGTGGCGATGGTCATTGATTAGTTGGCTGCTCAGGGTAAATCTTTTGGTGCTGTTGGCGCTTCCATACCGAATTGCAGAAAACTCTGAGTTGCTCGCCCCCGCATGGACCAAACTACTCATCACCAGTGTATTTACCGGTATGGGCGACCCCAAACCTGTCGCGCAATCGCTAATGAGCTTATTTGAGGCGGCGTCGATCGCAACACTGATTACCTATGTTATTTGGCTTGTAGTGAGGCGTACGTTTAAGCGTATCGACAAGCATACAAAGCTAAGTCAGCGTGTAAAGGTTGTCTCGTCAAAGTGGGCTAACTTTGCCGATGCGCCTACCCCCGCAGCCGTGCACACAAGGGGGCTGATACATCGCGTAAGGAGACGTCGATTTGACTAGAAAAGGGGTGCTAATAACGATATTGCTCTCTTTACTTGCAGGTATTGCGCAGGCTAGTGAACGGGTTGTGCTGCTGGTTGATGTATCAGGCAGTATGCGCACAAATGACCCTTTAGATCGTCGCATTGATGCCGCTAAATTACTGATCGAAATGTTCCCTGCCGATACCATGGCTGGTATCGCGATGTTTGATGGCGAAGCCACTGTATTGGTGCCCTTAACACCGGTAGATGCCATGTGGCGAAGGGCCGCAGCGAGCAGTCTGGCTAAGATCCATAGCCGCGGCCAGCGAACCAATTTTTTGACCGCCATAGAGCATGCCCGAGATGCGCTGCAAAGTGACGGTCATATTATCCTACTTACCGATGGAGCGCTTGATGTAGACCATGATGCAGAGGTTAATAAGGATGCCCGCAAGCAGCTTATTAATGACCATCTTGCTGATCTGTCGAAACGAAAGATTCAATTGCATAGCTTAGGGCTTGGTAGCAACCTCGATACAAGTTTAATGCGCCAAATGGGGCAGTTAACTCAGGGTAGTTACGCGGCGGTAGAAAGCGCCAGTCAGTTGAGCCGGCTCTTCGGTAAAACCATCGACAATATTGCACCGCCCATTCAGCTTGCTATTAGAGGCGAATATTTTAATGTTGACCCCTTCGTAAACGAGTTTACCGCACTGCTTTTTCATCGAGAAGGTAGTCAGATAGTATTGCGTGATCCCCATGGTAATGTCGCTAGATCACTGCCGTCAGCACGCCTTTTTGAGGGGCCAGACTTTACGATGTTTACAGTTACCAAGCCCACATCGGGCCGCTGGCATATAGATTATGATGGTGGTATTGAAGGGCGAGTCAGTATTTTAAGTGATCTGGCGTTAAAGGTGGAATTAGGCGAGATTAATCAAGAACTGCCCTTAAACATAGCGCTGAATGCGGCGCTAATAATGGGTGAGTCTATTCCGCAAGATGCTTCGCTTAAAGCCATGGTACAGGTGAAAGGTGAGCTGTATAGCGAGGGCCATCTATTAGACGCAAGGGTGGTTGCCGAGCCTAATTCAGAGGGAGTTTATCCTGTGGCATTTGCAGCGCAAAAACGTGCTGCTACCTATCAAGTAGAAGTGCTACTTGACGGTCGTACTTTTGAACGCCTATGGCGAAAAGAGATTCAGTTCGACCCCCTTATCTTAGTCAACAGAGATACTAAGGGTGAAGTGACTCAGATTGATATTGCGTTGGCGAAGGGCGACACCTCAAATGCTCGCGTTTTTGCAGTGTTAAACGACTCGCAACGTCTAGTGTTAACACCCAATGCCACAGGGTGGTCGGGTAGTATTCAGACACCGCCCGGTAGTCATCAACTGTTGGTAGAAGTTGACCTTACTACCGGCGAGCGTTACTCGCAGCGTATACTTTTCGTGATTGACGCACCTGTCATTGAACCAGAGCCTGTCGTTGAAGAGGTTGTGCAGTTGCCTGATCCTGAACCTGTAGCCCCCGTTCAGCAATCTGAGCCTGTTGCTGAAGCCTCGGCAAGTTGGGTGGTATGGGCGATTATGATCGGTGGCAATGCGGGCTTAATATTGATTCTGGTGGGGCTATGGCGTATGTTCTGGACCCAATCAGCTCGTGCGGCATTAGCCGCTGTCAGAGCCAATCTTAAACCCAAGCACGCATAATTTAACCATGTCAGACATTCGCTTTCAGCTCGTACAGCCCGAGAAGCTTTCGCTCGTAAAGCGGTTTTATAAACACGCCAAGTATTCAGCTAAAACAGATCGTGGTGATGTTACGATTGTTGGGCTTGAGGGCGAAGTACTGGTTTGCGCGGTGCGTTTACAGCCTAAACCCTGGGGCTTTTTCTTGAGGGCTATGGTGGTAAATCCTAGTCGACGAGGCCAAGGGATTGGAGCTAGTCTGTTGAGCTGGGTCGTGCAATGGCTGCAGGGTCGTTACTGTTACTGCTATGCGTTGTCACATCTTGAAGGGTTCTACAGTCAAGGCGGCTTTTGCCCGAGTGATATAGATTCTGTGAATGCAGAAATAGCCAGTCACTTTATACGCTTGACTGAACAGGGGCGAGATGTTGTTATCATGCACCTAAATGACGTAAACCGCGTCGAATAATTCAGAAAATAAGAAGGCATCTATGAACTTTAAAGGCACTGAGCGCTACGTTGCAACTGACGATCTAAGTATGGCGGTGAATGCCGCGGCTACGCTAGGCCGCCCTCTATTGATTAAAGGCGAGCCGGGTACCGGTAAGACCATGCTTGCAGAAGAAGTGGCAAGCTCGATGGGTATGCGCTTGGTGCAGTGGCATATTAAGTCGACAACCAAGGCACAGCAGGGATTATACGAATACGATGCAGTTTCACGTTTACGCGACTCGCAGCTGGGTGATGACAAGGTTCACGACATCAAGAACTACATCAAAAAGGGCAAGTTGTGGGAGGCTTTCGAGGCTGACGAGCAAGTTGTTCTATTGATTGATGAGATCGATAAGGCTGATATTGAGTTTCCTAATGATCTGCTATTAGAAATCGATAAGATGGAGTTTCATGTGTATGAAACAGGCGAAACCATCAAGGCGAAACATCGCCCGATTGTGATCATCACATCAAACAACGAAAAAGAGCTACCAGATGCCTTCTTGCGTCGCTGTTTCTTCCATTTTATTGCGTTCCCAAGCCGAGCCACGATGGAACAGATTGTTGCAGTGCATTTTCCTAAATTAAAGACCGACCTAGTGTCTGAAGCGTTAGATGTATTCTTTGATGTGCGAAAGGTGCCTGGCCTAAAGAAGAAGCCATCAACCTCAGAGCTAGTCGACTGGCTTAAGCTATTGATGAGTGACGATCTATCGGGCGATATCTTGGCCGAACGAGACCCTACTAAGGCGATTCCGCCGTTATACGGGGCGCTGATTAAAAACGAACAAGACGTTCAGTTACTTGAGCGACTAGCATTTATGGCTCGCCGTGAGTCACGCGTCTAATGCTGCTTAGTTTTTTTAACGGCGTTCGTCGTGCCGGTGTGCCGGTCACGCTAAAAGAGCACTTAGCGTTACTTGAGGCACTAGAGGCAAGACTTGTACTGGGCGATATCGACGACTTTTATATGCTGTCGCGCACCATCATGGTGAAAGACGAAAAGCACTACGATAAGTTCGATAAAGCATTTGGCGCTTATTTTAAAGAGATTCAATCCTTTGACGACTTGGTTGAGGCATTGATTCCTGATGACTGGCTTCGTCAGGAGTTCATGAAACAGCTGTCAGAAGAAGAGAAGGCCGCCATCGAATCGATGGGCGGCTTAGATAAGCTGATTGAAGAGTTTGAAAAACGCCTAAAAGAGCAAGAAAAACGCCACGAAGGTGGTAACAAGTGGATCGGCACTGGTGGCACTAGCCCCTTTGGTCATGGTGGTTATAACCCTGAGGGTATCCGTGTTGGTGGGCAAGGTGGCCAAAAGAAAGCCGTTAAGGTATGGGATCAGCGCCAATTTGCCAATTATGACGACAGTATTCAGCTAGGCACTCGCAACATCAAGATGGCGCTAAAGCGGTTGCGTAAGTTTGCTCGCACTGGTGCCGAAGATCAGCTCGATATTGACGATACCATCAATTCGACAGCTAAGAACGCAGGGCTTTTGGATATCAAAATGGTGCCAGAGCGCCATAATGCCGTCAAAGTGCTGATTTTCTTCGATGTCGGTGGTTCGATGGACCCATACGTTAGGCTCTGCGAAGAGTTGTTTTCGGCTGCTAAGACCGAATTTAAGCATATGGAATACTTCTATTTTCATAATTGCCCCTATGATCGCGTCTGGAAAGACAACTATCGCCGATTTAGCGAGACAACACCTATGCTCGACGTACTGCACAAGTACGGTTCTGATTATAAGGTTATCTTTATTGGTGATGCGTCGATGTCGCCATACGAGATACTTAGCCCAGGTGGCAGTGTTGAATATTTTAATGAAGAACCCGGCATGGATTGGATCAAACGACTTACTGAAACCTATCCAAAAACCGTTTGGTTGAACCCAACCCCCGAAAACCATTGGCGTCACACCCAATCCATCAGTATCATACGCGAACTGCTCGAAGAGCGAATGTACCCACTAACCCTTGGGGGGTTAGAGAATGCGATGGCCGAGCTATCGCGATAATAAGCTAAAACAGCAACCTACATAGCAGCAGGCACAGATGTAAAAGCCATCTATACTCAAGGGTGGCGCGTGCCGAAGGCGGAGAAATTTATGCAACAACTATTTAATGACGCTCGTTCTAAGTTTGGTATCCCAAACGAGGTAGACGTTGATCAGTACGAATCTGTAATCCAGGTATTTGATCAGGCGATAGCCGAATTTGGCCCTCGCCCAGCGTTTACATCGTTTGGTAAGACCCTTACTTTTGATGACATTGATGCCATGTCAGCTAATTTTGCAGCCTATCTGCAAAATGAAACGAGTCTACAACCTGGCGACCGTATAGCGGTTCAGCTACCTAACGTGCTTCAGTATCCCGTAGTTGTTTTTGGGGCGATTCGCGCAGGTATGGTTGTTGTAAATACAAATCCTCTGTACACCACTACAGAGATGCGCCATCAGTTTAAAGATTCGGGCGCTAAAGCGATCGTTGTTTTGGCCAACATGGCCTCACTGGTAGAAGAAGTAGTTGGCGATACAGATATTAGCGAAGTCATCGTAACTGAGATGGGTGATTTACTATCTGGTATCAAGCGCCCATTAATCAACTTTGTCGTTAAGCGCGTCAAGAAGATGGTGCCTAGCTACAACTTGCCGAACCACAAAACGTTACGCTCAGTTTTGTCTAAAGGTGCAAAGCACTCTTTTAAGCGTGTTGACCGCTCAGCCGAAGAAACTGTTGTGCTTCAGTACACAGGTGGTACTACAGGTGTTGCCAAGGGCGCGATGCTTACTAACGCGAATCTTGTCGCGAACATGGTTCAAGTTAAGCCAACCTACGAAAGTATTTCTGAGCCAGGTAGCTTAGAAACGTTGATTGCACCGCTACCGCTTTATCATATCTATGCATTCACTTTGCATTGTATGGTGGCGTTTTCGCAGGGTGGCCACACGCATCTAATCGCGAATCCACGTGATATCCCAGGCTTTATCAAAGAGCTTAAAAAGACTCACTTCACGATCTTTGCAGGCCTTAATACCCTGTTTGTGGGTCTAATGAATAACCCAAGCTTTAAAGAAGTAGATTGGTCGAACCTTAAGCTAACCATGTCAGGTGGTATGGCGTTGGCTGCCGATACGGCTAACCGCTGGAAAGAACTAACCGGCAACATGGTTACCGAAGGCTATGGCATGACCGAAACCTCGCCAGTAACGTCGATTAACCCACAGGGTGGTCAGCGCCTAGGCACTATCGGTATTCCTACGCCAAACACTGAGTTCAAGATTGTCGACGACGAAGGCAACGATCTTGAGCCCGGCGAAGGCGTAGAGGGCGAACTTACTGTTCGTGGCCCTCAGGTGATGAAAGGTTACTGGCAGCGCCCCGAAGCCACCGCTGAAATTCTTGATGAAGACGGCTGGCTGCGCACCGGCGATGTGGCAACCTTTGATGCAGACGGTTTTGTTCGCTTGGTTGAC
Source organism: uncultured Pseudomonadales bacterium (assembly GCA_947503335.1). GTDB lineage: Bacteria > Pseudomonadota > Gammaproteobacteria > Pseudomonadales > CANNCY01 > CANNCY01. The sequence goes on along the minus strand of CANNCY010000001.1, from coordinate 1,093,330 downwards.
CGTAAGAAAGACATGATTATTGTGTCAGGCTTTAACGTATATCCTAACGAGCTAGATAACGTACTAATGCACCACCCAGATGTTACTGAGTGTGCTGCAGTGGGCATAGAAGACGAGAAAACAGGCGAAGCGGTTAAAATGTTCGTCGTTAGCTCTAACCCTAACCTGACTGAAAAAGATGTAATCAGTTATATGCGCGAGCATCTAACGGCGTATAAGGCGCCTAAGTCGGTTGAGTTTAGAGATGAGCTACCTAAAACCAACGTTGGTAAGATATTGCGTCGCGAGCTACGCGATAGTTAGTCTACTCATTAGATCACATCAAAAAGCGGGCTTGTCGGCCCGCTTTTTTTTGCATTAAAACATTGTCGTTGTCCAGGGGGTGGGCGATGGCTTGCTAGGAATATTGTTAAAGTCTACATATTGTAAAACACCCTCTATCACAGTCGGACTATCGTTTTTATATAGGGGAATGTAGATCGTTTGCGAGGCAGCCTCGATCGCACGAGCGGCAAATAGCGAGTGCCCATCATTTTCGATTACTTCGATATTGGTGTATGCCCCATTTTCATCAATGTCACCTCTCAAAGTTATTTGTGCTGACTTTTTAGTGTTTAAGAGTTCTTTGGGATAGTCGGGTATAGTTTGGTAGACCATCGTTGCAACACCTAATTCACCCATTAATGTATTTTGATATTTCTTGCCTGCCTCAGTTAACAGCGTTCTAGCTTTTTTTTCGTCGCCGAGTAATAGCTCTAATTTCGCAAGCATAACGATCGCTTCGATCTCTTTTAAAGCAGCATCGACAGTCGACAGCAGGGGTTGATTGTCATTTTTAGTACGAGTGAAGTCTGTGTATGCGGTAGATAGGGCATAGTGCGCATCGTTGATGCGATCTAAAGTTAAAAAAACGATAGCCGATTCTAAGGCAATGATCATCGTATCGAACTCAGGCGATTTTGAAGCGTATGCTATTTTTTTGTTTAACTCCTCTAACTCACCTAGTTTATATTCTTGGTCATGAAGGCGCTTTGAAATCGTAAAAAGATAGTTGATTAGAGATTCGCTGTCGTTCTTGTACACTTTATGAGCCAACAACTTTGCTTGTTTATAATATCGATGTTGGCCTTTGTTAGTTTTGGTGGTTTTTCTTTTGATTCTTGAGCCCGCGATAACGCTTTGTTTTTGGGTGTAGTCGTATGGTGCATAGGCGATTAGTGAGTCAAGAATTGTGAGTGCACGTACTGGGGCATTGTCTGACAGATGTTCTAGGCAAGATTCAACGGCAGTGTAAGAGGCAGATAGGTTGTGATATTCAGACTCTGCGACTAGGCAACCGGGGTGATCCTGCCAAGACTGAACATGTAATTTTCTTTTTGAGTGAAGATTGTACAGTTTAGTGATTAGCTTATATTGAGCATTTAAAGAATCTTGAGACAAGTAATCGTTGTACATTTCATCGTATATAGCTTGGTAGTCTTTACCATAAGCTGTGCCGACGAAGATGGTGCAGAGCGTAATAACGTAAAAGACGGCTTTCAATTGATATTCCTTTACTAATTGTTTGGTCAATAATTTAGTGTATTAGAAGACCACTCGGTCTAACAAGTACTTCTTCAAGTAGAACAACACGTGTAACAACGCGTACAATAAGATTATGAAGTACAGATTATCTAAAGACCTGCAAACTCAGTTGGACGCATGCCACGGCCGAGATAAGGCCGAGATCTTTCGTAAGTTGCGCAAGATCGATCAGTTTCAGCGACAAAACAAGCCAGCTGAGAAGCTGCAGGCAGAAACAGCTTTATTGGTTGAGCGCTCACAAGCGCTAGTTAAACAGTTGACCGACACTCGTTTAGAGGTGACCTACCCAGAAGGATTGCCAGTAACTGACGCGCGAGAGAATATAAAGAAAGCTATTAGTAGCCATCAGGTCGTTGTAGTAGCGGGCGAGACAGGGTCAGGTAAAACAACTCAATTACCTAAAATATGCTTAGACATGGGTTTTGGTAACAAAGCGCGTATCGGGCATACCCAGCCAAGACGTATTGCTGCGCGTACAGTGGCAAGTCGTATCGCAGAAGAACTACACCAGACACTGGGCGAGGCCGTTGGTTACCAGGTTCGTTTTACAGATCATTCTACTGATAAAACCCGCGTTAAACTAATGACTGATGGTATTTTGCTTGCCGAGATTCAGCAAGATCCATTGTTGCGTCAATACGAAGTACTGATTGTCGATGAGGCCCATGAGCGCAGTCTTAATATCGATTTCTTGCTGGGTTTTTTAAAGCAGCTGCTGCCAAAGCGCCCAGATCTGAAGCTGATTATCACGTCAGCTACCATTGATGTCGACCGCTTCTCAAAGCACTTTAATGACGCACCGGTGATCGAGGTAAGTGGGCGAACATATCCCGTTGATATCGTCTATCAGCCCTTGTTACGCGGCGGTGATGACGAGCAAGATCTCGAAATGGGTGAGGGCATTGTCGGGGCAGTCGAATCGATTTTTGCCTGGGAGCAGGCTGGCGAAACCCATGGCCGTGGTGGCGATATTCTTATATTTATGGCGGGCGAACGTGAAATTCGCGACACTCACAAGCTGTTAAAACGACAGCAGTGGCGTGATGTTGATCTGCTACCCCTTTATGCTCGCCTTAGTATTGCCGAGCAAAACAAGGTGTTTCAGCAGGGGCGAGGCCGTCGAATCGTTCTGGCCACGAACGTCGCTGAAACTAGTCTGACGGTACCAGGTATTCATTATGTGATTGACCCGGGTACAGCGCGTATAAGTCGCTACTCCTATCGGTCTAAGATTCAACGATTACCCATCGAGCCAGTATCGCAAGCCAGTGCCAATCAGCGCGCCGGGCGTTGTGGGCGAGTGGCGCCGGGTGTTTGTATTCGTCTATATGATCAAGAAGATTTTGAGTCTAGAGCGGCCTTTACCGAGCCCGAGATACTACGTACTAATCTCGCCGCGGTTATCTTACAGATGCTGCGCCTTCGTCTTGGAGACATTAAGCAGTTCCCATTTGTTGAGCCGCCTGATAATCGGTTGATCAATGATGGCTTTAAGCTATTGCAAGAACTGCAAGCTGTGGATGCAAAAGACAAGGTGACAAAGATTGGGCACGAGCTAGGTCGTTTACAGGTTGACCCAAAACTTGGCCGAATATTGGTTGAGGCAAATCGACAAAATTGTTTGGCCGAAGCATTAGTTGTGGTCTCTGCTTTAGCGATTCAAGACCCACGTGAACGCCCAGCAGACAAACAAGCACAGGCAGATCAAGCCCATGCAGTGTTTAAAGATAAAGAAAGCGACTTTGCTAGCTTCATTAGATTATGGATCGCTCACGAAAAAGTACGTGTAGACGAATCGCAGTCACAGCTGCGCAAATGGGCCAAACGTCATTTCTTAAACTTTATGCGCTTACGTGAATGGCGAGAACTGCATTTTCAACTGCAGACTAGCTGCAAACAGCTTGGCTATAAGCTTGCCCCTATCAGTTGTCAGTTAAGTGACGAATCAGATAAGGCTCTACTATCAGGTACTCAATACGCTAGTCTGCATCAGTCACTCATTTCTGGCTTGTTAGGTAACCTTGGCCAATGGCAAGAAAATCGCGAGTATCTAGGAGCTCGCGGCAAGCGTTTTGAGATTTTTCCAGGCTCGGGGGCGCGTAAGTCTCGCCCCAAATGGCTAGTTGCGGCAAGTTTGATCGAGACCAGTAAGCTGTTTGCCCACCAGATCGCTAAGATTGAACCAGAGTGGGTAGAAAAACTAGCCCCTCATTTAATCAAACGATCATATTCAGAGCCCCATTGGGAACTAAAAGTAGGGCGAGTGGCTGCCTACGAGCGCGTAACTCTTTACGGCTTGCCCATTGTTGAAAAGCGAAAGATCCATTACGGGCCTATCGACCCGAAAACAAGCCGCGAGATCATGATTCGCGAATGTCTTGTACCTAATCTTTATCGTGGTAAGGGCAAGTTTCAGCAAAAGAATCAGGCGTTGCTAAAGCAAATAGAAACGCAAGAATCTAAGATTCGCCGCCGAGATATTCTTGTCGATGACGAACAGTTATTCAGTTTCTTTGACTCACGAATTCCTGAAGGGGTATTTAATTTAAAAACCTTTGAGCACTGGCGAGAAGGTGCCGAACAAAAGCAGCCTAAGATATTGGTGATGCAGCAGGCAGACGTTGTTGCACGAAATGCCGACATTGGCGAAAGCCAGTACCCCAACCAGCTTAAAGTAGGCAATCTTTTACTTCCGCTAACCTATAGCTTTGAACCAGGCAAAGAGTTTGATGGTGTAACTATCAAGGTGCCTTTGACAGCGCTCAATCAATTAGATCGTGACCGTCTAGATTGGTTGGTGCCAGGTATGCTGCGCGACAAATGTGTGGCCCTAGTTAAAGCGTTGCCAAAAGCGATTCGTAAGAAGCTAGTTCCGGTACCTGATGCTGTCGATAAATTATTGTCAGATATCAAGATGGGCGAGGGCGATTTTTACAGTGCGTTTGGGCATCAGATTTTGCGCCATTATGGGCAACGAGTGCAGCCAGAAGACTGGCAATCGGTATCACTAGAGCCGTTCTACACCATGGTGGTTGCGGTCGTGAATGAGCGCGGTAAGATCATCGCTCGCGATCGTGATTTCGAACTATTAAAAGAGACCTTAGGCGATCAAATCAGATCAGCGATAGCTGAAGTGTCAGACCCTGATATGGAGCAAACCGGGCTTACCGAGTGGACCTTCGGCAAGCTGGCGCAAACCTATCAAATTAAACGCTCCGGGCTGCAGGTAGAAGCATACCCTGCTTTGATCGATAAGGGTGACTCGGCCGATTTAAAGCTGTTAGATCAAAAGAGCGAGGCGCAGTATCAATCAAGGCGAGGAGTGGCGCGCATGGCTTTGCTCAGCTTGCCCGATTCTGTAAAACGCCTACGCAAACAGTTGCTCGCTAATAATCAAAGTAAGTTACAACATGCCGACTTTGTGCGCAGAGATGATCTATTAGACGATATTCTGATCACCGCTATGGCGAGATTATTAGAAAATGAGAACGTCGATACAGCCGATAAATTGGCGACATTTGTAAAGGCCCATGAGGGGCAATGGGTGACTCAAGCTGAGCAGATAGGCTCGATGATCGCGAACATTATTGCTGCGCGTCATCGTGTTCTTGCACGTATTCGCAAGGCAAAGAACTTTACGTGGACCTTTGCAGTTACTGATATCAAAGAGCAGGTTAACCGATTAGTTTATGCGGGTTTTGTGTACCACACACCGCAGTCAGCACTTGCCCAATACGAACGTTACTTTGATGCAATTGATCTGCGCCTTGATAAATTACAAGGCGGTGTTGACCGTGATCGCCGAGCGATCGGTGATGTCGAGGCTGCGTGGCAACCTCTCATCGACAAGGCCGGCGAGCCCCCGATGGTACAGGCGTTATCGGTGTCTAAAGAGATGGCAGAGTATCGTTGGTTAATTGAAGAGCTGCGAATATCACTGTTTTCTCAGCCAATGAAGACCTTGCAGCCGGTCAGTGAAAAGCGCCTACGTAAATACTGGCAAAGTATCGAAGATGCTGATTAAATCAGCGACACTATAAAGAATTAAAATCAGGAGCACCCTATGCAATCAGTAGTTATCAGTGGCACAGGCCTTTATACACCGCCACACGTTATCACTAATGAAGAGTTAGTAGAAAGCTACAACGCATACGCTGATCTATTTAATGAGCAGCGGGCAGCAGACATCGAGGCGGGTACCGTTGCGGCTGTACCCCACTCAAGCGTTGAATTTGTTGAGAAGGCATCGGGTATTAAACAGCGCTTTGTTATGAACAAAGATGGTGTGTTAGATCCGACCAGAATGCGCCCTGATTTGCCCAGTCGATCTGATGATGAACTATCGATAATGGCTGAGATGGGTGTAACTGCGGCGAGAGAAGCCATCGCTGCGGCTAATATCGATTCTAATGATATTGATATCGTTTTAGTGGCAGCCTCAAATATGCAACGAGCGTATCCAGCAGTTGCTGTAGAGATACAATCTGCACTAGGTATCGATGGCTATGCCTTTGATATGAATATTGCCTGTTCATCAGCTACCTTTGGTATCGATATCGCGACGAGCTACATTCGTTCTGGTGCAGCCAAGCGAGTATTAATGGTAAACCCTGAAATCTGTTCAGGGCACGTCGATTTTAAAGATAGAGATTGCCATTTTATTTTTGGTGACGTCGCGACAGCAGTAGTGTTAGAACAAGCTGAGTTAGCAACCTCAGATGCTCAGTTTGAAGTACTAGACACAAAGCTTAAGTCAATGATGTCTAATAATATCCGCAATAATTTTGGTTTCTTGAACGCCTGTGATGAAAAATCGCCAGATGATCGCGATCGTCTGTTCAAGCAAAATGGTCGTAAGGTATTCAAAGAAGTTTGCCCAGCGGTAGCAGAGCTAATGACTGCGCAGCTAGCAGATAACGAGATTGCTGCTGGCGACGTAGGGCGCATTTGGCTTCATCAAGCCAATATCAACATGAATCAACTAATTGCGAAAAAGGTATTTGGCGAGGCTGTGGGGTCTGACCGCGCACCGACAGTGCTAGACGAGTATGCAAATACAAGTTCTGCGGGTTCAATTATTGCGTTTCACAAGCATAGCCAAGATCTAGCATCGGGCGCATTGGGTATGATTTGTTCGTTTGGCGCAGGATATTCAATAGGTTCTGTATTGCTGCAAAAACGCTGATTCTTTCTTAGTGCTAATAGAAAGGCGTGTTCGTATCAAGCGATCACGCCTTTTTTTGTATTTAATTGATTGCTGTAACAATAGTGTCATAAACAAGCAGCACAATGCCTCTCATTAAATAAATACACTTACTCTATTTTTTATTATTGGGAGACATTTCATGTCACGTATCATCTTATCAACAGCTATTGCTAGTGCTCTATTTGCGTCATCGGCCTCAGCAGATGTAACCGTATACGGTAAGGCTAATGTAGGTATTTTCAATATTGATGATGAATGGGAACTCACTTCAAACGCTTCACGTGTCGGTTTTAAAGGTGATTACGAAATCAACGATGAATTAACTGCCATCTACAAGATGGAATATCAGGTAAACATCGATGATGGTGATAAAGATGGTCAAACCTTTACTCAGCGCAACATTTACGCAGGCTTGAAGGGCTCGTGGGGTCAAGTGATTGCCGGTAAATTTGATACGTCATTGAAAGAAGCCCAAGGCAAGATTGACCGTTTTAACGACATGCCTGGTGGCGATATTAAGAATGTGTTTGTTGGTGAAAATAGAATGAGCAACAGCGTTCGCTACACGTCGCCTACCTTTGGTTGTGTCAGTGCCCAGATTCAGCCAATTTTAGAAACTGGCGAGTCTTCTTACTCAATGTCGGCCAATGTAGATTGCAGCGGCTTTAAAGGCGCGCTTGCGTACGATCACGAAGTGAAAGGCTACAATAGCGTGCGCTTGGCTGGTCAGCAAAAGATTGGTAAAAGCTTTGATGTTGGCGCGATGTATCAGACATCTGAAGATACCATGACGGGTGAAGAATTTGACGGTTATCTGTTGTCGGCAGGCTTTAAATTAAACAGCGACTATAGTTTATATGCCCAGTACGCAAGTTCTGATATGCCGGTAGAGTATGACATGACTGACGCTAATGACTTTGTTGGTGTTGGTGTGTCTAGAAAGTTAGGCAAAAAAGCTAAGTTGTTCTTCAATGCTACCGAAGTAACCTGGAAAGAAGAGTCAGGTGCAAAGTTAGACGAAACCGTTGTTGGTTTAGGCTTTGAAGTTAAGTTCTAATCTATATCAAATAGGTTATCGTTTGGCGGGGGCAAAATAGCCCCCGTTTTTATTGGCGCATAGTTGATAAAGCCGTGTTCTAGGAGTAATGTTGTTGTATCCATTGTTTCGAGGGCAGCATGACGCCAAACGCCAAACTTCTCGTAGTAGATGACGATCAACCGGTTCGCGACAGTATTGTCGGTTATCTCTCTGATAGTGGCTATGACGTGTTAGAGGCCGACGACGGTGAACTCGCCCTTGCCTTGGTCGTTTCAGACCAACCAGACCTAGTTATTACTGACCTAAGAATGCCCGCTATGGACGGTCACGGTGTACTTGAAGCGCTGCAAGTACGAGACGTACCCGTTATCGTGATGTCAGGTTTTGGTGATAAAGAAGACGTAGTACAAGCGTTGCGCCTAGGTGCATCAGACTACCTCACAAAGCCTATTTTAGACTTAGGCATGCTTGAGATCTCTATCGAGCGCGCCCTAGAACGTGCACGCCTAGTCGAACAAAACAGAGAATACGCTAAAGATCTTGAGCGCGTTAATTCACAGCTAAGCCAGCAGCTTAAGACCTTAGAGCAAGATCACTTGGCTGGTCGACGTGTTCAAACAAAGATTTTGCCGCAATCGCCTATGCGATTTGGTAATTACGAGCTATCTCATAGAATTATACCGTCGCTGTATCTTAGCGGCGATATGATCGACTATTTCATGGTTCGCGAGCGCTTTTTAGTATTCTTTTTAGCCGATGTGTCAGGGCATGGAGCCTCATCTGCCTTTGTCACGATTCTCATTCATCATATTGCTACCAATATGAATAGACAGGTAAAAGATTATGACCAAAAGTCGCTGATGCGACAGCTAACACCTGCGAATATATTGATGCATCTTAATGACGAGCTATTAAGTGCTGAGCTAGAAAAGCACGTTGCCTGCTTTTTAGGTGTAATGGATGTCAAAACTAACCGCATGTATTACAGCGTGGCTGGTCAGTATCCTATGCCTGTAGTACAGCAAGAGGGCACCACCCAGATTCTAGAGGGTGAAGGTATGCCGCTTGGCATAATGGCCAATACTGTATATCGAGAGTATCAGGTCGATGTAAAATCAGATTTCAGGCTGTTAATGTGCTCAGATGGTATATTTGAGGTCGATAAATCTGAAGGATTAGACGCAAAAATGGCCAATTTAGTCGACGCTGCTACTGAAACCCAGTGTGATGCGACTAAACTATTAGAGAAATATCAGGTAAGCGAGAATCAGCGTCGCGAAGACGATATTTCGGTGCTTAGTATTAAGAGCGTGTAGATTAGTAGTATGAACCCCACAGGCCAGATGCTTGTTGCGCAAGAGCAGCAAGCATGCATCTTAAAGTTAGTTGGCGACGTACGCGTTAACTTGTGTAAAACTTTTGACGAGTTTATCACGTCTGTTCACGTACAAGGTCGTGATCACGTTATTGTCGATTTAGGCGAAGCAACCAATCTAGACAGCACAACCCTTGGGTTAATAGCCAAACTAGCGCTGTATTGCCGTACTGAAATGGGCTTTGATTTGCAAATCTTTTGCCCAACAGATGATGTGATGCAGTTACTGAATACAATGGGTATTCAGCATATAGCGCACGTAGAACGCGGCACCTGCCTTAAGTGTGGTGGTTATACAGAGTTGAGCGAACTAGAGCTGCAAGAGTCTGATGCTAAGCAGCGCGTATTAGATGCTCATCAAATACTGATGTCGTTGAATCAAGAAAACCAAGATCGCTTTAAAGATCTGGTTGCTCACCTTCAAGGGCAAGAATCTTGCTAACCCAGATTAGCTAGACGGCAACTCGTCACGTGCAGTACTGCGCGCCCACATAAACTTAGCATGAGGAATATATATAAGATCAGACACACGTCTGATGATGTGCTCTTCATTCGGGTCGATTTCACCGTCTACCCATGCTATTCGCCACATGTTTAAGACCAAATCTAACTTTTTTGGGTCGTCTAAAGTGTCGTTTACTACCTTGGTAAACTCAAATAGCGAGGTAGCATCGTCGCTGTCGAGATGTGCTTCATTGACGATCGCTTTCACTACTTCGTAATCAAGATCTTGATGCCTTGCGATTAGTTCGGTGATCTTTGCTAGCTCGTCTTTTTGTACGTTGTTGTCGGCTCTCGCTACTTCAATCATTAGCGCAGCTGCAACCTGTTTAATGCAGCGGTCGGCGGCAGGCTTAGATGCCTGCTCGCCAGTTAGAAGATCTTTTAACAGATTAAGCATTGGCTAATAGATCTTCTAGCTTGTTTTGGTCTGCAACAAAGCCACGAATACCCTCAGCTAGCTTTTCAGTAGCCATAGCATCGGCGTTCATCATGGTTCTAAAGGTTACTTCATCCATGCTAATTTTTTCGACAGGTTCGCCAGTATTTGATGCTGACAATACCTGAGGTAAATCGTCAGATGTATTCTGTAGCTCTTCAAGCAGTGCAGGGCTAATAGTGAGTCGATCACAGCCAGCTAGGGCCTGAATTTCGCCGATATTCCTGAAGCTAGCGCCCATCACAACAGTGTTGTATCCATGCTGTTTAAAGTAGTTATAGATACTTGTTACAGACATAACGCCGGGGTCGTTTACTCCGTTATAATCTGCATCTGGGTTCTTGGCTTTAAACCAGTCTAAAATTCGGCCGACAAACGGGCTGATCAAAAACGCGCCAGCTTCTGCGCAGGCGATTGCCTGTGCTTGCGAAAACAATAGGGTCAGGTTGGTGTTGATACCTTCTTGTTCTAGAACCTTTGCGGCTTGAATACCCTCCCATGTCGATGCGATTTTAATCAGTACGCGATCGTTAGTAACACCCGCATCGTTATATAGCTTGATCAGTGTGCGAGCTTCTTCAATCGTCGCTTTGGTGTCGAACGATAAGCGCGCGTCTACCTCGGTTGAGATTCGACCAGGAATCAGTTTTAAGATCTCTAAGCCAATCAAAACGCCTAAGTGCAATGCAGCACCTTTATTAGCGTCACCAGCATAATCTTTAGCGCGCTGTTTGGCCTCGCCTAACAATGATTCATAGGCAGGTAGCTGCGCAGCCTTAAACAGTAGCGATGGGTTAGTGGTTGCGTCTAAAGGGCGGTACGCTTCAATGGCTGCGATATCACCAGTGTCAGCAACAACATCGGTCATTGCTCTAAGTTGTTCTAGCTGTGTAGGCATGTCAATTCTTCTCTTCTTTAGTCGTTAGACTCTACTAATTTTAATGCGTTTATCAATACATCTGCGTTGGCGCCTTTTTGATGCATGTGCTCGCTTAAACTGCGGCGAAATGCTCGCGCACCGGGCACGCCCTGGTATAGCCCAAGCATATGTTTAACTATATGGCCTAGTTTGGTGGCACCTTTAAGGTTGCGTTCAATGTAGGGTACCATAGCTTCTACAATCTCGCGCCGTGATAAGACTGGTTGATCGTCGTTGTAGATAAGGCGGTCTACATCGGCTAAGTGGTAAGGGTTTTGGTAGGCTTCTCGACCTACCATCACGCCGTCTACAATATCTCGATGGTCTGACCATACAACCGCATCTTTGATGCCACCGTTGATGATAATTTCAAGATTTGGCATTTCGTGCTTTAGTTGATAAACCCGCTCATAGTTTAATGGCGGAATTTCGCGATTTTCTTTCGGGCTAAGGCCTGCTAGCCATGCTTTTCTAGCATGTACGATAAAGGTATCGACACCAGCGTTGTGCACCTTTTCTACAAAGTTTTGTAGCGCCTGGTATTCGTCTTGATCGTCGACACCAATACGGCATTTTACAGTGACAGGTTTGTCAGTTACCGACTGCATTGCCTTAACACATTCGGCAACCAAGTCGGGCTCGAACATTAAGCTGGCGCCAAAGTTGCCCGCTGATACCCGAGGGCTAGGGCAACCGCAGTTTAGATTGAACTCGGCATAACCGTATGGTTCGGCTATTTCTACCGCCTTTGCTAGATCACTAGGGTCGCTACCGCCTAGTTGTAGGGCAACTGGTGACTCAAAGGCCTCAAAGCCCAGAACATAATCGCGATCACCGTGAATGATGGCCCCGGTAGTGAGCATCTCGGTGTATAACAAGGCATGGCGAGTAATTAAGCGGGCAAAGTAGCGATAGTGACGGTCGGTCCAGTCTACCATTGGGGCCACGCAAAAGGCTCGATTTAAGGGTTGTTGCTTAGACATACCCTAAGTTTAAACGCTAACGTATTGAAAGTGTTGTCAAAAGTGGTTGCTAGGGGCAGAAATTTGGTATCATTGCCGCAATTGTCTTAGCGTTGCATTAATACTGTTCATGAAAAAGCTTATCTCAATATCGTCGGCCGCAATTATGCTTGCTTGCGCCAGTGCAAGTGGGGATAGCCTAAAAGACGCGATGAAGATCTATCACAAAGCAATGCCTGTTGAGCGAGCCGCGCCGCACTACCCAGAACGTGCCCGCGCCCGAAACAACGAAGGCTGGGTAATCCTTAGTTTTGTGGTCGACGAGCAAGGCAGCCCAAACTCGCCAATCGTGGTTGAAAGTGCAGGTAGTGACTCGTTTGAGCGAGCAGCAGCGCGTGCGTTGATGAAGTCTACCTTTAAACCTGCCACGCTTAACGGTGAGCCAATTGAAAGCTGCGACAACCAATACAAGTACACCTTTGCGATGTCGGGTAAAACCGGGGCGTCAAAACGCTTTATCTCGCAGTATAATCGGGGTACCAAGTTACTAGAGCAAGGTGATTTGACAAAGGTCAAAGAGATTATCGATCAGCTGCCTAACCAGCATCATTTCTCGCACTACGAAGACAACTGGCTGCAGTGGTTAACGGCGCTATATTATGCAGAGTTGGGCGATGGTCAGTCAGAGCTAATAGCGTTAAAGAAGGGCTTTGCCTATAATGATGTAGCGATGACAACCCCAGAGGTATATCGATCAGCATTGTGGCGCATTGCTGAATTGTCTCTTAGTCATCGAAATTATTCTGACGCACTAGATTATTCTTTAAGGCTGCAGGCAGAATTTGAAAAAGACGAGCAGGTTGATCAAAAGTATCACACAATGCAAACCAAGGTGTCTGAGGTAATAGATCAGCTAAACGGCGTCGAAAAGTGGGTAGTAGAAGAAACCGTGGGTGATCGAGGTTTCTTTCAAACAGCCATTATTCGCCCTCAGTTTACGCTTGTTGGTGATACAAGTGATGTAAACGAAGTGCAATTGCGCTGCGACGCTAAGCGTTTAGAGATGCCACTAGAGGGCGAGATAACGGTAGATGTGCCCAAGCATTGGGGTAGTTGTGATCTATTTGTTCATGGCAGTGTCGGCGCAACCTTAACGGTGGTACAGCAAGTCGCTTCGTAAGGCCTATTCATTTTATGGTCGTTCATACAATAAGGATGTTATATGAAACATACGTGTTCTATATTACTGATGTTAGCACTGTTAACAGTAGGTAATGCTACTGCAGATCAGAAGATCGCAGTCACTTCTCTTGACTACAGCAAAGCTGTGCCGATAAAACGAAAGAATCCATCGTACCCCCGTGCAGCGTTAAATCAAAACAGCGAAGGCTGGGTAATCGTCAGTGTTGTAATTGATGAAGAGGGCAATACTAAGGCGCCAGTTGTCGTCGATAGTGCAGGTCATCCAGCTTTTGAGAAAGCAGCGTTGAAGGCTATGAAATGGTTTAAATATGAGCCTGCAACATTAGATGGCAAGCCGATTGAAAGTTGTGATAATCGCTATATGTTCACGTTTGACATAGGTGGTACGCCAGGGGCAAGCCGGTCATTTATTAGTAAGTATAAAAGGGCTACAAAGCTCGTTGAACAAAATGAGCATGAACAGGCACTGGCAATTATTAAAAAGCTACCTTCAGAGAAAAGTTTTTCTCATTATGAAGACTCGTGGCTTAATTGGCTCACTTCTCGTTATTACGCGAGTCTAGGCAACTCGCAAGGCGAGTACGATGCATTGAAAGACGGCTTCGATAGCATGATGAGTGCGCATGTAGGTAACAGCACATATATAATGGCGCTGACGCGGCTTTCTCAGTTGTCAGTTGATATGCAAGATTACTCGGCGTCTGTGAAGTATTTTGATCGTTTGATTAAAAAAATAGAAGATGACGAGCTGACCGATGAATTCAATGAGATTAATGTTTGGGCAAAGAAATCTAGGGAGCAAATCAATACGGCAAGGTATTGGTACAGCAATCATAGTGTTGGTGAGCGAGGTTATTTCACATCTTCTATATTGCGGCCTGACTTTTCGTTAGTGGGCGATATCAGCAAGTTTGATGATGTCGAATTACGTTGCGAGGCAAAGCATATGCAAATGGATCTGACCGAAGAAGTTACGGTTTCAATTCCTGATTCTTGGGGGCAATGCGAGCTGTTTGTTAATGGTGACGTTGGAGCAAAGCTTACCGTGGTACAGCATTACGGTGAAGCAGCTGCTAGCGCATCAGATAGTTGATACGTCAACCCCGTCACTCGCCGCTGATCAGTGGCGAGTGCATTACTTAGCTTCTCTTTATCAATATACAGGTGGCATGTCTTTTTAGCGCGCGTGACCGCGGTGTATAGCAGCGAGCGATTTAGCTGCATGTACTCCTCTTCAGAAGTGACAGCTACTTCGTCGTACTCAGAGCCCTGTGTCTTATGAATTGTCATCGCGTAAGCTGGTATCCATTGGGCTACTTGGCTTAAGGGTAAATAACGCAGGCCGTTGTCGCCTTCAAAACATGCCATCAACTGGTCGTTGTGCTGCCAAAGTATGCCAATGTCGCCATTAAATAGCCCCGTCTCGTAGCTGTTTTCGGTGATTAAAATAGGTAAGCCCTGATACAACGCATCGCCATCGCTACCAAGAGTATTTCGAACTCGCCCATTAATGGCATCGGTGCCATATTCGCCATAGCGTGTTGGGCAAAGTACTTGAAGTTGGGCGAGTTTAGACAGCGCCTCACTCGCTGTGGCGCAAGAGGCCACGGCGCGATAATGAGCTAAGCAATGATTAAAGCGCTCATTGTAAAAATCGCGAAAAGGGTTAAGTGATAGCTCTTTGTATTTATCGATTGCTTTTAGCGCGTTCAATGTTTGGTTTTGATTGATGGCATCAGCTAGTGCCAGAATCGCTTTATTGCTACGAAAGCTGCCTTCTAATCTAGCTACAGGGCCATTGGGCAAGCTAAGTAGTTGGCCACTGGCCTGGTTGATCGCATCGACAACGCCGACTTGCGCGCTAGGCCATTGAGCTTGGGTTAGGTTGTCCATCATGGCGCCGGCACCCACGCTTACTAATTGGTCTGCGTCACCCAACCAGATAACCTTAGTGTGCTCGCTAAGCGCGTTTATGAGCCGTGCGGCTAACGCAATATCAACCATAGATGCTTCGTCGACCACGATGACGTCGGCGCGCTTAATGGTCTGTTGGCCGTACAGTGCGCGATGAATGGTCGATGACGCAATCAGATTAAAGTTTGCCGCCGGCTTAATGTTTGCTTGGGCGGCAGTAAATGAAGTTTCTAAACGCTGTGCTGCCTTACCCGTGGGGGCCAGTAGTAACAGTCGTAGGCCGCTATGTAATTGCGACAGAGCGCCAATTAATTTCGCGACCGTTGTCGTTTTACCGGTACCCGGCCCGCCAGTAATAACGCTGTGTTGCCAATGAATAGCATTAGCCACAGCTAGCGCTTGGTGCGCTTCTTTGGGTTCGCTCAGCGTAAACTGTTCGCTAATCCAATTGCTTAGTACTGCTGTCTCGTCGCTCGTAAATGACTGCGGCGTTTGTACAAAAGCACCAGCGATGGTTGTTTCGTATGTATGCACGCGTTTAAAGGCGAAGTGTGTCTCTCGTATAACTATCGGCATGGCAGGGCAGTCGTCTACCACAGCCGTTAACTCGCCCCAAAGGTCACTGTTAAGGGTGTGAGCAGTGTGGCCCTCGCGCAACTGTGCGTGAGCCTCTTGCAAGGCAATCTGTAGAGCGTCGCTTAACGGGTGCAGTTTATTTAACTGCTGTACTAAGTGTTGATCAATTGAATGCATTAGGCGTGCTCCTCGCTAAACAGTTGATCAAGACGTTCAAGGGTCTCTACACCAATCGGATGAAAGTATTGGCCGAAGTGATTGTTTGGATTCATACCACGCAGATAAAAATAGTAAACGCCGCCAAAGTGCACAGCAGGGTCATAGTCGGGCAGTGATTGCTTAAGATGCCGGTGCAACGCCAATGAATAGATTAAATACTGTAAATCGTAATTGCTTGCCTGAATACTGTCGCGAATACGCTCTTGGGTATAGTCGGCTAGGTCGTCACCAATATGATTCGATTTGTAGTCGCTCACAAAGTAGCGGCCGTTGTGCTCAAAAATTAAATCGATAAAGCCATGCATCATGCCTTCGATTATTTCGCGCGACGTTGACTGTTCGCTATCGCCGCGATGTTCATAAAGAATCGCAAGTAGGTCGCTTAGCTGATGCTTGGGTAGCGAAAAGTAGAATTCGGGCTCGCGTAATGTCTGTTGCCAAGTGAGTGAGCTTAGCGAGTTGTTATCAAGCTCGGCAAGCGGGGCGGCAAGTACCTCGTTAAGCCAACCAAATAGAGCGTCTTGATCTACCTCTTCACCGAAGCGGGTTAGCGGCTCTAGCGCAACATCTGCAAAATTGCCCTTGCTAAAGTCGGTGTGTTCCATCAGATCATGCAAAAGATTACCCGCTGCAGCGCCCTTGGTTAGGGCAAAGCGAAGCTGTGGTGTTTCGGTGGGCGAGGCCACACGTGCTAGCAGGGCGTCACGATCTTTAGGCTCAATTAGGCTGTGTTTTAATCGATGGGCGATCGAGCTAAACGACGTAAGCTGCCACTTAGAATCAATGCTGTTATTAAGCTCAGCAGGCGATAGCTGTTGCGAGTTATTGGCACGATTAATACGCTCAGTGATGGGGGCAGCTTCATCACGCAACGCCAAACTAGGTTGGGTCGCTAAAAAGTGCGGCCAACCTAATTCGCCATCATAGCCCGTCATTCGAGCAATAGCAGACCGATCTACATTTTTGTTATCACCCACGGCAATTAAACATAAGGATGATGCACGGGTAACGGCAACGTAGAGTAATCGTGCTACTTCGTCATCGTCTTCAGACTGGTATCGCGCCATCGCGTCAGGCATTAAAGGGCCAGTGATCGTGTTGTGTAAGTTTAAGTCATCGTCGTGATAGCTAGTGATACCATCACGTGCAGGGCTATTTCTGATCATTGACGTAAAGGGCAGAATCACCACAGGGTACTCCAGACCCTTAGAGCCATGATAGGTAACGATCTGAATCAGATCGTGATCATCTTCTAGATTTACTTCGTAGGCGCTGTTGTTAGAAGGGTTAGCTATCTGCTGTTCTAGCCACTGTAGCAACTGCTCAAAGTGTGCGTGCTGCTGCCAAACCTCTTGGCACAGCTCGAATAGCTGCGTGTAGTTGGTTAGTTGGCGATTATGGCGGTCGTTATCAGTGGCTAACCCCTGTAACAGTTTTAACCCCATCGCCAAAAAGCCACGGGTTGCCCACAGTTCTTTTAGCTCGGCTAGTAGGTCAGAGGCTTGCTGCCATTTCTGTGCGTCAACCTGCAGCTGGGCTAAGCGTTCAGTGCTGTTGGCGCCGAACAGTTCGCTTGTCATTGCCACTCGTAACGCTTTGTCGCTGTAGGGGTTAAGAATGCCTCTCAATGCCAATACTAGCTGCAATGCTTCGGGCGATTCAAAGATACGTTCGCTACCACCACTGTACACTGCCGACAGGCCCAATTCGCCTAATGCGTCGATCACCTTGTTCGCTTCGGTTGACGCACGCACTAATACAGCGATTTGACTCGCGGTAATGGGCTTGTCATCAATGGTGGCGCGACTTGTCAGCAGCGTCGCGATTTCATTGGCAGCCCATTGTGCATATTGGGTGCGACAGGCATCGACGCTGGGGTCGTCTAATTTGATGGGCACAAAACTTAACGGGGCTGTTTCAAGGGTATCTTCAAATACCTTGCCCTTAATGGCGCCGTTTACGCGGTGGTAATCAATGCCTTTACCAAAGATACTGTCTTTCATTGCAAACAGATCGTTGTACTGGGTAACTAGCTGTTCGTTAGAGCGATAGTTGGTATCTAGCGACCATTCGTATTGGGCGCGTTTTCTGGCATTAAGATAAGCAAACACATCACCGCCACGAAACGCGTAAATTGCCTGCTTAGGGTCGCCAATTTGAAACAGTACGCTGTTATCGTTGCCCTTATATACAGCGGTTAAGATACTGTTCTGTGCTTCGTCGGTATCTTGAAATTCGTCAACCAACGCGGCGGGGTACTGGGCTTTAATGGCGGCAGCAAATTCACCAGACGCATCGTTAGCAAGCTGTTGTTGCACAATAAAGATAGGGTCAGAGATCGC
This sequence comes from uncultured Pseudomonadales bacterium, assembly GCA_947503335.1. Classification (GTDB taxonomy): domain Bacteria; phylum Pseudomonadota; class Gammaproteobacteria; order Pseudomonadales; family CANNCY01; genus CANNCY01. Next base: position 1,075,051 of record CANNCY010000001.1, on the reverse strand, counting down.
CAATACATGACGTTGTTGTTTAGCTTGGGCGAGTTTATCTCGCGCGCTGTAGATTGCGTCGTTAGCACATTCGTAGGCTAAGGCCTTTGCGTAATTGCCCTCGACTTTTCTGAGCTCATCTGTGATTGTCTTTGCGTGCTTTTGATAGGCCTTTAGCTCTGACGATACGCTTCTATACCGGCCACCGTGAAAGTACTTTCCCCATTCGACAGGCGCTGTTAGTTCATCGGTTGCAAGCCAAGCTTCAATGACCTCTAGTTGTTCTACATGAATCGGCTTGTTGTTGGGCTCGTTTTGAATAGCATCATACAAATTGTCAAAGCCCGATTTTAATTCTTGCTTCAAGAGTATTGCGTTATCAAGCACCATTTGGGCGCTGACGGGGTCAAGCGAAATGGGTTCTTCAACGGCTTTTCTAAAGGCTTGAATAAAATCAACGGGCGTAGCCCAGCGGCCAAAGAAAGCATGCCACGAATCATCGCTGTTTAAACGATTTGATCGATACACATCGGCTACGGCTTGCTCTAGCAGATCATCAATATTATCTGAAAACGAAAACTGCATCGGTAACGCACTTAAAAACGCGTGATCTTGCAGAATGCGTTGGCAAAAACTATGAATCGTCGAGATAGGCGCCGTATCTAGTTCGACAAGGGCTGCACGTAACTTTGTGCGGGCCTGCTCATCGGTTTTACCAAGGCTCGCCCAGTCATCAAACAGCGCAAGGCTTACTTCATCATGTTCAAACTCGCTATGATCTTTTTGGCCCCAGTGTTGAAACAGTAAATTTAAATGGGCATTGATACGGGCGCGTAACTCTTGTGCAGCTGCTTTGGTAAAGGTCATTACCAAAACCTGCGAGATCGACTCGACCGATTCGTGTTCGAGCAAAATTTTCGCGACTAGCCGTGTGATACTGTACGTCTTACCGGTACCGGCACTGGCTTCAATTAGGTGAATACCTGTTAGCGGTGTTGTATGAATGGCGAGTTGTTTCATGCGTTGCTCACCTTTGACGTTTTAGACAGCTCAAAAATACCTCGATAGGCGTTTTCAAATAGTTCGATATTGATATCGGTCATCTCAGGGCCTTGAGGCCAGTACCAGCGGTTAGGTAGTTCAGCGTCGGGCTTGCGGGTAAAGTCGTGGCGGCTGCTAAACCATTGTTTATTCAAAGCGGCTTGGTCGAAGGGCTCTTTGGCCTTTACAAAGGCACTAGCAATTGCGGCCATGGTTACCTTGGGTTGCGTTAGGTTGTCTTTGGCGGCTGTAACGATGGCCTCTAACCATTGCTCGGCTTGGCCCACATCAACGGGGTTAAAGCTTGTTTGCATCAGTTGTTGCGATTTGTCTGAATACGCAAAGGTGCTGTCTACTAGGCCTAGCACCGTACCGACTAGATGCGCAATTCCCCATTCAATAACATGACTATCGCGAGCGGTGCCTGCACGGTAAAACATCAACTGCCTTTCAACTAGCGGTAGTGCTGCAGTTAGCTGAATGCCTGCAATGTTTAAGTCGACCTGAGTTAGCTTGATGGGTTCGGGCGACACGTCTTTAAATTCGTTCGATAACTGTTCGGCAAAGGTTTGCCAATCGTTTAACTGTTCGTCGGTTGTTGGCGATTGCGGTACACGGCCCGAGGCTTTGTCGAGTTCGAAACTACACGCCACACCATCGGTTAGCATGCTGTCGATTGCCTGATTACGCAGTTGGTAGCGCGACAATGGGTCAATCGCAAAGGGTTCTTCAAGGCTATCGGCTTCGATATCGGGCAACCGTAAATCAAATTGATAACGGCCAAACGACTGAGCGGGCCTTTCAAGACAGCGCACGATATCGCCGGTGCTCATAGTGTCGGGCAATTCTCTTAGCGAGTTTGTCACCGGCTTGTTATCTTGCTCGCCCTGACCGGTAAAGGTCATCCATTGCGTTGCAAAGCTTTGCCATTGAGAGCCTGCAGTAAAGTGGCGCTCATCAAAGGGGTGCAAGGGCGCTTGGTCGATACTGCCTTTTTCGGGCCATTGTTTGGTGTTTTGTAGATAGTTCACTAGCTCGGCTACAACCAGTGATGGTTCTAACGCATTACCTTTTCGGCGGTCGCGCCCTAGGTAACTGATATACAGGTTTTGGCGAGCCGAGATCATTGCCTCTAAAAATAGATAGCGGTCATCGCCGGCGCGTGAGCGATCACCAGTGCGCGGTTTGTGTGCAATCAAATCTAGTTGAGCCGGTGGTTTGGCACGGGGGAATTCGCCATCGTTCATACCTAGCAGCGCAACTACTTTAAAGGGCACCGAGCGCATCGGCATCATTGAACAAAAGGTAACCTGGCCTGTTAAAAACTGCTGGCGACGCGAAGGTTCGACAAACTTACCCGTTAAAAATTCTTTTACAACGTCTAACGAAATAGGCGACGGGTCGATCTGTTCTACCAGTGCTAACGCCACGATGGCATTGTCGATAGCGTTGTCGGCAACGCTGTCTTCGTCGTTGGGCGAAAATAGGTTTTGGTACAGCTCACGAAGTGCCGTTGCCCAGCCCTTAGGTGTGTGTTCGTAGCCTACAATTGAGCGCGCGCTACCTAGGGTGGTAATGGCATCGATTAATGCGCCAAGCAGTTCAGACTCGCCTAGTTGTACGGCAGGGCTCCATACCCGACCATTCACTAAGATCTCTTCGTCGCCGTGTAAATACCCCAGCATTAGCCGTTCTAAACCTTGCTGCCAATGGTACAGCGGCATGGGTTGATCGTTTTCAATAATGCGCTGTTGGTTGGGCTCGTCTAAGCCCCAAAAGATACTAACTTCGTCAAGCCATCGCTCGATAATTGGTAGATCATCTGCACTAATGTCAAAACGGCGCTGACAGGCACTAATCGATAGCATGTCTAGCACTTCGGCGCGGGTATAGCGGCGTGATGGCGTATCTAATAACTGAATAAACTGCGCTACAAGCGGTTCGCTTTCGTGAACAGAGCGGTCTGCAATCGAACAGGGCAGGCGCGAACTATCGTACTCGCCCCTAGGGGCAAATACCGCTTCGATAAAGGGCGCGTACGTTTCGATTTGCGGGCACATCACTACGATGTCGTGGGGCTTCAAACTAGCGTCATTATTAAATAGGTGTAGCAGCTGGTCGTGTAGCAACTGTATTTCGCGCAGTGGCGAATCGGCGCTGACAATTTTTAGGCTATTGTCTTTAACCAATTCGGGCGAGGGATGCGTATCAAGGTTAAGCAGATCGCTTTGCACTTCGTTTAACAGTGCGTCGGTATCGCCATCGCTTGGTCGAACATCATCAAACAGGTCTAGGGTGTCGTAATCGGCATCGGCAAGCATGCGCACAAACTGCTGCCCCTGGCCACCCAGATTGGCGAGTAGCGGGTTGTTGCTAAAATCGTCTTCTTGCCACTTTTCTAGGCGTGCCTTGTTGCGGCTGAGATCACCCCAGTATTCGACGCAGGGATTTAGATGATAGATAAACACCTGCATGCCGGTTTTTTCTGATAACCGTTCTAAAAAGTTAAGCCACGCCGGGGCTAGGCTGTTAACACCAAACACATGAATCACATCAGGTAATTCACTCTCGGGCGAGGCGTTTTGCAAGGCTAGTTCGCGCAAATACGCGGGCTGCTGGTTTTTACCGTGGCGCTCGCACAGCATACGCCAAAGTTTGGCCTGCCACTGGGCGTCGGGATGATTGGCAAGGTCAGGTATCGACTCGCCCCTAGACCACTGTTCTAACCAGTCGTCACGGTAAATGGTGTATTGCTCAAATAGATCAGCAAGCTGCCCCGCTAATTGAAAGCGCTTTAGATCTTGAAAGGCGCCAGTTTGCCAATAGTCGGTGGCTCGCTTAAAACTAGGATCATTGATAACTTGATCAGTGCCCAAAAACTGATTAATCGACCAGGTTAATGGCTCGCGAGAGAAGGGCGATACTGCGTCGACGTTCTCGGTGCCTACTAGCTGTCTGATGCAGCCCCAGACAAAGCGTACCGGCATCGGAAATTCGATATTAAAGCTAATACCCTGGCGCTGGGCTAGCTGGGTGTTAAGCCAGTGTTGAATACCCTGGTTTTGTACGATGATGGTAGTGCGTTCGAAGGGGCCGGTTGGCTGGGCGGCAACAATGTGTTGCAGTGCTTCAAATAGGTTTTCTAATTTATTTGAGGGTATTACGCGCAGCAAAACCATGCTCCTTTGGTTGATCGCTCGATTATCGCATGATCCCCTAGAAATACCAATTAAGCCCGTTGGGTCAAAGCCTTAGCTAGCATATAATCACCCACTAATTAGTTTTCTTATTTGAGGCGTCTTTAATGACAATTCGTACGCGTATCGCACCATCACCAACGGGTGATCCACATGTAGGCACAGCTTACATCGCACTATTTAACCTTTGCTTTGCCCGTCAGCACGGTGGCGAGTTTATCTTGCGTATCGAAGATACTGACCAAACCCGCTCAACGCCTGAGTCTGAACAGGCGATCTTAGATAGCTTGCGTTGGTTGGGTCTTGATTGGGCCGAAGGCCCAGATGTGGGTGGCGAATACGGCCCGTACCGCCAAAGTGAGCGTGGCGATATCTACGCTAAATACGCTTGGCAGTTGGTAGAGCAGGGCGATGCCTTTGTTTGTTATCGTACCTCTGAAGAGCTTGATGCGCTGCGCGAAGCCCGCAAAGAAGCAGGTAATCACGCTGCACTTAAACCGTCTGACCTAAAGCTAGACGACGCCGAAGTAGAAAAACGTAAAGCTGCGAACGCGCCTTATGTTATTCGTATGATGGTGCCCGAAGAAGAGGGCGCTTGCCGAGTAGAGGATATGCTACGTGGCGAGATCGATCTTGACTGGGGCATGGTCGATGCACAGATTTTGCTTAAGTCTGACGGCATGCCTACTTACCACCTAGCCAACGTAGTTGACGATCATCTAATGAAAATCACTCACGTATTACGTGGTGAAGAGTGGTTAAACTCGGCTCCTAAGCATAAGTTGCTTTACCAGTACTTTGGTTGGGATATGCCTCAGCTATGTCACTTGCCGTTGTTACGTAACACTGACAAGTCAAAGCTAAGTAAGCGTAAAAACCCAACTTCAATTCTTTATTTTAAAGATCGCGGCTATATGCCCGAGGCTTTGATTAACTATCTTGGCCGTATGGGTTGGTCGATGCCAGACGAAAGCGAAAAGTTCAGCCTGCAAACGATGCAAGACAACTTTGATATTCAGCGCGTGTCGTTAGGTGGCCCGATCTTTGATATCGAAAAACTAAACTGGTTAAACGGCTTGTGGATTCGCGAAGACTTAAATGGCGAGCAGCTGGTAGATCGCCTTGTAGACTGGGCGTTTAATCGCGAAACCCTGGCTAAGTTAGTGCCGCATATGCAGTCGCGTATTGATACCTTTGCCGACGTGGCTCCATTATTTGCTTATCTGTTTAGCGGCAAGCTAGACCTGTCTCAAGCTGACTTTGAAGCCAATAAGCTACCGCTTGAGCAACAGATCGAGATCATGCAGTTTACTTTATGGACGCTAGAGCAAAAGTCTAACTGGGAGCGCGACGAACTGTTTAATGTGCTTAAAGCACTGGCTGACAAGATGGATCTTAAGATCAAAGACTTTTTACAGCCGTTGTTTGTTTCAATTGCCGGTACCACTGCGTCAATATCTGTATTTGATTCGATTGTACTATTGGGTGCCGACCTATCGCGCGCGCGTTTACGCGAGTCGATTGATCTTTTAGGTGGCCTTGGCAAGAAGAAGATGAAGAAGTTAGAGAAAGCATTCGCACAGATGTAACTGGGTGGGCGGGCTAAAAGCCCGCTACACCTGTTGGGTAGGCCGGATAATCGCCTTCAGTTACGCCGGTCTCCATTACTTTTAAAATGGCTTTTTCTACGATATCTAAGCCTTCGATTAACGTTGCTTCATCCATATTCAGAGCAGGGTACATACGAATCGTTTCTTCATGATCGCAAATCGCCCATACGCCCATCTTAAGCATTTGTGAGCGCACTTCTCGTGCAATCATATAATTTTCGTGCTCGCTGCTTGGGTCAGTAAACTGAATACCTAACAGCAAGCCAAGGCCGCGAGCCTGTTTAACTACATCGTACTTTTCTAGCTCGGCAATCTTGGCGTTGGCGATCTCGCCCAAATGATTAGCGTGGTCTATTAGATTGTCACGTTCGATTACTTCAAGGGTTTTCATAGCGGCTGCGCAGCCCGCGGGTGTGCCAGCAAAGGTCGAGCCGCTAACATGGTTAGGGCATTTACCTAGGATTTCATCTTTAGCGGCAATACCAGCAAGTGCCTCAACACCACCAGATAAATTTTTGCCGAATACTAAAATGTCGGGTACCACATCGTAATGATCGATACCCCACATCTTGCCTGTACGGCCAACACCAGTAAGAACTTCGTCGACGATCATTAGCCAGCCTTTCTCGTCGCACAGCTTACGGATGCCTTGAATAAACTTAGTGTTCGGAATCCAGTTACCACCTTCAGCTAGACCGGGCTCAACCATGATTGCAGCAATCTCGTCTTCAGGGGCTATAGAGCCTGGAATATGGTTTTCTAGATACCATAGGCAGTAGTCGGTGTATTGGTCTTCGGTCATGCCGGCAGGTATATCTGTACTAAATGGGTAGGGCGCAGTAATAAAGGTGCCCATCATGCCTGCAAGATGACGTTTGGTATCGCCACTGAAACCACTGATTAGTTTGGTGCCTAGTGCACAACCGTGAAATGAACCAGAGAACGTAATGATGTGGCTGCGGCCTTTATAGGCGAGTGCTAGGTGAGCGGCCGACTCTGCCGCTTCAGTGCCAGACACTTCAAAGTTTACACGTGTTAACTCGCCCTTAGGGCTAATCTCAGCAATCTTTTTGGCAAGCGGTGTACGATGTGCGTGCTCCCAGTGAAAGCCTATTTTTTTGTGCGCTGCAGCTACGGCATCAACTACTTCTGGATGAGTGTTGCCTAGAGGGTTAGTCGCCCAACCGTTTTGAAAATCGATATATTTGTTGCCATCGATGTCATGAAGATAGTCACCGTGGGCGTGATCTACCAATATCTGTACCGGCTTTTTGAACCCCTTAGCCTCAGATTTTGCAGCCTTTTCTTGATAGGTGTATTGGTTAGTAAAGTGCGGTAGCGACTCTTCTAAAATCGCAATCGTTTTTGCTGATGGTAGATCGTATGTCATGGTGCCTGTCTTATAATTTCACTATATGCTTGTATAGTGTAATCGCAATTTGTTGAAAATGCCAACCTAAGCTTTTGATTTACAACAAACAGTTGACACTAACAGGGCGAGCCCATATCATGCGCAGCACATTTGGGGCCTTAGCTCAGCTGGGAGAGCGCAACACTGGCAGTGTTGAGGTCAGCGGTTCGATCCCGCTAGGCTCCACCAAACAAAAAACCTCGGTTTAACGACCGAGGTTTTTTTATGTCTGCAGATTTTCCTACAGGTACTGGTGGTTGTTACTTTCTTACTATAGCGATATGTACAAAAAATGGTACACTTTGTGTGAAGAGAGTGAAGGTACATTTCTACCGAACTGGATGCGGTTCAGAGCCTGTAAGAGACTGGCTGAAATTATTAGATACAACGAGTCGCATGGTCATTGGGCGGCAACTCCTAGTAAAGATTTATCGCTGGCAAGGTCTCGATTAAAAGAGGTATTACGTAATGGCTATATCAAATTCGCATATAGGTAGTTCGCTAGATGAGTTTCTAGAGAGCGAAGATATTCAGGATGCCTGTCAGGCAGAGGCAGTCAAGTATGTTATCGCTTGGCAAGTAGGGCGTTACCTAAGTGATAATCAAATCTCTAAAAGCGCGTTTGCGAACGCTTTAGGTACAAGTCGTTCTCAGGTAGACCGGCTACTTGACCCTAACAACACTAGCGTAACGTTAAAGACGTTAGCTAGTGCTGCAGCATTGATGGGTAAGAGATTAGAATTAGTTATTAACTGATCTATAAACTACTCACCCAATCGGGCATGTACTCAATCGCCCACATCTCTAGCACACGGTCAAAACCGGTGAAGATCGTTAGTGACAATCCAAGTAGGGCAACACCCATAACTCGTTTAGCCGTTTTGCTATTGCGCGCCGTTTCAGGTAGCGAGCGCTGAGCTAGCAAACCGATACCGATCAAAGGCAGCGCTGTACCCACACCAAACGACAACATTACTGCAAAGGCTGATCCTAATGACTGACCTGTTGAGGCCAGTGCAATAGCAGTGCCTAGTGTAGGGCCTACACAGGGTAGCCAAACCAAACCAAGCGAACCGCCTACGGCAAACTGGGTACCTAAGCCGCTACCTTCAGGGTTGTAGTTAGGTGCCTTGCTTGCGATACGGCTAAGCCAAAATGATAGGTACTCGCCTAGTTTGTCGATTAAAAGTACTAAGCCAATCGCTAGCATTAAAAATGCAGAGAAGGTACGTAGCACCTCGGTCGAAATGCCTAGGCTAAGTAACAAAAATGTTAGCAATGTGCCGGCTAGGGCGAATGCTAATGCCAAGCCCGCTGCTAGGGCATAGATGCCCCGACGATCAGTGCGCACCGCCGATGCTGCAACGGTGGGCAGCATCGGCAAAACGCAGGGAGAAAGTAGGCTTAATAAGCCTGCGGCGAAGGCAATGGGTATTGCGATTAACTCCATATTACTTCTCTGCCGCCGTCAGTGCTGCAAAGATCTTTTTCTCGCGAGTTTCGGCTACGCTGAACCATTGCTGCTCGCCGTTTTTGTAAAGCAATAAGGTCGACTGACGCGGCGCTTTAAAATGCTTAACCCATTCAGGTTGGCCATCGTAATCGACAACAAGCACCTTAATAGCACTATCAGGGTTCATTTCAAAATACTTGGTAAGGCGCTTTTGTTGCTTCTTACAAGTGGGGCACCAGGTGGCGTAAACATCTACCAATACCGGGTGGCCAGCTGCTTGCAACTCATTAAAGCGCTCTTCGGTAAAGGGCTCTTTGTCGAAGGCGTTAGCCATAGTAGCGGTCAGTGTAAGGGCAAGTGTGACAAACAATTTCTTTATTAGGTGCATAACAAATCTCTCTCGTTAATTAGCGCGGCTTTTACCGCGTTCTAGTGATAGATGGGCGAAGGGGCAGAATGTTACACAGATTTAATAAAATATTTATTCTTCTTTCATCACTTCGGTAAAGAAGTCGATAAAGGCCTTGGTTTTACGGCTTAGGCCAAAGCGGCTTGGGTATACGGCGTAGTAGCCAAATTCTTGGGTAGAGTAGCCATGCAATATGCGTTGCAGGCGGCCCGTTTTTAGCGCTTCGGTGACTAGAAATGTAGGTATGGGTGCGTAGCCGGCACCTTGCAGTACCAGGTCGCGCACTACGGTCAGATCATTCACCTCTACGACAGGGCTGTTGGCGATGTAGTGTTCATCGCCCTGTGCACCGATCATTTTAAAATTAGCGCGGTTTTGCATATCGCCCATGATCACCAGTTTATGTTGGGCGAGCGATTCGAAGCAGGTGATCGGTGGGTTATCAGCTAAATAGGTGGGTGATGCGTATAGGCCAATCTGGTCGCCACCAATACGCCTGCTGATTAGCGTTGAGTCATCTAGGCTACCTACGCGCAATGCCACGTCGTAGCCCTCTGAGATTAGATCAACGCGACGATTGTCTAGCATCAGTTTTAGTTCAATCTTAGGGTATAGACGCATAAATTCTGCGAGTCGTGGAGCAATAATATGCTGGCCCATCGAGACACTTGCGCTTACTGTTAACACACCCTGTGGTTCGTCGTTTAGTTCGGCGACTGTTGCGATGGCATGGCGCTGTTCTTCAACGATGCGCTTGCAGTGTACTAACAGTCGTGCTCCGGTCTCGGTTAAGCGCATGTTGCGTGTGTTGCGCTCGATTAACCGGGTGCCAAGCTCTTCTTCTAGCATCAATAGTCGGCGGCTTACTCGTGACTTGGGAATGGCTAATTCTCTAGCTGCGGCACTGATGCTCATTTTGTCTGCAATCACAGCAAACAGCTGCATATCATTCAGGTTCATGGTTTTAATTGTTCTATTAATAGAACAGTGAAAGCTAAATTAACTGTCTAGTAATTGCAAGTGGATCAACTAAACTGCTCATCAATGACAGAGGAAACCACCATGCAATCATGCCAAGCCCAACAATCTAACTGCCCATTTGCGTCTATGTCGCTATGTGTTTTGATGCGCTCAGGGATTTTTGTGGTGCTTGGTTTTGCGTGGGCTCACGCGGGGTTGAGTGGTTTGATAGCAGGCGGTGTGGCCGCGACGTCTATGTTAGTTAGCCGAAAGCACTTACCAGCTGACGTTGCTTTAATTCTTGCAGGTGTCGCGGGTGTGCTCTATTTAGTCGCCGACCAGTGGGGGCAATCACTAGTCATTTCAGGCTTAGTGGGTGTTGTACTGGCAGCAACTACAGTGGCAATGGTTAGAACTCGCCCAGAAGAAAAGCAGCCGATTCCTTATGGAGCGCTAGCCTTAGGTGTGGCTGCGTTTGTTGTATCAACTAACGCGGTGTTCGGCCTTCAAAGTTTTACAGTAGGCGTGTTGTTAGTGGTGTTAAGTACACTAGCGGTTCGCGCTACAGATAACCCAATCGAAGAATCACAACAGTATTAGGAATGAATAAAATGAAAGTATTAGCCTTTGGTGCATCAAATAGCCGCAACTCAATCAACCAACAGTTAGCGAAGTATGCTGCTAGCCTAGTAAAAGATGTTGATGTAGAAATGCTAGACATCAATGATTACGAGATGCCTCTATTCAGCGTTGATCGTGAAGCCGAGATTGGGCAGCACGAACTTGCCCAAGCGTTCTTTAAGAAGCTAGGCGAAGCTGACGCCATCGTTATTAGCTTTGCCGAGCACAATGGTAGCTATAGTGCGGCATACAAGAACCTATACGACTGGACATCACGCATCGATATGAAAGTTTTTCAAGGTAAGCCTGTTGTTTACTTGGCTACCTCGCCAGGCCCTGGTGGCGCTTCTAGCGTATTAGCGCAGGCTACTGGCTCGGCACCATTCTTTGGCGCAGACTTAAAAGGTACGATGTCAGTTAAGTCGTTTTTTGATAACTTTGATAGCGAAAAGGGCGAGCTAAGCAACGCCGAACTAGATGAACAGCTAAAAGAGTTAATGCAGTCACTATGAATTGCTATTGCGGCAGCGACCAAGCCTTTGAGGCATGCTGCCAACCATTGATTTTAGGCGCTAAGCAGGCTGCTACCCCCGAGCAGCTAATGCGCTCTCGCTATACTGCCTATGCGTTAGGCGGTTATGGCGAGTATCTTATGCGAACTTGGGTTAATCCAGAGGCCCAAGGGTTAACCGCGCAATCATTAAACACCAAAGATCTTGATTGGCAACGGCTGCAAGTAGAGGGTAGTGGTGAGTCGGGCGATCAAGGTTGGGTGCGATTTAAAGCCTATTATATAGATCATGCCCAAGAGCATTGTATGCACGAGCACTCGCTGTTTATTCGCGAAAATAATCGCTGGCGCTATCTTGCTGGTAAGCAGCTTTAATCAATTGGCCGCTCGCTACGGCATAAATTATTCGCATAGCGACACTTAAAAGATTCTTTTGCATAATTATTAGCCTAATGCTCGCCTATATTGTTTTTAATAATAATGAACAATATGAGGCAGGCATGTTTAACCATCCAAGTTTTAATGGGCACGAGTTGGTAACCCATCACGTAGATGAGTCAACCGGGCTTCGCGCTATCATCGCGGTACACTCGTCAAAACGAGGCCCTGCATTAGGTGGTTGTCGCATGTTCGAATATGTCGACGACGATCAAGCGCTTAATGATGTACTTCGTCTCTCGCAAGGGATGAGTTATAAAACCGCATTGGCGGGCTTGCCATTAGGTGGCGGTAAGTCAGTGATCGTAGGTAACCCCCACACGTTAAAGTCGCCTGATCTTATGCAGGCAATGGGTCGATTCGTTGATCGACTTAATGGTCGATATATCGCTGCCGAAGATTCAGGTACGTCGGTAGCTGATTTGGCTGAAATGGGGCGAGTTACCGAGCATGTTGCAGGTGTTAATCACAATCATGCTGCTGGTGGTGACCCGTCACCAAGTACGGCACTGGGCGTGTTTCTGTCGATCGAGGCTGCCGTCAAGTGGCGTTACGATAAGTCGCTGCACAATGTAACTGTGGCAGTGCAGGGCGCTGGTAATGTAGGGCGTCACCTAATCAATCATCTGATTCAAGCGGGCGCCAGCGTGCTGGTGTGCGATGTTAATCGCGATAATCTAGATAAAGCGATAGCGCTAGGTGCTACCGAGGTTGGCCTTGATCAGATTCACCGATCGGGCGCTTTAGTGTTTGCACCCTGTGCAATGGGTGCTGCGATCAACGATCAATTTATAGCTGAAACCGACGCTACTATTATTGCGGGTGCCGCCAACAATCAGCTTGCACATGATGGCATTGCTCAAAAGCTTATGTTTAAAGGTATTTTATATGCGCCCGATTATTTGATTAACGCCGGTGGTATCATTGATGCCTACTATCAAACACAGGGTTTGTTAGATCAGCAACAAATTAACCAATCGGTTAGTGCCATTGCGGGCCGATTAATTCAGGTCTTTGAAAGTGCCAGAACCCAGGGCTGTTCGCCAGCGATGGCTGCTGATCAGCTTGCCGAACATATTTTGAGGAGCGATTCATGAAGCCTGTAGCGTTAATTACCGGTGGTGCATCAGGGTTGGGTGCAGCCGTTGTCGATGAGTTAATCAATACATACCAGATAGTAGTGCTAGACCGACAGCAACCTAGTAGAGATGATGTTACCTACTTTGAGACCGATGTAACCGATGCCTCTGCAATTGAATCAGTGATGCAGCAGGTGGGCGAGTTAGGACCGTTACAGGTTGTTGTAAATTGCGCAGGTATTGCGCCAGCTGCTAAAACCTTTGGTAGTAAGGGCGTGCATGATGCGAGCCTGTTTGCAAAGGCGATTCAAGTGAACCTTGTGGGTACCTTCAACGTTTGTTCACAGGCGAGTGCTTTAATGTCGGCAAACGACCCCAATGCTGACGGTCTGCGAGGAGTCATCATCAATACTGCATCTGTTGCTGCGTTCGATGGGCAGATGGGGCAGGTGGCTTACGCCGCTAGTAAAGCTGGCGTAGCGGGTATGACGCTACCAATGGCGCGCGATTTGGGTAGCTTAGGTATTCGTGTTAACACCATCGCGCCTGGCGTATTTATGACGCCAATGGTTGCGGCTATGCCTGATAAGGTGCAAGACAGTTTAAGCCAAATGGTTCAGTCGCCTAAGCGCTTAGGTGAGCCGAATGATTTTGCAAAACTGGTAGGCCATATTATTGAAAACAGCTACATCAACGGCGAAACGATTCGTCTTGACGGTGGTATTCGTATGGCGGCTCGCTAAGCTATATGCTTATAAGTAATTTCGATTACTAACCCTGCGGCGCTTAGGTTACACTAAGCGCCGTTTTTGCTTTTAAGGTATTGATAATAAAATGATCGATCCTAACTGGACGGCGCTGTTACCGCCGTTAATTGCTATTGGCTTATGTTTGGCGACTCGCCAAGTATATCTATCGTTGTTTGCTGGCATCTGGCTAGGCTACTTGCTGCTTAACGGGCAAGGTGTTTTAGCTTCGTTTGCCGAGTCGCTTGATGCCGTGATTTCAGTATTAGGAAATCCTGGTGATGCCAAGATCTTATCGTTTACGTTAATCATTGGAGCGTTCATTTATACGCTAGAGCGCTCAGGTGCCGTTAAAGGCTTTGTGTCGGCGTTAGAACGCCAGCAGTGGGTTAACAGTGGCAAGCGTGCACAGTGGCTAAGCTGGATACTGGGTATTGTCATCTTTATCGAATCAAATATCACGTTGCTTGTAAGTGGTACGGTAAGCAGGCCGTTATACGACCGTTACAAGATCTCTCGCGAAAAGCTTGCTTATATCATCGACTCAACGTCTGCACCGATTTGTATTTTGATTCCGTTAAATGCTTGGGGTGCATTCAATCTAGGTTTGCTCGATGGTCTGGGTGTCGAAAACGCACTGTCAGTGTTACTGATGAGTATTCCTCTTAATTTATACGCGCTAACAGCAGTGGGTATTGCTGCGTACAGTATCGCGACCAACTATAACCCTGGTGCGATGGGGCAGGCCGAGGCAAAGGCGCAGGCATATGATGATGAGCCTGTTAGTTTTCAAACAGAGCCCGATGTAACACCGCGCGCCTATAATATGCTCATTCCAATGGCTGTATTGATTGCCATGATGCCCTTAGGTCTTTGGATCACCGGTGATGGTGTAATTCTAAAGGGGTCAGGTTCGACCAGTGTATTGTGGGCGAGTGTTGCAGCGTTAGCAGTATTGTCGATCATGGTTCTTTCGCAACGTATGATGACACTAAATAGATTAACAGATGTCTGGATCGAGGGTGCCGGTAAGCTATTGCCAATAGCAATTATGCTAGTGTTGGCGTTAGCGCTTGGTACGGTGGCTAAGGCGCTAGGCGTGGGCGAGTATGTATCGTCTTTCGCTGGTGAGTGGATTCCGCATTGGTTAATACCTGTTGTGGTGTTCTGGCTGTCGGGCGCGATTGCGTTCTCGGTAGGCTCAAGCTGGGGTACCTTCTCGATCATGATGCCGATCGCTATACCTATCGCTATGCATCTAGGTATCGAGCCGGCACTGCTTGTAGCCTGCGTGCTGTCAGGTGGCATCTTTGGTGATCATTCGTCGCCGATTAGCGATACAACTATCGTTTCATCATTAGCGGCGGGTACCGAGCACATCGAGCACGTGCGTACTCAGTTACCGTTTGCAATGCGGGCAGGGGCGATTGCGTCGGTCGGTTTTATTCTTCTTGGTTTGTTCTATTAATTGTTAGAATCAAGGCAATAAAAAAAGGCACCCGAGGGTGCCTTTTTTGTTAGCAAGTAAATCAGCGATTAAGCATTCTTGTTTACTAGACGCTTTGCAGCCAACTCGCCCGAGTCAATTGCGCCGCTTAAGAAACCCCAGGTCTCTTGTGAAGACTGTTCACCAGCAAACAAGATCTTGTTGGTAGTGTCACGCTCCCACTGAGAACCCCAGAAGCTAGTGTACTCGCCCATACCTGGTGAGCTGTAGCTGCCGTGGGTGTATGGGTTAGCTGTCCAGTTAGACACAAGTGCCTTACCTTCGTAGGCATCTTTAACACCAGTAAATACTTCGTCGATTTCTGTCAAGAAAGTGTTTACATCACCAGCATCTGCTTCAGAGAATGGGCCGTTCGACGTTAGGTTAGCACCACGATCACCGCCTAGGTAGTCACATAGAACACCGCGTTGGTTGTCGCTAGTTGATTGAGTATCCCAAGATACAATCCAGCCATCAGCACCAGAGTAGGCAACACCGTTCATGTGAACGTCGTGGCCGTCTACATTGCGAGTGCCAAGCCAAGGCTTGTTAGCAGTCTGTACGTGTAGCTTGCCGTTAGTACCATAGGTTAACTTGTTGATACATTCTTGCTTAGCAAAGCCGAACGACTCCCAGATTGCTGGTGAGAATTCGATTTCACGAACCTTAGTGAACGGAATCGCCATTACTAGCTGGTCGCAGGTATCTACAGTGCCGTCTTCGAAGGTTAGGGTGTATGGACCCATCGCTGGGCCAGTTACCGCAGTTAGCGCCTTGCCTGTTTCTACCGTGCCGCTAGGCATATCGTTTAGCATGCCGTAGATGATCTGATCGTTACCACCAACTACGTGGTACTTCTCGTCACCACCAGTGATCGGCTCTGCTGAAGAGCGCGAGTTCCAACCTAGTAGGTATAGAAGGTTAAGTGCAGGTGATTCTTCTGGGCGTAGGCCGTATTCAGAAATAACGTTAGTCTGCATTAGCTGACCAAAGTCACTGTTTGCGCCTACACCTAGCTCGTCTAACCAATCGTTAGTGTTTAGGTTATCTAGACGTACGTGCTCAGCGTTGTGGCTAGCGTAAGTTGGCTGCCAAGGTGCTGCAACTTCACCACGCTTGAATGATTCATATACGTAGCCCCAGTCAGCATTAAGCTTTTCTTCTGTCCAAAGGTTACCGTTAGTGAAGAACAAAGGCTCGTCACCGCCTGCAGAACCTGCGTAAACTGTTTCTAGCTTAAGGTTTAACTGATGACATAGGTTACGGATTGCAGAGTGGTTAGTGTTGATGAATTCGCCACCACGCTCAACGATCATATTGTCGTCGAAGTAACCACGTGTAGAAAACGCACGACCACCGATACGGGTGTTTGCTTCGTACACTTTACACTGGTGGCCGTAGTGCCATAGGCGGTGGGCAGTACGCATACCTGCAAGGCCTGAACCGATTACTGCTACACGGCCTGGGTTGTTGGTGTTACCACCAATCTTAGCCATAGCGGGCGTCGCGCCTGCAGCCATAGCACCAGCGCCCATCGCTTTAATAAAGCTACGACGCTCCTTGTTGTTTGCGTTTTTACGCGCGTTTGCTTCAAATTCGTGACGCTCTTGTAGCAACTCTTCAACTGGGCGACCAGTTTTTTCTGCAAGCGAGTGAACTAGGTTTACGCGGCGAATTGCGCGTGTAACAGCGTTATCATTCCTAAATGACCTGAACGACATACATACTCCATTGTCTAATTTTGTGGCCTAATCAATGTTAGTGCCTAGTATTTTTAGTTAAGATAGTTGGCGCGACAAATATCGCGCACGATATAATCGATTGATACGCTCAGTCTGTAAAATAAAAATATTCGATGTTAGTTATCTGATTTATGCATAACTTAAAAGCGCTACTGCCTTATCTGCACGTGTTTCACACAGTTGCTCAGCAAAAAAGTTTTACTAAAGCTGCTGACGTACTCTGTGTTAATCAATCTAGTGTTAGCTATCAAATAAAAAAGCTTGAAGAACTATTAGACAAAAAACTTTTGCTACGATCACAGCGAACAGACCTGTCGTTAACCGATGCGGGGCAAATTCTTTTTGATACTAGTTCTAAAGTGTTTGATGAACTTCAACAGGGTTTAGGTTTGTTAGAATCTGACCATGATTTGTCAGAACTACGATTAGGTGGTTCGTCTGTTGTGTCTACTCTTTTGTTAACGCACGCGTTAGTTCAGCTAAGGCATTTGTTTCCTGATTTGCCGGTCGAGATGAGGGCAGACGATACCGTCGCGCATATTGAACAGTCGATCGTCGACGTTGCGCTAAGGCCTTATTCGGGTCATAGCGACGACCTCGTTGCTAAACCCTTTGCTCGTGTCGAAATGGGTTTGTATTGTGCACCTAGTTATTTTGTAAATCACGTCATTGATGCCGATGGCGTGGGTATAGAAGATGCCCACATTGTTAGGGTTGCGTTAGATGATGATTGGTTGATCTTTCAGCAAGAAAATATCGAAATTGATTTCGACGCAACTAGACAGCAGGTGTTAGATAACAAGTTATCGGTTGTTGCTGCAGCCCGTGCAGGGTTAGGCATCGCTTTGTTGCCTCGTATAGCTGCGCGCCAAGATCTTGCCGAAGGGTCATTGATACCCGTTGCTTCAAATTTACAAGCGCAGATTATGTACTACCTTGTTTATCGGGCAGATGCTCAGTTAGACGATTATGTCGACGTGATAGGAGCAACTCTTGCTGAATATTGCGAAAAGCATCATGCTACCCATGTGATACCAGTTGATGGCCTTGCAAGGTCAAACCCCGTGCAGCAGAACGCAGGATAATCTATGAAGCTTATTGAGCTACTCGCAGACGAGCGCCATATCGATGACATCCGTCGTTTAGCGAAAGTATGCGAAGCCATTGATTTTCGCCTGGGTCAAAAGGGTGATGATGGGCGAGTTGCTATGCGTTTGTTGGTTCATTCAAATAAGCAACAGGTCGTTTTAGATTTAGTTCAAGAGTATTTCGGTGGTCAAACGGGCTACACGTTGATTGTAGTGCCTGTCGAAGCGGGCTTACCGAAACTTAAAACAGCGCAAGAAGAGAAAACAGCTGCAGCTACCGAGTCTCGCGAAGCCTTGTACAACCAAGTACTTAAGGGCGCCGAACTTAATAGCAACTTTTTATGGTTAGTTGCCTTATCGTCGGTGGTCGCAATCTTAGGTCTACTAGAAAATAACGTAGCGGTGATTATTGGTGCCATGGTAATTGCGCCATTGCTAGGGCCAAATCTCGCTATAGCCTATGGCTCAACTCTTGGCGATTGGCGCATGGTGCGTTCGGGCGTGGCCACTAACCTGGTGGGTATCACCTTAGCTATTTCTATCGCGATTGCTGTGGGTGCATTTTGGTCTGGTTCTTTTGTTGCCCCCGAACTGCTTGCAAGGGCAAACGTTGGCATCGAAGCCGTAGCCTTAGCGCTAGTATCAGGCGCTGCTGCAACACTAAGCCTAACGGCAGGTGTTTCAAGTGTTTTGGTAGGCGTAATGGTTGCCGTGGCGCTGTTGCCGCCAACCGTTGCTGCTGGTTTATTTGCTAGTCAGCATAGTTGGCAGTTAGCCGGTGGCGCGCTTCTTTTGTTAGGCATTAACCTTGTATCGGTTGTAGTGTCGGCAAAGATCGTTTTTAACCTAAAAGGGTTTTCGGCGAAAGTAGGGCGCAGTCAGTCGCCTAAAGCTTTGCTCAAATGGGTTAGCTTTGCCTTTTGGTTCGTGGTGTTGATGGGGCTTGTGAGTATCGTTATAACCCTTAACTAGGGTATGATGGGCGCCGAAAAAACTAATCGAGAGCGCTATGAATCATCCTGCGGCCAAACGGTCATTGTTTACGCGGTTCTTAGACACTGTTGAGTGGCTAGGCAACCTGCTTCCGCACCCAGTAACCCTTTTCGCATCTTTTTGTATCCTTATTTTAGTTGCTAGCGGTGTAGCTGGTTACTTTGACGTGGCGGTGATTGACCCGCGCCCAGCGGGTGCACCGGGTGTAGCCGATGATGGCATGATCAGAGTAGTCAGCCTGCTCAACGCCGAAGGCTTACAGCGAATAGTTACCGGCTTAGTAACCAATTTTTCTGGCTTTGCGCCATTGGGCACTGTGTTGGTGGCGATCTTAGGTGTAGGCATTGCCGAGCATTCGGGCCTTATTTCTGCGCTAATGCGTAAGATGGTATATGGCGCGCCTAAATCGATGGTCACGTTCGCGATCGTGTTTGCAGGCATTGTATCGAATACTGCGTCAGAGCTGGGTTATGTTGTATTGATTCCGCTAGCGGCGATGATCTTTCATTCGTTAGGACGTCACCCGTTGGCAGGTTTGGCTGCTGCGTTTGCGGGTGTGTCAGGTGGTTATTCGGCCAACCTATTTATCGGTACAGTTGACCCATTATTGAGTGGTATCACTGAAGAAGCCGCACGTATGATCGACCCAACCTATACGGTTGGCCCTGAGGCAAACTGGTTCTTTATGATCGCTAGTACCTTTTTGATTGCCGGCCTTGCTACCTTTGTTACTGAAAAGATTGTTGAGCCTAAGCTAGGGCCATACGACGAATCACTGGCCGATCACGAAGCCTTGGCGAGCAACAAGGTTGAAGGTGGTGATGAGCTTACGGCAACCGAAAACCGTGGCTTAGCCTACGCCGGCCTAGCAGCATTGGCCTTTTGTTTAGTGCTAGCAGCTACAGTAATGCCTCAGTTTGGCGGTGTATTGCTTAACCCTGAGACGATGGAGATGAAAGGCTCGCCGTTCTTAAAGGGTATTGTGGTTTACATTTTCTTCTTCTTCGCGATCACCGGTTTTGTGTACGGGCGTGTTGTAGGTACCATGAAAAGCGATGTAGATGCCATCAATGCGATGGGTAAATCGATGTCGTCGATGGGCCCCTATATTGTGTTGGTGTTCTTCGCAGCGCAATTTGTGGCGTTCTTTAAATGGACAAACTTTGGCTCAGTGCTCGCTGTTGTAGGTGCGCAGGCGCTTGAGTCAGCTGGTTTAAGTGGCCCAGAGCTATTCTTCTTATTCATTCTAGTATGCGGCGTGATCAATCTAAGCTTGGGGTCTGCATCAGCTCAATGGGCAGTTACCGCGCCAATCTTTGTGCCAATGCTAATGTTGGTTGGCTATGCACCCGAGACCATTCAGGCGGCTTACCGTATCGGTGATTCAACGACCAACCTGATCACACCGATGATGAGCTATTTTGGCCTGATCTTGGCGATCGCCTCTAAGTACCATAAGAACATTGGTATCGGTACGCTGATCTCTACCATGCTGCCTTATACCATGGTGTTTATCGTGTGCTGGAGTTTGTTCTTTTATCTATGGACATTTATCTTCGCGTTACCAGTTGGCCCTGGTTCGCCAACGTTCTATACACCATAGATTTTTCTTGGGTACAAAAAAAGCGGCTAAGTTAGCCGCTTTTTTTATGGTTTAAACTCGCCCTATAAGATTAAAGCGTTGCAAGCCAGTCGGTAGGCTTTAGATAATCATATAGGCGTGCTTCTTCGCTGCCTTCTTCAGGATGATAGTCGTACGCCCAGCGTGCAAGTGGTGGCATTGACATCAAGATCGATTCAGTGCGCCCGCCAGTTTGCAGGCCAAATAGCGTGCCGCGATCCCATACTAAATTGAACTCGACATAGCGGCCGCGGCGGTACAGCTGAAAGTCACGCTGTGTGTCGGTGAATGGGCGAGTCTTGTTGCTCTCAACGATAGGGATATAGGCATCGATGTAGCCTTCGCCAACGGCTTTGATGTAGTCAAAGCACTGCTGCATGGGCCATTGATTTAGATCATCAAAGAATAAGCCACCTACACCACGGGTTTCGCCACGGTGCTTTAGGTAGAAGTAATCATCACACCATTTTTTATGTTCGTCGTAGATCGACTCGCCAAAGGGCGCACAAAGATCTTTCGCTGTTTGGTGCCAGTGTTTGATGTCGGCGTCTACTGGGTAGTAGGGGGTTAAATCAAAGCCACCACCAAACCACCATACTGGGTCTTCACCTTCTTTTTCGGCAATAAAGAACCGCACGTTGGCATGGCTTGTAGGAATCAACGGGTTCTTTGGGTGCTGAACTAGCGACACGCCCATCGCTTCGAAGCTACGGCCTGCCAATTCTGGGCGAGCTTGGGTAGCTGACGCAGGTAGTTGCGTACCAAATACATGGCTAAAGTTAACGCCACCAGATTCGAACACAGCGCCGTCGGTCATTACACGGGTTACACCGCCACCGCCGCCTTCGCGTTGCCATTTGTCTTCGACAAACTTGCCGGTGCCGTCTGCTGTTTCTAGAGCCTCGCAGATTTTATCTTGAAGGCTAAGCAAATACTGTTTGATGTCTTCTTTGTTAACAGACATTAAATCTCCTAAAGAACCATGGCTGCGATCCAGCCAAATACTAGTAGCGGAATATTGTAGTGGATAAATGTAGGAATCACCGTATCACGAATGTGATCGTGCTGACCGTCTACGCCAAGGCCGGCTGTTGGGCCAAGGGTGGTATCAGAGGCGGGCGAACCAGCATCACCTAACGCACCCGCTGTGCCGACTAGCGCAACGATGGCTAAGGGTGATAATCCTAGCGCCATACCCATAGGGGTGAAAATCGCGGCGATAATAGGGATCGTTGAAAACGAGCTGCCGATACCCATGGTGATGATCAGGCCAACTAGTAGCATAAAGGCGATAGCGACGGCTTTGTTATTGCCTAGAGCGCCATTGAGTGAATCTACAAGTGAGTCGATATGGCCGGTTTCGCGCAACACCTCGGCAAAACCCGATGCAGTTATCATGATGAAGCCTATCACCGCCATCATACGCATACCTTCGGTGAAGATATGATCGGTCTCTTGCCATTTATAAAAGCCACTAAACGTAAATACGATAAAGCCGCATAACGCGCCTAGGGCCATTGAACCCGTTGTTACTTGCACAGCAAAGCCGATGATTACGGCAATTAGACTTAGAATAATACTCTTTGTACTAGTGGTTGTAGTCTCTTTAGGCTCATCATCTAATACAATCGTCTCGTATTGGCGAGGTTTACGGTAGCTAATAAACAGAGCAACTAATAGGCCTACTAACATACCTAGAGCCGGAATCGCCATCGCGTCAAAGCCAGACAGACCTTCGGTGTTTAGGCCCGACGACTGCAAATTACCTAACAGAATGTTTTCTAGGTAGATCAAGCCGTAGCCGTATGGGATCCACATGTAGGTAGTAACCAAGCCAAAGGCGATGGCACAGCTGATGGCACGACGGTCAATGTTTAGCTTGTTGGTTAATTTCAAAATCGGCGGAATCAACAGTGGAATAAACGCAATATGAATCGGCACAAGGTTCTGTGACATCACCGCAGCTAAGATACAAGCGCCTAAAATAAGCCAACGGCTGTTGGGTGATAAATGGTCTTTTAGCTTATCAATCAGCGCGTTGGCTAGGCCTGAGCGGGCGATTGCAAAAGCGAAAGCACCCAGAAGGGCATAATTGATTGCAACGCCTGCACCTTGAGTTAGGCCGTTGTTAAAGGCCTCCATAGTTGCGTCAAAGCCCATGCCGGCGGTTAGACCGCCAGCAATAGCTGAAATCATAATCGCGGCGACGACCGGCACTCGCCCAATACTAAGGGCAAGCATTAATAAAACAGAGATGACTACGGCGTTCATATTATTGTGTGTACCTTAAAATCCGAAATCCATGACAGGTTGAGGAATCATCGACAGCCCGCCAAATACAAGGGCGTAGCAGCCTACAGCAAGCACTAGTGCTAAAACAAGCGAATAGGCAGCGTTTGGCTCGCCCGTTGTATCTTTAGAGCCCGTAATCATAGATTTGTATAGCGCGTCTTTCTTGATTACTAGGTAGCCGATAACGACCGAGATGTGTATGGCGATAAATGCTAGCAAGCCATCGAATGTAAGCGAGTGAATAGCGCCTACCTGTTTTGTGATGACATCAGCGGTGTACGCTCGTAGCGGGCCATCATAGAAAACGGCGTCTGTATGCATTAGACCAGTGGTGGCTTGAACGATGATTATAAATGGCACCAATAGACTAAAGTAGGCGCCTGCTGGGGTATGCCCGGTATAGTGTGGCCCTTTGCCGGTCAGGTATGCGAATAGCTTGCGCGGCGAGAATGGCATGTTTAACCAGCGGCTATGGTGGCTACCCATAAAGCCCCATAAGATGCGAAAGATAGCTAACGCAAGAATACTTTGCCCAACGATCGGGTGGATCTTTTCGTTGAATGGGCTGCTGGTATACCAAAGTGCGACAAGGTGTATAAGTAGTAGCCAGTGGTATAAGCGGGTGGGGGTGTCCCACACTAGGGTTTTGTTACTCAATGTTGTGTACCCTTATAAATCAAGGGTTTCAGTTTACCTATCTAAATAGCGAATGTCAGCGCTGTGCACACCATGCTGTGGTGCAACGGGAGCTCGATAGTCTATTGCGTTTCTAGAATGGTGTTGGTAATCGATTCTAGAAAAGGTTTCGTGGGTTTGGGGCGAATTTGCCATTTCGCGATATCGTGTGCGCCGATCGCAGTCGTTAACGCCCAAGCCCTCGTAACCGGGGCAATTAGTTAGCATATAGCTACCAATGCCATCGCAGTTGTGTCGATAGCTTGAAAAGGCTTGGTCGCTGCTATGCAAGCGAGTAGGGCGATTGGTGTGAGTTAGGTCTACACGCAGCATACATAGTATTTGGTCGTAGGCCGTGGCGATTTTTGCGTTACAAAAATGGCTAAACACGGCTTTACGTTCGGGGTGGTTGCGTTGGCTCCAAACATTAAACTGGTCTTTTAGCGCTCTTAAATAGTTCGATACATGAAAGTTATCGAACCCGCTAACCATCAACTTCACATGATTTGATAGCAACGCATAGGCGTGACACTCTATCGAAAATTGGCTGTTTAGTTTTTTGATCAGTGAAAGAAAGTAGAAGTAATCTTGATGAGTATGAAAGATTTGCCGACGCCGTTCTGAACGAAGGGTTACAAGCTGAAAGGTGCGAGGATCATTCGCCATGAGTCATCTCCTGATGTCTGTATGTTTTATCTTATGGGCAACGTTCCTGTCATTACTTCTTCCAATCTGTTTAATATTGCCTAGTCTTTGATTGCGTGGTCAAGTTGTTGATTAGAACCGATACGCTTAAGAACTCGCCCAAAACTGCGTTGTTTAGGAATATGGCCGACATGTTGTGGTTCTCGAATCTTTTCGATACAAGATGTAGTGTTTTACGAATTAGACGAGGGTGCAATATTCTTCGTCTAAGTTAGCAAGTAATAGGCTGTGCGCCTCAAGAGGTGTGGCATTTACTCCATTTTTGGACTTTATTGCCATGGCTGATGTAGCGCTGGCTGGTAAGTTTATGTCGAAACCCTGACCGGCAGCGTATCGAATTGTCGCGTCGACCGAATGGTTAATTAGTACGCCCGTAACCGTAAGTTGCTCGATGGCGAGCTGCTCAAGTGTTTCTTGGAGGTTGGTGCCAATGAAGGCGCAGTTCTCATATTTGGTGATTACCGTTTCATTCTCTAGCGGCGCTAGTTGTTCAACAAATTGATGGGTAGCAGCGCTTGAGTGGTAGGGCGAGTCGCTATGCTTTGAAGCATGGCGAATGTGGATTATTGGGGCTTTAGCGGCTCGCCAACGAGTGAGAAGCTTATTGATATTATTGATCACGTCGTTATGTGAAGGATAAACGCTATCGTAGGTTAGATAAGCCTTTTGAACGTCTATAATTATTAAAGCGTTATTGTTATTGGGTATGCTCATTGCAGTTACACCGCTTTTAATAAAGTTTGGGTGTTAATATCGCAAAAAGCTAACCTGCTGTTAAATAAGTAATTTTTACGATTGACGATAGCAGGGCGCACCAATAGAATACGCTCCGTTGTTGAGGCACAGCCCAACAGCTTGTGTCCCGTTCGTCTAGAGGCCTAGGACACCGCCCTTTCACGGCGGTAACAGGGGTTCGACTCCCCTACGGGATGCCATGTTCTAAAACCCAGCTGTTTTCAGCTGGGTTTTTTTATATCTGAAACAAACATAATTGGCCCAAGGCCCCGTGGTTACTGATTTCTTGATTCAGTTTTGGGTTAAGAAAATCGGTTACAGACTATCGTCAAAAACGCCTAATTTTTGGCACAAAAAAACGCCCGCTTGGGGCGCTAAAAAGGGCAGTTTTTTGCCGTTTTTACGACAGCATCATCACCTCGTCTAATGGCTTAACCCCAGCCTTAAGGGTCAGTTCGAAACCATCGAATGTGCCTTCGGTTATCAAGGCCCGTATCAACGACTTACGCTTATGCAGCGTTTCGGTGTCGCCTTCGCAAAATTTCGCGGCGTAGTCGCAGATCCAGGTGCGCAGTTGCTTGTTGTCGATGTTGAATTTTCTAGGGTCTTCTTCGGTCTCGACATTGGCTAGATCGGCCTCGGTTTTAAGGCGCTCTTGTTCTAGCTCTTCAATGCGCATCAGCATGGGCCGAGGGTTGGTGGTTTGACTGGCAAGCTTCATCAGGTCTTTGATCTCGTTCTCGGTAAGCCGTAGGCTCTCTTGCAGGTGCTCTTGCTTGGTGCGCAGGTGTTTACGGTTAGCGCGCATCTCTTTAACCACGATCTCTTTGAGCTGTTTTACGGGGGCGAGTTTTAAGAAGCTCTCCATGATCTTATCAACCACCAGCTGCTCGATATTTTCTTTGCGAACGCCCTTGGTACCACAGCGTTTGCCGCAGCGGTAATAGCCTGAATCGCCCTGATAGTTAGCGCCACAGCTACATTTGATAAGGCCTGCAAGAAGATAGTCGCTATTGCGAGTGCGAGTTTTAGCGTTTGAATAAACACGACCTTGCTGCTCAATAGCCTCTTGCTCTTCGTCGCTAATCATCGGCTCGTGGGTGTCTCGGTGAATGATCCATTCGCTGCGATCACGGTAGCGTTTACCACCTACAAACTCGCCATCGATCTTTTCATTGGTTTTGTTCCATACCGTATGGCCTGCGTATACATGCAGGTTGTCTTCTGCATACAGCATGGTCGACATTGGCTTTTTAATGTTTAGCTCGCGAATCAGTTCGGTGCGGCCACGGCCTGCGGCGCGCCCCTTAAGGTATGCCTGCATGGTAGAAAAGTGCTTAGGGCAGGGCTTAAGGCGCGATTTGTGAATCGGCTGGCCCTCGCGTGAGCCGACTACGACCTTATCTAGCTCGTAGCCATAAACAGCACTGCCACCGGCTCGCCAACCTTGCTTAACGTTTTCGCGCATGCCGCGAAGGCCATCCATCTTCGACTTTTGCGAATGGAACTCGTCAAAGATCTCCATTAACGACTCTACCACTGGGTCTAAGATTGAATCGGTCTTGGGGAGTTTCAAAAACACCAGCTCGATGCCTTTCTTTTTAAGCATGTGCTTATACATCTGAGCATGATGCTGACGGCGGCTAAATCGACTGGTGTCGTAGCAGTAGATCTTGTTAAAGGTGCGCGCCGCTTTTTGCGACATAGAGATCATCGCCTGAAAGCCAGGGCGGTCGTCAGTTTTGGCGCTCTCTACCTTGTCTTCGAAGATCTCAACAATAAAGTCGCCTTGCTCGGTAACGTACTCAGACAGCTCGCGACGCTGAGCATCAACCGACACATCGTGCTTGTCTTTTGACGAGCGCAGATAAAGGGCTACTGGTTGTGCCATTCGACAAACTCCTTGGCTAGGTAGTTGATCGCAACTGCGCCAATCTGAATCTCGCCCTTAAGGGTTAGGGTTAGCTCGCGGCGTCGTCCTTTACGTTTTGGCTGATCTACCTGATCGGTGTTGTGCTGCTTCATGTGCATAATCCTCGTGCTATCTGCACGTTAAATTAGCAGATTGCACGTTTATGTCAACCGTTTTTCGTGCTGTCTGCACGAAATTCGTGCAGAAAATTGTAAAAGTGACATGTATGACCGTTTTTTATATAGTGAACCGATAAAAACTAAACTAGCTTAAACACTATGATTAAGTGTCACCTTTCAAAAATTATGGGCGAGCGTCGAATTTCGATAGCCGAACTTGCTCGCGAGACGGGATTAGGTCGAAATACGATTAGTAGGCTTTATAACGAGACGTTTAAACAAATTGATAAAGAAGCGCTCGATAAGATCTGTGCATATTTAGACTGTGAAGTGGGGCAGTTGTTAGAGCACAAAGAAGAATAGACCGAGAGTTAACAACCTTAGATTAATGCATGGACGAATTTTTGTGGTATGGAATTGCCGCCTCGCTAATTTGTTCATTGCGATTAAAAAACAAGAATGAACAAGTATGTCAGACTTTAAAAACATTAACGATTTAGAAAAACGTCTGTGGGATGCCGCCGATGAGCTGCGTGCCAATACAGGCCTTACCTCACAACAATACTCACGCCCAGTGCTAGGATTAATCTTCCTACGCTACGCTGAATATCGCTATAAAATGGCGAAAGAGCGTATAGAAGCTAAGCAAGAAAGTAGTCGTCGTAGACGTGGCGGTGGTAACGACACCAAAACCGCTATCCAAGCAGAGGGCGCAATGTACGTGCCAGATGATGCGCTATTTAGCAATTTACTCAAATTGCCTGAAGATGTCGATCTAGGTAAAGCTGTTAACGATGCCATGAAGGTATTGGAAGCTGAGAACGAGGCCATCAAAGATACCTTACCCAAAACCTACACGGTATTTGATAACGCCATACTCGCTAACCTATTAAAGAACTTTGCCAATATCCGCTTTGATATCGGCTCTGATGTGTTCGGGCGAATCTATGAATACTTCCTCACCGAATTTGCACGCAGCGAAGGCCAAGGCGGCGGCGAGTTCTTTACCCCAAGCCCATTGGTACGGCTGATTACTGAAATCATCGAGCCCTACCACGGCAAAGTGTATGACCCAGCTTGTGGTTCTGGAGGTATGTTTGTGCAATCAGCCGCGTTTGTTGAAGAGCACAACAAAGTGCCTGGTGATGAGCTTAGCTGCTTTGGCCAAGAAAAAACGGCTGATACCGTGCGCCTCGCCAAAATGAACCTAGCTGTTCACGGCCTGCAAGGTGATATTCGAGAAGGTAACTCCTACTACGATGATATTCACTCAAGCCCCGGTCAGTTTGATTTTGTTATGGCTAACCCGCCATTCAATGTTGATAAAATTCAAAAAGAACGCTTAGAAGATGATAGGGCTCGTTTTCCATATGGTATGCCTCGGGTCGATAACGGAAACTACATCTGGATACAGCAGTTCTACACAGCCTTAAACAATTCAGGCCGTGCTGGTTTTGTTATGGCTAACTCGGCCAGTGATGCTCGTGCTTCAGAGATGGAGATTCGAAAGAAAATTATTCAAGATGGTGGTGTCGATGTGATGATCGCCATCAGCTCAAATTTTTTCTACACCGTAACTCTACCATGCTCATTATGGTTCTTTGATAAAGGCAAGCCTGAAGAGCGTAGAAATAAAGTATTATTTGTTGATGCCCGTGAAATATACAGACAAGTCACGCGTGCCGTACGAGACTTCAACAGTGAGCAGTTGAATTTTATCGCCAATATCGTGCGTCTTTACCGTGGCGAGGCAGTTGATAATACTTATCTTGAAAATCATCAAGAAGAAGCCAATGATGGCAGCTATCAAATTGATAAACACTTCACTAATGGTGAATATGAAGACATTGCTGGGCTTTGTAAAGTAGCCACTATAGATGAGATAGAAGAGCAGGGCTGGTCGCTTAACCCAGGTCGTTATGTGGGTGTAGCCCAAGGCGATGAAGAGCATGATGAAGACTTTGCTGCCAAGCTAGAAGCGTTGCAAGAAGAGCTTGAAGTTTTGAATAGTGACGCTCATAAGCTTGAGCAAACGATTGCTGAAAATGTTGTGAAGGTATTGGAGTCAATTACGTGAGCTCCAATGAATGGAAAGAAGTCATCGTTATTGATGTCTGCGAATCTGTAGTTGATTGTGTCAATAAGACGGCTCCAGTTGTAGATTATGAAACACCTTATCGGATGATAAGGACAACAAATGTCCGTAATGGCGTGGTTGATGTAGAAACTGTCAGATACGTAACAGAAGAAACATATCAAAAATGGACTCGTCGAGCGGTACCACAAGTTGGTGATGTAATTCTTACTAGAGAAGCTCCTTTAGGAGAAGTTGGAATGCTAACTAAAAGTGGGTTGAATATATTTTTGGGGCAACGATTAATGCAGTATCGTGT
The DNA here is from genome assembly GCA_947503335.1 of uncultured Pseudomonadales bacterium. GTDB lineage: Bacteria > Pseudomonadota > Gammaproteobacteria > Pseudomonadales > CANNCY01 > CANNCY01. Next base: position 1,045,835 of record CANNCY010000001.1, on the reverse strand, counting down.
TAACCCTGAAAAGTTAGATAATTATTTTTTACTTTATGCTCTTCAGGAACGCTACATGCAAGGGCAGTTGCATGCTGCTGGTTCAGGCTCAACCGTGGCTCATATTCGGGTTGGTGATGCCGAGAGTTTAAAAATTAAATTGCCAAATCTAGATACTCAAAAAGAGATTTCAGGCGTACTAAAAGCTTATGACAGCCTAATCGAAAACAACAATCGCCGCATCGCCATCCTCGAAGACATGGCCCAATCTCTCTACCGCGAATGGTTCGTCAAATTCCGCTTCCTTGGTCACGAAGGCTGCCAATTCAAAGACTCCCCACTAGGTGAAATTCCTGAGGGTTGGGAAGTTAAGAAGTTTGGTGAATTGGTGCATTTTCTTAGGGAAAGTGTTCAGAAAGGCCCAGTTGAAGAAAGTACACCATACATGGGGCTAGAACATTTTCCTAGGAAGTCACTTTCGTTATCTGAATGGGAGCTAGTTGATGAGATTGGAAGTTCAAAATTAAAATTTCAAACTGGCGATATTTTGTTTGGAAAAATAAGGCCTTACTTCCACAAGGTTGGTGTCGCTCAAACTAATGGACTTTGTTCTTCTGACACATTTGTATGGAGGCCAATTGAAGAAAAGCTTTTTGGTCTAGTTGCTAGCGTGGCTTTCTCAGATGACTTTGTTGCTCATAGTGTACAAACATCTCAAGGTACAAAGATGCCTAGAGCAAACTGGGATGTATTAAAAGAATATGATGTGGCTGTGCCTTGTGAGCAATTGCTTAATCAATTTAATGAAATTGCTAGAGATGCAATTAATCAGATTGCTGTATTGAGTTCAAAAAAACGCAATTTAAGTAAACAGCGCGATATGCTTTTGCCGAAGCTTATCGCGGGAAGGATAGAGGTTTAGGCCATGGATAGACGTAATATAACGCGGTTAGTACCCTCAATCGCAATATTTATTAGCGGTTATACACCATTGTTTTTGATCATGCTGATTAAAGATGTTCAAGGCATTGTCTGGTTTACTTATCCTTTGGTAAAACCTCTAATGGGCATGGGCACCATTAGCATTCCATATTGGTTGAGTTTCGCGAATCCGCTTACTGTTACTTTTTTATTTGTAATTTCTGTGCTGAGTCTGTTTATGCTCAGATACGTACTTGGAAATATCTCTAGAAATCCATTTGCAATTGAAATTGTTACTGCAAGGAGTCGCTCTAGTGAGGTTGTCAATTACACTATTCCCTACATGATTTCATTTGTTGCTTTCGACCTGAGTAAGCTGCAGGATTTAGCATCTCTTATTTTGTTTCTTTCAATTTTGTGCCTGCTATCTATACGTAGCCAGAGTATCTTTATCAACCCGATTCTCGCAGCGTTAGGATATGGGTTGTATGACTGCAAGTATAAAGAAAACGATATCGAAAAAGAATGTGTGATGTTATCAAGAACTGATTTGGCTAATGGGTCATCAAGAGAATATACTAAGATCAATAATTACATGGGCATGATTGCCAATGATGGAGTGTAGCATGGAAGATAAGATCCACATATTGAATCAAATAAAAGATTTTAATTTTGGAGCTTTTAATTGTCGCCTATGGGTAATAAAAAAGAATTCTAAGGGAGGGCAGAACTCTTATCGAGCATTGAATGCTGATGTTGAAGGTCTAAGTCAAGATTTTAAGACGACGTTAAAGCGCTTTTTTACAGGGGAGGAGCATGTTGTTGAACCTATAAACGGACTTTCGCCGTATTCGGCGCTGACTACAGAGCTTGATGAAGATAGGGCTTTGGTTCATGGGCTTGAAGATACCGACTTTGCATCGATTATTACTAAAATTCGCGATGGTGCCGATTCTGATGCAGTAACCGATATCCAGAGCTTTCATAACGCCTGGGCATTGGTGATTGAGTTTTTTCATGATCAGGACAGGTTATATGCTTTTTCTAAAGTAAAAGGGGGGTGGAATCTTAGAAAGTCTTCCTCTGCAAAAAACTGGGTCTTTCAACAAGGTCACTTTAAGAAAGTAGAGGCTGATAAAATTTTTACTTTTAGAAACGCGATTGATTTTGTTGCCTACGGGAACGATGTTTTTATTAGAAATAAGGCTAACTATGAGCTAGGTCTTAATATTCGTGAGGGTTTAGAAGCTAAGCGAGACGAATTGGTTTTAGCATTAGAGGAAAATGGAATTATTGCATCTGTAGACGACTTGAAGGTGGCGATTGGAACAAACAAAACATTGTTGAGGCGTCTAGTTGCCGCTGAAGAAACTCGTTATTTTGAAGACGAACAATTTATCGAAGATATGAAAGTGGTTATTGATGAGCACGGGTTCGAACTAGACTTGGATGATGATGGGAAGTTCGTTATTGATCAAAATAATATTGATCTCTTTTTGAAGCTCATAAACGATAAGCGATTCCTTTCACTTATCAAAAAACAGATGGTAGATGCCGATGCGGTTGAGATCGTTTCTAATGCAGATGAAGTTCCTGAAATGTAAGTATGGCATATACTGAAGACGAGCTAGTTGAGCAACCTGCTATTAACCTTTTCTACGATATAGGTTGGCAAACTGTCGATTGTTATTCTGAGACCTTTGGTGAAGAAGGCACACTTGGGCGCGATAATCGTTCTGAAGTTATTTTGGTTCGTGAACTGCGTGAAGCATTGATTACTATAAACCCCAGTTGCACAATCAATGAAATCAATCTAGCAATTGAAGAGATTGAACGCGACCGCTCAGCCATGAGTGCAATAGCAGCAAACGAGGTATGCTATAAGCTGCTGAAAGAAGGGGTTAAAGTAAAAGCCGATGATGACAAAGAGGATTTTGTAACCGTAAAAGTCATCGATTGGCACAATCAAGATAACAACCGATTTTTACTTTGCTCTCAGTTATGGGTTACAGGCGGCGTTGAAACTCGCAGACCAGACCTAATCGGGTTCGTAAACGGCCTTCCTCTCGTATTTATTGAACTAAAGGCTGCCCATCGACAGTTGATTCATGGCTATAAAGACAATCTAGCCGATTACAAAAGGGTTATTCCCCAGCTCTTTTGGTTTAACCAAATTATCATTATATCGAATGGTGTTCAAAGTAAGGTAGGAACAATATCAAGCCAATGGGAGCACTTCGCAGACTGGAAGAAAGTTGAGCGTGAAGATGAGCCGCGAGTTGTTAGTTTAGAGACTGTTATTCGCGGAACATGCGCCAAAGACCGCTTGCTTGACATTATCGAGAACTTCATTCTTTTTGAAACTAAAAAGACAACAGTTAAGATTGTTGCGATGTATCACCAGTATCTGGGGGTCAACCAAGCTTTAGAAGGCCTAGAGTCTATACAAGACCTGCAGGGAAAGCTTGGTGTTTTCTGGCACACTCAGGGTAGTGGCAAGAGCTTTTCAATGGTGTTCTTTTGTCAGAAGGCTTTTAGAAAGCTCGAGGGTAACTGGACGTTTGTTTTGGTCACAGATCGCAAAGATCTAGATGACCAGATATATAAGACGTTCAATGCCTGTGGCTTGCTAAAGACGGAATGTAAGGCAGATTCAGCCACTGATCTTCAGAAGCTATTAACAGAAGATCACCGCTTTGTATTCACTCTAATCCACAAATTTAGGGCAGAAAAGGGTGAAATCTATCCTCAGTTATCTGCGCGTAATGACGTCATTGTCATTACTGATGAAGCACACCGTAGTCAGTACTCGACATTAGCCCTTAATATGCGAAGTGCACTTCCGAATGCTGGTTTTATGGCCTTTACAGGTACGCCATTGTTAGGAAGAGATGAGAGCGATGCTAAGACTAGAGAAGTATTTGGTGACTATGTTTCTGTCTACAACTTCGCTGATGCCGTTGATGATGGCGCAACGCTACCGTTGTATTATGAGAATCGTGTGCCTGAAGTAAGTTTGAACCGAGATGATATTGGTGACGAGATAGATGCAATTATTCAGTCAAGTGACCTTACAGACGAGTCTGAAGCGCAGCTAGAGAAAGAATTTGCAAAGGCCTACCATATAATCACTCGCGACGATCGTCTAGATACTATAGCTAAGGATATCGTTGAGCACTATATGGGGCGGGAGCCTTTCTCGTCTGGGGTGCGGGGTAAGGCTATGATTGTGTCTATTGATAAAGCAACCGCAATCAGGATGTATGACAAGGTGCAACTTGCGTGGCGAGATCATATAGAAAAGCTTCGCGCAGAGTTAGCGAGTGGTGATACCTCACGAAAAGAGAGCATACAAGCTGATCTCGACTACATGCTGTCTACCGACATGGCAGTTGTAGTTTCGGCGGCTCAAGGCGATTATGAAGCGCTGGATAAGAAAGGCTTGGATTTTAGGCCTCACAGGGAACGTTTTGTTCGAGAAGACTTAGACGTCAAGTTTAAAGACGTCAATGACGAACTGCGAATAGTGTTTGTATGTGCGATGTGGCTGACAGGCTTTGACGCACCCTGTGTATCGACTTTATATCTTGATAAACCTCTTAAGAAGCATACTTTGATGCAAACAATAGCCAGGGCGAATAGGGTATATCCCGGAAAAGCATCGGGCCAGATTGTCGATTACATCAACATATTCGGAGCGCTTCAAGAGGCCTTAGGTGTATACGGCGGCGGTGAGGCAAAGAACCTTGAAGATGCAGGCCAAGGCTATGATGTAGGGTCTGTCGCTGAGAACAAGGCGGTATTGGTAGAAGAGGCACGTTCAGCAATTTTAGAGGCTAAGCACTTTACTGCAGGTGTTGGCGCCGATTTAGGTCGACTTGATGCTGCCAGCGCGCAGACTTTTGAGAAGCAAACACTGCTTCAGCAAGCTGTCGATGTCTTGATGCAACCAGATATTTTAGAAGAGTTTGCAGCACATGTTCGTAGAATTAATCGAATATTTAAGGCGTTACTTCCTGATAATGCTGCGAATGAGTTGTTACATGATCGCGCGCTGTTGAATTTTGTGCTCAAGGTTATTTTGGAAGGCATGGGAGAGGTTATTGATGATGACGATCTTCTACATGTTGTGCGAACACAGGTAGATGCGTTATTAGATGAAGCGATTACCGCAGTACAGATTAAGTCTAATTTGCCAGAGCCTGTGAACATAGCAGGGATAGATTTTGATGCGTTGGCTGAAATGATTGAGCGAACCGCTAAAAAGCCTACAAGAGCAGATGCAGAGCGACTGAAGAGAATTATTGAGCTTAGAATAAGGCCAATGATTGAGAAGAATGCGACGCGTATAGACTTTCAAAACAGGTTCGACGAGTTGGTAGCGAATTACAATAATGGAGCCCACAGCGCCGAAGAGTTCTTCGAGCAACTTAAGATGTTCGTCGATGAACTAAGCGAAGAGGATAGGCGTGCAGCACGAGAAGGCCTCAAAGAGCCCGAGTTATCAATATTTGACTTACTATGCGCTGGTGTTGTGTTGTCGGATAGTGAGCGAGCTGACGTGAAACGTTTAGCTAAAGAGCTTTTAAGCAAGCTAGAAGCAATATTAGTTATTGATTGGCGTAAGAGGCAGAGAACAAAGGCAAGGGTGCAGAATACGATTTATGACGTGCTTGATGCGCTGCCAGAAAGCTTCAACGACGATAATTGGCAAAACGCATGCGACCAAGTCTACATGCATATCTACGACAAGTATCAGGGCGCAGGGCAGAGCGTTTTTGCTTAATAATTCACTTAGATATACCGCCCTTTAGCTCTCGCCATGGCAATGGATTTGAAACCGTGCATGCCAAGCAGTTGATAGCATTCGTCTACCCAAGATTTTTCTTTATAACGCTTTCTGATGATTTTGCACTCGTAGCCAGCGTAGTAGCCCCAGTTCAAGGCATTATCGAAGGCTCTTTTGTTCTTAACTTTTGCGCAGAGCTCTACGTATAGATTGAATATCTGATAAGTATCTGTACCCATCATATATTTCGATGCTAGGAATGACTTTTGAGCGTATCCGTATGCTTCATCAAATTCATCATCTTCATATTTTATCTTTGCCTTAATGAAATTGGCGAGCGGGTGATAAGCGATCAGGTCTTCTCTGCAAAGCGTGTCGTCAAGTAGCTTGAGATGCTCTAAATTTGGTGCAGATGGGTCAACCTTTATTAGCTCCTGATAACACTCTAGGTAGCCATACAGTGAGGACCGATATATAAAGTTATATCTAACGCGCATGGCATGATACGGCCCAATCTCATCAGCTGTCGCTAGAAAGTCATATAGGTTAAAACATGGGTGCCGCGCGATACTATCCAAGTGAGGGGTCATTAAATCGTTGGCTCTGTCCATCGACGCTCGCCAGTACTTTGTAGCGCCGTTGAGCCAAACCTTCGATAGCAATATATCAGGCATTTGCTCAATCTTAGGTGCAATGCTGTTGATATACGTTTTGAGATTCCTGGTCTCGTGAGGTAGTACCTCGCAGAGGTCAAATATTGCGCGCTGAATCTTAGAGGCAGCGTCTGTACCGTAGATATCATATATATCCCGCCAAATACGGGATGCTGCGTATCCTACCAGAGCGGTGAATAGGATTTGTTGTCGTTCGTCGTTCGAAATGTTTCGTCTACATGTCGATTCTACTGATTTTAACCTGTCTATTGATGCATTAAGAACTTCACTTATGTCGTGCCAGTTTGATTTCGTCGCGTTCTTACTAGTGTAACGCCGGATTTTTTGATGTCGGCTGTAATCTGGACCGTCAGTTTTGCCCGAAGTGGTTTCAGGAATATAAAAGCTCAACTCACTTAATTCATAATGCTCGTAGATATGCTGAAGAGCATGTTTAAAGCAAGTGTTGCTTTGGTGATCTTGTGGAATCATCCATCTAAGATCGTTGGGCAGCAGCCCCCATTGCCGGCTCATTAGCTCGCCGAAATACACCTTATGGATTGTTCGACACAGTATTTCAGGTAACTCTGCCTTAAGGACATATTCGACAGCTTCCTTGGTAGGGCGGAGGTTGGCGTAGTTAAGAATAAGATTTTTATAGGCAATATGAAGATCGTCAAGAACACGTAGAACGACTCGCGAATAATGTTCGGAACCACCTAGTGTCTCATAGCAATCGCTGCGAAGAGCCTCGATGACTTCATCCGTAGCTTTGATTAAGTCGCTAGTTTGCTCCGAGTCTAATCTCGCAAGCTTTTTGTTAAATGATTTCTTGTTGTCTCCTTGAACTCCTAGAATCTGGGCCATGTATCGCGCTACATTGCCGAGGCTAGGGTATCCATACTTCGTACTAATATCGGTATTCAAAACTTCGTCGCCAAATTGACTAAAGACCATGTGAAGCAATTGATCTTACTATGAATGCTCATTTAAACAACTCTAAAGGAGTACGAATTATGACTAGTAAAAACGTTAAATCACATAACGGAAAGCAGTTTGTTGGCCCTGCAAAGCAGGTTAATGTGCCATCAAAGGTTCATGGGCAAAAGTCGGGTTTTAAGCGTGACGTAGCTGTTAGTAAATCACCAGCTAAAGGGGGTAAGTAATATGTCACGTGACCGAAATGACGACCGCAGCGATAGCATGAATCCAAACAATGATGCGTATTGGGATAGCTTGGATAACCATGCAAATCAGCTAAACCCTAATAATGACGAATATCGAGGCGATGATAGCGACGACGAGTAGAAAGTTGTGTAGTGGGGCGTGAGCCCCGCTATAGCTCTGAATTGGTGTCGTTTTTGTTAAATTGGGCAGTTATGAGTGGCATCGAATGAGCGTAATATATCAGCATGGTATTGATGTCTGCATGCCCTAGCTGCTGCGCTATGTGTAGAAGGTCATGTGGCGCGATTTGGCGAATATTATCCTGTCGATAGCCCCAGAGAAGCCTTTCTAACTCGCCATCAGACCGTGCTGATGATAGGGATGGTACAAGGTCGTGAGGGTAGTAACCTAGCTTTAAACTCGCCCATCGGAGCAGCGTCAATGATGCAAAACTATGACGCAATGTATGCATCGTATACTCATTGCCGTACGCGCTCTTGAGCAGGTTATTTAAGTAGCGTCGGGCTTCGTATTCTTCGACACCGAAATCGAGCAATGGCGCGTTTAGCGCAGATTTCTTATCGGAGCTAAGCTCGCTTCGCAAAAAGGCGTGATCTAGGATTAGATCTTTCGCATAGTCAGGCGCGAACGCGTTAAGCAATACGGTTCGCTTGCCAGATGAGGTTTTGGAACGTTTGATGATAACACGAAAATCTTCATCGTCGATGACGATGTCTCTGACCTTTAAGTTGTGGAGTTCGATCTGTCTGAGGCCGCCGTAAAAGGCTACGGTTATTGCTACGGCGGCAGTACGCTCCTGACCTGAGCCCTGAGCGAGGTGCTTAACTAGCGGCTCAAGTTCGTTAGGGGTAAGTAGTGCGTGTTTGCGAGACAGTGGGGCTTCGTCACTAAAAATAGGCTCTAGGCTAGAGTTGCCTGTCTCGTTTGCGACGAACTTTAGGAAATCATTGATTCGCCCGGCCTTAAATTTTTTAAGGCTTTTAGTCGGTAGAACCGTAAGTAGTAGCTCTTCGAAGTCTTCGGTGTCCCATGTACTCAGATCGTCACATTCATCTGAGTAGTCTAAATAGTTGCTTAGCACTTGAGATAAGTATGTTTGGGCTGTTTGAACTTGAATTCTGCTTCGGTGCTGACTGGTCAGGTCGATCTTCGCCCATACCCAGCGAACGGCTAGTGAATGGGCGGCCTGATTACAGCCGTATTCGTCGAACTTATCTAAGCATGCCTCATATATAGCGGCAAGCTCAGCATACTTAGTGGGGCTGATGTAGGCCTTTGTTGAGCCGCTCACAGCGTCGTTCAATGCCTTAGAGAAGTGATCGACGATCACGCGGCACGCCTCTAACCAGTGACTTTTTGGCTTCTTTACCTTGCCTTGAGGCTTTGACTTGCTAGCGTTTGGTTTTGGTGGAGCGTGCAGCTTCGATAGATTAGGGGCTAAGGGGGCGCTGCCATCGAATAGCCGATGAGGTGTCGTTGGGGGAGTGCGATAGTTACATAAGGCGAGGGCAGGTGGCAGACCTTGGGTTATAAGTACGGCTGGTGCTGCCGCTAATGCATTCTTTAACACGGTCTTAGGTATGCTTAGTTGCGCGGCAGCAGCTTCATAGAGAGAACCCCCGGGCGAACTATCGATTGGCGGTACTTGAATGCCTTCAGGCGTGTTAAAGACGTACTCACTGTTTTCTATTTTGGTAAGAGCGAAGTTATCAATTAGCTTTACTCTCCCGCTGGTCAGGTTGTCGTAAAGGGCGGAAGTAATCTTAAGGCCTAAACCGTTGTGTACAGCAATATTTAGAGCTGTGGCGACGAACGATTGATTCGCGTGTGTATTCGCTAAAGCCTCGGTCAAACGGTCGTATGCTTTAGCTTTGGCGAGTGACATAGAGCCGTAGCAGTTTTGTCGTTTGGGTGAAGGCTTGAAGCCTTGGTAGGTGACGGTTATCTGCCCAGAAGCTTCGAGCTTTTTAGCTAGGCTCTTGGTTTTTGAGCGTGCCTTGTTAATGGTGATCGAGCGACTAGCCGCCGTTGACTTAGCGATCTCTTCAAGGCTTCGTTTGGTGAGGCTTTGACGGTCGAGTAAGGCGGACGCAATGTACTGGTTGATCGAAGTTGTCATTTAGGAATTCCTCTATTTCGTAGTCTAGTCGTGGCAGAATGGCTGAACTCGCCATTGATGTAGCGGTACCCAGTATTGAGCTGTGATGCAGTAGTTCAGGGATGACTATTCGCTTAAGGTGGTTGGGGCAGTTGGTAGCGAGCTGCTTGCGGTAGTGATTACCTTCTTTTATATCGATGCCTTGCTGTGCAGCCCATCTGGTGAATTCGACTCCTGAAACGTTCTCAATGCCGTAGCGATTGCCGCGTTTAATCACCTGGAAAGGGCGAAGATTAGCCCAGTCAGTACATTTAACCTTTAGGGTTTTAAGTGCCAGCAAAAGCGAGTGCTGGCACTCAAGTAGTTTATATAACTGGGGCGATACCCTCGAACGATATTCCTCCTGCGCAGCAGCGGAGTCTTTTTGGCGAAGCTCGATTATCTCTTTACCCACTAGCTTGAGCGAAGTCGTGTCGCCTACGTCTCGTAGTCTTAACTGAGACGCTAGGGCCCAATAGATACGATATTGATGCGTGTTTATTGCGCCGACTAGATCTGCGGTTAGTTTGTTTTGAGCAAGCGAATCGATCAGGTTATGGGTGGTTTTTAAGACATCCTCAACATGTGGTGCAGCGATATTAGCTACCTTAGGGCCGTAAAAGCGGTCTCGCTCGATGCCTGCGAGTATTTCTTTCGATTCTTGTTTAGTCAGTATCTGGCGGCTCGTGAGATAGTTTAGGTATCGCGTCAGATCACTGTGTATTTCCTCGCCATTGACACCTTCATAGGCCGCATTAGCGCTTGTGTCGTTAGTAAAGCTACCAGTCAGTATTGCAGCGGCTGTGGTGCTATTGAAAAATCTAGTAATGTTCGATGTTGCTAGGCTTTTAGCACCTGATAGTGAAGGTGTATGGCCTGGGTATCGTTGGCTATAAGAGCGAGCCGACTTAGTTAGTGCTGAGCTGTTTGGAGCTGGTGTATTCAGCAGTGCCTTCGCCCATGACTTTGGCAGTCCGATCACGAATCGGCCGGCAGGGGTGGAACCTTGCATCACGTTATACGAGAGCTGCAAGCTTTCTGTAGCAATCTCTATTTCATTTTCGGAGCTACTACTGCCGATGCTAAGCTCGCGGGTGAGCCCTAGGCCCTTAATACCGGTGACGAGGGTAAGAAGATAAAGAACGGTAATGGGCGAGCGTTCACCGTGGTACTTCTTATCGCAATGGGCTAGATAGTCCCTAAGGCATGATATCGATGGGGTTTCTAGTCGCCCCTCTGTTCGCAGAGCGCTAGTTTTCTCTTTAGATTGACGGGAATTTCGAATCGCTACGTTCGCGAGCGGGCGTCGTGTCGATTGTCTAATTTCGGCGATCGTTTCGTCGCTATCTTTGGTGGGGGTTGTGCCAGTTAATATCGCTGTTAAGCGAGTAGTGGCTTGCTCTTTCAGCTCTGCTAAAGCGTTAGTTTCGGGCTCGATAACCCTGTTTTGCGGCAGACCAAAAGGATGGGGGCTATTTGCTGCCACTGCGTACCAAAGCTTCTTATACTTAAGCACTCCAGGTAATTGCTCGAGCTTTCTTTGTATTGCTTGCCGTGGAGCGCCGTCAAAGTCTAGATCTACAAAATGTTTATTAAAGCTTCGAAGATGCGCTTCTAGAAAGCGCGTTGGGGGCTTTCTCTCATCTTCTTGCTCTTGAAAATACCCTTGGATTTGAATGTAGTTGTCTTCATAAAGACTAACGAGAAAAGCAACCATTTCGCGGCGAGAAGGGTTGAGAATTGGGCTAACATTCATTCGCTCTAGATAGAGATAATGAGTAAAGGGGCATTCTTCTCTTAACCGCGCGATCTCTTGGTCGGTTAGTAAATGGCATGACTCGCTGCCTGAGTATATACCAGTAGCGTTTTCGACGAGTTTGCGCTGTATTTCATGTAGATCCATCCTTAAGGCTCCTTTGCGTCAATGAATTTTTCGTAATCAGAAATTTTGTTTCTAATAGTCGAAGCCACTCCCAATCCCTTTCCGAAAAACAGGGCTATCGAGGGCATGTTGACTTGGAAGGTCGATTGATCTCTGCAGGCAAGAGTATGTAGCGTATCGGATACTTGGTCTGCGTGAGGGGATTCAGATGGGATAAAGAGCTCTCTCGACAAAATGATTTTTGAAGCTGCCTTTGAATCGAGAGAACGGTCGTTGAGAACATAGACAATTGCACGTTCTCCGCGTTTACGGCTGACGATCGATGCGATCTTCGATCTTGAGGATAGCGGGGCGAACGTGCCGTTTTGTTGTTCCAACACGTAAATTCTATCGGCTGGCACGATAGTCGTACCATCGCCTTTCGATGGTTCTTCTTTCGAAAACCCTTCGATAGAACGAACGTATATTTCCTTTTCTTCGAATTTAATTTCGATTCCGGCACCGAAATAAAATTTCATCTTTGTAACTCCTACTAATCTTTAGTTAAAACCGTATCGCGTACGCGAGAAGAAAAAAGGTTTTTATGGTCGATAAAATCGACCGTTTTTTCCTAAAACCGCAAAAAAGTCGAAGTTTTTTTCGACATAACCCAGTTCTGTAGTTTTCATGCTGAGTGAGTAGCTGCATCGCCTATTCATCTTTCGGTAAAACCGTACCGCGTACGTGAGAAGAAAAAAGGTTTTTATGGTCGATAAAATCGACCGTTTTTTCCTAAATGTGCAAAAAAAGTCGTAATTTTTTGCAGATATCACGCATTTCTGGAGTTTTCACTACTGAGTAGTGGCCGCACCTCCTGTAGGTTTTTCGTTAAAACCGTATCGCGCATACGAGAAGAGAAAAGGTTCTTTTCGGTCGACAAAATCGACCGTTTTTTCCTAAAGGAGCAAAACGAGTTGTCTATGTTTTTTCGCTAAATTTGAGATATTTTTTCGTTCTAGAGAGGTTCTAGCCTTGCGCGGCTTGCAGTTTTAAAACTGCCGTTAAGATTCATTTGCAATTAGAAATTAACCGAAAGAGGAAACTCAAATGCACGAATTCGATAAACTGAGAACCGAACTAGAGTTGGTGTCTAGCCCCTTAGAAAGACTTGATTATTTACTGACGTACCGAGCGACGCATATAGTTGAATGTCAAAGTCCTTTTGATTACTCAATTGACAGAAGGCGATTGGACGCACAGCTGGCAAAGTTGTCGTACCTACTAGCGTCTAGCTTGAATTTGAATGTCAGTCGCTTACCCTCATTCGAAGATACGTATGAGGGTAACGAAGAAATAGTGGCGTGGTATAAGGCGATTAATAGAGTGTGTAACGATGCTGTTATTTGCCATCTGCAGAATGAGATTGAACTATCACCAGACGAGATGATTTCGATTGTCGACGGCGATACAGTATTTAAGCCGAAGCTTAGTCAGCCGAAGCTGCTATTGATTAGACCGGAATCGAGTAAGGAGGTCTAGATGACTACCTATATTAGATCTCGACCTAATATATCCTCAATGTTGCCGTACTGTCTTGATCATCTCGGCGCATGGGGTCTAGATCGTGAAAAGCAGCGGTTAGCGCTAGGTCTACCTCCGTCGTTTTGTGTAGATTCGGACTTAGAAGCGTTGGATGAAATAGACTGCCCAACGATTAGGAAGTGCAGTAGGAATATCACATTTGCGATAGCTTATTTGCACAGTTACTTGGGTTCTTACGAAGCGGTAACGTTGTTTGTAAACGGGGTGCAAGACGAGCATCCTTTTGATGGAATTAGACCGATTTGGATTATCGAGCAGGAACCGAACCTTGTTGGCACCTCTAGGTTTCTACGCAAGGTCGACACCTGGCTAGCTATAGCCCAAGCGAAGGAGGTTCCTCGTGAACTTAAGCACTAGATGACATGAGGCATTATTGGCGATGTAAGTCGGTGAATTTTTCGCAACGAGGATTTTGAATATCTCACTGTGATGTGTAACGACTTGAGCCCTTTGTCTGACGGCTCCCTAAATAAGGGCCGTCAGACTGGGGCTGAGTGAACGTAAATTACCAGTTATTGTGCCCACTGCCATTGTCGAATGAATTACCTAAGCTATCGTCAAAGCTTGTACTGATGGAGTCTTCACTCCAATCAGTTCCGTACGGGTTGCCTTCAATATCCAAACCATCTTCACCGCCAATCATAGGTAAGCCATTGGCTGGGTTTACGGCCGTAAGATCGGTGCCGAACGGATTTCCCGCCACATCGAGCTCTCCAACCATCATTGGTAGGCCTGTTGCTGGATTATATGGGCCCATAACCGAGCCCATTCCATATGGGTTCCCCATGCTGTCGAAGTTTCCAATCATTGGTAATCCTGTTGCAGGGTTAACAGTCGGTGGTTCTAAATCTTCCGGTGCTACAGGAATAGACGCAGTATTTATAGAGTTTGAAGCTTTTGGGGTAGAGTGCCCACAGAATAACTTTGAATAAGTAACAAGGACATTTGTGCATAGGAGCTTAGCGATACGAAACAGCACCACAAATAATGTAAAGACAGTCGCGACGATCACTGCTAATAAGATCGATGCATTCATGACGAATCTCCTTGAGTCAATAAACAAAGGGGGGATATGTACCCTGAGAATTGTATCTGCTGAGCAATGGATTTTATGTTGCGAGTACTATTCGTAGGTGTCACTCAGATGCTACGAAACTCGGAACAACAAAGTACTCAACCTTGCCTTTTTCGATAATGAGCGGCACCTTATTCTTCGTCTCTGCATTAAGCCATAGAGATTCAGGAATGTAGAACATATAAAAGTAGTCAGGCATTCTAGCGCTGATACGTCGCATCAATTCAAGCTCATTAAAGCCGCGGTACTTGTCGCCATAGTTGTCGGCAATCACAGTTTTAGGGGGGAGGCTGGTTTTGGATGGATTGGCAAACCAGTATTTCCCTTTCGGCATACCAAGATTCTTTGACCATCGTTTCTTTTTCAATTGATATAATTTCAGCCCAGCAATGCAGTTGGACTCGCCCTCGCACAGGGTATCCTCGCTGAAATACGTCATTCGTATAGATCTGTATGCTTTGACAAACGATCCATCATTAATATGCATAACCTCATGTGTATTGATGCCAAGGTGTGTGAGTTCATCAATCAAAATGTCATTGAACATCTTCGTGTACGCTTCGCGTACTTCGACCTCTTTCTGCTTTTTCTCTCTAGGTGCCCAGAAGAAAACGCTTGATCGAGATAAGTCTGGGTCGGGCTTGAATGCCATGTTTAATAAGCCGATGCCCAGGCCCCAACCCATATCTAATCCTACAGAGGGGGCGGTCAGCGTGGTAAGTGCGGCTTCAGTTAGGTGGCCTGTAGTAGTGTCTAGAAAGGCTGGATCTGATATCACTTGGTCTTTTATTTTGCCTTTGAGGCCTGAAGCCTTAAATATGACTTGCGCTCGGGATTCGAGCTTGTCTTTAGCAACGATGTGCGGTGAATATACGAAGGCTGCTAACATCGCAGTTAGTACGACTATTACTCTCACTTGGTCATCTCCCTATGATTTGTGAAGTACAGCGACCTGAGTTTACAGCCTAATTCGTAGTAATTTCAATATTACTAAGGGGCAAGCTGGTTGTTGAGGAAAGCAGCGCTGTGTTTTTTTGAGTAGATGATAAAAATGAGCAGTAAACAAGATTTAATGAAGTATCAGATGATTTGCTTGCTACCGCGTTGTTGCTGCTAGTGGCGGCGATTACGCTCCAATTCAATTTGACGCTTTTCGTCTATGACGATGGCTATAAATGAAATTGCCATTACTGCTAGCGTTATAGCACCGAATATGTATACCAAAATCATGCCGCAGAACCTAGGTTGATTAGACTCGCTTAAGTATAGCATTGCTGGTTTAGCTTGGAATATGTATTCATCACCGACGGAGCAGCAAAGTCATTGATCGGCGTAATTCGTGGGCTAATGTTTAGATGCAAATTAACAATGCGTTTGCTCATCGTAAATCTCCTTGGGTTTAGTTTGTAGGAATACCACGATTGAGCTGCTCTATTCTACGGGGTACTTACACAAGCAGCTAGGTGTAGGCCGAGCTACTTTTTATCGTGTTTTGAATGGCTAAAGGTGATCTCGCCACGACGAAAGACGCCGCAGAAAGTTACTTTATACTGGCGTACGCGTCACAGCCTTCTTGTAGTCGATTGTCACAAGCCTTGCCAAACAACTCTTTAGCTTCTTGACGGTCTTGTTTGACACCCTGGCCGTAATAGTGCATTGCACCCAGATTGAGTTGAGCAGCTGCGTACCCTTGCGCAGTAGCTTTTCTATACCAATCTGCGGCAGCGAAGTAATCTTGTTTGACACCGTAGCCGTTAGCGTACATTACACCAAGGTTGTATTGAGCCT
The DNA here is from genome assembly GCA_947503335.1 of uncultured Pseudomonadales bacterium. Classification (GTDB taxonomy): domain Bacteria; phylum Pseudomonadota; class Gammaproteobacteria; order Pseudomonadales; family CANNCY01; genus CANNCY01. Next base: position 1,029,842 of record CANNCY010000001.1, on the reverse strand, counting down.
GAGCATATCCTTGTTCAGCAGATTTTCTATACCAGTTGGCGGCAACGAAGTAATCTTGTTTGACACCGTAGCCTTTCTCGTACAATACACCCAGATTGTATTGAGCCTTAACATACCCTTGTTCAGCAGCCTTTCTGTACCAATTCACTGCAGCGAAGTAGTCTTGTTTGATACCTATGCCGCTGCTGTAATAGCTGCCAAGGATGTGTTGAGAGAATACATTCCCTTGTTCAGCAGCTTTTCTGTACCAATTTACTGCAGCAAAGTAGTCTTGTTTAACGCCTTGTCCTTTAGAATACATAAAACCCAGATTGGTTTGAGCTCTCGCAGACCCTTGCTCGGCAGCTTTCAGGAACCAATCCATCGCGGCGAAGTAGTCTTGTTTAACGCCGTGTCCTTCGTAGTACATAACACCTAGACTGAATTGAGCTCTTGTATACCCTCGTTCAGTAGCTTTTCTGTACCAGTCTACTGCAGCGAAGTAGTCTTGTTTGACACCTTGGCCTTTATCGTACATTGCACCAAGGTTGAATTGAGCCATAGTATCCCCTTGCGCAGCAGCTTTTCTATACCAGTCGGCGGCAACGAAGTAATCTTGTTTGACACCGTCGCCTTTCTCGTACAATACACCCAGATTGTATTGAGCCGCTGCATACCCTTCCTCAGCCAGTTCGGTAAAGATTATTAACGAGCAGTTATAGTCCTGGTTATTAATGCACTTCACGCCCTTATCAAATCGTTGCTGATCTGCATAAGCAGAGCTGCAGTGTACAGCAGCCACAAAAATACTTGCGGAGGCTATCGTGATAAATTTCTTCAGTTCCATGAAGCGTTATTCCATAAGCATGTTGTTTTTTGATTCGGTTACATTACTAGAATTTACACCTATTTTGTAGCTTGGAGCGCCTAACCTACGGCCGGCACCGACTAGGTGCATGACATAGCGTTTATCTGTAGTCACTTACAACACATTCAATCTCGCCTTTAGTTAGGCACTCGCTGTATAGCGTTATGTGCGTTCTATTGGCTAAATCATAGCTAGGCTGGCGTGTGAGCCATTCGTCAAAAGGCAACGGGCAATAGGTGCGAGTATCGCCGTAAATATGTGAGGCTATCCAACACTTAGAAAGGCTTAATGCCTCAATAGTTGCTATTTTCGGCTTTTGCTTGTTTGCGTATAAATTGAAATAATCTTCGGCGTCGAACGGTTGTTGTGCACCGACTACATCCAGATGCTCGACTTTACTATAGAACTCGGCAGCATCTTCTACACTCTCAAAGTACTTATAATCTAAGCCGTTTTCGGTGCTTTCTGCTTTAAAGATGACTACATAATAATCTTTCATTTATTCGCTGAAGCTCAACGTTGTGGTTGAAAAACATACAATTTATAGAGTGGTGAGCGTAGTGTATATACGTATTTGCCTACATCTTTTTATATTGGTTTGTCTTTATGACTCTCATTTAAAGGGTTATGTGTTGATTTGCATCCCAGTGGGTCAATCGAGCATGCAAATCAACAGTCTTACAGAGTATTGAGTGCCAGACGTTACAGAATGTTGGTTATAGTAGTTCAAATTTAAACTAACAACACGCTGTTTAGAAGGGGGCGCTGTCACATCTGGCGAGAGCTGCTACGGCTAATCAGAACTGAGATCATCAGAGTTTTTGCCGTTTAGGTTTCGGTCGCGATTGATCGATGGCTTGGTTTGCTTGGGCTTAAATATTCCTAGCCGTTCTCCAGTGCTCACTTTTTCCCTCCACTGATCATGCTTTGTGGCATTCATTGTTTTCTCGTGTTGGCGTTGAGCGTTGTTGTCGACGTTTTTTAGGTGTTGCTTCAAACCCTTATCGACTAACTTGTAGGCTATCGCGATCGCGCCCACAGCATAAACGAACTGAATCATGTATTACTCCCAAATTGTAGCTTTTCCCAAGATTTTCTAAGTACAAGCATATTGCGTACCATTATGCTTATCTAATTTTGGGTCTACGCTAAAATCTGGTGTAAGCAGTGGTACTTGATTCAGCAGAGCAGTCTCATTAGCTTAATTGAAGTTAGATACAAACGTTTACTAAGTAGGGTGAACTTATACTTTGGCGTCGAGAATGGTTTACCCATGTCCCCACACGTCCAAAAATGGTTGGATGCACTGTGCTCCTAGTCTGGCGTTACGGTTGCGATGATTCAATGATTGAGACCAAGTTTGAAAATAGCTCACCTTGATTAAACCGAGTTAGATTGGATGCTGTCGCTACTACAATCCCTCGCGAAGGCTCTATCCAAAGCATGGATGTACCACCAACACTGCCTCCGCCGTGACCATCTCAAGTAGATCCATCGGGAAGGGTGGCGATATTCCAACCAACACCATAGTTCGTATGTTCACCAGCCGATGTAGTTTGGCTCGCCCACATCTTATTAATTAGTTCTGGCTTCGATTTGTAGAGCGATAGTTGTTACCGGGGATATCGATTAATGGGTCTTGGTCATAGATGGATAAGGCTTCGATAACACTGCTGTATTTGCGAGTGTTGTCGAATTCATCATCTTTGTAGTGGCGAATGCCGGCCAGGTGTCCTGAAAGCTGTCGCACTGTAATAGGGTGCTGCTTTTCAGGAAAGCTTGGCACATAGATCTGTATGGGCTCATCAAGGTCTATGCTGCCATTTTCAACTAATGCATAGGGCCGAGGTCAGTGAACGGCTTGGCTATGCTGCCAACTCTGAACTTTGTAGTCGCAGGGGAGACGGGGACGTTCTGTTCAAGGTCGGCAAAGCCACATGCGCCTGACCATGAAAACTTGTCTTTGACCGCGATTGAGATGGCGAAGCCAGGCGTGTTTAGTTGTTCACAAGCTTCACTAATGAGCGCTGTGGCTTCAGGAAGTACATCTTCTGAATGTAACAGTGGAGCAGTGATCAGTAATGCTACAGCGCTTATGAGTTTCATCATCAAAGCGGCCCTCGCACTTAGTTATTCTTATTATCTACGATAAGCAGCAAACGAACTTATGACGTTTGTTATGAGAAGTCTATGGAGTAAATCTTAGCCTGAGCTCTGTGAACGGTTATCGAGCGAACGGATAATCGAATCGCCTTAACCCCAGTAAAAAACGCAGGTAAATATCGATAGTAAATTTACTTTCTTTGGGTCATTTTTAGAGTAAATTTCCAGCGATTTGACGGCGGCTTGCAATTCAGATTTTCCTTTTGTAGCTTGTAAGGTATTGATTCTTTTCGTGAAATTGACGCATTGTGCCTTAATCTGGCTTTTCACGACTCGCCTACGGGATGCCATTACACAGAAAGCCTGCTCGAAAGAGCAGGCTTTTTTTGTACATATCATAAACTCACCCCCACGCAATTGAGATATCTATTAATCGCTCATATAGCGCCTCCACAAGCCAAGGCTAAGAGATAGATTCATATTATGATTTATGCAGGTCGGTTGACATGTTTCGGTGCGTGCCTTAGCATGTCAATTGACATATTAACTGGGCGTGAGAGGTATAGCATTCCCTAAATAGCGGTAAAAAAAATAAAAAATAGATTCCTAATTGGGAGGGGATGATGAGTAACTCAAAAACCTATGGTATAGGGGTGGCTGCCATTACGGCGCTGTGCTCAAGCGGTTCTTATGGCCAGGTGCAAGTACTTGAAGAGATCTTAGTTACTGCGCAAAAGCGTGCGCAAAGCATAAATGAAGTGCCGATCGCAATTAGCGCTGTTAGTGAAGAGGTTCTCGATAAAACTGGCGTCAATACTGTCACCGAAATTATCCCAATGGTACCCGGCTTAACGGGGGCAGACTATGGTTTGGCCACCAATACTTGGGCGCTTCGGGGTATTAGCAGCAATGACTGGACCATCGGTTCAGAGCCAGCAGTTGGTGTGTTTTTCGACGATGCTTACATTGGTCGAAACATGTTTGCTACCAGCAGCTTCTTTGATGTTAATCGCATCGAAGTAGTTAAGGGGCCACAAGGTACGCTATTTGGTCGTAACGCTGCGGCCGGCGCTATTAGCTTAGTTTCTAACAAGCCAAGTGATGAAAACGAGCTAACCATTGGTCTAGGTTTGGGTAACGAAGGTCAAGAGCGGTATGAGTTAGTTGGCAACTGGGCAATCACAGACACCTTTGCGGTACGTCTCGCGTATCAAGATCAACAATGGCAAGGTATGTGGAAAGAGGTTGTTAGTGGCGAAGAAATGTATACCAAGAGCGAGGTAGTGCGACTAACAGCTCGTTGGAACCTAAGCGACGATTTTGAAGCATTGCTTAGGTTCAATTACAGCGACGCTAAAACTAACTATACCGGTGCAGTAAACGTCACTAGTAATCTTGCGGCTCCCGCAGTCGAATACCCTGATCAGTACGCGATAAATAATCCTAATTATGAGCAGAATAAAGACGATGGGTTCGGTGTGCGATTAAATTGGGATCTTAACGACTCATTGACGCTCGTGTCGATCACTGATGTGCGCAGCGGCGAGAACCACTACTATGAAGATGCAGACGGTACTGCCGATGATCTATACGTTGATGAAGCCCTATTTCAAACTCCTGGCGGGGCTGTCGGTGGGCTAGATATCCCGGTTGGACTTATCAATGAAGCAGATACCTTTTACCAAGAGTTTCGATTAAATGGCGGTACTGACACGTTTAACTGGTTTACAGGTGTTAGTTACTACGTTGAAGAATTAGAAACCCCGCTTTGGGACGTTAATTACGTAGCAACCGCAATCGATTTTCCTATCGGTTCGCAGCGCATTGAAAGCGAAGCAGACAATGAGTCGTACGGTATCTATGGCGATGCTACATGGGCTGTAACAGATCGGCTAGCATTGATCGGCGGTTTACGATGGAGCGTTGATGATAAAGATTGGTGTACTAATACGCCACAGGATGATTTTTATAGCATGGGCGGCCCCACAGCAGGAGCTCTTTGTGAAAGTGAAGAATGGGATAACCTAACATCACGTTTAGTAGCTCAGTACGACGTTGCGGGCGATACAATGGTGTTTGTGAGCGTCTCTGAAGGTTTTAAAGGCGGCGGCTTTAACACAGCTACCTATGATTCTGATGGCGACTTCATTGCTGATACAGTAGATTCATTTGCGCCTGAAACGAGTTTGGCGTACGAATTAGGCATTAAGTCGTCGCTGCTTGAAGGCAGCCTGCAGTTAAATGCATCAGCATTTCTTACAGACTATGAGGCGCTGCAAATAGCAACCTTTAGTTTTGAGACGGGGCAACAAATCAGTAATGCGGGTGACGCAGAAACGAAAGGGATCGAAGCAGAAGTGTCGTATTCGCCAATCGATGGTGCCGTATTGATGGCTAACTATACCTATCTAGATGCAGAGCTAACATCAGGCGTTTTGCAAGGCAATAGATTGCAGTATGCACCTGATTCTACGTTCTCTTTAGGCGCCAATATTGATCACTGTTTTGCGGGTGGTAATCTAAACTGGTTTGCTGTGTATAGCTATCAAGACAGTTACTACCATGATCTTGATAATTTCTTTGAAGAAGATGGTTACGGCCTTCTTAACGGTAAGGTAACTTACACGCCAAGCAGTGAAGGTTGGGATATAGCAATTGCCGCTGACAATATTACTAACCAAGATTATGCTGCTTTACGCTCAGACTTTGGTTGGGGGCCAATGCTGCACTGGGGAACTAAACGTATGGTTCGTGCTGAGTTTAACGTCTACTTTTAATAGATAGATTTGGCGAGTTTTACTCGCCATATATGACGGGGGAGTTAGCGTAAAGCTAACTCTCTTTTTTGTTTACGGATGTAAGTCGTTCTAGCTCGGCACGAGCACGGGGTAAGAAGTTTCGAATAACGGCTGCGCCACTATCCCAGCTTTCTTCTTGCGCCTTGAAGCACGCCTCTAACTGAAGTTTTTCTTGGGCAACAATGTATGAGAAGAAGGCTTTATGGTGAGGCTGTGCAAGAGATTCTAGTTGCTGCAATTTGGGGATATAGGGCACGATAATGTCGATTAACTGTTCTGGGCTAATAAAGCGCCAGCTAGTGTAAGCAAGCACGGTGAGGCCGCCGCGAGTAAAGATATTGGCTTTATAGTCAACATCAAGCTCGACTTTCATTTCATCGAGTATCTGCTGATTTAAAACTTCTAAATCGTAGTAGGCTTTGTAGAAGGCTTCGCGATCTGAGCCCTTGCTATATTGAGCCATCTTGGCCATGCCAATGTATGCTCGCCCACGATTACCATATTCGTACTTTAGATGCTCATCATAGATCGCCTGTTCTTTCTTACTAAGAGTGCGGTGAGTCTGTGAATCAGGGGCAGCCATGAGATATTCCGATGTAAATGGTAGGTAGACTAGTGCCATGCTTGCTAGTAGTTTTTTCATGAGATGTATCTGGGTGAGAATGAGTAGATAAAGAGCGCTAAAAGAGCGCTCTTTTTAGTTAAAAACAGGTGTTAATTAGCCACTGCGTTAAACTTCTTAAATTTGTACGCCATCATGATGAACACAAAGATCATCAATAAGAAGAATAGGTTTAGGTAGCCTTCCATCTCAGCAAGCGTAATAGATTCGGTCATGACGCCAGCCATAAATAGGTGCTGGAATATACCAACTAGCCCTAGCGATACCGCAAGTATCTTTAAGCTAATTGAATCTACAGCCTGCTTGAAGAGTGGGCCGGCAACTACCAGTGCGAACAAACCGTACATCCAAAAGCCGAGATAATCTAATGAGCCAAACAACGAGAAAGGATTTGATTCATTTAGTAGCAACAGTAGCGTGTTTGCCATGTCTGCGCCTGGTGAGCCCGAGGCTACGCTGTCGGCCAACACAGGAACCGTCCAGATAGCCATATACTTCGGCAGAATATACGCTACGAATGACACAAGAACTAGCATTGCCGCAATAATGGCTCGCACAGGGCGGGTGTCGGCGACTTTCCAGGCTAATGCAAATAGGGCGAGTGTCCATGCGGCCATCCATACGTTTTGAATGATCCAGGCGATGATGTATCCGCCGTCGTTTTCGACTAGCCAATTGACTCTATCAGCATGCTCGGCAGCATATCCATCTGGCGCGTAAAGAGGGAAGAAAAAAGACGCAACTAGCATCGCGAAAGACACAATGATTGCTCGAAAACCCATAGTGTAGATTTCAGCATCGAGTGATTTTTTGGTCATTTATTTACTCCTAAAAACTTATGTTCAACCATTAAAATTATTTGTTAGCTGCGAGTTATCTCGTCAACTGCTCTTGCAGCGGCATCGATAGCAGTATTGATATAGGCAAGGCCTTCTGAGTCGGTGTTGGCGATACTGATTCGCCCAAATTGAGCTCTACCTAGTTCGTGAGGAGCCTGGCCTTCTTCCCATTCAGGGTCAAAGAGGCTGTTGTATTCGTAGCTGTAGCCGTGTGACCAGCGGTTTACGGTAATCGCCTCAATGTCGCGTTCAGCATCGAACCCTTGATCACCAAACATTGCCGTTAGCTGATCTTTAACTTCTTGCTCATAGGTAGAAAACGGTGTGCTGTAAAGACTGTAGCGGCCCAGACGATATAGATCTCGTGCACTTTGCTCGCCATTATTTCTTGGTGAGGGTACGTGGCACATCCATACGACGATAGGATTATCTTGGCCCTGTTTCTGCTCAGTGCTGATGTCTTTATAGGCACCTAAGCTAACTGGTGGCGACTTGGTAACGATCGAAAAATAGCTTCCAGGACAGTTGTACTGCAACGGGCCTGCTGCGTTAATTGCCTTGTTATCCCGTAGCAAAACATTGGTTGTCACTAACGGAATCTTAACACCGTACTTTAGATTCTCTTTCTGCTTTTCGGGCATTTCAGGGCAAAGGTGCGGAATCAAGCCGTTATAGCACGCAAGTATGCAGTGCTTGCTTTTTAGCTTATATGCTTTGCCATGTTCTACGTACGATACTTCAGTTGCATTCTCAATGTTCTTAGCATTCACCACAGTACTATTCAGACGTATACGAACGGGCGAGTTCGGTTGATCTAGCTGACTATAGTCGAACTGGGCAGTAATGATGTCTTCCATCGAACTGCCGGGTGCGACTTCAGGAACTAGCTTGCGAACCAGTAGCCGTGCCACCGATGAGTTACCGTCAGGGAACGCCGGCATGCTCACGTGCTTCACGGCTGTGTCTAATAGCTTATTTACAACTTTTCCTGTAAAGCCAACACTATTGGCGCCAGGGGCGCCCATCAAAAAGGCTGTTTGAACTGGCGTTGATTCTAGCCCAACGCCCATAAATATTTTGCAAAGGCCCTCAAAGGTTTTGATAGTGCTTAGCGTTAATCCGGCCTTCTCTTTTAGAAACTGCTCGTACGACGTACCGCTAACATAGTCGATGGTTTCTGACAGTGACAGATCGTCTAGTAGATCTTCGTCGCCTTTGATTAAGCTGAGTAATTTTGCTTCTTGGTCGCTAGGTAAGCCAAGCTCACGAATTAGCTCATCAGTAGTGTCTGCTCCATCAAGCGCTTCTACCCAGTTTCCTTGAATGAGTTTGTTTGATCCGTAATCTTTTTTATTGAGAAAGTAACCCTGTTCAGAATTGAGTTCGGCAATGAAAAAACCGGGGTCTCGCGCTTCGTCTAAGGCATCGTAATCGATACCAAGTTCTTCCATAAGATCATTGGCGGTATCGCTAAAGCTAATGGTTTCTAGATTGAAGCTACCGCCTGGGGCGAGTAGGGTTTGGCCGTTAGACTCAAACTCATTGCGTTTAGCATGACCACCAAAATCATCGTGGTTATCTAATATGAGTATCTTTGCGCTGTCACCATACTCTTTGCGGTATAGATAAGCAGCAGCTAGTCCACTGACACCTGCGCCTACAATGATTAGATCGTATTCTTCTTCTAAATCAGTGTAACTGCTTGGCTTATTGCCTCGCCATGCAAGGTCATGAACCGTTTCGAATGAGCCTTTGTGGCTACCACGAATTCCGGTGAGCTTTGGCGGGTAGTACTCCTTTGGTAGTGGTACTGGCCCTATAGTTTTTTCATTGCTTGAGGCCAAAGCTCTGCCTAGCACATTGGTACTGCTCATAGTACCTAAAGCGGCGACGCCAATGGCGGCGCCGTTTAGGAAGTCCCTTCGTGTAACTACCTTCTTCACGACTGGTTGGCTCCTTTCTTATTCAAAGTAATAGTTTGCCAGTTGGTGTATTCCATTAAGCCATGCAACGAATTCTCGCAACCAAGACCCGATTGCTTGTGGCCACCAAAGGCTTGAAATGGCGAGTATTGATGTACTTCATTCAACCATACGGTTCCTGCTTCAATCTGTGAGCCGATGCGTTGTACAGCGTCTAGATCTTCGCCCCATACTGAGGCACCCAAACCATAGATGGTATCGTTAGCGCGAGCGATTACGTCGGCTTCGTCTGACCATTTCAGTAGCGGCAAGATAGGGCCGAAAGGTTCTTCACGAACGATACGAGAATCTTCGGCGGGGTTGTCTACTAAAGTGACTGGCACAAACCAGCCTTCGGCGCTTGTATCAATCTCGCCACCCACAGCAAATTTGTGACCATTGTTTTTACAATCTGCAAAGTACATTTGCACCTTTTCGTATTGCATAGAGTTCTGAATAGGGCCTAGGTCGGTATCTTCTTTGGCACCGTTGCCGACCTTGACTTCAGTGTTGATAAATTCGACTAGTGCATCGCGAACTTCGTCGTACACTGATTCATGTATGTATAGGCGTTTCGTTGCGTTACAGAATTGAGCATTGTTCTGAAAGGCTGCCCAGAAAAGCTTGGGCGCCACTGCTTTAGCATCTACATCAGGTAATACGATCGCAGGGTCGTTGCCGCCTAGTTCAAGGGTTACACGTTTCACATGTTCGCCGGCCGAACTCATAACGTGGCGACCCGTTTCAGTTGAGCCTGTAAAAGCAATTTTGTTGATATCAGGGTGAGCGGTCATCCAGCGGCCCAAGTCGTCTCCGCCAGAGATGCAGTTCAATACACCCGGGGGCAAAATCTGTTGGGCGAGTTCTACAAACTTAAGATCGCATAATGGTGTATAGGGCGAAGGCTTTAGAACCACAGTACAGCCTGCCACTAGTGCTGGCGCGATTTTCCACACAGCCAGTAGAAGAGGGAAGTTCCACGGAACAATCGCCCCAACAACACCTAGTGGCGTGTAACGTGTAATAACTTTGCGCTCGTCGTTATCTTCAATAACTTCTTCGGGAAGGCTTTGGGTAGCGATCGCTTTAAGCCAAGCAGCAGAGCCATATACTTCCCATTCTGCGCCCGCAGCTGGTTTACCCTGTTCACGAGTAAGCAGCGCCATAAATTCGCCTGCTTGCTCTTCTAGCATGTCGCCTAATCTAGCAACAATGGCTTGTCGCTCTTCGATAGGAGTTGCGCTCCACGAGCTAAACGCGTTTCGTGAAGAGGCTACCGCTGCTTCAAATTGTTCGTTAGTACAGTCAGGCACCTCTGCGATAACTTGCTTAGTCGCCGGGTTGTAAACCGGCTTGGTGCTTGTTGATGCTGTGGCTTGACCATTGATGGTCATTAGGTAGTTGCTATTAGTATCAATCATTTTTCTATACCTGTGCTTGCTAGTAGTAATATTTAAATGGTTGTTTGGGCGTCGATTTCGCGATGAAAGCGAATTAACTCACGGCGCATGATTTTTCCTGTCGAGGTTTTGGGGAGGTCATCAATAAACTGAATATCGCGCGGTACTTTGTATGCGGCGAGCCGCTCGCGACAAAAATCTAGAACTTGCTTATGATTGGGGGCAGAGCCTTGTTTGAGAACAATGTAAGCCTTTGCAAGTTCACCTTTCACCGCGTCAGGTATAGGGCCAACGGCCACCATGGCAACATCTGGATGTGAAGCGATTACTTGTTCTAGCTCGGCCGGATAGATATTATATCCTGCGGTTAAGATCATGTCTTTGATGCGGTCTACGATGGTTATAAAGCCATCTTCATCCATCGTTGCGACATCGCCGGTACGCAGCCAGCCGTCGTCACTAAGTACTTCGCGTGTTGCCGCCTCATTGCCAAAATAGCCTTGCATAACTACAGGCCCTTTAACCACTAACTCGCCCGACTCGCCAAAGGCAACTTCGGTGTCGTTTTTGTCAGTGCTCATGATCTTGGCCTGCACGTAAGGCAGCGTGATACCGATAGAGCCATGACGATAATCACCGTTATGGGCGAATGCTGTTCCTAGACCGGCAAGTTCTGTCATGCCCCAAAGCTCCATCAGTGGGCACCCAAGACGATCTTCAACCTCGACCATTTTAGATGGAGGCATGCTTTGGCCGCCGACTGTGCAAAGCCTAAGAGAAGAGTAGTTACCCTCTTTGATAAGAGGGCTCTCTAGTAGATACATATACATGGTTGGCACACCATCAAACACCGTCGCTCGATGCTGTTCGATAGAATTCAATATGGCTTCTGCTTGAAATGTTGCGTGCAGTACTAACGTGCCGCCATTGTTGAAACATGCATTCATCACAACGTTGCCATAAACATGAGGGCAGGGCAGCGCGGTTACTACAGTATCGTCTGCACAACGACCATGCATTAACGCAGTCATCATGATGTTAGTTAGAACTGCCTTGTGCGACAGCATTGCACCTTTAGGTTTGCCAGTGGTGCCTGAGGTGTAGCAAATTGTTGAAAGTGCATCTACGTCAGTTTCGATAACCTCGGAAGTACTAGCCGCAGTTTCGATAAAATCTGCGAAAGCCGTGGCGCTAGGCGGAATGTCGTCACCGTATAAAATCACTGCTTCAATGCCGCTTCGATTCTCTAGTCCTAATAGAGGGAGACCTTTCTCTTTCGAAGCGATAATCGCTTTAGCGCCGCAATCTGCAACAACGTATTCGACTTCTGTTGGGGTTAGCATCACATTAATGGGGTTAACCACAGCGCCTATTTTGAGGATGCCGTAGTAGCTGACAATCCATTCCCATGCGTTGGCACCGTATAGCGTTACTCGGTCGCCGCTAGATATACCTTGCGTAGCAAGGGCGTTGGCAACTTGGTTAGACAGTGCGTCTAATTGCGAGTAGCTAAGTTGTAGGTCATCAATTATTAGCGCTGTTTTCTCGCCAAACGTGTTGGCTGCATTGCTAATAATTTGTGCAATAGAGCTTTCTTTCATGCGTTTCCCCTATCGTTATTTGTTATCTGGAGGTTTTTATCAATAGTGCATGTCGGGTGACATGTTATGGCGTGTCAGGTGACATGTCAACAGGTCGTAGATGACCAATAGCAAACTGCTAGTGCTTGAAAACACAAAGGCAGCGTGCAACAATTGCGGCATGTCGAGTGACATGCAGAACTGACTATATAAAAAATAAGGTGCAAAATGAGTAGTGAAGAAAATACAGTGATTAAACCGTTTGCTTTAGAGCAAAGTTTTTTTGAAGGTATAGGGCTGACGTTAGGCGACCATCAAGAATTCGATGGAGACGGAATTACCGCTGACGATGCGATCCAGTTTAAGACGCACGTGTTTCACATGGGCAAGCTCTTAGTGTCTATATACGAATCAGACCCGGCTAAAGTTCGAATCGACGACATGCCTTTTGATGAGTATGTACAAATTTTAGAAGGGCGTTTGATTTTGACACCAGATGGTGGTGACAGTCAGGAATTTAAGCAGGGTGACTCGCTAATGGTTCCTGCAGGCTTTACTGGCTATTGGGAAATGCCCGAAAAGTATCGCGAATTTATTATCATCAATAATGACGAAGCTGAAGCATAGTCTACTGGTTCGAAGTCAAGTAAACCCTAGCTACATAGCTTGCTAGTGTAGGTCGTCTGCATTCGCTATAATCGCCAAGGTTACAGTAATGCATGACGACAGTACTAAGAGAGATATAGTGAGCGACCGAAAGCTACAAATTCTAAAATGCGCCATCGATATTCTTATTGAAAAGGGGTATGGCGAGTTGACGATGCGCGCCCTGGCACGGGGAAGTGGTCTTAAGCTTGGGGCGTTGCAGTACCACTTTCGTACTAAAGACGATATGTTGCGTGCATTGGTGGGCTACCTAGCTGGTTTATATGAAACGTTGTTTGAGTCAATGGCTCATGAGCAAGATGACGAGTTAGATATTCTTGGGCTTATAGAATTTCTTGGCGCGTCACCAGATGGGATTGAGGTTGACCGATTTTTACCACAGCTTTGGGCTATGGGTCAGGTAGAGCCACTGGTCGCCGACTTGTTTAATGAAATCTACGCAAAATATCTGCAAATTCTCGAAGAGCGGCTTGTGGCAGCGGGTGCCGAATCTCCTCGTGCAGAGGCTCTTTGTCTTATGTCGATGGTAGAGGGGTCAATCTTATTTACTGGCCATGGTAGGCCATGGTCTAACGATGCCGAAGATATGCAAGCAACTGTCGCAGGATTTATTGAAGCGAAGTACGGCAAAGGGGCCTAGTGCGGTGTCGGTACGCAATCTCATAATTGCCGTACTGTTTGTCTTTGCAACAAGTGCGTTCGTCAATGTAATACGGCGGTGCCGTAAACACTCCGATATTATCGCCATCACAGTTCAACCCTATAAATGCGGGTGGTACTGGCAACTTAACTTTTTACGATGGATTGTAGTGCCACTCCACGATAATTTTAGGTGTATTACCACGCCTTAAATGCCACTTTTTGTCATTTTACGCGTGAAATTAGCATTCACTTTCCCACTTTCTATCTTCAAATAAGTTAACTTGCCAGTACCGGCTAGTGATATATGGCAAGTTTATCTCAGTATTTGATTACTCGAAGCCACTGTAACGAACTCCCGTAAGACGGCACATGTCTTTGTACCAGCTCGCGAGATCGCGCTTCTCAAATTTGCTTAATGAATCATGGCCGCACGCCCGAGCCATAACTTGCATAAGCTCGACAGAAGCTTCGAAGAAATTTTGTAACTGTTGAGCAGATTTATCTATATCCAATCGTTGACGTAAATCCTGTTTTTGGGTTGCGATGCCTGCTGGGCAGTTATTAGTGTTGCATATGCGCGCCGCGACACAGCCAATGGCCTGCATAGCACTGTTAGAAATAGCAATACCGTCAGCCCCGAGCGCGAGGGCTTTAACGAAGTCAATCGGTACGCGTAACCCCCCCGTTATAATTAATGTAACACGACCGCTAGCGCCCTGTTGATCAAGATAACGGCGTGCGCGAGCTAGTGCAGGAATAGTCGGTACGCTGATGTGGTCACGGAATATTTCAGGGGCTGCTCCAGTGCCACCGCCGCGTCCGTCTAGAATGATATAGTCGGCGCTGGCGTCGAGCGCAAACTGAATATCTTCTTCAATGTGATTCGCACTCAGTTTGAAACCGATCGGAATACCACCGGTTACTGCTCTGACATGGTCTGCAAATGCGCGAAATTCGTCTGGTGTGTGCATATCTTTAAAAGTCGGTGGTGACACCGCAGGTTTCCCTGCTTCAATGCCTCGCACCTCCGAAATTTTTCCAATATTCTTGCTGCCGGGCAGGTGGCCTCCCGTACCAGTTTTAGCACCTTGCCCACCTTTAAAGTGAAACGCTTGTACGCCTTTCAGTTTGTCTTCGTTGTATCCGAACTGCGCACTCGCCAGTTCGTAAAAGTACCGGCTATTAGCTGTTTGCTCTTCTGGTAGCATGCCTCCTTCGCCCGAACAGATACCGGTGCCCGCCAACTCAGCTCCCTTAGCTAGCGCGATTTTGGCTTCCTCAGATAGTGCACCAAAACTCATGTCGGAAACAAACAATGGCATACTCAGAAGTAGCGGTTTCTTTGCCTTTGGGCCGATAACAAGCTCGGTATTGACCAGAGTGTTTTCCTGTAGGGGTTGAGTTGCCATTTGCGCGACCATTAACTGCAGATCATCCCAATGAGGAAGTTGATTGCGCGGCACGCCCATGGCTGTCATCGGGCCATGGTGCCCCATCTTGCTTAAGCCTTCGCGTGCCAACTGATGAATAAACTCAAGGGTCGGTTCTTCAGCAGTGTTCTGTACGCTGCTGGCAATGATATCGGTTGCAAGCCCTGGGCCTTCTTTACCTACATCGTCAGAGGAGAACTGCTTATGGCTACCATCGCAAAATGGTGCGTTGGTAGTGTGTTTACAACGGCATAGATAAGCATCACCCGTGCTGTCGGCGGTGAACGCTTTCGGCTTGAACTCGGTACCTGCGTGAGAACCGTCACAAAATGGCTGACTCTTTGAGCGCCCACAGCTGCAGAAATAATAATCTTCGCCTTCAGTTAGGCTTACTTTCGAAGGGGTTATGTCGGCGATGATGGGCTTACTCATGGTTCAATCCTTTGTTGTTATGAGGAGTGTAGCTTAGCGAGCGATGGTTGGCGGTAATCCCCCACTCATTTTTAGTGGTCTCGAAAAGTAAGGCAGTCGTTTCGTTCGCCATTTCGACTTAACCCCAGTTGAAGTGACGATCAATTTGAGAGTAATATCTGACCTAAGAGATCGGTTTTGTCGATCAAATCGACGCGGTTTTACAGTTTTTGAAAAGTTTTATTTTTAGTCAGTTTTACTGTAAGTGATTGATTTATATAAAGGTCGGGCGCTGATGTTACAGAAAACTCACTAAATATGGCCTTTCACGACTCGCCTACGGGATGCCATTACACAGAAAGCCTGCTCGAAAGAGCAGGCTTTTTTCGTTTTAAAACCTCTTAAATTCTATCGTAGACCGCCTTTGGTAATTCGGAATGAGTTATAAATAGTGGATTTATAGCTCATAGATGTGGTTATATGTGAGTTATAAACGTGATGGATATAACTCATGCGCTACAACTGGCAATACACAGACTGGCCGAATTTTGTATTTGATGTGTCGCGATACACAGTGGCAGAGCGTCAGTTCCTTAAGAATGCCGGTGAATTAGCCGGTAGCATGCGGCATGTATCTGATACTGATCAAGAGAATCTTCGTGTTGAGCTCATGAGTGATGAAGCCTTAAAGACTTCTGAAATAGAAGGCGAGCTTCTAAATCGCGACTCCTTGCAGTCTTCAGTACGGCGTCAATTTGGCTTAAAGACAGATAACAGGCGTGTATCGGCGGCAGAGCAAGGTATATCCGAGATGCTCGTCGACGTATATCAAAGTTATGACCAGCCGCTAGATCATGCTTGTCTATTCGATTGGCATCGTAAGTTAACTAATGGGCGAATAGATTTAGTTGAAGTCGGTGCGTATCGCAAGCACCTAGAGCCCATGCAAATAGTTTCTGGGCGTCTGGATAATCCAAAGGTTCATTTTGAGGCGCCGCCTTCAGATATTGTCGAAACAGAGATGAGTCAGTTTCTGGATTGGTTCAATCACTCTCGTCAATCTTTGCCTGGAATAGTCAGAGCTGCATTAGCTCACTTATATTTTGAATCAATTCACCCATTTGAAGATGGTAATGGCCGAATAGGTCGTGCGATATCAGAAAAAGCGCTATCACAGACGGTTGGAAAGGCTAGTTTGATTTCTATTGCCACCATAATTGAGCAAGATAGAAAAGAGTATTATGAGCAGCTTCAGAAGAGCAGTAGATCGTTGCTAGTTGAGGCATGGCTAGATTATTTCTGTGATGTTGTTTTGCGTGCACAACGGTACACCCAAAACAAAATAGATTTCATCATAAACAAGAGTAAGTTCTACCAATTATTTAAAGATCAACTCAATGATAGGCAAGCAAAAGCTATGGCTAGAATTTTTCTTGCCGGAGTGGATGGTTTTGCTGGTGGTATGAGTGCTACCAAATATATAAACCTTGTGAAAACCTCTAGAGCGACAGCGACTCGCGACTTACAGGGGTTAGTAGATATGGGCGCATTAGAAAAGGTAGGGGAGCGTAAGACAACTCGCTACCTGTTGAAAAAGTACTGACAGCCATTAGTATTAAGGGTAATCACCCCATATATTAATGGCCTTGAAAAGTAAGGCTGTCGTTTCGTTCGCCATTTCGACTTAACCCCAGTTGAAATGACTCTCAATTTGAGCGTAATATTTGACGTAAGAGATCACTTTTGTCGATCAAATCGACGCGATTTCACAGTTTTTGAAAAGTTTTATTTTTAGTCGGTTTTTCTGTAAGTGATTGATTTATATAAGTGCTCATCACTGATTCTGCAGAAAAATTACTAAATTTGGCCTTATGCGACTCGCCTACGGGATGCCATTACACAGAAAGCCTGCTCATTGAGCAGGCTTTCTTTCGTTTGTGGGGCATAAAATCCATACTTCTTTGTTGGAGAAAACAGTTAATTCATTTTGTTATGGATTCAATCTTCGGAGGGGCGTCAATCTTTTGGCGACTTATCAATCACTGGTGCTACTACTTCGTCCCTAACAAAGCGATCAAACCATGTCTTTAGGTTCATAAACACCTCGTCTGTATGAGTCGACAGGCTGTGATTACCACCTTCGTACATGTTAAAGCGTAGTGGTATTGCCGCGTTATCTAACGCTTGCGCCATTGCGATAGCTTGATCTGATCTTGAGCGCCAATCAGATCCACCGCTCAATAAAAAGTATGGAATTTCACGCGGTAATTGATCAACCCACTTAATCGCTGATCTAGCTTCAATCCATGCTCGCTTATCTTGCTCAAAGGCTGGGTCCATTTCGGCAAACATCTCGTTGAAAATTGGCCGTTGCTGTAATGATAAGTTAAGATCAGAGACAACACCGCCTACCGCAACGGCCTTTACTTTAAGCCCACGTTTTAACGCTATAAGGCTCATCATCGAACCCCGCGACCAACCTAGAAGCCCAACCCTAGCTGTATCCGCCGAGGGTATTTGCGATAGCACATGGGGTAATGCCAACACATCATTTACATCGTCGCCACCAAATTGGTCAACGCCTTCACTGCCCCCGCCGCCTCGATACTGCGACGCCACTACCACGTAACCCCAGCTCGCTATCATCGACAGCTCATTGAAGCCAATAGATGAACGACTGTCGGTAAGTGATCCAAAATCACGGTTACCCCCGCGGTTATAAATAATAACGGGGTGCTTATCGTTCGCCCTGGGTTCAAAAACAAAGCCTCGCACCTTTAACCCATCAACAAGGTAACTGATTGCAGAGACCTTAACGGCAGTACTAAAGTCTCTGAGCTCGGCTGCAGCCCAAATAGTATCTTTTGGCTGACCGATATATTTAGAATCGATTTCTGACAAGTACGTAAAATAAGCGTCGCGGTCATTTATATCTTTACGACTTACAATTTCGCCGTTAGCTGTGGCAAGCACCGTACTGGGCAGCCAAAACAACAGACCTAATAGTATTCTCACCATCCTATAATCCTTGTGTTTACGGGAGTTCTGTCAGCTTTTCTTTTACAACGCCCTCGGTACTGGTAAGTCAATTCAAGGTTAGCGACAATAATCGCATGAATACTTATAAACGTCATCGCTTTTCACTTTCAGCTATCCAGTTCGCCGTTTGGTCGTACTTTAAGCTCAGCCCTAGTCTTCGAAATATCGAAGACTTATCGGCCGAGCGCAGAATCTCAGTTATATGAGAGTCTATAAGGCAGTGGTGCAACAAGTTAGGTAAGCTGTGCGAGAAACGGTAATCACCCGATGTATTAATGGCTTTGAAAAGTAGGGCTGCCGTTTCGTTTGCCTTTTCGACTTAACCCCAGCTGAAATGACGGTTAGTTTAAGAGTAATATCTGCCTTAGTAGATGAGTTTTGTCGATCAAATCGACGCGATTTCACATTTTTTGAAAAGTTTTATTTTTAGTCAGTTTTACTGTAAGTGATTGATTTATATAAGGTCGGATCGCTGAGTTTACAGAAAACTCACTAAATATGGCCTTATGCGACTCGCCTACGGGATGCCATTACACAGAAAGCCTGCTCGAAAGAGCAGGCTTTTTTCGTTCTATGCCCATGAAAATCCCGCTTTCATTAGCAACGCTTTTTTGCCTTTTGAGCCGAATAGGTGCTATATTCGGCTCATTAAATGAGTTGATTAGTGAGCCGATTATGAAAGATCCGAGATGGATATGGCAGCATGAGCGTTGGCCAAACTTTGAATATGATCTGGCCGCGTTGTCTCCAGCGCTTCGCGCTTTATATACAAACCTAGGGCGATTGCTTCAGGCAAACCAATCAACACACACTAATCGCGCCGTTAAAATAGATATGCTGCTATCTAGCATGCTTGCAAGTTCGGCTATCGAAGGTGAAGTCGTCTCTGCAAACTCACTACGTTCATCTCTAGCTCACAGGCTTAATCTCGCAGATCAGCAGCCCAATAAGAGCCAAGCTAGAGAGCAAGGATTAGCTGAATTAGTTGCTCAGGTAATCGAGAGCGATGGCTTCATATCGGTTGAACTTCTATGTAAATGGCAGTCGTTGTTATTCAGTGACCATCCTCTACTGTACCCGGATCTCACAATTGGCGAACTACGATCAGGCGAAATAATGCAGGTTGTTTCTGGCAGCGGGAGAAGCCGCAAGGTGCATTTTGAGGCGCCTGATTCTGATGAATTACCGTCTGAGCTATTGGCGTTCGTAGATTGGTTTAATGGAAGTAAAAAAGATGGTGCTGTAGAGCCTGTTCTAAGGGCAGGTATTGCACATCTGTGGTTCGTAACGATACACCCATTCGATGATGGTAATGGGCGAGTTTGTAGGGCGATTTCAGATTTAGCTTTACGGAATGTCAACGAAGAGCTGCTGTTCTTAGCGTCGATGTCATCATCAATTCTTGAAAATCGAAGCGAGTACTACCGTATGCTTGAGTCGACTCAGCGTTCAGGGGTTGAGATAACAGGTTGGTTACAGTGGTTTGTAGATACTTTAAATCAAGCGGTTGAACAATCATTTGATCAAGTTGAAATCACGCTGCAGAAACGTAGATTTTTAGATGAGATCGAATCTTCAAGACTCAATGAAAAGCAGTTGAAAATGATTAATCGACTACTCGATGGAGATTTTTCTGAAGGGTTGTCAGCTCGACACTATGCTAGTGCGTGTAAGGTCAGTAAGGCTACGGCCACGAGACATCTTGCCGATCTTGTGCAACATAAGGTGCTTGTGCCCCTCAAGGGTGGTGGCAGAAGCATGCGCTATAAGTTAGTCGCGACTAATATAGATTTGTAGTCAATTTATATTTATAGCTTTGTAATAAGGCCTGCGTTTCGTTAGCCATTTCGACTTAACGCCAGTTGAAATGGCGAACATTTTGGCGGCAAAATCACCCGTTAGAGACTTGTTTTATAGGTCATTTCGACTCGATATCGCAGTTTTTGAGAAGTTTTATTTTTAGTCACTTTTACTGTAAGTGATTGATTTGTAGAGTGTCTGGTCACTAATTGAACATAAATCTTACTAAATTTGGCCTTATGCGACTCACCTACGGGATGCCATCTTAACCCCAGTTGCTGAAAAGCAGCTGGGGTCTTTCGTTTTTGATTATTATAAATTCTTCGACCAGGTACCTTTCCGGCTCATATATACTTAGCCGCCTTATACGGGACATATTTTTACCTGTAGCTAATTTATGAGTCCAAGCTTGGCCCTTTTACGTCTGTTCTACTGTTTGGCGCTTGTATGAAGTTTCCTCAATGTAATTGGCTAAGTTGGCTTGATTTAGGTCATATAAATGGAGACCTCTCACGAGTAATCCAATGCTTGTCACCCGGGGTAGCCTTAGTAGATACGCTAATCTGAGCTGTCTTCAGCGATAACGGAAAAAGACTTTATGTAAGTGTTAATGGCATTAAAATCCAGAAAGTGACCGCGAGCGAATCTGGTAGCGAGTATTGAAACCAACCGTCTACCCTCTTCATGTATACCGAAAATATCGATTATCTGATTTATAAGAAAAGCAAACTTATACTCAGCATTCCGCTCGCTCTTTGACGCGAGCACTACACGGCAAACGGTGTAAAAGAGTTTTTCTAGGTAGCCATTATTTAAAGGGTTGATTTCATGCAACCCATGCCAAATAGGGTGACTGGGATGTAATATTTTTAAAAGAGAATTGGATAATAGAACACTCAAAAATCTCGTTGTATCAAGACTATTTCCATATGAAGATGGATACATCTCAAGTAGTTTTGCCAAAAAGTATGGCGCGTACTCATTATCAGATTTACTTAGCTCCACAAGTTCATCAAAACCGACCCATCTTGGCATTCCGGCAGCAACATGAAGATATATACCTTCTCTTTTATCTTCAAAATCCGCATTTTTCGCTATTGCCAGAAGAAAGTTGTTGGCCTTGATAACCTTATTATTAGTTGTATGCCATAAGCTCGCAAATATCGGATCAATACATAACCAGGGTATGTCGTTTGCGTGAGACAGCGTCATACTTGAAAATACTGATATATCAACAGAGTCATGAATTGACGACAGCTGAGGCGGCATATCAGCCAAGTTTGGAGAAAGAACTTTGGCATTGTCCATGATGACATTGATGCCATCTCTTATCGCTTTGGTTTTTCGTTGGATGTCCTCTGATGACTCCATCCAAATCTTGCCATCGGAGCCTACATTGAAGCGGCCATGCTCATCATCAACTTGCTCTAGCCATTTATAAATTAGCTTTTTGGTTTCATAAGTTATATGTAGGGTGATACCGCTCTCTGATATTGGCGATGAAAGTCCATTACAGCTAATGAGTAGCACTCCATAAATATCGAGAATTACGCTCTCCGGCTTATCCGTGCCAAAATTAGGTAATGGTTCTTTGTGAGAAATTTTTGATGTCAAGTGGTCATAAGCTTTCTGAACTGGACACCCATTGCCGATTTTGTGCCCCTTCATATATAGCGGTATATTAGGGTCGGAAATTTGATCTTCTCGATTGTCCTGAGATTGAAGTACTTTGATTAGCTGATTAACACTCTCTTCTACCGTCGTATTGTGCCCACCAAGCTGCATAAAAGGGTCGAACCCATGATTATTTGCCTGCCTTATTTCAGCTGCAAGTGAGAAGGCAGCCGCTAATGGTGATAACTGTTTGATATTCTCTATACTATTCGTACCAAGCATTTGATCTTCACCAGCAATCAAAATTTTAGCTAATGGAGTATCCTCTTTGAGTAATGAATTATGCTCAGTGTCTAGATGAGCGGCAATAACTAGCTGAGTTACATGGTGGTTATTTCTGGTATATTGATATGCACCAAGACAGCTACCCGAAGAAAGAGAAAGCGTAGGGTGCATAGTTTTATCAACTAATAGTCTTCCATAAAAGTCGGTAATCGAAACTGCTGATGTAATTGGATTTGCAACATACCAGTTCAATATTATTCGTTCGGCCGCAGAAAAGTCATGATACTTGGCTATAGCAAAAAGTATATTTAATGCCTGAGGAGACTCTTTTTCGAGAATTTTTTCTGGGATGCCTGAAAGAAAGTCGCTTAATTCCCTTTCGGGATATTCATGACGAACATAAAGATATAAAAGGTAATTATGTATAGTGATAGAGTAGGGAAAAATTTTAAGCGACTTCTTTAAGGTATTGATAGCATTTGGTATTTCGCCTTGGTATGCAAGCTTTGTGGCTACAACGTGCCACACAAAGCTATCTCTTTCGTGAAGAGGGATTCGCTTAATCACTTCGTCGAGGGTCTTATATTGACCGCTAGCCAATAGTGAGTTCAAATAGCACCGAACAAGTTCAGAAGGCCAGATATCTGCTTCGGGGATGTGTGGTCTTAAAAGCTGAGCAGCCAAAAACGCTTGGTTTGCATCAATCAGCTTGCTCGCAAGGTCGACGAGCCGAAGCGGATTAATTTCACTAAACTTTTCCTCGTGTTTTTCGAGAAAGGCTTTCCCTAGGGCTTCTATCTGTTTGTCAACTTCCGGTGATTTATTATAAGAAAAACAAACCAATTCAAGCATTGAGTAGTCATTCTCAAAATCATCATCTGAGACGATATGTCCGCCTTTCTCTATCCAATCCTGTATAGACTCGGAATCGCCGTATCGACTCAGAATAACAACGTCTTCTGCTGATAGATCTTTAGAGTTCCTTAAATTATTTATTATTTCCTTTCGGTAAGCCTTATCATTTTGCGCTTTAGTCATCTCGCCGATTAAGCCATCACCATGGTTTGGGTTAGCTTCAAAAACACTACGAATAGACATAGCAGCGAGCGGCGCATGTCTATCAAGTGCAGATATATACCTCCAGCAAGACTCCAGCAAGCCCTGATGTTCACCATGACAAAAATGACATACATGACCGGAAAGCTCTACTACGCGAGCATCGAGGCCTTCACTTTCATCGAGCAATAGAGAAAGCTTATCAGCCCACTCAAATAGTTCTTTTTTCTGAGTCGCTGAAATATTCCAAAAGTGGATATTTCGCCCTTGAAGCAAGTCATTAATATTTGAAATAGCCTCCAGGAAACGACTGTTAACCGATGGGTATCGTTTCACCAAAAGATCTGATATGCCTGCTGCCAAAGCGAATTTGTTCGTTGTTAAGCTCCTTCTAATAATTGCACAAAGTTCTGCTTCACCAAGGTTATGAGTAGAGCTTTCATAAATAGCACTTAACTCATTAGGGTTTTGTAAATATTCATAAAAGGCACTACGCGAATATAGCCCTGGGGACTTAATTGATTCAAATAATGCTTTTGCACTAAGCAGATCACCCTGTTTACAAAAAAGGGTTATTTTAGCTGCTTGAGTAATGTCCAGCAGGTCAGAAGTAGGGTCGGATTGCACAATAGCATCTAGCTGTCTTAGGGCATCATCAGCTATTTTCCCTTCAACAAAATCTACAAGCAGTTTAATTGCTGTAAGAAAGTATGTTGATTGTGGATCAAGTTTTCCTGACTTTTCAAGGATCTCAACTTTTTCTTTTACTGCTCTGTGCTTGCGGTGTAGTACATCCAGGAGTATATCGCTGAGACTACTACTTAGTGTTGAAGGTGTTATTGCATTATGATTTTCATAAACGACAATGTTATGGCCTGTTCCCTTATGGACCTGAGATGCAGCTGATTTATAATGCTTAGTGTCAGTCATAATTTAAGCATTTTTTATAGTTGCTACATTGTCGCCGATACCGCTATGAGACTGATTGATTGTAGAGGTAGCTGATGGCTTTATTTGGCTAACTAATGCTAGTAATGCATCCGATGAGTCCATAGTTGCTCTAATAGCCTTTTCACTCATATCGTCGTTTAGGGTGAGTTTAGCTAGTTCGATTTCCAGTTTTTCTGCAATACCATCCTCAACCAACCAGTCCGTTAGTCGTGATTTTATATTGCGCGCAGTGAGTAAAACTGAATGCTTGAGCATATCATAAACAATGCCTGATAAAGCAGCTGTTGTTATTGGTTCCATCGGAGTATCCCCTTCGTTTGAATTATTCTTCCTATACAATCAATGTGGGCTTGAAATGGGAAATCAAGGCTACTTGGGCGCCTGACTCTGCATATTAATCATAAAGGTCCGCTACGGTCGAAGGCTGGCTTAGTACATCCACTACATGATGTTACATTTAAAGCGGTTTCCTTTGCTCCAGTTCTTGCAATGCTACTGTTACATAAATACGGGAATCGTTGTTTTCTTATGTTGTTTTACCGCCTAGTGAGGCTGGTGGTTTCTGTGTTGCGCATAACGTGGGTTTGATCTCGAGCATTTAAGTCTTTCTATTGTCAGCGGACTCGCACATGTCGTGAACTACGTATGGGTATAAACTAGGAAACTGGGATTCGATTGAGCGTGTAGCTATAGTCGGGTTGATGCCGTTGCCCGTATTAAACATGAATGCCTTTGTTGTATCCATGACATAGCGCGATTGAGTGAGTGTGTGTTCAAGCAGACTTTGCTCTTCACCGCCAAGATGAGGGTTCGCCTGAATCGACAGCGTTACCTTTGGCTCGGGTGGCAGGCTTTGGCTGGTCGCCTGCTTTATTTCAATCGCCGAAATACGATCAAGGTTGAATGCGCGCCAATCCTTTCTTGTATGGCAGTATGCGCTCAAGTACACGCGACCCAGTGACCCTGTGACGCTTTTAGGGGTTACTCTTCGATGCGATGCCGCCTTGCCTAGGCTTTGGTACGTGATCAACAGGTCCTGTGCATTGACAATCGCATGAATCATACGACTTAAGACGGGGATTGATGGGCGCGCGATAATAGTTGGCTCACCTACAGGCGACTGAAATGAGCGCTCGAAGGTAACCATTGCTGGCGAGCAGAGGTCGTTTAATGGGTCGTACAGTGGTGACGGGTCAAAGTCTGGCCGAGGGTATACATACCAATGGCCTTTGGCGTGTTCCTCAAGCCCGTCGTTAAATTCTGTAACAAAGCGTTTAAGCTCACGCGTTGCCGGAGCAAGCGAGATACCGAGGTCTGCAGAGATGCCTTTTGCATTGATTCTGCGCTGCCAAAACACTGTCTTGGCAATCCAACCTTGTAAGTTAAATGCGTGCTTAGCCATGGTATCTATGTATTTTGTGCTCAGTCTTTGGTCAATGGGTGCCCAAGCGAAGTGCGCTAACAGGGCAAGCCAACTATCAGCTGCATAATAACAGCAGTGCTTGATCTTTTGCAAAGATAACTTAATAATAGTCACCTTTGACGACTTGCTGTATTTAACTTATGGATAAGCTTTCTTTGCGCAACTGTCCTACAGACCTTTTGCGCCCACTGTGCTCGATGAAGCGGGATCTGTATATCTCTGTGCTCGATCATCTGCATGCTGAACTCGTGCAGGGGGACATGAGTGATGGATTCACGCAGCCTGAGCCGTCCGACATCAAACTGACCATCAAGCAGTTTTTGATGGTCGAGGAAGGAATGAGTGACGAC
This sequence comes from uncultured Pseudomonadales bacterium, assembly GCA_947503335.1. Taxonomy (GTDB): domain Bacteria; phylum Pseudomonadota; class Gammaproteobacteria; order Pseudomonadales; family CANNCY01; genus CANNCY01. The sequence continues at coordinate 1,004,025 of CANNCY010000001.1, read as the reverse complement.
GACCTATCCGAAGAGGCAGCCAAGGTCTATGACAGATTAAAAGAGGTCGGCTGGCTCAAAGAGGCGAATGCTAAGGGCTATCGCAAGACTGTGTTTATGCCGCTAGCAGCTGGATCACTGTACACGACACTTGCGACCATGGAAGTAGGTGAGGTTGATTCTGAGGCCGAGTGCGAAGCGGTCATCGTCTGGCTAGACCGAGCTAACGACGCGGAACGGCCTGTCGAAACCCGAGCCAATGCCTTAAACGAGGCGTCGGTGCGTGCAAAGAGCTACGTGCGTCGATTAGGTAACCTTGTGGCAGCGTCACAGGAGCTTGCGCAACAAGTGAACGATATTGCGTCGGCTCCCGAACAGGTTGAATTGTTTTTTGAGCGTTATATTCAAGATCTTTTCCCAAACTTCAAACAAGCCTCATCGGGGAAGGGTTACCCGTATGGGCGGATTCGCCAAATATTGGATCTCACCTGGACTATCGACATTCAGGCAGATGCTGCATTTAAAGAGGCGTGTGAGGTTAAGGCGCTTATTAAACGTATCGAACACGACATTCGACTTATTAAGCCACTCATACAGGCATTTGAAGATTGGACGCAAACCATCACCAGTCGCATCAATGAAATTATCCACTATGCCTCACGTAATACCAGCGCAACGGAAGATGCTGTCGTTGACGCGTTGGAGCTGATCGCTGATATGCCGCAAACCGACACGACGACTTGGGCGCCTGCGCGCCATATCGCCGTCAATGCGCTTTACGAGCCGCGCACCGCTAAGCCGCCGGCGAGCGTCACCCGTGTTGAGCGAGCACCCGCCGATCCACGCGCCATCGCGATGGACAAGCTTATGTCAAAGTATTTAGAGACGCGGGCGAATGACCCAGCGCGATTATTGGAGACGCTGCTGCAATGGTACAAGCAAGGCATACGTGATACCAATGGCATAGCGATCGATACCATTGAGGACTATGTCGCGTTCTCTCAGTTACTCGACCTCTACCATGCGAGCAGCACGCACCCACTTGCACCCGTATTGAAATATTTCCGCGTCGAACTGACGGGTGGTGAGACACGTAACGACTATTTGACCTGCCCTACATTACGCTTTGAACTGAACGAGGCACTGTATGACACCGCTTAGAGCCATTGAGCAAGCATTTTCTAGCGCGCTAGAAGCAAACAACCAAGACATTGATGACTTGCAGAATCTAAATATTGAGCTGATTCGTCGTCAATGGTTTCTCCGGGCCGATGCAGGTAAACGACAGCTGTTTAACCTTGCGGTGCAATTTCAGCAAGAACTTACCGTGCTCTATCACTTGATGGGGTACCAGCTTGTTGTGGATGAGCATTTTGGTTTGGTCGGTATCATGCCTAAACGCTTTAAGGCGCGAACGCTGCCAAAGCTTACAAGCATTCTCGCACTTATTCTTCGTCAGCTGCATCATTCAGAGTCACTCAAGGGTTGCACTGATGCCGGCATATCTGAGCCGCCCCCAGGTCTTGTATGCGACACCTATTCTCAATTGACGAAAACCGAGTTGCCATCGAAGCGCGAAATGAATGACGCGCTTGAGCAATTGGCGGACATTGGGCTTATTCGCTTATCCAAAGAAGTGTGCGAGCAATCTAAGATGCACTTCATTAGCGTACTGCCCTCGATTGAGTATGTGATTGATGATGCCTACATGTTGCACCTTGCAAAGTTTGCGGCAAGCGAAACCCATACACATGATCCAGTAGAAGCCACTACGGTGATAGACAGCAAGGAGGCGGCCCATGATTAAACTTCGGCGTATTGTACTGGTCAACTGGTACCTATTTGACAACATCGACCTCGCGATCAAGGGTGACGTTGTGCTCTTGAAGGGAGCAAACGGCTCGGGCAAAAGTTCGTTGCTTGATGCAATCCAGACCGTACTTGCAGGCGCAGACAAAACCAAGCTGTCTTACAACGCGCAGAGCGATGCCAGCAAGAGCGAGTCGCGTACATTGGAGGCGTATGCGCTCGGGGTAAAGGCAGGTAATGATGACCGCATGCTCTTTGATCGCACGGAGAGCAACACATGGATTGCACTTGTGTGGGAAAAGCCAAGCGGCGCTATGATCACTACGGGTGTTTACGTGCACGCAAAGGCTGGCTCTAGCGACACCAAACGCGCTCCTTTTATTGCGCACGCAGGGTTGCAGGCCTCGGACTTTCTAGTCAAAGAAAACCAAGCCAAAACATGGAAGCTGTTTAAAGATGAAGCGACCATTCCAGTTGATGTCTTTGCTATGGCGAGCGAGTATCGTGATGTATTTGCTGAGCAGCTCTCAGGTAAAGGCAGGCGCGATAAATTTGATCCCTTGGCTATTCTGAGGCTTCTAAAGCGTACGCTGTCGTTTAAGCATGAGCAAAATCTTTACGACTTCATTCATAGCTACGTACTCCCTGAGCGTAACATTGATCTCAAGACCTTGCGAAACGATCATCAACTTTTCAAAGACATTGAGCAGCGCATCGCGCACACAAAAGAAAAATCGGATGATGTGGCAGCCATTCTCACTAAACTCAAAAAAGCCCTCAAGCAGACGCGCATCATCGAGGCGCTTAAGTGGGCTAAGTATGAGGGCATTGTTACCCAAGGCGAGCTAAAGATTGAAGGCATTGAAGCCAAGATAGAGCGCCTAGATGAAAGCATCGATGAAGCAGAACAGGCGGACGCCGATTACAAGGTGCGTATATCAGAGGCTCGCGAAGAGCAAGCGAGTCTTATTCGCGCCGGCGCCGGAAATGCTGCAAACGAACTGCAGCGACTTGATAACGAATTAAGACGCCTTCACAGCGATAAGGATCAAGCGAAACAACAGCTGATTAGGCCAGTGACGGTATTAGATGCCTTGTTAGAGACAGGTGACACAGAGCGACTATTTTCGGTTGTGAATCCTTATCGAGCATCATTGGCGCAATCGCCATCGTCTGCGGGTCTTGAGCAACTTATTGATGCGCTCACCACTTGCCTGAGTGAATCTCATGCGACACAACATGGGCTTCTAGAAAAACAGACAAAACTTCGGACAGAGGCTGGTCAGCTCACCCAATCCCATCAGGCGTTATCGGCTGGGCGTATCGAGCGCTCTAAAGAGGTGCAGAACTTTATCGCGATCTGCGAACAACAGGGTATTCGAGCCATGCCGCTGCCCGATGCCCTAAATGATGACCTTCACTCAACAACACAGCTTGAAACAGCGCTTTACGACTTGCGCGATGTCGTGGTTGTTCCGAGTGGGCAAGTGGTGGCTGCACAATCTTTGCTTGCCGAGAAAAACCTCCTTGGCGTGCGGCTACTGTTGCCTTCATCGGGTGACGGCGCAACAGAAACACCCTACATGAAGTCGGGTTTTGATGAATATAATGGCGTAATCGCCGGCGTGGTCGCAGCGACACGCGAAGACGCGGAAACTCCGAGCCTGCATTGCATCTATGAACGCGTGATCGCAAGCAAGCCTTCGGTTGAGATTGTCGGTCTTGAAGCCCGTAAAAAGCGCGCTGAAGCATTGGCCGATCAGCTCAAACTAGTTAAAGCTGAGCTTCGAGAATTGGAACGCGACACTGAGAAAGTTACCGAGCAGATACATCATCTTCAGGTGGCCATTACACAGCTCGGACTGATCGACATCAGCGCGATTGAAGCAACGCTTGCTGAACTGGATACTGCGATTGATGCAACGAGTGAAAAGCGCTCTGTGTTGGAAGGCTCAAGTGAGGCGCAAGAGGATAGATACCAGAAAATCACCCAGGCGCTCGACTCACTTGAAGCTGAAAAAGAAAACGGTGTCGGTGATCTGGCACGCATGCGCAACGAGCTAAAGAATGCCAGTGAAAATCTTGAGCGCAGTCAGGTTCAGCTAGAAAGCGCAATTACGGAGCGCAGCGCGCTCGAAGCGAATGATGCGTACGATGCTGCGGAATATGAAGCGCTACTTACCCATGAAAAGGTTGATCCCGGTGAAACTGACCTGACTACGATCGAGCGACGCATGCATGAGCGTCAAGAAAAGTTCGAAAAGATAAGGAGTGGGATTATTGAGTCGGTGTCGTACTTCTCAAAGACCTATGACTACACGCTGAACAGCAACCTGCAATCAGGCCCATTAACAGAGCTGAACACTGAGATGGTGAGCATTCATACGAAGCTTGTGGAAACGGATTTGGCGCGGTTTTCGACTCAGGCCCGAGAAGCAGCGAACTCAATGTTGACGCATTTTAAGACCAAAGTCGTGCAGCAGTTGTCTGAAAACTTTGCCGACTTGCGTACCCATTTAAGCGCACTCAACGCGCAGTTGAACAAGTTGGTCTTCAACGGTAATACCTACAGCTTTCACCATGCGCGCAAAGAGGACGTTCAAACCAAGCAATTACTTGACTATGTAGAGCGTGCGTCAAACGTGGGCGAGCATGATTATGGCGGCATGTTCGATGACACAACCAAAGAAGATGACGAAGCGCTCGCCATTATTCAGGCGGTGATTGAGGATGAATCGTTAGCGCATCTAGGTGACTACAGACAGTACTACACCTATGACCTGCGCTATCGTAACTTGGAGCGCGAAACCAAAATGAGCGTGTCACGTACACGGGGCGTAGCGAGTGTGGGTGAGCGTCAAACACCGTTGTATGTGGTGCTTGGTGCTGCACTGATGAATACCTATAAAATACGCACAAGTGCTACGGGCGAACCTAGGGGTGGTATCGGTATTTCACTTTTTGACGAGGCGTTTGAAGGTGTCGACGCCGCGAACAGTTCAGCAAGCTTAGCGTTTTTTGCAAGCATCGGCTTGCAGTGCCTCATCGCTGCGCCCTCTGATTCTGAAACTAAGATTGGCGGCTATTGCGACCAGATTGTTTCAATTATTCGCTCCGGTGACACCATCGAGGTTTTATCCAAAGAGCCCACCCATCGCACGCGAGATTTGTTAGAGTCAGATAATCCGCTGATTCACAGCGAACTGATTGATGCGTTTCTTGAGGAGGGGGAAGCTGTAAATGCGTAACGTGCTGATTACTAAGTTTTTGCAGAAGGTTGATACCCCAAGCTGCCCGGCGGAGACGCTGATCAAAGTCAATAAACGGTCTTTTGCGCAGTACTGGTCATCACGCGAGCAATCGCAAGCTTTTGATGCGTTCATTGAACGGCTCGAAGCAGAAGATTTGGTGACGGTGGAACGAAAGCGTGTTGGCATGAGTCACGATTTAGAGCTAAGTGCCGTCGCTTATGAGCCAAGTAACTGGCATGCGCTCGTGAGTTACTGTCTGGCAGCCACCAATCATGACCATGGTGATAACGTCCCCCTAAGCCGATATTATGAGACGGTGACGAAACACTTGGACGAGTTGGCGTTACCGCGCTCGTTAGTGTCGGAGATTCTATCGACCTACGAGAAACGCAGATCCGTCTGCGGAGTGCCGCTACGCCAGTGCAACGATCTTATCAACGCATTGAGGGTGGCTATCGCAATCGCATCATTGAATGAAGCTATTGAAATGCGTGTATTGAGTGCGCGCTGCACATCGGATTCTAAGTGGGTTGAGCGACATCTGGAGCTTACCGCCTGGGCGGCTGCTTCGCTTGTACATGTCGAGGGCGACTTCAATCCCGAGGAGCTACTGCTACATCTGGGTGTACTTGCAAAGCCGCAGCCAATTATGATCAGCGCGGGCGTGGACTACAACATACATGGAGAAATTGGAGCGCATGGGCCAGCGATCTATCTTGGGTTACCCACACGTGGCTGCAACCTAATGTTTGATGATGCGCGGCCCATCGTGCTTGTCGAGAATTTCACGCCCTTTCATCAACTTTGCGAGCTTGATAACGAGCGTAGGTTACAGATCGTATACACCGGTGGATTTCCTTCTCGTGAAGTACTTCGTTTACTCAAGCAGGGCGCTACGCGCTATCAGGATAGCTGTACTATTTATCATTGGGGTGATTTTGATGAAGGTGGGTTTAGAATCCTGACGTATTTGGCTCGGGAGGTTAGTGCGAATATTGTACCTGTCGGTTTTGACCTTGAAGAAAAGTACTGTTTCTCCGGGTCAGTAGTAACAAAAGAGGGTGCACTTACATGTGAGTGGATCGTTGATCAGTTGGACGGATTTCCTAAGGGGGCTCCACTGTCACAACTGAGACGTAAATGGCTTGAAGTCGATCAAAACCTGAAAATCTATACTCACGAGCAAGAAGATGTAAACATCACTTCAGTGTTAGAATCTATCGAGACTACAAATGTTATCGATGGCTTTGTCTGTTGATCAGCGCATAAAATCATTCCCGGTGGGGCAGTTTCGTACTATCCGTTATAATTATGCTCAGAAATCACTTCATTCCTTAAAATAGACCCAGTCAATGTAAGAGAGTGATAGTCCTATTCGCTTGAGTTATACAGCAACACTCGGCCATCAAGTAAATCGTAATTTATGTTTGTAGGTATTAGGCTTCTTCATAGTCGCCAAACAGTTCGAGCACTAAGGCTACAGCAGGTTCCCACAGTTCGACGTACCCATCTCGTTCATCAAAGACTTTGCCATGGTTTTTGTCGCCAAAGTTCTTCATTTGGTTGTAGTTACGTTCGAAGCCATCAATGTTACGACAGTGTGCTTTGAGCGTTTCATACGCTACTTTGCGCCAATCCTTGGACAGTTTAAGAAACTCAATAAGGATCTGACTATTCTTCTGATGGGTGTTTTTGCGCCAGCGTGGTAGTTTTCGCTCTAGTTTCTGTAGTTCAAGGGCAACTGTCTCTGAATTTCGCTCAGCCTGAAACGACGGGACCCGCTCGCTAGCGTTAGGTATGTGTTGTTCTAGATGATCTAGTAGTACTAGGCTCTGTACTAGTTTTGTGTGTGCCTGTGATTGGCTGTCAGGTGTTGCTACTAGAAAAGCAGCCGATTCGATTGATTCGCGCAGCTTGTTGATTATGTCTGTGACGTTGTCCATCTTTGCCTCTTGTTCGTAGTTGTTAAAGGTTTTAGTATTATTAGTGACTAATAATTCATTTGCAATATAGTCTAGTAGTGACTGAAGCGCAACTATGTGGTTATAGAATTGTTAGATTTAGCTCTTTATAACCAATAGTTCAGCGTTTTTAAGTAGATGGGGATAGTATTGTTGTTGAACTAATAATTAGTATTATTAGTTCTTAGGTGTTTTACGGACACCTATAATCGCGGTATCTGGGCTAGTCTCATTCTCTGTACCCGTATAGCCAGTAACAGCTCGATGCGTGGGCGTTATGGTTACTTCATGGCCATCGAACAAGGCTACCTCGATCAAAGAGCGCACGAGCGATTTCTTTTTGAGGTAGTCACCTTGGGTGAAATCATCGATATATCTAGTAATAAACTCGCGAACCTTTCTGTCGCTTAGTTCAATAAACTCGGGGTTCACCTCTGTAGGTAGAGCGTCGAGCTCTTTTTGCACCGCAGATCGATCAGTTTCAAGACTATCTATTCGCTCTAGAATAGGGCGAGGCTGTTTCATTTGCGCGACTAGCTTAACGAGATCGTTGATCTCGCCGTCGATTTCTTTGATGGCCTCTTGAAGGCGTGCAGACTTACTTTGCTGATTGTTACTGCGTTCAGCAATTAGCTTCTTAATCGATTTCTTAAGTTGCACAAAGTCTTGGGGCTTCAAAAAGTCTTTGATCACGTAGTCTATTACCACCTGCTCAATGGTTTCTTTCTTGATGCCCTTTGCGCCACAGCGTTTGCCGCATCGGTAGTAGCCAGAATCGCCTTGGTAATTGGCGCCGCAAGTGCACTTGAGCACGTTAGCCAACAGATAGCCTGATTTTGTGGTGCGTGCTCTAGACCGCTGATGGCGCTTCTGGATTTCAGATATGCGAGCAGCTTCATCGTCTGTAATCATAGCCTCATGGGTATTTCGGTGGATTACCCATTCGCTACGATCGCGATATTTTTTGCCGCCAAGGTACTCGCCATCGAGCTTTTCGTTGGTTTTGTTCCAAACGGTATGGCCTGCATAGGTTTCGACATTACGCTCTGCGTAACCTAGTACCGAGTTGCTCACTTCTAGATTAAGGTCTTGTATCAACTCGCCCCGACTGCGGCCTGTAGCGCGTGCCTTTAGATATGCCTTCATCTTGTCGAACGACTTGGGGCAGGGAACAAGCTTGCTTTTGGTCACAGGTAAGCCTTCGCGAGTACCTACGACTTGTTTGTCTAGTTTATAGCCGTATACGGCGCGGCCGCCAGCTCGCCAGCCTTGTTTTACGTTTTCGCGCATGCCACGAAGGCCATCCATCTTAGACTTTTGCGAGTGAAACTCATCGAAGATTTCCATGAGCGACTCAACCACTGGGTCAAGAATCGAATCAGTCTTCGGCAGCTTTAAGAATAAGAGTTCTACGCCTTTCTTTTTAAGCAAGTGCTTGTACATCTGGGCATGATGTTGGCGACGACTAAAGCGACTAGTGTCATAGCAGTAGATGCGCTTAAAGTCGCAATCAGGGCGTTGCACGTCTGAGATCATCGACTGAAACCCAGGGCGATCGTCAGTCTTGGCGCTTTCTACCTTGTCTTCGTAGGTTCGCACGATGATGTCACCTTGACGCGTAACGAACTCTGAGAGCTCGCGTTGTTGCGCATCAATTGATACATCGTGCCGATCTTTAGAAGATCGAAGGTAGAGTGCTACTCGTTCAACCATGCTAGGTACTCAGCAGCAAGAAAGTCGATAACGGTGTCGTCGGCCTGAAACTCGCCCATAACAGATAACTTAATACGGTTACGAGGACCCTTTAGTTGCTTGGCGTTTACAGTGCTCGTTGCTTGTTTCATATCTAACCTCCGTTTAAGACATGACCTAACTGTATATGATGCTATTCTAAATGTAAAGGAAGTTGTACGATATGATTTGAAAGATAAACGATATGGATAGAATGTTTGAATTTTGCCAGGTTGAGAAGGTATAGTTTGATGATCGACGGTCTGATAAAAGCAAGCACAACATGATCAAGTGTCATCTATCAACGCTAATGGGTGCGAGAAAAGTAAACATCACTGAGGTCTCTAGGGCCACAGGGCTTAGTCGAGTCACCATTACCAATCTTTATAAAGAGAAGTCTACGCGTATCGATTTTGATGTGATCGAGAAGCTGTGCGTCTTCTTGGAGTGTGAGGTTGGGGATCTTTTTGAGCTTTCGCGATAAGTCTTATCTAGTAATAATTCATTAGTCTTATGTCAGCCTGTCTAGCTCATCACTTTCCGTAGAATAAAGTTGACCTAAGTGTTTAATTGATTTTTTGCGGTCTGGGTCACATAAAGGTTAGATGGGCTATCTCTTGTCTCTCTCCTAGATTTTTTACTGAAATAAATCTTACGAGATCTAAGTTTCTTTATATATTTCAGATGATTATGTGTCTGTTTTCAGCATCTCCTAAGGGAAAGTGGGTTTCATAACCTCCTGATTTCGCAAAATGGCATTTAAGATGCCAGTCCTAACTGTTGCTCGACCGGCTCTTTTCTCCGAAGCTAATTTCATCGAAATAGTATGGGAGCTAAGATGGCTTCACGCAAAAAACCACAAACAGTTCTTAAGCTAAAACTAATAAATGGAAGTTTCGTTAATGTTAGTCGAGAGCTAATTCTAGTCGAGCAGATTTTCGATCTAAAGGCCAAGCCTAGGGAGCGGATAACCCAGAATCAATATGAAGTAGTATCGACTTCTATCCCCGTCGTTATTCGTCAAGACGAAACATGCTATAAGCTCGTATCGTCTGAACGAAGAGTTTCGAGGCTATATTCGAGAGGTTATCCCAAGCAAATCGAGGCCTACATTGTACGAGACGAAATCGATCCATTGGCACTTCAATCACTTCTTACGATCGAAGCTCACTTCTCGGTTTTTGGCTTGAGCGACTTTATTGAACAAGTGAGAAGTTCCTGGCATCTATTTAAAGAAGCTCCGGAATACCTAATCGAAGAAGATACAACAACTCGGCGACGGTCGCGTTATAAATCATTTTTTATGAGGCTCTATGGTGAAACCAACGTTTCTAATAATACGTTTATTCGCTACCTAGATGCATTTATCGAGATATTCAAGTAGTGGGGCGATGATGGTTTATTCAAATTTCAAGCGTTTAAATGAGGACGTACAAGGTTATGATGGAAATACTCATCGTCCTACGTGGATTGAGCGTTTTTTGCCTCTAGATGACTATCGCAGCGATGAAGATCCCGTAATTTCCGCCCAGCAGCGGTGGGTAACCTTTTTCTACAAGGCTTGGCTGTGCGGCGTAGGGCATGCTACTTACGAACTTGCATTTGCCACGACGCATAGTAAAGAGTTTTTTAAGGCTTTCCTTAATCTTGACAATCGAATGCGTAAAGATGAGACCGCTGCCGATGCTTGTCGGCGAGTTATGTGTAACTACCAGAGGAATTATCGAATCACCAACGGCAAAGGCATGCCTTGCTGTCAGCTTTTCGAGCACATGTCGGGGTATCGAGTTAGATCTCAAGAGGTCTACGTTGGCTGCAGGCAGCGATCGCGCACCGTCGTGAGTAAAGCGTCAACAGGGGCTGCCAGTAAAAAATCTTCTAAGACTCAACTATCAACTGCACGCGAATTGTTTATTGGCGACTTGCGTCGCATCGATATAATTTCGAAACATGAAGATGCAGACGATCACAGTAAAAAACATTATGTAAGTAGCCCGCTAGGGCGACGAGTTGTAGCAAGAAAAAGAAAGGCGAAAAAATGGCGAAGAACTGCTCCTAGTATATTCAACCCCCGAATGCTAACTGGAACGGAGCTATCACGGGTTGCGAGTTACCTAGAGGCTTCGAGCTCAAACTTAATACCAGCACTATCGTGGATGTTTTTTCTAGGAATTTCCTTACGACGAAATAAAAAGCTATATGGCCCATATATGACTGATGAAGGGGCCATTAAATATGCGGTTCTCATTCATGATGATGAGGTGACTGGGTCAGAAATCGTATGGGTTGAGTTGGCTTCCGATGCGACTTTAATCAAGCCCCTTGTCATATTAAACGCTAAAGATCTCAAATTGGTAGAGCAGCTACTTGCGCGTATTAGTAAGAATCTCGGTCTCAAGGTAACGCTAGGAAGACTCCTAAATTCGATTAGGTACCATATGCGAGTAGCCAATGGGGATTCTATTTCGGTCGATTATCTAAACGGCGAGATCAGGGCTGACCTAAGGGCGGCTGCTCACTATATCGAGGTGAAAACTGAGTCGCTTCAGCGCTCTATAGATACATGGTGTAAATGGCTGGAACAACATGATATCTCGGGTAGCTTCGTCTCTAGACGTACAGGAGCAAGACTGACAAGAGTAGAAAGAACTCGACTACACTTTTTGCCGAATTCCCGAGTTGAAATCAATTATCTTCGCGACAAGATTGCCAATCTTCAAGGTACTTGGTGTACGCCGCTAGAAGAATTCAACAGCACCCAGCTTTACTTCTACTTTAATATCAGCTTCGAGCTAGGGTTAAGGCCCTTCGGTGCCCAAAGCTACATTGAATATCTGGGTAACGATATAGTGAGGGTGCGCCAAAAAGCTAGCGCTACCTATACCGGCGAGTTCGAAATGAGCATATCTCCATTTGCTGTAGGCTTACTCCTAGAACAAACAGCGCTTATGAAACGCTTGAGAATTCCAGATCAAGAAAATCTAGCGCCCAGAATAGCCATTGGTGATTGCAAGCAATTTCGCTTTCGACTAATGGATCATGCTAGCTTCGAGAAAGAGCTTGAGAAGCACGATATTAAGCCGCTGACACCCAGAAATTTTCTCAGAAAAGAAGCGGCTAAGACTCTTTCGAATAAGCCGGGAGAGTTATGTCGCGCCGCACTGCAGCATAGCACAGGGTATCGATCCTTCAGCGATATTAATAGTTCTGCCTCAGTACGAGTTGTTGCAATCAATAGTGGCCCTAATTCGAAGAGGGGGACTTAATGGGTGATTTAAAGCTCAGAAACAATAGCGCTATTAAAGAAGCAAGGGTAAGGATCGAGTCTGCTCGAATCGTAACAGGCTCATTCTTTGATGGTTTAGTAGAGGAGATATCTAGACGCTATTTTTTAAACTCCTCATCATTACGCACTCAAATGCATCGATTGGTATCAAAGCTGTCAGAGAGTGGCGATATCGTATGCATGATGACGGTTCCAATTAACAAGCGATCCAGAGAGTCAGCTTTTAAAGGTATAAAACCATACGTTCTAGATGACTGTGTGGCATTCCACCACGCTGTATTAAAGCTGGCGGACTCAAGTGATCGTATTGAACGCTACTCCTGCGCCTTCTATCGCTTGTCGCTAATAAACGGTCTGAGGAGGAACTCTCTTGAGGCTGTAGCTGAGAAGGTAATCCAGGGGGAGGCTGCATATAGCTGCGAAGGCTATCTGCGCCTTGCGTGTGGCAGAATTTATTCGTTTGATCATCAAGATGGCGATTTGTTTGCGTACATTGGTAGTCAGGATGATGAGCCTAAGTGGGGTGAAATCGAAACATCTCTTAATCGCGTTGCGAAAAGCTCGTGCCGCCGCACGAAACTACTATCCAGTCATCTAGCAGCTCTTCCAAGTTATTTGGTTTCTTTGGGTGTGCCGCCTTTAGTAGCATTTTCGGGCAGCGATCGACTGCGAGGTATAGAGAGCAGTGAGTTCTATGGCTTTAATGATATAGATGAGAGTGAGGGAAACCCGGTAAGCCAGCACGCAATTGGTGAAGACTGTATTCGGCAGTCTTCTATGACGGTTGAGAGGTCCGCTGAGCGAACAATGATTAACGCAAAGGCTTGCGTGGCTTTAGTTAGGTCGTATCTAAAACAATGTCTTAAGCAAACATCTGGCGTACTGTCTAGAGAAGACTACGCCAATATCGAAACCTGTTTAGGCGATGCGATTGTCAAGATTGAGAGTAACGGTATTGGTGTCACCTTACAGAGCATTTTACTACGATGGATTAGATCATTTTTAATTGAAGAAAAAACTATAAATTTGGAAACGTCGATAAAGTATCTATCGTCATTAATGAAGCTACTCGAGTGTGATCTTGACGAGCTACCGGTCGATGATATTGATTTTGATTATTTTGAGGAAATGGTCGCCGAGTATGAAGTTTTCTCGGAAGAACCATTGGCCCATGCAAACAAGGTGCACCTAAATATTTTTCTTCGTTTTTGTGTTGAGAGAGATTATTTACCTAGCGTAGATAGAGTTTTTACCTGTGACGAAATTTTCAACCCGCGCACGAACCTGGTTTCTAATGGTAGTGTACTTGAGTTAATAGAGACCAATCTTCAAGAAGGTACCGATCAGTCAGTACTAGTGGCATTAGTCATTGTGCTTGCCGCGTTTGGCGGACTACGCCACCAAGAAATATATGACCTAAGAGTTGGTGATTTTATTTTCGACGACAGTGCTGTGTACGTTTCAATCACGGATTCTAAGACTGACGCCGGTAAAAGACGAATTGCACTTTCAGCAAGCTGCCCATCAGCAGCCTTGGATATTATTGTCCAGCATTATCGATATAGAGTAGAGGGTGATGAATGGAATCTAGCCATACGTTCAAAGCGGTTTCTCGACTACCAAGAGCTAGGAGTATCTCGATCTGTTTTGGCGCATACAGTTAATCGTGCGTTAAAGAATGCTTATGGCGAGCGTTTCTGTACGCATAGCTTACGCCACTTGTACGTTACAACGTGCTATCTAAGATGGGCGGAATATCGACTTGGAATGCGAGATAAAATGACTCATTCTTATATAAAGTGCTTTAGAAACGACCCTGCTGAAAAAGAGTTCAAAGCCATTTTAGACCGAGGTTGTGGCAAAACCGTGTTGCCAACAGACTTCGATCTAATCAGCCAACAGATCGGGCACGTTAGCCCACAGGTTAGTGTACGGCATTATTTGCATGCTATGCCGACCATTATGCGGGCGGCTTACGACAAATACGTAGTGACGCGTGTGTCAGAAAGTTGTTAATGTGCCTTAAGCGCGGTGATCAACACGAAAGGCGGAGTAGCGATGCATTGCATAATCTGTTCTTTTAAATTACAGCTTAAGTTTGTATAGAGACTCTTATCAGGCGCCACGTCTCGCACTTCAATGTTTGCGAAGCCATTAGCTAGCAGACGGTTTTCTAGATAGCTCTTTGAATAATGGTGGGCCCACAGTGGCTCAAATTCATCGATCTGAAACCTATAGCGCTCGCCATTACCATATAGCTTTTTAGTGGTTACGCTTTTGTTGTCAATATCAATAGCCTGGGTTTGATGCGGGTGGTGTATGGTAAAGACCAGTTGGCCATTTTTACGCAAAGCGCGCGCAAACTCAGTGAAGCATTCGTCGATATTCGGCGAGTAATGCAGCGCTAGAGAGCTTACGATAGTGCTGAATGAGCCGTCGGTAAAAGGAATGTTCTCGGCAAAAGCCACTTTAAAGTCTGCTTCGTAGTCCGCTAAGGCATTACTCTTTGCGCTTTCAATCATCGTGGGCGACGGATCAATGCCATATCGCTTGGGTGGCATATGCGCAGTCACGCTGCCTTGCCCGCAACCTACATCAAGCGATGGGCCTATGACATCTAACTCGCTAAGAGCTCGCAAGATGGCTGGGTCATTAATGACGTCATTGTAAAGTGACTTCGCTGCGATCTTTCTCTTTTCTATGTATTCGTGTGCAATCTTTTCATAAGGGTTGTATGTAAGCATTCGCTTTTCTCAACTAGTGGAGTCATCGTGTGACGCTAACACAGCCACGAACAGTAAAGAGGTTCGAGATGCTATGGTCTGGTCTACCTGCAGTTAAAGCTCTAAACGCACGACAAGCTCTAACCTCTTAGCGAATTTTTCGCGTGATACGCTGCCAAAATTCAGAGTGCATACCACAAAGAGGTCATTATGAGCAACATCACTGTGTTCCCCAAAATGAAGTCGATAATCACGTCGTTTATGGCGACTAATTTAGTGATCGTAAATAGCGAGTGGCAACTCTCGTTGTATGTTCATTACATGCTTATGCTAGATCCTAGAGAAGCAATGTATCACGGTAGGGTACGAGCAAACATGCAACGACTTGTTAAGCGTGATGTCATCATCTTGAGTGAGCTAGCTATGAATGGCCGCCCAGAAGTACATGTAGATTTGGGTGGGCTAGGAATTGTCTATTCATCAGAGCAGCAAAGACTCACGAATCTATCTAACGAACAACTGCGCTCGCGAGGTATAGCTCTAATCTCAGATTGGTTCAGCAGTGAGGTGGCGAAATGAACGTTATACTGCTCGACTTTAAACGGCGTACAAGACTTAAGGGGTATGGCCAGTACCTAATAGACTGGCGAATTGCAAACGACCTTGCCATAACCGAAATCGCCCGTAATTTGGGCGTGCCTGCGAACGATTTCAGGCGTTTCGAGTTAGAGTACGATCAACCATCATGGCTGTTCTTAGATGCTTTCGCTAGGGCATACCCCGATCACGCTCAAGGCCTTTACGAGATCTGCCACAATATGAATTCACTCAAGTAGCTAGTACGTGGTTGAGCTACCTAATAGCGATGTTTTCAGTTGATGTGGGGCTAGGTTGATGTCGGCGCGTTGTTCTGCGATCGACAGTCAGAAAGATCGCGACACCCCGCGATTCAGCCAGTGCAATATCAGTCTTACTGAACTTAGTGTGCGAGCTTCGTGCACCATGGGTGTGCCAGATGGCAACCCATACCTCTTTGTTCATATCGTGCTTTAGCGATACAGAGAGCTGTTTTTGCAAGCCGGTCTGAATTTGGCAGTCGGCTCGGTATTCGCCAGTATCAAGATTGCGGTAGATAGCTCCTCCGATCTCAATATCAAGCCGCGACGACTTAGCGATGACGGTCTTGCCAGCGCGGTGTGCGAGAGCGTCTACAGAGTTACCTGTCATAGTTTCAAAACACAGTGCAGCTGAAGACATGTTGGCGTATAAACCTGTTATTGCAAAAGCAATAGGCGCAAAGATTCTAGGCATACTCGCTCCTTGAGATGCTTGAATGACTCAATAAGGGGGTAGGGTGTGAGAAGGGCGCGTATTAAACGCGCGAGATACGCCTAGGGCTTACGCCTTGGCCGCATGAGATTGACGGTGAGAAGAACTGACCCTGTAAGGATCATGGCAAAGTGCATCCAAATGAGTGGGTCTAATGAAAGTTTGCCGCTGTAATAGCCCATGTACAAGCCTAAGTAGCCGAAGAATAGCAGTAGCGTAGAAAACCCCGTGAGCGTATGAATATAAACACTACCTGCATATCGCTTAATGATTTCAAATAGCTTCATGTAAAGGGGTGGTTGATCTGACTTTGAGGCGACGAGCTTCTCAGCCGGTAGCTCAAATACAGAGGCTAATGCCGCCAACGATTCGCTCGAGGCCTCGCCAGTTTTTTCGATACGCTGGATAGTCCTTAAGCTGACATCACATACATCTGCCAAATGCTGTTGAGTCCAATTCTTTGACTCGCGTTCGCTACGAATAAGCTGTGTGTTAAGCAACATTAATGACCTCCTTTGTCTGTTGGCGCTAAGATACGCAGCGAGTTGCTAAAGTGTTACGACAGTTTTGCGGTGTCATATGACATTCCTTTATTCATGCGCGCTGTAGCGAACTCGCAGCTATGACAGTACTAAGGGTTTTGTCACGTAATCGAGTGATGTCTTGCTTCGAAATGCCTGTTTTACCTTCGATTGCATCGGGTGACACAAACATTAGAAAGGTTCTACCATCTTTGGCGTTCCAGCAATATGCGATATAGGCCTTGCCAGCAAGATGAGGTTGGTTGCCCGTGCCGAAATCACCCGTGACCATCTCAGCGTTCGGATCATTTGAAGCAGTCGTAGTGATATGAATGATGCCTAGAGAGCTATCAACCAACAAGCGGTCAGTGTGACCCTGGCTGTTGGTTTCGTTTTTGATAAGGCTTGCTTTGTGGCCCAAGGCCTGGAGATGGTTTATAACAAGTTGTGCAGCAGATGCTTTACGTTCATAGACCGTTGAGCCTGTAATCATACGAGTTCCCTTCAATTGATATCAACTCTTTAACACTGCTTAACGCGCAGTCGAGAGAGTGCTGTCACCATAAAGGCGATTTTTGGACTAGTTATGCTAATTGAAGGGAGCTTTTGTGTCTACGCCATATACTTTGGAATGGCTTTCGACACGCTCGTCTCTCTCGGTACGCGTCAGTCAGCTAGCGACATAGCTTAACTGTTGAATTCATTTCTATTCAGATAAATCATATGGAGTAGTTGATCGATGGCTTTAGATAGCAGATTATTGATCGAATAGAACCATCAGCGAGCTAAAGGATATAGCTGTGTCAAAACGTGGCGGCCAGTCTAAGCAAAGGGATACTTTATTATCAAAGCGATACGAATCCGAGTTTGAATGGGGGCCTATTGCCAGAGGCTTATATCTCGGTATGATCGCGACAGCCGTTTTTGCTGACGTCGTATTTGGCGACTACGCCATGCACTACATTCTGTTTGTGGTTTATTGCGGCATAGGACTTCGTCAAACGCTTATAGTAACTGGGCTGTATACGTTTTGGACGAGCTTAATGGGGCGGGTAGGTGATAAGTCTTGGGAGAGTCATACTGCCAAACGCCGCCGTGAAGTTGAGGTGCAAGCAGAGGTTCGGCGTATCAAGAAAAGTCGTGAGGCTCGAGATAAGCTCCCGTCTAATTGGTAGGGCAGTGGTGGCGTTTAATCAAACGGTGGCCAGAGGTCTTCTTCGCGTTTCATAGTGATCCTCCTCTCAATGAGTTGAGCACTAATTATATGCCTGATTGGAAGCAGTGTAAAATACGAGCTATCTTTCTTCGGGCTGTGGTCTTGATTGGGTGTCATTTGCCGGGAGTCTGCGCATATTCCGTAGATTAGGGTGATGCTTGGTCTTGAGGTTTACCAAAGTTACCCTTCCTACTGCATCTATAGCCCTCATTACCACGATGATAACCCGGAGCCATAATGAGAAATGCAGAATGCAATATCGCGATCCTAACTATGCGGGTGTCCACTTAAAAAAGCAAATGGGTTCGGTCTGTCAAGCCAACAGTATAGTCATGTCTATCAAAAGTAATTTACCAAGATAACTCACGTCGATAGCTTGATTAAGAATGTAATTAGGCTGAATTAGAAATCTCTCACTACCAATTAAATATATTTTCACTCCGCGAAGGTTGTCACATTATATGAGCGCTTAATACGCATATAGTTGATTGATCTGCAATAGATTCGGTATCTTTTTTGCGGTTACAGCACTTGAAAACTAATAGGTATTTGGAGAATTATTTTGAAAGCACATGAAAGTCGCCTTTTATTTATTCTGATGTTGATTTGCATGTTCGATTGACCCACTTAGATCTGGTATTTGCATCGAATTTTGAACCACCTAAAAGCTTTTAAGCTGTAGAGTTTTATAAGCTTGTACATGTCTCTGGTGGGTTAAAGATCAATGCAAACGGTGGGTCAAACCAACACGCAAATCAACAACAAGGCAGGCTAGAGAGCTATATAAAGCGTATCGTTATGTCACCTAAGCTACTTGTGATCGACGAAATTGGTTATCTGCCGTTCGGTAGACAGGAGGCTAACTTGTTCTTCGATGTTGTCGCAAAGCGATACGAGAAAGGCTCAATCATTGTCACGAGCAACTTGCCCTTCTCTCAATGGTCAGGGGCGTTCGCAGATGACACGACACTAACTGCGGCGCTCTTAGATAGACTGTTGCATCACTCACATATCTGCCAAATATCAGGAGAAAGCTACCGATTAAAAGACAAAAAGGCTGCTGGCATAGCGCCACCAGCTGCGACAGAAACCAACTAGGTGGGTCAAATTTCGTTTGCCCAATTTACGAGGTTAGTGGGTCTCGTTTCGGCTACCGTTGACAGTCACTCACCCCTTTGAAAAAATTGATGATAGTCAAATACTCATAATATGTTTACACAGCATCAATTTACTTAGTCGAAAATTTACATTAGTATTGGATTTGTGTACTTGTAAGAGAATTTTATGTCTAAAGCATTTTCAAAAGTCTTAGTAATAGCGCTTATGCTGATTGCCTTTGTAGGGCAAGCATTTGCGTATTCTGCTATGTCTTGCGAAATGTCTTCAGGCTCTCACGAGTCACATATGAACATGGATCATTCCAAGATGAGTCATCATGAAGGAATGAATCATGGTGATATGAATAAAAGCAGTAATGGTCAGTCAGAAGATTGTTGTGATGTTGAATGTGTTTGTCCGGCAAATGCTTGTTCATCTACTACAGTACTAAGTTCCAGTATTGATTCGACAGATATTCAAATATTGAGTGAATCTGTAGCTGCTCTGCAATCTAAACAACCTCATTCAATTTCCACTTCCCTTTATCGTCCACCGATTTTTGCCTAATACAGGATTAGTGCGCCCAAATTTCGCGCACATGTAATAAATTTTTCTGTTAGTCAACATAGCGTAGTAGCGCTATAGATATTTTCCAGCGATGTCTGGGGGCAAAAATGATCAATAAGTATTTAAAAATAGCAGTTTTAATGCTGCTTTCACCTGCGTTTGCAAACGCTAATGAACATAACCATACAGACAATCACGACGTAACACCTTTAGAGTTAATCGTTTATAAAACCCCTACTTGTGGGTGTTGTAAAAAATGGATAACTCATATTGAAGACGAAGGGATCGTTGCGCATTCCAAAGATTTCCGAAACATCGGCAATATCAAAACTAAGTATGGTATTAAGCCTAATTACCGCTCCTGTCACACGGCAGTGAGTAGAAATGGATTTGCCTTTGAAGGTCATGTACCCGCTAAATTTATTCAGCAGTTCTTATCAGAAGAACATCCCAATGCGATTGGGCTTTCAGTTCCAGCAATGCCAGTTGGCTCTCCCGGTATGGAAGTCGGTGACCGCTTTATGCCATACAACGTGTTAATTCTATTTAAAGATGGAACGAGCAAAGTCTATGCAAAAGTTAAGAGCTACGAGGAGCAATTCTAATGAAATTGAACACTGCAAACCTTACTTCACTTTCAACTGCGCTAATGCTCAGCTTGTCAGTATTCTCTGCTCAAGCTGAAAAAGTAGTGTCGCTTGAACAAGCCATCACCTTAGCCCAGCAAAATGATCCTTGGCTTCATGGTAGTCGATTGAAACAAAGTGCGGTTGAGAATAGAAGTATCGCTTCAGGTACTTTGCCTGATCCGAAAGTATCACTAGGGATAATGAATTTACCAACAGATACTTGGGATTTAGATCAGGAAGGAATGACTCAGCTAAAGGTTGGTGTCTCTCAAATGTTTCCGAGAGGAGATAGCCTAGAGATCAAACAAGACCAGTTAAAAATTGAGTCCACGAAATTTCCATTGCTACGTGAGGATCGTAAAGCGAAGTTGAAAAGCCAAGTGTCACAGCTTTGGTTAGATGCGTACTTAGCCCAACAAACCATTAAATTGATTGAAGCAGATTGGGCGCTTTTTGAGCAGATGGCGGAAGTGGCTAAAGCTAGCTACTCAAACGTTGTTGGTAAAACCAGACAGCAAGATGTTATTCGTGCTCAATTGGAAATCGTACAGTTAGATGACAGATTAACTTCGCAAAAGCAGAAACTAGAAACGACAATCGCTCGCCTTAATGAGTGGCTTCATATTTACGATGCTGACCGATTGAATGAATCATTCAACTTTGATGCGCAACCACTAGAGTTTAGCGTCTCAAAAGAATTGCCTTTGATTCGATTGATTAATCCAACAGTCCTAAAAGCATCTAATTACTCAAGAAATCTATTGGCTCAGGCACTTGCTAATCATCCAGCCATACTTGCAATTGATGTAAAACGCAAAGCTTCAGAAAAAGGAGTTGAGTTAGCTAAACAGCAATATGAGCCGCAATGGGGTGTTAATGCGAGCTATGCCTATCGTGACAATATGCCTTCTGGTGATAGCCGAGCTGATTTATTTTCTGTTGGGGTAACGTTTGATTTACCGTTGTTTACCGAGAACAGACAAGATAAGCAAGTTGCCGCTTCTATTGCAGATTCAGAGGCTGTTAAAACCGAGAAACTATTGCTGACAAAGCAAATGATCAGTGCGGTGGAAAAGGAGCTTAGGCAGCTTAAACGTTTATCTGATAGACAATCTATCTATCAAGAACAACTCCTTAAACAAACTCATGACCAAGCGGAAGCGTCATTGACGGCCTACACAAACGATGATGGTGATTTTGCCGAAGTTGTTCGTGCAAGAATCGCAGAATTAAACGCCAGAATATCAGCCTTAAGAATTGACGTTGACGCACTTAAAACAGTAGCTCGCATCAACTATTTCTTTGCGCATTCTCAATCTAAATCAAATGCTGAACATAAGCCTATGCACACTTCGCACAAAACTAATCAGCACTTATCCAATCAGCAATTTGGAGAAAAATAATGTCAACGAATTCTAAAACACCAAATTTGAAACTAATAGTTGCCGTCATTATTGGGGCAGCACTAGGTGCAGGAGCATTGAGCTTATATCAAGGTACAGGTTCAAACAGTAATACTGATGAAGCTGTATCAGCAGAGAAAAAGCCGCTGTATTGGGTAGCACCGATGGACTCTAATTACCGCCGGGACAAGCCCGGTAAGTCGCCTATGGGGATGGATTTAATTCCTGTGTATGAGGAAGAATCATCTGGTGATGACTTTGGCCCCGGAGCAGTAAAAATTGCGCCTCATGTCGTGAATAACCTTGGGGTTCGCACCTCACCTGTTGAACTAAAAAATATGCATACTGAAATCTCAACGGTAGGTTACGTTCAATATGATGAAGATAAGCTAATTCATATCCACCCACGTGTTGATGGTTGGATTGAAAAGCTTTACATCAAAGCAGCAGGTAACCCTGTAGAAAAAGGGCAACCTCTTTACACGCTATATTCTCCTCAGTTAGTTAACGCGCAAGAAGAACTGTTAATAGCGTTAAAACGCAATAACAGTTCTTTAATTTCAGCAGCTAAAGATCGTCTGAAAGCGTTGCAGCTTTCAGCAGACTTTATTCAAAAGCTAGAAAAAACAAGAAAGGTACAGCAAACCATCACCTTTTACTCCCCTCAGGCGGGTGTTGTTGATGGCCTGAAAGTTAGAGAAGGCTTCTACGTCAAACCGGGGAATACTCTTCTAAGCATTGGTCAGTTAGATCAAGTTTGGGTTGAAGCTGAGGTTTTTGAACGGGATGCCGCCCTGATTAAAGAAGGTCTGCCAGTTTCAATGACACTGGATTACTTACCGGGTGAAGACTGGGCTGGTGTTGTTGATTATGTCTATCCAACATTAAACAGTAAAACGCGTACTCTCAGAGTGAGGCTGAAGTTTGATAACCCAGACTATCAATTAAAACCAAACATGTTTGCACAAGTATCTATTCACGCTAATCAAGCTGATAGCACCATACTCGTACCTAAAGAAGCCGTCATTCGCACTGGTAAACAAGACAGAGTTGTACTTGCCTTGGGGGATGGGCAATTTAAGTCTATCGAAGTGACAATTGGCCGGGTTGATATCGATAGTATCGAAATCTTAGAGGGTCTTAATGAAGATGATGTTGTGGTGACATCTGCTCAATTCTTGATTGATTCTGAATCAAGTAAAAACTCTGATTTTAAACGAATGACTCATGACCAAGTGCCTAACTCTGTTTGGATGGAAGGCGAAATCAACAGCGTCATGGCGGGGCATCGTATGGTTAATATTACTCATGGCCCTGCTGAGGCTTGGGGTTGGCCTGAAATGACAATGGACTTCGATGTGGGTGAAAAGGTAGATATTGATTCACTGAAGTCTGGTCAATCTTTGCACTTTGAAGTGAGCAAAACCGAAGACGGTGGATATGAAGTTACTGGAATTCATATCATGAGTGAGCCTGAAGTATCATCAGCAACCGTATCAGGTTTGATCAATGCGATTGATATTGATACACGGATTCTAAATATTAGCAGAGGCCCAATAGAGAAATGGGATAGACCTTCTGCGACGATGGATTTTATCGTCGCGGACAATATAGAAATGGCTGATTTCAATGTTGGTGATAATGTCACTTTCACCTTTGAGGTAAGAGATGACTTAGTGATAACTGAAATTTCCCTTGAATCTGATGATCAACACGAGCATGAACAAAAAAGTGCTGTTGACCATTCGAATCATTAAGTTGGGAGATAAGTGATGATTGAATCAATTATTAGATGGTCAATCGGCAATCGTTTCTTTGTGTTGCTGGTTACCTTAATTATTGCTTTTGGCGGTTTGTATTCTTTACAAAAAACGCCCGTAGATGCAATTCCAGACCTTTCAGACGTACAGGTCATTATTAAGACAAGCTATCCGGGACAAGCGCCACAGGTTGTGCAAGATCAAGTGACTTTCCCTCTTACTACAGCCATGTTGTCTGTACCGGGAGCGCAAACTGTTCGTGGTTACTCATTTTTTGGTGACTCCTACGTCTATATCATTTTTGATGATGATACTGATTTGTATTGGGCGAGAAGCAGAGTGCTTGAATACTTAAGCCAAGTAGCATCAAGCTTACCTGATTCAGCAAAGCCTCAATTAGGACCTGATGCAACAGGCGTTGGCTGGGTATACATTTATGCTTTAACAGATAAGTCAGGTAACCATGACTTAAGCCAATTAAGAAGTATTCAAGATTGGTTTTTAAAGTATGAATTGCAAACTGTTCCGGGCGTGTCAGAAGTTGCAGCCGTTGGCGGTATGGTTAAGCAATATCAAGTGCAAGTCGATCCCGACAAGCTCAGAGCTTATAACGTGCCGTTAAGTCATATTCAAATGGCACTTAAACGAGGCAATAAAGAAACTGGCGCATCCGTTGTGGAAATGGCGGAAGCTGAGTATATGGTTACTGCAACGGGATATATTCAATCAGTTGGTGACATAGAGAAAATTCCGCTTGGCATTAACGAGCAAGGTACACCGTTGCGTATTGGTGATGTTGCTACCGTGAATTTAGGACCACAAATGCGCCGTGGTATCGCAGAGCTAAATGGTGAAGGCGAAGTTGTTGGTGGTGTTGTCGTTATGCGCTTTGGTGAAAACGC
The DNA here is from genome assembly GCA_947503335.1 of uncultured Pseudomonadales bacterium. Lineage (GTDB taxonomy): Bacteria > Pseudomonadota > Gammaproteobacteria > Pseudomonadales > CANNCY01 > CANNCY01. The sequence continues at coordinate 979,860 of CANNCY010000001.1, read as the reverse complement.
ACAACAAACCATAAATGGTGTAAAAGAAAAGCTAGAGTCACTGAAATCTTCTCTACCAGAGGGGGTAGAGATTGTCCCTGTTTATGACAGATCGAAGTTAATAGATCGTGCTGTTGATAACCTTTGGAGTAAGTTGCTTGAGGAACTTGCAGTCGTTGCGATTGTCTGTGTTGCTTTCCTATTTCATCTTCGTTCATCAATTGTTGCAGTTGTTACTCTACCATTAGGCATCTTGGTGTCGTTTATCATCATGTATATGCAAGGCATCAATGCCAATATTATGTCGTTGGGCGGTATCGCTATTGCGATTGGTGCGATGACTGATGGTGCAATAGTGATGATTGAAAATATGCATAAACATATGGAGAAAACACCGCTAACAGATGAAAACCGCTGGCAAATTGTCGCTAAGGCTGCGAGTGAAGTAGGACCTGCATTATTTTTTAGCTTACTGATAATTACTGTTTCGTTCTTGCCTGTTTTTATTCTGGAAGCGCAAGAAGGCAGAATGTTCTCACCTCTTGCATATACTAAAACCTATGCAATGGCAGCATCAGCAGGCTTGGCAATAACATTGGTGCCTGTTTTGATGGGTTACTTTATTCGAGGCAAAGTCGTCTCTGAAAAGAAAAACCCGTTAAACCGATTATTGATTGCTATCTACATGCCTGTTTTAAAGCAGGTCATGAAGTTTCCAAAATCGACAATAGTAGCAGCAGTATTAGTGACGATCGTTGGTTTTTGGCCTGTCGATAAAATTGGTAGTGAATTCATTCCTCCATTGGATGAAGGCGATCTCATGTATATGCCTACTACCTATCCCGGTATTTCCATTGGTAAAGCAAGAGAGTTATTACAGCAAACGGACAAGCTTATCCGCACTGTACCAGAGGTTGAAAATGTTTTCGGTAAAGTAGGACGAGCCGAAACTGCAACGGACCCAGCGCCTCTAACTATGATTGAAACCTTTATTCAATTGAAGCCACAAGAACAGTGGCGAGAAGGCGTGACAACTGAGTCGTTAAAAGCAGAGTTTGATAAGTTGGTTAAGTTTCCGGGCTTAACGAATGCTTGGGTTATGCCAATCAAGACCCGCATCGATATGTTAGCTACAGGTATAAAAACGCCTGTGGGTATAAAAGTCGCCGGACCAGAGCTTGATGTAATTCAGGAAATCGGCCAACAAATAGAACAACTATTGCCAGAAGTGACAGGCACAGCGTCAGTTTACTCTGAGCGAGTTGCAGGTGGACGATATATCAAGGTTGATATTTCACGAGATAAGGCAAGTCGCTTTGGGTTAAATATCGAAGATGTCCAACAAGTGGTTTCTACTGCTATTGGCGGAATGAATGTAGCTCAAACGATAGAAGGTCAAGAGCGTTACCCTGTTAACTTACGTTATCCGCAAGATTACCGAGATTCTCCTGAGCAGCTATCACGATTACCCGTTGTAACACCAAATGGTCAACGCATTGCACTAGGTGATGTTGCTGATATTCGAGTGGAAAATGGTCCTCCGGGTATTAAGAGTGAGAACGCCAGAATCAATGGTTGGACTTTCATTGATATCGATGGCGTTGATGTTGGTACTTATGTTGAAAACGCCAAGGAATACTTAGCAAGTAACCTGACTTTACCAGCAGGATATTCAATTAATTGGGCTGGGCAATACGAATATATGGAAAGAGCAAAAGAAAAGCTCACCTATGTACTGCCTTTAACACTCGCCATTATTGTGATTTTACTTTACCTAAATTTCAGAGCGTTTAGTGAAGTGGCTATCATTATCGTTACGCTGCCGATGGCAATGATTGGTGGCTTATGGTTAATGTATCTGGAAGGCTTTAATTTCTCAGTTGCCGTCGGAGTGGGCTTTATTGCGTTGGCTGGTGTTGCGGTTGAGATTGGCGTGATCATGCTGGTCTACCTCAATCAAGCACTTGCTGAGCTTAAAGAAAAAGCCGAGGAGCGAGCGGAACTTATATCAGATGACGCGTACCAAGATGCATTATTACACGGTGCTGGCTTACGTGTGCGCCCAGTAATGATGACGGTAGCCACAATCATTATCGGCTTAATGCCTATTTTATATGGTACGGGAACTGGCTCAGAGGTTATGAGTCGTATTGCTGCACCTATGGTAGGCGGAATGACAAGTGCTGTGCTGCTCACTCTTATTGTGCTTCCTGCGATTTACTCAATCGTTAAAAAGCCTGAAGTAAATGCCTTTAACAAAGGGCTTTCTAACTTGGAGCTAGAGAATAATGCTTAGCAGAGTTAGAAAATATCACAAATGGCTTATGGCATTTGTCGGAATACAATTTCTGTTTTGCTCTATTACTGGTGTGTATATGGTGACTATGGATATTCACTATATACACGGCGAAACATTGGCTAAGAGTGAGCAAGCCAAAATAGATTTAGCAGATGTGGATTACTCCATTGTAGAACTTGCTGCTGACTATCCTGAAGCTAGTCAAGTCAGGCTTACCCAAAGCATGGGCAACCCTTTGTATTCTTTTATTAATGGAGAACAGGGGAAAATGGCAATTGATGCTAAAACAGGGGCTGTTCAAGCCCTTGTTGATGAAATCAAAGCTAAAGAAATCGCGCAATATCACTATGCGATGAATCATGAAATCAACAGCACAAGGCTGATTAAGTCAGTGACTGATATGCCTGCTGAATTGTCTCCAAGACACTTACCCGTTTGGAGAGTGACGTTTGAGCAATTCGCCACACCAACATTTTATATAAGTCAACAAACAGGCGCACTCGTTGCCAAGCGGCATGATTACTGGCGCTTGTTTGATTGGATGTGGCGTTTTCATATTATGGATTACGATGATGGAGAAAACGTATCTAACTGGTTTTTGTTCTTGGTCGCAACTCTAGGTTTAATGGGAGCAATTACTGGCGCAGTATTGACTTATTATCGAGTGCTTTCCCCAAATAAAAAGGGAGTCATTTGATGCGACTATTTAAGTTGAATACAACGTTACACAAATGGCTTTCTTTATTTGTTGGTTTACAACTGCTTATTTGGTTGGGAACGGGCCTTTACTTCAATTTGATGGATCATAGTAAAGCCAGTGGTAATGAGCTTAGAGTTCATTCACATCATGAAGGTAACATTACAGACTTTAGATTTATCCCTATTAAAGACATTACTAGTGAAGCACCTCAAGAAGTAAAACTTATATGGATTTTACATCAGCCTTACTATCACTTTGTGTTCGATAAGGGACAGCATAGCTACCAAGAACGCCACTCAAAGCTATTTGATGCTGTAACAGGAAAGCCATTTAATCTGTCTAAACAACAATTACTAACTTTGGCAAAAAACTCCTACTCAGGTGAGGGTAAGTTAACTACTCCAGTGTTATCTCAGCCTCCATTTTCTGACCACGTGAGGCAGCAAAATCCTATGTGGCAAGTTGTCGTTGAGGATGAGAATAATACAACTATTTATTTAGATAGTATTACAGGGCAAGTGCTTCGCCATGCCAATGATGATTTCAGATTGAAAGATCTGATGATGAAGCTTCACTTTATGGACTATGGCAATTCTGGAGGATTTAACCATTGGTTGATCATTGCCTTTGCTTTTTCAACGCTATTACTTTCGGTGACTGGCGTTACTTGGCTGATACAACAGTTTCGAAGTGGTTTACTGAAGCTAAGTTGGAGCCGCAATAGACAAAAAGTGGCAGTGATTTTTTCCAATGAAAATACAGTTACTGACATCTCAGCCATTGGTAGCTCAACGGTATTAGAAGGACTAGCAAGTTCACATGTATACCTGTCGTCAAGTTGTGGTGGTGGGGGTACGTGCGGTAAATGCGTGTTCTTAAGTTCAACTCAATTACCGATCACATTATCTGAGAAGGAACATTTATCTCAGGAGCAGCTTAAAGAAGGCTATCGGCTTGGATGTCAGCATAGGTTCTCTGAAATTAGTTCGATTGAAGTTAATACTGATCTCAATATTGAAAATCATGAGCTAGTTGTGGTTGCGACTAATTTCATTACTCCTTTTATCAAGGAAGTGAAATTTAAGCTGAAATCAGGCAAACAATTGGAATTTAAAGCTGGTGCATATATGCAATTTGACGTGCCAGCAGGGATGAATAGCCTACGCCCAGATGATATGCCTGAGAACTTTGAAAAATACTGGGAAAGTTATACTCATGGAAAGTTTTCACATGACAGCGTAACTCGCCATTACTCCTTGGTTAACTTTGATCAAGAAACAGATGAGTTAACCTTCAATATTCGCTGGCAAACTTCTAAGGATGGCTTTAGAGCAGGTATAGGTTCAAGTTACTTAGGTTCACTGCGGGTGGGTGAAACTATAGAGGCAAAAGGTCCTTTTTCTGACTTTTACGCGACTTCAGATAAAAAGGTTCGTCGCATCTTTATCGGTGCTGGTTCAGGGCTTGCTCCACTCAGAGCGATCATTTTTGAACAGTTGAAAAAACGCCAAGATGAAGGTGACTTGACTCTCATCTATGGTGCGCGAACTGAAGATGACTTGCTGTACCGCGATGAGTTGAACTTATTGAGTGAGCAGCATAAAAACTTTTCTTATATTCCTACACTTTCTAACCCTTCAGAACAATGGCAAGGGCATTCTGGCTATGTACAGCAAGTACTTCTGCCGTATTTGAGCCAGAAAGTAAAATTCCTGTCTACAGAATTTTACTTGTGCGGCCCAGAAGCAATGATGAGTGAAGTGGAACAAATAATTACTGATGTTGGTATACCCAGTAATCAAATTTTCAAAGACAAATTTAGTCGTTAATACATAAATTAAATAGAGGTAAATATGAAAATATTAATTAAATTTTTGACCGTAATCAGCATTGTTTTTAGTAGTGCGGTGTTCGCGCACGTTCATCTTGAAAAAAGTGTGCCTGCTGATAATGCAATGTTAATGAAGACTCCAGAAGCGTTAACGTTGGCATTTAGCAAAGAGGTTCGTGTAGTCAAAATTACATTGAAAAATAAGCAAGGTAAAAAGGTTAAATTTGGCTTCAAACCTACTAAAGAAACCAATACCGAATTTACGTGGAAGCTACCGAAACTTACACCTGCTAACTATGTTGTTGATGTTACTTTCTTAGGTAAAGATGGGCACAAAATGAAAGATAGCTTTGGCTTTATGGTTCACTAATCTAATGGAGTGATTGCTATGGAAATGTATATCTGGAATACAGTCATTGTACTGTCAAAAATTGTATTTTACGTCGGTTTTGCCTGTATTGCTGGTTATACATTTTTCAAGCAAGTTTTTGAACAAAGTGAGTCTCATAATAACTTGGCAATAGCGAACCTAAAATGGATAAGAGGTTCAATAGTCATCGCTTTGCTTGCAAATGGTCTTTGGTTCTTCGCTAGTACTGGTGCGATGGCAGAAGAAGGCATTCAAGGTGCTTTTGACCCTGATATTTTAGACATAATGTGGGATTCTCCTATCGGTGATGGAACTTTACTTAGAGGTCTTGGGTTAGTTCTAGCGATATTCGCGATAACGTCACACATTAAATTCAAATCAGTAGTACTGAGCAATTACCTAAAACAAGGCATTTTGGTATCTAGTTTATTTTTACTTGCATACACCTTTACCTTAATCGGCCATGTATCTGAGCTAGGAGTGTTCGGAAAAGTATTGCTGATGCTCCATGTGCTTGTTATGGCTTGGTGGTTCGGAGCATTGTTTCCGCTTCGACAAGCTTGCAATGAACGGAACTATGAGCAGCTCTACTCATTGATGGACACGTTTGGAAAACAAGCAAGTATCGCTGTGAGTCTATTGTTAGTTGCTGGCCTTTGGTTAGCTTTTCAATTAGTCGGAAATGTTGAAGAGCTGTTTAGTTCAAGCTATGGGCAAACACTGCTACTTAAATTAGCTCTCGTGACTTCGATATTGGGCATCGCAGCTAAGCATAAATTAAAACTCGTCCCACAACTTAAAAATAACGATGGCAGAGAAGCGCTATCTAAATCTATCTCGATAGAAATGGTAGTCGCTTTTGCCATTTTATCTGTAACGGCTGGGCTTACTAGTGTTGTTGGCCCTGCAAATTAAAACCTAAAAGAGAGAATGAAAATGAAAACAATAAATATATTACTCGTTTTATTAATGACGTTTAGTTTCGTAGCAAACGCTCATGGTGATAAGAACAAAGACAAAGGTTTGTTTAAAGGTATAGATACCCCTGCCGCAAAAGTTGTTTTGGCATTTCATCAAGCACTAGAAACGGGTAATAAGGAGCTAGCAAGAGCACAGTTGGCTGATGATGTGACCATCTACGAGGGTGGCCGTGTTGAAAGAAGTGCTGATGAATATGCACATCACCATATGTTGGCCGATATGAAATATTTAGCAGCAGTGAAAACTAAAACGCTAGAGCATCAAGTGACTATTCTTGGAAATGCCGCTATCTCAGCGTCACGCAGCCATACTAAAGGAATATACAAAGGTAAAGACCGTGATTATCAGGGCATGGAAACGATAATACTCGAAAAGCAAAACGAAGAATGGAAAATCAAGCATATTCATTGGTCACACTAGATCTAAAATAATTATATTGGGCTTGACCTGTGTCTTACACACAGGTCTAAACTTAACTCAGTTAACCCATTTATTAAGTCAGGATAGCTTATGAAAGTTACTGAATTAGCCAAAGAGTTTGGTACAACACCCGATACTGTCAGATACTACACTCGATTAAAATTACTCAATCCAACTAAGTCTGAAAACGGATATAAGTACTACCCCCCAACAGAAATCTCTAGACTGAAGTTTATTTTAAGTGCAAGACAACTGGGGTTTTCAGTATCAGATATACAACACATTGTTGATGAGGCGAGTCTCGGAAAAGCTGCATGCCCTCTAGTTAGGTCTTTAATTAAGGAAAGGCTAGCTGAGACTGAAAAACAATTTCAGGCAATGTTAGCTTTGCGTAAAAACATGAAAGATGCGCTAGCACAATGGGAAGTCAAGGAAGATAAAGCTCCAACCTCCACTATGGTATGTCACCTCATAGACAGTTTTGAACCTACAGAAAACAATGGCGGCTCCCATGAATAATATTAAACCTGATCATCAGCTCATTATAGAAGGTGCTGGCTGTGCAAGTTGCGTCGGTAAAATTGAGGGGGCGCTGAAAGGAACCAATGGTGTAGTTAGTGCTGAAATGAACTTTGCTGATAGGACTGTTCAAGTCACAGGAACCGTGAAAACGGAAGAGCTGATTAAAGCTGTTGAGTCTATCGGTTATAACGCTAAGCCAATCGATGATAGTTCAGAAATTGATACGCTTGACGAGAAAGAGGCAGCAGACTGGAAGTATTACAAAAAGCTAATACGAGATACTTTTATTGCTCTTTCACTCGGCGTTCCTCTAATGATCTACGGCATTGTTGTTGGAGAAATGACAGTTGAAACAAACCTTGAACGCATGTCTTGGTTGGTTGTAGGCATTTTAACTTTTGGTGTTATGTATTTTTCAGGCAAGCATTTCTATGTCGGAGCATGGAAGAGCTTCAAAAATCATTCAGCCAATATGGACACCCTAATTGCTTTAGGAACAGGTACGGCATGGATTTACTCAATAGCTTTTGTATTGGCTCCAGACGCAGTGCCATTGATGGCGAGACATGTTTATTTTGAAGCTACAGCCATGATCATTGGATTGATTAATTTAGGTTTGGCACTAGAACTAAAAGCCAGAGGTAAAACCTCTGAAGCCATCAAACGTCTTATCGGGTTACAAACCAAAACAGCTACAGTAGTTCGTGATAGCAAAGAGGTTCAGATAGGTATCGAGCAGGTTTTACTTAATGATGTGGTGAAGGTAAAACCGGGGGGGAAAATTCCTGTAGATGGTATTGTATTAGAAGGCCACACATCTATTGACGAATCAATGCTTACGGGCGAACCCATGCCTGTTGAAAAAGCCAAAGAAGATGAAGTTGTTGCAGGAACGTTAAACAAGTCAGGCATGATTTTGTTTAGAGCGACACGCGTAGGCAAAGACACGGCGCTTGCGCAAATCATCAATATGGTGAAACGAGCGCAAAACTCTAAGCCACCTATTGGCCGCTTGGCCGATGTGATTTCCGCTTATTTTGTTCCTGTTGTCATGATCATATCTATATTAAGTGCTCTAGCATGGCTTAACTTTGGACCAGAGCCAGCAATTGCTTTTGCCATCGTTTCAGCAACTACCGTACTCATTATTGCGTGCCCATGTGCTTTGGGCTTAGCAACGCCTATGTCTGTCATGGTGGGAGTTGGAAAAGCGGCAGAAGCTGGAGTGCTTATTCGCAATGGCGAAGCTTTACAAACCGCCTCTAAAATCACTTCCATGATTTTAGATAAAACGGGAACTATTACCGAAGGGACACCAAAGGTAACTAATATTGTTTTAGCAAAAGCGACTGACGAGAAAGAAGTGTTACAGCTTGCGGCAAGTTTAGAAAGTGGCTCCGAGCACCCTTTGGCACAAGCGATTGTTGAAAGTGCGTTAGATCAGGATATTGAGTTACTAAAAATAGAATCGTTTAACGCCATTACGGGTTTTGGTGTAGAAGCAACCTGTAACAACAAAACCTTACTTTTTGGTAACGATAAACTAATGAAAATTAAAGGCATTGACCTTACAGGTTTCGTTGGAAAAGCCCAGTCTTTAGCAAAAGAAGCTAAAACACCAATGTATTTTGCTGTTAATGGCGAGCTGGCAGCAATTATTGCTGTTGCTGATCCTATTAAGTCAGACTCAATTTCCTCGATTAAACGGCTTCAGACCAATGGGATTCGCGTCATTATGTTAACGGGCGATAACAAGGATACAGCCGCCGCTGTTGCCAAAAAAGCGGGAATTAGTGAGTTTTTTGCTGAAGTGCTGCCAGAAGACAAAGCCAACAAGGTTAAAGAGCTACAAGACAGCGGCGAAACTGTTGGTATGACAGGTGATGGTATTAACGATGCTCCTGCACTTGCGTTAGCCGATGTTGGTTTCGCCATAGGCACAGGGACTGATGTAGCAATCGAAAGTGCTGACATAACCCTGATGCGTGGCTCACTTCATGGCCTTGCTGATGCCATAGCGGTAAGCAAGGCCACTTTACGAAATATCAAACAAAACTTATTTGGCGCGTTTGTCTATAACGTAGCTGGGATTCCTTTTGCTGCGGGGATTCTATACCCCTTCTTTGGCATTTTGCTTAGTCCTGTAATAGCTGGAGCTGCAATGGCATTTTCGTCATTGACCGTAGTGTCAAATGCAAATCGACTTCGCCTGTTTAAAGCAAAAGAGCATTAAGGAGACGCACGATGATGTTAATTAACTTATTAGGCTTAGTGTTGATCGCGCTGATTGTTTGGTGGTTTTGGCTGTACAAACCTAACAAAACAATTGTGCAAAACAGAGAAGTGTTAATTGAAGTGAAAGATGGCGTGTATTCCCCATCTTCAATTCAGGTGTCTGCAAGCCAACCTGTCACCTTGAAGTTTATGCGTAAAGATCAATCCCCCTGCGCTGAAACAATCCTTATTCCTTCATTGGATATAAGCGAACAGCTTAAATTGAATGAAATTACTCAAATTACCTTATTGAACTTGTCACCGGGAGAGCATGAGTTTCATTGTCAGATGCAAATGTATCGCGGCGTCTTAAAAGTAATTTAGTTTTAAATAGATCTTTTTACGCACCTGAGTGAGCAAAAGTAACGTAATAAAAGGCTTCTCTAAATAATTACGAGAAGCCTCCAAACTAAAGTTAAGATTTGAATTTGTGATAAACAATTCGATAAAGAACAGGCAATACAACTAAAGTTAGTAAAGTTGAGGAAATGATCCCTCCAATTACTACCGTTGCCAGTGGACGCTGAACTTCAGCACCAGTACCCACGTTTAACGCCATAGGAATGAATCCTAAACTAGCAACGAGTGCCGTCATTAACACAGGACGGAGCCTTATCGTTGCGCCTTCGATAATTGAGTTAATTAATTCTCCTGTTTCAAGTAATCGCTGTTTAATGAATGACAGCATTACTAGTCCATTTAATACAGCTATCCCTGAAAGAGCTATAAATCCAACAGCAGCAGAAATTGAAAGAGACATGTCTCTTAACCACAAAGCCAGTACGCCGCCTGTAAGTGCTAAAGGCACACCACTAAATATGATCAGGGCATCTTTTATTGAACTAAATGCTATGACAAGCAGTGTCAAAATTACAAACAATGTGGCAGGAACTACAATGGACAACCTTTGAGTTGCACTCTCAAGTTGTTCAAATGTTCCGCCGTATTCAAGCCAATAACCAGCGGGTAAATCAACATTTTGTTGAATTTTTTGCTGGGCCTCTAGTACGAATGAACCTAGATCTCGGTTTCGAACATTGGCGGTGACGACAATTCGTCGCTTACCATTTTCTCGGCTGATTTGACTTGGAACCGTTGTATAATTTAACTCTGCAACCTCACTTACAGGTACAAACTCACCACTTTCTGTTGCGATTGGCAAATTTCCTAACTGATCAAGGTCGGTTCGCAATAGCTCTGGGTATCTAACTACAATTTCAAATCGACGATCACCTTCGAATATTAACCCTGCACTTTCACCTGACACGACTGTTTTTAACCAAGATTGTAAATCGCTTATATCTAATCCGTATAATGCCAGTGCTTCAGGCTTGGGGTTAACAGTAAAAATAGGCACATCATCAACTTGTTCAAGTCTTGCATCTGCGACACCTGAAATCGTATTGAGTGCAGTTAAAATTTCTTGTGCTGAATTTACAAGTTGGGATAGGTCATCACCGTAGAGCTTAATTCCTAAATCAGCTCTTACTCCACTAATTAATTCGTTAAATCGCATCTGAATTGGTTGAGTAAACTCATAATTATTGCCGGGAATGGAGCTGAGATCTTTTTCCAGTTTTTCAACAAAATCTGCTTTCGTTAAATTGGGGTTGGGCCATTGCTCTCTAGGCTTTAATATCAGAAAAGTATCAGTTACATTTGGCGGCATCGCATCTGTCGCCACTTCTGCTGTGCCCGTTTTTGAAAACACCGTGAGGATTTCATCATATTTCATAATGTGTTGTTCAAGTATTTTCTGCATTTCTACAGCTTGGTCAATACCCGTGCCCGGAATACGCATCGCGTGCAGAGCAATGTCACCTTCATTAAGTTGAGGAACAAATTCAGATCCTAATTTACTACCAAGGAATATGCTAAATGTCACAAGTAAAGCAGCGCCACAAACGACTAGCCAACGTAGTTTTAATGCCCAATTTAAAACCGGACGATATACTGACTTAGCGCCGACAATTATGGGACTTTCTTTTTCGCTGATTTTGCCTTTCAAGAATAACGCAACTGCTGCGGGGACGAGCGTGAAGGAAAATACCATTGCAGACAATAGAGCGATGATCACAGTAGCGGCCATCGGATGAAACATTTTGCCCTCAACACCAGATAAGGTAAACAAAGGCATATAGACAATGGTTATAATCAATACGCCAAAAACACTAGGTCGTATCACCTCATTGGTTGCAGAGTAAACAATATCTAACCGCTCTTTGAGGGAAATGACTGAAACGTTTCGCTTTTGGCTTTCTGCTAAGCGCCGAATGCAGTTCTCAACGATGATTACCGCTCCATCGACAATTAATCCAAAATCCAAAGCTCCCAAACTCATTAAATTCGCAGAGACCTTGCTTTGAACCATGCCCGTGATTGTTGCCAACATTGCCAAGGGAATGACTGCGGCAGTAATTAGAGCGGCTCGAATATTACCCAGTAATAAGAACAATACGAAGATAACTAACAACGCGCCTTCAATGAGATTTTTCTGTACGGTGCTAATTGCTTTATCAACCAGAGTTGTCCTGTCATATAATGGAACTATTGACACTCCTTGAGGTAAGCTATTTTGAATTTCACTAAGCTTGTCGCCAACAGCCAAAGCTACCGAGCGTGAATTTTCTCCTACCAGCATCATTGCTGTGCCAATCACACTTTCCTTGCCTTCCTGTGATGCAGCACCAGTTCTTAACTCTTTTCCTATCGCAACTTCGGCAACATCTTTTACTTTTACAAGTGTGCCGTCATCGCTTTTAATAATGACGTTTTGAATGTCTTGAAGAGTTTGCAATTGAGCTTGTGAACGAACAAGAATTTGCTGTCCGCTTGTTTCTATAAATCCTGCCCCTTGATTTGCATTATTTCGCATTACCGCTTTTGATAACGCATCACTGGTAATGCCGAAGTGCAGCATCTTTAACGGATCTGGGTTGATATGGTATTGCTTTTTATAGCCACCAATTGCATTGATTTCCGTAATCCCTTTAACCAATGCAAGTTGTGGTTTCACTACCCAGTCATGGATCTCCCTTAACGCCATCGCGTCATAGGGTAAGCCATTATTCTGCTTTGCACTCTCGTCGGCAGTTATACTGTACATGTATATTTCACCGAGGCCCGTAGCTATAGGTCCCATTTCTGGTTCAATACCTAACGGTAGTTGCTCTTTAATTGCGCTCAGCCTCTCATTGATTAAGTTTCTGGCAAAATACAGATCTGTGCCTTCTTCGAACACAACGGTCACTTGCGACAGGCCATATCGAGAAAGTGAACGGGTATAGTCGAGCTTAGGTAAACCCGCCAAGCCCGTTTCGACGATAAACGTGATACGTTGCTCTGTTTCCAAAGGTGAATAACCTTGAGCCTGCGTGTTTATTTGTACCTGCACATTGGTAATATCAGGCACGGCATCAATAGGTAGCTTTTGATAATTCCACATTCCTAAAGCGATGATAAACAACGCCATAAGCAACATAGTGCCACGTCTACGGATAGATAATTCTAGTATCCAAGCGATCATATTTTCACCTCGATAATACTGAAGCTAATATGAAGTAAATAAAGACTTCGGAGTTTAGTGTTCATGCCCAGCCTCCGATTTTTTTAGATCAGCAACTAGCAGGTAGCTGTTCTTAACAACCACACTTTCGCCGACGTTCAAACCCTCGATGATAGCAATATTGATAGCGTCTGAAGCGCCAGTTTTTACGGCGCTAGGGTGGTATTCATTGCCTTCCTTAATAAAAACAACACTATTTCCTTCAAACTCTTGAATGGCTTCTTTTGGCACAACAATTGGAACAGAGTGTTGACTAGTTGTAACCGCCCCTTTAATTGCAGAGCCAAGCGGCCATTTGTTCGTTTTGTTATTTAATTTTACATATGCCAACGAATAAGGCTTGTCGTTTAGTGATGGTGTTAAATAGCTAATTTGCGCACGTTGATTAATTTCAGTGCTATGAATTAGCACCTGCTGGTTAGCGTTAACTTTACTTAGCTGAGTAGGAAACACTGATAGTTGTGCCCAAACCACGTCAAAGTTGGCTATTGTCAGCAAGCTTTCAGCGTTTGTAAGTTCGCCTATATTGGCTTGCCTAGCGACTATGCGTCCAGACATTGGTGCATTTATCGAATATTGGTTTAAGCTTTCATTGGATTCGATGACTACCAACGTTTCACCTTTTTTAACCTCTTCGCCGATATTAACTTTTACCTTCTTAATAACCCCTGTAAACCTCGCGTTAACATGAGCAAGAGAGGCAGGATCAGCGACAATTTTTCCATAAAGAATCTCTTCATTGCGAATAACTCCGCTGGTAACAACAGTTGTTTCAATACCGTTTTGTTTAGCCATTTCAGCAGACATGGACACGAACTCATCAGCGTGTTCTTCACTGGCAGAAGTCGTGACGGAGGTGAAACCAATTACAGCAACAAGCATTAATTTGAAAAGACTGATTGGTACATTTAATATTTTTATATTTTTCATGATTAATTCTCGATAAAGCTTGAAAGTTGGCTTGCTGTATTGCCGAAAGAAATTAATGGAATGCCTGATAAGGACTCGATGGCGGCGCTTTGTTTGTGAACCTCACTTGCGGCAAAAATAAGCGCGTATTGCATCTCAATAAGCTCTTTTTGAACTGAAACTAGTTCCAAATAACTAAAGCGCCCGTCCGAGTAGGCTTTTTGCACTAATGACAAAGCACTTTCTTGTGGTGGAATAATACTAGTTTGTAAGGTTTCAACCGTAAGGCGTGCCTCTTCCTGAGCCGCATAAAATGTCGCTAATTGGCTGTAAATTGCTCGCTCACTGGCTTTCTTTTGCTGCTCAACTTCATCGAGTATTGCTTTTTGGGATTGATAATTGCCTCTGTTTCTATCGCTCGTAAATAGAGGGACGCTAAACCCTGCAACCAACGCAGTGTCATTGCTACCTTCAAGTCTTTTTACTCCTGCGCTCCACGTTATATTTGCGTGGCTTTGTGTGTTGATTGATTGTAATTGAGCTTGCTGAATTCTCGATTGCTCTGCATAAGCTAATATATGAGGGCTTTGAGAAAGTTGAGCCATGATGTATTCGAGTGATATTGTTTTGGGAAGTGCAAATAAATCGCCTGATACACGAGAGAATTGCGGTGATTGTTCTCCCCACATCATAGCTAACTTACGAACACTGGCCTCTAACTGCTTGGCAATGGTTAGCGTCTTTAGTCTAGCAGTTGCTAAAGCCGCATCAGCTCGTTTTTGCTCTGATGACGGTGCTGAACCAACACGAACTTTTTTGGAGACCGTTTGGTAGGTTTCTCGTGCTAGCTTTTCTGCATTTTCATTGACAAGCATGACTTGTTGTAAAGTCAAAACATCGATATAACGTGTTGCTACTTCACCCAAAATATCGAGCGTTTGTATTCTTTTTTCAACCGCTATAGCTTGCTGTTGGGCATTAACATAAAACTTTCTGCTATTTACTTTATCACCCAACTCCAATACGGAAGATATCGACAAGGTTAATTCAGCGTCGTTGAATCCAGATACATCGCCTGTACCTGCAAAGTTATCTAACTCAACACTGATGCTATATTCAGGTTTTAATCCTGCGGTAGCTAACTCGCCGTCTAAGCGCTTTTGTTTGTATTCAAAAGCCGTTAACTGTGGGTTGTTTGCAAGTGTTCGTTGTATCGCATCTGATAATGAAACTGAATCAATGGATAAGTCATTTGCAAATACGTTATTGGTCGTCACCAAAAGTGACACCAGAAGCAACCGTTTTACTTGCTTCCAAGCATACACGGGAGCCTTAAGATAAGACATGTTCATATTTTGTCCTGTTTATTTTATGAAAGGAGCGAAGGCTTGCCGCCTAACGCGCTAATTAAATAAAAGGACTAACTTTGTGGAGGGCGAAGCAATCTTGAAAGGGGAGCTTCAATGACTACTTTTAAGTAATCAAAGGCATGATTTGATTTGAAATCAAAATTCTCACTAATGTAGATGTGTGTAGCAAACTGTACGTGTGAGCCATTACAATGACCGCAATGATGACAATCAGCGGGGTTGTGTTGGTCATCATCTGCTGATGCTAGTGCTAATTGTTCCGAAGAAATATGGTCATCTAAAGCATGAACATGCTCGGTTTTTACATGCTCGGAATCAACAATATGAATATCAGCAATTTTTGCCACAGCAGAAAATGACTGAAGTAGTATCAGCATTATCATGATGTATGCGGGAATTTGTTTAATATTCATTTCGTTCAATGTTCTCTTAGTTATGCCAATGTTAACACTATCGATTAGCTTGCGTCACGACATGGCTCGTTCATAAACTCAATCTCAATTGTTGTATGAGCAAAATCAAACTCTTTAAGCTCATGCTGTAACTCTAGTTTGTACGATTTCAGTTTTTCGTTAGATATTTCAGTGTTTAAAACAATATGAGCGGTCAAAACGTTGTTTTCACCATCGAGTGACCAGATGTGTAAGTGATGTACTTCACCCACAATGGCTTTAGAAAGTATTTTCGATTTAATACTTTCAATAAGCTCAATATCTGGTGTCGCTTGCAAGAACAGCATAAGTGTCGATTTCAATGTTCTTACAACGTTAAATAAAATAAAAAGAGTAAAACAAATCGATAAAATAGGGTCGAGTATAGGCCACTCAACAAACATCAATACAATTGATACGATAAAAATAGCTATCCAGCCTAAAACATCTTCAAGCAAGTGCCAGTTTAAAACTCGTTCATTTAGGGTCTTTCCATGACTTAGCTTATAGGCGGCGTAACCGTTAACAACCATGCCAAAAATCGCTAATAAGAGCATTCCTTCGACTTGAGGCATTTCGGGGTTAGCCAATCTTGGTATAGCTTCAATTAGTATAAAAATAGAACCAACAGTTAATACCAAGCCGTTAATCAATGCGCCAAGTAAAGAAAAGCGTTTGTAACCATATGAAAACTGGCTAGAGGCAGGTTTGTTACTAAGCTTATTTAATCCCCATGCGGTGCCTATGGAAATGCTATCTCCTAAATCATGAATTGCATCTGCCATGATTGCCGTACTATTGGTTAACCAACCTCCGATAAATTCGATGATGGTAAACGTGAGGTTGATAAAAAAAGCCCAGCCAATACGCCTCGAAGCGTCCTCATCATTGTGAGAGTGATCATGACCGTGAGAGTGGCTATGCATGTTGAGCCTCGGCGTTTACATTTTTTCCTCTAAGCCTTTGTACATTCCAATTAATGATATGGCGGATAAAGTTTTGGTACGCCCAACGTTTTATACCCGTTAGATTGGTTCCCTGCTCAGCATAGAATGCATCGGGTGAATTATATAGGCCAAAGTCGTCGTATATGCCTTCTTTTTGGATATAAGTATCTTTCCCTGCCCAGTTAGTCTCTGGGTTACTTATGCAGGTAGTAGCGATGCCATAACCACAAAAACTATCTTTAGCTTGACTGAATTTGGATTGAATTGAACTTAGATAAGCTTCATCGAGAATAAAGCCTTCTAAATTGATCCACTCACCATTAAAAAAAACTTCAACCCAGCTATGGATAATGTATTTAGGGGCAAGCCAAAATACATAAGAGGGAATAGCGCCTTTCTGAAGCTGTTGGTCAATCGTGAAGCCATGAAATCTGCACTGAATACCGAGCGCTCGTAATAGAGCCATTAACAAGTTTCCTTTTGTATTGCACTGTCCATAGCCATCGGCTAAAACTTCACTTGCTGCGATATCATCGCTGCGGTTGTAACCGAACTGAATATCGTCTTTAACAAAGGTGTAAGCAGCTCCAATCTTGTTGTAATCATCCAAAGCTTGCCAATTTCGCTCCGCTATTAACGATTGGATGCTTTGATCATCAAAGTCTAATATTTTTGTTTTCTCTGAATAATTAGCACTCATTATCAATTTCCTTTAAGAACATGATTTTGATTTACTTCCACTACAGCCATTGTTTTCGCTTGTTAACTCTGCGTTGCTCAGCTCTTTCTTCGCATCAGTAATAATCAGGTAAGCCCCTCTTAAAATTAGGATTGCAATCACACTACCAATCACAATGTCAGACCAGCGTGAATCAAGTAGCATCACCAACACACCAGCAGCAATTACGCCCATATTTGCGATCACATCGTTGGCTGAAAATATCCAGCTTGCACGCATATGCACTTCACCATTGTTATGCTTTCTGATTAAAACTAAACAAATAACGTTTGCTATTAATGCAATAAAACCAAAGCCGATCATGAACCAAGAGTGAGGCTCACCTGCTCCGATTATTCTTCTTACTATGTCAAAGATTATCAGTAATCCGAGTGTAAGCTGAAAGTAACCGCTGATAAGGGCTGCATTGGCTTTATGCTTTAAAGATCGACTTACCGCATACAAGGCAATTCCATAGACAATTGCATCAGCCAGCATATCCATTGAATCTGCTATCAAAGCCGTCGAATTTGCATATAGGCCCACAGTAATCTCAACGCAGAACATAACCGCATTAATACCGAGCAACCAATACAGCACATATTTTTGTTTCGCATCTTTTAGTTCGACTTCGCAACCACAACCACTCATTACACGGCCTTAGTTATTTGTTTAATAATTCAACTATAAAGTCTATAGTGACTATAGAGTCAAGTTTTAGGACTAAAGTTTTATGAAAATAGGTGAACTTTCAAAAACGACAGGGTGTTCGATACAAACAATTCGGTATTACGAGAAAGAAGGGTTGCTTTCAACTCCTGAACGTACTGAAGGGAATTACAGGTTATACGGTGAACGGGCTTTAAAAGAATTAGAGTTTATAAAGCATTGCCGAAGTTTGGATATCCCTCTAATAGATGTTAAGCGTCTTATTGAACTTAAAAATAAGCCAGAAGAAAGCTGTGCAAGTGTTAATGCTCTTATCGAGCAACAATTGAGCTTAGTTAATAAGCGCATGAGAGAACTCAAGGCGTTAAAGGCAGAGCTTCAACAAATGGTAAGTTCATGTACAACTGAAAACACCGTTGAAGCGTGCGGAATAATTAAGTCACTTGATAGTTAGAATTGTCATTTATTTCACTTTTTATGTGAACGAATTTTGGCATAAAATTTCGTTCATGTACGAATGTAATTTAATGGACTTTCGTTCACCTGCTTGGTAAGGTGTACGAAAGTTACAGGTTTCGTACATATGAAAGTTGGTTTTGCAAGAGTCTCAACTAAAGAACAAGATTTGAATGTTCAACTGTCCAAGTTGGACGCTCATGGCTGTGAAAAAATATTCCAAGGTAAACAATCTGGTGCTTCCGTTAGAAATGAAGAGAAGCTAAAGGAACTCATCGATTTTATCAGAGAAGGTGATGAAGTAATTGTTACTCGCCTTGATCGGCTAGGCCGATCATTAAAATCTATTCTTGAGGCCATTGAAAGTATCCACAAAAAGGGTGCTTGTTTAAATATTATTGACGGCTCTCTTAATACTAAAAATGATAACCCGTTTGCCACAGCCATGATAAACCTATGTGGAGTATTCGCTCAACTTGAGCGGGATCTTATAAAAGCCAGAACAGCAGAAGGCCGCGAAGAAGCTAAAGCTAAAGGCAAACACATGGGCAGATTGCCAGCTTTAACAGACAAACAAGCGAAAGAATTATATAAAGATAAATTAAATGGTGAATCGATCTCTGCATTAGCGAAGAAATATTCTGTTAGCCGCCCTACGGTTCACCGAACTCTTGAAAGAATGGAACAAAAGAAATAATAAATTAAAGGAGGTGTTATGTGGTCTGATAAAGAATCAAAAATTGATTTCTTAAATTTTAATGAAACGGCTGAGTCGATTAAAGATCTTATAACTGAAAAGGAATTAATGCCTATTAGTATAGGTGTCTTTGGTGATTGGGGGGCTGGAAAATCAACGATTCTTGAACTTACCAAAGCCTCTTTGGATACTGATGAACAAGAATATATCCAAGTACATTTTGATGCATGGACTTTCCAAGGGTACGATGATGCTAAAGCTGCGCTATTAGAAACAATCGCATCTACTTTAGTTAAAAAAGCAGCAGACGATCAAAATCTAAGTGCAAAAGCAAAAGAGTTTGCTGGACGAATAGATAAGATCAGACTGATGGGGCTGCTAATGGATGGTGGTGCAGCATTAGCTGGTATACCAACTATGGGTGGTATACAGAAGTTTATGGGGTTATTCAGTGGTGGTGACGATGGTGAGTTGGATGTTGATGATGTAAAGGATGCTGTGGACGGCGCTAAAGATGTCGCTAAGAAAAACAAAGGTCTAATCAAAGATAAGAAATCATTTTCACCCCCTAAAGAAATTAAAGAAGTCCGAAAGGCATATTCAGATCTGCTAAAGGAGTTTGATAAACCACTTATTGTTTATGTCGATAATTTAGATCGTTGTTCTCCATTTAATGCCATTTCAACACTTGAGGCGATCAGGTTATTTTTATTTTTACCCAATACTGCATTTGTAATTGCTGCCGATGAGGACATGATCCGCTTGGCAGTACCTGAATATCACAAAGGTGCATCTCAACGACATCAAACTGATTATTTAGATAAGCTTATTCAAATTCCTGTGCATGTACCAAGACCCGGCGTTTTGGAGATAAGGGCATATTTAATGATGCTTACTGCTCAAGACCACGGCGTTACCGATGCCCAGTTAGAAACGATAAGGTGTGCCCTTGAAGAGTCATTAAGGCTGTCGTGGAAACAACCACAAATAACCGTTGATGAGCTACTTCAAGATCACTCAATCGAAAAGCATTCAGAACTCAGAAGTAAATTTGTAGTTGCTGAGCAGTTAGCTCCATTATTGGCTGAATCTACAAACATTAACGGCAACCCTCGCATAGTAAAGCGATTACTTAATCAAGTTAAGATGAGAAAGAAAACTGCTCACCGTCGAGGAATGCAGCTAGATGAAAAAACCATCACTAAGCTGGTGATTTTTGAGAGGTGCTTAGGTACTCAGGCTACCAACAAGCTCTATGAATTAATTGATAAGGAAAAAGGATATCCAAAAGCATTAGCAGATCTCGAAAATTCAGAAGTTGAATGTGACGAAATTAAGTTACCTGAAGAGTGGAAACTCGACCTAGCTTTTATTGATAAATGGTCAAAATTACCTCCAATGTTTACTGAGATGGATTTGACTCCAGCGGCGTACCTGAGTCGAGAAAGCATTCCAATGGGCGCTGTTAATGCGGTAATGTCAGGAGCAGCTCAAAAGCTTGTAGAAGAATTGATGAAGCAGAAGGTCAGAGTAAGCGGTGTCAATTCTGCTGCTGTCGCCGCAGCTCCAAAGGAAGAGTACATGTCAGTCATGGATGGTTTGATTGAAAACTTTAAGTTGATTGGGGATTGGACCGAAAGACCAACAGGCATCTATGGAGCCGTGCTACTTGCCAAGCAGGATGATAAATGTTGCTTAAGTCTTCTTACATTCTTAAAAAGCTTGCCTCGTCAAAGATGGCTTAATCCAATTTTAAAAGAGCTAGAGGGAACTAAGTAATATGGGTACTTCAGCGTCGTCAACGGGACCGAATAATAAAAGTCCACTCATTCCATCGTGGGCAGAGCAAGGAGATTCCGTCACGATAGAACCTGCATCAGGTACTGATGGGGATGATCAAACTGGTTCTGACAGTAGTCAAGTAGGTGATCAGAATGACAATAGCAATGATATTGACAATGACAAGGTTCAACAAGAAATCGGTGGTTCACCTACGGCAACACCGCCTCCAAATAGGTTTGCCAGTGCCAGAAGAGCATTTGGTAAATACGCTCAAACAGGTGGCTCAACCTCGGATCTAAAGCGTTCATTAAAAAGTTACTCTAGAAAAGGCTCTGGCGGAGGTAAGAGCACAAGCCGGAGACTAGCAAGTGGCATAACTGCTGGTTCTGGACTGCTTGGTGTCATGCGTGGCGACACCGTAACGATTAATAATCAAAGCTTATCATTAGGTGATTTAACTGGGTTATCGACTGACCAAGCAATCGACAAAATTGCTAGTCATTTAGCACCTGATAATGCCGATTCGGATGCTGTTAGAGTTGCGTTAGATTACGCGTTAGAAGAAGCTCTACCCGATACTGAAGAATTTGATCCTAACAGTTTTACCGACGAAGTTATCCAAGAAGCCATAGGCTGTTATTTAACAGATCTTATATTTCAAGATGTTGTAGAAGGAATGGGCAGAGCATGGTTTCACGTTGAGCCTGCAAGCAAACATCATCAAATGGAAGTTGAGTTAAGGGAATTAATAAAAGTGATCACACAAGAGCAGTTAGACAAAGTAACTAATGGCAACCCTAGTACTATTAGCAAGGAAAATATTACTAAAATTCAAGCTGGTGCAATTGCAATGACAGTGGATGAATGGGAGAGCTTTGATGACTAATTTTTATTTTAACCATGACCCAGCTAACTTGCCTGATTTTTCTGATGATTGTCATCCTGTCCAGATGTTCCATACGCATCAAAATGACATCACTAAGCACAGCTTAGTGTCGAAACAATTACTACAAACAGTTCGTGATTTAGGATTGAATGTAGATGCTGATGCAATAGATCTGATAACAATTGCAACTGCCGTTACCGCCGCTGATACGTTTGAATTGAGGGATAATGCAGAAAATGCATGGGCGAGGAAAATGCATTTGCATGTTCCTGTTACCGATGAGGATATGTGGAATTTTGTAGAGCCTGAACTAAGTTCTTTGCTCAACTTTCTTACAGGCGATCAATGGCAGTTTACGTTTGAAAGAACAACTATGGCAATGCCAGCTCCTAAGAATAGTGAACAAGCGAAAGCCAAGGCAAAATCACTAATTGGACTCAACTCAGTTTGCCTTTTTTCTGGTGGTCTTGATAGCGCAGTTGGTGCAATTGACATTTTAAACGGAGAGTCAGATTTAAAGCCTCTTTTGGTTAGCCACGCTTATCGTGGTGATGGTGCGAAACAGGAAGATATTAAGCATTTATTATCCCCGCCATTCGGCGAACTGTCCTATTCAATGTCTCCTCATATTATCAAGCATTTAGAAGGTAAAACTGACATTAGCATGAGGGGAAGAAGTTTCAACTTCCTAGCTATGGCGGTACTTGGTATATCAGCCTTAAGAAATGCTAATTGCGATAGCAGAATTGAAACTATTGTCGTCCCTGAGAATGGCTATATTTCTATAAATCCACCGCTTACCAGAAGACGGATTGGTAGCCATAGCACTAGAACTACTCATCCTAATTTTCTAAGCAGGCTTGAATCTTTGCTTAGAGACACTGGGTTTCATGTCAAATTTGTAAACCCGTATCAATTCAAAACTAAAGGTGAAATGTTAGCGGAATGTGTTGATCAAGACGCAATTAGAAAAGCAGTTCCTCTAAGTGTTTCATGTAGTCATTGGCACAGAGAGCATAAACAGTGTGGGCATTGTGTACCTTGTCTTATTCGAAGAGCGTCAGTTTTTCATGCTGGTTTTACACAAGATGCGCCATACAAGACAAAGCGGTTGAAAGGGCTTATCAAAGAAAAAGATACGCGTGATGATCTTCAAGCGGTTCAAACTGCCATTATTCGGTTGAAGCAGACAGATAATTATCGTTCTTGGTTAAGAATGTCGGGGCCGATACCGCAAGATAAACATATACGAGAAAAATTAGAATCAACTATTAAGCGAGGATTGGCAGAGGTTGAATTATTTCTCCAAGCGGATAAATCGTCATGATGGATCTTCATTGCCATGTTGATTTATATCCAGATCGTCAAGAGGTATTGAACGACATAAAAAGCAGTAATTATTACGTGCTATCAGTAACAACTGTGCCTTCGGCTTTTGAAGGTACAGTCCAGTTAACAAGTGGCATAAAACACTGTAAAACGGCTTTGGGACTGCACCCTCAACTTGCTCATCTAAGAAAAAATGAATTAGCACTATTCGATAGGCTAGTTGATAGAACTCGATATATCGGAGAAATCGGCCTAGACAGTTCAAAAGGTTATAGAGAACATTTTGATGATCAGCTAGAGGTTTTCACCCATATTTTAAAAAACTGTGAGATGTTTGATGATAAAATCCTAACTATTCATAGTCTAAACGCTACAGGAGAAGTACTTGAACAGCTTAGGTTACACCCTAAAGCAGGAGTCCCTATTCTTCACTGGTTCTTAGGAACAAAGAAGCAAGTACAGGAAGCCGTTGATCTAGGTTGCTTCTTTTCTATTGGGCCAGCTATGCTGAACTCAGCCAGAGCAAAAAAAGTAATTTCGTGGATACCTCAAGATAGGGTTCTACTCGAAACCGATGGGCCATTCGCTAAAGTAGCGGGAAATATTCTGTTTCCTTCAAGTGTTGGCACTGTTACTGAATATCTAGCTGAAATTTGGTACAAAAATAAAGCTTCGGTAATAGAGCAATTGTCAGTAAACCTTAAGTGTTTAACCTCAGTTAGGTAAAGATCTATATGTCAGGTAATCTCAGATCTATTTTATTCAGGTTTAATCGGTGTGTTTGAAGTTTTTGTATTAGCTATAGCACTCAGTATGGACGCGTTTGCAGTATCCATAGGCTTAGGTTCTAAAAAAGTAGAGAATGCTGAAAAGCTCTTTATTAAAGCCGCTACTTATTTTGGTTTTTTTCAAGGGTTCATGCCAGCTCTAGGTTATTACAGCGGTAAAGGGTTATCATCTTGGATTGAAGATTATGCATCTTGGATAGCTTTTATCTTACTCGTTATTATCGGTAGTAAGATGATTTATGAGTCCCTATCCGAAGGAATTGAAGAAGATATTGCAAAAGTTACTCATCGCGTGCTACTTGTTCTTGCTATCGCTACAAGTATTGATGCTATGGCCGCAGGTTATGCAATCACTTTGCTTGAGGTAGATATTATCTTAGCCTGCTTGATAATAGGCATCACGACGTTTGCGTTTAGCTGGATTGGCGTGAATATCGGCAAAAAAAGTGGCGTATGGTTAGAATCTAAAGCCGAAATCTTTGGCGGTTTAGTATTAATCGCAATCGCATTTAAAATATTGTTAATGTAGTCTCTCTTTAACAGCAGAGGTTTATTGAGAGTTCAATTTCTCAATTGATGATCAAGAACTATTTAGTTGAATAACATTAATTACTTGTAGTAGCTCATATCTGATCATACAGTTTTGCTGATTAGGTTTAGACTTCATCTGACAGGCAGCTATAAGCGATTAACGGAAGTTCAGCTTTTGTCTAATAATGATAAAATGATGCTAGTTGTTTAAGAGAGTCTGTTTATGAAAACCATTGGAAAGCTGGCTAAAGAACTAAGCATTAACGTAGAAACAGTCCGATTCTATGAACGTAAAGGACTTATTGTACAGCCACTAAAGCCTGATAGCGGTTATCGCATCTATGACAACACACATGTCAATCAACTTAAATTCATATTAAAAGCTAAAGCTTTGGGTTTTACACTTGATGAAGTCGCTTCGCTTATGTCGCTAAGTGGAAGCTGTGCTGATGTCGAGTCTATGGGATTACAGAAACTCAGATTAATTAGGGAGAAAATTTCTGATTTGCAGCGGCTAGAGCAGGTGATTCAAGATATGACAAATTCTTGTAAAGCCAATCAAGACCCCAACTCATGCCCAATAATAAATTCGCTCAGTTAGCTGTTGACTCTGTACCTATATACGGAGTTTAAACTACCTCAAAAATAGAGGTAATTATGATTAATAAAATTCTTGATAAAATCGGCTCTGGTGGCGTTTGGCTAGCCGCACTTAGCTGCACAGCATGTTTTCCAGCACTCGGTTCACTAGCATCAGCTCTAGGGCTTGGTTTCCTGTCTCATTTTGAAGGAATAGCGGTTAATACTTTATTACCATTGTTTGCTGCACTCGCTTTATTGGTCAACTCGTACAACTGGTATCAACATAAGCATGTGGTAAGAGGCATATTAAGTGTAGTTGGCCCAATTGCAGTATTGCTGGCACTTTATCCGTTGTGGCAATACGACTGGAGCACTTACTTATTTTACTTTGGGATCACATGGATGGTAATTATGTCAGTGTTGGATATCGTTAAGCCAGTTAAGGAACCCGTATGCAAGGTATAGAATTAGAATCTAAGATTACTTGTCCCAAATGCGGATTTAGTAAGGTCGAGACCATGCCAACAAACGCCTGCCAGTGGTATTACGAATGTGAGGGATGCAAAGCGCTACTCAAGCCGTTAAAAGGCGATTGTTGCGTTTATTGCTCTTACGGGACTGTTAAATGCCCACCTATTCAAGAAGGAAGCAGTTGCTGCAATAAATCTTAAGGTCTGCTTTTGGGCACTTATGCGACTGTCAGGTTTGATTAAGTTCTATTAGTCAAACCTGACAGATCAAGTTAAGACTTATTCATATCAGCTAGTTAAAGTCTGGTAAGCATCCGGTAAAACCATTTTGTCGTTACTAGGAGCTGATATTAGCGCCCATCTAAAATACCTAAGCTACACCCTTTATCGATACATTTCTGGGAACATCGTATTGCGGCGCTGAGCCTGTGATTGTAGCTAGTTCGAATGACGCACTAATAAGGTGAAACCTAAACAAACTGGCATTAGGTAATAAGCCCGTTGTTTCTAAAGTCGCTGTCATGTTTGCCGATATCTGATTAGATCAGCCAGTAGGTAATAAGTAAATGAAGATTCCTCCAGTGCCAACTGCCACGCCCCAGTGGGCTCAGCCCTTACTTAACCCGCTGGACGATGTACGCGTTACAGACAGTGCCGCTGATCCCGTACAGTCTGAATACGTAACAGGTGATCAGGCGAATATCCGTCGTACTGACCGTACCGAGGGGGTGATCCTCAAGGGGCTGCTGGCAGAACGCGCCGACCGATTGACTCACGGCCCTGAAGGACTCGAAATACAAGATCTTAAGTGGGTAAGGCCTGTCGTCAAAGATCCGTCGATTCAGGAAACGGGGCGGGAGCAATCGTGGCGTCATGGTGAAGCACTATTTGGTATGCTCATTGGTGGCATGGGCGATGTTGCCAGTACCCTTTGGGAGGACTACATTAGCGCTGCTCGAAAACTTGCGCGTGAGTACCCGCTCGCGAGTGCTCAGCCATGGGAGTTCTCGATCGATGCAAATAACCAAATTATTGTAATGTCCTCAAGTCAGCCGCTATCAGAGTTCATAGCTTCTAAGCTCAACGCTAACGAAGCGCTACGACAATCCGCAGCGGCCTTTAGAGATCGCATCATTGAGATCATCGAATTTGAGCGCGGGCCCGACAACGTTACTCGCAGATTTGGCGCCTTAGATATTTCAAAAGAGACATTTGGCTCAACGTTTAAATTGCGAGAATACCTACATGCTCCGTTTATTAACAGTACACTCAGCCAGTCACGATATAACGAGGCTTACCTTGGATTTGGGCAAGCGGAGAACCTGAAAGACCAAATTAACTCATTCGGCGTGTCACATGAACATTTACAAGCCTACGAGCAATATAACTTCGAATCCGGAAAATGGGAGCGGCTATAGTCGCTCCCATTTCCGCTGATTGTCAAAGAGTGTACAGTAGCGTCTGAACACATATATGGCCGATTGCAACATAGTTAACATTTGGCTCGCCAGCCAAACCGTCTCCTATACCTGCGCCACTATCAAAGATGTCTTCAGGGACATCTATAAACCACCCGCCAGCTTGTAATTTCGTTTCCCATATTGCTGGAAGGTACTGGCAAGTTAACTCGTTACTGGCGACAATGGTCACATGAATACCTATAAACGTCATCGCTTTTCACCTTCAGTTATCCAGTTCGCTGTTTGGTCTTACTTTAAATTCAGTCTAAGTCTTCGTGATGTCGAGGACTTATTGGCCGAACGCGGAATCTCAGTCACACGAGAGTCTATAAGGCATTGGTGTAACAAGTTCGGTAGGCTATATGAGAAGCGGCTGCGAGCAAAGCAACCTTGCTTCGGTGACACCTGGTTTATGGATGAAGTATTTATCAATATACGGGGTGAGCGCCATTATCTCTGGCGGGCTGTGGATCAAGACGGAGATGTCGTTGATATACTGGTGCAAAAGCGCCGAGATAGTAGGGCGGCCAAGCGTTTCTTTAAGCGCCTGCTAACGTCAAATAAGGGTAGTAGGCCTAGAACGATTGTAAGCGATAAACTGGGCAGCTATGGTGTCGCACACCGTGAGATTTTGAATGGCTCGCGGCACGATACTTCGCAATATCACAATAACCGGTCCGAGTCGTCACATCAGCCAACACGAGTGAGGGAACGCCAGATGAGGCGATTCAAATCAGTGCGGCAAGCTCAGTGTTTTCTCAATATCCATTCAGCGGTTTATAATCTATTTAATATTCAACGACATTTATGCAGTGCGGCGCTCACGAGAAAGCGCCGCGATGACGCTTTTGCGTCTTGGCGTTGCGTAACGGCAGGTTAAAGCTATTGGCCGGTTGATTTTGGCTGGGTTGTCGAGTTAACTTGCCAGTACCATACGCGGTGAGCGCCATTATTTGTGGTGCGCTGTAGATCAAGACGGCGATGTCGTTGATATTTTGGTGCAAAAACGCCGAGATAGTAGGGCGGCCAAGCGCTTCTTTAAGCGGTTGCTAGCGTCGAACAAGGGCGATAAGCCGAGAGCGATCGTAAGCGATAAGCTGGGCAGCTATGGCGTCGCACATCGGGAGCTTTTTAAAGGCTCGCGCCACAATACCTCGCAATATCACAATAACCGGTCTGAGTCGTCACATCAGCCTACCCGAGTGAGGGAGCGCCAGATGAGGCGATTCAAATCAATGAGACAGGCAAAGCGTTTTCTGAATCTCCACTCAGCGGTATACAATTTATTTAATATTCAGCGACATTTATGTAACGCGGCGCTTACGAAAAAGCGCCGCAACAAAGCCTTTGCGTCTGGCGTTGTGTGACGGCAAGTTGAATGCATTGATTGGTTGATTCCGGCTAGCCTGTATAGTTAACTTGCCAGTACCGTGTACGTTAATAAAGATGATCTTGCAGCTCTAGGAATTCATCTTTTTGACAGCTATACATACGCTCAAGAACTTTCTTTCTTAATGAATTCCATTCGCAACCTTCTTCGTATGCATCGATCATGCTGTCAGGGTAACTAGCAGGAGCGCCATCGTTCCAAGTGCCTTCTTTAATTACCCACTTAACAGCATCCGTCGCTAGTTCGATAAGGATAGGGCCTTGCTTCGTGATGCTGTCCCACCCCGATTGACAATAGAGATCTAGATAGTCGCGGCATAGGGCGTTTATAGCGCGGTTAGTTTTCAATCCTTTATCAGTTGCTTCGATTGCATCTTTTACTACGTCTAGTCTATTCCTTTTCATGTAAGACTCCTCCTTTGTTTTTGAGTCGAATGCATCTTAAACAACAAAATTTTTCTAAAGACTTTCGAGCTAGACAGAGATTTTGCTGTAATATTTCGTATGAATTATTCTTTTTGCCCACTGTTAATGGTGGTTTAGCGTAGGTTATAGGGATAATTTCGGTCATTGCAGCTAAGACATATTGAGATGCAAAAGTAAATAGGATTATGCTCGTGAGTGATGTTTTTGATTTGATATATAGGTCTTTTATTAGTGCTCGAGAAGCTTCGCCGAGAGATTCCGGAAAGGGTACTCCAGTAAGGTGGTTCAGCTTTTTGAGTTTGGGCGCGAATCAGTTCAGTTATTCTTCTTCTGAAAGTCTTCGAGATGTTGGGATATCGCTATCTGATTTAACTCCAGTTACTGCAGGGTTGACTACCACGATTTCTGATCAGGAACCTTTATTTGTGGCTGCCTTTGGATGCCACAAACGTGCCCTAAGTACTTTAAAGTCACGCGGATGTGAGGAGCAGGATTCCTATGCGGAATACTCTATGCAGCAGGAGCGAATCGAGCTGATACAGCTTGTATCCAAGTCCATCATTCTCTCCGACGATGGAGCGCTCAACCAGGCAAGGATAGCTAAGTATTTGAAAAAACAGTCGACACAGGTTGCGCGCGTATTGTCATATCTTGAACATAACTCAAAGGTTAGTAGAATCCAGCCGTACTTACTTACAAACTCTAGAATCAGAAGAACGCCAAAATATGTTTTCTCAGATTATGAGGATGGATGGCGGATAGCAGCTGATCCCCGGTACTGTTGGAATGACATCGCTAACCATGGGCGTAGCCTGTTGAGGAATGTAGTAATAGCCAAACTAAGCGCTGAGGTCGTAGGCGAGTCTTGCCCTTGGAGCCTTTACTACTTCGAAAAATACAAGGGTGTTCATGTCGATGCTGTATTGGCTTGTCCCAGATACGTTTACGGAATTCAAGTTCTACGAGATCCGACTGAGTCAATCAAGTCATTACGAGAACTCAAAAAATCCGTAGGCAAGCGTTATAAAGGTGGATTTTTGATACAGGAAGTTGATAGTCCTATGTAGACCAGTAATTATTGGTGCTCTGATAAATTCTTTACGAAATAGGTACTGGCAAGTTAACTCAGCACTAGCGACAATAATCGCATGAATACCTATAAACGCCATCGCTTTTCGCCCTCAGTTACTCAGTTCGCTATTTGGTCGGGTAATCACCCGTAATTTAATCGGTATCAAAAGCAGAATTTTCTCGTATGGTACCCACTTCCATTTATTAATAACATTGAAAAGTAGGTCTGTCGTTATGTTAATCATTTCGACTTAACTGATAAGGCGTGAGTATCTCTAGATACTCCCTATGTTTTTCAACATACTCGGCTTCAAAAGCCTTCGGAGGCACTCGATTATTATCGATGTGTCATCTCCCTAATTGAATAGCAATCTCGTCTTGTTCCTATATCCAAAGAAATGAATGTTCGATTTTGTGAAGTCGCCTGTTCCACGAGCTTCGATTTGGTGCTAAATTTGAAGTCATTATCATGGTTTGGTGGTAAATATGATTGTTTTGACGTTCCCAAAGCAGGTTGATAGAGCATTCTTGAAACCATGTAATCAAGCTGCAGGCCACATTGTACGGTTAATATTGTCAAATTTGATATCAAACTGGGGGCAAGGACACTACCCTACGGGATGCCATTACACAGAAAGCCTGCTCATTGAGCAGGCTTTTTTCGTTTTTATGCTATTAAAATCAGTAGGTTATAGCCTTTCACTGATTCTTGAGATTACCTTCCAGCCGTCTTTAGTTCTCACCCACGTATCAGTTAACTTAGCGGCCTTAGGCATTTGCTTTCCGTCTTCTGTTTTCCAGTCCATATGCATAGTCATGCTTACTACGGCTGTGTTACCGAATACGGCAACATCATGAAACTCCATGTTGATAGAGTCGAATTTTAGGTTGTGCATGGTGTTGAGTAGCCAAGTACCACGTAACACGGGCTCTCGGTCGATAAAAGCTAACCGATAGTCGAAAGACAGAATCTCTTCTAAGCGATCAAGATTCCTTGTCTTCATGGCTTCTGCCCATGATTTTTCAAGGGCAATGACTTCACGCTGCTTTGAGGTAAACGACTCGTCTTGTGCGGTGACAACTGAAGCTATCGATAGTAGGGCGATCGAGATGAAAATCTTAGTTATATTAAGGTTCATTTTAGTCTTTCCTCCAAGATCGGTTATTAAGTTTCACTGAAGCCTAAACCTCCATACTCAGAACTAAGTCGCCTATAGAGATCGAATATCTCACTTCGAGTCCACGTGTGGACTAGAATTGAGCACGAAAGCAAGATTGTTTTACTTGTTTCAAGCTTTGAACGTAATGTGCCCGCGTGCCACTGTTGACCTATCAGACAGCTCTAGCATCAGTAACCTTAAGGCCTGGTACTGGCAAGTTAACTCAGCACTAGCGATAATGATCCCATGATTACTTATAAACGTCACCGCTTTTCACCTTCAGTTGTCCAGTTCGCTGTTTGGTCGTATTTTAAATTCAGCCTAAGCCTTTGAGAGGTAGAAGATTTACTGGCTGAACGCGGAATCTCAGTTACACGAGAGTCTATTAGGCAATGGTGCAACAAGTTCGGCAGGCTATATGAGAAGCGAATACGAGCAAAGCGATCATGCTTCGGCGACACCTGGTTTATGGATGAAGTATTTATCAATATATGCGGTGAGCGCCATTATCTGTGGCGCGCTGTGGATCAAGACGGCGATGTCGTTGATATCTTGGTGTAAAAACGTCGAGATGGCAGGGGCGGCCATGCGTTTCTTTAAGCGGCTTTTAGCGTCAAATAAGGGTGGCATGCCGAGAACCATCGTAAGCGATAAGTCGGGCAGCTATGGCGTCGCATATCGTGAGCTTTTGAATGGCTCGCGACACGATACTTCGCAATATCACAATAACCGATCTGAGTCGTCACATCAGCCGGCACGGGTGAGGGAACGCCAGATATTACCCTAGTTTATGAAAAAAACACTCTGTGCGTAAGTGAATGTCGAGCCAGCGATAGCTAACTCGACAGATCAATATTAAACAATGAAACCCTTATGGCTGCCATCAGGTAGCTCAATGTCCATACGAAGCTTGCCGCCTGCTGCTTCAATGTAGCGTTTCAGTGATGATAGCTTCATGTCTTGACCAGGCTTTTCCATACCGGCAACCGTAGGTTGCTTTACGCCCATCGCTTCAGCTATCTTTATTTGAGTTACTTCTAACTCTTTACGTAGCTCTGCCAAGTTAATTTCAAGTAGCATCTCTGAAGCCATAGTTCGAGCTTGCTCAACAACTTCAGGCT
Source organism: uncultured Pseudomonadales bacterium (assembly GCA_947503335.1). Lineage (GTDB taxonomy): Bacteria > Pseudomonadota > Gammaproteobacteria > Pseudomonadales > CANNCY01 > CANNCY01. The sequence goes on along the minus strand of CANNCY010000001.1, from coordinate 947,727 downwards.
TTTCGTTTTTAAGCATTTCGTTTAGTGAACGGGCCATAATATCAACCTACCTTCGTCAAATGGTTAGCGTATTCGCTGTCTGCTATTGGAATCATGCGGTCGTAAAACTGCTTTTCATTGCCAGCTTTATTTCCAGCACATAGCACAATGCCTTTCCTTTCTGGGTCAAACGCAAAGAATGCTCTCAGCGGATCTCCTTTGCTTTGTACCCTAAGTTCTTTCATGTTGGGGTACTTTGAACCTTTAATAGTATCTGCATGAGGTCTAGATAGCATGGGGCCTTTTTCTTGAAGAAGGATCAAGCTAGATAAGACCCGACTTCTGTCAACATCATCTAATGAGTCATACCACTCATCAAACCTGTCTGTTGTATTAACGTCCCACATATATAAACCTTATGTTTTTCCATATTATAGGTCTCGACCTATATAGGCGCAAGGCTATAATTTGCATGTCTGACGTACAATGAAGCGCCGATACAAAGGTACTCAGATTCTTAGGCAGCTGCGCTTATTTCTTGTCTAAGCAGCATCGAATCGCCTAAACCCCAGTAAGTTTGGCCCTCAATATTGCTACCCAAATTTGGGTAAATCCCAAGCTTGGGTACCAACTTTGGGCATTTAACTAAGTTTTTGAAAAGTTTTTTTCGTCTTTAGAATGTCGCTAAGTGTTTGAATTTTATAGGGTATACCCAATATTGGGTCCCAGATTTGGCTTTTCACGACTCCCGTACGGGATGCCATTACACAGAAAGCCTGCTCGAAAGAGCAGGCTTTTTTCGTATTTACGGTTTAATTTCAATAGGTTACAGGCAAGGTGTTGACCTGAACTCCCCCTCTATTGATTGAAGAACAGTGAAGGTGAGACATTAAAACGATTACTTAATGCCTGTATGTGGTCTTTCGTTAGCTGGCGGCTCCCATTAAGAATCATAGATACCAAGCTCTTGCTGCCAATTTCATCTTTAAGGTCGTCAGCTTTTAGATTGTACTGATCCATTAATACTTTAAGCATAGCAACGTCGTCAGCAAGGTTTTCAATACGCGAATTGAATTCGGCAAACTCCTCAGCCTCAGCCTCCCAGCGCTCTATAGAGATTGAAAGCAGGTCAATTAGGCTTACATATTGGTCGTAGTCTTCGATCAACTCGTCCATTAGCGCTAGAGCTTGCTCGTAGTCGTTGTCATTGTTGATCTGAGACAAAAAAGAAGCCTCAGCAAATAGACCATCGGCCATTGACTTAACATTTGAAATGTTCATTTACTTGCCTCCTTTTGAATACTTCTTACAAAGCTTGTCGTATTCAGCATGTGTAACAATATGTTTTACATACATTCGATTGTCACGAAATTCAATAAATGCAATAAGACGCAGGTTGTTGCCACCTAGGTCAATGATCCACCATTTATCTTTGTATTTGAAATTATCAAGGCTGGGGAATACAGCTTTCAACTCGTCAGGAGTCGAAAATGAACCATTTCGCAGTGTTTTGTATGCCGCGTCTATTGCTGCGGCATCGTTGGGGTGAAGCTTGGCCGCATCAGAAAACGGTTTTCGTGAAATGACGTGCATATGGATCTCTCGAAGTTCACTAAATGTGAATCTATCATGGTTTTATCGTGTTCACAATATGTGAATATGTGTATTTGAGTAGATTAGAAAAGCTAATTCAGCGTCGAGACCGCGGACCGTAGTGGTGTTGATTTGCATCTAAAAGTGACCCACTTACCCCTGATATTTGCATCGAATTTTAAACCGCTGAATAGAATGGCAATGTGTTGATTTGAAGAGGATTTTGGTGTGTTGGCCTGGGTCAATCTCTGATGCAATTAGTGGGTTAAAGTTAGACGCAAATCGACATCCTAGCTATCCTGGTGGGGCGCCGATTGAATCTATCGAAAGCTCTGCTCAAGTTAAAGTGTTAGCTGAGTACATGCTATTAACGTTTAAGCGACTTAGCGAGGATCAGAATACGTGTCTTCACGTCAGTATCGCAGGCGGGACTAAAACCATTGGGTTTTACTTAAACTATGCGATGAGTATCTACGCACGGAAGTTAGATACGTTGACACATGTTTTTGTTACAGATGGCTATGAAAAATCGGACTTCTTTTTTCCCACAAAAACACAGCAATGGTTTCAAACACCTAATGGTGTTTTTGATAAATCACAGGGTGAAGTTACTTTACTAGATATACCATTTCTTCGTCTTAGAGAACTAATTCCTTCGAGCTTGCTAGAACAGAAGATGACTTTTCAGCAAGTGATAGACGTTCATAAAGTTCTTAATTCTGAGGTAAGTTTACATATAGATAGGGCTGCTCGGGAGATTAGATGCAGCGGAGTCAGCATCAATCTATCAGAAGCTAATTTTGCATTTTATTGTATGTTAGTTGATGACCTGCTCGATTCAAGAGAAGGGTATGACGTTCCGACAGCTAGCGAGCCTTGCAAGTTGACAGCTCTGCACTACATAAACAAGCGAATTTCTTTGTATACCGATAGATCTTTCGACGACTTGAATATTGCCCTTACATATTGTGAAAACACTCTACACAAGATCAAACAGTCAGAAATCGATGGTCTTAGAACAGGAATGAAGAAGTCGTTTTTCAGTCAACGAAAGAGTGAAATTAACAAAGCAATTAGAAGGTTTTTGCCTGCTAGTATCGCAGAACACTACGATATTGATTCTTTATATGAGGTTGAGCGTAAAGGATCCAGTAAGCCCGCTAATTATTACGGTATCAATCTAGATCGAGAGAAAATTGAAGCATAATTCTGCCGCTCATTACCTATTTATACGGTGCTTGGTAATAACAGTTAATCATCTAACGCATATCGCACAAATAGCTTAGTTAGTCGGAATAAAATGATAACTAGCAGCCACAGTACAATGAGAGATTCATCATTAACTAACTTAATCCAGACACTGTTATTAAGGTGTATCTCTTCGCTGTGGTACTTGCTTACGATCGCACGGTCGCCTTTAGCTTGGTAAGATACTTCCATTCCGGGATCGGATGAAATTCTAATAACACCAGATTCAAGACCTTGTTTGCCGCTAATTGATAGAACATCTCCCGCATTTAGTTGATGCGTTGTAGCAGTGTAGTAATCTCTAGAGATCAGGCCTCGGTCTGCAATTGCTACGCTACCGCTAAGAAGTAGTGGAACATTAAGGTTGCCCTTCGTTAAAGGGGCACCTAGCTGGATGTTACCATCTATCGCGAAGGTCAATGGTACTTGATCATTTGAGAACAACAGTACGATACAGGGAGGGAGGTTGATTTCTTCTCCATCCAGTGAAACGTAGGTTCCCGAGCTTTCGCCGCTATAATCAATTATGGAGACTTGTAAATCATTGTTACCTTGACGAGTAAAAATTATTTCGAGCTCGCCTGAAAGGGCGAGAGTACCAGTTAATGACGTAGTCGATTCATCGCAATCAAGAGATGTAGAGACGTTTTTCAGCGATAATTCTATGGGAACACTCTGATTGTTGGTCTCTAATAAAACATATTCACTATAGCTATTAATGTTAAACAGTGTCTTAGACCAAAATATTACAGAAACAGTGCCTAGGCCAATAGCAATAACGATTGCCCAGTATGTAATAGTCACTGCTAATAGCAAGCGTCGCCTAAGAGGATCGTTAGCTCTATCTACAAGCTGGTTTGCAGATATTGATATCTCATCGCTAGCAATAAATGCCCCTAACAGGAGTTTAAGAAGCGTCATTCGATAATGTCTCGACCAAACTCAAGGATCACTGGTGAAATTGGCTTTAGTGCTCGGCGCTTGAATTCAATACTGTCTATATCAGAGCTGTTACTGACGTCAATACTACAGTATTTATCAAAAGCAATAGCATTTGCTTGCTTGATTTTTTTGCAGATGGTACCTGATGTCGAGCTTGTCGCTAGGGCTTCATCCCACCGAGCATTGCTACGAATATAAATACTTACTTTTCCATTAATGATTTCATCTGAGCCGTCAGCCCATGCGGAGAATAGATGTTTTTTACTTGAACAGCTTCCTACGCGCGCATCGATAGCTACCTCGTTAGTTGAGAACTCGCGTAGCTCTTTAGCATAAGCTGAGTCAAGTTTGAAAGATGATATTAGTGAGCTAGATGAAGAGGCTAGGGCATTGATCGTCGCGCTATATCTACCATCGATACTTGTTAGGTTGAGACAAATTGGTTGGCTGGTATAACCGCTAGGAACAGCTATGGCTAAGTGACTAAAGTCGCCGGTAGACTTCATCATGAGGCCTTGGAGAAAGGTTCCGCTTACCTTGACAGTCTCGGTAAATGTTTCAGTCTTATCTTTTACGATGACTTCAGCATGGGCCGAAATGGTTGCTGTCAGTAAAGCGACTGATAAGAGACTAGGTTTAATCATTTAATGACACCTGTAGATTGAGATCGCCGTATGAATCGTATCGATCACTGGTTCCTTCGAGAAAAACCTGATAGTTGCCAGGGGCTGGAGGTGTAAAGTCAAACCACTTGGTGGAATCTGATGAAGTTCTTTCATCGAGTATTTTCACTCCATTTGGCGCAATTACAGTGATCCTAAAATAGATAGGATCAACAGTTTTATTACTAATGAGTCTTGTGGTCACTTGTTCGTTTAACGATAGGTTGTATTTTGCCTTATTCTGATAAGCAAGGCTTATTTGCATTGGTTCGTCGATCTCTAATGTATTGTTTGGATGCATTAATTCACTATTTAGAGTCCACGGGCTTGCGCCAATTAATACGTAGCCAGCAGAATCGTGCCCAAAGGAGGTGACTCCTGTCAGTTTTATTTGATAGGTGCCAGTTTTCTGGGGTGTCCAGGTCCACTCGCGCCTCCGCTTTGTATCGAGATTCTTATTAAATTGTAGTTGCAGGTCGGAGTTGAATATTTCGAACTTGACGTCGACATTGTCCTTCATCGCTTCCGAGTTGAAGAGTATCGAGCTATTTGCTTCTGCTTCTAACTGGTATGTAGATATATTCTTGTAAGCAATGGGGGTGTCTATTGGTGTAGAAAATGTAAGCTGGTTTTGCTCACTAAGTAAATGTTGCGAGTTTGTGAAGGGTTCAACGGGGTACTGGCAAGTTAACTCAGTACTGGCGACAATAATCGCATGAATACCTATAAACGTCATCGCTTTTCACCTTCAGTTATCCAGTTCGCTGTTTGGTCGTACTTTAAATTCAGCCTTAGCCTCCGAGATGTCGAAGACTTATTGGCTGAGCGCGGAATCACAGTTACACGAGAGTCTATAAGGCTTTGGTGCAACAAGTTCGGTCGGCTATATGAGAAGCGGCTGAGAGCAAAGCAATCTTGCTTCGGTGACACTTGGTTTATGGATGAGGTATTTATCAATATACGCGGTGAGCGCCATTATTTGTGGCGCGCTGTGGATCAGGACGGCGATGTCGTCGATATCTTGATGCAAAAACGTCGGGATAGCAGGGCGGCCAAGCGTTTCTTTAAGCGGCTTCTAGTGTCAAATAAGGGCAGTAGGCCTAGAACTATCGTAAGCGATAAGCTTGGCAGCTATGGTGTCGCACACCGAGAGCTTTTGAAGGGTTCGCGACACGATACCTCGCAGTATCACAATAACCGATCTGAGTCGTCACATCAGCCAACAAGGGTGAGGGAGCGCCAGATGAGGCGATTCAAATCAATGAAGCATGCGCAGCGTTTTCTCAATATCCACTCAGCGGTTTACAATCTATTTAATATTCAGCGGCATCTATGCAACGCGGCGCTCACGAGAAAGCGCCGCAACGAAGCTTTTGCGTCTTGGCGTTGTGTGACGGAATGTTGAACCTATTGATCGGTTGATTCTGGTTGGCTTGTTGAGTTAACTTGCCAGTACCGTCGTACGACTTGTAGCCCCAAGTAGTATTCATTGTTTGGCAGGCTTCCCAGTCATAATCTAAACCAGTAGCCGGAATATGCTGTTCAGGGGTGCGAAGGTCGCCATCAACGCCATAAAGTAGCCGGTCATTTACAAGAATACCGGGCTGTAAATCAACTAAGCCATCAAACATAGCGGCCCGTTCTGGCGTCATGTCGATAGGGGTGTCCCACCAAAGTACGGCGATGTCGCCATAATTTGTAAACAGCTCTTTCACTTGAGGTACGGCTATATCACGTAGGTACTGATCCATATCGCCTTCTTGGGCTGGGTCCCAACGGCCTTCCCAGGTCGAACCACCCGGGTGAATCCAGTCTTGCGCTTGAGAATAATAAAACCCTAGCTTAATACCATGCTTTTGTGCGGCCTTCGCTAAAGGAGCCAGTAGGTCTTTACCATAGGGTGTGGCCTTAACAACGTTCCAGTCACTGGCTTTGGTATCAAACAAAGCAAAACCATCATGATGCTTAGCGGTAATAACGATATATTTCATGCCCGCATTTTTAGCCATTAACACCCAAGCTTCGGGGTCATACTTGGTAGGGTTAAATTGCTTTGCGTAGGGCTTGTAATCAGCGACAGAGATCTTGCCATAGTGCATTATCCATTCGCCGATATTCTCAATTTGCTCGCCATTGTGTGTACCGGCTGGTACCGAATAGATGCCCCAATGAATGAACAAACCAAACTTAGCTTCGCGCCACCAAGCCATGCGCTGATCGCGCTGTTCTTTGGTCTCGTGGTCGTAAGGCCCTTTAAACGATGGGGTGTCGGCAATTGCTAGCCCAAGGCTAGCAGTGTATAGGGCGGCAATGGCCAAGAACGTTATCGATGCGCGGCGAATGATCATTTTATTATTCTCATATATGCTCTATGGGCGAGTTTTATAGTTTCATAACTCGCCCATAATTGCACGATCAATCATTGCGATTTTAGGCTTTGGTTAAGCGCTTGCGCTAGCTTGCTTCTCTTTAATGCGTTTTATGCGCGCGTCGGGTATGCCGTTTTCAATAAACGGCGGGGTGAAGCCATCGAACAGCCCGTTATGAAAAAGCCCGTCGCTTATTAAGTCGGGCATGATGCCATTGCTAGACAATAGGTCGTTTAACTGGTCTTTGGTAGAAGCCGTTAAATGGGTATAGCGCAGTTGCATCTGCTCAAACGCCCAACCTCGGTAATGGTGTGTGCTAAAGGTGGCTGTATGGCCATCGATTACTGCAGAATACTGCTTTTCTCGCTTCTCACTTGAAATGGCACAATGCTTTGCCAGTGGCAAATACGTCTTGGCTATAAAGCGTACTAGCTTGTTAAGCGAGTCGGGCAGTTCGCTATAATCAAGCCAGTTGCCAAACTCGGTTTGCCCTGCGCAACCTCTAACATCGCCAAGGTCATCGATGGTCTCGATCCAGTTACAGGTTTGGGGGGCTTCGGTTTCCATGATCTCGTTAGAGTATGGGTCACTGTAAAAGTGAACTTTTAGCGGGCCATACAAGGCAAAGTCGGCAATAGAGGGGCGATTGCCCAATAAAAACTGGTATTGCGTAAAGTGTTCTTCAAGAATAGCTAATAGCTCAGAAATTTGACGGTCTACACTTTCTCGAATTGATTCTGAGGTAAGCCCAAGATGCTTATTAAACCCTGTTTGTCGGTTCTCGATCATAGGGGCGAGGTCTTTGGTGTGCACATCGGGGCTTGCATAGCAGATGCCGCGAGCGATTCGATGGCTTAAAGCGCTTCTATTCAGTGCGTTACCCCAACGGGTATGCATGTGCATACGCGGCATGTACTCGTCGCAAAAATCTTCGATTAACCACATAACAAATGCTAGAGCATTATCGTCGGGTATCGTTTCAGGCCCTTCGTGCGCCGACTCTAAGTATTCGATAATCGGGGTAGAGTCTTGCATCACGCGATCATCTGGGGTCAACATCACCGGTACAATCGACTGGCCGGCAACCTTATCGACCCACTGTAAGTCAGTTAGCGTACTTTTTATCTTCTTATACTTGATGCCGCGATAGTTCATATAGGCCATTACCTTGTACGAATAGGGCGAGCCTTGGGCCTGCCAAATACGGTAGTGGTCTTCTTCGCCGGCAAACAGAGTTTTAGATCTCTCGAGTAATGTCTGCTCGAGAAGCAGATTGTCAATTTGTTTAGAAGATGTCATGTGCAGCGTACGTCAATTTATTATGTCACTATTTATGACATAATATTTTGAGCAACACAAGTTTGGTCATTTAGTCGCGATAGATCGTTTCGATGAGATGATATCCGAACTTAGTTTTAACAGGGTCATGCACGGTTAATACGGGCTTCTTAAACACTACGTCATCAAAGGCCTTAACCATGTCGCCGCGTTGAAACTCGCCCAGATTGCCACCTTGGCGTTTAGAAGGGCAGGTCGAGTGTTTACGCGCTAGCGTTGCAAAATCTGCCCCTTTGGCGAGCTTCTTTTTAATCGCTTCGGCTTCGTCTTTCGATTTTACAAGAATGTGTCTAGCGCTGGCGGTTTTCATAACAATGCTCTTATCTTGGGTAGTAATCATGATAGCATTTGCGCCCGTTAATACCCGCCCTATACTTTCGTGTGAAATACCCTGGTTAAGCCGCTATGAACCGACGCAAACGCCTAAAAGACAAGCATCTAAAAAAGATCAAAAAAGCCAATCTTAAAGAGAACCCACGCAAAAAAGAACGCTACTTCAGCAAAGCCGAGCGTGATCTGATGTTAACGCAGGTAATGGCACCTGATCAGTTCGTTATTACCCCCTGGAAGAACGGCCAAGGCAGCACCGCGCAACTAGCCATTAACGCAGGTGGCACCGTTGATAGTTTTGATTGGCGCATTAGCATTGCAGATGTCGTTAGCGATGGCGATTATTCAAGCTTTGCGGGTTATACGCGATATCTTACGATGATCGAAGGTAATGGCACGCTGTTAGTTCACGATCAAGAGCACGAAGATAAACTTGTAGCGCCATTTGATATGGCAGTGTTTGATGGTGGGTCGTCAACTACCGGTACGCTAATAGATGGTGGTATCAAGAACTTTAACGTCATGGTTAGGCAAGGCTGGGACAGCGTCGAAGTAACGGCATACCGTGAACCCGCGCAGGTGGTATTAGAGCCTATGAAGCAATACTTTTGCTACTCGCCAACGCGTACTATTGAACTAATTCAAGCCAGTGAAACGCGTGTTATTGATAGCGGGCATCTGCTAATGCATTTGGGTAAGCAAGCAACCGTAAGCGGCGAACAGATGATTGTTGTCAGTTTTTGATATAGTAAGCCGATAACAATAATTCGATGGCGAGCTTTTATGACTGCAAGTACTACTTACGAACAGGTAGATGTTTTAATCATTGGCGCCGGCCTTTCAGGCATAGGGGCTGCTTGCCAGCTAGCTCGCCTAAGCCCAAATCAAAAAGTTGCTATTTGCGAAGCGCGCTCGGCAATAGGTGGCACATGGGATCTCTTTAAATACCCCGGTATTCGCTCTGATAGTGATATGTATACCTATGGGTATGGGTTTAAACCCTGGGTCGAAAAAGAAGCTATCGCCGACGGTAGCCAGATTTTAGAATACATTCGCGATGCCGCAAAAGAGTACGATGTAGAGCGATTGGTTCGATACAACCATAAAGTGGTAACCGCTAATTGGGTTAGCGACGAAAATCGCTGGCATGTACAGATAGTGCAAACCGATACGGGCGAGCAAGTTACTGTGCGTTGCAGGTTTATGTTTAATTGCTGTGGTTACTACGATTACGATAACGGGTATACGCCGCAATTTGCAGGCATCGACCAGTTTGGCGGGCAGGTTGTTCATGCTCAACACTGGCCAGAAGATCTAGACTACAGTGGTAAGCGAGTCGTGGTGATTGGTAGTGGCGCAACAGCGGTAACGTTGGTGCCAACCATGTCGCAAGCCACCAAGAGCCTCACCATGCTTCAGCGCTCGCCCTCATATGTTGTTTCGGTGCCTAAGCGGCAGCTGTTCGCAAAGATTCTAAGCCCCTTTATGCCAAAGCTTTGGGTATCAAAGTTATCTCGGTGGAAGCAAGTATTACTACAGATATACATCTACCAGATGTCACGCATTCGCCCCAATGGGTTAAAAGACTTTCTTATTAAACAAATACGAAAAGAACTTGGCGATCAATACGACATCGACAAACATTTTACGCCCAACTATAACCCTTGGGATCAAAGGCTTTGTGCAGTGCCAGATAACGACCTATTTGACGCCATTAAAGAAGGGCGAGCTGAGGTAGTAACCGATCATATCGATCAGTTTAATAGCGAAGGTATCTTGCTTAAGTCGGGCACACAGTTAAATGCAGATATTGTTGTGTTAGCGACAGGGCTCACATTGAAGTTAGCAGGGGGTATCGAGCACAGTATTGACGGTAGAGTATCTGCGTTACCAGATCATTTCGTATACCGCGGAATGATGTTTTCTGACTTTCCTAATATGGCCTTTACGGTGGGGTATACCAATTCTTCTTGGACCCCAAAAGCCGACTTAACCGCAAAGTTTGTGGCGCGATTATTAGATAAATTAGATCAAGAGAACTACGCCAGTGTTACGCCGCGCCTTCACGGCAATATAGGTGAGGTTCCGCTACTCGATTTTGATGCAGGCTATGTATTGCGAGCTAGAGAACAGTTTCCTAAGCAGGGTGATCGTTTGCCCTGGAAGAACTATCAAAACTATATTAAAGATTATCTCGGCCTTAACTTTAACAAGCTAGACGATGCTGAACTGGAGTTTCGAAAGTAGCAACAGTTAGTTGCTACCGTACTCGTGCTCGACCTTAGCGATGCGCGTTGTATAAGCGCTGTACCAGCGGTCTTTACCTTGCGCTTGGGCCTCTTGGTGCTCAGCGTTTTGCTTCCAGGCCTTAATTGAGTCGATATCAGACCAATAAGAGACTGTGATGCCGATTGCAGAGCTTGCAGAGTCGACTCCTAGAAAGCCAGGTTGAGCCTGCGCTAATTGCATCATACGCTCGGCTGTTTCGCTATAGTCGTTTAGGTCATTGCTTTTAACTGATGCAAATATCACGGCATAGTAGGGTGGTTTGGGCGTAGACGTTAAATTACTCATTCTGCGGTTTCTCTAACTTTAACTAGATATTGCGATGGTGTTTCGCCAAACCAACGCTTAAAGCTACGTCTAAAACTTGAGGCGTCGCTAAAACCTAATAGATGGCTAGTGGCATCTACCGACAGGTTGGCTTCGATTAAATGTTTAAGCGCTTGGCTTTTAATCACCTCATCTCGAACATTTAAAAACTTGGTACCCTCTGCATCAAGTTGACGAATTAGTGTTCTAGCGCTGATGTGCAGTTGTGAGGCTACTTCGGCTGCCGTCAGAAGTTTGCCTAGATTACTATGTAATATCGCCGTCACTGTCTCTGTTACCGTCTCTGTTACCAATAAGCCGCTATCTGGCTGTTGAGCTAAGCGAAGTGCCGCAAGTTGTTGATCACAGATCGCAATCGCGTTTTGATACATCGAATCATCAGCTACGGGCGAGGGCGTTGCCAGTATACGTTTTGACACTAATATCTCGGTGGTTGCTTGCCCAAAGCTAATGTCGCCGCCGAAGTACTGCCGATACTGGTCTTCGTGTGTTGGTGCATCGTAGGCGAATTGAACTCGCCCATCAAAATTGCCTTCGCCGACAAAGGCGTTAATTGACGCAAAAAGCCCCATCAAAGCAGCTTCATATACAAAGTGTTGTATATCGTTAAGATCGATCGCTTCAGTAAAGATAACGCTGATGCCTTCGGCGCGTTCTTTAATTGAAACCGTAAAAAACTGGGCTCTGGTTTGGCTGTATTTAGCAAATAACTTTAAGGCTGTTTTCAGGTCAGGGCCATTGTATGCGGCTACGCCTAAAGGCCCGTGCGTAGAGATATCAAGTTGTGCGCCGATTAATAACCCCAGATCTTGCTGGCCCGAGATCGACTGGGCATTTCGATATATCTGCGCCATGTCAGTGATCGAGATTTCGCCGTCAGACGTCATAACCATGTCGTAGCTGGCGTTAGTGCCGATAAAGTATGCCTCGCAATTTGCGCGAGTAACACGTAGCTGCCTAAACAGAATGCGAATATAGTTTGACGTGGGGTACTTACGGCGTGACATCTAGTTGGCTCAGCGACATTGGTAGGGTTTAGTATAAGATTAGTTGCGTTAACTTGTCACTATATGTCTCCCTGTTGTCACTTAGGGCACTGTCGCTAGCGCACTTAGATTTGAATAATAGACTCCATAAAAATGAAGTAGGGTTACCCAATGAACACAGAGCTATTTGATGAACTTAAAACTAGGCCAACGATTGCATGGCCGACTGTTGGATTGCTTTTAGCAGCGTATATACTGTTCGTGGGTACTACGTACGGCTATTTTACAGGCTATGTGTCGCTGCCTATTGCAATCGCATTAAATGCGGTCGCTTCTTACATGTCATTCGCGATTGTGCACGAAGCATCGCACCGAGCTATTAGTACAAACCACCAATTAAACGATTGGCTGGGTAGAATTGGCATGCTATTGCTTGAGCCTGCACCCGTTTTGTCGCTTTTTCGTATCGTACATATGCAGCATCACAGGTTTACAAATGACCCCGAAAAAGACCCCGATGTGGCGTTAAGCATTGGCCCAGCCTGGCTGTTACCTTTGAAATGGATGGTATTTGATGTCGTTTATTTTAAGTACTACCTAAACCCACAGGTGTTTTCGAAGCGCCCAAAGCGCGAGCGAGTTGAGTTCTTTTTAGCGATGGCGTTTGCTGGTGCTGTTGTAGCAACCATGATCGCAATGGGGTGGTTTGTCGATTACTTGCTGCTGTTTTTGATTCCTTCGCGAATCGCCAAGTTCTTCATCATTTGGGTGTTCGATTATTTGCCTCATTACCCCCATAAAGCCTTTGCAGCAGACGACCCGTATCGCAGTACATCAAATCGGGTTGGGTTTGAGTGGCTATTAACACCGATACTGGTTTATCAAAACTATCATCTAGTGCATCACCTGTATCCTACGGTGCCTTTCTATCGTTACATTAAACTATGGAATGCCAAGAAGCAGTTTCACGAGTCGAAAGACCCCGCGACAACTAAGCCTTTTGGGTTGAAGTTGATTGATTAGCATAAGCAAGGCGAGGCCCGTTTAAACAGTGGCGTCGCCTTGTTGCTTGTAGTGATGACGGTATATCCCAAGTAAACAGCTAGACACAAACATCGTCTCAAGCGCTATACCTACTGGGCTGCCGAGCAAGGCATTATGTATTAGCCATGTAAACGAGCCAACCGCCATAAGCGACCGCAAAACAAGGTCATTCTTAGAAAACGAGCCCGTAGTCATAAATACCGTGCCAATAAAGCCGATAATGCTCAACAGGCCGATATAGGTGTATGCAGTGATGAACGCACTGACGGCCAATGAGATAACAGCTAGCCATTGCGACTTCCAGTAGATTGCTACAGCAAAGCGTAGGGTCGAGAACCAGAAGATAAATGCAGCAGTTGGCTGCTCTAACAACCAAAAATGAATACCGTTAAAGAAGCAGCTTAAACTTAGTAGTGCCAGCAGTAGGTTTTTTCGCTTCATTTGCATCGCTATAGCTTCAAGCACCAGCGTGATAGAAACGAAAATCTGTGAGAGCAAAAAGACCGACATTTAAGCAGCTGCGTTCTTTTTAAGATAATAGGTCGTTTCGCCCGGCGGCATGTCGGCTAACTCGGCAAATACTTCGTATCCTCGCTTAAGGTAGAAATCTAGTGCTTGAAACGAAGTGGTCTCTAGCCTGAAATTAGAGACGCTCTGTTTTAGCGCATAGGCTTCAACCCTATCTAACAGCTCTGTACCTGCGTTTTTGCCTCGCAGACTTTGATCGACCCATAACCATTCAATGTAAAGCCATCCCCAATAGATTTTGGCTAAAGCACCGCCAAGTACCAGGCCTTCTGAATCTTTGATAAAGCATGCAACTGATTCGTCAATTAGGCCAGTGGTGTAGGGGGCGTTAAAATTTAGCAGGCCTTTTTTAAGCTGGTTTATATCGTCAGCTAAAGGCTCATGTACATCAGTAAAAATCATATGGGGGTCTTTAAATATATTATTAGTGATCGAACGGTTGGTTTAACTAGGCTCTTGAGACAAAGCCACAAGAATTGCATTTAACTCCCTGTCTAACGGGGAATAAAGGAAAGTTAAGCCCTAAAAATACTAAAAAAGCAGCTCGCCGGCCAATGGCTTTATACTCAGTATCGTTGCTACCACATTTAGGGCATGTGGCTACATCATATCCTTGTTCTTCAATCAAGGCTGATTCTAGGTCTAGTTCTAGTATTTCAGCAGCCTGTTCAAACAGGTGTTCAGGAACTTGCAATCGCACGCCGCCGATGGCATTTGAATACAGCCATTGCATATTGATCGTATGTTGATCTGCAATATAGGCTTCGACACCCATGGCATCTAGCTTAGACCAAGCGATCTGGGCCTCGATAGGTGTCGAGTAGCGTGCAATAGTTTTTAACATTACATAAATACTAGCTGTTCAACGTAGGCTTTCAAGCCTTTAGCCGACGGCGTAGTCTTAAGATCGCCCAGACAATAGCGATAATAGAGAGTAACCATGGCAATAAGAATGCTATTCCAGTAATGAAGGTAGCAACCCCTTCAGCTAAGTGATCGATAAATTCATCGATAGCGTCAGCGATCGGCGTCGAGTTCTTTTTCTTGGCGTCTGACGATAGATTTACATCTAAATTATCTAGGTTGATTCTTGAGTCGAGCTCGGCTTGTTCTTTCGCTATTGTTTCAAGCTTTGATTGCGTTGCAACTAACTCTTCAGCGATCTTAATGAGAGTATCTACGTCGCCAGCACTCGAAGTTTTGAGAGTTAGTAGTTCTTGCTCATAGCGCTGCAGCATCTGTTTGCGCTTTTTAACATCAGTCACGCGCTTTGTAAGGTCTTCGACCCATGTGCTTTGCGACGTTACTTTGCCATGCGATGACGCCAATTCAACGATTTCTGTAACAAACCTGGGTGACACCTTAAATGATATCGAAGCGCTTTTTCTGTAGTCGTCTGAAATACTAGAGTTCATTAGATAGCATTCAGTCTTTGCCTTATCTTTGCAAAAGGCTGATAGCAGTGAATAACTTTCGTTAAAGTTATTGTCGTCGCTGATATGTATAGAGTACCGATGTGAGTACGCTAAGTTATCACCTCTCGCAGCTTCATCGTTTACTGCTGGTGAAACCATTTTTCGACTCATGCTCATACTTTCGTGTCTGCTGCTATCGCGATCACTGTTACAAGCGGCCAATGTAAGGATTACTAGGAGCGTACAAATTTTTTTCATATCAAGATATCCTAAATGAGCTGCTAAGCACCTCGAGGTGCGAAAATAATGATTGCCATACCCAATAGAGCAACACCAGACCCAACTATATCCCACAGTGTGGGCCTTATTCCATCGACAAACCATAACCAAAAGATCGCACTAAAGACATAAACACCGCCATATGCGGCGTAGACCCGCCCGGCAGGTTGAGGATGCAAGGTTAGCAGCCAGGCGAAAATGGCGAGCGCGATAGCTGCCGGTATCAGTATCCACGCAGATTTGCCTTCACGAAGCCATAAGTAAGGCAGATAGCAGCCGACAATCTCAAAAAAGGCGGTTGCTAAGAACAGGCCTAGAACTTTAATTTCTGGCACTGTCGCCGGCCTTTGGTGTAATCGAAAATGTTGTTATAAAGTTCATGATGCAGCCTTTATACAACCAGATCTATAAGCCTGCTCGTAATTAGCTTTACCCCAACAGTCATCGAGCCGTTTTAATACACCATAATTTAAGGGCCAAGGCCTTTTTACTGGGTTGCCGTATTGATCGGTTAAAATAAAGTTATCAGGTTTAGGTAGGGCCTTTAACAGTGTAAGGTGCTCTTCAAATACTTCTCTGTCTTGATTGAGAAAGGCAACGGTCGCTTTTTTGTAGTGATTGTGGCCCATGATATCTCGATCTGCAGGTACTAGCGTTGATAATATTAGCTTTGAAGCAGCGTCGTTCTCGCCCGCATAAGCCCTTAGCTGGCCTTCATGAAATCGAAGAGGCGATGTGTCTTTAACACGAGATCTATACTGTTCGATTAATATGGCCGCTTCTTTGTAGCAATTGTTATTGGCCGTGATACCTCGCCATCCGGTATCAGTTTGATCAAAGGTGTCAGCGCTTTGGTCTAGATAATCTGATATGTCGGCTTTACAGGTATCTTCGATAGGTTGCGAAATCAGAAGCGTGAATAGAATTGTTTGTAGCATGGGCGTCCCTTTGTGAGTAGTTGTTATATTTTATTCTCGATACTAAATGTAAAAGTCTCGCTGTAAGTAGTATTGTCGACAACGCTACCATCTATTAACTCTGCACTAGAAAGACCCTTCTTCAAATCAACGATGCTGCCGTCTTTCATTATCTTACATTCTAGAGAGAGTAGGGCGAACGAGACCGTAGTTGTCGGTGTAACGTTTAGATGCCCGTCAATATGAGTAGATCGAATACTCTCGCTAAAGCCTCGCAATTGGGCTTGTAGGTAATCGTGCGATAGGGCGAGTTCAGAAGACGAAGATTCAAAGTTCTGTAGGTCGATCTCGCAGTCTGCGCCGATCTTATATGTTACGGCAACGGCAGACTCTTTAAGTGATAGAGCCTCCATCTGAGATATCACCGAGCTGAAGTTGTCGTTTTCTGCAGTTACCGCCAGTAATAAACCAAAAAGAAACATACGCGTACCTTAAAGAATAGGTGCCCCATACATCTTGGCGAGTATCAAAGGCTATGGTGCGATAATTTTTACTGTAACGCAAACGCACCTGTTGGCGCTGCCTAAGTTAAGCAGGGAGCCTCATCATGTTAACTATTGGAATTTCGAGACCGTGATCGCCATGAGAAAAGTAGCCCCTTGATATCTCAGAGAAACCTAGCCCTTCATAGAACGGAGCCGCGGTGATGGTAGATTCTACTACCACTTCTTGTTTAGTGCCGCCTGCAAGCTCAAGCCCAAGATTAGCCAGTCTTTTACCGACACCACGACCGGCGTATTCTTCTGAAATGAATAGGGCAACGATTTCACCAGGAATCGCCACAAGATATCCAGCAGCATTACCCTCGTGAAGCCCAATCCACACTTTGCCTTCGGCAATTGCTTTTAGACGAGACTCCGCTTTAACTGAGTTAGCCCATGGCTCGATGATCGAACTTGGGTAATCGTTAGCGCAAAGACCCGTAATAGAGCTTCGGAATATTTTGTCTAATACGCTGATATCCTGCTCGGTAGCTCGAACTATTGATTGGCCCACGTTGGCTTCCTGTATAGAGTAGATAGGAGCTTCGAATGTACAGTTTGCTAAGCCCATTAGGCTAGACGCCAAATGATATAGACAAAAAGGTAGATACTAGCCGCTATACATGGCGCAGGTGATTTGAATAGATGCGAGAATGATAATAGGGGTGATATCCATACGTTCTCTCTACAATATGTAGTGTGTACCCAGCCCCAAAACAAATGCATAGCCAATTACGAGTACATTCGCGATAGTCTTGTATGATGTGCCTGTTGACCATTTTTGAAAGCGGCCAGTAAATATTAAGAAGATAAAGACGGGCATCAGTAGTAGTGCGCCAAGCGGCCCTGCATGCACACCAGTCTCAGCGAATGTTCCAACAGAATTGTCACTAACTTGTTTTTCAGACATCGCACCCAAAATAGTGCCCCAAGTAACAAAAGCCAGTAGAGTCGTTAGTGTTAGAATTACAATCAACATAGTTCTCTCCTTGAACCTAGTGCAACATCCCCGCGATACACTACGAGTGAGTAATTGATGCCTCATGGTGCGATAATTTATGTGGTGATGCAAATGTATTAGGTATCGTATGAATAATCTATCTAGTCATCAAACAACTCGGTGCTCGAGTTAACCCAGAGTTTTATGGGGTATGCCGGCAACAAAACAATTATAGTCAGTACGATTGCCTTCCCTAAATCGACATGATCATGCACGCCTATCTGATAGAAGAAAATGATCATACCAATCGTATAGCCAACCCATATCATCCAAAATGCGCTTTTCTTATTCATTGCAGATAGTCTCGTTTAGGTGATATATGATTATTTAATCCGCTTTGCTATATCTTCGACTGCTTCGGCGATAGAAGCAGGGTTGTCTTCTGGCACCATGTGGCTTGAACCGCGAGAAACGCGTAGTTCACCGGCAGATGAAAGTGTCGAAATCTCAGTTTGTAGTTCGTGCCAAAGCAAAACATCTTCGTTCCATTGCACAATTTCGTTGTCAGTCATTCCTTCTGCTTGTATGTCAGATAGCTGAGCCACACTTTCTTCTGCAGCAATCACAATCAATGGCATCGACCCTACGCTTTCAAGTGCTGCCGCAGATTCTGAAAATGAGTTCCAAGTTTGAGATTCTTGAATGAAAGCTGGTAGATTGCTTGGATAGAACTGATTGTAGAGGCCAGAGTATTTACCATCGATAATTCTTTTTAGTCGAATATATCCAATAGATGCCAACACATAGTCAGCTTTCAAAGACCAATATTGACTTGGCGCTGGGCCGTAAATGCTTTCATAACGCTGAACCTGATCGGGATGCGACGAATCAACAAATACAAGGGCTGAGACTTCGTGTGGAAATTGGCGAGCGTAGCTTCTGATTAGTAAACCACCCAGTGAGTGGCCAACTAGTATGAAAGGCCCAGACTCTCCTGCTTCAAGTAACAACTCGTGAAGATTGTTCGCGTAATCTAAAGAAGAGGGCGTGTAATCGAACGGTTCACTCCACATTATGCCGGGGCGATCATATGCGCAAACCCTATGTTTGTTAGCAATACGAGCTTGAGTCTCTGCCCAGTAAGGGCTAGTGGTTCCTAGGCCGTTTTCTAGTATGACTGTAGGCGCACCATTGCCTTCACAGTAAATATGCGTTTCTCGGCCGTTCACTGAAACCAGGCGGCCAGTATGCGCATTCTCGCTAAAAAGGTATGTACGGTAGCTAACTTCAGCTACGTAACCAAGTGCCGCCACCAAAACTAAACCAACGATTGTAGAAAGAATGATTGAGCGAATTCTAGTCATTTCGATTCCTGCAATCGTAATAGTTGTCGTGTGTTAGCTCTCGCACTGAATCAATGCCTCGAGATTATCATCATCTCTTGAAATAAACGTGATCCTGTAGCCGTTTTGAAGGCACTTAACCTCAGAAGACTTAATTTTTTCTGTTATGGCTTTTTCGAGGGCCTTTCTTTTGTCTTTCTTGTCGACCCCGCTATGGTGTATCACCGACGCGTGCATCGTTACATCAAATTCCCCTTTATGGTTAGTAGGGGGAATAGATTCAGTTGTCTGTGTACAGGTGAGCGCCTTTATATTTAGCCGACACCCTGGTGGTCTTTGCAGGAGGCATTCAGTAGGAGGCTGCTCACCCTCGAGAGGAGTGCTTAAAGCGAGTACTGTGGCTGTGACGAGTAGTTCTGTCATACGTTCTCCCCTATGGAAGCACATAGCCCCCATACGTCAGGGGAGAATAATTGATGATTTATAGTGCGATAATTTGTGCGTTAGTGCAAATGCGCCATACAGCAGCGGCTACCTCAGCTCTCATATAGGCCCATCAATTAAAGAATTTATGTTGCCTATAAACCTGGTGGGTTCGTTAACCCCAACGTAAATCGATCTATTACCTATTAGATCGATTCGAACATTTGGTACCCCGGCATAGTTGTAGCGTTTATATGCCGATTTGCGTCGAATGAAAGAGTGATTTGGGCCTACTCCGACCAACTCATCCTTCGAAATATATAGCGAGTTGAACAAGCCGTATCTAATAGTGATGCCATTATCGGTCGTAGAAATAGGGCGAGCTGCTACAGCTCGATACTCGCTGAAGAAAAATACGAGTGATACTAAGGTCAACAAAGTGACCATGCTTGCACCAAACGGAGACCACATAAAGTGCAATAACACGTGCATAATCGGAGCCTCTATTGCGATTACCCAAATCCAACCGAGAAGGTTAGATCTTGCACCATCTTTCTTATCGTAGAGAAAGTGGTGGTCACCATCAAACTGTTCAGTTTTTATCTGCTCGCCGCATATTAAATACATCCATACACGCGACTCAAATATCAAAATATCGGCTGTTACTCCCTTGCCAAACGTCTTGGTGACAGCGTTTGATAAAGCCTTATCGGGGTCACTTTGATTAGAAAGGAGCACCTTGATGGTTGTAAACACCGTGTATATCGCAGATATCTCTAAAACTACGAAAGCCGCTAGAGCAACGAATCTAGCTTGCTCTAAGGTGCTCCAAACGACCTTAGATTCTGCAGGTATTAAATAAGCGCCTAGTAGAACGATTAGAATCGAATAAGAAGCTGCCTTTAACGTGGCTTCTTTTTTGTCAGGTATACATAAAAAGCACACTAATGGCAGTAGTATTAGCCCGTCTACTAGTAGTGGCCATTCTGGGCGGTATCTACCGCCTTCAGAGATAGGGGACGGAACTAGATAGAAGAATAGATAAGAGCAGCATGTCACGGCAAGCATGATCAAAGGAATCTTTGATTTGAATGACGTTTGCATATATTGCTCCTAGTCTATATCTCTCAATCCATTTGGGGGCGAGTGATTGATGGCTTATGGTGCGATAATTTGCGCGCTAGCGTAAATGCTCCCAAAGACAGCGACTGCGCGTCGTTGTTAGGTGTCAAGATACTCATTTATTAGTAGTTCGTCTATTAGTTGATCAACACGATGGCCTTTACGTACGTGCAAGGCAGATATGTTAGATAAAACGATGTATGCGAACTTCCTTTCTACGTCCATTAGAATCGCCGAAGTAAACCCAGGCGTTCCGCCATTATGAAAATATAGATTTCTATCACCGTTAGTATCATCTACGACAAACCATCCTAATGCCATTGATTGTGAATCTTCTGCAACACGCACTCTCCGCTGAAAATTTAAACAATCGTTTCCAGGGTTAAAGTTTGCCTGAATGTAATTAGATAGATCTTTCGTCGACGACAACACCGCTCCAGCGCCTTCTATATATCCGAAATCCCAAGTCTTGGCCTCGTTACCTCGTTTATCTAATCCTTTGACTACGCGTGAGTTCCCTACATAAGTTGATATTGAGGTCTCGGGCATGTGGTAGTAGTCAAATACATAGCGTTGCATTAATGCATGGTAATTAAGGTTGCTAGCACGCGACAGGGCAACCGAGAGCAGCCCAACTCCTAGGTTCGAATACGAAATATTCTTTGATTTTGAGAGCTTCAATTGTGATTTTAAATACCGTTCGAGTGAGGGTATGTCACAGTCTTTGTACGGATTCGATGAGTTAAATATCGCGGTCCACAGCATGCCTTTGGGAAGGCTAGGAAGGCCTGACGTATGGGTGGCGAGTGACTGAAAAGAAATCTGTTGATTTCGACGAAATTCAAAATCGAAGTAGGGATTGATATCGTCTTCAATACTTATGATCTCATCCTTGGCTACCGACGCCAAAACACTAGAAGTAAGTACTTTTGTAATACTCCCTATCTCAAAGATAGCGGTCGAATTATCTAACTCGATTGTTTCGTTACCAAGATTTTTTGCGCCGTAAAAGTAGTTGTCGCTACCCTGAATCTTAGCAACAGATACTTCGGTGTTAGCAGGGAAATCCTGAACTAACGCATGAATTTTTGACACTTCAAAGTCGCTAAAACTCATCGAAATCCTTTTTAATGAATGTTCAGAGCGCACCTAACCCCCCATACATCAGGGGCATGTAGTTGTTATATTTCGGTTTTGCTTACAACGGGTGTTTCCCAGCCATCGTAATCGCCCCCTAGTTGCTCGGCTTCAAAGTTTGCTCGAATAGTAAATGAAGTAATGTCGGCAAGGAGCATTGTTCCGGTGTGTTCAAACCTTACAACGAAACGATCATCGTCCATCTCGATAGATGAGATAATAAATCCGAACTGCGTGATTCTTTCTGAATACGCTTGCGCACCGGCCTTGTTTTTAAAATAGGCCCAGTGGTTAACTGTACGCTGGCTATCACGCACATCACCATGTTCGTCTAGCTGGTCGAGTACTGATAGGTCTTTAATTACCTGCCAGTCAGAAGATGTCGGGTATAGTTGATCCCAGTAATAGCTACGCTCGGTATCCAATTCGTATTTGGCTTCGAGGTTATAGCTAGTCTCGTTAGAGATTGTCGTGAGAATGGCATTAGCGGTAGATTCCTCTAAATCGGTAAAGAAATAAAAGAAGCGCTTTCCTGCGACGGTGACACGACCCACGTAAGTTGAATTGTTTTTCTCCAGTGTGGCTTCGAGCCTTTCGTCTAAGTCAGAAAGGTGCTCAAATTCTTCTGAAGTGGGCATGCCAGCATCAGTGGGATATTTTATGTCAGCCCGTATACGAAGGGCATATGGTTTCGACGTCGCGCTAGCAACTTCGGCGTAGCCGTTATCGAATGTAATCCAAGCCTGATCATCACCCATTGATGCGGGAAATGTGTACCACATAGATTCTAACACTGGGCCTCCAGAGAAACATAACCCCCATACATCAGGGGCGAGTAATTGATGGCTTATGGTGCGACAATTTTGCGCACAGCGCAAATGCTTCATGTGGCAGCGGTTACGTGTCTCGCGTAGGGCTGTATGTCGTTGTTATATTTCAGAACCACTCTAATCCAGTGTATGGCTTGGATTTCAATTCATTAAGTCTAGTTTCAAGGCTGCCTACATGTATTTCGAGCTTATGGTCGTCAGGATCTAAAATATAGAGCGAATTTCCTTCGCTACTATTTTCTTTCCAAGTTCGTACATCGGAGGCTAATAACGTCTCACAGAAGCTTTCGAAATGCTCCGACGCTATATCGAATGAAATATGACTGTAATCTTGAGAGGGCTTAGCGTCATCACGTGACAGGCAAAACCATAGGTCTCCTAGAGTTAGGTAAGCGCCAGCATCCCACTTTAAAATCGGTCTAAAGCCCAAAGAGGTTGTATAGAATTCGAGCGATCTATCGACGTCAGTCACCGCCAATGTAATGTGGTTTAGGCCTGCAAGCACATGAACTCCGATGAAATATAACCCCCATACACCAGGGGTGAGTAATTGATGGCTTATGGTGCGATAATTTGCGCGCTAGCGCAAATGCACCAGAAGACAGCGGTTACGAGTCCAGCGAACGACCAGTGAGCGGCTGCATGTAGTTGTTATATATTTCTGTTCTACTGGCACTTTATATGCGCTGGACTTTGCTGACAAATTACAGTTGTTAAAGACGTAGCCGTAGAGCCCATTTCGTTGTTTGAAAAGTAATCTACGATTTCAAAAAGGCTTTCGATGCCATCTGGCTTGGTCGTCGAAAGATGTTTGACGTACTTGTTAAGTTCGGCAGAAGCATTGTCGTTATCTTGCATTGCGTAGTAAGCAGTTAAACGCACCAAACTGTTTGTAGGCGCGTTCACTTTAAATCCGAATTTTTCAGAAAGATCATTAAAATGTTTGATATGCGTGTCGAATCCCGCTGTTTTTACTTCATAGGAAGCTTCCCATTCAGGGAACGTCGTGGTCAAAGCAAATTTCAAAGATGGATGCTTAGTCGAATTATGACTTTCGTTCTCGAATAGGGCAGATCGGTGTTTATCACTCTCAACAAGGCTAGTAAGGCGTTTAAAAGGCGCTGACATGTGCTCACCTTCGTTTGCCATCGTTACCTTTAATGGAGGGCGGTCTGATAGGTTATCGACTTTCAAAGCTTGTTCTACGATGAAGCCGTCGTCTAGAGATGGGCTGAACGCAAAATAAGTCGAAAATGAATGGGTGGTACGTAGCCACTGATTGAGCACGAATCTACCGGAGTTTGAGTGACCACTCAGGATTGAGTAATCAGCGACTCTATATTGAGCTTCAATATAGGGTTTTAGCTCTTTTAGTAAAAAATTGTCGAACGAGGAGTGCTGGTCTTTCTGCGGTCTAAGCTCGGGGCCTGAGCTATTTATAGCAACTAAGATGAAGTTCGGTATTTGGCCATCTAATAGATTAATCGTCGAAGCTGCTGCAAGTAAGTCCCACTGACCGTGAAGCAGATAGATAACAGGGTATTCTTGGCTAGTGAAATCATAGCCCTTAGGAAGCCGGACATAAATATCGCGTATTTCCTGCAGTTCTTCTGACTCGATAGTTTGTTTTGTGGCGAGTTGTAAGTCGCTTGCCATACCCGTGTGACAAACCGTTATCACTAAGAAAAGTAGTAAATTTCTCATGAATACATCCCTTTATTCTGATTATGGTGGATATAACCCCCATACATCAGGGGCGAGTAATTGATGGCTTATGGTGCGATAATTTGCGCGCTAGCGCAAATGCACCAGAAGACAGCGGTTACGAGTCCAGCGAACGAGCAGTGAGCGGCTGCATGTAGTTGTTATATAGACGTTTCAATTAAAGCTTTGATGTGGGCTATAAATCTGCCGGGTTCGTTAACACCAACATATATCGATCTATCGTCTACTAAATCGATTCGTACATTTGGTACGCCGGCATAGTTGTAGCGTTTATAAGCGGAACTGCGCCGAATGAATGATTTATTTGGCGCCACCCCAATTAAGTCGTCCTTCGAAATGAATAACGAGTTGAACACACCGTATCTAATAGTGATGCCGCTATCGTCGGTGGATATTGGGCGAACTGCTACCGCTCGATACTCACCAAAGAAAAAAACGAGCGATATTAAGGTCAGCAAAGTGACGATACCTGCTCCAAGAGGAGACCACGTGAAGTGCAGTAGCGCGTGCATAATTGGAGCCTCCATCGCGATTACCGAGATCCAACCGAGAAGATTACTTCTTGCGCCATCTTTCTTGTCGTAGAGAAAGTGATGGTCGCCATCAAATTGTTCAGTTCGTATCTGCTTACCGAATATCAAATACATCCATACGCGAGACTCAAACATCAAAACATCGGCGGTGATTCCACTGCCGAACGTCTTGCAGACAGCGTTCGATATAGCATTGTCAGGGTCACTTTGGTTAGTGAGGGATGCCTTGATGGCTATGAACACAGTGTATATGGCTGAAATCTCTATAACTACGAAAACCGCTAGAATAAAGAACCTAGCATACTCCAAAGCGTTCCATATCATCTTGGACTCTGCGGGTATTAAATAAGCACCAAGTAAAATGACTAAGATTGAATAAGAAACTGCCTTTAATGTAGCTTCCTTTTTGTCAGGTATGCATAAAAAACAAATTAGCGGTAGAAGTATGAGCCCATCTATGAGTAGCGGCCATTCTGGGCGGTAGGTACCACTATTAGTGATAGGCGAAGGAATGAGATAGAAGAATAGATACGAGCAGCAGGTTACGGCAAGCATAATCAAAGGGATCTTTGATTTGAGTGACGTTTGCATACCATGCTCCTAGTCTATATAACCCCCATACATCAGGGGCGAGTAATTGATGGCTTATGGTGCGACAATTTGCGCGCTAGCGCAAATGCACCAAAAGACAGCGGTTACGAGTCCAGCGAACGACTAGTGAGCGACTGCATGTAGTTGTTATAGCGATCGGTGGTAGTTCCATAGGGGGCTAAATGCATCCCTATATGACCACGCAAATAAGGCGAGTAATAAAGCGTGCGATACACCCCATATAATACTCCCTCCTAGCATCACATGATTAAACAAAATGACAACTACAAGCGGCGCTAGAATTATTATTCCTAGAGGAGTAGTTCGCTTAAATAACATGAGTATTCCGGCAATAAAAAATACTAAGCTCACAATTTCCATCACAAAGCCTGTGTCAATCAATGCGTCTTGAAATTGCCTGGCGGGATCACTCATTTCGAACTTCGGATTTGACATCAAGCCGAGTGATGCGATAGTTCCACGAAAGCCAACAGCAAGGTAAAATAGGGCATAAATAATTTTTAATGCATCAATCGCTTTGGTCATGACTAAGGCTCCATCCTATCCTAGATCGCTATAACCCCCATACATCAGGGGCGAGTAATGGATGGCTTATGGTGCGACAATTTGCGCGCTAGCGCAAATGCACCAGAAGACAGCGGTTACGAGTCCAGCGAACGACCAGTGAGCGGCTGCATGTAGTTGTTATATTTCATACTATGAGATCGGCATAGGCCCAAACAAAAGTGCCTACAACAACTGAGATATGAGCATACTTTCGACGCTTACGGAAGAATTTAGTTTCGCGTAACGGTAGCTTTCTTAGTTCTTCGAAGTGTTTGGATCGAACATCACTTTCGAAAATTATTGCTTGTTTCGGTGCTGTTAGGAGAGCGTATTCAACAATAATACCCACTAGAACAAGAATTCCACCTGATCTTTGAAACCATTGTGTTTCGGCTGCTGGCGAAGCGAGACTCACTAGATCTAGGCCAAGTGAAATAGTTAATATAAACAAGCCTGCTTTAAGCATCCAACTTGAGTAATGTAGTAAAGAGTCTTCTTGAAACATGGCACCTGGAATATAACCCCCATACATCAGGGGCGAGTAATTGATGGCTTATGGTGCGACAATTTGCGCGCCAGCGCAAATGCACCAGAAGACAGCGGTTACGAGTCCAGCGAACGTCTAGTGAGCGGCTGCATGTAGTTGTTATGTCTCTGATCGGTTAACGGTGATCTCGATATCGATTTCGTCCTCTCTTGTGTACGTAACTCTTGCGCCATCGTCGAGATGATGGAAGCTCATAGGGGCTTCGATTTCAGGTTCAATCGCTTGCGTGTGACCACCAGTTAATTTCAATCCTACTTCGACATCACCATTTTGGTTTTGTATAGGCGATACAACGAGAGAAATATCAGTAGCTATTTTAATAGTATGAACTTCATCTAAAGATACTATGTAAGTCAGTGAACCAGAGCTCTCATCCTGCGTGCTTATACGACTAATTTCGTAACCGATACTCAATCCAACAGTTTCAGTGGATGCAGTTGTATAAGAAAAAACAAAAAGGCTTGAAGATATAAGCGCGATTAGGGCTGCTGCAGTTTTAAACAGACTGTTCCGTGATTTTCGCTCGAATTTTGGTTCTGCAGTTAAATCGGAGGGGATCTTATCAAAAGCCGATGATATGGCTTGCAATGTCTCCATTGAGGCGGTGCCCGATTTTTCAACTCGTTGTATAGTGCGTAAGCTTACGCTAGCGATATTTGCTAGTTGCTGCTGACTCCAGGCACGATCAGATCGTTCACGAATTATTAGCTGAGAGTTAACTTTCATTTCCATAATTATTCTCCATTTATCAAGTGGTTAGTATTACTTGATCTAGAGAATTTCTGTTACGTCATCGGTATGACACTCTATGCCAAGGGTATGACATAACCCCCATACATCAGGGGCGAGTAATTGATGGCTTATGGTGCGATAATTTGCGCGCTAGCGCAAATGCACCAGAAGACAGCGGTTACGAGTCCAGCGAACGGTTAGTGAGCGGCTGCATGTAGTTGTTATGTGTGTCACCAAAACTTCCACCACGGCTTTGATTTATCTGATCTATCATTAGTAGATCGCAATACTATATATGGCTGTGCCATTTCTGAGTATTCATCATGCTTAATGCCAACGAAAGATTTTGCTAGTAGAAGAGGGATTTCAAAAATGTAGTCGACGTCTTCACCGTCAGATTTTTGAAGTTCGAAACATTCTTTCTCGATATCTTGATAGGCACGGGGCAGTGTGCCTTCTGGCGAAATATGAAATAGGTCTTGCTGAGCGTCATGCTCGACAGACCAAATATGAGAGCCATTGCTCCAAAGGCAAGCACTAGAATACATTACGTGTTCTTCTATGTTGCACGCCAATACGTCCGTAGAGTTCGAAAGTTCTTCAAGGGCGTTATCGTTGATAAAAGAACTGTCGAATTCATCAAACTGAATATGGCACCAACCATTTGGGAGGTTTACACCACTTATATTGGACTCGGGGAATTCCTCGGTCTTGTTTGTGACTTCGACGCCGAGTGACTCGGATACTTCTTCAAGTTTACGATCTTTAATTGCTATCCAAGAAATGGCAAAGCCCAAAATATAACTCCTTATGCACATAACCCCCATACATCAGGGGCGAGTAATTGATGGCTTATGGTGCGACAATTTGCGCGCTAGCGCAAATGCACCAGAAGACAGCGGTTACGAGTCCAGCGAACGGCTAGTGAGCGACTGCATGTAGTTGTTATATCGCTTGTGATGTTTTCAAAGCGGGCGAGGCCTTACGGTTGCTCGTTGTCTTTTTTACGTTCGGCTTGGTAGCGCTTAAATTCATCGTCGTCACGATATACTTTTTCTAGAGGGCTATCTTTGCCTCTAGCGAATTGCACATAGCTATATACGGTAACGATCAAAATCAGAACAGTGAAGATGTGTAACAACGTATCCATACGTAATCCTCTCGGTCTTTAGGCTATATAACCCCCATACATCAGGGGCGAGTAATTGATGGCTTATGGTGCGACAATTTGCGCGCTAGCGCAAATGCACCAAAAGGCAGCGGTTACGAGTCCAGCGAACGGCAAGTGAGCGGCTGCATGTAGTTGTTATGTGCCTACTTTAAAGAGGCTTGCTCCCAAAGATAAATAGGCTGAGATTTATTTTCTGAGATGAGTGTAAAGCCTGCTGCGTTAACGTCTCTGCCAATAACAGACTGACTCAAGGCCGTAGAATAGGCGAGAGTTATAGTCTCTTCATTACTGATAAGAGTTACTGTATTGTTCTCAAAGGAGCACGTAGCTTCAGTTTTCTCGGCCTTAACGATTTTCTCGTTATTACTGTCATACGTGTACGCTGATTCGTTCATCAACGCTTTATTCCCATTAATAACTATTTCCAATAACGAGTGGGATTCGCTGACGGTTTGGTATGTTCCGTTTACTTCGTTACAGTTTGAGGAAAAAGAAGTTACGGAGTACATCGATACAGCAATTGCAATAGTGGCTCGTTTCATGAGGTACCTTTGGCATATAACCCCTTACATCAGGGGCGAGTAATTGATGGCTTATGGTGCGACAATTTGCGCGTTAGCGCAAATGCACCAAAAGACAGCGGTTACGAGTCCAGCGAACGGCTAGTGAGCGGCTGCATGTAGTTGTTATGTTGACATTTCAAACGTTGCTGCAATATAACGGATAACGATAGATTAAGGAGCTGCGGATGCCAAGAAATCGAGAACTGCCAAGCCTTAAATGGCAGCTAACTGGCAACATTACTATTTCATTCATTGCTTGTTTTGCGATGATTTTTTTTGGTGAATATGATCTGGCAAAGATATTTACTCGAATGGGCGTAATATTGTGCTTTTTGGCTACTATTTTTGCAGCATACAGGCTGATATTTAAGAACACCTTAAAAGAGAAAGAGTCTGAGCTATTTCATCTGGATGAGTTAGCTACTATTTCTCGCGAGGCCGCTTCTCATAATTCATACACCGAGGAAACGTATTCGAAAATTCAGGCAGAATATGACCGTGATCAAAATGCTATTTACAACGAGTTAAGTAACGTCATAAACATAGGAGAGCGGGAGAAAGCACATCTTAAATTAAGTATCGTTCTTTTGGCCATTGGAACGGTTTTTCAGATAGTGGGCGCAACATAACCCCCATACATCAGGGGCGAGTAATTGATGGCTTATGGTGCGACAATTTGCGCGCTAGCGCAAATGCACCAGAAGACAGCGGTTACGAGTCCAGCGAACGGCTAGTGAGCGGCTGCATGTAGTTGTTAAGTGCCTAGGTTATCAACAAACTCTTTTCTGCGGATCAAAAACTGCTCACATCTTTCTTTGTCTTGCTCGGTGTAATCCGAAAACATTGCTTCTAGAGAACCGCATGGGTTTTTATATGGTGTTATTGCGTCGTACTTGGCGAGATGCTTGTACGCATTGTGCAGAGGTTCTTGATCAAGAGGTGAGAAAAGAGCTAATGGTAAGCATAAGTACGAGCTTCTGATTTGCACGCCTCGGTCGATAACGTTTGAGACCATGAGATCAGTATATTTATACTCATTCGAATCTGGAGAGGCGTCGATAACATCAGAGTATGATTTCATAATGAGGACGCCCTCAAGTTCAGCGCCTGCAGCGAGTCCAATATGATAGCCGATAGGAATGGCTACAGAGAACGACGCTAGTGAGACAAGAGCAGGGATGACAAATCTTTTCATATAGTGGCACCATCTCAATTAACTGGAGGGCATTTAACCCCCATACATCAGGGGCGAGTAATTGATGGCTTATGGTGCGACAATTTGCGCGCTAGCGCAAATGCACCAGAAGACAGCGGTTACGAGTCCAGCGAACGGTCAGTGAGCGGCTGCATGTAGTTGTTATATCGCTTGTGATGTTTTCAAAGCCGGCGAGGTCTTACGGTTGCTCGTTGTCTTTTCGACGTTCGGCTTGGTAGCGCTTAAATTCATCGTCATCGCGATACACTTTTTCCAGAGGGCTATCTTTGCCTCTAGCGAATTGCACATAGCTGTATACGGTAACGATCAGTATCAGAACAGTGAAGATGTGAAGCAACGTATCCATACGTAATCCTCTCGGTCTTTAGGCTATATAACACCTTATTCAACGGACAAAACTCGCCCGTAAACTTAAGTCCTGATCATAAGTGCTACAAAGATGGCTAGTCAACGAAATAACACATTAACCATCCGGCCCCTGATATCCGCCCAGAGCGTATTTCAACGGCGTA
The DNA here is from genome assembly GCA_947503335.1 of uncultured Pseudomonadales bacterium. Lineage (GTDB taxonomy): Bacteria > Pseudomonadota > Gammaproteobacteria > Pseudomonadales > CANNCY01 > CANNCY01. The sequence goes on along the minus strand of CANNCY010000001.1, from coordinate 916,990 downwards.
GATTCCCGGTGAACAACGGCCGCCGTGTAACAACAGAAAAATAATTAGTAATTGAGCCGACAGAATAGGGCAGATACAAAAAAGCCCCGCATAAGCGAGGCTTTTTAAATGATGGTGCCTGAGGCCGGAATCGAACCGGCACGACCGTGAGGTCGGGAGATTTTAAGTCTCCTGTGTCTACCAATTTCACCACCCAGGCACTGGGTACTGAAGCAATCAGTGGCGCGCATTCTATGCAAGCGCCGCCGATTAATCAACACCTAAATGATTAAAAATTAAAGGAATTATTTCTTTCCTAAAATTGCTTTCTCACCGGCGTCTACAGATTGATAGATTAGCGTATTGATTGTCATAGGGCCAACACCACCCGGAACAGGCGTATAAGCCGCACTGCGAGCGATTAGATCGTCGTTGATCTCGATGTCGCCACAACCCTGGTTGTGGTAGCCAGCATCTACTACGATCGCGCCGTCTTTGATCCAGGCACTCTTGATAAACTCAGGAATACCCACCGCGCCAACAATCACGTCTGCCTGTTTGATGTGACCTTCAAGGTCAACAGTACGCGAGTGGCAGGTAGTAACGGTGCAGTTAGCGTTAAGCAGCATTGCCGCCATCGGCTTGCCAAGAATAGGGCTGCGGCCCACAACAACAGCGTGCTTGCCGTTTAGGTCGATGTTATAGCCATCTAGAATACGCATAATGCCCGCAGGGGTGGCAGAACCGTATGCAGGCTCGCCCATAGCCATCTGGCCGTAGCCTTTGCAGGTAACACCGTCTACATCTTTCTCAATAGCGATGGCGTCAAAACATGCACGCTCGTCGATCTGCTCAGGTACAGGGTGTTGCAATAAGATGCCGTGAACGTCTTGATTGTTGTTTAGATCATCAATTACGTTCAATAGTTCTTCTGTGGTCGTGGCACTGCCTAGCTCAATGGCCATAGAGTCCATACCAACACGGCGACAAGCATTGCCTTTCATCTTTACATAGGTAGCCGACGACGGGTCATCACCTACTAAGATGGTTGCCAAAATTGGTGTGCGCCCATTAGACGCCTCTTTTAGCTTAGTTACGCGCTCGCTAAGTTCTGCTTCAGATTGCTTAGCCAGTGCTTTGCCATCTAATACTAACGACATAGGTACCCCCAAAAACTTATTCTTAATAAACTAGTGGCTATTATATGGTTGTTCAGTAGCTAGCGGCTATACTGATCATAGGTTTTTTAAAGCATATTGTTGATGATTCTATTAATGGGCGAGTTTGTAACTGATTGTTTTTTAAAAACTAATGTGACTTTTTGCCATCTTTTAAAAACCTTGTTGACGCATCCTCAAAGCGTGGGTATGATGCGCACCACTTACGAGGCAGACGGCAAGTCGCTCAGTAAGTTTAGTCGGGGTATAGCGCAGTCTGGTAGCGCGCCTGCTTTGGGAGCAGGATGTCGGGAGTTCGAATCTCTCTACCCCGACCACTATTTCGTGAGTCGAAACCTAATTCTACATCGTAGATGATTTGTGCGCCCGTAGCTCAATCGGATAGAGCATCGGCCTTCTAAGCCGAGGGTTGCAGGTTCGATTCCTGCCGGGCGTGCCACGTTCGGTTCAATGGTGGCCGTAGCTCAGTTGGTAGAGCCCCGGGTTGTGATCCCGGCTGTCGTGGGTTCGAGTCCCATCGGCCACCCCATATCTTCTTTCAATATTTCCTCTTTTGTTATCGCTGCGTTATCAAGTACGATTGCTGTATCTTGCATTCTACAATAAGGCGATAAAAATCATGCAGCCTAGTTTTTCTAAAAAGTTTTTCAAAATTGCGATAGCACCACTGGCGTTGGCGAGTTCATTTGCATACGCGCAGGTTAATCTGTATGTGGCCGACCAGTTAGTCGATGGCGATGGTCAATCAAACGATGCAATAGCTGTCGAAAATGGGCGAGTGATTGCCCGTAGCTCGTTAAAGGCTCTGCAAAAGCAATACCCTAAAGCCAGTCTAACGCAATTCGAAGGCACCCTAATGCCTGGCCTTATTGACGGTCATGGGCATGTGTTGGGTATGGGGCAAATGCTCAGCTCGGTAGATCTTTCAGAGGCGACGTCGCTTCAAGACGCGCTAGACAGAGTCAAAGCCTTCGCTGATGCAAATCCAGATTTAGAATGGATCGTTGGCGGCCGTTGGGATCAAAACGACTGGCCATCAAAGCAGTTTCCTACAGCAAAAGACTTAGATTCGGTTGTAGCTGATCGCCCTGTATGGTTAAGCCGTGTCGATGGTCACGCAAGTTGGGGCAACTCTAAAGCACTAAGTTTTGCTAAGAAAGATCTATCAGGTACTTGGCAGCCGGTAGGCGGTCAGATTATTCGTGATGGCAAGGGCTTGCCGTCGGGAGTATTTATCGACGCTGCAGAGCCACTAATCGCCGATCATATTCCTCAACCTAGCGAAAAAGCGTTAGATGCTACGTATCGTGCTTCTGTTGATTATCTCGTTTCGCTTGGTATCACGGGCGTACACGACGCCGGGGTGTCTTTACGTCAACTCAAGTCGATGATGCGTTTGGCCGATAGAGGCCAGTTGCCGCTGCGTATTTATGCGATGGCCGACGGCAACGGCAAGGCACTGGCAGCATTGTGCGAGCAGGGGCCTTATCATCACGCAAGCCAGCGTTTATCAATGCGCTCGGTTAAGGTTTACCTAGATGGCGCATTAGGTAGCCGAGGCGCAGCCTTAAGAGCTGACTATTCAGACGACCCAGGTAATAAAGGCTTGATGTTTATGCAGCCCGAAGAGCTTCAAGGGTTGTTAAGCACCGCAAATGGTTGTCAGTTACAGATCAATGCTCATGCTATTGGTGATGCCGCTAACGAGCTGCTAATTGATTCTATCGCTGCACTGCCAAAGCAGACGATCGACACTCGCCACCGTATCGAGCATGCCCAAGTAGTCGACGATGCCATGATCGATGTGATGTCAAAGTCGGGTATCGTTGCTTCGATGCAGCCAACCCATGCAACAAGCGACATGCCTTGGGTAGGTGATCGCTTAGGTCATGAGCGTTTAAAAGGGGCCTACGCTTGGCAAACCATGCTAGATCAGGGCGTTAAAATGGTGTTTGGTTCAGACTTCCCGGTAGAGCGCGCGCATCCTTTCGAGGGCATCTATGCGGCCGCTACTCGACAAGACCGTCAAGGTTCGCCAAGCGGTGGTTGGTATCCCGAGCAAAAGGTTAGCCTTGACGATGCGGTTAAGGGCTTTACTCGTTGGGCTGCTTGGGGCGAGTTTGCCGAAGGTCGGCTAGGTGATCTAAAGCCAGGTTATGCAGCCGACTTTATTGTTGTAAATAACTTAGATTACAAAAACTTAGAGTCGCTATTAAAGGTAACGGTTCAAAAGACATATGTTGACGGTCAGGTGGTATATAGCGCCCAATGAGTTTGCAAACATTACTGCTATTTGCACCCATTAGTTTCACAATTTCGTTATCGCCAGGGCTGTGCATGATGCTAGCCCTGAACACCGGCATGCGTGTTGGTGTTCGAAATGGCTGGCCCATGGTGGTGGGCGAGTTGTTAGGTGTTGCGTTGGTGGCAACGACCTCTGTTTCGTTGATCGCTGCCCTGATTCATACCAATCCAGAATACTTCGAAGCACTTAAGATAGCGGCAGCGGTTTGGTTGCTATATAGCGCATGGTTAAGTTTTAAAAGTGACAAGGTCAATACAAAAGTAAAGGATATCGCCCAAACTCGCCAAAGCCTTGCATTGCAGGGCTTTTTAACGGCAATCGGCAATCCCAAGGGGTGGGCCTTTACAGCTGCGTTTTTACCGCCTTTTATAGATCAAACAGCTAACTTGGCACCACAGCTAGCGGCTTTGGTGGCTGTATTACTACTTGGCGAATTGATCTGTCTGTACTTATACATGTTTGGCGGCCGTACTCTTAGTAAGTGGCTTGAGCAACAAGGTCGCGCGCAGAGTATGGGAGCTATAACAGGTACGTTGTTAGTAGGTCTGGCGCTGTGGTTACTGCTTGCCTAGTCACCCAAAAGTGGTTGTTTTTTAATCAGATCTACGTATATTCAAGGTAAGCCCTTGGGGGGTAGTATAAAAATGATATTAGGGGCAGCATGTGTTTTTAGTTATTTTGTTGGTGTGCGCTATTGCGGCGGGTACGTGGTCTGACGACGTAAATGCAAACGCAGTAGAAGCAATTATTGTAGACAAATCTGATCGTTCATTATGGCTTGTTCGCAACGGCGAAAAGGCCGAGCAGTTCGGTGTGCGCTTGGGGCAAAACCCCGAGGGGCATAAGGTTCGCCGTGGTGATAAGCGCACGCCCGAAGGCAGCTATCATATCGAATGGCGCAATCCAGAGAGCAAGTATTATCGCAGCTTCAAGATTAGCTATCCTAATACTATCGACAAGGCTAAAGCCAAGCTGGCGATGCGCGACCCTGGCGATAATATATTCATTCACGGTACAAAAAACGGCTTATCAAAGGCTAGGGCTGCATTGGCTCAATCCTTTGACTGGACATTGGGCTGTATCGCCTTAACTAATTCAGATATCGACTATCTTTGGGAGCATGTACCCGACGGTATTCCCATCCATATCTACCCATAAATACAAATAGGCTGCGTTAGTAGCACAAAAATAAATTCTGTCAGTACAACTTTGTTTGGTTCAATTTTTGAGCGGCCAAATGTGGGTTGTCTATAGTTGTATATGCGTAATGATTTTGTTGTTCATTAGAAGTCGCATATATGAAAAATTTTAGTCTCAAAGGCGCCGCAAAACTTGCCGCAGCCTTATCGTTAGGGGTTGCAGTCTCTGCACAGAGCGCAACCTATCAATTACCAAAGGACGGTTCTGACGTTGTCGGGTTTCCTATGACAATGCAGTCTAAATGGAAGACCACGTTTTCAGATATCGCCCAAAAATATGATATTCCTTATCTAGTGCTGATGGCAGCAAACCCAGGCGTTGACCCTTGGGTGCCAGGGCGAGATAGAGAGTTGAACTTGCCGACCCAGATTATTCTGCCCGACGCACCGCGTAGTGGCATCGTGATCAATGTCGCCGAGCTGCGGCTCTATTACTATCCGCCAACGGGCGATAAGGTCGAGATCTTTCCTATAGGTATTGGGCGAGTCGGTTGGACCACACCAATTGGCACCACCAAGATCACTCGAAAGAAAAAAGACCCTACCTGGACACCGCCCGCATCCATTCGCCGAGAGCATGCTGCCAAGGGTAAATGGTTGCCATCGGTTGTACCGGCTGGCCCACAAAATCCTCTGGGTAAGCATGCGATGCGCCTAGGTTTTAATGGTGCTTATTTGATTCACGGCACCAACAAAGACTTTGGTGTGGGCATGCGTGTTAGTCACGGCTGTATTCGCATGTATCCAGAAGATATCGAGTATCTGTTCTCAAAAGCAGGCGTTGGCACTAAGGTCACGATTGTAAATCAACCGTACAAGGTTGGTTACAGGCATGGCCATATGTATGCCGAAGCGCACGAGCCCTTGTCTGACGACAAGCATCATCGCTCGCGAAGTGTATCGATGATCTCGAAAGACATGCTTACAGGGCATGAGAATCATCCGGTTGATACACAGCTGTTAAAGCGCTTAATTCGAAAGGCGACAGGCGTAGCAACACCTGTTAGCGCAACCCACAGCTATGTGCAACAAGAAGGGCAGAGCGCGCCGTCTGAATGGCCCGTTAGCCCCTGGTAAGCTAATGCGCAACTAGCCGTCTGATTGTTCGCTTTCTAGATGTTCAATCAGGCGGTCTAGTTTGGTGTTTAGTCGTTCAAATTTACTGTCTAAACCATCAAGGCGTTGTTCTAATGCCTCTACTTTTTCTTCGGCCGATGGCTCTTTCGGGGCTTGGCTACCGCATGCGGCTAATACAGTGGTCATCAATGCGGCGATTAAAATCCGTTTCATAATACTGTCCGTTATTGTTGTAACTACGTGAATGTGATTTGCCTTGCTAGTGTAGATCAATAAATACAGAGCAAAAAAAAGCCGAGCTTCGTGCTCGGCTTTTTCTTTGGCAATCGCTCACTTAGAGTAAGAGCTTTCCATACCGGCCATTAGTCGGTCAACTTTAGCTTCTAGAGCATCAACACGGCCTTCTAGTGCGCTTACGCGCGAATCTAGAGCGTCGATACGAGCTTCTAGCTCTTCAGTTGAGCAGCAGCCTACTGCTAGTGCAAGAAAACCGGTAACAGCAGCTACCTTAACGATTCTATTCATAAAGATCTCCATACCTTGTATAGCAAAGTCGTTGAATTAGCTAAGTCAACTCCCTGAGATGACCAGATTGCCATGCCAACGAGCGCTCAAATTGAGTATGGTTCAGATTAAATAATTCGCCAGTCAATAAACGTGAATGGAATTTTTTTGCAAATCGTGATCACTATGTCGAAACGTATATCACATATACCAAATTAGACGCCGTATAATAGTCAAAAAAAGGAGGCTATATGCAGCAGGCGCTTTCAGGCATTCGTGTCGTTGATTTAACACGTGTTTTGGCGGGCCCATGGGCTACCCAAGCACTAGCAGATATGGGAGCCGAAGTGATAAAGATCGAGCGCCCTGGCACAGGCGATGATACGCGATCTTGGGGGCAACCTTTAACCGGTAGCGAAGTAGGCGGTGCTGTTAACTCTGCTTATTTTCAGTCAGCTAACCGCGGCAAGCGGTCTGTATGTGTCGACTTTTCAAGTGCCGAGCAATTAAGCCAATTAAAGGCGTTAGTAGAATCGGCTGATGTAGTGGTAGAGAACTACAAAGTTGGTGCGCTTGCTAAATTCGGTCTTGATTATGAGAGCCTTTCAAAAATTAACCCAAGACTTGTCTATTGCAGTATTACAGGCTTCGGTCAAACGGGGCCGCGCGCACACGAAGCGGGTTATGACGCCATGATTCAAGGTATGGGCGGGCTTATGAGCATTACCGGCCCTAGCGACGCAGAATCTGACGCCGGCCCACAAAAAGTTGGGGTGGCAGTTGCTGATATTATGACAGGCATGTACGCATTGTCGGGTATTCAGGCTGCTTTATTTCACCGCGAGCGTACAGGCGAGGGGCAGGCGATTGATGTTGCCCTGTTTGATACCCAATTAGCCTGGTTGGCAAATCAAGCCCAGAATTATTTTGTCTCGGGTCACTCGCCCCAACGCCAAGGTACTGCGCACCCTAATATCGTGCCTTATCAAGCGGTACCAACCCAAGATGGGTACATCATGTTGGCAGTGGGTAATGACGGTCAGTTCTCGCGCCTATGCGAAGCATTGGCTGTGCCTGAACTAGCCAATGACGAGCGCTTTTCTACTAACCCTCAAAGGGTCGCTAATCGCGATGTGTTACTGCCATTGCTTTTCGAGCGTCTTAAAACTCAGCCATCACAACATTGGCTTCAGTTGTTTAACAGCATGACGATTCCGTGCGGGCCCATTAATACTGTTGGCGAGGCCTTTGGCGAGGCGCAGGCGCAAGCACGTAACGTAGAGCAGCAAATAGAACACCCAGTTATGGGGGCTGTTAAAACCGTCGCGAACCCATTAAAGATGAGTAAAACGCCAATTCAGTACAGTTTGGCGCCGCCGATGCTAGGCGAGCACACTCACGAGTATCTCGATTCTTAACTATCACTGAAGGTGATAGTCGATGCTTAACGAAACAAAATTAAGTTGAAGCATCAGCAAGCAGTGGGGTATGTTCAAGGGGTTACTATGGAGACCCCTATGAACATTGAACTCACAGCAGAAGAGTTAGCATTTCAGGCCGAGGTGCGTAGCTTCTTCGAAAATGAATACCCCCAGCGTATAAGAGAAAAGATTAAAGCCGGGCAAGAGCTTGAGCGCGCCGACTTTATCGAAAGCCAAAAGGCCTTGTATAACCGTGGTTGGGCTGCCGATAACTGGCCGGTAGAGCACGGTGGTACTGGGTGGTCTCCCACACAAAAATATCTATTTCACCGCGAGCGCGCTCGTGCCGCCGTGCCGCAAATGATGCCATTCGGCGTAAACATGGTGGCGCCAATCATTTACCACTTTGGTAACGAAGAGCAGCAACAGCGTTTCTTGCCTGATATCTTGGCGTCAAATGTTTGGTGGTGTCAGGGCTATTCTGAGCCGGGCGCTGGGTCAGACTTGGCGAGTTTAAAGACAACAGCAGTGCGCGATGGCGATGAGTTTGTTGTGAACGGCACAAAAACATGGACGACTCTTGGCCAATTCGCCGACTGGATTTTCTGCCTAGTGCGTACCGACAGCACAGTGGCCAAGCGACAAGAAGGCATTTCGTTCTTGCTGATCGATATGAAAACACCGGGTATTACAGTATCGCCGATCTACACGCTAGACGGTCGTCGCGAAGTAAACGAAGTGCACTTCGACGAAGTTCGTGTGCCTGCCAATAACCTGATCGGTGAAGAAGGCAAGGGCTGGACATACGCCAAGGTTCTGTTGACGCACGAGCGTACTAACATTGCAGGTGTTGCAACGTCGCAAGTGCGTTTAGAGCGCCTTAAGCAAATTGCTAGCGAAACCCTGATGGGCGGTTCATCACTGATGAGTGATCCTATATTCGCTGCCAAGGTAGCTGATGTTGAAGTTGACCTAATGGCGCTTGAGTACACCGAGCTGCGCACCTTGGCGCAAATGCAATCAGGTGGGGCGCCAGGCCCTGAATCGTCAATCCTTAAGATTAAAGGCACGGAGATTGATCAAGCTATCTGCGAGCTGATGGTCGAGGCCGCTGGTTACTATTCATTGCCCTTTGTTAAAGAGCAGTTCGAAGAAGGATTCGATGGCGGTTATGTAGGGCCGTTCGCAATGGCAGACGCCGCCCCTCATTACTTTAACAATCGTAAAGTGACCATTTATGGTGGCACTAACGAGATTCAAAAGAACATTATCAGCAAAGCCGTACTTGGCCTGTAGTAGCAAATTAGGAGCAAATGATGAACTTCAATTTTACTGAAGAGCAAAACTTGCTACGCGACAGTGTGGCCAAGTTTGTAGCAGATAATTATGAGTGGGAAGATCGCCGCAAGCGCGTAGCCAGCGACGAATGGTTTAGCGCAAGCAATTATTCAATGATGGCCGAGCTAGGCTGGACGTTTATCCCATTTACCGAAGAGCAGGGCGGCATTGGCGACAATATCTTTGATGCCCTGGTAGTGATGGAGGAGTTTGGTAAAGGGCTAGTAATCGAGCCGTTTCTAGAAAATACAATTCTAGCTGGTGGCATGCTAGGGCTGATGGGTGCCAACGTAGACACGCTCGAATCGATTATGGCCGGTCAGCAGCAATATGCATTGGCTTACGCCGAGCAAGGCATCGGTTATAATAACGAGTACATCGCCTGTCAGGCGGTTGCCGATGGCAGTGACTACCGTATCTCTGGTGATAAAGTGGTTGTATTAAATGGCGCTGCTGCCGATGTTCTATTGGTTGTTGCCAGAACTAGCGGTACTGCGGGCGACAAGCAGGGTCTGTCATTGCTGTCGGTTGATAGTGGTGATGGGTCGATTAATTCTCGTGCGTATAAAACTGTCGATGGCGCAAATGGTGCAGAGATCCGGTTTGATAACACACCAGCCAAGTTGATAGGTGCTGAGGGTCAAGCGTTTGAGGCCTTGGCTCGTACCCTAGACAAGGCTGCATTGCTTACGTTGGCCGAGGGTCTAGGCTGCATGCAAATGTTATTAAGCAAGACCGTCGAGTACACCAAAACTCGCAAGCAGTTTGGTATGCCGATTTCTACGTTCCAGGTACTTCAGCATCGCATGGTCGATATGTTTATCGAAGTTGAACAAGCCCGTTCAATTTTGTATCGCGCGGCGTTGCACTTCGAGAAAGACAATGCGGCAAAAGAAGTATCTGCTGCTAAGGCGCAGTTCGCCAAGGCTTTGCGTTATGTAGGGCAGCAGGCGGTTCAGTTGCACGGTGGTATGGGTGTAACTGACGAGCTTGATGTGGGTCACTATTTTAAGCGATGCACGTCAATTAATACCCTATTTGGCAACGGAGATTGGCATCGCGCTCGTTTTGCGTCACTCTAAGTAGGTACTTAGAATTTCGTAAAGAGCTAACATGCAATCTGTTAAAAGCCTACGAGGCCGTCTTTCTAGCTTGGTGCTAGACGGCGGCTTCGCTACTCATCTCGAAGCCAAAGGCTACGATCTGAATCACCCTCTCTGGTCAGCTAAGGTGTTGGCTGAAGACGAGCAAGCCGTAAAGGCGGTGCATGCCGACTATCTAAACGCCGGTGCAGACTGTGTTATATCTGCCAGTTATCAGGCCACGGTTGATGGATTGAAGAAAATTGGCTTAACCGAAGCCGCAGCTCAGAACTTGATTACTCGCAGCGTAGAGCTGGCCGTTGAAGTGCGCGATCAGGTAAAGCCCGAGGCTTTAGTTGCGGCAAGCGTTGGGCCCTATGGTGCTGCAATGGCCGATGGTTCTGAATATACCGGCTATGACGGCAGTGTCAGTTACGAAACATTAATGCAGTTTCACGAAGCGCGTTGGCAGTTGTTAACGGCCGGCAATCCTGATTTATTAGCCTGCGAAACGATTCCGTCGCCACTTGAGATGAAGGTGTTATCTGATTTGGCAGAGCGCTACCAAACGCCGTTTTGGTTATGCGTTAGCTGTAAAGATGGCGAGCACCTAAGTAACGGTACACTCATAACAGAAGCGTTTTCGTTGGTTAAAGACAACCCTTATTTGGTGGGTTGGGGTGTAAACTGCACGGCACCTGAATATATAGAATCGTTGATCAAAGGATTACGCTCAATTAGTACTGAAATTCCTGTTGTTGTCTACCCTAATTCGGGCGAGACCTACAATGCCGACACGAAAACCTGGAACGGCGACGGCTGTGCCGATGGCTACCAGACTTATGCGAAGCGATGGCACGAGGCCGGTGCGGGGGCGATTGGCGGTTGCTGCCGCACAACGCCAGAGCATATGGCTGCAGTAAAGCAGCTGTTCTAAGAACAAAAAAAGCGCGATAAATATCGCGCTTTTTTATTGCACGTTGCATAGCCGAATTATATCAGGCCTTTCTCGGCTAATAAGCGCTCTACTGTATCAACGATCGTTTGGGTTTTACGCTCAATTTCGAAGTTCACCTTATCGCCAATTTGTAGCGAACCAAACTTGGTTAGGCGCAAGGTTTCAGGAATCAACCATACCGAAAACGTCTGCTTTTCTTTGTCTAGATCAGATACCGTCAAGCTAGCGCCACTAATGGCGGCAAACCCCTTGTTAAATAAATAAGGGGCAACGCTGTCGTTAAAACCGAAGGTGATTACATAGTTGTCGCCAGTGTCTTTTACATCAACAACGTCAAGGGTGCAGTCGATATGGCCTGATATTTCATGGCCGCCGTTTTCGTCACCCATTTTTAGTGAGCGTTCTACATGAACGGGGGTGCCTTCGCGCAAATCCCCCATGTTGGTAACGCGCAGTGTTTCAGCCATAGCGTCAAACCATAGCGCATCGCCATCGATCTTTGCCACGGTCTGGCAGACACCATCGATAGCGATAGATGCACCTAGTTGTACGTTATCTAATAGGTGGCTAGGTAAGCGCACAGAATAGCTAATTAGGTCATCACCTTTGACTAGCTGTTCGATAGGGTAGGTACCTTGAATGATCCCTGAATACATAGTGATCCTTAATCTGTTTCTGCTAGTGCAGAGAGTACTAAGTTAAATAGTTCAGACTGACTAGAAATGCCAAGCTTGCCATAAAGGTTGTTGCGGTGAATACGCACCGTGCCAGGCGATATTTCTAGTATCTTAGCGGTCGACTTAGATGAGTGACCCTTCAATATAAGATGCATGATCTCGCTTTCTCGCTCGGTCAGAATATCTCTACCGAACGCACTTAATGCGCTATCAAGCTTCTCTGCAAAGCGGCTGGGTTGTTGCTGACGATGATGCTGCTGACATAGCGACGCAATAAACGGGAACAGCTGCTTATAGCGGTCTTTTTCGTCGTCGCTGAACTGTTCATAGGCGTGGGTACGAGCACAGCTGATGTTGATGCCACCGTTATCGAACGGAATCAACAGGTTAAATTCGTCATTCAAGTTAGTTAACGAATAATATTGGCGATAGTACTCACTGTAGGTAAAGCCTTCGGGGGCAAGGTCAGAGTGCCAGTATGGGCCAAACTTCTTTTGCACAAATTTTTGGTATAGAGGGCTTAATAGGTAGGCACCATTAACGTATGGGCGATGTAGAGAATCACCTTCAACTGGGTGGGTGCCATCAAATACAATCTGGGGGCGATGGTCTACCGCAAAGTAAAGAACTACCTGGCTGTCGCACGGGCAGTCAGCGTTTAACCAAGAAAACAGTGTTGGGTAAAAACTTTCGGTGCCAAGGTGTTCTACCGTTCGGCATAAAAGCGCGTTAATGTCTTTATTAATAAGCGAATTCATACTAGGTCCCTATAGTTGGCCACAGCTTATCAATAAGCTGCTCGTTGAGCCATATATCAACCAATCTACACTTTGTTATATGTTACGAAAAATGCATGTTTGTGGCCGATATAGCTATTGAGTGACGATGATAATGACAACATAATGAGCGCAAATAAAATATTTGAGGTAAATGCGTCATGACGTTAACTCTGAATGATCCTTCATTGCTAAAAAGTGCTAGTTACATCAATGGCGAGTGGTTTGATTCTGGCAATCACATCCCTGTAACTAACCCTGCAACTGGTGAGCTAGTTGCCAACGTTGCTAACCTAAGCCGTGAAAATGTTGTTATGGCAATTGACGCTGCAGACGACGCGTTGGCAGATTGGCAAAAAACCACCGCTAAGCAGCGTGCCAACTTATTGCGTAAATGGTTTGATCTAGTAATGGCGAACCAAGACGACTTGGGTAAGCTAATGACTGCCGAGCAGGGCAAGCCACTAGCCGAGGCAAAGGGCGAGGTTGCCTATGGTGCATCGTTCTTAGAGTGGTTTGGCGAAGAAGCTAAGCGTCTTTATGGAGACGTGATTCCTGCCCACGCGGGCGACAAGCGCATCATGACCATTAAACAGGGTGTAGGTGTGGTTGCAGCGATTACGCCTTGGAACTTTCCTAATGCAATGATTACGCGTAAAGCAGGCCCTGCGCTAGCAGCGGGTTGTACTGTTGTTTTAAAGCCTGCTACCGAAACTCCGTTGTCAGCGCTTGCATTGGCTGAACTAGCCCATCGTGCTGGCTTCCCTAAGGGTGTATTCAACGTTGTGGTTGGTAATCAGTCGCGCGAGATTGGTGCAGAGTTAACCGGTAACGAAAAAGTACGTAAAGTATCGTTCACTGGCTCTACCCCTGTAGGCAAGATCTTGATGAAGCAGTGTGCCGACACCGTCAAGAAAACCTCAATGGAGCTTGGTGGTAACGCGCCGTTTATCGTGTTTGACGATGCTGACCTTGATGCTGCGGTTGCAGGTGCCATTTTATCTAAATACCGAAATGCAGGTCAGACCTGTGTTTGTGCTAACCGAATCTTGGTTCAAGAGGGTGTTTACGATCAGTTCGTTGATAAATTCACTACGGCTGTGGCTGCCCTTAAGGTTGGTAACGGCTATGACGAAGGCGTAAACATTGGCCCAATGATTACCGGTAAGGCAATGACCGATGTAATGGGCATGGTCGAAGATGCTATTGAGAAAGGCGCTAACGTGGTATTGGGTGGTAAGCCGCATGAGCTAGGTCACAGCTTCTTTGAGCCGACTATTTTGACCAACACTACAGACGATATGCGTGTGTTCCGTGAAGAGATCTTTGGCCCAGTTGCACCGGTATTCAAGTTCTCTACCGAAGAAGAAGCAATCAAGATGGCCAACGATACCGAGTTTGGTTTGGCGAGTTATTTCTACTCACGCGATGTAGGTCGTATCTTCCGCGTTGCCGAAGGCCTTGACTATGGCATCGTAGGCATTAACGAAGGCATTATCTCTACTGAGGTTGCGCCATTTGGTGGTGTTAAAGAATCAGGTACGGGTCGTGAAGGTAGTAAATACGGTATCGACGATTACGTAGAAATTAAGTACATGTGCCTTGGTGGCATTGATAAGTAAGAGATAGAAACAATGACAGAAATGAATTCTCATTGGATGCCTTTCACGCCAAACCGTGCGTTTAAAGAAGCACCACGTATGTTTGAGCGTGCCGAAGGCAATTACATGATCACTAGTGACGGCAAAAAGGTGCTAGACACTACTGCTGGCCTATGGTGCATGAACGCAGGTCACGGTCGTAAAGAAGTAGCAGATGCTGTGCACGAGCAGATGATGACTTTAGACTACGCCCCAGGATTTAACTTTGGTCACCCTAAGGCGTTTGAGTTTGCTAACCGCTTGGTCGATATCGCACCTGAAGGTATTGATCATGTGTTCTTTACTAACTCGGGGTCTGAGTCGGTAGATACCGCTATTAAGATGGTATTGAACTACTGGAACACCATGGGTAAAACCAGCAAGCGTCGTTTCATCGCGCGCGAAAAAGCATATCACGGCATTAACATTGGCGGCACATCGCTAGCAGGCTTGCCGGCTAACCGTAAGGGTTACCCATCAGTGATGCCTGTAGACTTTATCCAGCATACGCTAGATATCGAAAACAATGCATTTTCTAAAGGCTTACCAGAGCACGGTGCTGACAAGGCTGACGAAGTAGAGCGTTTAGTAGCACTTCACGGTGCCGATACGATCGCCGCAGTAATCGTTGAGCCAGTTGTTGGTGCAGGTGGCATGATTCCTCCACCAAAGGGTTACCTACAGCGTCTTCGTGATATCTGTACTAAGCACGATATCCTACTGATCTTTGATGAGGTGATCACCGGTTTCGGCCGTACAGGATATCCGTTTGCATCTCAGGCGTTCGGTGTAACACCTGATTTGATGACCTCAGCTAAGGGTATTACCGGTGGCATGGTGCCAATGGGTGCTGTATTCGTATCGGGCAAGATGTATAGCGATGTAATGGCTAACGCAGCGCCTGGCGTGGAGTTCTACCACGGTTACACCTACTCGGGCCACCCAATTGCGTGTGCCGCAGGTATTGCTGTACTAGATATCTACGAGAAAGAAGGTCTATTAACCAGAGCGTCGGGCGAAATTGGCGAGTACTGGCAAGAAGCGTTGCATTCACTAGCAGACCTAGATGTCGTTGTCGACGTGCGTAACTTCGGTCTATTGGGTGCTATCGAATTTAAAGCAGACCCAGAGGCGCCAGCAGGTGTTGCTCCTAAATTGTTCCAGCCTCTATACGATGCTGGCATGATGGCTCGCCCAATTGGTAACTGTATTGCAATGTCGCCACCGTTGGGTATCACCAAAGAAGAAATCGACTTTGCCGTTGCAACGATTCGTGATGTTGTGACCAAGGTTTTTAGCTAGGCAATTGATAGGTTGCTACTAGCTAACAAAAAGGGTTTGAGCCTTAGCTCAAACCCTTTTTTTATAGGCGATTTAGTACGTCGATTAAGCGATCTATCTGCTCGCTGCTGCCGACCGTAAAGCGCAAACAATTAGCAAGGCCAGGTTGCTTGCTTTGGTCTCTTGCGATAATGCCTTGGTTACTAAGTTGTTCAAAGACATAGGCGGCATTCTTAAAGCGCGCTAACACATAGTTGCCCTGCGCTTCGAATACCTCTGTCACATCGTGATTTTGTGTTAATGCTAAGCTCAGGCGTTTTCTATTAGCGCTGATTTGCTGAACGTTGTTAGCCATTAAATTGATGCCGTCACTGCTGAGTGCTTCGATACCCAGTCTGGCGACAGGCTCTGCGATAGGATAGGGCGCAATAACCTTAGCCAACAGCTCGATAATCGATGTGTCAGCTAGCGCAAAGCCGATTCTAGCGCCTGCTAAAGCAAAGGCTTTGCTAAGTGTGCGTAGCACTACTAGGTTGGAGTAGCGGTTTACTACGTCGGCCAGGCTCTGGTCAGCAACAAAGTCACCGTAGGCTTCGTCAACTACCACAATCGCTTTGTCGCTAAGCTTTTCGATCAGTTTGATCAGGGTTGATCTGTTAATCAGCTCGCCCGTGGGGTTGTTTGGATTGCACACAAATACAACCTTTGGAGCTTGAGTTAGCTGGTCAATCTCATTGATATCGCCGTGAAGAAGGCGATAAAAATCAAGATTCTGTACCTCTACGTTATGCGTCAGCGCCGATACCGAATACATGCCATAGGTTGGGGTAAATTGCGCGATACTGTCTTGGCCTGCAACGCAAAAGGTACGTATCACTAATTCGATCGCCTCGTCGGCGCCGCGCCCAGCTAGGCATTGCTCAACATGAACACCAGCGTAGTTTGCATATTGCTGTGTCATGCGCTCTACACTGTCGCCTGGGTATAGATGAATCGCCTCGCTATCGATTAAAGGTGCCGAAGACTCATTTGCGTTAATAAATAAGTTTCCTGTACCACCGATACGGCGAGCACTTTGATAGGGGGTAAGTTGTAATACGTGGGGTGCACAAAGGCGTTCAGCGATGGTCATAACAGCAGGCAGTCGTTTGAAGATTAAACAATTTTAATAGTGAAAATACGCGAAAGGGTGACCTAAAGCCACCCCTTTGCGTCAACCGGTTTTAGTTGTAACCGGTTAGATTTAACTGCTAACTAGCAATTAATAAAATGCCTGCAGGCCAGTTTGTGCGCGGCCAAGAATCAGTGCATGAATGTCGTGCGTGCCTTCGTAGGTATTAACCGTTTCAAGGTTAACCATGTGACGAATAACGCCAAACTCGTCGCTGATACCGTTGCCGCCGTGCATATCGCGCGCCATGCGAGCGATATCAAGTGCTTTACCACAAGAGTTACGCTTAATTAGCGAGATCATTGTTGGGTCCCAATCACCTGCATCAATAAGGCGACCAGCTTGTAAACAGCCTTGAAGGCCTAGGCTGATTTCTGTTTGCATGTCAGCTAGTTTTTTCTGGAACAACTGAGTCTGAGCAAGTGGGCGGTTAAATTGCTTACGGTCTAAACCGTATTGACGAGCCGAGTGCCAGCAAGCTTCAGCAGCACCTAGTGCGCCCCATGCAATGCCGTAACGAGCCATGTTCAAGCAGCTGAATGGGCCGCGTAAGCCTTTAACCTCAGGGAAGCGGTTTTCTTCAGGAACAAACACATCGTCCATCACAATCTCACCGGTGATAGATGCGCGTAGCGATACCTTGCCTTCGATCTTAGGTGCAGATAGGCCTTTCATACCTTTTTCTAATACAAAGCCACGAATGTCACCGTTGTCATCTTTAGCCCAAACAACAAATACGTCTGCGATTGGCGAGTTTGAGATCCACATCTTGTTACCCTTTAGTAGGTAACCGCCGTCAACAGATTTGGCGCGAGTGCTCATGCTAGCTGGATCAGAGCCACTGTCAGGCTCAGTCAGGCCAAAACAGCCAATCCATTCACCAGTCGCCAGTTTAGGTAGGTACTTTTCTTTCTGAGCGTCGCTACCCCAAGTGTAGATAGGGTGCATTACCAAGCTGCTTTGTACAGACAGAGCGCTACGGTAGCCACTATCTACACGCTCAACTTCGCGTGCTACTAAGCCGTAAGACACATAGTTTACGCCTGCGCAGCCGTAACCGTCGATCGTTGAGCCAAGAAGGCCCTGTTCGCCCATCTCTTGCATGATCTCAGGGTCAAAGCTGTCATCACGAAACGCCTGCTGAACACGTGGTGCAAGGCGGCTTTGTGCAAACTCTTTTGCAGCGTCGCGAATCATGCGCTCGTCGTCGGTTAGCTGATTATTAAGTAGTAGGATGTCATCCCAGTTGGTAAGTACACTCATGACGGCAAAAAACTCATTTAAACTGTTATTGCATCATTATACGAGAGAATAAAAAAACGCCTATATACAAATGATATATAGGCGTTTTAAAAAATGATGGCAAAGCAACTTAAGAGGCCATCAAATAGGCTGTTTGTATCTTATTAGCGTCGCTTTTTCGCAAATTTAGTATTGCCAGGCTTGGCCTTACCATTTGCTTTTGCCGGCTTAGATGAGCGCACAAATTTAGCGTTGCCAGCCGAACGATGGTTGTCGTCACGATCATGGCGTTCTGATCGGCTATGCTGGGTTCTAAATTTAGTTACCTTGCCCGAGTGGCGGTCTTTAAAGTAGCGCACACCGCGTTCGGGCGGCACTAGCTGGTCTTTCTTGTTGCCAATAAGGTCGGTTCGCCCCATCGCTTCTAGAGACTCTCGAATTAGCGGCCAACTGTCTTCGGCGTGATAGCGTAGGTAAGCCTTGTGTAAGCGACGCGTTTTCAGCTCTTTAACGGTGTTTACCTTTTCGCTCTTACGGTCAACTTTTCGTAGAGGGTTGCGGCCGGTGTGGTACATAGCGGTCGCCGTTGCCATGGGTGAGGGGTAGAACGTCTGCACCTGATCTGCTTTAAAGCCGTTGTTCTTTAGCCATAGTGCTAAATTGAGCATGTCTTCATCTTCAGTACCTGGGTGGGCGGCGATGAAGTAAGGAATCAAATACTGTTCTTTACCGGCTTTCTTAGAATACTTTTCGAACATTTTCTTGAATCGATCGTACGTGCCGATGCCGGGCTTCATCATCTTTGACAATGGGCCTTGCTCGGTGTGTTCGGGGGCGATCTTTAGGTATCCGCCAACATGGTGGGTAACCAGTTCTTCTACGTATTCAGGGGTTTCTACAGCAATGTCGTAGCGCAGGCCTGACGCGATCAATACGCGTTTGACGCCTTCAACGTTTCGGGCTTTACGGTATAGCTCTACCAAGGGCATCTGGTCGGTGTTTAGGTTTTTACAGATGCCAGGGTAAACGCAGCTTAGGCGTCGACACGACTCCTCAATTTTGGGGTCTTTACAGTGCAGGCGCCACATGTTGGCTGTAGGGCCGCCCAGGTCAGAAATGGTGCCAGTGAACCCAGGTGTCTTATCGCGAATGGCTTCAATTTCACGCAAGATCGACTCTTCTGATCGATCTTGAATAATTCGCCCTTCGTGTTCGGTGATCGAGCAGAAGGTACAGCCACCAAAGCAGCCACGCATAATGTTGATCGAGAATCGGATCATTTCGTAGGCAGTGATACGAGCATCGCCATAGCTTGGGTGTGGCACGCGTTGATATGGGCGTTCAAATACCCAGTCCATCTCTTCAGTTGTAAGAGGGTAAGGTGGTGGGTTTAAGAATACGTAGCGGTCGGCGTGCTGTTGCACAAGAGCACGAGCATTACCGGGGTTTGTCTCTTTGTGAAGTACACGTGATGCATGTGCATATAGCACAGGGTCGTTTTGTACTGCCTCAAAGCTCGGAATCTCGATCGCTTCGCGGCGCTCGTCTTTTTCGGCACTGGGGTCTACTAAGCTAACCACCTGAGTGTCAGGCTGTGTAGCTGGGTTGTCAGGTGCATTGAGCTCTTTATCGCTAAGCATCTGGTAGGGGCTAACGTGTTTGTCTACAAAGCCTGGTTTGTCTACCGTAGTGCTGGGCGTTAAGCGAACATCGTCAGGCAGCTTCTTGCATACAAATGCGGTGCCTCTGATATCACGCATCTGGTTAATCGACTCGCCCCGCGAGATTCGATGGGTTAGCTCAACCATGGCGCGTTCGGCATTACCGAACAATAGAATATCTGCGCGACTGTCTAAAAGCACCGAGCGGCGTACCTTGTCGCTCCAGTAGTCATAATGTGCGATGCGGCGCAATGAGGCTTCGATGCCGCCAATTACGATAGGTACATTTTTGTAAGCTTCTCGGCAGCGCTGTGAATATACTAGAACAGCGCGATCTGGGCGAGCGCCGTGCTTGTTACCTGGGGTGTAAGCGTCGTCTTTACGGATCTTCTTATCAGCCGTGTAATGGTTGATCATCGAATCCATATTGCCTGCGGTCACGCCATAGTAAAGGTTTGGCTCGCCCAGCTTTTTAAAGTCGTCAGTGTTGCGCCAGTCAGGCTGGCAAATAAGGCCTACACGAAAGCCTTGTGCCTCTAGCGTGCGCCCGATAACCGCCATACCAAAGCTTGGGTGGTCTACGTAGGCGTCGCCGGTGACTAGAATAACGTCGCACGAATCCCAACCAAGAATATCCATCTCTTCTCGCGACGTCGGCAAGAAGGGAGCTGTGCCAAAACATTCGGCCCAGTAAGGTCTGTAATCAAAGAGTTTGGTTGGGGTCATTACTAGCTATCCTCTATATCGCATCTATTATACCCATTAGGCGCATCGATGGCTGTGTAATAGGGTAGTTAATAATAGGTCTTCTTGTAGTAAAATTACAAAATGTGCGTATAATGGCGTTATGTTTTGCAATTATCTTACAAAAAAATAGTGGAGTAGATTAGTGGCTCGTCGCACCAAAATCGTAGCAACCATAGGTCCTGCAGTAGATTCTCAAGAGATGATGGATCGCCTAATTGGCGCAGGCGTAAATGTAGTAAGACTAAATTTTTCGCATGGTTCTGCAGAAGATCATCTGCAAAGAGCGCAAATGGTACGAGAAGCAGCTGCTAAACATGCTAAGTCGGTGGCTATTTTAGGTGACCTTCAAGGGCCAAAGATTCGTATTTCTCGCTTCGCCAATGGCCCTATCAAGCTAGAGGTAGGTGATACTTTTGCCCTAGATGTCGACTTTGATAAAGATGCTGGTAACCAAGATGTAGTTGGTGTTGATTACGAGCAGTTGGCCGAAGACTCGGCACCAGGTGATCACTTGCTTCTAGATGATGGGCGAGTGGTGCTTGAGGTAGTTGATGTACAAGGCAGCCGAATCAACACTAAAGTTGTAATCGGCGGCCCGCTAAGCAATAACAAAGGCATCAACCGAAAAGGCGGTGGGTTATCAGCGCCAGCGTTAACTGCCAAAGACGAAGAAGATATTAAGCTAGCGGCAAAGATTGGCGTAGATTATCTAGCTGTGTCGTTCCCGCGTAGTGCTGATGATATTTATTTAGCCCGCCAGTTAGCACAGCAGGCAGGTTTAAAGGCACATATCGTTGCCAAGATCGAGCGCGCCGAACTGGCCGACGATCATGCCCTACTTGATGAAGTGATTAGTGCCTCTGACGCAGTAATGGTTGCTCGTGGCGACTTGGGCGTTGAAATCGGCGATGCCGCCATCATTGGTGTTCAGAAGCTGATCATTCGTCGTGCGATTGCACTGAATAAAGTGGTGATTACCGCAACACAGATGATGGAATCGATGATCGAAGCACCAATGCCAACACGCGCAGAGGTGAGTGACGTTGCCAATGCGGTGCTTGATGGCACTGATGCGGTAATGTTGTCGGCTGAGTCGGCCGCAGGTAAGTATCCAATCGAAGCAGTAGAGTCGATGGCCCGCGCCTGTGTTGGGGCCGAACGCCAGCCGCTAACCTCTGCTCATAAGTATGATCTTGATGGTCCTGTAAGCCGTACCGACGAAGCAATCGCGATTTCGGCGGTGTTTGCTGCTACACATCTTGATGGCGTAAAAGCGATCGTGGCATTAACTGAAACGGGCACTACGCCGCTGTGGATGTCGCGAGTTCGTACATCGTTACCGATATATGCATTTTCTCGAAGTGAGTCGACGCAGCGTCGTGTATCAATGTACCGCGGCGTTAAGGCAATTTCGTTTAACCTAGCTGAATGTAGTCATGACAACCTAGCTAACCGTGTTATTGCCGAACTAAAGTCGCAGGCATTGGTTGAGTCGGGCGATATCGTATTGTTGACGCGGGGTGATGAGCTAGGCGCAGTTGGGCGTACCAACGCACTATCGTTTCATAAGGTGCAATAGTTATTCAAACTGCTTACCGCGTGTTGTTTCGCGGTAAGCGTTTGGAGTTAACCCTAAGTGGTTCTTAAACCGCCGAATAAAATAGCCTTCGCTGTTAAACCCAATATAGTCAGCAACCTCTGAAATCATCAGGTTGGTGTTATTTAATAGATCTTTAGCCTCGCTGATTCTCAACTCTTCTAGCCATTCTCGATAGCTGCATTTCATAGCCTGTTTAAAGCGGCGCTGTATGGTTTTCTCGCTGACGTTAAATCGATGGGCTGCTTCACTTAGGCTCCATGCATCTCTTACT
The DNA here is from genome assembly GCA_947503335.1 of uncultured Pseudomonadales bacterium. GTDB lineage: Bacteria > Pseudomonadota > Gammaproteobacteria > Pseudomonadales > CANNCY01 > CANNCY01. The sequence continues at coordinate 894,883 of CANNCY010000001.1, read as the reverse complement.
GAATCTTTTGCCACGCTAACAATTGTGGCCACTAGTTCATCGCTTACTGGGTTGTCTTGCCCTTCAACAAAGCTTTGTTGCTCGTATGCTCGGCGTATTTCATGGCTAAAGTTTCGCTCAACTAATCTTGCACAATCTGCTCCCATAAACTCACCAATTAAGTGAATGGTTAAGTCGGCTAGGGCATTGATGGATGCGCAGCAATAGATACCGTTACTGTGGGTAATAAAGTGCTTTCGCGTAATATCGATGTTGGGGTAGCGCTGTTGCATCATCTTTGCGTACGCCCAGTGTGTGGTGGCCGTTCGCCCATTTAGTAATCCTGATTCTGCAAGTAGAAAAACCGAGCTGCCCACGCAGGCTATGGGTATGCCTTGCTTGTGTGCAGATAATAAAGACTTAATGATAGCGCTTTGCGACTGAATAACCGGCAAAGGGTTGCGCCAGATAGCAGGTAGCAGCAATATGTCGACATCCCATTTTTCTGGAATCGTCTGGCAATTGTTTAGGCTTATGCCGTTGGTTGTTCGCTGATCGCCAAAGTAGGTAATTGTAAGCTTAGGATTCTTCTTGTCTTTAGCTCGCGCAATTTCGTGGCCTGCAACCAGCATTTCGATGGGTAGTGCAACGCTACTGAATAGCATTTGGGGTAGGCTGACAACGCCAATATGCAAGTTTTTCATGTCTTTAAAGTACGGTTAGTTGTCTTGATTGTGCCATTCAAAAAGCTGGTTGTCGATAGAATGACCGCATAGTCATAACAGTTAGTTTATCGAGGTAGTAGTGCAGTCAGTTCCGGTGGTAGTAGGTTTAGGTGGTGTAAATGCAGCAGGGCGCACGGCATTTAATTTTGGTTATCAGCGATTAGTGTATGAAGCGCTTGATGATGCCGCTAAGCAAGAAACGCTATTGAGTCTTGCTATGCTAACTAACCGCCTTTCATATAGTGACCAGGGGTATGCTGATGAAGAGGGCCCGGTCGCCCTTGAGCAATGGTTACGAGATAACGAGCAGTCACTGCTAGATTCTAGTTTGATTCGCGAAATTGAAGCTGAGCACTTTGATTATAAAAATGTCGATACCGTTCAGAACTGTCGCGCTCAAATAGCTTCACCAATCACTTTTGAAATGAGTAAGCGAGAGCTGCCTGCTGTGGTTCCAGATAACTGGAATATTGAAGAACTTGACCCAAAGCGCGTTAAGGTGGTCGTTGAGGGCGAATTGCAGATGGCGGTACCCGATAAAAAGCGTCTACCTGTGTCATCGGCAGGGCAGGTGCCTTCGGGTTTTGATCCAGCTAGTTTGTACACTTCGCGCCACCATCCGCGTGGCTTGCAGATGACTATATTTGGTGCAGGCGAAGCGCTAGCATCTATGGGTATCGATTGGAGTCAAATCGAAAAGACCGTTTCGCCCGATGACTTGGCTGTTTATGCAAGTTCAGCAATGAGCCAATTAGATGAAGCCGGTGGCGGTGGTCTGATGACTGCTCGTTTTAAAGGGCAGCGTGTTACATCAAAGCAATGCCCTCTGAGTCTTGTGCAGATGCCTGCCGACTTTATTAACGCATATCTCATTGGTGGTGCAGGTGCTACGGGCGCAATGGTTGGCGCCTGTGCAACCTTCTTATATAACTTGCAGCTTGCGGTCGACGCTATTAAAGAAGGGCGTAAGCGAATTGCGATTGTTGGCAGTGCTGAGGCACCTCTTAACCCGTCGGTATTAGAGGGCTATATCGCGATGAGCGCGTTAGCAACCGATGATCAATTGTCGAAGCTAGATGATGGAGTGTTAGATCAGCGCAAAGCCAGTCGCCCGTTTGGAGATAACGTAGGTTTTACGATTGCCGAGGGTGCCCAGTTTGCGGTGGTCTGTGCTGATGATTTGGCTTTAGAGCTTGGTCTACCCATACGCGCGGCTGTTACAGACGTATTCGTCAACGCCGATGGTTATAAGAAATCGATATCGGCGCCTGGTGTGGGTAACTACATCACTATGGCTAAAGCGGTTGCTAGCGCTGTTGCAACCTTTGGTGAAGATGTGGTGACAGAGCGTTCATTTGTTCAGGCTCATGGCAGTAGTACTCCCCAAAATCGCGTAACTGAATCGCATATTTTCAGTGAAGTCGCAAAAACCTATGGTATTAGCGACTGGCCGGTTACTGCGGTTAAGTCTTATCTGGGTCATACATTAGGTACGGCTAGTGGTGACCAGCTAGTTACTACGATTGGTGCATTCGAACATCGTTTACTGCCACGTATTAACAATACAAAGGCGGTTGCTGACGACGTTTATACTGATGGGCTGTCGTTTGCATTAGAGCATACCAAGTTAAAGAGCGGCGAGCAGCTTGCCTTCTTGAACGCGAAAGGGTTTGGTGGCAATAACGCAACGGCGGTTGTCGCTAACAGAGACTCTGCGCTTAAGTTGATTGCGGAGCTGCGTGGCGAAATGGCTATCGAGGCGTGGCAGGCAAAGGCAACAAGTTTAGAGCTGCAGCAGTTAGCATTGAAAGATAAAATGCTAAAAGGCGAGTGGGTACCTGAGTATCGTTTCGATTTTAACGTGATGGATCCGACTGATGTGGCTCTGTCTACATCTTCATTGCAGTTGCAATCATTGCCATCTATCACTCTTTCGAAGGTATAACTACCAAGTTAGGTCTAAATTTGTTACGCTCATCGGCTGCATGGATAACAATGATAAGGTAATCACTTGGACGAAGTAGGTGAAAAACTGCAGGCGATTAGATCTCAAAAGGGCTGGTCGCAACGTGAGCTTGCAAAGAGAGCGGGTGTAACAAATAGTACAATCTCGTTGATTGAACAGGGGCGAGTTTCGCCGTCTGTCGCATCTCTGAAAAAGGTGCTTGATGGTATTCCGATTTCGCTATCAGATTTTTTTACTAGCGATGATCAGACTAGGCAAGATGATGTTTTCTTTCGTAGCGAGAACATGCCTAACGTAGGTAGCGATGACATTGTTTATCGTTTGTTGGCATCTAATAACCCTAACCGCAAAATGAGTATGCTACGCGAAGAGTATCAGCCAGGCGCTGATACTGGTTCTGACATGCTTACCCATGAAGGCGAAGAGGGGGGCATCATTGTTGACGGTCAGCTCGAGGTTACTGTCGATGGTGTGACGACGATATTACATGAAGGAGACGGCTACTATTTCGAAAGCCGTTTGCCGCATCGCTTTAGAAATGTGGGCGACAAGCCATGTAAGGTTGTGTCTTCAGTGACGCCAAACTCTTTCTAGCGATAATTAATTGTTAATAAAAAAGCCCTGCATTGCAGGGCTTTTTTGTTTTCGCGTCTTTGTTAAAGCGTAATCACTATGCGTGACGCAGATACCAATCGATCTCACGCTGGCTAATAACATTCTCAAACTTGTTATATTCTGCGCGCTTAATAATTTGAAAGACTCGGCAAAACTCTTCACCAAGTAGCGTTCGCATTAGTTCAGATTTTTCGAAAATCATGATTGATTCGACCCAGCTCATAACTAAGCTCGGCTCAAACTCTTCGTATGCGTTCTGCTTGGTTACAGGGCCAGGATTTGCTGCGGTATCGATACCATACTTCATTGCAGCTAGTACTGTTGCGGCTACAAGATAGCTGTTTGCATCTGCACCAGCTAAGCGAAACTCAACGCGCTTAGCGTTGTCATCACCAATAGGAATACGCATTGCAACCGAGCGATTGTTGTAGCCCCAGCTTGGGTACATGGGGGTGTAGCAATCGGGCGAGAAGCGGCGGTACGAGTTGGCACCTGGTGCACAAATTAAAGCCATGTCATTAAACGCTGCTGCTAGGCCACCGATAGCATGCTGTAGTTTTTCTGAACCCAGCTCTTCACCGTTATTGGCAAAGATGTTGTTACCGTTTGCATCGTAAATGCTGGCGTGTACATGAAAGCCATTGCCTGCGTGCTCGATAAAAGGCTTCGCCATAAAAGTGGCTTCAAAGCCGTGACGTTCGGCAGCGACTTTTACGATACGTTTTAGAGTGTTCGAGTGGTCGCATAGCTGCACAATATCAGTACTGTGCTTTAGGTTAATTTCGAACTGGCCCGGTGCGTATTCAGCGATGGCGGTGTCTGCTGGCACGTCTAGTGCCTGAGACCATTCCATAACATCGTTAATGAATGCTGCATAGTGGTCTAGCTCTTGAATGCCGTAAACCTGTACGTTTACTTCACGCTCGCTCGTTACGGGCGAGATTGGCGGCTGAATATGGCCGTCTTCGTCGCGCTTCTTATCAATCAAGAAGAACTCTAATTCAGGCGCGATGCAGGGCGTTAGTTTTGCGTCGCTGAATTGCTTCATGATTGTCAGTAACAGGCCGCGTGGGCATGCTGGCGGTGGGCAGTTGTTTTCGTCAACCATCTGGATAGTTAGCTGCGCAATCTTGCCTTCGCTCCAGGGAGTAAGTTTTAGTGATCCAGGTACTGGTTTGCAGGCAAAATCGCGATCACCCGTACGGATACCTAAATTGGTTTCTGAGATTGTGTCGCCCTCAATGTCAGTGCCGTAAACACTGAGAGGCAGATAAAGGGCGTCTTTATAGACTTTCTTTACGTTATCAATAGGTAGACGTTTGCCGCGTAGAATGCCGTTTACGTCTGTCAGCATTAGGTCTACATATTTAACGGTAGGGTTGGCAGCCACAAATGCTTCGTATTCGTCATAGGTAGCTGCTACAAATTCAACTTGGTTGCTCATGGTGTAATTCTAATTCGTTATCGTTAAAGCGGGGTTATTGTATCGTGTTTTTAAGTGCTTTTGCTCGTTATTTCGAAAACTAATGTCAAATATATTAAACACTCCTAAACAGCTGTTTCAAACAGGCGTTTAAAAAATACTGTATTACTTGAGCAAGCTAGTCTAATATAACGGCGTTTCACATACCTATTTAACAAAAGCGATAGGAACTTCTATGATCTTTCAAGGTAAGGCGATCACTGTCGAGATGATCGACGATCAAATCGCTGAGCTCCACTTCAATTTAGAAGGGGAATCGGTTAACAAATTTAATCAGGCGACGTTACAAGAGCTTGACGAAGCAGGTAAGTTGCTCGAAACCTCGGGCGCCAAGGGTTTGCTTGTTACAAGTGGTAAATCAACGTTCATCGTTGGTGCCGATATTACTGAATTCGATCAGATGTTTGGTGGCAGCGAAGAAGATGTACTGCCAAAGCTGACAGCTGTTAACGATATCTTTAATCGTATCGAAGATTTGCCGATGCCTTCTGTAGTGGCCATCAATGGCTACGCACTTGGTGGCGGTTTTGAGATGTGCATGGCGTGCGATTATCGTGTTATGTCGCAAGATGCAAAGGTTGGTCTACCCGAAGTAAAACTTGGTATCTACCCTGGTTTTGGCGGTACGGTGCGCTTGCCACGTATGATTGGTGTTGATAATGCTGCTGAGTGGATTGCTACGGGTAAAGATCAGCGCCCCAAAAATGCTTTAAAAGCAGGTGCAGTTGATGCAGTCGTTGAAGCAAGTATTCTACGAGAGTCAGCGATCACCTTGCTTGGCCGTGTTATGGCCGGCGATTTAGACTACAAGACTCGTCGTGAAGAGAAAAAGTCGCCATTAAAGCTTAACGATACAGAAGGCATGATGGCGTTTTTTACCTGCGAAGCGATGATTAAACAGCAGGCAGGGCGCAACTATCCAGCGCCAGTAGAAGCTGTTCGCACTATGCAGAATTCTTGGAAGCTAGACCGCGCTGGCGCTTTACTTCATGAGGCTAAAGGCTTCTACAAACTTATCAATACTCCTCAGGCACGCTCATTGATTGGCTTGTTTATGGGTGATCAGTTTGTTTCTAAAAAGGCAAAAAAGGTTGCTAAGGGTTCAGAGGGTGTCAATCGTGCTGCTGTTCTGGGTGCGGGTATTATGGGTGGCGGTATCGCATACCAGTCAGCCTTTAAAGGCACGCCTATCGTAATGAAGGATATCAACCAAGCTGGTATTGATCTTGGTTTGAGCGAGGCCAACAAGCTACTCAGTAAGCGTGTTTCTAAAGGCCGCATGACGGCTCAAGAAATGGGCGGTGTGTTAGCTAAGATTCAGCCGCAGCTAAGCTACGAAGGTTTTGAAGACGTTGATGTTGTTGTCGAGGCGGTTGTAGAAAACCCTAAAGTTAAGCACGCCGTACTAGCTGAAGCTGAAACACACCTACGTGATGATGCGGTGCTAACGTCTAATACCTCTACGATTTCAATTAATTACTTGGCCGAAGCAGTTAAGCGCCCTGAAAACTTCGCTGGTATGCACTTTTTCAACCCAGTGCACATGATGCCTTTGGTAGAAGTAATTCGTGGCGATAAAACGAGTGACGAAACTGTATCTAAAGTAGTTGCTTACGCTAATAAGCTAGGCAAGAAGGCTGTGGTAATTAAAGATTGCCCAGGATTCTTTGTTAACCGCGTACTGTTCCCATATTTCGCCGGTTTTGCTCTTCTTGTTAAAGAAGGTGCTGACTTTGTTGAAGTTGATAAGGTGATGGAGCGTTTTGGTTGGCCAATGGGCCCAGCGTACCTTGGTGACGTTGTAGGTCTAGATACTGGTTGTCATGCTGCTGATGTGTTGGCTGAAGGTTTCCCAACTCGTATGGCTAAGTTTGAAGGCAATGCGAACGACGTACTGTTTGCTGCTGGTCGCTTGGGTCAAAAGAACGACACCGGTTTCTACAAGTATGAGCTAGACAAGAAAGGCCGTCAGAAGAAAGTTCTTGACCCTTCTACCTATGAGTTACTTGCTCCGCATTGTGCTGAGCGTAAAGAGTTTGACTCTGAAGAAATTATCGCACGTATGATGATTCCAATGGTTAACGAAACTCAGCGTTGCCTAGAAGAGGGTATCATCGATTCGGCAACAGAAGCCGACATGGCGCTGATTTACGGTGTTGGCTTCCCTCCATTCCGTGGCGGTGTGTTCCGCTGGGTAGATGAAATGGGCATGGCTAAGTTCGTTGAGCTTGCCGATAAATACGCCCACCTAGGCGAAATTTATCAAGTAACTGACAAGCAGCGCGAGATGGCTGCTAACAATGCTAAGTACTATTAATAGATTAGGGAGTATTAAGATATGACTATGCAAAATTCTCCACGCGATGCCGTGATTGTAGACTTTGCCCGCACTCCCATGGCGCGATCAAAGAACGGTTCTTACCGCTTTACCCGCGCTGATGATCTTAGTGCGTACTTGGTTGATGCATTGCTTGACCGTAACCCGGCAATGGATCCGGCGTCAGTTGACGATGTGATCTGGGGTTGTGTAAACCAGACGAACGAGCAGGGCTGGAACATCGCTCGCTTTATGTCTTTGTTGACGCGTTTACCGCACACTGTTCCGGGCCAAACGGTGAGCCGCTTATGCGGTTCATCAATGTCGGCACTGCACACCGCAGCTGCTCAGATTAATGCTGGCTTCGGTGACGTCTATATCGTAGGTGGTGTTGAGCACATGGGTCATGTGCCGATGGATCATGGTGTTGATCCGAACCCGCGTCTATCAAAGACCGCTGCTAAAGCGGCGGGCATGATGGGTATGACAGCAGAGTATCTAGCGCTAATGCATGGCTTCGGTCGTGAGCAGCAAGATCAGTTTGGTGAGCGTAGTCACCGTTTAGCATCGCAAGCTCGCGAGAATGGTTGGTTCGATAATGAGATCGCTCCTATGCCAGCTCACGACGAAAATGGCGTGCTTTACACGATGACGCAAGACGAAACTATCCGCCCAGAAACTACGGTAGAGGGTTTAGGTAAGTTACGCCCAGCATTTAATCCTAAGGGCGGTACTGTGACCGCAGGTACCTCATCGCAGGTTACTGATGGTGCTTCGGGTATGGTTGTAATGAGCCGTGAAAAAGCTGAAGAGCTAGGTGTTAAGCCAGTAGCGACTATTCGTTCGTGCACGGTAGCTGGTGTTGATCCTTCAATCATGGGTTATGGTCCTGTTCCTTCAACTAAGAAGGCACTTAAGCAGTTAGGCCTTTCTATGAGTGATATCGATAAGGTAGAGCTTAACGAAGCCTTTGCTGCACAGGCGTTGCCAGTACTGAAGGATCTTGATCTGCTAGATGACATGGAAACTAAAGTAAACTTGCATGGTGGTGCGATCGCTCTAGGTCATCCGTTTGGTTGTTCAGGCACGCGTATTACTGGCACATTGCTAAATGTTATGCGTCAGCATGGTGGTAAGTACGGTGTTGCAACGATGTGTGTTGGCTTAGGTCAGGGTATCACTACAGTGATCGAGATGGCCGAGTAATGTAACGCTTGCCTATAGCGTAACGAGAAAAAGGGAGCATTTAGCTCCCTTTTTTTGACATATATCACAAATATTGACGGGTCAATTGCAACGTGGTCAATGGTATAGGTCTCACTAATTTTGTATATTAGGCGCTAAAATAAACATACAACTTGGGGGTGTAGCGTGCGAGGTTTAATTGCGGCGCTAACGGCATCAGTGCTTTCGGTTTCGGCGTCGGCTGAAACGGTAAAGATCTACAACTGGAATGACTACTTCGGTGAAACGACGATCGAAGATTTCGAGCGCGAAACAGGTATTACAGTTGAACTATCAAACTTTGAAACTAACGAAGACCTAGAGCGCAGCCTGCAGGCTGGTGAGGTTTACGACGTTGTGTTTCCTTCAGATAGTTATTTTACGCGCCAGGCCGATCAAGGTTGGTATCAACGAATCAATAAGATGCTGTTGCCAAACTACTATAAAGGCATGGATCGAAATGTGCTGGCTACCCTGTACGAAACAGTAGATCCCGGTAACAAATTTGGCATTCCTTACCTTTGGGGTACCACTGGATTGGTAGTTGATGCTGAAAAAGTGCGCGCTGTACTTGGTGCAGATGTGGCACTTAATAGCTGGTCGTTAGTGTTCGATAGAAACAATCTTCGCAAGCTTGTAAACAGCTGTGGGGTTGCTATGTTCGATAGTCCTGAAGAGGTGATGCCTTATTACTTGCACTACCAGGGTAAATCGCACAGTAGCACCGATGCGAGTGACTGGCGCAATGCGCAAGCCTATTTGAAGCCTTTTGCTTCGAAAATTACTTGGCTAGGTGATGCTACCGAGCTAGAGGTTTTAGAGGGGCGAGCTTGTGTTGCGATGGCTTGGTCTGGAGACTTCTTTGAGTCACTGTGGGCGCTAGAAGAAGAGGGGGTTGTTTCAGACGCGTTCTATGTAATCCCTTCAGAGGGGGCGCCAATGTGGTTTGATATGATGGCTATTCCTGCAAATGCCCCTAATCCAGATGCGGCTCATAAGTTCATCAATTTTATTCTTGAGGCTGAAAATAGTGCGGCGATCACAAACTATGTGGCGTTCCCAACGCCGGTATTGCCGGCCATTCCATTGGTAGATGAAGAGCTACGGGCAAATCGCGCGATCTACCCTGATGTGCAAACACGCCGTTCATTATTCGTCGAGCGTGGGCTGCCCACAGAGATTGCTGAACTGCGCACTGCGCTTTGGCAAGAATTGCGTGGCTCACAATACGCTGCTAATTAGCAAATCGTGATATGTAATTATAAAGGGGCCTTATGGCCCCTTTTTTTGTATATAGTGAAATGAATAATGAGTATAATTTGATGAATAGTACTTCAGTAATCCATAATTGATATGAATGTAAGGGCGGTATAGATCGTGGATATAAGTAAGATAGATCTTAACCTTTTGGTGTACCTAGACGTGTTGCTGCGTACACGCAATGTAACGCGCGGTGCTGACGAGCTAGGGCTAAGTCAGCCGGCAATGAGTAACGGTTTAAAAAGGCTTCGAGAGCTCTTTGATGACCCTTTATTGATTCGAACTAGTGATGGTATGACGCCTACCGAACGCGCGAGTGAACTGCAGCCTATTGTGCGTGATGCGCTGTCAGCGGTTGAGCGTGCTATGCAGCCAACCACAGGCTTTGAACCCGCAAGTTCAGATCGAGTGTTTAGAATCATGGCGAGTGATTATGCAGAGAGTACGCTGATACCTGCAGTGCTATCGCGTTTGCGCCAAGAAGCCCCTGATGTGATCTTAGATATCTTAACGCCAAGTGACGTTGATTTTACGGCGGTAGAGCAGGGCAAGGTCGATATGGTGATAAACCGTTTTGACAGTATGCCTAATTCTTTCCATCAGATTACGCTTTGGGAAGAAGGCTTCAGTTGCATCGTACATAAAGATAGCAAGATCGCTAACCGCTTCACGTTAGATGCCTATCTAGAGGCGTCGCACGTTTGGGTTAGTAAAACCGGCATGGGTGTTGGTGTAGGTATCGACCCACAAGACGTGCAACGCTTAGGTTGGGTTGACGAGGCCCTAGCAAGGCTTGATAGAAAGCGTCATATAACGGTTTTTACTCGCCATTATCAGGTAGCTTTGCAGCACGCGTACCAACCAGATCTAGTTGTAACGCTACCCGCTAGAGCGGCCATGTTAAAGCAAGACGAGCCAGAGTTAGTGTTACTTGACCCACCGTTCAACATTCCTAAGTTCAGTTTAAAAATGGCTTGGAGCCCATTGCTTCACCGCAACCCAGCACACCGCTGGATGCGGCAGCTAATACAAGAGGTCGCAAGAGACCTGTAAAGATAGAAGGCACATTAGAGGTATAATTGATGACGAAGTACATCACACATAACGCATTGCAAATTGATACTGCGTTAGATGGTTTCATTGAGACAGAGTTGTTAGCTGGTTTACCAACTGACAAGGCTACGTTCTATGACCAGTTACAGCAGATAGCAGAGCAGTTTCAGCAGCGCAATCTTGACCTTTTGACAGAAAGGGATCGCATTCAAGCCGAGATTGACGAATGGCATCGTGCTAATCCAGGTACGCCAGACGCTGTTCAGTATAAACAAGCATTGCAGCAGATTGGGTACTTCGATCCTGAGCCCCCTGAATTTACCATTTCGACACAAAACGTAGATCCAGAGGTCGCCAGCATGCCTGGCCCTCAGTTGGTTGTACCTGTTATGAACGCCCGTTACGCACTGAACGCGGCAAATGCGCGCTGGGGTAGCTTGTACGATGCGTTATACGGTTCAGACGTAATTCCTGAAGACGACGGCGCTAGTAAACAGGGTGCTTACAATCCGGTACGCGGCGCGCGTGTAATCAATTTTGGTCGTACTATTTTAGATGAATATCTGCCTTTAGCTGGCGTAAGTCATAAAGAAGTTACGCGCTACATGGTTGTCGATGGCGAGTTGGTAGCAGAGGCCGCAGATATAGCGTATCAGTTATCTGATCCCTCAAGATTTAAAGGCTGGCAGGGTGAGTCTACAAGCCCTGAGGCGCTGTTGCTAGAGCATAACTCTCTGCATATGATTATTCGTTTTGACGATACTCAGGTCGCCAAAGATGATAAAGCAGGTGTTTCTGATATTGTTTTAGAGTCTGCTTTATCGGCAATTCAAGATTGTGAAGATTCGGTTGCTGCCGTTGATGGTGAAGATAAGGTTGTAGCTTATCGAAATTGGCTAGGTCTGATGCGTCGTGATCTAAGCGAGAGCCTTGAGAAGGGCGGTAAGACAATTACTCGTCAGTTAAATAATGCACTTAGCTTTACAACTAAAGATGGCGAGTTAAGCCTAAAAGGTAATAGCTTACTGTTTGTTCGCAATGTAGGTCATTTAATGCCAACACCTGCGGTGCTATTTAATGGCGAACAGTTGCAAGAGGGGTTGCTAGATGCCCTGGTCACCGTAACTGCTGCGCTTTACGATTTGGCCAGTAAGTCGATCAACCGCAATTCGTACCATGGCTCTGTGTATATCGTTAAGCCTAAGATGCACGGTGCGCAAGAAGTACGCTTTACAGTAGAGCTATTCGATAAGGTTGAAAAGCTGCTAGGCCTTCGCCCAAATACGGTAAAGATTGGCATAATGGATGAAGAGCGTCGTACCAGCGTTAACTTAGCTGCCTGTATCTACGAAGCGCGAGAGCGCGTTGCCTTTATTAATACTGGCTTCTTAGATCGTACCGGTGATGATATTCATACATCGATGTGTGCAGGGCCATTTTTGCCAAAGGGTGAGATAAAAGGCGCGCCTTGGTTTGATTGCTACGAAGATCGCAACGTGACAATTAGTTTGCATGCAGGCTTTAGAATGCAGGCGCAAATTGGTAAAGGCATGTGGCCTGTACCAGATAATATGGCCGACATGATGTTGCAAAAGATTGGGCATCCAAAAGCTGCGGCAACCTGTGCTTGGGTTCCTTCGCCTACTGCAGCAACTCTGCACGCTTTGCATTACCATCAGATCGACGTGCTTCATGCGCAGATGTTGCGCATGGGCGAGTCGGTACCAGCTGTTGATAATATTCTTAAAGTGGCTTTGCTAGATCGAGAGCTAACTGATGACGAGATTGTTTTAGAGCTAAAAAATAATCTTCAGGGTATTCTGGGTTATGTGGTTCGCTGGGTAGAGCAGGGTGTTGGTTGTTCAAAGGTGCCTGACATCAATAATGTTGGATTGATGGAAGACCGAGCCACGTTACGTATTTCTGCGCAACACGTGGCTAACTGGCTGTATCACAATGTTTGTAGTGCAGAGTTGGTCGAAGATCTCTTTAAAGAAATGGCCGCAGTTGTAGATGAGCAAAATGCAGGTGATCCTTTGTATCGCCCGATGGCTGCCAACTTTGATCAAAGTGTTGCGTTCAATGCTGCAAGGGCTTTAGTTTTTGAAGGGCTTGAGCAGCCAAGCGGTTACACAGAGCCATTGCTTCATAGCATGCGCCGTCAGTTTAAGATGATTAACGCTTAAAGAAGTTGTCAGATGGTTGCCGCCCAAACGGGGCGGCTAACCGATATCACCTAGGGCGAGCACTAGGCGTTAAAATTTAACGTCATTTCAACGTGCGGTATGCCTGCATCCATAAACTCTTCGCCATGGGCTAAAAAACCTGCTTTTTCATAAAAGCCGATCGCATGGGTTTGTGCGTGTAGATAAAAGCTACTGATACCTGCTTTTTTGCCGGTTTCTATCATGAAATTAAGCATTTTTAAGCCGGCACCTGTGCCTCGGGCGATCTTTCGAACCGCCATGCGGCCAATGCGGCCATCCTCTAGCAATCTACCCGTAGCGGCAGGCGTGCCATCGCACAAGGTTACTAAAAAGTGGGTGGCGATAGCGTCAAGGTCGTCGAGCTCTTCCTCAACAGGCACATTTTGTTCATCTACAAATACTTCGAAACGAATTAGTTTTAACGTTTCTTGTTGTTCTGACCAGTCGACTTCACTGATGTTAATGTCGCTCATACTTCGTAAGGCCCCCAATGACCCTTGTTGATCCATTCAAGTAGCAATGCTTTTAACTCGTTGTTGTTTGTGACCTCGGCAATAAGTGGCCCGTCTAGTGCGCTACAGCTGCATAGCGCGTCGATTAAACTTTCTTCTGCATTAGCGAGCAAATGGGTGGAGCCGTTACAGAACACTTGCATCGATTGCTCATCGGTATAGTAAGCCATTCTGGTATGGGCTGCTGGGCCTATCTCGATTGTTGGATCCAAGAGCATCTCTGAGAGCTCGCCCATGGTGATAGGAGATGTATCTGCTTGCTCTTGAACAATCACTGGCTGTGTCATTAGCTCGCCTAGTATGCGCTCGGCATTGACCTTCGCTTGATCAAGCAGTTGAACCATTCTAAAGCGATCGCTTTGCGAGATGCGGTTGGTTTTTTCTGTGGGCTTGGCTCCTTCATCACTGTAGCGCTGCGTTGGTTGCGCCGTGTCATGAACGATATCTGCCCATTGGTCAATCGCTTCGCTTAAGCTTGGAGCTCTGTACCCAACGCTGTACGACATGCTTTGCCCAATACTAATTCCTTCGTGAGGCACCATGGGAGGAATATAGATCGCATCGCCTTCGCTTAATATGACCTCGTGCGTAGGGTCAAACTGAGCAAGTACTTTTTGATCTATGTTGGCGATTAGTTCGGCGTCTGCAGCAACAGGCTCGCCTATTCGCCACCGTCGCTGGCCTTCGCCCTGAATAATGAATACATCGTAAAAATCTGTGTGGGCGCCAACACTGCCTTTATTGGCGGCAAATGACACCATCAAGTCTTCTCGGCGCCATGCGGGCAAAAAGTTGAACTGATTGAAGATTTCAGGTGCTGATTCTATGTATTGATCGACGCCACGTACAAGCAGCGTCCAGTGGGTAGGGCCCAAAATATCGTAATCTTGTGCGCAGAAAGGCCCGTTAGCTACGCGCCAGTCTTTCTTTTTCTTTACTGGCGTCTGCACTAGTCGAGCATCACTGCTGGGTTCGGCTGCGATACCGGCAAGCTCGTCGGGTGCTAGCTGTGCAGACTCGGGTAAATTGGCTTTAAATACGCAAGGCGCCTTTTGCCAATACTCTCGCATAAATAGTTCATGGTCATTGATATCAACAAAAGGCAGGGCGTTCATTTAAATCGCCTTCGCTTGATCAGCGGCGTTGCCTGTATAGCCACCCGGTGTATAGGCTTTCATTTCAGTCTTTACATCGTCAGGCAGGTCTAGTGTGTCGATAAAAGCAGCAAGCGTTTCTGGAGTGATCGATTGGCCGCGGGTAAGGGCTTTAAGCTTTTCGTATGGCTTCTCGATACCGTAGCGGCGCATAACCGTTTGAATTGGCTCTGCTAGAACCTCCCAGCTGTCATCAAGATCTTTAGCTACAACTGCTTCGTTAAGCTCTAGTTTTGATATCCCTTTAAGCGTCGATTCATAGGCGATTAGCGAGTAGGCCAAGCCTACGCCCATATTACGCAGTACGGTAGAGTCTGTTAGGTCACGCTGCCAGCGTGATACCGGCAGTTTAGCCGCCATGTGTGCCATGATTGCATTGCCAATACCGATGTTGCCTTCAGAGTTTTCAAAGTCGATAGGGTTTACTTTGTGTGGCATGGTCGACGAGCCAACCTCACCCGCAATGGTTTTCTGCTTAAAGTATGCGTTTGAGATATACGACCAAACGTCACGGTCAAAATCTAGCAAGATGGTATTGAAGCGACAGATGGCATCAAATAGCTCGGCGATGTAATCGTGCGGCTCGATTTGCGTGGTGTAGGGATTAAAGGTAATACCAAGTGACTCGATAAAGGCTTGCGCGTTGGCCGCCCAATCAATACTAGGGTAGGCGCTTAAGTGCGCGTTATAGTTGCCAACTGCGCCATTTATCTTACCTAGGTATTCGATAGCGTCGATCTGTTTTAGCTGTCGTTCTAGACGGGCAACCACGTTTGCCATTTCTTTACCAACGGTGGTTGGTGATGCGGTTTGGCCATGTGTGCGTGAAAGCATAGGAACATCGGCATACTGATGTGCCATTGCTTTGATGGCATCACTTACGCGTTGCTGGGTAGGGCGCACAACTTTATTGATGCCATTTTGCAACATTAATGCATGAGAAAGGTTGTTAATGTCTTCGCTAGTACACGCAAAGTGAACAAATTCAGATACCGCGTTTAGTTCTTCGTTATCTTCAAATTTTTCTTTAATTAGGTACTCAACTGCCTTTACGTCGTGGTTTGTAGTGCGCTCGATCTCTTTCACACGAGCTGCGTCTTCTTCACTGAAATTAGTTACAAGCGATTCAAGAACAGCGTTGGCTTCGGTGGTAAAAGCAGGTACTTCAGTAATCTCAGGGTGTTGGCTTAATCTTTGCAGCCAACGTACTTCTACTAATACGCGAAAATAGATTAAGCCATATTCGCTAAAGTAGGGTCGCAAGTCTGCTGTTTTTGAGCCGTAACGGCCGTCAATTGGAGAAATTGCGCTTAGGCTAGAGAGATCCATGAAGGTGTCCTTGTAAATAGGCTTAGTTTTATAAGTAAGGGCAAATTGTAGACGAAGTTGAGGTGTCATTGAATGCTGCAGATTAAGGCAATACTACTGATCGTTGTTTCGGCAATCGTGGTCGGCTGTTCACCCGCTTTTGTCGCTCAAGGTGTCGAGGGGCTGAAAACAGAGTCAGGAGTGCATCACACTCATAAGATCTATCAGCGCAGAGGCTTGGTCGTAGCGCCAACGCCTAATTCGGCTGTTGCTTATGTAACAAGGTCGGGGCTCGAAGATATTGATGCTAAGTACCTCGCTAAAACCTGTGGTGTTTTTGGCGCAAGGCTTATAAATGATCAATGTGCATCGTTAGTTGCGGCTGACGATCCGGTGCGTTGGGCTAGGGGGCAGCATGCGAACCTACTTTACGTTGTAACACTTGATAACGTTGAAAAAGATCATTATTGGTGGTCACCTTGGTGGTGCGAATGCTACAAGGGAGTTGATAGTCAGTCGGTTCGAATAGCCGTGATTGATCCGTACAATGGTCAAGTTCTTGAGCAGTTGGTAATCAATAGTGATGCAGGTTGGCTAGATGATGATGACCGATATACGGTGTATGGTGCAGCCTTAGAGGCCGCGCTATATACTATGGCCCCCGATGCTAAAAATTCAAAAATTAGATGGCGACATTCTCATTAGATAATCTGGCGAAAGCCGCAGACAGTCAAGCTGAATATGATCTCGATAGTTGGTCGCCTGCGCTTAGCGGCGATATAGATATTTATATTGATAGCGCTGGCTTGTGGTATCACGAGGGTCAGCTGTTCGAACGCCAAGAGATAGTGAAGTTGTTTGCTAGGCTGCTTACGTGCGAGCAGGGTGAGTATTTTCTTAAAACGCCAGTAGAGAAGTGGCGTATCAGAGTTGCTAGCACGCCATTTGTCGTCAATGATATTCGTTTTTCACGACCTCTAAGGTCTATTGATCAGCAATATTCGCCATCTGACATACAAAATGAAGCGCTAGATGAATTTGCGATCGCTGATATATCTTGTTTAGGGCAGGTTCGATTCACCGCTGGTGACTGGTTTGTAAAGCAGTTAGATGACGCCGTAATACCTGCTATCGCATTGAATTATGGGTTAACTGCGCGCTTGTCTAGGGCGCTTTATTACGAGTTCGCGCAGCAATATGTAGAAGATAAAAAAGGCGAGCTTGGTATAAGCTCGCCTCTTGGTTGGTTGCCGTTCGAATAGCCTTACATTTACATGTTCGGATAGTTCGGGCCACCTGCGCCCTCTGGTGTTACCCAGGTGATATTCTGAGAAGGGTCTTTAATATCACAGGTTTTACAGTGAACACAGTTTTGACTGTTAATTTGAAAGCGCTTATCGCCGTCGTCGTTTTCAACGATTTCGTATACGCCGGCAGGGCAGTAGCGCTGAGCTGGCTCGTCGAATTTTACAAGGTTCACATCAACCGGGATCGACGCGTCAGCCAGCTTTAAGTGGCAAGGCTGATCTTCTTCGTGGTTCGTGTTAGATAAGAACACAGACGACAGGCGGTCAAACGTAAGCTTGCCATCTGGCTTTGGATAATCGATCTTGGTAGCTGAGGCAGCATCTTGCATGCCAGCGTAGTCTGGCTTGCTGTCAGACATTGTCCAAGGAAGCTTGCCACCGAACAGGTTGAAGTCGATAAAGAAGTAAGCGCTGCCAAGAATGTTGCCATATTTGTGTTGTGCTGGGGCAAAGTTGCGCTGCGCGTATACCTCTTTGTAGGCCCAGCTATTTTCGTAATTGGCAGTAAACTCTGTTAAGTCGGCGCTCTCGCGACCCGCATTTAGTGCTTCTACCACAGTTTCAGCAGCGACCATGCCAGATTTCATAGCAGTGTGTGTGCCTTTGATCTTTGCAGCGTTTAGTGTGCCTGCGTTGTCGCCGATTAATAGGCCGCCAGCAAAGTGCATTTTGGGAAGCGACTGAATACCGCCCTTCGCAAGTGCACGTGCGCCGTAAGCGATTCGTTCGCCACCCTCGATGTGCTTGGCAATCTCTGGGTGAGTCTTATAACGCTGCATTTCTTCGAATGGGCTAACGTGAGGGTTGGTGTAGCCGAGGTCGGTGATCAGGCCTAGTGCTACCTGGTTGTCTTCTAGGTGATATAAGAAGCCGCCACCCTGGGTGTTAGATTCGTCTAGGGGCCAGCCGGCGGTATGAACAACTAAGCCAGGTTGGTGTTGTTCATCAGAAACCTTCCATAACTCTTTGATACCAATGCCATAATGCTGCGGATCTTTACCGGCATCTAGATCAAAATGCTTGATTAGCTGCTTGCCTAGATGGCCGCGGCAGCCTTCAGAGAATAGGGTGTACTTAGCGTGAAGTTCCATACCTGGCATATAGCTGTCTTTAGGTTGGCCGTCTTCGCCTACACCCATATCGCCTGTTGCAATTCCTTTTACTGAGCCGTCTTCGTTGTACAGAACCTCAGCGGCGGCAAACATCGGAAAGATTTCGGCGCCAAGATTTTCAGCTTGTTCAGCAAGCCAGCGGCATAGGTTGCCCAACGAAATGATGTAGTTGCCGTCGTTGTGCATAGTCTTTGGTGCAAATAAGCTAGGTACGTTAATAGCACCTTTCGAACCACGCAGTACTTTGATTTCATCGCCAGCCACAGGAGTGTGCAAGGGTGCGCCCATTTCTAGGTAATCAGGGAATAGCTCGGCTAGAGCTGTCGGCTCAAGAACTGCGCCAGATAAAATATGCGCGCCTACTTCGCTGCCTTTTTCTACAACGCAAACGCTAATCTCAGGATTGAGTTGACGGATACGACAAGCTGCCGCTAAACCTGATGGGCCGGCACCTACGATCACTACGTCGTACGGCATTGATTCTCTTTCGATGGCTTCGCTCACAGCGGCTCCTCATTACTCATTTTAATCTTGTGAATATTGTCGCCTATTTTACGTGCTGAAGAAAGGAATTCAAACACTTGTTTTATTTTGCTAGAATTGACACCCAAGGCGTCGAATCGACTACAATATTCAGTCGTGAGGTAGCCGTAGGCCACTAGGTCACATCGATCCGTTCAGCTAGGCAAGTATAGCCGAGCGGCCATAAATAAATGAAAGTATGCATGGAGATTCCATGAAGATTCTTGTAGCTGTAAAGCGCGTTGTTGACTACAACGTTAAAGTTCGTCCTAAGGCAGATGGCACAGGCCCTGACTTAGCAAACGCGAAAATGTCGATTAACCCATTCTGCGAAATCGCTGTCGAAGAGGCTGTACGTCTTAAAGAAGCAGGTGTTGCTTCTGAAGTAGTAGTAGTCTCTATTGGCGAAAAAACGTCGCAAGAACAGATTCGAACTGCGCTTGCGCTAGGTGCTGATCGCGGTATTCTTGTTGAAACCGGCGAATCACTACAGCCGCTTGCTGTAGCAAAATGTTTAAAAGCTGTTTATGACCAAGAGCAACCACAGATGGTTCTAATGGGTAAGCAGTCTATCGATGGTGATAATAACCAAACTGGTCAGATGCTTGCCGCATTGGCTGGCATAGGGCAGGGCACCTTTGCATCAGAGGTAAAGGTAGACGGTGAGTCAGTCAATGTAACTCGCGAGATTGATGGCGGTTTGCAGACAGTTGGCCTTAAGTTGCCTGCGGTTGTAACGACTGATTTACGTCTTAACGAGCCTCGATATGCGTCGTTGCCGAACATCATGAAGGCAAAGAAAAAGCCACTTGATACAACAACACCTGCTGACCTTGGCGTTGATATTGCTCCTCGCTTTGAAGTACTTGGTGTAGAGCCACCTCCATCACGTAGCGCCGGTATCAAGGTAGCTGATGTGGCTGAGCTAGTAGATAAGCTAAAAAATGAAGCGAAGGTGATCTAAATGAGTATTCTAGTAATTGCTGAACACGATAACGGTTCATTAAAGCCAGCAACCTTAAACACCGTTGCGGCTGCTGCTAAGATCGGCGGAGACATTGACGTACTAGTAATTGGTTCAGGCTGCGGCGCTGCTGCTACTGAAGCTGCGGGTGTTGAGGGTGTTCGCTCTGTAATCACTGTTGACGGCGCAATTTATGAGCATCAGTTGGCTGAAGAAGTGGCACCGGCAATCGTTGCAAACAGCGAAGGCTACACCCACATTCTTGCGCCTGCTACTACTACGGGCAAGAACGTGATGCCACGCGTTGCTGCAATGCTAGACGTGGCCCAGATTTCTGACATCGTAGGTGTTGAGTCTGCTGACACGTTTAAGCGCCCAATTTATGCCGGTAACATTATCGCGACTGTTAAGTCTTCAGATGTTGTTAAGGTGATCACTGTGCGTACCACTGCATTTGATGCAGTTGCTACGGGCGGCAGCGCCGATAGCAAAGATGGTGCCGCAACAGAGTCGGCTGGCTTGTCTTCATTTGTTGGCGAAGAGCTGGCGGTAAGCGATCGCCCAGAGCTAACTGCAGCTAGTGTAGTGATTTCTGGTGGTCGCGGTATGCAAAATGGCGATAACTTTAAGTTGCTTGAGTCGGTTGCAGACAAGCTTGGCGCAGCAGTCGGTGCCTCTCGTGCCGCGGTTGACGCAGGCTTTGTACCCAACGATATGCAAGTTGGTCAAACTGGTAAGATCGTAGCGCCAGACCTTTATATTGCAGTGGGTATTTCAGGTGCGATTCAGCATTTGGCAGGTATGAAAGACTCTAAAGTCATTGTTGCTATCAACAAAGACGAAGAGGCTCCTATCTTCCAGGTAGCTGATTATGGCCTAGTTGCAGATCTATTCGAGGCAGTACCTCAATTAGAGCAGGCTCTGTAGCAATAGCGATTGTTTCAGTAGTCAAAAAGAAACCGGCCTTGAGCCGGTTTTTTTATGCTTAGCACCAGAAGATTATTGGTCCTAGTATCTTTTATATATCTAGGTTTCGTACTCGCCTAGCTATAATGCGCGAAAATAGATTGGGTCGATACATATGAAAACTCTTCAGGTTAGTGATGCTGCAAAACGTTTAGCTGATATAGAAAGTGATGGCTGGGCGGTGCACTCTCAAGCCCTTGCGATGAGTGCGCGGGGCGAAGACGTTATCCTATTAAGCATTGGCGACCCTGATTTCGATACGCCTGCAGATATTATTGATGTAGCCGCGCGTGCTATGCGTTCTGGTAGAACTCATTATTCGCCTTCGGCCGGCGAGTTGCAGCTTCGACAAGCTATTGCTCGCGTCGAAACCAATACCGCTACGCACCCCTGTTCTATTGATGAAGTAGTTGTGTTTCCGGGTGCAACGGCGGCGCTCTATACCGCGTTGGCCTGTGTCACTAATCCTGGTGATGAGATTGTGTTAGCTGACCCTATGTATGTTGGTTATACCGCAATCTTCGAGGCACTAGGATTGACCCCGCGTTTTGTAAATACAGATGCTGAAAACGAATTCTCATTAAATATCGATGATATGATTGACGCGATAGATGGCTCTGCGCCAGTTGCCTTAATCAATACGCCTCACAATCCAACCGGCGTAATCATTGATGAGGCTGATATTGGCCGATTGGCCGCACATTGCTTAGAAAAAGGGGTGTGGTTGGTCTCAGATGAGGTTTATTCGATGTTCGCCTATGACCGTCGACATCGTTCGGCACGATTTGCAGTGGATAGCCTAGACAACATAATTTCTATCGATTGTCTGTCGAAAAGTCATGCGATGTCAGGTTGGCGTATAGGTTGGACGCTCGCCCCAACGGCACTTAGTAGCATAATTGAAGAGTACGCAGCGGCTAGCTTATTCGGCAGCCCGCAATTTATTCAGGATGCGTCGGCCTATGCGCTAGATACTGACCAAGACTCTGTTGAAGCGATGTCTAAAGAGTATCAGCGGCGTGCTGAGGCAGCCTATCAAGGGTTGTCAATGTGTCAGGGTGTTTCACCAATAAAGCCTCAAGCGGGTATGTTTGTCATGCTTGACGTGCGTGGTACAGGGCTAGACGGCTGGGCTTTTGCTCAACAGTTGCTTGATGATCAAGGGGTGTCGGTTATTCCTGGTGGGGCCTTTGGCAAGGTCAGTGAAGGTTATGTGCGTGTTAGTCTTACCCAGACTGTAACAGTGTTAGAAAAGGCGATTGAGCGTATCGATCGTTTTTGTAAGAAGATAATAAGAGATTAGTGAGTGAACGAAAAACAAGCGATAGCGACCGTAATAGTAGTTAGTGAAAATAATGAGTGGTCGCACTATTGGCAAACTCAGCTGTCAACGCATTCTATTGCGGACGAGGGTTGGGATATGCAATTTGTGGCGGTGTCTAGCTATGATTCATTGGTTGATGCGGTACTAACTGAGACCAGTGCGGTTGCCGTGCTAGCGCTACATTGCGTTGCGGCAAACCAGGTTTTGCCTAGAGTAGAGCAACTGCGCCCTGAGATCAGTATTAATCTGATGATGCAGGATAGCGTTGAAGCCTGCAGCACTGATGGCGTTGCATTTCGTGTTGATGGCTGGTTGGCTGAAGATGAAGCTGATCGCGAGTCAGTCTATAAGCTTTTACATGGTCAGCTAGCTGCAAAGGTCAGTACTCCGTTCGCTGATACCTTGCGTGGATACGTGTCGGCGGGTAAAGATGCTTGGCATACTCCGGGGCATTCAAGTGGTGATAGTCTATCGTCATCTCCTTGGGTGCGTGATTTCTATCAGTTTATTGGTGCCAAGGTGTTTCAGGCTGACTTAAGTGTCAGTGTACAGGTACTAGACTCGCTGTTAGAGCCCTCGTCTGTAATTCACGACGCGCAAGAGCTTGCGGCCAGGGCATTTGGGGCTAGCCAAACGTTTTTCGTGACGAACGGTACTAGCACGGCCAATAAGGTGATTTTGCAATACCTGTTACGACCCGGTGATAAGATTCTTCTTGATCGTGGTAGTCATAAGTCGACCCATCATGGGGTTATTCTGTGTGGTGCTACGCCTGTATATTTAGCGAGTGAGGTAAATCACCAGTATGGGCTTTATGGCCCGGTATCGTTCAATACGATCAAGCAAGCGATTACAGATAACCCTGAAGCCAAAGTGCTTATGCTTACTAGCTGTACCTACGATGGAATGCGCTATGATCTTACCCCTATCATTGAGCTAGCTCATTCGCACGGCATAAAAGTGATGATTGATGAGGCATGGTATGCCCATGGGCGTTTTCATCATAAGTTGCGCCCAACAGCACTTGAGTACGGTGCAGACTATGTAACTCAGTCTACCCATAAGATGCTAAGCGCCTTCTCGCAAGCAAGTATGATTCATGTAAATGACCCTGATTTTGATGGTGAGCTATTTAGGGATCACTTAAACATGCATACGTCTACGTCGCCACAATACGGCATGATCGCTAGTCTTGATGTTGCCCGTAAGCAAATGCAAATCGAGGGCTATGCGCTGCTAAATAAGTCATTGAGTCTTGCGAAAAGGCTGCGCGAACAGGCCGAGGCGAATACGTTATTTGAGCCGCTATCACTAGAGAAAATGCTGCCAGATAGTCTTAAGGGGCAGGGTATTCAGTTTGATCCGACTAAGGTTACGTTGTCGACCGAGCGATTGTCTATCAGTGCCGAGCAGGTTCAGCTACTACTCTTTGAGCGCTTCGGTATTCAAATTGAAAAAATCACTCACAATACAATCAGTGTGCTAATAACGATTGGTACGACTCTAAGTAAGCTGTTAAGGCTAGAAGAGGCATTAAAACAGCTCTCTAGCGAGTTTCCGGCTAGTGGGGTGGGTGCTAATGGGCGAGCGTATGCCATGCCTCCTGCAGGTGAGATGGCTATGTCGCCGCGAGAGGCCTTTTTTAATAAAGGTAAGTTGGTTGCTATGGCCGATGAAACCGGCGCTGTAAATAAAGAGTTAGTCGGTAAAGTTGCTTGTGATCAGGTGGTTCCTTACCCGCCGGGGGTGCCGGTATTGGTGCCTGGGCAAAAAATTGATATTGCTTCGTTAGAGTTTTTGTTAATGGTGATGACCTCGCTAGATCGTGGCGAGGTACATGGCCTTCGGTCGTTGGGCGCCAGCGCGGCGATTAGAGTGGTTTGTTAAGTGATTTCATGGCTTCAAGCACAAGCTCTCTGAACCAAATGTTTACGGGGTTGTGATCCATCGTTTCGTGCCAGTAAAGGTGTGCTTCTAAACTAGCCACCTTTATCGGTAGGTCGATACGCGCTAAGCCCATCAGTTCAATGTCGGTGGCCGGGGTTACAATGGCTAGTTCTGACTGGCTAACTAGTCGTCTAATAGGTAGATAGTGTTGCGTTCTAGTAACGATATTGCGTGTCTTACCCAGCTTACCTAGTTCTAAATCGATCGGAGTCAGGCCGTTACGTCGGCTAGATACCTCGACAAATCTCAAGTTCAAAAATTGTTCTAAATCAATTTGCTCTAACGACGCCAATGGGTGGTTTTTTGATACACCTAGAGCGTAATTCGCCTCGTAAAGTTTGGTGTGCTTTACCATTGGGTCGTGAGTGAGCGGGGCGTCGATAACTAGATCGACAGAGCCAGTGGCTAGTTCTTTTACGTTGTCTCGGCGTTTTACTTGATGGTGTAGTAGCTGCATATTCGGAGCTCGAGTGCTTAAAAGCTCATATAGTGCAGGCAGTAATCCAAAGCTCGTGCGATCACTCATGCTGATGCGCAGGCTAATCTCGGCGGTACTTGGGTCAAAGTTTTCTTGTCGTTCGATACTAGAGCGCAATAGTTTAATCGCGTCACGTACGTCACCAATGATGCTCTGAGCAAACGGTGTTGGCATCATGCCTTGGGCGTTACGTATAAACAGCTGATCATCAAACGCATCGCGAAGCCGTGATAGGGCGTTACTTACTGCAGGTTGCGTAATGCCGATGATTTGACCGGCGCGCGTCAGGTTGCGCTCTGTGTAGATTGCGTCAAATACAACGAAAAGATTTAAGTCAAAGTTTGTAAGATTCATAAGATACCCCTCGCAAAGATTGTATTGATGAAGCATCAATATTTCAATTCGCACGTAGTTTGCTTATAGTGTTAGCGTTTAATTAATAAATGGAGGCGATATGCGCTTTTTTATGGGATTGATGATGTCACTTGCGTGTGCAGCGGCAAGTGCTCAATCATGGCAGTTGGTATCTGACGAAAGCGAAGTGGCGTTTATGACGATTAAATCCCGCCATACAGCTGAAGTGCACCAGTTTATGGATGTGACAGGTGGTATAGAGGGTGCTGCGGGCACCGTGTCTGTTCGTCTTGGTTCATGGAACACCAATATTGCGATTCGTGACGAGCGTATGACCAAAGAGATTCTGAAGGGCGATGCCGATATGATCGCAACCGCGACGGTTGAGATCCCTGAAAACCTTCTATCTCTAAAGGCGGGTGAATCTTCTGTGTATGAAGGGGCCACCACAATTGATGCTTTTGGCGTTAAGCTAAATCGCCCAATTACATTACGTGTTGTGGCGGTATCTGACGATCAGTTGCGTGTTACTAGCGTTCATCCAATGTTGCTGTCTACGCAGCGGCTGACGGTAGGTAGTGCAATTGGTAAGTTGCGCCTGATCGCAGGTCTTAAGGATATCTCGCAGGCGGTTCCTGTTAGCGTTGATTTGCTGTTCAAGAAAGCCAACTAATCACCTTAGCATCTAACTTATCCTGACTAGGCTCAAATATATAGAGTCTAGTTTTGGGTAAGTGAAGATGGAATTTTGCAGTCATCGAAACCGTACGGCATCAATAGTCGGTGTAATCACCTCATTCTTCTTATTGTTTTCATTCAATATCTCGGTTGCTCAAGGGGGCAGTCAAAGCCCACCGATCTGGACGGCCACCAAGGCCGGTAAGCAGCTAACGTTCTTAGGTGCTGTGCATTACGGCCATCAAGACATGTTTCCACTGCCTAGCCATGTATATCAGTATTTAGAGCGTGCGCAAGCTGTTGTCTTAGAATTAGACATCGCGTCGATTTCGCAGCGTGAAATCAATACAATCTTGCAAGAAACAGCAATTAGTGACGGGCGAAGCGGGGTGAATAGCTCTGCATTGCGCCCCGCTTGTGAACGAGTAAGGCTTAACTGCGACAATCTAAGTTTATTCTATCCTTGGTATCAGGCCATGATAGTAACCGGGGCGGCCTTCAGGTTACAGGGGTTAACGCCGCAACATGGTATTGACCGTCATATTCTCTCTCAAAGTCAAAGTATGAATGTTTACCCGTTAGAGTCGTTGGCTTTGCAGTTATTGGAATACAGCCAGCTGCCGGCTGATGACCAGCATGAGATGTTGTTGGCGGCAGCGGCCCAAGGTGATGGTACTGGCCACGATGAGCCCTTGATTCTTTTAGATGCTTGGTCAAAGGGAGATCAGCAAAAACTTAAAGCGCATTTCGCTATGCGACCGTCAGCATTTCATAAATACATTCAGCGAAAGTCATCTACCTTTGCGAATCGTATTCAGCAGCTCAGTGTTAGTCATGATCGGTTATTCATAACGCTTGGTGTTGAGCATTTGGTGGCCCAGCAGGGGGTGTTGACAGAGCTGAGTCAACAGGGTTGGGAAGTTCAATTTGTTACAAATGCCAGATAGAAAGTTTTTTAAAAATAGGGGTTGCGGGGTGAGAAAGGTTTCTATACTATACGCACCACATTGAGGGGCGCAGCAAAGAGCAGTAAAAACCTCAACATAATCAACACCTTATAAAGCATTGCTTGATTGGGTGGTCACTGTGCGAAAGTGGCGGAATTGGTAGACGCGCTGGTTTTAGGTACCAGTGTCTTACGGCGTGAGAGTTCGAGTCTCTCCTTTCGCACCATTATTTATCCAAAGGCGCTATTATAGCGCCTTTGTTGTTTATAAAAAGGGGTTATTCTCCATGCAGGTATCTGTCGAAACCACTTCTGGCCTAGAGCGCCGCATGACTATCTCTGTTCCCGCTGAGCGCGTTGACAGTGCTGTTGAAGAGCGTTTGAAAAAGGCTGCAAAAACCGTTCGTATCAACGGTTTCCGTAAAGGTAAGGTTCCACTGAAGGTTGTTAAGAAGCAATTTGGTGCGGGCGTTCGTCAAGAGGTTCTAGGTGAGCTGTTTGGTTCATCTTTCTACGAAGCGGTTGCTCAAGAGAGCTTAAAGCCAGCTGGTCAGCCAAGCATTGAGCCAATCAAGCTTGAAGAAGGCGCTGACGTTGAGTTTGCGGCTTTGTTCGAAGTATTCCCAGAAATCGAAGTTGCTGACCTAAGCGAGCTTCAGATCGACACCGTAACTGCCGAAGTTAAAGATTCTGATATCGATAACATGATTGAAGTTCTTCGTAAGCAGCAGGCTACTTGGGCTGTTGTTGAGCGCGAAGCAAAAGACGGCGATCAGGTAAAGATCGACTTTGCTGGTAAGAAAGACGGCGAGTTGTTCGAAGGCGGTTCTGCAGAAGGTCAAAACCTTGTTCTAGGTAGTGGTCAGATGATTCCTGGTTTTGAATCAGGTATCGAAGGCATGAAAGCTGGTGAAGAAAAGGTTCTTGAGCTTACGTTCCCTGAAGAATACCACAACGAAGAGCTAAAAGGCGCTGCAGTTGAATTCGCGATCACTCTACACGAAGTGTCTGAGCAGGTGCTACCTGAAGTAAATGCTGAGTTCTTTGCTAAGTTCGGCATCGAAACCGAAGATGAAGGCGAGTTCCGCACTGAAATTTCTCAGAACATGAAGCGCGAGCTAGATAACGCAATCGCTGGTAAGACTAAAGCTAAAGTAATGGACGGCCTGCAGGCACTACATAGCTTTGATGTGCCAAAAGCACTGATCGCAAACGAAATTCAAGCGTTGCGTCAGCAAATGGCACAGCAGTTTGGTGGTCAGCAGCTAGATGCTTCAATGCTTCCTGATGAGTTGTTCCAGGGTCAGGCTGAAAAGCGTATCCAGGTAGGTCTTGTGGTTGCAGAGCTTGTAAGTGCTAATGACATTCAGGTAGATGCAGATCGTGTTAAGGCCAAGGTTGAAGAAGTTGCTTCTACTTACCAAGACCCAGAAGAAGTTATCAACTACTACTACAGCAACAAAGAGCTACTAGGTAATCTAGAGTCAGCTGTACTAGAAGATCAGATCGTTGATTTTGTACTTGAGAAAGCGGCAGTTACCACTTCTGAAGTAAGTTACGACGATGCAATCAAGCCAGAGGCGCCAGCTGAAGCTGAGTAATTCTCTGATTTGATTCAATTAAAAAAAGCCGGCTTATGCCGGCTTTTTTGTTATTTGCGCAAGCAATTAGTCGTTTTACTCGCTAGAATAGACCTAACTAATGATGAAAATAGCGTAATAAGGAACCTCTATGTCACCCACCGATATTCAATCTAACCTTGTACCTATGGTTATTGAGCAGACATCTCGCGGTGAGCGCTCGTTTGACATTTATTCTCGGCTGCTTAAAGAGCGAGTCATATTTCTAGTGGGTCAAGTCGAAGATCATATGGCTAATCTGGTTGTTGCTCAGTTGCTTTTTTTAGAGGCTGAGAATCCAGATAAAGATATTCACCTGTATATCAATTCGCCCGGCGGTAGTGTTACGGCAGGTATGTCGATTTACGATACGATGCAATTTATTAAGCCCGATGTCAGCACTATGTGTATTGGTCAAGCGTGCTCTATGGGGGCATTTTTATTGAGCGCAGGTGCTGAAGGCAAGCGTTTTTGTCTACCCAATTCACGAACCATGATCCATCAACCATCAGGTGGGGCACAGGGCCAGGCATCAGATATTCATATTCAGGCGCAAGAAATTCTTAAGATTAGAGAGCGATTAAATACAATTATGGCCGATCATACGGGTAAATCGGTAGAAGAGATCGCGATTGCTACCGAGCGAGACAATTTTATGTCTGCCGAAGAGTCAAAGGCGTTCGGTTTAATTGATGAGGTGATAGATCGCCGCTAAATTTAGACTTTAGCGTTTACTTTGGGGGTTGATATTCGTTTAGCTGACCCCCATAGTAGGTACATAGACAAGGATCACGGAGTAACACATGTCAGAAAACTCTGGCGACAGCACCAAATTACTTTATTGCTCGTTTTGTGGCAAAAGCCAGCACGAGGTAAAGAAATTGATTGCCGGCCCTTCGGTATTCATTTGCGATGAGTGTGTAGACCTTTGTAACGACATCATCACAGAAGAGCTCGCTAATTTAGAGCCTGAGCAAAAGGGCGAGGCATTACCTACGCCAAAAGAAATTGCTGAAACACTAGATCAATATGTAATCGGTCAAGATCGCGCTAAGCGAGTATTGGCGGTTGCTGTATATAATCATTACAAGCGTCTGCGCGCCGAGAGTGCCAAGTCTAAAGATGACAAGATAGAGCTCGGTAAGAGCAATATTCTCTTGGTTGGCCCTACGGGTTCAGGTAAGACGTTATTGGCTGAAACACTTGCGCGTTTACTAGATGTTCCTTTCACTATTGCTGATGCAACTACGCTTACAGAGGCGGGTTATGTCGGTGAAGATGTTGAGAACATTATACAAAAGCTCTTGCAGAAGTGTGACTACGACGTAGAAAAGGCTCAAATCGGTATCGTGTATATCGACGAAATTGACAAAATCTCGCGTAAGTCAGATAACCCGTCGATCACCCGTGATGTGTCGGGCGAGGGTGTGCAGCAAGCGCTATTGAAGCTAGTAGAAGGCACGGTTGCTTCGGTTCCTCCCCAAGGCGGGCGCAAGCATCCGCAGCAAGAGTTCTTGCAAGTAGATACATCAAATATCCTCTTTATCTGTGGTGGTGCTTTTGCGGGCCTCGACAAAATTGTTCGCGATCGTAGCGAGAAGGGCGGTATTGGTTTTGGCGCCGAAGTTGTTAGTAAAGAAGAGTCGAAAAGCTTTGGTGACGTAATGACAGATCTTGAGGCTGAAGACCTTGTAAAGTTTGGTTTGATACCAGAGTTTGTGGGTCGTTTGCCGATGATTGCGACACTCAAAGAGCTTGATGAGGATGCATTGGTTCAAATCTTAACCGAGCCGAAGAATGCTCTTACAAAACAGTATGCACACCTTTTTGATATGGAAGGCGTTGAAATTGATTTTCGTCCCGATGCACTAACGTCTATTGCAAATAAAGCAATGGAGCGCAAAACCGGTGCCCGAGGTTTGCGTGCGATTCTTGAGTCTATTTTGTTGGACACTATGTTTGACGTTCCGTCTCTTGATAATGTCTCAAAGGTCGTAATCGACGCGTCAGTCGTTGATGGAGAGTCTGAACCATTATTGGTTTACGAACCCGTCGATAAAGCTGTCGATTCTAACGAGTAAAACTTTTTATAGCCCCGCGAAAGCGGGGTTATTTGTCTATTAGGTCAATAATAAATGAGCGAACTATCTAGCACTGATATTCCTTTGTTGCCGTTGCGAGAAGTGGTGGTATTTCCGCATATGGTTATCCCGTTGTTCATCGGTCGTAAGCGATCAATGGCTGCGCTTGAAGAAGCGATGAAGGGCGATAAACAGATTTTCTTGGTTGCGCAAAAAGACGCAGGTGTTGATAAGCCAAACAAAGAAGACTTATATGATATCGGTGTTAACGCGACAATATTGCAGCTGTTAAAGCTACCTGACGGCACCCTTAAGCTATTGGTTGAAGGTGGCGATCGGGCCTACATCAACGGTGTCGTCGAGGGTGACGAGTTTGATCGTGCTGATGTAGATCTGATATCTAACGTCGAGAGCAGGTCGGCGGTAAGTTCACCAGAGGCGCGTCAGTTGATAGACCGCTTCGAGCGTTACGTTGGTCAGAATAAAAAGATCCCGAATGAGGTTCTAGCAACACTTAGTACCATCGAAGACTTTGGTCGTTTAACTGATACGATAGTCGCCCATATGACCTTGTCGTTTGACCGCAAGCAAAAGGTTCTAGAAGCGATAGATCTTGATACTCGCCTAGGTCTGATTAACGAGTTGATCGACGAAGAGTTGGGGCTTGCGCAAGTAGAGCGCCAGATTCGTGGTCGTGTCAAAAAGCAGATGGAGCAAAGCCAGCGCGAGTATTATTTGAATGAGCAGATGAAGGCGATTCAAAAAGAGCTCGGTGGCTCTGGCGGTAACAAAGACGCAGAATTCGATCTCATCGCTGATAAGATAGAAAAGGCGTCGATGCCTGACGCTGCGAAAGAAAAGGCAGACGCAGAGCTAAATAAGCTACGAATGATGGCCCCCATGAGTGCTGAAGCATCGGTTGTAAGAGGGTATTTAGACTGGATGGTTGGGGTGCCGTGGGCTAATCGCACCCGTGTCAGCCATAACCTATCGAAAGCGAAAGAGATACTTGACCGTGATCACTATGGCTTAGATGAGGTGAAAGAACGCATTATCGAGTTCTTGGCTGTTCAAAAGCGCGTAAAGAAGGTTAAGGGCCCTGTGTTATGTCTAGTTGGGCCGCCAGGTGTTGGTAAAACAAGCTTGGCTGAATCGATAGCAAAGTCGACTAACCGCAAATATGTGCGTATGGCACTGGGCGGTGTGCGCGACGAGTCAGAAATTCGTGGGCACCGGCGCACTTACATCGGCTCGATGCCGGGTAAGCTTATTCAGCGGTTGAGTAAAGTAGGCGTAAAGAATCCATTATTTCTATTAGATGAAATCGACAAGATGGGAATGGATCACCGCGGTGATCCAGCATCAGCGTTACTAGAAGTATTAGATCCTGAGCAAAATCACGCGTTTGGAGATCATTATTTAGAAGTTGATTATGATTTGAGTGACGTGATGTTTATCTGTACGTCGAACTCAATGAATATTCCGGGGCCGCTACTAGATCGTATGGAAATTATCCGTATACCGGGTTATACCGAAGACGAAAAGTTAAACATCGCCCAAAAGTATTTGCTACCAAAACAGATCAAGCGTAATGGTCTTAAAAAGGGCGAAATAAGTATCGATAACGAAACGCTATTGATGCTGATACGTCATTACACCAAAGAAGCAGGTGTTCGTGGGCTAGAACGCGAGATCGCCAAGTTATGTAGAAAGGTCGTGACTCAGTTGTCTTTAGATGTATCTCTAAAGTCTGTAGCGGTCACCGCTGAAAATCTTGAGAGCTTAGTAGGTGTACAGAAAACAGACTACGGCAAGCGTAGCATTGAAGATGCTGTGGGGCTGGTTACTGGTTTGGCTTGGACGCAGGTCGGTGGTGAGCTGTTGTCGATTGAGGCTGCGGCGTTAGAAGGCAAGGGAGCCGTAATTAAAACGGGTTCGCTTGGTGATGTGATGCAAGAATCTATACAGGCGGCGCATACCGTTGTTCGTGCACGAGCGCAGCAGGTTGGTATCGCAGCATGGCAGCTTACTGGTCAAGATATTCATATACATGTACCAGAAGGAGCTACGCCGAAAGATGGGCCTAGTGCAGGTATTGCGATGTGCACAGCATTTGTTTCGGTTTTAACAGGTATACCTGTAAGGGCCGATGTAGCGATGACTGGCGAGATTACACTGCGTGGTCAAGTGTTGCCAATCGGTGGGCTGAAAGAAAAGTTGTTGGCAGCAAAGCGCGGCGGTATTACAAAAGTGCTTATACCTGTAGATAATGTGCGCGACCTTAAAGAAGTGCCCGATAATATCAAAGAGAGCTTAGATATAGTGCCGGTTAGTTCAATTGAACAGGTTTTAGATGAAGCGCTTTCGATTGAAGCTAAGCCCCTGTCAGATGAAGAATTTAGGTTTAACCCCATTGACAAACAAGAAAATCAGTCTTTTAAGGGCTCAAGCGCCCATTAATAGTGATTTTGTGTTGACTGGCAAAACTGCCGTTGGTATAAAAGTCGGCAGTGGCCGTGGTGAACACAACCATTAGCTATCGACTGTAGCTCAATTCAGTCGCGACAATATGAATAATAAACTGCGTATAAAATTACTCAGACTATTCGTTAAATTTTTTATCTTTAGAACTACGTTAAGAAGAGGGTCTAACTGTGAATAAATCAGAATTGATCGAAGCAATCGCTGAAACTGCTGATCTACCAAAAGCTGCGGCTAGCCGTGCTCTAGATGCAACTATCGGCGCTATCACTGGTGCACTTAAAGATGGTGATTCAGTAGCACTTGTTGGTTTCGGTACCTTCCAGGTTAAGGATCGTGCAGCACGCACTGGCCGTAACCCACAGACTGGTGCAGAGATCCAGATCGCTGCGGCGAAAGTACCTTCGTTCAAGCCAGGTAAGCAGTTGAAAGACGCTGTAAACTAATCGGCATTTGATCGACGAAAAACGCGGGCTAGCCCGCGTTTTTTTTTGCCTGTCAACTAGTGTCTGGTCTTCTTTATATAGGCTACTTGATTTAGAATACGCAAGTTAAAAGTTAAGCTTTAGGTTTTATAAAAATGCTTCAATACATTCGCGAAAACACGCGCAGCGTGGGTGCTTCGATTATTATCGGTTTGATGGTGCTGTCGATGGCACTGTTTGGTGTCGACGCGCTTTTCGCTCCAGAAAACACTACAGGTGTTGCGGGTCGCGTAAACGGCAAAGATATTAGTCAATCTGAACTAAATAACGAGATCCAGCGTCAGCGTCAGCAGTGGCAAAGCCGTATGGGTGCAAATTCAGAGTTCTTGTCAGATGATGTGTTGCAGCCAGCTGCGATGCAGCAACTAGTAGCACGCGAGTTGGTAAGGCAGGCTGCCGATAACGCTGGAATTAAATTCTCGTCAGACAGTGCTGATGCCCAGATCGTTCAAAACCCGTCGTTTCAAATCGACGGTAAGTTTGATGCTGATCGCTACCGCATCACTTTAGGTTCTGCAGGTCTAACTCCGCAGATGTATCGAAACATGGTACTTAGCGACATGGCTGTGCAGCAGTACGCATTGTCAGTCTCGGCCACGAGCATTGCAGATCCTGCAGCTGTCGACGCATTGGCGTTGTTAATTAATCAAACGCGTAGCTTCGATTACACGCTAATTAACTGGGCTAGTCAGGTTGTTAGTGTAGAGCCCACTGATGAACAGATTCAGCAGTTTTACGACACTAACGGTGATCGATTCATGTCAGCAGAGTCGGTTGATATCGAGTATCTCTTAATCGATAGATCGTCTTTAAGTCAAGATTTTGAAGTAACCGAAGAGATGCTGTTAGAACGTTATCAAGCATTTAGTGAAGGCTACGCCGGTGTAGTAGAGCGCCGCGTTAGCCATATTCTAGTTGAGTCGAATGATGCCGCTACGATTGCTGCGATCACCGAAGGCTTGGCAGCTGGTGAATCATTTGCTGATTTAGCATCGCGATATAGTGATGACTTTGGCAGCTCAGAGCAGGGTGGTGATCTAGGTTTTACTGACGGTACGCTCTTTGCCGAAGAGTTCGAAGCGGCAGTAGCCAGCTTAGAAGTAGGCGAAGTTAGCCAGCCGGTGTCAACTGACTTTGGCACGCATATCATTATGGTTACTGAGATTTCTGAACCTAAAGCGCCTGCATTAGCTGACGTGAGAGGCCAGCTTGTCGAAGAACTTAAGCAAGAGCAATCTGAAGGCGAGTACATCGATTTAATCGCTAGTGTTGAAGATGCTGTGTATCAATCAAGCGACCTTCTAACGGCAGCTGAGCAGATCGGATTAAAAGCGAATGCTATTTCTAAGATGTCACGTGCCGGGGCGGCCTATCCTTTAGATCAGTCAGTGGTGATCAATGAGGCATTTAACGAAGACCTTATTGCTG
Source organism: uncultured Pseudomonadales bacterium (assembly GCA_947503335.1). Taxonomy (GTDB): domain Bacteria; phylum Pseudomonadota; class Gammaproteobacteria; order Pseudomonadales; family CANNCY01; genus CANNCY01. The sequence continues at coordinate 860,388 of CANNCY010000001.1, read as the reverse complement.
AGGGTGTACCAAGCCCTATTATTGAGCTTGAAGACGGCTCAGCAGTTGTGGTTCGAATCGCCGATTACCACCCGTCTGTATTAAGGGCGTTCGAAGAGGTGAGCGAAGAGGCCGCTGATTTAGTAGTAGCTAAGCTGGCTAAAGAAGCCGCAATGACATCAGCGGTTGAAATGGCAGATGCTCAGGCTGCATTGTCGCAATCTGCTGTTGATATCAAGCGATTTGACACAACTATGCCACGCCCACTGCTACAGGCTATTTTCGAGTTAGCACCCGTGAAAGGCCAATACCAAACAGTGGCGCTACCGAGTGGTGATGCTGTGGTAGTGAAAATCGTAGAGATTGGTCAAGGCGCTACCTCTGCTGAAGAACTGTCTGCTCTTAAGGCGATGTTTAGTGGCCCAGATGCTACGAACGAGTTTGGGGCGGCGCAGGGATGGCTTCGAGATAAAGCTGAAGTAGAAGCTTTCTAATTCAAGATGACGACTATACTGCTACTACGTAGGAGTATTTATGTCGTCAGCAAGCGAAGAGTGGGCAGCACGACTTAACAAGGTCGAGCTGCCTGGCTTATCTCAAGTGATTACAAAGTTGTTGTCTCTAACAGACAGCGACGAATCTGCAGCGTCAGAATTAGCAGCAATTGCTTTAAATGACGCAGCGGTGACATCTAAAATTCTGAAGACAGCTAATTCTGCTGCGTTTAACCCATCTGGTGCCAAGTTAAATACCATTAGTCGTGCAATCGTTTATCTCGGATTCGATCAGGTTCGATCAATTGCAATTTCTGTAATGATGCTTGAACATCTCAAAAACGATGCAGCGCGCCCATATTTAGATGTCGTGATCGGTGATTCACTGTGTGCCGCTTCTTTTGCTAAACATTTAAATGCCGATGAAAATGACCAGGTAAAAGAATCGGTGTTCATTGCTGCATTATTAGCAAGGGTTGGAGAACTAGCGTTCTGGGGGGCAAAGGCCTCTAAAGAGCAGCGCATTCTAATGTCATCATTAGAAGGTAGCATGAAGAGCATACAGCGAATTTCAGCTGTAAAGAATGTCTTAGGTTGTAGTTTTGATGAGCTTAGTTACGATTTATCAAAAGGTTGGAACCTGTCAGACGAAATACTAGATACCATGCAAGCTAAGCCAACCACGCGATTGGGGGGTATAGCTAAGCTGTCGACGCAGATCATTCAGCAGCCAGAGGGCGCAGTTAGAGACAAGCTAATGGCGACTATTGGTCGGCTATGCGCAAAGGGAGCTGCAGAAGTAGCATCGGCCTTAGAATATGCAAGGGCCGACCAGCCTGAAGTGCTAAAGGCCCTTGGTATCGAGAACGATGACGAGCAGATAGAAGAGCAGGTGCTCGAGGGTGATTCAGTCAAACTGATGGCAGTGTTAAAAGATCTAAGCGACCCAAGTAACCAGGCATCATTGGATGTGATTTTTAGGTTAGTGACTGAAGGGATTTTTCAAGGTGTAGGGCTTCGACGCGTAGCTTTAATGATAAACGTAAAGGGCGTCTTTGAGACCAGATATACCTTAGGTAGTGCAACCGGTCATTGGAAGGAGTTTTTGCGAATCAATAGCGAGCTTTTAGATAGCTCAGAATTAAGAAATATTTCTTACGCATCGCCCAGTTTGGTCGTTCTTGGTAGTGAGTTAGATGCGCGCATACAGCAGCAAATAGGGCACAACGAAATTCTTTTCGGTGGTTTAGTGAAGGCAGACAGAGTAGTGGCGCTAGTGATTGGCGATGTGGGTACAGAGAAGCTGCAAATCGATGAAAAGGCGCAGGGCGAATTCGCCCACGTTTTGATGCAGGCGAATCAGCGTCTTGCTCTTATTTAGCTCAAGCGCCTGTGACCGTTACAAATACCTTCAGAGCTTGGCCTGGTTGTAGGTAGCTCTTTTTATCTAGGTTATTCCACTTCACAATATCATTAGCTGTTACACCAAATTTACTGGCAATACGTGATAGTGAGTCGCCAGATCTTACCTTGTAATGTACGCGCTTTACTTTTGTGCTGCGGCTAGGGTTGTTCGAGGGTATATAAATAGTTTGCCCAACACGAAGAGTGTCTTTAGGTGCCATCGAGTTCAAAGCGGCAAGCTGCCTTGTGGTCACGCCATGTTTTCTAGATAGTGACCAAAAGCTATCACCAGACTTGACTATGTGAGTGGTGGTAGATCGTTTTGACGCTTTGTTCTCTGCGCGATTGCTAGCTGCAAAGGTATATTGATGGTCTCCACTCTGGGCGGTTGGAATCATCAAGGCTTGGTTTACTCGAATGAAAGAGCCGTTTAGATTGTTAATAGACGTTATAACTTTCTGAGTCGTGTTGTGTTTGCTAGCAATCTCGCTAAGTGTGTCACCAGGCTTAACAGAATATCGTACCCACTTTACACGCTCACTTTTCGGGAGCTCGTTTAGAGCTGCTGTAAAGCTGTCAACCTTGTCTACGGGAACAACTATTTTATGCGGCCCATTTGGGTCAGTGGCCCATTGGCTAAACCCTGGGTTTAGTTTATATATCGTGTCTACGGGTATCTCTGCTAGCTTGGCTGCTTGAGTAAGGTCAAGCTGGCCTTGCGTGTCGACCTGGGTTATCACTGCCACGTTAGCGATGGGGTTAAGCGTTGCACCGTATTTTTCAGGTGTGCGTACTACTTCGGCCAATGCTATTAGCTTTGGTACATAGGCTGAGGTTTCTTTTGGCAGTTTTAAGCTGAAAAAGTCTGTGTCTTTACCGGCTTTAACGTTTCTGCGCATCGATCGGCTAACTGTGCCTTGGCCGCTGTTATAGGCAGCTAAGGCTAAATGCCAATCGTGATTAAAGCGCCTGTGAAGGCGTGATAGGTAAGCGACAGCGGCGTCTGTAGATGCGTAGATGTCGCGGCGCCCGTCGTACCACCAGTTTTGCTCTAGCCCGTATTCATTACCTGTGCTGGCAATAAATTGCCAAATACCCGAGGCGCTTCCGTGAGAGTAGGCAAACGGGTCAAATGCGGATTCTACAATGGGTAGTAAAGCTAACTCTAAAGGTAGGCCGGCTTTATCAAGAGATTCTACAATATGAAATAGATAGGGTTCGCCGCGCTTAGTTACGCGATCGATGTATTCGGGGTGTTTCTTAAACCAATTTAGATGCGACTTTACACGAGGGTGATCTAGGCCTTCGCCGTTGAGTTGGTAACCGTCGATGATTCTCTGCCAAAGATCTGTTTCGGCAATAGTTGCTTCAGTATCTGCCGGCGCGCCGCTATCAGCTAGGCTCTCTTCGCTAGGTTGGTGATCTTGAGGAATCGTGGAATCACTAGACGCCAGGTTATTTAATGATGGCTCTTGATCTATCGTTTTGCAGCCAATAATTGTCGCCGAAAATAGGCAAATAGCTGCCAAGCGAGCATGTTTTGCACGCATAATTGAATCCCCCAAATCTACATCTTATTCGTTCTAATATCTTTAAAAACGATCTTTTAGAGTACGAATCTGTGCAAAAAGTTCAACTGGATTGCTCACATTATCAGGGATTAGCGAATTAACCTGCTGGCGAAGCTTTGTGTCATTGCATCTCAAAAATGGATTGATGCTAAGTTCTAGTTCCCATGTTGTTGGAAGTGTCGGCTCGTTGCGTTGCTGTTTTGCGCTTGCTTCTTTTATGTGTGCTCGTATCTCAAGGTTATCAGGGTCTACATGGGCCGCGAATGCAAGATTAGCGAGTGTGTATTCGTGAGTTGGGTAAATCCACTTTGTATTAGTTTTAGTGAGCTTATTTAAGGATGCGTGCATCATCTCGGCAGTACCCTCGAATAGACGCCCGCAACCAGCCGAGAACAAGGTGTCGCCGCAAAACAGGTGCTCGCCTACTGCATACGCGATGTGGTCGAGTGTGTGCCCTGGTGTGTTAATGACGTTAGTTGTAGTGCCGAGGATACTGAGCTCTTGGTCGCCTGATACCACGGTGTACTGGGTGTGAATAGGGAGGCCTGCAGGGCCATATATCGTTATGTCTTCGTATTGGCTAGCGAGATCATCAACACCGCCGGTATGATCATGATGATGATGCGTGATTAAGATTCCGGTTAAGGATAAAGAAGATTCGTCTAAAAAACTGCGTACTGCGTTGGCGTCGCCAGGATCCACAGCCCAGCATTGCTCATCGTTGAATAAGACCCAAATATAGTTGTCTGTAAATGCCTTAAGCGGTTGAATCTGCATCATTTATCCCCCAAACTTTAACTTTAAGTATATCAGGGCGTATAAGACTCTTGTATCTACACGCAATCGAAAAAGCACTAAAGGGGCAGTTCGGGCAGTATATTGTCTATATAAGCCCTGGGTCGCAGCCTGTTGCGACGCTTGATAAGCGCTTTCGTTGTTATGTGGTTAATGAGCGATCTCAAGTTAGCTCACCAAAAGGGCGTAAGCCTTTGTCAGTTACGTTTAATTCGGCAGCATTACCCTTTAGAAGGCAGTCGGTCGATGTGATCGTTTTAGATCAGGTGTTAGCTACTCACGAGCATGCGCTCGAAGTACTGCGCGAATGTATGCGCGTATTAGTGTGTGGGGGGCGGTTAATCATCGCCGATCAAGAGAAATATAGTTACCTATCGCTATCTCAGTGTCTTGCCGGTTTACGTGTTCAAAAAAGTGGCGAGCAAGTGCCACGGTTTTCGTATGTTTCTCTAGTCGGCTGGCTCAAAGTCTTAGGTTTTGAGATTGAAGACGTAGAGCCTGTTTTAATCGAGCAAGTTGGTTCAGATATACATAAACATTTAAGAAGCGTATCAAAAACATTGCTCGCGTACCGCTTGCCAGCTGCTAGTCGCTACATGGTGACTGCAGAAAAGCGCGAATCGCGGCTAATTACACCCAAAGGGCTTAGTTATCGAAAACTTGGCTCTATTAGAGCTGTAGAGGCTAATCGCATCGCTAAGCCACAACAAAGAGACGATCATTCGTGAAGCATGTAGTTATATACACCGATGGTGCTTGTAAGGGTAATCCTGGCATTGGGGGATGGGGTGTACTGTTAAAGCACAATCAGCACACAAAAGAGCTGTGTGGTGGTGCGCGAGACACAACTAATAACCGTATGGAACTAATGGCAGCAATTAAGGCTCTTGAGGCACTAACTGAGCGCTGCAAAGTAGATTTATACACTGATTCTGAGTATGTACGTAAAGGAATTACAGAATGGATCACGGGTTGGAAGAAACGCAACTGGCGCAGTGCTAGTGGCAGTGCTGTTAAGAACAAAGATTTATGGCAAGCTCTAGATGTGGCTAAAGAGAAGCATGATGTAACCTGGTATTGGGTTAAGGGGCATGCAGGTCACCCAGGTAACGAGCGCGCTGATCAACTGGCTAATGAAGGGATAAACAAGGCGGTATAATGCCAAAGAGACAAATTGTTTTAGACACTGAGACCACAGGTCTTGAACCAAGCCAGGGCCACAGAATCATTGAGATCGGTTGTGTTGAGCTTGTTGATAGAAAGTTAACAGGCAATCATTATCATCAATATATTCACCCAGATCGTGAGATAGATTCTGGTGCAATAGAGGTGCACGGTATCACCAATGAGTACTTGGCAGATAAACCTCGCTTCGAGCAAATTGCTGACGACTTCTTAGAGTTTGTGGGTGATTCTGAGCTAGTTATACACAATGCTCCTTTCGATTTAGGCTTTTTGAATCATGAGCTTAAAATGTTGCGCCGTAACTTACCAAATCTCGAAAGCTACTGCTCAATCATTGACACCCTGGTGCTAGCAAGAAGTATGCATCCGGGGCAAAAGAATAATCTGGATGCCCTATGTAAGCGATATGGTGTTGATAACTCGTCACGAGAGCTTCACGGCGCGTTACTTGACTCTGAGATTCTCGCTGATGTTTACCTATTGATGACAGGTGGTCAAACAGCACTTGGCTTGGCTAGCGACGAGGGCGAAAGCGCTGCCTCGGTGGTCGGTAAAAATGTTAAGATGATGTCTAAATTTGAAGGGATTGTAGTTAACGCAAGCGATGCTGAACTGTCGGCTCATAAGGCAATTGTCGATAAGCTATTAGACGAAGAGTCAAAACGTTGGTAGTACTGTGATCTGATGTAAAAAAGGCTCCTTACGGAGCCTTTTTTATCTTATTGGTTAAACAAATAGATAAATCATCGCGCTGCCTACAGTAATCAATACTAGAGTGTAGGGCAGGGCCATCCAAACCATCTTGCCATATGAAAGCCTGATTAACGGTGCTAATGCAGAGGTTAGCAAGAATAAGAATGCCGCTTGGCCATTTGGTGTCGCAACAGACGGTAGGTTAGTGCCGGTGTTAATTGCGATGGTTAGTTGATCAAAATGCTCACGAGTGATCGTGCCATCTGCCAACATTTCGGCAACTTCACTAATATATACGGTCGCTACGAATACGTTGTCACTAATCATTGATAGTACGCCGTTGGCAACAAAGAACATGATGGGCTGTACACTTTGTTCAAACGACATTACCCAGTGGATAACAGGCGTAAATAAGTGCTGCTCGTGGATAACTGCAACAACAGCGAAGAACACCACTAGTAGCGCGGTAAAGGGAAGGGCCTCTTCAAATGCATGACCAATTTGATGTTCTTCGATGATACCGTTAAATGCTGTAAGCAGCACAATGATCATCAATCCGATCAAGCCTACTTCTGCTAGATGGAGAGCCAACGCGACGCAAAGAATCAGCGCAATAACCCCTTGAACGATAAGCTTGGCTTTGTCGCTCTGGTTACGTTTCTCATTCTTTTGTTCTTCATGCTCTTTTAGAACGTTATAAACAGGCTCTGGAATCTTTGCGCCATAATCGAACCAACCGGTGTATTCTAATACGACCGTTGTTAGCAAACCTGCTGCCAGAACAGGCATTGTAACCGGCGCCATCGTTACAAAGAATGTGATGAAGTCCCAGCCTGCCTTCTGAGCAATAAGAAGGTTTTGCGGCTCGCCCACTAGTGTACATACGCCACCTAGTGCGGTACCTACAGCACCATGCATTAGCAATGAGCGTAGAAAAGCGCGAAATTGCTCTAGATTCTCGCGATTGAGATCATGTACAAGCGTGTCGTCAGAGTGATCATGTTTATCGTGATGCTGGTGCGCGTTAGACGCTACTCTGTGGTAAACCTGATAAAAGCCCACGCCTACAGAGATTAGTACTGCTGTTACAGTAAGTGCATCTAAAAATGCTGACAGCACGGCTGCTAGTGCCGTAAACATGATGCTAAGCGCCATCTTTGATCGAACCTTCACTATGATCTTGGTAAACAAGAACATGAGAAGATCTTTCATGAAATAAATACCTGCCACCATAAACATCAACAGCAAGATTACATTGAAGTTGTTAAGAGTTTCTTCAAAGACTGCGTGAGGAGTGGTTAGGTTTAGTGCCACTGCCTGGATTGCAAGCAAGCCGCCAGGCTGTAGTGGGTAGCATTTTAGAGCCATTGCTAGGGTGAAGATAAACTCACCGATCAGTACCCAGCCTGCGATTACTGGTTGGTCAAGCACTAATACTAAAATTGGATTCAGTATTAAGAAAAAGATAATGGCTTGTTTATACCAAGTTGGTGCATTACCTAGAAAGTTATTAAAAACTGCATTTCCGAGTGTTTTGCCCATCGGAACTCCCTTAGCGACATAAGTTCAAATTTGTTGTTTTAGCTGTTAGAGGATAGATCGCTTAATCTATGGTACTATTAGCCGTCGTGCCTTATCTTAAAGGCAAACGTGAAATAATGGAACAAACAACCATGGTAAGCGAGTAAACTGCGTAAAATATGAATAAAGCCGTGTTACCTATTGAAGAGCTGCTAGCATTGAGTCATGAGTCAATTGATGACGCATTATCCCTGATTGAGCAGTACTCTGAACTCGAAGACGAAGACCTTTTACAGCGCGCCGTAACTGAAATTAATTTGGTAAGGGGCGTAGCAGCAATGCTAGGCCTAAAGTCGTGCGCAGACCTTTGTAGCGAGCTCATTGAGGTCATTCAAACTGACGGAAGTCTGACCTTAAGTGCGGGTAATACCGAGTTGGTTGGGTCTAGCTTCTTGACGATCAAAAGCTGTATCGACACGCAATGCGCAAGTGGGCAAGTGATGCCCGAACTGGTTACGCCGCAAGTCAATGCGTTGCGTCGCATCAATTCAAAGCCAATATTATCTTTGGGGCACTACCATTCTTTAGGGGCTGAAATTCAATTCGAACGCCCGGCGCGAGCAGACATTACTGATCGATTGGCGATATTAAAGCGCCTGCGCCAGATGTATCAATTTGGCGTCACAAAATTGATTAAAGCAAATGACCCGCAGGCGTCTTTGCAAATGATTAAGCAAGCGACATCAAGGCTACCACTGTTTGGCCAGAGCGATAGCGAAGCGTTAGTTTGGGTCGCGACAACCGAGTTTATCTCTGAATTGAATAACCAAGCTGTTTCTATCGACATGCCGATAAAACAAGTGTTTTTGCAGTTAGATCGATTGTTATCGCAAACATTTAAGAGAGAAGCAGCGGGTCAAAGTGCCCCGATTGAGTGTTCTTCGTTACTCGAGACGATGTTGTACCTATTACGTCTAGCTGTAGTAGATGACGGCAATCGACTATTAAAGCATTTGAAGTTTTCACCTTTATCCTACGGCTTAAGCGATCTAATCGAGCAGCGGAGCCGTATGGCGGGGCCTGACGGCTCTACTCAAGAAACCGTAGCTGATATCTTTATCGAGAATCTAACATTGTGTCGAGATGCCTTATCGCAGTGGGTGGCAAGCGAACAGCGTGACGATATCGAACCTATCAGATCGGGGTTTGAGCGATTATGTAATGTTGCCTACGTACTGCAATGGGCGCCGATCGCTCAGAGGTTGGGTCGCGTGCAAGAGTTAGTAGCGCGCATTCAGTCTCAATACAGTGATGAGGCTTTGGCAGAAATCATTCATGAACTGGTTGTTGTAGATACCGTTGTTGAACGTGTACGCCAAGGCAATGAGTGCGTCGAGTCAGAATCTGCGAACGAATATCTTATGGTCGCACAATCACTAAGCTATCAAGAGATTATCAGCAGTTTTAACCTTACCAAGCGAGCATTAAGCGCTTACGTCGATGCAGATTTTGATACCAGTCACATTGCGAACGTTCCACAAGCACTATCAGCCAGCGCTGGCGCACTGACGATATTGAAACAGAGCAGAGCGGCGAGTTTAGTTAAGCGTTCAGTAGGTTTTGTAAGTGAGACGTTGATCGATAGTGCCGCGACGTCAGTTACACCACAGCTGCTAGCTGGGTTCGCTGACGCCTTAATTGCTGTAGAGTTTTATGTTAGCCAAGTTGCAGCCGGCGAAAACGACGAGAACGTACTTTCTGTGGCAGATCAGTCACTAGCAGCTGTAGGCGCAAACTAATATGTCAAAGATGTCAAATATCAGGCAGGTAATATACCTGTCTGATGACTACTGTCTTGTCGATGAAAATAGTGACTGCGTGTTTGATGCTACATTCGTCGATCTTTCTGGGGCGCTAGCGATAAGCGATTCGATGGCGCTTTTACCTCTGCAGCTTGCAACTCATGACGGCGCTAAAGTACATATTCGCGACGCTATCTTTAATGGTTTAGTTAAGCCTAGTCGTATTACCGAATTAATGAGAGCAAAGGCAGTTAGTCATTGGCTGGGGCATTTTAATTATTGCGTTAAATGCGGTACTCCAAGGGCAGCGTTTCAAGATGACTTAGGGTCGACATGCTCAAACTGCGGCCATATCCAGTATCCTCAGGTGTCACCGTGCATGATCGTTTTAGTAGAAAACGAAGATCATTGTCTGCTCGCACATCATCGGCGCCATGTGAACACACCAATTTATTCTACACTCGCAGGTTTTGTAGAGGCCGGTGAATCTATTGAACGCTGCGTACATAGAGAAGTAAAAGAAGAAGCTAACATTAGTGTTCACAATTTATCTTACTTTTCTAGTCAAGCGTGGCCAATGCCCAACCAATTGATGGTCGGCTTTCATGCTCAATACAGAGAAGGCGAGATAAAAGGATGCGACGAAGAGATCGTCGACTTGCAATGGTTCAAATATGATGAATTGCCGGCTATACCACCTGAAACCACGATTGCGGGTCAGCTGATTCGCGACTTTGTATCGCGCCGAACGGCGCTCAATAATTAAGGGGCCTTCATGGAGTTTTTAGCGGATTACGGTCTATTTTTACTGAAGGCGGTGACAATCGCTGCCGTGATTATCTTGGTGATTGCTGCTAGTCGAAATAGCAAAGACGATAGTCTAGAGGGCGAGGTAAGCTTAACTGCGCTTAACAAGGCGTATCGTGAGCAAACCGACATGCTTAAACAAACACTCGAAGTAGAGAAAAAGAAATCTAGCCGTAAAGATAAGAAGCAAAAAAAACAGCAATCAAAAGACGACGATCACCAACTGGCTGAGCGCCCTAGAATGTTTGTTTTGTCTTTCGAAGGCGATATCGAGGCGTCGCAGGTAGAAGAGCTTCGTGAGCAAATCACGGCTGTTCTTTCTGTTGCGAGCGAAAAAGATAGTGTTCTAATAAATCTAGAAAGCCCAGGTGGCGCCGTAACCGGGTACGGTTTAGCGGCGAGTCAGTTAAAACGAATCACTGCAGCGGGCATTGAGCTAAAAGTTGCCGTTGATCGTGTAGCAGCAAGTGGCGGTTACTTAATGGCTCTTAATGCAAATCATATTTACGCTGCCCCGTTTGCCGTTATTGGTTCGATTGGCGTAGTTGCGCAGTTGCCGAATATCCACCGTCTTCTTAAACAGCATAACGTTGATATAGAGATGCACACCGCCGGCGAATACAAACGAACGTTAACCGTGCTTGGCGAGAACACCGACGAGGGGCGAGAAAAGTTTAAGCAAGATCTCGCAATCGTTCACGAGCTATTCAAAGAAGAAGTGACTCGTGGCCGGCCTTCAATTGATATTGACCAAGTATCAACAGGCGAGTACTGGTATGGCGAGAAAGCGTTAGAGTTGGGCTTGATTGACGAGCTTAAAACGTCAGACGACATTATCATTGATGCCTATAGCACTCACGCCGTATATAAAGTAGATTTCGAACTAAAACAGACGCTCGCTGATAAAATCAGTGATCTATTTGGCATGACGCTAACAAAGGTTGTGAAGCAAGCGTATGGTTGGGCAATGACGAGAGGTCACCAGCATTGAGTCGACTTGCAAGGTTAAGGCAAGAATACACGCGTATAAAGCAGTCGTTGCAAGAGGCAGGGCAACAGTTGGCAGACGACGGTAAGGTCGTTTATCAACGAGCGCTAGGTGAGCGAGTGGTGATCGGTGTTACAGGATTATCACGGTCAGGTAAAAGTGCTTTTATTACATCTTTTATTCAGCAGTTAACTCAATTGTCGTCTGCGCGACTAGCTGGTTTTGGTGCAGCTGTTAGTGGTCGAATCACTGCTGTAGAAGTTCATCAAAACGACGCGTTTGAAAAGTTTGATTTTGACCAAGCGCTCGACGCTTTGACGGCTCAACCAAGAAGGTGGCCTGATGCAACTACAGATATCACGAGTACAGAACTCCATATTTTTTATCAGCATGTGAAGTCTAAGCCCGCTAAACGGATTATTGTCGAGCTAGTCGATTATCCCGGAGAGTTATTGTTTGACCTGAGCATGCTAGCTTTAGACTTTTCGCAATGGAGTACTCATTGGCTAAAACTAAATAGTACGGGCGAAAAGCACTGCTTAACTAAAAATTTTACACAGTTAGATGATGATGAGGCAACGCACAGCCTTCATCATGAGCAGTTTGTTCTTGCTTTAAAGCAGCTAAAGCAGGCTGGATATTCTCAAGTATCGCCCGGGCATATGCTGCTTACGCCCGACGCCTATGCTGATAGAGACAAGCTGTTTGTGCCATATATAGGCAGATCGCAAACGCTACGTGCTATGTATGAAGCTAATTATGAGCGCTACAAAGCGCAAGAGCTAAAACATTTCGTAACAGAAGTGTTTAACCGCCAAGATAGACAAATCGTCTTAGTCGATCTTCTTCAAAGCCTCACCAAGGGTGAGCAAGTATTTGATGATCAGCGTGCGGCGTTAGAGTTGATTGTTGGTCACACAAACTATGCTAAGCAAAATCGCCTGATCAATGCGATTAAGCCAAAAGTAAATCGTGTTGTGTTTGCGTGTACTAAGGCTGATCAAGTGCTTAGTGGTGATCATGACGATTTACGACAGTTGTTGTTTGAGGTGATTAAGTCGACATACGAAGCAGCTTCAGTGGTGGGTGTTTCACCGATATGCGAAGCCATCGCTGCCATTCGTAGCTCGCAAGAAATTGACCACAAAGGGTCTGCTGTTATCGCCGGGGAGTCGATCGATCAAGCTGCTACCGTTGGCTATGCAAACCCCGGAATTCTAACCCATATTCCTGAAACGAAAGAGGAGTGGGGTGCATATACTGACTGGCAGTATCGACCATTAGCGCCCCCGATTGTTGGTAGGCATAAGGCGTTTCCGCATATCAGAATGGACTCAGTTATGAATCATTTATTAGAGGACTTGCTATGACAAAGCCGGTTAGGCCTGCAGTTGATTTTGATCTTGGTGATCTTCGCGATTCTTCGCCGATAGAATCAGTTGAGGCGTTGCCTGCTACGGTCGTTGCCGATGAGGAGGTTCGTTCGACTCGTGGATCGAGATGGGTTGATGCGTTATTTATAGCCACAGGGCTAGTTCTAGTGGTGATGGCATCGGCCCAGTGGTACGAGTCGTATCAATGGCTACAGAGTTTAAATGATTGGCTAGGCTATGTTTTTGCGGGTATCAGTAGTGCTGTGACTGTGGGTATTTTAGCGCTTATAGCGCGCTCAGTTCGCCAGGGTAAGCAGTTAGCCCGAGCAAAAAGAATTCGAGAACAGCGTTTCGGAAGTGCTCAGCAGCTTTCTAAACATTTTGAGAGCTATTTTAGCGGTGCAGAACAGTCGGCAGTGGTACGAGATGCGCTGGCGCAATTGCCAGATTATTTTACTGAAGACGAAGCTAGAAATCAGCTTCAGCAAACCTTGATGGCACAGTTAGATCAGCAAGCAAGTGAAATCATAACGCGCCATTCACAAGATAACGCGCTAATGGTCGCTGTTAGTCCGTTTATCTGGCTAGATATGCTGTTATCTGTTTGGCGCACGTCTAAGATGATTTCTGAGGTAGGTGCACTTTATGGTGTTCGGGCTACAGGCTTGGTTCGCTGGCGCATCTACAGAGAAGTGTTGCGTGTAATGGTTTTTGCAGGTGCTTCTGAAGCAGTTATTCATCAATTGCCATGGGCTAGTTCGTTCTTGGGGCGCGCAGGTCAAGCGGTTGGGGTGGCAATCTATACAGCTAGAATTGGTGTTCATACAGCTAAAATCTGCCGGCCCCTAGCTTTGCCGGCCGAATCTAAAACCATCGGCGTGTCGGCGATTACTAGGCGTATGATCCCAGTATTAAAGGCTAGATTACAGATCAAAGAAAAAGAATAAACAGTGTCTTAGTCTCGCTTTAAATGCTTTTTGATCGCCAATGGATTTGGCAGAAAATTAGTTACCCAGTACGTGTTAAGAATCATCGTAATGATGGTCGCAAGCTGCAATGCTTGTGCTGCTGATTCTGATAGATAGTTTCCTTGCGTAGCTAAAAATACGACGATAAGAGAAAACTCAGATAATACACCTAGCCGAATACCTATATCCCACGAAAGATTATTGCTTTCGCTATGTTTGGTTAGAACTAGGCGATAGATAACTGGTTTTGAAGCCATACATAGCATGGCTATTAGGACCGCGTTAAACAAATGTTCTGTGATTTGATTTAGGTCTATGTTAGCGCCAATAGTGGCGAAAAAAATAACCAAGAAGAAATCACGTATGGGGTGCATGCTTACCGCTATCGCTCGGGTGATCGGCAGCGTTGCAAGACTGACCCCAGCGATGAACGCGCCTATTTCAGCAGATAGTTTAAAGTAGCTGCCAAGCAGTGCTAGGCCCATCATCCAGCCAAGCGACAACAAGAAAATGTACTCGTGGTACCTTTCAAATCGTACTAATAGTGGGGCAATGACATATTGAACTCCCGCAAAAGCAAACAGTACCAGTAATGGCGCGGCGCCTAGCACTGCAAGCATCTGCAGCGACCCAATGCCATTATTGTCTAGTATGATAATTACAAAGATCGCCAAGATGTCTTGCAGCAGTAATATACCAACCATCAGATCACCTAAGTGGCGGTGGTGTAATACGGTTGTTGGCAACAATTTGATGCCAATGATCGTAGACGAAAATTGTGCCGCAATCGCGATTATCAAAGAATCTACGACGTTAAATCCCAGTATTATCGCCAAGCCAAAGAATAAGCCTAATAAAACAGCTGTTGCAACGAAAAAGACGCCAAGCGACTCACTGAGCGTTTTCAGAAGAGCTTTCGGTTGCATCTCTAAGCCGATCAAGAACAATAGCGAGACAATACCGATATGGGCGATTTGTGACAGGCGATCAACGTCAGAAAATACGTCAAGGCCATAGGGGCCCAATACGACGCCGGCGGCGAAGTAGGCCACCAGTAACGGTTGGCGCGCGTAAAGTAGAAGAGTTGCTATAACTGATGCGATAAAAAACAGAAGAAATAACCAATAATCCAAACTAGTACTACTCCTATTTTCCGCATTCCCTGAAGTTTAATGTGCTTAGGCTAATAGTGCTACAGCAACCACTAATATTGCTAGGCCTATATAGCAAAAGTAAATATCGCTGCTTTTGGCAATATCGCTAACTGCTAAGCAATTTCTAACATTGCAGGTTCTGTTGTCAGAGCTACGATATGAATTAAGCATATTGATTTTGATGGAGTAGGTGAAATGGAACTCTACGGTAGCATGGTTTACTGGATCAGCCGTTTAGCAACGCTGATGCAAGAGGATTTTAATTCACATATGACGCACCATAACGTTACTTGGCCGCAGTATATGGTTCTAAATGCTGTCTATTTTGATCATGCCAAGACACCTGCTCAGATTGCGCATCACATAGGAGTCGATAGATCTGCGATTACTCGTCTTGTAGATCGTCTTGAGGCTAAAGAGCTAGTAGAGCGTAATCGAGAGTCGGTAGATCGTCGATCGATCAACATCATACTGACCCGAAAAGGCCGAGCTATGATGCCTAAGTTAATAGAAGACTCAATCGCTCATCAACAGCATTATTTAGATTACCTGCCTGTCGAAGAGCGCGATCGATTCAAGCAAGGGCTAAAAATCCTGTTAAAGGCTGCTGGTCAAGACCCGTCGCGTGACTGGATCGATTCGTAGATTGCCCCACAAGTTACGCTAAATCCTTATTGTTTCTGTGTATTTGCGCAGGCTTAAAAGGGTTACAATAGCCATATATTATTAGAGGTTCTTATGGTTAATGTAACGGTTACTGAGTCTGCTCAAGACTATCTTGCAGACCTTCTAGAGAAGCAAAATTGTGAAGGTATTGGCATTCGAATGTTTGTCGCCAACCCTGGTACACCTCAGGCCGAGACCTGTATCGCATATTGTCGCCCTGGTGAAGAAAAAGAAGAAGACGTAGTCGTCGAATACAAGCGTTTTAATGCTCATTTTGAAGGCCGCAGTGTGCCATTCTTAGATGAAGCCCTGGTTGACTATTCGCCAGATCGTATGGGCGGGCAGCTTACAATCAAAGCTCCCAATTCAAAGATGCCTCGTCTAACCGATGATAGTCCGATTGAAGATCGGATCAACTATACGCTGTACAACGAAGTGAACCCAGGCTTGGCGGCTCATGGTGGGATGGTATCTCTAGAGAAGATCGATGATGAGGGTTACGCAATTCTAAAGTTTGGTGGCGGTTGTCAGGGTTGTGGAATGGTTGATGTGACCTTGAAAGAAGGTGTCGAGAAAACGCTTCTAGAGCAGGTGCCAGAGCTTAAGGGTGTTAAAGACGTAACCGACCATACAGATACTACCAACGCGTACATGTAACTTCTGGTCTTAATAGTCTTTGATGCTAACGAAAAAAAGGGAGCCTAGGCTCCCTTTTTAACGTCTATCGCTAAGGAATCGATTAACCCATTCGGGGGCGAGCGGGTAGTACATCTTTTAGGCGAGTGGCCATGTCTGTCAAGATAGACTCGGTGGTCTCCCAATCAATGCAAGCATCTGTAATTGATACGCCATAGGCCATGTCATCAGACATTTTTTGATTGCCTGCGTTGATGTTGCTTTCTAGCATCACGCCAACAATCGAATCGTTCCCTTCGATGATTTGATTGGTTACATTCTCTAATACTAGTGGCTGTAAGTCGTGGTTTTTATTGGAGTTCGCATGTGAGCAATCGATCATAATATTCGGAACTAAGCCTGCGCCACGTAGGGCGTTTTCGCTAACCTGCACGCTAACAGAGTCGTAGTTGGGCTTGCCGTTGCCGCCACGAAGTACAACATGACCATACTGGTTACCCTTAGTCTTGATGATTGACACTTCGCCTGATGAGTTAATTCCTAAGAAGCGATGCGGGTGCTGAACACTTTGCAGGGCATTAATCGCAACCTCTAGACCGCCATCGGTACCATTCTTAAAGCCTACTACTGATGACAGACCTGACGCCATTTCACGGTGAGTCTGCGACTCTGTGGTACGCGCGCCAATTGCGCTCCAGCTGATGTAATCTTGTAGGTACTGAGGTGAAATTGGGTCTAGTGCTTCAGTCGATGTAGCTAAGCCTAGCTCAGTAACAGATTTCAAAAGATTGCGACCAATAGTTAAGCCTTGCTCAATTTTAAAGCTATCATCCATTTCTGGGTCGTTTATGAGGCCTTTCCAGCCTACGGTTGTGCGAGGTTTTTCGAAGTAAACTCGCATAACGATATAAAGTGTGTCGCTAAGCTTGTCTGCAAGTGCTTTAAGCCTTTGCGCATAGTCTAATGCTGCATCAACGTCATGCACTGAGCATGGGCCAACAACCACGAAAACCCTATGGTCTTTGCCGTCAAGGATGTTTTGAATAGTTTCTCGACCTTCAGCGACAACTTTTTGGCACTCATCCGACAAGGGGATTTGGTTTTTGAGCTCGGTTGGAGTGATCAGTCTAGTTTGTGACGCGACGTTTAGATTGTCGATTACTTGAACCATGAAAGGGCCTTTACATCAATAAAATCATTTAATGGGCGTAGGTTAGAGCTATTTTGCTCAAAGGTCTAATTTGGTTGCAGGTTGCAACCTATTCGCTAGTTAGATCAAGTAATTGGCCGTATTTAGGGGCTTCTTTATTGATCAGTGACTGGCCGCCATTTTCGATGCATTGATTGAAATAGCGTAGCGCATGTTTGCGCTCGCCCAGCTCAAATGAGCACTGCCCAAGGCGCATCAAAATAAAAGGATTGTTTTCTAGGCCTTCACAATGACGCGCAGATGTTAGGGCTTCTTGCCCTTGTAAGTATTGCGTGTTTTGAAAATAGGCGTCGCCCAGGGCAGTGAGCACCCAGCCAGCTTCGATATACTGGTTTTGTGGCTTGGGAATTAGCACCCAAGCGTGAAAAAAGCGACGAATAGCTTTAGTGTGTTGCCCGCTATCAAGTAAAGAGTAGCCATCGGCACAGATTTCTCTAATTTTGTTGTGAAGTTCGTCTTCAAGCTGCATGGTGATTTTAAGCGTCCAGTCTTTGGCGTAGTGTACCATTAGTGCCACTCATAGTAACAGCAGCATTCTAAACAGCTGTGGTACAGTGGCGCCTGATAGTATTAAAGGAGTTATCTAGTGCAATTTCTTATTGTTGGCGCAGTCGTCATTGTGTTGGTGTTGGCCGGTTACGCTCTGTATCTACACCGGCAGCTTCGCGCAAGAGCTGATAAAGAGCAGCGAGACTTAGAAGAAGTACAGGCATATGTTGCACAAAAGAAGCGTGAGGCATGGCGAAGCGTGCAGGTGTTATCAAGCGCTCGCGACGACGATCGTATCACGCTAACCGAGATTGCATTGCGAATCAAAGGGCTTACTCAGAATATTGAGTTGTCAGACGAATCTAGAGAGCGTATGGCGCCTGTATTCGGTTTGGCGACTGCAACAGCTAGTTTGCCCATTGGCGATGAGTGGGTCGACCTTACTAACAAAGAGAAGATCAAATATAAAGCACAGCGTTTAAAGTCTGAAGCGCGTTACGCCGAGGCGCTTGAGCCGGTACTAAGCTGGCTTTCTACGGTTAGCTACGACCAGGTGGTTGAAAAGACGCTGCACTAGCGTCTTTTCAGCATAGCCCCGCTTTCTGCATGGTGTGTGTACGGGAACTGATCAAAGAACGCCATTTTAGTGATTTCGTACTGATCACTTAGCGCTTCTAGGTCTCGGTGCAGTGTCTCTGGATTACAAGATATATAGAGAATATGGTCGAAGCTGCGGGTTAGGGCTAGTGTTCCTTCATCTAGGCCTGCACGCGGTGGATCTACGAAGATAGTTGAGAAGTCAAAGCTCTTCAAATCTGTATCTTTCATTCGCCTAAATGCGCGAGTTTCATTCATCGCATCGGTGAACTCTTCGCTCGACATTCTAATAATTTGAGCATTGTCTACATTATTCGCAGCAAAGTTTTTGAGCCCTAAGTTAACTGAAGTCTTGGATATTTCTGTTGCTAATACCTTGTTGAATTGGCGAGACAGGGGAATTGTAAAGTTGCCGTTTCCGCAATACAGCTCTAACAGATCGCCGCCAATCTCAGTAGTTTGTTCTAGTGCCCACTCGATCATTTTCTCTGCGACTTCAGGGTTCGGTTGGCTAAACCCACCTTCGGCTTGAAAGTAGTGAAACTGGTTACCATTAACTGTAAGCGTTTCTTTTACCTGGTCTTCAGATGTTGGTAGCTTCACTTTGCGGCTACGGCCAATTAATTTAATGCCTAGTGACTCAGCGAGAGGCTGAGCTTCGGCCAGCCATGTGTCGTCGATGCGCTTGTGGTAGATCAAAGTGACAAGCATGTCACCGGCTTTCGTGCTTAAAAACTCAACCTGAAATAGCCGTTGGCGTAGCATTGGGTTCGGTCTAATAGCCTCAATTAGCTGGGGCATTAGGTTGTTAATCGCCATATTCGCGATGTCAAAGTGCTTGATGAAAACGGGGGTTCGAGAACCAGGTTCAAACATGGCGTAGTGTAAGTCGTCGTTATCGTGCCATACGCCAAATTCTGCACGAGCGCGATAATAGCTATGTTGTGAAGAATAGGTATTCCACTGACCTGTATACAGCGTGTTGAACTGAGTCTTTAGTCTGTCAGCCTTTTCATCAAATTGCTGTTGGTAGGTGGTAGGAGAGGTTTGAGTAAGTAGCTGCATATTAGAAACAATTTTTTGGTCTGGGAATGCCCGCTATGCGCGCACAATTGAGGGCAGGTTTATCTAAGAATAGCTCGATCAGGTCAATTGACGATAATTCGGCGTTGTTAAGAGCAACACGGGCAAGTTTTAGTAAGGCTCTGTTGGCGGGAGAGATCTCTGATTGCTGCCAAAATAGCCTTACTGATGCCACCACCTTTACTTGTTCGGTATTGTACTTGATGCCAAGCTCTTTTGCGCGGGCTGTAGCAAACTGTTCAGACCACTGATCGGGGTGTTTCAAAAAGCCGTCGTCGGTTAGTTCTAGTGGCTCTAGCATACTATTACCTTGGTATTTTCTTCTAGTGCATTCACTAGCTTGTCGATACTAGTGTCGTAGTCGATAACCGTCGCATCTTTTGTGACGGTCGGATCTGATAAAGGGGCTTCAGTGCTGTTTATAACTAATAATCTAGAATCGCACGACATGATCAAACTCGCTTAGCATGATAGAAAGATATTGTTTGTTAGATAGATCTACCACTGGTACATCTAGCATTGATAGGGCGTTAAATCGTTCAGCGTAAAATTCTTGATTGAGCTGATTTGCAGCGTCGCCCATTAGCCAAACTTGTGGCTCTGTATCAAATACAGCGGCTGCAACCACTGCGTCAATTTGCTGCTTTAGATGGTCGTCACTCAGTTTCGAGAATAGGTAAACAACTTTCTTCATAGTGATATGACTCTGTCAGCGGTTACGCTTGCTTCAACCCAGGTGCCTAGCCCCTCGACTGGCCAGTGATTGCTGCTTAGTTGCTCGGCAGACGTGCTACAGACAGAGACGGGTAGGTGTTCTGCCATGCTAAGTAGCTTGAATAGTTCGCCGCCTGGTTGATTAACTAAAGTAGCAGCAGGCCCAGACACAAAGACACAGCTAATCGTTAGCATGTTCAGGGAATGTGCATTCAGGAGATTGCGCAGCAATATAGTACGCTGGGGTACTTGCTCAGATAGTGAAAGATAAATTGCAATGTTCATACTGAGAATTGTATAGGCATAAAAAAACCCAGCATAGTGCTGGGTTTGATAAATAATGGCGGAGGGGCAGGGATTCGAACCCTGGGAGCCTCTCGACTCAACGGTTTTCAAGACCGCCGCTTTCGACCACTCAGCCACCCCTCCAATGGCTGCGTATTATATAGAAGCTAATTTCTAATGCAACCCGTAACTGTTTAATTTTATTAAAGAAAAACGGGAATATGCCCGTTTTTCATTTTGTGTTTACTCGGTCACCTCTACTGGCGCGGTGGCTGCGCTTTGGCGTGTGTTTCGAGGATCGTTAGTGGCTCGTTCAAACTGTGGAATGTCGCCGCGATCTTGAGCTGCGACATACTCTGTGCTGCGAATGTATACACTGCTTAAGGTGACAACTTCGACAGGCATGAGTTCACGCCCAGCAACTCGAGGATCGTTAGCGGCACGTGAATACACCACTGGTGCTGATTCGCTAACTGCTTCAGTTGGCTGTGCTGTCTCTGCAGCATCTACTGTTTCAGCAGGCTCAATCGCAGATTCTTCTATTGCTTGAGGCGCTTTAGTGCTATCTGTCGCTTGCTCTACAGTAGCAGTTTCTACAGCGTTAGTTTCTACGACGTTAGTTTCTGCAGCGGTGTTTTCTACAGTAGTAGTTTCAACAACGGCGGTTTCTAAAACCGCAGTCTCTCCAGCAGTTGTTTCTAGAGTCGTGGTTTCAAAAGTGTTTACTGGCGCTGCTGTTGCAACCGTTGAGTCATCGGTTGCCTCAGTGCTAACAGGTTGTACTTTCGCCGGAGTAGGTGCGTTTTCAGTGCCATTCTGAGCTACTGCAGGATTAGATTCGCTGTCTGCATTTGCTTGCTGTGAAATCGTTTCACTGCTTGCTGCTTCACTACCTTGATTGTTACGACGACGGCCTCTGCGACGGCGATTTCTGCCGCGGCGTTGCTCTTGGTCGTCACCTGTGCCTTGGCTGGCTGCCGGGGCAGGGCGGTTGTTGGCGGCTTCTACAGCAGCGTTGTCTTCGCTCTTGGTTTCAGTCGCTTCTGTTGCTGCTAGTAGCTCTTCATTGTTAACTGTCTCGCTCACAGGTTTTCTTCTGCGGCGAGTGCGCTGCTCGGGGCGACGGCCTTTCGGGCGTTGCTTAAGCTGCGTTCCTTGCTCAGAAGCTTGTTCAACGTTGCTAGCATTGCCTGTACTAGGTTTTTCTGGAGCGTCTTTGCTTTGCTCGTTGCGGCGGCGGTCTCGCTGATTGCGTTGACGTCTGCGGCGATCGTTGCTTGAGCGTTGATTGCCTTCAGCGGCTGCTTTACGGCCATTCTGGCCCTTGCGCTTATGCTTCGACTCTTTCTTGGGTTCCTCTTCACCGAACAACCAGCCCAAAAGACGCTTTAGCAGCGATGGCTTCTTAGCAGGCTTTTTGTGCTTACGACGATTGTTGCGCTGCTTGTTTTTAGCGCTGTCGTTGCGGCTTGCTTTCTTGTTGTTAATAGGGGCAGCCTTTGATGGCAGTACCATTTCAACACTTGGTTCTTCGGTAGGTGCAGCGATTGGAGTATCAGTGCTGTCTGCAGTCTCTTCTTCAGTCTCTACTTCGATCTTGTAGCTTGTTTCTACGGTGCCGGCTTCATCGTCGCGTAGGCGTTGAACTTCGAAGTGGGGCGTTACTAATTCAGCGTTCGGAAGCACTACAACACGCGTGTCGTAGGATTGTTCTATGTCGTGAATCTGCTTGCGCTTTTCATTTAGCAAGAAGGTCCCAACTTTAACTGGAACAATGGCTCTAATCTCAGCAGAGCGCTCTTTCTTAGCTTCTTCTTCAACCAGCCTTAGAATGCTTAGAGCAAGCGATTTGGTTGTACGAATGGTGCCTTGGCCAGAACAGCGTGGGCAAACCTTGCCAGCAGTCTCTCCTAGGCTTGCACGAAGGCGTTGACGTGACATTTCTAATAAGCCAAAACGGCTGATTCGGCCTACTTGAACTCTCGCCCGATCAGCTTCAAGTGCTTCTTTCATGCGGGTTTCAACTGCACGCTGATTTTTGCTGGCCATCATGTCAATAAAGTCGATCACCACTAGACCGCCGATGTCGCGCAATCGTAATTGGCGTGCGATTTCGTCGGCAGCTTCTAGATTTGTGGCTGCAGCCGTTGACTCGATATCTGAGCCCTTGGTTGCACGAGCACTGTTGATATCGATCGCAACCAACGCTTCGGTTTGGTCAATAACAATTGACCCGCCCGAAGGAAGCTTTACTTCACGTTGAAACGCTGTCTCGATTTGGTTTTCGATCTGGTATCGATTGTAAAGCGGAATTGCGTCGTCATAGAACTTTATGCGGTTCGCAAAGTTAGGCATGATTTGGTTAACGAATAGAGATGCCAAATCGAATGCATCGCGTGAGTCAATGATAACCTCGCCAACGTCATCGCGGAGGTAGTCGCGAATTGCTCGAATAACAACGTTCGACTCTCTAAATAAGAATTGTGGCGCGTCGGCTTCTTGTGATGCTTCTGTTAGGCGAGTCCATAGGCGCAGCAAATAATCAGCGTCGTATTGTAGTTCTTCTTTGTCGCGACCAATGCCTGCAGTGCGAACAATAAGGCCCATTCCTTTAGGCAGCTCAATGCTAGAAAGAGCATCGCGTAAGTTGGCGCGTTCTTCGCCTTCGATTCTGCGCGAAATGCCACCTGCGCGAGGATTATTGGGCATTAGTACTAGATAGCGGCCCGCAAGCGATACGTAGGTTGTTAAGGCTGCGCCTTTATTGCCTCGTTCTTCTTTATCTACTTGAACAATTACTTCGGTGCCTTCAGCAACAGCATCTTGAATGCGAATACGCCCTGATGTATCAGCATCAGGTTTAAAGTATTCACGCGAGATTTCTTTTAGGGGTAAGAAGCCGTGGCGTTCTGCGCCGTAGTCAACAAATGCAGCTTCTAGGCTTGGCTCAACACGGGTGATGCGCCCTTTATATATGTTTGCTTTTTTTTGTTCGCGGTGGCGGCTTTCGATGTCTAGGTCGTATAAGCGTTGGCCGTCTACTAGTGCAACACGAATTTCTTCAGGCTGTGTTGCGTTGATTAACATTCTCTTCATTGAGGTTTAAAACTCCAGTCACTATAGTGCGTGAGCTGGCAGGGCGGCACAGGGCGAGGGCAGACGGGGCGCACTTGGGGCGCGGGCGTACTGCATATAGACGTTGGTTGGGGTGGTTGTCGCAACCCCAAAAGTCAATATGTAAGTAGTTCTCGCTTACCGCTATGTACGGCTAGCCATGCTTTGCTGGCTGCGCGAAAACTCGCAAATTCTGTCTCGTCCGGTGGCGGCAATCTCTGCGGCGCTCACGGCGTTTTTTTAAAATAACCCAGCCTAATGTTTAGGGTGCAGCGCGATTTATCAGCAGCTGACGCGGGCGGGTTGTATCAGTAATTAATGCGCGAACGTTGTTGGGCCCAATCTGCTTTGTAGTATCTCTCAAAGCGGCCACAAATGTATCTAAAAGACCTTAGGTCTCGTTCTAGCGCCTCGCGACTATAGCAATTATTGTCAATCGCTTCAAATTGTACGAGCAGGTACAATTAAACAAAGCCCATTTTGAGAGAAAGTTTGTGTCTTCTGACGAGAGTGTCGTAATCAATGCAAAAGTGCGTATAGAGCATGTCGATAGCGACGATGTGGGTCAGCGTCTTGATAACTGGCTGATAGCTCGCCTCAAGGGCGTGCCTAAATCAAAGGTATACAATATTGTTCGAAAGGGCGAAGTGCGTGTCAACGGTAAGCGCGCCAAGCCGCTCCAGCGTCTGGTGTCAGGCGATCAAGTGCGAATACCACCTGTTAGGGTTGCTGCGGTATCAAAAGTGCCTCCTGCGTCTGAGCGGCGCCTTGCGCAGCTATCCAAGGCTATTGTCTACGAAGATGATCGATTGATAGTAATAAATAAGCCTTTCGGTTGGGCTGTTCATGGAGGGTCTGGTGTTGAGTTAGGTGTGATCGAAGCCTTACGTCAACTCAAGCCTGACGAGCGTAAGCTAGAGCTAGTTCATCGATTAGATAAAGACACATCGGGCTTGCTTATGATTAGCAAGCGTCGGGCGGTGCTAAAAGAGCTTCATCAAGCGCTTCAGGCCAAGAAAAATATCGAAAAACGCTATGTTGCACTTGTTCATGGTCGGTGGCCAAATCGTAAGCGTCGCGTAGATGCGCCGTTGCACAAATATACCTTGCCTAACGGTGAGCGTATGGTCAGGGTGTCGCAGGATGGTAAACGTAGTCAGACAGAATACGAGGTAGTGCGCAGATTTGAGGGTTATACGTTATTGCATGCGTGGCCAATTACCGGTCGCACCCATCAAATTAGGGTGCATTGCTTGCACGCAGGCTCGCCCATTGCAGGCGACCCTAAATACGCCCATAAACTAGAAGATGCTATGAAAGATACTAGTGCAAGGCTTTGTCTGCATGCGACTAGATTGGTCATTAAGTGGCAAAATGGCGAGATCAGCACCTTTGACGCACCTATACCTGAGTCTATTCAGGGGTTTATTGACACCCTGAGTGAGGTTTAACGGGGCTAAAGCCATATTTCTGCAGATAGTCCTAGTTGTTTCGTTAAGGGTACTAGTAATGTGGTGGGTAGGCCTTCTATGGCGTTTGGGTCGCTGCTTTCAATACGATCCATTAATAGGCTAGCGGCACCTTCAATTTTAAACGCCCCTGCGCAATATAGGGGGTTGTCTCGTTCAACATAACGTTTAGCCATGTCTCTGCTGATTGTGTTGAAGTAGGCTTTACTAATAACCTTGGCGCTTGCTGTTTGTTGATTGAAGCGCAGTGTGATTGCTGAAACGAGCTCAACGCACTGATTGCTAAATGATACGAGCTGCTCAACAGCATTATCAGCGCCGCCTGGTTGGTGTAGTAGCTTGTTGTTCAGGTGCACTACCTGATCTGACCCTATAATTAGCGAGTCTTTAGCGTCTTTGTCGTCAACAGCAAACGCCTTTGACTGAGCAAGCAATAGTGCTAGCTGCGTTGGTGTCTCTGCGTTTACTGAGCGCTCGTCAAAGTTCGTACCTTTCTGGGTGAAATTTGCGCCAATGCTGTGTAGAATGCGCGCCCGAGCACTAGAATTAGATGCCAGAATAATCGGTATATTAGTCACTTTGCTGCCACTATGTAGGTGAAAATACCGAATAGTAGCAAAGGTGCATAAAAGCAGCAGTAATATGTGCATTTTTCTTTGACAGAAGTTTCGCGCATGAATAAAATTGCGCGCTTGATGTAGAACTGTGGGTGCTAGATATGGTTCCAGAATACGTTGATGCACGTAAACTTGCTCAACAGGGTGCCCTAATTAATGGCGAGCTAGATGTAGCGACGCTAACAAGGGTTGCCGAGGCAGCTGCATCAAACGACGGTAAAGTGACGGTCGAGCTAGACTTTCATCGAGACGAACAAAACTTTCGTGTAATCGGTGGAAAGATAGAAGCGACAGTGTCAGTGCTGTGCCAGCGTTGCTTGGAGCCGATGCAAATAAGCATCGAGGGCGAGCCTAGTTTGGCGATCGTTTGGTCAGATGATCAGGCGCAGGCGCTTCCTAAGCACTTAGAGCCAGTATTGCAGGGCGAAGACATGATAAGTCTTTGGCAGATTATAGAAGACGAATTGTTGCTGCTAATGCCAATGATTAGTTTTCATGAAGAATCTGAATGCAGTGCAGATAAAGGATACACAACCGCTACTGACGAAGAGATAGTCTTAGAGCAGGTAGAGGTTGAAAAAGATAACCCCTTCAATGTGCTTAGCGCGTTAAAGGGAAACAAAGATTAAACAAATCAAGCCGAGAGGCTTTAAATAGTTGGAGACTTAATCATGGCAGTACAAAAGAGTAAAGTAACTCGCTCACGTCGCGGCATGCGCCGTTCACACGATGCGCTAACTGGTCCTACTCTTTCAGTAGACGCAACCAGCGGCGAAAAGCATCGTCGTCACCACGTAACCGCTGACGGTTTTTATCGTGGTCAGAAAGTTACTAAGGGTAGTAACGAAGAATAAGTTCTTTGATCTTCATTGAACTTGATATCATGGGAGGGGATTTTGATCCCCTTTCTTGTATCTCACCTATTGGTCGATTTGTTAACGACCATCCAGATACCTGTATTAGGGTACATCTCACCGACTCTTACCTAGAGCCATATCAAAAGCATTTTGCCAATCAGTCGCAGGTTTCTTTGCAGCTTGCTTCAGGCTTTGTTTCACCCGAAGCACCACCAATTTCTAAGCTAGATCACTCTAACACTACGATGTATGCAGCTCTTGTCGCTGCGAAAGAACGAGGTGTAGCGATGTCTAGTGGTAACACGGGCGTGCTAATGGCATTGTCGCGTAAAATTATTGGGCGAGTTCAGGGCGTGCGTAGGCCAGCAATTGCCGCATGGGTGCCAAATTTAAAAGGTAGTCATACCTTATTAATGGATGTAGGGGCTAATTTAGTGCTTTCGGCGCAGCATCTTCATGAGCTTGCCAAAACAGGTTCAAGCTATCTGCAGCGCGCTACTGCTAGGCCGAGGGTAGGGCTACTAAATCTGGGAACCGAACATCATAAGGGTACGGGTACTATTCAGCAGGCAAATCAATTGCTGCTAGAAGATGCAACTATCAACTATGTCGGTTTTGTGGAACCCAACGCCCTGTTTGATATAGAATGTGACTTGGTGGTCACGGATGGCTACTCGGGTAATCTCTTGATTAAGTCAGCCGAAGGCGTTTGCCACTTCACGTATCATGAGATGCTGCGGGCAGGTGTTGCCATTGAGCAGCTGGTTGAATCTCGCCTTGATTACCGTAAATACAATGGTGCTGTTATCGTTGGGTTAAATAAGCCTGTTTTTAAATCGCACGGCGCCGCTGACGATTTTGCGTTCTATTCTGCAATGGTGAACGCAAGGAACTTTTGTATTTGAGTAGCCTCTAAATAAGTGACCAAAGTTAACAATAATAGCGTTACGAGGTACACCGATAGTGGCATCAGCATTTCTTTTCCCTGGTCAGGGGTCTCAAAAAATTGGCATGTTAAGTGACTTGGCCGAGCAATACGACGTAGTTAAGACAACGTTTGATCAAGCTTCTTCAGTTTTAGGATACGACCTTTGGGATTTATGTCAGAACGGTTCTGACGCCGATATTGCAAAAACCGAGATTACTCAGCCATTGCTTTTAACTGCCAGTACTGCGGTTTGGCGTGTTGCGATACAGCAGGGTGTAGCGTTGCCAACGCTCCTTGCAGGTCATAGCTTGGGAGAGTGGTCGGCCCTAGTAGCGTCTGAGGTGGTCTCTTTTGAAGATGCAGTAAAAGCGGTTCAGTTGCGCGGGCGTTATATGCAGGCAGCAGTAGCCGAAGGCGAGGGTGCTATGGCCGCTGTGATTGGCCTGTCAGATGAGGCGATTGCAGACGTAATAGCTAACTTAGAATGTGGCGAAGAGTCGGTTGAGGCAGTTAACTTTAATGCGCCTGGGCAGGTTGTAATTGCGGGCCATGCGGGTGCTATTGATAAAGCCATTGTTGCTCTAAAAGAGGCGGGGGCTAAACGCGCTATGCCGCTTGCGGTTTCTGCTCCTTTCCATACAAAGTTAATGAAGCCTGCTGCTGAGCAGTTGTCAGAACACCTGAAGACTGTAACGTTTAACGATCCGAAGATTGCGATAGTTCATAACGTCACCGCTAGTACCTGCGAGTCTGGTGATAAAATTAAAGAGCTTATGATTGAGCAAATTTATAGCCCCGTGCGTTGGGTTGAGTGTGTTAGCGCTTTAACTGCTAATGGTGTAGAGCAAGCCTATGAATGTGGCTCTGGTAACGTTTTGGCGGGCCTAGTTAAGAGAATTGATCGTGGTCTTGCAGTTATTGGGTTGGCTAATCCAGACTTTTATTCAGCTTAAGTTTTATATAAATAATTAGTAATACAGGCCTTAGGCAAAGGGCTGATGTAAATATAGGAATAACAATGAGTGAAATAAATAGAGTAGCGTTAGTAACTGGTGCATCACGCGGAATTGGTGCAGCAATCGCTGATCATTTGGCAAAAGCAGGTATGACGGTAGTGGGTACCGCTACATCACAAGCTGGCGCAGATAAGATTACACAGCGTTTTTCTGACGCTGGCCTAGAGGGGCGCGGTGTTGTAATGCGTGTTGATAACGACGAGTCTGTTGGCGAGGCGCTAGCAGATATTCAAGCAAATGAAGGTGCCGTGTTAGTTCTAGTCAATAATGCAGGCATCACCAAAGATAACCTGTTAATGCGCATGAAGCAGCAAGAATGGGATGATGTTCTAAATACCAATGTTACCTCTTTATATCGTGTTACTAAGCCTTTATTGCGCGGCATGACTAAGGCGCGATGGGGGCGAATTATCAACGTCGGATCTGTTGTGGGTAGCATGGGTAATCCAGGCCAGGCAAATTACAGTGCATCAAAAGCTGCGGCTGCGGGTTTCGCTCGATCGCTAGCCTGCGAGGTGGGTGCGCGCGGCATCACTGTAAACACAGTCGCGCCAGGGTTTATACAAACAGACATGACAGATGAGCTTGCTGATGAGCATAAAGAACAATTGCTGTCGAAGGTTCCGGCGGGTCGACTTGGTTCTGCCGATGAGATCGCTGCCACTGTTACATTCTTAGCTAGTGACGGCGCGGCGTATATTACTGGTGAAACAATTCAGGTTAATGGCGGCATGTATATGGGCTAATGCCCACAAAATAGGTTGGACTATCGCGTAAGCTGTTGTACAATCACCGCCAATTAGAACTGGTCAGTCACGTTTTTAAGGGCTGGCAGTTTGTTTTTAAAACAGGTGTTCAAAAAAATTTAGTAGAACACCGAATAAGTGCTAATTAGGAGTTAGAAACTATGAGCAGTATCGAAGAACGCGTAATCAAGATCGTTGCAGAGCAGCTAGGCGTTAAAGAAGACGAAGTAAAAGCAGAAGCTTCTTTCGTTGATGATCTAGGCGCAGATTCGCTAGACACCGTAGAGCTAGTAATGGCTCTAGAAGAAGAGTTTGAGACAGAGATCCCTGACGAAGAAGCAGAGAAGATCACTACTGTTCAGCTAGCAATTGACTATATCAACAGCAACCTAGGCTAATTAAAAGCCGGTTAATGTCTGTTTAGATATTTGCACGTAGCCGTCTAACGCGAGTTGGGCGGCTTTGTTGCATCTAGAGTACCGGTTTTATTTTGCGTAAACTATGCACGTAACTTTATAGAGGTGAGCGATTTTGAGTAAGCGTCGAGTAGTGGTCACAGGTTTGGGGATGATTACCCCGGTAGGAAACGATGTTTCATCAACATGGAGCGCTGTTTTGGCGGGCCGCAGTGGAATAGCCCCCATCGATCGCTTTGACACAAGCGCTTATTCAACGCAGTTTGGCGGTGCAATTAAGGATTTTGACGTTACGCCATACATGTCTCCAAAAGAAGCAAAGCGTAATGACCCGTTCGTACAGTATGGTATGGCCGCAGGTATTCAGGCGATTGAGGATGCTCAGATCGCAGACATCGATAACCCCAGTCGCGTAGGTCTCGCTATTGGTTCTGGTATCGGTGGTATTGGTAGTATCGAAGATGCGTCAGCCTTGGTAACTGCCCGCGGACCCAGAAAAATTTCTCCGTTCTTCGTTCCAGGCGCAATCATTAATATGATTGCAGGCAACTTGGCAATCAAATATGGCTTTACAGGCCCGAATATCGCTATCGTTACAGCCTGTACAACAGGTACCCATAATATTGGTATGGCTGCTCGTATGATTGCTTACGGTGATGCAGACGTGATGGTCGCTGGAGGTGCTGAAATGGCTACCACACCAGTAGGTCTGGGTGGCTTCGCCGCAGCACGCGCTTTGTCTACGAGAAACGACTCACCACAGCAGGCTAGCCGCCCATGGGACGTTGATCGCGATGGGTTCGTTTTAAGCGATGGCGCTGGCGCGATTGTGATCGAAGAATACGAACACGCCAAGGCGCGTGGAGCTAAAATTTACGCCGAGCTTAGTGGCTTTGGTATGAGTGATGATGCGCATCATATAACCTCCCCACCAGAGCATGGTGATGGTGCTAAGGCATCGATGCAGGCGGCTCTTAAGGATGCAGCGCTTAACGGTAATGAAATTAACTACGTTAATGCGCACGGTACATCAACGCCCGCGGGTGATGTCGCCGAGGCGCGGGCGGTAGCAGGTGCGGTTGGTCAAGACGGCGTCAAGCAGTTAGCAATGTCGTCAACAAAAAGCATGATCGGTCACTTATTAGGTGCCGCTGGTGCAGTAGAGGCAATATTTAGTGTGTTGGCGATCGAAGACCAAGTAGCTCCACCGACCATCAACTTAGATAATCCAGAACCTGAGATTGATATCGATCTTGTTGCTCATCAGGCTCAGCAACGTAGCATTACGCACACAATGTCTAATAGCTTTGGATTTGGCGGAACAAACGGCACACTGATTTTTTCAAAGTTGTGACAATGTATTGGCTTAATGGTCATCCGCTAGCTGGCGAGTCGCTGATTAGTCGTGCTCAGGCGTACGGTGATGGGCTTTTTGAAACGATGCTGTTTATTGATGGTCACTGTATGTTACTTGAGTATCATCGAGAGCGTTTGATGCGTGGTGTCGATGTACTTGGACTTAGTTTTAGCAGTGAAATGTTTGCGAGTGCGTTAGCACCCGTGGCGAACCTGTCTGGTGTTGTGCGTGTAAAACTAATGGTTGCGCGTAAGGGTGCAGCTGATGGGTATGCCGGCACTGACGCTTGTGATGTGCAGGTATCTGCACATCAATACGAGCAACCTATGTTTCAGCGTGATATGTCGTTATGTACATCGTCGTTCAGGCTATCTTCGCAGCCGTATACCTTTGGGTTAAAAACACTTAATCGTTTAGAGCAGGTAGTAGCGTCACGCTATAAAGCAAGTGATTTTGACGAAATGCTGTGCGTTGATGACGACAATAACCTGGTCGACGGTCTTTACCATAACGTATTTTTTATTGCAGGTGATAAGGTGATTACGCCCAGAATAAACACCTGCGGTATCAGTGGAACGATGCGAGCATGGGTGTTAGAACAAGTACAGCTACTGGGTATTGGAGCTGATATCGTAGACGTACCTTTAAAACTATTAAGAGACGATACTAATGAGCTAGTTGGGGCGTTTATGACAAATGCGCTCAACGGCGTTCGAAGCGTTTCGCGTATTGATTCAATCAAATTACAGAAGCATGAAATCACAAATCAGCTACAACAGATTGAGCGTAATGCCCGTCGAGTGATAAGCTGACCTTTATGCGTAAATTGACTATTTTTATACTGATGGTAACGGTGCTTTTAGTTACCGTTGTGGGTGCAGGCCTTGCTAGGTTTTTTAATACTTACGGCGCTACCCCTACATTAAATGCTGACACACAAGAGATACTAATTAAGCCCGGCACAAGGTTTACCTCGCTGTTAAATGATCTAGAAGATAGAAAGATAATAAGCGATGCGTACAAGGTAGAGGTCTATTTAAAGTTAAAGGGAACAACAGCGTTTAAAGCGGGCGAGTTTTTGGTTCAACCGCAGATGCCTTTAGACGAGCTTTGGGAGCTTTTTAACTCTTCTAACGTCATTCAGTATAGTTTTACCATTGTCGAAGGCGACAACCTCTTTCAAATAGCTAGTCGTTTAAATGACCTAGACCATGTGCAATTCGACCTAGAGCAAGATCCAACGGCATGGAGTATTGATCGATTCGAAGCAGCAACTTTAGAGGGGTGGCTATATCCTGAAACGTATTACTATACGCGTGGAACAAGAGCATCAAAACTTATAGAGCGAGCACATCGTAAGGCTGTGGCCGAGATTGATAGCGTATGGAGGCTATACAGTAACAAGCATTTAGCGACTAAAAATGAGCTTGTTACCCTTGCTTCGGTAATCGAAAAAGAAACAGGCGTCGCAAGTGAACGTGCGGTTATTTCAAGTGTCTTTCACAATCGTCTTGAGAAAGGGATGCGACTTCAAACTGATCCAACTGTGATCTACGGCTTGCTGCCAGATTTTAACGGCAATATAACACGTAAAGATCTGCGCACTAAAACGCCGTACAATACGTATCGAATACATGGTCTGCCGCCAGGCCCGATCGCTAGCGTTAGTAGAGATGCTCTAATCGCAGCTATGCAGCCTGCTACTACAGAACTCTATTATTTTGTCGCTAAAGGTGATGGAAGCCATTACTTCTCGGCGACACTTGAAGAACACAATAAGGCGGTAAACAATTATCAGCGTCAAAATCGGCGCAAAGATTATCGCTCTTCAAAACCGTAGGAATATTTCAATGTTTATTACGTTAGAAGGCACCGAGGGGGCAGGTAAGTCGACTGCGCTTGCAGCCATTGAATCAACACTAAACGACTTAGGCATTGAATACATTACAACCCGTGAACCGGGCGGTTGCGCATTCGCTGAAGACCTGCGAGAGGCAGTATTAGCTGTAAGGGATGTACAAATTGACCCATACGCCGAATTAATGACTATCTTGGCCGCACGCCGCCAGCACTTGGTCGAAGTGATTGAACCTGCGCTTGAGAAGGGGCTGTGGGTTATCAGTGACCGTTATAGTGATGCTACTTTTGCGTATCAGTGCGGTGGCCGAAAACTAGCATTCGAGACAATTTCATCGATCGAGCGACTGACGCAGACAGACCGGCTGCCTGACCATACGCTACTATTAGACTTGCCTGTTCATGTTGGTCTTGAGCGCGCGCGCCAGAGAGCCGACTTAGATCGCTTTGAACAAGAAAAAGTTAGCTTTTTTGAGGCGATACGCGATGCTTATTTACTACGCGCTGAGCAGAGTGATGGCCGAATCGATATCGTTGACGCAAGTCAAAGTATCGAGGGTGTAAGTATGTCAGTATCACAGTTGATTAAATCGTATTCAGAAGGAGCGGTTCTTTGACCTCTTTACACGACGAGCGGCGCGACTATTTGCAGTCTAGCTTGCGCAGAGACGAGCTGGATTCAGATCCGTTCAATCAGTTTAAATCTTGGTTTGACAAGACTATGCAAGATGAAGGGCAAATCGATGCCACTTGCATGCAGGTGGCAACGGTATCGCCAGACGGGCAGCCTAGATGCCGTATCGTATTGTTAAAAGAGTTTAGCGATCAGGGCTTTGTTTTCTTTACGTCTTACGCGAGTCAAAAAGGTATAGATATCGAGTCGAATGATCGTGTTGGGCTTAGTTTTGCCTGGAACCGTCAAGAACGCCAAGTACACATTGAAGGTGTAGCATCTAAAGTGTCTGCAGAAGAGTCTGACCGCTATTTCTATTCTCGCCCTCTCGATAGTCAGCGGGCAGCTTGTTTGGCAACGCAAAGCTCTACAGTAGAGAATAAAGAGGTGTTGCTGTCTCGCTTTGAACAGCTTCAGTCGGAAGAGACAGTACCACGGCCAAGTGAGTGGGGTGGTTACATAGTAAAACCTACACGATTTGAGTTTTGGCAGGGCGGTCCGGCCCGTATACATGACCGTTTCGTGTTCGAGCATATCGCCGATGAATGGGTGGTTAAGCGAGTGGCTCCGTGAGGCGTTTACCTTGGCAGCAAGAGACAATGTCTAATGCGTCAATCGACCATATATTAAGCTTAGGTGGTGGTGTGCTTGTCGTTGGTGCCGCAGGCCAAGGCCGAGAATTCTTTATTGAGCGCTTGGCGCGCCGGGCGTTATGCCTTACGGCCACCACAGGCGACGCTTGTGGGCAATGCTCGAGTTGTATGTTGGGCGAGCACCCCGATTTACACAAGGTTTCACCTGAAGGAACCAAGCAGATTGGTATCGATAGCATCAGGTCGTTGAGTGACAAACTACACCAAACTGCGCAGCAGGGTGGGGCTCGCGTCGCTATTATCGATCCAGTTCAGCGTATGACCTTAGCTTCGGTTAATGCGTTACTCAAGACATTAGAAGAACCTGGAGCGAACACAACGCTCATATTGGGATGTGATAGGGTGTCACAGGTGCTGCCGACAGTGCGTAGTAGATGTCGAATTATTAATTTAGAGGCAGCGACACAAGAACAATCAGTTTCTTGGCTAGCGATGCAGGGCTACCAAGCCGAGCAGATAGAGGGTGCGCTACAGGCTTGTATGAACCAGCCATTGTTAGCCGAGCAGATGTTAGAGAACGGCAATGTCGGTCAGTACAATACCTTTGCACAAGAGCTAAATGAGGTGATCGCCGGGCAGCTAGACCCAGTGAGATTTGCTAATGGCTGGGCAAAAGAAGCTATCGTCGTAACCGTCGGGTGGTGGATTCAGACTTTACGACAGCGTCTTAACGGGGCAAGTGAGTTAGAGCAGCTTCTGTTGCATCGTTTTTATCAAGAGCTTACTAAGCAGCTAATGCTTGCGAGCGGGCCATCTAACTTAAGCGCCGCAATGATGCTAGAGCAACTTGCCGTGGCTTGGTTTCAGCTTGGCAGAAAGATCAATTATAGCAATATCAATAGTCTAGGGTTGCACGAACGCAGTGTTGTCCAGTAATCTTATGGCTCGCCGTACAGGTGAATCTATTAAGGAGAAATAGATGCAGGGCCCAGCAGGCAAGGGGATACTATCTCTTACCATTAAAGATAAAGCGCTTTTATATAGCGCATATATGCCATTCATCAAAGGTGGCGGCCTGTTCATTGCCACGTCAAAAGCCTATAACGTTGGCGATGACGTTTTCTTATTATTGAATCTAATGGACGAGCCCGACAAAATCCCCGTCGCTGGTAAGATCGTTTGGGTCACCCCAAAGAGAGCTCAGGGCAATCGTAAGGCAGGCATTGGTATACAGCTGCCTCAAGACGACAATACGCTTATCAAAAAGATCGAATCATACCTAGCCGGTTCTTTAGAGTCCGACCGCCCAACCCATACACTTTAGAAAGAATCCTTCAGCAAGCGTAGCTGTGCTTGGTCAATCATGTCATAGTCCCTTTAAGAGGGTTGACAGCAGGTGAGTACAAGGCGGGCAAAAAAAAGCCCGAGATTGGGGACTCGGGCTCTAATAGACCATTAGGAGTGAAACATTAAGGAAATATCCTTAAAGCAAACTATAAGATAGTTCTGGCCGCTGGCTAACGATTGGGGGGAGTGTTCGCCAGCAGTTATTTTTAGTATTACCCAGATTCTTTTTTTCGCCAGAAAAAAATCATATATTTTTAAAAATATTTTTTCTTTGTCTAAATGATTTTCTTAATAGCACCTTTTGATATATGTCGAAGCAGCCATTTAGTTCTTCTGGGTTGGCCTTGGTTTCTTATGAAACAGCCCTGCAACCCATACTGCAGGCCTCCTGCCGTTATCTACTGGTAGCGCCAACGGGTACCGGTAAAACTGTTGGCCTGCCTTGGTGGTATAGCGAGCGTCGAGAGGCAACGGTTTATGTTGTTCTCTCGAAACGATTAGCCGCGACTACGGCAGCGAATTACCTTCGAGAACAACTTGGCGCTAACTACGTTGGCGTGATAACAGGCACTTATACAAGCACCCATAAAGAGAATCGTATTGTATTCGCCACCGCCGGTGTGATGGTTCGACTGCTTCAGGCTAAGCAAATTGCAGAGCAGTCAGTAATTCTATTTGACGAGTTTCACGAGCGTTCGATAGCAATGGATCTCGCTTTTGCGTTGGCAGATTCTCATCAACGCAGTATGTCTTTCTCGTTGGTCGTCATGAGCGCTAGTGTCGAGGCCACTGCATTAGCAGATGCGCTAGATCTAAGTGTCATCGAAATAGATATGGCAACTAGCTACGCCATCGATATTGAGCATGTCTCGACTGGGCTTGGTTTTAAGGCGCGCTACGATCGTGCTATAGATTTGGTTGTCGGGAAACGTAGCGAGCTTAAGACGTGCTTGATATTCGTGCCAGGGCTAGGAGAAGTAAATCGTATTGTCACGGCCTTGGGTGGTAGCAGTTCTAACGTTTATCCGTTACACGCTAATTGTAGCGATAAGCAAGTGTATGACGCGCTACACGGGCCAAAAGGGCGAGTGGTTGTAGCAACGAATGTAGCAGAGAGTTCTATCACGATTGCCGATCTAGATACTGTTATCGATACAGGGGTTACCAGGTTTACCAGTTATCAGCCCGACAGCGATACCCATGCGCTCGATACAGCTGTATCGTCACAACACAGCGCGATTCAGCGAGCAGGCCGTGTCGGGAGAACAAAGCCTGGAAGGGTCATACGGCTTTGGGGTAAAGAGCAGAACATGCAACGGCCTGTATCTGCGATCCCTGAAATATCTAGGTCTGCACTTGAAGACCCTATCGTCGAAGCCCTCATTGCTGAGACTACTCTTTTAGACCTTCGTTTAGCTAGCTACCCTTCAAGTACTGCTATTGAGAAGGCCCAGAAACGCATAGACGATTGGTTGATAGAGCTGTTACCAAATGCAACGCTACAAGCGTTAGCGTCACTGGGTCTTAGTCTGCGTTATGCGATGACGCTGTTTTTGGTGCCTGATAGCCAGATCAACTTTTGGCTAAATGCCATAACCTATCTAAATCTCACCGAGTCGCGTCAATTAGAGTGGCGAGAGACTAGCCTTACTCGAATCGACTTCGAGTCGCTTTCAGCCACCTTTAAGCGGCACCGTTCAAGACTGCAAGCTAGATTTCAACAAATTGACCCAAACGACATCGAGCTAATGCAGGTATCTATAGAAGAGCTGTGGGTTGACCGTATTGGTTACCTTAACGAAGCT
The DNA here is from genome assembly GCA_947503335.1 of uncultured Pseudomonadales bacterium. Classification (GTDB taxonomy): domain Bacteria; phylum Pseudomonadota; class Gammaproteobacteria; order Pseudomonadales; family CANNCY01; genus CANNCY01. The sequence goes on along the minus strand of CANNCY010000001.1, from coordinate 823,179 downwards.
GGGCGACTGGTTACACATTCAGCTATCTACGAGGTTGAAGGGGTTGATACAAAGCAGCCTTTACTTGTTTTAGCCCAAAAAGGCTATCAAGAGCCGGTTCAAGTAGGTGCTTATATCAAGGTAGGCAAAGAGCCTTACGAAGATAGTCTTGCATCGCTACTATCGATGGTATCTTGCGAAGATACCTACAACCCTAAGTCGGGCCGCTTCATTAGACGCGAGAACGTAGCATGGGGGCGCATCAGTCGATTGTCAGAGACTGCATCTAATCATCAGCAAGCATACGAAGCCTTTAAACAGTTTCTTAGAATGTGGCGACCTGATACTGCAGGCCCGTTCAGGCGGGCGATGAATCGGCTAAATAGGTATCTGGCCTATAAGGGGCAACCGACTGTCGCTATAGATGAGATGATGACGCAAGACCATTGGGTGGAGCCTTGGTTCGAAAGCTTTTTCGTGAACAAGCCATTTAATGAGAAAAACTTAGGGAAAGCGCTGCTATCTAGCTGGTTAGATTACTCAGAGTCGCAGCAATTGATCAGTTTAGTACCCGACCTCTGGACGTTACCGACAGGCACACAAGTACCGGTTGACTATGGTGATGATTTCATAAGGGTAACGGCAATCATTCAACAACTGTTTGGTGTGACACAGCATCCCCAAATAGCGGGCGAGCCCATTCAGTTTCAATTCGTAAGTCCCGCTAAAAGGCCGATTCAGCTAACATCCGATTTGCCTGGATTCTGGAGCGGTAGCTATAACGCTGTACGGGCCGATATGCGCTCCCAGTATCCTAAGCACTATTGGCCAGAGAGCCCTGAGAAAGCGACGCCAAGTAACAGAAGTATTAAGCCTAAGAGCTAGTTGGTAACCTTACCAACAGGTCAACTATTCTTTGCAACAGGTTAGTTGTTTCAGGTATTTTAGAACTAGCTAGTCACATTTTTATTACGATCGATAGACCATGACAATTTCGCCGAAAAAAGCAAAATTCCTTGAGCGAGAGCAACGCATTCTAGATTGCGCGCTTGAGCTACTGTTAGAGATGCCTGAAGAACGCGTTACCGTAGAAATGATTGCAGACAGAGCCGGAATTGGCAAAGGCACCGTTTATAAGCACTTCAGCTCTAAGACTGAGATATATGCAGCGTTGCTGATTGGCTATGAATCAGAGTTAACAGCAAAGCTACAGCAGGGTGTTGCTCAGTCTGCTGGTGGCGAACCCGCAGCGGCAGCGCGTATTTATTTTGAAGGGCGCATGAGTAATCCTGATAAGGATTTACTATTTCAGCGATTAGAAGAGAAGCTTACGGTGCTTAATCAGGCTCCTGAGTCAATTGATGAGCTGCATAAGATTCGTCGCTCAAACCAAAGAGCTTTAATCGCTTGGACAACTGAGCAAATCGCGGCAGGAAAGCTACGCGACGTTAAGCCTGAATATCACATATTGACAGCTTGGGCGTTGGCGCAGGGCGCAATTGAGTTATACCACTCTAAGTTTTTTGACGAACATATCGATGATCGTGATGATTTGGTTAGGTATATTACCGAGGTTGCAGTAACAATGGGCAACAAGAAGTAGCTGGCTCAAAACTGCTTTATCGAATCGCCAATAAAAAAGAGCCTATGTTAGGCTCTTTTTTTATGCTCGTATTTTTATCCCCGACGCAAGCGCTTTAGGCCGTCGATTATTTTCTTGCGACGAAAAACCAGATCAAGTCGAGAACCACCTTTTTGGCGCCAAAGGTGCGCCGAACGTATACCGGCAAGTAGTAATGATCTTATTTTGTACGCAATAATATCCCGCTGAAGCTGTTCGGGCTCGCCCCTTACTTGAATGCGAAAGCTTAATGAGCTTACCTCTTTGGCATACAGCGCGTTAACGTTGCTTAAAACGTTTTCATGAGTCTCAGAAAAGTGGCTGGCCTGCTGTGCTGCAAGTCGCAAACCTTCGGCTACTCGTGAATAACGCGCGCTATCTGCTGACAGCATCTTGTGAATCTGAATGATGCCAAGGGCGTATTGAGCAATCACTGAGCCGCTAGAATTTTCTAAAACTTCAATGGCTTTACTGATACCAAAATGCAAATGATTAGTGCCGCCATACACATCATCGATCGTGTTTGCATCGAACGTAAATAACGAGTGGATAGACGCGTCAAAGGCATCAGAATCACATCGACCCTTATGACCTAGTTCGTCAACTAGGGCCACGGCCTGAACAACGCCTGCAAGTGCTAGTAGTTTATCGCGATCCATCATAAAGAATCGGCAGCTCCTTCAGTTTTACTTATTACTCCACCACCCATGCAGCGGTCTTGCTCGTATAGTACACCAAATTGACCTAGTGTTACCGCCCGTTGAGGCTGCTCAAACTCGACTCTAATGCAACCACCGTCATTAAACAGCGTGCAAGCCTGATCGGGTTGGCGATATCTAACTTTAATAAAGCAGTTAAGGCCTTCTTCAGGAATCAAATCACTATTGATGAGATTTGTTTCACTCAGCCAGCATCGATCAGAGAATAGATAGGGCGAGTTTTTACCCTGATCAACGATTAATTGGTTTGTATCTAGTCGTTTTTTCACAACATACCAAGGCGCATCGGGAGCACCTTTAACACCCCCAATACCTAGCCCTTGGCGTTGGCCTATCGTGTGATACATCAAGCCCGAGTGGGTACCAATAGCCTGGCCAGTAGGGGTGATGATTTCGCCAGGTTGTGCAGGCAGGTAGGTGCTTAAGAAGTCTTTAAAGCGGCGCTCACCAATAAAGCAGATGCCTGTAGAATCTTTCTTGTCATGGGTTTTTAGCCCCATTCTATTAGCGATGTCACGCACGACAGACTTATCTAGCTCGCCAATCGGGAACAACGTCTTTGCAAACTCAGCTTCACCTACTGCAGCTAAGAAGTATGTTTGGTCTTTGTTGTTGTCTAGACCTTTCAATAGTTCGGTACGACCGTTTTGATTGGCTGTGCGGGCATAGTGCCCGGTAGCGATGGCATCAGCACCTAATCGATTGGCATACTCGATGAATACTTTAAATTTGATCTCACGATTGCAAAGAATGTCGGGATTGGGGGTACGGCCAGCCTTGTATTCAGCTAAAAAGTGCTCAAATACATTGTCCCAATACTCGGCAGCGAAGTTAACGCTATGCAGCTTAATACCGATTTTATCAGCAACAGCTTGAGCGTCGGCGAGATCTTCTTTGGCTGTACAGTACTCGGTACCGTCGTCTTCGTCCCAGTTCTTCATGAACAAGCCTTCTACATCGTGGCCTTGCTCTTTGAGTAGCAGCGCTGTTACTGACGAATCTACGCCGCCTGACATACCAACAATAACTTTCACTACGGGCTCCTAAACGATTGATGAGCGATAAAAACCGCACTATGTTAGCATACTGGCCAACAGTCTCTGGTTGTTAAAACTAGGCTAAACACAGCAAATTATGCAGGTCTTATGAGCGAATTTACACATTTTGACGGGCAAGGAAACGCCCATATGGTCGATATCTCAGATAAGCAGGTAACGCATCGAATTGCACATGCTTCGGGCATCGTCACAATGCAGCCTAATACGCTCGAGATGATCATGAACATGGGTCATAAAAAAGGAGATGTACTTGGCGTAGCACGAATCGCAGGCATTCAGGGGGCTAAGCAAACCTCTGCGCTGATACCTCTGTGCCACCCTGTACCGCTAACCAAAGTCTCGGTAGATTTCGAACGACGCAGCGATACTCAGCTATTGATAAAGGTAATTGCGAAAACAGATGCGAAGACCGGTATCGAGATGGAAGCGTTAGCAGCTGTTTCGACGGCTGCGCTTACAATCTACGATATGTGCAAGGCGGTCGATAAATCAATGCAGATAGACAGTGTGCAATTAGATCGTAAAGAAGGCGGAAAGAGCGGGTTGTTTGTAAGGGGCGATTAAGACAGTGATTGAATTAAAAGTGATGGTGCTGGCTAGTCTTGTAGACCTTGTTGGTAAGTCAGAATTCTCTTTGAAGGTTGAAAAAGGCGCTTCAGTGTCTGATGTAATCCAATTAGTTGCCGAAGAATGTGATATTGAGAGTGGTCTACTGGCGAGCGAAATTCAGTTAGTTGCATTCAATCATCACCGCGTTGACTTTGATACCCCGATTGTAATCGGCGGCGAGCTGGCGCTTATGCCGCCTATTACTGGAGGCTAGCCTTGTATCGTTCTGTACTAATTAGCGAGTCAGAGCTCTGCTCAACTACTGATGTTAACCGAGCTAACGAAGAGGGCGCTGTAGTTACGTTTAGTGGCTACGTACGTGAGTTTAGTAGCGGCGACAACAACAGGCTAACGCTAAGTGCATACCGGCCGATGACTGATAACGTGCTAAATGATTTAGTAGACGAAGCCTGCGATCGCTGGGCGTTAACTAGGGTTGTCTTAAAGCACCGAATTGGAGCCATGAACGTTAACGATTTGATTGTGTTCATCGAGGTTGGTAGTCGTCATCGTCAGTCTGCCTTCGAAGCGTGCCAATTCTTAATCGATACGCTTAAAACTCGCGCCCCTTTCTGGAAGCAAGAAAGTGATGCTGATTCGTCGCAGTGGGTAAAGCAGTCTGAGACTGACCGAGCCGCTACCGACGCTTGGTACCGCCAGAAGAGCGTTGATTAGGCCGTCGTCGATGAACAGGCTTGCGGGGCGCGGGCATGTTTACTTCTAGCAGCTTGGTATCGCCTGGCGCTAACGATTCTAGTGCCCAATCACCAATGCTATATCGAATTAGCCGAAGCGTTGGATAGCCAATTGCCGCTGTCATGCGGCGTACTTGGCGATTACGACCTTCGGATATCGATATAGACAGCCATGTGGTAGGAATTGATGCTCTCTCACGAATAGGTGGAGTTCTTGGCCAGAGGTTTTTAGGCTCTTGAATGATCTCAACCTTTGCGGGTCTGCAGGGCCCATCTTTAAGAACTATTCCTTTACGAAGTTCGTTCAAGCGAACATCATCAACATCGCCCTCAACCTGCACCCAATAGCGTTTTGTCATTTTTTTCTTGGGATTGGCGATCTGGTGTTGAAGCTGTCCATTGTCTGTTAACAGCATAAGGCCTTCAGAGTCATAATCTAGTCGACCTGCTGCGTAGACACCTTTAGTTGTTACGTAGTTTGCTAACGTAGTACGGCCTTGTTCATCTGTGAACTGTGGCATTACTTGAAAGGGTTTGTTGAGAAGTATTAGCTTGGCCAATGCCTGAAGGTGCTCGTAGATAATCGATGAGAATATATTTTACTACTTTTTCGTATTAAACGCGAAAAGGGCTCATTAGAGCCCTTATCCATGCTTGTAACTGAGTAGTTGCGGTTTTAAAAAAACACTAGGCTTCTGCAGCAACTGCTACAGCGATGTTGATAGCGTGTTGGCCTTTAGCACCAGGTGTTATTTCAAACTGAACCTTTTGGCCTGCCTTTAATGTTTTATAACCGTCCATGGTGATCGCCGAATAGTGAGCGAATAAGTCTTCGCCACCATCATCCGGAAGAATAAACCCGTATCCCTTCGCGTTGTTAAACCACTTAACAGTTCCTGTAGCCATGATATGTACGTCCCAACAATTTTCTTATTTGTGTGTTGTGGATGCATTGACACTGAATGCTTGGCTAGTGATATATGCAAAAGTTACCTTCGTAGGTCGAGTTAAACCATATCAGGGCACAAGTGTCAACTATTTACACTATATTCTTCGAAAAATGGACCTCTATATTGATTTGCACCGTATAATCAAAACCCATTGACCCTGTGCAGTAACAAAAATGGATTATTCATGAGCGAACATGATTCAGAACAAGAGTATGACTACGGTGTTGGCGTAGCGACGGCCGAGGCTGAGCCAGAGCTGGCGCGGCCTTCGATGTACCAGGTTGTGATGTTGAATGATGATTACACCCCGATGGAGTTTGTCGTTGAGGTATTAGAGTATTTTTTCAACTTATCGCGCGAGGCAGCTACCAAAATCATGCTCAGCGTCCATAATGAAGGTAAAGGGGTTTGCGGCGTGTTCTCACGAGATATCGCTGAAACCAAAGCTGAGCAGGTAAACCAGTTCTCACAGGCTAATGAGCACCCGCTGCTTTGCGATATAGAGCCCGTTGAAGACGACGAAGCCTAAACTGAATTACCTCATACATTAAACTGCTGTGGAGACGCTATGCTAAGCAAAGATCTCGAAATCACACTTAATAATGCCTTTAAGAGCGCACGTATTAAGCGCCACGAATTTATGACGGTCGAGCACCTCTTGCTCGCCCTGTTAGACAATGAGTCGGCAGTTCAGGTATTACGTGCCTGCGGTGCCGACATTTCTAGGCTTCGCCAAGAATTGGTCGAGTTTGTCGACTCGACAACGCCGCTTTTGCCTGCCGACGACCAAGAGCGTGAAACCCAACCGACGCTTGGCTTCCAGCGTGTACTGCAGCGTGCTGTATTTCATGTTCAATCGAGCGGTAAGAAAGAGGTGTCAGGGGCAAACGTACTGGTAGCCATCTTCTCTGAACAAGAGAGCCAGTCGGTGTATTACTTAAAGCAACAGCAGATCGCGCGTATTGATGTCGTCAATTACATTACCCATGGCATATCTAAGCTAGATAACAATGAGGGCCCTATAGACGAGCCTGTAGACGAAGAATCGCCGTCTATGGCAGGTGATAGCAAGAATAGCCTAGAAGCCTATGCGACAAACCTAAACGAAGAAGCAAAGTCAGGTCGCATAGACCCTTTAATTGGGCGCAAGGCAGAAGTCGAGCGAGTAGGGCAGATTCTAATTCGACGCCGTAAAAACAATCCTTTATTGGTTGGTGAGTCTGGTGTTGGTAAAACGGCTATTGCCGAAGGCTTGGCGCGTCTGATCGTTGACGAACAAGTTCCTCAGGCGCTGGCTGATGCCGTTGTCTATTCGCTAGATTTAGGTGCTTTGTTGGCCGGTACTAAATACCGTGGCGATTTTGAAAAGCGCTTCAAAGCGCTACTTGGCGAGCTGAAACGCCGCCCTCACGCAATTCTATTTATCGACGAAATACATACCATTATTGGCGCAGGTGCTGCCAGTGGTGGCGTAATGGATGCAAGTAATCTCTTAAAGCCACTCTTAACGAGTGGGCAGTTGCGCTGCATTGGTTCAACCACGTTCCAAGAATACCGAGGTATTTTCGAGAAAGATCGCGCGTTATCGCGACGATTCCAAAAAGTAGACGTGGTCGAGCCAACGGTCGACGAAACCTATCAGATTATGAAAGGGCTGAAGTCTAAATTTGAAGAGCATCATGGCTTACGTTACACCGACTCTGCATTGCGATCTGCTGCAGAATTAGCAAGTCGCCACATCACCGAGCGATTTATGCCAGATAAGGCGATCGACGTGATTGACGAAGCAGGCGCATATCAGCGTTTACAGCCCGAAAGTAAGCGTAAAAAGACAATTGGCGTGCCAGATATAGAGGCGGTTGTGGCCAAGATTGCACGTATCCCCACTAAGAATGTATCGTCAAGCGATAAAGAGCTGTTGGCTAAGCTTGAAGACAATCTTAAGATGGTTGTATTCGGTCAAGATGAAGCTATTGATACGCTGGCTAGTACGATAAAGCTTTCTAGAGCTGGTCTGGGTAGCAATGAGCGACCAATTGGCTCCTTCTTGTTCGCCGGCCCAACGGGCGTTGGTAAAACGGAGGTAACACGCCAGCTTGCAAGGGCGATGGGTGTTGAGCTGATTCGCTTTGACATGTCTGAATACATGGAGCGCCATACGGTATCAAGATTGATTGGCGCGCCCCCTGGCTATGTTGGATTTGATCAAGGTGGCTTGTTAACCGAAGCTGTTAACAAAAGCCCCTACAGCATTGTTTTGCTTGATGAAATTGAAAAAGCCCATCCCGAAGTATTCAACCTATTATTACAGGTTATGGATCACGGCACCCTAACCGACAACAACGGCAGATCTACCGATTTTAGAAACGTCATACTAATTATGACTACTAATGCTGGTGCTGAAGAGATGTCACGGCGCTCGATCGGTTTTACCGAGCAAGATCACGCAACCGACGGCTCAGAGGCGCTAAAGCGGCTATTTACACCTGAGTTTAGAAACCGTTTAGATGCTGTCGTACAGTTCTCGCCACTCAAATTTGATGTTATCAATACGGTGGTTGATAAGTTCTTAGTAGAGCTGCAAACGCAGCTAGATGATAAGAGCGTTGTGCTTCATGTTGACGATGATGCTAGAGCCTGGCTTGCGAAAGAGGGTTACGACGAGAAAATGGGTGCTCGCCCAATGAGTCGTCTAATTCAAGACATGCTGAAGAAGCCGCTAGCCGAACAGATCCTATTTGGTGAGCTGTCTAAGAAGGGCGGTCGTGTGCAGGTTAGGGTGAATGATGGCGAGTTGGCCCTTGAGTATGAGCCTGACTAACCGTAAGTATGGCCGGCCCCAATAAAACGAAAAAAAGCGACTGAATTAGTCGCTTTTTTTATATCTATCATCTTCTGGCCAAGTAATAGCTTGCGCGAGAAATGATGACTACGTTGCTTAGCGCGCTCGGTAGGTAATACGGCCTTTAGATAGGTCGTATGGAGTTAGTTCTACCTTAACCTTATCGCCAGTCAGAATACGGATATAGTTCTTACGCATTTTGCCTGAGATATGTGCTGTAACCACGTGGCCATTTTCGAGCTTTACTCGGAACATGGTGTTGGGAAGGGTATCGATTACCTCGCCTTCCATTTCGATGTGGTCTTCTTTTGACATATAACGGTTACCTTAATCTAAGCAATAATGATGCGCGCAATTTTGCCTTAATTTGTGCTCGCTGCAAAGTTATCTTTAACGATTATTTGCTGCCATTCGTTATTTTGTAATATTTCCATTGGCTGATAGGCTTGCTTGTAAGCCATTTTGCGACAGCCTTCTATCCAATAGCCGAGATACAAATACTCGGCATTTGCCCGTTGAACCTCATTAATCAGGCGTAGAATCGCGAATTTACCTAGACTACGGTCGTCTAGCTCGGGCGCGAAAAAGGTATAAACGGCAGACTGCCCATCGGGCAGTTCATCATGTACTGCCACCATAACAAGCTGGTCACCATCGAACGCTGCCATGTATCGTGTTAGAGGGCAATGTGCGCCCAAGAAATCAGTGTATTGCTCCCAAGAGGGGGGGTACATATCGCCGTCAGCGTGACGCTGATTGATATATTTTTCGAAGAGCGCATAGCACTCGTTGGTTTCGATAGAATCAAGCCAGCGAACGCTAAGGTCTTTATTGCGACGAAGAACTCTCTTATCTGACCGCGACAAACGATAGTGCTTGCAGCTTACTCTTGCCGGAATACATTTGTCGCACTCGCCGCAGTGAGGTTTGTAAAGGTGTGCGCCTGAACGCCTAAACCCTAGATCTGACAAGCGTGTGTACAGTTCGACCGTAATTTCTTCGTCAGGGTCAACAAAAAGCGTTGTAGCACGGTGCCCCTCTAAGTATGAGCAGTCGTGTGGCTGTGTCGCAAACAACTTGATTGGCTTAACACTCATTCCAACGTCCAATGTCAGTAGTGATGCAAATCTGCTTCAATAGATGCTCAAATTTCGCTCTTGGCAACTCTTTGGCGCCAAGGCTTTTTAAATGGGTTGAGCTCATCTGGCAATCAATATAACTATAGCCTTTAGATTGAAGTCTTTCGACTAATGCCCACATTGCAATCTTTGAGCCATCGGTAACAGTGGTGTACATCGACTCGCCAAAAAAGAAAGGGTGCATGGCTATGCCGTATATTGCAGCGCAAAGCTTGTTGTCTATAACAACTTCACAGCTATGCGCAAACCCGCGCTCGTGCATCTCGATATAGGCACGTCGCATCTCGGGTGTGATCCAGGTGCCCTCAGGGCGATTAGATCCGCAATTTTCAATCACAGTCTCAAAATTGGTGTCGAAAAAGATAGTAGGGGCGAGTTTTTTTCTTGAGCGTTTCAAAGAACGAGAAACATGAAAGTCATTTAAGGCAATTAACGCTCGCTGAGAAGGCGACCACCACAAAATCGGATCGTCGTCGTTAAACCACGGAAAGATGCCTTTACGGTACGCCTGAATAAGTGTGTCTGGTGATAGGTTACCACCTGCTGCTAATAAGCCGTCTGGCTCGACGAGCGCCTTATCTAATGGCGGAAACCGCACTTCGCGCTCGTCGAGCCAATCGATCATAGGTTGTCTAGGTACTTTTCGGCGTCTAAAGCGGCCATGCAGCCAGCACCAGCTGAGGTAATGGCTTGTCTATATACATGATCGGCCACATCGCCTGCGGCAAATACGCCAGCAACACTTGTTTCTGTTGCGCCACCCTCAGTTCCAGAGCGAATCTTTATGTAACCGTCTTTCATGTCTAGTTGGCCTTCAAAAATACCTGTATTTGGTTGATGACCAATCGCGATAAACACGCCGGCAACATCGATGTTTTTGGCGGTGGTATCTTGCGTTGAAGTGACCTGTATACCGGTCACACCCGATTCATCGCCTAGTACTTCGGTAAGCTGGTGATTCCAGACTAGCTCGATGTTACCGTTTTCTGCTTTATCAAATAGCTTATCTTGTAGAATTTTCTCGCTGCGCAGGCTGTCACGGCGGTGCACCAAGTATACCTTTGACGCAAGATTCGATAGATAAAGTGCTTCTTCAACAGCGGTGTTGCCGCCGCCGATAACAGCGACTTCTTTGCCACGATAGAAAAAGCCGTCACAGGTTGCGCAGGCCGATACGCCTTGGCCTTTATATTGTTCTTCTGTCTCTAAACCTAGGTATTTCGCTGACGCGCCAGTTGCGATGATTAGCGCATCGCAGCTGTACTCGCCCATGTTGCCCTTTAGCTTAAAAGGGCGAGTCGTCACATCAACATCATCGATGTGATCAAAAATAATCTCGGTATCGAAACGCTCAGCATGGGCCTGCATACGCTGCATTAGCTCGGGCCCCTGTACGCCTTCGGCGTCGCCGGGCCAGTTGTCTACGTCGGTTGTGGTGGTCAGCTGACCGCCTTGTTGCATACCAGTGATGATAACTGGATTAAGGTTAGCACGGGCGGCATAGACGGCCGCAGAGTAGCCTGCAGGGCCTGAGCCTAAAATGATGAGCTTATGGTGAGCCATGTAGCGTTTCTCAATAATCGATTACTGTTTGATTGTATATGGGGGTATTGTACGCAAAATACAAGGTGGGCTTAAGTGACATTTAGTATTTCGATACGGCAACTGATTGAAAAACAGCGCATTTCTCTCTAAAGTCGGTATCACTGCTACCTAAATAATAAGCCTGCACGTGAATACTGATACAACGACCGATAATACAGTTACATCAAGGGGCCAGCGAGTGCTCTCAGAAGGCGCTTTGATCGCCTTAGTTGCACTGTGCATCTTTTTGTTTCTAATCCTAATTTCGTACAATCCTCAAGATCCGGGGTGGTCACATGCCGGGTCGTCAGACCAAGTTAGCAACCTAGGTGGTAAAGTAGGTGCCTGGCTTGCCGATGCGTTTTTCTCGGCCATAGGGTTTATGTCGTTTTTGCTACCTATGATTGTAGCGGCAAAGGCCTGGCGAACCTTGCGCCAATCACCAGACGAGACGGCGCAAGCAACCAACCGTTGGATCATCGGCGGTGGCTTCATTGTAGTAACACTGTTTGGCAGTGCTGTATCGGCATTGCATCTGTCTCACCTCAATACAAGTATGCCAATGTTACATGGGGGCGTTATCGGCGCATTGTTTTCTGAAGCTCTGTTATCGGCTTTCAATCCTGTGGGTGCTTCACTGATTGTCTTTTCGGGTTTTTTAGTTGGTCTAACCATGTTTACTGGCATTTCATGGTTAGCGGTTATAGACGCTATCGGTGATCGCACTCTACGCGCTATAGAGTGGCTTCAGTCGCGTATCGAAAAGCGTAAGCTAAAGAGCAAAGAAAAAGCCGAAGCAGCTTCTCGAACACAAGCTAGAACCATTGCACGCGACGAACAGAAAGCGTTTGATCAAGCGCGCACTACTAAGGTGCAGATTAAGGTTCCAGAAAAGACAGCAAAGGCCGAGCCATCGAAAAAGGCGGTAGCAGCCAAGCAAACCAGCCTGTTCAAGGCCGCACCTGCCGACACACCGTTGCCGGCTATGGATGTACTTGAAGCGGCCGAAGACAAGAGCGATCGTGGATTCTCGCAAGAGTCATTAGAGGCGATGTCGCGATTGCTAGAAATTAAGCTTAAAGAATTTGGTGTGGTGGCCGAGGTGGTGTCAGTGCAGCCAGGGCCCGTTGTAACACGCTTCGAGATTCAGCCTGCACCGGGTGTGAAAGCAGCAAAGATTACTAATCTCGCAAAAGACTTGGCGCGCTCTATGTCGGTTCAGAGTGTACGTGTCGTTGAAGTGATTCCCGGCAAATCGGTGATGGGTATCGAATTGCCCAATGAAGATCGTCAGATGGTTAGGGTGCGTGAAGTGCTCGAGTCAACGGCTTTTGACGAGCAAAAGTCGCCCTTAACCATAGCGTTAGGGCATGACATTGCCGGCCAACCAGTTATGGCTGATATCGCAAAGATGCCTCATTTACTAGTAGCAGGTACCACCGGTGCAGGTAAGTCTGTTGGTGTAAACGTGCTACTGGCGAGTATCCTGTTTAAAGCAACCCCAGAAGAGGTTCGCTTTATTCTGGTTGACCCTAAGATGCTTGAACTATCTGTCTACGAAGGTATTCCTCATCTGCTAACACCAGTTATTACAGATATGAACGATGCCGCGAATGGTCTTCGTTGGTGCGTTGGCGAGATGGAGCGCCGCTATAAATTGATGGCGGCGATGGGTGTTCGAAATTTAGCAGGCTTTAACAGAAAGGTTAAAGAAGCCGCCGATTCCGGCGCGCCACTGACAGACCCTTTATACAATCCCGAGACAGATTTTTCTGAAGCTCAAACCGCCCCAGAGCTAGAGCCGTTACCGTCTATCGTTGTGGTTATCGACGAATTTGCCGACATGATGATGATCGTTGGCAAGAAGGTAGAGCAGTTGATCGCTCGTATTGCCCAAAAGGCGCGTGCAGCTGGTATTCATTTGGTGCTAGCGACCCAGCGCCCATCGGTTGACGTAATTACCGGCTTAATCAAGGCGAACGTACCCACACGAATGGCGTTTCAGGTAAGCTCAAAAATTGACTCGCGTACTATTCTTGATCAAGGCGGCGCCGAACAGTTATTAGGTCATGGTGATATGCTGTTTTTGCCGGCCGGTACTAGTCTGCCGGTGCGTGTACACGGTGCCTTCATAGATGACCACGAAGTACATGCAGTGGTCGATCAATGGAAGCAAAGAGGGGAACCCAACTACATCGATGATGTCGTAGAAGAGAACACGTCAATTGCTGTTCCGGGCTATGACACCGAGGGTAGTGAAGGATCTGGCTCTGCTGAAGAGACTGATAAGCTCTACGATGAGGCGGTAGATTTTGTATTGCGCTCACGTAAGGCGTCTATTTCGTCTGTACAGCGTCAACTGCGAATAGGCTACAACCGCGCTGCACGTTTGATTGAATCTATGGAACAGGCCGGCGTGGTTTCAAGCCCAACGGGTTCGGGGCAGCGAGAAGTACTGGCACCAAAGCCAGCTGAATAGGAGAGGCCATGTTAGAGCTATCGATAGTGGCAATCAGCACAATGTGTATGGTTGCGCCAATGCAAGAAGGGGCACTTGTCGCCGTAGCAGAAGAAACTGCGTACGTAGAGTCGTCGGTTGAAGCGGTGGCCCCACTAAAGGCAAGCAACGCACAGTTGTTATCTGTGTCGCTCGCCCCCTATGGGCAGTTTAATGCTCAATTTAATCAGTCTATTGTTGATGCGACCGGTAAGTCGATTAGTGATGCGAGCGGATCAATGACGATCGCACAGCCCAATAAATTGCATTGGAACCAGCTTAACCCCTCAGAACAGATAGTTGTTACCAATGGCGCCACGCTATGGCTCTACGATGCCGATTTTGAGCAAGTAACAATAAGAGACATGTCAGAGGGAATGAACGCGTTACCCGCGGCCATTTTTGCAGGTGATGTTGAGGCGATCGAGAGTACCTATCAGGTAGACATTGACACGCTTGATACGCAAGTGACATATCAGCTAACGCCTATAGTCGAAGCTGCTCAATTCAAGTTATTGGTTATCAAATTCAATGACGGCGTTATCACTGACATGATCATTGAAGACTATCTTGGCCAAGTCACCACAACACAGTTTTCTTCTGTAGAATCCTTGGCGTCTGTAGATCCTTATCTCTTTGAATTTGTTGCGCCTAGCGGTGTAGAGATTATTGATGACCGAATCTAAATCCCTCTTTGGTTCGACGAGTGCAGTATATCAGCCACTGGCTGCTCGGATGCGACCGGCAACACTTGATGAATACGTTGGGCAGAGCCACTTAATTGGCCATGACAAGCCGCTGCGAAAGGCGATCGAGCAAGGCAATCTGCATTCAATGATTTTTTGGGGGCCACCAGGAGTCGGCAAAACCACACTTGCAAAATTGATTGCCCACTATGCTGACGCAACCTTTCATCAAATTAGCGCTGTCACCTCTGGTGTTAAAGAGATACGTGAAGCGTTGGCTGTTGCAGACCAGGCCGCTGTAATGGGTCGAAAAACCCTGCTTTTTGTTGACGAGATACATCGTTTTAATAAGTCTCAGCAAGATGCGTTCTTGCCTCATATCGAAGAGGGGCGCTTCATTATGTTGGGCGCTACCACCGAAAACCCTTCTTTTGAACTGAACAATGCTTTGTTGTCGCGTATGCGCGTATACAAGTTACAGGCAATAGAAGCGGGCGAATTAAAGGGCTTGGTTAAAAGAGCCTTAGATACCGATTCTGAATTAGCTCAACGCTCATTAACACTTACTGAATCAGCGCTAGATACCTTAGTTAAGTCGGCTCAGGGGGATGCTAGACGGGTATTGGGTACCTTAGAAACTGCCGTAGATTTAGCAAGCTCGAATCAGTTAGGCGATGAAGAGATCGCCCAGGTTTTGGGCGATCAGTATCGGCGCTTCGATAAGGGTGGCGAACGCTTCTACGAACAAATATCGGCACTGCATAAATCGGTTCGCGGCTCAGACCCTGACGCGAGCCTTTACTGGTTAATGCGCATGTTAGATGGCGGTTGTGATCCACTTTATGTCGCTAGGCGCGTGGTGCGCATGGCGAGTGAAGATATCGGTAATGCAGACCCAAGGGCGCTTCAGCTAGCCGTGCAAGCTTGGGATGTTCAAGACCGCCTAGGTAGCCCCGAAGGTGAACTAACTATTGCACAAGCAGTTTTGTATTTGGCAAGTGCGCCAAAAAGCAACGCCGTGTATATGGCGTATAATAAGGCAAAAGCGTTTGTGCGCGAAACTGACGATTACGAGGTGCCTAATCACCTGTGTAACGCACCAACTAAGCTTATGAAAGAGCAGGGTGTTGGCAGCGACTATCGCTATGCCCATGATTATGAGGGTGCATTTGCTGCTGGCGAGCGCTACATGCCCGAACAAATCGTAGGTACCCAATTTTATCATCCGGTTAATCGCGGCCTTGAGATTAAGATCGCAGAAAAGCTCGCCCATTTAGACGACCTTAACGAGCGCAGTGAGTGGCGCCGATACGAGAGCGAATGATGAGTTGGATATTAGTAGCTTCAGGTGGCGCAATTGGAGCGTTGGCGCGTTATGCTACGGGGTTAGCAGTGCAGCAGCAGGTAAACGTTGCACTATTGCCTATCGCAACCCTTGTGGTGAATACCCTAGGTTCTTTTATAATAGGTGCTTGTTACGCTTGGATGAGTGCGCGCACTGGTGATACAGAGTCGTTTCGCCTGTTCGTGATGGTTGGCATACTCGGTGGATTCACTACGTACTCGGCCTTTTCATTAGAAACACTTCGATTACTTGAACAAGGGCAGCCCGCTCAAGCGATTATTTATGTATTGCTAACCTTGGTGTTAGCAATGATTGGCGTCGTCGCAGGTGCCGCTTTATTTAGAATAGTTTAATAGGTTTACATCAATGCTTGATCCAAAATTGGTTCGTACTCAAACGCAAGAAGTTGCTGATCAGCTTAAAAAGCGCGGTTTCGATCTTGACGTGTCGCTTATCGCTGAACTTGAAGAGAAACGAAAGTCACTTCAGGTAAAGAAAGAGACTTTAGAGAACGAACGCAATACTCGCTCGAAAAGTATTGGTCAAGCAAAAGCTGCTGGCGAAGACATCGCGCCCTTGTTAGCAGAGGTAGGCCGTTTAAAAGACGAGTTAGCAACCGTTGATGGTGAGTTTGAAGTAGTAGCAACCGAGTTAGAGGGTATCATCGCAGGCATACCTAATATTCCTGATAGCGAAGTACCTTTTGGTAGTGATGAAGACGACAATGTTGAGGTAAGTAAGTGGGGTACACCCCGCACCTTTAACTTCACACCAAAAGACCATGTTGATTTAGGTGCTGATTTAGGTCTTCTTGATTTTGAAGCTGGCGCAAAGCTAACAGGTGCTCGTTTTAATGTTATGAAGGGCCAAATTGCTAAGCTGCACCGTGCGTTAGCTCAGTACATGCTTGGTAAGCACACCGACGAACACGATTACACAGAAGTGAACGTACCCTTCATTGTTAATCAAGACTCAATGTTTGGCACTGGTCAGCTACCCAAGTTTGAAGAAGACGCATTTAAATTAACTGGCGAGCAAAACTTTTATCTCATCTCGACCGCAGAGATTCCTGTTACAAACCTTGCGCGGGGCGAGATCTTTGATGCCTCAGATTTGCCAATTAAGATGGTATGTCACAGTCCTTGCTTTCGCTCTGAAGCGGGCAGCCATGGGCGCGATACGCGCGGCATGATTCGTCAACATCAATTTGAAAAAGTTGAATTAGTTCAAATAGTTAAGCCTGAAGATTCTGATGCTGCTTTAGAAGCTTTAACTGGCCACGCCGAGTCTATTCTTCAAGATTTAGAATTGCCTTACCGCAAGGTGATTCTGTGTGGCGGCGATATTGGTTTCTCTGCTGCAAAAACCTACGACTTAGAAGTTTGGCTACCAGGGCAAGACAAGTATCGTGAGATTTCGTCTTGTTCTAACTTTAGAACCTATCAGGCTCGCCGTTTGATGGCTCGCTTTAGACCTGAAGGCAGCAAAAAGCCTGAGCTGGCTCATACCTTAAATGGGTCTGGTCTTGCTGTTGGTCGTACGCTAGTAGCTGTACTAGAGAACTATCAAAACGAAGACGGTTCAATCACAGTACCTAAGGTCTTGCAGCCATTTATGGGTACCGACGTAATCTCGGTGTAACCATTACGTCACCCATGAAAAAGGCGCCAATTTGAATTGGCGCCTTTTTTTGTTTTATTTTGTTTCTTAGCCAGCTATCTACTTGCTTTCTTTAACCTCATCAACACCAATCGTTTTCGCGCCTGGGCGACGAGGGTCACTATAACCATAAAAATACTCACCTTCGATAGCCACCGTTTGCGTTGATCCTAGCGTGTACTTTCTATCTACCAACGTATGGCCCATCTGCTCGAGCAGACGCTGAGTATCAGGGCTAATACCATTTTCGACAACAGTGCGATCAGGCAGCCATTGATGATGGATTCTTGCAAAACTAGTAGCGGTAGCTACGTTTTGATTGAATTCCATCATATTTAAAATCGTTTGCAAGGTGACCGTAATGATCGTACTACCGCCTGGGCTGCCCGTCGCCACCCATGGATTGCCATCTTTAAAGACTAGGGTAGGGGTCATTGATGACAGCGGGCGTTTTTTAGGCTCGATAGCGTTGGCTTCTTCGCCAACTAAACCGTAGGCGTTTGGGCTGCCGGGTTTGGCAGAGAAGTCGTCCATTTCGTTGTTTAGAATAAAGCCAGCACCCTCAACGGTGATCCCTGAGCCATATGAGTAATTAAGGGTATAGGTATTCGCCACCATATTGCCATGTTGGTCAACAACCGAATAGTGCGTTGTATTAGGCCCATCGTCTGGCAGTATCTTTGACGGAGCCACCTCGCTAGAAGGCGTAGCTTTGTTGGGGTCGATCAAAGAGCGTAGCTCGCCCGCGTAGCCTTTGTCGATTAGCTGATTCACTGGAACAGCGTAAAAGTCAGGGTCACCCAAATGCTTTGAACGGTCTGCATAGGCTCTACGCATTGCTTCAATCATAAGGTGCAGCGTTTGCGCACTGTTTTGGCCGCTAGATTGAAGGTCGTAGCCTTCTAATATGTTCAATATCTGTATTAGGTGCACGCCACCAGACGACGGTGGTGGCATTGATACGATGTCGTAACCCTTGTAAGTACCCCGAACCGGCGTACGTTCAACCACTTTATAGTTCGTTAGGTCGTCGTGAGTAATGAAGCCACCATGCTTAGCCATCTCTGTAACGATCAGATCGGCTGTTAAGCCGCGATAAAAGCCATCTAAGCCTAGGTCGCTGATACGCTGCAGTGTATTAGCTAAATCGGGTAGCGTTAGGATTTCGCCGGCGCTGTAAGGTACACCGCCTTCTTTAAAATAGGCCTTAGCCGTTGCTTTGTTCGAGGTAAGACGCTTTGTTCGGGCAGCTAAGCTTGACTCAAGGGCATAGCTAACTTTGAAGCCGTCTCGCGCCAACTTAATTGCTGGAGCTATAACTTCGGGTAAGCTCATCGTGCCATACTCTGACAGAGCGTGATGTAGCCCTGCAACCGTGCCCGGTACGCCTGCGGCTAAATGGCTATAGCCCGCAAGCTTGCGGTCAACATCGCCGTTTTCGTCTAAAAACATATCGCGATGGGCTCTAGCAGGAGCCATCTCACGATAATCAATGGCGACTTGTTTATCTTCTTCAGCAAGGTGAACCATCATAAAGCCACCGCCACCAAGGTTACCTGCCTGAGGTAAGGTAACAGCAAGCGCAAAACCAACCGCTACTGCAGCGTCAACAGCATTACCGCCCTGGGCAAGAATATCGGCTCCAACCTGTGTCGCTATTGCTTCTTGGCTAGATACCATGCCTTTTCGGCTGATTTCAGGAAGAAAACGATAGTTATAATCGATAATAGGGCGCTCATCAGTAGCAGAAACCTGATTAGAAAAGCTTGCGACGGCGGCTACCGATGTCGATAGCAGAAGCTTCTTGACGAGTGACATGTTTGATTCCTTTACAAAGTTTGAATCAGTGTACCTAATCTATGCTGACGCGTCATCAATTAGCAATAAATCGACCTATTCCACACTCTGTAAGCACATTAACTTTGTGACTCAAATTGCTGATTTAAAAGAACGTTCTCATCGAGTTGTCGTAGGCTGCTGTTAGTACTTCGGCAACCAAAAGCCCCTTAGTCTCGGCTATTTGTTCTGCAATAAATGGTAGGTATTTGGGTGCGTTTTCTTTGCCTCGGTAGGGCACTGGTGTCAAAAAGGGAGCATCTGTTTCTAGTAGAAGTTGGTCGATTGGGGTGGCTGCAATGATCTCGCGTACGTTTTCTGCCTTGGGGAATGTAGAGATACCGTTAAACCCAAGACAGAACCCCTGCTGTAGGCAAAACTCTGCTAGCGCTAGGCCTGAGGTAAACGAATGAATCACACCCTTTTTATTCATTTTTGGCGCATATTCGCTGAGAATCGCTTGAGTATCTTCATCAGCATCACGCGTATGTATTACAACTGGTAAGTCTAGCGCTATAGCTATCTCTAGTTGCTTACAGAAAGCATCGCGCTGTGCTTTTCGGTCGCTGTTATCGTAAAAGTAATCAAGACCGATTTCGCCCACAGCTACTAGCTTGGGGTGGCCGGCTGCGGCTCTAATGCGTCCGTCTACGTCGTCACTGTATTGGTCGGCATCGTGTGGATGAATACCCTGCGTAAAGTATACGGCTTCGTGGTCATCGGCTATTTGTTGCACGCGGTCGAGGTTGCCAGGGTCTACAGCGATGGTAATAAAGCGTTCAACACCAACACTCTTCGCTTGGGCTAAGGTCTCTTCAATCGGTTGTTCTTTCAAGTAATCTAGATGAAAATGAGTCTCGATGATGGGTTGGCCAAGGTTAGGAATAGGGCGCTTAGACTTTTTAGACATGTGCAGTTACAGGGATTATTTTGTTACGAGACCCCTATTATGCAGCTAATCGATCGCTAGGTGTCATTTGTATTCGTGTAAACATTTGCGCATTGGTACATATCTGTATGCATTGAGCTACGCTTTAAGTTGATCTGCGTAATCCGTGAGTCACTTACATATGGCTATATCATTGCTTTTCTTTCTTAGCACTTATTTGCGTCAACAATTGGTACTGACGTCGGCTGCCGCACGCAAACAAGATCTAGTAGCGCTATATTCGAACCATCCTGATTTAAGAAGACACACGCGTGTATATCGGTCTAAGCGACGTATCGTACACAAGCTATGGATGTGCGTGGTCGGCTTATCTATTGTTACACCATCTTTAGCCGCCATTGCAGCGTTGGGGCTACTAACAGCCTGCGTGTCGTTCTGTATTTTAGACGAGAGTGCCTAGATATCATTTAACGCCACTATGAGTAGCCCTAGCACTATTAACTTCGCATAATATATATTATGTTAAATCTAATACAATGAGTTGGCACGTGAGAAAGCTGATTATGATACGATGTGCTTATGCATGAACAAACACAGAATCAAATTAAAGAATTACTGGCGTTAGGTAAGCACTTAGAAGCTTATTCCATTGCGAAGCAGTCGTTCGATAACAGCCCTACTTCAAAAGCCCTTTCTCTTTCCGCTCAATTAGCCACTCGCGTTGGATTACCGAACGTTACATTGGAGCTTTATAAGAATCCATTAGCAAATTCTTTAAATCCCTTAGAAGTTGCCATGTATCGTGGCCACGCGTTTAAATCAATCGGCAATGATAAGCATGCCAAACTAGCCTATAAAGAATTATGTTCGTCGGACGATGCGATGATCGCATCAATTGGTTGGTGGTCGGTGGCTGATCTTAAAAGCCTAACGATGACTAGTGAAGACCTTTCTGTAATTCGAGAGCAGTTGAAGACAAATCACTACCCGCTGGCGACAGCCTTACTTCATCTCGCCCACGCCAAATGTCACAAAGACCTCGAACGTTATGACGACTCGTTTAAAGAGCTGGTTAAGGGGAATCAAATTCTGTCGAATATCCGCCCATACGATGGGAATGCGTTGAAACAACAGCTACTGCACGACATACAAATATACGATCGTGAGGCAGTTTGTACTAACCCCTTAGATAATACACCTATTTTTATTGTTGGTATGCCACGTAGTGGAACTACCTTGCTAGAGCAGATTTTATGCGAAAGTCCTGAGATAACAGTAACTGATGAATTAGCATTTATTAGAAATTGTTCATTCAGTTACCAGCAAGGTACGAATACGCTACTGGAGGCTAGAAATGAATATCTAAAAGCCGTAAACATATATCCAATAAGAAACATGCTTCATTTTATTGATAAGGCACCTAACAACTGGATCAATATCGGACTTATACGAAAAATATTTCCTGATGCAAAGATTATCAATGTACACCGCCCTACTATTGACAACATCATGTCAAATTATGCTCAGTACTATCATAGCGGCCAATTTGATAGTTATTCACTAGACGCTAGCTTTGAGCAAAGACACATCTACGCACAGCACTTAACACATTATGCTAGTGATGATCATTTGATAAATGTTTCTTACAAGGCACTTGTAACAGAACCAATAGAAACAATATCGACAATTTTCGACCATCTAGAAATAGCTATGCCGAAAGACCCTTTGCAATTTTATGAATCAAGGTCGGCGGTACTAACCCCTAGTGCTAGTCAAGTTAAGCAACCTATTACAAACAGTAAGCTAGGTTCTAGCGATATCTATTTAGAGTTTTTAGAACCCAAGTTTGTTGAGCAATGCAATCAGCTAGATACTAAGATCGAAGCGATCACTACTAGCGCTGCTTAGCTGAAAAGGCTGCTAGCTGCTCTTCAGTAGCTGGTAGCTGATGCTGTTCTTTATAGTCTGCGTAAGGCATACCGTAAACAAGTTCGCGGGCCGCTTCATAATCAATGTCGACACCCCTTTCCTGTGCCTCTGCTGAATACCACTTAGATAGACAGTTACGACAAAAGTCGGCCAAGATCATTAGCTCGATATTTTGTACCTCTGGGCGAGCCTGTAAGTGTGATACCAAACGGCGAAATGCCGCCGCTTCAATTTCTGTGGTTGTATCAGTCATTAAATTATTCTCTTGTTCTCTAAGGGCTGTTATCTCTAAAAATTCTCAGGTCGCGCACCGACAATATCTTTGTAGTAACCTTGGATCTTTGGCAAGTCGACGTCAATGTCGCCGGCGGGTGTAAATACATCGATCACGCCACCTTTGCGCTTTGCAAAATCTAGGTAACCTAATGCTATGTCAACGTTAGCTCCGTTAGCAATATGATAGAAGCCAGACTTCCAGCGAGCGGCCTTACCACGCGTGCCCTCTGGGGGAATCACAACGATGGTATTAGGGTTTAGCGTGTAGTAATCAACCATTTGCTGAACCATATTGGTGTTCTTAGAACGGTCGATGGCAATGCCACCCATATAGCGCATTACGGGGCCCCAGATTCCTTTAAACAATGATGCTTTACCCATCCATCGTACATTGATACGAAGCTTAATCGCCATTGCAAGCATGTACGGAAAGTCCCAGTTTGACGTATGCGGTGCGGCAATCAAAACGTAGCCACGGTCTCTAGGTGGAACGCCTTCGATCTTAAAGCGTGTTACCAGTAAGAAAATCCAGGCGATTACTTGCATTAATTGCTTGATGACGGGTGTTTCAAATAGCGTACGAGACATGCTTGCTCCATTGTTGAAGCGAATACTATAACTGATTAGGATAGGCCGCCTTGGCTAGTTTCTGTTACAAAAAATTACACTTATGTCGATTCAACATCACAATGGTATCTCATGGCTAGGCTTTAGAACCTATATTCCATTGATTCATACCAAGATCGTATGGCCCGAATTTTTACAAGGGCTATTCATGCTTGCCGCTACAGGCTTAGCAATTGCACCGCTGCTGATGTCAGGTTTTGGCTTTAGTTTCGAACAAGCTGTCGCTATGAGCATGGTGCAGGGCATTATTATTTCTATGGGCTGGTGTGTATTTGGTATCTCAGCTGCCCCTGGTTGGATTACGCCCGCCCTGCCCTTAGTGCTTACCGCAGTGCTGACCAACTATGATTTACCCGCAGACCGATTTAAAACGATGACAGCCATGGCGCTAATGTTTTCTCTACTGCTGGCCGTCATTTGGGTAGCTCGTTTAGGTAGCCGTATTCAAGCTGCGATACCTGCTTGGGTAGTCGTCGCTGCGCTACTAGGGGCAGGCATTGCGGCGCTGGTCAGAATCTTTGATATAACCGAAGCCAGAAACATCTTCAACGTTGCACCATGGGTCGCTATAACTAGTTTACCTGCTGCAATCGTCTTCACATTCTTAGTGCCCAAGTTTGCTCATCAGCTACCTGCTTGGTTGAGCGCAAGTTTAATTAGATATGGCATTCTATTTTCGTTGGTGATTGCAGGCGTTGTAGGCGAGTTATCTTCAGAACTTTCGTTTAAACTTGAAAACCGCTGGTTCATACCACCCGTAGATGAAATGTGGGCCAAAGCATCGCCTTGGGTAATAGGCTGGCCAGGGCTTGAGCACTATGTAACCGCCGTGCCGATAGTGATCGTCACCTACTTAATTATGTTTAGTGATCTGTTGACCTTAGGTGAACTGAACCGCCCTATTTCTGCTGAACTGCCTAAGGAAAGCACTGATCCTGATAACATTCATGGTGCACTAGCGGCGCGTAACGCTTTGATGTCGATGGCTTCACCTTTCTTTTCTACACAGGGCCCAATGTGGACGGGCGTACAGGCGTGGTTAGTTGAGCGCCAACAGCGGTCGTTAAATGACACACGACTTATCGATCGCATCGCATCTTACTATCTATTGGGTATCCCTATAGCGTACTTAGTTAGCCCGATCATGCTGCTTCTTAAACCGCTGATGGCAATCACCTTAGCGCTTACATTGGCTTTAACTGCTTTCGCCTGTTTACGAGCTGCGCATCAGCGGCAACTGCCCATAATCGATAAGGGGCTTGCATTCACCGGTGGGATCATGATCGCCGTCGCGCCGGCTTATTGGGCTGCGGCGGCTATTATAGGTGCAGTGCTAACACGCGCTGTGTGGCTGAAATATTGGGGCCAGCGCTAAGCCTGTAACTTAGCGCCAGTTGAGAATAACTTTACCGCAGTTACCCTCTACCATGGTATCGAAGCCTTTTTGGTAATCTTCGACATCAAAGTGGTGAGTGATCATAGGTGTAAGATCAAGGCCAGCTTGAATTAAGCTCGCCATCTTGTACCAGGTTTCGAACATCTCACGGCCGTATATGCCTTTGATGACAAGCCCTTTGAATATTACTTGGCTCCAATCAATCGCCATTTCGCCGCCAGGAATTCCGAGCATGGCGATTTTTCCACCATGATTCATGGTGTCTAGCATAGAATGAAAAGCACTTGGCACGCCCGACATCTCGAGGCCTACATCAAAGCCTTCTGTCATACCTAGGTCGTTCATAACGTCTTGCAAAGATTCTTTACTAACGTTTACAGCTCTAGTTGCACCCATTTGTTTAGCAAGATCTAATCGGTACTCGTTGATATCGGTGATTACCACGTGGCGAGCCCCCACGTGTTTGGCAATACCTGCTGCCATGATGCCAATTGGGCCAGCACCTGTAATCAATACATCTTCACCTACTAGGTCAAAACTAAGTGCTGTGTGTACCGCATTACCAAAAGGGTCAAATATCGCGGCAAGATCATCAGATATTTCATCGGCGATCTTAAAGGCGTTATAGGCTGGAATCACAAGATATTCAGCGAAAGCACCCTGGCGGTCTACGCCTACGCCATAGGTGTTTCGGCATAGGTGTCTTCTACCCGCACGGCAATTTCTGCAATGCCCACAGGTAATGTGCCCTTCACCAGATACTCGATCACCTACAGAGAAACCCGCCACCTCTGAGCCCATGTCAACGACTTTACCAACGTATTCATGACCAACGATCATGGGTACAGGAATAGTGTTTTGCGACCACTCGTCCCATTTGTAAATGTGTAGGTCTGTACCACAAATAGCTGTTTTATGAATCTCAATCAGCAAATCATTGGGGCCCACTTCTGGCTTGTCTGCGTCGACCATCCAGATACCGGGTTCAGAATGTAACTTACTAAGGGCTTTCATTAGATCACTCCTAATTCTTTACCCACCTCTGTGAAAGCGGCGACCGTAGTATCTATCTGCTCGTCCGTCATAGTAGCGCACATTTGCG
The DNA here is from genome assembly GCA_947503335.1 of uncultured Pseudomonadales bacterium. GTDB lineage: Bacteria > Pseudomonadota > Gammaproteobacteria > Pseudomonadales > CANNCY01 > CANNCY01. The sequence goes on along the minus strand of CANNCY010000001.1, from coordinate 797,741 downwards.
TTCTGATTCGGGCAGCACCCATTGGCACAACAGGAAAACTAAATCCAATTACATAAACGCCTTTATCAAGCAGCTTGTCTGCCATTGTTGCCGCAAGAGCGGCATCGCCAAGCAGTACTGGCACAATTGGGTGACCAGCGCCCATCAGTGTAAAGCCAGCTTCAGTCATTTTTGAGCGGAAGCGCTCGGCATTGTGTTGTAGGCGTTTTCTGGGTTCGTCAGATTCTTTTAGCAACGCCAAAGCTTCAAGCGTTGCATGGGCAATAGCGGGCGCTAGAGAATTAGAAAACAGGTATGGGCGAGATCGTTGGCGAAGCAAGTCAACAACTGCTTGCGACGCAGCCGTATAGCCGCCTGATGCGCCACCTAGAGCCTTACCTAGCGTACCCGTAATGATATCCACTCGCCCCATTACGTCGCAGTACTCGTGCGAGCCACGTCCCATCTCACCTACAAAGCCCACAGCATGCGAATCATCGACCATTACTAGTGCATCGTACTTATCAGCAAGGTCACACAGTGACTTCAGATCGGCGATAACCCCGTCCATCGAGAACACACCATCTGTCGCAATTAAGACCGTTTCAGCGCCCTCTTCTCTTGCTTTAATAAGCTGTTCTTCAAGCGCTTCCATATCGTTATTGGCATAACGGTAACGCTTGGCCTTGCATAGGCGAATACCGTCGATAATCGACGCATGGTTTAAGGCGTCTGATACAACAGCATCATTGGGAGTTAAGATGGTTTCAAACAAGCCACCATTGGCATCGAAGCAGCTGCTATAAAGAATGCAGTCTTGCATACCCAAGAACTCGGCGAGTTCAGACTCTAGCTGTTCGTGTACGGTCTGCGTACCGCAGATAAAGCGCACTGACGCAGCTCCAAACCCGCTCTTGTCTAAACCACGTTTGGCAGCATCAATTAATCGCTGGTCATTAGCTAAACCAAGATAATTATTGGCGCAGAAGTTTAAAACTTCGCCCTGGTCTACTGTGATAGATTCGGCCTGGCTAGAACGTAGCGCGCGTTCGTGTTTGTAAAGCCCCTGGGCTTTGATGTCATCAAGTGTCGCGTTGATACGGTCAAAAAATGGTGTTGGCATGTGCGTACCTAATAAACTGTTTCATTCGATACTACCGCCCTAAGAAGGGCTCAACAACCCAATTTGTAGCAACTACACCATAAGACCTAGTTGTTACCTGTTAGTTAATAACGTGGGCGCTTAGCGCTTCTCGCAGCTGTTCGGGTATGGCAACGGGTCGCTCAGTATTGCGATCAACAAATACGTGCGTGAATGTGCCGTACGCCGAAGGTTTATCGTCATCATTTTTAAATAAACCTATGCCGTAAGTTACCGACGAGTTGCCTAGCTTTTCAACCATGAAGCCTGCTGTTAAGCGCACTGGGTGGCTAAAACCTTTTAGGTAGCTACATTGTGAATGCACTACATAACCAATGGTGTTGTCTGTAAGCGGGTTAAAACCGCCCTCTTCGATCAAAAAGTTATTGGCGACAGTATCAAAGTAACTGTAGTACACCACGTTGTTTACGTGGCCAAAGATGTCATTATCTGCCCATCTAGTTTGTACCGGTTTAAGGTACTTAAAACTAGACTTGGTGATTTGGGTAGCGTCAAGCATTATCGAATAATCTCATAGATACGTATAGCGTCGCTCAAAGAGACTTCGCGACGGTTGTTAACCAATAGACGTTGCTGCAGCATCGCGTCGTGTCCAAGCTGCTCAGGGTCAATTGTGATGCCCATCTCCGACATGCTCGTTGGTAAACCTAGATTGTCGATGAGCTCTTCTATGTATTGAATAAATAGGTCTACCTGTTCGCCATCATTACCAGACCGCGGGCAATCATGAATATGGCGTGCTAACTGTGCATAGAGCCCTTGGCAGCTATCTTTATTGAATCGCAACACGTGAGGTAAAACCAAGCTATTGCTAAGCCCATGGGCTACATGATGGCGCCCGCCTAATGGATAGGCTAAAGCATGTACTGCTGCAACAGGGGCGTTGGCAAAGGCCTGACCAGCTAAAAATGCGCCCAATAGCATATTCGATCTCGCAATGAGGCAAGTGCCGTTGTGAGTTGCATCTTTGATACTCTTCGACATTAAACGAAGTGCCTCTAGTGCTGCTGAGTCTGACAAGGGGTTCTTTTTGTGTTTCGTGGTAAATGCTTCGATCGCATGTACCATCGCGTCGATCCCTGTCGCTGCAGTAATTTTACTGGGTAATCCAACTGTTAGATGTGCGTCTAAAATAGCAGCGTCGGGTAGTAGCACATTTGAAACAACGCCGCTTTTGGTTGTTTCGCCAGTGGTTACGATTGCTACTGGGGTAGCTTCTGAACCGGTTCCTGCAGTGGTCGGCACTAGAATAAGGGGCAGCCGTGACGATTTTACTTGCTCGATACCATACATCGACTCGATAGATTGTTGTTGTTTAGCAAGTACCGCTGTCAGTTTCGCGGCGTCTAGCGAGCTGCCTCCACCAAAGCCTATAACTAAGTCTGCATCAAAGTCGACAGCACTAGTGGCACAACGAGTAATTAACGCTTGCTTTGGGTCAGCTTCGATCTGATCGAAAACCTCTACGGTTATACCACTGTTTTGCAATATCTGAATAAGTTCGAAGTGAAGATTTATAGCAGCAATTCCAGGGTCAGTAACAACAAACACCTTAGATGCCCGCCACTTACCGCAAAGCTCAATAATAGCTTTGAGTGAATCTGGCCCAGAAATAACTTGGGGTACCGTTGCCCAATTGAAAGTGGTCATATAGAGATTCTTATCATTATTGTTAGAACTCGCCTAAACGTATAGTGCGTAAGCTGATACGATAGTACAAATGCTAACTACTAATCGTCAAATACTGCTGATCCTTGTATCGCTTGCCATCGCTGCGGGTCAGAGCATCGTGTTTTCTGTACTGCCGCCTTTGGGGCGAGAAGTAGGCTTAAGTGAACTTCATATTACAGGGCTTATATCGGCCTCTGCGCTTATCTTCACACTTTGCTCACCTAAATGGGGTCGCCTAAGTGACAAATTGGGCCGCAGACCCATGATGTTGGTAGGCATTGGCGGCTATACCCTGGGCTCGCTTTTATTTGCGATTGTATTCGAATTAGGTATGCACGGTTGGCTGCTTGGCCCAGTGTTGTACATAGGCATCGTCTTAACAAGATTGGTGCAATCAGCAGTTATGTCAGCAACACCCGGTGCGATATTGGCATACGTTTCAGACAATACGCCCGTTGAAAGTCGTGCAAAAATCATGGCTCGCGTATCAACCGGCAACAACCTGGGTACCATAATCGGCCCTGTCGTTGTAGGCGTAGTCACGATATTTGGGCTGACAGTACCGCTGTACTTTAGTACTGCATTCGCAGCCCTTGCATTTTTCGCGGTGCTGCTGGTTATTGAACCAAGCTCTCATACCAAAGTGAAGCCCTTGGTAGCGACCGAGCGTCTGTCTTGGTTTGACCCGCGCATACGTTCGTACTTGGCGGTTGGCGTGGGCTTCTTCGTATGCTTCGCAATGATTCAGCAAACGTTGGCGTTTAGTCTTCAAGATCAATTTCAGCTGTCGGGCGAACGTACAGCTCAACTAACGGGGGCTGCGCTTGTTTGCCTAGCAGGCAGTAGTATCTTTGCACAATCGGTGATTCTGCAATTAATGAGATTCAAACCCGATACCGCCATAATTATTGGCCTGCTATCTACCGTTTTAGGGTACGCAGTGCTCTTGATTGCGCAAAACTTTGTGCTCTACGCGGTCTCAATGCTGTTTCTTGGATTTGGCCTTGGTATGGCAATGCCTAATGTTTCGGCGGCTGCCGCTAACGCAGTATGTAACGAACACCAAGGTGCTGTAGCAGGGTTTACATCTGCGATACCTGCTACAGGCTTTGCGATTGGGCCAATCATTGGCGGCGGCTTGTATCAAATTCAACCAGATCTACCAAAGATAAGCGGCGCGTTATTGGCCCTTAGCCTGTTAGCGCTATTCTTTCTGCGCGTACTAAAGAAGCCCTAAAAAGCCCGCCGTTAAGAATCCTCTAGTACTTCTGTCTGCGTTTCTTGAGCTGCAAACAACGGCTTGCCCAATTCAACCCAATCGATGTCGCCATCGTGGGCAAGGTTTTCGTATTCAAGAATGCCCAGTGCTTCAAATTTAGGGCGTATAGATTCAGTTAAAAGGCCAATTCGCTTCAGGTTAGGAATCACTCTTTGAAATAAAAGGTTTCTAAACAACTGCATCACTTCGCCGTCAAGTACACGCTTTCTTGCTTCTTCAGTCGGCCAGCCAAAATATGCGTGAACATCTGACGCGATTAGACGCTCGCGACTGATCACACAAGCCTCATACGCGAATTCAGCACGTTCTTCAATTTCTTCTTCAGAAAGCGTTTTAACAAACTCTTCTAAGTAGTTGACGCCAAAGGTTACGTGGCGAGCCTCATCTCTTAGAACCAAGGTTATCAAATCTCGTAAAACGGGGTCGGGGCTAATCTGCTTAAGCGTAGCGAATGCTGACAGCGCCAAGCCTTCAATGATTATTTGCATACCAATAAACTTTAGGTCCCAACGTGGGTCAGTAAGAATCTTGTCGATGATACTTTTTAGCGAGTCTGAAATTGGATACATCAAGCCAACGCGCTCTTGAATATACTTGTTAAAAACTTCTACATGACGCGCTTCATCAAATGTCTGCGAACCAGCATAAAGTTTTGCTTCAAGTGTTGGTGCGCACGATACCAACTGTGAAGCTACAAGCAGTGCACCCTGCTCGCCATGAAGAAATTGGCTCAGCGTCCATGCATTACTATGCCGTCTAAAGGCATCTTGCTCTTTTTCGGTCATGTCATCCCAATGATGCCATCCCTCAAAATTCTCTTTCTCAACATCGTGTATTAGTGTGGGCTCTACATCTTGATTCCAATTAATATCAGTCTCTGGATCCCAGTTTAATTGTTTGCCTAAGCGGTAAAGCTTTCTTATTCGGCTGTCTTGTACTCTGTAGTCCCAGGTATAAGCGCCGGTTAACGGTGTATTAAATATCTCTGCAATTTGTTGCAGCTGTTCGGGCTTTAGCGCCTCTTCGACCGGGTCGTGCCCCTCTGGTGATTCAAATTCAACCAACTGCTTAGGGGTTTCATGGGTAAACGTGACACTCATCTTAAGCTCCTGATTAGGCAATGATCTTTATCTTGGGCTAGAGATGTAAATGTGAGCAAGCTATGATGAGGTAATAAAATAGTCATTTTAGGCCGCCTCATGGTTGAGTTAACTCATTTCGAGCGCGAGTTGGTACGAATCGCTAAAGAGCTATACAGCGTTGACATAGACTTTACCATCTATGAGGGTACAGATCGTCTAGAGTCAGCTTACGTAGACTTAGTTACACGCCATAAAGCCAAACAATTCGGGCTTCTCTACGGCCATCATGTGACTATTCCAATCCCAGCCGCAGCAGAGCGAGCACTACTAGACCTTCCTATTGTACAAGGGCTCTCAGTATTGGCCAGTTATGTGCGGATTATAGAGCCGACGTTACGTGTTAGCGCAACAAACCTAGGTAATACCGTTTGCTTTCACTTCGGGTTAGTCGGTGGCTATCGCTTTATGGCCGAAAGTATCGCTGTCATTGTTTACCGCTTGGTGCGCCGTTACTATCCCGGGTACGAGCAGCATCTCTACTTTGAATTTCCATTTCAGCAACCATCTTATATACGTGAGTATCATCACCGATTAGGTACAAAGATAAGGTTTAATCGCGCAAGTATGATGGTTGAGCTATCAGATTGCACGAGTACTCTAGCAACTCTCAGCAATATAGATGATAAGCTTTACGTTACGCAGCTTCAGCAGCAGCTTCATTACGCTGACAACCATACTACTACGACGGCACTGGTATTGAGCTTCTTAGCCGTGTGCCAGTTTACTACACCATCTAAAACTGAAGCAGCCCAAACCTTAGGTATTTCAGAGCGCACCTTATCTAGGCGCTTGGCTAGCGAAAATACCTCTTATCGCGAGCTTGTTGCTACCGAACACTTTGCACGCGCTAGGCAACTTTTAAGATATACACGCCTCACGCAAACTGACATTGCCACCGTATTAGGTTACGATAACTGCGCTAACTTTCGTCGCGCATACCAACGTTGGGCTGGATACCATGCCAGCAAGGAACGAAATCAGCAACTTACACTCTAACCCTGTAATAGTGGCCAAATCTGTTCGCCTTAACCTAAATTAGGCTCGATTTAACGCCTCATATATCGTTAGCGCTAACCCTTTGCTAATCTAGATGTATGCTTAAAAAACATGAAGTCATTTAGAAGGATCGCCATGAAGCGTCTATTAATAAGTTTAGCCACCTCAGCAGCATTGTTGTCAGTCACAACAATTAGTGTTCAAGCTAAAGAATATAACGAGCCGATTGCCTTTAACGATCAGCACAGTTACACCGCACGCGAAGTTCTATCTAGGCTTCATGATGGCCACTATCAAGACGTTACCATCAATGATCAGCTTGCCAACAGTTTATTAGATGCCTATTTAGATTCACTAGACCCAAGTAAAAGCTTATTTCTTGCAGCAGACATCAAAGCTTATGCCCCGTATCGGCAAACCCTTGATAATATGATTCTCAAAGGTGACCTAAGCGCCGGCGAACAGATCTACAAACGATTTGCTGAACGCGCTTTGGCCCAGCTTAATTTTTCGTTAGATCTTGCTAACAATATTGAACGCTTAGATTTTTCTGTTGATGAACAGCTGCAAATTGACCGCGAAAAAGCGCATTGGCCAGCTGACCAAGCGGCGGCTGAAGACCTTTGGCGAAAGCGCGTAAAGAACGCAGCACTCTCTTTGAAGTTGGCAGGCAAAGACGACGAAGCAATTAAAAAGACGCTAAGCCGACGATATCAAAATCAATTAGATAGCTTGTCGCAACAAAATAGCGAAGACGTATTTGAGCGGTTCGTAAATGCGATTGCCTCGATGTACGATCCACACACCAATTATTTTTCGCCGCGTACTCTAGAAAATTTTAAGATTAGTATGTCGCTATCGCTAGAAGGTATCGGCGCCCAGCTTCAAAAAGAAGATGAGTACACTAAGATTAGCCGTCTAATTCCGGCAGGCCCTGCAGACAAAGGCGGTGAGTTAAAAGCTAGTGACCGCATTGTTGGTGTGGCCCAAGGCAGTAAAGGCGAAATGGTTGATGTGATCGGCTGGCGATTAGACGAAGTTGTCGAGCTGATTCGCGGCAAGGCGGGTTCTACAGTGCGCCTGCAGGTACTACCTTCGGGTGTTGATGATCTTGCTCACACCAAAGAAATAAAAATAGTTCGAAACAAAGTAAAGCTTGAAGAACAAGCTGCAAAAGCCGAAGTAATGAACCTTCATGATGGCGAGTCAGCCAAGCGAGTTGGTGTGATTTCGATCCCTACCTTTTATCAAGATTACGAGGCTCTCGTAAAAGGTGATCGTAACTATAAAAGCACCACGCGCGACGTTAGAAAGCTAATTGATGAACTTCAACAAGACGGTATCGATGGGCTTGTTCTAGATCTTCGTTATAACGGCGGTGGCTCCTTGTTAGAATCACGCATGCTCACTGATTTATTTATCGATACTGGCCCAGTGGTGCAGATTAGAAACTCTCAAGATCTGATCTCGCGAAAAAACCGCGCAATAAACCGTGCATACTATAAGGGTCCCCTCATCGTTTTAATTAACCGTCTTTCAGCATCTGCTTCAGAGATCTTTGCTGGAGCTATACAGGATTATGGCCGAGGCTTGGTTGTTGGCGGCCGAAGCTTTGGTAAGGGTACCGTGCAAGCAATGTCACCCCTAACCTATGGTCAACTTAAATTGACTGAATCTAAATTCTACCGCGTGTCGGGTGAAAGTACGCAGAACAAGGGTGTAGTGCCTGACATTAAACTGCCGTCAGCCTATCGCAACGATGATGTCGGTGAAAGTGCCTACGACCGTGCCCTGCCCTGGGATTCAATTCATGGCGTACCTCATGCCCAGTATGAGAATATGGAGCCGATGTTGACGCCGCTGACAAAGATGCATCACGATCGTATTGCAGAGAATCCTGATTTTGTATTCTTTGATAAACAGATTGCGATGATCAACGAGTCTAATGATCGCAAGTATATTAGTCTCAACCTTGCTACCCGTAAGCAGCAAAAGGCCGATTGGGAACAGCGTGCGCTAGCAATAGAAAATGATCGCCGCAAGGCTAAAGACCTACCTATCTACGCTGATTATAGTGCTATGCAAAAAGCGAGCGACGAAGAAGAAAATACTGAAGAAGCTGTCGATGAAGGTGCAATTGCATTAGCTGCAGAAGACGACTTATTGCTACAAGAAACAGGTTACATTTTATTAGATTATATGAACCTAAGCGGCCGATATAAGGGTAAACTAGCGTTTCATCAAAACTAATAATTAGGAGACGTTTTGAAAGTTGTTTGTTTTAACGTCAACGGTATACGAGCGCGACTGCATCAGTTAGATGCAGTCAAACAAGCTCACAACCCCACAGTTATCGGCCTACAAGAAGTAAAAGTTAGCGACGAAGAATTCCCGTTTGATGCGGTTGCTTGTGATGCCTATCCCTACGTAGAAACCCATGGTCAAAAAGGTCACTACGGAGTAGCGCTAGTAAGCCAGTTGCCTTTTAAATCAGTCAGCAAAGGCTTCGCAACTGATGACGATGGCGCGCAGCGTCGCTTTATCTTTGCCATCATTGAGCACCCCGAGTTAGGTGATGTGATTGTGATGAATGGCTATTTTCCTCAAGGTGATAATCGAAACCACCCTACTAAATGGGATGACAAACAACGATTCTACGCTAATCTTGGAGACCTCCTTGAAGGCGAATTTTCCCCCGAGCAAAATGTGATATTGATGGGCGACATGAACGTTTCGCATCAAGACATCGATATTGCGATTGGCGAGCAAAACGCCAAGCGTTGGCTACGTACGGGTAAATGCTCTTTTCAACCTGAAGAACGCAATTGGTTAAACCGTTTGTTTGATTGGGGTTTTATAGATACTTTTAGACAGGTACATGGCGAGACGACAAAATCGTCGTGGTTTGACTATCGAAGCAAAGGATTTGACGATACACCCAAGCGAGGGCTAAGAATTGACCTTATCATGGCATCGACTAGCTTGAGTAAAAGGCTTGATAATGCTGGCATCGACCATGATATTAGGGCGATGGAAAAGCCCTCAGACCACTGTCCGATTTGGGCATCTTTTGTATAGGAGGATGTATGAAACTTAAAGCTATGGCTGCTGTAATTTTGCTATTACCTTCGATTGCATTTGGGCAAATCTATGGAGAAGCATACAAAACCCAAGAAGATGAACGCTTCCCTAAGATCGAGCCTCTAAACCAAACTCGTGTTTGGAATATGGGCCATCAAAAAGGTTTAATCGATGCTCTTTGGCGCCGCCACATGGGCGAACAAATACGCGGTGACGAGCGTGACATAGCCACATTACAGCGTTTTATCGACGAACGTCTATACGATAAAGATGATCATCAGCAGTTGTTAGGCATGGGCTTCATTCTTGGCGACATCTGGGTCAAGAAATATGGTTTTGAATGGAAAACATACATTGATCAAAAGGGTAAATCCTCTGCTGTATGCATTGATGATACCCCTGCATGTCTATTTGCAGCGACCATGATCTCAAGGCGTATTGAAGGCGGCGCCGAAGTGGATGTTCGCCAAATATTCGACAGAGCAACTAAATCACTCGAGCCACTATTGCCTAAGACCTATTAGTTAATAGCCTAGTAACCCAACAAACAGCGCCGCCACAGAGGCGGCGCTATAATTGCACTAACTAAATACTACTATAAACCTCGTAGAACGATTTCTACCCATTTAGGGCCTTGAAGAAAACCATTCCATTGCTTATCAAGATCAGCGGTTGGCGCAGCCGCGATGATCTCTTTGTCAGTCATTCCTTTAGCTCGCATATCTAGCAGTTTAGTCATTACGCCGTGGAGCATATCGCGATAGGCGGTTAGGTCTTGTTTGTTAGCTAAAGGGCCATGGCCCGGTATAACAAGCGTATCGTCATCGATACGTGCTAACACTTCGTTCACTGTGGCGATCATATTCTTGATGCCGCCACCTGAGTCGGCGTCAATAAAGGGGTACAACCCATTAAAGAACATGTCACCCATGTGAACGATATTCTGATCTTCGAAAAAAACAATTGAGTCGCCATCAGTATGACCTGAATGAAGATGCTCCATTGTAATAGCTGCGCCATTGTGATGTAGTGTTAGCCTGTCTTTATAGGTAATTACTGGCAAGGCCTCTAGAGCCGCCGCAGGAACTGTGCGATTGAAAACAGGCATCTGTTGTTCTGTTGACATTCTTGCTCGCACATTGTCGTGTGCTACGATGACTGCGCCAGACTTACCCATCGCTTCGTTGCCACCGGTGTGATCAAAATGCCAGTGCGTATTTAGAACGTAACGTACACCACCCTTTGCTATCGAGTCGATTGCAGCCAATATTTTTGGTGCAAGTGGGGCATACTGATCGTCGATCAGTAAGTTACCGTCAGCACCGGTTTGCAACAACATATTGCCGCCCTGCCCCATCAGCATGAAATAACCTGGCTTGAGCTGGTTGATGCTTATTTCGGTATTGGCAAAGCGATCATCGTTATGACTATAGGCGCCAAAAGAGGCGCATAAAATCAAGCTAGCAAGCAATGTACGTTTCATTATCATTCTCTTTTTATAAGTGTTTAGACAGCCTTAACGCAACGCTGGCAAGCTCGTCAGATTCAGCAGAACTGGCATTAGCGAAGCTTAGATCACCAAGGCCATTAATAGGCATTACATGCACATGACAATGCGGCACCTCTAGCCCCGCAATCATAACGCCTACGCGCTCACAATCGAATTCGCGTTTAATTGCCTTTGCAACCCGTTGCGATATGATCATCACATGGGCAGCCAGGTCTGCGTCAAGATCATCGAAATGATCGATTTCTTGGTTTGGAATCACCAATACATGCCCCTTAGCAATGGGTTCTATGGTGCATATAACAAACACTTTATCGTCTTCGTATACAAAGTGACCCGGTATCTGACGCTGTTTGATCATGGTAAATACACTATCCATGATTACTGCTCCCAATATTCAATTTCAGAAACACCACTAAAGTTAAACACTGCATCAGCGCCAAACAGCAGTGACGGTGTGAAATAACCACCAGGGCCTTGATAATCTTTAAAAAAGCCTGCTGTATATAAAATACCTTCGCCGGTTAGCGTGTAGCCATTAGGGGTACGAAACCGTGCTTCTATGACACGACCACTAGCGTTCTCAACCTTCCCCCAAACAAAGGTGTCTCCGCCGGCTTCACGTGCCTCTAAATCAGGGCCTGTCACAGTCGCATCGATCTTTGCTTTCATCTTGTTCTGAACAAAACCTAGCTTAAAGACAGGTCTAATCAGACGATAGATCCAAGCCTGAGCAGCGGTAACCTTGCCAGGTATATAAACTCGAACATTTGGAATACCGGTCGACACGTAGGCCGTATAAACATCGCCCCAAGGAATTACAGTAGACATCTGTGCTTTGCCTCGCCCATAGTCGATAGACTTGGCGTCAAAGTCACGCATTACGCGTTTTAGCTTGCCTTCTTCGCGGATAAGCATGCCGCGGCCCATGGCTTCAACTGAGCTTTTAGCGGTACCTTGGCTCAACTGTTTGCCACCAGAGAAGCCTAACTCTAGGTGGCTCGCATCAGGCATTTTTTGCTTTAGCGACGACGCCAAGCAGTCGGTCGGAATGATATCAAAGCCAACGCCAGGCATGATTACGATTCCAGCTTCTTTTGCGCGAGCATCAAGCTTATGCGCCATTTCGAATACACCGATTTCGCCTGTGATGTCTGTGTAATGTGTTTTACTCGCTATACAGGCTTCGATCATTGGAATGAAGGTTTTTGAAAAAGGCCCAGCACAGTTGATCACTAAATCAACATCTTCGAGCATTTTGCTAGCAATTGAAGGGCTAGACAGATCGAACGACCGCCCTTCTAAATTGTATTGTTCTGCTAATTCAGAAATCGCCTGCTTGTTACGCCCAGCAACGATCGGAGTTAAGCCTAGCTGTTGCACTGACTCTAGTGCGATCTTTGACGTATAGCCGTTGGCCCCATAGATCATCCATTTCATAGCGACACCTTATTATTGTTAGATTGAATAGAAAAACGGGGGCTAACAGCCCCCGATTATTGAATTACTCTGCAATGGTAGGCAGGTATTCAGCTAGCTCAGTGTAGCCGCCAATATAATCAGTACCGTGAAAAATCTGCGGAACTGTTTCAACTGGTTTGCCAACTGTCTTAGAAAGATCTTCTTTTGAGATACCCTCTTCGTAAATATCTACGTACTTGTATGGGTAGCCCTTAAGGTCAAGTACCTGAGTGGCGCGAACACAAAAGCCGCATCCAGGACGGCCAAATACTGTAAATGGTTTCATAACTGTTCCTACTTCTTTAGTTGCGCGTTACAGAGCGCATGGTAACAAATTCTTCTGCTGACGTTGGGTGAATACCGATAGTGGTATCAAACATCGCTTTCGTTGCGCCGGCCTTCATTGCAACAGCAAAGCCTTGGGCAATCTCACCCGCTTCACTGCCAACCATGTGCAAACCGATTACGCGGTCGGTCTTAGTTTCAACTATCAGCTTCATGTAAGTGCGTTCATCACTACCTGAAAGTGTGTGTTTCATTGCTCGAAATTCGCTCTCGAAAACCTTGATATCGCCAAACTCTTCTCGTGCATCTTCTTCGCTAAAACCGATTGTACCAACGTTTGGTAAGCTAAAGACTGCCGTTGGAATGAATTCATAGTCAACATCGTAGTTATTGCTATTAAACAATTCGTTTGCGAGCTTCATGCCCTCGGCTAGCGCTACAGGAGTAAGCTCCATTCCACCAATGACGTCACCGACCGCATAGACGCTCGGGTCTTCGGTTTGATAACTGTCATTCACTTGAACATATCCGGCACTGTTTTGGGTAACCTTAGTGTTTTCGATTCCCAACCCTGCAACGTTAGGCACTCGCCCAACTGCTGCCACCACTTGGTCAAATTGTTCGGTAGTGCCATCAGTAAACGATACATCGTAGCCAGCTGCTGTTTTGCTGATCTTTGTAACATTAAGATTAACGGTAAGGTCAACACCCTTTTTCTTTACTTCGTTGGCCAAAAATTCTCGAACATTAAGGTCAAAGCCTCTCATAAAGAGCTCGCCACGGTAAACCTGCTTAACCGTTGCACCCAAGCCATTCAATATGCCTGCAAACTCTGTAGCAATATAGCCACCGCCAACGACCAACACACGCTCAGGGAACGATGGTAAATCAAAGAACTCGTTTGACGTTATGGCATATTCAGAGCCTTCAACGCCTAAGTCTCGTGGCCAACCACCTGTAGCAATCAGTATGCGCTCGGTACTATAGACGGTACCGTTTACTTCAACATGATGAGAATCAACAATCTTGGCGCGACCGTCAATCAGGGTGCAGCCCGAATTGTTTAGCATGTTTCGATAAATACCATTAAGACGGCTTATCTCAGCGACCTTATTGTCACGCAATACAGACCAATCAAACGTCGGCGATTGCTTAGACCAGCCAAATCCAGCTGCATCGTGAAAGTCTTCCTGATAATGGGCTGCATAAGCGTAAAGCTTTTTAGGTACGCAGCCAACGTTTACACAGGTGCCGCCCATATAACGGTCTTCTGCAATAGCGACCCGAGCTCCAAAGCCTGCAGACATACGCCCTGCGCGCACGCCGCCAGAACCAGCGCCAATAACAAAAAGATCAAATTGGTATTCAGACACGGAGTACTCCTCAACACGGTGTCAAACAAGTTTGGACCTAATTTTAAACCTTCAGGGGGTTAAAAGGCTATTGCTCGTTACTAATCAACCTGATTAGCAATTTCTATGAGTCACCCAATAAGCCAGGAGACGACAAACGGCTTTATAAACACAAATAGCCCATAGACCGCAAATATAGCGATGACCGAGCCAGCAAACAGCGCTGGCAGCTGTGATCGTACCGATTTAGAGTAGATGGGTTTCGACGATAGATAGGGGCGAACCTTTGCATCAAGCCGATATCCACGCTTTGGCAATGTCTTGATATAACCTTTGTGTAACCGGCTCTTACCGGCTAGTGATCGCCGTAAAATACTGATCGCTCTATTCAGAGCATCGTCTGAAACTATACGCCCCCAGACGTTAGTTATTAGGCTGTCTCTAGTAACGACTTTACCCTGCTGTTCGACAAGAAAATGCAATAGGTGATTAACCCTAGGCTCTAATTCGACCAGTTGTTCGTCGACAATTAGCGTGCCCTGTGCAGGGCTGTAGATATGCCGCCCGACCCACACAGCGCTCGCTTCGTCGATATTTGTACTAATTTGATCGATTTTCATCGCAAAAAACACTCGTGCGGGCGACAAGCATATCTGCGACGAACCGATTGGCGCTGCCATTTATCGTACTCTGTAATCGTTGAAGCGAAGCCGTAGATCATTGTTTCGTAAGGTTTTTATAAGGGGTTTCCACCAAGCTTAAATCACTAGCTTGCAAACGGAAACCCCAAAAATGAAAAGGATTATTTCTTCACTATTTTTACTGGTCGCATTAGTGTCTACCGACGCAAACGCAGCCTATAAAACAGGCCCTGACGGTTTTGACGAATCATTAACATGCCCAGCATTTTTTGCACCGGCCAGGGAATATCGCTCTGGTTATTTCGATTCTGCCGAAGAAGCAGCCTTAGCAGCCGTAAATACTTGGAATCCAACTTCTATCGCTGAAGACAGAGAGTTTATCGGCACGATTCTAGAATCAGAACACGGCTTTCAGTATAGCGTTCATGCAGGTAAAGCCAATCAGGGCGACGTAAAAGCGACTGTACGTGTTGGTGGTAGAGAGACATTAGTCGCAATGTGGCATACGCATGGTAATCACGGCCACGGCCGTCATATATTCTCGCCAACCGACTATAAGGTGGTTAAGCAGTTGAACGTGCCATTTTATATGTCAAACTCGCACGGCGAATTACGTATACTTAATCCAGAGGCACGCACCCTGCGCCCTGCAATGGCACGAGCACTAGGCCTAGGATATATTCGTAACGCGTCATACGGTGAAGTTGTTTCTGAAGAAGGTACGATTGCTACGACGTTTATTGATGCCAACTGTAGCCAAACGGTTGCAAGTATACAGTTCTAACTCACAATTAAGTGATGGCGTGTTTTGCAAGCAGCACGCCATTTCTGTCTGCATACACGTAGTCACCCGGCTCAATCTCGATATCACCAACCTTTATCACAACCTCTATCTCTCCCAAATCGCGCTTTTCAGTTTTAACTGGGCATACGCCAAGTGCTTTGATACCAATATCAAGCTCATCTAGTACATCGACATCACGAACACAGCCAAGAATGATAAAACCACTCCAACCATTATCTAGTGCACGCTGAGCAATCATATCGCCTAGCAGTGAACGTCTCATACTACCTTGCCCATCTACGATCATAACTCGCCCATTTCCGGCTTTGTTCGCTAGGGCTTTAACCTTCGAATTATCTTCGAAACAAGAGACTGTTGCGACTTCGCCCGAAAAACGTCTTCTCAGCCCAAAGCTCTGCCACTGCTGGGCGATAAACTGCTTTGAAGAATCATCATCAGATAGATCAGGGGTATTCCAACTCATTGCAAACTCAGTACTTATGGGATTTGTGCCAAAGTGTACCTATATATGTAGTGGCAAGAAAAGTGCGTGGCTTTTAAAATGCTCAAATGATCGATATTCACCACATTAGTTATAGTACGTCTACTGCACGCCGAGTACGCCAGTTGGTATCAGAGCTTAAACACCCTATTCTCTTTGATTCAGGCAAGCCTGGTTCAGAACAGGGGCGTTGGGATTTGTTAATGGGCGACCCGATCATAACGCTAGAACAATGCGGGGAACGCGTTAAGGTTTCTGACAACGGTGACTCTTATTTCAGTAGCCTTACTTTTGCAGCAACCTTAAACGAGCAACTTGCCCGTGCCAATCTCAGTGCTGAGAATGCGCTCGACGGGATTCCATTTATAGGGGGAGCTGCCGGAATCTTTGACTACGAGTGGGGCGTGGCGAACCAGGTGGCTGAAATAGCGTTTCCGAGTACACAAAGCGCCTTTATAGGCATCTACGGTTGGGTGTTTGCTCAAGATCACACAACCCAAAGGGCATATCTCATTTTTCACCCTTGCATTGATGAAGAGCAAAAAGCTCGGCTTATCAATCTGCTTGAGTTCACTGATTACGATGATACTCCTCTCTCATATCAGTGCAGTAGCTTCAAATCATTGGTGGCAAAAGAAGATTACACCCAAGCTATCGATAGAATACATGAATACATTCGTGCAGGTGATACCTATCAAATAAACTATACGCAGCCTTATCAAGCTAAGTTTGAAGGGTCATGTTTTGATGCCTGGATCGCAATTAGAGATGAAATGAAGTCACCATTTTGTTGTTATGTCGACACAGGTGTTAGAAAGGTGCTGTCGGTGTCACCAGAGCGATTCATAGCCATTGACTCTAACGGTCGTGTCGATACTCGCCCGATAAAAGGCACGGCGCCTAGATTCGTTGACGACCAGCAAGACAGGCAAAGCGCAAACAATTTGATTAACAGTGCTAAAGACCGCGCAGAAAACCTCATGATCGTTGATCTGTTAAGGAACGACCTAGGTAAACACTGCAAAGCAGGCTCGATTGATGTGCCTGAACTATTTGGCCTTCAGTCGTTTGCTAACGTACATCATCTGGTGAGTACAATTACAGGTGCCATTAAGCCCGACACCACTGCTATTGACCTATTATTAGATGCATTGCCCGGCGGCAGTATCACTGGGGCCCCAAAAATACGTTCAATGCAACTGATCGACGAACTTGAAGCAAACCCTCGAGGGGCCTATTGCGGAACCGTTTGTTACTTTGGAATAGACGGTCAAGTAGATTCAAACATCACCATACGCACATTAGAAGTAATAGATACGACCATTAAAGCGGCGGCTGGTGGCGGTATCGTTATTGATTCAACGCCTGAGTCAGAATACGAAGAGTGTGGTCACAAGATACGAAAGATACTAGATATTATTCAGAATCATTAGCGCTATTGATCTTCGGGCCATTCGTCACCAACACGCCGATACGTTCGATAATCTGCTAGCGTCAGATTTGATTCTCGCACCCAGCAAACAACTTGCAGCTGGTAGTTTGATCTGCCGCCAAAAAGACTCGGACTCTCTAGGTCAGAATACAGAAATATCTTAAACAGCCGAGTATCTGGGTGGTAGTAACTAGACCGAGTATCGATTCTTAGACTAATGATTTTCGCGCCACTGTCTTTGGCGAGTTTACGCTTGCAGGGCTCTACTGCGTCAGTAAAACTATTTCTTACGCCGCTAACTATGGGGGTGTCGTCGCTAGCCTCTTGCCAGTCAGACGCATTCATTTGTGAAATGCCGTACGTCAGCCCTGCGGTAACAACCACAACAGACGATGTAACGGCCAAGCCTGATATCCAAGTTTTAATGTTGGCGCCCCTCTAGCAACGCAGGCATTTGCAAGCATTACTTACAGTCTAATAGAGAGGTAGAAAAAGTCTATTTTTGGCCGATAACTGGCGCTAATTAGGCGATAAATTACAACGTGGGTAACTCCACGTCTCTAAACAGTTCGTCTATTTCGGCTTTATTTGAACGATTGAATGCTTCAGTCACTAGCTCTCGCTCTAAATGAGGAGCAAACATCTGGATAAAGTCGTACATATAGCCTCGTAAGAAGGTGCCTTTTTGGCAACCAATTTTTGTTACAGAGGGCTCAAATAGATGACTAGCGTCAAGTGACACTAGATCATCATCTTGTTCGGCGTCGTAAGCCATTTCAGCAACGATACCAACACCTAGCCCCAGACGCACGTACGTCTTGATAACATCTGCATCTGCTGCGGTAAATACTACTCGAGGGGCCAACCCCTCGTTTATGAACGCTTCATCTAGCTTAGAACGCCCTGTAAATCCGAACACGTAGGTTATCAAAGGAAATGCAGCAACATCCTGTAACGTGAGCTTACTCACCTGGCATAAAGGGTGATCTTTAGGCACGATCACCGACCGATTCCAACGGTAACAAGGCATCATCACCAGGTCAGAAAAAAGCTCTAATGCCTCTGTTGCAATCGCAAAATCAACGGTACCGTCTGCTGCCATTTCACTAATCTGTAATGGTGTTCCTTGGTGCATGTGTAATGCGACATCAGGGTATTGTTCAGTAAATGAACGTATAGTATTGGGTAATGCATAGCGTGCTTGGGTATGGGTAGTTGCAATACTTAGCGTGCCTTTTTTCTCGTTTGAGTACTCGGCTGCAACCTGTTTGATCGCTTCGACTTTGAGCAATATTTCGCCAGCTGTCTTTAAAATTGCTTCGCCGGCAGGCGTAACACGCGTAAGATGCTTGCCACTTCTGGCAAATATATCAACGCCTAGCTCATCCTCTAGCAAACGTATTTGCTTAGATATTCCCGGTTGAGATGTGTAAAGACTTTGTGCTGTGGCTGAAACATTTAGGTCGTGATGCGCGACCTCCCAGATATAACGTAGTTGTTGAAGTTTCATTCAAACCGCCGGTCTGTGCGTGTGCAATCATTGATTTAACTATTATGCACCCTAGTTAGGTTTGTGCAAACTTTTATAACTGATTTATTGAATGGGTGTGGGTACTATTGGTACCACTAGTACAGGCACGCGTGTGCTACTTAATAGCTGAATAAGGTTAGCTTGGTCAGTATTACTATAACCTATAACGATGAGATCACTCGGTTGTTGATCGATATAGCGTAAAAGAGTTGGCACAACATCACCCACCTTAACATCTATCTTAGAATCATTGCTAAGATAGTCTTGAGCAACACCAGTGATATGATCTTTTACTTCTTCTACCATGCGCTCAAGATCGTCTATTGCGCTATATTGGTCTAGCTGGCTGCTTAAATAGTTACCGACCACCAAGCCAGCCACCGCTTTGTCAGGATTAATAACGTGAAGTATACGTACGCTTGCTTCATGTTCAGATGCAAACAGCGATGCCTGAAGCATCACCTGTTCGTTATAGGGCCCCAAATCTGAGGCAACTAATATCGAAGTAGACATAAGCCCTCCTGCGATAAACTAAGTTACGCAAGATCGGCTCGATCCTTGAAACAACAAGCTTGCTTACTTTGAGACTAGCTTGGAAGTCTCAAATATCAATACAAAATTGTACTTTTACTCGTTTGCCACACCGTGCGGAACGTGACCAGCGGTGACGAGCGTCGATGCCGGCTCGACATGCGTCAGCTGATCATCGAAGAATACATCTGCCTTGTATGCCTCTAAAAAATGAGCCTTTGGTAGCCCGCCTAAGAAGATTGACTCATCTAAGCGCACTTGCCAATCTCGAAGTGTGCGAATAACTCGCTCATGGGCGGGTACCGACCGAGCTGTTACCAAGGCCGTACGAATTGGACAATCGCCATCTTCGAAGGACTGTTGCAAACGATGCAACGCCATCAAGAACTGCTGAAACGGCCCAGCAGCTAACGGGGTTTTAGCTGCGTTGACCTCTGATTTAGTAAAGGCTGCAAGGCCCTGTTCTTTATAGATACGCTCTGCCTCATCACTGAAAATGACCGCATCCCCATCAAAGGCAAACCGCACCTCAGCATCTTGGCCGACATCTGAGTCAACAACATTACTGCCAACTAGCGTTGCTGCAGCAATGCCTGAGGCCAGTGCCATTTTGACGTCTTGCGCGTCAGAAGATAAGAACAGGTGGGTGCCGAAGGCTTTAACGTAGCGATACGGATGGCGACCACCACAGAAGGCCGCTCGCTGTATAGGCAGGTTATAGTACTCGCAGCTATTAAAGATTCGTAATCCAGTATCGGCTGAATTGCGTGATAACAACACTACTTCGACCAGCGGATCATCTTTGGCTCTGCCTTTAATTGAATTAATTGCAAGCAGCTTGCGCACTAGATTGAAAGATGGGCCGGGTTCAAGTGGTATATGTTCGTTCTGAATCTGATACCGAGCATAGGCATCGACGCCCTCGGTCTCGTATATCTTGTGGCTTTCACTTAGATCAAAAAGCGCTCGTGAAGAGAGCGCTATGACAAGTTTGTTCGAATTTGACTCTGGCATAACACTCTCTTTGTAAATAAATGATTAAGAATTAACGCTGCTCTGCAGCTTTACATCTTCTTCAGCGAAATATGCCTTACTTAGCTTAATTACAACAGGGCTTAGTAGTAACAGACCAATTAAGTTAGGAATGGCCATCATACCGTTTAGAGTATCAGCAACACCCCAAACCAGATCAAGGCTCATAATCGTGCCGAAGTACACGGCTGCAGCCCATAGAATACGGTAAATCTTATTGATGCGAGTACCAAATAAATACTCGGCACAGCGCTCGCCGTAGTAACTCCAGCCTAGAATCGTCGTGAATGCAAATACCGCAAGCCCCAATGAAATAATCATGTCGCCATAGGGTAAAGCTTTACCAAATGCCGATGCTGACATTGCTGCGCCCTGTGCATCACCCGACCATACACCGGTAACAACGATTGCTAAACCAGTAATGGTACAAACAATAATGGTATCAATAAAGGTACCTAACATCGCTACAACACCCTGGCGTACTGGAGAATCTGTCTCTGCTGCAGCGTGCGCAATTGGTGCACTACCAAGGCCTGCCTCGTTTGAAAATACACCGCGTGCCACGCCCATTTGAATGGCGATCATGATACTGGCACCTATTAGGCCACCAGTTGCTGCCTGAGGGTCAAAAGCTGCTTTAATAATTAGCATAAATGCATCGGGTACAGCTGAAGCGTTTAGCAGCAAGATCACTAAACCGGCCAGGATGTAGGCAATGGCCATAACTGGTACCAGTGCACCCGCAACCTTAGCGATAGATTTTAGACCACCCACTAAAACCGCCAATACAAGAAGCGACATTACGATACCAGTAACATATTTTTCGATACCAAATGAGTGATTAAGTGCTTCAGCTACAGAGTTTGCTTGTACCGTAGAGCCAATACCAAAACCTGCCAACATACCGAAGATAGCGAACAGCACCGCTAGAATTGAGGCAGCCTTGCCAAATCGGCTACTTAACCCGTTACGAATATAATACATCGGGCCACCAACCCATTGCCCGTCTGCATTCTTTTCACGGAAATTAACCGCTAAAACTGCTTCTGAGTATTTGGTCGCCATACCGACTAGTGCCGTACACCACATCCAAAACAAAGCGCCTGGACCACCGATACCAATAGCAGTAGCAACACCTGCTATGTTGCCAGTACCAATGGTTGCCGATAGCGAGGTCATCAAGGCATTAAAAGGGCTAATTTCGCCCTCGCCCTGCCCTTTGCGGCCACTGAACAGCTGTTTAAAGCCGTAACCAAGCTTTCTAATAGGCAGTGCGCCTAGTCGAATTTGCATGTACAAACCGGTACCCAGAATGAGTACCAACATAACGGGGCCCCATACGAAGCCATTAATGGCGCCGACGAGCTGCTCGAAAGATTGCATAAGGTAATCCTAAGATCTTGTTAACTTATTATCGTTTGCGAATATAACAATATTGATGCCGCCAGGATAGACAGCAGAATGAAAAAGAGCCCAATCTAGTGACGGGCTCTTGCATCAGCACTTAGATGTCTTTGATTGTGCCTTTCGGCAAAACAGCGTGTACCGCCATTTTTTGAAACTTAAGCTCTGTGCCTTGGCCTACTTCAACAATCATGTAGTCGCCGTCAGCCTTAACTACTTTGCCCAACATGCCCGAAACCATAACAATTTCGTCGCCTTTAGCTAGGTCATCCATTAGGTTTTTATGCTCTTTTTGACGCTTTCGCTGTGGGCGAATCATGAAGAAATACATGAATGCAAAAAGACCAACCATCATCAAGATAGTTACCATTGGGTCAGCTGCTGCCGGCTGGCCAGCACCAGGTGCTTGTGCTGCAGCTTCAGAGATAAAAAAGCTCATAATCACTCCTAATTTGTTTTGCGCATAGTAAACGCTTATGGGTTCTCAGCCAACCACTGAAGTAAAGTTTCGTGGTGAGATTTTGTTTTAAACTTGTCTAATACCGCTTCGATCTTACCATCAGCCCCCACTATAAAAGTGGTACGTACAAGGCCCATAAACTCGCGCCCCATAAACTTTTTAAGCTGCCAGATGCCATAAGATTCTGTCACCGCGTGGTCTTCATCGCTTAAAAGAGTAAAGTTAAGCTCTTTCTTTTCTTCAAAACGGGCCAGCTTTGTGACGGCATCATTACTGATACCTATTACTTTAACGCCCATATCATCTAGAGCATCTTTTGAGTCACGGATACCTTCTGCTTGCATGATGCAACCAGGCGTCATAGCTTTGGGATAGAAATAAACGACAACACGTTGGCCCTTAAAATCAGACAAGCTAACGCGATTGCCTTGTTGGTCTTCTAGCGAAAACTGAGGAGCCTTATCGCCTGCCACTAAGTGAGTCATATCAATGATCCTTTATAAGAATTACGGTTATCAAATGCCAAGCTCAATACTAGACTAAATAGCAAAAGAGCCGGGCAAGCCCAGCTCTTTAACCTAAACTAGCGAGGCTAGGTTATGGAAGAAGGTGCGCTACTGCGTCACGCTCTTCAGCCAATTCGGCCTCGGTTGCCTTCATGCGAGCAACAGAGAATTCATTGGTCTCTAGACCCTGAACGATGGTCCAGTCGCCGTCTTTACATACACATGGGTACGAGTAGATTAGGCCTTCTTGAATGCCGTACGAACCATCTGAGTATACGCCCATGCTTACCCAATCACCTTCAGCAGAACCTAGCGCCCAGTCACGCATGTGTGCGATAGCTGCGTTTGCTGCTGAAGCCGCAGATGACGCGCCACGCGCTTTAATGATCGCTGCACCGCGCTGCTGTACTTCAGGGATATAAGTCTCTTCGTACCAAGCTTGGTCAACCATATCTACCGCTGTTTCGCCGTTTACTTTAGCGTGGTGTAGATCTGGGTACTGAGTTGACGAGTGGTTACCCCAAATAGTCATGTGGGTAATGTCGTTGATCGTTGTGTCAGTCTTTTGAGCCAACTGAGTCAACGCACGGTTGTGATCAAGGCGAGTCATTGCAGTAAACTGACGAGGGTCGATATCAGGCGCGTTACGCTGTGCAATCAACGCGTTAGTGTTAGCTGGGTTACCAACCACCAATACCTTGATGCCTTTTGAAGCGTTGTCATTGATCGCTTTACCCTGAACAGAGAAGATCGCAGCATTTGCTTCTAGAAGATCTTTACGCTCCATACCTGGGCCACGTGGGCGAGCACCTACAAGTAGTGCGTAGTCTGCATCTTTAAACGCAACGTTAGGGTCGTCAGTACAAACCATGCCTGCTACAAGAGGGAATGCACAGTCGTCGATTTCCATAGCTACACCCTGTAGAGCACCAAGTGCTGGGGTGATTTCAAGCATCTGAAGGATTACTGGTTGATCTGGGCCAAGCATTTCGCCAGCGGCAATTCTGAAAAGCAATGAGTAGCTGATTTGACCAGCTGCGCCGGTAACGGCAACGCGAACAGGTTGTTTCACTTTGAAAACTCCAAGATTATTACATCAGACCAAGGCCACCGTGACCTTGGCTATGAGATATGAAAGTGGCGTGAGTGTATCACAGCGATTTAGGCATTCCCAAGTAATCGCCATTATTTGCCAAGCCAATACAAAGATCTAAGCAATGGCGTACAAACTCGCCCAATTCTCAGATCTTAATTAAGCTGGATAACGTGCTTTTAGGCCTGAATACACTTGCCCACGTACATCATCTGAAGATATATCAACTGACTGCAACACCTCGACAAGATGCTCGTTATCTTCTTTACCATCCCAAATTTTGATGTATGTACCTTCTTTGTAGCCGTGGTCTTGCCTGAAAAAGTTGAGTACGTTTTTGCCGATATAGTTTCGTACTAAATCGTCAAAGTTCATTTCACAGCTGACAAGTAAATCGGCAAAGGTCAATGCATCAAACCCGCGATCTGCCAACGCCGTTGCAGTAAAGGTTTCTAGTAGTTCTTTAAAATCGCCCTTTTCACCTGACGTTAGCACCGGTGACAAGCGCTCAGCGATCGACTCTTGTGACTCACCCTCTTGCATCATTAGGCTCATGCCGAAATGCCATATATCGACAAGCTCCATCTGTACTTGAGGCAGATCGGGTTGTTGGTGCTTCCACCATTTCCAGCCGTAATGGTCTAACATTTCTGCGCATTCGATCCAAATTGCTCGGTACCATTCATACCCCTGGTTACGCCAATCTGGGTGTACACGAGAGTTCATTTGATCTTGCATTTCAAGCATGGTGAGTAATGCTGATGTGCTCACAGAGTGCTCCTATGGTTGATTAGACTTATCTAGGCCCTGTGCAGCGCCGTAGAGAAATATATAGAGTGCTTCTAGCTTGGGATTGGTCGCCGATTGAATACGAGCCTTAAAAATCCACATTTCTACCAAGTGTATGGCGCCCAAAACGACAACAGACCAATTAACGTAATAAGCGATGGCTTCAGGCAGTACGCCTGTCAAGATGTTGACGACAAATGCCACCCACAGAATTGTAAGTAGCCAGCGTGTAGTTCTTAGCATACAAGCCCCCTATTGATTTTAGGGGGCTAGCATACACTATTATTCAGACACCATGTAGCACATCTCTAGCGCAAGTGTGGCGCCAGCAAGACTCGTGATATCTGCGTGATCGTAGCTTGGTGCAACTTCTACTACATCCATCGCTACAACATTCATACCCGCTAGTCCGCGGATAATCTTAAGAGCATGATCGCTTGTTAACCCGCCCGCAACAGGAGTGCCGGTACCTGGGGCATAAGCGGGGTCAAGACAATCGATATCAAACGTAAGATAAACAGGTAAATCACCTACTCTGGCTTTAATACGGTCGCAGATTGCCTGCGCCGAAAGATCATTGGCCTCGGCAGCGTCGATAATCTCGAACAGCTCCTCTTCTTTGGTATAAGACGTGCGAATACCAATCTGAATGCTATGCTCTGGGTCTATCAATCCTTCTTTTGGTGCGCGAGCAAACATAGTGCCGTGATCAAACTCGCCCCCTTGCTTGTAGGTGTCGGTGTGTGCATCGAAATGAACCATTGCCAATTTACCGTGTACCTTATGCGCCGCCCGCATCAGTGGTAGCGTCACAAAGTGATCGCCGCCAACTGATAATAACTTTTTACCAGCAGCTAAAATATTCGATGCATGATCAATAACGTTATCCACCATGTCTTGGCTATTGCCTGGTTCAAAGTCGACGTCACCATAATCTACCAAGCGTTTTTTGTCTGCTAGCGCATACCCCCAAGGCCAACGCTCTTCTTCCCAGCGTAGATTGGCGCTAGCCGATCTAACGCCCTTTGGGCCAAAGCGTGTACCAGACCGGCCGGTTGTTGCCATGTCGTAAGGTATACCCATGAAAACAATATCTGCATCGTCAATGTCGCGCGTAAGCTCGCGGCCCATGTACGTAAAGACGTTTGCGTATATTGATAGTTCTGACTGTATCTGTTCGGTCATGATTTACTTCTTATTGTTAGTTAAAGACGATGGTCTTGTTGCCGTGAACCAATACACGGTCTTCTAGGTGATACCTCAACCCTGTTGCTAATACTTCATTTTCTACGTATTTACCGCGACGCACCATTTCTTCGACCGTATCGTGATGAGAGATTCTAATTACGTCTTGCTCGATAATTGGGCCAGCATCTAGCTCTTCAGTCACATAGTGACAGGTTGCACCTGTTAGTTTCACGCCGCGTACCGCAGCCTGATGGTATGGCTTCGCACCCATAAAGCTTGGCAAGAAGCTGTGATGAATGTTAATTACCTGATGCTTATATCGCTCGCACATCCAAGGTGGCAAGATCTGCATATAACGAGCAAGAACAATGGTGTCTGGTTGATGCTTGTCAATGATTTCAGCGGTCTTTGCGAACGCCTCGGCTTTGCCTTCATCATCTTTAGGTACCGGTACATGGTAGTACTCGATGCCATGCCACTCTACGTATTCGCGAAGATCATCATGATTCGATATCACACATGGAATGATGTACTGCATATCGCCAGACTTCCAACGATATAGCAGCTCTTTTAAAGTGTGATCTAGCTTAGATACCATTAACAGTACGCGTGGTAACTCAGCCGTATCGGTTACACGCCATTCCATAGCATAATCTTGTGCAACGGGCTCAAAAACACGACGAAACTCGTCGGCTGTAAGGCCCATAGATGTTGCGTCGATCACATACCGCATGAAGAAGTAATCGTTTTGGGGGTCATTAAATTGATTTGCCTCAATAATCGAGCCCCCTAGTGTATTAATAAACCCTGAAACTGCGGCAACGATACCCTTCTTATCTGGGCACGAAATGACTAATCGAAAGTGATGTGACATAGCTAGATTCTCATATTTATAAACAACTATGTCGTCATATTAGCGCACTACCTGTTTTCAAAAAGGAATCTATCAGACATAATTAGGTTATAAACCGCCATTTTTAAAAACACCTATGCACAACGATCAGTTACCAGGCTACGAGTTGCAGCTAATTGCAAAGTCGCTTAAACAACAAGGCTACGACGATCGCGATTTATTTGGCGAGGCTCAAGGGCAGTTTTCTAAGGAGTTTTCGACGTTCCCGTTACGCATTGCAGGCGAATTAGAGAAGAGCCTGTACAAACATTTCGCCACGTTAAACAGAGATCCATACCTGAGCATCAGTCTTGGAAAAAAATTAGACATCACCCACTACGGCGAACTGGGCCCATTATTAGCCGCGTGCGACACCGTATTAGAAGTGCTGCAATTTCTTGTACGGTTCCAGCCTCTGGTTACTAGCTCGTTACAACTAGAATTGCAGCAGCGTCCAGAAGGCCCGTATCTGCGAATGTCATTTGATGGCAACGTCACTGCAAAAGACTCGGTACTAGAAGCTGAAACAACGATGATTTCGCTAGCGACGGTGATGGATCAAGTTACTTGTGGTGAACATAAGTGGCTAGCTTGCTTTGTAGCGGGCGAGCAAACTGGCGAAAAACGCGCCGCGTTACAAGCTGCTCTTCAGTGCCCGGTAGTCGATCGCGTCTCCCACTGGGGATTAATGATCAGATCTGAAGACGCTTTGCGCCCTCTTCCGCTAGCTAGAGCGCATGCTAAACACCAGCTAATTGAGCTTTGCATAACACTGATTGCCGAACATACCGCCCCATTATCGATAGAAAGGCTAGTGCAACAGTATTTAAAGCTGTTAACGCCATTTTTGCCTAACGCGGGCCATTTTGCATCTAATCACAATATGACTGAGCGCACCTTGGCACGCCAACTTAAAACTCAGGGCACAAGCTGGCGAGAATGTGTTGACACAGAACGTCGCGAAAGGGTCGACCAAGCACTGATACAGGGTCTGACGATTGAGCACTGCGCTGAAAAAGCAGGGTTTAAAGACCCTCGCAGCCTTACCGCAGCAATACGGCGCTGGCATCAAACGACGACAAACCTGTATAGAAAAAGGTTACAAGAAAAACAGCCTATGGTTTAATAGCGTGCAATAAACAAGGGGCCATCATGAACGAACTAATCAACAGCGCCAATACTATCATCTGGGATTACATCCTTATCTACCTCATAGGCGCCGCAGGCATTTATTTTACTGTCCGCTCGCGGTTTATTCAGTTGCGCTTATTCCGTCACTCGGCTTCGCTACTATGGTCAGGGCGCGAGCACAAGGCCGGCAAGATCTCTAGTTTTCAGGCATTTACCACCAGCATGGCTGCGCGTGTAGGCACAGGTAATATCGGCGGTGTAGCTGTAGCTCTCTACGTTGGCGGCCCTGGTGCGATCTTTTGGATGTGGGCGATTGCGCTTATAGGCATGTGCACAAGCGTTGCTGAAAATACCCTTGCCCAGTTATACAAAGAGCCAAGCGATGAAGGCACATTTAAGGGCGGGCCTGCATATTACATGCAGCGCGCGCTTGGAATGCGCTGGCTAGGAATTATCTTTGGTCTTTGCCTTATCTCGGCCTTTGGCATAGCGTTCAATGCTGTACAATCAGTTGCCATTGCCGAATCGATGCAAACAGCATTCAACTTTGATCCGCTGATGACAGGTATAGTAATCGCAGCTCTTGCCGCGTTAGTCGTATTTGGCGGGGTAAAACGCATCGCCCAAACAACCGAAATACTTGTTCCGTTCATGGCTATTGGCTATGTATTGATCGCTTTATGGGTTGTTATAGCCAACATTTCGCAGGTACCTGCACTAGTAACTAGCATTGTTAGCCATGCCTTTGGTCTAGAAGCCGCCGTTGGCGGTGGTGGCGGCTGGCTGGTTAAAGAAGCTCTAGCCAACGGTATTCGACGTGGCATGTTTTCGAACGAAGCCGGTATGGGCTCGGCGCCAAATGCGGCCGCAACGGCCGCCCCTGTTCCTAATCACCCGGTAACACAAGGTCTGATTGGCAGCTTTGGTGTATTTGTAGACACTATTATCATTTGTTCTGCTACTGCGTTCATCATCATGCTTAGCGGCGTACTTGAGCCAGGTAGCGGCTTGACAAACGTAGCCTTGACTCAAACAGCACTCGCGACACACATTCCTTTCGGTAAAGAAGTGTTAGCCATTGCAATTCTGTTTTTTGCATTTTCGACGATTCTTGCCAACAGCTTTTACGCCGAAATGAACATTCGATTCATCACCAATCAAGCATGGGCGATAACGGCCTATCGTATTTTTTTGATGGGCTTGATTGTTTTTGGCGCCACTTTAGGCAACAAAGTTGCGTGGGGATTTGCCGACATGACCATGGGAATGATGGCAATCATCAACCTAGTTGTGATACTTATATTAAGTAAGCAGGTATTTGCCTTATTCAAGCATTACCAAGCACAGCGAGCACAGGGATTGTCTCCAGAATTCAAGAAAGATGATTTACCAGAATTGAAAGACAAAATTGCCTCAGGCGTTTGGGAATAAAATAGGAAGTATCTATGAACTCGGCCACTCAAAAATTATCACTACTGCTTGATGAGTACCTACCATATAAGCTGTCAGTTCTATCTAACACCATTAGTGGCGAGATAGCATCAAGCTACAGCCAGCGCTTTGGGCTTAGTATTCCGGCTTGGCGTGTAATGGCTTTACTAGGGCGCTATCCTAATCAGTCTGCTGCAGATTTAGTTAAACGCTCAGCTATGGACAAGGTTGCTATCAGTCGCGCGGTGTCATCGCTGACAGAGCTTAACTACATTACTCGTGAAGTTCACGACGACGATAAGCGTCGCTCGATTCTTAACCTGTCTGAACAAGGTGTCGACATTTACAATCAAATCGTGCCGCTAGCACGAGAGTATGAATCAAAGTTATTAGCGCAGTTTGATGACGCAGAAACCCATCAGTTAAACACCCTTCTACTACGCCTCAAGAAGGCAGCTGAAAGTTTGAACGATTAGAAGTATTCAGCACAAAAAAGGCGCCGTAGGCGCCTTTTTTTTATAGCTACCTAGAGCATCAATCTCCCAAAGACATTAACTGGGTATTACCTCCCGAGGCCGTCAGGTTAACCGACAATGACTTTTCATGTAGCAACTGCACAACATCAATATCGCGTAACGCCTGCGTAATGCGAGGAACCAGATGATCACAATGGTCTGCCAATGCCAACAGTGCGTCTGAACTGTCTGCAAGGTCAACAATTACTGAATCCTCAACAGCTTCAGCCCACGCCTGCAGATCATCGATTTGATGAACCTCAATATCACCGCCAACCTTTCGTGCCAACTCTGTAAATTTCTCAATTCTTGCCTCAACAGCAGTTGAAACATTGCCGGCTGCAACAAAGGTAATTCTATTTCCGACTAACGCAGACATTGCTGCTGCAATGACGGTACCAGCTTCAAAGCCGCAGTCGACGAACACCCATGCCCTATCTCTTGGCGCATAGCGCATAGTATTCAATTCACCGGTTACGCCCGGCAGCTGCAGAGTGTTATTCAACCGACTTTCGAACAATGAAATCATACAACTTAAGCGATCGGCATGAGGGCCATCAATTAGCTCTGACTCCATCAATTGTTCGACAAACTTTGGATGCCTAGGCCAGTCAACTGGCTGCATTTGCGCAAAACGGCGAAGATAGTTAGGACCACCCGCTTTAGGGCCTGTGCCTGACTTACCTAAGCCACCGAAAGGCTGAGACCCGACAATAGCACCAACCTGATTACGATTGACGTAAAGGTTGCCCACGGCCGCTTTATCAACAATTCGCTCGATACGGTCATCAATACGGCTATGCACACCCATCGTCAATCCGTAACCCAGCGCCTGAATTCTATCCAGCATCGCCTCAAGTTCGTCAGCCTTATATGTGCACACGTGAACAACTGGCCCAAACACTTCACGCTCTAACATCTCAGGTTCATCGATCTGACACAGTAACGGGCCGAAATACGTTCCGTCATCTGGCACGGATAGCTGCTTTAGAATTTTCGCTTTACCTTCGTTCTGCCACGCTTCTAGCTTCTGACGATGAGCCTGCAGCCTTTCTAGAGCCGCAGCATCAATAACAGGGCCGATATCACTAGATAGAAGACTCGGGCTATTCACCACAAGCTCATCCATTGCACCCATAACCATTGTAGTGACCACATCTAAGGCCTCTTCTTGTACTAGCAGTACTCTTAGCGCCGAACAACGTTGACCTGCACTCAAAAAGCCACTTGCAACGACGTCATCGCACACCTGCTCGGGTAACGCCGTAGTATCAACAAACATCACGTTCTGACCACCCGTTTCAGCTATCAGCTCTGCCTTGCGACCTTTTCGCTTTTGGTTGGCCTGCTCGATCCATTTGCCAGTTTCAGTTGAGCCTGTAAACGCGATGCCAGCAATACGCTCGTCAGGTACCAGCGCTTCACCAATTGCCTTACCGCTACCAGAGAGCAATAAAACAGCATCTCTATCAACACCTGCCTCATGCATTAGATTGACTGTATAGGCCCCTATCAAAGTGGTTGTCTCAGCCGGTTTTGCCAATACGCGATTACCCATAACTAGCGCACCAACCACTTGGCCAGCAAAGATAGCTAGCGGAAAGTTCCAAGGTGCTATACAAAGCACGAGCCCCAGTGCCTCATGATGATCTAACTCAATTGCACGAGCCGCGTAATAACGACAAAAATCGACCGCCTCTCGTACTTCTGCAATAGCGTCGGCAAGTGTCTTACCGGCCTCATGACGCAATAGGGCTATCAGTTGAGGCCCATGCTCTTCGATTAGGTCTCCCACACGAGAAATGATGGCTGCTCGCTCATCTATTGGCCTTTTAAGCCATTCGCTATTGTCAGTTGCAGTTAAGTAACCTGCTAGAGACTCAGCCTTTGGCCAGTCGGCATAACCGACCACATTGCCAGTGCTAGGGCTAAACGAAGGGTGCCTCTCTGTATCTACCCCTTCAGGCAGCTCAATTACTGCGTGATACGACTCGCCCAACCGTTCTTCATAGGCTTGAATCTTTGCTTCTAGGGCATTGTGACAGGTCATGTCGTCAATGTCATACCCAAGCGAATTTGCTCTTTCGTCACCGTAGATTTCAGAAGCTTGCGTGATATCAGAATGGTCAATAGAGCCAATTCTAGTTAGCGCATCCCAAGGGTGCTCTACAAGCTTCGTTATTGGGTATTCGTCGTTAACGATATGATGAACAAAAGACGTATTCGCACCGTTTTCAAGTAAGCGACGCACTAGATATGCCAGTAGATCTTCATGAACCCCCACCGGAGCATAGATTCGACAACCATATCCTGGATGTTGCTCAAACAAGCAGTCATACAGAACATCACCCATTCCGTGCAGTCGTTGAAATTCGAAACCCTCAGAACTATCTGCCATATGGATAATCGCAGCAACCGTATGGGCGTTATGGGTAGCGAACTGTGGAAACAACACATCTCGGTTTTGTAGCATCTTGTTAGCGATAGCTATGTAAGAGCAATCAGTCGCTTGCTTTCGGGTGTACACCGGAAATCCATCTACACCGATCTCGTGAGCATGCTTGATTTCGGAGTCCCAATAAGCCCCCTTCACAAGCCGTACCATAAAACGCCTGTTATAGGCCTTACCCATTGCTATCAACCAATCGATGACGCAGTCAGTGCGTTTCTGATAGGCCTGAACAGCCATACCAAATCCATCCCAACCTGCCAAGGCATCGTCTGCAACGACCCGCTCAATGATCTCCATACTGAGCTCAAGTCGATTCATCTCTTCGGCGTCGACTGTAAAATTGATATCTGCGGCTTTAGCCATCTTCGCCAAATCTAGTAGCTTTGGCACTATTTCTTCTATAGCTCTTTCGCGCTGCGCGTATTCGTAACGTGGATGAATCGCCGATATCTTTACAGATATGCCATCTGACAATTCAGGCCCCCTTCGTTGCTGCGCTGAAATTGCTTTGATTGCGTTGACGTAACTAGCGTAATGACTGCTCGCAGCAGTGTGAGTGCGGGCGCCCTCACCCAACATGTCGTAGCTATAGCGATAACCTTTCTTATGCATCTTCTTTGCGCGTGATAGTGCGCTCGATATCGTCTCGCCCAAAACAAACTGCTTACCCATTACGGCCATCGCGAGCCGAACGCTTTGCCTGATGACTGGCTCGCCTGCTCGAGATATCAGGGATTTTAGCGAGCCCTTTACACCTGAGTCGGTCGCCTCGCCCATGTTTACGACCTTGCCTGTCAGCAACATACCCCAGGCAGACGCGTGCACCAAGAACGAGTCAGAATTATTGACGTACGATTCCCAATCACCCTTGAGGATTTTGTCAGCGATCAACTCGTCCATCGTTTCACTGTCAGGAACACGTAGAAGAGCCTCTGCCAAACACATTAGAAGCACGCCCTCTCGCGTTGATAACGAGTATTCTTGCAAGAGTGCTTCAATAGACATTGATGAAGTGTCTGCCTTTCGAACGGCCTCTACCAACCGTGACGCGCTTGTTTTTATATTTTGCTGCTCTTGATCACCCAGCGGCAACCATTGATTCAATCGTTCAAGTACTAGGGCATCGTTTGCGCGATAATCTTCTGCCATGCGTTCACGTAAAGAGTCGATTTGCATCTTGCATCCTCATTCTTATAGATGTGGCAAGCATAAAGCCACTCTATTAACATTTGGAACTTCTTTTTAATACAGTGTCAGTATAAAATACCGTTTTGAATAAAAATTTCAGAATAATATAAATATGAAAGAGCAGAATCTGAACAAGCTCTCCTCAAAGGATAGAGCCATTCTCGCCATCTTGCAGAAAGAAGGCCGATTATCTAACGTCGAGTTGGCAAAACGGGTTAACCTGTCACCATCGCCTTGCTTAGAGCGAGTACGTAGACTAGAGCAACAGGGCTTTATTAGCCGATACAAGGCTGTCTTGAACCCTGAAAAGCTAGATCTTGCGATGATTGCTTACATTGAGGTCACGCTAAGTAAAACATCCCGTGCCGCATTTTCTGAATTTGTCGCTGACGTTTCAAAAATAGATGAGATTGTCGAATGCCATATGGTGGCGGGTGGCTTTGACTTCTTACTCAAAGTTAGGGTGAAGGATATGTCACACTATCGCCACCTACTTTCTGAAGTGCTTGTGGATCTACCCCACCTGGGGCAAACCCACACATATGTGGTGATCGAGCAAAACAAAGAGACTACTGACCTACCAATCTAGGGGGTTACTCTTCAGCATCTGGATCCATTTTAAGAACGCAATACTTGGTGTAATCGGCTAACTCGTTGGCCGTCCAGTCGCCCTTATCTTTCTTCTCAAGCTTCTTACACCAAGATTCAGACCCAACCTTGTCACATCCCGCTATACCGATACTTAAACCTATCACGATTAGTGCTGATATTAATTTTTTCATTTGTACAACTCTCTCAATTGATTTCTACATACTCTTTATGATTATAGGCATTAACCTCACCGACGAGATATAGCGCCTGCCCAGCCAACGCTGCCGCTTTTTCTAGTGCAGCCGCCTCGCTGCGCGACACACTTATTAGTAAGCCTCCGCTGGTTTGCGGGTCACAAAAACGTGAAATTTGCTGCTCAGACAACATCGAAACCCGGTTTTTAAAGCTTTGATAATTGCGACTGCTGCCACCAGGCACCGCCCCTTGGGCGATATATGAGTCAACGTTTGGTAGCAAGGGTACCAATTTCTGATCGATGGTTATCGTTGTGTTACTAGCCTCAGCTAACTCTAAGGCGTGCCCAACTAAGCCGAACCCCGTAACATCTGTGATCGCATTGACGCCATCGATAGCTGCAGCAATGGCCCCAAAGCTGTTCAGCGATGTCATCATGTCGATCGCAGTTTTTATATCCTGCTCGTCAACGATGCCTCTTTTTTGAGCAGTAGTGACAACACCAATCCCAATTGGCTTCGTGATGTACAGATGATCACCTTCTATACAACCGCCGTTGGTAGCAATTTTGTCGCGCTCGACAATACCGGTAACAGCTAACCCAAATATAGGCTCTGGGGAATCAATAGAATGGCCTCCCGCTAGCGGAATACCCGCCTTATCACATTGCGCCCTGCCGCCCGCCACCACTTCGTGTGCGTGGTCTGGACCCAACTTATCGATTGGCCAGCCTAAAATGGCAATAGCACATATCGGCGTAGCGCCCATCGCGTAAATGTCGGATATCGCATTTGTCGCCGCAATACGCCCAAAATCGAACGGATCATCTACGATGGGCATAAAGAAATCAGTTGTACTAACAATCGCGCGCTGCTGATCGATAGCCACAACAGCAGCATCATCTTTAGTTGCATTGCCAACTAGAAGACTATCAAAGCTTAGTGTTGACTGAGATGCTCCAACAATCCTATCCAGCACTTCTGGTGCAATTTTACAGCCGCAACCAGCGCCATGACTGTATTGGGTTAACTTAACCAAATGAGTACCTTACCTTTTTACATTTGCTGTAGCATTTTACGCGATTAGGTGTCACGGAATCAAAGCTCGATAAGTCTTAATCTACCGTCGTACATTGTTGCACATTACTGTCCACAGCTTCTGTGGATAAGTCTGTTAACAATATTCATAAACAGCCGTGAAACCGCCATAAAACATACAATCCAGTTAGAATGGCTAAAATTTAACCAATTGCTTTTTTCCCTTAAAAAACAATTGGTTACGATCTTTTTGTAGGGGTTTTATATTTAGACTGTCAACATTATGACGAGCTCACACCCTCTTTGCTTCTAGTGTGCATAACAATTTAAACACTTTCACTTGCAGCGAGGCCAATAACTGCTAGGGCTTGCCGAAAGTCAATGCCTAAATCGCGAAAAATTTTGCCCTCGATTCGAGACCTCAAGATCACCATCTCGCCTCACCAACTGGTGGGTCACAAGCTGTGTGTGAATGTTCTGAATACTGCTAGGTCGGGCGTAAAGATAGCCCTGAGCATACTGACAACCTAAGGACAACAAACGGGAAGCCTCGGCGGCGTTTTCTACCCCTTCTGCGATGCAGTCCATCCCTAAGCCATCACTGATATCTACCATTACCTTGACCAACAACTCGCATTCGTTAGAGCCAAGCATCGACGAAATAAAACTTCGATCAATTTTGAGGGTATCAAACTGCAAACGCTGCAGGTAGCTAAGGGAGCTAAAGCCAGTACCAAAATCATCAAGTGCAACACGAACACCTAGCTCACGGTAGCGCGCAATCTGCTCGGCCGCGTCTTGTAGATCAGCTATAAACAACTCCTCGGTGATCTCTAACTCAAGAACACCCCGAGGTACGCCAGTTTGATCGCAGATCGTACTGATTGTTTGCAATAAATCCCTGGACAAAAAGCACCTAGGCGAAACATTAATAGACAGTATCATATCTGCCTGCCAAAGACCCTGACTAAGCCAGCTGCCAAGCTGCTCAACCATTTTAACCACAAGGCTATGCGTTACATGCTCAAGCATATCTAATTTAGATAGAACAGGGATGAACCTGACCGGCGGCTCTGGGCCCTCGCTACTTTCCCATCGAAGCAACACCTCTGCTCCAACCCAATGACCTGAGGCCATGTCGACCTTCGGTTGCAATACAGGATAGAACTCGCCATTCAATACAGCATTATGAACCCGCTGCTCGTAGGCAGCAGTCATTAAGCGCTCGGTAACCTCAGGATGACTAAAGCTATATACGCCACCGGTGTTTTCTAAAGACTCGAGATTTACGAGACCACGGCACGCAATAATCTCATCTGCTGTTTGGTTTTCTTCTCCAGCAACCAGCGCCATGTACTTGAGCTGCGGCACAAAACCAGCATCGCCTAGCTCGCCGTTATCTATCTTGAGCGAGCGCGCAAGCC
Source organism: uncultured Pseudomonadales bacterium (assembly GCA_947503335.1). Taxonomy (GTDB): domain Bacteria; phylum Pseudomonadota; class Gammaproteobacteria; order Pseudomonadales; family CANNCY01; genus CANNCY01. Next base: position 761,077 of record CANNCY010000001.1, on the reverse strand, counting down.
GCTGCGCACTTGCCATTACGTATTGCTGACAATTAGCAAGATCTGTAAAACGAGCATTCAATAACACCCCGACAGACTGCACATCAAGCGCATAAAAACTAGCACGATGGTCAAGTAACCGCTTAAGTTTGCTTACAAATGACTTGCGCCACTCATCGGCTCCTAGCAGACCCAGATTGACCTCCAGGTCGAACAGGTTGTCTAACGTGACAATTAATAGGCCTTGATATTGCTGCACAGACTGTAGCTTTGGCACTAACACAGCCAACTGGCGACTAAACTCCATTCTATTCGCAATACCGATATCGGGATCAAAGGCGTCGCGTAGCGTCAACTGCCTTTCTAGATTCTTAAGCTCATTGATACATCTGACAGCGTATATAACCGCACCTTCGCAAGATTTAACACTAACGGTGAGCCAGTCGTAACCATCACCATGGTACATAACGACATCGGTCCACTCTAACCTCGCATCACTAATTGCTGCATTAAACGTACTTAGTGGCATATTGACCGGTGATAACCTACAGCCATTTTTACGCCGCAAAGCGCTGGCAAAGCGCTGCCTGAGTGTCTTATCTCGCCATTCCCACTCTTGCTTTCCGTCAGGCCACACAACAAGCGTCCACAACCCGTCGTTGGCTGATAGGTCGCGCAAATAGTGCTCTACAGTTGGCTTACGTGGTTTCAAAGTTGTTAACTCTTTAAAAACGGCTCTTATATTTCATTATTGTCCATAGATGGACATGCGCAAGCTCAATAAACCACTACAATTATCAAAAGATCACGTCAGGTGTCGTATGTTTAATATTATTGCTTCAGTTCTAACCACGCAGCTAGCCCTACCTCCTGAGGCCAACTGTATATACAATGATGCGTATTATCCCCATGCTACAATCGAAGGCCCCTGCACCACAGCCGTAGACGAAGCAACGATCTATATAAGCCCCGCCATCGGCACAACTCTAGTGATTAAGAAAGGCGATTCTGGATACTCCAACCGCTATGGCGTACCGGTCGAAGTAACCTCTGAAGACGGTATTACAAAGTTAACTAGCTCTGCTGGCGTAATGGAGGTATTTAACTCAGCAAAGCCCAGAGCAATCAGGTATACAGCACACCACCCCAATCACCACTTTAAGGTATCGGTAGAACGTAACAGCGCCGAAGACACAGTTCAAATCAACGTAACGGGTGCCAGTAACGAAATTTTGTCAGAGCAGGTCTTGCTTGATGGCCACCTTTCGGGCGTCAATGTTGCTGATATTGATGGAAATGGTTTTCCAGAGATATATCTATATTCGACTCAGCCAGGCTCTGGAAGCTACGGAAACGTCATCGCCTATGCAAGTAACCGCGGCAAAAGCATGACGCCGATTTACATTCCACCCATTGAACAGAACGACCCTCTATTAGAAGGCTACATGGGGCACGATGAATTCAATGTTGTAGAGAACAGGCTGGTTCGGAGATTCCCTGTTTATAAGGAAGATGATCCTAACAGCAGCCCATCAGGCGGCTGGCGCCAGTTTCAATATCGACTTTACGCCGGAGAAGCGGGCTGGATTTTGAAATTAGACCGAACTGTTAGTTACGGCCTTGACCATAAAGACGAGTAATACAGTACACTAGGCGCTTAGATTAAATAAAAAATCAAAGCGCATGCAAAATCGTACATTCTTGACACCCTTAGGCAGTTGGGTGGCGGCCGCGCTACTATGCGGCACACTACTATCGCTGGTAAACTCGATCTCAGTAGTAATCGGGTTAAACAGCATTAATGCGAACATATCTGTGCTCGGCGCAGCCTTGTTTATCGCGAACGACCTGCCAAACTTAGCACCGGTTCTTGCTATGGTAAGCGGCATTGGCTTTACGATCGCTTTCACACTGGCTAATTTGCTTAGTCGTAACCTGATTGCTAGGCCCATGGCTTACGCGGCTTGTGGTGCAATTGCAATCTTCACTGCAGTTGCAGCCATGCACCCTATTTTCGAGACCACCTTGCTGCCTGCCGCACGCGGGCCAATTGGCTTTTCTTTTCTTGTCGCATCAGGAGCGTGCGGCGGGTTTCTATATCAACATTTAACTAGTAGGCAACTCTAATGCGAATCTTCTCACTATTGATTTCTCTAATTGCCCTTGCTTTACCAAGCACCTTGCTTGCTCAAGACTTTAGAATGCAAATGATAACTGATGGCCTATCGCATCCCTGGGGTCTTGCCCCTATCACTTCGAATGATTTTTTGATTACTCAAAAGACCGGAGGCATAATCCGCATTACCGAAGGCAAGAAGACCCTGCTTGAAGGGGGCCCCGAGGCCTACATTCGTGGTCAAGGTGGCGTGTTAGACATAGCCCTTGATCCCAACTTTACGAAAAACCAATGGGTTTATATAAGCTACTCAGAAGGTACGAAGAAAGACAACGGGCTATCGATCGCCCGTTTTACACTTACCGATGATGCGCTAATAGAACCTGTTGAAATCTTTCGTCAATCAAGCCGTAGATCTACGCCCGCACACTACGGCGGCCGCATCGCATTTAGCGACGATGCCACCCTATTCGTGAGCACCGGCGATGCCTACAACAACCGCGAAGATGCTCAAAAGCCTGATTCGCAACTAGGCAAAATCATTCGAATTGATACAAATACCCTAAAAGCTGAGATATATAGCATCGGCCACAGAAACCCTCAGGGTTTAGTGTTTGATGCTTCAAGCAATATCTTGTACTCGCACGAACATGGCCCGAAAGGTGGTGACGAGGTCAATGTCATCACTAAAGGTGCTAACTATGGCTGGCCCTTAGCAACCTTTGGCGTAGACTATAGCGGCGCGCAAATAAGCCCATTCACCGAATTTGAAGGTACTGTGCAACCTAACGTCAACTGGACACCCTCTATTGCACCCTCTGGAATGGCATTATACCAAGGTGAACAATTTGCTCAGTTAAATAACCATTTGATAGTCGGATCACTTAAGTTTAAGCAAATTCACATTGTCGACGTTAGTGACCCAAGTAAAACCACCTTCGATACACGTGTTCTAACACCTAATATCGACGAACGCGTTCGCGATGTGCGCGTGCTCGATGGGCGCATATTCATAGTGACAGACAGTAAAGACGGCAAGCTGATAGAATTAACGCCAACATCTTAAAACTTACAAAGCTGCGAGTGGTAACCCCAGCAACCATCTGTTGCAGAAACTTTACAACTCGCTCAAAATTACTGACATATAAGGATAATTGGGTGAACAGCGTTCGCCCTGTAATTACGGTAGCTGCATGACCCCTTCTGAATTACGCCAAAAGATTCGCTCGGGCGAGTTTAAATCAAACACCTCTGGCTTTTGCCAGGGGTTTGTACAATGCAATCTAGTGATCTTACCTAAACAATGGGCAGATGACTTTATGCGCTTTGCTCACGCAAACCCTAAGCCCTGCCCTGTGGTTGGAATCAACGACGAGCCTGGCTCACCTTACTTCAGTGCTCTTGGCACCGACATTGACATCCGTTCTGATATCCCAACATATAGAATTTTCAAAGACGGTAAGCTGGCTGAAGAAGTCAACGACATTGGTGAATACTGGAGTGACGATCTAGTTGCGTTTGCACTAGGGTGTTCATTCTCGTTCGAAGAAGCCTTGATCGCCGACGGCTTAGAGGTTCGAAATATCACTGAAGGCCGCAACGTACCTATGTACGACACCAATATCGAATGCACGCCAGCTGGCCCATTTAAAGGTAACATGGTTGTTAGCATGCGCCCGATGACGCCTACCGACGCCATTCGAGCTATTCAAATCTGTACGCGATTCCCTTCTGTGCATGGTGCTCCCGTTCATTTTGGCGATCCTAGCGCAATCGGTATCGAAGACATTAATCAAACCAATTACGGCGATGCGGTCTCAATTAAAGATGGCGAGGTACCTGTTTTCTGGGCATGCGGCGTTACGCCTCAGGCAGTGATTGAACAGGCAAAACCGCCGTTTTGTATCACGCACGCTCCAGGTCATATGCTGGTGACCGACCTACCAAACTCGAAATTAGCTGTTTTATAAGAGGTACAGATGGCACTTAAATTAAATTGCGACCTGGGCGAAAGCTTTGGCAGCTGGACCATGGGGCTAGATGAGTCTGTAATGCCTGTTATTGATCAGGCCAACATTGCCTGTGGTTTTCACGGTGGCGACCCTGTCACTATGCTCAAGACCTTAGAGCTAGCTAAAGCGAATAACGTTGAAATCGGCGCTCACCCAGCGTACCCCGACCTAGTAGGGTTTGGGCGCCGTAGCATGAAAATGAGTTCGGCAGAACTTGAAGCATCATTACTTTATCAAGTAGCCGCAATCGACGGAATGGCGGCATCAATGGGCTTAACACTAAGCTACGTCAAGCCGCACGGTGCCTTATACAATGACATGATGGCACAGCCAGATGTAAGAAAGGCCATTATGAAAGCCATAGCGAGCTATCACCGCCCCCTAAAACTTATGCTTCAGGCAACGCCCGATCATCAATCACACCAAAACGAAGCTGCAGCCATGGGCCTTGAAGTGTTGTTCGAAGCATTCGCTGACCGCTGTTATGCAGATGACGGAAAGCTACTGGCGCGTTCAATAGATGGTGCAGTACATAATCGCGAAAAAATGCTAGCACAGGTAAAACAACTAGTTGACGAAGGGACGCTAACGACGTATTCGGGTCATACGTTAGCAATTAACGCCGACACCCTGTGTGTACATGGCGACAATATCGAAGGCGTAAAAGCCATTGAAGCAATCAAGGCGATCGTTTCGGGGAAAGTATGAGAATAGAAGTAGCCTCCGAAAATGCGCTTATCGCGTATCTATCTGATGAATCGAACGAAAAGGTATCAGCGCAAGTAAATCAGCTTAACACCAACGTTCGTAAAGCTTTAGGAAGCACCCTTATTGATACCGTGCCCTCGTACGCCTCTTTACTGGTTATTTACGATGCACTCGAGACCGACCACTTCGCCGTAGCTAGCACTATTGTGAGTGCAGCCGAGTCTATGTCAAATGACGACGACGCTGGTGCCTCCATCGTTGAACTGCCGGTGTACTACAACACCGAGTCAGGCCCAGATCTAGAGCAACTCGCTCAAAACGCTAACCTCAGTGTTGACGAGGTTATCGAGATACACAGCGGCACTACGTACCCAGTTTACGCCATTGGCTTCGCGCCTGGATTCGCATATCTAGGCGGCTTAGATGCACGTATTGCAGCACCTCGACTAGCAACGCCCCGTCAAAAAGTTCCTAAGGGTGCGGTAGCAATCGCCGACCAGCAGACAGCTGTCTACCCTAGCGAATCTCCAGGTGGCTGGAACCTAATCGGCCTGTGCCCTATAGATATGTTTAATCCAGACAGCGAGCCTCATATGCCGGTAACTGTTGGCGACCGTATTAAGTTCAAACCAATAAGTCGCGAGGAGTTTATAGCCTTAGGAGGTGAGTTATGAGTATAACCATCGACAACCCCGGCATACTGGCGATTATTGTAGACGGCGGCCGTTTTGGTCAACACCACATTGGTTTGACAACGGGCGGCCCAATGGATCGCGATGCATTTCGTATCGCCAATGCATTAGTAGGTAATCAAGAGAACGCAGCAGCAATTGAATTTATGCTTGGCGGTGTCTCATTTACTGCCAATCAAGCTATTTCGATCGCTGTGACAGGCGCCGACTGCAAGATAACGATCGATGGCGAAGCAAAACATCGCTATAAACATCTTCAAGTTGCCAAAGGCAACAAGGTAGACATCGCAATGGCTTCTAGCGGCTGTCGAGGCTATATAGCAATCTCTGGCGGTATAACCGTAGAGCCAGCATTTGGCAGCCGAACGACCGTCACCCGAGAAAAGATCGGCGGCCTAAACGGGGCCAAACTCTCGGCCGGTGATCTAATTTCGACTGGTGACTCGCCAGTATTTAAGTCTCGTGAAATAGACGAAGCCGACCTACCCCTAATTAGTACAGAGATCACCCTTAGGGTACTAATTGGCTATCAACACGCACAGTTTTCGCCTGCAAGTAAACGCCGCTTTTTTGACAGTGAATATACCGTTTCTCAGCGCTTTGATCGCATGGGCTGTCGTGTAGAGGGCCCCAGCGTTGCTGCTGAGATTAACGGCATGCTGTCTGAAGGAATCACTCTTGGAGCGATTCAAGTTCCTGCAGACGGGCAGCCAATTATATTGTTAGCTGATCGCCAAACGATTGGAGGCTACCCCAAGATTGGCTCTGTATTGTCGTTAGACCTAAATAAGCTTGGCCAAGCGATGCCTGGGGCTACCGTGCGTTTCGAAGAAATTGACCAATCTCAAGCCCATAACGAACTGCACCTAGCTAACTACAGAATGAATCGACTGTTGGAGAAACTTGATGACTGATTTAGAGCTATCTCGACAGATCGAAGATCTCTTAGTCGCAGCAAATCCACGTGGCATGCAAGATATTCAGCACGCTTTAGAACCTGGCTACTACTCTAGAGCCGCCCAATGGCTTATGAATTGTAAAGGCACCGTTTTAATTGGTACCGGTTTCCCTGTAGAAACCACCTATGAAACAGATGGCCCGGTTGGTGCTATTGCATTGTACCGCGCAATCGAAGCTATCGGTGCCGAACCGTTACTAGTATGTGGCGCGCCACTAGCCAATAAGATATCTGACGAGTTTGAAGTGATCGAAATAGGCGTTGGCAACTTAGATCAAGCTGAAGCTGAAACAAAAAACCTTTTAGATGATCTAGACCCGCAACTAATTATCTCAATCGAGCGACCTGGGCTTGCAAAAAACGGCCGCTACCATAATATGCGTGGTGAAGATATTAGTGATCGATGCGCATGCTTTGACTACTTCATGAAACACGCCAAATGCCCTACTATCGCAATCGGTGACGGTGGTAACGAGATTGGCATGGGCAATATCTATAGCACCCTTGATGAACTCAGTATTGTACCGGCGGCTACCGAGTGTGACGAGCTGCTGATCGCAGACGTTTCTAATTGGGGCGCCTATGGTCTAATCGGCCTCGTTGGCTTTTGGTTGGGCCGCGATTTACTCGCTAATATCGATCCGTTGGCTATTCTCAAGTATTTGAGTGAGCGCGGATCGGTCGACGGTGTAACCCGTGAAAACACCTTAACAGAAGACAGCTTAAGCCCTGCTGAAGGGCAACAGCGCATTGAATCCATAAGAAAGCTAACAGGCTTTGCCTAAAAGAAGTAGCGACAGTATTTAAGAGAGAAGCAATATGACTACTGTATACCTAAACGGCGATTATATGCCGATGGAAGAGGCGAAAATCTCGCCAATGGACCGAGGCTTTCTATTTGGAGATGGCATTTACGAAGTAATCCCTTCGTACAGCGGTAAAATGGTTGGCTTTGGGCCACATATTGATCGCATGATCGATGGCTTAGCGGCGATCGGTATTAACTGCAACCTGTCGCATGCTGACTACCAGCAAATCTGTGATCAACTGATTGCCGGCAACGAGGGTGACAATCTTGGTATCTACCTTCATGTTTCGCGCGGCACCGACACTAAACGCCACCACGCATACCCAGACAACGTTGCGCCCACCGTATACGGCTTTGCCTTTGCAATTCCTGACGCCAACGTTCCTGATAAAGGCGCAATCAAACCTTACGAATGCTCATTAACTCAAGACATGCGCTGGAAGCGTTGCGGCATTAAATCTACCGCACTTCTTGGCAATGTTATGCATTTTCAGAAAGGTCACTCAGAAGGCAATGGTGAGACGATTCTTTTCAATGAAGAAAACAAGATCACCGAAGGCAGCGCTGTTAACGCCTACATCGTAAAGAACGGCAAGATCATCACCGCGCCTTTAACCGAGCAAATTCTGCCTGGCATTACCCGCTTGATCCTGTTAGATGTGCTAGCAAAGTACTCTGATATCGAAGTTGAAGAGCGCGCTCCTACTGTTGAAGAGCTACTAGACGCCGATGAAGTGTGGATTACTAGTTCATCAAAAGAGATTGCGCCGGTGACGAAAGTTGATGGCAAGCTGATTGGCGACGGTACCGTAGGCGATGTATGGCTAGCTGCACAAACCTTATACACTAAGCACAAATACGAGTACTGAGTCAGTGCGCCCAGCAAAAGCAGTAATTGATTTAGCGGCTCTGCGCAACAACTTTAACGTTGCGCAGCAAGCAGCCGCTCCTGCAAAAGCGATCGCCGTGGTTAAAGCCAATGCCTACGGCCACGGTGCTGTTCGCATTGCTCAGGCCCTTAATGATACGGTACCCGCCTTTGCTGTTGCCTGTATTGAAGAAGCCATCGAACTTAGAGAGAACGATGTAACCAAGCCTATTCTTCTCTTAGAAGGTGCATTCGAACAAACCGAGCTAGCCCTATGTGCAGAGCATGACTTTTGGATAGTCGTTGAGAACGACCCGCAGCTAGAAGCGCTTCTGAATAGCAACTTGAAGGCGCCCCTAACAGTGTGGGTTGGTATTGACAGTGGAATGCACCGACTCGGCATCAATAAAGATAATGTCTCGAGTTATATCAATAAGCTAGAAGCATCTCCTAACGTAAAAGGTGAAGTAGTTCTTGCATCCCATTTCGCTAGCGCAGATGAGCTTGATAACCCGATGACAGTCAATCAGATTGCTCACTTTAAAGCCTCAATTGATGGATACAAGCGCCCTACTTCACTGGCCAATTCTGCAGCTGTTATGGCTTGGCCTGATAGTCATGGCGACTGGGTGCGCCCCGGGTACATGCTGTACGGTAATTCACCGTTAGATCGTGATCACCAAAATGACAAGCAGCTACTGCCAGTAATGAACTTTACGTCAGCGATTATTTCTATTCGTGATATAGCGGTAGGCGAATCGGTAGGCTATGCAGAAAGCTGGACAGCCACTCGCCCGTCACAGGTTGCTACAGTTGCTATTGGTTACGGCGATGGCTACCCAAGACACGCTCCTAGTGGTACTCCAGTTTTAGTAAACGGCGTACGAGCCAAACTAGTTGGCCGAGTATCGATGGATATGATCACTGTTGACGTAACTGACCTTCAAGACACCAAGATAGGCGATGAAGTTACGTTATGGGGGCCCGAGTTATCAGTTAATGAAGTAGCGAGTTGCGCCGGAACAATCGGCTATGAACTACTGACAAGAATGCCGCTTCGCACGCCACGGGTATACGTAGACTAGATATCTGAGGGGCGTTCTAAACTTAGACGCCCCAACTCGCCCTGCCGGTAGCCAAATAGCAATATCTCTGACACCTTGCGCAAATCAGCGATGCCTCCGCCTCTCAACGCACCACGCTTAGCTGCGACTTGATCAAAAGCAGTTATAGGGTCAGCACTTAGCTTTTTAATATGAAAATGACTGGCGAGCTGCTCTGGATAAGCCTTGATAAAATACTCCATTGCGTACCAGGCAATATCTTCTAGGTCTAATATCGCATCCTTAATTGCCCCAGAAATCGCTAACTTGTAGCCACAATCTTCGGGCTCTAGTTTTGGCCACAAAAAACCAGGGGTGTCGTGCAACACGATGCCATCTTCAAGCTTGATACGCTGATTATTCTTTGTAACCGCAGGAATATTGCCTGTTTTGGCCAGCTGGCGCCCCGCTAAAGAATTGAGCAGAGTTGACTTACCAACATTAGGAATACCCAAAATAAGCGCTCGTAATTCTTTTTTCTCGAAGTTGCGTTCAGGTACTAATGACTTAGCCTCAGAAAGAACCTTTGACACGGTCGCTGGGTTCTTTTGCGTCAGCTCGATAGCCCTAATGCCATCTTTGGCGTTGAACCAGTCAAGCCATTCCTGAGTCACCTCTGGATCAGCCAAGTCTGCCTTGCTGAGTAGTTTTAAGCACTGCGTATCGCCACGCAATCCATCAACAAGAGGGTTTTCTGAGCTAAATGGCAATCTAGCGTCGACCAACTCAATCACCACATCGATCTGCGGCATCAGCTTGGCGATCTCTTTTCGGGCCTTGTGCATATGGCCCGGAAACCAGTTAATTGCCATAGAGTTGTTCCTACTTATTTAGTCTTACTACGTTGATTAGGCGATTATAGACCGCAGTATACACGCCCTGCTTTGTATAATGTTGGCACAACTAACAGCGATCTAATGTTGGGCTTGGGTAATTTCTTAGGCGCGGTTACAATAGCAACCAAATGACATTAAGGATAACGAATCGATGGTTTTTAGTTCGGTTTCAGAACTTCTTGGCGGTAGCGCCGAGGTAGGCTCTCAAGTTCAGGTACGTGGCTGGGTTCGTAGCCGTCGTACTTCTAAAGCAGGTATCTCATTTGTAGCCCTTCACGATGGCTCATGCTTTGACACTATTCAGCTAGTGGTGCCTGAAGATCTAGCTAACTACGAAGATGTAACCAAGTTGGGTGCGGGCTGCTCTATATCGGCAACAGGCACACTGGTTGCCTCTGAAGGCCAAGGCCAAGCGGTAGAGATTCAAGCTACTGAGCTAAATGTAATCGGCTGGGTTGAAGACGCAGAGAGCTACCCTATCGCTAAGAAACGCCATACCTTCGAGTATCTGCGAACCGTGGCGCATCTTCGCCCACGCACCAACGCGATTGGCGCAGTTACCCGTGTACGTGCAACCTTACAAAACGCGATTCACAACTACTTTCATAAAAACGGCTATTTCTGGGTTAACACACCGCTCATCACTGCAAGCGATGCAGAAGGCGCTGGCGAGATGTTCCGTGTGACAACCCTTGATGTAAACAATCCACCGCGTACCGATAAGGGCGATGTTGATTACAGCCAAGACTTCTTTGGTGGTGAAAGCTTCTTAACTGTATCAGGCCAGCTGAACGGCGAGGCCTACGCATCAGCAATGGGTAAGATCTACACGTTCGGCCCAACGTTCCGTGCTGAAAACTCGAACACCAGCCGCCATCTTGCGGAATTCTGGATGATCGAACCCGAAGTAGCCTTCTACGAACTAAATGATATCGCCAACTTGGCACAAGACTTTTTGCAGTCAGTAATTAAAGAAGTACTTGAGCATCGTGCTGACGATCTAGCATTCTTCAACAAGTTCGTTGAAAAGGGCCTGATCGACAAGTTAGAAACAGTAGCAAACACTGAGTTCACCCATATTGATTACACCGACGCGATCGAGATTCTTGAAAACTGCGGCAAAGAATTTGAATTCCCAGTTAGCTGGGGCATCGATATGGCATCTGAGCACGAGCGCTACCTGTGCGAAGAACACTTCAAGGGCCCTGTAATCGTTAAGAACTACCCGAAAGACATTAAAGCCTTCTATATGCGCCTTAATGACGACCAAAAGACCGTTGCAGCAATGGACGTTCTAGCCCCAGGTATTGGCGAAATCATTGGTGGCAGTCAGCGTGAAGAGCGCCTAGACGTACTTGACGCACGTATGCACGACGAAGAGATGAAAGAACACCTATGGTGGTACCGTGATCTTCGCCGCTATGGCACTGTTCCTCACGCCGGTTTTGGCCTTGGTTTTGAGCGACTAGTGAACTACGTAACGGGTATGGAAAACATCCGTGACGCGATTCCATTCCCCCGCACACCAGGCAACGCTCACTTCTAAGCAAGCAGCTTAAGTGTTATTCTAAAAGCCGATGTTTATGCATCGGCTTTTTTCGCTCTGCTGTAAATAGAGATAATAATATGAGCACCCACCACAAAGTTTTCGCCTACGGTTTATTAAAATATCCTGAATTAGTCGATGGGCTAATTGGCCGCCACTTACAGACACAGCCTGCAGTATTACACGGTTTTCGTCGCATGAATCTTGGTCCTTCATTAGAAGACGGCTGCGCAATGATTGTACCCTCGCCCGATCACCTTGTTGATGGTCTTCTTATTACCGATCTAACCGATGAAGAGCTGCGTATATTTGACCTCTTTGAATATGTACCGCAGGGTGTCTACGCGCGATCTTCATTGAGCGTAGTATCTAATGGCGAACAGGTTGGTTGCTTTGCATACACGATGGGCTTAAAAGCAAACCCTGATTTACTAAACGGTGACTGGCAAGAATCTGAGTATTTAGAAGCCACCTATAAAGAATTTCTTGAGCAAACGATTCCGGCATTCAGACTTGAAGTAGAACAAGGTAGTGGCCTGGCCCCATGGTCAGAATGGGCAGAGACTTTGACGACGCCCACAAAAAAATAGCGCCATAATGGCGCTATCTCTACACGGATTAAATTAGACAACTACTGTCTAAGCTCTACGCCATTTAGTACCTTCGCGGGAATCTTCTAATACGATTCCTGCATCGGTTAACTCACCACGAATCTCATCAGCGCGGGCAAAGTTCTTCGCTTTTTTGGCGTCGTTACGCTCTTGAATCAAAGCCTCGATTTGATCACCAGATAAGCCTTCGACTTCGCCCCCTTGAAACCACACATCAGCGTCTTCGTTAAGTAAGCCAAGCATGTCGGCCAATGCCAGTAAACGCGCTTTGGCTAACGCAACATCGTCACCCTCTGCCTTGTTCAAGTCGCCTGCTATCTTGTGCAACGAACTGATAGCCATTGGTGTATTCAGGTCATCGCAAAGAGCGGCAAAACCCTCTTCGTCTGCAATGCTTACTACGACATCGTCTACGTCGACGTCGCTTACCTTACGAAGAGCTGCGTACATTGAATCGAGCGCTGCTTTGCTTTGATCTAACAGTTCTTTACTAAAATCAATGTCTGAACGGTAATGACCACTCAATAGAGCAAAACGCAGAACCTCGCCATGATAGCTCTGTAACAGTTCTCGCACGGTTTTGAAGTTACCTAAACTCTTAGACATCTTCTCGCCATCGATGCTTAGGTAGCCATTGTGCATCCAGTATCGAACGTATTCATCGCCATCATGGCAGCATTGGCTTTGTGCAATCTCGTTTTCATGATGCGGAAACACCAAATCTTTACCACCACCATGAATATCGATAGTGCGGCCCAGATGCTTTTTGATCATTGCCGAGCATTCTAGATGCCAGCCAGGGCGACCTCGCCCCCAAGGGCTATCCCAGCCTGGTTCGTGATCTGCACTAGGCTTCCACAGTACAAAATCGCCGGCGTAGCGCTTGTAGCTAGCTACTTCGACGCGCGCACCTGCCATCATGTCTTCAAGTTTACGGTTACTGAGCTTGCCGTAATCATCCATAGACTCAACCGCGAACAAGACATGACCTTCACTTTCGTAGGCATGACCTTTCTCAATCAATGTTTGAGTCATTTCGATCATTTCAGGTAGATGCTCAGTCGCCTTAGGCACAACATCGGGCTCTAAAGCACATAGCTGTGCCATGTCTTCAGCGTACGCCTGTGTGTACTCGCCCGTAATGTCTTCAATACTACGACCAGTTTCGGCAGCAGTATTCATGATCTTGTCGTCAATATCAGTGATATTGCGCGCGTAAGTTACCTTTGGGAACAGCTGATTCAACACGCGATAGAGCGTATCAAAAACCACCACAGGCCTAGCGTTGCCAATATGCACATAGTTGTACACTGTGGGCCCACACACATACATTTTGATGTGCTCTTCGTCGACCGGATGAAAGCGCTCTTTACTGCGTTTTAGAGTGTTATATAGGTACAGTGGCACTGCTTATGCTCCCTCAATCTTGGCCCAGCTATCACGCAGGCCAATCACTTTATTAAATACTGGCTTTTCGGCGCTATGGTCGTGACGATCCGCAACAAAATAGCCCTCTCGCTCAAACTGGAATCGCTCTTCATTATTGGCGAGTTTTAACCCAGGTTCGATGTACGCCTGCTTCACAACTAGCGATTCTGGGTTGATATGCGCTTCGTAACCGCCCTCTTCGCGGTCTGGCTGCTCAACATTGAACAACCGGTCATAAACGCGTACTTCTGCTTGCTCACCATGGGTAGCGCTTACCCAGTGAATTACGCCACGAATCTTACGCCCTTCAGGCTTCTTACCTAGGGTGTCAGGGTCGTACGAACAAATAAGCTCAACGATCTCGCCATTCTCATCTTTGATCACTTCATCAGCACGCACGCAGTAACCGTAACGTAGCCTTACCTCGCCCCCAGTTACCAATCGCTTGTACTTTTTGTTTGCTTCTTCTCTAAAGTCTGCGCGATCAATGTATACTGTTTTAGTAAACGGAATCTGACGCTCAGCCATATCGTCGCGGTTAGGGTGCCCTGCTGCGGTTAGCATTTCTACTTCGCCCTCTGGGAAGTTACTAATCGTCACTTTCAACGGATCAAGAACCGCCATGGCGCGAGCCGCGTTCTTATCTAGATCATCGCGAATAGCGTACTCAAGCATGCCCACGTCTACCATACTGTCGCTACGGGTAACGCCGATCATTTCGCAGAAGTTGCGCAATGACGCGGGAGTGTAGCCACGACGACGCAGGCCACTAATGGTAGGCATACGAGGGTCGTCCCAGCCGTTCACGATATTGCTTTCAACTAGCTGAGCTAGCTTACGCTTACTCATTACTGTGTAGTTGATATTAAGACGCGAAAATTCGTACTGAATCGGCTGTGCTGGTACATCTAGGTTTTCGATAAACCAATTATATAACGGCTTATGATCTTCAAACTCTAGGGTACAGATACTATGAGTGATGCCTTCTAAGGCGTCTGACTGACCATGGGTGAAGTCATATGATGGATAAACGCACCATTTATCACCGGTCTGATGATGGCTTACCTTGCGAATACGGTACATCACAGGGTCACGTAAATTGATATTAGGTGCGCTCATATCAATCTTTGCGCGCAATACCTTAGTGCCTTCGTCAAACTCGCCCGCTGTCATACGGTTAAATAGGTCTAGGTTCTCTTCGACACTACGATCACGGTACGGGCTGTTCTTACCGGGCTGTTTTAAGGTACCGCGGTATTCTCGCATTTCTTCAGCGTTTAGTTCACAAACATAGGCTAAGCCTTTGTTAATTAATTCAATCGCGTACGCATGCAGCTCGTCAAAGTAGTTTGACGAGAACCGTACATCTCCATCCCATTGAAAGCCCAACCAGTTGACGTCTTCTTTAATCGAGCGAACGTACTCTTCACTCTCTTTCTCTGGATTGGTGTCATCAAAGCGAAGGTTGCAGGTACCACCAAATTCATCGGCAAGACCAAAGTTAAGACAGATCGACTTTGCGTGACCAACGTGTAGGTAGCCATTTGGTTCTGGCGGAAAACGGGTCGCAATCTTTGCGTACTTACCGCTTTCAAGGTCGTCACGAACGATTGTTCGTAGAAAATGCGATGGGGCAACAGTATCGGGTTTGCTCATGTATGACTCTAAGCTCGTAAATCTTAAAAGGCGCTTTTACGCCAGCGAGAAAAACCCGTATTATAGCGCTCAATCAGTTCACTCTAAAGCGGAGTATTTTCTCTAGATGGTTATTTTGCATACCAACTACGGTGATATCACCCTAAACCTGGATACCGAGAACGCACCGGTGTCTGCAGCCAACTTTATTCAGTACTGTAAAGAGGGTTTTTACGATAACACTATCTTCCATCGTGTAATCGACGGATTCATGATTCAGGGCGGTGGTTTCACCCCAGATATGGATCAAAAGAAGACTAATGCGACTATTAAGAACGAAGCGAATAACGGTCTAAAGAACAACAAGTACACTGTAGCAATGGCTCGCACCATGGATCCACACTCTGCTACTGCCCAGTTCTTCATCAACGTTGCCGACAACAACTTCTTAAATCACACTAGCGAAACCTCACAGGGTTGGGGCTACGCTGTATTTGGTGTTGTCACAGACGGCACAGACGTGGTTGATAAAATCAAAGGTGTCAGCACGGGTAACTTTGCAGGCCACCAAGACGTGCCTCGCGACTCTGTGATTATCAAAAACGTAACCATCAGCGACTAATGCGCCAGTGGTTCATCTCAGACCTTCATCTTAGCGCAGATACACCTACGCTGGTTGAAGGCCTGTCAAAGCTGATTGCTCTCACCGACGACGTCGATCAGCTTTACATCTTGGGTGACCTATTTGACGCCTGGATCGGTGACGATCATGGGCTCGCGCCGCTCACCCAATTAGAACAGCTGCTTGCCTCTGTGGCCCATCACGGCTGCGAGCTGTTTTTAATGCCTGGCAACCGTGATTTTCTAATGGGCGAAGCCCTAGCAAAGCGTTGCAATGCCACCCTACTACCTGACCCGATCGTGCTAGATACGCCTCGTGGGCGAGTTTTGTTCGCTCATGGCGATGCCTATTGCACAGACGACCATGCCCACATGGAATTTAGGGCGATGAGCCGCACGCCCGAATGGCAGGCCCAAGTGTTAGCGCTGCCTGTGAGCGAGCGATTAAAACTCGCCTCAAGTATTCGTAGCGAAAGCATGCAGTCGAACCAAATGAAAACGGCCGAAATTATGGACGTAAACGCCGATGCCATTATTGAGGCTGTTCAAGAAGCTGGTGTCGATCTTATGATTCATGGCCATACCCACAAGCCTGCAGTGCATCAATACGACGGGTTTAAGCGTGTTGTGCTTGGCGATTGGGGTGCTACTGGATGGTTTATTGAAATCAATAGCATAGAAGGTATGCTAGTCGAGTTCGATCTACAGGACCCCAATAGACGACTCAACTATATTGACTTTTAATACCTGGCTACGCTCGTCATATTAAGCTAATCAACCCACTCAGGAAACGGGTCAGCTAACGACTCCCAATACTCTCGCCCAAGCGCCATTTCGTGCTCGCTCAAGAGGCACGCATCAAGCGCCTTGATCATCGCTTGTTGATCTAAATTTTGCCCGATGAATACCAACTCTTGGCGCATATCTCCAAAAGGCTCCACCCAGCTAGCCTTAATCGAGGCCAATGTTTCTTCGTCGGTAGGCCATTCATTTTCTGGGATTGCCTTCCAAAACATGCCGCCAAAGCCATAATGAGCAATGCCCCCCGCTTGGCTCCACTGCCCTGCAAACTGCGGCCGCGATGCTAACCAAAAGTAGCCTTTAGAGCGAATCAGCTTGCCATGTTTCTCGGTGTCATGAAGAAAGTCAAAGAACTGCTGAGGGTTAAAAGGCCTTCTCGCTTGATACGTAAAGCTGCTAATACCGTATTCCTCGGTTTCAGGTACGTGCTCACCGCGCATTTCTTGCAGCCATCCGGGTGCTTGCTGAGCTTTTTCAAAATCGAACAATCCTGTATTTAACACCTTACTCAAAGGCACATTGCCTTTGACCATAGACACTATTTCGGCCTGTGTATTCAGGGTTTTGATGATTGCCTGCAAGCGCTCTAGTTCAGGTTTTTCAACCAGATCTGTTTTACTGATCAAAATAATGTCGGCAAACTCCACCTGATCGACCAACAAATCAGCCACACTGCGTTCATCTTCTTCGCCCAACGACTCGCCTGTCTCCTGAAGATACTTAGCTTCATCATAGTCTTTCAAAAAATTGACGGCGTCTACAACGGTTACCATTGTGTCTAGCTGGGCAATATCCCCAAGTGACACACCATTCTCGTCGGCAAAAGTAAATGTCTCTGCGACCGGAAGTGGTTCTGAGATGCCGGTTGACTCAATCACTAGATAGTCGAAACGCCCTTCATTAGCTAAACGCGCGATCTCGATTAATAGATCTTCGCGTAGGGTGCAACAGATACAACCGTTGCTCATTTCGACTAATTTCTCTTCTTGGTGGCTAAGTGATATATCACTGTTAACCTGCGATGCATCAATGTTTATCTCACTCATATCATTGACGATAACCGCAACCTTCAAGTTATCTCTGTTATGCAATATATGACTTAGTAGTGTCGTTTTTCCTGCGCCCAGAAAGCCTGACAACACTGTTACAGGTAGTTTGTTCATTCGAATTACAGCCTTAGACAACCCAGTTCCCTTACTCAATGTTACAGTGTAACATCGGGATTTGTACTGCGTCAGATGAGAATTTACCAAAACGGCATCAACGCCTGACGAATCGATAAATTGGTCTATGATTCAATCCACTGCGTATTAAATTAGGTACACGGATGTGCCAAACGACAACCACCCCAACTTTATAGTTGATACTGATACAGAATTAGCCACCGTACGAATGGTTGGCGAGATTCGGGTGCATACGGCTGTCGCACTAAAAGAATTGCTTCTTGAGCAGCTAAACTCCGTACCATCAGTTCAGATTGACATGAGCAGTGTCGAACTTATTGATACTGCAGTCATTCAAATACTTGTCGCCGCGAGAAACTACGCTGACATTACTCAAAAGAAACTATCCATAGAACCAATATCAGCCTCAGTATCTGAAGTACTTCAAATGGTTGGCATCCATAA
Source organism: uncultured Pseudomonadales bacterium (assembly GCA_947503335.1). Taxonomy (GTDB): domain Bacteria; phylum Pseudomonadota; class Gammaproteobacteria; order Pseudomonadales; family CANNCY01; genus CANNCY01. The sequence continues at coordinate 742,727 of CANNCY010000001.1, read as the reverse complement.
AACGCTTAGCACCAGCGAGCAAGCGAGCCTTTAGATGAACAATCTTCGGGAAGTATTCCTAGACGAAGCACAAGACCTGCTCGAAGACTTAGAAGAGGCATTTCTCGAATTAGACGATGATCGCCAGAACAAAGACATCGTTGGCCGGATTTTTAGGGCTGTTCACACGATTAAAGGCTCAGGGAGTATGTGCGGCTTTAACAATCTAGCCGATTTTGTGCATGAATTTGAAACCATGTTCGATCTAGTACGTAAGGGCCAAGTTGCGGTAACCGGCGACCTAGTCGAAATCGGGTTACAGTCACACAAGCTAATGTCAGAGATTATCGACAACGATGACCACATATCCCCGACACTTCGAGACGCCAACAACAAGTTGCTTGAACGACTGCTAACCCATGCTCCCGAAGATTTAAACGCTTTACCTGAATCACTTACAGAAGAAGTCGAAGAAGACGATCGCGCCGCTCGATTCTATAGAATTAACTTTGTGCCCCACGAAGACATATTTATGTACGGTGCCAACCCTTTGAGCTTACTAAAGTCGTTGGCGATGTTGGGTGACTGTAGTTTCATAGGATACACCGAGAGTATCCCGCCGTTAGATGAGATCGACCCCGCTACCTGCTATCTAAGCTGGGACATTATCATTGAGACGACCGAGTTAGAGTCGGCCATCATTGAGAACTTTGAATTCGTCAAGAATGAATCAGACCTTCACATTTCGTTGATAGACGGCGATAGCGAATATGATGAGGATTACAAGCGCATTGGTGAGATTCTCGTTGATCGTGGCGATCTGTCTAAAGAAGAAGTAGAAGCGATTTTCGCAGGGAAACCCTTAGCGGGCGAGTTAATTGCACAGAGCGGCCTTTTGCCACAGGCCTCAATTGACGCAGCTATTGTTGAACAAGAACGTGTACGCAAGACTCAAACTGAAAGAAAACAGAAGTCTGCCAGCGACAACATCAGGGTATCATCGTCTCGTATCGATGCTCAGATGGATCTTGTAGGTGAACTAGTAATAACACTAGCAAGCCTTCATGACGTCACCGCTGAGAGCACTAACTCTAAGCTAAACGCGATTGTAGAAAAACTAGACAGCCTGGTTACAGGAATTCGTGACAATGTGTTAGGCATTCGCATGCTTACCATTGGAACCACGTTTAGTAAATTCAAGCGGTTGGTACGAGATCTGTCTGCAGAACAAAATAAGCAAATCGAGCTGGTTACTGAAGGTGCAGATACTGAATTAGATAAAACAGTCATTGACCAGCTAAACGACCCTTTAGTGCATTTAATACGCAATAGTTTAGATCATGGTATTGAGCTACCAGAAGATCGAGCTGAAGCAAATAAGCCTGAGAAAGGAACTATTCGTCTAGCCGCCAAGCATGCCCAAGGACACGTGCTGATTGAAATTAACGACGATGGCAAAGGCATTGACCCTGATGTGGTGTGGGCAAAAGCGGTAGAAAATAAGATCACCGATGCAAACAATCGCCCTTCAGACGAAGAAGTTCTTCAGTATATTTTCGAACCAGGCTTTTCAACTGCCAAAGAGATTACGAATATTTCTGGAAGAGGCGTTGGTATGGATGTGGTAAAACGAAGTATCGAAGCCCTTCGCGGTAGTATTTTACTATCAAGCGAGCTCGGCGTGGGCACAACCTTTACGTTACAGCTGCCTCTAACTCTCGCTATTATTGATGGCCTACTAGTCAAAGTGGGCTCAGAATCTCTCGTAATTCCCCTTGCAATGATCGTTGAATGTGTTGAGACGAAGAAAGAGTCACTTTCATCATCTAAAGGAGGGCAAATGATAAGAGTACGCGATAGCCTCATTCCTTGTATTCCCCTACAGAACTGGGTAGGTAACCAACCCGACCTAAGCGAAGAAGTACAAATAATTATTGTTTCAATAGACGATCAACAATATGGATTAATCGTTAACGACGTGGTTGGTCAGCAGCAGATAGTGATAAAGAGTTTAGGCAACGTTTATAAAACGATTGAAGGTGTTAGTGGCGCTACGATCTTAGGCGACGGCTCAGTCGCGCTCATCTTAGATGTGCCGCAACTGATTTCACTTTTCAATGTGGGCAAAGGCGAAATAGATGTTGCCGAGGAGCTAGGCGAATGAGCAATCAATACCTTAGCTTTCAGTTAGACAAATTTGTGTTTGGTATCAACCTTACATCGATTCAAGAAGTTATGGGTCAAAAAGAAATAACCATACTTCCTGGCACACCTGACTTCATGAAAGGCGTCATCAATATTCGCGGTCAAATTTTGCCGGTTATTGATTTACGTATTAAGTTTGATATTGCCCTTAGCCCCCCAACCATCGACTCATGCATTCTAATCGTAGACGTCGCCTACGACTCAGAACAATATCTCGTTGGGCTTATAGTCGACTCAGTACACGATGTGGTCGAGCTAAATCAAGAGTTAATCGAATTTGCCCCCGAAATGGGTAACGTCGTGGACTCCCGATTTATTGAAGGTATTACACAGATTGATGACGAGTTTTGCACGCTACTCAATCTGGGCACAACACTGTCTATCAATGAATTGTTAGTCGGCGCCAATACTGAGCCGATTTCTTTAGAGATTACGTAATGCACCAAACATAAGCAGTTACATGCTATAAAACTGGAGGAATCCATGTTCAACAATCTTAGCTTTCGAGCCAAACTACTCTCGGGATATAGCGTGGTATTGACGCTCATGGTGATTATCGCCATCGCCGTCTACCTTAGTGTTAATTCGCTACTTGCAACATTCGGTTGGGTTGATCACACCTATCGGGTTCTCGATAAAGCTTCGCAAATAGAAGCCGCTGCTGTTGATATGGAAACAGGTATGCGGGGCTACCTGTTAGCAGGCAAAGAAGAATTTCTTGAACCTTATAAAGGGGGAAAGGCGCGATTTGACAAGTATATTGAAGAGCTAGCTAGCACGGTAGATGACAACCCCGCGCAAGTAACGCTGCTTAGTGAAACAAAGACAACCATTGCAAACTGGCAACAAAATGTAACCGAGCCAATCATCGCATTACGTCGAGAAATAGGTGATGCCAAATCTATGAATGACATGGCGTTACTTGTTCAAGAAAAACGTGGCAAGACCTACTTTGATCGCTTTAGAAGCCAAATAAAACAATTCATTGACAGAGAGAAGGTACTGTTAGCCAAACGTGAAGAGGAAGCAGAAAAAAGCACATCTATCGACGAATTAAGAGAATTGAACCGCTGGGTCGTGCACACCTACAACGTGATTTCAACTGCGAACGAGATATTAGCGTCTGCCGTAGACATGGAAACTGGGATGCGAGGCTATCTTTTAGCCGGTAAAGATGAATTTCTTGAGCCCTATAATTCTGGGCAAGAGCGATTCTATACGCTAGTAGATCAACTATCTAATACTGTTAATGACAACCCTGCTCAAGTGTCGTTACTACGCGAAATAAACAAAACGATAACAGACTGGCGCACCTTGGTAGTTGACCAACAGATCGCACTAAGACGCGATATTGGTGACTCTAAGACGATGGATGACATGGCAGATCAGGTAGGCGAAGCAAAGGGTAAAGTTTATTTCGACAAATTTAGGTCGCAGATGAAAACCTTTAAAGATCGCGAAATGGCGCTAATGGATTCACGGGCCTCTAGCCTTGAAACTACCTCTGGCTTTGTAATCTCGCTCTCAATCTTTGGCACACTTCTGGCGGTGATTATTGGTATAGCCATCGTATTCTTCTTAGTAAGAAATATTATGGGGCTTCTTGGTGGTGAACCCTCTGATCTCAACAAGATCGCAAGAAATATTGCAGAAGGCGATTTAACTGAAAACCTGCAAACTAAGCCGGGTGATACGAGTAGTCTCTTTGCGTCAATGAAGCGAATGAGTGACCAGTTAACGTCTGTTGTAAACGACATACAGTCATCATCAGGTGTTGTTAATTCTGGTGCCATGACTCTGAGCGACACCTCACAAGTACTATCAAATAACGCCACCGAACAAGCCGCGTCGCTTGAAGAAGTTTCTGCATCAATCGAAGAAATGGCCGCCAATATCAAGCAAAGTGCAGACAATGCAAAGCAGACCGAAAAGATCGCACAGCAAGTAGCGAAAGACGCTGGTGAAGGCGGCCAAGCCGTTAAAGACGCAGTAACGGCAATGAAAGAAATTGCAAACACGATTTCAGTAATAGAGGAGATTGCTAGGCAAACCAATTTGCTCGCGCTTAATGCGGCGATCGAAGCAGCACGAGCAGGCGAACACGGTAAAGGTTTTGCCGTAGTTGCCAGCGAGGTACGACAGCTTGCGCAAGAAAGTAAAACAGCCGCAGGTGAGATTAGCCAACTATCTAAAACGTCAATGGAAGTGGCCGAACGCGCTGGCTCACTACTAGAATCTATTGTGCCCGACATTGACAAGACCGCAGAGCTAGTTCAAGAAATTAGTGTTGCATCGCAAGAGCAAGATATTGGCGCCGGTCAGATAAACATGGCAATACAACAACTAGACCAAGTGGTTCAACAAGGCGCGGTCGTGTCTGAAGAAGTTGCCTCTACCTCACAAGACCTACTCGGACAAGCCGCCAATGCCAAAAACTCTGTTAGTTTCTTTAGTCTATCGAATATAGCGCAAAAACAAGCAGCAAAAACACATCGTACTGCCACAGTTCCCCATAATCCTGCATCAGCTAGCCCGAAAGCGCAAAAACCTAATGCCGGCATAGATATTGATTTGGGTGATGATGGTGACGAGTTTACCAACTACTAACGATGAGAAACTAGATGCTGAACTCCCAATCAGAGCAAAGCCAGTACCTTACATTTTTGCAAGGAAGCGAGCTCTGCGGTATTGACATCAGCCATATACGTGAGGTGATTGAAGTACCTAAGATCACCCCTCTACCGCATTCGCCTGAATATATGTGCGGTGTCATTGACCTACGCGGCGACGTGGTTCCGATAATTGATCTCAAACTTAAACTTCGTCACAAGGTAACCGAATATTCAGCTGATACCTGCATCATCATATTAGAGCTCAATCAAAATAAGAGCAATCAGTTGTTTGGAGCACTTGCTGATGCGGTGAACGAAGTTATATCTATCGATCATTCGGCCATAGCACCCGCTCCCGCTGTCGGTAGTGAAATGTATAACGATTACGTCTATGGCGTAACAAAAATGACTGATTCATTCTTAGTCATTTTAAATTCATCTCAGCTCTTTACCGAACGGGATTCTTCCTTAGTCGGTGAGCTTGACCTAGTACTAGGAGGAAATCATGAAGAGTAAATCGCTAACGAGCACACTGGTCGCATCGACAGTAATACTAGTAGCAAACACACCTGTCTTCGTTCATGCCAATGAAAATTTACTTACTATATACGGGCAAGCCCATCTCTCTGCAGACTATGTAGATGTTGAATCATCATCTTCTACTCATATCGCTAGCAGCTCATCAAGGCTAGGTCTAAAAGGCGAATACCAACTTGGCGATGAGTTCTTTGCAATCTGCCAGTATGAGAGCGGTATTGACCTTACCGGGCAAGGATACAACGATGGAAACGGTGGCGCTTTATCAGACGGACAGTTCTTTACAAAAACGCGCCCCAGCTACCTAGGCCTACGTGGCAAGTATGGTACGGCGCTTTTTGGCCACATGCCTGCCCTAGATCAGTGGGCGAATGACTTCAACTTTTTTGCTGATCAAGTAGGTGATTTGGGCAACTTTTGGGAGGCTTCGGGCGTGCCAGGTCGCAGCGACAATGTCTTTTACTACCGTTCACCAGAACAGGCACGAACAGGCATAGCCATTACGCACAAACCTGAAGATATAGACGGGCCTGATACAGAGATGACAATTATTAAAGCCAGCTATGTAACCCAAGCGATGCAGCTGGGAGCAGCGTATTCTAACGTTGGTCAAGGGCTACCTTCGGCTGGGATGGCCGCATTAGAGACCCACAAAGTAGCGGCGTTTACTCTAAAGTACGATTTAGGTGCCATGACTCTTGGTGCAGGCTATCAATTTGAGGATGATATTAAAGGAGTCAACGACGTCGATCGCGACAACTATGCGCTAGGTGCTAGCTATAAACTATGCGCCAAAAGCGCAGTAAAAATGCAGGTTGCCTATACCGATTCAAAAGAAGACGAAACTAGCGCAACTATGTTTGCTGCAGGTTACGATCATCGATTCAATGACAACGTGCTACTTTACGTAGCGGCTGCAATTGTTTCTAACGATGACAACGTTAACTTCGCGGTTAATGGCAAGGGCCATGGTGATAAGATTACTCCACTATTGGGCGATGACGCTTATTCAATATCATTTGGATTTGTATCCACATTTGATATCGGCTTAATGTAGCGATGTGCATGTCTGAAGGCCCGAAACTTTCAAGTAATAGCTTCAGAAGAATTAAGCACTACTTGTATGACCAGGTCGGTATTGTACTGACGGACGCAAAACTAAAAATGGTTGAAGGGCGCTTGCAAAAGCGCCTACGAGCATTATCGATGAACTCGTTTGATCATTACTGCCAATACGCCCTTGACCGCCCCGACACCTCAGAATCTGTAGAGCTCATCAACGCCCTAACCACCAATAAGACTGATTTTTTTCGCGAGAAGCACCATTTTGATTACATCGAGCAGCAGATACTACCTACTCTATCAGATGAGAAATCAAACATACGGTTCTGGAGCGCGGGCTGCTCAACAGGTGAAGAGCCGTACAGCATGTCTATCATGATGCTTGAATGGCAACAAAAACACGCAAACTGTACGTTTGATATTTATGCTACTGATATCTCCACCGATGCACTCGCAACCGCAAAGCGCGCAATATATAGCGAGCTAGAAGTAGCTCCTATACCGTTGGCGCTGAGACAAAAATATCTACTTCGGGGTAAAACTGACCCCAATAAAATCAAAGTAGCCCCTATCGCTACGCACCCAGTAACGTTTGAACGTCTGAATCTTACAGACAACCATCTCAACATACCCCATAAGTTTGACATCATCTTTTGTAGAAACGTCTTGATATATTTTGATCGCGACACACAGGCTAAGATACTAAGGCAATTTGCAAGGGCGTTAACGCCAAACGGTCATCTAATGATTGGCCATTCTGAAACGTTAAATGGCATCGACATAGACATTGATCTTGTGGGTGCCACTACCTACAAAAAGCGGTGATTGCCATGGAGTACTGTGATGAGCAAAATTAAGGTACTAGTTGTTGATGACTCGGCAGTTGTTCGCCAGACGCTCAGCTCTGTGCTGTCGTCAGACCCTTTAATAGAGGTAATAGGCACTGCACAAGACCCTGTCTTTGCTGCAGAAAAAATGCGAGTGCAAAAACCAGATGTCATCACGTTAGACGTTGAGATGCCACGCATGGACGGCTTGACGTTTTTGCAAAAGTTAATGCAGCAGCATCCGATACCTGTAGTCATCTGCTCTAGTTTGGTAGATGAAGGGTCTGAAACACTGGCCAAGGCAATTGAATACGGCGCTGCAGAAATCATCACTAAACCAACATCAGGAACAGCAGCTTTCATCCAAGACCAAACAATTACGATTTGCGATGCGGTAAAGGCAGCGGCACTTGTAAATGTAAGCAAACTAAGACGCACCAAATCAGCACCGCAACCCAAGCTGAACGCCGACGTAGTTATTGCCCAAAACAAACGGGCAATGGTTAAGACAACAGACCAAATAATCGTCGTAGGCGCGTCTACAGGTGGTACCGAAGCAATCACGACATTTCTACAAGCATTACCAAGTGATTGCCCTGGTATTGTCATCGTACAGCATATGCCAGAAGGCTTTACACGGTCTTTTGCTGAACGCCTTAACACACTTACCTGCCTTGATGTGAAAGAGGCCGAAAACGGCGACTCAGTATTACGTGGCCATGTATTGATTGCGCCGGGCAGCTCACACTTACTGTGTAAGCGAAGCGGTGCAAGATACTATGTTGAAGTAAAAGACGGCCCGTTAGTTTCTAGGCATCGCCCTTCGGTAGATGTGCTGTTCAGAAGCGCCGCTCAGTTTGCGGGTAAAAATGCTATCGGGATAATCATGACGGGTATGGGTGACGACGGTGCTAAGGGAATGAAAGAGCTACACGATGCAGGTGCTTTCACCATGGCGCAGGATGAAAAGTCGTCTGTTGTTTTTGGCATGCCCAACGAGGCGATAAAACTTGGCGGTATCAGTAAGATAGTGCCATTAGACAGGCTTGCGTCTCGCTTACTTGGTCATCTAAGTAGATTCTAATAAAAATAATATCAAAGCAGGCCCATTACAGCCTGCCAGACTAATCACAAACAGTGCTAGGCCATTGCAGGAACGCCCGAATGAAATCTAAAAATCTGATCTGGCTCTTGTATCAGCGATGCTTCTAGTGCCAAAAACTCTTGGATGCGAGGTTCAATATCAGCTTCTGCATAACGCTTAGCTAACGTTAAGTAGTCGCGATAATGGCGCGATTCAGATTTAAGCAAACTCTCATAGAATTTGCGTAACTCGTCATCCAGCAACGGCGCCAAGGCTGCAAATCGCTCACATGATCTAGCTTCGATAATCGCCCCACAAATCAATGTATCGACGAGCCGCTGACGCCCAGAGCTAGCGACAAGATCGCGCATACCCGCTGCGTATCGGCTCGCAGATATTGCGTCGTAATGAATATCTCGCTTCTTCATGATAGCGATCACCTGCTCAAAATGGCGCAACTCTTCGCGGGCGAGCTTTGACATTTTGTTTAACAAATCAAAATCGTCTGGCACCTTATGAATGAGGCTCATTGCTGTAAAAGCAGCCTTCTTTTCGCAGTTTGCATGATCTATCAAAAGCACCGCTTGCTGCTCTGGCTTTGCAGCGTGCTCAAGCCATGAGGCAGGAGTTGGGCACAGCAAGAACTCTAAAATGCCTGACTTTTCTAAAACCTCATCGACGGTCTTACCGATCTGTTTACTCACAATATGTACCCAAAAAAATGCTTAGGCCGATTATACCACCCCCTGTTATGCTTCGAATATGCTTACAAATCGCTATTCAGACCAATTTGCCGACCTAGGCACTAATCAGTATTCAACGCCGCTCGACAAGCCAAGGTTCTACTACGTCAATCAATCGCTAGCAGATCATCTGGGTATCACTACCGAACAGATTGAGTCTTGGCTGCTAATGCAAGAGCCTCACGCAGGTTTCGCTATGAAGTACACTGGTCATCAGTTTGGCCATTACAATCCTGATCTTGGCGACGGGCGTGGACTGTTATTGGGCGAGTGGCAAACCCAAGACCAATCATACGATCTACATCTAAAGGGCTCGGGCCTAACGCCCTACTCTCGCATGGGCGACGGGCGTGCAGTAACACGCTCAACAATACGCGAATATCTTATGGGCGAGTTTTTAAGCGCTATAGGGGTGGCATCGACGCGCTCGCTTGGGATGGCAAGTTTTAGTGACGCTATTCAGCGAGAACAACATGAACCCGCTGCTGTGCTGTTGCGCACAACAGCGACTCACATTCGATTTGGCCACTTTGAATATCTCGCCAATACAGGGCGTATCGATCGACTTGCTAGCCTTATCGATTATGTCGGCCACACACTGTTTAAGCTTGAAACAGTCACGCCAGAGCTGCTTTTAACGCTTGTAATCGAGCGCACCGCAAAGATGATTGCCAAATGGCAAAACTATGGTTTTTGCCACGGGGTTATGAACACTGACAACATGTCGATTATCGGTGAAACCTTTGACTTTGGGCCCTATGCATTTATGGCAAGTTTTAATCCTAGTCACATATGCAATCGAACAGATCAATACGGTAGGTATGCTTTTGACCAACAGCCTTCTATCGGCCTTTGGAATCTACAGGTACTTGCCCGCGCACTATCGGTAGCCCCTAATGCCGAAATCGATGCCAAATCAATGACTAGCCAGTACGTAACCGTCTTTAACAACAGCTACGTCGACACCCTTCAACGGCGCCTAGGTTATGAGCTAGATAATCATCCAGATCTAGAAGTATTGCTAGATACCTTTCATCAAGTACTGGCTGCACTGCGTTGTGACTTTAATCAATTCTTCGCGCTAAACCAGACTGATGGAATCCAGGCAGCGCTTGAGCAAAGCGCCACGCTACCTGCATCACTTAAGGCAAAAGAACTCACCAACAGGCTTAAAAAATTGCTCGACGAATGCCCACAAATACCTGCACACGGCAACCCTCTTTGGGTTCCGCGCAACGAGTTGATTGATGAGGTGATTACAGCGTCAAATAATAGTGATTGGCTGGCGTTTAAAACCTTAGCTGAGGCCTGTGCGGCACCGTACGCTGTAGACCTAAAACAGATTGAGTGGCTCAACACAGGGGCAAGCGGTTTCAGCTCGCCCCTTAGCTGTAGCAGCTAAAACAAGCTATTTCGCTGTAACAGGTTGAAAGAATAGCGAATCAGCGTTCCACTGAGGTGCCTTTGGCTCGTTTGCCAACTCGCGAGCAATTTCAAAATTAGCCTGCGCAAAGTTCACGACCGCAGGCATGCTCCAATCAAGTTCTAAGTTATCTGATACGCGGTGGTAGTGCTCTTTCAAGAAGCCCTCTGCGACAGCGTTGCCGTCAATCTCAGGGTCGACTGCCGTTTGACCTGTTACCAAGAATACCGACGGAATTCCTGCTTTTACGAATGGGTAATGATCTGATCTTAGAAACAAAGTTTGCTCAGGCCAAGGATCAGTGCGCTGCATTGCTAGACCCGCGCGATTGATACCACGTTCGACGGTGCTATCCATACTTGAGTGCTGGCTGCCAAATGGAATCAGGTCAGTTGACTCAAATGTGAGGATAGGCATATCGATATTTACATTGGCTGCTATTTGCTGCATAGCTTTAGGGCGAACATTAGCCAGATATTCGGCGCCTAACAAGCCCATTTCTTCTGCGGTTAACGCGGCAAAGACAACACCACGCTTGGGGCGTTGGGGCAATCTCTGAAACATGCGTGCTACTTCAAGCATAATCGCTACGCCGCTAGCATTGTCCATGGCGCCGTTATAGATATGCCCGTCGTCATCTTTGCCCAAATGATCTAGATGTGCGGTTAGTAATACGGGGCTCAATGAAGGATCCCTACCAGGCAAGAAACCTAACACATTTGGCGATTGGTAGTTTTTAAATGTAGATTGCGATTGCCAGCGAGCATGCCCTACCACCTGCCCTTTGAATGTATTCGCATCGCCAGTATGCACTGCCGATAAAAAAGCCGCGGTATCTTCAACGCCCATCGATTCAAGCAATGCGGCCGATTGTTCAGAATTAAGTAGTAGCGTTGGTAGTGTACCACGCCCACCCATTGGCTGATTTGAACCATCTAGCCAATACGTTGATGGGCGGCTAGCATTTCGCTCTGCACGGCCCTTATCAAAGTACGATGCCCAACGCGGAGTTGATAAATAGACAACCCCCACGGCACCCGCTTGCTGTAGCAGCATTAATTGCCGTGAACGCGAGCCTAGGTGAGCGCGCTCTTCTGAGGGCCAATCTTTTGGCGTGCCGCTAACGACTACTGCAACTTTGCCGCTTAGATCGACACCACCGAGATCATCAACATCAAATCGTTCAGCGCTCAAACCTGCCCCTACAAAAACCATATGGGCATCAACGTTGACGTCAGCAGCGTCTTTAGAGGCGCTGACAGCGAAATCAACAAAGGGGGTTAACTCGGTAAAGCCTTTACCTATATCAAGCGACATCGCCACTGTATCTCTTACGAGTCTCGCCTCACGTAACGAAACTAGCTGACGATAATTGGGGGTTATAGACCGTAGCCCTAAATCATCATATCGCGCAGCTACATATTGAGCCGCCTTCTGGTAACCAGATGTGCCGGGTTTGCGCCCCTCCATGTCGTCAGCGCTGAGCATACGAACGTCGTGCATAATCAATTCAGCATCTGCCTTAGGGCTAGCATTAGGCGAGTTAAAATCGTCGCCTTCATAGACGTTTGAGCAACTTGCAATTACAGTAGCGGCCACCCCAGTTATTGCTATTTTTAACCAATGGCTGTTAAGGATCATTATTTATCTCTTAAAGATTCTTATATTAGGTTCATGCTCATTGTAGCTACTCGCCCCAGCACCTACCACATAAACCTGAAGATATACGTAACCCTCCTTACATTCACTCGATTTATAGCGAATATCTTTAAATTCATACGATTTATTAGCAAGAATTACGTGGTTTCAGAGCCATTTTCACCTATAATTTCGGCGCTTAATAAATTGCCGTAGATACCGCTACGGCCAACCCACCGCCAATTATCAGAGAGGCGGTACAAAGGAGTAAAATCGTGCTTGAAGCTTATCGCAAACATGTTGCTGAGCGTGCCGAAGAAGGTGTACCACCAAAGCCGCTAAGCGCTGCACAGGTTGCAGAACTTGTTGAACTACTAAAGAACCCACCGGCAGGCGAAGAAGCTGCCATCCTTGAACTGATTACCGATCGCGTACCTCCAGGTGTAGACGACGCTGCATATGTTAAAGCTGGCTTCTTAAGCGCTATCGTTAAGGGCGAAGCTTCAAGCCCTCTTATCGACAAGGCTCTAGCTGTTAAACTACTAGGCAACATGCACGGTGGCTTCAACATCGAAACTATTGTTGGCCTTTTGAAAGACGAAGAACTAGCTGATCTAGCTGCTGAAGAGCTAAAGCACACTTTACTAATGTTTGACTCGTTCCACGACGTAGACGAGCTAGCTAAAGCAGGCAATGCTAAAGCGAAAGAAGTAATGCAGTCTTGGGCTGACGCAGAATGGTTCACTTCGCGCGACAAAGTTGCTGAAAAGATTACTGCTGCGGTATTTAAAGTGCCTGGCGAGACCAACACTGACGATCTATCGCCTGCGCCTGACGCATGGTCGCGCCCAGACATCCCACTACACGCCAAAGCGATGTACAAGATGCCGCGTGAAGGCGTTACTAACGCTGAAGAACAGATCGAAGAACTTAAAAAGTCTGGCCACCCTGTTGCTTTCGTAGGCGACGTAGTGGGTACTGGTTCTTCTCGTAAGTCTGCAACCAACTCTGTACTTTGGTACATCGGCGACGACATGCCGGGCGTGCCTAACAAGCGTACTGGTGGTATCTGTATCGGCGGCAAGGTTGCTCCTATCTTCTTCAACACCATGGAAGACGCAGGCGCACTAGTATTTGAAGCCGATGTTGAAAAGATGAACACTGGCGACATCATCGAGATCTACCCATACGAAGGCAAGCTGCTAAACGCTACTTCGGGCGAGACTCTTGCCGAGTACGACTACAAGAGCGATGTGATCCTTGACGAAGTTCAGGCTGGCGGTCGTATCAATCTAATCATTGGTCGTGGTCTAACCTCACGTGCTCGCGAAGCACTTGGTTTGCCAGTGTCTGACGTGTTCCGCACACCTACTGCACCTAAAGAGTCTAACGCTGGCTTTACCCTAGGTCAGAAGATGGTAGGTAAAGCGTGTGGTGTTGAAGGCATTCGCCCTGGCACATACTGTGAGCCTAAGATGACTACCGTTGGCTCTCAGGACACCACTGGCCCAATGACCCGCGATGAACTAAAAGACCTAGCATGTCTTGGCTTTAGCTCAGATCTAGTTATGCAGTCGTTCTGTCACACTGCGGCTTACCCAAAGCCTGTTGACATCGACACTCAGCACACCCTACCTGACTTCATCATGAACCGTGGCGGTGTTTCACTGCGCCCAGGTGACGGTATCATCCACTCTTGGTTGAACCGCATGCTTCTACCTGACACAGTAGGTACTGGTGGCGACTCGCACACCCGTTTCCCAATGGGTATTTCGTTCCCTGCAGGTTCTGGCCTAGTTGCATTCGCTGCAGCAACCGGCGTTATGCCACTAGATATGCCTGAGTCAGTTCTAGTTCGCTTTAAGGGCGAGATGCAACCAGGCATCACGTTACGTGACCTAGTACACGCGATTCCTTACTACGCAATCAAGCAAGGCTTGTTGACGGTAGAGAAAGCGGGCAAGAAGAACATCTTCTCTGGCAACATCCTTGAAATCGAAGGTCTAAACGATCTAACGGTTGAGCAGGCGTTTGAACTATCTGACGCATCTGCTGAGCGTTCTGCTTCTGGCTGTACCATCAAGCTTTCTGAAGATTCAGTTGCTGAGTACCTTAAGTCGAACATCACCATGCTTCGCTGGATGATCGCAGAAGGCTACGGCGATGTTCGTACCCTAGAGCGTCGTGCACAGAAGATGGAAGAGTGGCTAGAAAACCCTGTACTAATGGAAGCTGACGCTGACGCTGAGTACCTAGCAACGATCGAAATCGATCTTGCAGAGATCAACGAGCCGATCGTTTGCTGCCCGAACGACCCAGACGACGCCAAGTTGCTATCTGAAGTAGCTGGCGACAAGGTTGACGAAGTGTTCATCGGTTCTTGTATGACTAATATCGGTCACTTCCGTGCCGCTGGTAAGCTACTTGAAAGCAACACCGAAGCCCTACAAAGCCGCTTCTGGATGGCTCCTCCAACAAAGATGGACGAGCACACCCTAATGGAAGAAGGCTACTACAACATCTACGGCCGCAACGGTGTTCGCACCGAAATGCCAGGGTGTTCACTATGTATGGGTAACCAGGCGCGTGTAGCAGCAGGTACTACGGTTCTTTCGACCAGTACCCGTAACTTCCCGAACCGTCTTGGTGATGGCGCTAACGTATACCTTACCTCTGCAGAACTTGCTGCTGTAGGCGGTATTCTAGGTAAGCTACCTACCCCAGCTGAGTACATGGAGTACGCTGCAAAGCTTGACTCTATGGGCGACGAAATCTACCGCTACATGAACTTCGATCAGATCGAGTCGTTCCAGAAGTCGGCAGAAGAAGGCGAGCGCATCGCAGCTGTTCAGATCGAAGAAGTTAAGCTGTAATAGCTATCTTTCAAGATCAAAAAAAGGGACCTTTTCGGTCCCTTTTTTATTATCTCCATAAGTAAAAAGCTAACGCTATTCTGGAGAGATCAAACCCGCTAAAAATTCTTTAATGGCATCTTGCTCCCACATCGTATCCTTGTAGCCCAAATCTATTAAATCAGAAATGAATCCATGCTCGAAGAGCAGATAAGAGCCAGCCGTTGTACCCCCGCCCCGCTTTGTAGCACCTGACAGCCAAAAAAACCTTCGCATTGAACTTGGCAAGTCATCGATATGTTCTTCGGCTATTTGATCAATAGAGCGTGACGGCGATATACACAGATTCTCAATTGGTTTAAGGCGGTCTTCAACTGCTTCTTTATGCTCCACACTGAGACGCTCAAGCAGCCCGTTGATTGTGTCCATGCGCTCTAAATCACCCTCTAAGCTATCTACAAAGGTGCTGTTGTAGAGCTGACCCATTATTTGCCCCATACTGGGCGGATGGTATATCGGCTTGTGTTCTAGGCGCTTTTTGGGGCTACGATTGTCACTGACCCCTACAACAAATAGCTTGGTCGCCCCCGTATTTAACGCAGGGCTTAAGGGAGCGTATTGTCTCATTGCCCCATCGCCATAGTATTCGCGATCTATTTGTATTGCCGGAAACACCGAAGGCAGCGCCGTTGATGCCATAAGGTGCTCGGTCGTTAACTTTGTTGCTACACCACTTCTTCTAAATCTCTGCCAGGGTTCTATATCCTCAGCACCCTGAAAAAAACTGACCGATTCACCTTTTGAATAACCCATTGCTGTTATCGTTAACGCTCGAATCTTATGTTCTTCGATGTTCTTTTGGATGCGCGAGAAATTGATTTCGCGCTTAATCATGCGACGCAATGGCTCGTTATTGAAGATCGCGACAGATCGGTTATGCCGTTTACTGAACATCAACGATCTAGCCAGAGAACCTAACCCCTTCGTAACCGACCATCCATGTGCATCATAGATATGGTGAACCTCTAATCCTTGCCACAGCGACACCAATCCCTGAACGGCATCGAAGAACGTACCGTCGCTTTGTGCCAGATAGGCAGCATTGATTGCACCACAGCTTGTACCCGAAATGATTCGAAACGGCCACTGAGCGTCTTCACCAGCTAGCTCTGCTACCGCCTTTAATACGCCGGCTTGATAAGCACCGCGAGCACCACCGCCCGATAAGATTAGTGCACAGCAGTCAGGTGGCGGCTGATAGACCTTTTTCTTTTTCGAGAACACCAATAGCTCGATCCTTTTTAGCTAGTACCTAGATATCGCTTGTGTCACACTTAGCTACTGAAATAATAGACCAGACATGGAGCTGTCGTGTTAGTTGTTAAAAATCTAACTAAAACCTACACACATACCGAAGGTAAATGGCCCAAAAAGCAGCAAATACAAAAACACGCACTTAACGACCTTAGCTTTACCGCTAATGCAGGAGCAATCCACGGCATCTTAGGTAGTAACGGTGCGGGCAAAACGACTGCTTTTCGAATTTTAAGTACGGCGATCACACCTGACAGTGGCGAGCTAGAATTAAATGGCACCGATATTTTAACAAATCCGGCCGAGTGTCGTGCTCAGTTGGGTTTTGTGTCGAATATATCTGGCCTTTATCACCGCTTAAGCGTACGAGAAAACCTTAGATACTTCGGCAAACTGAACGGCATTAAGGGTACGGAGCTTACCAATCGCGTTGAAGCATTAATTGAGCGCCTGGCAATTGGCGAATATGCACATCAACGTGCCGACGCTCTTTCTGCTGGCCAAAAGCAACGGGCAATAATTGCACGCGCTGTTCTGCATCAACCTACGCTGATGATCTTTGACGAGCCAACCACCGGGTTAGACGTGGTCTCTGCCCAGACTATCCTAAATTTCATGGCGGAAGAGCGCGATAAAGGGCGAATCATTTTGTTCTCAACTCACCACCTTCACGAAGTGGAAGCCCTCTGCGAAACCGCCACCATACTTGATCAGGGTGTTACTCAATTCACCGGCACAATTGATGAACTCAAAGAAGGCCACGCTACCTTGTTTGACGCGTTTTTATCTCACTTACCTAGCCATCACGAAGAGGCGTAACCATGCTGACCGTATTTATCAAAGAACTACTTGATATGGTACGCGATCGCCGTACCCTTGTTTTTGCCGTGCTGCTACCAACACTAATCTTTCCTGTATTGTTTGGCATCATTATCGCTATCAACGCTAAGTCGGCCATAGACGCACAAGAGGCAACGCTCAGTTATGTATTACAGGGCAGCGAACATAGCCCTGCTATCTCTCGTCAACTAGCCGACAATACAAAACTTAGACGCGTGACAACCTATGAATCTGATGACGAGATCGAAGACGCAATTAGAGATGGTAAGCTACACTTTGCTCTAACTATTCCTGCAGGCTTTAACCCTGCTAGCGGTGAGCAACAGCAGTTAGTATTACGCTTTTCTGATGCAGACCCGACTAACAAGGTTAAAAGCCGTGTGCGTCAAAGCTTGAAGCCTGTTATCGACCAAGCAAAGACCTCACTACTAACAGATATGGGGTTAACCCAAGATCAGCTAGACGTACTTGATCAACCTATTAAGGTGCAATACAACGATCTGGCTGGTGAGCGCGAGCGTATTGGCCAGAGCGTTGGCGGATTGTTACCTTACATAATTATTTTGGTATGCATGACCGGTGCAATTTATGCGGCTGTCGATATGGGTGCCGGCGAGAAAGAGCGAGGTACGCTTGAGTCGCTTCTTATCAACCCCCTACCCCGCTACGAAATTGTCATAGGTAAGTTTCTTGCCATCACAACAGCTTCTCTTGCGGCTTGTCTAATGGCGATACTAAGCCTAGCGTTTTGGGTAGGATTCGGCGCAAAATTAGCCGACGTAGATGTGCTGAATCGTGTTGTGTCGGCGATTAAGCTGAGCGATCTAGCCTTAGTATTTTTACTCATGCTACCTGTCGGCGGCATCTTCGCATCACTGATGCTTCTGATTAGCTGTTATGCGCGTAATTACAAAGAAGCGCAAAACTATATGAGCCCGCTTAGCTTCGTTGTGATCATACCTTTAATGATCTCAATGATGCCTAGTGCCGAACTTAACATTGGTTCTGCCATGATTCCTATTACCAATGTGTCACTAGCTATGAAAGAACTCATTAAGGGCACGCTAGACAACACGATGTATCTATTTATATTCGCTTATAGCTTGGCGTTAGTCGCGGCGATGCTTTACGCGACCATTACTCTATTCAATAAAGAAGAAGTTTTGTTTAGAAGCTAAGCATCACATTTAGTAGAACCGCGCTCGCTATCACTGCGATCACGCTTGCAAATGCAATATCTAATTTGCGAGCGTGGCGGTTAAACAAGGCCGTAGCCTTAGCACCAAGCACTAACGTAATTAAGCTATACCAAACGCCGTCAACAACCATTGCGATGCTAGCCATACCTAATCGCTCTACAATCGTTAACTGGTCGGTTACGAATTGGCTAAACAGAGCAGTAAAAAATACGATTAACTTTGGGTTTAAAAAAGCCACCATAAAGCCATCTTTTGCCGCAGCGACCCAATCACCCTGCTTACTAGTCGGTGCCGAAAACCCTGATTGACCTGAAATGATCTTATAGGCCATATGCAATAAATACAGCGCACCTGCTAACTGAACCATCGTGAACACAACTGGCGATTGCTGTAGCACTAAGCCTAAACCGAATGCCGTCACTACACCGTAGATACCAACGCCAAGCGCATGCCCCCAAGAGCAGGCTAACCCAGCAGCGGGGCTACCAACACCCCGTCGGGCAAGCACCACTGCTAAACTAGGGCCTGGCGAGGCAGCGCCAATAAAACAGGTAATACATAACGCCCACCAAGCTGCTAAAGTCATCGTTATTCACCACTCTTTTGTTGATAGAGATGATCGCAGAAGGCGAGCACGGCCTCGGCGGTAAGCAGTGATCTAGGCGTAGCAAATATATCAAAGGCGTGTTGCGCAAAGGGGAGTTCGACATAGAAGCTGTCTGCCGCAGACATGCGGTCTAAACGCAGTGCAAACAAAGGTACCTCGCGAGCTGCTACCAA
Source organism: uncultured Pseudomonadales bacterium (assembly GCA_947503335.1). Taxonomy (GTDB): domain Bacteria; phylum Pseudomonadota; class Gammaproteobacteria; order Pseudomonadales; family CANNCY01; genus CANNCY01. The sequence goes on along the minus strand of CANNCY010000001.1, from coordinate 723,632 downwards.
CGAGTCGGCAGCTCCCTGAATTACTAAAAATGGCGGTGCATTTTTATGCACACGCTCTAGGGGCGACATCTGATCGTAAAGCCCTGGCGCTTGGCCTGGTTTCTGCTGAATAACGGTCTTTGACAGATGCTTGGCAAGATCGTTGTTATACCACAGCCCATTACGGTTAATCATGTCTACAACGGGATAAAAGGTGACGCAGCCTTGAACTGAGGTATCTTTCTCTTCGAATCCGGGCTGAAGCAACGGATCGTTTTCGGTTAATGCAGTAATACTGCTTAAATGCCCGCCTGCCGAACCACCAGTCACCACTACAAAGTTTGGATCACCACCATAGGATTCAATATTCTCTTTAACCCAAACCAATGCTCGCTTGCAGTCGATAGCGTGTTCTGGCATGGCTACCGTAGGGCTAAGTTGGTAATCAATCGACACCACAATCCAACCATTTTTTGCCATCAATTCGATTAGCGGTAGTGCTTGCTCTCGCTTACTACCTGCTTTTTCAAGCCAGCCACCACCATGAATCTGCAGCAACACTGGGCTAGGGCTATCTTTACCGACAGCACATTGATAAATGTCTAACTTTTGCAATGATTGCTCACCGTAAGCTATATCGCGTTCAATCTTTAAACCAATCTTATCTACACCAAAAGGTATCCACCTAAAAACACGCGAAAACCTAGGATACTTTTTTGTGATGGGTATACCTGCCATCGCCCTAGCGAAATGCTTTGTTGTGGCAAAGCCCATGAAATAATGTGTTGCCAATAAGGCCCAGTTTACCACCAGTAGCGCACCGGCAAGTTGAGCAATATCAGAGGGTGACTCGACCAGAAAAGCATAGGGTACAGCCACCAGTGCTTGAACACTCAACCATAACCATATCAAATCACCGTATAGGATACCGCCAACGAAACTAAGTAAAGACACTTTGCTCGCTTTTAGCGGAAAGAATAAGTTGATCGCAAGCAACAGAAAAACTAGCGAGACCAATAACAACAAACTATCGACAATATACATGGCTCAACACCTAAGTCTAATTAGACGGCTAGTGTATCGCTGATTTCGCGCCTGTGATAGCCTGCTCGCTGATATAGGAGTTAGTACTTTGCCTCAGCAACCAACCAATCACGTTCATGTAGAATTAGAAATCAAGCGAAGTCGCTTCATCGCATTTGGTTACGCCATTGATAGTAAAGAATCCTTTGAACAGCACAGGCACGAACTACGCGGGCTGTACCCCGATGCCAGTCACCACTGCTGGGCATACAAGTTGGCCAAGGGCGGATTATGCGGGCAAAGTGACGACGGCGAGCCCAAGGGCACAGCGGGCATGCCAATGCTTACAGTATTAACCCATAGCGACTACGTCAATCTTGGCGTCGTTGTGGTTCGTTATTTCGGTGGCACAAAACTAGGAACAGGCGGGCTAGCTCGAGCGTATGGCGACAGCGTAAAAGCAGCACTAGAGCTTTTTGATTACGATGAGGTTGTAGAACGTAACGAGTTTGTACTCGTATTCGACTATAGTTTTGAAGCCGATGTTAGGCATCTGATTCAAAACGCAGGGGCGCAATGTGGTGATGTTGAATACAGCGATAAAGTTGCACTGACGATAGCAGCCACTGACAAACAGTGGCCACCACTGAAACAACAGCTTACTGATATAACGCGCGGATCTTTGTTGATATCAAATGCCGAAGGTTAATTGCGTCATGTAAAATCACGTATAGCGCCGGTACCAATATTAGGGTTATCGACGTTGCGAGTAACAATCCAAATGCCAAAGAAACGGCCATAGGCACCATAAAATAGGTACTAGGGTCACCGCTACTCATCAAGGGTACTAAACCAAAGAATGTCGTTAAACTAGTTAACAGAATAGGCCTAAAACGAACCTGGCCAGCCTTAAGAACTGCTTCGCGCATATGTACACCGACTTCTCGCTGTCGGTTAACATAATCAACCAACACTAAGCTTGAGTTGATCACTACCCCCGCTAACGCAATGATACCCATCAGCGAAAAGAACACTAAATCAATACCCATAATGAAATGCCCGATGACAGCGCCGATGGCACCAAACGGAATCACACTCATTATAACCAGTGGCTGAGCATAAGATTTTAATGGGATTGCGAGCAATCCATAGACCACTAGCATAGCCATCAAGAAGCCCTGAGCTAGCCCACCCATCGATGTCGCGCGTTCTTCTGCTTCGCCCGCAAGGCCATAAGTTACGCCAGGGTACTTCGTCAGAATCTTAGGAAGCTCTACCTGCATCATCGATTCAAGCACCTGTTCGGGGCTAACCAATGAACGATCAACGTTTGCCTTTACGCTTACGATTCGTTGGCGATCTTCTCGACGAATACTTGAATAGCCTCGCCCGTAATCAACCTCGGCAACACTCGCAAAAGGTACCTCATCGCCTTGAGGGGTGCGAATAAACATAGTTTCTAAACTAGAAATAGACTCGCGCTCAGATTCAGTTAGACGAACCATAACTTTGACTTCGTCTTGCCCTCGCTGCATTCGAAAAACTTCTGCACCATAGAACGCATGGCGTACTTGCTGACCTAGTGACGATAGGGTTAAGCCTAACGACCTAGCCGAATCCTTTAAGCGAAGTCTTATTTCTTGCTTGCCAGCTCTAAACGAGTCACTAATACCGTAAACACCCTCAAACTCACTAAGCTTCGCTTTTACATCGTTTGCCGCTGATCGTAAATCATCTATGTTACGCCCGCGCATCTGCAACAATATAGGGTCACCCGCGCCAAAGGCATCAGCACTGAATGTAAGTTGCACTGCCTCGGGTACTGGCCCGACCAATTCTTGCCAACGAAGCGCTGCCTCTTTGGTATTGACGCCTGGGCGCATCGACGCTGGTACAACCTCGATACCATAGTCTCCAATATGACTTCGAGGCCCGGTTGGTGGCCCAAAGTTCATATCACCCTTAAACATTTCGTCACCCACAACCATCAAGCGATTTTTGACAATCGGTGGTGCGTCTGCCGGTAATGTTGCCTGCATCTCGGCTTCTAAGGTAATCGCTGCGTTTTCGATTCGGTCAAGTACGCGTTGTGTTTCATGTACAGACACACCCTCTTGCATTGTTAAGCTAGCGTAAATACGGTCGCCCTCGACTGCAGGAAAGAACTGAAATACGATGCGCCCACTCGCCACTAAGCCCACGGCAACTAACACAACAGAGAATGCAACAGATAACGTAACGTAGCGGTACTTGATCGCCCCAGATAAAAAGTTTTGATAGCGTTCACCTACGAAAGTGTCTAACTTGTCGTTAAATGATTCTTGCAATCTACCGAAAGCATTTTGCTTTTTTTCTGGCTTTGTTCCCGTGGGCGAGTTGATACCGCGCCCTCGGTGCGCCAAGTGCCCAGGCAGCACCAACGTCGATTCAATTAGGCTCATTGCCAAGCAAAGTATCACCGTGGCCGAGATCACAGCAAAAAACTTACCCATGGTACTGTCGACCAAAAGCATGGGTGTAAAGGTAGCCATCGTCGTTAAAACACCGAAAATTACAGGCACAGCGACTTCTTGTGTACCCTTAATCGCGGCCTCCCTACGATTGAGCCCCTGCGACTCAAAAGCATAGACACGCTCACCCACAACAATGGCATCATCAACGAGAATACCCAGCACAAGAATGAACGCCATAACCGACAAGGTACTGATTGCGATACCTGCCGACGGGAACAGCATCAGCGCACCTAACACCGAAATCGGAATACCCGCACTAACCCAAAGTGCTAAACGAAATTTTAAAAACAACGCCAAAATCGCCAACACTAAAAGCAATCCACTAAGTGCGTTTTTATTAAGCGTATTGATGCGATTTAACAACTGCTCTGAATCGTCTCGCCAAACAGTTAGTTCGATGCCTCGTGGTAGTTCACCCTGCTTTGCAGCCACATACTCTTTTACTTGCTCAGCAATCGTAATGGTGTCTTCGTTACCGACACGGCTCACTTGCAAAAGAACAGCAGGGCCATCATTAAACCGTGCATCTAAATAACCATGCTCGAACTGGTCATTAATTTTAGCTACATCAGTTAAACGAACATCGCCACCCTCAGGTGTCGACATAATAATAATCTGCTCAAATTGTTCGCCCCAGTAACTTTTATCATCAGTTCTAATTAAAACTTCGCCATCTTTCGTATATACCGCGCCACCCGGAGTATTTAGCGAAGACTTTCTAATCACGTCGGCAACATCATTTAAGGTAATGCCATATCGTGACAACTGATGCTTAGATATTTCTATCGATATTTCGTAAGGCCGAGTATAAAGTAGCTCTACCTGCGAAACCGATGATAGCGCCACTAAGTCATCTCGTGTGCGCTTACCTAGCTCTTTTAACTCTCGCTCATTTGCAGGGCCACTAATTGCCACCTGCAGCACTGGCTGTGTAATGGTAATCTCAGAAACCTGAGGCCGTTCAGCTTCGACAGGAAAGGTGGTAATTGAATCGACTCGATTCTTAATATCTTGCGTTACTTTAGACTTATCGATATCAGACAATAAATCAACGTAGACGCCACAGCTACCTTCATTAGCCATAGTCGTCATTTTTTTGATACCAGGCAAGCCATCGATTTTCTCTTCGATACGTAGGCATATACCCTCTTCTACCTCAACAGGCGACGCACCCAGATACTGAACATTAATACTAACTGTATCAGTGGCAATGCTCGGAAATTCTTCTTTATGAATACTCGGTAACGCGACAATACCACCGACAACTAAAACGCCCATCAATAGGTTAGTAGCTACAGGATTGTCGATAAACCAGGTAATTGCTTGCTTTAACATCGGGCCTCCTACAAACCGTCATAAGGCGCGACAAGCATGCCACTCACCGCGAGTTCAACACCCGACACAATCACGCGATCACCTGTTACTAGCCCATCATCAATAACCAATTGATCATTCTGTATGCGCAACACATTTACCTTTCGTAGCTCAACGCGGTTATCAGCATCTACGATAGCAACCGTACTGTCATCTCTCAGTGCCAACCTTGGCAACATCGTTGCATTGTCTAGCTGTTTGCCACTGATCGTTGCGCTTACAAACAGCCCAACAACAGGTGGCAACCCTTGTTCGTTTGGCGAATTGTTAACCCCCACAACCGCTGTAATCATACGAGTGCGTGAATCGATTTCTGCCTCGGTGCGTAGCAACTCTCCCGACCAATGCTGCTCAACTCCGCCGAAGACTGCCGACAATCGCACACTAGCATCGCCCATCTGCTGATCATCAAAGGCTAAATCTAAATAGCGCACTTGATTATCGGCAATTGGTAACCGTACTTCTATCGAATCATTTGCATATAAGCTTGCTACGCCTTGGCCACGACTAACAAATTGCCCAAGATCAATGTGACGCTCGCGTACAACGCCGTTAAAGGGCGCAACCAACTCTGTCTTTTCTAAATCCCGGGTCGCTTTACTTAAACCTGCATTTGCTTCTCTCAAAGCTGCACTAGCAACATCAAAGCTACGCTTGGCTGAGTCGTAAGATGTTTTACTCACTAGTGACGACTGATACAGTTGTTCTATTCTCTCGAACTCAGCAGAAGCCAAAGCCAATTCAGACTCTGCTCGCTTATGTACCGAGCGCGTAGACTCTAGCGCCGATTGATAATCTCGATCATCTAAACGTGCCAGAATATCGCCCTTTTTAAACGCTGATCCTGAGCTAAGCGTTGGGCTAAGCCAGGTAACTGCCCCTGACACCTCGCTAATGAACTCACTCTGTGTGCGTGGTCGAAATTCGCCCTGTGATTTCACTGTTAATTGCAGGGGGGCAAGCGTCACCTCAGTGACTCTAACTGACTGAGGCTGCTCCACTCGCGGCTGCGGTTCAACGTGCTCGCCAGTTGCAAGCATGACAGCAAAAATGGAGGCACCGGCTATCAAACTTGCGGTGACACCTAGCATTTGTTTTTTGACCGTTGCATTCATTATTAAAACTCCTATGCAGTACGGTTATCGCTTTGACTAACTAAGTCTGCGACCCATTTTCTATGACATTCAAATTGATGTTCGATGGCCTGCTGGGCCGCTATAGGATCTCGGTTCGTGATCGCTAGTTGTAAGGCGGTGATGGCGTTGACAAATTCTTCGTCAGGCGCGGACCTATCTTTTTTGACCTGCTCGATAAAGGGCATGATCTCGAGTTTCATGTCATTGAGCGCTAGCTTCAATACAAGATGCCCACCCATTTTGTAGAACATCTCGCCAACTTCATGCATTTTGTCACGCATCTGCTCATTGGTTAGCGGCTTTACCTGCTCTAGCAGGTTAATAACATCTTCAAACTGTTCTTCACTACCTCTTTCAATGGCGCGTCGAGCAGCGACACCCATCATGGCGGCGAAAGCCTCTAGTGTTTGATCGATAAGATCAAAGGCAGAGTAATCAGGATGCATTAGTAGGTCGCCTACTAGTTGAAGTGACGCATTAGAGACTGCGATGACCCTAGCACCACCGCGCTCGACCTTGGCTAATCCTTTTTGTTCTAGTGTTCTTAATGATTCACGTACCGCGCCGCGATTAGCTTTGTGCTTAACTGCTAACTCACGCTCTGATGGCAAACGATCGCCCGCCCGATAGCGCCCACACAAAATCTCACCGATCAAGTGTTCTGCGATACGTTCTGATAATGGTTTTATCGATTCTTGAAGGTGCTCTGCCATTAAGCCTTACTCATCATCCTTGGTCAGACCAAATTGGTCAGACCAGATACTAGCAAAGCCTACGACGAGGTTAAAAGGTTAAAAAGTCACTTTCTTAGTTAAACAGTATGTCGTGCATACCATATGACCTATTCATTTCGAGCACACGGCGCCCCTGATCCCAGCCCCAATCGCTTGCGCGGGTTGGCGTTACGCTAGCAGGGTTATATAGCTCTGAGCCAAAATACCTGCATAACTCTTGGTTTAAGTCTATACAGTCAACAAGATCAAATTTAAATGCTAAATCATAAACAAAGCGAGATATGTGGCTAAAATCACTGATTGGGTATTCGTCAAAGCCGAATAAAGGCCGATAGACAACGTCGTAACGACACATCAATGCAAATAACCAAATATCTGCCGCGCAAACTTGCTTACCGAGTAGAAACGGATGATCGGCTAGTCTTTGATCTAGTTCCTTTAGGTAGATAACTGCTTCTTTCACTGCGCGTTCGCGCTGCTCGCAAGAGCTCGCCCGCTTTGCTTGCCGAAAGGTTTCAAACAAACGTAGACGGATTATTCTGACCAACTTATCAACTTGCCCTTGATCTAGTGTGGGTGACACACACCTATCAGGATATTTGGCAAACTGGTTTAATTTATACAGTAGCTGATTGGTTACTTTACGAACATCTCTTACAGACCACCAACGCCCTTCCCGCTCAAATGCGATTGCAGTTGGTAATGCGCCAACCATTTTACCTGCTTCTGTGCGCCACCTTTCACTCTCTCCAGCCTGCTCTGGCTGCAAAGAAGAGCAATAGAAGTGGTGGTCTAAACCTTTGATTGCAATAGCACAACGTACAACAAGCGCTTCAGGACAAGCACTGCTTGAATGAACATTTATTTTTGAATACGGGTATGAGAAATCGAGCACCGAAGAAGCGGTGCTCGACCGATTTGTTTGTGAATTGACCATCCCTCTGACTCGCTGCTAATCCCTCAAGATAAGGATTAAAATTAGCAGCGATTCTGAAATCGTCAATTATTACATTACAAGTCTAGGGCTTCAGCGATACGTGCTTTCAATAAATTGCGATGTGCCTTGCTTTCGCCTGACGCAAACAAGCCTGTCATCGAATCATATATGGCCTCTAACTGATAGCGAGCCGCAGCCTCAACCGACTGTGGTACACCACCAGCGGCCTTGGATATCGCGATCAATCGTTCAACATACGCTCGTTGTAGGTTTTGACGCGGCAACGTCACTGTACTACTAGCATCGGCATCGAACATTGCCTTTGTCAAACGCCCTAGTAATGTCTCGGCAGTCATTTCATTACCATACATAGATGTCTCTTCTAAGCGGTTTAGTACAACCGGAGACATAAGATGCTCTAATGGTGCAGTTTGAATAGCGAACAAACGAGCCAGCAGCTTGGGATCTTCGGTTACACCAAAGAAATCAAAACCACGACGTTGGGGTTGTAAATAGGGTGCCAAATCGAACGCCCAAGACAGCGAATTAGGTGTCCACAACTGCTCTTCAAGTAGCTCTAACGCAGCAATCTGATCATCTAAAGCAACAGGGGTATAGGGCTGAGTCTGCCCAGACTGACCGATCATGCCTCGCTCAACATAAACACCACCGACATAGCGCGACGTTACACCGGCCTGCGTCTGGTATTCACGTAAAAGAACAGATGTCGCCCACAGAAGGCCCTGATAACTTTCACCCTCAACAGAGTAACGATCTTTTAGCTTTGGCCCCAGATCATTAATCAACGCCATTCGTTGCTCAGCATACTTCACAGCTTCGTTTGACATGTCGCCAATCATTACACGAGGGTCAATACCCCAACCGCCTGCTCTACGCATATCGTCTGCATCGTTACCAAAGGCAAGCTCTGGCTCGTTAGATCTTGCCAAGTGAGCGGCCATTTTGTCAGCGTCATTTAAATCTGGATCATATCCAAATTGAATTGCCCATACATCGTAAGGGCCTGGCGTTGTCGTATAATACTCGCCCTGCTCGGTGCCAATGGGTGCAAAGTTCGCCGAAGGATAATCCATCACCGAACCGATCATGCCCTTTTCGCGTGTTAACTCGGCATTGTGTACATCAGTTGCGTTATGCAACTGAGAAGACTTCATATTGTGGTTCAAGCCTAGCGTATGCCCTACTTCGTGTAGCGTTAGATAGGCTAAGAAATCATTCGTTAATTGCTCTGCTAAATCTGAGTCTGCCGCTTCAAGCAATGCCATGCCAGCTTGCATTGATTCGTACAGCGCCTTGTGAGAAAAATTCGACTCATCTGCATGCAGATCGTCATGGCTCTGGGCGTAGCCAGACTCTGAGAACAATGCTGATACTCGCCCACGACGAGCAACAGAAGCATATTCGAGCATGATGTCAGAACCAAGTAACTGGCCTGTTCTCGGGTCAGCAAAGCTAGGGCCATAACCGCCCCAAGGTTGTGCTGGAGATGATGTCCAACGGATTACATTATAGCGAATATCGCCTGCGTCCCATTCAGCATCGTCAGGTTGAACACTCACCTTCATCGCATTTGAAAAGCCTGCGGCTTCGAAAGCTTTATTCCAGGCTAGTACACCGCGCTTAACACCCTCTCGGTACTCAACGGGTGTTGTGTTCTCGATCCACCAATGAATTGGCTCAACGGGGTCTGAAATTTCTGCGTTTGGATCTTTTTTGACCAGATTCCAACGATTGATAACATCGCGATACGGCGTAAAGTCGTTTTTCACTGTCATGTCGTAGCCACGCACACCAAAGTAGCCGACACGAGGATCATCTAAGCGAGGCTTGTAATCGTTATCTGGCAGCTCAATAAAGCTATGACGCCATTTAACAGCAACCGAGCGGCGATCTGTTAATGAGACTGCAGCACCTTCAGACCAAATCGAACCGAGCCCTTTTTGCTTATACACATACTCGACTACCACATCCGTATTTTCAGGGTAATTATCGACATCAAGCACCTTAGTCATCGCTTTGTCTAAGCTACCTAAGGTAAAGGGCTTGGGGCCTGGACCCGGCTGAGGGCGGCGTGGGGGATTAATCGGATACAACGCCTCACTCATCAGCAAAGAATCAGCATCAACCAAAATTGCACCGTTTTCTTTGTGCTCAGCTTTTATTTTTGCACTAAACAGTACTGGCGAGTTTATGTTCGCTTCTTTGGCTTTACTAATGGCGCTATCGCCATCAAAGTGATAGCTAGTATTAACCTTTCTAATCTCAATTCGATCAAAGAATCGCTCGATACGCATTACTGACTCGCCACCAAACGTACCTCTAAATTGGCCGGCTGCAGCGGTACCGTCATCTACCTTAATGAAGTGGATAAACTCTTTACCTAACATATCTGCATCGATCGACCAGAGCATTGAGCCTGTTTTCTCGTCACGATAGAAGCTCATAAAGCCGTCGATATGTTCGTGCTTTTCAATCAACTCTTCGTAAGTAGGTTCTTTCTTCTTGTCTTTTTTAGCGGGTTTATCACCTGCTTTATCTTTATCTTTTTTTACCTTGTCAGCATCTGCTTTCTTCGCTTCTTTTACTGTGGGCTCTTTAGCAGGCTCTTGGGGCTGCTCGTCAGCTGCATAGGCGCCGCTCAGAAATGACAAAGAAATAGCGCACGCTAGCGCCTTTAAACTCGAATTAACACCAGTTAGCTGGCTCATTGTTATATCTCCTTATTCGTTAGCGCAAAGGTAACCTACTTAGCGAAAATATCAAGGCATTTCGCAGGCTCTGTACCCGCTTATACCCGTACGAATTATGGGATTTTTAACCGCCCTGCTCATTGGATGCCATCTAATCTAAATAACAGAAACCGAAAAAATCTGTTTGCAAATTACTACTGCCGAGGCATAAGTCATGGAGATGGCCGGACAAGCACAAAACGTTGTCGATGGAACCGCACAGATGGACGACAACGATCAATATCTCACCTTTATATTGGCCGAAGAAGAGTACGGCGTTGATATACTCTGTGTTCAAGAGATACGGGGGTGGGAAAACGCTACCCCGCTTCCCAACAGCCCACCTCACGTCAAGGGCGTAATCAACCTTCGTGGCTCGATCGTGCCCTTAATTGACCTACGCTTATGCTTCAACATGCCTGCCACCGAGTACAGCGCACTAACCGTGGTTATAGTTATGCGTGTTCAGACCGGCGACGAAACACGAATAGTAGGTATCATCGCCGACGCTGTGTCAGACGTTTACTCGATTGAACCGGGCGAAATGCGTCCAGCCCCTGACTTAGGACAGTCGGTTAACACCGATTTTATAAAGAGCATCGTAAGCGTTGACAACAAGATGGTCATGCTTTTAGAGATCGACCGGCTTCTCAATTTTGATTCAAACCAAATTGAACAAGTATTAGCACCTGAACAGGCTGAAACAGAAGACAACCCACCATTGGCACAATCGAATGACGCCACTAGCGACTCGCAGACTGACGACCAGGATGACGCATCGCAACAGGCACAGGCTTAAAATTCAAGGAACGATACAATGACAAAGACTACTGCTAAAAAAGCTAAGAAGTACAGCCTTAGCGAAGAGGAATACCAGGAGTATCAACGTAGCAAGATCGCCCTTAGAACTTGTGATACTTCGGTAATGATTGCAGACAACAACATGGAAATCATCTATGTAAACGAAGCGGTTACCGCGATGCTTGAAAATCGCGAAGAAAGCCTTAAGACTGCACTGCCAAACTTTAGCGTCGCCGACCTTGTAGGTACTAATGTCGATGACTTTCACGTTAATCCGGCTCATCAACGAGGCATGATTGCAGATCTGAAAGACCCCTACCACACAGACCTGGAGGTGGCTGGACTAACCTTTGGTCTTATTGCTACGCCATTGGTCGACGACGAGGGTCAGCGTTTAGGAACCATTGTAGAATGGGACGACAAAACCGATCGGCTTGCGCTAGAGCGCGAGGCCGCCGCGATTGCGCAAGCAAACGCCCGACTCAAAACAGCACTCGATGCTTGCGATACTTCTGTAATGATCGCCGACCCAGATCTAAATATTGTGTATCTCAATGAGGCCGTTCAAAGTATGCTCTCTGACCGCGAGTCTGCATTGCAAGAGCATCTGTCTAATTTTGATGCGAGTACTCTAATGGGCCAAAACGTGGATGTATTTCACGCAGATCCGTCTCATCAGCGGGGTATGATTGAAGGCCTAAAAGAAGTTTATCGTACACAGATAACTGTTGGCGACCTCACCTTCGGGCTAATCGCCACACCCATTTTTGCTGATGACGGTACCCGCCAAGGAACAATTGTTGAATGGGACGACATGACCGAGCGACTTGCACGAGAACGCGAAGAGCGTGCGATTGCAGCAGCTAACGCGCGAGTAAAACAGGCACTGGATTCAGTCACCGCTAACGTTATGATTGCCGACCCAAATAACGACATCATCTATACTAACGATGCTGCTCAAGAGATGATGAATACAGCTGCTGGCGATCTTCGTCAGGAGCTGCCCAACTTCGACGAACACGCTATCGTCGGTAGCAACATCGATATCTATCACAAAAACCCTGCGCATCAGCAGAATCTACTTGCCGGCCTGACCGACACCTATACTGCCGATATGGAGGTAGGCCCTCGTACATTCAGGGTAATCGCCAATCCCATTATTGAAGATGGCGAGCGACTTGGCACCGTTGTCGAATGGGAAGACCGTACCGACGAAGTAGCTATCGAGAAAGAGATCGACAACATGGTCGAAGCGGCCTCATCGGGTGACTTTACTATGCAAATTGCGCTAGATGGTAAAGACGGGTTCTTCTTTAACCTGAGTAATGGGTTGAATAGACTTGTAGAGACAACCGAAGTCGCGATGAACGATGTGATTCGGGTACTGGGTTCTATGGCTGGTGGTGATCTAACGCAGAGAATCACACGCGATTACCAAGGTTCGTTTGGTCAACTCAAAAACGACGTCAATGCCACCTCAGATAAGTTAACAGAGGTGATTGCAAATATCAGACGCGCGTCAACGGCGATTAGCACTGGGGCCAACGAAATCGCACAAGGTAATACTGATTTGAGTCAGCGTACCGAAGAACAGGCTAGCTCACTCGAAGAAACAGCTTCAAGTATGGAGGAAATGACCAGTACGGTTAAACAAAGTGCTGAGAATGCGACGCATGCAAACGAACTAGCTCAGAACGCACAACAAACAGCAAGTGCAGGCGGCGAAGTGGTTTCAAACGCAGTTGCTGCAATGGCCGAAATATCGAACTCTTCTAAGCGTATTGCCGACATTATTGGCGTCATTAACGACATAGCATTCCAAACCAACCTGCTGGCGCTCAACGCTGCGGTTGAAGCAGCGCGGGCCGGTGAACAAGGTCGTGGTTTTGCCGTCGTTGCGGGCGAAGTTCGCAACCTTGCAGGACGATCGGCAGATGCTGCTAAAGAGATCAAAGACCTTATCGAAGATAGCGTCACTAAAGTTAACGACGGCACGCGCTTAGTTAACGATTCTGGGCAGACGCTAGAAGAGATTGTTGAAGCCGTGCAAAAAGTTAGCACCATGGTTCAAGAAATATCTGAAGCAGCGATCGAACAAACGGCAGGGATTGAACAGGTAAATACAGCTGTCACACAAATGGACGAAATGACTCAGCAAAACGCGGCCCTCGTCGAAGAAGCAACCGCCGCAGGCCAAGCAATGGCAGAACAGGCTCGAGGCATGGGCCAGATGATGGAGTTCTTTACCGTCGGCGACAATGTTGCGGAGGCGGCTCCGACAGCAATGTCGGCAGCACCAGCATCTAACTATACGGCGCCCCCACCTGCAGCAAAGCCTGGCAACGATGAGTGGGAAGACTTTTAATGGCTGCCGCTCCGCAATCAACTAGCACAACCGTTGGAAACTCGCACGTTAATCGCGAGTTTCCAATGACAGATAGCGATTTTGATCGCCTGCGAAAACGCGCCTATAGCCTGACAGGCATCAATCTCACTGATGCAAAAAAAGAGCTCGTCTACAGCCGAATTGCAAGACGAGTTCGTGCGTTGGGTATGCTAAGTTTTAGCGAGTACTGTTCATTCTTAGAAAACGAACAAGACTCTAGTGAAATTGGCGAGTTCGTTAATTCAATAACGACTAACTTAACATCTTTTTTTCGCGAGAATCACCATTTTGAGTTTCTTAAGAATGAAGGCGTTAACGAGTTATTAAAATACCCAGGTCGCAAGCAAAAGCTAAGGGTGTGGTCAGCGGGGTGCTCTTCTGGCGAAGAGCCCTACTCTATCGCCATTACACTAAGTGAACTTACTCAGTGTGCCAAGATAGACTGGCGTGTTCTAGCTACTGATTTAGACACCAATATGGTTGCCCACGGCAAAGCCGGCCGGTATCGCGATGACCAACTTAAGGCGCTCACTGACAGCCAATTGAAAAAGTTCTTTTGCAAAGACGGCGAAGAGCACTTCATTGCAAAACCAATACTCAAAGACAAGATTCTGTTTAACCCGCTCAACTTACTTAACCCTTGGCCTATGCACGGCCCTATAGACATTATTTTCTGCCGTAACGTTGTTATCTATTTCGATAAGGATACACAGCGTAAGTTATTTTCTCGTTACGCCCAACTATTGCGCCCAGGAGGCTATCTATTTATCGGTCATTCAGAATCACTGCATCAGGTCTCTGATCAGTTTGAATCGCTCGGTAAAACCATGTACAGGCGACTTTGATTATGCTGGGTGCTGAATCTAGACCGCCCATGCCTGTGGTATCGCCGGGCTTTGAACAGGTTAATCGGTTCTATGACAGAACACGCGGTACCTGGAGCGCAAAGATCTTACCGGGCGAGCTTTACGTAACATCAAATAGCGAGCTAATTTCGACGGTATTAGGCAGCTGTATCTCTGTGTGTATTCGCGACCCCTTTGTTGGCGTTGGCGGTATGAATCACTTCATGCTACCCGCAGGTGAAGCCTCCAATAGTATTTGGGCGGATTGCGCGTCTCGTTATGGCAACTGGGCAATGGAGTTCTTGCTCAATGAGTTGTTTAAACGCGGAGCACTACGTAACCGATTAGAAGTCAAGGTGTTTGGCGGTGGTAAGGTATTAAATAATATGACCGACATTGGTCAAAAGAACGCTCATTTTGCACTAGAGTATTTAATGCGAGAAGGACTCTCAGTATCGGCGCAAGACGTTGGTGGATTCTGTGCCCGCAAAGTTGTCTACAACCCAATATCTGGCAAAGTTCAAGTAAAAAAGATTTATGAATTGCATAACGATACGATTATTCGTCGTGAGCAGAAATACAGCGCAACAATCGGTAACAATGATAGCACCGACGGTGATATCGAACTCTTTTCATAGGAGCATGTAATGTCTGCGATCAAAGTGCTTATCGTTGATGACTCAGCATTGATTCGATCTCTACTAACTGAAATTATCAGCGCAGACCCACGACTCACGGTAGTCGGATCGGCAATCGACCCCTTTGAAGCAAGAGAAATGATCAAAGCATTGTCACCCGATGTACTTACACTAGACATCGAAATGCCCAAGATGGATGGTATCGCCTTTCTACGCAACCTAATGCGATTACGCCCGATGCCCGTGGTAATGATATCGACGCTCACCGAAGCAGGCGCTCCCAAAACGCTCGAAGCACTTGAATTAGGCGCTGTCGACTTTATTGCAAAACCTCGGCAAGGTGGTGCTGAAGCCCTAGCAATCTATGGCCGGAACATTGTCGAAAAACTGGTTACCGCCGCACAATCGAACGTAGCATCGACACCCTTTAAGCCAGAACCTAATGCCGGCAAAGCTCACGAAGGTAAACTAAAAAACGGAATCCTATGCGCCATTGGTGCTTCTACAGGGGGTACTGAAGCGATAAAAGATGTATTACTTGGCATGCCAAGTAATTGCCCCCCTATTGTGATCGCTCAGCATATTCCTGAATCATTTAGCAGTAGTTATGCTGACCGCCTAAACCGAAGCTGCCCTATGACTGTTATTGAGGTCAAAGGAACAACCAAGCTAGAGCGCGGCCATGCCTACCTAGCACCCGGCGATGATCACCTACTTGTTAAGAAAGACGGTGCCCACTACGTGGGCTTCTTGCAAAAAAGTGACAAGGTGAACCGCCACCGGCCATCTGTTGACGTTCTATTTGATTCGGTAGCGCAGCATGCCGGAAAACGCGCCGTAGCTGCGATTTTAACTGGCATGGGTGCAGATGGTGCTAAGGGCTTAAAAAATCTTCGTGACAGTGGCGCATACACCATCGCACAAGACGAGGCGACATCGGTAGTGTGGGGAATGCCAAAGGCTGCTGTTGACCTGGACGCAGCGGTTGCTGTAAAACCTTTGTCACAAATTGCCAAACTGCTTACACAGCAGTGTTTTACTTAAGTGTAATTAGGCATCCCTAATAACCACTACTAAACGCAAGTATTATGTCATTTAGAAAACTAATACTTGCTAGCTTAGCGCTAGCAAGTTCACAGGTTTTCGCCGCTGACTCTCTTGGGGTTACTGGCGATAAGTTTAGGCAGCTCGAAGAGCTACTACCCACTCCAAACAGTTACCGTACGGCTAGTGGCACTCCTGGTCACGCATATTGGCAGCAGCAGGCTGATTATAAAATAGACGTAACCTTAGACGATAACGAGCAAAGCCTTACAGGCAAAGCGACGATTACCTATATCAACAACTCACCCGATACACTACGGTACCTTTGGGTCGCACTTGATCAGAATCGTTACAAGCCAAATAGTATCCAGAATCAGCACCGTACCGTGAGCGTTGCAAACGACGGCACCGACAAAATCAGCTTCGCCGCCTATCGTAGACAGGTCGTGGGTGACCAATTTAACGGTGGCAACCTCATTAAGGCGGTGACAGATCCTAGCGGTAAAAAACTAAATCATTCTATTATCGATACCATGATGCGTATCGATCTAGATAAGCCGCTCAAGTCTGGTCAACAGATGACCTTTACGATCGACTGGAAGCACATGATTGCAGAGCAAAAAGTACTAGGTGGTCGTGGTGGTTACGAATACTTTGAACGCGATGACAACTATCTGTACGAGATTGCACAGTGGTTTCCTCGTATGGCTGCCTACACTGACGTAACCGGCTGGAACAACAAAGCATTCGTTGGTCGTGGTGAATTCACTCTTGAGTTTGGAGACTATGAAGTTGCAATTACCGTACCTGCTGACCACATCGTGGCAGCAACGGGCGAGCTTGCAAACGCCAAAGATGTTCTCACAAAAGATCAGCGCAAGCGTTTAGAACAAGCGCGAAAATCAGATGAGCCTATCTACATCGTGACTCTTGATGAAGCTCTGAAGAATGAAAAGAGCCGCGCCAAGAAAACCAAGACCTGGGTGTACAAAGCGAAAAATGTTCGTGATTTTGCTTGGGCATCGTCGCGTAAATTCTTATGGGACGCAATGGGCGTGAAGAGCGGTGACCAAACCGTATTGGCAATGAGTTACTACCCAGAAGAAGGCACGCCTCTGTGGGATAAGTACTCTACTCGCTCTATCGTTCACACGATCAATCACTATAACCGATACAGTTTTGACTACCCTTACCCGGTCGCGATCTCGGTGAATGGCCCCGTCGGCGGCATGGAATATCCGATGATCACCTTTAACGGCCCTCGCCCAGAAATCGACGAAGATGATCGCAGTAATCGTACATGGTCTCGACGTACTAAATATGGCTTAATATCCGTAATCATACATGAAGTAGGTCATATCTACTTTCCTATGATTGTAAACACTGATGAGCGTCAGTGGACGTGGATGGACGAGGGAATTAACACCTACTTGCAGTTCTTGGCCGAGCAAGAATGGGAAGAGAATTACCCTTCTCGACGAGGCGACGCGCGTAAGATTATCCCTTACATGCGTTCTTCAAACCAAGTGCCAATCATGACCAATTCTGAATCAATTCTTCAGTTCGGCAACAACGCATACGGTAAGCCAGCTACCGCATTAAACATCCTGCGAGAAACTATCGTTGGCCGTGAGCAGTTCGACTTTGCGTTCAGACAATATGCTGAAATGTGGAAGTTTAAACGCCCCTACCCTGCCGATCTGTTTAGGTTGTTAGAAGACGCCTCAGGCACCGACTTAGATTGGTTCTGGCGTGGTTGGTTCTATACCACTGACAACGTAGACATTAGCATTGATAACGTGCGTCACTACACGATAGATACCAAAAATCCTGATGTAGAAGGCCCATGGGATCGCGATAATCACAACACGCATCACAATCCTAAGTCGATCACTCAGGTGCAGAACAAAGATCTTGTACGATTGCTAGACGAGCGCCCTGAATTAGCCGACTTCTATAACGAGAACGATGTATTCAGCGTAACCAATACCGACCGTAACGCCTATCGCTCGATGCTAGAAGGGCTTAAAGATCACGAACGAGAACTACTTGAAAGCGAAAACAACATTTACGTTTTTGACTTCAGTAATGTTGGCGGGTTAGTAATGCCAATCATTCTTGAGCTTAACTACGATGATGGTTCTAAAGAGTTGCTGCGCCTTCCGGTCGAAACCTGGGTAAGAAATACTGAAAACGTTTCTACCATGATCGTTCGTGAGAAAGGTAAATTGCTGACTAGCGTTACCGTAGACCCTCATTGGGAGACGGCTGATGTGAACGTACACAACAATCACTACCCACGTAAAATTTTGCCATCTCGTTTAGAGTTATATAAAGGCAAAAAACGTAAGAACATGATGAAAGACGCTCAAGCTGAGCTTGAAACTAGCGAAGACTCAGAGTAATGCGATTAACCCTTTTATCACTATTGCTTTCAACTTTGTTAGCGGTGTCGGCAACAGCCGACGCCCACCGCTACCACTTTGGCCATATAGAACTTACGCGAAACGTAAACTCGGGTAATCTAGAGATTGTGCATCAATACTTTACGCATGATTTCGAAGCTGTCTTAGGCAGTTTAAAAGACCAACGTGTCAGTGATTACATCGCACAGCACGTACAGTTTATTGATGATCAGGGCAAGGAACTATCGGCCACTTATATAGGTACCGACACAGATGTAGGCAATACATACATTTACCAAGAAGTGATCAATCCGACATCCAAATACGTTGATGTAAAGTTTTCAACATTAATGGACAAAGTAGAAGATCAAGTTAACACGCTTAATGTGGTGAACAAAAACGGTGATACAGTTTCATTTACCTTCAAGTTTTCGACTGATCGTCATAGGGTAACCCTGCCCTAAGCGCTTTTGTAAAGGTATTAAATTGGCGAGTAATTCTACTCGCCAGTTCTTCATATCCAAGCAGTAAAAATACTTTAGCAATTACTTCGGCCGTGCTTAGACCACCCTCGATTTGATTACGTCTTATACCAGCCGACTGCTCGGTAATTGATAAGGGCAAATAGACCTTTTTAACCTCAGATAGCTGTGGCGTTTTGTTGATGATCTTTCTGGCTTCTTGCCACGTGCCATCAATGACTACAAGCTCTTCATAGCAGTCATCAGCACTTAGTGCTTGGGCCTCATCGCTGATCCATAGCACTGCGCAATTGTCAGGCCATTCACACGTGATATTGGAGTCTGTTCTTGACCAAAGTTGACGCACTACACCATCACCAAGAACCGATTTCAATACCCGCCCCGAATTACGCTTTCTGTCAGCTTCGCGTTCGTGCTGAAGCAATCGAATTTTAGGCGGGTTTGGCATCTACTTTCGGCGATCGATTGCGGTAGTAAACAGCGCGTCAGTTGAGCTGTTCAGTGCAGTTTCGCAACTGTCTTGAACAACACCAACGATAAAGCCAATTGCCACAACCTGCATCGCTACATCATTACTGATACCGAATAAACTGCAGGCTAGCGGAATAAGCAGTAATGAACCACCAGCAACGCCAGAGGCACCACAAGCTGCAAAGGCTGCCACAACAGACAGTAGCAACGCTTGACCAATACCTACGTTTATGCCGACAGTATGCGCAGCTGCAAGTGTCAATACGGTAATGGTGATTGCAGCACCTGCCATATTGATAGTCGCCCCTAAAGGTATCGATACAGAATATAGATCTTCGTTAACCTTTAGTTCTTTACATAGTTGTAGATTCACCGGAATATTGGCTGCAGAGCTGCGAGTGAAGAAAGCCGTAATACCGCTGTCGCGCAGACAACGTAACACTAAAGGATACGGGTTAGCCTTTGTCACAAATGCGACCATTAACGGATTCGACACGAAAGCAACGAATAGCATCGCTCCAACAAGTACTGCTAATAACTGTGCATACCCCAGTAAGGCGTCGAGACCTTCTTTCGCTACTGTGGCAGCAACCAAGCCCATAATGCCAAGTGGCGCAATACGAATCACCAAGCGAACAAGTGCCGTCACAGCGTTCGATATATCTGACAACATAGTCTTTGTATGTTCACCACCCTTGCGGAGAAACACCCCAAGTAGCACTGCCCAAGTCAAGATACCTAAGAAGTTACCCTCTTGCAGCGCCGTGACTGGATTTGCAACGAACTTATTTAGAACATTGCCAAAAACTTGCGTCAATGACTCTGGCGCGGCTGACTGGGCGGCATTAACGAGCGCAAGCTTGGTAGGCATTGCAAAGCTAAACAATACTGCTATCAATGCAGCTAATATAGTGCCCACGACGTACATGATCAGCACGGGCCTAATTGACGCACTACCACCACCCTGATTGCTAGCAATTGCTGTCATCACAAGTACTAGCACTAAGATAGGCGCTACTGCCTTAAGCGCCTGAACAAACAATGTGCCTAGTACGCCCACTGCTGGTGCATAACTTGGAGCCAAAACGGCTACGAGCACGCCAATTACCAGACCGATGATTATCTGCGGCACAAGCCCTAGGTTTAGAATTGATCTAAGCATAGATTCCTCAAATATTATTGTTATAAAGCGCTGGCTAATAGCTTAACCAGCGCTGCAAGACATTTCATTCAACGAGAGACTATTGAGCCTCTTCACCAATAGTAGATTCAAACAATTCAAATATACGACGGTACTGATCATACCATGAGCTGGGCTCGGTATAACCGTGAGGTTCAATTGGATAATAAGCGGCTTCCCAACCAGGCTTGCGCAGTTCGATCAATCGCTGCTGCAGACGAACACTGTCTTTTACAAATACATTGTCATCTAACATTCCGTGTGCAATCAACAGCTTGCCCTCTAAGCCTTCAGCAAAATAGATCGGTGAACTGCGACGGTAAGCTTCAGGATCGATCTCGGGCGTATTCAGAATTGAAGAGGTGTAGCCGTGATTGTAATGCGCCCAATCGGTAACTGGACGCAATGCAGCACCTGCGGCATATACACCAGGCTCCTTAAACATCGCCATCAAAGCCATAAAGCCGCCATACGACCCACCGTATATACCAACACGGCCGGGGTCGACATTGTGCTCTTTAACCATCCAGTTGATGCCATCTTGAAAATCTTCAAGTTCGGCGCGGCCCATGTCGCGATATATCGCGGTTCGCCAATCGCGGCCATAGCCTTCTGATGCGCGGTAATCCATGTCGATAACAACGTAACCTAAGTTAGCCAACATAGAATGAAACATCTGTTCTCTATAGTAATACGGCCAGCCCATGTGACTGTTTTGCGTATATCCTGCCCCATGTACAAAGATTACAGCTGGGCGCTTGCCTTCAACTTTGACCGATTCATCGACATACACTTTTGTCCAAATCGGTTGATCACTATGACTAGACTCAATCGGTACAAACTTTGGCTCTATCCATGGTTTGTTCTTGAAGTCTTGAGTGACCGTATCAGTAATTTGTTTTGCCTCACCGCCAATCTCCTGTACGAACAGGTCGGCAGGTCGCCATGAGGTGCTATGACTTATCACTAACTGATTACCGACATCGTTAATACGGTATTCATTTACACCGCCCAAGCTAGTTATCTGCTCGACCTCACCTCCCTTCACAGGCACTCGATAAACTTCGTATTCGCCTGGGTGGGTTTTATTGGCCGAGAAGTAGAGGTAATCACCACGAGGCTCAATGTTGTCAACTTCGAACTCGCCTTTGGTCAACTGCACCGGACGGGTAGACGGAGACCCAACATACAAATGCGGGTAGCCGCTTTTCTCGGACACGAAATAGAATACGTTCTCTAATTGAGTCCAACCATACTCGCGAGCATCAAAGGTGTTGATCCAAGCTTCATCTCGCTCATTGAACACAGACTTCAGTGACAGACGCTCTGTATCAAATAACGTTACCCAGCGATCTTTATTATCAGCGCTCTTTAGGGCCATCAATAGATAACGACCATCGGCACTCCATTGTAAATCTCCAGAACCACCCCAGTTCGCCCCGTTCAATGACACGGTTCTTGCTTTGCTACTAGGTTTGTATTTTTCGCCGTTGGCTTTAGCCGTTGCACGCTTAATCGCTGCAAGGGGGTCTTGCTTTATACCCGGCAACTTGGTGAGGTCGAGGTCTTTTGCAACAGTACCAGTTAACAGATCGATTACTGTAAACTGATCGTTAAGTGATTCGGCGGTACCGACCAAAGCGCGAACATCTTCGGCATATACGTACCCGTCTTCAGTGACAAAGTGTGGCATTACATCTGCACGGCCTGTGTCATGCTTAGGTGAAACCCATCTCACGACTAACCAACGCCCTGATGGCGAGATACTATAGGCGCGAGGTGACTTATCAGCCCCAAGATAAACCGTGCCTTTAGACATCCACTCACTAGCTTGCTCGATTTGCTCGGCCGCGGCTTCTCTATCAGCTCTCTCGCGCTGTTGTTTTTTAACGTATTCAAATAACTCAGCTTGCTGCTCGACATACAGCCCTTTTTCGTCGCTCGGCGCTGAGGTGTAAGAAATAGAAAGCACCTCTCTTACGGCGCCTGACGCAAGATCTACCGACATCACTCGGTTTCCGCGCATGAACATCGCCTTACCATCACCCACGATCACTGGATTTGAGTCTCGATCACTCGACTGTGTCAATACACGTGAATCGCCATCAAAATAAAACAAATCACCGTTTCTACTTACGATATTACCGCTATTAGCAGGCACCCAAAGCGCCTTATCCTTTGCTGTAACAATCGATTGCTGACCGTCGTCAAAGCGATACATCGTGCTGACAGAAGACTTGTCTGAGGGCAAATTGAAATAGAGCTTGCCATCGGCACCAAAACGAGGATTCGTCGGTGTTTGTGCGATCCATTTTGGATCAGACATGATCTGATCTAGCGTTATATCTTTATTATTCGTTGGCACCTCATAGGCGCTTGTTATCGCCGAGGCTGACGATGTGACTAACGCAACAGCTAGCGTTATCCATTTCGAAAGAGGTTTATTCATAGTTATCTTTTCAATTGAGTCTTAGCAATTAACGTGCAAAGCGTAGCAGATATTCACCATTGGGGGCAGATTATCATTAGGGTTTGTACAGCAAATCCTGTAATTGATTTCCCTTATTGATCCAGTGTTGCTCTCGCCTAGTATCAGTCTTCGCCAATTGATAGCAAAGTGCGTGTAACGATTGTGCAGGTTTGCGCTCGATACCAAATCGCCGTGCCTGACGCTCAATGAGGTATTGTGTGAATCTAAATGGTCGCGCCTGTTTACGAGCCCAGTAAACCACGATTGGTATCATCGGTATTAACAGTACCACCAATACCATCATAATCATTCTTAATGGTGTAATCTCACCTAGCAGCTGAGTAAGAAGAGATCGCTGTTGCGACTGCGAGAATCCGCTCATCCATGCTGCCCATTGGTAGTTTAAATCCTCCCATTGAGTTAACCAGCCAGCCGCCCAAGGCGCCGCTGAGCGACTAGCCACCCACTCTTGGCCAGCGGTAAGCCCTTCTAGCCCTAGGCTAATTCTCTCAGGTGCTACGTAGGCAGTTGGATCAATGCGAACCCACCCCTCGTCTTTGTACCATAGCTCTACCCACGCATGGGCATCATACTGTCTAACCACCCAGTGACTACCATCACCGCTAGGGCGCCCGCCCAAGTAGCCGGTAACTATTCGACTCGGGATGTTAGCCATACGTGCTGCGGTAGCCGTCAATGCAGCAAAATGCTCACAAAACCCCGTCAGCGTATCAAACATGAACTGATCAAGACTGTCTTGGGTAAGTAATGGCGGTTGCAAGCTATAGTAAAATCTATCTCTGAAGCGATGTAGCAACCTATCAATTAACGCCTGCTGCCCATAGCCCTTTGCCTGCTGATCGTTAATCCATGCGCGCAATCTTGGATTTTCATCGTTATCGATACTGGTTAAACGCCTAATATCTAGCTCAGATAACGAACGCGGCTGCTGTGTTAATTGATCAAACTTGATTTGCGTTGCACGTACTGGCGGGCGAAGAAAACTGTATATACCAGAAGACGTCTTGCCAAATCGCCCCCCTCCCGGCTGCAGCCCCTCAAGCGTATAGAGCCACCGATCTTGCGTAGGTTCTACCAACACCGATACCACTGGGCTTACCACCTCACCACGTCGTATGAATCGAGCACCTTCAAAAACCTGTGACGGGCGCCACTCGCCATTATCTACCGTATCCATAACTAGCGCCCGCCAATACAGATCTTGGCGCTGTGGTGGACTGGCAAACTCTGCCCTAAACACGATTTCACTGCTGCGAATCAAATTAGATATATCGCCCGGCTTTAGCGTGCCTCCCATACCAGTCTGTGCGGTTTGGCTGGATAAAGGAATTGACCATAATGGCGCAAAACGCGGCGTAACCAAGAACAACACCGCTACAATTGGCAGTGTTTGAAGAATCAGTTTAGTAACATACCAACCGCCATTCGGGGCTACACCTTTGCTAGGGTTTTCGATGCAATATAGGGCCAGTGTCGTAAAGCCAAACGCGGCCAATACCAATACGAACGTAACGATCGTTTGCGTAAATAAAAAGACTGTAGAAGAAAAGAAATATATAACTAGCGCTACAACAGTACTGTCTCTTACTGAAGAAATCTCTAAAAACTTTAGGGTTACGCCTAGCAATACAATACTCGATAATGCCTCTAAGCTAAGAAACTGGCCCCATGTTACCCAAATAAGCAACGGTACTAGCAGGGTTAATAGGTGCTTCAGCCACGCCGAGGGCATTTCGATGGTTCCGGCAGACACCATGTAGCGCCAGCCTAAAAGAATAATCACCGGCAGGGTCAACGAAATGGGTAGCCAATCGTAGTGCGCCAACATTGTTAGCGCTAATGCAATACAATAGTGTCGATAGGCAGCCAGCGTTAGCATCTTTCAACTCCATAGGTTGCAAGCGCATTTAGCACGCTAACCAAATGCCTGTCACCCCCACCAATATCGATGGTAACAAGCGGCAACCTTAACCCAAACTGAACACCCTTGTTGTTCATATCTAACGCCATGGCTGTCAGTTGACCCAACTTGAGCTCTAACTGTGACGCCTCTGCACTTTCTAATGTGAGCCACTGTGACTGCCCTACCAACTCGCCAAATACCTTGGTCTGCATACCACGACCTGCAGCGACTTGCTTCCAGGCAACACGAGCCATCGAATCTCCTTCGATATAGGTAGCAAGCCCATCAAAATCATCAACACCTTTGTTGCCAGTTGCTAGACCTTCTTGATCACCTGATGCAGATGACTTAATACGATTGTATGGCACAACCTCTGGCCAAACGACTGCGTCAAAGTCTAACTGCGCGTATGTCCAACAACGAATAAGCCCCAGAGGAAACGTGCTTTCAACGCAAAGTCTTGGAGCCTTTAATCGCCCTCGACGATTGGTGGGCAAACTGACGACGACACGCTGGTCACTAGATGTGATTTGAGTCATCGTCGACTGAAGCTGCTCTCGACGCCAACCTACTTTTAAATTATAGCTATCGCCGGCTTGTCTACTGATTGCTACGGGCAACTGAATAGCCTGACCTGCGTGGCAACTATCAGGATGAAGGGCTCTTATTCGTATGCCATTCATGTTGATGAATGTGTGCGCTATCGCCACGATTAAAAGAGCCATCAATAATGCGGCGAGTAGCATAATCGCGTTATTCTGATAGGTAATCGCCGCAACCCAAAGCACTAGGCTTAAGCCTAGTACGCTTAGCCCACGCATGTTAGGGGCAATAAATAAAGATCTTTGATTAAGAATAAGTGACTCAACACTGGGTAGTCGTCGGTCTAACCAACGACTCACCATCTGTTGATAGTTTTGTCTAAGCATAACGCCTAACTCGGCGACCCCATAACATCGACTGCCTTTAGAATCGCATCGATAATTTCGCTAGAACTGGCCGAAGATTTAAGTCGATGTGCGGTTACAGGCTCAAACACCGATTGCACATCTTCTGGTGTGACGTGATCTCGCCCCTTCAACCAAGCATACGCCTTAGCACAATTGACCAACACTATAGCGCCACGTGGCGACAACCCTTGCGACACCCCCTGAAAACGTCTCGTTGCGGCAATTAGCCGGTAAACATAATCTACCAGGTGATCTGTCATCTTAACTGCTCTCACCTGAGCCTGCGACTCTAATAACTGCTCGCTACTTAACAGCGGCTTTAGCGAGGTTAATTGCTCTCGTGGCGACTGCCCTTTTATCAGCGCCTTTTCGGCCGACTCGACGGGGTAGCCTAATGATAATCGCATATGAAAGCGATCTAGCTGTGATTCAGGTAATGGATACGTACCCGACTGTTCTTGCGGGTTCTGAGTTGCAATCACAAAAAATGGCGGCTTTAATTGACGCGTTTTACCATCAATAGAAACTTGACGTTCTTCCATTGCCTCTAGAAGCGCGCTTTGCGTCTTAGGCGTCGCTCTATTTATTTCGTCTGCCAATACTAGATTAGAAAAAACGGGGCCTGGATGAAATCTAAAACTTTGAGTTGCTTGGTTGAATACATTCACTCCTAACAGATCGCTAGGTAACATATCGTTAGTAAATTGCACGCGCTTATAGGCCAGCCCAAACACGTTGGCCAACGCATGACTGAGCGTCGTCTTACCCATTCCGGGTAAATCTTCTAGTAATAGATGCCCATTTGCTAACAAGCATACAACGGCGTGCTCGATGGTTTGCTCTTTACCCAATACGATACTGTTTAGTGACTTTAAAACCGGTGCAAAGCTTTGACGCATCTACCCTAACCCTCTTGCTAAATCTGCAATGATATCTTCAGCAGCTTCAAGCCCAACTGACAGTCGGATCAATCCCTCGCTAATGCCTGCTTGCTGGCGCTGTTCTAACGTAAGACGCCCATGAGTGGTTGTTGCAGGGTGTACAATCGTCGACTTAGCATCGCCAAGATTGGCAGTGATACTGAGCATTTTGGTGGCGTTGATAACTTTAAACGCTTCGTCTTTACCACCGTACACCTCGAACGAAACGACCGCGCCAAAACCGCTTTGTTGTCGTACCGCCAATTGGTGCCCTTCATGACCCTCAAGCCCGGCGTAATAAACTTTCGCGACATTGGCATTTTCGTTCAACCAGGTAGCAACACGCAGCGCGTTATCGCAGTGGCGCTGCATACGTAATGACAGCGTTTCTAGCCCCTTCAGAAGTACCCATGCATTAAACGCACTTAGAGTTGCCCCCAAGGTTCTTAAAAAACCGACAACAGGGTCAACTAGCTCATTAGAGCCACATACGACACCACCTAAAACTCGACCTTGCCCGTCGATATACTTAGTGGCTGAGTAGAGTGAGATATCAGCACCCAACTTAAGTGGGCTCTGTAAGGCTGGCGTACAAAACGTATTGTCGATCACTAATAGCGCGTTGACTGCATGAGCCAATGTAGCAAGCTCATTGATATCTGCTACTTCTGACAAGGGATTAGACGGCGTTTCTGCGAACAGCAGCTTTGTCGAGCTGTTGATCGCTGCACGCCATGCATCTAGGTCTGTGAGATCTACCTGAACAACCGATACGCCGAACTTTTGCATATATTGCAAAAATAGCGACGTAGACGTACCAAAAATAGATCGTGATATGACAACCTGATCACCCTGTTGTAGATGTGCCATAGCGACACCCAAGATCGCCGACATTCCCGATGCACAAGCTGCTGCTTTATCGGCACCAGCCAAAGCCGCAAAGCGTTTTTCGAACATTTCAACGGTAGGATTGGTGTAACGAGAATATACGTTGCCAACGTCACTACCATCGAACCTTGCAGCTGCATGCTCAGCCGACTCAAATAAATAACTTGATGTTAAATACAGACCTTCGCTATGCTCACCTTGCGATGAGCGATAGATGCCCGACCTTATAGCCTCGGTTTCGAACTGCCAATCGGCACTCATCCAAGGTCTCCATTTTGAATACCAACTACCTGCTCACTACTTAAGTCTATCTTAGACTTCGCGTTATCATTTCTAGCTTCATCAATCGCACTAAGATATTCGTCATTGATGTCACCAGTAACGTATTCACCGTTAAACACGGAGCAGTCCCAACCAACAGGTTTAGCGTTTTTGTTGGTTACCGACTCTACCAAATCATCAATGTCTTGATAAATCAGCCAGTCACAACCCAGCAATTGTTCAACTTCTTTTTCGGTACGACCGTGCGCTATAAGTTCAGATGCTGACGGCATGTCGATACCATAAACATTAGGGAAACGAACAGCAGGCGCTGCAGATGCCAAATAAACCTTGTTTGCACCTGCATCACGTGCCATTTCGATAATCTGTTGGCTAGTCGTTCCGCGTACAATCGAGTCATCTACCAACAGTACGTTTTTGCCCTTGAACTCAAGCGGTACAGGGTTCAACTTTTGTCGAACTGACTTTTTGCGTTGACTTTGCCCAGGCATGATAAAGGTTCGACCGATGTAGCGGTTTTTCATCAAACCTTCTCTAAACTTTACTCCCAGATTATGAGCAAGTATCTGGCCCGACACCCGTGACGTATCAGGAATAGGAATCACCACATCGATATCATGATCTGGGCGCTCACGCATAATCTTCTCTGCGAGTTTTTCACCCATTCTCATACGAGATTTGTATACCGAAACGCCGTCCATCATTGAATCAGGGCGGGCAAAATATACGTGTTCAAACACACAAGGAGTTAACGCAGTGTGTTCAGAACATTGCTTAGAATGCAATTTGCCGTCTCGATCAATATAGATGGCCTCTCCTGGGTTAACATCTCGTTCAAGCTTAAACCCTGATACATCAAGCGCAACGCTTTCAGAAGCGATCATGTACTCGGTTTTACCATTTACTTCTCGACTACCAAACACCAATGGCCTGATACCATGAGGATCGCGAAATGCCAACATGCCATGATTAGCAATCATCGCAACACAAGCGTATGCCCCACGAGCCCGTTTATGTACACCAGATACTGCGTCAAATATAGTATCAGGTGTCGGTGTAAACTGTTGTTGCACCTGCAGTTCGTGCGCCAGTACGTTAAGTAACACTTCGCTATCAGAGTCGGTATTGAAATGACGAAGGTCGGTCTCGAACACCTCTTCTGACAATGCGCGTGTATTTGTTAGATTGCCGTTGTGAGCGAAAGCGATACCATAAGGTGAATTCACGTAAAAGGGCTGAGCTAGTGCTGGGCTTGAACTACCCGCGGTTGGGTAGCGAACATGGCCAATACCTACATTACCTTCAAGACGTTGCATGTCGCGCGTACTAAATACGTCGCGTACCATGCCGTTGCCTTTCTGCTGATTGAATCGGCCTTGATGACAGGTAACCATGCCTGCAGCATCTTGCCCACGATGCTGCAACATTGTCAGAGCATCATAAATTTCTAGGTTAACTTCTCGCGTGCTATAGATACCAACAACGCCACACATACTAAATGCCTATTCCTATTAGTTGTTCTGAGATTTCTTTTACTTCACCAAAAGTCTTGTATGCCCAATCTTGCAACTGAAGAAAATGAGGCACTAATGATGATTCTTTCCAAAATTGTTCTTGATCAATAGCGATTACTTCAGGCAAAAACAGGATAGCAACGAGCACCATCAAAGCACCTCGAAGCGCGCCAAATGCCATACCTAGTAATCTGTCTAAAGGTGATAATCCAACTGAATGAATGAGTTTTTGAACTAACGTTGCAGCAATCGAACATAGTACTAATGTGCCTATAAAGATTGAGAAGAAGCCTACTACCTGCTTACTCACAGGGGATTCTGTGAACGTAATGAGGTCTGCTACTTGATATTGAAAGCGTATGGCCAGTATTAGGGCCAATACAAAACCCGCTAACGAGAGGATCTCTTTTACGAACCCTCTAAAAAGGCTGAGAACTGCAGATATCAAAATGACGCTCACGATAACCCAATCGAACGGAGAAAAGCTCAAGGTACTCATTTGGCGGCCTCTACCTGGCTATTTTTAATATGGTAAATTAATGATTCGACTTTGTAACGTTGATCGACTCTTCGCTTTGCCTCAAGGCTATCTTCACGTGTTAGAAACGGGCCTACATACACACGATTAACCTGCCCTTGTATAACTAACGTACGTACGAAAGCTACTAAATCTGTCTCTTTAACGATACGGGTGACTAGCTTGTCAGCCTCGTCGCGAGTCGAGTAACTAGCAACCTGAACCACCCAGCGCCTTGCACTCAGATCACCTACGTTATCATCTGGCACCTCTGTCGCCTGATGCATTGTTCGAAGGTCGGTAGCTTTTGACTTCTCTAAAACCGGTGATGCCGAAGATAAGGTTATCGCCTGCTGTGGCGGCGCTTGGGGAATCTCAGAAATGCGTGTGGGCACTGGTCGATCGGGCATCGTAAAGAGCGCCGGCAAGAACACCACCCCTAGCGCACAGAGCACTACTGCCCCAACTATACGCTGCTTTAAAATTCTATTCATGAAGCCCCCAATATCATTGGGTGATAGTGTACCGCTATTCTTCTTGTAAATCTAAGGCTGCAACAGTGAAGAACGAACCACAAACCAACCCCTGCCCCAATTCGCCCGTCATGATTGCTCTTTTAGCCTGACGCACACTCATTACACTAATCCAATCTGAACCAACACCTGCCTCGAGCAACTTAACTTTTAAGGCATCGGGTGAGAGTGCTCTATCATTGTCATCTAGATGCAACAATACCCACTTAGCCTGCAAGCTTTTGAGCTCGTTAACGATCAATTCAACATCTTTATCACTCATCACTGCGAAGACGATTGTATCAAATGACATACCCTGCAGCTGCGTTTGACTTACTAAAAACCGAGCCGCAGGCTGATTGTGCGCCACATCGAATATCCATCGCCTACCCGCCAATATTCGGCGCTCAAACCGCCCTGTTAATTGCAACGAAGTTGCTACCTGTTTAAATTGCTCGATCATTGCGTTCGTGCTTTCAAACCAATCTAAACTGTCTGCCACTGCCAGAGCCGCCGCAACACTAGGCGCAGGCAGGTTTACTGATACTGTCGAAAAGCTGTTATTACCGACTCGCCAACTTACACCATCGTTGCCATCGAATTGATTTGTATACTGCGCCACGTTACATTCAAGCAGATCAGCACGATCAATTACTGACCGAGGCATGTCGGCACTCGCCAAAAATACGTCAATACCCTCCCGCAAAATACCTGCCTTTTCAGCACCTATTTTTTCAATAGTATCGCCCAACCAATCGGTGTGATCTAAGCCTATCGAGGTGATAACGGCGACATTTGGATCAATGACATTCACTGCATCTAAACGACCACCCAAGCCAACCTCTAACAATACTACGTCAAGCGGCTCTTGATTAAAGATATGCAGCGCTGCTAATACGTTCATTTCAAAGAACGTCGGATTAAAATCAATTGCTACACGGTCAACCTGCTCGAACGCGTCGACGATCGTTTGATCAGATACAGCCTGCCCATCAATTCGAATACGCTCGTTGAACTGATAAAAATGAGGGGAAGTAAGCGTTGCAACGCGCTTACCTGAAGCCACTGCTAAAGCCTCGAGAGTAGCCACGCAACTACCCTTACCATTGGTGCCGGCTATCGTAATTACAGTAGCATTATTGAAGTTAATATTGAGCTGCTGAACAACAGCCTGAACACGAGATAAACCTAAGTTTATCTCGGTAGAGTGACGCCCAGACAACTCAGCAATCCAGGCGTCTAAAGACATCGATGTCACTAGCCAGCAGCCTCGCTGCCATGGGTTAAACTTGAAAGAACAAACGCCATTTTGTCGCGCATCTCGTGGCGATGAACGATCATATCAATCGCGCCATGATCCATTAAGAATTCACTTCTTTGAAAGCCCTTAGGTAGCTTTTGACGAATTGTCTGTTCGATTACACCGGGGCCAGCAAAACCCGCTCTCGCGCCCGGTTCAGCAACATTAACGTCACCAAGCATCGCCAGTGAGGCCGAGACCCCACCATATACAGGATCGGTCATTACTGAGATAAAAGGTACGCTTTGACGCTTCATTCGTTCAAGCACTGCACTAGTCTTTGCCATTTGCATTAACGAGATCAGCGCCTCTTGCATTCGAGCACCACCTGTTGCAGAAAAACAAACAAGTGGAATACCTTGACTCAAAGCAGTTTGTGCAGCGCGAGTAAACTTCTCGCCCACTGCATAGCCCATAGAGCCACCATTAAAAGCAAACTCAAAAGCTACCGCTACAACAGGCGCGCCCTGAAGACTACCTTGCATTGCTACAAGCGCATCCTTTTCGCCAGTTTTCTTCTGAGCTGACGACAGGCGCTCTTTATACTTCTTTACATCTTTAAATTTTAGTCGATCGATAGGCTCAACGTCATCGTGCAGTTCAACACGCCCGTCCTGGTCTAAAAACAGATCTAAGCGGCGACGAGCGCCGATGCGCATGTGATGGTCGCATTTTGGACAAACGTCTTGATTGCGTTCTAAATCTGGCTGATACAGCACTGAGTCGCACTTAACGCACTTTGCCCACACACCCTCTGGTACAGAGTGCGACTTTCGCTCTGGGCGGGCC
The DNA here is from genome assembly GCA_947503335.1 of uncultured Pseudomonadales bacterium. GTDB lineage: Bacteria > Pseudomonadota > Gammaproteobacteria > Pseudomonadales > CANNCY01 > CANNCY01. The sequence continues at coordinate 690,868 of CANNCY010000001.1, read as the reverse complement.
AGTGACGGAACGATTTTATTTAACCAACTCATAATGCTTCTACCTAACTACTATTCTTAAGACGCTCTATCGCCTTTTTATAATTATGCAATCGCAGCTCGAATCTCACTGAGAATATCGCTCACAGCCTTTACCGCCCCCGCGGTCGAATCAGCTTTTCCGATTGCGTCTACCAATACACTTCCGACTACTACTCCATCAGCCTTTTCAGAAACTGACCGAGCAGTCACGCCATCTTTAATACCAAATCCTACGCAAAGGGGCAATGATGTAATATTACGGATTTCAGTCAAACGCGCGTTTACGCCCTCAGAATCAAGGTTTGCAGCACCGGTAACGCCTTTTAGGGAAACATAGTAAATATAGCCGCTAGCACGTTGTGCAATCGACTTAATACGCTCTTCAGTCGTGGTTGGAGCAACCAAGAACACCGTTTCAATACCCTTTTCTTGCAAATGGCTATTTAACTGCTCGCATTCTTCAGGTGGTAAATCGACCGTTAGTAAACCATCAACACCGGCCTGCGACGCAGACTCGGCAAATGATTCGTATCCAAATCGCTCAACGGGATTCGCATATCCCATCAATACAATAGGCGTTTCATTATTCGACTGTCTAAACTGCGCAACTAACTCTAAGATCTTGCGCAAGCTCGTTTTGGCCGCTAGCGCTCGCTCGTGACCTAACGCGATAGTTGGGCCTTCAGCCATAGGGTCTGAAAATGGCACTCCAAGCTCGATTATATCTGCCCCTGAGTCGACCATTGCATGCATAATTTCAAGCGTACTTTTTAGATCAGGGTCTCCGGCAACCACATAAGGTATCAGTGCCTTGCGGTTAGTTTCGGCTAGCGCCGCCATCGTTTTCTGAATTCGATTTTGCATATATCCCCCTACAAAACCTCGATGCCATCGATACCCGCGACAGTTAATATGTCTTTATCACCGCGCCCCGATAGATTTACTAGAATGTTTTTATCTGGACCTAATTCACGCGCCAACTTCTCTGCATATGCAAGCGCATGCGCAGACTCAAGGGCTGGCATGATACCTTCAACTCGAGTCAATGTTCTGAATGCAGCAAGTGCTTCGTCATCATTGATCGCTACATAATTAGCGCGACCGATATCCTTAAGCCATGCATGCTCGGGGCCGACACCTGGATAATCTAGGCCAGCAGACACAGAGTGCGTCTCAATAATTTGCCCATCTTCGTCTTCCATTAAATAAGTACGGTTGCCGTGCAAAACACCCGGGATGCCCGAGGTCAGCGGCGCTGCATGGCGCCCTGTTTCTACACCATCGCCGCCCGCCTCAACACCATAGATCGCTACATCTTCATCGTCGATAAAGGGATGGAAAAGACCAATTGCATTTGAACCACCGCCCACACAAGCAACGAGGGCATCGGGCAACTGCCCCATCTGCTCTAAGCTCTGCTTGCGTGCTTCTCTGCCAATAACGGCTTGAAAGTCGCGTACTAGCATTGGGTAAGGGTGAGGCCCCGCAACGGTGCCGATAATATAATAAGTATCGTCAACGTTAGTGACCCAGTCGCGCATCGCTTCGTTCATCGCATCTTTCAATGTGCGAGAACCCGAAGTGACTGGCACTACGGTGGCACCTAAAAGCTTCATACGATAAACATTTAATGACTGACGCTTAACATCGTCTTCACCCATGAAGACAACACATTCCAATCCCAAACGCGCGGCAACCGTTGCAGACGCCACACCGTGCTGCCCTGCACCAGTTTCAGCAATGATACGCTTTTTGCCTGAGTACTTCGCTAACAACGCTTGACCGACTGTGTTGTTAACCTTGTGTGCACCAGTGTGATTAAGATCTTCACGCTTTAACCAAAGCTTTGCGCCGCCAACAGCCTCTGTCCAGCGCTCTGCAAAATAAAGGGGCGACGGCCGGCCAACATAATGCGCCAGGTCTTTATCAAACTGATCCTGAAAATCTGGATCAGAAGACAACCTTGTATACATTGCTTCTAACTGATCTAAGGCGTCAATCAACGTTTCTGAGACATAACGCCCGCCAAACTCACCAAAGCGCCCTTGCGCATTGGGTACCTGCTTACTCAATGGCCGATTATCCACGGCATACCTCTACTTATTGTCGTTACTACTAATTACTGCACTACAAAACTGCTTAATCAAACTAGCGTCTTTTATACCGCGCTCACGCTCAACGCCCGAACTAACATCGACCGCATAGGGGCGCCAATTCTCGATTAATGAAGCCACATTTCCGACCGTAAGACCACCTGCCACAATGACACGCTCTTCCTTCACAGCCGACAGTAAAGACCAATCAAATTGACGCCCAGTGCCACCATAACTCTCGTCTTTGACGTCTAAAAGCACAGCCGAAGCACTAGAATACTCGTCTAGCTTGGCATTTAGATCTGTACTAGAGTCAACACCTATTGCTTTGACATATTTTACGTTAAATTGTTCGCAAAACTCTGCCGACTCACTACCATGAAACTGTACTAGATCAACCCCTGCAGCAATCGCAGAAGCCACCTGTTCGTCTGATGGATTTACCAGCAACCCCACACAGGTAACAAAGGGTGGTAAAGCCGCTATAATTTCTGCCGCTTCTTGAAAACTAACCGCTCGCACGCTTTTGGGGTAAAACACAAACCCAAGCGCATCTGCCCCAGCATCTATAGCAACAAGCGCTTCATCTAGCTGTTTGATCCCACAAATCTTTATTCGTGTTGTCATGATACTCCTCACTAATACAGCATCATAACCAAGAATCGATCATCATTGGACCCTTAGGTTCACCAGAAACAATATATTCTTCTGGATACTCTACACCCACTAGATAAAGCCCGTGTGGAGCCGCGGTGGCTGCAGCAGCTGACCTGTCTTTAACAGCTAGCAATTCTTCGATCCATTCTGGCTCGTGACGACCAGCACCAATCTCTAGTAACGACCCCACCATATTGCGCACCATATGCATCAAGAAGGCATTCGCTGTTACCTGAAATACAAGATAATCACCCTGGCGCACCCACTTCACTGCCTGCACCTCCCTAACGGGTGACTGAGCCTGACAACCTGCGCCTCTAAAACTAGTAAAATCATGTTCACCTAGCAAGAAGGCAGCACCCTTATTAAGTAGATCGACATTTAGTGGATATCGATACCAGGTAACTAGGCCCTTTAAATGTACGGGCGGGGTCACCGTATTCAGTACAATGTATCGATATGTACGTGAGGTCGCGCTGAAACGCGCGTGAAATAGTGGCGATACGTTAACGGCATCCATTACCTTAACGTCATCTGGTAGCCGCGTATTCACACCTTGAACCCAAGCCTTGAGCGGTCTTTCAGAGGCCGTATCGAAATGCACCCACTGATTAGACCCATGAACGCCTGCATCGGTTCGCCCTGCACAGACCAGCTCAACAGGCTCGTTGGCGATAGAGGTCAACCCTTTCTCTAATTCACCCTGAACAGTACGTTCTGAACGCCCTGTTTGGCGCTGCCATCCATGAAAATTTCGGCCATCATACGACACCGACAAAGCAATACGACTTAGGTTAGCTGGATAATCGGCCTCGTCAGTTACTTCTTTACCTCGCACAAACGACAAGGGCGCCGTAGGCGCCCTTGTAGAGTGCTCTTTACTACTAGAGCTTTTCTGAAAGCTGCTTTGCTTCTGCTTGCTGCTCATCGTTTCCTTCAGCAATTACTTCATCTAAGATTTCACGCGCACCGTCTTTATCGCCCATGTCGATATAAGCTCGTGCCAAATCTAGTTTAGTCGCTATTTCATCAGAGTCGGCCAAGAAGTCGAAATCTTCAAGATCTTCGGCACCGGTTAAATCTGCAGCAACATCGTCGGCAGTCATCTCGATGCCATCAAGAGATATAGCTTCTTCGCCGTGCAGTTCAGAAGACCCGTCTACTGGCTCTTCTTCAACAGCAGGCGTAACTGCTTCTGCTTCTGCCTCTACCTGTTCATCGGCTTCAGCTAAATCATCTAAATCGTAATCTAGATCTATGTCATCAAGACCGTCTAACGGCTCTGAAAAATCGTCGCCTTGCTCTAACTCAACCGAGTCTAGGTCTAATCCATCAAGCTCTAGATCATCAGATGAGTCTGCATCTAATTCGATATTATCAACATCAATATCTAGATCAGCAATATCATCTAAAGCCGCTAAAGGGTCATTCTCATCAACGCCTGCCAACTCTCCACCGGCGGTTTCTAGTTCATCATCTGCCACATCGACGGCAACTGGAGATTCATCAAACTCTGCATCGAGCTCAACATCATCTAGCTCGATTGCATCAATATCAAGCGAATCATCTTGAGGTAGTTCTATCTCACCCAGATCATCGCTATCTTCAGCCATTTCAGATAACTCGGCATCTAAATCATCAAGATCTAAAGAGACGTCTTCTAAAACATCAAGCTCTTCAGTGTCGTCTTCAGCTGACACCTCAACCTCGCCCGCAAGCTCATCTAATGAACCACCTAGATCTAAATCAATTTCATCCTCAAGAGAATCTGTTAATTCGATCTCGTTAGCGGTGTCTGATAAAGCTTCAAGTTCGACTGCTTCTGAATCAGCCTCAGAGTCGACGCCCTGCTCTACACTCTCAGAATCAACAACTGCAGACTCTTCGTCACTAGTCTCTTCTTCGTCGCGTGATACAAAAGTCAGGCCATCAAGGTCTAGAGTATCGATACTAAAGTCTTCTTCTGACTCTTTGGTTAGATCTAACTCGGCCTCAGTTTCTCCAACATCTTCGCTATCTAACTGATCGTCGCTCTCAGTACCTAAATCGAAGTCTAACTCGGTATCTAGATCTAGTACTTCATCAGCTTGCTCTGACGCTTCTGGCTCATCAAAGTCATCACCCAAGCCTAGCGCATCTAGATCAGGCATTCCGTCTTCTTCGTCAAAACGAGAGATCAATGCCGTAGCACTCTCAATAGCTTGATCATCGCCCGTTGATCGGATCAATGTAACCTGCTCGTCGAAACGCTGTCTGTTACCCACATCGGCGTAGAGTTCACAAAGCTTAAGGGCAATTGCTGTATTACCTGGGTTCGCATCCGCTAAACCTTGCAGCGCCTGCTCGGCTTGATCAAACTCACCGTACGCAAGTTTCAGGTCAACGTCAGCCAAGGCCTCAGTCACGTCACCTTCATCGGCCTCATCGTCTGCCTCTGTCGGCTCAAGCTCTACTACCGAAGGCGTAACAATTGATACAGTCTCTTCTTCGTCTTGACCGCGGCGGCGTATTGCAAACACGGCCAATAGAAGCGCCAATATAGCACCACCAACAATTGCAAGATTACTCATAACCCAATCAGTAATACTTTCTACAACACCCTTTTTCTCTGGAATCGTAACAGTATTAACTTGCTTAGCTGTTGATGCAGTTTCTTCGACGGTGTTTTGCTGTTCGCCTTGGTTGTCTGTCTCGGCCTGCTCAGGTTCAGAATCGCTTACAGCCTCTAGAACTTGATTTTCATCAGTAACAACTTCATTTGAAGAGCTTGCCACTGCCTGCGCTGCGGCCAATTCATCGTTACGCAGCTCTAACAATTGTGATGCGGTACTTAGCTGGGCCTCTAACGCCTCAATTCTAGAACGCAACTCTTCATTTTCTCTCTGCTGGCGAGCTACCTCATCACGCGCAGCGTCTAAATCGGCTGTATTTACACCAGAACCCGTGTTTGACTCGCCCTGGCCACTTGCCGAACCATTGGTTTGTGCAGCATCTAACACTAAGCGGTCTTGCTCGACAACCTGACCATAATCTGAAGTATTTGAAGTGGCATCAATGATAGTAGTGCCATCGTCGACGGCCTGATTATGCTGACGTAGTTGAGCTACCGCCACACCACTAGCAATTTGATCTAGATCACCCGCCGAAGGTAGGCGAAGTACTGCGCCCTGCTTGACGCGATTCATGTTGTTATTAATGAACGCATCAGGGTTCATGTCGTACAAAGCTTTCATCACCTGGTGAGGTGAATAACTGCGATCAGGGCGCACATTAAGTGCTATTTCCCAAAGCGTATCGTTAGCTCGTACACGGTATTCGGTGTCAGAATTTTGCCATTGACTCTCGCGCACCTGCGACGCGCTAGGTCTAGCCTGCCTCTGAACTGGCTGCTGAGTTTGCTGTTGAGCAGTTGGCTGTCTCTCTACGGTCGTGGCAGCCGGTGGCGTATAAGACGGCAGATCCATTAACAAAGTGTATTCTTTTAACACCCTGCCGTTTTGCCATTCAAGCTCGACTAAGAAATTCAAAAAAGGTTCAGCAACAGCCTTAGACGAAGTAACACGAACAACGGCACTATCGCCAGTTGAGTCGATCACTTCAAAGTTAAGATCTGTTAAAAAGAAAGGCCTATCAATGTCGGCACGTTGAAAGTCGCGCATTGACGCGATGCCTACTTGCAACGAAGCAAGATCAGCCTTAGATACTTGATAAAGTTTAATCTCGGCGTTTAAAGGCTGATTCAGCGCCGAATACAACTTAATCTCGCCCAACCCTACAGCTGATGACACCGACGTAACTAGTGATGTACCAGCAAAAACTCCAACCGCAGCAAGCTTGCGTAGCATATAGACCCCCCTAGGGCATAATCGACGCATCACTAATATGATGCGCCACTACGAAATGACATTCTTGTTAATTATCTTTAGCCCAATCCTTAGGCAGTTATATCTCTTAAAGCCTTCTTCTAGGCCGAGCCACTGCAAAGTATTAATGATTGCGCAATAATACGCAAGCCCTTAAATCTAAAGCTGTTTGCGAAGAATTGACAGCATTCTGCGCACAGGTTCGGCTGCTCCCCACAACAACTGATCTCCTACGGTGAAGACATTCAGATACTGATCACCCATCGTCATCTTGCGAACACGCCCAACACCTATCTTAAGCGAACCGGTGTAAGTTTTGGGCGAGAGCCTAGAAATAGTGGCTTCGCGGTCATTCTCAACAAACTCTACCCACTCATTACCCTCTTTAATTAAAGCCTCAACAGTATCCAGAGATAGGGATTCCTTCAATTTTATGGTAATTGCCTGTGAATGGCATCGCATTGCACCTACTCGAACACAGGTTCCATCAACTGGTGTTAAAGAACTGTGACCTAGTATACGTTGTGTCTCTACTTGAGCCTTCCACTCTTCACGAGAACGCCCGCCTTCAACCTGTGTGTCGATCCATGGCAGCAAACTACCTGCTAACGGCTGACCAAACTGCTCTATAGGCATCGACTCATTACGCATAGCATCTGCTAGCAGCTGATCTACCTCTAGAACAGGCGCCTGCTGCAACACATCGGCAACACTATCGTACAAGTAACCCATCTGCGCTATCAGTTCTTTCATGTTAGCAGCGCCTGCACCAGATGCCGCCTGATAGGTGTGCGCAGAAGCCCACTCAACATGCCCGTTAGCAAACAAGTCTCCTAAGGCCATTAACATCAAACTAACCGTGCAGTTACCGCCAACAAAATCTTTGCAGCCATCAGCAACGCGCCTATCGATTAAACTACGGTTTACAGGATCTAATACAATTGTAGCGGCATCAGTCATTCTTAATGTAGACGCTGCATCTATCCAATAGCCCAACCAACCTGCATCACGCAATTTCTGATGCACTGCTGTCGTATAATCGCCACCTTGACAGGTAAGAATGACGTCTTGTTTTGATAGATGCTCAATATCAAATGCATCAACCAACACACCATTATCTTTTTCACCAAAATTAGGTGCTACCAGCCCTGTTTGCGAGGTTGTATAAAAGGTCGCATCTAAACCTTCAAAATCACGCTCTTCAGTCATACGTTGCATCAGCACAGAGCCGACCATACCGCGCCAACCGACAAATCCAACTTTCATCTATCTACTCCAATTCATTACTGAAGTGCTGCAACCACTGCATCACCCATCTCTTGCGTGCCAACAGCTGTCATACCGTCAGTCATGATATCGCCAGTGCGCAAACCTTGGTCTAAGACTGCTGAAACCGCATCATCTATTGCTTGTGCTGCAGCTTCTTGCTTAAGGCTGTAGCGCAACATCATCGACAAAGACAGAATCATCGCTAACGGATTAGCAACTCCCTGCCCCGCGATATCGGGTGCCGACCCATGGCATGGCTCGTACATACCAACACCCGAGTGATTTAAAGACGCTGACGGCAACATACCAATTGAGCCTGTCAACATTGCCGCGATATCAGACAAAATGTCGCCAAACATATTGCCAGTGACAATCACATCAAACTGCTTGGGCTCTTTAACAAGTTGCATGGCTGCGTTATCAACATACATATGTGTTAATTCAACATCTGGATAGTCAGCAGCCAGCTCATTCATAACCTCGCGCCACAAAACCGTAGCCTCTAGCACATTCGCTTTATCAACCGAGCACAATCGACCGTTTCGCTTGCGAGCACTTTCAAAAGCCACTCGCCCAATACGCTTTATTTCAGACTCGTCGTAACGATAGGTGTTAAAACCTTCGCGATCTCCAGCATCGTTTGTGTGAATACCGCGAGGCTGCCCAAAATAAATACCTCCAGTTAGCTCTCGCACAATTAAAATATCCAAACCAGAAACCAATTCAGCACGTAACGATGACGCACTAGCAAGCTGTGAATATGTTAACGCTGGGCGCAAATTTGCGAATAGCTCTAAACCACTACGGATACCTAACAGGCCTTTTTCAGGACGAATTTCTCGATCAAGGTTATCCCATTTAGGGCCACCTACAGCACCAAGTAAAACGGCATCGACCTGCTTAGCCTTTAACAAAGTTTCTTCGGGCATTGGCACGCCATGGGCATCAATAGCTGAGCCTCCCAACAAACCATGCTCAGTTTCGATCTGCAAATCGAATTTTTCGTTTACTACATCGAGCACTCGCTCTGCTTGCGACATAATCTCTGGGCCAATGCCATCACCGGGCAATAATAAAACCTTAGGCACTGAATTTCTCCTCACTTGCCTGCAACCATGGGCGAGACGCCAGATGCGCCTGCTCAAACTTCTTAATAGCTTCTGAATCTTGAAGCGTTAAACCGATCTCGTCTAAACCTTTTAATAGACAGTCTTTTCTAAATTGATCAATTTCAAAATTAAACACCTTACCCGCTGGCGTAATAACGGTCTGGGCCGCCAAATCTACTGTCAACGAATACCCTTCTTCAGCCGCTACCTGATCAAATAGTTCAGCTACTTGCTCAGCGCTTAACACAATTGGCAACAACCCGTTCTTAAAGCAGTTGTTATAAAAAATATCTGCAAAAGACGGCGCGATCACAACACGGATACCAAAATCATCTAGGGCCCAAGGTGCATGCTCTCGGCTCGAGCCACAACCAAAATTATCACGCGCAACTAACACCGACGCACCGGCATATCGAGGCTGATTCAATTCAAAATCAGGATTAATTGGGCGAGTGCTACAGTCTTGCCCAGGCTCCCCTACATCAAGATATCTAAGCTCATCAAATAAATTAGGCCCAAAACCTGTGCGCTTGATAGACTTTAGAAACTGCTTTGGAATGATCATGTCGGTGTCAACATTCGCACGATCAATGGGTACTACTAGCCCAAAATGCTGTGTAAAAGCTTTCATCAAATACTCCTATAGCTCTCTAAAATCTACAAATGTTCCAGCTACTGCTGCTGCCGCGGCCATCGCAGGGCTTACCAAATGCGTTCGACCACCCGCACCTTGACGACCCTCAAAGTTTCGATTAGACGTTGATGCGCAGTGCTCGCCCTGACCTAATCTATCGGCATTCATACCTAAACACATTGAGCAGCCCGGCTCTCGCCACTGTGCGCCAGCAGCCTCAAAAATGGTATGCAGACCCTCTTGCTCTGCTTGTTTTTTCACCTGCTGAGAACCCGGTACAATGATCGCCTCTTTTACTGAACTAGCAACATGACGACCTTCGAATACCTTCGCCGCAGCTCTGAGATCTTCGATTCGAGAGTTGGTACATGACCCAATAAACACCCTATCGATACCGATCTCTGAAAGTGCCTCTCCACCTTTTAAGCCCATATAACTAAGCGCTCGCGAAACAGAATCGCGAGAAACAGTATCGGCCTGATCTTCTGCTTTAGGAATGAGCTGATCAACAGCAATCACCTGCTCAGGAGATGTCCCCCAAGTAACCTGTGGCTTAATAGAAGCCGCATCAAGCTCAACTTCTGCATCGAAATGAGCCCCTTCATCTGAGACCAATTCGCGCCACTGCGAAACAGCAGCGTCCCAGTCATCTGCCTTAGGCGATAGAGGGCGCCCCTTCACGTACTCAAGCGTTTTGTCATCAACAGCAACCAACCCCGCACGTGCGCCTGCCTCGATAGCCATATTACAAAGGGTCATTCGCCCTTCGACGCTCAACGCTTCGATTGCACTACCTGCGAATTCGATCGCGTAACCAGTACCTCCAGCCGTGCCTATAGCGCCAATCACTGCTAACGCTATATCCTTTGCGGTTAAACCCTCATCTAACACGCCAACCACATTGACCCGCATGTTCTTCATTTTTTTGGCTACCAAACATTGGGTAGCTAGCACGTGCTCAACCTCTGATGTACCAATACCTTGAGCCAATGCTGCTAAAGCTCCATGAGTCGAGGTATGAGAATCACCGCACACGATTGTCATTCCTGGTAATGAAGCGCCGGTCTCTGGCCCCACTACGTGCACGATCCCCTGACGATCATCGTTAATCTTAAACTCAACAATGCCAAACTCATCGCAGTTATCATCGAGGGTCTTGACCTGAATTCTAGACGTGTCATCTACGATTCCCTCTACGCCTTTAGCGCGCTCGGCGATCGTAGTAGGAACATTGTGATCAGGAGTTGCCACATTGGCAGACACTCGCCACGGCGTTCGACCCGCAAGACGCAAGCCTTCAAATGCTTGAGGGCTAGTCACCTCGTGAATAATGTGACGATCTATATAAAGTAAAACCGAACCATCGTCGCGCTGCGCGACAACGTGCTGATCGAACAATTTGTCATAAAGTGTTTTGGCCATAAATCTAACCCTACCAATGTTATTTACGGTAAGTTTAATCAGCACAACAAAATAAAACAATTTGATATTATTGATAACTTTGATAACTTTTAGTTATACAAAAAGGCGATACAATGGACATCAAACAATTAAACGCACTACTTGCGCTTTCACAACTACAGTCGTTCGTAGCAGCGGCCGAGCGCCTTCACATTACCCAGCCAGCACTAACCAAAAGAATTCAGCTGTTAGAACAGAGTGTGGGCACGCCACTTATTGACCGCCACCGCCGCACCTTTGGCTTGACGGCTGCTGGTGAAATCACAGTGAAGCTAGCAAGCAGCGTTAACCAACAAATCGAAGATTGCCGCCAACAGATTCGTGACCTAGATACCCGAATTACTGGCCCACTTAAACTGGCGATTAGCCACCACTTAGGATTACACAGGTTACCAACCGTACTAAGAGAATACAGCCGTCGATATAATGATGTGACACTGCAAATCGAGTTCACAGATAGCGAAAAGGCGTACGAAGCAATTAGCCAAGGTGAGTTTGACATGGCCATCGTCACACTATCACCTACGAAACAACCTGAAACGATCACCGAGGTAATTTGGCCCGACCCTATGGGCGTGGTCACCTCTGAAGATCACCCATTGGCAGCGCGAGGGTTCTGCAACCTAAGCCAACTTGCAAAATATCCTGCGGTACTGCCGGGTCTTGATACCTATACCGGGCAAATTGTGCAGCGCGTATTCGACAAACATCGACTCACTCTAGAGCTAGCGATGACCACCAACTATCTAGAAACGGTTGCTTCGTTAGTTAGTATTGGCCAGGGATGGAGCGTATTGCCCATTGATATGGTAAAAGATTCGCTCGTCATTGTTGACGTGCAGGGCCTTAACATTCATCGTGACCTAGGCATTGTACGGCACCCCACTAAACCAACATCAAAAGCTGCACAAGCACTTATAGATCTTCTGAGAACCAAATCTACTCAGCAGTAGTTACTGAGCTGCGGCCATTCTCTGGATTGCTACACTTTGCTCGCGATCACGTGCAGCAACTGCTGACGTAGCTCGCCGCGGATTACCCGCTAAATCGAACTCGCCCGCTGCAGCATTGAAGCGCCCAAGGGCAAGCTTGATTTCACTACGCGCCAATCCTAAGTTTAAATCTAAAACAGCCGCGTATGACGCAATAGATAATTGTGCAGAATACTCGAACGCATTAGCAGCCTCCGCATGCTCGCCACGCAAGCTGTATAAGTGCGCAATACGCTCTTGATTATCAGCCAGTGCTTTGGCTAACAAGAACTGATGCAACTGACCAGTGGCCGCAGTATCAGCAATTAAACTGTCTAATGCTTCTTGCCGCTCAAGCGCTTCATCAAGATCATCTTCTAATTGGTTTCGCCCTGCCCTTGCACTATCTTCAACAGCGTCAAGGTAGCGACGCATCTGAAGTTCGTGGAAGTGAGTAAGGGCATTCGAAAGCTTTCTGGCAAAAACTTTAGCAATCTTTGGCTGCGCGTCATCAATATATTGAGCAGACTTAACGTAATCTTCTAGCGTCCATTGAGCTGCCGTCAACGCTTCATTAAACGTCGCCGACTCAGAAGATATCGAAGAAAACGAATGGGTATTGATAGTTAGCGACGTGCGTGTTGCCTTGGGCCCATGGGCAGCGCAGAATCCAACTTTTGAACCAGAGGATTCTTTGCACTGATTTATCAATGTCGTTTCACGCTGCTTGCAACCACTAACAATAGCTTGCTCGGTTAAGCGGTCGCAGTCACAGCTGACATTTTCGCATTTAAGCGGCGCGGCACTAGCCGCACTGAAAAAACTAATTAGAGCGGCCACAACAAGCCCGCATGATACATCTCGTAAAGAACACACTCTTTGTATCCCCCACGCGATAACCACTCGCGTCAATAAATGTTATTTTTTACAACTATACGCACCTGCCTAGTAGGCATCAACCCCAGCGGCGATATCAGGGCCAATATGATTAAACCCACCGATCTGACCTCGATGTCTCAAGAGATGATCGCACAAAGTAATTGCCATCATCGCCTCGGCAATCGGAGTAGCTCTAATTCCGACACAGGGATCATGCCGGCCTTTTGTAATTAACTCAATAGCATTGCCATCGACATCTACAGAGTTTCCAGCGATACGTAAACTAGACGTTGGTTTTAAAGCGATCGCAGCACGCAGGGTTTGCCCCGTGGTAATACCGCCCAGCACACCGCCTGCGTGATTAGATTGAAAAGCACCATCGACGATCTCATCGCGATGCTCGGTTCCATATTGATCGACGACATCAAAACCGTCACCAATCTCGACACCTTTGACTGCGTTAATGCTCATAAGACTATGGGCAAGTTCAGCATCAATACGATCAAATACTGGCTCGCCAAGACCTGCAGGTAACCCTCGCGCCTCGACCACGATCTTTGCGCCAATCGAATCACCCTTTTTACTTAGCTTCTGCATAAAGGTCGCCATCTCTTCGACCTTTGATTCATCAGGGCAAAAGAATGGGTTGCTGTCGATAACAGAGTGATCAACACTATCGATGGCAATCGGGCCTAACTGGCTCAAGTACCCTATTATTTTGACACCGTACTGGGCAAGAACAGCCTGAGCCACCACACCAGCGGCAACGCGCATCGCAGTTTCTCTGGCCGACGAACGCCCGCCACCGCGATAGTCTCGATGACCATACTTTTTATGGTAGGTATAGTCAGCATGCCCAGGCCTGAACTGCTTCGCGATATTTGAGTAATCTTTTGATCTTTGATCAGTATTCTCAATGAGCATACCGATCGAGGTACCTGTCGTTTTACCTTCAAAAACGCCAGACAAAATTTTCACTTGATCTGCTTCACGCCTTTGCGTGGTATACCTTGATGTGCCGGGTTTTCGCCTATCAAGCTGCGCCTGAATCATTTCTTCGTTTAATTCAATACCCGGCGGGCACCCATCAACAATGCACCCAAGTGCCACACCGTGGCTTTCACCAAAGGTGGAAACTGAAAACAACTGACCTATTCGATTGCCTGACATTTAATAACTCTTAGCTTTATAACTACGGTCACAGTGTACGAGTGTTATTGTTCTTTTAAAAGTGATCGATTCATACGCAACTGCGCTGCCGTTAGAACAAACACGCCGTGACCGCCTCTTTCAAATTCGACCCAACTAAATGGCAGGTTTGGACATTGTTCAATTAGATCGACCCAACTGTTCCCAACCTCAACTACCAATACGCCCTGATCAGACAAATAGTCACAAGCCTGCTCTAGTATTTGATGTGTCAAGAACAGGCCATCTTCACCTGACCCTAAACCCATTGCGGGCTCAGCTTGGTATTCGTCAGGCATTGTCGCTAAATCGTGAGCGTTAACGTATGGAGGGTTCGACACAATTAAATCATAGGTGCGCCCTTTTAAGCCTGCGAACAAATCGGTGTGCACAACCTGCACTCGATCGCTAACCTGGTGCAACTGAACATTCTCTAATGCAACTTCTAGTGCATCTAGGCTTAACTCGCCCAAATCGACCGAAGCCTCGTCAAAGACCGTTGCACAAGCAATGCCGATGCAGCCTGAACCTGCGCACAAATCTAAAATTCGCGACGGAGCCTCGCTTATATAGGGGGCAAATTGATGCTCGATTAACTCACCAATGGGCGAGCGCGGCACCAACACACGTTCGTCAACAAAAAATGGTAGACCCATGAACCAAGCTTTATTAGTCAGATACGCCACTGGCGTTGGCCCATCAATTCGCTTCTGAAACAATGCCAGCACTTGCTGACGCTCAGCTTCGGTTACTCGAGCATCAAGGCTTGCTGGCAACCACTCATACTCTAACGCTAAAGCATAGACGACAAGGGCAACAGATTCATCCCAACCGTTGTCATAACCATGCCCGTAAAAGACCTCTGCACGCTCTAGGCTCGAAGCACCATATCGAATTAGGTCACGAACCGTTATCAACAGTTGGGCTTCGTCTTTGGTAATGATGTTCATCTATTCGTCTCGGACAGTTTAAGGGCTCAGATTTACCAGTAATCTAGGGCTAGCAGCCCAGTAATAGCAACGCTACTATTTAATATTGTGCCTAATGAGAAACACAAACTGACTTGGCGATATTTTGCATAATCTCTGCTGCCACCTTGTCGACGCTTTCAGCCTCCATATGCAGATGATGTGTTCCGGCGAATTCAACGATATCGAACGCCGAGCCAGTCTCTAAGGTCTGCCTGAGCTCGGGGAAGCGACTAAATATTCCATCACTCGCAGCAATCATTTTAATGGGGACATCAATGGCGTCTACATACGCCTTAACCTGGTTAAAGCTGAGTCGGGCTTGGCTTGCCAAGTTTAACCTGCGATCAGACTGCCACTGCCACCCACCTTCTACACTTTGCATACCCTGCTCTACCAATGCCATTGACGCGGCCTCGCTTAGCGGCCACATCTGACCACCTCGTACCTCTGCCGCCAACTGCTTTGACGGGTAAATACGCGACGGGCGATTATTGAACGCCAAGCGTTGTTCGATAGACTTTCTCAACTGTTGAGGAGCCTCTGTAGATGGAGCTATCATCGGAATCCCTCCATCAATTAAATTTACCGATTGAACGCGTTCAGCGAAGGTACCAGCCAACATTGTACTGACACCGGCACCTCTAGAATGCCCTACCAAGTGAAATTCCTGCCACCCAAGTTGATCTGCAACCATTATCACATCTGCAACGTCTGCCCAAAAAGTATACTCAGCATCAACGCCACGGTGATCGCTAAACCCATTGCCCGCCAAATCTAGCGCCAATACGTCGCAACCTTTTAGTAGTGGTGCCAACCGAAAAAAGCTACCGCAGTTATCTAGCCACCCATGAATTGCTATTACCCGCGGAGCTCTATCATCGTTACCAGCTATATAGTGCTTACCTGATAATCGGTAATTGGGTAACTCAAACGAAACATCAACGACACGCATCAAAACTGCTCCAGATGTACAACTTCATTTAAAAAACCAAGGCCTTTAGCTACAACGTCGATATCAATGACGGCATAGCTTGCCGGCATCATAGGTACCGGCTCGTTAGTCAGTGCATCAATTAACTTAGAGATTAGGGGCTGATGTAGAACCAGTAGTACATTCGCGTCATCAGCTAAGTCGGCGGTTGCTATATAAAGCTGTGCGATAGCTGTATTAACGTTAGTATCTGGTGTTAACCATTCAGAAATGACAGGCTGTCTCTGCCCCATGACACATTCAAAGGTTTGTCTTGTTCTTGTGTACGGGCTGACAAAACACGCTGCAAAACCAACACGCCCAAGCGCTCGTTGAACGGCGCCCAAGCTAGATAATCCCTCGTCGGTTAACTGTCTGTCAAAATCAGTAGCAGCGTTAAAACTGGCCTGACCGTGCCGTAAACAATATAGTCGCATAGCGCTGCCTGTTAAACCGACGTCGGAAAATCAATATCTGTATTATGCGCGCCGCTCATCATCTCACCAATCGCATCGGCAACACTTAAATCTTGATAAAGGATTGCATACAGAGCGCTTGCCAAAGGCATATATACGCCCAACTCATCGGCCTTTTCTTTGACATACCCAAGGGTATTTACACCTTCGGCTACCTGCCCCAAGCTAGACGTTGCCTCTTCAAGAGACACACCTTGCCCTAGTTGCATACCCACCCGATAATTTCTGCTAAGAGGTGATGAACAGGTAACCATCAAATCACCCACACCGGCCAAACCGATAAACGTCATAGGGTCAGCGCCTAACTTAGCCGCAAAACGGCACATCTCTGCCAATGCGCGAGTCATCAACAATGATTGAGTATTTTGACCTACCCCTAACGCGCCGGCCATGCCCGACACAATGGCATAGATATTTTTTAACGCGCCGGCAAGTTCGACACCGTATCGATCAGGGTTACTGTAAACGCGAAAATAGTCGCATTGCATTATATCTTGAACAGCAATACACAGCTCAGGGTCTTCGCTCGCGATAACAGTACCCGTTATCTGGCGTTCGATCATTTCTTTCGCCAAATTAGGCCCACTTAAAGCGCCTAATGGGTTTTCATTAAAATGCTTTCGTAATATCTCGGTCATCAGTACAAACCCTTCAGGGTCAATACCCTTCGTCGTACTGACGATGCCTACGCTAGGGTCAACAAGACCCTCTAGCCTTTTTACGACCTCTCGATAACCTTTACTTGGCACTGCCACAAATATCATTGACGCGCCGTTCACCGCATCAGCTAGGTCTGACGTAATGATAAGATTTTCTGCCAACCGAAATCCGGGCAGGTAGCGACTGTTCTCACGGCTCTCTTGAGTTTCGACAGCACGCAGTTCGTCACGCATCCAAAGGGTTGTGGAATGACCATTTTGTGCCAGCAAATTGGCGATTACGGTGCCAAAACTGCCACCACCAATCACAGCAAGCTGATTTGGAATCATATACTTATCTTAAAATTATGAAATATTGGGGTGATTATAGCAGTAACTGCTACAAAAATAGATAGGAGCGGCCTGCCAAGCAGGCCGCAAAATTGGCATTGATTTAGTCGATTAAGCCAACCAATAGCTTGTTTAAACGCGCTACATATTCGGCTGGCGCCTCTATCTGGTCTCCTGCCGCTAACGCCGCCTGATCAAAGACGATCGACGCTAAATCAGCAAATCGATCCTCATCAGCTTCAGCATCGAGCTTTGCAACCAATGGGTGATCTGCATTGATCTCTAATATAGGCTTATCCTTGGGTACTTCTTGCCCTGCCTGCTCTAGCAGGCGGCGCATTTGCATACCCATATCATTGTCACCAACAACCAAGCAAGCGGGTGAATCAGTTAACCGCGTAGTCGCTCTAACCTCACTCACTCGCTCTTCTAATGACAACTTAATACGCTCGACCAGATCCTTATGTGACTCATTTACCTGTTCTGCTTCTTTCTTATCGTCTTCTGTTTCGACGGCCCCTAAATCTAGCTCGCCTCTAGCCACATCAACAAACTGCTTACCATCGAACTCGCCCAAATGGCTAACCATCCATTCATCAACACGGTCGGTCAGTAAAAGAACTTCAATACCTTTCTTGTTGAAGATCTCTAGGTGGGGGCTAGCTTTAGCGGTTGCATAGCTTTCTGCCGCCAAATAGTAGATTTTATCCTGCCCTTCTACCATGTTCTCAACATAACCAGACAGACTAGCGCTCTGCTTGTCACTACCGCTCTTGCTCGTAGCAAATCTAAATAGCTTCGCGATGCGTTCTCTGTTAGCAAAATCTTCTGCAGGACCTTCTTTTAGGACCTGACCAAATTCATCCCAAAAACCCTGATACTTTTCTGCATCTTTTTTAGCGAGCTTATCAAGGGTATCTAATACGCGCTTAGTAAGTGCGCTTTTCATTGAATCAACAGCAGCGTCTTGCTGCAAAATCTCGCGCGACACGTTTAACGAAAGATCGTTTGAATCCACGATGCCCTTAACGAAACGAAGATATAAGGGTAAGAACTGCTCGGCCTCATCCATGATAAAGGTGCGCTGTACATACAATTTAAGGCCACGCGCAGCTTCACGATTCCATAGATCAAATGGCGCCTTTGCAGGAATAAACAACAGGCTCGTGTAATCTAACTTACCTTCGACGCGATTATGGCTCCAGACCAATGGATCTGAAAAATCATGACTAATATGCTTGTAAAACTCGCCATATTCTTCATCTGACACCTCTGAACGAGAGCGGGTCCATAAAGCGGTCGCGTTATTTACTGCTTTCCACTCGGCATCTGCCGCAGGCTCATCATCTTCGGCAGGCGCTGCTTGCTCTTGCATTTCGACGGGAATGGCAATGTGATCAGAATACTTTTTAATGATCGTTTTTAAGCGCCAGCTATCAGCAAACTCTGTTTGCTCTGACTGTAAATGAAGTGTGATTTTAGTACCACGCGCCGCACGTTCGATTGACTCAATGGTGAAGTCGCTTTCGCCGGTAGATACCCAGCGCACGCCTTCGCTTGATGCAGCTCCGGCTCGACGGGTTTCTACCTCAACCTTATCGGCTACAATAAACGCAGAATAGAAGCCCACACCGAACTGACCAATTAACTGAGAATCTTTTGCTTGATCGCCCGATAGCTGCTTCAAAAAGTCAGCTGTGCCTGATTTTGCGATAGTGCCGAGATTGGTTACAACCTCTTCACGGCTCATACCGATACCAGTATCCTCAATGGTTACAGTATTAGCATCCTTATCAAAATCAATGCGAATACGCAGATTTGGCTGGTCTTCGTACAATCCATCATTGTTTAAAGCCTCGAAACGCAGTTTGTCAGCCGCGTCTGACGCGTTCGAGATAAGCTCACGTAAAAAGATCTCTTTATTTGAATAAAGGCTATGAATCATTAATTGAAGCAGCTGCTTCGCTTCAGTTTGAAAGCCTAGAGTTTCGGTGTTTGCTGTGGTCATTGGGTTTCCTATCACAGATTTCATTAACTACACCGAATAAATAAGGGTCAAACTGACGAGTTCAACCCCTAAGTGCAACTTTTTTAGTCTGCGATCAAAAAATGAGCACGCGCATTGGCAATTGGCTCTGATCGCCTTGTTTGCCAGGCAGTTACCGATGCATTTACCACCTTGCGCCCCTGGCGAACCACTTCGCATTTTGCGATTGTTTCTTGTGTTCGGCCAGCTCTTATATAATCTAACGAAAAATCGATCACCTTTGGCATTACCGGCGTCTCTAGGCGATACATCACCTCAAACACCATCGCCAGCTCCATAAAGCCACCAATGACACCACCATGCAAAGCAGGCAATACAGGGTTACCGATATTGTGTTCTGCGAAAGGCAATTTAAAAACTAGTTCGTCACCTAAAATTTCGCCCTCTAAGCCTATAAACTGCGCGTAAGGCACGCGATCGATTAATGGCTGTAAGCAATGATTTTTGCGCACATCAATTAGCGTTTGCTCTAGACTCATACCTCGCCCTCTTCAACGATATAGGGTTTCAAAAACTCTTCAGGAAACTTGCCATGATCTAGCGTCATGAACGTTGCCTGAGCATGAGCAATTGGGTGATTTATGTCGCCCTGATGAGCAACACCTCTTGTAAACAATACGTGCTTGGTAATTCTGTATGGGCGAGCTTCTGCAATAACCGGCAAGCCAGGCTTGGCTGGTCGCATATAATCTACGCGTAAATCTAAGGTGGGCCGCATCATCACTTCGTCGCCAGCTGCCGCACATACGAAACCACAACAGGTGTCTAGCAATGTTGTTATCGCGCCACCATGGATAATGCCCGTTTCTTTATCGCCAATGATCTTTTCACTGTATGGTAGCGATAGCTGCAACCAATCCTTTTTAGCTCCATCTACCTTCATACCAATAGCAACGCATGCACGGACCGTTGCCAACATATCAGCTTGAAGCCGTGGATAATCGTATAAAACCATCAACTTATCCCTAATTTCTTGTTACTCATCGTGATTATACGCACATTCTCTATGTATTCGGTGACAGTTCGTTAATATACAACTATGAGCGGAAGAAAAATTATTCACTGCGACTGCGATTGCTTTTATGCATCCGTCGAAATGCGTGACAACCCTAAATATCGAGATATACCTATAGCGATCGGAGGCGCCTCTGATCGTCGAGGTGTTATTGCTACCTGTAACTACATAGCTAGAAAGTTTGGAATTCGCTCGGCTATGCCCACTGCGCACGCCCTTAAACTTTGCCCTGAGCTGCTGGTATTACCAGCAAGAATGGACTCTTACAGAGAAGCCAGTCGTGCTATTCATGACATATTCAAACGCTACACCAACCGAATAGAGCCACTTTCATTAGACGAGGCCTATTTAGACGTTACCAATTCGATGCAATTTCATGGGTCTGCGACCTTAATTGCACAAGAGATTAGGCGTGACGTAGAGCGCGAGGTAGGTATCACCATTTCGGCCGGTGTCGCTCCAAACAAGTTTTTAGCTAAAGTAGCGTCTGACTGGAATAAACCAGATGGCCTAAAGGTGATTACACCGCACGATGTAAAAGACTTTGTATCAGACTTAGAAGTGGGCAAGTTGCATGGAGTTGGGCGTGTAACTGAACAAAAACTCAAAGATCGAGGCATTCGATACTGTCGTGACCTCTTAAAGTATTCTGAGGTAGAGTTAGTGCGATACTTCGGAAAGTTCGGCAAGAGTCTGTATCTTCTAGCACGTGGCGAAGATCATCGCGAAGTAGTCAATTCAAGAATAAGAAAAAGTATTAGTGTCGAAACCACTTTCACTGAAGACATCTCTGGAATTGACGAATGGCGAAGTCAAATCATAGCCCTCATTCCAAGGTTAAAAGAGCGCTATGACAGACTCGAACACCACTACCGAATAAGCTCTTTTATGGTGAAAGTTAAATACAACGATTTCTCGCAACATACAGTTGAACGCCAGGTATCCTCGCTTGATACACTTCAATTCTTAGATCTGATCATCGACGCACACGAACGCCGCGAAGACCCAGTAAGGCTTTTAGGAATTGGGTTTAAGCTGCTTCCATTAAAGGATACTGACGGTTTTCAGTACCCTTTATGGCCAGATTCAGAACTTGAGCAAAAATCGCTAGCTGCGAACCACTAGGCACTTAGCGATCATGTCATGAAGACCCTGTTTCTTTGCAGTGAAAGCGACCATTAGATAACCAATGCCTAAAATAAAGCCTGATATATATTTACAAAAATGACGAATGGTCGCCTTCAAGAAATCAATTCGCCCACCATTGACGTCAGTAACTTTAATTCCTAGTACCTTTTTACCAATCGTTGCTTGAGCGGCAGAGCTTTCTTGCAGGGCGTAATAAAGCCACAGACAGATCACTAACAGCAAATTACCACTTTGACCTCCTGAATTGGCTGCAACGTCGGCATGAGCACTTGAAACGAGACCCAATACACCTGCAACCGCCCCAACTGTAATACCCAGTAACATAGCTACGATAAGAGTCGCAACAACGACGATTGTGTAGTCAATTAAAAATGCGCCAACTCGACGCCAAAAACCAGCGTATTCCATAACATCACCTGTATCACTAATTAATAATAAGTGTAGGCTTATTCTAAGAATACGCACTTATAGGCAAGTCATGCGCACAATCGCGTATATATGACCTACCAGGTTTGTACGATAATTACCCGCGAAATTTTGGAGGGTATATGAATCGTTTTGGTATCATTTCTATAGCATTCGGCATCCCTCTAGCCACTACTCTTTGGTGGCACGGCGCATCACCCATAATGTCGGTGATCGCTGCGGGACTAGGATCATTTGCACTTGAAGTAATGATCAAGCAACACAAAATGCTTAAAAACTCTTAGCAGTAGCTGAGAAATAAATAAGCCCAGTATCATCTGGGCTTTTTAGTCAGTTAAACAATCGGGATCGAACTGATATAGCTCATTCAACCAATCTATGAGCTCATTGGCAGCTGGCTCAACACAGCCGTCTAAACGAGAAACAATCATTGCCTTACGGCTATCGCACATCGCATCTAATCCCTGCTTTTGCAGATCAGGCTCAAAATCACATAATACCGAAGCAAGCGACTCTGAATAAAATAGACTGGCGTTACGCCCAACCCAACAATCTTCTTTGTAGTCAGGTCGCTCGCACGCACCAAATGAGGCCAGCGGTAAAGCCGACAATGCAGGTTGATTCATGGGATTTGCGAATCGGTCTTTGACAAACGCTTGCGCCTCTTTCAAAGGAGCTACGCCTTTAAGATGAAGATATCTCGACATCTTAGCCCCATCGTTCACAGGGTAGTTATCCCAAATCACTACTTTGCGCTTAAGTTGTTCGCACACCATTGATAAAGCATCGACGCTGTAGCTCTGACTTACCACCTTATCGCCCGTCCAGAACAAATCAATAGCCGAATCTAATAGCTTGCCTAAGTCTGACAAATAGTTATCTGGGCGCTCACCAAACACCTTATCCAGAATTGGGTCTAACGAATAGTAAGTTGGGCAGGCGATAATTCTGGTACCAGGCATCCAACATTGAATGTCATGCAAGATGGTTGCCTGAGTTTGAGCCAAGTTAGCGACATCACCACGCATATCATCGAATAAGACACCGATAAAGTCGAGCTGCAGTGATTTCAACTGATCTAATTTAGCTCTGAGAGCAGAGCGTTTGTCTTGATAATTCAAGTAAACTTCAAAGGGCGAAAAGCCGATACCAAAATCAATACCTATACTAGCTAGTTGCCCTCTAAACTGAAGTAACTCTTGCAGGTATGTATCACTAGCGGGTTCGCTCCAAGCTCTTCTTAAAACAGCGTCTGATTTTGGCGCGTAGAGATATTGCGACAATCCATAGGGCTTCAGCGCACGACACAGCTCTATCCGTTGAGAAAAGCTATACTCACGCCCATAGAACCCCTCGACAATAGAAAACTTAGATTGCCTCGTCACCGCACTCGCCTGTTCGGATACGAACTACTTCATCAAGGGTTTGCACGAAAATCTTACCATCGCCGATTTTACCGGTGCGGGCCGCCTCGGTGATCGCCTCAATCACCGCATCTGCTTGATCATCAGATACCGCTAACTGAAGTTGGCTCTTTGGCAAGAAATCCACTACGTACTCTGCACCTCGATACAGCTCAGTGTGGCCCTTTTGACGGCCAAAGCCTTTTACCTCTGATACGGTCATACCATTAACGCCAATGTCAGCCAGCGCTTCACGCACTTCATCTAATCGAAAGGGTTTAATAATCGCAGTGATTAACTTCATTGGATAAAGCCTTATTCTTGTTTATGTAGAGTCTGATTAGTTTATACAGATTTAACAAAAAAAAGGCACCCCTTAGGGTGCCTTTCTTTAAAAGAGTTTAGTCGTAATCAGAGATTACCAACCAGTTACCTCTTTCAGTGCATCACCAATCTGAGCTAGTGAACGTACGGTTTTAACACCCGCATCTTCAAGTGCAGCAAACTTATCGTCTGCAGTGCCCTTACCGCCAGAGATGATAGCGCCAGCATGGCCCATACGCTTGCCTTTAGGTGCAGTTACACCAGCAATATATGAAACAACAGGCTTAGTTACGTTAGCTTTGATGTATGCTGCAGCTTCTTCTTCAGCAGTACCACCGATCTCACCGATCATTACAATCGCTTCAGTCTTAGGGTCGTTCTGGAACATCTCTAGGATGTCGATGAAGTTAGAACCAGGGATTGGGTCGCCACCGATACCTACACAGGTAGATTGGCCGAAACCGTAATCTGTGGTTTGCTTAACTGCTTCATAAGTAAGTGTACCTGAACGCGATACGATACCTACTTTACCTGGCAGGTGGATATGACCAGGCATGATACCGATCTTGCACTCGCCCGGAGTGATAACACCTGGGCAGTTAGGGCCGATTAGGCGAACACCTAGCTCGTCGCACTTAACTTTACACTCAAGCATATCTAATACTGGAATGTGCTCAGTGATACATACGATCAACTTGATACCTGCGTTAGCCGCTTCTAGGATCGAATCCTTACAAAATGGAGCTGGAACGTAGATAACAGATGCTTCTGCACCAGTTGCTTCAACTGCTTCAGAAACTGTGTTGAATACTGGTAGGCCTAGGTGAGTTTGACCACCCTTACCTGGAGTTACACCACCAACCATCTGAGTACCGTAAGCAATAGCTTGCTCAGAGTGGAAAGTACCTTGACCGCCAGTGAAACCCTGGCAGATTACTTTGGTGTCTTTGTTAATTAAGATAGCCATTGATTAGTTCCCCGCTGCTTTAACTGCTTGAACGGCAGCGTCGGTTAGACTTTCGGCCGCGATGATGTCTAAACCAGAATCATCTAGAACCTTCTTACCTAGGTCGGCGTTGGTGCCTTCAAGGCGAACAACAACAGGTACGTTTACACCTACCTCTTTAACCGCACCGATGATACCTTCTGCGATCATGTCACAACGTACGATACCGCCAAAGATGTTTACTAGAACAGCTTTAACCTTGTCGTCAGAAAGAATCAGTTTAAACGCATGCGCAACACGCTCTTTAGTAGCGCCGCCACCTACGTCTAGGAAGTTAGCTGGGAAGCCACCATGTAGAGCAACGATGTCCATAGTGCCCATTGCTAGGCCTGCACCGTTAACCATGCAGCCGATGTTACCATCAAGTGCTACGTAGTTTAGATCCCATTCAGCTGCCTCTGCTTCACGCGCGTCTTCTTGAGAAGGATCGTTCATTTCAGCAACTGCTTTTTGGCGGTATAGAGCGTTACCGTCAACACCTAGCTTAGCGTCAAGACAGTGTAGATCACCGTCTTCTTTAACAACTAGTGGGTTGATTTCGATAAGCGCAAGATCTTTGTCGATAAACAACTGGGCTAGGCCCATGAAGATCTTAGTGAACTGCTTAACCTGAGTGGTGTTAAGACCAAGCTTGAATGCAAGCTCGCGACCTTGGTATGGCTGAGGGCCAACTAGTGGATCGATCTCAGTTTTAAGAATCTTTTCAGGAGTCTCTTCAGCAACGGTTTCGATATCAACGCCGCCTTCGGTAGATGCCATGAATACGATTCGACGGCTAGCACGGTCAACAACTGCACCTAGGTACAGTTCATCAGCGATGTCAGTACAAGACTCAACAAGAATCTTAGAAACTGGCTGACCATTTTCGTCTGTCTGATAGGTTACAAGGTTTTTGCCCAACCACTGTTCTGCGAACGCCTTAGCTTCGTCTGCAGACTTGATTAGTTTTACACCACCCGCTTTACCACGGCCACCAGCGTGTACCTGAGCCTTAACAACCCACATATCACCGCCGATCTTTTGAGTCGCTTCGGCTGCTTCTTCTGGAGTATCGCAAGCGAAACCCTGTGAAACAGGCAAACCGTACTCGGCAAACAACTGTTTACCTTGGTACTCATGAAGATTCATCTGTAATTACCACTTCTGTTAAATATACGGCGCCCAATTTAGGCACCAAAGACCAATAAAAATGGGCGAGTTAAACTCGCCCCAAAAAACTTACTTACGACGTTTACGGTTCTGAATATGAATCGCGTGGCCGTTTACTGCTAGAGCTGCTTCTTTAACTGCTTCAGACAACGTTGGGTGACCAAATACAGTCATACCAATGTCTTCTGCACTAGTGCCAAACTCCATCGCAAGCGCTACTTGCTGAACTAGATCTGCAGCGCTTGGGCCAACAATATGACAGCCAAGAACACGATCTGTTTCTGCGTTAGCAATAATCTTTACCATACCTGCAGTTTCGTTGGCAGCCATTGCACGACCGCTTGCTGCAAATGGGAATACACCAACGTTATACTCTTCACCGTCAGCCTTAACCTGCTCTTCAGTACGCCCTACAGAGGCTACTTCTGGGTGAGTGTAGATTACGTTAGGAATAATATCGTAGTTAACCAATGGCTTCTGACCAGCAATACGCTCGGCAACCATAACGCCCTCTTCTGAGCCTTTATGAGCAAGCATTGGCCCACGAACGACGTCACCAACTGCCCAGATACCTGGAGCGCCAGTAGCACAAAGGTCGTTTACGTAGATGCGGCCACGCTCGTCTAGCTTAACGCCACTGTCATCAGCTAATAGACCATCTGTGTTTGGCTTACGGCCTACACAAACGATTAGCTTGTCGAAGGTTTCGGTTTGGGTCTCGCCGTTGGCGTCTTCGTAGCTAACAACTACCTTGCCGTCTTTAATTTCAGAACCAGTTACACGGCTCTTAAGGCGAATATCTAAGCCTTGCTTCTTGAAGATTTTGGCAGAGTCTTTAGCAATCTGCTGATCCATCATTGCTAGGAATGAGTCCATTGCTTCAAGCAATACAACTTCTGAGCCTAGGCGGTTCCATACAGAACCAAGTTCAAGACCGATAACACCGGCACCAATAACACCCAGACGCTCAGGCACTTCTTGAATCTCTAACGCACCCGTTGAGTCAAGAATCAATTCGTTGTCTACAGGTGCAGGAGGAATATCAATCGGCGTAGAACCAGACGCGATAATCACGTTGTCTGCTTCGTAAACTGTCTCATTGCCCTCGAAATCAACAACAGACACCTTGCGACCACCATGAAGCTTAGCTGTACCAACGATATGTTGAACGCCGTTTGCCTTAAATAGACTACCAACACCACCAGTAAGCTGTTTTACGATCTTGTCTTTACGGCCAACCATTGCAGGTACATCCATTTTGATGCCGTCTGCACTGATACCGTGAATACCAAAATCGTCTTTTGCTTCATGATACTTATAAGAGCTGTCTAGTAGTGCCTTCGATGGGATACAACCTACGTTTAGACAGGTACCACCGAGCGTTGGCTTACCGTCTTTGCCTGTCATTTTTTCAACACAGGCGGTGTTCAAACCAAGCTGCGCTGCACGAATAGCTGCAACGTAGCCCGCAGGGCCTGAACCAATTACTAATACATCAAACTTATTCGACATTTATCAAATCCTAATAGTTTGTCAATTCGATTAAAGTTCTAACAGAATGCGAGCAGGATCTTCGATCATCTGCTTAATCGCAACCAAGAACTGAACGGCGTCTTTACCATCGATCAAACGGTGGTCGTAAGAAAGCGCTAGATACATCATTGGCTTAATTACTACTTGACCATTTTCTGCAATAGGACGCTCTTGAATACTGTGCATGCCTAAAATAGCGGTTTGCGGCGGATTGATGATTGGCGTTGATAGTAACGAGCCAAATACGCCACCGTTAGTGATTGTGAAGGTACCGCCGGTCATCTCTTCGATAGACAGCTTACCTTCTTTAGCTTTCATGCCGTACGAACGAATCGTTGACTCCATGTCTGCTAGGCTCATGTTGTCAGTATCACGAAGAACTGGCACAACTAGGCCACGATCGCTTGATACAGCCACACCAATATCTTGGTAGCCATGGTAAACAATGTCGTTACCGTCAATAGACGCATTTACCGCGGGGAAGCGTTTCAACGCTTCGGTAGCAGCCTTAACAAAGAAACCCATAAAGCCAAGGCGAGTGCCGTTGTGTGACTTCTCGAATTGATCTTTATACTGCTTACGCAGATTCATCACTGGCTCCATGTTCACCTCGTTAAAGGTAGTTAACATGGCAGTAGATTGTGATGCATCTAACAGACGCTCAGCAATACGCTTGCGCATACGAGTCATCGGCACTCGCTTTTCAACTCGCTCACCAGCTGCTACTTCAACAGTGGGTGCCGCTGCAACAGGTGCTGCCTTTGGTGCTGCCTGAGCATTCATCGCGTCTTCTTTAGTAACGCGACCGTCTTTGCCGGTACCTGTGATTGATTCAGGATCAATACCCTTCTCAGCTGCGATCTTACGTGCCGCGGGGCTCAAGATCGCTTCACCAGCCGCAGAGGTAGTTGCCTCTTCTGCAGCTACAGGCGCTTCTTCTACGGTAGGCGCGCTACCAGCAGCGCCAGCGGTGAACTTAGCGATAACTTCGTTTGAGACAACAGTCTCATCTTCGCCTTTTAAAATTTCAGAAATTACGCCATCTGCCGGTGCTACTACTTCAAGAACCACCTTATCAGTTTCGATATCAACGATAAGCTCGTCACGTGATACCGCTTCGCCTGGCTGTTTGTGCCATGTAGCGATGGTGCCATCTTGTACCGACTCTGGAAACTGCGGCGCTTTAATTTCAATGCTCATTTTCTATCCTTCTTTTCGCGCCCTACCGGGGCGACCACAATCACAAATTAACTATCTAAGGCTTCATCAATGAAGGCTTTCTGCTGCGCAAGATGCAGCGACATATAACCGGCAGCAGGAGCAGCACTAGACTCACGCCCTACATAATCTAGGTACAAACCATCATTAAATTTGGCAGCCGCGGCACGTAGGCGATGCTGACTGTTATACCAAGCGCCTTGGTTCTTCGGCTCTTCTTGACACCATACGATCGAATTCGCATTGGTGTAGTAAGGCTCTAACGCGTCGACCAACTGCTGCTCAGGGAATGGATACAGCTGCTCGATACGAATCAATGCTACGTCGTCTTGACCACGCTCTAAACGTGCCTCATGCAAGTGGTAGTAAACCTTGCCTGAACACAGAACGATACGCTTAACCTTTTCAGGATCAGCATGCGGATCTTGAAGAACCGGTTCGAACTCGCCCGAAGACAACTCATCAATTGTCGAAGTTGCTAAGGGATGACGCAGAATCCATTTAGGCGACATAATCACCAGAGGGCGGCGCATCGGGCGAATCACCTGGCGACGTAAAATATGGAAAATCTGTGCTGGCGTGGTCGGTGTACATACCTGCATATTGTGCTCTGCGCACAACTGCAAGAAGCGCTCTAAGCGAGCAGACGAGTGCTCAGGGCCCTGACCTTCGTAACCATGTGGCAGCAGCATAGTTAAGCCGCACATACGTTGCCATTTCACTTCGCCACTAGCGATAAACTGATCGATAACAACCTGCGCGCCGTTGGCGAAATCACCAAACTGCGCTTCCCACACTACCAAACCATTGGGTTGCGTGGTGGCATAGCCATATTCAAAAGCTAGCACTGCCTCTTCTGACAAGAACGAGTCGTAGAACGACAACATGCCCTGATCATCGCTGATATTTTCAAGTGGCATGTATGTTGACCCATCATTCTGGCTGTGAACAACTGCGTGGCGGTGAGAGAACGTGCCACGACCACAGTCTTGGCCGGTGAAGCGCAAGAAATGCCCCTCTTTAAGTAAGGTCGCGTATGCTAACGACTCAGCCATACCCCAATTAAGCGGTAGTGCGCCTTGAGCCATTTTCTTACGATCTTCGTAAATCTTTTGAACCTGACGTTGAACCTTAACACCATCAGGGATATGCGTTAACTTGCTTGCCACTTCAGCTAGCAACGCAGGCTCTACAGCTGTGTTGCCTTCAGCATCCCAGTCATGACCCAAATATGGTGTCCAGTCGACAAACAACTCTGTATCAGGCTCGCGAACAAGGCCATGAGCTACGTCTTTACCTTCGTCTAAATCACTACGGTATTCATTAGCCATTGCATCGCTTTCAGCCTTAGACATGACGCCCTCAGCAATTAGACGCTCAGCGTACAGAGTACGAGCAGTTTTGTGCTTACGAATGATGCTGTACATCAATGGCTGAGTACCTGATGGCTCATCAGTCTCGTTATGGCCACGACGGCGATAGCAAACTAAATCAATTACTACGTCGCGTTTAAATTCGTAGCGGTAATCCATCGCCAACTGAGTAACAAACAGCACGGCTTCTGGATCATCGGCGTTCACGTGGAAAATCGGCGCCTGAACCATCTTAGCAACATCGGTACAGTACTCAGTTGAGCGAGCATCTTCTTGCTTACTGGTTGTGAAGCCCACTTGATTGTTAACCACAACATGTATCGTACCACCAGTGCCGTAACCACGGGTTTGCGACATCTGGAAGGTTTCCATCACAACGCCCTGACCAGCAAAGGCTGCGTCGCCATGCATTACGATTGGCACAACCAAATCACGATTATCGTCATTACGACGGTCTTGGCGAGCACGTACTGAGCCTTCAACTACAGGCGAAACAATTTCTAGATGTGACGGGTTAAAGGCCATTGCAAGGTGCAATTCGCCGCCCGGCGTCATCACGTTAGAACTGAAGCCTTGGTGATACTTTACATCACCCGACGTATCTACAAGCGACTTACCGTCAAACTCATCAAACAGATCGGCAGGGTTTTTACCCATGATGTTTACAAGAAGGTTTAAACGACCACGATGCGGCATACCCATCACGATCTCTTTAGCACCATAGCTACCCGCACGCTGAATTAGCTCACTCATGAGAGGAATGAGCGCTTCGCCGCCCTCGATACCGAAACGCTTAGTACCCGGATATTTACTGTCTAGATGACGCTCTAGGCCTTCAGCAGCAGTGAGTCGCTCGAGAAGGTGCTTTTTGATTTCAGCAGAATACGTAGGTTTTGAATGAACGCTTTCTAAACGCTGTTGAAACCACTGTTTTTCGGCCAAATCAGTGATATGCATTATTTCTGCACCAATCGAACCACAGTAGGTCTCTTCAAGTGCAGAAATCATCTCACCCAAGGTCATCTCTTCTTTGCCGAAGAACAGAGGGCCAGATTGGAATGTTGTATCTAAATCGGCTGCCGACATCCCGTGAAACGCGAGATCTAGATCTGGAACACGTGGGCGCTCGACTAGATTTAAAGGATCTAGTTTTGCGTGCTGATGACCACGAAAACGGTATGAGCTGATTAACTGAAGTACCTTAACCTGCTTTCTTTCGTGATCGATATTTACGCCACCTGAGCCTGGAGCCGCTACAGGGCGAGCACGATGCTTACCTAATAGTTCGAAGTGTTCACGAATGGTAGAATGAGGAACGTCACGACTATTAGTTTCACTTACGCGCGGTAGTGAATCAAAATAGCTGCGCCACGTGTCTTGAACACTGTTTGGGTCTTGAAGATACTGTTCGTATAGCTCTTCAACATAATCTGCGTTTCCGCCAGAAATGTGTGATGTGCGCCAAAGCGCTTCCATCGATCCTTCTTGCATGCTTGTCTGCCCGTGCAATTAGGAGGTGTTCATGCCTCAACAGAGACTTGGTCTGAGATAATACAGCAGCTTTTGACCACCCAAACCCCAGATTTACGGCCCTGACGATGTGGTACGATCCACCGCCTCGGAATTACTACAAAAAAGGGGTAACACTTATGATTACCCCTCACTTAACATTTATGGCCTAGTTTACATATATGCGATTAAGCTGTATCGCAGTTGGGATTTTTTACGGGTTAAATCCCATGTAAATCTAGGCCTACAACCAGTTTAGGTTGCCGAGCCCATTAACATAGAGCGAATATGACCAATCGCTCTTGTTGGGTTCAACCCCTTAGGGCACACAGACACACAGTTCTGAATACCATGACAACGGAATACACTGAACGGGTCGTCTAGGTTAGACAAACGCTCTTCTGTAGCTGTATCACGACTATCCACCAAGAATCGATACGCCTGCAACAAACCTGACGGGCCGATAAACTTGTCTGGGTTCCACCAGAATGATGGGCAAGCCGTTGAACAGCATGCACACAGGATACACTCGTACAAACCGTCTAGCTTAGCGCGATCTTCAGGCGACTGAAGACGCTCAATTGCAGGTGCCGGCGTATCATTGATCAGATAAGGCTTAACCTTCTCGTATTGAGCATAAAACTGCTCCATATCAACAACCAAGTCACGAATCACTGGCAGGCCTGGCAACGGGCGCAATACAAGCTTATTGCCGCGCACACTGTCAGACATTGATGTGATGCATGCCAGCCCATTCTTGCCACTTATATTCATGCCATCAGAGCCACAAACACCCTCGCGACATGAACGACGGAACGATAACGTTGGGTCTTGCGCTTTAAGTAGCTCAAGAACATCCAATACCATCAAATCTTTACCACCAGTATCTAATTGGTAGTCTTGCATGTATGGCGCTGAATCAACCTCGGGGTTGTAGCGATAAATACTAACATTCAACATATTATTTACCCCTTATTCTTAGTATGTACGCACTTTAGGCTCGAAAGCCTCGACAGTCTTAGGCTTAAAGTTCACTGAACGCTTACCCACACGCTTCTCTGCGGGGTAATACATTGAGTGGCACAACCAGTTCTCATCATCACGCTCTTGGAAATCATCACGCGCATGCGCACCACGACTTTCTTTACGCTCTTCAGCAACCACCGCAGTAGCTTCTGCCACTTCAAGAAGGTTTTGCAGCTCTAACGCTTCGATACGAGCGGTGTTAAACGCCATGCTATGATCATCAAGCTTTACGTTTTCAATACGCGTACGCAGATCTGCAAGCTTCTTGATACCCTCTTGCATGAACTCGCCCGAACGGAACACACCAAAGTGATTCTGCATTACATTCTGAAGCTCTGTACGAAGTGCCGCAGCACTCTCGCCTTCTTTATTGCTATTTAACTTGTTCAATCGAGCCATTGCCTGCTCGATATCTGCGTCAGTACCCTCAGCCATATCAACGCCTTCACGCAGCGCCTTCTCGATATATAGACCTGCAGCGCGACCAAACACAACCAAATCTAGCAGCGAGTTGCCACCTAGACGGTTAGCACCATGAACAGACACACAGGCGACCTCGCCACATGCATAGAGACCATCGATAACTTTGTCGTTACCCTGATCATCTACCGTCAACGCCTGCCCATTAACATTGGTAGGCACACCACCCATCATGTAGTGACAAGTTGGCACAACTGGCACCGGCTCTTTAACTGGGTCAGCGTGCGCAAAGGTACGCGACAATTCACAGATACCCGGTAGACGACTTTCAAGTACTTCTTCACCAAGGTGATCAAGCTTGAGGTACACATGGTCGCCGTTTTCACCACAGCCACGACCCTCAAGAATCTCAAGAACCATCGAGCGCGCAACCACGTCACGACCAGCAAGATCTTTAGCGTTAGGCGCGTAACGCTCCATGAAGCGCTCGCCATCTTTATTTACAAGATAACCACCCTCACCGCGACAACCTTCAGTTACAAGCACACCTGCACCTGCAATACCTGTTGGGTGGAACTGCCACATCTCCATATCCTGCATCGGGAAACCGGCACGAATCGCCATACCGATACCGTCACCAGTATTGATGTGAGCATTAGTCGTTGAAGCATAGATACGACCTGCACCGCCAGTTGCCAACACAGTCGCCTTTGACTTGATATAAACGGTCTCGCCAGTCTCCATGCAGATCGCAATAACACCTACTACCGCGCCATCTTGGTTTTTAACCAAGTCAACTGCGTACCATTCATTAAAGAATGTCGTGTTATTCTTAATGTTCGCTTGATAAAGCGTGTGCAACAATGCATGACCTGTACGGTCAGCTGCAGCACAGGTACGAGCAGCCTGACCGCCCTTACCAAAATCTTTTGACTGACCACCAAATGGACGTTGGTAAATTCGCCCTTCTTCAGTACGCGAGAATGGCATACCCATGTGATCTAATTCGAAAACAGCCTCTGGACCCACAGAGCACATGTACTCAATGGCGTCTTGATCACCAATATAATCTGAACCTTTAACGGTGTCGTACATATGCCAGCGCCAGTCATCGTTAGGATCTGCACTAGCAATTGCACAGGTGATACCACCTTGCGCCGATACCGTATGAGAACGCGTTGGAAAAACCTTAGAAATAACAGCGGTTTTATAGCCTGACTGGGCAAGCTGAAGAGCTGCACGCATGCCTGCGCCACCGCCACCAACGATCACACCGTCAAACGAGATAGTACGCATAGTCATTATTTAACACCCCAGAAAATATCGATTGCCCAAATGATGTATACCAACATCACAAGACCAGAAAGCATTTGAACCGCAACACGAATCATTGTTGCCTTTGCACCCATCATGCGGGTTGTAACGTAGTCAGTTACTACGCACCATAGACCAATCCAAGCATGCGCACCTAGCGCAATCACCGCCAGCATATTAAAGATCTTCATTGGCAGCATGGCGTGCAGAGCAGACCAAGACTCGAAGGTCACATCATTGCAAAGAAGATACGCGACCATAAAAAACGTATAAGCAGCCAGAATTACGCCAGAAACGCGCTGAATCAACCAATCATACAATCCTGAACGACCAAAGCTTGTAACATTAGTAATCATAGCAACCATACTCCTGCTGCAGCGATTGCTGCGATAGCCAATACAAGGGCGATTGTAGCTCCACGACGACCGCCTTCAAGCGACTCGCCAACACCAAAATCCATAATCATGTGACGGATGCCCATCACTGTGTGATATGCAAGGGCTGCTACCACTAACCAAACAATAGCCTTAACCCACGAAGCCTGAAGACACTCTTGAAGTGCCGCAAAGCTTTCTTTAGAAGACAGGGATGCATCAAGAATCCATAACAACACTGCAACAGCACCAAAAAGAGCGATGCCTGAAACACGGTGAAGAATTGAAACGTATGCAGTAATCGGAAGCTTCATTGTTCCGATATCAAGATTAACAGGGCGCTGATCTTTCACAGTTTATACCTATTTAACGCGTTAACATGACCTACCAAGACCATAATTTTAGATATCTTGGCGAGCCCCTAAAATTGAGGCGACCGCATTATATGAGCCAAACGCCCTATTTACAATGAGTGCGCTTAGCTAGAACACAGGATCACCAAACTCCCCATAAGTTTAGCTCAAACCTGTAGACCCGTATCAACCCTACACTTGACCTGACATCAAGGGCGACAACTAGCATAAAGTGCTATAATTACGATGTTGCAAAATCGTAATACTGGCAATAAGACATATAAATACTACCTATATCTGTAATTAAGCGAAAAAGATTGACAATTACGGCCGCGACCTTATAGTTGCGACCCGAACAACTAGCGATTATATGATCACTAGTGCGAGTTTAAAGATTTGCTTGGAGCTAAAGATGACCCAAAAAAAGGCACACCTTACTGTAGACGGACTAGACAACCCGATTGAACTAGACGTTTTCGAAGGATCGACCGGCCCAGACGTAGTTGACGTTCGCAGCCTAACCGCAAACGGCCTATTCACGTACGACCCTGGCTTTGTTTCGACCGCCTCTTGCGAATCTAAAATCACCTACATTGATGGTGCGAATGGTGTACTATTACATCGCGGCTACCCTATCGAACAACTAGCGAACGAAGCTAGCTTCTTAGAAACCTGCTTTTTACTTATGAACGGTGAGCTACCGAACGCAGAAGAGAAAGCAGAATTCGAGCACATCATCACCAACCACACTATGGTGAACGAAGGCATCATGCAGTTCTTCAAGGGCTTTCAGCATGACGCGCACCCAATGGCGATTCTGTGCAGTGTTGTAGGCGCCCTTTCTGCGTTCTATCACGACTCGCTAGACATCTCGAACGAAACCCATCGCAAGATCTCGGCACACCGCCTAATTGCAAAGATGCCTACTCTTGCAGCAATGGCATACAAGCACGCCATTGGCCAGCCGTTCATGTACCCTCGCAACGACCTAAGTTACAGCGAAAATTTCTTGTACATGATGTTTGCAACGCCCTGTGAAGACTACAAGGTAAACCCTGTACTTGCTAAAGCGATGGATAAAATCTTTATTCTTCATGCTGACCACGAGCAGAACGCTTCTACCTCGACTGTTCGCCTATCTGGCTCATCAGGCGCAAATCCATTTGCTTGTATTGCATCAGGTATTGCAGCTTTGTGGGGCCCTGCCCACGGCGGCGCCAACGAAGCCGTTCTGAACATGCTAAACGAAATTGGCTCAGTTGATCGAATCGACGAATTCGTTGCTCGTGCTAAAGACAAGAATGACCCATTCCGCCTAATGGGCTTTGGCCACCGCGTTTACAAAAACTTTGACCCTCGTGCCAAGGTAATGAAAGAAACCTGTGATCAAGTACTTGCCGAATTAGGTATCGAGAACGATGAGCAGCTTGCTATTGCGAAACGCCTTGAAGAGATCGCTCTTCAAGATGAGTACTTCATTGAGAAGAAACTATACCCTAACGTTGACTTCTACAGCGGCATCATCCTAAAAGCGATCGGTATCCCTGTAGAAATGTTTACCGTGATCTTCGCTACTGGTCGTACACCTGGTTGGATCGCTCACTGGCACGAAATGATGAGCGGCCCGTACAAGATCGGCCGTCCTCGCCAGCTATACACAGGCGAAACCAAGCGCGATTTTGTAAAAGTAGAAGACCGCTAAATAGCACTCTCTACTCGCTTAACCTTACAAACCCCGCCATGTGCGGGGTTTGTTCTTTTTGATACAATCTCCTGATCTAATAATGTTAATAGGTCGTCAACTAAACCATGATCAAACGACACTTATTGCTGGCGACCCTTCTATTGACCGGCTCAGTTAATAACTGCATCGCAAGCACTCCAAGCATCTCTGTTACCGCCGATAGCGTGTCACATAATATCGCACTTAATCGAGCCCATTTTAGAGGCAGCGTCACTCTAACCATTCCGCCCAAAACTCTGTACAGCATTGCCGCCGATCATGTAGAGCAATTAGACGACCAAAATGCCAACTACAACGGCAACGTAAAGCTTTACGTTGGCAACAGCCTATACACTACCGATACGCTGATTGTTCGCAAGACGGGTAATTCGCTTACCGGCACCACCGACATACTCACCCAGTCACCCACCTTATAAAGTATGCAGAAATCAGCAATCATCTCAGGCTGCAAGCAATACCGCTATGCCCTAACGCGCACCTGGAACAACAGTCTGCCAAAGGTACTTTTTATAGGCTTAAACCCCTCTACAGCCGACGCGAAGTTTGACGACCCAACACTACGGCGCTGCGTCAACTTTGCAAAATCCTGGGGCTACGGCGGCGTTATGATGGGCAACCTTTTTGCCTATCGCGCCACCGACCCTCAACGCATGAAGCTTGCGGCAAATCCAATTGGCCCCCGAAATGACTCAAACCTTAAAAAATTGGCTGACCAAGCCGAAATAATTGTGGCTGCATGGGGCAACCACGGCTCATTCATGCAGCGCTCTACGCTGATAAAGAAAAAGATTGGCCGATTGCATATCCTTGAATTGAACAGTTCGGGCGAACCCAAACACCCGCTCTATGTCAAAGCCGACACCAACGCAACGCCCTGGATCGAAGAGCACTTCTAGAGCCGAACTATTTGCGGCATAATATTACTATAACAACGACACAATCATTTTCAGATCATGGCTCAGCTTTACTTCTATTACTCATCAATGAACGCTGGCAAATCGACCACGTTGCTTCAGTCGGCGCACAACTATAAAGAACGCGGGCTAACACCCGTTCTTTTTACAGCCGCAATTGACGACCGTACCAAAGTCGGTGAAATAAGCTCACGTATCGGCATCTCGGCAAATGCGAATCTATTTGATGACCATACTGACATGTTCGAAACAGTGAACAAGATGCACCAGTCTTTAGACATCAGCTGCATCCTGCTAGACGAAGCACAGTTCTTAAAGAAAGAACAGGTCGACCAGCTTGCTAGAGTGGTAGATGAACTAAAGATACCTGTGCTTTGCTTCGGTATTCGCACCGATTTTCAGGGCGAGTTGTTTAGTGGCTCAGAGCGCCTACTAGCTATTGCCGACAAACTAAAAGAGATCAAAACAATTTGTCACTGTGGCAAGAAAGCGACCATGATTGTACGAATGGATGAAAGTGGAAACGTCGTTCGCGAAGGCGCAAAGATCGCTGTCGGTGGCAACGACCGCTACCAGTCGATGTGTCGCCAGCATTACTATGACGCTGTGGGGCGACCCTAATAAGTAAGTAAGAATCTAGTGGTAAGCTACACTTAAATGCTCAACCACTGCTCAACCACTGCTCAACCACTCAATTTAGAGAACAGCCTATGCAATGCTCCGCCTTTATTGCAACCAGCCTCGACGGGTTCATCGCCACAGAGGATGGCAACGTAGACTGGCTACATACAGCAGGCAACGGAGTTGAAGATGGTGGCGATCTAGGCTTTGCCGACTTCATGGCGTCGGTAGACTGTCTGTTAATGGGCCGAAAAACCGTCGACGTTATTGCAGCGATGAATCTTACGCCAGAGCAATGGCCCTATGGCTCCACACCGATCTGGGTTATGAGTAACACCCTACAACAATCGCCCGCAAACCTACCTCACAAAGTAAACATTTCGAACAACAGCCTTAATGATACCCTTGCGATGCTAGAACAAGCAGGCCATAAGCATATCTACGTTGACGGCGGTTCACTGATTACTCAACTGATCGCAATGAACCGCTTATCAACACTAAACATAACCGTAGTACCTATCATTCTAGGTAAAGGCATACGACTATTTGGTGAACTTGCGCAGCCCCACCCTCTGAAGAATGCAAAGGCCACCGTTTACAAAAACGACTTCATTCAATACCACTACCAACTTTGAATACTTGATATGAACACAACGATGAAGACTATGCTTCGTCGGTAAATCTGGCATCCATTCGTGTAAACCATTCTTCGAGGTGCGGCCACTCAGGCTTTATGGCAAATTTAATCCAGCGCCCTGTTGACACCAACACGTAAGCAGAAATATCAGCAATACTAAAATCGTCTCCTGCAACATGATCAAAGTCAGATAGTTGATCATTTAACACCGAGTAAAAAGCCTCTAAGCGCTGCCAACCACGCTGCACTAATTCAGGAATCTGCTCAACGTTTAAAGCACCTGGTAATGCACGCCCTTTAAAAGCCTCACTGCGGTTGCGAAGCACCTCAGCAAAAGCTGTCAGTCCTTCGAAAGCCACGCGGTTGTCCCACTGTTTAACCATGGCACGCTGCTCAGCTGTATCGCCGTACAACGGCTTTTGAGGGTAGACCTCGTCAAGATATGCACAGATTGCGACAACCTCTGTAAGTAGTACTCCGCTGTCTAACTGCAATGCAGGCACGGTCATTCTAGGATTGATTGAACGATACTCGTCACTAAAGTGCTCGCCTTGCATCATATCAATATGGTGCTGCTCTATTTCTACGCCCTTTTCTCTCAGAACTAGGTGCACTCGCTTTGGGCTGGGCGCCGACGGATAGGTATACAGTTTCATTATTTTTCCTTCAAAACACACTTCAACTTTGTTTGAACCTTACCACAGGTATCTGCGCCAGCAAGAATGTAGCGAACCGAAATGAACCTTGGTACGATGGCTCAACATAACAATATCAGAGTACCATTCAATGCGTTCAATCCGCTATTTATCGTCGGCAATTGCCTTGGCGATTACCTCTTCAGCATACGCCGACCAAGCCCCAATCGTTCACCCCGGTGCCCCAGGCGAAGACTCGAATATAATAAGCGCGAAAAAGGCCACTAAACTAGCCAATACAAGCTACTCGCCCCACGATGTCACCTTTATGCAAGGCATGATTGTGCACCATCATCAGGCGGTTATCATGGCCGAGATGGTACGAAGCCGCACCAACAATCAAGACCTATTAGACATTGCTACACGCATTGAAGCATCACAAAGTGATGAAATGAAATTCATGACCGAATGGCTTCTTGATAGAAACGAGTCTAGCAAAGCTAGCAAGCACGCTCACCACGGCATGCAGGGCATGGCTTCAAAATCAGACCTTGATGTGCTTTCAAAAAGCAAAGGTACTGATTTTGATCGCCTATTTTTGACGTTGATGATTGCGCATCATCGCGGCGCAATCCATATGGTAGAACATCTACACAACATGCCTGGCACCGCCTTTGACCCTGTTCTTTACACATTCACAACCGATGTTGTAAATGATCAAGAAACAGAAATAGAACGTATGGCGGTCATGCTAGACAATCTTTCTGACGACCCTCGTACCAAACTATCAGCTGGCTACCTAGACGCTGGTGAGGCCATTAAAAACCTAAAACACATCGGCCTAACAAACAAACCGGCTGGTTTCTATGACCCGAATAATGCACTTGAGCAAATGGACTCTAGCGACGAAGATATCGAAGAGCGCTACCCGCTTCTGTCATTCTCAAACACTGACATGGCATTTAAAGATGACATTATGGTGGCAGGCAACTATCACGGGTTCAATATTTATCGCTTAGCCGATGATGGCAAGCCATCTCTTATCAGCTCGACCGTTTGTCCCGGCGGGCAAGGCGATGTCTCGATCGTGGGTGACCTCTTGATCATGTCTGTCGAAGAA
The DNA here is from genome assembly GCA_947503335.1 of uncultured Pseudomonadales bacterium. GTDB lineage: Bacteria > Pseudomonadota > Gammaproteobacteria > Pseudomonadales > CANNCY01 > CANNCY01. The sequence continues at coordinate 650,008 of CANNCY010000001.1, read as the reverse complement.
GAGCGTGCGCGCTTAGACTGCGGCTTGCAGGGAATATCAGAAGACGTAAGCTCAGAACGCTTTATGGGCGTACGCATCTTTGATGTAAGCGACTTAACTCGCCCTAAACAGGTAGGCGCTGTACAGACCTGCCGCGGATCGCATACTCACTCTATTGTGAAGAGCGATGAAGACTCTATCTTACTATATAACTCGGGTATCGCAGGCGTGCGCGACGAAAAAGAGCTCGCCGGCTGTATTGGTGACGTGGCTGGCGATCAGCGCACTGCCCTATTTAGAATCGACGTGATCGAGATTCCTGTTAAAGCGCCGCACAAAGCAAAAATTGTGGCTAGCCCAAAAGTATTTGCTGACGAAAAAACCGGCGTTATGGCAGGCCTATGGCGCGGCGGCGATCATGGTGACGACACTCAAGAAACCTATCGCACAGATCAATGCCACGACATTACCGTATTCCCTTCAAAAAATATTGCTGCTGGTGCCTGTTCAGGCAACGGTATCATCTTTGATATTACCGACCCGCTTAATCCAAAGCGCCTCGACGAAGTATCTGACAAAGGGTTCGAGTATTGGCACTCGGCCACATTCAACAACGACGGCACCAAGGTTGTTTTCACCGACGAATGGGGTGGCGGCGTACAACCACGTTGCCGAGCCTCTGACCCTAAAAACTGGGGTGCTAACGCTATCTACGACATTGTAGATGGCAAGTTAGAGTATCGTAGCCACTACAAACTGCCGGCTGCACAAGGCGAAACAGAAAATTGCGTTGCTCACAATGGCTCGCTTATCCCGATACCTGGGCGCGACATTATGGTGCAGGCTTGGTATCAAGGGGGGTTGTCTATTATCGATTTTACCGATTCAGCTAACCCCAAAGAAATTGGCTATTTCGATCGCGGGCCTGTTCACGCAGACAAACTATTAGCCGGTGGATATTGGTCAGCGTACTGGTACAACGGCTTTATCTATGGCACTGAAATCTTTCGAGGGATCGATGTGTTAGAGCTTACGCCTAGTAACTACATCAGCACTGAAGAGATCAATAAAGCACGCAAAGCCAACATGGGCGAAACCTTTAACCCACAAACGCAACTACCTGTTACCTGGTAATTGATTTCAATCAGGGCAACTGAATCTTGACCTACAGGTTCGGTTGCCCAAGCTACCATCTCTTGATAGCATACCAGCATGAATTTAGACCAATTTTTCATTTCTTGGGAACACTTCAGCTGCACCCCTGCCGCTTGGCAAGATATTAGCAGCGGTGACGAACCCGACCCTTCGCGTTAAGCAGTCGCAAAGCACCAGCACGCCTGTCATTAAGGCTAGGTGCGCTCAATAAGGGCTCATTAGCCTAACAATAATCTTGTTTGTATTAAGGCATAAATATGTTCGGACTACGTTCATCTAAAGAAACCACAGAACACACCGGTAGCTACTATGCTGCTTCAGTTAAACAACCAACCAACTACGCAGCACTAACGGGCGAAGTGCATGCTGATGTATGTGTAATCGGGGGCGGCTTTACCGGCACAAATACAGCGCTTGAGCTTGCCGAGCGCGGCTACAAAGTTGTATTAATTGAGCAAAATCGAATCGGTTGGGGCGCCTCTGGCCGCAACGGCGGCCAAATCATCGGCGGCATCGGCCATTCTCACGAACGTTTTCGCAAATGGATTGGCGAAGAAGGCGTAAGATCACTGTATGAAATGGGTGTCGAGTGTGTAGAAATCATTCGAGAGCGCGTTGCTAAGTATGAGATCGACTGCGACCTTAAATGGGGCTATGCAGATGTCGCCATCAAGCCTCGCCACCTTAAGGCCTTTGAAGAAGAGATCGAATGGCGTGAAAAACACGGCTACAAACATCAACTCAATATGGTTGATAAACAAGAAATGCAATCTAGCTATGTTAATTCAGACTCGTATCTAGGGGCACTTATCAACACGACAGGTTACGGCCACCTTAACCCTCTCAAACTATGCATTGGCGAGGCCCGTGCTGCCGAAAGTCTTGGCGCTCAAATCTTTGAGCAGTCACGCGTGACTAAGATCGAGAAAGGTGACACCGTGACAGTTCATACCGACCAAGGCCGTGTAAAAGCAAAGTTTGTAGTCACCGCAGGCAACGCCCATATGGGTAAGCTTGTACCCAAGTTGGCAAAATACATTTTGCCTGCAACAAGTTGTGTAGTAGCAACTGAACCACTAGGCGAGCTTGCGACCAAACTAATGCCGGCCGACTTAGCGGTTTGTGACCCCAATACCGCACTGGATTACTTTCGATTAAGCGAAGACGGCCGAATGCTTTTTGGTGGGCTAGCTAACTACACAGGCCTTGAACCTAAAGACCTAGAGGGAACGATCTACAAGCGTATGATCAAGGTATTCCCAGAGCTTACTGGCAAGCGCATCGACTATGGCTGGTCTGGCAACATGGGTATCGGCATTAACCGACTACCCCAACTAGGCCGCCTAGAAGACAACATCTATTACATTCAGGCGTATTCTGGTCATGGTGTTGCACCTACCCACATGACTGCCAGAATCACTGCCGAAGCTATCGACGGTCAAGCTAGTCGACATGATGTTTTCGCCAAAGTAAAGCACATGCCTTGGCCAGGTGGGCGAGTTATTGGGCGCGCCGGCATGGCAATGGGTATGGCCTATTACAAGATGCTAGATGCACTCTAAGCTTTTCGGGGGCTAACGCTTCGCTTAGCCCCTAAAAACTGCTATTGTATACACCTGATTTAATCATATAAGTAGTAATATATGGCCAACCCCAAACCCCTGTATAAAACCTTTCGAGAGCTGTTCTCGCACGGTTTTAAGATTGACTGGGTCAACGTACCTTTTATCGTTATAACTCACCTACTAGCACTAAGTGCCGCCATCTGGATGGCAGTGGCTGATACAGGATGGGGTTACATTGCTCTAGCATGGGCGCTTACACATGCACTAATCGGCTCGCTGTCGACTACTGTTTACACACACCGCCTCATTGCTCACAGCGCAGCTAAACACGTGAGCTATCCGGTGCACCTATTTTTCTGCCTATTCGGCCAGGTATTAGCCGTACAAGCAAGCGTTAGAAAATGGGCTGCGAATCATGTTATTCACCACGGTGTTGATCGACATGGCAAGCATCATCTCGACCCATACAGCGCTACATGGTTCCACGACGGTACACGCAACCTTCTTTGGTCACACATCGTCACCTATTTCTTCGACCATCCTGACAGTGTTGAATATGAGCGAGCATATAAAGCTAAAAATCATCCCGTGATCGTATGGCAAGACAAGTTCTACCTTCCATTAATGATCTTTTGGATCTTCTTGCTTCCTATGGGTATAGGTTTTTACTTAGACGGCTTTGTAGGTATGTTCGCACTGCTTGGCGCCTCATTAATCGGCATGGTACTGGCTCAGCACAACACATGGACAGTCAACTCGATTACCCACATGTGGGGCTTCACCAAAGGTCTACGCAGCTCTGCAGTCAACAACTATGTATGGATGGGGCCTCTTGGTGAGGGTAACCACCACGGCGATCACCATGACTTTCCAACCGACTATCGCAACGGCTTTGGCGTTAGCGGCTGGCTACTAGACCCTACCCGCTATGTTATTCTTGGCTTAAAGTCGCTTGGCTTAGTCAAAGGCCTGCGCCGTGCGAGTAAACAACAAGAAGCCGAGATCATTGCAAAGCGAAAACTTGCAAACGTCGTTGGCCAACCGCGCTCACCATTAATCGAGCAACTAGAACATAAGGTAGAGCAGCTAAAAGGCGAATGGCTTGATGCGGTTCAACGCTTCGAACAGTTAAAGGCCGAATCAAAACTGCTTGAAAAAGCCTCTGCTCGCCGCATCGAGCTAGCAAATGAGATCGAACACGCCCGCAAGCAGATGAAACTAAAGCGCGAAGCATTTATGCTCTCAGTGAAAAGCCTCCGCTATCAGATCCCCGTATACGGCTAAACCAAGCTGGTATAACCGCTTACGAACGCCCTGCCTCATGCAGGGCGTTTTTTTACATGACTCGAAATTTTTTCTGTGATCCAGTTCACATTTATCTTGCGCTTACTATATAGTTGATACGGAAACGATAACAACACGGAGAGGGAGCTCACGAGTATGAGCAGCAACTACCGGCAATTGTTAGAGATTTGGTTTGAAAGGGTTTGGCATGATAACAATATCGATGCCATCGATGACCTTATGGACTTTTCAGCTGAAACCGCAGGGCTACGCCTAAATAAGGCCTACAATGCAGACGAATTTAAGTACTTTCGCTATCAAGCTAGCCAGCTTATAAACAACATTAAATTCTCTATCGTAGACTTTGTTGAACAACATGATTCAGCTGCTGCCTATTATACTATTGAAGGCACGTCGACCACAGGAACCAAGGTATCAACTGTAGGCAGTGTATTCTTTAGCATCAAAGACGGCCGCCTGGCCAACACGAATAACCAAATAGATTTTATGCCCCTTTGTGAACAGCTAGGGCTTCTGCCTAACAATTGGCTAGAGACGGGCTTACAGGGCATACCAATCATCAAAATGAAGGCGCCCGAACAACCAATCTAAAGGCAAAAAAAAACCAGCTATAACGCTGGTTTTTTTTAATATGGAGGCTCGAAGCGGAATCGAACCGCTGTACAACGAGTTGCAGTCGTTTGCATCACCACTCTGCCATCGAGCCTTAAACTTGGAGCGGGAAACCGGGTTCGAACCGGCGACCTCAACCTTGGCAAGGTTGCGCTCTACCAACTGAGCTATTCCCGCTTAAGGAGCGCCTATTCTATTGAATACGCTCTCAAGGTCAAGCCTTTATCTTTAATTTCAGTCACTTGCGTACTTTTTACAATTAAGACTTTTCTTTTAATGCTGGCCACGCAGCACGCAAATAAACCACTGCAGACCAAAGTGTTAACACAGCAGCAAAGATCATCAGTGCGTACCCTATCGCTAGTAACCAATCAGGTGACTTAGGTGAGATCAACAGTAATACGATAATCGCTGCAATCTGCATAATCGTTTTAATCTTGCCAATATTCGACACCGCAACCGAAGCACGAGCACCTAATTCAGCCATCCACTCTCTAAGGGCTGAAATGACTATTTCGCGGCCAATAATCACCGACGCTGCTACAGCAAAAAATGCGTGGTCATTGTATCTAAACACTAAAAAAACTAGGGCTGTCGCCACCATCAGCTTATCAGCAACTGGGTCTAAGAATGCGCCTAACTTGGTTGTCTGATTAAGTTTGCGTGCTAGATAGCCATCGAGCGCGTCAGTAATCGCAGCCACACCAAAAATAACTGCCGATGCTGCATAGCTCCAATGGTATGGAAGCAAGAACACCACCACAAACAAAGGCACCAGTGCAACACGAATAAAGGTTAATGTATTGGGGATGTTCATAGATACTCGCCTAGGATTAATGCCCTATTCTATGCACTAATGCTGAAAAGGCAACTAGTGAAACCTGTCGAAAATGACTTGCGCTATCTGCTTTGAAATGCCATCGACCTTTGCTAAGTCTTCAACCGACGCCTTTTTAACTTTATCAATACCACCAAAGTGTTGCAGTAACGCCTTTCTACGCTTGGGACCCACGCCATCGATATGCTCTAGTGACGACGATCGTCTAGCCTTGTCACGCTTTTGTTTATGCCCCGTAACAGCAAAACGATGTGCCTCGTCGCGAACCTGCTGAATCAGGTGCAACGCGGGTGAATGGCTTGGTAAATCTGCAATGGCTGAACCATCAAGTTCAAACAGCGTTTCGAAGCCAGCCTTTCTGGTAACCCCCTTAGCAACACCTATCACGCGCAAACCAGACAGCTGAAGCTCGTCAAAAACTTCACGAACCATAGATAGCTGCCCCTTGCCACCGTCAATTAGCAATAGATCAGGCCGTGCAATCTCACCGTTTAGTATCGCCGTATATCGGCGCTTAACAGCCTGAGCCATCGCCGCAAAGTCATCTCCGGCAGTCACCCCCTCAATATTGAACCGCCTGTAATCGGCTTTACTGGCACCAGACTCGTCAAAAACTACACAAGACGCCACCGTTGCTTCGCCGCTACTATGGCTAATATCAAAACACTCAATGCGCTTAATCATTGAGTCTTCTTGTAGTACCTCGCTTAACTCTTGCAATCTCTGAGTATAACGGTCGTTCGAATCTACCTTAGCCCTTAGATTCTGTTCTGCTGAATCTACCGCCATATCGAGCCATTGTTTTCGGTATCCACGCACACTAGTCTTAACCGTAACTGCGCTGCCTCGGCGCTCACTTAACAGCGCTTCTAGGCTATCTAGTCCTTCAAAGGATTTTTCGATAACAATCTCTTTAGGCAACGTATGCGCCTCTTGCGACAGATAATACTGAACGATCAACTCTTCAAATTGCTCATCGTTCTGCTCGATCAATCGCCGTTGAAACCAGTTTCTCGAACCCAGTACTCGCCCTTCGCGAACAAACAGCATTTGCAAGCAGCATAGCGACCCTTTGCTTCGAACAACAAACAAATCTACATCGCCCTTACCACCCTCAATATATTGATTCTTTTGTAGATTGCGAAGGTGACCTATCTGATCGCGGAGATCGGCGGCACGCTCAAAATTTAGCACGGCCGAGCACGACTCCATCTCATTCGTTAACTCTCTAGTAAGTTGCTCGCCCTTACCCTGGAGTAAACGAATGCTTCGATCTACGTCACGCTCATAGTCTTGTTTACTTATTTCTTGCGTACAGGGCCCTGAACAGCGCTTAATTTGATATTGCAAACAAGGTCGTGAACGATTTTGAAAATAACTGTCTTCGCACTGGCGTACCTGAAACGTTTTTTGCAACAAAGTTAAGGATTCGCGCACCGAGTAACTATTAGGAAATGGCCCTATGTATCGCCCTTTACCGCGACGAGCGCCTCTATGAAAACTTATCCTAGGGTATTCTTGATCTGTCGAAATATAGATGTAAGGGAACGACTTATCATCTTTAAGTAAAACATTATACGGCGGCTTTTGCTCTCTAATTAACGAATATTCAAGTAACAAAGCCTCAGTGTCTGAAGCCACCACCGTCACCTGTACATCGGCAATCTTTGACACTAGCGCTGCTGTTTTGACGCTATCTAGATGATTTCTAAAGTAGCTAGATAGTCGTTTTTTAAGATTGCGTGCTTTACCGACATAAAGGATATCACCCTTGGCGTCGTGCATTTGGTAAACGCCAGGGCGATTAGAAAGATTATTTAGAAAACTCTGATGATCAAACGCTGCCACTAATGACTCCAGCCTCGACAAACATTCGGGCTAATTCTACGTCATTCTTACATCCGAGCTTTTGATATGCCCTATACCTGTAGGTGTTAATCGTCTTGACCGACAACCCAAGGTCTTCGGCGATATCGGTAGGTCGCTGACCAGCAGCACTTCGGTCAACTATTTGACGTTCACGCTGGCTCAATTCTGAAAGGGCAACTAATAAGGGCGAGTCTTGATCACCGTTTGACTCGAGAATTCGCTCGATTTCTGGGCAGCGATAAGCCTTCTTTTCTGCAGCTGACTTAACCGCGTCCACCAGCTGACTTGGATCAGACGCTTTAGATACCAAACCAGCAACATTCATTTGGTCGATGCCAAAAATGTACTGACCATCACCCTGCCCCGTTACAACTACTATCTTATCTGGGGTAATCCAAGGCTCACTATCGCCCAACAACTGTACAATCGCATCGGTCTCGCCAAGCATTGCATCAACTACAAGTATGTCGCAACTAGCTAATGTAGGTAGTGCTTCATCCAAACTGGCAAAGCTAGCGATTAAATCTATATCGGCACTTGCTGCAAATAAAGCCTCAATACCCGATCGTATTAATTCATGATCATCGACTAATATGGTTTTGATCATTAATGAAGCCTCCTAGGCTCTACTTCTAACGTCACTCCATAACGTAACTTAACATTCGATACTATATCGTCGGCCAGCGCCAACACCGAGCTCAGCGATGCACAATCAGGATTAGTTAGCACAAGTGCATGATTATCATACATTTTGCAAGCACCGACAAATCGCCCTCGATAACCTAGCTGATCGATTAGCCAGCCCGCTGACAGCTTGATTAAGCCGTTTTCTAACTCAAACTTTGGCCCCAAGTCGATACCTAAATCATCATTTAGCTCTAACAGACTATTGTCAACGATTGGATTCTTGAAAAAGCTGCCGGCATTTGGCAATGCACTGGGGCGAGGCAATTTTGACCACCTAATGTCTTCGATATGCCCTGCCAACTCGGCAGCAGACAAAGTATCACTTGCCAACGCAGCTAGCGGGCCGTAATCAATAGTGAATGGGCGTTCGATGCTTAACTGATAACTGACAGAAATGATTGCGCCCTTTCCGGCCAACGCCCTTTTGAAAATACTATCGCGATAACCAAATTGACAGTCGTCATTTGTAAGCGAAATGACACGGCGCTCATCAAAATCGTAGAAAGACACCTGAGTAATAAATTCTGCTACCTCGACACCATAGGCACCAATATTTTGAATGGGCGACGCGCCAACAGTACCTGGAATAGCGGTTAAATTTTCTAAGCCCCGCAGACCACGCCCGATTGAAGCGTCTACGATTTTTTGCCAAGCAACACCGGCGTCAGCAACAACCGATGTTCCGTCAAAAGAAATATCTCCACCCTCTGCAACAATGACAACACCCTGCACCTGTTTGTCAGCAAGAATATTAGACCCTTGACCAACAATCAGCGGCTTAACTCCTAAATCTAAAGACTGATTTATAAGCGACAATAGCTGTTCACGGTTAGTTGCACGCCCCCCCAAACTTGCGGTTGAAGGGCACCCCAATGTGTTGGGCACCGAAAAGCTTTCGGTTAACTGGACACTCATATATTAGACAGTATCCGTTTAGATTGTGCCTCGATTAAGTCAAACACATGATCAAAACCGCCTTCATAATAAGGGTCTGGCACATCACCCCCAGGGCCATCAAACATCTCTAAGAAAAGACCCACTTGAGCAGAATGATTCTGACCTACATTCATATCTGCTAAATTTTTGCTATCCATTGCAAAGACGTAGTCGAAGGCATCTAAATCATCTGCTTTAAACTGTCGCGCACGCAGATGACTCATATCGTAGCCACGCTTCTTAGCTTCTTCAGCAGCTCGTTGGTCAGGTGGATAGCCTATGTGCCAATCGCCTGTGCCACAAGAATCAACCTGGATATCTTCGCGACCAAGCTGCTTAGCTAGGCCTGAAAAAACCGCATCAGCTGTTGGTGAGCGACAGATGTTACCAAGGCAAACAAACAATACTTTAGTCATTGGATAACTCTCTATTCAGACGCTCTAGATCTTCAGGAGTATCGACACCACCTGGCACCGCTTCGACGGCAGGCTCTATATGGATCAACCCACCCCACATCATCACTCTTAACTGCTCGAGTGATTCACTTAATTCAATTGGATGCGGGCCGCGCTTCACGAACTCTCGAAGCGTTCGTGCTCGATAAGCATATACTCCGATATGGCGCCAAACACCCGCAGGGCTCAATTCACTCTTGTCGCTTCGATTTACGGGAATAGATGCTCGAGAAAAATACTGTGCGAAACCGATGTCATTGGCGACCACTTTTACGACATTTGAATTGTGAACATCGTCTATCGACTCTATCGGCTCGCATAAGGTGGCCATTGCTGCCTGTTTATAGGTTTGTAAATTTGCTGCCACCTGCTCTACAACGCTACCAGGAATTAGTGGTTCATCTCCTTGAACATTAACGATCACTGCATCATCAGCGAAGTCTAGCTTGTCAGCGACCTCTGCCAATCGGTCAGTGCCAGATACGTGATCATCGCGTGTCATGACTACTTCTGCGCCAAATTCGCGTGCACAATCAAAAATTCGTTGGTCATCAGTAGCGACCACAACACGTGAAGCTGAGCTTTTTTGCGCTTGCTGCCAAACGCGTTGCAACATTGGAACACCCTGAATCAAGGCCAGAGGCTTACCCTCGAATCTGGTAGATCCATAACGAGCAGGAATCACCACGATGTAGTTAGTGTCGGTCATTTTGCACCACGTTTACTATCTGATCGATTAACGACTTACTTACCTCGGGCTGAAGTGTAACCTCGTACAGGTCGAAGTCGTTAAATTTCGCGCATTTAACCGCATCTTTCGAGGTCATTACAATAGGTTTATCTGACATTCCCACAAAATCATCAGACGTAAAAAGGTGGTGGTCAGCAAAAGCATGTGATTCGACATCAAAACCTAGTTGCCTAAGCGTGTCAAAAAAACGTTGGGGATTGCCAATACCCGCTACAGCATGCACTGACTGGCCGGCACTAAGTATCTGATCGTTAAATATCTGGCGCGGTAGTTGCGGGTTTAAACAAAGTTGATGTGAGGTAGCCCCTCGATCTATCAATTCGCCACTACCATTTACAACGATAGCATCTACTTCTTTTAATCGCTGAGCAGACTCGCGCAACGGGCCTAGGGGTAAACAATGGCCATTGCCTGTGCCTCTTGCCGAATCAATCACAACGATCTCAAAGTCTCGACGCAAGCGATAATGCTGCAAACCATCATCTGATAGCACTATGTCGGGGTGATATAGGGAGGTCAGTTTTCGAACAGCGGCAACACGATCTTCGCCTACCACTACCGGAACATTAGTGTTGAGCTTAATAAGCAATGGCTCATCACCAACCTGCGATGCTGTATGATCGCTACTAACACTGATTACACCCTTTGTGTCGCGCCCATAGCCCCTAGACACAACACCGACACGTAAACCTCGCTCAGTCAGCTGCCGAACCAGGGCAATCATTGTCGGTGTTTTACCGGTACCGCCTACCGAGATATTCCCAACGATAACTACTTTGACATCAACACCTGGGGCATGGCTAGTTAAACGTTGCCTTTGATAACGTGCGACTGCTTTATAGAACAGTTCTAACGGCCACAACAACCAAAGCTCGCGAGGCGAGCTATACCATCGTTTATTGAGCCAGTCAGAAATCTTACTCACTGTCTATCGGTACCGTCGCCAAAGAAAGCTGTGATATACCAGCCTTACCTGCAATATCCATAATCGTAATCACTGACTGATGGGGCGTGTTTGCGTCGGCTACTAAGACCAAAGGTGTTTTTGGGTGCTGCTCTTTAAGCTCGCCCAATGCGCTCATAATCTTAACTCGCTCATCAATGTCAAAGCGCTGATCACCTAGTCGAACACGCCCATTGCTATCTAGCACTATCTCAAATGGGTGGGCCTGTGCTGCCGCTCCCTGTTCAGCTTTAGGCAGGTCTAGTTCAAGCCTCGTCTCTTTTGTAAAGGTAGTGCTAACCATAAAGAAGATTAGCAGTAAAAAAACAACGTCAATTAGCGGTGTTAGATTTACCCCTTCGGTAGCGTTAGCCTGGGCTCGGTCAAACTTCATTTAACACTAACCTTTCTAGCAGAGTGTACTGCGTCGACCAAGGTCGCTGAATCGCGCTCCATTCGAACAACTATGTACTCTAGGCGACGCTGAAAGTAGCGATGAAGTAGCATCGCAGGTATTGCCACAATAAGTCCTGCTGCAGTTGTTACAAGCGCTTGTGATATACCGCCTGCCAAAACCTCAGCGTTACCAGCACCCTGAGCAACCATCACTGTAAACACGTTAATCATACCTATAACAGTGCCCAGTAGGCCTAATAGGGGTGCTACCTGACCAATCATATGTAGTGGTGCCATATACTTTTCAAGTTGATGTATTTCGTGGCTTGCCTGTGACTCCATGCTATCTCTCATAACTTCACGCCCCTGGCGTGAACTATTAAGACCCGCGGCGAATATTGCTCCCAAAGGGCTTTCAGACTTCAACTTGTGAATAGCAGACGTATCAAGCTTGCCATTTTGCAGTGCATCCCATGTATCGGCCAACAAACCGGTTGGTGCGACCTTAGTAGCAATCAGCGTTGTATAACGATCAAAGGATATGCCAATAACAGCAACAGAACAGATCAGCAGCGGAACCATCAACCAACCGCCAGCAAGCAAGATATCAAACATGCGAAAACCTAATGAGATTAAATACTTATAATGCGTTCACTTTATATCTCACGCCTAAACGATTCAAGCTACGTTGCCACCAAGTTGTGAGATTTTGTTCACTTATCCCACATCGAGAATGCGGAGCACGCAGATCACAGGTGATTGCACCTATTTCTCCTGAATCGATAAGTCGAGCACCCAGTTCATAATAACGACTTATAACATTCGCATTTGGATGATTATAGCCGTTAGTCGCACCTCTTGAGAGCAGCGCTAGGCTTGGCTGTACAGTCTTTAGAAAAACCTTCGTTGAACTAGTACTAGAACCGTGGTGAGGCACGCTTATAAAATCTAACCCTCTTGGTCGCGCTCTAACCAAATGATGCTCACCATGGCGTTCTATATCACCGGTCAACCAGCCTACTACCTGTTCACTTTCTAGCTGAAGCACACAAGAACCATCGTTAGACATACCATCGGCATACTCGCTAACCCAAGAGAACATCAACTGATCTACAGCCCAGCGACTATTAAATGGGCAGCTCAGAATATGCGTATGCTTGATACCTGCATCGAATAACCCTCGTTGAACAGCAGTAAAACCACCGGCATGATCAAAGTCTTTATGGCTTGCAAAGCTAACGACAGAATCGAACGAGCCTCTTCTATTGATTAGCGTGGGTAACACAGCATAGAGCCCTGGCCCCGAGGTATCACGCCCTTTTCCAGCATCTAGCAAGAATTGCTGCTTATCTATTGAAATGAGATAAGCGCTTCCTTGACCAACATCTATTTGAGTCAGCGATACGCTTGGTGATTTGCTAAACGGTAACAACAATCCCACAGCAATACACATAGAAGCCCATCGTATTGATGCAAGATATAAAAGCGTAGCGCTTACCAAAGCAATTAACTGAGCTTGATCTACATGTACAAACCGCGCACTCATCGCCGTGCACCAGTCTGCCCAATTCATTAAAAGCTGTACCGCTAGATGAGCTAATTCGAGAGATTGGCCTTGTAGCCCCATCAAGACAGACACCAAACCTATAGGGAGAACCAAAAGGGAAGTAACCGGTATTGCAACAAGATTACATAACACTGTGGGCCAACTAAAACCTTGCCCAAGGATACTGCCAGAAGACAAAGTCAAAAATGTTTGAGACAGTATTAAATGAAAGAAACTAAAGCGTGTAGCCCCTGCTAAAAGAATAAACACTGCAACAACAGACAGCCACATTGTCGGTTTCATGAGGTCGAGGGGTGCTACAACAACCCACAAAGTTACAAACGAGAGTAGCCCGAGATAACGCCACGCACGAACGTGCATCTGCTTAAACATAAGCAATGCCAACGACATCAGTGCGGCTCGAGACGCAGCCAACCCCCAGTCAACGACCACCAAATAGCTAAGGGTAACACTAAGGATAATGGTGATCGAAATAGCCTGCTGTTTAACTAAAGAAAGGCTCGTGAACGTAAGCGTACGCTGCACGATCAGATTCAAAATGTAAAATAATGTCGATAGATGTAGGCCACTAACGACAAACAAATGGATGGTGCCAGAGGCACGAAGCCGCTGCCAATCCAACTCGCTTACCTGACTGCTATCTGCATAAACCAAGGCCTTAATCAGGGCAGTCAAGCGCAATGAATGGTCGGTTGTACTGTAGGTCTCTCGAGAATGAGCGGGTACTACCCGAGAATTTTGAGGTAAATCTAGCACCACAGAAGCCGTCGCCACCACTCCCGCTGTAACTGCCCTAGCCCAGGAATACTCAAGTAATGAATTTCTTAGTGGAACGTTCGGCTTTATGCGCGCCGTTACCACAGATTCGACGATAGGCGTTTGACTATATATTCGAAGCAGAGCGCCAGTAGTGCACCGGCGCGCTTGATACCGATAGCCAAACTGAGACTGACGAGGGCTAGACAGATCACACAGTTTCAAAGGCTTGTGTGACTGCGTTATTTCGCCAGCGTATGTCTGAATATAACCTGTAAGCGCAGACACCATTACAGAATATGATAAGACCGCTGTCGCAACGCTACCATACCAACGAGCGCCTAGCATATATCGTAGAACTAGGCACAGTAGCATCAACGGTTGAGGCTCAATATAATTAGGCAGTAACAAGCCAGCAACGGCTCCTAGCACCCACAACATGAGCAGCGCCAATACCATGCCTACCCACTCTCCTAAATTGGTTATTTGCTATCACAGCCAATCAGGCAATACACAATTTGCCGTCGATAAAATGAGCGATCACCTCACATCCATTGGTGCTTATTTTGAGGTAGTAACTGCCGATCAGTGTCGCGCAGACACACTCTCCTCCGCTGACGGCATTATTTTTGCGACACCTGAAAACTTTGGATCGATGAGCGGGGCGATGAAATCTGTCTTTGATCGTAACTATTATGAGTGGAGTGGGCAAAAACTAGCCCTACCCTGTGCATTCTGGGTAGCAGCCTCTACAGACGGGCAAAACACGGCGATTCAGCTCGAAAAACTATGTAAAGCTGTAGGCTTTAAGATGATCGTAGAGCCGGTTATCTTCAAGGGGCGCCTAAGTGACCATTGGAGCCAAAGCATTAGTAGCGACCGCCTAACAAACAACAGAATAAAGGCAACTGAACAGGCACAGTTACTTAGCGAGGGCTTTTATACCGCGCTAGAAATGGGCCTATACTGAACAGGTAGCACTAAGATTCGATATCGCCTACACTACTCGCGATATCACAACGTAAAAGAGTTTGGCAGTAGTTGGTGGCAAAGCGTTATATAAAAAAATGGATTCCTAAACCCCACGACTTAAAAAACTATCAGTCATTGGGCATGCTGGGTGATCTTTTACATAACCCTAATTTATGGCACCTCAATCGTCGTAGCGTCTCAACCGCGTTTTTTGTTGGGATCTTAGTGGCATTCATGCCTACGCTTGGCCAAATGATCATCGCTGCAGCCGCAGCTATCGTACTTAGATGCAACCTACCTGTGTCAGTAGCGCTAGTATGGATTAGCAATCCGCTAACTATGCCACCCATCTACTATGGCTGCTATCGTTTAGGAGTACTCATCGTAGGCGCACCCGAAGTAATTATTGATTGGTCAGCTGGGCCAACTGTGTTTGTCGAACAACTGCATCACATCTTTTGGCCACTCATAGCTGGCTGCACTGTCGCCGGCATTTTCTTCGCAACCTTAGGTTATTTTTTCGTTAGAGTGTTCTGGCGGCTTCATGTAATTAGAGCGTGGAACAAACGACAATCATCGCGCGAAAATAAAGAAGACTGAGTCTGATCAATCGTGGCGCAAGTTAGTAGCTGCATCAGTAGACGAAGCGCGATACGCCGGATATACCGCTGCAATTAGCGACGCAAAGACGGCCAATGCAGACACTTCAAGTACATCTAACCATCGCCAATCTATAGGCACAAAACTGACCGGATAGATTGCCGAATCTAATAACTTGAAATCAAATAGCTGCTCTAAATATGCAACCATCGGTGCTAAAAATAAAGCCAACAACGACCCCAACACTGCCCCTACTCCCGCGCCTATAGCGCCAATACTGGCCCCCTGAACTAAATAGGTTGCTAAAATGCCACGCTTACTGGCACCCATAGTGCGTAATATCGCGATGTCTTGGCGCTTATCCAACACAATTAAAACTAATGTGGAGATCACATTAAATGCAGCGATAAAGATGATGAACGAAAGCAATAAATTAATGAGTGAGCGTGAAGTTTGCACTGCCTGATAAAGATTGCCATGGGTCGACTGCCATGTGCGACCATAAAAACCCGACGGCAAACGAACTTGAAGATGATATAGATATGACCGTGCCATAAATATGTCATCAAAACTTAACTGAACAGATCGTACGTGCGCTGATGGCAAGCGTCGCTGCAATGCATCGATGTCAGTAACGACCAATAGCTGGTCTAGCTGTGTTGCAGTATCAAGTGCGCCAACATACCTTAAAACGAGCATGTCAGCGCCTCTGTTCTCTGAAGGCACTAAAGCTACGAAGGATTGACCAATGGTCAATCCCATCTTTACCGCCAACTGACGGCCAACAAGTGCATTCATTGCGCTATCGTCACTATCGAGCAACTCTGACAAAGAGCTGTCAATGTACTCTTCGATACGCGACACCTTTGGCTCATGCTCAATTGATACTCCTTTGAGCATCATAGGTAGCGCTCGGTTACCGTGGCGGGCCATCGCGTCTACCTGAATAAACGGGGCTGCACCCTTTACAAACGAATAACCATTCAATTGGTCGCGATAATGAGCCCAACCACGATCACTCATGTCGCCCTCAACAATCGCCTGAGGAACGACACCCAATATTCGAGTTCTTAATTCGTAGTCAAACCCGTTCATAACAGATTTTACAACGATAAGAATCGCTACCGAGAGAATAAGGCCCGCCATCGAAATACGAGACAAATAGCTAACCATTGAATGCTTGTTTCTAGCAAAGGTATAAGTAGTGCCTATTTTGAAATAAGGCTTATTAAACATCTGCTAATACACCTTGAGACAATTCGACTGCTCGATCCATAGAACTTGCTAATTGTTTACTATGGGTTACAACCACAAACGCTGTACCTAGAGAGCTGCTTAGTTCTGACATCAAAGCTTGAATTTCGAGCGCGGTAACTTCATCCAGGTTACCGGTTGGCTCATCCATCAATACACATGCGGGTTCATTAACCAATGCTCGAGCGATCGCTACTCGCTGACGCTCACCGCCAGACAACGCATTAGGGCGATGATCAGCCCGCTGTTTTAATCCGACCTTTTCTAACATCTCGAGGGCGGTGTTCTTTGCATCGTTTTTCGTCTGCCCCGAAATACGAAGCGGCATCATGACGTTTTCTAGTGCTGTGAATTCTGGCAAAAGATGGTGAAACTGATAGACAAAACCCAATGCACTATTACGTAGGCCGTTTAAGGCGTCTTCACTAGCGCCTGCCAAATCAGTACCTTTGATCTCTACCGCCCCCTTGTCGGCGCGATCGAGACCACCTAACAAATTGAGTAACGTCGACTTGCCTGCGCCAGACTTGCCAATTATAGCGATAGACTCGCCCATCTTAACGTTGAGACTTACACCCTTGAGCACCTCTATAAAACTGTCTCCGTCGACATAACTTTTAGTAACGCCCTTTACTGACAAAACCACATCACTCATATCTTAAAGCCTCGGCAGGTGCTATCTTGGCCGCACGTTTTGCTGGTATCCACGCAGCTAAAAGCGACACTAAAAACGAAAATACTATAACAGTAGCTACATCTTGAAACTGCAAAACGCTAGGCAGTTGACTTACATAATACAAGTCAGCCGCGAACAGTTCGGCGCCTAGCAAACGCTCAAACACGCTAACAATGTCACCGATGTACAACGACAACGGTATTCCAATAGCGAGGCCGATGAGAATACCGATCACGCCAATGACCACGCCTTGAATCAAAAATACCCGTTGAATAACCGATGACGAAGCGCCCATCATTCTCAGCACAGCGATACTGCCACGCTTTTGGGCCACTCCCATGGCTAACAAACTAGTAATATTAAAAGCAGCTACAAGAATGATTGCAGTGAGCATCACACCTACCACTAGCTTTTCCATCGCCATCGCGTCAAATAGCTCGCGATACTGTTCACGCCAGGTAACTGTCTGACTATCTGATGACTGGCTATATAACGGGGCAAGCTTTGCCACTGATTCGACATCGGCCACGCTAACTCTAACCTTAGGATCAACGGAACGGCCCAATAAACGCTGAGCAGACTTAAAACTCATATAAATATGAGTCGCATCTATCTGAGCACCAACGCTAAATATACCAACCACGGGTACCCGCTTAGTACGCGGAAACACCCCAGCTGGAGTAACTGTCAATTGAGGCAGCAGCAACGTAATGGTATCGCCTTCTCTAATACCCAGCATTCTAGCAACACCATCACCCACAACTACGCCAAAGCGATGACTCGATAGAGCAGCTAGCGAAGCCAACATATTGTCGGTTGCAACCTTCGCTTCTGCTTGCAGATCAACACCGACTAACATTGCTCCAGAATTATGACCTCTATGGCGAATCATGACCGCACCATCAACATAAGGCGCAGCGGCAAGGGTTTGTGGCACAGCTTGAATCTGCTCTAATTCATTAGCGAGCCTATCGCTCGATGACTGAACAGCTATATGTGGCACTGCCTCTAAGAGTCGGTCTCTAAATTCGCCACGGAAACCGTTCATGACTGACATCACAGTAATCAATGAGAGCACACCAATCGCCATAGCAATCATCGCTACATATGAAATAACGGCGGCAAAACCCTTTACTTGTTGAACGCCTGCGTAACGCAGACCAATATATATTGGCAGCTTATTTATCATCAGCGCAGTATATACTAGATGACTGAGCAACGTGAGAGCTAGATATGCAACTGACCCGATCAACGCTTGTTGGCCACAGAGGCTGCCAAGTACAAGCAACGCAAAACACCAAAGCTGCATTCGAGGCGGCAATTGACGCGCAAATACTAGGCATTGAAACAGACTTGCGCCTTACAGCTGATCGTCAGATCGTGCTTACCCATGACGAATACTTATGTGGCAAGCGAGTACTAGATAGCTCGTACGCACTGCTATTAGAAACTGATCAAAGTCTTGTTCGTTTGGTCGACGCTTTACCCTGGTTACAAAACTTTGAACAAGTTCAACTCGAAATCAAACCCATTAAAGAACCATATCGATCTCAGCTTCTCACCATACTGTTTGAGCTAACTGCCACCCTCTCGAATATCATCGTAACGAGCTTTGATCAAGGCGTGCTTAGGCGTGCAAAGCATATCAACAGCGACCTTTGCCTAGGTGTACTTGAAGAAAACTGCAGCGCGATGATGTTTACGCGTGCAGACGAACTTGACGCGCAATGGGTACTACCAAGCAACACTATGGCTACTGAAGAGATAATCAGTGCCGCTAAGTCAAAAAATATGAAAGTATCTATTTGGACAGTAAACGACAAAGCCCGCGCCGACCAACTGTTAAGCTGGGGCGCGAGCAATATCATCAGTGACGATGTAGAACTACCTAGCGACTAACTCGGTTAATACCGTCTAGAGCGGCTTTACGATAGGCTTCTGCCATTGTCGGGTAGTTAAAGGTTGTATCTAAGAAATACTTCAGCGTGTTGTTACCTGAAGGTTGGTTCATAATCGCCTGGCCGATATGAATAATCTCTGACGCTTCTGCACCAAAGCAGTGAACACCCAACACTTCTAGCGTTTCACTATGGAACAGAATCTTAAGCATACCCGCAGTATCGCCCGTAATATGGGCGCGTGAAATATTCTTAAACATTGCACGCCCCACTTCGTACGGAACACGCGCATCGGTCAATTCACGCTCGGTCTTACCCACCGAACTAATTTCAGGAATTGTATAGATTCCAGTCGCCACGTCGGTTACATGGTGCGGTTCTGAAACCCCGCACATGTGTGCAGCTGCGCTGCGCCCTTGGTCATAGGCAGCCCCGGCAAGCGACGGCCAACCAATGACATCACCAGCAGCATAGATGTGATCAACGGCTGTTTGGTAGGTCGATGCAACCTCTAGCTGACCACGATGGTTTGGCTCTAAACCTACCGCGTCTAACCCCATTTCGTCGGTGTTACCAGAACGCCCATTACACCATAACAACATATCTGCACGAACTCGCTTGCCCGACGCCATTTCCATAACGATATGGTCATCGTAGGTATGCACTTTCTCGCACTCTTCATTGTGGCGTACCAATACACCATACTCGCGCAAGTGATAGCTAAGTGCGCCAGAGATTTCGTCGTCTAAGAAAGATAGCAGACGATCTCGGGTATCAATTAGGTCGACCTTTACGCCCAAGCCAGAAAAGATAGATGCATACTCACAACCGATAACACCGGCTCCATAAATGATTAGTGAGCGAGGTGTATCCTTTAACTTTAAAATCGTATCACTGTCAAAAACGCGACTATGATTAAAATCGACAAATGGCGGTCTATAAGGGCGAGAACCCGTTGCAATCATGAATTTACGACCAGTGAGCACATCTACGGCGCCATCTGCGTCTGTTACACGCACGCTGTGGCTGTCTACAAACGTAGCATCGCCAAAAAACACTTGAACACGATTACGAGCATAAATCTCGCTGCGGGTTTTTACTTCTTTCTCAATAACTGTATTAACAGTATCCATTACCTTAGAGAATTCAAAAACGCGTGGCTCTGCAATATCTCTAAACAATGCATTTTTATTAAACTGCATGATCTTACGCACTTGGTAACGTAGCGCCTTTGAAGGAATCGTGCCTTTGTGTGTACAGTTACCGCCTACCATAGGCTGGGTTTCAATCATTGCTACACGCTTTCCACTCTTAACAGCGTGCATAGCCGTTGCTTCACCAGCAGGGCCTGATCCGATTACGATGACATCAAAACGATGCGTAGTCATACAAATTTCCTAATCTTTGATCTTATTATTACTTGCTCTTAGTAGCGTCATAGCCAAGCGTGTCGTTTTGTACGGCAGCTTGGCGAAGCTGTTCTTTTTCGCACTCTTCGTCGTTACCACCACAAATTTCGCAGCCGTCTTTAAGCCCTAGCGATTGTAGCCCACCGCAGCTGCCTTTAATGGGCTTATTAGCGAATATAACCCCCACTGACATCGCGGCGACGATTACCAAAAAAGCGATCAATACTACAAAAAACATGGTCATCTTACTTACCTCATTAGGGCCTTGAAAGCCGCGTTGGTGGTGACCTTTAGGTCATCACCTTCATATTCTATAAACATCACAGCCAAGCCTTCGGCTTTGGCAACAGGCATACCGCGCTCGACACCCATCACATTAAGGGCCGTTGCAAAGCCGTCAGCGCTCGTAGCGTCATTGGCAACCACCGTGACAGACGCTAACGAATGAGTTACTGGCATACCCGTACTGGGGTCTATTGTATGCGAGTATCGCTTACCTTCGTACTCATAAAAGTTGCGGTAATCTCCCGACGTAGCAACTGCTTTATTGTCGAGCTGCAAAATTTGTATCGCTTGCTGCCCTTGGCGCTGTGGCTTTTCAACCGCAATCGCCCAAAATTCGCCTCGATCATTAGTACCTTTGGCGAGCAATTCACCACCTATCTCTGCGAGGTAATTAACACAGCCGTGACTCTCTAACAACTCGCCCAACTGATCTACCCCCCACCCTTTGGCGATCGCTGATAAATCAATCTCTCGCGCAGACGTGTAGGTTATCGCTGTTGGCTGTACGTTAATGGCGGCTGAACCGACATTTAGCAATGCCGCATCAGTATCTTCTTTACTTGGCGGCTTAGAACGAAAGTCGGGGCCAAATCCCCAAAGCCTAACCAATCGGCCCACTGTCACATCGAACGCCCCATCCGATACGTCGAATACGTATAACGACTC
This sequence comes from uncultured Pseudomonadales bacterium, assembly GCA_947503335.1. Classification (GTDB taxonomy): domain Bacteria; phylum Pseudomonadota; class Gammaproteobacteria; order Pseudomonadales; family CANNCY01; genus CANNCY01. Next base: position 628,434 of record CANNCY010000001.1, on the reverse strand, counting down.
CTCGATAATCGCCGATAGAGCCGAAGAAATAGATATCGTTTGCCCAGCAGCGGCATTGCGATTCAGTACAGATAGTTCTGAATCAGCGATATAGGTTGACGCAACCTGATTTACGTCGATCAGCCGCTGCTCTAATTGGTCTTGAGTTACAACGCATTCGCCGACAGTCTTAACCGACCAGGTTGTACCCATGGTCTTACCCGAGTACGTGTGACTAGAAACTGACTGCTGATTACAGCCCGCTAAAACGCAGAACAGGGCTACAAAGAGCCCTGTTACTATTGAACGACTAGTTAGCATTAGCCACCAAAGTCATCCAAGAAGATGTTGTCACGCTCTACACCAAGATCTTCAAGCATCTTGATAACAGCTGCGTTCATCATCGGAGGCCCACACATGTAGTACTCACAGTCTTCAGGCGCTTTATGGTCTTTTAGATACTGTTCGTACAATACGTTGTGAATGAAACCAGTTAGGCCTGTCCAGTTATCTTCAGGCTGAGGATCAGACAGGGCTAGATGCCATTCAAAGTTGTCGTTTTCTTCGGCTAGCATATCGTACTCTTCGCCGTAGAACGCTTCACGCATTGAACGAGCACCGTACCAGAAGCTAATCTTACGCTTACTGTTTAGACGCTTAAGCTGATCGAAGATATGCGAACGCATAGGAGCCATACCTGCACCACCACCGATAAATACCATTTCATTGTCAGTTTCTTTAGCGAAGAACTCACCGAATGGGCCGTATACGGTAACCTTATCGCCTTCTTTTAGGTTGAACACCCAAGAAGACATGATGCCCGCAGGAATCGATAGGTTGTTTGGTGGTGGAGTTGCACAACGAATGTTGAACTTAACAATGCCCTTCTCTTCAGGGTAGTTCGCCATTGAGTATGCACGGATAGTCGTTTCAGTACACTTCGATGATACACCGAAGAAACCAAAACGCTCCCAGTCGCCACGATATTCTTCTTGAATATCGAAGTCTTTGTAGTGCACCTCGTGTGGAGGACACTCTAACTGAACGTAACCACCAGCTCTAAAGTCAACGTTTTCGCCTTCAGGCAGCTTAAGCGTAAGCTCTTTAATGAAGGTAGCAACGTTCGGGTTAGACTCAACTTCACACTCCCATTGCTTAACACCAAATACCTCTTCAGGTACTTGAACCTTCATGCTCTGCTTAACAGGCACCTGACAGCTTAGACGCCAGCCTTCGCCCGCTTCGCGCTTAGTGAAGTGCGCAGCTTCAGTAGGAAGCATCTCGCCACCACCTTCGGTCACTACACAAGAACACTGCGCACACGAGCCACCGCCACCACAGGCTGATGGCAAGAAAAGATCAGCTGCTGCAAGGGTTTGCAGTAGCTTACCACCGGCCGGAACCGTCAGCTCTTTCTCGTCGTTGATTGTAATCGTCACGTCGCCCGAGTTAACAAGCTTAGCGCGGGCACTCAAAATAACGAGTACCAGTGCCACAACGATCAGGGTGAACATCAATACACCCAAAATGATTTGAAAATCCATAACGTTATCTCACTCCTCTTGGCTTAAACGCTCATGCCGCCGAACGACATGAAGCCTAGAGACATTAGGCCAACAGTGATAAAGGTGATACCAAGACCGCGAAGACCTGGAGGAATGTCGCTGTACTTAAGTTTTTCACGAATACCAGCAAGGGCAGTAATCGCAAGCGCCCAACCAACACCTGAACCTAGACCAAATACAACTGACTCACTAAAGCCAAGCTCACGCTGAACCATCAACAAGCTTGCGCCCAAGATTGCACAGTTCACTGTGATCAATGGTAAGAACACACCTAGTGCGTTGTATAGCGCTGGAACGAACTTATCTAAGAACATTTCCATGATCTGAACGATTGCTGCAATTACACCGATGTAGCTTAGGTAGCCCAAGAAGCTGAGGTCCCAGTTTTCTGAACCCTCTACCCCTGTCCATGCTAGTGCACCTGGAGCCAATAGGTAGTTATAAAGCAAGTTGTTAACCGGTACGGTGATGCCCAATACCACAACTACTGCGATACCAAGACCCAGCGCTGCGTCAATCTTTTTAGAGATCGCAATGAACGTACACATACCTAGGAAGAAACCTAGGGCCATGTTCTCTACGAAGATGGCGCGAATAAAGATACTTAAAAGATCCATTAGTGAGCCTCCTTCATCTTAGAGTTAGGTGCAATCTTAAATTCTGGCTCTTCAACCTGTTGCGGATCGTAAATACGAATTGCCCAGATCAAAAGACCGATAACGATGAACGAGCTAGGTGCGATTAGCATCATGCCGTTTGGCACATACCAGCCACCGTTGTTAACCGTTTGAAGAATCTCGTAGCCCATTAGGGTGCCTGCACCAAATAGCTCACGCACTACTGCTACGGCGATTAGGATTACCGAGTAACCTAGACCGTTACCGATACCGTCAACAAACGAAGGCCAAGGCTTGTTCTTCATCGCGAAGGCTTCTGCACGCCCCATCACAATACAGTTAGTAATGATCAGACCAACAAATACAGAAAGCTGCTTAGATGTTTCGTAAGCGTATGCTTTAAGGATCTGGTCAACAACGATTACCAGCGATGCGATGATCGTCATCTGCACGATGATTCGAATGCTGTTAGGAATGAAGTTACGGATCATCGAAACGAATAGGTTCGAGAACGCCGCTACTGCAGTCAACGCCACACACATTACCAAACTAACCTGAAGGCTAGTGGTTACAGCAAGTGCCGAACAGATACCAAGAATCTGAAGTGCGATTGGGTTGTTTGTTACAACCGGTTCAAAAAGAGTCTTTTTAACGTCCACGACTACGCCTCTCCATTCTTAAGGTTTTCTAGGTAAGTAGCGAAACCACGCTCGCCCAACCAGAAACGTACGAAACGATCGATACCAGCGGTGGTCAAGGTAGCGCCTGATAGGCCATCAACCTGATATTGCTGCTTAGGACCAGGCTCAGCTTTACCCTTAAGTACGGTAAGGGCGAGTTCATCACCGTTGCGTACTTGTTTACCAGGCCATAGAGCCTTCCAGCGCGGGTTATCTACTTCACCACCAAGCCCAGGCGTTTCGCCGTGCTCGTAAAAACCAAGACCTGCTACAGTGTTCAGATCAGATTCTAATGCGATAAAGCCGTAAAGCGTAGACCAAAGACCATAGCCACGAACAGGTAGAATAACCTTATCTAGGCTGCCGTCTTTGCTCACTAGATATACAAGCGAGAAATATTCTTGACGCTTAATACCTGCAGGGTCATCAGCTAGCACTTCAGACATCTCAGCATCCTTAGACGCTGCACGCTGATTGTAGGTCGCTGGGTCCATGTCTACGTACTTACCAGTGCGTAGATCGATTACTTTTGCTTCAACACTCTCTTCAAACTGCTCACGAATAGAGCGCGACTCATCAAAGATGCCTGCCGCTTGAAGAATGTTGCGGTTCATGTCGTCAACAACGTTGGCTTGCTGTAGTGGACGCAACGATACAGCTGCAGTCGCTACGATAACCGCGCACACAAAACAGAGCGCGATAGTAACGCCAAGCGTACGACCAATGGTGTCTTGATTATTTGACACGTGAAAGCCTCCGTTTGATGTTTGACTCCACTACAAAGTGGTCAATTAATGGAGCGAACAGGTTCGCTAATAGAATTGCTAGCATCATACCTTCTGGGTAACCAGGGTTAGCTACACGAATCAAAATAACCATTAGGCCGATCAAGATACCGTATACCCACTTTCCAGTGTTGGTCATAGATGCAGATACTGGGTCAGTTGCCATGAAGAACGCACCAAAGGCTAGGCCACCAAGTACCCAGTGCCAGTGCCAAGGCATAGCTACCATCTGGTTAGTATCTGAACCAATTAGGTTGAACAGACCAGACATAATGAACGTGCCTACTGCGATACCAGCAACAATGCGCCATGAAGCAATCTTAGTGAATAGCAGTGCACCACCACCGATCAAGATCGCTAGGGTTGATACTTCACCAATAGAACCAGGGATAAAGCCGATAAAGGCATCTGACCAGCTCCAGGTTTGCTGAATCGCTTCAACACCACCTGCTACACCTACAGAAAGTGCAGTTGCACCAGTGTAGCCGTCTACCGCAGTCCATACTGCATCACCCGAGATATACGATGGGTATGCGAAGAACAAGAACGCACGGCCAGTTAGGGCTGGGTTCAAGAAGTTCTTACCAGTACCACCGAATACTTCTTTACCGATTACCACACCAAACGAGATACCTAGTGCTACAAAGATTAGCGGAATATCGGGTGGCAAGGTTAGAGCAAAAAGAATCGAGGTTACGAAGAAACCTTCGTTTACTTCGTGGCCACGCTTTACAGCGAATAAAATTTCCCACGCGATACCCACAGCAAAAGTTGTAATGTAGATCGGTAAGAAATATGCCGCACCGTAGATCAGGTTGTCCCAGATTGATGCTGGGTTATGACCCGCTAGCAGAGCAATAAGAGCACCGTGCCAATCTGAAGGCGCAGCCATACCTGCAGCAATCGCAGTGTTTGCCTGAAGACCAAGGTTGTACATACCCATAAACATTGCAGGGAACGCACACATCCATACGGTAATCATCATACGCTTAAGGTCAACACCTTCACGTACGTGCGTATTGTGGCGAGTTAACTCGTTTGGTTGATACAAAAAAGTATCGAACATTTCATATAGTGGGTAGTACTTCTCCCACTTACCGCCCTTCAAAAAGTGAGGCGCGATATCACGGTCAATTTTTTGACGTAAGCTCATCTTAATCAGCCCTCAATTTCGATGCGGGTAAGGTTGTCACGCAAGATCGAACCATACTCATATTTAGCTGGGCAAACATAGGTACAAAGCGCTAGATCTTCTTCAACTAGCTCTAAAGCACCTAGCTTCTGTGCCATATCGGTATCACCTACCAAGATTGCGCGTAGCAACTGAGTTGGCAAGTAATCTTGAGGCATTACGCGCTCGTAAGAACCCGATGGCACCATGCCACGCTCGCCACCATTGGTATTGGTGGTAAAGTCAAACTTCTTAGACTTGTTGAACTTACTTAGGTAAATGTTCAGCTCAGAGTGACGATTTGCACCAGGATTAAAGAAGTGAAGCATTGGGCGCTCGTGACCTTCTTTAAGTGCTGACACCTGAACATCATAACGACCTAGGTAACCTTCGGCACCACTTGCAATACGGCCGTTCAATACTGAACCGCTAATTACTCGCGTTTCACCGTCTTTTAGATTTCCAGCCGCTAAAGCAACCAAATCTGCACCGCGATTTACCTTAACAAGACGAGGCGTTTCTACCTGTGGACCAGCAAGTGACACTAAACGATCAGTGTGCACCTTGCCCGAAGCGAACAAACCACCAAAGGCGATAACATCTTGAGCGTTAATGGTCCAAACTGTGGTTGACTCATTTACAGGGTGCAAAAAGTGAATGTGTGTACCAGGCAAACCAGCGGGGTGAACACCATCAAACTTAGCTACTTCAACGCCAGCTACCGAGGTAGAAAGACTTGAATCTCCAGCAACGGTCAAATAGGTCTTATCGCTTAACTTAGCGATAGCCTGTAGACCCTTTTCAAACAACTCAGCACTTTCAGCAATCGCCAACTCAGGTGATGCTGCTAATGGATTAGTATCCATAGCGTTCACAAAAATAGCTGCGGGGGTTGAATTGATCGCTGGCACTTTACCGTATGGGCGAGTTCGCAACGCAACCCACTCACCAGAAGCTACCAATTTATCTACGATTGCTTGGCGCTCTAGCGAAGCTATATCCGCTGCACCAAAATCGATAGCGTCGTCGCCATCAACATCAATCACTACCGACTGTAATACACGGCGATCACCACGGTTAATTGCGCTAACCGTACCTGACGCCGGGGCTGTGTATTTTACACCCGGGTTTTTCTTATCTTCGAATAATTCTTGCCCGAGTTTAACCTTATCCCCTACATCAACGGCCATTGTCGGCTTCATGCCGACAAAGTCATCACCTAATACGGCAACTGACCTTGAAGTAAGAGTCTCGGTTACGGACAGGTCTGGAGCACCGCTAATCGGTAAATCCATACCTCGACGAATTTTAATCATACGTCCTGCCTGAGACTGACTATTGTTTAAAAACCAAAAATCCTCTAATACATGCGCCCTTAGCGCCTAGATTCGCTATTTGCCTACTCTTTATAGGGTAGTCAAATATCCGAACCTTTTATTCGCAAAGCGAGCATATATTAAGGCCGCGGCAATTATACGAATTGCCCCTATCGTTTTCTATAGACGAAAGGCATATATGGAGGGTTGTTATTTACAATCTGAAAGGAGAGCGAGAGACGAGCATTCATGAACGGGTGGCTACGGCCGCCACCCACTCTTCTAAAGAACAAGTACAGGCTTATTCAGCCGGGAAAACCTTGTACTGAACACCAGCAACTTTCTCAAGTACACGATGCACCTGACAGCTGTAACCAAACTCGTTATCGTACCAGCAGTAAAGCACAGCATGATTTTTGTTCACAATGGTTGCCTTGGCATCAAAAATACACGCATGGCGAGAACCCACAAAGTCAGACGACACTACTTCTGGTGACTCGGTATAGTCAATCTGCTTACGCAATGGCGAATGCATCGCAACATAACGCATATATTCGTTAAGCTCTTCGCGATCAGTTTCGGTTTCAAGTGTAAGGTTCAAGATTGCCATCGACACATTCGGGGTAGGAACACGAATCGCATTACCTGTTAACTTACCCTCCAGCTCTGGCAATGCCTTTGACACAGCCTTAGCAGCGCCCGTTTCAGTCAGTACCATATTCAACGGCGCCGAACGGCCACGGCGCTCAGCCGAATGGTAGTTATCGATCAGATTCTGATCGTTAGTAAATGCGTGAACAGTTTCAACATGACCACTTACGACGCCGAACTTGTCCATCATCGCCTTAAGCGTAGGAACAATCGCGTTTGTGGTACAAGAAGCAGCAGTCACGATCTTATCTGACTCTTCGATAGAGTCATGGTTGATACCGTAGACCACGTTCTTAAGATCACCCTTACCTGGCGCAGTAAGAATAACCTTATCTACACCCTTACACGCCAAGTGCTGACCAAGGCCCGCCTCATCGCGCCAAACACCTGTGTTGTCGATTACAATCGCCTTATCGATACCATAGTGATTGTAGTTAACATCTGATGGCGAGTTGGCATAGATAATCTGCACCTCGTTACCATTACAGATCAACACCTGACGCTCTTCATCAACACGTATCGTGCCATTAAAGCCACCGTGGATAGAATCGCGACGCAACAGTGAAGCACGCTTTACTAAGTCATTCTTAGCCTTGCCACGGCGCACAACAATCGCGCGCAAGCGCATTACATCACCAGACCCAGTTTTTTCGATTAAAAGACGAGCCAAAAGTCGGCCAATGCGGCCAAAACCGTACAATACAACGTCGCGCGGCTCTGCGACCGGCGCATCTTTATCTGCGATTGCACCGTCAACCTGATCAGCTACAAACTGGTCTAGACCAATCGATTTATCTGATTCTGCGTACGCTGCAGCAATTCGCCCTACATCGATATGCGACTGACCTAGATCTAGCTTTGAAAGCGCCTCAATCACTGGATAGCTGTCGTACTCTGATAACTCGTTGTGCTCGACCTGACGCACAAAGCGATGCGCCTTCATGATTTGAATCACTGACTGGTTAACTAGCGACTTGCCGTAAACGTAGCAAACAACGTTTTGCTCTCGGTAAAGCTTACCTACAGCAGGAATCATGGCCTCTGCAAGCGCTTCGCGTTCTTTCCAATCAGAGAAGTAATCTTCTGGGTGTGGTCTATTGTCTGTCATAGTGCCTTATCTCAAAGTGGGTTTGAGTAGAAAAATTTATCAAAAGTTAGGTCTTTGCCTTACGTCTAGCTGCTGTCACAACCAGCGGCGCTTTTTATGTTCGCGCAGAGCAATTATGCAAGGCGACGCTGCCTTAATCAATCGCACTCTATATGACAAACTGACAAACGATGATTTAGCAGGCAACTAGTGACCTACGCGATAATGCTTTAGGCTATGCTGTTCAGATAAAACCGACGTAAGATTTTACTTTGAATAGCTTCTTTTCATCGAACGCACACGAGAGTACTTACTGGCTTAACACAACTGGTGCGGCATTAGCTCGCTCGATTGTCGACGCCAGTAAACAGGCTCAAGGCCCCATTGTGGTGATTACTGCCGACTCGGCAAACGCCGCTCGACTAGAGCGTGAGATCAATGCATTTACGCCCGATCGCCCGGCACTACATTTTCCTGACCGTGAAACACTGCCCTTTGATAGCTTTTCACCACACGAAGACATCACCTCTGAACGCCTTCGGGTTCTAGGCATGCTGCCCAACTTAGAATCAGGCATTCTGGTTGTAAGTATTTCGACACTAGTGTATCGCCTGCCTCCGCTCGAATATGTAGCGGGCAATTCATTCGATTTTAAAATCGGCAGTAGCATAGATGAAGCAAAATTTAGACGGCAACTTGAACAAAGCGGCTACCGCGCGGTAGACACCGTATACGAGCATGGCGAGTTTGCATTTAGAGGCTCACTCATTGACCTATACCCAATGGGCAGTAAAGAACCCATTAGACTTGACCTATTTGATGACGAAATTGACTCAATTCGCTCATTTGACCCCGAAACCCAACGCTCGCTAGGCAAACAAGATCAATTCACACTGCTACCAGCTAGAGAGGTACCATTAGACAGAAATGGTATCTCTGCGTTTAGAAACAACTGGTATAACTTTTTTGCGACTGACCACCGCACAGCACCTATTTATCAGGATGTGAGTGACGGCATCGCACCAGCAGGCATCGAGTTTTACTTACCTCTATTCTTTGACCACCCAGCCTCTCTATTCGACTACCTTCCAGACGAATGCCACATTGTTGAACTAGGAGGGCTTGAAGGGGCTACAGAACACCTCTGGAAAGATATCAATGATCGCTACGACAATTACAGCGTCGACATAAAGCGACCTCTTGTAGCACCCCACAAGCTATTTCTTCGAACAAACGAGATATTTCAGGGCATAAAGCAATTTACCCGAGCAAAGGTATCGGCAAGCACTGAGCGAAACGGTTATGACGCAAAAGCCCTGCCTATAGACGATATTAAGTTCGACATTCGCCTAGACAACCCCAAACAACGGCTACAGAGCTTTCTTAAAGAGCACCCAGGTCGCGTATTATTCACTGCCGAATCACAAGGCCGACAACAACTTCTTATTGAAGAACTAAAAGGGTTTATCGAACCTACGCTATTTCAGTCTGTCAGTGATTTCTTTGAAGACGACAGCCCATTTGGCCTATGTGTTGCCGAGTTCGATGAAGGCTGCATATGGGCAAACAACACTGCACTGATTCCAGAAACCGCTCTGCACGGGCAAATTGCAAAGGTTTCAAGCAGACGTAGCCGTGCTAGCATTGACCCCGACACCATCATTCGCAACCTAACCGAACTATCTATTGGCGCCCCAGTGGTGCATCTTGAGCACGGCATTGGGCGCTACCGAGGTCTTGAACGCATAAGCCTTGGCGATGACACCCAGGAGTTCTTAACATTAGAGTACGCTGACGACACAAAATTGTACGTACCCGTGACCTCGCTCAATCTGATTAGTCGGTATACAGGGGGTGATGAATCATTTGCCCCACTACACCGACTAGGCACTGATCAATGGTCAGAGGCGAAACGCAAAGCGGCTGAAAAAGCTCGTGATGCAGCGGCCGAACTTCTAGACATCTACGCAAGACGCGCCGCAAAAACTGGTCACGCTCACACAATTGATGCACACGCCAACGCTGAGTTTGCGCAGTCATTCAGGTTTGAACTGACACCAGATCAACGTGCCTGCATTGACGCTATCGAAAGCGACATGTCTGCACCAAAACCTATGGATCGCTTAGTGTGTGGAGATGTTGGCTTTGGCAAAACCGAAGTGGCTATGCGAGCCGCCTTTATATCTGTGCACAACCAAAAACAGGTAGTCATGCTTGTGCCCACCACCCTGCTTGCACAACAACATTATGAATCCTTTGTCGACCGCTTCGCACAATGGCCCGTCAATATTGAAGTCGTCTCACGCTTTAAAACAGCCAAACAACAAAACGACATCATTGATCGCATGAAAGATGGCAAGGTCGACATACTGATAGGCACCCACAAGCTTCTTCACACCAACCTAAATCAAGAAAAACTAGGCCTGTTAATTGTTGATGAAGAGCATCGATTTGGCGTAAAACAGAAAGAGACGATCAAAGCTCTAAGAGCCAACCTAGACATCCTGACTCTCACAGCTACACCGATACCAAGAACACTAAATATGTCGATGGCCGGCATTCGCGACCTATCAATCATAGCTACACCGCCAGCCAAACGCTTGTCAGTTAAAACCTTTGTACGTGGGTCAGATAACGGCATCATCAAAGAAGCGGTGTTGCGTGAGCTGCTGCGTGGCGGTCAAGTTTTTTACCTCCATAATGAAGTAAAAACAATTGAACAAACTGCAAAGAAGATAGAAGAGCTTATTCCTGAAGCGAAAGTTGCCGTGGGACACGGGCAAATGTCTGAGCGCGCACTCGAGCAGGTAATGAGCGATTTTTATCATCACAAATTTAATGTACTGGTCGCTACGACAATTATTGAAACAGGCATCGATATACCCAACGCGAATACTATTTTGATAGATCGCGCCGACAAATTTGGCATTGCACAGTTACACCAACTACGTGGGCGAGTGGGTCGCTCTCATCACCAGGCATACGCTTATATGCTCACCCCCCCTGACATGCGACTATCGGGCGATGCAGAGAAGCGACTAGAAGCAATCGAATCTGCCCAAGAATTAGGTGCAGGCTTCACGTTAGCTACGCACGACCTTGAGATTAGGGGTGCCGGCGAGCTACTAGGTGACGAGCAATCTGGGCAAATTGAAGGCGTTGGTTTCGCGCTGTATTCAGAAATGCTAGAACGCGCGGTTAAGTCTATCAAAAAAGGCGAAACGCCAAACATCGACGAGCCATTGAAACCACTCACCGAAGTAACACTTAAGGTGCCGGCTTTGATACCTGACGATTACATTCCAGATATTCATACCCGCCTCATTTTGTATAAGCGCATATCTAGCGCCAACAGCGAAAGCGAGCTTAAAGAGCTGAATGTCGAGATGATTGACCGATTTGGCTTACTGCCTGATCAAGTCAAGAATCTATTCGAGGTAAGTAAGTTAAAACTAGGGTCAGAGTCACTTGGTATTGAGAAAATCGACGCAGGGTTGGCGGGCGGATTTATCGAGTTTCACCCAACAACTGAAATCGATCCAATGAAGCTGATCACACTTGTGCAATCTCAACCTCATAAATTTAAGATGACCAAAGGCACACGTCTTGGATTTACGATAGACTCAAGTGATGCAGAGTCACTATTTTCTAACATTGATTCGCTACTAAAGGAACTACGCTAATGAAAAAACCTATAGCACTGTTTACCGTTTTAGCAGCGCTTATCGCATGCAAAGCGGCCGCCGACGAAACCGAATACTATCAAGTTGAAGTAGCTATTCTGTCAGGCCCCTCTATCAGTCAGGTTATGAGTCAGCAAGCAACTGGCCTCGGTTATCCTGGTCAAATATTGCGACTTACAAGTGATGAAGAAGCAACCGACCAAGAGCTACTTACACCCACCGACGATGACACCCAAAGCAGCGAACAAGCCGACGACAGTATCAAACCAGTTGTATTTTGGCACCAACAAGAACAGCTAGAATTTACTCAATTCTTAACTAAGCTTCGTAGAAAGGGCTATCGCCCATTATGGCACGAGCAATGGTTTCAACCGGTCCAGGGCAGAGCAACCGGCCAGTCAGTATTAATTGATGGCGGCCGCGAGTACGAAAAACACCACGAACTTGAAGGCAGCGTTACGGTCTTCAAACAAAGCTATCCACACTTAAGTATTGATCTATGGTTTAGCCAATTCACAACTACCCACAGCTTCAGCAATATCGTTTTACCACCGAAACCATTAATCGACTTAGACCTCGAAGAAAATAGTTACACCACCAATGGTTTTGACACATTTAACGGCACTAACAATCTATCGACAACCACAGATGACCGCTTCAATTTTGACCAGCCAGTACTCAACAAAAATCTTTATCAAGTAGATGCTATCAACACCTTAAAACAGTCTCGCCGAGTAAATCTAAACCAAATAATATATTTTGACGGCCCAGGGCTAATTGCCCTCGCCAAAATCACCCCGCTAAAACAAAGTAACAGCGAATAGTTCTATTTTAATCAGGCATAAAAAAACCGCAGATAACCTGCGGTTTTTTTATTACTATCAGTAAACGATGCTCTTACTGGCCGATCACGTCTTCGGCTTGAAGACCCTTATCGCCCTCAACTGCAGTGTACTCTACAGTTTGACCTTCGTTTAGTGATCTGTACCCTTCACCACGAATGGCACGATAGTGAACAAACACGTCTCGACCGTCGTCACGCTGAATAAATCCAAATCCCCTTGCGTTGTTAAACCACTTAACAACACCTGATTCTCGAGTTGACATAACACCCATAACCTCGCTCATTATTATTTTTAAAGTCGCTCACCCACTTGAAGGAGTTATGGGCAATCGACACATCCCTGTATGCAAGCATTGCGAACCTGCACACAGGTATTATTAACAATGAGGAAGCTAATGGCAACAAAAAGTTGTGATTTATTTACAAACCTTTCACTGCATAGATTGCTGGCAGGTTGCGCCACGCACCTTTGTAGTCCATTCCAAAACCAAAGATAAAGCGATCTTCTACCGGCATACCGACATAATCGGCGGTGATTCCGTCGACACGACGATCGTGCTGCTTATCAACAAGAACAGCCGTTTTAACCGACTTAGCGCCTTCAGCTTCGCAATATTTCTTGAGCTCTAGCAGAGTTGTACCAACGTCTAAAATATCATCAACTAAAATTACGGTGCGGTCTTTAAGGCTAACGGTTGGGCGAGCCTTCCACTTTAGCTCTGCCCCAGTTGTAGCGTCTCCATAACGTGACGCATGCACATAATCTTGTTCGTGAGGTATTTTCATGTTTGGAACCATATGACCCAACGTCATTAGGCCACCGTTCATCACGCACAAAAGTAGCGGATACTCATCAGCCAACTCTGAATCTATTTGACTAGCCATTGACGCCAAGGCTTTTTGAATCTGCTCTTCGCTGATTAACAGATCTGCTTCAGCTAGTACTTCATTGAAATGTTGGATATCCACTAATTAACCTCTTTTACCAACTTATCTATATCGGCCAGATGAAGTGTTTGCGTTGGAAACGCAAACTCACCACCCTGACCTTCGATTATGGCCGATATTTTAAGCATGATGTCTTGTTTAATCGCGTGAAAACGCACCCAATCGGTCGTTTTGGTAAAAGTGTATACAAAAAAGTTCACCGTGGAGTCGCCAAAACTAACCAAGTTCACAATCATCGTCTGATTCGCGTCGATTTCTTCGTGTTCGACTAGCATCGCCCGCACTTCTTCTACAATCATTGCAACCTTATTCATATCAGCATAGCGAACACCAAAGGTTTCGTAGATGCGTCGGTTGGTCATACGTGAGGGGTTCTCAACCGTAATCTTTGAGAACACGCTATTGGGCACGTATAGCGGCCGCTTGTCGAAGGTTCGAATCGTCGTTATACGCCAACCTATATTTTCTACGGTACCTTCGATCTCACGATCAGGCGATCTGATCCAGTCGCCTATTTTGAAGGGCCGATCCATATAAATCATCAGCGCGCCGAAAAAATTGGCTAACAAATCCTGGGCTGCAAAGCCGATTGCTAAGCCACCAACACCACCAACGGCCAAGATACCAGACATGCTGTATCCTAGATACTGCATAACGGCCACGACGGCAGCCAGCACAACGACCGCACGAAGCACCTTACCGATCGCTACGGCCGTCGTTTGATCGACAGGCTTGCGAAGATAAGCTTTGTCTTGAAGACGGTTCTCCATTTCATGGATAAAACGGTAAACAAACCAAGTAATCGAGAAGACCGCAATCAAATCATACACGCGGCCCAACACCTCGAAGTCTGGGTGGTTATCTAGCACTCCAGACATCTTAATCGTCCACCAGATGGCCGAGACCCATATCAGTAATTGGGCTGGTCGCTTAAGAGCAGAAAGCAACGCGTCGTCCCAAGGGTTTGATGTTGCCTGTGCCCGAACTTCAAAATGATGGATGATACGATTGAGAATGAAACTGGTGGTCATCGCTACTAAGGCCACTCCTGCCACATAGGCAAGCCAACGCCCGTCAGTTCCTAACCATGATAGTACTGAGTCGAATGAACCTATTTGATCCACATTGATTCCTCAAATAATTGATACTGCAATCTTAGTAATTTTCTGTGCTAGATGCTACGACTTCATATTAGCAGGGGCATCGAACATACTCTGTACAACTGGTACCACCGCAGTGAGCATTTCGTCTAAAGGCGTTTTCCGAGAAAACTCTAGCTCTCCAATCTCCGACAACGAATCATAGCTTGAAACCGTAAAAATCATAGCTCCCAGCATAAAATTAATTCGCCAATAAAACTCTTCTTCACCCAAGTGAGGGGTTGAGGCACGTACATGCTGAACATATTGACTAAAGGTTTCACCATAGCGGTTTATAAAGAACTTTCTAATATGGCCTTGCCCCTGATTATAGGCAAACCCCAGCAGCTTCATGATTTGAGAGCGACCATTGAAATGCTCTAACGACACCTGCATAGCACTGTGCTGCGCTAATACCAACATGTCTTGTACCGATGGATTCTGAACCTCTGACATTCTTCGTCGAATTTCTAACTCAAACGGATCAAGAAATCGCGCGAATACCGACTGAATAAGATCTTTCTTAGAGCCAAAATGGTAGTTCACCGCTGCGAGGTTTACGCCCGCTGCGGTAGTAATGGTTCTTAAGGATGTCTCAGTAAATCCGCGCTCAGCAAACAGGCTTTCTGCTGCATCTAAGATACGGGTAACAGTATTGTTACTCATGAGCTTGTTGTTCCGTCGTTATCGTAAGATTCAAACATACGTTTTAAACACATGAAACTCAAGCAGCAATTTGCGCTTGCATAATCCATATTTGGTCTAAACTTAAAATTAGCACTATGAGTGAGGAGACCATTATGAGAGACAAGGTTCCTGAAATCGGCAATTGGTATCAGAATGTTCGCGACGAAGAGGTATTTGAAATAGTTGCGATTAACGAATCTGACAAAACGATTGATATACAGTACGCAGATGGGCGTGTAGACGAACTTGATTACACTGATTGGCAATCTACGCCATTAGTTGCTTGTGCAGCGCCATCAGACTGGCAAGACGTGCTAGAAACAGAACACGATCTTAACCCCTTTGACGAAACCCGTGAGCCCATTGACCCCTGGACCCTCATTGACGGCTTAGATCAGGATATGGGTGGCAACGACTTTCTATAAACCAAGCGCAGCTATTCGTCTTGCTATCAGCAAAGCATACTGTATATAATCACAGCTAGATAAATATACAAGGTGCTTTGCATGATTAAGTTAACCGCGCGCCAAACTCAGGTGCTAGACATTATTCGTCGATCAATTGCAGATACCGGCTTTCCGCCGACACGTGCTGAAATAGCCAAAGAACTTGGGTTTAAATCAGCTAACGCCGCTGAAGAGCACCTTAAAGCGCTTGCTCGCAAAGGCGCGATCGAAATGACTCCTGGGGCCTCGCGTGGTATTCGTTTAGCCGACGACGCTGCCAACGACGAAAATCAACTCCCTATCGTTGGGCAAGTCGCTGCGGGCTCCCCTATTCTTGCCGAACAGCACATAGATGATTATTGTAAAATCGATAAGTCTTTCTTTTCACCCGAAGCCGATTACCTGTTGCGCGTTAAGGGCGACAGCATGATTGATGCCGGCATTCACGACGGCGATCTATTGGCTGTAGCTCGACGCGAAACTGCCCACCACGGCGAACTTATCGTGGCGCGTATTGGCGACGAAGTAACGGTTAAACATTTAGATAAGACTGATAAGCGCCATATTCGCCTATTGCCCGCAAATATTGACTACTCGCCCATCGACGTGGATCTTGCCGAAGACGATTTCTCAATCGAAGGATTGGGGGTTGGTGTGATTCGCCGTGTTCACTAGAACTCAATTGCGTGCTGGCGGTATTGCTCCACAAATTCGCGCACTGCACTAATCAAATCTACAGTTAACGGTAAGCGGCCAGAAAGATTTATACTATCTGGCGCTGCCGCTGCCAGCTTCAGCGCCATTTGCCAAGGCTGTGTGGCCTCGATCAATTGACTCACCTCGGGCAGTTCGCGCTGCTGTCGCTCTAACACAGAAAACAGCTCAACTTCGTTGCTGACACGAATGCCATACAAATCGGCTATTTCTAGCAATAAGCTTTCACGTACCACTGATAGAAACGCCCAAAACTCGCCCTCTTTTAACTGGGCGAGCCTTGATAGATTTCGATTAACCTGTGCAGCATTACTCATTTAGCTAGGCCGCTCACTTCTTAGATTTCGCCTTTTTTAAGCTGTCTTTGACCTTACCTGACTCGACCCACTTACCACCTTGATACTCAGCTTTCCAACCCGAGGCTTTGCCGTTGATCTCAGACTGCACATACTGCTCTTTATTCTTACGCGAATAGCGAACAAGCGTAGGATTGCCTTCAGGGTCTTTTACGGGCGCACTCATCAAGAAGTGATATTTTGAATCAATCTCGCTTTTATGGGGAATCAGCTCACTCACTAACGGAGCTCGCGTCTCGCGGTTCTTAGGAAACTTGCTGGCTGCCAAAAACAACCCTGAAGCTCCATCACGTAACACATAGGTATCATCAACCTTCAAACAGGCCAGTTCGGGCATGGGTACCGGATCCATCTTTGGTGGAGCCGCTTCACCATTGCGCAATAGCTTGCGAGTGTTTTTACACTCGGTATTGGTACAGTCAAAGTACTTGCCAAAACGGCCATTCTTCAGCTGCATTTCGCTTCCACAGCGATCACATTCAAGGGTTGGGCCGTCATAGCCTTTCAGCTTAAAGCTACCCTCTTCTACTTCAAAGCCACTACAGTCGGGGTTGTTACCGCATACATGCAGTTTACGCTTTTCGTCAATCAGGTAGCTTTCCATCGCCGTGTTACAGATTGGGCAACGATGTTTGGCACGTAGTGCTTCAGTCTCTGCTTCGTCACTATCAACCGCAACCGCCTCATCGCCAGGAGTTAGGTTGATGGTTGTCTTACAGCGCTCCTTTGGCGGTAACGAGTAGCCTGAGCAGCCCAAGAACACACCGGTTGAAGCAGTACGTATCTGCATGGGGCGAGAACAGGTTGGGCATTCAATCGACGTCATCGTTGGGTCGTTTGCACGCATACCATCATCGGCCGACTCAGCTTTGGTTAACGTCTTGGTGAAATCACTGTAGAAGTCATTGAGCAACGTTAGCCAACTTTTCTTTCCACCCGCGACATCATCAAGCTCTGATTCCATACGCGCTGTAAAGTCGTAGCTAAGTAGATCATCAAACGACTCAACAAGACGATCAGTAACGATATCACCCATCTTTTCAGCATAGAAACGACGGTTTTCTACCTTGGCATAGCCACGATCTTGAATGGTCGAAATGATCGCTGCATAGGTAGATGGGCGGCCAATACCTTTCTTTTCTAGTTCTTTTACTAAACTTGCTTCAGTAAAGCGTGGTGGCGGATTGGTAAAGTGTTGCGAAGGTAGCAACTCTCCTAGGTCGAGTACTTCACCAACTTTGAAATCAGGAAGCGTTTGATCTTCTTCTCGCTTCGATGAAGGCGGAATCACACGGGTATAACCGTCGAAGGTAACCACTCGCCCTTTGGTGCGTAACTGATGTTCACCTGCGGTCACCTCAACCGATGATGAAAAGTATGTTGCAGGCATCATCTGACAAGCCACAAATTGCTGCCAAATAATGTGGTATAGACGCTGAGCATCTCGCTCCATTTCGCTTAACTGCGTCTGCGTTAGCGCTACATTAGAGGGGCGAATCGCTTCGTGAGCCTCTTGTGCGCCCTCTTTCGCACCATAGCGATTAGGATTTTCGGGCAAATACTTTTCGCCGTAGTTATCAGCAATGTAATCGCGACAACTTGCCACTGCCTCGGCACTTAAGTTGGTCGAATCGGTACGCATATAGGTGATGTGACCGGCTTCGTATAGACGCTGTGCTAGCGTCATGGTTTTCTTAACGCTAAACCCTAGACGAGTTGATGCAGCCTGCTGCAGCGTACTAGTGATAAAGGGTGCAGAAGGCTTACTCTTAGTAGGCTTATCTTCGCGATTGGTCACTTCAAAACTAGAGGCTTTAATCGATGCTAATGCCTTGTCAGTAGCCTCTTTAGAGGTCGGTCTAAAGGCACCGTTCGCATCGCGTTTAACCTGAAAACGTACCTGCTCGCCGCCATTACGGATAAGGTCAGCAGCAACTTCCCAATATTCTTCAGGTACAAAGGCGCGAATCGCGCGCTCGCGCTCTACCACTAAACGCACCGCTACTGACTGAACGCGCCCAGCAGACAAGCCTCGGGCTATTTTCTTCCAGAGAAGTGGCGAAACCATGAAACCCACAACGCGATCTAAGAAGCGACGTGCTTGCTGTGCTTCGACATGATCCATGTCTAGCTCGCCCGGTGTTTCGAATGCTTGAGCAATGGCTGTTTTGGTGATTTCGTTAAATACCACGCGGCGATAGCGTGACATATCGCCACCGATCGCCTCGGTGAGGTGCCATGCGATGGCTTCTCCTTCACGGTCCAAATCCGTCGCGAGGTAGATGCTATCAGCATCTTTAGCGAGCTTCTTTAGCTCGGCAACCACTTTTTCTTTGCCCGGTAGCACCTGATAATCGGCTTTCCAATTCTTCTCTGGGTTAACGCCCATACGTGCAATTAACTGCTCGTGCGACTTCTTCGCTTTATACGCTGCCTTTTGCTCGGCATTCATGCCTGCCGTTGCTTCGCGGGTCGTTTTAGCCTTCTCTGTGGCTGATTTTGTGTCTCGCACACTGCTGCCAGCGGTTGGTAAATCACGAATATGACCCACTGAAGACTTAACTATGTAGTCTTTGCCCAGGTACTTGTTGATCGTTTTAGCCTTGGCTGGTGACTCTACGATTACGAGGTGTTTAGCCATTCATCTCTCTATAATTTGATAAATTTGGTCGCAGGTGGCGACCATAAGATGGTGCATATATAAGCGCCAACTGTTTTTTGGTCAAGAAAAAAGAGTGATTGGCGCAATAATTTTTAAATTTTCACTTATTTGAACTGCGCTAATACTTCGCAAATTTGCTCAAACCGATCATCGATCGATTGCTCGGTCCAGCAGACTTCTATTCGACGTTCGCCCCCTCTTATAGCCAAGATATCTGGGTATTGGGCTAGTTCTGAAAAACGCTCATCGGGCTGATCTCGCCAATCTTCAACCTCACCTAGGGGGCTAATACGCCTAGCGTAGTCAAACGGAGCCTGCTTTTCAGATAGCCCCTTGCCATAGGCATAACTAATTAGGTATTGCTCTTTGCGGGTTCCTTGATACTTCAAAGGAGCGTAACGCACGCTCATCTGTCTTTGCCGAGCCTCCATGCGTAACGCCTCTAATCGACGCTGGCGTTTTGACGGCATGGTCTTCACAATCGTGCCCACCACAAAGGCTATGGCCACTAACATCCAAAATATATTCATAAAACCTTATGTTTGCGCCACTTGCCAGAAACAAGCGACTGATATATACAGTAATAGTTGACCAATCATAATGGAGAACCCCATGAGCGGCTATACAAAAATACTAGTTGGTCTTGATCTCACTGACGAGTCAATTGCGGTTATTGAGCGAGCGATCGCCATCGGTAAACCTGATAACGCGTCGATCTATTTGACCCACTGTATAGAACCTTTGTCTTTTAGCTATGGTGGCGACCTACCGCTTGATTTAACCGGGATGCAAGAGACATTGCACGAACAAGCTGTCGAACGGCTTACCAACCTAGCAGGCGATTATGCCATCGCCGCAGATCAAATTTCTGTATCGGTAGGTCGGCCAGATCACGAAATGCACGCACTGGCCAAAGAACTAGACGCCGAGCTTATAGTAGTAGGTAGTCACGGTCGCCATGGTTTATCGCTACTACTTGGCTCGACATCTAACGCTGTGATTCAGGGCGCCACCTGCGACGTGTTAGCTGTACGCCTTTAACCTTACATCGATTCAAGTTCGACCCAGCGATCAAGCTTAATCTCTAGCGCGCTGGTCAACTCACCCACCTTATTACTAATTTCTTCAAATTTTTCTGGCGACTTAGCGTATAAGTCTGGGTCGCCTAGCTGCTCTTCTAGGCCTGCAATGGTTTCTTCAAGCGTTGCTATTTCGCCGGGTAGTGCGTCTAGTTCGCGTTTTAGTTTGTAACTAAGCTTTTTCGCCTGTTTGATCTCGGTCTTCGACTCTACTGGAGCCGCAGTTTGTTTGGCGGCTAGCTTGGCAGCGTCGGCCTCTCGTTCAGCCTCGAAACGTCCACCCATTCTTCGCCAATCATCAAAGCCACCTACATACGACTGAACTCGACCGGAGCCTTCGAACGCAATTAACGATGTTGCTACGTTATCCATAAACGCACGGTCGTGGGTCACAAGAATTAGCGTGCCCTGATAGTCAGCTAAGATCTGTTCAAGCAGTTCGAGCGTCTCGATATCTAGGTCATTAGTAGGCTCATCTAACACCATTAGGTTAGACGGCAGACTAAATAGTTTAGCTAGTAGTAATCGATTCGCTTCACCACCCGACAGTGCCGAAACAGGGCTTCGCACACGCTCGGGCGAGAAAAGAAAGTCTTGCAGATAACTAATTACATGACGATTCTGGCCATTGATCGATATAAAGTCGCGCCCTTCAGCAAGGTTATCTAATACTGATTTTTCAGGATCAAGCTGCGCGCGCAACTGATCAAAGTATGCGACCTCCAGGTTAGTACCCAAACGAATGCTACCTTGCTGGGCTTCTAACTGCCCTAACAGCAAGCGTACAAACGTAGACTTACCCACACCATTTGGGCCTAGAACACCAATACGATCGCCACGCATGATCAAACCAGAGAAGTCATTCACAATAGGTTTATCACTAAACGCGTAAGACACATTGGTTAATTCGGCTACTAACTTGCCTGATGACTGTGCTTGCTCGATGCTAAAGTCGACATTGCCTTGACGCTCACGACGAGCCTTGCGCTCTACCCTAAGCTTTTCTAGGTTGCGTACCCGCCCCTCATTACGGGTACGACGCGCTTTAATGCCTTGTCTGATCCAGGCTTCTTCTTGACTTAATTTTTTATCAAACTCTGCCCAATGGCGCTCTTCAATTTCTAGTCGCTCGGCGAGGCTAGCTTGATATTGCGAGAACGAACCGGGGTACATACGCAAGGCGCCCCGATCTAGCTCGAGGATATGATCAGCGACCGACTCTAAAAAGTTACGATCGTGAGTTACAAACAGAACCGCCCCTCTAAATTCTTTCACGATCGCTTCTAGCGATTCGATCATCAAGATATCTAGATGGTTAGTAGGCTCGTCAAGCAGTAACAATGTGGGTTCTGTCACTAGCGCCCGCGCCAGTGCTACTCGGCGACGCCAGCCACCCGATAGGGTTTTAAGTAACGCCTCAGGATTTAAATCGAGCCGATTAAGAATTTTGCGAACCGCGCCGTCGACGTTCCAGGCATCGTGCTGATTCATTAACTCGGTTAGCTGGTCTAAGTCACCACTATCGCCCAGTAGGGCTTTATTGTAGGCAACCGCTGTGCGACCAGGCTCGCCTAGCCCTTCAGCTACGTAATCGTACAATGAAATAGGTAAAAGCTCGGGCAGTCGCTGATCAAGCATCGCAACTCTGGTACTAGAGTCTAACCAAAACTCTCCATCGTCGAGCTTTTCTTGCCCAGAAATAACCCGCATCAATGTGGATTTACCGGCACCATTTCGGCCAACTATGGCAATTTTTTGCCCTGGCTCAATCACCAAATTGGCGTGATCAAGCAGCGGATGATTACCGAAAGCAAGTGATGCGTTATCTAATTTCAATACGGGCATTTGATTACCTTAAAGATACAGCCTGGGCAACAATTTAGTTGGTTTGCCCCTCTAGAAACAGCTAGTATACAAAAAGGAGTTATAGGACGAGAGTAAGGATTGCACTTTGCTAGAGATGAATTACCTACTAGTTAGGCTATCTGCAGCCGCAGCGCTTGTTTTTGCGCTTACTGGCGCTAGCGACGCGACAGCGAATAACCAGCAATTGCTTGACGACTTTAAAGATACTCGCACAAAGATCGTTCGTGGCGACGCTAAAACCTATAAGCAAGCCATAGATGACTATAAAGACTCGCCCCTTCTGCCTTATATTCGCCAAGCGGCTATCAGCAGCAGCCGTATCAAAACCTCAGACAAGTATATTGAACAGTTCAAACGTCAATATGCTGGCAGCTATCTCGCCGAACTAGTACATCGCGAACAATTACGCGACCAGTTTAAGTCAAAGCGGTATAGCGATTTTTTGTCGCACTACAAAAGCTACGGCAAAGTCGACTTACAATGCATGTACCTGCGGTCTTTGTATAAGACTAATCAAATAGACGCAGCGTACAAAGAACTGCCGTCTATTTGGCTAACAGGGCGCTCTCTGCCCGATGTGTGTGACCCAATCTTTAATCAATGGATCAAAGACAAGCGCGACAACCGCCTTATTTGGCAAAGAGCTGTATTGGCATTTGAAAGCCGCCAATACAAACTTGGCAGCTATTTAACGCGCAAACTGACGGGCATATATAAAGACTACGGCAAGCTACTTACTAGTGCCTACAAGAAACCAGTCACCGACCTACGCAACAGGCCTAGCCACCAACAGCAAATTAACGACATCGTTTCGTTGAGTACCCTACAGCTAGCGCGAAAAGATGCTGATAAGGCAATCGCGTATCTTGACGAGCAAAGCAATAGCCATCAATTGCCAGCAGCACTAGCACAAGGGCTAAAAAACACCATTGCGTACAGATTAAGTTTTAGAGATCGCCAAATCGACTCTGACACAAAAGTAACCGTTGCACCTGGCGTTCTTTTTTCTGAAACTGCCTCGATACAAGCTCGAAACGCGATGTTAAGACAAGACTTTGACGCAATAGAAAAATGGGTTAAGCGTATTCCTGACTACGAGAGCGAGTTTAGTTGGCGCTACTGGCTTGCTCGAGTAAACGAAGAGCGCGGTAACACACAGCTTGCCCATGATGAATATAAGCTGATTGCAGGTGACCGTAGCTACTACGGCTTTTTGGCAGCCAATCGTTTAGGCACGCCCTTTAAATTTAATCCCTACCAAGGTGAACCACTCGCGCCATTTGATGACACCAATATAAATCGGGCTGCCGTCGATCGAATAAAGGCGCTCTATCTTGCAAATGATCGGTTAAATGCTCGCCGCGAAGCCTACCATTTTGAGCAGTATGCGACGAATGACGAGCTGCTAAAACTGGCGGTAGAGCTAGACGACATAAAGTGGCATCACCAATCGATCTTGTCGACCATCAGAGGCCAAGGATGGGATCATCTCGATTTACGCTTTCCGATTGATTATCAAAAGTCGATTGCCGAATTTGCGAACATGCGAAAGATTCGCCCTACTTGGATTATGGCCGTTATACGCCAAGAAAGCGCTCTTGACCCAAACGCCGTGTCTCATGCCAATGCCTATGGGTTGATGCAAATTATTGAGCCTACTGCTAAAGAAGTAGCTCGAAAGATAAAGATTAGCTATCGACGCGATCGACTGTTTGACCCAAATTATAATATTCGAATCGGCACTGGCTATATCGCACAGATGCGTGAAGAGTTTGGCGATCATCGAGCCTTGATTAGCACAGCCTATAATGCTGGGCCTCATCGTACCCGCCGTTGGTCGAAAGAAAGCGATGGTAAGGTAGAGTTAGAAGCTTGGATAGAAGCAATACCCTTTACTGAAACGCGCCGGTACACTCAAAATATATACAGCTTTGACTTGATTTATCGCTACCTAACCGGTGGTGATACTAGCTATCTATTTACTCCCGTAGAAGAAAGCACGCTACTGTAGTGAGTATGTGAGTTACCTTACGTTTAGCCATTTATCAACTCACGTACCATTGCTGCATCAAACGGCCAGTTTAACACTCTATTCTCTGTATAAAAAACGGGAATAACCTCGCCATACTTAGCAACAAGCTCAGCAGACTCGGCGATATCAATCACCTCAACCTGCACGTCAAGGCCAGCCAAGGCTGATACAATCTCTTGCTCAGCCAGCTCGCACAGATGGCAGTCTTCGGTGGTATAGAAAATAGGGTTAGTCATGGCGATGCCTGATCGCCCAGCATCGATGGATCTTTGCATTGCGCTCAAAATCAGGGTCAATACTTTGCTTTGTCATTTCAAACACATCGTATTTACTTTCAAGCCCTGTATCCATTACAAACTTTCTAAAGTTGTTCGAAAAGTACAACACACCATCGTCAGCCAACAGCTTCATACAACCATCAACCAACGCACGATGATCTGTCTGCACATCAAACTTAGACGACATTTTTTTTGAATTACTAAAAGTAGGAGGGTCTAACATGATCACATCGAACTCGCCCCTAGCTGCCTTTAGCCATTCAAGACAGTTCTCATTGACCAATTGATGGGCATCTAGGTTTGCATGGTTCGCCAATAGGTTTCGCTTTGCCCACTCCAGATAAGTCTTGCTCATATCGACCGACACCGAATGCGCGGCACCGCCAACTGCTGCATGCGCCGTGGCTGAAGCGGTGTAACAAAACAAATTCAAGAAGCGCTTGCCACGAATACTTTGCTGTATCTTTCTGCGAAGCGGGCGATGATCTAAGAACAGACCCGTATCTAGATAGTCATTTAAATTGACGACTAGGTTAACGCCCTGCTCTTTTACCGGCTTGTACTCGCCGGTTTTATCTAATACTTCGTATTGCGAACTGCCACGTTGACGTTCGCGCGCCTTAATATGCAATTCACCGCCCTTACCAAGACTAGATTGATAGTGGCCTACAGCCTCTACGACCGCTCTAAATCTTGACTCAGCTTTCTCAGGGTCGATCTTTGCAGGCGCGCGATACTCAGACACAACGATATCATTGCCGTACATATCAATCGCCGCTGAATATTCTGGAATATCAGCATCGTATAGACGGTAGCACTCGATACCCTCTTCGCGCTTAAGCCAGCGCTTCAGTTTAGAGGCGTTCTTATTAAGTCTATTAAGCACCATAGTGGCTTCTTCGCTTAACTTGGGCGAGTCTGCATTGGCGCTAGAGACACGCTTATCCTCTTCGACCCTAAAGTTAAATAGCGTACAGGGTATGGCACCGTTAAAGAGCTTATACTGCTTTGGTCTAAACAAGCGCGTGTGCTTACACAGCGGTGCATTTGCGGTAAAGATGCTTATTTGCCACCCCATAAACTGCTCTCGCGCCATGTCACCTAGCGTGCGGTATAGGTGTGTCAAAGCAACCTCGTCGGCCAAACGCTCACCATAAGGGGGGTTAGTTACAATTAGACCTTTCTCACCAGCAAGCACGGCGGGCTTTTTTAATTGGTCTAGTACTGAGGGTTTTACATGGATATGCCCATCTAGCCCAGCGCGCTTAATATTTGCATGGGCATCACCAAGAGCACGGTTAGATTTATCGAACCCGAAAAACAGGTTGGGGTTAGCCTCTAACCACTCTAAGCCTTTAGTACGCGCGTCTCTGGCCTCACTGATCAGTTCGCGCCACTCTTTAGCCTGATGCTTTAACCAACCATTAAAGCCCCAATAACTGCGACGAAGGCCCGGTGCGATATTAGCTGCCATCATCGCCGCTTCGATCAACAACGTACCACTACCACACATAGGATCAACTAGCGGCTGCTTGGCATCACTATGATATCCAGCCCTCACTACGATCGCCGCTGCCAGGTTTTCTTTAAGCGGCGCCAAACCAACCTGCTGTCGATAACCTCGGCGATGCAAACTTTCGCCCGATAGATCGATGCTTAATCGCAACTGCCCCTTGGTTAAACGGGCTTGAATTCGCAGATCGGGCTGTTGCTTTTCAATATTTGGGCGAGTACCCATGACCGACTTAAACTTGTCAACGATTGCATCTTTGCATCGTAAGGCGCCAAAGTGGGTATTGCGAATTTCATCGCTTACGCCTTGAAAATCTACGGCAAACGTTGCGTTGGCTCTAAAATGATTGGGCCAGTCGACAGACTTAACCGCTTCATACAAATCATCTGCTGTATTTACGGGGAAACTGTCTAACGGAAGCAGCACGCGGTTAGCAAAACGTGACCACAGGCACAGTTTATAACCTAATTTTATCGACCCTTCTGTATAAACACCTGCGACTGACGCCTTAACATTTGAACCGCCTAATTTGGTTACCTCATCAAGTAACAGTGGCTCTATCCCCTTTGGACAGGGCAGATAGAACTGATAAGTTTGGTTGTCGTCAGACATAGTCAAATCTCTTTATGCGTACTGCTAATATAGGCTGTCGTTTTTATGACACATTGGTAGTCGACAGCGTACTAGCAACATGATTAACTGATGGTGTCGTTACAACGACACTTCAAAGCACCAACCGTGCTTTTTTCAAAACTCTTGTAGAGTGTAGATGAATGCTTCCACTCTTCAGTATATACAGGTAGTGCTGTATTGCGGGGTCGTTACAACGATCCCGCTCTTATAACTCTACCACCGCTGCTAGTCGCAGCCTGCTTGCAGTATAAACTGCCACGTATTGGCCCATAAGCTTAACGGCTTGAGTCAGGGCCTCATATTGTTCACATTGATGAGGTAATAAATACGATGAAAAAACACAAAAGAGACTCCCTTCCTCGCGCTCACAACCGCGGCTATCTAGCCGGCTTAAACGGGCGCTCTAAAGACACCTGCCCCCACTCTAGCGGCGACAATCGTCAAGAATGGCTTGGAGGCTGGCGTGAAGGTAGAGCCGATTCTTGGAACGGCATGCACGGGGTATCGGCCATCCATCGAATGCGAACTTAATACAACGTCAACAAAACTAGTTTTTCTTAATCTCAAGAAAGTATTAACTATTAAAAAAGAGCCTGCTGGCTCTTTTTTATTGCGCCTGCTATTTCGTTACTAGGCCTTAATAGTATCCTCGTTACCAGGCCTTACTAATATCTGCAATTAGCTCAGGGCCCTGATAAATAAATCCTGTATACACCTGCACCAGTGACGCCCCTGCTTCTTTCTTTTGAAGCGCGTCTTGGGCAGACATGATACCGCCCACCCCAATCAAGGGTATCTTACCTTCAAGTTGCTTATTCATTGCAGCAAGCACCTTGGTTGACTGAGTAAATGCGGGAGCGCCCGATACACCGCCCTGCTCGCTACCATTTGGATAGCTCTCAGTTGCGCTGTGATCAATCGTTGTATTAGTCGCGATAACTGCGTCTAATTCGTGAGCTAAGAACACCTCAGCAATCTGCTCGACCTCTTCGATGCTCATATCTGGCGCAATCTTTACTGCTAAAGGCACTTCTCGCCCATGGGTACCGGCCAACGTCTGCTGACGATCTTTTAACCCGGCTATCAAGTTTTTTAAACTTTCGCCAAATTGAAGGCTGCGCAACCCTGGCGTGTTCGGTGACGAAATGTTTACAGTAATATAATCTGCATGACTATATACGGCGTCCATACAAATTAGATAGTCATCTAACGCATTCTCTACTGGTGTATCAAAGTTCTTACCAATGTTAACACCTAGCACGCCATCAAATTGACGCTGCTCTAAGCGCTTCACCATATGCTTTACACCAAGATTGTTAAAGCCCATACGGTTAATGATGGCATTAGCCTGCGGTACTCTGAAGAGTCTTGGCTTAGGATTACCTGGCTGAGGGCGAGGCGTGATAGTACCTATCTCTACATGCCCAAATCCCAACTTGCCCAGCGCATTAAAGTGATCACCATTTTTGTCTAAGCCAGCTGCCAAACCAACGGGGTTATCAAACGTTAGACCCATTAGCTCTACAGGGTTCGATACCGGATTAGCTGATAAGGCATTCATCGCCGAAACACTATTCATCGCTCCCATCATTCCCATCGAAAATTCGTGGGCTAACTCTGGGTCTAACATGAATAAAAACTTGCGGGCTAGTTGATACACTGCGGGCTCCTCAGCTCGATAAAATGCCTAGTAAACCTGTCAATTCTATCCAAAATCCCAACAATATTCAGGCTGATTTAATACCAAGGCTAGCTCAGACGCGTTAAAGATACGAAATCACCGTTAACGTCACTGACGAGTTCAAAACGGCCACGTACGCCCTGATGAGTAACATATGCAGAAAGATGGCTTAACTTAAAGCGCAGACTCTGCCCTGTAAGGGTCGTGGTCTGCACCCAGCGAACCGAGCCGCGGTAATACGACTCGATTTGCTCTTTGGATAGATTTAAATCAAATTGATAACGGGTCACTTAGAATCAGACTGCGCCAAATCTAGTAGTTCACGCATCGCGACGGTAAACATCGACATATCGATGGTATCCTGTGCACGCAACTCTTCGATCATAGAACGCCAGCGCGTCAGCATCGGCTCCGCATTGCCCGCCCAAAGATCAAACGCTTGCTGAAAGCTCACCCCCTCGCCAAGGTACTGCACCATACTCTGGGCGATACTACGCGCTTGCCACTCTAGCTCATCCATATACGCCTCTCTAGCAAGGGCTTGCCAATGGCTGTTAACCGACATCGAGTTAATAGCGCCCGAGAACCAATGCAAGTTGCCTTGCTCACCTACCAAGAAAAATGCTTCAGATAGAGTCTCTACACAGGCTCCGTTGTGCGTGCAGGAGTCTACAATACCTAGTAGCGAGTGCAGTTTACCAATTGAGGCAACAAACGCGGCCAGAGACTCGTCAACGCCACGTGCGAGCACTCGCTCGTACAATCGGTTGTAGTCTGTTAGCTGCTCGCCAGACAACAGGCTAGGAAGCTTAGATTCAAGCAAGGCTATCGAATCTTTAAACCTAGCTACCTCTTCTGAAGGCGTAATACCCGTGCGGCGATTCTTTAAAAACCAACTCGTGCCGCGACGAACAAGGCGAATGATCGCCATTTGCATTTCGAACTGTGCCTCTACCGACACCTTAAATTCAAGCTCTTCGATCTGAGCCCAACGCTCAGAAATCTGAAACACATCTCTAGCTACAACATAAGCCTTAGCAATCTCTGCAATTGAAGCGCCGGTTGATTCATGCAGCCGGCGAACAAATGTAGGGCCCATGAGATTCACGACATTATTTGCCACCTGAGTCGCTAAAATTTCGCTACGCAATTGATGGCCAAACATTTCTTCAGCGTACTCCTCGCGAATACGTGGCGGAAACGCAAACTGCACCGACTGACTCATGTATTCGTCGTCGGCAAGATCACTAGCAGCTAAATGATGTTTCAAATCAGCCTTTGCGTAGCTCACTAGTACAGACAACTCTGGGCGAGTTAAGCCCGCACCTTGCTCTTTACGTTCACCAAGCTCTGTATCGTTAGGAATGAACTCTAGCGCTCGATCTAAACCGCCGCTTTCTTCCATGGCATGAATAAATCGTTGGTACTCTCCCATACGCTCTGCCGCTTGCATTTCGGCGTTGGTGATCGCCTGTACTTGGCGATAGTTGTTCGACAACACTAGCGACGACACATCATCAGTCATCGATTCAAGTATCTTGTTCCGCTGTTTTTCGGTTAGGTCACCCTTAGCGACAATTTCGTTTAACAGAATCTTGACGTTCACTTCATGGTCAGAGCAATCTACACCGGCGGCATTATCGATAAAGTCGGTATTGCAACGCCCACCGTTTAAGCAAAACTCAACGCGCCCTTGCTGGGTCATACCCAGGTTGCCACCTTCGCCAAATACTCGACACTTTAGCTCTGCACCATCGACGCGTAAAACGTCATTTGCCTTATCTCCTACATCTGCATGCGATTCAGATTCGCTCTTGACGTACGTACCGATACCGCCATTCCAAATTAGATCAACAGGAGCTTTTAACAACGCCTTAATTAGCTGATTAGGAGTCAACGACTTTTCGCGAATATCAAAACACTGAGCCATTTGTGGCGAGATCTTGATTGATTTAGCCGATCGCTCGAAAATACCACCACCTTCAGAAATCAGATTCTGATCGTAGTCTGTCCAAGAAGATCTAGGCAGGTCGAACATACGCTGGCGTTCTTTAAACGCAGAGTTGACCTCTGGATCAGGGTCAATGAAGATGTATTGGTGGTTAAACGCTGCCACTAACCCTACGCTAGGTGATAGAAGCAAACCATTACCAAATACATCCCCCGACATATCGCCGATACCAATCACCGATGCATAATTACTTTGAACATCGATACCCATCTCTCTAAAGTGACGCTGAACAGATACCCACGCACCTTTTGCCGTGATACCCATCTTCTTGTGGTCGTAACCGTTACTACCACCTGAAGCAAATGCATCGCCTAACCAGAACCCGTACTCGTTTGAGATCGCGTTCGCTACGTCGCTGAACGTCGCTGTTCCTTTATCAGCAGCTACTACCATGTAGGGGTCGGGCTCGTCTAAACAACGCACTGCACGCGGCGGCACGATATCACCATCGACGCGATTATCAGTTAAATCTAACAAACCACGTATAAAGATTTTGTAACAAGCAACTCCCTCAGCCTGAATTTCTTCGCGAGTATTTAACTCTGGCAAATACTTAGCGACAAAACCGCCCTTTGCCCCTACCGGTACAATGACAGAATTCTTCACTTGCTGAGCTTTTACAAGCCCTAATACTTCAGTTCTGTAGTCTTCGTATCGGTCGCTCCATCGCAATCCTCCACGGGCCACTTTACCACCACGTAGATGAACACCTTCTACTCGTGGTGAGTAAACGAAGATTTCGAAAGCAGGCTTAGGCTTAGGGATATTTGGAATTGCTGCTGGGCTTAGCTTAAATGAAATATAGCTTTTAGCTTGACCGTCATTATCTGCCTGAAAATAATTAGTACGTAACGTCGCCTCAATTAACGCAACATACTGTCGCAAAATTCGGTCTTGCGACAGATTCGCCACCTGATCAATTGAAGCCATAATGGCATCTTTTGTTTGGCGCTGTTTATCTTCGCTGCTGTCACTTCTCGTCTTCTTTGGGTCAAACATCGCCTTAAACTGCGCAACTAACAAGCGCGTGATATCGGCATGTTCTACAAGTGCATCTGCTATAAATTCTTGAGAGAAACCAAAATTCATCTGCCTCATGTAACGGGCGTATGCCCTTAAAAGGCTGACCTCACGCCAACTTAATCGTGCCTCAAGCACTAGTCGGTTATAGTTATCGCTCTCACCGTGCTCATCCCAAATCGCAGAAAACGCCTGTTGAAATTGGTCGCGACTTTTTTGTGCGTCAACGTTACCGGCACCTTGATACTTGAGAGAGAAATCGTGCATCCAAACAGAATCTAGATCACGTCGAGAAAAGTAATGCGGGCTCTCACTGACAACCTGTAATCCAAAGTTTTCGAGTACCGGTATCACATCTGATAATACGATACCCTCGCCCGCCTGAAAAATCTTAAAGCGCATCAACGACGCGTCTTCGCACTTGGGATGATAAAAACTCATCGCGATCGATTCGCCCTTATCAAGTTCTTGAATCAATCGAATATCAGCGGCTGCTGTTCTGGGATCGTAGCGCTCTTGGTAACTTGTCTGAAAAGCGTTGGCATAGGTTTGGTAAAGACTATTGCCCTGCTCGTCACCAAATTCGTCTACTGTCGCTTCTAATAGCATGTCGCCCCACTGTCGACAGGCCGCTATAACTTTAGACTCAAGCTTTGCGATATCTACTTCAATTGGGTTTCGTGGATCTACTCGAATTAAGAACTGAGTACGCGCCAATACCGACTCAGAAAAATAGGTTGTAAAGTCTGATTCGATACCACCAAAGGCCTTAACTAAGATGTCTTCAACCTTATGTCTAAGTGCGGTGTTGTATATATCTCGAGGCCAATACGCTAAACAACTAACAAATTTGCCAAATCGATCTCGACGTACAAACAATCGTACCTTTTGACGCTCTTGAATCTGCATCACGCCCATTAAGATGCTATACAAGGATTCTTTGTCGGCCTGAAATAGCTCGTCTCTAGGGTGAATATCGATAAGTCTTTGTAATGCCTTACCGTCATGCCCATCCATATCTAAGCCAGCATGCTCGATTATCCATGCCGCTTTATCACGAATGACTGGCACTGTACTTACTGGCAATGAATATGCTGCCGCGGTAAACAGCCCGACAAATCGGTACTGACCTATTAGCTCACCTTTGTCATTTAACTGTTTTACAGCCACATAGTCGCTGTATGCATTTCTGTGGATCGTTGCTTTAGACGACGCCTTAGAAAAGCCAATAACATCGTCTGACTCTATAAACTGAAGCACCCCGACATTATCTGCGGCAAGCTCAACTGATGCACTCGGGTCACGCTCTTCAGCAAACAACCCTGCGCGTGCAGACACGTCTTCCACAAAGCCTGATGAAGGCGAATAATCAAATCTAGTAGCACCCAAAAAAGTAAAGTGATTAGATAGCATCCAGTCGATAAACTGAATTGACTCATCGACAATTGATGACTTTTTCTTTAGAGCCTTGAGCTGATCTAAGCTTTGCTGGCCCATAGCCTTCATCGCGTCGAAGCCGCCAACTACCGCAGCAACATCGGCCAAAACTGTCTTTAACGACCCGACAACCGAGCTAATGACATCAGCATCACTTGTTTTACTGACTTCGACATGAATCAGCCCAAATCGATTAACAAGATTCTTTTTTGAAGACTTATGGCTATGGCCGGCAAACCCTGTTACCGCCCCCGCTTTATCGCGCTCGACCTGAATAATAACGTTATGTACGCTGTGAACAGTAATGCCTCGACGATTGAACTCCATTCGAACTGAGTCCATCAAAAACGGCATATTAGGCTGAATTACCGACACAACCGATCGGCTGCTGACCCAGCCATCCTCGTCAAGTCTGGGGTTATAAAATGCGATCTGAGGTTCTACCGAATCGTAATGCTCAACGGTGTTATACCAGCCACTGATCAACCCATACCAATCAGTGACAGCCCTTTCTTGTATTTCGTCTTGGGGCCACTTAGCTAGAAACAATTTGGCGAATGAAGAAAACAACGGCAAAGCGTCGCTTGAGAGTTTTGATTCGGCTTTCTCGACAACTAAATCGAGAAGCTCTTCGATACTATCGAATGTGGGTGCGTCCATTTTCGGCCTATTTAACTACTAGCGCTAATTTTCATTATTGATAGTAATAATGTAACAAGCGCAGCCAACTACAGGTATCCCTAAAACTCCCTGTAATCACCATTTCTGGCACAACTTTTACCAAAAATGACTAATCAGTCAAATACCGTACCAGAACCTCATAATAATAGTAGTTACATAGGCGTCTAGCTAACACCAAAACCGACATAATAATCGATCAATAGCGCCGAAAATAACGCTGCCAGATAGAATATGGAGTAACCGAATAACGCCATGGCCGACTGGCTTTCGTCTTCTTTATAGAGCCTGAGCGACTTAGCCAGAAAAACACCACCTAACACTAGGGCCGCCGCTACATAGATCAGACCAGACATCCCGATGAAAAACGGCTGTAAGGTGACAGAAATCAACATCAATGTGTAGATGATGATCTGTCGTTTCGTAAACTGAACGCCGTGAGTAATGGGCAACATCGGCACATCTACCTTGGCGTACTCTTCGCGCCTACGTATCGCTAGGGGCCAGAAATGAGGTGGTGTCCAAAGAAAGATGATCGCGAACAATATCAACGCTTCAACGGTTACTGTATTGGTTACGGCCGCCCATCCCAAAACTGGTGGAGCAGCACCGGCGGCACCGCCCCAAATAATATTTTGCGGCGTAGAACGCTTAAGATAAACCGTGTAAACAATGGCATAGCCGACCATGCTCAGTAATGTAAGCGTGGCTGTTAGCACATTCACAAATGCGAATAACACTGCTCCTGCAAGTACCGCTAGCACACAGGCAAAATAAAGCGCTGCAACGGGTTCTAGCTCGCCCTTTGGAATTGGCCGGTCTTGCGTTCGATACATCACTTCATCAATTTTGTAATCAAACCAATGATTCATTGCCGCGCCAGCGGCGGCGGCTAAACCGATGCCTACAGTGGCCCATATCAACCTAGGAATATCTGCGGCCGTCGGGCCTGCCAGTAGCATACCCACAATCGCTGTAAACAGAATCAAATACACTACATTTGGCTTACATAGATGATAAAAACGACTAGCGCGCTGCGGTAGTGAGAGTGTCGAAGTGGTCATGATGCCCCCTGATGAACAAGGTGTTTATATCGAATAACTGAAAGTAACAGCAAGGCTGCGCCAGCGTTGTGGGCTGTAGCGATGGCCACAGGCAAATGAAGTAGTACTGTTGTTATACCTAGTGCCCACTGACCAAAGACCACCGCGAATAAAATATAAGCCCACTTGCGATGATGAGTGTTACCCTCTTTAATTGCCGCAAATAACAGTGTTAAGGCAAGCAAGAAAACGACGACCGCACCCAGTCGATGCGTTAGATGCACCGTAACAGAAGCGGTGTTACCTAGCCTGCCCCCTTCGTAATTAACGCCTTCTTCTGCGGTTAGCGTAAAGGCCGTCTTAAAATCGGTCTCAGGTAACCATTGCCCTTGGCAGGTAGGAAAATCTGGGCAGTGTAGACCCGTATAATTAGTACTAGTCCAGCCCCCCAAAGCAATTTGAGCTATCGTGGCGAACATCAAAACTGTCACAATGCGATTCAGCTTTATTTGACTAGCATTAACCCAGTTTGCCCCCATCTTGATATATAGGTAGGCAAATGTCGCCAGAACGCTCATCCCTCCCAACAGATGGGCGGTTACAATGGTGGGTTGCAGCAGTTTTGTAACTGTCCACATTCCTAGCGCCCCTTGAAAACAAATCAACGCTAGCAAGAACGATATCCATCGAAAAGGCGTTACCTCGCGCGACTTGAATGAAATAAGCCACATAATGACCACCACTAAGCCTAACCCTGAAGCGAGATAGCGGTGAATCATTTCTTTCCATGCTTTGCCAGAGTCTACCTCTACATTTGGATACGCCGCTGCGGCAGCGGCAATCGCGTCAGCATCAGAAGGCGCAAACACCTGACCGAAACAACCAGGCCAATCAGGGCACCCTAACCCAGCATCACTTAACCTTACATAGGCCCCTAATACGATAACCACAAAGGTCATAATGATTCCTAGCCCTGCCAATCGACGCAACAAACCAATGCTATTGGCTTGCGTGTTACTGGTGTAGCTTGCAACTGAACTTGTCATATAAGGCTCCTAGCTTCGCTTCCCTTTAATAAGGCGATTCATGTCTTTGAGAATCAACTGTGCGGATGTATTTGCCGGATACACAAGAACCGCATTTTTATGCGAATCTACAAGTACTAACGAGCCATTCTCGATATCATGCACTGCAAGCCTGGCTAACCAGTCTGCCGCATTTGTAGTGTGCTGAACTTCACCCACCACTTTCTCGAACGCCTGATTCATCTCTGAAGATTGGTCTAACACTAACCAGCGAGTCAGTTGATTTGCTTCGTCACCAAGTGCGATACGCGCCTGGCGCACCGCCCAAATTCTATCTTCACAGGCTGCGTCACAGCTTGCACCTTCGATGTTCACCACGTGCCATTTGGTATCGACAGACGATTCGCCCGTCATTAGATCAGCGACAGAGGTATTGGGAGCGACTAACTTACCCTTATTGCCCTTAGATGCACCTAGCCAACTGATATCGCCCGTCACATACGCATAGTAACTAGCACTTAGTGGCACTGCGAAGACCAAAAACATTGCCGCAATAGGCCATAGTCTTAACAATGACTTCTTAGGCGTTGAACTCTCTACAGAATTACTCATAAACAGGCTCTCTCTTTAAACCTTTGATGGCGAAGTACCCCATCAAAATAAGGGTGACCAATGCGAACAAAAACCACTGCCCTGCATAGCCAATATTTGTTTTACTTTTATCGTCGACTTGCGGTGGGTGATACCGGTGAGATAGTGATTGATCAGGATTCTCAAGCGTTAGAACCCACTTATTGGTAACCGGCAAGCCAGTATCATGACGCCATTGATTGGCATCTACCCACGGCCAATAAGACGTACTCAACATGTCTCTAGCGCCGTCGTTGGCCCAGCTAGGTTCACCTAGTGTTTGATAGATGCGCCACTGACCTTTTATTACGGCTGGTGTTTCAACGGGTTTTAACAACTGCCCTTGAGCATTTGATGGTAACCAACCGAGATCAATCATGAACAGGATACCGTTCACATCGCCTAGGGCTAGATGATGCACACCACTGACCGAATCGATCGGTCGATTAACCAGATACCGGCTCGAACCCTCGAGTAAGCGCACTGCTGCCGTTACAGGAGTGTACAGGTGTAACCCTTGACCGTTATCAAGCAAGGAATTGAGTGATATGGGTGTCGCATTTAGCTGCGACTGATATTGGTCGTAAATCGCTTTGCGCTCTTCGGCCCTAGACAACTGCCAAAAACCTAGCGCAATAAACAAACTAACGGCCAGCACACCGATTACCCAGGTTGCTGTCGACTTCATAGTCATCTCTTTTATTGTTTTCTCTGGTCGCAGGGTTCGTCAAAACCGGCACGAACGACCTAGACCGACTACTACATCTATTTGCTATTATTCTATCGACAACCCCCACACGTTTTTTATTTCGCTGTTTATTTGATTAAACGCTAAGGCTTGTCTTCTTCGGATAAATCGTTGAAGCTATGTAATATTCACATAATAAGGAAACGCTGTAAATGACCCTCGCGTACAAAATTCTATTAGTTTTCGTTCTACTACTGGTCATCATCTCACTTGCATACAGCGCACGGCAGCTTGTTAAAGGTGGGCGCAGCGACGCAGATAGAAGCAAAGCCATGCTTACAGGGCTAGGTGCCCGTATTGGACTATCGGCGACATTACTAATACTGCTGGCAATTGGTATTTGGCAAGGCTGGATTCAACCGCATGGCATCTACCCCTAGCTAACTACCCACTTAACAACCGCTATACACTCGGCAAAGCGAAGCAATATCAAGACAGGCCGACCATTCAAAACAGTTGCTTAGAAATTTATTCGAAGTAAAATCGTGGGCAATAGTTATAAGGAGTTTCCATGAACGCCCGCGAAGCGATCTCAGGCATATACGCCGCATTACAAGAGAACATTATCGGTCAAGGCCACTTATTAGAAGCCATGGTCGTTGCTTTATTGGCTGATGGTCACATACTTGTTGAAGGCCCTCCGGGGCTAGCAAAAACACGAGCGATCAACTCACTGGCTAAAGCATGTAGCACTAGCTTTCATCGACTGCAGTTCACGCCAGATCTATTGCCCTCTGACATCACTGGCACCGACATTTTTATGCCTGACGAAGGGGCATTTAAGTTTTCAAAGGGCCCAATATTTCATAACCTGGTGCTTGCAGACGAAATTAATCGTGCCCCTGCTAAGGTACAAAGCGCATTGCTAGAAGCCATGGCAGAACGTCAAGTATCTGTTGGCTCGAAGAGCTATGACCTACCCTCACCTTTCTTGGTCATGGCTACTCAAAACCCTGTAGAGCAAGAAGGCACCTACCCGTTACCTGAAGCACAGCTAGATCGATTTTTACTAAAAATCGTTGTTGACTATCCGAGCGCAAAAGAAGAGTTAGAGGTACTTAAGTTAACCCGTAAAGAGCGTGCTGGCGAGGCTAGTTCGAGCGTATCACCAATCGACATGCAGCATATATTTGAGGCCCGCGCCGAGATAGACAAAGTTCAAACCAGTGACACTATCGACGCATATATCATCGACCTTATCACCGCTACTCGTACACCCGATCACTACGGATCTGACCTAGCGAATATCATTGAGTACGGAGCTAGCCCACGAGCCACTATTTCACTAGACCTATGCGCGCGCGCCGCAGCTTGGCTAAATGGGCGCGACTATGTCACCCCTGAAGATGTTCAGCGCTATGCATACCCTGTGTTGCGTCATCGTATTATTCCGACCTATCAAGCCGAGGCCGACAACCTAACTACTGACGATATTATCGCGAAACTACTATCGAAGGTGGCTGTAGGCTAAATCTGATGGTTGATTACGGCCCTTATAGCAGCGTCGAAACGCTGATTGGCTTAAAGCCAGTTGCAAAAGCCATCGCTAGCAATCGTGTTAAGCCTAAACTTCGACCAAGAGATGGCTTACGACAGTCTCGTATATCGGGTCGAGGAATGGACTTTGAAGAGGCTAGACCCTATCAGCCTGGCGACGACGCGCGTCATATTGAATGGCGAGTTACGGCACGAAGCGGCAAACTGCATACAAAGCTTTTCACCGAAGAGAAAGAAAAGAACACTCTCATCGTTGTCGATCAGCGTTCACCTATGTTTTTCGGAACCCGTCGCCGGTTTAAGTCGACTTTAGCAGCCGAAGTAGCAGCCCTTTTAGGTTGGTACACCCTAATGAACAAAGACCATATTGGCTTACTGATTGTGGGGAATGATCGTCAGCACTTTGTTCGCCCAAGCAGTCGCAACACTCAGTTTCTGCATGCGTTAAGCTCACTAAACGAAATGAATCATCAGCTTACTACTGAACAACCAAGCACTGAGATTAGTTTCGAGCAAATTAGTCGAGAGCTCAGTACGTTGGCAAAGCCTGGCTTCAATCTGGTACTGGTCAGCGACTTTCACGACTTTAACGAGCGAGCAAGCAACGACCTGATGAGACTAAAACGCCATTGCTCTGTTCGAGCAATCAGAATCTACGATTCTTGGGAACAACAACTACCGAACGTTGGCAATATAGAGCTTCTCAGTGCGAAGCAATCACTAGCGATTGATACTAGTGCTGACCAACAAAACCGCCTGTACCAAGAACAACAACAGCAGCAGTACTCGATCATTAATGATCGGCTTAAGCTAGTTGACCCCTTCTATACGCAATTAGCAACTCACAAAGAAGCAACCGAGTGGGGGCAGCGTGTAATTCATGGCTAGCGATCTTTCTAATCTGTCACGCGAAGAGCTTTTAGCGATGGTTCCCGCTGATATCCGCCCTACCGAACCTTCAATCTGGGATCTTTCGGGCACAGGCGTTACCGTTATCGCTGTGATTCTGTTAATCGCATCAATTGCACTTGCTTGGGGTATTCGCCATTGGATACAAAATAAATATCGTCGTGATGCGCTAACGCGATTATCTAGAGCCAACAACACCACCAAGATTAACGAAGTGCTTAAATCAACCGCGATACTAGCTTTCGGCCGTTCGAATATTGCCTCAATGGCCGGCGAGACATGGTGGTCATTTTTAGATAAGCACTCTAATGACAGTTATTTTTCTGAGCACCAACAGCTTATCGAGCACGCCTTATATGGCCAAGGTGACTTAAATATTCATGATTTTAAGAACGCCGCATCAAGATTTATCAAGCGCCATAGTGCAGGAAAAGACTCATGAGCGTTGAGCTTCAATATCCTTGGTTGCTTGGTGCAGCACTCTTAATTTTAATCGCGTTAGCTGTTCCTAAAAAACGAAAGCAGCAGATACCTGCAATTTTCTGGCCCGGGGCGTTAGCATCAGAGTTATCTAGTCTTCAGCAATCAAATTTAAGTGATCGCATATCGCGATGGCTACTAACTATTTCAGCCATTGCGCTTGTCATTGCCGCTAGTAACCCTCTGATTATGGGCGATCAAGCAAACGAAGAACTAGACGCCCGTGATTTAATGCTAGCAGTTGATATATCCCAAAGTATGGAACGAGCCGACCTACAACTTAACGGCCGCCCTGCTCAACGAATCGACGTTGTAAAAGCAGTCGTTAGTGATTTTGCAGAACGTCGCACAGGTGACCGTCTTGGATTAATTCTATTCGGCAGCCAAGCTTACTTACAGGCACCGCTTACTTTTGATAGAAAGGCTCTAAACCAGCTTCTTATAGAAGCACAACTAGGCTTCGCTGGCCCGAAGACGGCCATTGGTGATGCGATCGGCATGGCAATTAAAAGACTTCAAGAACGCCCAAGCGATAAACGCACACTAATACTGTTAACAGATGGCGCTAACACTGATGGTACGCTATCACCAGTCAAGGGAGCACAATTAGCTGCAGCTGCGGGCATTAAAATCTATACGATTGGTGTTGGCGCCAATCAAATGCAGTCATCAGGATTATTTGGTACCAGTATTGGCTCTAGAACAATCAATCCCTCAGCAGAATTAGATGAAGAAACGCTTCAACAAATATCTGACTTAACTGGTGGCCAGTATTTTCGAGCTTACTCTACCCAAGACCTTGTCGAAGTTTATGAGACACTCGACCAGCTTGAGCCAATGAGTCAACCCAAACCAGGCCTTCGCCCATTTAAATCAATCGCCTATTGGTTTGCTTTAGCAGCACTTATTTTCTTCGTCGCAGGTTGGTTGCTCAGAAGGAGGCTGGCGTAATCATGGAACTACATTTACTAAGGCCCGAGTGGCTAGCAATGCTGCTTGTACCGGTTGTACTGCTTGCACTCACGCTAATCAAATCTAAAAACGCTGAGCGACTAAGCCAAGCGATTGACGAACCGCTAAGAAAGATATTAATCAAAGGCGAGCAAGCACCCTTATCTCGCATACAGTGGCGCCCTTTGCTTATCACGACGTTACTTGCTATTGCCTTAGCGGGCCCAGCTGTAGACAAAGCTCCCTCACCTAGCGGCAAGGGCGACCTGGCGACTATCTTGATCTTAGACTTGTCACCCTCGATGTGGGCACAAGACGCTGCGCCTAACCGCATCGAACAGGCAAAGCGTAAACTAAGTGATCTATTAGAGACATTAGATACCGACCTAATGTCGCTGATAGTCTACAGTGGCGAAGCGTATACAGTGGTGCCACCTACCGACGACCACAACACCATTGAAGCAATGCTTCCCGTATTAGACCCAGCAATTATGCCGAATTTTGGATCGTCTGTAGAAATGGCGATCGCCTTAGCAACCGAGCAAGCTGAACGGCATCAGGGAACCTCTCAGGTCATCATTATCACAGACGGCCTACACCCCGATTCGGTGAAGGCCGTTAATGAACTAAACACCCAACTGAGTACGGCCGTATTGTTGATTGGTACCGTTTCAGGCGCGCCTATTCCTAACGCTAACGGCTACATCATGCAAAACGGCCAACAAGTTATTGCCAAGGCGACGCCAGTCGATCTTGATGACCTCTCGACCACACTTGCCATTAGAGCATCTAGAACTAACGATGATGTGTTAGACATTGCAAGCTCGCTACAGGTGGCACAGATATCGGGGGATACCGCCAACAATGACACCTTTGACCGCTACGTAGATCGAGGCCCCTTGCTGGCGCTACTAGCGTTTCTCTTACTGTTACCGTCTCTTAGACCGACAGCAATAGCCACGATTTTGCTCGTCACAGTCACACTGCCTATTTCAACGCCAGCACTTGCAGACAATTTTATGCAGTCAGACGACCGCCGTACGTTCGAAAGATACCAACAGCAACCAACCGAGACAACGGCATTTGAACTAACCGACCCACGTTGGCGAGCTTACGCTTTGTCGCAGCAACAGCAGCGACAAGCGGCGCTTGAAACCTATGCGGCGATCGAAAATCCATCTCAAGAAGACCTACTTAACATGGGTAACAACCTCACCCATGAAGCAGCTTACCCGCAAGCAGAGGCCATGTATCGAAGAGTATTAGCGCTTGATCCAAACAACCAAAGCGCGCAACTTGGCTTAGATATTATTGACGCTCTAAGAGCCCAAAACCAGCAAGAAGATCAACAAGGTAACCAGCCAAACGAACAGCAGCAGAGCGAGCAAAATAACGAGCAACAAGAAAACGAAGACCAAAACACCGACCAACAGCAAGAAAGCCAATCTAATTCTGAACAGTCACAAAACGACGCAGACCAACAGAATGAAGAGCAGATGCCACAACAAACTCCGCCTCAAGAATCTGGTCAGCCGCCACCGCAAATCAGCGATAACGAACGAATTAGCGAAGAAGAAGCTAAGCAAGAATTAGAGCAACTATTGCGATCACTACCTGACGATCCTGGTGGGTTGTTACGACGAAAGTTTAGATACGAATACGAAAAGAACTATCGCAATCGAACCCTCAATAGAACTGAAGGAGAGCGCTGGTGAATCGTGTATTGATAGCTTTGGTAATGTTTGTGCTGTGGGGGATGTCAGTTCCTGCTAGTGCAAACACTCTCGCTCAATTTGATGCTGAGACGGTTACACTCAACCAAACAGTTACCTTACGCGTACGCTCAAATAGCATTAAAAGAAACATCACCCCTGACCTTTCGGCACTAGAGGGGTATTTTGAAGAGATTAACCGTCAAACTAGCACGCGTATACAAACAGTTAATGGCCGCACATCGTCAATAACCGAATGGCATATTCAACTACTGCCAATACAAGTTGGGAAAATCAAAATTAGTGGCCTAACCGTTGGTGGCGAATTGATCAACGACGTTGCCATTACGGTTAAACCAGATCCGAACAACGCATCTACGCCTGGCGCTGAATACTTCATTACTGCGCACGTTGATAACGCAGCGCCCTATGTTCAGCAAATGGCCTTGCTAACTATCGAGGTAGCCTACAGGGTCAATTTACGCAACTGGAGCGACCCTAAGCTCGCCATTGAGAATACCCAGCTAATTCCTCTCACTTCGCGTAGAAAAGAAATTCAGCATCTAGGCTACGAATACGTTGTATATGAACTGCGCTATGCTCTTTTTGCGCAGCGTAGCGGTACATTAGAAATACCTGAACTACTGTATAGCGCAACTCTATCTAGCCCCAGTCAACGTAACTTATCTATGATGTCACGACCAGGGCGGCGAGTGTTTATTCGAAGCAACCCTGTTACTTTAGACGTTCAACCTCGCCCTGCCCCAACTGACACCCCTTGGTTGCCGGCCAGTGATGTTGCGGTAAATTTAAAGCATCCATCGCTCGACAAATTTAAACCTGGTGACAACCTAGACTTTGAACTTCAGATTACCGCTATTTCGGCCCTTGACTCGCAAATAGCATCGCTAGAGCTAATAGAAGAAGACGGGCTAAGTATCTATCCAGCGCCCGAAAAGCGTGTTCAGCAAGAAATTAATCAAGGGCAAACAATTGCAAGCCAGTTAACCCAGAGCTTTAGTGTTGTGCCAAATGGTGGCGGTACCTTTGAGGTGCCTAGCTTTTCTGTGACCTGGTTTAAC
Organism: uncultured Pseudomonadales bacterium; assembly: GCA_947503335.1. GTDB lineage: Bacteria > Pseudomonadota > Gammaproteobacteria > Pseudomonadales > CANNCY01 > CANNCY01. The sequence goes on along the minus strand of CANNCY010000001.1, from coordinate 584,799 downwards.
ACCAACACCAATACCTACGAAACCGCTCGTAGCCAGCCCTATAGTTTTCGCGTTGAAGGGCCTGCATATAAAAAGAGCGAAGCCCCGGCTACTTCTGCAGAACCTATAACTACTAGACAAGAAATACCGAGCATCTCACTAGACAAGATAACTAACGACCTCGCATCGTTTAATTGGCGGCCACTCGCTTACACATTGGGCTCCTTAGCTTTAATGACCCTTATAGCGTACTGGCTTGTCAGATACATCACTCGCCCTATCTGGTCATACAATGGCTATCAGCTATACAAAAAATTAAGCAGCCGAGCACATCTACAAACTAACAAAGCCTTAACAGAATTATTGATAAACGATGATCTAAAGGCCCGAACAGTTCGACTGAGCCAAGATGAGGCATTAACGTTAAGAGAACGTGTTCATTTAAGTAAAGCGATAAATAGCGCCATTAACGATGAGGCTAAAACCAGCACATTGTCGGTTTTAAATCGCTCGTCGTTAACCTGAGCAGTAATCTCTATTGATATTTGCGAGAGTTGGCGAGTTTTTTCTCGTCGCTCTTTTGAATAAGTACGTACACGCTACCTGTGCCGCCATGACGCGGTATACATGAATGGTATGCCATTACCTCAGGAATCTCTTTCAACCATTTAGCCGTGTAGCTCTTTAAAAATGCAGGAAAGGGCTTAGAATTGAGCCCCTTACCGTGGGTAATCGATACCGTACGCAAACCGTAACGATGGCAATCAGCAATAAAACGATAAACCTCGTCTAAAGCTTTTTCTAAGGTATACCCATGAAGATCGATACGCGCTTCAATATCGTACTTTCCTAATCGTAGATTGCGGTAAACACCATGCTGTACGCCAGGTCGACAAAATTCGATTGGATCTATCGGATTAACAGGCTCTACATCGCTCATAGTCAGAGGATTTATATCTGACTCTTTCGTGGCCGTCGCCGCCTGCTGAGCTGCTTTTTGGGCGAGGGTTAACGAAGACTCCTTTTTACCCACGTCAGCCTTATCGCTCTTGATGGGCTGCACACCTGCCATTTCTGCTTTAAATAGATCGTCTTCGTTCATCTTAAACCTCACTTCTGCCCGTTAGTTTACGCAAATTTCGGGCAAAAAAAAGCAGGGTTAGTGACACCCTGCCTTTTTAAAATCAACCTGCTATTCAGATTAGCTATAGAATGTATACAAACAAGAACAAGCCAACCCAAACCACGTCAACGAAGTGCCAATACCAGCTCGCGGCAGCAAAACCAAAATGGTCATCTTTAGTAAAGTGCCCTTTAAACGAACGTAGCAACATCACTAACAGCATAAACGCACCAAGGGTTACGTGCAGCCCGTGAAAGCCTGTCAGCATGTAAAATGTTGAGCCGTAGATACCTGAATTTAGCGTGATCGACAGATCGTTCCAAGCATGCTCATATTCAGCGGCTTGGTAATACACGAAAACGGCACCCAATAGTATGGTAATACCAAGCCAAGCTTGAAACTTACTGCGCTCATCGTGCAGTAGTGCGTGATGAGAAAAGTGCACCGTAACACTAGAGGCCAATAACAAAACGGTATTGATCAACGGAATTTCGTTCCAGTGAACAACACCCGTCATCGCCGGATAAAGCGTGTTATCTGGATTACTCATCGGCGGCCACATCGCTCTAAAATCTGACCACAATAGGTGAGACGATGCTTTATCGCCCTCGCCACCCAACCAGGGCACTACGAAACTACGAACATAGAACAGCGCACCAAAGAAGGCTGCGAAAAACATAACTTCACTAAAAATAAACCACGACATACCCATTGCGTAGCTGTCTTTTAACTGAAGTGATGTTAGCCCTTGGTGGTTTTCGCGAATAACATCACTAAACCATTGCCATAGAACGTAAGCAAAAAATACGAATCCAACTGAACAAACCACAATCGGACCGGTCATCGAACCATCAGCTTCGCTGTGATTCATAATCATTCCCAAACCAAATAGCATGACGAACATGCCAATCGAAGCCAATACAGGGTGTCGACTTGATTCGGGTACGTAATAAGATGAATCTGCCATAGTTAATCCACCGTTTTTTTAATTATTTGAGGCCAGCTGGGCGCCGGCGATTAAGTCTGGAAACTGCTCAGATACATCAAACAGCGTGTATGCCAACGACAGCTTGGCGTATTCTTCAGGGAACTCTTGGTCTAATACAAAGCGCATCGGCATATCGACCGTTTCGCCCGGTTGTAACAACTGCTGATTAAAGCAGAAGCATTCAACCTTATGCAGGTATTGCGCTAATAGCTGGGGCGATACACTAGGAACCGCCTGAATGACCACTGGTCGCTCGTGGGGGTTTGAGACTCGGTAGCTAATCTCGTACGTTCGGCCCGGATTGACGCGCACGCTACGATTATTAGGTTTAAAGCTAATCGAGGTACTACCATTCAATGCACTTAAGAATTGAATATCCACGTCCCTCTGAACCACCTGCTGGCTTTCTACCGCTTCGTATTTGCCTGCTGTTTTACCGTTAAAACCAGTAATTTCGCAAAACACATCGTATAGCGGCACAAGTGCAAACCCGAAGCCGAACATCGCTACAGTAGCAATGCCCAACTTGGTTACTAACGAAGTTTCAGTCGCCATGGCTAGTCAACCTTTGGCGGAGTACTGAACGTGTGGTATGGAGCCGGTGAAGGTACTGTCCATTCAAGTCCCTCAGCGCCATCCCATGGTTTTTCACTCGCCTTCTCGCCACCACGTACACACTTGATAATGATGTACACGAACAACAGTTGCGATACGCCGTAGGTAAGACCGCCGATACTAGACATCATGTTAAAGTCAGAGAACATTAACGCATAATCAGGAATACGACGCGGCATACCTGCCAAACCCAAGAAATGTTGAGGGAAGAACGTAACGTTGATCGAAATAAACGATAGCCAGAAATGAATCTTACCCAAACGCTCGTCGTACATGTGCCCTGTCCACTTAGGTAGCCAATAATAAGCACCTGCCATGATCGCGAAGACAGCGCCTGGCACAAGTACGTAGTGGAAATGAGCTACAACGAAATAGGTATCATGGTACTGAAAATCAGCGGGGCCAATAGATAGCATCAAGCCAGATAGACCACCACAGGTGAACAGCACCAAAAACGCTAGTGCAAACAGCATGGGTGTCTCGAAGGTAATCGAACCCTGGTATAGGGTCGCCATCCAGTTAAACACCTTAATACCCGTTGGAATCGCGATTAACATCGTTGCGTACATAAAGAATAGTTCAGCAACTAATGGCATACCTACAAGGAACATGTGGTGAGCCCAAACAATGAACGATAACAATGCAATCGACGCAACTGCCCAAACCATCGACGTATAACCAAATAATGGCTTGCGGGCGAATGCTGGCAAGATTGCTGACACAACGCCAAAAGCAGGAAGAATCATAATGTATACTTCGGGATGACCAAAGAACCAGAATATATGCTGGAACAGCACAGGGTCACCACCACCGGCAGCATCAAAGAACGATGTTCCTAGGTGAATATCAAATAGCATCATCGTTACCGCGCCAGCCAGTACGGGCATAGCAGCAATTAGCAAGAATGCTGTGATCAGCCACGTCCATACGAACAAAGGCATTTTCATCCAGGTCATACCAGGAGCACGCATATTAAAGATAGTTACGATAACGTTGATTGCCCCCATGATTGATGAGATTCCCATCATATGTACGGCAAAGATAAAGAACGTCGTGCTTGGTGGCGCATAGGTTGTACTTAATGGAGCATAGAACGTCCAACCAAAGTTAGGTGCACCGCCATCCATAAAGGTAGTCATCGACAGCATGCTAAATGCAAATGGTAGAATCCAAAAGCTCCAGTTGTTCATACGCGGTAACGCCATATCTGGCGCACCGATTTGCAACGGAATCATCCAGTTTGCCAAACCAACGAACGCTGGCATCACTGCACCGAATACCATTATCAGACCATGCATTGTGATCATCTGATTATATTTTTCGGGCGAGAAATACTGAATACCTGGTTCAAACAGTTCTAAACGGATGCCCATTGCAAAGGCACCACCATATAAGAACATGACAAAACTGAGTACCAAATACATGGTACCAATGTCTTTGTGGTTGGTCGTATAGAGCCAACGCTTTAGGCCTTTAGCTGGCCCGTGATCATGGTGCTCTGCACCAACTGCGGTAGAAGACATAGCTTTCTCCTAATTCTTATTCTTTTTCAGCACGCATTGCGGCAACATCTGCCGGCTGCACTACATCACCCTTGTCGTTACCCCAAGCATTACGCTCATAGGTCACAACAGCTGCAAGCTCGACATCGTTTAACTGAGCAGCAAATGCCTGCATTGCAGTAGCAGGTTTACCGTTTAGTACAATATCGATATGACCAGCAACATCGCCCTCAATCAGCGGGCTACCGATCAATGAAGGAAAACCAGCAGCGGGAATTCCCGTGCCATTTGCCTGGTGGCAGGCAGCACAGGTGCGCATATAAACAGCCTCACCCTCGGCCATCAGCTCATCTTTTGAATAGGTTTTCATTGAAGCTAAAGCCGCTTGGGCAGCGATCTCTTTTTTACCCGCCACCCATGCGTCGTATTCTTGCTCTGACACAGCGTGAACAACCACCGGCATAAAACCGTGGTCTTTACCGCAAAGCTCAGTACACTGCCCGCGGTATACACCGGGTTCGTCAATTACCATCCAGCTTTCGTTGATAAACCCAGGAACAGCGTCTTTCTTAACGCCGAATTCGGGAATCCACCATGAATGAATAACGTCTTTTGCAGTTAGAAGAAGACGAATCTTTTTGCCAACTGGTACTACCATTGGCTCGTCTACCTCTAATAGATAGTGTTCACCTTTCTCAGCGTCACCCTCAATCTGATCTCGCGGAGTTGACATGTTCGAGAAGAAGCCTACTTCTTCGTCGATATACTCGTATTGCCACTTCCATTGATAGCCAGTCACTAAGATATCGACTTCAGAGTTTGACGTATCGTATAAATTGGCGAGTGTCTTACTGGCAGGAATAGCCATCAACACTAGAATAATCGTTGGAATAACCGTCCAGGTAACTTCGGCAAAAAGGTTTTCATCCCACTTTGCAGGTACCGCACCCTTAGATTTTCTAAATTTTATTAAGCAGTAGCCAATACCCGCTGTGACTAGCAATCCGATAACGGCGCAAATCCAGAGAATCAGCTGGTGAAGATCGTAAATTTCGTTACTTGAAGAGGTAACACCCTGAGGCATGTTGAGTTGCCAATCGGCAAACCCAGTAGATGCGTAAAGCGCAAGCGCAAGAAAACTGAGTATTCTCATAATTATATAGGTCCCTAACTCTAACCCTAACAGTCAAAATTAGCTCCTGTACAAGCGAGCAGCTACACCTAGCAGGTAACCGTACTCAGACATCGAGCACTGTACTTATTTAGACTTAACACCGTTGCCTGCTAAGGCTTGATGAAAAAATCGAACAACTGTACAACGCGATTTTTCTTATATTTGTGGCAGCATTATCAAGCACTTAAGGCGTATTTGTAAACGAAAAAACATAATTATTTACATACCCGCCCGTGTGCTTTATCGAACACACCGCTAAGTACTTGATCAGCAACAATTTTTCATAGTTATAAAAAGTATTCTTAATAACTAATTATTTTTTATGAAGTTTAATTATTAGCGGCTCTCAAGAACAACCGCCCTATTTTTACACCGACTGTACGCTTTTTTGCACGATTTCACCTAAATCTTTACTGAGTTCAGACTGATTTAACTGCTGAAGTGCGCGCACCATTCGCTGATGTGTACCGTCGTCAAATTGCGCAAACCTTGTCAATGGCGCTGCTAAACGGGCTGCCATTTGAGGATTCAACCGATCTAATTTCAACAGTACACCGGCATAAAATTGGTAACCAGAGCTGTCGACTGCATGAAACACGACGGTGTTAGCCGCAACAGCCGCAAGCAAACTGCGAACTTTGTTAGGGTTTGCTAGCTCAAAAAGATCATGCTCTAAATGCTCCTCAATAAAATTAAGCGCATCTGAAGCGCGATAGCGCCCTACCGTCGCAAGCCAATGATTCAATACCAATGACTCGTCAGCCCATCGCAACGCAAATTGCCGAGAGCATTCCTTAAACTGTTCTGCAGAGATTTCAGACAAAAGGCGCAAACCTTGAATTCGAGTCGACAGATTACGGCCATCCTCAATCATTGCAACCGCGGCTGAAGACTGTAGTTTGCCAGCATCTAACAGATAGCGTTCAATTACCGAGCGGTAGCTACGTATACCAATGGCTTCGTAGCTCATATCGCCTGGATCACTATCAAGCCCTTCAAGTAGCGGGGTCATCTCGTTCGCGCAAGTAGTTGCGATGCTTGCCACCACGCGCCTTAGATCTGTATCTAAAGCTATAGGATCACATTTTTCGATATCTGCCATCAGCAACGACAAGTCAGGCGGCGTCAGCAGTAGTGCGCAAAGCGCCGGTTGTTCGTCACTACTTAAAATCAATTGAAACGCCTTAGCGATTGCAGCCACTGCTTCAGCGTTATTGTCAGACACTGCCAACAGCCACAATCGTTGTAAAGCATCCCAACGACTAAAACCATCAGTCTCGGTAGCTGCAATCCAACCTAACTGCTGAACACTATAGTCAATAGACAGCTTTACTGGCGAGGTAAACCCTCGGTTCAAAACTGGCACCGCAGCGGCATTAGCCACCTCAAATTCAAAACATTGTTCAAGCTGAACAAGCTCACATAGAGCGCTGACCACCACACCTTCGTTTTCAGTTACCCACGACACATCAAGGGGAATATGAAGCGGTTCATAATCATTAATAAAACGCTCGTCTATCGATTGCGTTAGCGTTAACACCATAACACCACGTTGATCGTCGTAGCGATAGCTCGCGTTGACGAGCGGAGTACCTGCTTGAGAATACCATCGTCTAAATTGAGAAAGATCAACTGCACTCGCCTGCTGCATAGAGTCAACGAAATCATCACAGGTTGCTGCGGTACCGTCGAAGCGATCGAAGTATAGATCGCTGCCCTTCCTGAAATTTTCTTCTCCCAATAATCGGTGCAGCATCTGAATAACTTCAGCGCCCTTTTCGTAGACTGTAAGCGTATAAAAGTTATTTATTTCAACATAGGATTCTGGTCGAATTGGATGCGCCATCGGCCCTGCATCTTCAGCAAACTGCATACCTCTGATAACACGCGCATCCTCGACACGCTTCACCGCGTGTGACCCTTTAGTAGCGGTATACTGCCCATCTCGAAAGACCGTAAAGCCTTCTTTTAAGCTAAGCTGAAACCAGTCTCTACAGGTGACTCTGTTGCCTGACCAGTTATGAAAATACTCATGCGCGATAATGCTATCGACTCGCTCGTACTGTTGATCAAGAGTTGTATCAGGGTGAGCTAACACACAGCTAGTGTTAAATATGTTTAGCCCTTTATTCTCCATAGCACCCATATTGAAGTCGTCGACGGCAACGACCATAAAGCGATCAAGATCGTACTCTCTGCCATAGTGCTTTTCATCCCAAAGCATCGCGTCTTTAATACACGCCATCGCAAAGGCGGTTTTATTCAAATCTTTTGCTTCAACATACAGCTGCAACAACACTTCTCGACCAGACATTGTCACAAAACTGTCTTCAACAACCTCTAGCTTGCCTGCGACACAGGCAAATAAATAAGAGGGTTTAAAGAACGGGTCGTGCCATTGGGTATAGTGGCGCCCATTGTCTAACTCGCCCGCATCCACGAGGTTACCGTTCGCCAATGTGATTGGAAACATCGCCTTATCTGCTTCTATGCGAACGTTATAGGTTGCCAAGTTGTCGGGGCGATCTTGAAAATATGTTATGCATCTAAAACCCTCTGCCTCACACTGAGTGCAATACATGCTCGAGCTTTTATACAACCCTTCTAAACGAGTGTTATTCTGAGGATAAATTTCGGTAACGATTGTTAATTCGGCATTATCGTAATCAAAATTTAGCGTTAGCCAATCATCTGTTAGCTCGTAATCTGTAACAGTCTGCCCGTTAACTGACACACTGATTAGCCGCATATCTTTATCACCGTTCAACGACAGCAAAGTCGCTGATTTATTCTCGCGCCTAATCTGCGAAATGGTGGTTACCTGCGTCGCGTCTTCATTTAGATCAAACAACATATCAACTTGATGCTGCGTAAAATCTAAAGGTTTGTAATCACTACGATTAATAGCGGCTAATTGACTCACAATGCTACTCCCAGTCGATTTTTACTTGATATCCGGTAAATTTACGCATATTGATAACACCCGTATCTAAAATAAGGTACTGCCCCTTAATACCCATCAACGTGCCTTCAACTCGAGGAGCCTTGTCTAGGTTAAAGCTAGTGATCTTTGTAGGGTATTCCAATACAGGGTATTCGATAGATACGGGCCCTTCACCTAATGGCGACAGTGCCTGTAACCCTTCTTTTTTCATTAAGGCATCGATCGTAGGCGCCATCTCATGAGCTAGCCGTTCGCGCTCATCTTCGAGAGACATTTCTGTTACATCGCCCTTTAACATCGCCCGCCAGTTAGTCTTGTCTTTCACTAGCGATTTAAATTCTGTTTCGACCAACCCTGACAATCTGCGGTCTGCCACGCGATACAAAACTAATGCTTCAACTGCACCTTGATCTATCCATCGAGTAGGCAACTGAGTATGGCGAGTGATACCTACTTTGAGAGAAGAAGTATTCGAGAGATACACAAAGTGATCTGTAAAACAATTTTGTTCAGCCCAGTTTTCGTCACGGCAAGTACCGGCTGCAAAATGACATTTCTCTGGCGACATAATGCACGTATCACATTGAGCAAGCTTGGTGAAACAAGGGTAGCAATGCCCCTGGCTAAAACTTTTTTTTGTTTTTCGCCCACAGTGCGTGCAATTTATCTGCCCTTCGTAGCTAATTGAAATACGCTTCCCTAATAGCTCATTCAATACCAACGTATCTGATAACTCTAGTCTGTATTCGACCTGATCTTTTAATGTAGTGTGCATCTTATGCAATGCACCAAAAACCTGACTCACTTACTGTCCTTTTTTGTCTTCATCAGCCCACTTTAAAGTAGCTATCTGTTCTTCTGGCGCAGGCTTTGATTCGCAACCCGCAGCCGTTATATCGCCAACACGTTGACCATCTTCTTTATTGTGATAATCAAACATAATCACTGCCTGCATACAGGTTTGCTTTTGCGCAGCCGTTAATTGGGTGCCGTCGGGCCATTTGCCCAACTCTACTGCGGTTCTAAACCGTTCAATTATTTCTGGGCTTAAACCCTCTAAATCTTTGGGATCCATAACTACTCCTCTTCGGCAGAAACATACACGAAGTTATCTACCGACAACTCAGCGCCTTCGTCATAACGATAGGCCGCCATACTCCCCTGTTTTACGGCACTATAATCAACGCAAACAATATTCTTAGCCAACAGACTAGGTTTGCCGCGAAGCCAATAATGCCCTACAAATAGGGGCTTCTCTTGAGGCGCATAATACGTCAGACGCGCCCTGTTGTCTTCGCTAATAGGTGCACTAGCAACGTTATCAGGCAAAGGGTCGGGCTGAAAAACAACTTCGCCATAGGTATTGGCATTTGACACCCAGAACTTGGTTCGAAAGAAAGATCTAACGTAGCCTTCTTCACTAGTAATAGTGTGCCCTTCAGGTAGTCGCATGTCGGTGCCTCGAGTCAGGCGGTCTAGACTAACCCTAGCTGGGCTTACAGGGTCAAACGAATCTGCGATCATAGCTAACAAGTCACGCTTATAGCGCTGAACGTACATATCAATCGCACTTTGATCCCAACACGCGTGAACTACTCTAAAATGCGGCTCATCAATGAACAGGGGCTGCTTAGCAAACCAGGCGATCGCTGAATACCATTCAGCAGGATAGCGTTCAAATTGGGCCGTTGTTTCAGCTATCTGACGCTTATATTTCTGTGACATGGGCAGAGCATAAGATAAATGCCGCTCTGACTTAAGACGCGTATTCAGCGCTACCGCTGCTACCTCATGATTGCCAAGAACCAACCGGGCGTTGCCGGCATCAACCATTTTTCGCACAAGCCAATAGCTTTCACGAATATTTGGGCCGCGATCGAGAATATCGCCCACAAAGACTGCCTGCCTATTAGGGTGCGACCAAACACCACTATCTGGCGAGTATCCTAACTTAGTCAGCAACCGACACAATGCGTGGTAACACCCATGAACGTCGCCAATTACGTCATACCTGCGCGCCATTACGCTAAACGACTACCCCAGCCTAGCTTACTACGGCACACTTCATAGAAACTATGCTGTAACGGATGTAGCAACTTAATCGCATGTGGGTTCTTTTTAATCAAGATAACATCGCCAGGCTCGGCCTGCATTGAGCGCTGTGCGTCACAGCTAAGACGGTTATCTCGCTGGTTGCTATCGCCAATCACAATACGCACTTCTGATGAACCATCAACAACCAGTGGGCGACTTGTCAGTGTGTGGGGATACATTGGCAACAAAATCAACGCATCAATGCTGGGCTGCAATATAGGCCCGCCACCCGAAAGCGAATAAGCGGTCGAGCCTGTCGGCGTAGAAACAATAAGGCCATCAGATCGTTGAGAGTAGGCGAACTGGCCATCAACATAAAGCTCAAATTCGACCATACGTAATGCCTCACCAGGATGTAGCACGACTTCATTCAAGGCCACACCAGTTGCAATTTGATGCCCGTCACGCATCAGGCTAGCGTCTAACAAGAAACGTTCTTCAACCTCAAAATCGCCGTCTAGCACCTCATTGACACCAACTTCTACCTGGTCAGGCGTAATATCCGTTAAAAACCCTAGTGTACCCCTATTGATACCAATTAGAGGAATACCATACTGAGCATATAAACGACTTCCGCTTATCATCGACCCGTCACCACCAATGATGATGACAAGATCGCATAAAGCACCCAACTCATCTCGAGTTTTGGTTTCGTGGCTAGGTTCGATACCAGCTTGCGCAGTCATCGGGTCAAACCACATGTTAACCCCGCGCTCATCGAGAAGCTTTTTAAGACGAGAAATTGAATCTAGAACTAACGGACCACCACGGCGACTATACACGACCGCGTTTTTGAACTGCGCCACAGGCTTTACCCCTTTAGATTTGTCTAAAGGAGTATACCTGATTTTTATCGCGCTATTGCCAGTAACTGCTGATGTAAATGACAACGGTCGCTGGTGCCCGACACAAACTGCCGAGGGTCATCAACTCGCTCAACACTTTGGCCACACATGACGCCATGATGGATGTGCTCGCATACAGTATGCGAGGCATGGGTCTGCCAGGCTAAGAATTGATTACGCCCTACTCGGCACGCTCGCGCCATTGCACCTACGGGATCATCTAAGTGGTCAACCATTTGACGATAGGTTAACGGCGTTTTGTCGAAGGTATAACGCACCTCTAGATTTGCGGCCATCATTTGTCTTAGCGCATCTTTGAATGATGCTGGTGCCCGTGACTTACGCTCGCGCTGATAGGCTTTCGTCAGCTCAACCTGTAGTTGCGACACCGTCGTGTTTAGGCTGTTTACCTGGGTTTCGCGCTGCTCAACCAACCTCGACAATTCACCAATAACAGCCGCTTGCTCGGCAAGCTGAGCCTGTAATCGATCAACGTGCTCATTTGACGCCAGGCCTTCTCGCCGAGAATCTAAGTCAATAAGTACGGTTTCTTCAGTGTCGGCGATAAAACGCAAGCGGTTTTCGTCAACCCGCTCGAGTATCTGAGTTATCACGTGGGTTGCATGATCGCTGCCCGACCACAACCACTTGCGATCGGCCTTACGCCGTACTGATGATGCGTCGTATAACTCGACATCATGCTCACGGTCTACTAACGGCGAACCGTACTCGACGGTGTTCTGAAAATTATAATCCCACTCTGGGCTTATATAACCATTGCTATCAAAGGGGGTTTTGAAGAGCACAATATGATCGACCTTTAGAGCCCTGTCTAACGACACTAAGGCGCAGCGGTGACCCTTTGCACTCAAAGATTCGATCGGCGCAACCCGATCATATACCGCCTCAAAGTCGGTAAGCGTCATCTCATGATGTATGTTTGCACCTGAGAATATATAAACGATGTTGTAAAAGCCTAGTGCATTGTGACCAGTCATACTCGCCTCCCAAGCAATTTCCGTATTGCCTTTCGTGAAATCCAATTTACAGGGATAGGCTAGAACACTCAGAATGAGAACTAAATCACGTTATGATGCACGGTCGAATCACCTGAATAAGCGGCAAATCTCGATACAAACGTATATAAAATAAGGTAATTAAGTATAATGGCGGACCGGACGGGACTCGAACCCGCGACCTCCGGCGTGACAGGCCGGCATTCTAACCAACTGAACTACCGGTCCAAGGTAGGCATCGCTTTTGCGATGTTGGTGTGTTTGCTCGTAAGCGGGGCGCATTCTATCGAATACAAAAATAATGTCAAACATTTGCGAACAAAAATTAGATGTGAAATATTGCACACATGCCCTAACTGAGTATTTAGAGTGCTGAGCTCATCAAACCTTACCCTGCTACTAACCATCATTGCTATTGCGCAAGCGATTATCATCGGCGTAGCTTTGATGAAAAGCTCTTTAGAGAGAAAGAACTCTACCAAACTAGCAGAAACCAATGTCGACCTAGAGAAACGTATTCGCGACAGAACCGAATCACTGCGATCGATTAACAATAGACTTTACAAAGAAATAACCCGCCACCAAGAAACGTCGCAAGATCTTGCTAAAGCCAAGCGTTATCTAAGCCTAATAATCGATCGAATGCCGTCAATTATCATTGCCTATGATGCAGACCTAATGATCACACACTGGAACACACTCGCAGAAAAGAGCTTTGCGAGCGAAAACAAAAACTATATCGGCAAACCACTTAATGAAGCACTTGGGCTATTACCCTCATTGCAAGAAGAGCTAGCTGAGGCTGCCACTCAGGGCGTATCGATGTCTCACAAAGAAGTGAAGGTACTGATAAACGAAGACAATCGTGTTATTGATCTAATGCTCTACCCTCTTCTGGTAAAGGGCAATTTCGTGGGTGGTGTAATTCGTATCGACGATGTCACTCGTCGAACCAGGCTAGAGTCAATGGTTATTCAAAGCGAGAAAATGTCGTCATTAGGCCAGCTTGCAGCAGGGCTTGCTCACGAAATAAACAATCCGCTGGGCGCTATCATTCAAAGTCTTCAAACGATTAAGCGAAGAGTTGACCCAGATCTAAACAAGAACAAGCAAGTCGCCCAGTCACTTGGCACCGATATAGAAACAGTCAGTGCTTATTTTGAAGAACGGCAAATCGCGCAGTACATCGACAACACCCATGAAGCCGGTACTCGCGCTGCAGAAATCATCAAGTCAATGCTGGGGTTCAGCCGTATAGATGGCAAACTACACCCAACATCAATTAATCAGGTGATCAACGACAGTATCAGAATCATTCACCTAAGCAGATCTGATGAAGGGGACAGCCTGACCGAAGGCGTAACCATCAAATGCGGTATTGAAGAGACCGACGACATCGTTATATCAATGAGCGCCAGCCAAATTCAGCAGGTGTTGATCAATTTGATAACGAATGCCATTCAGGCTGCTAGAGAGCATGACGTTAGCGCTATCTATGTGACCGTCGACACAAAAATAAACGGCCGCGAAGTTGAGTTTATTGTTAGTGACAACGGCCCCGGTATTAACCAAAGCAACATATCGCAACTTTTTGAGCCCTTCTTCACCACTAAAGAAGCTGGTAAAGGTACAGGCTTGGGGTTATCTATTAGCTACTTTATAGTATGCACTCAACATGGGGGTCGTTTCGAAGCGACCAATCGCGCCGAAGGCGGCGCTAGTTTTATATTCACTTTACCAAGAACATAATTAATGAAATCAGTTGTACTTATTGGCATGCCCGGCGCCGGCAAAAGCACGCTAGGCGTGATGCTCGCCAAAGAACTAACCCTAGATTTTGTGGATACCGATATTCAGATTCAGACCATGCAGCAGCGTAGTCTGCAGGATATCGTCGATACCGATGGCAACCAAGCGCTTAGAGAAATAGAAGAGCAGACCCTACTCGCCCATAGCTACCACGATCAAGTCGTCGCTACCGGCGGAAGCGTTGTCTATGGCGACAAAGGCATGCAACACCTTGCGCAATTTGGCACCGTTGTTTTTTTAGATGTAACCCTGAATGAATTACGCGCCCGAATTCACAATTACGAAACCAGAGGTATTGCAAAAGCACCAGATCAAACCTTCGAAGACCTTTTTGAAGAACGCAATTTATTGTACAAGCGCTATGCTGACATCATTATCGACTGCAATAACAAATCTGCAGACCAAATCGTGAAAGAGCTAAGATTGCAGTTGAAATAACACAATCTACCCCCATATACAGCTCTATAACGAACAAATGAGTACGAAGTATGTCAAATTCTGGCGCTGACGCCGACGAGATCATCATCGAAACCGATTTACTACCTAGTGTTCCGAGCGAGCAGTTACCTGATGACCTGTTAGTGATCCCCGTCAACAACCGCCCTTTTTTTCCGGCGCAAATTCAGCCACTAGTGCTTGAAGCTGACCCTTGGGAAAGCACGCTTGAAGCGGTTAGTAAAAGTGAAGGCAAGCTAGTAGGCCTTTCTTTTACCACGAGCGACGGTCGCTCTCTGCCTGAGATTGATCAAATAGCCAAAATTGGCTGTGTTGCACGCATACATCACGTCGCCAAAGAAGGCGGTAAAATTCAGTTCATTGCGCAAGGTATTGCTCGCTTTGAGGCGATCGAGTGGCTCAATCAAGCCCCACCCTACTCTGCAAAGGCAAGGTACTTTAAAGACAGTCAGCAAAGCTCTGACGAAATCAAGGCCTATGCGATAGCCGTAATCAATTCGATTAAAGAACTATTGCCGCTAAACCCACTGTACAGCGAAGAGCTTCGAAACTATCTAAATCGTTTTAGCCCGAATGAGCCAGGTCCACTGGCCGACTTTGCTGCAGCGATCACCTCGGCCGATGGGGCAGAGCTGCAAAAGGTACTTGAAACAGTGCCACTATTAAAGCGAATGGAGCGCGTACTACCTCTTATCAAGCAAGAACTTGAAGTCGCCAAACTTCACGCTCAGATAACTAAAGATGTAGATCGCAAGATTGATGAGCACCAGCGCGAGTTCTTTCTTCGAGAACAACTTAAGGTGATCCAAGAAGAGCTAGGAATCGTTAAAGACGATGCCACTGCCGATGAAGAACTATTCTTAGGCCGCATTGCAGATAAAGACGTACCTGAGCAAGCTGAAAAGCGAATACAGGAAGAACTCAACAAACTGCAAACAATGCCCCAGGGCTCGCCAGATTACAGTGTTACACGCACTTATCTTGACTGGATCACACAGATTCCATGGGGCGTAGAAACAGATGACAATCTGGATATCACTCACGCCCGTGAAACATTAGACCAAGACCACGCAGGTCTTGATGACGTTAAAGATAGATTGATTGAATCGCTAGCGGTCAACGCTTGGCGCGGTGAAGTGTCAGGCAAAATCTTGCTATTGGTAGGCCCGCCAGGCGTGGGCAAAACGTCGATTGGTAAATCTATCGCTGAGAGCTTTGGTCGAAAATTCTATCGCTTTAGCGTTGGCGGCATGCGCGACGAAGCCGAGATCAAAGGCCATAGAAGAACCTATATAGGTGCTATGCCGGGCAAGTTTGTACAGGCACTAAAAGAAGTCGAAAGCATGAATCCAGTTATCATGCTTGATGAGATAGATAAAATCGGCAACAGCTATCAAGGTGACCCGGCGTCTGCATTACTTGAGGCGCTAGACCCTGAGCAAAATTCAGAGTTCTTAGATCACTACACCGACTTACGTGTTGATTTATCGAAGATTCTATTTATATGCACAGCGAACTCGCTAGATAGCATTCCAGGCCCACTGCGTGACCGATGCGATATCATTCGATTATCGGGCTACATCGCCGAAGAAAAGCTAGCTATCGCCAAGAGACATCTATGGCCACGCGCGTTAGAGAAAGCTGGCGTAAAACCGAGCTATATCAAGCTTAGCGACGCCACCATGAAGAAGATTATCGAAGACTATGCCCGCGAATCAGGGGTACGTAATTTAGATAAGCTTTTGAACAAACTAATTGGTAAAGCAGTTGTAAAACTAATGAAGGGCGAGAGCAAGCCCATTAGGTTTACAACCAAAAATCTTGAAGAATACTTAGGTTCGGCGGCTTTCAAGCCAGAAGCATTTATTCAAGGCATAGGCGTCGTTACAGGCCTTGCATGGACCTCTATGGGGGGCGCTACTTTACCCGTCGAAGTAACCAAGGTGCCCGCCAAGGCCGGCTCTATTAAAGTTACAGGCCAACTAGGCGATGTTATGAAGGAGTCTGCCTCTATCGCTTACAGTTTCTTATCTGCCAACAGAGATAGCCTTGCGCTTGATAGTGACTTTTTCGAAAACTACACCATTCACCTTCATGTTCCAGAGGGAGCAACCCCGAAAGACGGCCCAAGTGCAGGCATAACGATTGCAACGGCGCTAACATCACTTGCGCGCGGCAAAAAGCTGCCTCGAAAAGTGGCGATGACTGGCGAGATGACCCTAACGGGGCAAGTACTTCCAGTTGGCGGAATTCGCGAGAAAGTCATTGCTGCACGGCGAATGAATATCAGTGAATTGCTACTACCTGACGCCAATCGTGGCGATTTTGATGAGCTTCCAGAATATTTGAAAGAAGGCGTGCAAATTAATTTTGTTAAGCATTTCAAAGAGGTACGCGACTGCTTAGAAATATAGCGATTTTTTTGTACTTTTTTTCTGGTAATGCATCAAATTTGGTCTAAGCTAGGGGCTGTCTGGTACAAATAAGGAATAAACCTATGCATATGGATACTGCAACCCAAGACAGCCACCGCTCGCGTCGAGAGGTTGGCCAACTAGCACTTCGTCGCTTTTTTGAGATATCAGGTAAATGGCGTCTACGCCGCCGCGAAGCCATGACTCTCTTAGGCACATCAACGACATCTACCTACGCAAACTGGAAGAACGGCTTAGGCAAAAATATCCCTCGCGACACTATTGAGCGAATCGGATATATCGTTGATATTGATCGTGTTGTATCGCAAACAGAGGGCATTGATGTCATCGCCTGGCTTAAGCGCTTTCCTCGTCAGGGCGCGTACTCATACTTTGAGCGCATGACCGGCGGCAATGTCATCGACATCTACCTTTGCCTACAAGAAATCGAAGCAGCACATAAAGCACGCGTTAGCATTACTGAGCCCGCGTAACACTCACGCTAGCTAGCTACCAAGCATGCTCAACAATCGGGCGACGAACTGATCGATAGTTTCGTCGCCCTTTTTGTATTCAACACTATACCCCTTTCGCTCCAGCCGCCTAAGCCCTTTTACCTGCTGCTTAGCAAAGCGATGAATTTCTCTAGCCAATTCATCTAGCATTGTCTGCTCAGATATTTCTTTTGCCAACAACCGATTTACATAGCGATACTCAAGCCCGAGCTGCTCAAGCCTATCGGGGTGAACACCACTGTGAATCAGCGATTCGACCTCTTCAATCATCCCCTGTGACACTCGCTCTTTAAGGCGTTGTTTTATGAGTACCAAGCGCTCGCTTACCGGCAGTACATTTGCTGCAATCAAGGTAGTCACTTGAGAAATTGGCTCAGGCTCGACCTTGGCCGAATACAGCGCTATTTCTAGAGACCTAATAGCGCGCGATTTATCGAGTGTATCTGTTGTATTGTGCAAGGCACCATTCAGGCTTTCTAAATCAACTACGATGTCCTGTAGGCATCTTTGATCTTGCTCTTTGTGAAAGCGCTCATCTTTGGGCACTTCAACCATATAGTGCCTTGCCAACAGAGATTCGATATAGAATTGCGTACCACCTGAAATCACGGGCACCCGCCCCTGTTGCACCAGTGCATCACGAATTTTTAAAGCGGCTCGCTGAAAGTCAAAAACAGAATATTCTTTCTGCATAGGGCATACATCTATCATGTGATAGCTAACCCCTTGATACTCGGCCAAATCCTTACCCGAAGCTAGATCGCCACCAACGTATAGCTGACGGGAGTCAGCAGAGATGATTTCAGAGTCTAGCGCTTTAGCTAGCTGCACCGCTATACGGGTTTTACCAGAGGCCGTGGGCCCCATTACAACAATTTGCTTACTCACCAAGAACCTCTGGATACTTACGTATTAAAGCTCGCAACTGATGATAGGTTAAACCTAAGGATTGCGCTGCATGGCGCTGATTATACCGATTGTTTTCAAGTGCTGACGACAATACTTCTCGCTCGACCTCTGCAATATACGCTTTAAAATCGTCAACAGGGCGCACGTTTAAAGGCCGCTCTTCATGGCTGTCGCCGCTTGATATTAAAATTTCGTTCTTAGCCTCGGCATCACCGGCTGTTTGAGACGAGCACGTGGGCCTGTATGGCGAAGCAAATGGATCGATAATCAGCTTATCTATAGGCCTTTGGTCATCATCGTGATGGTAGATACTTCGCTCTACAACATTCTTCAGCTCGCGCACATTTCCTGGCCACTGATATGCCATAATCTGATCGATCGCATTCTCAGAAAACCCCGTAAATAAAGGCTGGGATAACTCGGCAGACATCTGAAGAGCGAAGTGCTCGGCCAACAACACTGCATCGTCATCGCGGGCTCGCAGTGGCGGTAAGGTGATCACATCAAAGGCAAGCCTATCCAATAGGTCTGCCCTAAACCGGCCATCCTTAACCAACGATGGCAGATCTTCGTTGGTGGCAGCAATCAATCTTACATCCACCTCAACTGGTTGCTGCCCCCCTACTCGCTCAAACGCGCCGTACTCGATAACTCTCAACAACTGCTCTTGTACGGCGCCCGTCATGGTTGCCAATTCATCTAAAAATAGACTGCCTGTATCTGCTCGCTCAAAACGCCCTAGATGACGTCGACTGGCACCCGTAAATGCCCCTGATTCATGACCAAACAGCTCGGATTGCAGGAGCGAGTCACTAACAGCAGCACAATTCATCTGAAGGAAGGGGTTGTCCCACCGCTCACTTAAATAATGAAGCCTAGCGGCGATCAGCTCTTTACCAGTACCCCGCTCACCTACGACCAGCACGGGCCGCGACAAAGGAGCGACCCTTGAAACCTGATCAAGCACAGCATTCCAGGCAGATGACTCGCCCACCATCCTAACACTCATATAAAAACCATATATTAGCTAAATACACCAAACATTAGACAATATAGCCTTACCAATGTCTACATATCGAACACCTCACAGCCCGGATAAGAAAAATACCCTTTAAAAACAACAACCTACAAAACATGGCACGCTATCCGCAATAGATATTACAAGATCAAAGTTACCACTTATAAACAAGGAGCCGATAATGGGCGTATTTTCAAGACTGACTGACATCGTCAATGCCAACTTAAACTCTCTGCTAGATAAAGCAGAAGATCCAGAAAAAATGATTCGCCTCATGATCATGGAAATGGAAGAGACTCTAGTAGAAGTACGCAGCTCATCTGCCCGCCTATTAGCAGACGAAAAAACCCTATCGCGCCGCCGCGAAAAGCTTTTAGCGCTGGTTAACGACTGGGAAGCGAAAGCCGAGCTAGCCATCATTAAAGGCCGCGAAGATCTTGCAAAAGCCGCGCTGGTAGAGAAGAGCAAAATCGAAGAAAGCATTGATATTGCCGACGACGAATTAATGCAAATTCAAACATCTGTTGCAACGCTCAACGAAGAACTAGCCCTACTACAAGCAAAGCTTAAAGACGCAAAAGCCAAACAGAAAAGCTTACTAATGCGCCATAAAACTGCTACAAAACGAATGGATGTTCGCCGCCACCTGCACAGCGAAACAATTGAAAACGCGATGCAGAAATTTGAACGTTACGAGCGTAAACTAGATGAACTAGAAGGCGAAGTAGAGTCGTACGATCTAGGCAAAAGCCTAGCTGATGAAATTAACGATCTAGAAGCCGATGACAAAATAAACGACCAACTAGCAGCCCTTAAAGAGAAGCTTGCTAAAAAAGAATCCTAAGGAGCCATCATGAGCAGTGCTCAGGTTTTAGCACTACTGTTAGTACCAACCATCCTAATCTTAGTTGTGGTGGTACCGACAGCACTGAAGTACTACTACGCAGACAAAGAGCGAATGAGCCGCTCACTGTCAGCAGACGAATGGGAAGAGATCAGAAGTACCCTCGCCCGAGCTGACAAAATGGAAGAGCGCATCAATACACTTGAATCGCTGTTAGATGCGCAAGACCCAAGCTGGAAGGATAAGTTATGAGTTACAGAAAGAACAATCGTAAACGTTTTGGCAGCGAACTAGAGCGCAAAATGCGCCGATTGCTTGACCGAGACACCAAAATTGATCGCAACGAGATGTACCGCGATAGCAATTCGTCAGTCATTAAAGGCGTATGTGCCGCTATCGCCCGCCGCGTAGACCTGCCGATTTGGGCAGTTCGCCTGATTGCGGTAGTGCTATTGATGACCCAGTTCTGGTTAGCAGTACCTGCGTACATTATTGGGGTATTTGTGATCCCAAAGCGCGAAGAGCTCGAGTCTATTGATCAAATTCTTGCCGAAGAAGATGACGACCTTGAGCTCTACGAAGCAAAACAGCGATATTTTGACCACTTACTAGACGAATCAAGCGAAGCAGACATGGCCAAAAAGCGCTCACAAATACGGCACTTTAGAGCGAGATTTGACCGCCTAGATAAGCGACTACAAGCTATGGAAAGCTATGTTACCTCTAGTCGATATGATCTAGATCGCGAATTTCGCAACATCTAACCGACTTAACAGGGATGTATTGTGTACCAGATAAAACGCTTGCACCGGATCATTGTTATCCAGTCGCTATTGATAGTGCTTGGCTTAGCGTTCGCGCTTTCAGCACTATCTAAACCGCCCAGCGGTGCAGAATCAAGCTTCAATATGCGAATCGGCACCGCTGAGTTAAGCTACAAACAACAATTCACTGACTCTTGCGAGGTTAAACGCTAACTATGGATATGATGTGGATCGCTATCGCCGCGATGGCATGTACCGGTATCTACTTCGACTACAAGGCTAAAGAAAAGAAATACAGCGCTAAGGCGCATAGCCACGACGAATTAACACACGAGCTTGATGCGCTTAAAGCACGTATCGAGACGCTTGAAACATTAGTGACTGATCGCTCATATCAGGTTCGTAAAGAAATAGACTCTTTGTAAGGACAAAAGATGCACCTATTAGGAAACTTAATTTGGCTTATTTTCGGCGGATTCTGCATGGCGATAGGCTGGTTCATGTGCGGCATTGTCGCCGTTATTACAATTGTTGGCATACCCTGGGCTAGAGCCTGCTTTACCCTAGGCCTACTTTCGCTGTGGCCTTTTGGTAAATCAACCATTCGTCGAGACGACCTCTACTTGTCTGGCGACATCGGCACATCAGCGCTTGGCACCATTGGCAACATCATTTGGCTAATCTTTGCCGGCATATGGCTAGCTATTGGCCACCTTTTACTAGGCTTAGTATTTTGCATTACTATCATTGGTATCCCGTTTGGGATTCAGCATTTCAAACTGGCCAAACTTGCGTTGCTACCTATTGGCGTAACCGTTACTGACAGCGACATCGCCGACCTTGCACGCAACATGAGTGCCGCCGACAAGCTTGATCTTATGCGCCGACGATAATACTTATCATCTGGCAATCAAGCCTACAAAAAAGCCCCGACTTAGCGGGGCTTTTGTTTAACATAGCGAATGTTTTACATTAAAAAGCAGGCTTAACCTTTAACTGTTAGCAGCACTGCTAACGCCTTTGATTAATACTTTGCGCGGCTTCTTTTGCTCAGGTATTTCGCGCACCAAATCAACAATCAGTAAACCATCTTCGAATAAGGCATCTTTTACTTCAACATAGTCTGCTAGCTTAAAACGGCGCTCAAAATTACGGGTTGCGATACCGCGGTGTAGAAACTGGCGCTCGGTAGCCACGTCGGCCTTGCGACCACTCAAAGTAAGCGTATTACCCTCGGCCTCTACCTCTAACTCAGACTGCTTAAAACCTGCAACAGCCATCTCGATTCGGTAGTTGTGCTCGTCAATCGCCTCTATATTGTAGGGCGGGTAAGATGGCTGGTTAGAATCTAACGCAGTCGCTGCATCTAGCAACTTGGCCATACGATCAAATCCTACGGCAGTACGGTATGCGGGTGCTAAGTTAAATGTTCTCATATGCGTATCCTCTGTCTATTAAGCAATACATTTGTGTTTAGAGACCTCATCGAGCATCTCTAATACTGATATATGGGCAAATATATTTTTTTCAACCTTTGCAAAGATTTACCTTGACCAGATTTGAATGAAATCTAGATCTAGACTTAGGGAAGTGACAGGGAGGTAGCTAAATGGCAGCAGTACTATCACTTGCCTCAGACGGCGGCATTCATAGCGCAGCGTTAGCGATTAACGGCGAGATAATCGCCTACGCATCTGAGGAACATACAAGTAACAATGAATATCCAGTCGATTTGATTCACTACTGCTTAGGGCGTGGAAATCTGACTGAAAACGAACTTGATCAAATATTGTGTAGCGACAGCCCGCTCGACAACCTAAGCTATCGGTGGAACGCCCTAAAACACAGCAGCGGAAGCAAGTCTATCTTTGAAGCAGCACAAGAAGTAACCTCTGCAATATTCGAAGCATCAAATAAACAAATCGCGAACAAAATCGCTGCGAAAAACAAACTTAGTCAGCTTGAAATATTTAATCCAAGCGAGTTACTTCTTGAGTCAGCACGAAAATCGAATGGCTACAATGCTTTCGTCTTGTACCGACAACAGGGCAAGCAGATTATTACCACTTTCTGGCACTATACAGAGCAAACATGGAAGTTAATTGCCGATTCAAAAAACGGTGTTACACCACTAGATGCACTTTTTAAGCAGTGTCAGTATACCCCTTCTACCTCGCCCGAAGCGATACAGCTTCAACGCTTACAACACCACAGCCACGATAACTGCTCTACCACTTCATTTCTAGAGACTGACGGGCCAACAGTGATAAGCGACAGACAAGCACATAGCTCGACAAAACAGACTCTTTTTTCAACGGCACAGATTGCGTTTATAAGAGATATGACGACATTGAAGCAGTTGACAAAAGAAGCCAATGTTGGCGCTGTCTTTGAAGGCAGCAACATTGCTGCGGCACTGAATTTACAATCGACCAGCTACTATCAAAAAACCATTACAGCTAAATCGTTACTGGCGCGAGCACTCAGCTATGAACCAAGTGACTGCACCGCTATCTGGAACGAAGACAGCGTTGAGAACTGGCTTAACGACAACAATGTAAGATACCGTTACTGTGACCACGAACAATTAGCCCACAATCAAGCGTCAGCGCTACAACAAAACTTGGTAATTGCCGACATAAGTTACGATGACACCGAAGGCAGTGCGTTTAAAGGGCAAATCATCAGCGGCGACCTCTCGCCCATACTTGAAATTGACTGCCTTCAACATAACCGAGAACTTACACCGACAGATCTTTTAGACATTGCGATCAACGAAGGCGCCGATGTACTTAAATGCGGGCAATTTTGGATAGAGCTAATCGATGCTAAGTATTATCGAATTCATTAAGTACGCGATATTAACAATTGCGATAGCGATTGCCTTTGGTCTAGGCTGGCTTTACCCAACGGCAACCGACACAACACCTCAAGCATGGCCATGGTACATTGGTGCCGGCCTTATTGCTGCACTAGCGAGTGTAAAGTGGATCGTCTGGCCTGTCGTTAGGCCTATACTTCGAAAAACCGCTAGCGCATCTAAACAACTGTTAAGCAGCCTACTTTTTGCGCTTGCCTGGGTTACCCGTTCGGTTCGTTAGATACCTTTTCACTATCATCTGCAGGGGCCTCAATCACGCTTTCTAAAGCCTGAATCGTTGCCCTAGCTGCAAATAGCACTTCTTCGTCCATCATGAACCAAGCCTGACGTGTAGCAATACGTAAGCGACTATCTATTTTCAAAACACCTTCGTTAAGCGACAACACCTGCTGATCAAATAATGCACTTAAAAAGGCCTTGAATAACCCCTTATCAAAGAAGTCAGGCTGATGAAACGCATGCAGCAACGAGATTCTCTTAGCAACTATCACGCAGCGCTCTACCATCGACCCCATGTCGAACTGACGCCCTTCTGCTGCTAGCAAGATCTTAGCCACTAGATAAAAACGCTCTAAAATACCGTCAGAAAGATTCGCCATAAAGCTTAGGTAGTAGCGAATGTTTTCGTGCTCACTGCCTGGCTCAAGATAACGCGCGCCCTCCTGCAACAAACCGCATTCGATAAGCACATCGCAATAACGGTCGACAATCTCATCTACCTGCTCTGCTGTCCAAGGCAAAAATAGCTCGGTAGCCACGTAAGGATATATAGTAGCAATCAGTCGCTTTAATCGCTGACGACTGATTCGTGAACGCGTCATTACGGTGCGCGATATCAGCGACGGAATTATGTATAGATGTAACGTATTGTTTCGTAAGAACGTACTATGAGCGGCCCCCTCTTGATCTAAATAGAGCACATCTCCTAACTCGTGTGGATTACGCAGAATTAGCCCTAACGCCTCAGAATGGGCAATAATCTCTTCGCTACCTTTTTCGGCGTCGATTACTTCTGGGCTGTATACCTTAGCCACGGCGCGAAGCATTTCGAGGTACACTGATAACTCGCTCTCTAGCATCGAACGTTTTTGCGGCGACAACAGCGCTGTAGCAACCAAGTTTGCCGAGCTAATCACAGCATTCTTGTTTATCGACTGCATAATGGTGTTTGCCAAAAAGCCAGTTCGCTCACGATCATCAGGCTTAACATCACCAAAGCGCCCATCTAAGGCTTCTTCAAATATCGGCTCGCCAAAGTTCACCTGCACAGAGCCATAGTTATACCGAAGAATACGCAACGACTTAAATAACTGCCCTATTGATTCAGCCTTTTTAGCACGCCCATACATTTCTTCGATATACGCATGACTTTCAATTATCTTATCGTAACCAAAGTACACAGGCACAAACGCTAGCGGCTTGCCGGGCTTAACTGCACTAGAGCGCAAAGTCATCGCCAACATACCGGCTTTGGGCTGCAATAACATACCGGTTCGGCTGCGCCCGCCTTCGATAAAGTATTCAAGGGGATAGCCTTTAAAGCACATTTCAGATAGATAAGCCTCTAACACCTGCGCATAAAGCTTGTTACCGGCAATTCGGCGGCGAATAAAAAACGCCCCAGCTCTGCGCAACATACTACCTACAACAGGTAGATTAAGATTAATACCAGCAGCAATGTGCGGCGGCATTAGACCTTCACGATAGATACCGAACGACAGCAATAAATAATCAATATGGCTGCGATGACAAGGTACATAAACGACTTCGTGAGTACCTGCTACTGAGCGCACCCGGTCAACACCATAAGATTTAACACCCGCATAGATTCGACCCCAAACCCAATTGAGTAATATCTCTAAGACTCTAACCATAGCGTTCGAGTAGTCAGCAGCCATCTCAAACAGGTATTTCTGTGCCTTCACCTCGAGCTTGCGGCGATCGCCACCTAGCTCTACCTGCCTGTCGATCTCATTGGTAACTCGACTATCAGCCAACACCTGCTCTGCCAAGACTCGTCTATGCGAATAGTCAGGCCCAATAACAGCTTCGCGCTCGCCCTTGAACATGGCATCAAGCTGCTCATGTACTTGCTGCAACCATACCTGATCATCCAATTCTGGTTGCTGCCCAATTGTGACAACATCAGCAGTAGCACAAAAAGCACGACGGATATTCACCAAAACCTTGAACGCACGACCAAATCGAGAGGGCAGTCGCCAGCCTTCTTGAAACATCGTACGCCATACAGACTGACCACTGCTGCTTGCCCGCCCCCAGAAGATAGAGATAGGGCGCACCTGCACATCACCTGAGGCGCGCTGAGACAAGAGTTTTTGCGCCAACAGACTACGAGTGAAGCGCGAGTTACGAAACGAATATAGAGCGAGATCTGACTCGATGCGGCGGGCTTTACGAATAGCAATAAGGTCGGTGTCCCATGATTGTGACGACACCCAAATTACATCCGAACTATCTTTAACGCTCGCCCAAGATGCGCCAGATTCAACAGCAATAAAAGGCTTAAGTAATAAGGATTTAAGCGAATATGTAAGAGTCATGAACTAAATATCATAATTTTTAGGCTCGTATTATAAAGATAGCTGAGGCTTTTCGATAGCAATTGGCAGCTTTTGCTTGTACGATGACAACGGGTGTAAAAAATAACAAAGATATAAGAATGTACCAAACCGAGACACAGGCCGTTAGCCTTACCAGTATGCGTAACTGGGCTCTAAAGCATTACAACACGATCAAGCTGACCATTTACGGGCTACTACTGATCAATTTTTCAATCTATATCTACCAAGATATACAAAACGCTAAAGCTACCCTACCCGCCGAGCACAGCTTCTTAGATCTGATGTCGGCCTTTACAACCAGTATTGATTACTTCGCTTGGCTGTTATTGATTATAGTATTTGAGCTAGAAACCTATTCAATCTCTGACGAGACCTGGAACAAACAATGGGCCTGGGGGCTGAGAGCTATTCGCGTATTTGCCTACGCATCACTTGGTCATACACTCTTCTCTTATTCGAATGCGCTTGCTGACTCATACCAAGTGCCATTCAAAATGGCAGAATCGCTTGGTGCTTGCGACTTTGCTGACCAGGGCTACTGGTGGCTAGGCATATTAACGTACGAGCCGATCACCTTTGAAACCTGTAACACGATGCCTACTACGAACCTTTGGCAAAGCAGTGTCGACGGCGTGCTTACCAATGAAAACGGTATATTCTGGGAGCACATCTTTGCCCACATTGACCTGCTAGAGATCACTAGCTGGCTAGTTATTATGGGCGCCATTGAGGTTAACGTTGCATTTGCAATGAAAAACCAAACCAACCATCCTGCCGCACGCACAATGCGTATCATGAGCCATATCGCTTACAGCCTAATCGTACTGTTCTCTATTGCATGGATTTGGGCCGGGCAGCCTGTATACGCCTGGGATGAATTCGTATGGATCGCTGGATTCGCCGTTATCGAAATGAATATTAGCGAATGGAAAGAAGAAATCTCTGAAAACCAACTACCTAACAGTAACGGCCCAATCAACGGCGGCGCGACATAACAAGCTAACCTGCCGAAACGAAAAAGCCCGCTATAAAGCGGGCTTTTTTAATGCCTTTAAAAGGCTTATATGGTCGGGACGGCAGGATTTGAACCTACGACCACCACACCCCCAGTGTGGTGCGCTACCAGACTGCGCTACGCCCCGAAATGGTTGATGCATGATACACGCTTTAAGAAAAATGTGAAGTCTAATTTTTAGCTTTTTAAAATAGCCGCGGCGACTTCAAGATCACCGATTAACCCTTTGATATCAAGAACCTGCGATTTAACACTATCGCGCTTTCCGCGCATCTGATCTAACTGCTGACGAGCTCCGCCAATAGTAAACCCCTGCTCATAAAGCAATGAATAGATCGTTCGGATAATATCGACATCAGTGCGCTGATAGTAGCGACGATTGCCACGACGCTTAACCGGCTCAAGCTGTGGAAACTCTTGCTCCCAATAGCGCAACACGTGCGGCTTTACAGCACACAGCTCAGAGACCTCACCGATAGTGAAATATCTTTTTGCCGGAATTGGCGGCAGCTGATGGTTATTCGTCGGTTCCAACATACTCTTCTACACGCGCCTTAAGCTTTTGACCTGGCCTAAAAGTAACCACACGGCGAGCTGAAATGGGAATTTCTTCGCCAGTTTTTGGATTACGCCCTGGGCGCTCGCTTTTGTCGCGTAATTCGAAATTGCCAAACCCTGATAGCTTGACATGCTCGTTAGCCTCTAAGCAGGCTCGAATCTCTTCAAAGAAAAGCTCGACTAGCTCTTTGGCTTCACGCTTATTAAAGCCGAGCTCTTCGTAAAGCTGCTCGGCAATCTCTGCTTTGGTAAGTGATGACGACATAGCCCCATGACCTGTTGAGGCTATGTTCTACTTTGGCTAACCCTTAGCCGCGTAGCACCGCCCCCATCGTTGTTTTAAGGTTGTCGACCACCGATTCTACAGCTTGGGTGATCTCTTCATCTGTTAATGTGCGCGAGTCTGACTGAAAGGTCAAGCCCAGAGCAACACTTTTTCTATGATTTTCAATACCTTCGCCCTGATAAATATCAAAAACCTTGAGATCAATAAGGTGGTCACCAGCAGATTTCTTAACCGCTGCTTCAATTACGGCAACTGGTACATCTGCATCAACAACAAAAGCTAAATCGCGATTAATCTCAGGAAACTTCGACACTCCCTTAAAGGCGGGAACAACACCGTCGAGCAACGCAGCAACAGCTAGCTGAGCAACAAATACAGGCTTATCAACACCCAACGCCTTTTGAGTTGAAGGATGCAAAGCCCCTACAAAACCAATCACAGCGCCATTTTTGCTTATCTCAGCGGTCTGACCAGGGTGTAAGCCATCTACCTGAGCGGCAGCAAAGCTAATCTCACCACCGGCAACAGCCAGTAAGGCTTCGACATCAGCCTTGATATCAAAGAAATCAACCACGTCTTGACCTTGATGCCAGCTACTTGGATTACGCGAACCGTAAACCAGCATACCCAGGTGAGAAGCCTGCACTAGCCCTGAATCTGAAGGCTCAAAGGTCAAACCTGTTTCAAAGATGCGAACTCGCGATTGCTGACGTTTAATATTGCGTACTGCAGTGGCTGCCAAACCTGGCAACATCGTAGTGCGCATAACAGACATATCAGCCGAAATTGGGTTTTGAACAGCCACAGGCTCGCGCTTAGCATCGAACATTGCCTGAAGCTTAGGCTCAACAAAACTGTAGTTAATTGTTTCGGTATAACCACGCGCAACTAACAGATTGCGAATAGCGTTGATATCGAGGGTCTTTTCATCACCTGGATACACTTCAACACTACCCTGATAGCTAGTTGTCGGTAGATTATTGTAGCCATAGATACGTGCAATCTCTTCGATCACGTCTACATCATGACTCATATCAAAGCGCCAGCTAGGTACGGTACAAGCCCAACCTGCATCGGTATTCGCCAACGTCAAACCAACACCTGTTAGAATCTGCTCTACACGCTCGTCAGTTAGATCGATAGACAGGTAGCTGGCAATACGCTCACGAGTTACCTCGATCACTGGCAATTGGCGAGTTTCTGCTACAGTCTCGGTAACAGGGCCTGGCTGACCACCGCATATTTCAACCAACAATGCAGTTGCACGCTCAATGGCTAGCGTTTGTAGCTCGCTATCAACACCACGCTCAAAGCGATGCGATGAATCAGTGTGCAAACCATAGTTGCGCGCCTTACCAGCAATTTTTTCAGGTACGAAGAATGCACTCTCAAAAAAGATGTCTTTGGTATCAGTGTTAACAGCTGTACGCTGACCGCCCATTACACCTGCGATCGCAACAGCACCGGCATCATCGGCGATAACTAGTGTATCAGCCTTAAGTGTGCGCTCTTGACCATCAAGGGTTTCAATTTGCTCACCCTCACTGGCCATACGTACATTGATATCGCCCTGAAGCAGATTCAAGTCAAAAGCATGCATCGGCTGACCAAGCTCAAGCAACACGTAGTTAGTAATATCAACCACTGGGTCGATTGAGCGAATGCCACTACGACGCAGCTTTTCAACCATCCACAACGGTGTTGCTGCCGTTACATCAACACCCTTAACCACTCGCCCAAC
The DNA here is from genome assembly GCA_947503335.1 of uncultured Pseudomonadales bacterium. Taxonomy (GTDB): domain Bacteria; phylum Pseudomonadota; class Gammaproteobacteria; order Pseudomonadales; family CANNCY01; genus CANNCY01. The sequence goes on along the minus strand of CANNCY010000001.1, from coordinate 554,727 downwards.
ATACTTAGGGCCAGCTTCAGGCGCTGAAATAGATACTTCACGAACATCGTCTATAACAGCAGCTACTGCTTCGATTGCTGGCTCGATAACTGACAAACCATTCAACACACCCACATCACGCGCCAAACCACGAACACTTAAGCAGTCGGCACGGTTGGGCGTAAGATCAATCTCGATGATCGTGTCATCTAGTGACAACACTTCACGCAAATCGGCGCCAGTCTCAAGATTTAAAGGCAGCTCCATGATGCCTTCGCGCTCTTCGCTAAGACCTAGCTCATCAGCACCACAAAGCATACCGAACGATTCAACACCGCGTAGCTTTGCTTTCTTAATCTTGAAGGGCTTACCGTCTTCGCCCGGTGGCAAAGTAGAGCCCACCAACGCAAAAGGAATCTTGATACCAGGGCGCGCATTTGCCGCACCACATACGACTTGCATGGTACCTTCTGGGTGGCCCGCAACCTGACATACACGCAACTTATCAGCATCTGGATGCTGTTCGGCGCTCAAAATCTCGCCCACAACGACACCACTAAATTGCGCTGCCGCCGGCTCTGTACCGTCAACCTCTAGGCCCGCCATTGTGACCTGAGCGACTAATTCATCAGTGGTAAGCTTAGGTGAAACCCATTCACGCAACCAACTTTCACTTATCTTCATGCTACTCTCTCAATCTCTTTATCTATGACGGCCAATTAAAACTGCTTCAAGAACGGCAGATCGTTCTCAAAGAACAATCGCAGGTCGTTCACGCCATAGCGCAGCATTGCTAAACGCTCTACACCCATACCGAATGCAAAGCCTGTGTATTTAGTTGTATCGATACCGGCACTTTCAAACACCTTAGGGTGTACCATGCCGCAACCCATTACTTCTAACCAGCCCGTATGCGAACAAACGCGACAACCTTCGCCACCACAGTTAGTGCAGGCGATGTCTACCTCAGCTGAAGGCTCAGTAAACGGGAAGTAACTAGGTCTAAAGCGAACGGGCAAGTCAGCTTCGAAGAACGCCTTTAAGAATTGATCAACAATACCCTTAAGGTCAGCAAAACTGATCTCTTTATCAACCACCAAACCCTCTACCTGATGGAACATAGGCGTGTGGGTTAAATCTGAATCGCAACGGTACACTCGGCCGGGGCAGATCGCTCTGATCGGCGGCTCTTGGGTCTCCATCGTGCGAATCTGTACTGGCGAAGTGTGGGTACGCAGTACGTGAGTAGGATCAATATAAAAGGTATCGTGCATCGCACGCGCTGGGTGGTGCGATGGGATATTTAGCGCTTCAAAGTTGTGATAATCATCTTCGATCTCAGGGCCGCTTTCTACCGAGTAGCCTGCCTGAGCAAAGAAGCTTTGAATACGCTCGATGGTGCGGGTTACAGGATGCAATCCGCCCACCTCTTCGCCACGGCCCGCAGCCGTCACGTCAATTGTTTCTGCCGCTAGACGCGCGTTAATAGCCGCCTCTTCTAATGCGGTCTTTGCAGCGTCGATCGCCTTTGCAACCTGCTGCTTCGCTTCGTTGATCTTGGCGCCAGCTGCTGGGCGCTCTTCTGCGCTTAGCTTGCCTAGACCTTTAAGAAGTGCGGTAAGCTCGCCCTTTTTACCAAGGTAACTTACTCGAATATCGTCAAGCGCTTTAAGATCGCTTGCGTCGCTAACGGCATCTAGTGCCTGTTGCGTTAGAACCTGAAGGTTTTCCATCTATTTTTGTATCCCACACCTTAACAAAAAATAGGGAGCAAGCGATTGCCTACTCCCTATTCGCCACCAGCAAGTAAACTCGCCAGTGATTTGACCACGAATACTTATTTAAAAGTATTAAGCAGCTAGAGAAGCTTTGGCTTTTTCTACCAATGCTGCAAAAGCAACCTTATCGTGGATCGCAAGATCAGCCAGTACGCGACGATCTAGTGCGATTTCAGCCTTTTTCAGACCGTTGATGAAACGGCTATAGCTCAAACCTTCAACACGAGATTGTGCGTTGATACGAGCAATCCAAAGACGACGAAAATCGCGCTTTTTAACTCGACGGTCACGGTAAGCGTACTGAGCCGCTTTGGTAACTGCCTGTTTAGCTACGCGGAATACGCGACTACGCGCACCGTAATAGCCTTTTGCTGCCTTAAGAATCTTCTTGTGACGACGACGCGCCACTACACCACGTTTTACACGAGCCATAATTTACTCCTACAAATCAAAAAAACTATTAAACGGTACGCATCATACGATCGATCAGAACTTTGTCTGACTGATGTACAAGAGAAGTACCACGAAGCTGACGCTTACGCTTGGTAGTCATCTTGGTTAGGATGTGGCTCTTATGAGCAGATTTGCGCTTGTAACCAGAAGCTGTCTTCTTGAAACGCTTGGCTGCACCACTGTGTACTTTGATCTTAGCCATTGTTTAATAACTCCGCATTCGCCACCCATATGCCATTAACTGACGGGTGGGTAAAATATAAAAGTGTGCGAACACACCAACCTATTTGAAGATACCCTTAACTGCTTGGGTATTACTTCTTCTTAGGGGCTAGAACCATCAACATTTGACGACCTTCCATCTTAGGATGTAGCTCGACAGTTGCGATTTCTTCAAGGTCAGCCTCGATACGTTTCATCATCTCCATACCTAGAACCTGATGAGCCATTTCGCGACCACGGAATCTAATCGATACCTTTGCCTTGTCCCCGTTATCAAGGAAACGTATCAGGTTGCGCAGTTTTACCTGATAATCCCCTTCTTCCGTGCCAGGACGAAACTTCATTTCTTTGACTTGAGTGCGCGTTTGCTTCTTTTTAGCAGCTGCTTTTTGCTTCTTTAGATCAAAAAGATGCTTGCCGTAATCCATCAACTTACAAACTGGTGGTTTAGCGTCTGCAGACATCTCTACAAGGTCAAGCTGAGCCTTGCGTGCTTCTTCTAAAGCACGATCGATACCTACGATACCTACCTGTTCACCATCAGCGCCAACTAGGCGTACTTCTGATGCAGTAATTTGTTCGTTAATGCGGGCCTTTTTGCTATTGCCCTTTGAATTGTCGCGTTTGATCTCGTTAGTCTCCGAAAATTAATCTTTGGGGGCGAGTTTAACCCTTCATATTTTGGGTGCACCCGTCGATGCCTACTCGCCCCACCTACTAATTCAGCTTAGTTAGCTAGCGCTCTTGTCGGCAACTTCTTTTTGAAGTTTGGCCACAAGTTCGTCAACCGTAAACGTGCCTAGGTCTTCGCCCGTACGTGTACGTAGCGATACCGAGTTCGTTTCTACCTCTTTATCACCGATTACGGCGATATAAGGGATGCGCTGAATAGTGTGCTCGCGGATTTTAAAGCCGATCTTCTCATTTCTCAAGTCAGCAATAGGCTTTAAGCCGCTATTTACCAGTGTTTTCTGCAATTGTTCCACATATTCTGCCTGACGATCGGTAATATTACAGATCGCAATCTGCTCTGGCGCCAACCAAAGCGGCCAAGAACCCTCGAAGTGCTCGATCAGAATACCAATGAAACGCTCGAATGAGCCCAAGATTGCACGGTGCAACATAACAGGCACCTGGCGAGTATCATCTTCAGCCACAAACTGAGCATCAAGACGCCCCGGCATTGAGAAATCGACCTGAATAGTACCCAGCTGCCAAACTCGCCCAATACAGTCTTTTAGCGAGAACTCGATCTTAGGGCCGTAGAAAGCACCCTCACCTGGTAATAGCTCCCAGTTTAGGTTTTTCGCATCTAGCGCATCAGACAATGCTTTTTCAGCCTTATCCCAGCTCTCTTCGCTACCCACGCGCTTTTCTGGGCGAGTAGATAAGCGATAGATCACTTCACTGAAGCCAAAGTCTTTGTATACGTCGTGAAGTAGATCAATAAAGGTCGCTACCTCTTCTTGAATCTGGTTTTCAGCACAGAAGATATGACCATCATCTTGGGTAAAGCCGCGCACACGCATGATGCCATGCAAACTACCTGATGGCTCGTTACGGTGACATGAACCAAATTCTGCTAAACGTAGCGGAAGATCGCGATAGCTACGAAGACCTTGATTAAATACCTGTACGTGGCACGGGCAGTTCATCGGCTTAATCGCAAACGAACGGTCTTCACTATGAAGTGCAAACATATCATCGCCAAACTTGTCAGCATGACCTGATTTTTGCCAAAGGCTAAAGTCTACAACCTGAGGCGTTTTAATCTCTTCGTAGCCGTTCTTTACCTGCTTATCGCGCATGTACTGCTCGATTGCCTGGTAAACCTTCCAACCCTTAGGGTGCCAAAACACCATACCCGGCGCTTCTTCTTGCATATGGAACAGGTCAAACTTTTTACCTAACTTGCGATGATCGCGCTTTTCAGCCTCTTCGATACGCATTAGGTAAGCTTTAAGATCTTTCTTATTTGCCCAAGCTGTACCGTAGATACGCTGAAGCATTTCGTTGTTCGAATCGCCACGCCAGTATGCGCCAGCACTCTTAGTTAGCTTGAACGATTTTAACTTACCAGTACTAGGTACGTGCGGGCCACGACATAGATCTTCAAACTCGCCTTGCTTGTACAAAGACAACACTTCATCAGCAGGAATCGACTCGATAATCTCGGCTTTATATTCTTCGCCAATACTTCTGAAGTATGCAACGGCATCATCGCGGCTAAGTTCACGACGGGTAACTTCAAAATCTGCTTTAGCCAATTCAGTCATTTTCGCCTCGATCTTTTCTAGATCTTCAGGCGTGAATGGGCGCTCGTAGGCAAAGTCGTAATAGAAGCCATCTTCAATTACCGGGCCGATGGTTACTTGCGCGCTTGGGTATAATTCTTTTACTGCCTGCGCCAAAAGGTGAGCAGTAGAGTGGCGGATAACCTCTAAACCTTCATCAGAACGATCAGTAAACAGCGAAAGCTCTACGTCTTGATCGATGACAAAGCTAGTATCAACCTCATTACCATTTACCGAACCCGCTAGTGTTGCTTTAGCAAGACCAGGGCCGATATCAGCAGCGACGTCAAATACAGTTACAGGGGCATCATAGGTTCTGGTTGAACCGTCAGGAAGTGTTACTACAGGCATATTGTCCTCAGTGGTGACCGCTACGTTTGGCCACTTGTGTTGCAGTGGTGACGCAAACGAAGCGCCACATGTTCACGAACAAGTATACAACAGCAACACAAAAAACCCACTAGCCCTCACCCCCTTTTGTAGGTGTCTGAGCAACAAAAGCTTGGGTAAAATTGCACCATTCGGCTCGTATACAAATTATGACTTCGAATGCAAATGTAGTTTTATTACACATTAACCTAGCCGAAATACACGGATCTTGGTATTATCCCGCCGATTTTATTTTAACTAATACCTCTATTTATGTAGTCGAACTAGCTAAAATGTTGCCACAAGCTGCAAAGCACGATCTACATTGCTCTTACAGGATACACGCATGACCACATCTAGAATCATCTATACCGAGACAGATGAAGCACCAGCGCTAGCTACTTACTCACTGCTTCCAATTATTCAAGCGTACACAGCCGCTGCAGGCGTTAGCGTAGAGACACGCGACATCTCATTATCTGGTCGTGTATTAGCGGCATTTCCTGACTTTTTAGCCGAAGAGCAACGCATTGGCGATGCGCTAGCAGAGCTAGGTGAACTAGCAAAACAGCCAGAAGCCAACATTATCAAGCTACCGAACATCTCTGCATCGGTACCTCAGCTAATTGCTACAATCAAAGAGCTTCAGGCGAAAGGCTTTGCACTGCCAGATTACCCTGAAGAGCCTCAGAACGACGACGAAGCGGCAGTCAAGTCTCGCTATGACAAAATCAAAGGCTCGGCAGTAAACCCTGTTCTACGTGAAGGCAACTCTGACCGTCGTGCACCGAACGCTGTTAAAGCATATGCACGTAACAACCCCCATTCAATGGGCGCCTGGGCGAGCGACTCTCTGTCGCACGTTAGCTCAATGACTGGCGGTGACTTTTACGCTAGCGAGCAATCAGTAACGATTGCAGACGCCACTACCTTCAAGATCGTATTCAAAGGTGCCCAAGGCGAAACACTATTACGCGACCACGCCCCTCTGCAGGCCGGCGAAGTATTAGACTCGTCTGTAATGAGCGTAAAAGCACTACGCGAATTTCTTGCAGAGCAAGTAGCTGACGCGAAAGCAAAAGGCGTTTTATTCTCACTTCACATGAAAGCAACCATGATGAAGGTTTCTGACCCAATCATCTTTGGTCATTGTGTTGAAGTATTCTATAAGCCGGTATTTGAAAAGTACGCAGCAACCTTCGAAAAACTAGGTGTTGATGTAACCAACGGCCTTGGCGACGTATACAACAAAATTGCGCAATTAGCTGACGACGAACGCACACAAATCGAAGCAGACCTTCTTGCGGTTTACGACGACGCTCCAGCAATCGCAATGGTTGATTCTGACCGCGGCATCACCAACCTACACGTTCCTTCAGACGTAATCATCGACGCTTCTATGCCAGCAATGATTCGCGGCTCTGGCCAAATGTGGAACGCCGAGGGCAAACAGCAAGACACTAAAGCAGTTATTCCAGATCGTTGCTATGCAGGTGTTTATGACGCGACGATCAATTTCTGTAAAGAGCATGGTGCGTTCGACCCTACAACTATGGGCACGGTACCTAACGTTGGCCTAATGGCACAGAAAGCTGAAGAATACGGCTCGCACGACAAAACCTTTACCGCACAGGGCAACGGTACTATTGAGGCGATCGACGCTAACGGCAACGTGCTAATGAGCCAGACCGTTGAACAAGGCGACATCTTCAGAATGTGCCAGGTTAAAGATGCACCAATTCAAGACTGGGTTAAGCTAGCTGTTAACCGCGCACGCGCTACCGGCTGGCCTGCAGTATTCTGGCTAGACGCTAACCGCGCCCATGACGCCGAGCTAATCAAGAAAGTAAACACCTACCTAGCTGATCACAACACCGACGGCCTTGAACTACATATCATGGCACCGGTAGAAGCTACCAACTTCTCACTTGCTCGCATGAAAGCAGGTGAAAACACCATCTCTGTAACAGGCAACGTGTTGCGTGACTACCTCACCGACCTATTCCCGATTCTTGAGCTTGGCACGTCAGCTAAGATGCTTTCGATTGTTCCACTAATGAATGGTGGCGGCCTATTTGAAACAGGCGCTGGTGGCTCAGCACCTAAGCACGTTCAGCAATTTGAAAAAGAAAACCACCTACGCTGGGATTCTTTGGGTGAATTCTTAGCGCTAGCAGTATCGCTAGAACACCTAGGCAACACCACCGACAACGCAGGTGCACTTGTTCTGGCAAGCACTCTAGACAAAGCTACCGAGCGCTTCTTGAACGAAAACAAATCGCCTTCTCGCAAGGTTAACGAGCTTGATAACCGCGGCTCTCACTTTTACCTAGCAATGTTCTGGGCGAATGAACTAGCAAATCAAGATAGCAACACTGATCTTAAAGCACTGTTCGCTCCGATCGCTGAAGCAATGTCAGCTAACGAAGCAGCTATCGTAAACGAACTGAACGACGCGCAGGGTAAAGCGATGGATATCGGTGGTTACTTCCGCCCTAACCCCGCGCTTGCTAGCGAAGCAATGCGCCCAAGCACTACACTAAACGAGATCTTAACTAAACTAGGTTAATAACTCCCTTTAATGTAGCGCAATAAAAAAGCCACCCCTTGGGTGGCTTTTTTCTTTCTAGAGCTAACTAGCCTTCTTAAACGACTCTTTTAGCTGATAAATTACCTTAGTGCTGACCCAATAGATGTTCGATGAACCATCTTCACCATCGTAGCGACTAAAAAAAAGATACCTACCATCAGGTGTTACACTAGGCACAGTCTCGAACAGCTCTGAATTTACCGCTTCACCTAAATTAACTGGCTGCGACCAAGTTCCATCATCTTGCTTGAAATAGACGTATATATCTTTATCTTTTCGCCCCCTATCTTTAGCTACGGCATCTACCAATAAAAAATCTTGGGCCGGTGAAATATATGGGTGCAAACCAAAATCCAAATTAACCTGTTCGACCGATGGGTACCCTGCACCTTCATTTTTGGCTACGAACGTTTGCCCTTTAAATATATCAGTAAAATAAAGATCACCGTTTTGCGCAACTGTCGAATTAAAAACCTCGGCGTCATTAATAGGCGACTTTAGCTTACGCGCATCACCCCAACCATCCTTACGTCTATCAGCGACCCATATTTTCGTATCAGAAAAATCAGCGTTGTAAGCCGTAAAGAACATTTTCTTACCATCAAGGGTAATAAAAGGCTCCATTTCACCCGCTTTTTGCTGCGCTGTAAAGCTTGCTTTTTTAAGCGGCTGCCACTGCCCACTAACCAGCTTTGAACCATAAATAGCAGCTACACTTCCGTCTTTTTGACGAGAGAAATAAACTTCATCTAGCGCAGGAGAAAACGTAATACCAAACTCGTAAAACCCATCAAGCGAGACCAAATTTGGTGCAAATTTTTCGGCCTGATCACCTGGCTCCTGTTGACCTAAATAGTTGCCACCTGCCAGTGATGCCTCGGCCCAACCACCAGCCATCAATATTGAGTAGGCGCAAATAGTTTTAGTTAGTCGTTTCAATGCAACGTCCATTTTATCGATCCAAAATTTGAATAAGTTCTATTTCGAAAATACTTTGTTCAATAAAGAATTACTAGACAAGCTAAGCGCATAAGAGACAAGACGTAACAACCTTGAGACGCAACGAAATAGTTTGATCACACCGATCAAGAGTGTAGTAACGAACTGCAAGAGAGGATTGGTAGGACTAGGCAGATTCGAACTGCCGACCTCTACCATGTCAAGGTAGCGCTCTAACCAACTGAGCTATAGTCCTAAAAAAGCGTTGCCTGAATTGGCTAACGGGCGCGAATTTTGCCACCCTTTAGCCGTTGGTGCAAGCCCATTGGCGAGAATATTACAAATTAATTTTAACGCACTATCCTGCCTTCATTTGCTCTCTGAGCGCGGCGACCTGGTCACGCAATGCCGCCGCCTTTTCGAACTCAAGATTCTTAGCGGCATCGAACATCTGCTTTTCAAGGGCATCCATCGCTTTTGACATCGACGCAATATCACCAACCTTAACTTCGACATCAACGTTTGCAACAGTGCGCTTACTTCCTTTCTTGGGCCCTTTGCCAGCACCAGGCACAGCACCCTCAAGAATATCGGCAACCGACTTTTTAATACCCTTTGGTACAATACCGTGCTCTTCGTTAAATGCTTGCTGCTTAGCACGACGCCTGGCCGTTTCATCAATAGCCCTCTGCATTGACCCCGTTACCTTGTCAGCATACAAAATTGCTCGCCCATTAACGTTTCGTGCTGCTCGGCCAATAGTCTGAATTAACGAACGCTCTGAACGCAAGAAGCCTTCTTTATCTGCATCTAGAATTGCTACAAGTGATACCTCAGGCATATCTAACCCCTCTCGCAATAGGTTAATACCAACCAAAACATCAAACTCGCCCAAGCGTAAATCTCGGATAATCTCCACTCGTTCAACGGTATCAATATCTGAATGCAAATAGCGTACAGCAACGCCATGCTCAGTAAGATAATCTGTTAGATCTTCTGCCATACGCTTAGTGAGCGTGGTTACTAGCACGCGCTCGCCTTTATCAACAGTCTCGTTGATTTGCCCAAGCAAATCATCTACCTGAGTACCAGCGGGTAATACATCGACTACTGGGTCTAACAACCCTGTAGGGCGCACAACCTGCTCAAGAACCTGCCCAGCATGCTTCTCTTCATAGTCGGCTGGGGTTGCAGAAACCATGATCATTTGTGGGGCGATTGCCTCCCACTCTTCAAATCGTAACGGGCGATTATCTAACGCACTGGGCAACCTGAACCCGTACTCTACTAGGCTTTCTTTACGCGACCTGTCGCCTTTATACATTGCACCAATCTGAGGAATCGTAACGTGACTTTCATCAATAACGACCAGCGCATCATCAGGCAAGTAATCAAACAGTGTTGGTGGCGGCATACCAGGCCCTCGACCCGACAAGTATCGCGAGTAGTTTTCGATACCCTGACAGTAACCCAGTTCTTGCATCATTTCTAAATCATAGCTAGTGCGCTCTTTGATTCGCTGTGCCTCTAACAATCGACCATTGTCGTTAAACTGCGCAGTACGCTCGATCATTTCATCCTTAATGCTATCTATTGCATCTACGATCACATCTCTCGAAGTTACATAATGAGATTTAGGATACAGCGTATATCTTGGAACCGTGCGCTTAGACTCGCCTGTTAAAGGGTCGAAGATTGAGATCCGCTCAATCTCGTCGTCAAACAATTCAACACGAATCGCATCTTCATCTGAATCAGCCGGAAATATATCAAGTACATCTCCCCTAACCCTAAAAGTTGCGCGCTGAAAATCAACGTCATTGCGAGAATACTGAAGCTCAGCCAATCTACGTAACAGCGTGCGCTGATCAACAATATCGCCGCGATCTAAATGAAGCACCATCTTGAGATAAGACTGCGGGTCACCCAGACCGTATATCGCGCTAACAGTAGCCACGACGATACAATCTTTTCGCTCTAACAGGGCCTTGGTCGCCGATAATCGCATCTGTTCAATATGCTCATTTACCGACGCATCCTTTTCAATAAAGGTGTCACTTGCAGCCACGTATGCCTCTGGCTGATAGTAATCGTAATACGACACAAAGTATTCAACGGCGTTGTTAGGAAAAAACTCCTTAAGCTCACCATACAACTGGGCTGCGAGAGTCTTGTTGTGCGCCATCACCATAGTCGGTCGGCCAGCGCGCGCTATAACATTAGCTACGGTAAAGGTTTTGCCCGAGCCAGTTACCCCAAGTAATGTTTGATGCGTCAAACCCATCTCTAATCCCGCTACCAAGCCCTCAATGGCACCGGGCTGATCACCTGCGGGCGAGTACTTTGACTCAAGCTGAAACTGTTTAGACATTCACGACTCACTTCATCGAAACTATGGCTACGCACTTAGCATCATAGTTACTTAAAAATCAATTACTTATAAATGTTAAAAAAGACTATTGACCATATCAGAACTCATCGTTAATATACGCGCCATCAACGCAGACGAGCAATCACCTGCAGCGATAATTCCGCCATAGCTCAGTTGGTAGAGCAACGGACTGTTAATCCGTGGGTCGCTGGTTCGAGCCCAGCTGGCGGAGCCAAATATAAAAAGGCTGATCTCTGATCAGCCTTTTTTTTCGCCTTTAAAAAACTAAGCGATTGTAACGCAAGTAAGCACTTCAAGAAAATGTTAACTATACTCTGGATCTAATTTATAAGATCACGGATTGATTGCTATGCGCTTTACGCTCACCACCTGCCGAAACATCGCACTATCTGCAGTATTTGCTGGCATTCTTGCCTGCAGCGAAGCACCAGACCAACAAGACAATGCGATGGTCATAAATGACCCCATGGCGAGAATGAATGAATACTTTGTATACGAGCAAAGCCTAGCTTTTTTGCAGCACTACAGATCACAAACCGAAGCCCTATATAACAGCTCGATAGGCAGCTGCGACCTAAACGAAACAGCCACCGCAGCAAAGCGCGCCCTTCTCGCAAAACTAATCGGACTAGCTGCGTCAGAAGCAAGTATTGAAGACCTTAAGCAGCTTCAATCGATCGCAACACAAAGCGTGAACAGCTGTGAAGTAGTTAACCAAATCGCAACAACGGTTTCAGAGCACGCAGAAAGCGCAGAGCAACGGTGGCGCGAAGTAGACGGCCCGAGACTTGTCACCGACGCAACCGCCGCCAGCGTAGCTAACGCAATGATAGCTGGCTCTGAACGCATCATACACACATACGACGCACTGCCAGCCGATTCAAAAACCGACGACCTAGTAACAAGCGCACGTATCGCAAGTACCCAATCGCTACTAGAATACTTAGACACCAATGGCCCCGATACACTTGGCACCTGGATCTCAAGCATCAACGAATCGACTCACGCGACCATCAGCGACCAAGTGAATACCGCCTTAACAGCCTACAAAGATGGTGATATCGAACGCGGAAACAACGCCTTACTGGGCATTAAGGCGCCATTAACAGAACTACTAAGTAGCAATTAACGCGAAACAGTCTCGCCAAGATCATCTACGGTCACCTGATCACGAATCTTGGCGAGTGTTTTCTCGCCAATCCCCTTTACTAACACCAGATCATCAACCTGACGAAAAGGCCCGTATTGCACCCGATAAGCGACAATTTTTTCAGACTTTACCTTACTGAGCCCTTTTACATTTTCAGCAATTTGCTCGGCAGTCGCCTTATTGATGTTTACTGGCGACATCGGTGCCGCCCATGAAGCTAGCGAAAAACACAGCGCAAAAAGCGCCATTAACACTTGAGTAGATTTCATACGATTCTCCTATCTAGTCGTGCAGTTATTTGCACAACTCGATAGTACCAATCGACTAACTGTGTAGGAAAATTTGAATAGCGCGCCTACAAACCAAGCGAGGCGTTAATGTCTTGCAATGCCTTTAACGGATCAGCAGCTTGAGTTATTGGGCGGCCTATCACCAAATAATCGGCACCAGACTTAACCGCCAACTCTGGAGTCATAATACGGCGCTGATCGCCTGCATCTGCGCCCACCGGCCTAATACCTGGCGTGACAGTAGCAAATTGCTGACCGCATAGATCTTTAATCATTTGCGCTTCTTTTGCGCTAGATACAACACCATCTAGGCCAGCATCTGATGCCAACTTAGCCAAACGCGCTACCTGATCAAACGGCTGACCATCTAAACCAATATCCCGAAGTTCCTGCTCAGTAGCACTAGTTAGCACAGTCACTGCAATCAACAGCGGCTTGTGCTGACACGCGTCGATCGCTTCACGAGCGGCCGACAACATACGCGCCCCACCCGATGCATGAACGTTCACCATCCAAACACCCATCTGCGCCGCTGCAGTGACAGCCTTAGCTACCGTATTAGGAATATCATGAAACTTTAAATCAAGAAACACATCGAAACCAAGGTCATGCAACGCTTGTACTAACTGCGGCCCAGCCACAGTAAACAGCTCTTTACCAACCTTTAAGCGACAACCAGCTGGGTCTAACTGACGCGCTAAAGCAATGGCCTTGTCGGCCGAATCAAAATCTAAGGCAACCACGACAGGGCTGCTACAAGGCGTAGACACTGCTACTCTCCATCAATTGCTCTAATACGCTTAATAGTACCCCACCCCCTACAACTAGGGCAGTGCCAGTGTAATTTCTTACCTGAAAAGCCACACTGCGTACATCGATAAAGCGGGCGACCATCTAGCAACTGCTGCAAAAGCGATTCAAGCAATTCAAGATTTGCGCGCCCTTCTCCCTTACTATTTAGCACATGATACTTAGTAAGCAATAAGAGCCCGCGTATTGAGCTATGCTTTCTCATTTGCTGGCCCAAGAACTCGGCCGCTTCGCGCTGACCCTGGGTAAGCTCGATCACCTTAGCCATCGCAACTAGCCAACTGCTACCTGCCTTTTTATGAACGTGCTCAAGAAACTGCCGCTTTCTCTCTACGTCAACATTCAAGCGATCAAGCGTTTCTATCCCCTCCGGTAGATACCGCGAATCTTTCGCCGACATCGATTTGAGAATACTTAAGGCGTCATTAGGTTTATTTCTTAGAATCGCCAACTCAATGGCAAACAGATCAGCCCGCCCACAGTGCTTATCTTCTTCAAAAGCTCTTTTGACCCAATGTTCTGCCAAGGTAAAATCATGTCTTGCCTTAGCATCATCAGCAAGCTCTAGACAATAATGAGCACGTGACGTAGCCCCATCGGTAGAGCGACGCCTAAAACGCCCCGACACCATCGACTGAGATGCATCTAGCGCTTTCTGCCACTCTCGCTCATCTTCGTATATCTCAATCAACAGATAACGTGACGCTTGCGCGTGTGCGCCACCGGCGCTAACTAAAGACTCTAAAATGCGCTCAGCGCGATCTAGTAGACCCGCACCAATATAATCACGCGCCAGTTCATATTGCGCATATTGTTGATTAGCCGCAGAAAGACCAGGGCGCGCAAGAATGTTTTGATGCACCCTAATAGCGCGCTCAATTTCGCCCTTACGACGCAGCAAGCTACCTAGTGCCAGATGGGTCTCTAGCGTTTCACTATTAACCTCTAACGCTGAAACAAACGAGTCGATCGCCTGATCAGGCTGCTCGTTTAAAAGATAATTAAGCCCTTGAAAATAGGTTTTTCTTAGATCTTCATCTCCACGCTCTTCTGATCTAGGCAATTGGCTAACTCGTACACGACCCGCAAGCCAACCGGCAGCAACACTAACAAAGATAACGACGAATAAGAAAAGAGTATCGCCCATTATTAGGTATCTGCCCCCTTGATCGGCGACATTCTCAGCTCTTGTAGCTCAGACTGAGCACGCTCTAACGAACGCTTAGCCTTAACTCGAGATAGATTTGCAGTAAAGAGAGGAATAGCACTGAGCGCTACCCCGATGAGAAAACCCGCCAGCAAGGTCCCCAATACCAGCAGACCAACGGAGACATCAAAAGCAGGCACGAAGAATAATTCTAAAGTGACTGGTTGAGCATTTGCAGAATAAAAGCCTGCCCCAACTACCCCGAAAACAACTACAACCAATATAGTTGCTAACATCTTCAAATATCGCATCGTTACCTCTTGAGATCGTGACCCAATCTTACTTGAATCACTAAAGTATAAGTAGACTCTTAATAAACCTCATCGTGAATGCTTTCATTCACGCGATCGCGCATTTCTTTACCCGGTTTAAAGTGAGGCACATATTTGCCTTGGAGCTCTACCGAATCACCAGTTTTGGGATTACGCCCCACACGCGGCTCTCGGTAATGCAACGTAAAGCTGCCGAAACCGCGGATTTCAATGCGGCTACCTTCAGCAAGTGCTTGAGTCATTTGATCAAGAATCGACTTAACTGCCAACTCAACATCTTTTGTTGACAGCTGGCCCTGCGAATCGGCAATTTGCTCAATCAATTCAGATTTAGTCATTATTATTTACCCTGCCATACAGCGTACTTATGGCAACAATACCCAAAAAACGCCGATATTTAAAGGGCTGAGCAGTTTTTGAGCAAAAAAAAGCCCCAACCAGGGGTTAGGGCTTTTTTGAACTACCTTATCAGTAGCCGAGACTACTGATAGGTATCAAGATGATTAGTCTTGAGAGTTCATCTGCGCCTTGATCAGGTCACCTAGAGTAGCAGGAGCTACTGAGTCAGCCTGTGCAGAACCGTGGTCCTTAAGGGCTTGCTTCTCTTCGTCTTGATCCTTCGCTTTAACCGATAGGTTAATTACGCGGTTCTTACGATCTAGCATGATGATCTTAGCTTCTACTTCGTCACCTTCTTTTAGTGAGTTACGTAGATCTTCAACTTTCTCACGGCTTAGCTCAGATGCCTTTAGAGTACCCTCTACATCGTCTGCAAGCTTGATAGTAGCTGCTTTAGCGTCAACCTCAGTAACAGTACCAGTTACGATTGCACCCTTGTCGTTTGCAGCAACAAACTCAGAGAATGGATCGCTTTCTAGCTGCTTGATACCTAGAGAGATACGCTCACGCTCTGGGTCAATACCAAGGATAACAGTCTCGATCTCGTCGCCTTTCTTGTAGTTACGAACAGCTTCTTCGCCAGCTTCGTTCCAAGAAATGTCAGACAAGTGAACTAGACCGTCGATGTTACCGTCTAGACCAATGAAGATACCGAAGTCAGTGATTGACTTGATCTTACCAGAGATCTTGTCGCCTTTAGCCCACTGACCAGCAAATGCGTCCCATGGGTTTTCTTTAGTCTGCTTGATACCTAGAGAAATACGACGACGCTCTTCGTCGATATCTAGAACCATCACGTCAACTACGTCGCCAACCTGAACGATCTTAGATGGGTGGATGTTCTTGTTAGTCCAGTCCATTTCTGAAACGTGAACAAGACCTTCAACACCCTCTTCTAGCTCAGCAAAACAGCCGTAGTCAGTTAGGTTAGTGATGGTTGCAGTAGTGCGAGCACCTTCTGGGTAACGGTTAGTGATAGCTACCCATGGATCTTCACCTAGCTGCTTAAGACCTAGAGATACGCGGTTGCGCTCACGGTCAAACTTAAGAACCTTAACGTCGATCTCGTCGCCAACATTAACAATCTCAGAAGGATGCTTAATACGCTTCCAAGCCATGTCAGTGATGTGTAGTAGACCGTCAACACCGCCTAGATCTACGAACGCACCGTAGTCAGTTAGGTTCTTAACAACACCCTTAACTGATTGGCCTTCGTCTAGGTTAGCTAGAAGCTCGTCACGCTCTGCAGAGTTAGCGTCTTCTAGAACAGCACGACGTGAAACAACAACGTTGTTGCGCTTCTGGTCTAGCTTGATAACTTTAAATTCTAGCTCTTTGCCTTCAAGGTGCGTAGTTTCGCGAATAGGACGCACATCGATTAGAGAGCCTGGCAAGAAGGCACGGATACCGCTTAGGTCAACAGTGAAGCCACCCTTAACCTTGCCATTGATAACACCCTTAACTACTTCGTCAGCTTCGTTAGCAGCTTCAAGTACTTTCCATGCTTCAGCACGCTTAGCTTTCTCGCGAGATAGGCGAGTTTCACCAAAGCCGTCTTCTACAGACTCAAGTGCTACCTGAACTTCGTCACCAACTTCTAGAGTGAACTCGCCACTTTCGTTAACGAACTGTGACTTAGGGATAACACCTTCAGACTTTAGACCTGCATGAACAGTAACCCAGTCGCTGTCGATATCAACGATGATACCGGTAACGATCTGACCTGGAGTCATATCAAGGGTTTTTAATGATTCTTCAAAGAGTTCCGCGAAACTTTCGCTCATAATATATTCCTTGCTGTATATCGGGCAGTTGCCCACAGCGCAAACCAATCTCCAGCTAAATTGGATCTATTCAAGTTAACCCCGCTACTATCGATTGCTGGGATAGCGGCAGAGCATTAAAAAATCAGTGCTTTAAAAAGAAGAAAAGCCTTATACCAACTGTCGGCGTTGCGCCTCGGCCATTACCTCAGCAAATACTTCGTCAATCGATTTAGTAGTTGAGTCTAGTTGCCAAGCATCGTCTGCCGGCCTTAACGGACTCTCTGCACGACCCATATCACGGGCGTCTCGTGCCTCAATTTCATCTAAAAGCGTCGCGAAATTAACATCTTCACCCTTAGATTGCAATTGTAACAATCTGCGTTCAGCCCTCGCCTGCGCTGATGCAGTCAAGAAAATCTTAAGCGGAGCATCATTAAACACTACAGTGCCCATATCTCGCCCATCAGCAACCAGACCGCCCTTTTGTGCAAATGACCGCTGAGTCTCTAGCAATGCAGCTCGCACCATCGGGTGCGGAGCCACTTTAGAGGCGAGCGCCCCGGTACTTTCAAGGCGCACCTTTGAGGTTACATCAATCCCATTAAGCATTACGCCAACTGGCTCACCGGGCTCACCTGGCACAAAATCAACATCGATGGTTTTGGCGAGTTCTGCTAGTGCAGGTTCGTCATCAACCGCTACACCAGCATCAACTGATGCCAAACCCAAAATACGGTATAACGCCCCACTATCTAGCAGTGAAAATCCAAGCGCCTTCGCAAGCTTGACACAAAGAGTTCCTTTACCTGCCCCACTAGGGCCATCTACCGCGATTACAACTGACATCTATTATTCCTCTACTCTACGACCTGTAGCTTAATGCCAACCTCTGTCGCTAGCGAGGCAAAAGTTGGAAACGACGTGGCAACATTGTCGCAACCAACCACTTCAATTTCACATTGCGCTTTGATTGAAGCGACAGCAAAAGCCATCGCAATACGGTGATCATGACAGGCATCAACCGAAACACGATCAACGTCTGCGCCCATTACACCACCTTCGATAACAATACCGTCTTCAGTGGGCTCTGCCTTGATACCCATTGGTACCAAGCCATCGGCCATCGCCTGAATACGATCAGACTCTTTAACACGCAACTCTTCGGCACCGGTTAATCGGGTAACACCCTCGGCACAGCTCGCAGCAATAAACAGTACCGGAAACTCGTCGATCGCCAATGGAACCAAAGCTTCAGGGATATCAATACCCTTTAAGTTTGCTGAGCGTACACGAATATCAGCAACAGGCTCGCCGCCCACTTCGCGCTCGTTGAACACCTCAATATCACCACCCATCAGCTTAAGAATATCGATCACACCAGTACGTGTCGGGTTAATACCCACGTGGCGAAGCACGATTTCAGCATCATCAGCGATTGAAGCCGCCACCATAAAGAATGCCGACGAACTAATATCTGCTGGCACATCAATTTCACAGGCCTTAAGGGTTTGACCACCCTGTAAACGAACAGTATCGCCCTGCACATCAACCTCACAACCGAAACCGCGCAACATACGCTCGGTATGATCACGGGTTGGCGCCGGCTCAGTAACAGAGGTCACACCATCAGCATATAGGCCAGCCAAGAGCACACAACTCTTTACCTGAGCACTAGCCATTGGCAAATCATAGTGAATAGCCTGCGGCTTGGTACCACCTTTAATTGTTAACGGAGGGCGACCATTTTCAGCAGTTTCTACCTCAACACCCATCAGCTTTAATGGCGTTGCCACTCGCCCCATCGGGCGCTTATTCAATGACTCATCCCCTGCCATTGTTACATCAAACGACTGACCAGCCATCAAGCCGCTCAACAGGCGAATAGTGGTACCAGAGTTACCAATATACAACTGATCTTTAGGTGCCTTAAGGCCATGTAGACCAACACCCTCGATGACAACTCGCCCGTTGTCGGGCCCCTGTATATTAACGCCCATCGACTTAAATGCATTTAAGGTCGCTAACGCATCATCACCCTCTAGAAAGCCATCAACTTTAGTAACGCCCTCAGCTAATGAACCCAACATGATTGAGCGGTGAGACATTGATTTATCGCCCGGAACACGAATATCACCCTTGATACTGCCAGCGCCCGGTGAAAGAAGAAAATTCATAGCTATACCTCTTTTGCAGCACTCCCCTGCTGCTCGATCTGCAAAAACTGCTCGCGGGCTTCTCTTGCTCGCGTAAAAATTGAAAAGATCGCTTCGCTATCGCCCTGATCAACGGCGGCGCGTAGGCGATCAAGGTTATTAGCGAAAAGATCAATCGCCTCTAACACCGCCTCTCGGTTTGCAATCATAATATCGTGCCACATTGTCGGGTCTGACGAGGCAATACGTGTAAAGTCTTTAAACCCGCCCGCAGCGTATTTAAAGATATCTTCATTAGCTGAGTCATTCGCCAAGGTATCGACCAATGAGTACGCAATCGCGTGCGGTAGGTGCGAAGTAGCACCCAATACGCGATCGTGGGTGACCACATCCATCTCAATCACTTCAGCGCCAACGCCCTGCCAAAGAGCTAATACCTTAGAAAGCGCTTCAGGCTCAGTATTAGCTAACGGCGTAACAATCACTCGGCGATTAGCGAATAACAACGGGTTTACAGCTGTCACACCGCTCTTCTCAGAACCTGCAATCGGGTGCCCTGGCACAAAACGACTAGGCAACTGACCCCAAGCCTTTTGTGCAGCCTCAACAACTGCGCCTTTTACGCTAGCCGCATCGGTGATAACCCCACCCTTCGCCACACAGGGCTTAAGAGCCCTGAATACATCCACAAAGGCCAATGAAGGCACCGCCACCATCAGCACATCGTCTTTAGAAAACTCGCGTGCTAAATCATCAAATGAACGCAAATAACGATCAACAACGCCCATTTCTACCGCTTGATGCGCGCTATCTAAACACTGATCTAAACCAACCACCTCAGTGTACTGACGTGAATTACGTGATGCCTGAGCAATACTGGCACCGATCAATCCTAGCCCGACAACGAACAGCCGGTTCACAGCACCGCCTTGGGGTACGAGCCTAGCACGCGCAACTCAGATGCCCATTCTTCAATTTCTGCCAACGCAGCCTGAATCTTTTCATCAGATATGTGGCCACTGAAGTCAACGAAGAATACATAGTTCCATGTGCCACTGGTTGAGGGGCGAGTTTCTACTCTAGTCAGGTCAATCTTGTGACGATAAAACGGCTCAAGAAGGCTATGAAGCGCTCCAGGCTTATTACGAAGTGCAACCATAATCGACGTCTTATCTTCACTTGAAGCGTCAACAGGCTGGTTGCCGATAATCAAAAAACGAGTTGAGTTATCTGGGCGATCTTCAATTTTTTCAACAAACCGCTCTAAACCATACAAGTCTGCCGCCATATCGCCGGCGATCGCCGCGCTATGCCACTCACTCGCTACTAACTTAGCTGCCTCAGCATTGCTATTAACCGCTACGCGCTCGGCGCCAGGGTAGTTTGCATCTAACCATTTACGACACTGAGCAAGTGATTGCGAATGCGAGTAAATACGCGAAATCTTATCTTTATTGGTGTTCGGACCTGTCAGCAAATGATGATGAATTCGCAATTCAACCTCACCACAGATCTGTACACCCGACCCCATAAAATTATCTAAGGTGTGGTTTACAACGCCTTCAGTAGAGTTTTCTACCGGTACTACACCAAAGTTAACGGCACCCGCGGCAACCTCACGAAACACCTCATCGATGGCTGACATTGGGCGCGCCACTGCCGAGTGACCAAAGTGCTTTAGCGCTGCCGCCTGTGTAAAGGTACCTTCAGGGCCCAAATAGGCCACCTGAATTGGCTTTTCTAGCGCTAAACAAGCTGACATTACCTCGCGTACTAGTCGCGCCATTTCTTCGTCAGCCAACGGCCCTGGGTTGCGTTCGATGATGCGGCGCATAACCTCAGCCTCACGCTCTGGGCGATAAAAGGTATCAACAGACTCTTCGTTAGCTTTTTTTACTTCAGCCACCTGTTGCGCACAGGTTGCTCGCTCACTGATCAATTTCACCAATTCTGTATCGATAGAATCAATCTTTTCTCGTAACTCATTTAGCGTTTGCATCTGTTATCCATACTTACGTTCAAATTGCGCCATAAAATCAACTAAGGCATCGACCGCCTCTAGCGACAATGCATTATAGATACTGGCACGCATGCCACCGACTGATCGATGACCCTTTAAATTCATTAATCCTGCCGCTTCACTTTCTTCAATAAAGCGTTTATCCAAACCACTATCAGCAAGCAAGAAAGGAACGTTCATTCGGCTACGCTGATCTAGCTCTACTGGATTAGAGTAAAATGCTGATTCATCGATAAATTGGTAAAGACGCCGAGCCTTTTCTGCATTTACCTTTTCTATCGCCTCAACACCGCCTTGCTTCAACAACCAATCAAACACCAAGCCTGCCAAATACCAACTGTATGTCGGTGGCGTGTTATACATCGAACCCGCCTCTGCTAGATTAGCCCAATTCATTGTTGCCGGGCACTGCTGACTCTCTTTACCTAGTAGAGATTTGTGCACGATTACAATCGCCAAGCCCGCAGGGCCAATATTTTTTTGCGCCCCTGCATAAATCACGCCGTACCGATTAACGTCTATCTGTTTAGACAAGATATTCGACGACATATCAGCCACTAGCGGAACATCTACTATAGGCTCATTGCTAATTTCAATGCCACCGATGGTTTCATTCGATGCATAGTGAAAGTAGGTAGCATCGCGAGACAACTGCCACTCAGACTGCGCTGCAACTCGCCGAATATCATTACTAACCACATTGACATCAATATAGCGTGCAGCTTCGGCAGCTGCCTTTTTAGACCATGTACCAGATACAAGGTAGTCTGCCCTACCACCTAAACCGGCAAGGTTTAAAGGAATGGCTGAGAATTGAGCACTAGCACCACCCTGCACAAACAGCACGGCGTAGTCATTAGAAATACCCATTAGGGTACGAAGGTTTTGTTCGGCTCGTTCAGCGACCTCGACAAATCTAGGGTCACGGTGACTCATCTCCATGATAGAGACACCCAACCCTTGATAATCTAGAAGCTCATTACGTGCCTGCTCAAGTACTTCGGTAGGAAGGGCCGCTGGGCCCGCACAAAAATTATGAGCCCTCACGGCATACCTCTTATAGCTTAGCTTTCGCTGTTTTCTTCTGTTTCGTCGTCTTCTTGTTCTTCGATACGCTCAAGGCCAACAATTGATTCGCCTTCTTTGATACGAATAACCCGCACACCCTGGGTATTACGGCTAGACTCAGAAATCTCATCGGCGCGAGTACGTACTAATGTACCCTGGTCTGAGATCAACATTACTTCGTCGCCCTCATGAACCTGCACTGCACCTACAAGTTTACCGTTTCGCTCACTGCACTTCATCGCAAGTACACCTTGACCGCCACGACCCTTTGTCGGGTACTCATCAACGGTAGTACGCTTACCGTAACCGTTTTGGCTTAGGGTTAGCACTCGCCCACCCTCTTCAGGAACAATCATCGACAACACTTCGTCATCATCGCCCATACGAATACCGCGAACACCCTTGGCAGTACGACCCATCGCACGAACATTGGTTTCGCTAAAGCGCACCGAACGACCATTGCTAGCGAATAGCATCACGTCGTCTTCGCCCTTAGTGATAGCAGTACCTACCAATACGTCACCATCTTCAAGCTCGATAGCGCGCAGACCTACAGAACGCTGGCGAGCAAAGGCCTCTAGAGGCACTTTCTTAACAGTACCCTTAGAGGTCGCCATAAAGATGTAGTGACCCTCAGTGTACTCATCAACAGGCAAGATCGAGGTAATGCGCTCACCTTCGTCGAGGTTAAGTAGATTAACCATTGGTCGACCACGCGAGCCGCGGCCAGCAACTGGAATCTGGAATACCTTCAGCCAATACACCTTACCTAGGTTGGTAAAGAACAGCAGCATCGTATGGGTATTAGCGATCAATAGATGCTCGACAAAATCTTCATCTTTAACCGCCGTTGCACTCTTACCCTGACCACCGCGCTTCTGCGCCTTGTAGTCTTCAAGCGGTTGGGTTTTGGCGTAACCACCGTGCGAGATGGTTACAACACGATCTTCTTCGGTAATAAGGTCTTCAACGGTCAGGTCGCGACGCGAACTGATGATCTCAGTTTTACGCTCATCGCCAAAACCAGCAACAATCGCTTCTAGCTCTTCGCGAATAACAAGCATTAGACGCTCACTTGAACCTAGAATGTCTAGGTAATCAGCGATCTGTTCTAAACGCTCACGGTATTCGGCCAACAGCTTATCGTGCTCCATACCCGTTAAGCGGTGTAAACGAAGCTCTAGAATCGCCTGAGCCTGCTCTTGTGACAGATAGTAGTTACCATCTTCTTGAACACCGTACTGAGCACCTAACCCCTCTGGGCGGCACGCAGTTGCACCAGCGCGCTCTAACATCTCGCTTACCTGGCCGGTAGTCCAGCCGCGGGTCAATAGCGCTTCTCGTGCATCTGCTGGCGAAGGCGAGTTCTTAATAACTGCGATTACTTCGTCGATATTGGCGATGGCGATTGATAGACCTTCAAGAATGTGGCCACGCTCGCGAGCCTTGCGAAGCAAATAAACCGTACGGCGAGTAACAACCTCTCGACGATGACGTAAGAACTGCTCAATGAGCTCTTGCAGATTCAAGATCTTCGGCTGATTGTCAACCAGCGCAACAATATTGATACCAAATACTGTTTCAAGCTGTGTCTGAGCATAAAGGTTATTTAAAACAACATCGCCCACTTCACCGCGTTTAAGCTCGATAACTACGCGAAGACCGTCTTTATCTGACTCATCACGCAACTCAGAAATACCTTCGATCTTCTTATCTTTAACTAGCTCAGCGATCTTTTCGATCAAGCGAGCCTTGTTTAGCTGATAAGGAATCTCGTGAATGATAATAACATCGCGCTTCGACTTTTCGTCGTGAATCACCTCAGCCTTAGCACGCAGATAAATACGGCCACGACCAGTACGGTAGGCCTGCAAAATACCTGCTTTACCGTTAATGATTGCGCCTGTCGGGAAATCTGGGCCCGGCACATACTCCATCAAACCATCGACATCGATATCGGGGTTGTCGATCATCGCCAAACAGGCGTTAACCACTTCGGTTAGATTGTGAGGCGGAATATTGGTCGCCATACCCACCGCAATACCCGATGAACCGTTGACCAACAGGTTAGGCACCTTGGTTGGTAGTACTTCGGGCATCTTTTCGGTGCCGTCATAGTTAGGCACGAAATCAACGGTTTCTTTATCTAGATCAGCCAATAGCTCGTGGGCGAGCTTTTGCATACGGATCTCGGTATAACGCATCGCCGCTGGAGAATCGCCATCGATCGAACCAAAGTTACCCTGACCATCAACCAATGGATAACGCATCGAGAAGTCTTGCGCTAAACGTACAATGGTGTCGTACACCGCGCTATCGCCGTGAGGGTGGTACTTACCGATCACATCACCAACCACACGGGCCGACTTTTTATAGGCTTTGTTAAAATCGTTGCCTAGCTCGTTCATGGCGTACAACACACGACGGTGCACAGGCTTTAAGCCATCACGTACATCAGGCAGCGCTCGCCCAACAATTACACTCATTGCGTAGTCTAGGTACGACTGTTTTAGCTCGTCTTCGATACTTACTGGAAGAATTTCTTTGGCCAAGTCACTCATAAACAGAGCGGTTCCTTCTATTAGTTCTTCTAATGGTTTTTGCTGTTATTCAGCGATCGTTGTTTTTCACTATGCGCAAATTGTATTTATTCGCTAGATCAACGACTTATAATAAACGTGCATCATACCACAAACAGTTTTATGCTGATAACTTAATTTCACTCGAAAAGAGATGTAAAACCATGACAAATAACGCCCAAATAACGATTGTAGAGGCGCAGTGGATACTTACTGGCAATGCAAGCGACGAACCTTTACTCAATCACAGCCTAGTATTTGAAAATGGGCGAGTTCTAGACGTATTACCACACGAGTACGCACGCTCTACTTACACCTCTGCCGAGATCATCGACCGCAAAACCCATATCCTAATGCCAGGCATGGTTAACGCCCACGGCCATGCAGCCATGAGCCTTTTTAGAGGCGTAGCGAACGACATGGAGCTTGGCGACTGGCTAGTTAACCGTATCTGGCCACTAGAAAAGCGCTGGGTAAGCGAAGAGATGGTAGCCCTGGGCACCGAACTGGCTATTGCCGAAATGGTTGCCACAGGCACCACCGCATTCAGCGACATGTACTTTTACGGCGATGCTGCAGCAACCGTAGCCCATGACGCAGGCATGCGCACGCAGGTCTGCTTCACTCTAATTGACGCACCTACCCCCGGCGCGCCGACCGCTCAAGATGCGTTAGATGCCGGCCTAAAGCTAGCCGACAAGTGGCAACACAGTGATCTAATTCAAATCGCCTTTGGCCCTCACGCGCCATATACAGTAGGCGATGACACCTTCAGCAAGATGATCGCTATCAGCAACGAGATAGGCATACCAACCCAAATCCATCTGCACGAGACACAAAAAGAAGTAGACGACTCGATTAAGCAATACGGCGAGCGCCCGATGGAGCGCCTAAAGCGCCTAGGCCTACTAGCGCCCAACCTGCAAGCAGTTCACCTTTGCGCACTAAATGACGCAGATATTCAGATGATGGCCGATCATGGCGTTGGTGCCGTACACTGCCCTAAGTCAAATCTCAAGCTGAACTCAGGCCTTAGCCCTGTACAGAAAATGATCAACGCAGGCATGTCTGTATCACTTGGCACTGACGGCGCAGCTAGCAATAACAATCTGTGCATGTTTGACGAGATGAAAACCGCCGCATTAATCGGCAAAGTGGCAGCTGACGACAGTAAGGCTGTCGACGCCAAACAGGCTATCCAGATGGCCACGCTTGATGGCGCACGCGTAATGGGTATCGACAAAGAGACCGGCTCGCTAAACAAAGGCAAGTTTGCCGACTTCATCACCATCGACACCCAAGACATTTGCCAACAGCCGCTGTACAATCCCGAAGCTCATCTGGTGTATCAAACTAGCGGCCATCGCGTAACTGACACCTACGTTCAAGGTAAACCGCTGTTTAGCAATGGTAAGCACACCAGCATTGATGTAGATCGCATTTATCGCGATGTAGAACGCTTTGCAGAACGCCTAATGGCTACGGAATAATATAATGACAAGCAACAACGTCGACCCAAGTGAAATCGCCAAATTTGAGCAGCTCGCCAGTCGCTGGTGGGATCGCAATAGCGAATTTAAGCCTCTTCACGAGATCAACCCACTGCGCGCTAATTTTATTGATGAGCGCGCTCAGGTAAACGATAAGCAGATGCTAGACGTTGGTTGCGGTGGCGGCATTTTAACAGAATCTATGGCTCACCGTGGCGCCAAGATTCAGGGTATCGATATGGGCGAGGCGCCACTGCGCGTCGCTCAGCTGCACGCCCTAGAGTCTGGACTTGATATCACCTACACCCAATCAAGCGCAGAACAATTTGCCGAAGAGCACGCCGAACAGTTCGACGTTATCAGCTGCCTTGAGATGCTTGAGCACGTGCCCGACCCATCATCGGTAATTCAGGCCTGCGCAAAGATGCTGAAACCCGGCGGCGATCTGTTTTTATCAACCATCAACCGCAATCCTAAGGCCTACGCCTTTGCTATTATCGGTGCAGAATACTTGCTGCAACTGCTACCCAAAGGTACTCACGAATACAGCAAGTTCATCACACCTTCTGAGCTAGCCGCAGCGGTACGTGATGCAGATCTTCAATGGGTAGAAAGCACCGGCATGACCTACAACCCTTTGACTAAGCACTACAAACTAAACCCGACCGATCTATCGGTGAACTATTTAGTACATGTGAAAAAACCAGCGTGAGCAGCCAAACTTACCAAGCGGTGCTGTTTGATCTAGACGGCACCCTCATAGATACGGCACCTGAATTTACCATCGTCATCAACCGAATGCTAAAAGCAGACGGCAAACCAGAGCTGCCCGCATCGCAAATTCGTTCTGAAGTAAGCAACGGTGCTCGTGCAATGATTAAACTTGCATGGGGCATTAGCGAAGATGACCCGCGCTTTAATCAAACTCGTCAGGCATTTTTAGACGAGTATCTACGTACTATCGGCATGCACACCGAACTATTTGATGGCCTACAAACATCGCTAGCCTGGTGCGAGCAGCAGGGCATCCCCTGGGGTATTGTCACCAACAAGCCACGCTTGTACTCAGAGGCACTACTACAGAACATGAACCTAGCCTCACGCTGCGCAGTTCTGGTGTGCCCTGATGATGTCACCAACACCAAACCAGACCCAGAGCCGATTTTACTGGCATGCTCGCAAATCAAAGTCGCCCCCAATCAATGCCTATACGTGGGCGATCATCTTCGTGATATAGACGCAGGCGCAGCGGCGGGCACCAAGACCATGGCCGTTTGCTTTGGCTACCTTAGCGACCCAAGTGAAGCACACCGCTGGAATGCCGATTTTGTTATATCGAAACCCACCGAACTATTGACCCATTTACAGGACTCTTGCCATGCAAGCACCTAGCGAATTTCTTAACAGCCCAGCAAGCTTAAATGGGCGAGTTATCTTAGTGACCGGCGCAAACCGTGGTATCGGCCGCGAAGCCGCCCTATT
Source organism: uncultured Pseudomonadales bacterium (assembly GCA_947503335.1). Classification (GTDB taxonomy): domain Bacteria; phylum Pseudomonadota; class Gammaproteobacteria; order Pseudomonadales; family CANNCY01; genus CANNCY01. Next base: position 527,025 of record CANNCY010000001.1, on the reverse strand, counting down.
CTTTGCCGCCCAAGGCGCCGAAATACTGTTGATGGGCCGCGATGAAGAGGGCCTTAATTTTGTCTATGACGAAATCTTGGGGCAAGGCTATACCGAACCTGCAATCATTCCCTTTGATCTCGAGCGCGCCTCGGTAAACGATTACGCCGACCTAAGCAATCAACTGGCAGAAGCCTTTGACCACATCGACGGCCTTCTGCACAACGCAGCCCTATTAGGTGATCGAACGTCTATTGAACAATACACTCCCGAAACATGGCTTCGCTTGATGCAGGTCAACATAAACGCCCCCTTTTTGCTAACTCGCGCTTTAATGCCCTTGCTTGAAGCAAGCGACAATGGGCGAGTGCTATTTACTAGCTCAAGCGTCGGCCGCAAAGGACGTGCAAACTGGGGCGCCTACGCCGCCTCAAAAGCAGCCCTAGAGAATTTGAATGAGACCTTAGCTGACGAGCTAGATCAAGTGTCGAACATCAAGTGCAACAGCATCAACCCCGGTGCCACACGCACCCAGATGCGAGCACAGGCGTTTCCGGGCGAGAATCCCGCCACCGTAAAAGCTCCTGTCGACTTAATGAACACCTATACCTACCTAATGTCTGCACAGTGCAATATTAGCGGCGAACAGTTCGACGCTCCTACAACGACCTAACTGGCACAGTTCTAGCATTACATGTGGTGTCTGCGAACGGAGAACACGTATGACGCCACGACAATCAGCCCTGACCATCGACAATGACAACGCCATCGACGAGGTGTTCTCAGCCTTTGCTCAGGCTCTTTCAAATTTCGGTATCGACGGCTTAGATTACCAATTTAAATCGCGCAAACTCGGCGCCCGTTACGGCCACGTGAAGAACCTACGTGCTAGCTACCACCTATATCTTAGCGGGCACTATTTAGGCGACTTAAAGCTATTTGCTGATCATGAGATAGATGAAACAGATTTGAAGCAGGTCGAGCAGCTGGTGTCGCTGCTGACCCTTAAATTGAGTAGCTTGTTAGCTAGCTAGCCTCTACGGCCCTTCAGATTAGCTTGCTTACGCATACGCTTGTGCTGGCGCACACGCTTAGAACGCTCTTTTTGCGTGAGCGGCTTTTGTCGATTGCGCTCAACGCCAACATCTGAACAGAGAATATCAACATCGCGCGGGTCTAGCTCGAACCAGTGACCCGACGTAATGTGCGAAGGAATAAACACTGGCCCATAGCGCACACGTTTAAGACGGTTTACCTGTACGCCCTGCGACTCCCACAAACGACGAACTTCGCGATTACGGCCTTCCATCAGCGCTACGTAGAACCAACGATTCATCGCCTCTTCGCGCTCAGACTCAACAATTTGAATATCGGTAAACTTAGCTGGGCCATCTTCAAGCATTACGCCAGCGCGCAAACGCTTTAGCATATCTTCATCGACCTTACCCATTACTCGTACGAGATATTCGCGATCGATATTAGACGATGGATGCATCATTTTGTTTGCCAGCTCGCCATCATTGGTAAACAGCAGCAAACCACTAGTATTGATGTCTAAGCGACCGATCGAGATCCAGCGGCCACTTTTAAGCAACGGCAGGCGATCAAAGATAGTTGCTCGCCCTTCAGGGTCATGGCGAGTACTCACCTCACCTTCAGGTTTGTTATACACAATCACGCGTGTTTGGGGTTCGGCTTCGCGCAGTACTGGCTTGCCGTCTAATGAGATTTTAGCATCAGCGCCGGCGCGATCACCTAGCTTAGCAACAGCACCATCAACAGTGACTCGCCCATCAGCGATCGCCTGCTCCATTGCGCGACGCGAGCCTTTGCCTGCGTTCGCTAAAATCTTCTGTAACTTTTCGTCCACATATACTCCTAGTGGCGGATCAATTCATCGCTATCTTCAGCGTCGACCTCGTCAGCTGCATCATCAGAAACAAGTATCTCAACCTGTTCGTCTGCTAGCTCGCTCATCTCATTGAGCACCTCATCAGTTTCGTCTGCCTGCGAAACCTCATCGTCGACCGCTTCAGCGTTAATCTGCTCAGCCGGCTGCTCATCGTCTGATGAAGCTACCTGTAACTGAATTTGAGTGCTTTCGCCCTCTTGTTCAGGTACCGCTGAACCTTCGCCCTGTTCGGGAGCCTGCAAGTCTAACTCGGGAAGCAGCTCGTCGACATCGCGAATTTCACCAAGACTGGGTAATTCGTCTAGGTTCTTTAAATTAAAGTAGTCTAAAAAGGTCTTAGTTGTCGCATAAAGCGCTGGACGACCCGGCACATCACGATGGCCCACCACCCTAATCCAATTGCGCTCAATTAGCGTGCGCGTAATATTCGAACTAACCGCAACCCCGCGTATTTCTTCGATATCGCCGCGGGTGATAGGCTGACGATAAGCAATCAACGCAAGCGTCTCTAACATGGCGCGTGAATATTTGGCCGGCTTCTCTTCCCATAGCCGATTAATGTAATCACCGTATTCGTCACGCACCTGAAAGCGCCAACCCGACGCCACTTCTACCAACTCGTAACCACGACTTTCACAGCTTTGCGCAATCTCAGCCAAGGCATTCTTGATGTCGTCGTTTGACGGGCGTTCTTCTTCGTCAAACAGCTCAGCCAAACGCTTGACAGTTAGTGGCTGCCCTGACGCCATCAAAGCGCCTTCAATAATCCAGTGAAGCTTGTTGTGGGTACTCATTCAGATCTTGCCTTTACGTGAATCGGGCCAAACGGCTCGTTTTGAATTAGTTCTACCAATGACTCTTTGATCAGTTCCATCACCGCTAAGAAGGTTACAACCACACCCAAACGACCTTCTTTTGCATTAAACAATGAAATAAACGGTTTAAAACCGCCACCCTGCAGGTTTTCTAGCACTTGCGACATACGCTCGCGGGTACTTAGCTTTTCACGCTCTACCTGGTGCGAGTTATACATATCTGCACGGCGCAATACATCTGATAGCACCAATAACAACTCTTTCATGTCGACATCAGGGTCGGGGCGCGACTGATTGCGATCAAACTTATGAGCCGCAGATACCTGAAAATCTCGCCCCTGACGCGGCATTTCGTCGATATCTTGAGCAGCATTCTTAAAGCGCTCATACTCTTGCAGACGGCGAATAAGGTTGGCACGTGGGTCTTCTTCGTCGTCTTCGGCCTCTTCATGGCGCGGCAACAACATACGCGACTTAATTTCGGTTAGCATCGCTGCCATCACTAAGTATTCGGCCGCCAGCTCAAAGTCGAGTGCGTCCATCAGTTCTACATAGTGAATGTACTGGCGAGTGATCTCGGCCACGTTGATTTCAAGAATATCGATATTTTGACGACGGATCAGATACAACAATAGATCCAACGGCCCCTCAAACGCCTCAAGAATTACCTCAAGCGCCTCGGGCGGAATATAAAGATCTTTAGGCAGCTCTGTAACCGCTTTGCCCTGAACAATGGCAAAGGGCATCTCTTGCTGCTGGCTTGATGCCTGGCTTTCATTAGCCGGTATGTCGATCGCGTCTGACACGACAAACTCCAATTAATAGTCGTCGCGCTAGTATATCTGAAAGCAATGCAAAGGTCGCGTTTTGGTCGTTTTTTATCCAATAATCGACGACACGTCGCCTGCCCCCTGACGAATCAGCTCAGGAGCGTCGTCTATAAGACTAATGACCGTAGAAGGCTCCATGCCACAGTAGCCGCCATCAACGATTGCATCCAGCACATTACCCAGGCTATCACGAATATCATAAGCATCGGTCAAAGGATACTCATCACCCGGCAGCTGGCAGGTTGCCGTCATCAAGGGCTCAGGTAAACGATCTAAAATCGCAAGTAAGATGGCATTGTCTGCCACTCGCAAACCAATGGTACGACGCTTAGGGTGCATTAGACGGCGAGGTACTTCGCTAGTACCAGGCAAAACCCATGTGTAGGGCCCTGGCGTATTGTTACGCACCAATCGGTAATTGGCGTTACCCACCTTCGCGAACGCACTCAACATCGATAGATCACGACAGGCCAACGTAAAGTTATGCTTTTCGTCTAACTGCCTAATACGGCGAATTCGCTCTACACCCTCTTTATTGCCCATACAGCAAGCTAAGGCATAGCCAGTATCGGTGGGCACTGCTGCCACGCCACGCTCTCGCTCTAAGATCTCGACCACACGATCAACCAAACGCTGCTGAGGCGTCTCAGGATGTATTGCAATAAACTGACTCATAACGAAAGACTAGCTGTTATTTTTTGATCTCGCCCATCATCTGCCACACCGGCACAAAGGGCTCGGGAACTTTCGCTAAACCACCAAGATGCTGCCACCCATTCTGGGGCGTATGAAAATCTGAGGCAACCGACACCGCCAGACCATACAACTGGGCAAAATGCTTTACAGGGTTATCAGTAGAATCCATCTTGGGCGAGGTCACAAGCTCGATCGCTTCTCCACCGGCCTCTGCGAAAGCTTCGATTAGGCGACCCAGCTTAGACCGGGTTAGCTTGTAATGCTTAGGATGGGCCAATACCGCAACGCCACCGGCTTGTCTTGTCCAGGCAACCACCTCTTCTAACTGAGGCCAGCTGGTTTTTACATCGCCCAACTTACCTGCACCTAGATATTTCTTGAACGCTTCTTGATAGTTCTTTACGTAACCCTTCTCGAGTAAATAGCGTGCAAAGTGTGGCCGACCAATCTGCCCCATAGGGGCCAAATTTCTGGCTCCAGAATAAGCATCTTCTATACCCACCTTAGCCAGCTTACGCCCAATCTCGCGCGCTCGTTCAATACGAGCGGTGCGTTGATTAGTAAGCTGTTCGGTCAGTGTCGAATCATTAGGATCAAGGTTTAAACCCACTACATGAACGCTCATACCACCCCATACTGCAGACCACTCGATGGCAGGCACTAGCTGAATCGCAGCAGACTCTGCGAACGGCTTAGCTTCAAAGTAGCCATCTAAGGTGTCGTGGTCAGTAATCGCAAGTAGATCAATGCCCGACTGCTCGGCCAGCTCGATCAATGCCTGTGGCGATAGATCACCATCAGAACAATAGGTATGGCAATGAAGATCGGGCTTGAGAGGATTCAAACCGCTGCTCAAGTCATGAGAATCGTTAGTATTTAACTCAGATATCGATGTTGTATTCAAAACGTATGTTGTTAAAACTTTCTGGTTGATTATCATGGCGCATAAGAATCACAGTTACAACAGGTTTTATCTTGCAATTTCTTGAGCTAATACCCATCACATTTATGGGCTTAACCTACTTTATTGAAACGACTATCGAAGTAGGCCCATACCAAATAGAAACCGGCAATATCTTTGCCGCTACTACCGCTTTAATGATAGCCACTGTTTTGGTGTATATAGCCCAATGGGTCATCAACAAGTCGGTCACTAAACAACAAACCATGCTTACACTGGCAGTGTTGGTTATCGGTGGCCTAACCGTTGTACTGCGCAATGAAACCTTTATTTACTTGAAACCAACCATTTTTAACTGGGCCTTTGCATTACTTGTACTTGGCATCGGCTATTTCAAGCAAAAACCAGCCGCCGAAATGCTGATGGGCTCTCAGATGCAACTACCATCCAACACCTGGCGAACGATCAGTTATTACTGGGCGCTACACTTTTTTATCGTTGGTGTACTAAATCTTGTGGTGGTATACAGTTTTTCAGAAGCATTCTGGGTAAGCTACAAGCTAATAACTGCCTTTATTTACACTATTTTGATGGTGGTCATTACTATCGCCATCGCATACCCTCACTTAAAAGAAACCGATAACAATCAATAGTATTCATATGTCAGACCAATTATTTGCCATCATTTCGACCGACGTCGCCAACAGCAAACCGCTTCGCGCACAGGCTCGCCCTGCTCACTTAGCACGTCTTGAAGCCCTAAAAGAAGAAAATCGCCTGACCATTGCAGGTCCTCACCCCGCTGCTGATGGTGATGGTTTTACTGGCTCTCTGGTAGTGGCGGCTTTTGATAACCTAGCTGCTGCACAGGCATGGGCTGACCAAGACCCGTATGTTGAAGCAGGCGTGTATGCCTCGGTTACCGTTAAACCCTTTAAACTGGTATTGCCATGAAACAGTTTATAGCCGCCTTGCTAATAGGCGCAGCAGTTAGCTCAACTGCCGACGCTCGCGAAGTATATGTATCAGACGAGCAAGTTGTGACCCTTCGCAGCGGTCAAGGCACCGAGTTTCGTATTGTGCATCGCGGCTTGCGCAGCGGCACAAAATTAACCGTTCTTGAAGAAGACGAAGGCAACGGTTATACCAAAGTGCAAACAGGCTCTGGCATTGAAGGCTGGATCTTAACGCGATTCTTAATGAACAACCCTTCTGCTAAAGCACAGCTGGCTGATCTGCGTGAAAAAATACGCCTAGCGTCGCAAAGCGAGTCTGAGCAAATCGAAACTATCACCAATCTTCAGAACGAGCGCGATAGCCTTGCAGAACAGCTAGAAACGCTGCAAGCACAGCACGATGTGCTTGCCTCTGAATATGGCGAGCTACAAATTGCCTCAGGTGATGTAATCAACCTGCAAAACCAAAACCTTAGCCTTGGTGAAAACAATGCCAAACTAAGTGCAAAGGTCGAAATCTTAACGGCCGAAAACGAGCGCCTTAAAGACGACAAGACCACCTCACAGTGGCTATACGGTGCATTGATTGCGCTTGGGGGCTTTATCCTTGCACTTCTCTCTGGTGCGGTGAAAAGCAGAAAACGCACTAGCGAGTGGGCTTAACCCATGCGTCATCTGCTACTTTGGCTAACACTGATCACGCTGTTTTGCTTGAGCGACAACGTGCTTGCTAAAGAAAACCCTAAAGTTCGCTTCGTCACCACCGATGGCGACCTTGTTATCGAACTTTACCCTAATCTCGCCCCAAAGACGGTCGAAAATTTTTTATTCTACGTAAACGAACGCCGCTATAATCACACAATCTTTCACAGAGTCATCGAAGGTTTTGTAGTACAGGGTGGCGGCTACAAAGATGGCATGAAAGAGATTGACGTAGAAGATGAAATCGAACTTGAAGCCGATAATGGTTTACTGAATGAGCGCGGCACCATTGCCATGGCACGCCACAGCAAACCTGACAGCGCCACTAGCCAGTTCTATTTCAACATGCGCCACAACGCTAACCTTGACCCATCAGCTCTACGCCCAGGTTATACAGTTTTTGGCAAGGTGGTAGAAGGGCTAGAAACGCTAGATTTTATTTCGATCGTCGAAACGATCAACGCGGGTAAATGGCAAGATATTCCTAAATACCCCGTTATTTTGATTAAGGCAGAAGTAGTTCAATGAAAACTGTACTTAGTGTCAACCTAAACAAGATTGCACTTATTAGAAACTCCCGTGAAGGCAATAATCCAGACCTACTAGTGTATGCTCAGGCCTGTATTGATGCCGGTGCCGAAGGCTTAACCGTACACCCTCGCCCAGACCAGCGCCATATTAGAGCTGACGACTGCGCTCCACTGGGCGATATTGCCGAGAAGAACGGCCTAGAGTTTAATATCGAAGGCAACCCTTTTGCCGGCGCAAATGATACTGGCTACCCAGGCTTTATGGAGATCGTCGAAGCTTGTCGCCCAGCGCAAACCACCCTAGTGCCCGACAGCGACGACCAGCTAACATCAGATCACGGCTTTGACCTTACCAACCCAGAAACCGTAGAACGATTAAAGCCATTAATTTCGCGCATTCACGCTGCCGGCTCTCGCGTCAGCTTGTTTATGGACCCAGTGCCCGAACAAATGGCCATCGCCAAGGAAATCGGCGCCGATCGTGTCGAGCTGTACACAGGCCCTTTCGCCGATCACTTCGATCCTGAAGACGAGGCCTTCAAGGCCTTGTTTGCAAGTTATGTGGCCACCAAAGATGCAGCCCTTGATGCAGGCCTTGATGTGAACGCAGGCCATGACCTCAATCTAGGCAATCTCGCCTACTTTGTTGCCATGGGTGATATTGCTGAAGTTTCTATTGGTCACGCATTAACCATCGACAGTCTTTATATGGGCATGGGCGAAGCGATGCGCCGCTACCGAGCATGCTTAGCATAGGGCTAGTTGGCTACAAAGGCCGTGTGGGCGAGTTTTTACAGCTACGTCTGCACGACACCTCAAACTTTCGTATTACAGCGTTAATAGACCGCGCTTGGCTAAACCAAGATCATAGCGACACGAGTTTTGACCTAACCCTATTTGCAGTACCCGACGATCAATTACAATCAGCCGCAGAGCAATTTGCGGCTACCAATGCCCATACTATCGTAGCTGCTCATTTTAGTGGCGCCTGTGATAGCTCAAAGCTATCTGCTATCGACGCTCAATTAGGTTCAATTCACCCCATTCATAGCTTTAGCGACCCTAGTGCATCGGCACGGCACTTTGATGGCACCCCAATGGGTATTGAAGGTGAAGCTGCCGACATGCTAACTGATCTTGCTAACGACCTGGGCGGCGACCCCTTTACACTGACAGGGCCAAAAGCCCAATACCACGCCGCAACCGCATTAGCCGCAAATGGCGCAGTTGCCCTTGCCGCACACGCTTGCGCGCTGTTACAGGGTTCACTTGACGAGGCAGCGCCCGACGCTCGCGAACTATTGTTGCCGATGATGCATGCTGTTTTAGACCGCAGCAGCCAACTTGGCTTTGAAGACGCCCTAACGGGCCCAGTGCAACGCGGCGACGTAAGCACTGTGAAAGAACATCTGGCCTCTCTCACCCCTCAACAGCAAATACTCTATAGAGCATTATCGAAATCAATGCTCGATTTAGTGCCCAATAAGACCAAAAACCACCTACAAATTGCCGACATTCTGGATTGATTTGCCACCACCTTGAACCATACTCAGTTCAGATAGAACAAATTTGTAGCATTATGACGAAATTGAGATGGGCGCTAATTGCACTGCTAGTAGTGACGGGCTGCGACCCAACAGGTAGCACTACGCAACACCTAGATACGCCGCCTGAGCAGCAGAGCGAGAGCCAGATACCTGATCTTGAACTGCCCGACTACACGGTCGTTGACTATACACCAGAACGACTTGCGCTAGGCGACTTAGATCAAATCAGTGAACGCAGTGTGTTACGCATCTTGGTACACCGTGAAGAACGGTACTTTCCTCGCAATAATAGCGAGGTAATGCACGAACAAGAGTTAGCTGCTGATCTAGCCGAATTTTTAAACGTCAAACCAGAGTTTGTTGTTGTTGACAGTATCAGCGAGGTATTACCTGCCCTGCAAAGGGGCGCCGGCGACATTGCAATAGCCAATCTCACCGAAACCCCCGAACGCGTGCTTGATTTTCACTTTAGTCTACCAGTGGGTCACACCACTGAACGCTTGATCGCAAACGTAACCGACAAGCATGAATTTGACCTCAGTAAGCCTTTGAGCCTGGGTGTTCGCGAAGGCACCACCTTCGAAGAAACTGCCAATGAGTTAAAGCTTAAACACCCCAATTTGACCATCAAGCTTTTACCCCCAACCTACGACATTGATCAAGTGTTCGACGCACTGGTATCAGGCGAGTTTGACCTTGGCATTCAAGATAGCAATATTCTTGATCAAATAATGGATGAGCGAACCGAGCTAGTGGTAGGCCCTGCTGTAAGCACTAAACGGGCAACCGGTTGGGTAACGCGTAAAGGCAACCCAGCGTTAGCTGAAAAGGTTGATGAATACATCGTAGAAAACAAGCTATCAGAAAACCACTTTACGATTGCGTTTCGTGACTGGAATGCGATTAAGCAATCTAAAACACTAAGAGTCGTTACCCGAAATCGCCCCGACAGCTATTTTATTTGGCGAGGCGAATTAATGGGATTTGAATACGACTACATCAAAAAGTTTGCAGACGACCATAAACTACGACTAGAAATTCTAGTACCAGAAACACGCTCGAATTTAGTGTCATGGATTGCCGAGGGGCGAGCCGACGTAGCTGTAGGCTTTGTCACTCATTTTGACGAAGTAGAGCGACGCGGCGTGCGCTACACTCGATCGTATCACAACACCAAAGCTCACGTTATTACACGCAACGGCGAGGCGATTACCGACGTAAAACAACTCGCCGGCAAAACAGTTCACGTACATCGCTTAAGCAAGCACTACCAAGCGCTTAAGAAACTGCAAGAGAACGGCATCGACGTAATTATTGAAACGCCCGTCAACAGCATCGAAACTGACGAGCTAGTTCGTGACGTAAGCGAGGGCAGAATCGACGTCACAGTACTCGACGGCCAGCAATATCAAATTGAACGGCTGATTTATAAAAATATCGAAAAAGGTGTTGCACTAGACGAAGAGATCAAGCATGCATGGCTCGTCAATAAAGACAGCCCGCTGTTGTTAGACAAGCTAAACGGCTTTCTAAAGAAAGAGCATCGCGGCCTGTTCTATAACATCACTTACAAGAAGTACTTTGATACGCCAAAGAAGATTCAACGCGCCTTACCCGAAGTTATTAGTTTCGAGCACATCTCGCCCTACGACGATATCGTTAAAAAGCACTCTCAACAACACGGATTTGATTGGCGGCTAATCACGTCTCAAATGTACCAAGAAAGTAAGTTTGACCCTAAAGCAAAATCGTGGGTGGGCGCACTTGGATTACTACAAGTGATGCCACGCACAGCTAAAGAGCTTGGCTACAAGCCCAAGCAAATGGCCAAACCCGAAATCGGTATTGCCGCGGGTGTTAAGTATATGAAGTGGGTGTCAGAACGTTTTGGTAGCAATATAGATATTGATCAACGTGCCTGGTTTACCCTAGCTGCTTATAACGCTGGCATTGGCCATGTACGCGACGCTCGTACACTAGCCCGCAAGCTAGGCAAAGACCCCAACATCTGGTTTGGTGAAACTGAAGAAGCGATGTTACTGTTATCACAGAAAAAGTATTACAAAAACGCCCGTTATGGTTTTGTGCGTGGCCACGAGCCTGTCACTTATGTACGCAATATCAAGCGGCGCTTTGAGGCATACGTTGTGGCGACAGAAAACGTGGCAAGTACCAAAGCCGCACAACACTTCTTAGCTTTGCTATCATGCAACCCCATCAAACAGTATTGCGACAACCAAGACCATGACAGACTCGAACGAATATCTTCAAAAACGCCGATTTTTCGATCGACTGCTTACGATCTATGGTCGCAAGCCGGTTCTTGAGGCGCTTCAAGACAAGCAACTTAAACCTTTTCGTCTGCACCTAGCTGATTCGAATAAAGAAGACGGCACGCTTGCAAAGGCCATTGAACTTGCTAAAAAGCTTGATGTTGAAGTGGTATATCACGATCGCAATGCTTTATCGCGTATCTCTAAAAACCGCAAGCAAGATCAGGGTGTAGCCCTTGATATCGAGCTCGCCAAATACGCCCACGTAGAAGACATTAGCAAATTGGGCGAGAAAAACTATATCGCGTTAGACGGCGTTACTAACCCACAAAATCTTGGCATGATTATTCGCTCGGTGGCTGCGTCAGGCTGCGCAGGATTGATCTTGCCCAAAGAGGGTTGCGCGCAACTTGGGCCTTTGGCGATTAAAGCCAGCGCGGGTACGCTGTTTAAAGCTCCTATATACCGTTGCAATAAGCTTACCGATGGAATGAAACATCTACAAAATCTAGGCGCAACGGTCACCACGCTTGATCTATCGGCACAACATGAGATCTCGGTGCTTCCTCAGGGCAAAACAAGAGTATTCGTTTTGGGTAACGAAACTGAAGGAGTATCAGACGAGATCACCGCCTTAAGCGATGAACAAACTAAGATTGCTATGCACAATGGGGTTGAGTCGCTAAATGTGGCGGTGACGGCTGCGCTGCTGGCATTCTTGCATTAATCTTCAGTATCACTAAGATCCCAAATCAAGCACCTTAACCCCTCAAAACTGACACAAAGTAACCAAGTTGGCACTTTAACTGACCAATTGACACAACTATCATAAAGTTCTAAATTAGTAACATTAAGTAGCAATACCTGGATTAATGTAACCAAAAAAGGACTCTACAGTGAGTAAGGAATCTTCAGCAATACTTGCCGCACAGATTGGTGAACGATTAAAGCAAGCGCGTCTCAACAAAAACTTAACGCAGTCTGAAACGGCCGCACTGGCAGGCGTCGCCCGAAAAACCGTGCTCAATGCAGAAAAAGGCAAGGTTCAATTAGAAATTTTAATTGCCATCTTGATCGCATTAGACCTAACCGAGCAGATTGATCTATTTCTTCCCATACAAGAAATCTCACCCCTACAACTTGCCCAGCTTCAGGGTAAGAAACGACAGCGAGCATCAGGCCAGCTGGGAGTCAGCGAAGATAGGCCCGCTGAATGGTAATGGAAGTCGTTAACATCCTGTATCAAGGCGATACTGTGGGTGCCGTTAGCTTTGACACTGATACAGGCTTAGGTGCCTTTCAGTACGCCCCTAGCTTTGTCAAAAAAGGGATCGAACTATCACCGATCAAGATGCAGTTGTCAGATCAGATCTATAGTTTTTCTGAACTCGATTTTCAAACCTTCAAAGGGCTACCCGGCCTTGTTGCTGATTCATTACCCGACGACTTTGGTAATGCAGTGCTTAACGCTTGGGTGGCGACGCAAGGGCGATCACCCTCAGACATCACTCCATTGCAACGCCTTCAGTACACCGGCAAGCGCGGCATGGGTGCACTCGAATTTACACCGGCCACACAAATAAAAAGCTTGAATGCATCACAACAGGTTCAAATACAATCACTAGTATCGATTGCTCAAGAAATACTCGATTCACGCGGCGAATTTTCTGTCGACATAAAATCAAATGGCGACGATGATCGCGAAGCCATGATGGCGTTACTATCAGTTGGCATGAGCGCAGGTGGTGCTCGCCCCAAAGCCGTTTTAGCCTTTAATAGAGACTTTACCAAGGTTCGTTCAGGGCAAACCAATGCGCCAGAAGGTTTTACCCACTACCTCATGAAGTTTGACGGCGTTAGCGAACACAGCAGACATCAAGAGACCTTTGGCGACCCACTGGGTTATGGCGCAATGGAGTTCGTTTACCACCTGATGGCGAAGCAGTGTGGCATCGATATGGCACCCTGCCATCTACTGAACGAAGGCAATCGCCGTCACTTCATAACAGAGCGGTTTGACCGAATAGGTAATGACAAACTACACATACAAACGCTAAACGGCATTGCCCATGTCGATTATAAAAAGCCCGGCTCATTCTCGTATGCCGAACTATTTAATATTGCCCGCCAATTAAAACTTTCGGCGGTTGAAGCAGAACAGCTATTTAAACGTATGACGTTTAATATTGTCGCGCGCAACCATGACGACCACGCAAAGAACTTTGCCTTCATATTAAAAGACAACCGATGGCAACTCGCCCCTGCCTACGATTTAGCCTATAGCTATAAACCTGGCAGTAAATGGGTTAATAGCCACTGGATGACGCTAAACGGCAAGCGCGATCAATTTACGAGGGATGATTTTTATAGCTTAGAAAAATTAAGCCCGTTGTTTAGTCGCAAAAAGATAGACAGTATTATTGATACAACTATTGAGCAGGTATCAAACTGGCGCAGGCTAGCAGAACAGTGGGATGTTCCTGCTTCATTGGTTGATGAAATCGAAGGCAATCTAAGATTAAATCTATAGTTAGACGCTTTTTTGCTTTGGCTAGATCAGGCGTTACTTACGCAAATAAGCAATAATAAACCCCATTATCGCGCCAGCAACACCTGTTACCACAAGCAGCAGTAACGTCGCTTTAAAGTAAACCTTTAGTTCTTCAGGGTCTGCCCCCCAATAGCGAACGGCGGCCCAAAAGAATAAGCCTGTCGCGACAGCGCCCAATAGTACGGTTTTTACAGCATTCGCACGCTTGTAGCGCTTAAAAAACGACATAAATAAACTCTTAAATTAGATTATCTTCGCGGGTCCATTCGCAACGTACCGACATTGTCGACTCGCCTGGAATATAACACTCGCCATCGGCTTGCCATACAAAACTATGACGGCCGTTTAGTTCGGTTTCTAGATGAACAGTAGCTGAGCTCCAGTACATTTTCGCCAATAGCTGCTCGAACTGCTCGATCCACTGATCCCATTCGTATTCGATACCCTTATAAGAAGCACCAAAATGCGTTACGTCTGTCTGCAAGGTAGCGTTAAGGTCTTGACCCGGTACTGGCTGCGCAAACATCTCGCGGCAGATAAACGGCCACTCTTCGACCGAGGGCAGCGCCCCAACTACCGACTCGTTGGTACGGCGACGGGCTTCGTCGGTCAATACAACCTGGTCTTTAATGCAACCATATACGATCGATTCTTGATCCATACTTATCTTCTTATTGGTTCAACCTAGGGTAAGCATACCCACGAATCAGCCATTCAGCAACGCCATTAGCTGTTCTTCATTTTGCACTTCAATGCCAAGCGATTCGGCTTTAGCGAGTTTTGACCCTGCCTTTTCACCGGCAAACAGAATATCGGTTTTAGCTGATACCGAGCCAGTTACCTTAGCGCCCATCGCTGCCAGTTGATCTTTTGCGTCGTTACGCTTAATCAAGCTAAACGAACCGGTGATGACAACTGTTTTGCCCGCTACAGGGGAGTCAGCGTTAACAGCCACTTCTTCAATTACTGGCCAGGTCACACCTGCCTCAACCAAGGCATTTAACTGTTGCAGATTTTGCTCATTGGCAAAGTACTCAAGTATGTAACGACTAACAACGGGGCCGACATCGGGCAGCTCTAATAGCTGCCCTTCGGTAGCCTTCTCAATGGCATCCAATGTCTTAAGATGTGACGCAATCGTCGCTGCAGTAGTCTCGCCCACTTCGCGAATACCGATCGCATATACAAACCGTGCTAGCGTAGTCTCTTTAGACGCTGCTATCGCCTTGATTAAGTTGTCAGCCGATTTAGCGCCCATGCGATCCATGGCTGCAATCTGTACAGGCTTTAGATGAAACAGATCGGCAAAGTTTTCAATCAAGCCTTCGTCAACTAGCTGCTCAACAAGCTTGTCGCCTAGGCCGTCTACATCTAGCGCACGGCGACTGGCAAAGTGTTTGATCGCTTCTTTACGTTGAGCACCACAACGAATGCCGCCAGTGCAACGCAACACAGCTTCACCCTCGACCTTAGCAACAGGCGAGTCGCACACAGGGCAGGTTTTCGGGAACTCAATCGGCGTACGTTCATCAGCAGGCGCGGCAACGCGAGCCACCTGCGGAATCACATCGCCAGCTCGGCGCACCACTACCTGATCGCCTATCTTGACGCCGAGGCGATCAATCTCGTCTTGGTTATGCAAGGTTGCGTTCGACACCGTCACGCCACCAACAAATACAGGCTCAAGCTTAGCGACTGGCGTAATCGCGCCAGTGCGCCCCACCTGAAACTCGACGTCATTCAATACAGTGGTACGCTCTTCTGCCGGAAACTTACGCGCAATTGCCCAACGGGGCGCCTTTGCCACAAAGCCTAATTCGTCTTGATGGGCGAAGCTATCTACCTTGAACACGATACCGTCGATGTCGTATGACAGACCTGTACGTTCGCCTGCTAGCATCTCGTAATAGTCTTCTAACGCCTTTGCACCAATCACACGACGCATGTGATCGTTAGTGATAAAACCCCAGCTCTTAAGCTGTTGCAATGTATCGTAATGGCCTTCAGGCATTACGCCGCCCTCAAACTCGCCCAAACTGTATACACAAAGTTCTAACGGGCGAGTTGCGGTAACGCGGCTATCTAACTGACGCAAACTACCAGCGGCGGCATTACGGGTATTTACAAAGGTCTTTTCGCCCGCTGCTTCTTGGCGCTTATTTAAGGCTTCGAAACCCTTTTTGGGCATATAGATTTCACCGCGAATCTCGACCAGTGAAGGCCAGTTATCACCAGCTAATCGCAGCGGCACTGAACCGATGGTTTTCACGTTGGCGGTAATGTCTTCGCCAGTCGTACCGTCGCCGCGGGTAGCGGCCCGCTCAAGCACGCCATCGCGATACAATAGACTCACCGCCAAGCCGTCTAACTTAGGCTCACAGGCAAAGGCTAATGACTCTACAGCGATATTGAGCAAGCCAGCGACGCGCTCGCCCCAATCGGCCAATTGCTGTGCGTCGAATACGTTATCTAGCGACAACATCGGGCGTAAATGGGTGACTGAACTAAACTTTTCTAACGCTGCACCACCGACACGCTGCGATGGTGACGAGGGCGATTTCAGTTGAGGGTTATCACGCTCGATGGCGATCAGCTCTTGCATTAGAGCGTCATAGTCGCCATCGGTGATTTCGGGCTCATCTAATACGTAGTATCGATGATTATGATATTCGAGCTGTTTTACCAGCTCGTCGTAGCGTTCTGCGGCAAATAGATCCACGCTGCCTCTCGAATAATTTGCGGTGTAAAGCGATTAGGCTTTGGCGAGTTTTGTTTTACGCTCGTATTCAGCAATACGGGTACGGCAGTGCTCAAGCACCTGTGCCGTCATAGTAATGCGCTGCTCATCTTTTAACTCGCCACCTAGCTGCTCGGCAATGTCTGACACGATCGCCAGCATTGATTCAAAAACCTGGGTCGCACTATCTGCACAGGGCAGCGTCATAAAGAAGCTTAGCCCCGGCGTAATGGTTGCGTATTGCTCTACGTCTAGTGAACCCGGCTTAACAATATTAGCGGCGCTAAACATAATGTTCTTTTTACGATCGCGTTTATGATAAAAGCTCATCGCGCCCTGCTTCATACCGGCGCGTTTTAAGCCCTCGACAAGATCGCCCACTCTAAAGCCGCGACCTTCGGGTGCCATTAGATTAATTACCACATAGTCTTCAGCGGGCGGCAGTTGCTCGTCGGCAAACTCGTCGCGCGCCGCAACGGGCTCTTGCACTTCTAGTTCGCGCTCGGGTAATTCAACTGGGTCCATCAACATAGGCACTGGGTCAGTCAAATCTAACGCGCCTTGCTCTGGCATAGGTTTGCGCGACTCAGTAATGATCGGCTCGTCGACATAATCGTCGAACTGCTCGTCGGCATAGGTATCGATCTTATCAAAGTTAGGCTGATCAACGTCGCCTCCATCGCGGGATACCACACGCGCACCACCGTTAGGCAGCTCGCTACCATATTCATCGTCGTCAACATCATCAAACGACTTCATCATGCGATCCATGCGAATTCGATCAGAACGCGCTGCAAGCGAGCGGCGCACGCCATCGATCAATAGGCCTACTAAAAAGATAAGCCCAACTAAAATCGCGACTTCTTTTACGCCAAAATCCATAGTAACTCCCTAATCTTAACTTGCTGCTAGCTCTGCAGCTTCGTCAACGTCAACACTTACTAAGCGTGACACACCCGCCTCTTGCATGGTTACACCCATTAACTGCTGGGCCATCTCCATCGCGATCTTATTGTGGGTGATGTAAATAAACTGTACCTGATCACTCATCTCTTTCACCATGCGAGCGTAGCGACCAACGTTGGCATCATCAAGTGGCGCATCAACCTCGTCAAGCATACAGAACGGTGCCGGATTCAACCTGAAGATACTAAATACTAGTGCGATGGCGGTTAACGCTTTCTCACCACCCGATAATAAATGAATAGTGCTGTTACGCTTGCCTGGTGGGCGAGCCATAATCGCGATACCGGTATCAAGCATATCGTCGCCGGTCAATTCTAAATAAGCATGACCGCCACCAAACACTTTAGGGAACAGCTCTTGTAGACCATTGTTCACGTAATCAAAGGTTTCTCTAAAGCGTGTACGGGTTTCTTTATCGATCTTCTTAATCGCGTTCTCTAGCGCCTCTAATGCCTCTTCTAGGTCGGCATTTTGAGAGTCTAGATAGTTCTTACGCTCCGACTGATCACGGTATTCGTCAATTGCGGCCAAGTTAATGGCGCCTAAACGACTAATGCGATTGCCAACACGCTCAAGCTCTTGTTCGTACTGCGCTTCGGTAGCACCCTCCGGTAGCAGCGCGATTGTCTCTTCAAGATTGTGCTCGGTTTCGCCGAACTGCTCTTCGATAGTGTTGCGACGAATCTCTACCCCCTGACGCTCAAGGCGGTGCTGCTCTAGCTGCGAACGCAAATGTTGCAAGTCGTTATCGGCACGACCACGGCTTTGCTCGTTTTCGCGAAGCGAGTGCTCAATATCCTGCATCACTGTGCGTGCTTGATTGAGGTTTTCTTCAACCGCTAAACGGTGTTCGAGCTTACCTTCAAGCTCTAATTTGAGATCATCAACGGGCGAATCTTGCTCCATCGATGACATCTCTAGCATCTCTCGACGTTCTACTAATCGCTCGACCTGCTGCTGTGTACGCTCCATGCCCGACTTAACCGCTTCAAGCTGAGTGGTAATCGACTGCTGGCGCATCTGTAGCTCGTGCGCACCATCGCGATCAAGACGCGCTTGGTTACGAATATTATCTAGACGCTCGCGAATACTATCTCGCTCGCCCAGTAAGTTTTCACGCTGCTCACTGTCTGACTCCATCTTTTCGATAGCCTCTGCCAACAGTGCTCGCGATTCAGCCTGCTCTTCATTCTCAATTGCAAGCTGCTCGTTAGTTTCGGCTAACTCTTCATCTAAACGAGTACGACGTAGCGCCACCTGCTCTAACTTAGACTTACGCGCCGACAGATCGCTGCGTAAAGCACCCTGAGCTTTCAACGCATCGTTTAATGCGCGCTGCAGCTCTGAGCGCTGCTGTTCGCTGTCTTCAATTTCTAGTTCGGCGTTCGACTGAATCTCTAGCAACTCATCTAGGCTCGACTGAAGTTGTTCAAGCTCTTCACGACTAGATTCAAGCTCACGATTACGCTCAATAACACCGGCACCAGAGACCTGTTCATGCTGAACACGAACCCAATTTTGACCTACCCAAACGCCCTCTTTGGTAACGATCGATTCGCCACCCGATAGCTTGCTACGTAGATTAATAGCCTCAGCCAACTGCTCTACCACATACACACCCGATAGCAGTGCATGAGCATGGCTAGGGGCAGATACCTTGCTAGCTAGGGTATCAGCTAACGCACCGCTAAAGTTGGCGCTACCTGATTCAATTAGAGTGACAGAACCCTCAGTTAACGCCCCTAACTTTTCGCTAATGGCATTAAGAGAATCAACTTGAATAGCCTGTAGTTGATCGGCTAATACCGCCTCTACGGCTACTTCGAAGCCTGCCTCAACCTTTAGCTGCTCAGCTAAACGGGGCGAGTTTGCAAGATCTTGATCATTAATCCAATCAGCAGCGCCTGATTCTGATGACATTGCCATCTCTTGCATCGCTTCAAGCGAGGCTATGCGGCCTTCAAGCTTTCGCAGTTGGCTCTTGGCTTGATCAACCTGCCCTACTTTGGCGCGCTGCTCAGCTTTAAGCGAGTCAATCTTTTGTTCAACTGCTTCAAACTTCTCTTGATCACCTTCTGCGGCCAATTCTGCTTCGGCCAACTGCTCTTCAAGAATTGATAGTTCGTCAAGCTCATCGTCATTGCGAATCTCGTTACGCTCTAGCTGTAGCTTGTCGGCTCGCTCTGCTAAGCGACGTAGCGACTGCTCAAAGTGCTGCAAGCGGCTTTGCTGTACTTCAGCCTCTTGACGTGGGCCTTGAGAATTTTGGTTAAATTGATCAAAACGAATCTGCCAGTCTTGCATGGCGCTCTCGGCCTCTGACAAGATTTCAGCCGATTGCTCGTCTGACGCAAGCGCCAACTCAAGTTCTGGCTCGATCTCGGCTAACTCAGCATTCCAGTCTTCGATGCGATTCACATCGTTTTCTAGATGTTGCTTAGCTTCGTCTAGACCGCGTTGTGTTTCGGCCATATCAACCGACAACTGCTGCGCCTTGTCGGCGGCATGCTGAATGCTTTGCTCTAAACGGGCAATATCAGAACCGATCTGATAATACTTACCCTGAACCTCGTTAAACTTATCTTGATGCTCGGTATGTTCGAGACGCAGTTTTTCGATCGCCGTATCGATCGATAACTGATCTGTTACGAAGGATTCAATCTTAAGCTCTAGTTCGCTAATCGCTTTGGCTTTTTCAGTGATTTGATCATTTAGCGCAGACCAGCGTACTGCTTGCAGATTCGCTTTTAGATTTCGCTCATCTTGCTTAAAGGTAGCGTACTTTTCGGCCGCTTCGGCCTGACGCTTTAGATGCTGGAGTTGACGATCAAGCTCTTCACGAATGTCTGTTAGGCGCTCGAGGTTCTCGTGCGTACGACGCATACGGTTTTCTGTATCGCGACGACGCTCTTTATATTTAGAGATACCTGCGGCTTCTTCGATATAAACACGTAGTTCTTCTGGCTTGGCTTCGATCAGCTTAGAGATCATGCCCTGTTCGATAATCGCGTAACTACGAGGGCCAAGACCCGTACCCAAAAACAGGTCAGTGATATCTCGACGGCGACACTTTGTTCCGTTCAAGAAATACTGGTTTTGCCCGTCACGAGTTACCTTTCGCTTTACACTGATCTCGGTAAAGCTTGCGTACTCGCCCACCAACTTGCCTTCAGAGTTATCAAATACCAGCTCGATACTCGCTTGGCCAATGGGTTTTCGATTACCCGAACCATTAAAGATAACGTCGGTCATGTTCTCGCCGCGCAGGTTTTTAGCTGAGCTTTCGCCCATAACCCAACGCACGGCGTCGATGACATTTGATTTACCACACCCGTTCGGGCCCACAATAGCCGACAGGTTGGTAGGAAAAGCTACGGTTGTAGGGTCAACAAAACTTTTGAAGCCCGCTAACTTGATCGATTTTAAGCGCATCTTGCATCACTGTAATTGTCGTTATAGTGCAGCTATTAGTATCCCCCCAATAACCACACGCACATTCTGCTTATTCTACACAGATCAAGAGGCGCTTGTCAGCGGCTAGGCTATTGATTCTCAATCAATAATTGAACATCAACCTGCCCCTGCTGTGTAGTGGTAGGTACTTCGACAACAATATCGTTTGTTTGATCCATCACATTAGGGGTTTTCGATAATCGCGCAATCACACGAACCGCCTGACCTGCAGCCAACTTATGAGTAGGCATCATATGGTCTTGATCGGTTAATACAATCTTTGAGGGCACTGGTTGACCAGGAGTAAACCGCTTAATAGCTAATGGTGCCGGCATGCCCTGATCTAACACGGCATACACAAACAGGTAACGATCACCGAACGCTTCTGCGCCCGACAGTGCCACTTCAATTGCAACAGCAGAACCCTCTTGACTAGCCTCACCGGCCAACTGCCTAGCACGCTCTAGACCCGACGCAATCAACTGGCGCTCTTGACCATCAGGCATCATCTGTACCGCCTGCTGCCAGTATTCAACAGCTTTGCCCGGTTCGCTATTATGCATTGCCGCCATACCAAGCATTGTCAGAGCAGACAGGTTATCAGGCTCTAGCTCTAAAACACGCTCATATGCGGCGATAAGCTCGGGAGTCATCTGACCGTCAGACGCACTAAAAAGCAGCTGCGTGTAATCGAGCTGAACACTAACATCTTCTGGGTACGCATCCCGCAACATACGGTATTGATCAGCAGCATCTCTTACTCGCCCCTGACTTTGATAAACACGCGCCAATACCACTCGATAGCCATGTTTATCAGGGTTAGAGTCAAGCATACTGTTAATTGACGCTGCCAACGCATCTAGCTCAGCTGGCGATGATTGGGCAGTAATGGAGGCCATCTGATCACGAATATCTAGCTGATCAGCAGAACCTTTAAGGTCATAGATTAAAACGGCCAGTACTGGCACCCCGATAAGTGGAACCCATCTAAGCCACGGATTATTTTGATTTAATTGCACCGCTTTTGCTTGATCAGTAGTTATTAGCTGCAACTTGGCATCGTTTAAAAGCTGGTCAGCCTGAGCGTCATCAATCTCACCAGCAGCTTTTTGCGATTCGATTCGTGCAACCGCCTCTTTGTATAGCTCGGCATTAGTATCAACCACCTCACCACTGCGCCCTTTACGCGCATAAAATGACAGTACAACAAAGGTCAGCAAAGCGATTACTGCTGTGATTGCAAGCATTTACTCTGCCCCCTTTTCTGAATCTATCTCATCAAGTCGTTGCTGAAGCTGTAAATCGTCTACCTTAGCGGTCGCGGCCTGAGGGGCTGCCTTTCGGCGACTAACCGCAACGAACAACACGATCAAAATCAATGCAGCGGGCGCGCCCCAAAGCACACTATTAGACAAACTGAACGCTGGGCGATACAAGACAAACTCGCCATAGCGCTCTACCATAAACTGCACAATCTCTTGATCACTGCGACCATCTTTGATCATTACATACACTTGGTTACGTAAATCCTCAGCAATGACCGAGTCTGAGTCGGCCAAATTTTGATTTTGGCATTTAGGGCAACGCAGCTCTTGAATAAGTGCGTAGTAACGGGTGCGGTCTAGCTCGCTATCAAACTGAACTAGCGACTGGCTATTTGACACAAATGGCAGCATCACGAGCGCTGCCAGAACAATGAAGCGTCTTATCATTACTTATTGTCTCAGCTATATAAGAGTTAACGAAAGCAAGCCTAGCGAACAATGCAACACTGCAACAACCTAAACGGCCTTTAAGTTTTGTTAAAAATATCACACCTAAGTCGTTGACGAACTTAAAAAAAACCGTAGAATACGCCCCGTTCTTGGGTGGTTAGCTCAGTTGGTAGAGCATCGCCCTTACAAGGCGAGGGTCACAAGTTCGAATCTTGTACCACCCACCAAGAATGCGGACCGGTAGTTCAGTTGGTTAGAATGCCGGCCTGTCACGCCGGAGGTCGCGGGTTCGAGTCCCGTCCGGTCCGCCATTATATCGAAGTTTGACACCAGGGTCAGACTTTTCTAACAAGCAGGTGACATAAGTTTTGTTAGAGTTAGTTAACATTAATTGTTGACCGACGATTAAAAAGCGTTATTATACGCACCCCTGGGTGGTTAGCTCAGTTGGTAGAGCATCGCCCTTACAAGGCGAGGGTCACAAGTTCGAATCTTGTACCACCCACCAATACTATCGCGGACCGGTAGTTCAGTTGGTTAGAATGCCGGCCTGTCACGCCGGAGGTCGCGGGTTCGAGTCCCGTCCGGTCCGCCATTATTCCAAAAAGCCGCTCAATTGAGCGGCTTTTTTTATATCTCACATAAATGCATACTTCGATAATGTTTAAATTTATATCTGCACTACTACTGCTTTGTCTTTCGTTTAACGCAACCTCAAAATCTATTGAGGAGATCACCCACAACTGGCAAAAAGAGCTTATTAAGCAAAACTTCTCTGGGTTAGTTTTAGTATCTTCGAACGAGCAAGTTATCTACCAACACGCGTTTGGTATAGCCAATCGTGAGCGCAACATCCCCTTTTCGAACAAGACTATTTTTGACATTGGCTCGGTTACTAAGCAGTTCACTGCGACTGCTATTTTAAAACTGCAAGCCCAAGGCAAGCTCGCGACTACCGACACGCTCGGCAAGTATTTCAACGATCTGCCCGCAGATAAGCAAGACATAACGATTCACCATTTATTGACGCACACCGCTGGCCTAGCCACCAACCTGGGCAATGGTTCAGCCACTCTGTATCAGGTAGTCACCGCAGAGCAGCTACTTGACCATGTCTATAACGCCCCACTTGCGCATCAACCCGGCACCAAGTACAACTACTCAAACATTGGCTATAGCGTACTCTCTCTAATCATCGAAAAAGCCTCTGGCATGGGTTATGAAGAGTACTTTCAAGCAGCGCTATTTAAGCCCGCCGGCATGACTGAGACAGGCTACCGTTTAGTATCGCGCAACAAGGATGACGTGACGATCAACTACGGCGCCGACCAAACGTTTTTTCAACGATTACTTTCTATTGAGGCGAAAAGCCGATCTGTAGGTAGCTCATTCGAGCACCTAGAACAAGAAGATGGCCCACGACTTAATATGGAAGGCGGTGGCGGCCTATCATCAACGCTTGCCGATCTACACCGTTGGCACACTGCATTAAATAGTGAAGCTGTAATCGACAACGCAACAAAAGAAGTACTTTTTTCAACCCAAGACAACTTAGTGAATGCAGAGACCAAAGAACATTACGGATATGGTTGGGCGGTGTTTAAGCAACCTAACGGCTCTACCTATGTGACCCACAATGGCTCGAACGGTTATGCATTTACTGATGTACACCGTGTCATCGAAGACAACTTATTTATTGTAATTACGACAAATGAGAATGATGCATACCCTGACGAGGTAATGAAAAAGTATATTACCAAGCTAGTCAATCGTCATAACTAGCTTAGCTCTATCACTGCCCCGAGAAGTATCGCTGAGCAAACTTAGAGGTCCATACCTTTTCGTTGACCACACCCACATGCTTTTCAAGGATATTGCCTTGCGCGTCGACTAAATAAGTTTCTGGCGCGCCATACACACCCAGCTCGATACCGATGCGCCCCGACTCATCGACCAAATTAACGGCATAGGGGTCGCCATATCGATCTAACCATTCTTGGGCGAGCTCTACATCGTCTTTATAGTTAAGACCGATAATACGTACACCCTGCTTAGATAGAGTGTTTAGATAACCATGCTCTGCTTTACAGGTTGGGCACCAGGTAGCCCAGACATTAATCAAAGCGGGCTGCCCTAAAAACTCGCCCGCCTCAATTGTCTCGCCCGACAGTTGGCGCCACTGAACCATAGGCAATTGTTTGCCCACCATAGCTGAAGGCAACTCGGTAGGATTTAAAGACAAACCCTTGTACAGAAATGCCGCCAATACGCCAAATACCACTAGCGGCGCCAACACCCATTTACGATTCATTTACGACGCCTTCTAGCATAAATAGACATAAGACCAGCAATAGACATAAGTGCACCCGCAATCCAGATCAACCGAACACCCGGTTTAATCTGCACGCGCAGCGACCAACTACCGTCATCAAACTGCTCGCCCAACGCAACATACAGATCACGGGTAAAGCCCCAGTCGATCGCCGCTTCAGTCATGATTTGACCACGAGTAGTGTAGTTTCGCTTCTCTGGATACAAGTCTGCGACCAAACTATCGCCTTTTGACATTAGAACATGGCCCTGCTTTGACACCCAGTTACTACCTGCAAGGTCACCTACTGTATCTAGCTTAACGCTATACTCTTGCACTGATTTTGTTTCACCTGGGGCGAGTCGAACAGCAGTCTCATAACTGTATTCGACAGTAATCGCCACTGCGGTTAAACAAAGACCAAAGGCTATGTGAGCCAAGTGCATGGCCCAGTAACCGACACCTAAACGCGACAGCGACTGTAACGATAGCCCTCGATTTGCTAACTTGCGCTTAGTATCAACGAACAACACAGCGATTAGCGCAACAAAAATACCCGCTGCCACGCCTACCCAAGGCGTATAAAGAACGGCAATCACGACACCTGCCACAGCACCAACGGCGTAGGGCATCATCACCAGCGCGCGCATACGATCAGACTTAGTTTGCTTCCAGTTAGCTAAAGGCCCGGCCACCATAAACAAACCTAAAATCAGCATTAGCGGCACAAAGAACAAATTAAAATACGGCGGCCCAACTGACACTTTACCCATACCTAACGCATCGTGTATCAATGGGTACAGCGTTCCGAAAAGTACGATCACCATCGCCAAAATAAGAATTAGGTTATTAACCAAAAGCAATGCTTCGCGCGACAATGGTGTATAGCCAGTCAACGAACGTAGCTGCGGCGCGCGCCAAGCAAACAAAGCAAGCGACCCGCCAATACACATACCCAAGAATTGTAAAATAAATAAACCACGCTCAGGGTCTGAAGCAAACGCATGAACCGAGGTAATGACCCCCGAGCGCACTAAAAACGTGCCTAATAGACTCAAAGAGAACGCCGTCAATGACAACAGAATTGTCCATTGCTGAAATGCACCTCGCTTTTCTGACACGATCAAACTATGAATCAACGCAGTCGCTACTAGCCAAGGCATAAATGAGGCGTTTTCTACTGGGTCCCAAAACCACCAGCCGCCCCAACCAAGCTCGTAGTATGCCCACCACGAACCAAGGGCTATACCCGCCGTCAAAAAGCTCCAAGCGATCATAGTCCAGTTGCGGGTCCAGCGGGCCCACTGGCTATCAACTCGCCCTTCGATCAAGGCTACAACAGCCAATGAGTAGGCAACCGATAAACCAACATAACCCATGTACAACAACGGAGGGTGCACAATCATGCCAAAGTCTTGCAACAACGGGTTTAAATCGGCGCCGTTTTGCGGCACGAAAGGAAAGCTTCTTTCAAACGGGTTAGATGCAAAAATTGTGAACGCCAAGAAACCTGCAGCCACCGCAGCCAATACGGTAAGTAATCGCACGCGGCTTTCTAAGGGCAAGGTTTTAGAGAACACCGATACCACAAAAATCCAAGCTGTCTGAATCATCACCCACAACAACAATGAACCTTCGTGCGAGCCCCATACAGCCGTCAACCGATAATACCAAGGCAACAAGCTATTTGAGTGATTGGCGACATACTCAACCGAAAAGTCATTGGCGTAAAAGCAGTAGCTGAGCACAACATAACTCGCCAACGCCCCCACAAACATCATACGACTTAGCGGAAACACTAACGCTGTCAAATACTGCTGGCGGGTTGTTACCGCCAAGGTGCCCGTTACGATCGTGCCTATCGACGCTGCCAACGACAAACAAAGAGCGAAAAAGCCCAGTTCAGCAATCATCTAGTAGCCCTCAGGCTTTTCAGCGCCATCTTTATGATAAGTATCTGCCACTTCTGGTGGTACATATTGCTCATCGTGTTTAGCTAACACCTCTGTTGCAACCAGCTCTCGATCGGCATTGAGTGTTCCGTTAGCCACGGCCGCTTCACCTTCTGCAAATAGGTCTGGCAAGATACCTTCGTAGCTAACCCACGAAATGGCGCTACCGTCAGTCAAAGCGAAGCGAGTAACCAAACCAGAATCAGCGCGACTAACCGAGCCTTCAACGACCATGCCACCCACGCGTACCTTTTGACCCAAGGGCGCCTTGCCCGAAGTCACTTCGCTGGGCGAAAAGAACAAATTAATGTTGTCTTTCATCGCAAAGCTGACTAACAAAATAGCTACCGATGAAAATACGACTAACATCAATACATAAATAAGGCGTTGTTTACGAACTGGATGCATCTGAACTCCTCTGCGCCCGCTGATCACGTTTAACTGCTTCTAAAAACTTTTTCTTTTGGCGCTTCATCGCCAGCATTGGCTGCACCATTAATACAGCAATCACCAATGCCGTGATTGCATAAGACACCCACACGTAGACGCCGTGACCGCCCATGTTTAGTGCCTCGGCGACTGAGTCAAAGTAAAACATTATTTACCCTCCTCATACCATTGCCTAACCCACCGTTTATTACTTTCGGATAGCAATATATGACGGCATGTATTTGCGAGCATTAACGCTGCAAACAATAGATAAAAACTCGCAATCATCCATAACAACGGATACAAAATATCAGGGTGAATAGGCGAATCTTCAGTCAGTTTAAGCGTTGCTGGCTGATGCAACGTATACCACCAGTCTACTGACTTGTAGATGATTGGAATATTGATCGTACCGACAAGCCCTAAGATAGCGCCCGCTCTATAACCATTGTCAACGTCTCTATAAGCGTTAATCAACGCAATTACGCCTAAATACAAAAACAACAGTATGGTCATTGACGTAATGCGCGCATCCCAAACCCAATAGGTGCCCCAGGTGGGTTTACCCCAAATGGCCCCCGTGATCAAAGCAATAGCGGTCATAGCTGCACCAATAGGCGCTACCGAACGCATTACCCAAAAGGCAATTTTCATTCGCCATATCAGGCCTATGGCGCCTGCAATGGCCATAGTGTAGTAGCCGGCAAGCGATATAAATGCTGCGGGCACATGAATATAAATAATACGAGCCGAGTTACCCTGCTTCGCTTCTTCTGGCGCAATCAATAGCCCCCAACAAGAGCCCACAACCAGCATCAGGCCTGCCAGCAGTAACAACCACTTAAGCCAGGGGGTTACGTTTTTGACAAACCACGGGGGCGAGCCCCAACGGTGAAACCAAGTCCAATCCATTTTTCTCACTTAATCATCAATAGCGATACGCAGCGCCGCGGCAGCAGCAACAGGCGCTAACGGCACCGCCAAAAAGTCAAATGCCAACAATATTAGTACATACGGCTTTACAGCCAACCCCAAACTTGCCGCCTCGACAGCGGCAGAGCCAAAAATTAATATAGGTACATACAAGGGTAACGCGATCAGTGCAACCAGTGCGCCCCCTGCGCCGGTCGACAATGTTAACGCCGCCGAGATGCCGCCGACTAAACACAGCCCTAACCCACCAATTAGCAGCGTTAAAAAGGTTATAACTGCGGCTTCAGTGCTTAACCCCAACATCATACCCAATATGGGTGCTATAACCGCAAGTGGCACCATTGCCATTAACCACCAAGCTAGCATCTTTGCCAAGACTACCCACGGAAGAGCGAGTGAAAGTGTCATCAACTGGGGTAACGAACCTTCTTTCATGTCGTCGCCAAAAAGGCGATCTGCAGAGATCAATATAGCCAACAGCGCAACAACCCAAACAAGCCCAGGAGCAACCTTTGCTAACAACTGTGGAGAAGGCCCTAGGCCTAGAGGCATCAATACAAGCACAACCGCGAAAAAACTGATCGGCGTGACAACCCGATGCAAATCTGCAAAACCGATTCGCAGCTCTCGCCCGATAATGGCCAAAAAGCTATTCATCGATCACCTCGACTTGATAATCTGACAGCGACAAGACCCTATGAGGCAGCATTAAGTCTTGATGGTGAGTAATAAACACCATAGCACCCTGTTCTAGCCGCTCAGAGATCAAGGTATTGACTAGCTGAACACCGTCTTTATCAATCGCAGTAAAGGGTTCGTCTAATAAAATGACAGGAGCCTTATCAAGTGCCAAAAGCGCAAGCCCTACCCTACGTCGTTGACCAGCTGACAGATTCTTTAGTGGTTGATGTTCTACTAGCGTCAAACCAACGCGATCAATGGCCCGTTCAACACCTGATAGGTCGATGTGTCTTAATTTTGCTATAAAGCGAAGATTGTCTATCACGTTAAGTCTTTCGCTAAAGCCCAACGCATGACTTAGATACAAAATATTAGGCGCGGTGCGGCCGGAGATTGTTAACTCGCCTTCATATCGGCGTGTTAACCCTGCAATGACATTTAAAAGAGTGGTTTTACCCGAACCGTTGGGACCCTCAATTTTTATTAACTCGCCGCCTTTTGCCGACAAATTGAGGTCACTGAACAGCACGCGCTGCTCTCGAGCACACGTGATATTAGAAAGCGTTATTGCAATTTCGTGGGGCAAGCCAACTACCTAGGGTTTACAGTTGCCCTAGTATAGCTGTTTAGCCTGTTGCGCATCAATCTTGGTCTTGATTAGGTGTATTTTGCACTTGGGCATACATCAATTTAAGTAGCTCTGCTTCGGCCATTGAGATACCGCAACGCTTTACCACCTCGTCTAAGGGCTTAGCATCGGCGATCATTGACTGAGCCCTTTGATAGGCCGTTTGTTCTTGTTCGGGGTTTGCATGGGATCGCTGATGAAGACGTTTAGCTAGCACCTGAAAATGCTCTTCTAATCGTGAAATTCTGCGATGGGCGCTGCGCACATAGCCTGCGCCATACCAAATCACGCCAATCATAACGATCACTAGTGTGGCTAGCGCTAAAATTAGTGTTTGAGAAGCTACTACATCCATGTTGTACCCTATTAGGTGTCTGCTTTCGTTAAGCTAGCCCACTCTTCATCAGTGAGTAGTTTGTCTAAATCAACCAATATCAACAGGCTGTCTTCTTTATTGACGACACCCATAAAATACTTCGCACTATCTGTAGCGGTTAGATTTGGAGGGTCATCGATCTCGCTGGGCGACAATTGAATAACCTCTGAAACACTATCGACAAGAATGCCAACGACCTTTCTATCGGCTTCTACAATAATGATTCTGGTGTCATCGCAGTGTTCAACAGGCTCAAGCCCAAAACGATGGCGAGTGTCGATAACCGTCACAACATTACCGCGCAGATTTAGAATACCCAAAATATAGTCGGGCGCCCCTGGTACTGGCGCAATTTCGGTGTATTTGAGCACCTCTTGAACCTGCAATACGTTCACGCCATATACCTCGCCATCAAGCGAGAAAGTTACCCATTGCTGAATATTGATAATCGACTCATCAATAGGTTCTATTGATTCAGTTATGTCATTCATACATTCACTATAGTTGAGTCTTTTGAGACTAACGTGCTATTTACAGCATTATTAGCCTGTAACAATTGCAACGAGAGATGATCAAAATAAGCCTCTGCTCGACCTAGCGACAAGGCATCTACAAAGTTCAATGCAGACATTGCATTGTTAACGGCACTGCAGGTCGGTATTGGTGGCGTGACCTCGCCCAAATTCATACCGATCAATGCTTGAAGTATGTGAGTTTGCCCTCGAATACGTCGGTCAAATCGATTAGGTACTATCCATGTTTTAACCATATGACCTGAGGCATCTACTACCTGATTTCTAACCTTTACAAAGCCTTTCAATGCATCTAACGACAAAGGCTCTAACAAACAGGGTGACACTATATGGTCTGCGGCATACATCGCGGCAACCACCCACCCGCCAAGCCCCGCGGCGGTATCAATGACAACCACATCAAAGTTACGCTTCATTCTAGCTAGACGACGCTGCAATACATTAGCGCCACCGGGTACTTTGACGTAATCCTGCTCGAGACTATTCAGCTTGGCAGTTGCCCCGAAGCAGCTTAAATTACTAGAGATAACCACAGGGTCAACAGGCACTCCAGCAAGCCATCTAGTTGTACGAGTCGCATCAATCGTTGGAGCAATTAGGTGTGTTAACGACCCCTGAACATCTAAATCAATTGCACAAACACGCTTACCCCGTTTTATCAAAGCACGAATCAACGCCGCAGATATTGACGACTTGCCAACGCCACCTTTTTGACTCACTACACTAACGATCAACTCACTGACTCTCTATCACAACTCTAAAATTATTGAGAGCACTGTCTACCGTTAAGTTACTGGCGACAGGATCACGCTCTCCCATTGCGATTACCTGCAAGCGCTGTGCCGAAATTCCGCGCTGAAGAAGCGAATCCCCGATTATCGCACACTGGCGAGCACTATTAGACAATCCACCTTGCTCATTGCCCAAGTAACAGCGAATCACTAGCTCAGCATCGGCACCTTGATACTGTTTTCTCACTTTGTTTATCAGCGCGATTCCCTTCGAACTTAGCTGCGCAGAATTGATAGAATCGAAAAAATCAAAGCCTGAGTACATATCCACTTTAGGTGTACTCGATAGCATCTCTGCAGACTCATGTTCTGATTGCTCGTCTGAAAACAAACCTGAGAGATGATTTTGGTGTGCTTCTCTTAGTGACGAGTCTTGCTGAGTTAAGGCGAACAGTACCGTGAATACAGCAAACAAGAGGGTCATTAGATCAGCATAGGATACTAACCAGCGCTCGCTCTTCATGGCTCATACTCCCGCATGCGATCAACCATTTGCTGCTCTGATAGCCCCTCAGCAAATGCCGCGATAGCTATCAACTGATACTCTCGAAACAGTTCAAATTCGCCAATCAATGCTCGGCATTTATTAGCTAACGGCAATAAAACAAGATTAGCTGCACCAATACCGTAGAGCGTGGCTACAAAAGCGGTCGCGATACCATCACCTAATGCTGCAGGATCATCAATAGAACGCATCACTTGTATCAGGCCGATGACGGCTCCAAAGATACCTAAGGTTGGGGTATACCCTCCCCACTCCTCAAAGAAATCAGCGCCCAAATGCAGTTGCTTAATACGCCTAGTCAACGCAACCCTACTCGACGCTAAAAACTGCTCAGGTGAGCTCGTTGACATGGCCTGCCTGACTGACACTTCGATCCAAGGTTGTCGCTGTTTTTTAAACCATCCTGTTGCCGCATTTGCACCGTCTGCCCTCACGGTACGATGCAGCGTAAGTAGATTTTTCTTGGCCTTTTGAAAATCCCTATCTGGTGGCGACAACAACCATTGAATCATCAGCGCAGCAGACTTAACCGCCTGTGGTGAGCTTTGTAATAGCGTGACTCCAAAGCTGCACACCACAACAATTAAAAAAGCGGTGCCATGCCAAAGCTTATTTAAATCTATGTGCTCTAATTTAAACGCCCACAGCAGTGCGCAAATGGTCACTAATACGCCAAGTAGTACAAGCGACCGCACAGCTAGGCCGCATACTGCTTGAGCATACTAGGCACATCGAGAATTAAGGCAATGCGCCCGTCGCCCGTAATGGTTGCCCCTGCCATACCAGGTGTACCGTGCAGCATGGCTCCAAGAGGCTTTATAACCACCTCTTCTTGGCCAATTAAATAATCAACGACAAAACCAACTTGTGAATTGCCAACTGTAACTATCACAATATGCGCTTCGCACTGCTGATCAATCTCAGTTTTTCCTTCATTTACCAGCCAACGGTCTAAAAAGAACAAAGGAATTGAGCGATTTCTTATGGTGACCACATCTTGGCCGTCAA
Source organism: uncultured Pseudomonadales bacterium (assembly GCA_947503335.1). Classification (GTDB taxonomy): domain Bacteria; phylum Pseudomonadota; class Gammaproteobacteria; order Pseudomonadales; family CANNCY01; genus CANNCY01. Next base: position 494,315 of record CANNCY010000001.1, on the reverse strand, counting down.
CACGGTGAACTGCTGCCTCATTCAATTGGAATATCTCATTAACACTCACTAGTGGGAACGCAAACGCTTGCTCACCCACTTTAAACATCAGCGTAGGCATGATGGCGAGTGTTAGAGGCACGCGAATGATAATCGTTGAGCCTTCGCCTAGGCTAGAATCTATATCGATGGTGCCATTTAATTGATTAATAGTGGTTTTTACGACATCCATGCCGACACCTCGGCCAGATATATCATTCACTTCATCTCGCGTACTAAAGCCCGCTTCGAAAATGAGATTGTAAATATCTTTTGGCGCCAATCTAGCGGCAGAGTCGGCATCTAGTACGCCCTTTTCAACAGCTTTGCTCAGAATCATGTCGGGGTCCATTCCCTTCCCATCATCTTTGATGGTAAGTAGAATATGATCGCCTTCTTGCTCGGCAGTTAGCTTGACTGTACCCATTCTTGGCTTGCCCGCATCTTCGCGATCTTTAGGCATTTCAATGCCATGATCAACCGAGTTGCGTACAAGATGAACCAGCGGGTCTGCTAGTGCTTCGACCAGGTTCTTGTCTAGGTCAGTTTCTTCGCCGACTAGTTCTAAATTAACCTCTTTACTGAGTGAGCGAGCCAAATCTCGTACGACTCTAGGGAATCGCCCAAACACCTTTTTAATCGGCTGCATACGGGTTTTCATGACCGACGCTTGTAGGTCGACCGTTACCACATCTAGGTTGCCTACTGCTTTGGCCATCGACTCATTGTTGATTTGATTGCCTAATGTCATTAAACGATTACGAACTAATACTAATTCACCGACCATGTTCATAATGTTGTCTAAGCGCTGTGTATCTACACGAACAGTTGACTCAGCTTGTACTAACTTGGGCTCGCTTGCTTTTTTGGGTTCGACCTTCGGCTTTTCGGGAGTAGAATCTTTTTTAGGGCTAGCCTCAGAAACAGTTTTTTCGCTAGCCTTTTGCGTCACAGGCGCAACGGTTGGCCCTTTGCCTTCACCATGTAACTGATCTAGCAATGCATCGAATTCGTCGTCAGTAATTTCATCAGACTCTGATGTTGGGGGTTCTAGTACATCGGTTGGAGCTAATGCGACTTCGGCAGCGGCTGTCGGCCCCTTTCCTGAACCATGCAGTTCATCAAGCAATGCGTCAAATTCATCGTCTGTAATCAATTCAGAATCAGTGGAGCTTGCTGTACCCCCAGCAGAACCTTGATCAGACGTCGCATCAATCTGCCAACTGGCCAGCATAGAATCAAACTGTTCTTGGGTTAAATGATGAGTAGGCTGAGAGTCGTCAAACCCTAGGTCATCAAACAGATCAATGCCACCAGTATCACCCTCTGACTCACCAAACAGCTCTACTGAATCGCCAGAGTTGTCATGAGATTGCGCAGACGGTTCGCTAGTTTCTGCGTCGACAGATGCAGCGGGCTCTGTTGGCGTAGCATCTGGGTTGCACAAAGCATCCAAATCACTTATTAAATCGGCTGGCGGCTCAGACAAAGGCTGCGAGTCTCGCAAGCTATCGAACATCTCAACTAAGCAATCAACCGATGCTAACACCGAGTCCATCATTTCAGAGGTTAGTGTTTGCTGCCCGCTTCTTAGTTGATCAAATAGGTTTTCAGTGCGGTGGCAAATGGTAACTAGTGGGTCTAACTGCAAAAATCCCGCGCCACCTTTAATGGTGTGAAAGCCCCGAAAAATAGCGTTAAGCAAATCTGTGTCATCACCGGCACTTTCTAACGAGACAAGCTGCTCTTGCAGCGATTCAAGTGTTTCGCCGCCCTCGAGCAAAAAATCAGCGAGAATCTCGTCTTGCTCGTCCATCCTACAACCCTAAATCAGATAGCAGATCATCAACATCATCCTGATTGTGCGCAACCTTATTAGCGCTGGCAGTCTTTAACTGAGGGCCTTCGGCCGAAGCACCATCAGCGTCACCTACCGGTGCGGTACCTGGTGCTTTTAACCCCGCCGACGATGCCGACTCGCCCAGTCTATTTAGACCTTCGTGAAGTTGATTAATTAGTTGAATAATTTGCTGTAGAAACTGGCCACATAGATCTTGGTAACCCTGCGCGACTAGTATGTTCTGCGCATGCTTTTGGATTTCATCGTCGTCGGTTATCGAGCTAATCGCGTCAACTTCATCCATTGTGGTGTTCGCAGCGTTCTGAGTCATTTCTAACACGTAGGCTAGGCGTTCTTCGACGCTACCTTCAGAGCCTGTTAAACGACTAGCGTCGTTAACCGTAGCCACAATATGTTGATTTAACGCATCTATACGCTTCGAGAAATCAGAAAACTCGCGCTCTACAATACTGAGCACTTCAGATCGCTGAGCTTCGTCGACTACGCCCGATTTCGATAGAGCCTCGGCCAAGGCCTGTAATGTCTTCGGATCACCCATCGATACGCTCAAAAATCTTAGCGATTTTTTCTTCTAATACGCCTGCCGTAAAAGGCTTTACAACGTAACCGTTCACGCCCGCTTGGGCAGCCTCGACGATTTGTTCTTTCTTAGCCTCGGCCGTCACCATTAGTACGGGTAATGCAGCTAGCTCCGGATCTGCCCTTACATTCTTAAGCAGGTCGATGCCTGTCATACCAGGCATGTTCCAATCGGTAATCAAAAACTCAAAGCCCCCAGACTTTAGCATTGGCAATGCCGTTTGCCCGTCATCAGCTTCTTGCGTATTTGTGAACCCTAGATCACGCAACAAATTTCTTATGATGCGCCGCATCGTCGAGAAATCGTCGACAACTAGAATCTTCATATCCTTATTCATACAGCGTTGGCCCCTACTGCAAACAATGACCGCTAATTAAATGATAGCCATAGATTTTGATAACCGTGTGGTTCGGCATTAATTGTATGAAAGGCTACTGCAAGCGGGACGAAATCTCCTCCATAACTTGAGACAACAATTGCGATACCCTAGATTCACTAACCTCTATAATTTCGCCGATTTCTTTCAGGTTTAATTCTTCGAAATAATAGAGCGACAGTATCAACTGCTCGCGCTCGGGTAATTCAACAATCGCCTGCTGAACCTTGCTCATTAACAGCTGCTTATCGGCCTGCGAATCGAAGCTAACCACGGGGGCGCTAACGCCAAGCTGATCTTCTAAACTCAATAGCTTCGTTCGCGCCACATCAGCGGTTCTTAATCGCAACTCCTCCGTAGAGATTTCGAGAGCATCTGCGATCTCGTCGTTAGTAGGCTGGCGCGAAAACTTTTTTTCTAACTCACTGGTCGTGTCATTTAATTGACGCTCGAATCTGTGTGCAGATCTAGGTGCCCAGTCACCCTTTCGTAATTCATCGATCATCGCTCCTTTTATTCTGATGCCTGCGTACGTTGAAAAGCTCGCCCCCTTTGATTCATCGTAGCTTTTAGCCGCCTCGATTAGCCCAATGCTGCCTGCTTGAATCAAATCATCTACCTCGATGTAACTAGGCAGGCGCGCGATCATGTGATACGCAATACGCATCACTAATTCACGCCCTTCTACCAACCGTTGATCTTGACTAGATAACTGATACGTCTGCTTCATGCTAAACCGCTTGTGTTCGCCGTTGGGGCCAGTGGGTCATCTGAGCACATAGTTGAGAAATAGCCCGTCCATAAGGCCCCGATAAATCATCGACAGCTCTGCTTTGCCCCCGAAGTAACTTGGCGTCAATTGGTAAGAAACCTCGATAATATATGGGTACCTGTATGTATTGCTGGCATGCCCTGTCAAAACGCTCGTATAAGTCTTTGGCTTCTGACTTTCGCTCCATCATTGATGCGACAAGATGAAACCGTGCCGAGCACTTCTGCCTAAGTAGCAACTTTATCAACGCGTAAGCATCGGTTATCGACGCCGAACCTGGGCAAACAAGAAATAGAATATCATCGGCAAACGCAAGTAACTCAAGATGCGCATCACCTACCCCAGCAGGCGTATCAATGATCACGTAGGCATATTCACTTTTGGCCTCGTGCAGCAACCGTTCTAACGCCCACCGGCGTTGCGGATTGTCTCTTAGCAGTATCTGTTCACCAGACAGCCCCGCTAATAAGTCGAGGTTTGTCATAACAGGCGTTACTGCCTGTTGCAGCGACACGCCTCGATAAACTATCTCGGCAAAGCCTTTTTGGCATTCAACATCTAAAAGTAGATTAGCGTTAGCAAGACTATAATCGCCATCGATTAACAAAACCTTATAACCTTGTTTTGCTAAACCCGCAGCCACGCGGGTAGCAGTTTGGGTTTTACCTACGCCCCCTTTACCTCCTGTAAAGGCTGTGACTCTCATCAAGAAATCTCCGCTAGTTTTTCGGCCGCGAATGTCTTTAACCAAACTGCTGCATAATGACGATGCTGCAATGGCAATATAGGCACACTTAACCCTTGGTTATTAGATACTCCTACAACTTTCTGACCGTATTCAGCCACGACCGCTAGCAGTTCGCCAATACCACCGTAATTCTGAAATGGTGAGATAATCAGATCGCAGGCCCGCCAATGCTCGAACGCCCACGCAAGTGCTCGCTCTGAGTGTGTTGCTGGTACTACCGCAATCTGCTGGCAATCGCGTCTAGACGACGCCGATGCTGACAACATAAGTGTAGAAGTAAATTGCTGATTTAAAGCACCATGGTGCAGTATTTGGTTTAACAACTGTTGTTGCTGAGGCTCGATCTCAAGTTCATCGAGATTTATTTTGACACCTATGCGTTGGGCCATGGTGGCGTACTTTGCCACCACTGAGAATTGAACCTCGCCCTCTACAAACCACAGATGCATCTGTGGCGCATCAAAACGCAGTTTCGCAGCCAATAACGAATCGATGCGACGAAACACTTCTGAGTATCGCACCTCCGTGAACTCGCCCAAATGGTTTAAAAGCCTTTCAGGAACACCTACCAATCGTTGGGGAGGGGATTGCACACTGTGTGAGCGCTTTACGCTTGTCGCCAACTGCTTTATTTCAGACTGTAGCGCTAATATCGCATGGTTAACATCAGTATCGGTGGCATTCACGGAGGGATCTGGTGCCGTGTGAGTGAGGTTCGCCTGATCTTGTGATCGCAAGCTAGGCACAGGCGCCTCAGTAATCTGATCGACGACCGTCAGTTGAACACCAAACTGATTTACTTGCGAATCAACAATGCAGACGTCGTTACCATAGCGCTCTCTAGCTAGCGTCATCGCCTCTGACATTGACTTTGCCACTACTTCATACTGGCTCATTATTGACCTCCAAGAGAAAGTGTTACGCGTAACTGGCGATCATCAGGAATTTCTGAAAATCCCAGCACCGCTAACTGAGAACTAAAGGTTTTAAACAACTTCGCTATCATCGCCCGAAGCTGATCTGGCACTACCAAAATAGATGGTTCGCCCTGCTGATTATTGGTGTCAATAAACTGACTTAGCTGCCCCACCAAGCGATCAACTAACACAGGATCTAAGCCACTGTCAGGCTGCTGCGTATTGCGTACAAAAAGCTGCTGTAGCTCTGGACTAAGCGTGCCCACCGGTAGTTCTGATTTTGCCCCAGCAATATCAAAAACAATTTGGCGAGCAAGCTTTTGTCTTATAACCTGCACTAAGCTAGCAGTGTCAGTTTTTTCAGCAGAGGCTAGTGCTTCTAAAACCGACTTGATGTCTCGAATGGCCACTCGCTCGCGCAACAACTGCTGCAATACCGACAACAAGGCGTTTATATTGAGAACATCAGGAATCGTTTCATCTACTAACTTAGGATTGGTTTGTCGTACCCGCTCGACCAAGGTCTCGACCTGATCATGACCTAATAGATCTGCAGCATTTTGTATCAGTACCTGGTCTAGATGCGTTGCAATCACGGTTGCAGGGTCTACAACCGTGTAGCCCAAGACAATTGCTTGCTCACGGTTACCTTCTTCGATCCATAATGCATCTAAGCCAAACGCTGGATCCTTTGCGGCGATGCCCTCTAAACTGCCTTGTACTTGGCCAGGATTGATGGCTAACAAGCGATCGGTTAAAACTTCCCCTTCAGCCACCGCGACTCCAGCTAACGTTAGCCGATAACAATTATTAGGAAGCTCAAGATTGTCTCTAATATGAATAGATGGCACTAAGAAACCGAGGGCTTTTGAGACTTTACGCCTCACCCCTCTAACTCGATTGAGCAGGCCTGTTTCATCACTTTCTTTAACAAGCGCGACTAATCGCAGACCAACCTCTAACCCGAAAGGATCAATGTCTTCTACATCGTCCCAAGACACGTCTTGATTAACATTAGATTCAGCTGCTGGAAGGTCGTCACCGGGTTCGATTACTGCTGTTGATTCTGGCTGATCATCGGGCCGAGTTTCTCGGCGGTATACCCAATAGGCCAAACCCGTAGTAAGCAGTGCAAGTGTCAAGAAAGCCAAGGTAGGCATTCCAGGAATCACACCGAGCAAACCCATTACCGCACCAGTCACCACAATAGCTTTAGGCGAGCCTAAAAGCTGTGTTTGGACCTGTTCTTTTAGCTCGCTAGCCGTATTTGCTCGCGTCACAATCACTGCGGCGGCAGTCGATAGTAACAATGAAGGAATCTGTGCTACTAGGCCGTCACCAATAGTTAGCAATGTGTACCGCTCAACTGCCAGCGAAAAACTGAGATCATGCTGAGCCATACCGATAGATAAGCCGCCAATAAGATTGATTACTAAGATCAGGATACCGGCAATGGCATCTCCTCTCACAAACTTGCTAGCACCATCCATTGAGCCATAGAAATCAGCCTCGTCTGCAACATCTGATCGACGTCTCTTCGCTTCTACTTGATCGATCAAACCTGCATTCAAGTCGGCATCAATAGCCATTTGCTTACCAGGCATTGCATCTAGTGTGAAACGCGCACTAACTTCTGATATTCGCCCAGCCCCCTTGGTAACTACAACAAAGTTGATAATCACTAGGATCAAAAACACCACGATACCGACCGCGTAGTTGCCACCAATAACCACAGCGCCAAAGGCTTCGATCACCTTTCCCGCAGCATCACCTCCCGAGTGACCCTCTAACAACACTACCCGTGTAGACGCCACATTCAATGCGAGGCGAAGCAATGTCGCTACTAGTAGAACAGTCGGAAACACTGAGAATTCGAGAGGCCTTAGGGCGTAGACACTTACCATCAGCACGACCATAGACAAGGCAATGTTGAAGGTAAAAAATAAGTCCAAGAACCATGCAGGCATAGGTAATATCATCAGCACCAACATGGCTACTAATAATACGGGTATTCCTAGGTTGCCAATATTCGACTTAAGCTGTTGTCGAAGACCGTTGTTTACACCGATGTTTGCCACTAACTAATCCTTGTCAGAAACCTGTCACTCAGGTTGTATTTGATCTAGAAGCAACTTTCTTGCCATCTTGGCTATATTGATACTCGCTAGGTACTTTCAAGTTGGTAGGTCTTGTAGGTGCTTCGGCCGAGCCTTTTCTAAATGCTCGCAGCTGCATAACGTATGCTAGTACCCTAGCAACTGCCAAAAATAGTGGCTGAGGGATAAACTGATCAATCGAGCCTCCAAAATATAAAGCACGGGCCAATTGAGGCGCCTCAAAAATAACGATGTTCTTTTCTCTAGCAATTGTGCGCATTTGCAGAGCTACCAAATCAACCCCCATGCCCAGAATCATAGGAGCCTCATCTTTATCAGGGTCATATTTAAGAGCGATAGAGAAATGTGTTGGGTTGGTGATAACAACGTCAGCGTCAGACACTGCATTTACCGACCGCATCTGCGAGTATTCCATCTGCAGTGATCTACGCTTAGATTTAACCTCTGGATTACCGTCGGTTTCTTTCATTTCCTCTTTCAGTTCTTGCCGGCTCATGCGAACCTGCTTTTTAAATTGCTGTACCTGAAAAGGAATATCAATGGCAGCCACTATTATCGAGACAGAAGCAATAATCAAAATATTGATGATGACTAGTTCCATGCCTTCAAAGAAAGATGCCGGCCATGCCATACGTTGCGCTGCTACAAATTGAGGCCAATGCCAACTAATTGACACATAGGCCACTAACGCCACCAATCCAATCTTTAGTATGCCCTTTACAAGCTCCATTAAGCTGTTTAGTGAAAAAATGCGTTTTGCGCCTTTGATGACACTAAGGCGCTCTAACTTTGGCCTTAGCATTTTGAACGTAGCAACAAGACCTCCTAGTGTACTGCCACCAAGTATTGCACCAATAAATACGATGACAAAGAACGAAGAAAACAACCATATATACGGATTAATCGCGGATTCTAACAAAAGCCCTGAATCTGCCATCGTTAAGCTAGGACGCCACTGAAAGCTATGCCTAAACAGTTTTGTGGTGGTATGTAATACATAGGGTGCCATAATGAATATCCACACCAGTGACAGCATAGTGACCAAGGTTGTAGATAACTCTTTTGATCTAGGAACAGTGCCCTCATCGCGTGCCTTCTTTAACCGTCGCTCGGTGGGTTCTTCAGACTTTTCTTGAGATTCTTGCTCGTCAGCCATTCATTATCCACCTCGGAATGGCAACCAAAGCCTCATCAATCATACGAATAAATTGGTCAGTCAAATAAGTCAGCGACAACCAAATCAAGAATAATCCAACTACAACCATAATCGGAAATCCCAACGTAAAGATATTTATCTGAGGCGCTAAACGGGCAACCAAACCAAAACACAGATTGACCACTAGCATCATGGCCATTAAGCCAACTACTAACTTGGCAGCATCTAAAAACATCTTGCTACCCCACACTAATAATTTCTGAGCACTAACTGACGAGACTGAGATCGTCTCTATAGGAAACCATTGAAGGCTATTCGCAAGAATCTGAAGCACTACTAGGTGCGCACCGGTAGATACAAAAATAAATGTAAAGAAAATAACAAAGAACTGACCTAACACGGGTACAGATACACCGTTTGCAGGATCTACCATTGATGCAAAACCTAACCCTAACTGCATTGATAAACTCTGCATTGCTACTACGATTGATTGAAATACAACCTGAAGCGCAAACCCCATCATTAAGCCAAACAGTAAATTAGCAACAAGCATTGACCAATATGCGCCTTCAAACGCAGGTACGCTATGATCACCATATGCCATTAGAGCAAGCCAAGAAATCATTAAAGTTAGCAGTACTCTAGTACGTAGGTTTAACCATCGACTGTTAAAGAAAGGCGCAGACATTAGTAGAGCCCCAAATCGAGTGACGATCAGCAGAAACGCTGCAAGCTCTGTTTGCAATGCAATCATTAGCTAATTAACCCTGGAATCGAGGAATATAGGTCTTGCACAAAGGTAATGATACGATTCAATGCCCACCCACCTAACAAGATAATCGTGATGTAGGTGGCCAGAAGGCGAGGTAAAAATGAAAGCGTTTGTTCATTAATCTGTGTTGCCGTCTGAAAGATACTCACGATTAAACCGACAACTAGACCGGGGCCGATCAATGCAGCGCAAAGTACTATGACCAACCAAAATGCCTCGCCAAATATTTGCGTGACGATCTCCATTACCCCACCCCGTAACTAGAGGCGAGGGTTCCTACAACCAGAGCCCAGCCGTCTACTAAAACAAAAATAAGAATCTTGAACGGTAACGAAATAATCAATGGCGAAAGCATCATCATACCCATCGCCATCAGTACACTGGACACTACCAAATCAATTACCAAAAACGGTACGAACAGCATAAAACCGATATGAAACGCGGTTTTCAGTTCTGACGTCAAAAAAGCAGGCGCCAATAGCCTCATTGGTGTTTGGCTTAAGTCGTCAGGCAACTCAACCTTGGCAATATCGGCGAACAACTGCAGGTCTGTGGCGCGAGTATGCATTAACATAAAGCGATGAAATGGTTCGATCATCGCGCTACCCGCCGCTTCGATATCGATGCTACCGTTTAACCAGGGTGTTAGCCCATTGGTTACTGCTTCATTAAACACAGGTGCCATGATGAAGTAAGTCATGAACAAAGTCATACCAATCAAAATTTGGTTTGATGGAGTTTGTTGAAGCCCTAGAGCCTGGCGCAAAATGGCCAAAACGACTATCACTCGAGTAAAGCAAGTCATAGTCATCAAGAGAGCTGGCACTAAACTAAGCAGTGTCATGGCCAGTAGTATCTGTAATGACACTGACCACTGCGATCCGTTTTCGGTAGTAGACTCGGTCGCGATTACTAGCTCGCCTTGTTCATTCAATAAATCACTTAGATTTGTACCACTAGCTTCTACTACTTCATTCGTTTGGGCGAACAACTCTGGAGCACAGAGCGCTAAAGTAACCAATAATATTGTTCGCGCCCAAACCATAGATCACTGAATCCTTTTAATACGATCAGCTGGCGAAACTACATCAGTCATTCGTATGCCGTACTTGTCATTAACAACGACCACTTCGCCGTGTGCGACGATTGTTCCATTAATCATCACGTCTAGAGGCTCGCCTGCTAGTCTATCTAGTTCAACCACCGACCCTTGGTTAAGCTGTAATAAATTTCTGATGCTGATCTCTGTTCGACCAACCTCCATAGTAATGGTGACAGGTATATCTAACACCACATCTAAGTTGGGTTTAACTTCATCTACTTGACCAGGCTCGACATCTGAGTCATCAAGATCTTCGAGTACAGCCTTTGCAGCTTCAGGTGTAACCTCAGGCTGCTCCGTATCACCGCCCTCTGCATCAGCTTGCTCAGCCATTGCAGCGGCCCAGTCATCGTCAACATTCTCGTCTTCAGTGTTCTCTGGTTCGTCGTTCATTGTTTGTCGTCTACCTGAAATAACTTCTCGAAATTAATGTGTTCTAAGCGCTCTTCTATTTTGATCGCCAAGTTGTTACCGCTCTTACCTAACTTACCGATGAACATAGGTACTCCGTTCGCAGTTACCTCGTGCTTCTCTGGCATTTCGATGGGCACCACGTCGCCTTCTTTTAAATTGACAATATCTCTAAGCGACATGGTGGCCTCTGCCACGGTACATTCGATCTGAGCATCAGCATGTAATACGTCTTGGCGAAGTGCGGCCTCCCAGCGTTCATCTTTTTCATCAAGATCACTTTGCATCCCTGCATCTAAGACATCACGTATCGGCTCGATCATGGCGTAAGGCATAACGATCTGCAGATCACCACCACCGCCTTCAAGCTCTATCTTGAAAGTGCAAATAATCACCACCTCGCCAGGGGTGACGATGGTAGCCATAGCTGGATTCACTTCAGAATTAAGATACTCAAACGTAATTGGTTTGACGGCTTTCCAGGCTTCTTGAAGATCTGTGAAAACCTGCTCAAGAACCATTTGAACAACCCTCAACTCTGTTGGGGTAAAGTCACGCCCTTCAATCTTGGCATGCCGGCCATTACCGCCAAAAAAGTTGTCGACCAACGTAAACACTAACTTTGCATCAAGTATGATAAGGCCAGTGCCCCTTAGTGGGCGCAACTTGACCATATTGAGAGAGGTAGGCAAGAACAGAGAATGTACGTACTCGCCAAACTTCATTACTGATATACCACCCACAGCGACATCCACTGTTCGACGAAATAGATTAAACATCGAGATTCTTGTATATCGCGCAAAACGCTCGTTGATCATATCAAGCGTTGGCATTCGCCCACGAACGATACGATCTTGGCTCGCTAGATCGTATACCTGCCCATCTGCACTTTCTGGCTCATCTTGCTGAACGTCATCAACACCGTGCAATAAGGCATCAATTTCATCTTGTGAGAGAATATCTTGCATAGGCTTACTGCATCACGAAGTTAGTAAAATAGAGATCATCGATTAGCGACAGCCCTTCTTGTTCAAGAATAGTGTTGACCTCATTTCTCAGTGTCTGGCGTAGCAGTTCTTTGCCTTCGTTTGTCTGTAATTGATTAAAGTTGGCCGCACCGATTTTTAGCACAATGGCATTTCGTATTAGTGCTTGATGAGCCTGAATACCTTCTATTGCCAAGTCGCTTCTAGCCATCAATACAACATTGATTTGCACTAACCGCTGCTTACCACGGGCAACAAAGTTAACTACGAAAGGTGGCTTCATAGGGTAGTACGAGGCCTTTGCCTGCGTATCAGCGGGCATCGCACCAGGTACAGTTTCAGGCGTTACGGGTGCGCTCGACTTAGTAAACCACCAGGTAACACCCGCCGTGATCATCGCTACGACGAGGAGCGCCAAGATCATTCCAACCTTGCCGAATTTTGATTTCTTTTCGTCTTTTTCGTTATCTTCAGCCATTCGTTTGCTAGCCCTGTCAGCAAATTGACAAAATTTTGTCTACGCTAAATACAAAGCAATATGCAGGCCAACTAGTGTCAGCAATTAGACACTAATTGAAAGAAGGGTTTGTTTAACCTTTGTGATGGGCGAGTTAGCAAGTTCTTCGCTCATGGGTGCCGGTGCATCTGTGGTGATAGCTTGATTCTTATGACCTGCTTGCTGTTGCTGGGAATGCTGATGCTGCTCAAACGATGTCAGATCAAACCCTCCTTGCTCTAAACTAGACCGCAAGCGATCAGACTGCTGATTTGCTTCAACTAATATCTGTGCGCTAGGTGCTGTAAGCTTGACACTTACACGATCATTTACGAGCTGAACATCTATGTTAAATCGTTCGCCCTTGGCTGTTTCAACCTGTAGATCGATATTACCGTCTTTGCCATTCAAATATTGTATTGCCTGGCGAACGACTAGTTGATGAAATTCTTGCTTAAGATGATTATGTTGTGCTTCGTTGTGTGTAACTTGGGCCACAGGCGCGGCAGTAGTATTAGGTATTCGATTATTGGCATCTGCCATAACAGGGGCTAGCTTAGCATTGTCACTCGTTTCGGTGATGGCGTTATCACGAGCTGGTCGTACCTGTTTAATAAGTGCTATCAGTTGCCCTGCAACTGCCTCTGGTAAAATAGCCCTGCTCGTCTCTTGCGCTCTATCTACCACTGCAGCAGTAGCTGGGGGTAAAACGTCTGTCTTTAAAACAGCGTTTACCGTCTGAGGCGCACTAGGTTCTAGGCTGGGTTTAACCTGTACATTGCTATTGCTAGGAGGTACTTGTAAATCGATTGGCCTAGATTGCTCAGGCTTTTCAATATTAGGCGATAATGGAACCAACAGCGTTCTAGTAGCCTCAGGTTGGCGGGCTAAGTCTGACTTATTGGTTGTATCATTTGATCTATCGTCCATCAGCAGCGGCCGCATCTCCATTGGCCCATCGACAGTAAGCTGGCCTTGTAACAATGATTCTATGGACTTAGAACTACCAACAGGTATCTGATTTTCTGGCCCAATCCTATTGGCTGTTATTGAGCGTTGATTATCGGTAGAAGCAGGAGAAATCGTTCGAACTATTTGTTGTGGTTCACCTGTTAACAACTCAGTGTTATCGGTATCTAAGGGCTTATCAATATCCACTGGTTTATCAAAGCTTGATGGGCTATCAACGCTTTTTATTCTCTCAAGAATAGATTCTTCTGATTCAGTGACTGGCATCTTGAGCACTAGCAATCCATTACTATCTTTCTCAACATAATCAGTTGCGAGATCGATATCAGAGACTGTATATAACAGCGTCGTTTCATCGCCTGTCTCGTTATTCTCGACAGTGTTCACGAGCGGGCTCAATAGTTGACGAAACTCGCCCCTATTTAACGCACTCATATTTTGAGTATTAACCGGTGGTAACTGTGTTAGCCCACCTAGATTGAACAGACTAATCATGCTTTTTATAACGCAAAGATCAGGCCAACATGCCTTTCGATACTCAATTAATGGGTCATTGAGATGTTTTGCTCGGCCGACTGAAGAGCAGCCTTATAGGAGTGAATTTCGAACTCTGAAGACAATTTAACGATACCTGGAATATCGACGATAAGTGCAACGGTACCATCTCCTAGTATCGTGGCACCCGACAGCCCTATTACCTGTTTATAGTTGTTTTCTAAACTTTTAATAACTACTTGCTGCTGGGCTTGTAGGTCATCAATAACCAAGCCTACTTTATTATTAGCTGCCTCAACCACTACCATTAGCCCTCTGCGCTCACCTACTGGTTGTGAATCGATACCAAATACATCGCACAGCGGGATGATGGGCAAGTAGTCATCTCTCAACCGATAAAGTTCGCGACCACCAGCTACTTGGTTTACCATCGCAGGATCAATCTCGATCGACTCGATGATATTAACTAATGGAATCACGTAGATATTGTGCCCTACCCTAATAAGCTGACCATCCAGAATAGCTAAGGTTAGGGGTAAACTAATACTAAAAGTCGAGCCCTTGCCTACTTCTGATTTAACTTCGACTGACCCATTAAGTTCTTGGATATTACGCTTAACGACATCCATGCCAACACCACGGCCAGACAATTCAGAAACCTGCTCTGCTGTACTAAAGCCTGGCATAAACAATAAATCGTAGATTTGCTCCTTAGACAAACCGCTAGCGTTTTCAATCAATCCCTTCTCTATCGCTTTCTTACTAATCGCTTCTGTATCTAAGCCCTTGCCATCATCAGAAATCTCAACGACAACATTGCCACCTTGATGATAGGCATTAAGAGTGATAGTCGCCGACGCCGGCTTACCTGCGGCGATTCGATCAGCTGTACTTTCAACGCCATGGTCTACTGCGTTGCGTACCAAATGCACCATTGGATCAGACAGTTTCTCCATCACTGTCTTGTCTAATTCGGTCGACTCACCAATAAGGTTTAATGATATCTCTTTGTCTAATTGCTTCGCTAAATCACGTACCATTCGGGGAAAACGGCTGAAAATAAAGCTAATGGGTAGCATTCTAATTTTCATCACGCTTTCTTGTAGTTCTCGCGTGTTCTGTTCTAGCTGTACCAAGCCCTCTTGCAATCGGTTTAGCGAAGACATCTCGAATGACTCGCCCAACTCGCCCAACATACTTTGCGTGATAACTAACTCGCCAACCATATTGATAAGAGCGTCAATTTTCTCTGTACTGACACGAATCGACGTATCAGTAGCCTTACGTTTCACAGGCTCAGCTTTAGAAGTGGTAGCGGTGCTTTTTTCAGCTGGTGATTTTGATGTTTCGCTTTTAGGCTGGACGCCTTTTTTATCTTGCGTTTGACTGCTCGTCGATGCACTAACGGATAATGGCTTAATGCTAAGCTCGACATCATCAATGACCCATTCAAACACCTCACGAATACGCTCTTCTGGTTCATTGGTGTCTATCTTTAGCTGCCAAGACGTATACACCTGAGTTGGATCAATATCATGCAATGTAGGTACGTCAGAAACATCAGCAGTAATCTCTAATGTGCCTAAAGAGTTCAGCTCTGCAAATAAGCGATACGGGTCGTTACCGGTACACATGATGCCCTCGGCACCAGATAACGTGATTTCGTATCCAGATATTTCAAGCTGCGATTGATCAGTACAATCAGTGACCGGCGAGCCTTCGCTCGGTTGATCTAATAACTGAAGAAAGCGTTCAACTAAAGGTTTACCTTGTTCTGCATCTGGTTCAGATCCTGACTGATAGGCTTCGAGCATGCTACGCAAATAATCAACTGACTGAAGATAAAGATCTATATCTTCGGGCGGCAACCCACGTTTGTGTGCTCTTACTTCGTCAAGTAGCGTTTCTAAATGATGGGTAAAGTCAGTTATTACCTGAAAACCAAAGGTACCTGATGCTCCTTTAATTGAGTGAGCGGCTCTAAATATAGCATTAATCGCTTCGTCGTCGATCTCGCCCTCATCAGACAAAGTCATTAGATTAGACTCCATCTCATCAAGGCCTTCGAAACTCTCTTCAAAGAATACTGCGTGGAACTGACTTATATCCACCGACACAGAACTACCCCAATACTTTAGCGATTGTTGCTAACAATTGATCAGGATTAAAGGGTTTTACGATCCACCCCGTTGCTCCTGCTTCTTTACCTCTCTGCTTCATATCCCCAGCCGATTCTGTGGTCAACATTAGGATAGGAATAAACTTGTAGGCTTCTAGCTTTCTTAATTCGGTGATTAACTGAATGCCGTCCATATTTGGCATGTTCACATCCGATACTACAAGATCTACCGAATTGCCCTGCGCAAAGGCTAATGCTTCGACCCCATCACCAGCTTCGACAACTTCGTGCCCCGCACCCTGAAGGGTAAAGGTCACCATCTGCCTTATAGAAACTGAATCGTCTACGGCTAAAATTTTGGCCACTAATATACGCTCCCTGTTACCTAACTATTTAGTCGAGCAATAAACTCTTTACGCCCAACACCTCGGCTCCTCGCAAAAAACAATCAGAGGGCGAGTCGATTCCAAAGTGACCACCTTCGCTCGCGATTGTTTTCTTAGCACTAACAAGTAGTTGGTACATACTAAAATCGAAACGCTCTACCTGACTGGCATCTACCGTTAAGGTGTTATTGTCAGATTCGGCAAGTGCTGCTTGTATCTGCAGCAGTAAATCGCCTGCGCCAGCGATATTAACTGCCGAACTAAGCTGCATATTTGCCATGTCGCATCCCTACTTTTAATTCCTTACCCTTCAGCCTAGATCAGAATCTTTTGATGAAAAGGCGTACTATTGGCGATTTATTCTGTCTAGCTTTAGTTGCGCTTGCTGTAACTGCTGCTCTGTATCCTTTAACTGCCGTTCAATCACAGGTCTATGTTCGGCTAAATGTTGGCGAGACTGTAACAAGGTTTGCAGCGTTGACGCCCTTTGTTGCAACTGCGTTGACGAATATTCTTGGTCTACTTGTGTCTGTGTGCCTTCGATCAACGATTCTACTTGTTCAAATAAAGACTGAACCTCATTAAACTGCGCTTTTATTTCTGCACGCTCACGCACCAATTTAGCTACCTCTTTAGCCTGTTTTAACGACAATATATGTTGCGTTTGCTCATTCATTATTGAATTAACTCCATTAGCGCTGAAACGCTGCTTTCACGATCTATCGGCTGTTCACTGGTTTGCTTTAAGAAGGCTTCTATTTTTGGATAGAGCTGTAACGCTCTATCTAATAAGGGGTCTGTTCCGCCTTCGTATGCTCCTATCAATACTAGATCACGCTTTTGCCTGTAGATTGATATGAGGCTAATTAAGGTACGAGCGGCATCTACCTGTGCCTGACTGGTTACTTGGCCCATTACACGGCTAATAGAACGCTCGAGATCAATTGCTGGATATACTCCTTGCTCAGCCATTGATCGACTCAGCACAATATGACCATCTAAAATAGCTTTAGCGCTTTCGATAACAGCGTCTCGTTGGCCGTCATGTTCATCTAACAAGGTGTAGATTGCGGTTAAGGTTCCGTTACTATCACTATTACCTGCCTGCTCAACAATCTCAGGGATGCGCGCAAATACACTCGGCGGATAGCCTTGATTAACTGCGGGCTCTCCCACTGCCAGGCCCACTTCGCGCTGCGCCTGAGCAAAGCGACTAAGCGAATCCATCAACATTAGTACCTGTTTACCCTGATCTCTAAACCATGTTGCTAGCCGCGTAGCATAGCGCGCTGCATTAATACGCATGAGCGCTGGGTCATCACCAGGCGCCACAACTACTACCGACTTTTTGAGCCCGGCTTCGCCTAGGTTCTCTGACAAAAATTCTTGCACTTCTCGCCCGCGCTCACCAATTAATGCCACGACAACAACATCGGCATTAGTAAAACGCGCAATCATTCCCATTAGCACACTCTTACCTAGCCCTGACGATGCCATTAACCCAACGCGCTGCCCTCGCCCAAGTGTTGCACACGCATTGATGCTTCTTACGCCGACATCAAGAGATCTAGCCACCGGAGATCTAGTGGTTGGGTTGATTCGCGGTGGGGTCAAACCTTTTCGAAAACTAGCGTTGATTAAAGGCCCGTCATCTAACGGGTCGCCTTGCCCATTTAAAACTCGGCCTATTAGCTCAGGCCCAACCGGCCAACCATCTTCGGGGGGTAACGGCTCGACCCAGTCGCCAGGGCTAAGCCCTTCTACTGGTGATATAGGCAGCAAGAATACCTCTTCGCCGCTAAAGCCCACTACTTCAGCGCGTACCCGTGTATCTGCCTTGTATATAACGCAATAGTCGCCAATAGCTGCTTTAATCCCCATTGCAGCCACCTGTAGCCCTACGATACGCGTTAAGCGCCCACGTTTACGAATAGCTGGCTTAACGTCTGGCAAACTACTCAGGCTAAGCATCAGGTTGAGTTATCCATTGATCTAGCGTTTGTCGAATAGCCGTAGTTGGATCGTACGTGACAACCTTTGTACGCGTAGTCACTTGCAATAAAGCGACATCATCGTGTTCGACAAGTTGTAACTGATCGGGCAGATGCGGCTTTACTAGATTGGCGAGCGCCGTAAAATCTTTATTGCATGAGAACTCTAACGCAACGTCGGGTGGCTTAACCTCTGACAGCATTTTAACGACCAACGCTTGAATCTGCTGTTCATTGCACAACAACTCTTTTTCGAGCACACCACTAGCTAAATGCATTACTGCTTGAACCAACCATTGCTGCCATTGTGGGTCGTCATATACGGTGTCTTTAAATGCTGTTAGTTGTTCTTCAATGGCATCTAAGGTTTGAACTAATCTAGGGGTATAGGTAGCTTCGACTTCATTACGAGCCTTTTGCAGCCCTTGTTGGTAACCATCTGCTTGTGCTTGTTCTAACGCTTGTTGTTGCTCTTGAGCAAGTTCTTCTCTTAATTGCTGATAGATTTGTTTCTCAATCGGCTGCTCATCAACAACAGATGTGGCCTTAACACGAGTAACCTGTTCGCCCTGCGATCGGGCGAACTCCTGCCAATCTACCGGGGTAGAACGCCCACTCATAGCATCTGCTCACCGCTTGCACTGATTACGATTTCGCCTGATTCTTCTAGCCGTCTCGCTGCTCCCAATATATCTCGCTGTGCGATCTCGACATCACTTACTCGAACAGGGCCTTTTGCTTCTAGATCGTCTTTTAATAATTCAGCAGCTCTCGACGACATATTTGCAAATATCTTCTCTTTTAGATCGATTGATGCACCTTTCATGGCGGTAAGAAGTTGATCTGTTGCTACTTCTTTAAGAATGGCTTGAATTGCACGATCATCTAGTTCGACTAGATTTTCAAATACAAACATCAGATCTTGAATCTTGGTGCCCATATCCTCATCTTGACTCATGATGTTTTCCATCAAGGACTGTTCAGTCGTAGTGTCAAGGTTGTTCATGATTTCAGCGGCGACCTTATGCCCACCCATCGCTTGCTTTTGCGATGACGCTGCGCCTGAGAACTGCCGTTCTAGAATGTCATTTAGCTCTTGCAAGGCTGCCGGCTGAACAGTGTCTAAGCCACCTACTCTCATCATCACTTCTAGACGAACGTTTTCGTCAAAAAACGTCAGTACGTCTGCCGCGTGATCTGGATCGAGATAGGCAATTACTATTGCCTGAATCTGAGGGTGTTCGTTGCGAATTAAATCAGCGACTGAACGGGCTTCCATCCATTTGAGAGTATCTAAACCCGCTGTATTACCCCCCATAAGTATGCGATCAATTAGGCCGTTAGCTTTGTCTTCTCCCAAGGCCGAGACCAACATATTACGAATATATCCATCAGACCCAACGCCCAAGCCAGTAACCAAACTAGCTTCACGTAAAAACTGGCGCACCACAGCACTTACTTCGCGTTGCTCGACCTGGTCCATCTCGGCCATTGACGCACCGACTAAATGCACCTCTTTGGGGCTCAAGTGTCTTAATATTGACGCTGCATCGACCTCGCCTAGACTAAGCAATAGAATCGCCGCGCGATCAACAGGATTGATACGTTTTAAAATATCGTCATCTTTCTTTTGCTCTTCATCCACCGGTGGTTACCCATCGTTTAACGACCTGAGCAACACGCCCAGAATCTTCTGCAATCAATCCTTTAATCGCCCGCAGCTCATTCTCGTAGCTACTATCGCCTAACAACAGTTGACTCTCGACAGAGCTGACATCGGGCGAGTCTAACTGCGCCAGGGCTTCGTCACCCAAATGACTCAGATTTGCCGGAACTGTCTCCGTTTCGGCTACTTCAGTAAGGCGACTTAGCATCGGTCTAAAGATCGTTAAGATAACAACTAAAATCAATAATGCACTGGCTCCAACTTTGGCGGCCTCTATAAACCATGGCTGTTCATAAATAGGCGTATCTGCGACCTCAATCTCGGGCGGCATGGTAAAGGGCTGTAGCATCAGACTTAGGCTATCACCGCGTTCTTCATCAAAACCAATAGCAGCCTGAATTAATGCTTCTATCTGGGCAAGTTGCTCATCATTGAAGCGCGCTGTCGTTGCGCCATCTTGATCGTCTGCAGCACCACCACCACCTGTATCGTTAATCACTACAGCTGCTGTAATGCGTTTAATAGTTCCGGTCATCGGCACCGTATGCTGTAACTTTCGATCAACTTCAAAATTGGTTAGCGCCTGCTCTTGGTGATGCATGATGTCTTCTTCACCATCCTCGTTTTCAGCAGGCTCAACTGCTGGGTTGTTATCCACTTCGACGTTCCCAGGCGGCTGGTTGGTAAGTGCACCAGGTATTCCTTCTGGCTCGATGCCACCGGTCTTTTTTTGAGTATGTGTCTGAGCACTACGTACTACTTGTTTATCTGGAGTAAAGATTTCTTCAGCAGTTTCAATACGCGTAAAGTCGATATCAGCCCTAACCTGTACCGAAAAATCACTCGCCCCTACCAAAGGCATCAATACACTGGCTATACCCTGTTCAAGATTAGTCTGTACCTGCGCCTCATATTGCAATTGACGATCTAAGTTACGTTCTTCACCCTTGGTTTGCGCCGAGCCAAACTGATCGGTAACACTGACCGAGTCTGAACTTAGAGAGGGCACCGAATTGCCTACTAAATTTTGTATCGCTTGAATATGCTCATTAGATAACGCGCCACCGTTGGTAGTTACTAGCACCGACGCACTGGGCTGTTTTAATGCTCCAATAAAACTGGTCTGTCTAGGAATCGCTAAATGTACACGTGCTTGACTAATGGTTTTGATTGACGCGATGGTACGAGCCAATTCGCCCTCTAAACTTCGCACGTAACGAACCGATTCCATTCGACTGCTCATACCAATAGGCTGTTCTTGATCAAGTAGTTCATAACCTTCGGCAGGGGCGTCGGGCAGGCCGGTTTGCGCCAACTGCATACGCGTGCTGTACACGTCACTAGCATTAACCAAGATCAAACCCGAACGGCTGTCGATTTCGTAATCTAGCCCCAGCTGCTCTAGCTGTTGAGCCACTTGGCCCGTTGCCGCAACATCTAACTTGCCAAATAGCGGGCGCATATCACCACCTTGCCCCCATAGCGCAATGGCGACACCTAGGGCTACCGCACCAGCGATACCAAGCATTATGCCCAATTGTTTTAACAGGCTTAGCTTAGCAATGCCCTGTACGGCCGATATCCCAACTGGTTCTGCTAAATCATTTGGCATCGGTTACACCGGCATGTTCATGATGTCTTGATAGGCCGACAACAAACGATTTCGAACCTGCAAGGTAGCCTGCAAACCTACGTCTGCCTTTTGCCCAGCAATCATTACATCAATTAGACTGACCGACTCATCACCCATATCGTAGGCTTTCTTTAACTGAGACGACTCTTGCAATTGTTCGTTGGCTTGCGAAATAGTTTTGCTAAACAGTTCACCAAAGGCTTGGTCACTATTGTTAACACCGATTTCTTGATGAAATTGAGGTGCATCCACCTGAGATTGAAATGATCGAATCTGTTGCAAGACCTGATCAATACCTTGATTACTAATTTCCATGTGCAACCTCTTTATCTATGCCCTCTTGTTGACTACCGTTGTCGGCTTCGACGTCAAATTGCTGGGGCGAGGCTAAACGCGCGTCTATATCAAAGGCAGCCTGCAGCGCAGTGTGATCAACTAACGGTTCTCTACACAAAATCGTTACTCGTTGAATCAGGTTTTCAAGTTCTCGTATATTACCGGGCCAGTTTTGCTCTAACAGCCACTGCATTGCGTCATCGGTTAGCTGCGCATTGCTACCATATTTAGTTAAGAAGTGACTGGCCAAATGTGCCAGATCGTCTCGCCGGTGTCGCAATGGCGGAATCACAACCGGAAACACATTTAAACGAAAATATAAATCTTGCCTAAAACGCCCCGCCGCAACCTCGTCGGCAAGGTCTCTATTGGTGGTAGCGATAATACGAACGTTGACTGGCTTCGCCTCTTTTGCGCCTAAGCGCTCAACTTCATTTTCTTGGATCACCCGCAATAACTTTGCCTGCAAACCAATGTCCATCTCAGATATTTCATCTAGTAGTAATGTACCGCCGTCGGCTTGCTCAAACTTGCCTACTCTCGCTGCATAGGCGCCAGTGAAGGCCCCTTTCTCAAAGCCAAACAGCGTAGACTCGAGCATATTTTCGGGTATTGCCGCGCAATTAATCGCGACAAAGGGTTTCGCCTTACGGCTAGAATGATTATGAATATATCGGCTGACAACTTCTTTCCCGGTACCCGATTCACCGCGCAATAACACTGCACAATCTGACTCGGCTACCGTTTTAGCCAGCTCGATATAGCGGTGCCGCTTACCCGGATTAAAAGCTAGATCATCATCATTAATTGGCGCCTTTTGCAGCTTAATTACCTTTTCTATAAGGCTTTCAATGGTAAAGGGTTTAGCAAGGTAATCACTTGCCCCCATTTTTAATGCCTGAACAGCTTGCTGCACTTCACCATAGGCCGTCATTAAAATCATCGGCAATTGAGCAAAGTTTTGACGCAGTATTTTTAATAACTGTAAACCGCTAGCGTTGGGTAACCCAATATCTGAAACGACTATACCCACCGAATTACTAGACAATACTTTGCAGGCGTCTTCTGCAGAGCTACTAGTAATAACAGTCAAATTAGCCTGCTCTAAACCCGCCTCAAGTGCCTCACTTAAATCTGGGTCGTCTTCGACTAACAATACATCATAGTAATTCATGTTAACTCCTTGTCGATTAGTGGCACGCATATCTTTGCTCGCAGCCAACCCGAGCCTCCCTCAGGGCCGAGTGTTGAATAGGAAAGTGTTGCTGAGTGAGCTTCAATAACCCGTTTCGCGATATTGACGCCAATACCGCTACCGCCGCTTTTACTTGTTTCAAACGGGCGTAACAGACTCTCTATCAGCTTCGGCGCGAGATACTCCACAGTATTTTCAATCGAAATAATCAAATGATCACTCTGAGTGAAAATCCTAATCTTCGCACACTCAGCCGATTGCACCGCGTTGTGAATAAGGTTGTGTAGCGCTCCAATAAAATGCTCGCGACTGACGCAACAACGTTGATTCTGCACGTCGATTTGCCAAGTTAAGTTATCGAACAAATCATCAAAATGAAGCTGCACATCGCTTACAAACTGCTTGACCGACACTAACGATTGATGAGCCAACTTGCCATCTAGAAAAAGCATCATGTTCGATATTTCATGGTTCAGCGATGTTAGGTTTTTCTTAAGACGATCAACCGCTGATCGCTGATTGTCTGTCGGTACAAGACACGACAGATTAGTCATCGCCGCAGCAAGTGGCGTACGTAACTGATGAGCCATAGCTGCTCTCGCCCGTTGAGCCTGTACCGCCAATGCCTCTTGCTGCATCTTGGCACGCGCTGTGGTGTCAGTTAACGTGATTAGCTGCCCCATGCCTTCAGACATCGGCGTCGTTTCAATAAGGTAACGATGGCCCTGACTGAACTCAGCATCAATAGAGTCGAGAATGTCTGCCCAGGCATCACCTAAAACAAGATCTGGCAACAATTGCTGCATTGCATGATTAAACCAGCTCACCACACCATAGCGATCAATCACGACCACGGCATGAGGTAAAAATTCTAGAACTTGATCGGCAGTTGCACTGAGCGACGCAGAATTTGTTGCGTGAATCGAATTGAGTTCTGTATACATACCAACCTCTACACCCGCTCAATATCATACTTACGCATTTTTTCGATCAATGTAGTGCGCCTTAGCGACAGCCTGTTCGCCGCATGACTAACTACACCATCACAAGCATCTAATGCTTCACCAATAAACTCCTTCTCTAAGTTCTCTAGAATTTGTTTTAGGTCGACCTCACCATCGGCGATCATCTGCTGAGTATTAGCTACTGATGATCGATGTAATAGTGAAGACGAATCGTCTGTTGATACAGATTCGTTACTCTGAGGAACGATATATTGCGAAAAATTGCTAGGTAAATCGTTAAGTACGATTAGCTTACCACCAAACAACACAGCCATACGCTCATAAAAATTTTCAAGCTCGCGCACATTGCCTAGCCATGAATAACACTTTAAAACATCGAGCACATCAGACGACAGCCGTACCACGCGCAAGCCTTGATATTTCAGCTGCTTAGCTAAGTTTCTTAGTATTGGCACTATATCCTCAGGTCGCTCTCTCAGAGGGCTTAAACTGACGGGCACCACGTTAAGACGATAGTAGAGATCTTGTCTGAAACTTCCGGCCCTCACCATGGCCTCAAGGTCACGATGGGTAGCAGCAATCACGCGGGCATTGGTTGCAATTGCCTGTGACGCGCCAACGGGTTCATAACTGCCTTCTTGCAATACGCGCAACAATTTTGCCTGCATCGATAAGGGCATATCACCAATTTCGTCTAAAAATAGGGTACCATTTTGTGCAAGTGCAAAGCGGCCTTCACGCTTGCGGTGCGCTCCTGTGAAAGCCCCTTTTTCATGGCCGAACAGCTCGGCTTCTAGTAACTCTGATGGAATAGCCGCACAGTTTATACCCACAAAATTATGATCACTGCGCTGAGATAATTGATGGATTGACCTAGCTACCACTTCTTTACCAGTACCCGACTCGCCCAAGATGAGCACTGAGGAATCACAGTGGGATAGCATTTTAATCTGATGCTTTAGCTCGGTAATATGATCTGATTCACCATACAGTTCTATCGTACCGTTGCGGGTTACTTCGGTGACCTTCTTATACGCAGTTATCACTTCGTCGTAATATAGGTCGTTACCGGAAAGCTGCTGTAGGCGGTCAAATTGATTAACGTATCGCTCTTCTAGCAGCACATCGCTAATGATTAACGTCGGTTTATTGACAGGTATTTCGCGCAGTCGAGATGAGGTATTAGCTGAGTCACCACGAAGATCGATTAATACAACCTCTGCCAATTCAACTGTTTCGGCAATACCGAAACCAAAACTTGCCAGTATCTTTGATGTGGTTAGTTGACGACCTTGAAAGCGGTCATCAACAAAGATATTGGCTAAAACCTGAGGGGTACCACCACTCATCCTTGAATTCGTCATACTACTCACCTACATGACAGGATCACGCAAAAATGCGTAACGTAATTAATGAGTTGTCATTCCATTGACTATGACAATGATTAAAGTAAGCGAATGGCGTTTGGTCAAATAAGTGACTGAAAAAAGGCTGTGATGATTTACTTTTTACAAAGCAGGATTACAGGCTATTTAGGGGATTAACTATCTTTGCGAGGCGTCACGATTGCCTCAAGAATGTTGAGCTGTCTACTAAGAAAGTCAGATGTTGTATTAATAGTGGCAACCAACGAATCAGCATAGGTAAACTGGGCAACCATTAATGCCTCGCGCGCTGCCATGCGTATATCAAGCTCCTCGCGCTCTTCGTTGATTTCAGCCAATTGCGAGTCTAATCGTTGTGTCTTTACATTTAATCCAGATCCAACCGCGGTGAACCCATCTATAAAATCTGCGATCTGTTTAGCGATACCGGTAATCCATGTAACTCGCCCTGCTACGCCAGCCGTTTCTGCACTCGAAGAAATACGAAGACCTTCAACGTTACCTGTAAGACCAGTAAGAATTGAGCCCGATCCAGAGGCTTGCTCGCCCCCAATTGTGCCTGCTACGTTTGTTCCTAAATGTGTAGCAGTAGATTGGGCTCCCTCTGAAAATCCTAACTGCGCTGATCCAAATGCAGACAATGCAGAGATGCTATAGGCTTGATATCCATTGCCCTCAACAATAAAGCGCCCACCTTGGTCGTCGCCCTCAAAGGTCACTGTTACACCACTGGCGTCAGTACCGCGATAGCTACCCGTTGCATACCCTAAGCCTACGGTGCCGCCGGTATAATCAGCTTCAGCGGCCAGAACATTAAAGGTATCGATTTTACCAACAATACTAATCTCGGCGTTTACACCATGGCTAAAACTATTGCTAATACCACGTACACTTTTTGACTCAAAGTTAAGGTTACTACCGTCTAAATTAAGTTGAATATCGCCCGCATCTAACCCCGCTTGCTCAAGGGCATAATCAAGTTGTTGCTGAATGTAGGCTTGTACGTCAGCGTCATTGGTAAAACCACTCGCCGCTAAACCTCCCCCAGATACATAGTCAACTGCCGACTCGCCCAGCAATACTTCAATACTGGTGTCGGCATAGTTGATTGTGATGCTATCTGCATTAGCACCGCTAAAGTCGGCACCCGATGCAAAAGCTCCCGTTGCACCATTAGCGGTGGTTACTGTGCCGCCATCGGCCACCAACTCAAAGGTTGCTGAAGATCCGGTCGCTACCGTCGATATTGCGATGGCACCGCCGTTGTCGCCGACGGTCAATATGCCGCCACCCAGGGCGGCATCTACCGCCGCTTGAATCTCGGCCACGTCATCAACCTCTGGGGTACCGGTGTCGACAACAGCATCGCTGTTGATAACAATCTGATAATCAGTGCCGCCATACTTCAAAGTGAACTCGCGGGGCTCGGTGGTAAAGTCGTGCGCACTCGCCCCAAAGGTAAAAGTTGATTGAGCTACTGCTTCTGTGGTGGCTGCCAATAGATTGGCATCAGCATTAATCGCAGTTTGAATATCGAGCGCAATCTGATCGGCATCGGTACCTGCAACGGCGATGCTTAGCGGGTCACTATCGGTGCCGTCAACTGAGAGTACAAAGTCGAGTGACCCCGTTAAGCTGGTTAGCAGAGTTGAGGTAACAGACAGTGCCTCGCTCGCTTCACCGTTGTATCCGCCACCTGATAAGCCCAACAGTGTACCTATGTCACCCTCGAGCGAATTTACCTGCCAACTGGTCGGCGAACCTAGTTGCGACAACTCAAAGCTGAGGGTACTGGCCGTGGTTGACGCGCTGCCCGATACCGTAGTGCTGACACCGGCGCCAACCAAATCAGTATTACCTGAGAATGCGGATTGCACTGCTGCAGCTACTTCGCTCAATGTATTATAGGTACCCTGGCCTAGTGTCACTGTCGTGGCTGTATCGCCCACGGTGATACCAATTTCATCATTTGAATCGTCGATCACTATCGCAGTATCCAGAGCATCATCAATAGCCAAATCAGTAACATTATCGGTTACAAAGCCCCCAAGATCTTTAGGCACTAGCCCTAGAGAATTAGCCATTCCTGCGTCGGCCGAGGCAATTTCGATACTCGATAAGATACCCTTTGAACCTGACGTAAATATAAAGTTTTGATTTGTGTCATCAAACTGAACCGATACCGAGGATGTAATCAAGGTTGACGCATTAATGCGATTGGCGAGCTCTGAGGCCAACTCTGCTCCGGTGTAAGTTCCCTGCGTAAGACGTAATGCGCCCGAGCTTCGCCCATCTACATTTACCGTAATCTCATCGTTTGTATCAGAAATAGTAAAAGTTGATGTGCCGGTCGAACGCCCTTCGTAAACAGCCGATGTTGCCGCCTGTGTGATTACTACTTCGTAACTACCGGGCGTTACGGTTGACGGTGCGCTCAAAAAAGTAATGTCGTCACTACTAGTTCGACCATCACTACCAAATAACGCATCAATATCGTCAGGATAAAGTGATAGCATTGACTCAAAAGTAGACTGATTAAAAGACAGTAAACCAGACTCCCAGTCATTGATCTGAATACCGATTTCGGTAAGGCTACTAAAACTTCCGTTGGTTAATAAACCCAAGCTTTGATTGAGTAACTGTCGCAAACGATCTTCTAACAATCGCATTGTAGAATCGCCACTAAAGACGCTGCCCTGATTAGTATCAGAGTCGTAATCAGTGACTACATTTAAGCCTTCACGCAATCCATTGTATGACTCAACAAAAGATTGAATACGTTCTGAAATAGTACTGACATCAGTTTCGACAGTTAAATTAACCGCCGAGGTGGTCGTTTCCTTAAGATTGAGTGTTAAGCCATCGATGACATCAATGATCAGATTTGAATCTCGTTTTACTGCCAATCCGTTTACAGTCAATTCAGCACTCGAGGCCGTCTGTAATAATTCGGTATTAAGGCCTTCATCATTGAAACGTGTTTCGTTAAAAGCCAAGGCATTTAAGTCGTCATCTGACGAGGTAACCGATAACGTAAAGGCCTTTTGCTCACCGGTTTCTGTACTCGCCATCACTAAACGTACACCATCGCCCGTATCAATCACCGATGCGTTAATACCAATGTTGGCTTGATTAATAGTATTCGCGATGCCCGATAGGCTGTTATTGCTAGCATCGATTGATATTTCGTAACCCGACTGTTCAGGGTCGGCGGTAAAATCGAATGTTGTGTTAGCGGTGTAATCTAGAGACCCAAAATTGAACCTGAGCGTGCCAGTACCGATGGTAGCATCACCCGAATCGTACGACTGCGAGGCAATCGACTGGCTTTGAGCTAGGGCGTTTACATCGACCATCCAACTGCCTTGGCTAGACAAGCTTGACGCAGTTGCAGTAATAGCAGATTCATTACTTGATGACGCCACCTTGGCGTTTAAAGAAGAAACGCCACTCACAGAGCGAGCGGCGCTTTCTAGTTCGGCTACTAGCGAGCCGATATCTGCCAAAGCAGATATTTTGGCTTCGACCACCGCTTGTTTTTGATCTAGGCGAATATCAGACGCTTCTCGCTCTGCAGCGATTAGCTGATCAACAAGATCAGCACTTAATACGCCTGATCCTATGCCTAACGATCTTACCTCGGTCATGGTCGACTACCTTAGGGCGTTAGCCCGAATAGACTATGAGGTTCCATCTCCTTCAACTTTCGTGCCATCTCTATCGTGAGCTGGCGAGTTTCGATATGTACCAATTGCCTTGTCTGACTATCGATTACCGAGATCGACGCCTGTTGCGAATTAGGCTGCCAGTCAAAGCAAAGATCCCTCTCAATTGGTTTTCGCTTATCTGACTCGAACATGGTATTTCCTACTGCTTAGTAACTTGGTTCAGTAAACTAGGGCGAGCTAAACTCGCCCCTTTTGATTAAGTTACTGAAGTAGCTGAAGTACCTGCTGAGGCAACGCATTGGCCTGACTCAAGATCGAGATACCGGCCTGCTGCAGCACCTGCGCCTTAGACAGCTCGGCTGTCTCGGCTGCAAAGTCGGCATCAGTGATTCGAGAACTCGCCGCTGTGAGGTTTTCGTTAGTAATCGATAGGTTACTAATGGTTGACTCAAAGCGGTTCTGAATAGCACCCAGGGTTGCCCGTACGTTCGAGATGGTATTCAACGCGTTATCGATTGCGATAATGGCATCGTTGGCACCTGCCTCGGTCGAGATATCCATATCTTCAATGAACTGACCCGAAGCCGCACCGCCATACTCGCCCACTTCGAAGCCCGTATCGGTTACACCGGTAGTACCATTGGTTGAACCAGTGATGACGATCTCATCAGCTGCGTCTAGCGTAACTGTTGAGTACATGGTTTCATATGTACGGTTGGTGGCTGCCTCGGTAGCCGAAGGTGTCGCAAACGAACCGGTGGTTGTCAAAGTATCAGTATCACCTGTACCTGAACCACTGGCTGTATCTACCAACGATGTATCACCATCTGCGTTAGTGATTTCTACATCTTCGCCCTCTTGGGTTACGACGAGATTTGAGTCATCTACATAACCATATGCAGTCATCGTTCTATCGGTAGACAAGGCACCAGACGCGGTAGCAGATCCAACCGAAGCAGAGAAATCACTGTTATAGGCTTGAAGACTAAACGCGTTAGCTGTCGCGCCCGTTCCCAGGCCAACAACCGCCAAGTTACCACCGTCTGCGACGGTGATGTCGACGTAATCGTTTCCTGCGGTATAGGTTGCTGTGAGCGTAGAGCTATTTGCCGTTATCCATGCCGCTATTTCAGAGGCTGTCGTTGCATTGTCTGTTGAACTAATCGTTAGAACGTCGTTACCCGTTGACGCGTCGATGTCACCAAACGTACCGGTGTCAGTAGCGCCTGCAACAGAGGCCGTTACAGTTAATCTGAAGTTTGATACAGCTACGGCTCCGCTGATATTGGCATTTGCATTTAGTTCATCTGCGAAATCACCTGCGCTCGCCACTGTAGAACCGGCTGTTACTTCACTACCTACTCGAACAGTAACGTTATCACCCGCTAGCGCTGCCGCGCCTGTCACTGTACCGAACACATCATTCGCTAATGACGACAAATCTACTGTGGGGCCGTTACCGGCAAGAATAGTTGCCGCGCTAAGGTCGGCTTCGCCTATACCTCCAACATCTGCTGACAAGCCTATCGCAGCGCCAAAGCCTTGATTAGAGGTTGTGCCATTTACCGAACCGTCGTCATTAAGATCAGAATTATTGTCGATAGCTACTGAAATATTTCGACCATCTGCTGCAGTCAGGGTAATCGATACACCGTTATCGGATGCAACCACGCCTGTCTGACCAGACACTTCGTTAATTGCACTGATGGTAGCTAATCTTGAACCTTCATAGTCGATTGCACCAGTGCCATCGTCCTGCAGCGTCAAAGAGCCTACTGTTACACCGTTAATATAGAGGTTACCTGTATCGCCAGCGGTATAACCCGCGGCTGTTGCGACCGCTGCCCCTACTTGAGTAGTATCACCACCCACTAATTCAGTAGCGTTTACCGTGGCTGTTACACCAGACGAGTCAGATACACTGTTTATGGCTGCTGCAATCGCAATGCCTGAAGCTGCGCGCTCGCTTGTATAGGCTCCCGCGTAAGATGCGGTGTCAGAAGATGCTTGAGAAGCTGCAACTGATACACCGTTAATCACAAGGTCACCATCTTCTAGTGCTATATCAACGCCATCAACGTCAATTGATTCAAGCGTCGATCCGAGCATGTTTACATCATCACTTGCAAAGACAACTTCATCGATTGTGTTATCAGTTACTACATAGTCACTGACCACGCCGTACGCTGTCGCTTGCTCGCCGCCGTTAGTAGTAGACGAGTATGCCGACGTAGAAACGACACTTCCTGTCTCGTCGACGACAGATACAGATAATGTTGCTGCGCCACCGGTAGTTGCACCATTAGCGATCGCCAAGTTTGCGCCGTCATCAAGGTCAATAGATAATACGCCAGTACCAGCATCATAGCTGGCCGTACCATTGGCGATCCCTGCTACAACGGCTGCAGCAGCATCTGCAAAGGTGGCGTTGTTAGTAACGTCAACACCAGCGATTGTATAGGTGCCCGCCGTAGCACTTGCCCACGCGCTTGATGTGATTTGAAACGACGATGTTGCAACAGCATTTTCAATATTTGAGTTAGCATTTAAGAGATCTGCTAACTCACCAGCAGAACTAACGCTACCCGTATTAGATACATCACCTACTTGCACTGTCACGCTTTCAGCGGCATAGGCAGTAGAGCTAATTGTTGTACCGAATACACCTGTTTCGTTAAATGACGGTGGGCTAGTTTGTGATTGTGCAACCGATGTTACCGAAGCTACACCTGGCGTATAAGTACCCGCAGCCAAGCCAGAGTTAGCCAAATCACCATTACCTGTACCGTCTCCACCAGAAACTGTAATCTCTGTAATATCGCCCGAGGCAATCAAGGTATAACCGCCCTCATAGGTGCCGCTCGCAGCTAGGCCCGTATTCTCAGCAGTTAGCCCAGCACCTAATGCAATTTCAATATTACGGCCGTCTTCGGCAACTAGCTGAACACCATTGGCATCAGTGCCGGTATCCACCGCCATAATGCCCGTTTGCTCAGCGTAAGTATTAATCGCCGCTTCGATAGCTGCTCTGGTGCCATCAGCGTCACTGGAAGTAACCACAGCAATCTCAACATCATTCAGCGTAATAGTGCTAGAAATTGATGCCGACGTTTCCATAGACGAGCCGGCAAGTGTATTCACGTTCACATTTGCGGTAACGCCCGTTTCGGCTTCTAAACGGTTAATTGCTGCCGCTTTAGCAATTGCTGAAGCCGCACCATTATCAGTCGAAGCATCATCATCTTGAGCACTTGAAATACCAATAGCAACACCATTGATAATCAAGTCACCGTTACCTAACGCATTGTCTGTACCAACGGCTGACACACCGCCTAGAGAGGAAACACCTAGGTTATCGGCAGTTACCTGCTCGATCTCGATCGCGATGGTTTCGCCGACGTTGGCACCAATCTGGAAGCTAGTTTCGAAAGATCCATCAAGCAAGTTGCGACCGTTAAAGTTGGTTTGTTCTGCGGTTCGCTGAATCTCTGCGATTAGCTGTTGGGCTTCTTCGTTCAGCGCGGTACGCTGTTCATCGCTGTATGTACCGTTGGCAGACTGTAGTGCCAATTCACGAACACGCTGTAACGCGTCGCTCATTGAACCCAGTGCACCTTCGGCTGTTTGGGCTAACGAGATACCATCGTTTGCGTTTCTGATCGCAACCGTCAGACCTCGTGTTTGTGACTCGAAGCGAGTAGCAATTGCCAAACCCGCCGCATCATCTTTCGCACTGTTAATGCGCAAACCTGAAGACAATCGCTGTAGCGCAGTTTGCTGCGCCGATTGCGATGAATTCAAATTTCGCTGCGCAGTAAGCGAGGCGATATTTGTATTAATAATCTGAGGCATGGTTCTCTCTCCCGTTAAACAACTTGTTTATGCCTAATGCAACTTTGGGTACTACAGACCTAAAAATTCCATAACCCCGTTAACGACCCCCTTAAGAAAAACTTGAGTCTTTTTTATACGTAGAAATAACCACTGCAATACGGGCATATTTTGTTGCACAACGACTAAAGCGTGCTAGAAGCAGATAAGAGGTAGAATTTAATAAGCAAACGCAATAATAAGGGTCTACGCTCAAAACTAAGGGTATAGATATGGAGCTGTAAGGATGTATCCAACTAGTGGAATTGCTCAGTACAAACAGGTAGATGTAGAGTCAACAATATTTGATGTATCGCCCTACGAGCTTATCAACAAGTTATTTGTTTCTGCCAATGACAATCTTTTATTGAGTGAAGAAGCAATTCAACATAGTCGTTTAGACCAGCGATCTACCTATATTAATAAGGTCATCGCGATCTTAGACTGCTTACGCGGAAGCCTCGATCACAGTCACTCGCCCGACATGACTCGCAATTTAGATGCGCTATACGATTATATGACCTGGGCACTTATTGAAGCCAATCAAAACAATGACAGTGCAAAGGTGGCCGAGGTTAGGGGTATGCTTACCGAGCTAGCCACAGCCTGGTCACAGATTGACCCTTCAAGCCAACCTGAAAGCGAATCGACACAGCATTAACTTCATAGCGGGCATAGAATTTGCCTTGATCAATTTAGCATTGATCAAGAGAGCCCACTGTGTACTCATCGAATACCTCAGACGTCATTGATACCTATCAAGACGTTCAGCTTAAATCTGAAAACCGATATGAATCACTACTCAGTAGCGCCATAGATGCCTATGCCGAGCTGTATCGAGGCAGTCATTGCGAAGCTGAGTTACTAAAGCACCTACGTAGTTTAATAACCGTATGTGGCTCGGTACCACGAAATCATCGTATTTTTGATCTTGCAAAGTCACTACAATCGTTAGTACTGACTGACATGGGCGAGTTTAAAAAAGCCGCATTAGTGGCTCAACAGGGCATCAATCATAAGTTGAACTCTTCTCAGTGCTGGCATGCCTTAGGGCACGCGCAAATGGCCGATGGCGAGTTTACGAGTGCAATAAAGGCTTTTTCAAAAGCCATTGCCATCGACCCCAACGCACTCACTTACCGTTCATCGCTTGCCCAGTGTCGACTGCGTCATGGCAACACCCTCGAAGCCTTTAACCTGTACCGATCACTACTATCGCTTGCGCCCAATAACTCGCACATACGATCGCAGTTGGTGATTTCGATGCAGTACATTCGTGCTCATCAGTACAATGACGAGCTTGAGAAGCTGTTGAACCTAGTACTAAGCTGGTCTGACATTGACTTGTCTGACCTCGCCCCATTAGTAAATAACTTGCTATGTCATAAATACGATATCAATGAATCAACGTTGATTACGCTAACTGACGAGCAACGTACCCACCTTTTGGAACTAGTCGAAACCGATACATTGTTTCATCACTGCCTAAATCGTGTCGGTATTAGAACTGCGCTGTTTGAACAATTCGTCTTGATGATTAGAGATGCCTGTGTGATAAACAACGCCCTTATTGGGGGCCAGTTTTTCGAGCGTACAATGTCATCAGTCAGCGAGTATCAGCGGCTGTCAGGGTATTTACTTGCCCCGCATCTTGCCAATCAAGATTGCATTCAAAGTGCCTTTAAACAGGTCGACAAAGAGCTCTATCACGCCCTGTCTACCATGTTTGTACAGGCGCCCTTAGTATTTAACCAGCGTCACAACGAGTTAGTTGCCATTGATAGTGTTGGGCAAGAAGTTCAGATGCAGTACGAGCAGTTTCCGTATCCGGCCTGGACAAAACTGTCATCAAATAAACGTTCAAGCTATTTGCTTGCCCTTAAGCGTCATTCAGTAACAACAGCGTCGTATCTAAATAACCTAACGCGCCCCATGCGCGTTATGATTGCAGGCTGTGGCACTGGTAAGCATGCACTTCAGGTAGCACGCGATTTTAGTAACATCAACGTATTCGCTGCTGATCTAAGTGCGGCAAGCCTGACCTATGCTAAAGAACAGGCGATACATCTTGGAATCAGCAACATTCAGTTTACGCAACTAGACCTACTGCAGCTGACCGAGCAAAACCCTCACTTTGATATTATCGAGTGCTCGGGCGTTATTCATCATTCGAACCATCCCGATCGCATGTTAGCCAATCTAATCAAACAGCTACTGCCCGGTGGGCTAATTAAGCTAGGCATGTACTCACGACTTGCGCGAGCCGAGATAACAGCCTTTCGTAGGTCTCACCCCGAAGTAACCAACGTGCATGATGCTCGTGCACTGGTGTTAGCCGACCCCAAACAATACCCACAGATCATTAAATCTCCAGACTTTTGGCACACCTCTGGGGTTCACGATCTATTGCTTAATCGTTACGAACGCCAATACAATCTTCTCGAAATTGAGCAGATGCTATGCCTGCATAACTGTGAGTTCTTAAACTTTGTAGGGGTAGCCGACGAACATCGTAAACGGGTCAATGCACAGTTTAAGTGCAATAACAAAAGCCTTTTGGCTACCTGGCACGAATACGAGTCAGAACACCCAACGCTGTTTAATAGTATGTACCAAATGTACATTCGCCCAAGGCGTTAAATTAAGTCAAACAGCGATAGTCGTGAAATCTGTGCAAAACTGCTTTGAGCAGCCTCTAGTACAAAGGTTTCAAAGCTCAATTGGCTTACTGCTTCGGCATAATCTAAGTCTTGCAATTCTGACAAGATCTTTTTATTGGCGAGTTCTGACTGCTGGTGAATTGACTCTGCAGTGTCTAACACCCCTAATCGTGTGCCGATAGACGTGCGCGCATCTAACACCGATTCAATGCCCGCGTCGACTTGGGCAATCGCTCGCTCAATACCCAACTGAAAAGCCTCACTGCTATTGTCTTCTTCTAGCCTTAACGACTGAAAGATACTAGACACTATATTCAGCAAATTATCTTGTTGAGTGGTTTCAACCATGATCGACTCGCCTGCATCAAGGGTACGCCGAACAAACATGGTCATACCTGCAACTTCAAAACTAGAGCCATCGGTAACTGGCACATTCGATGCGATCACTTCGCCCGTGCGCGCATTGATTACCGACAGGTTTTCTTCTGCAGGATCTAGCTCTAATGGCGAGTTGAAACGAAGCTGCAGATTATCGCCTTCTAGCTCTGCATACTTCTCTTCATCGACAATATCCACCCTAAGCTTGTCAGAAGCATCAGCACGGCCATCACCAGTTTTAATTGATACATTAGGCAAGCCCGTCTCGATCGATGCAAACAGCGAATAGCCATCAACGCTAATACTAATGTCGGTGCCTGCTGCAATGTTGACTTCTCGCTCTGATTGATCACCCTGATAAATGTATCCGCCATCAGCTGCCGTGACAAAGGGTAACTGTGTGGTGTTGTAACCCGAGAATAGATAGTTGTTTGACGTATCTTTAGTATTAAGCAAACTTGCAAGCTCTTCTACGCGTGTTTCTATTTCACGGGCGTAGTAAAGACGATCTTGATAGGTAGTAGAACCATTGTTGGCGCTAAGAGTTAGATCTCGTACCCTTTGTAGCACATCAGTAATACCATCTAGTACGCCGTCGGCAATGCCAAGGCGGTTACGCGCCGCTCCGATATTATCTTGATACTGCTTTGACGCGTTAATATCTGAATTAACCTGCAGCACACGTGTGGCCGCTACGGGGTCATCAGATGGGCGAATAAGTTTTTTACCGGTAGAAATCTGCTCTTGCGTGCGCTGATTCTGACTGTTTAGTTCAACGATTGATTGCGAACCCATTCTAAACATTTGCATGGTGGAAACTCTCATACCGCACAGCCTCCTTAAAAGATTTCTAATAACTGATTAAACAGATCGCGAGCAACACTTATCACTCTAGAACTAGCCCCGTAGGCCTGCTGATACAATACCAAGTTAGCAGCTTCTTCATCTAAGTTAACGCCACTAATCGACTCACGTAGCGCTTGGCTTTGATTCAAAATAGACTGTGCTGCTTCTTGATTAGTGGCCACCTGATTCGTTTTTGAACCAATCTCTTCTACAAACACACCATAATAATCGCTGATCGATCGTAGGCCCTGAGCACCACCGACAACCGATGCATCTTTAACTCTAATCATAGTGAGCAAATTACGGTTGTCACCCTCTACCGAAGTATTAGTACGCACAATAAATTTATCGTCAGAATTGGGCGAACCGCCTAACGCGAAATTAAAGCCTGTAAAGTTAGAAATCGCTTCAGTGGCATGACTAAACAGATTGCCCGCACCAATAGCATCAGACGAAAGGGTGACTCCGTTGCGTGTGCTTACCTGCAACGAACCTGCAATTGCAACTGACAGACCATTGTCTGGCGAGTTCTGCCCCGTCAACTCGAGTACCTCGCCAGCCGACACTGCACCCTGTGCTTGAGCTGTTTCAAACCCAAAGGGATCGTTATTGAGGTTACTAATTTGAATGCTTTGATCAACGCCAAGGCGTGTCTGCGTTAATACGAGCCGCCCATCTTCAACCGATACAGACACCAAGTCGGGATCTTGCAGGGCATTGCCGATAGCACTTTCTAACGCGAGCGCTGCTTCGTCAGCGGTCTCGAACCGCCCCGCTACTACCACCGGCTGCGAACCAAATCCTACATCTATATCAAAGGTAAAGTTATTGGCGCTGCCCTCGAGCCCGAGATCAATAGGAACATTAATTGCCACATCGGTTTTTAACTGAGGCCTTGCATCTTGCCCTACCAAAAGTCGATCGTTTTCGTCGCCATAGAATTCGAGCACAATATCATCGCCAACCGACGACACGATTTTTATACCACCATCTTCTGCATAGGCCTGAATACCCATAGCTTTTAGATCGGCATCTTGATTAATCAGATCAGTAAGATAGTCGTGGGTCATCGGTATTGGGCGCTCAACCTCAATGGCATCATCGTCATAAACGATACCCGTAAGCGCTACCCCATTAACTACCAAGCTGCTATCAATACCGTCACCCGAGTCATCTAAGTAGATCGACACTTCGGTAACCGCCTTAGCAGTAACGCCCTCTAACGCATTTAGCCGCGCTGCAATAGTCGACGCCTGATCACCGGCGACCACATCAATCGTCTGAGTATATTGCAGCACCCCATTTTCGTTGCGGTAAGCCAATGACAACTGCTCATTAATAATACGATTTTGTGGCGCATCACCGCCTGTGGCCTGGGCAGACAAACTAATGGCGCCAGCGTTAATACCATCGCTGACATAGATTTGATCAGTGGGCGAGTTCGCAAACAAGGATGTCTGCTCGCCCGGAATATATAGCAAATTCTCAAGCGGAGGGTTAAGGCTTTTGGGGTTAAGGGGGTCTGAATAATCTAAGATTCGATATCTTGTGGGGCTGGTGAATTCGACTAATAGAGACCGGTCATTGGTCTGATCTTCGTAGCCATCCAGTGTCGTTAAATCGACCACCTCAGCGACACCCGAGTTACCGTCAAATTGCACCGCCTCTAAGGGGCTTGCAAACGCCAAGCTCTCGGGGTGCTTCATCACCACCTGCATCGACTGCAAATAGCTACTAGTTGCATCGATCATAAAACGATCTTGCGAATTAAATACCCCTTGCCTAACGTGCAAGGTCAAGCCATCAAAGTTTAGCTCAAAGGGTCGCTCACCTGGCATGGCCCCTTGTGCAACAACAACACCATCGCTTAATCGCGTGATCTCGTAAGTACCGCCCAGTGGGTCAGGTATCACTAACTCATAGTTGCTGGCGGTCATTAACGAGACATCGCTGACAGTGACGCTCATTTCTGGGCTTATGGGCGAGGTATTTTCTGTGTTCACGATAATGCGTTGATCAGCGACCGAGTTAACATCTGAAAACAGGTCTACCCCTGCCACACCATTAAGATCAAGGCCCCGCTTTTGCGCCTGATTAATCTGATCGGCTATTGCTAAGCCGATGATGCCTAATGTACTCAATGCCTCATCGATCACTTCGCGTTGAACAGTCAGTGCTCCACCAATCTGGCCGCCGGTAATTGAGTCTGTAATTACCTGATTGGCGTTATAACCTATACGCACTACATCGACCCTTGTGGGGTCACTGGGTGATCTAATTACATCTAACCGCGACACAGATTGACCTACCACTAGGCTTTGACCCGATCCGATAAACACATTTAATGAGCCGTCGTTTTGTTCTACGGTTTGAATACTGATCAACTCGGCCAGTTCTGACAGCACCCGATCACGTTCGTCTAATAAATCATTCGGCGAGTATCCCTTACCTAGGGCAACAGAAATATCCTGGTTTAACTTGGCTAAGGTGTCTGCCTTTTGATTGACTTGTGATACGGCTGATTCAATTTCGCTTGACGCTGCCGAACGCACATCATCTACGCGGGCATAGATCGTTTGTAATCGATTAACTAGAGCTTCGGCCTCGCTTATAACAAGCTGGCGTACCGGAATCGAACCCGGGTCTTGCGACGCACTTTCTAGCGCGTTAAAAAACGCCTGCATACGTGTTGCTAGGCCAGTACTTTCTGCGGCAAGTAGTTCGTCTAGCTGAGATACAAGTTCGCGCTGCATCGATAGATCAGAGTGAACCGAGCGATCTGATTGCATTTGCGCTTCTAGATATTCGTTGGCTATACGCTCAACATCTTGAATCGTGACACCGGTGCCAAGGTAGCCCACACCCGCATTAACCGAAGGGCTAGTGCCCATTGTGACGCGTTGACGACTATAGCCTTCTACCGTCGCATTAGCGACATTATTGCCGGTTGTCTGAAGCTGAGCTTGATATGCCTTAAGCCCCGACACGCCGACACTGAGTAAACCCGACATCAGTTCAGCTCCTTAGCCCTATCCGACTGCATAATATTCATCACTTTGTCGGCATAGTTAGGGTCGGTTGCGTAACCGGCCCGTTGCAGCTCTTGAATATATTCACTGTCTGAACTCGCCGATAACGCTTTCGCATACCTTGGCGAGTTAGCTACCAAATCAACATAGTCTTTAAACGACTCAACCATCGATTCGTATCGCTTAAAGGGCGCTTTAATTCGGTGTACAACACCGTTAATCACCTCGTTAGTACTTACTGTATCTGCCTGGTCGCCCGGCTTAGCCTTGATACCAAAGAGGTTATTCGACTCGCTACTTGGCATGTGCTTACCCCAGCCAGTTTCTAGCATAGACTGAGCCCAAATGACCTTTGGGCTTACACCTAACTGCTTAGCAAACTGTTTGGCGATGTTATAGATATCGCCCACTAGATCAGTTTCTTTAACACTGATCGCAGGTTTCGGTGTAGATACCAACGGTATTGACTTATTCGATGGAGGCGAGCTTTGCACGTTGTTTTCTACCTTAAACTGTCTAGATAATGCAGTGACGAAGTGATCATACAAAGGCCCACCCGCCATTTTTTGTGCAAGCATTTGGTCAAAGTTTTCTTGTCTAAACTGCATCTCTCGCCCATTTAGAAAATCACCGCCCATAGCATTAGATGTTGCACGGGCACTCTTTAATAGCAAAGAGAAAAACTGCCCTTCAAATTGCTTAGCAAGTTGTTCAATCGATTTACCCTTCGTTGTAGGCTTTGGCGCACTTAACTGCGAGAACCCCTGAAGATACTGATCAACTTGCATCTATATCACCACAATCTCAGCGTTCAGTGCACCAGCTTGTTTCATTGCCTCTAGAATCGCCATTAAATCGCCTGGCGCTGCACCTACCTCGTTAATTGCTTGAACAATTTCACCCAAACTAGGCCCAGGCCTTAGTTCAAACATTGGCGAATTTGATTGCTCAACACTTACATCGCTCTGCTCAGTAATCACCGTTTCGTTGTCTCCAAACGGAGCACCCGGTGTCGCCTGTTGGTTTTCGCTAACGGTGACTGTTAGTGAGCCGTGCGTAACGGCAACAGGCCTAATGCGCACTGAGGCGCCAACGACAATAGTGCCGGTACGGCTGTTGATCACAACACGTGCAGGCGCCTCACCTCGTTCGACTTCTAAATTCTCGAGCAATGCGATAAAGCTAACGCGATCATGGGGGCTAATCGGCGCATCTACCTCTATCGACGTAGAGTCGATAGCTCTTGCCAAACGCCTGGGCCCTGACTGGTTAATCACTTGCTTTGCACTCATCGACATATCGGTGTTTACAGCAGCGATTCTAAGTGCTCTATCAATACTTCGAGCAACCCGCTGCGCTGTCGTAAAGTCGCCCTGCTTTAGATTAAAAACAAGACGGCCCGGCTGCCCAAATTCTGACGGTGCTGCCCGTTCTACACGGGCTCCCGAAGGAATCGTGCCAACACTTTTGATGTTCACGCTAATGCGCGAGCCATCATTACCTTCAGCGCCAAAACCACCCACTACTAGATTACCTTGCGCGAGTGCATAGATTCGCCCGTCAGCTCCTTTTAAAGGAGTCATCAGTAGCGATCCGCCTCGCAAGCTTTTTGCGTTACCTAGACTTGATACGGTTATATCTAACGCCTGCCCTGGCTTGGCAAAAGCCGGCAGTTCTGCATGCACAGCAACCGCTGCAATGTTTTTCATCTGCAAGCGAGTGCCCGGGGGTAAATCGATACCAAACTCTTGCATCATGTTTATAAAACTTTGCACGGTAAACGGCGTTTGGGTAGTTTGATCGCCCGTTCCATCTAGGCCAACAACTAAACCATAACCCACTAACTGGTTGGGCCTAACGCCTTCGATATTTGCAACGTCTTTTAAACGATCAGCGCCTGCTTGAGATGTTCCCAAACAGGCAGCAAGTACTATTAAAACTAGCCCGACTAGCTTCATAAGGGCCACCATTCAGAACTAAAGAATTGATCTAACCAACCTGTTCTGTTTGCTTGATCATGAACCCCTTTGCCGGTGTATGTGATACGAGCATTAGCAACGCGGCTCGAATTGACTGAGTTATCAGCGCTGACATCTTCGATACGTACTAAACCGGTTAACCTAATATATTCATCACCCTGATTTAAGGTTAACCATTTTTCGCCTCTGACCTTCATTACACCATTAGGCATTACGTCGACCACGCTCACCGTTATCACCCCGGAGAGCGCATTGCTTTGATCGCTTGACCCTTCGCCTGAAAAGTTTCGGTCTTGTGCAGTATCAATGCTTATCTCGTTACCGTTTAATGTAGGCACTGTTCCTAACAACGTGGGAGCATCTAGATTGTTCGAACTAGATTTCGAAATCTCTGTTGATTGATCTTTACTAGAACGAGTGCGTTCGCTTAGATTAATCGTGAGTATATCGCCAATGCGATAGGCGGTACGATCATGAAACAGATCGACCGAGCGATTAGCCACATAGATGCTGCCCGCCGAATAAACATCGGGCTGTTCAGGCACAGGAATCGCAGGCGCGTAATCCATCGTATCTGCTTGTTCTGGTGGCGGAATCACACACCCAGAAATGATCAATATTACGCATACAATCAATGCCTTAAACATAGCTACCACCTATACGTTTTGAGCAATAAAGCGCAGCATCTCATCGGCTGCTGACACAACTTTCGAGTTCAGTTCATACACTCGCTGAGTTGTAATTAGATCAACCATTTCTTTCACCACATCGACGTTAGATGCCTCAAGCATGCCCTGCTCTAAAAAGCCAACACCATCGTTGCCCGGAATCGCTTCGATAGGCGCTCCTGACCCAGGTGTTTCGGCAAACAAGTTACTTCCCAGTGCTTGTAGCCCCGAAGGGTTCACAAAGTCGACCAAA
Source organism: uncultured Pseudomonadales bacterium (assembly GCA_947503335.1). Lineage (GTDB taxonomy): Bacteria > Pseudomonadota > Gammaproteobacteria > Pseudomonadales > CANNCY01 > CANNCY01. The sequence goes on along the minus strand of CANNCY010000001.1, from coordinate 451,512 downwards.
GTAATGGTACCCAGCTGTACCTCGTCGACTTCGCCCGCGATATGTGCCGACACTACGCCGTCTTTACCAATGGTGATACGATCGGTGCCCGCCGGTAGATCAATAGCTGGCTGCAATTCGAAGCCATTAACATCAACCACTCGGTTATCTTGGTTTAATTGAAATTGGCCGTTGCGGGTATAGCGCACATCACCGTTTGCTGTTTGAATTTGAAAAAATCCGCGCCCGTTAATAGCAATATCCAGTGACTGATCGGTTACTTGCAATGCACCGGTAGTAAACTCTTTTTGCGTACCCACTACCCTAACGCCACTGCCAAGCTGTAACCCTGAAGGCAGCAAAGTGTTCTGTGTAGATTGCGCACCGGGCTGGCGCTTAATTTGGTAAAGAAGATCTTCAAAGATAGCGCGATCGCGCTTAAATCCAACTGTTGACGCATTGGCTAGATTGTTTGAAAGCGTGGTTAGCTGTCGATCCTGTGCGGCTAATCCTGTCTTGCTAATAAACAGCGCTGAATGCATGTTGACTCCTTAACTATGCAGCTGCGTGTAATGCTTATTAGGACAACTGCAATAGCCGTGCCGTCTTTTCAGATTGGTCGCGCGATTCTTTCATCAATTTTACTTGCAGCTCGTACTGGCGCCCCAAACTGAGAATCTTGGTAAATTCCATCACTACATTGGTGTTAGAACCCTCAACCATACCCGACACCACTTCAACATTGTCGTCAATGGGCGGCAATCCTCCGGGCGCCACAAAGTATCCGTCAGGTTCGCGGGTCATCTGCCCTACTGGCGGGTTAACACGCATTAACTGACCAACGATGGCAGTTTCATTGACGTCGGCACCAGCAGGCTGAATAGTAATGGTGCCATCTCGCCCAATGGTCAAACGTTCGTATTCTGGAATCACAATTGGCCCACCGTCGCCTAATACAGGGTTGCCTCTTGCATCCACTAATAATCCCTCAGGGGTTAACTGCATCGCGCCAGCTCTTGAAAGCTTTTGCTCAAAGTTAGGTGTTTGCACGACTAAAAATCCCTCGCCCGCAATTGCTACATCAAGATCGTTACCTGTTTGATCCATCACACCTTGAGTAAAGTCGACAGAAAGGTTTGCGCCCATTGCGTAGCTGCGCGTATCGTGCCCATGATCTGCCTTTATGGAATGATTTACCGCGTCGTTATAGAAGGCCTTAAAACCGATGGTAGACGCATTGGCGAGATTATTTGAATGCACCGACTGCGCTAGCATCGCTTCGCGCGCGCCGGTCATTGCTACATAAAGCCCCTTATCCATACGTTACCTAAATATTTAGAATCGACTGCGTTATTTGGTTGGCAGTTTCGATTGTTTTAGCGTTAGCCTGAAAATTGCGCTGAGCAATGATCAACCGCACCAACTGCGCCGATAGATCAACGTTAGACTCCTCTAGCGCACCGGCATTGATGTTACCTAACGCCGAGGTACCCGCTGCACCGATAATCGGTTCGCCCGAGTCAAAGGTTTCGACCCAAGCCGTGTCGCCTACAGCCTCCATACCTTGAACATTGTTAAATCCTGCTAGTGCGAGCTGACCTAGTATCTGAGACTGACCATTAGTAAATCGCGCAAACATGATGCCTTCGGCGTCTATATCAACCGAAGATAACCGCCCCGTAGTAAAGCCATCTTGATCGACATCATTAATCGAGAAAGCCGCGCCGAACTGAGTTGAATCATTAAACAAAATACCGAAGTTAGAGCTAATAGGTGGCTGGGGAATCGGCAATATACCGCCATCTAACACAGGTTGGCCGGCCAACGCGCCGCTGGGGTTGCCATCAGCATCGAGCGGCGTCCAATTAGATATTAGGATCTCGTCAGATTGATCTGCATTTAGTGACCCATCGGCATCAAAGCGCAGAGCAAAACTCGCCATCGTCGGTTCGGCGTTTTGTGGTGGTGGTAAATTAGGATCAGGATCACCTACGTTCTGCCCATCAATTTGCACGTACATTGTCCAGGCATTAGCTGGCAGTAGTGGGTCTGTAGGGTCGTACCGATCTTTAACAAAATACTGCGTCATAATGTGCGGTACACCTGCACTGTCATAGATCTCTAGCGACGTAGAGTGGTTGTATGTGCCTTGATCGTTAGGATCAAAGCCGTTTAGTTCGAACGGGGTGAAAGCAGTATCATCTAATCGGCCAAATAGCCCGGTAATTACTGGCGTAGGATTACTAATACTTACGCCCTCGTCTAGAACAAAGTCTAAGGTGCCACCGACTACGGCAGAACGATCGCCGCCTAACATACTCAATTGAATCTCGTCGGCCGCATCGGGCCCCTGAATGGTCAGCGCGTCACTGGTATTTGTCGAGTCGATGGTGATCGCAATATCTTGGCCTGTTTGATGAGTAATGGTTACGTCACCCGAGGCCGCATCTTGAACCGCGCTAAAGCCGATCAAACTAGTCGCCGATAAATCATTTATCTCTAGCACTAAGGCGTCTAAAGAGTCTGCAACTAAATCGACACCATTTAACGAGATTACCAAATCACCAGAGTTATTTTCGTAGCCTAACGACGGAATCACCGCGGTGGTAGTCGCCGTTGCCGAAATACCACTGTAACGGCTTAACGCCGAAGCGGTTTCTGCTGCGGTTGCACCTTCGGGTGATACATAGACCGCCTCATTCCCTTCAGAGTCGACAATTTCTACGCTCTGGGCTGGATATCCATTGTCTACTGCAGCGATGCCAGCAATCGATTGCTGATCTTCATCAAACTGCAAATACGAAAATACTTGCTCATCGCTAATGGCTGTACCCACCGCGCGCACCGCGTCGACCGAAATAACCGATCCTTCGCCCTCGTCAATCGCGACAAACTCTAACTGATAGTTACCATCAGAATTAAGGGTAGCCACGGCCTGTACGCCAATGGGCTCAGCGGCGGTATTGATCTGGCTATTTATCTCGTCAGCTAAATCGGTAACGCTGGTGATGTTACGATCAAGTGAAATAATAATTGAACCGTTGTTTAGCTCATTATCAGAGTTGCTCATGGTAATACGAAATTCTGCATTTCGCGTTTCAGGGGCCGAACCCAGATCAACGATATTGGGGGCCACTAACCCTAGATTGGTGCCACCGGTATTGCCAGGTATATCAGTAATTAATATTTGTTCACCAGTCGACGCTAAATCATGCATTAGGCGAATACGACTGCCGATGGCAGAGGCTTCAATTCGCCCAGCCAACAAGGGCTCGGCGTCAATTAGGTCTTGAATCTCGTCAGCGACATCTGCCATGTCGTTGTACGTTTTGTTTTCATTTAAAGTTAAGGTTATCGGGCCCACGTTGTAGGTACCGGTTAGTTCGATGGCGAACTCGTTGTTGCCCTGAACCACTGGGTTGCCTTCATCACCCGCCGCATAGCCAACACTTACACCGAAAACCGTTGTCACCGAATCGCCGGTGCCCGCGCTCGTCGTTGCGCTGCTTACATAAATTCGTTCATTGCCGGGGTTGTCATTTCTGAAAGCAATGCCCCCCATACCATTATCGACAGCGGTAAGTACACCATCTAAGTTGGAACCTGCTATCAACGTGGTATTGATGTAGTTGAGTAATGCTGCTTGGTTAAAGGTTTCAAGATCGGTATTAACGGTATAGGTGTCTGATGTCGCGCCTGAAAAAAGCGTGAATGAGAAACCGTTTGCGCCGCTAAAATCGTAGGTACCATTAGGCGCGTTTAGATCATCTAAGGGGAAGCCTAATACCACGCTACCTCCCAGCTCGCTTTGTGTACCCGCATCGCTCGCTATAATTCCAGTCGCTAGCGCTGCTCCAGCAGCCGACTCAATAGTGTAACCACTGCCATCTACGCTCTGAAAATCAAAGCCTGCTGGGTGTGCGATTTCTGCGCCTGTCGATGGTGCAACTGTAGTGAATGTATTCCATCCTAAATCGGTGAACGTATCATCTACGGTCGCTATACTCAGTGCAGTGCCATCTACACTAGACAACCCCTGTGTCTCAAACTCTAACTGATTTGCGCCGTTTACTGACACGGCAAGCTGATTACCTAGACCTGCCGACACAATCGCATAATTGATCGCAGAGGCTAGCTCTGTGTCGTTTGTATAGGTTCCGTCAGCAATGGTTAAGGTCGTGGTGGTTCCGCCAAGGGTTACCTGCAGCTCGTTGTTGTCACTTGCATCATTAATAGTTAAACCGCCACCATAAGCAATAACATCATCTGCAGTCACCATCGCAGCATTGCCCAAGGCTCTAGGTACGCCAACCGACGACCAAGACGTGGTAGTAGGATCAGCTAACCCAACCTGAGGCACCCCTATTGCAGCACCTAAGCTAGAGAAGGTAGTGCCGATACGAGACAATACCGGTTCTGACGCATCAAGGTTAAGACTCATTTCAACCATTGTAGTTTGGCGAGGCTGTTGTACTGATTGAACCACCTGCAGATCACCTAGCACCCCGCCGACGTTTCCTAAGTCGTCAGCAATGAAGCCCTGTAGGCGCGCATTACTATTACTGACGATGAAACCATCTTGATCTAACCCAAAGGTCCCGGCACGAGTGTATTGCGGCTCGCCCTGATTACTGACGATAAAGAACCCGTTACCTGTGATTGCTAGATCTAAACTATTGTCAGTGAAGGTCACGCTACCCTGCTGAAACTGCTGAGCAATCTCTTGCACGATTACGCCACTACCCGGCGTTGAACTGGCTAAACCCAATGTCGTTTGAGCGTAGACATCACCAAACTCAGCTCGGCTTCGTTTAAATCCAACGGTACTTGCGTTTGCAATATTGTTACCGGTTACCTGCAAGTCAATCGCTGCGGCTTTTAGGCCTATAAGTGCAGTGTTAAAAGACATTTGCTACCTCTACTACTCAGATATTTGACGAACATCTTGCATGCTTACGCTGCCGATGCCAGCTAGGTTAAGAGTGATACCGCCGGCACCCAGCGATACGCTATTTACGTTTGCGCTTAGCGCAGTTTGAAACTGTTCGGCGACACCATTTATGGTGCCCATTGCCCTAAATGTATATTGATCAGGAGGCAAAAATTCATCGCCTTGATCGGGCCAACTGATAGGAGAATCATTGACCTCCATATGCAGGCCGTCCCATCTAAATCGGGTTTCGCCCCCTAGCGCGGGCCCCATGGGCACCTGTGATACCAACTGACCATCAGAGTTGTAGATACCTAGCGTCAAATCACCGACAGCCTGTGGTACGTCAATCATGCCACTGACGATTCCGCCGTTAGTTAAAAGCGAGGTATCGCCGTCTATGGCAACCTGCTTGCCCACCAACGTCGATGCCTGAAGCGCTTGATTCGATGTCATAGAATCTGAAAAGCTTTCAAATGACGCATTAAGCTTGTCGATTCCTTCTACTGTACTGAACTGCGCTAACTGCGCTATAAACTCGCCATTCTCTTGGGGGCTTAACGGGTCTTGGTTCTCTAGCTGCGCGATCATCAATTCTAAAAACTGACTTTGACCTAGCTCTTCGGCTTGTTCTTGCTTGCGATTATCGATGGATAGATCTTGCAGAACACTTGAGAATCCGTTGATTTCATTCATCTGTCATTACCGTCCGATACTCAATACTGATTCCATCAACTTCTTCGTTGTTGATATCACCTCAGCGTTTACTTCGAAGGCACGCGATGCCGACATCATGTTCGCCATTTCTTCGACCGTATTTACGTTGGGATAGAACACATAGCCGTCTTCATTAGCCATTGAGTGACCAGGCTCATATCTGGCTTCTGCCTCTAAGCTGCTGTGGGTAATCGAATCGACACGTACACCCTTGGCATAATGCTCATGCAGCGTATTAGCGAAGGATTTGTGTGTACTAAAAATTGGATGCCTTGCTCGATAGGCTTCTTCGGCCGTACCCGACACTGTTTGGGCATTAGCCAAATTACTTGCTGTGGTATTCAATCGAATACTCTGAGCCGTCATACCCGTACTAGCTACTTTAAAGATGGTTTCTAGTGCCATGGTTATTCGCCCTTAATCACTGTCTTAAGTGATCTGAACTTACCGCCAATAAAATCAATAGTGGCTTGCATGTGCATGGCGTTATCTAAGAATTCAGCAATCTCTACTTGCTGCTCAACGGTGTTACCGTCGATTGATCGCTGCATAGGCGTTCTATACAAAATGCTATGGTCAGAAACAGAAATCGACGAATCTAGATGCAATGAATGGGTTTTGTCGAGCGCATGGCGAGTACTGTAACGCCCTTTGTGTAGCTCGTTATAGGCATCTTTAAAACGAATATCACGCGCTTTATAGTTAGGGGTGTCGATATTGGCTAGGTTCGAAGACAACATCTGCGCACGTTTAGTACGCACCTGCATAGCCCGTTCGTGAACACCTAGTATGTTTTCAAAAGAGAGCATGGTTTGCCTCGTCTGACAGCGATCTCAACTGTCATGAGGCAAACACTGTGCCAAAGCGCCTATTCGGCGGTGTCGACCTGAGCGATACGGTTTTTTACCGCCTCAACCAATATTTCTGGGTCAAATTTCGAAATAAAGTGATTAGCCTCTACTTTCTCAACCATCGCTTTATTAAAGACCCCGCTCAACGAGGTGTGTAAGATAATGTAGGTATCATCCATGGCGGGATTACTACGTACTTCGGTGGTAAAGGTGTAGCCGTCCATTTCTGGCATTTCGATATCTGAAATAATCATCATGTATTCATCGCTAGGTCTTTTACCCTCAGCGACAAGTGCTTTAAGGTGATCTAATGCCTCGCGGCCTGTCGTAAACAACTCGGTGGTACCACCAATGCTTTCAACTACCTGCTTTACTTGCTTACGTGCGACAATTGAATCGTCGACAATCATGATCTTAACGTCATTGTACTCATCTGACACAGACTCGCCGTCATAGTTATATTCAGGGCCCGCAGGGGTAATTTCGACTAGAACCTTTTCAACATCAACAATCTCGACGAGCCTATTATTGTCGTGCGTAATAGCAGTTAAATAATTATCACAGCCCGCTGTATCGGGCGGCGGTAGCACGTTTTCCCAATTCAGATTAACGATGCGCTCAACATCACTTACTAAGAATCCCTGCATTGAGCCGTTGTACTCGGTAATGATGACGTATTTGCGCTCGTCCATACTCATCGGCTCCATGCCCATAGCATGCCCTATATCTACAATCACCTGAGTTTGGTCTCTAATTGGTGCTAGCCCCACAAGTGCCCCATGACCTGACGCGACTTTACGAATCTGTGGGCACATTATCACTTCGCGTACTTTGAATACGTTGATGCCGTAAAGCTGTTTACCCGACAAGCGAAACAGCAGCAGTTCTAGGCGGTTTTGCCCTACCAACTGTGTGCGCTGATCTACCGACTCAATCCACTCAACCATTCGATATCCTTATACGGCACATATATTGCCTCTAGATTTTGGTGTATAGCTTTATTAAAGGATAGCCAATGAAGTTCAGCGCAAGTTCACTTGTTGTGATATTTTTACTGCCCCAGGTAGGTCTGGCGAGTTCTTATGGCGACGTTATAACAGCATACCTGCTAAATCAGGCTCCTACCCATGCCAAGAACCCTTCGGTACAGCTAAATCGCAACTATCAGACGTTATTTGATCGACAATGTCTAAACGTAGACAGCATTGATAGCCCACAAAGTATTAAGTGGCCAGGTCGTGGTCTAGTTCAAATACAATGCGATAGTAAAGCATCTATTGTTGTGCCGGTTGTTACCGACTATGAACTGATCAGCTGGCAAGCCAACGAGGCTATCGCTCGCGGCACGCCATTAAACAAAAACCGTCTCTCACCCGTACTTATCAAAGCCAGCGATGCTCCCCACAACATGGTTGCCCGACAAGAGGACTGGCATGGCAAACAAACTAAGCGGTTAGTATCAGCCTCTACAGCATTACGGTTATCTGATCTAGAAGACCCTATTGCTATAAAGCGGGGCCAGCGCATCTCGTTGATTGCGCAATTTGGCAAGATCGAAGCAACGATGATGGCGACCGCGATGCAAGATGGGCGAGTAGGCGAAAGCGTTAGCGTTAAGATCACCCACTCACAACGCATCTTGCAGGGTGTTGTTGTTGACAATCAAACAGTTGCTGTCAATAGCAGAACCAAACGAATGGGAACAATAGCAAATAAGTAAATTATTGCTAAAGTTATTGAACCCTTGGCCGATAACCCAATGAGACCAAAGAATGCGCAATGATTTAGGTATGATCAACGGCCCTGACAATCTCAACCGAAAAGGAGCAGACCAACGCCCTGTAAAGGTTGACCCAAAGACACGCACCGCTGCGCCTAGCGGTGCATCTGGCGGTGTTGACGATGCAACTGATCGCGTCAGTCTTAGCCCCGCGGCCGAAGCCATTCTAGAAACAAGCAACACCGGCGCAGCAAAGAGCGAACATCAACGCGATCTGAGCGCGATCAAGCAAGAGATAGCTGAGGGTCGCTATCAGATAGATGCAAAACAGATTGCTGAAAAGCTGATCCAGCATGAGACGCTGTTACAGGAGCTGCAGAAATGACTCAGACTGAAACCCTACACTACAGCGTAGAACAGCTTGTAAATTCAGATATTCCGTTGCTAGAAGAACTTTACCAGCTGTTAGATCAAGAGCGTAAAGCGATAGAAGCACTTGAGTTTGAAACGGTCAACCGCCTAGTCGAACAAAAGATGCCGCTAATCAATCAATTAAGCGCGTTTGAACAGCAACGGGCTGAACTTGCGCAAATGGGTAATGCGCGTAATTGGGTCACCTTAGTCAAACAAGTACAGGCCGTAAGCCCTAGCGTACAATTTAATCGCTACCACGATTTACGCCGTGCCGTGGCTCGGCAAAATCAAACCAATCAAATGTTGGCTGCTAGCACACAACAACGTGTTGCCACGCTATACGCACTACTAAATGGTCAATCAAACACACCACTGACCTACGACCAACAAGGGCGAACCCAACCCGAACCCGCGGCTCAATCCTCTAGACTGTGAGTCTAAGCGAGCGTGAAGCATGTCAAATACATCGCAAGTTCCTGTAATTGAAGATGCTGATAAGGTAGCCAAGCTATTTGCGGCTATGGCTAAACGACATACCAAATTTGCCCTTAAACCAGAGGCTGGTGGGGATTTTATTGTGGTGCGCGCGGTCGAATTTAGGCCCGAACAATGCATCGTGTGTGAAAAGGGCAACGTTGAAGGTCTTGTAGGGAAAGCACAGGGTAAAGTGATCGTAGATAAACGCCCACTTTTTTTCGACACCCGTCTTTACACCGACGAAAATGAAAATCTAATCAAAGTCGATATCCCCGACAAGCTAACCAAACCCCAGGCAAGAGCAAGCTACCGTATCGACATACCACAAAAAATTGAAAGCCGTGCTACGTTCTGGGGCGAAGGCAATCTCATATTCTCTGGTCGCATCGGTGATATCTCAAGCGGTGGCTGCTTGGTTAGCCTTGGTATGCCCTTTGATCGCTACGAAGAGCACGGCCCCGATCGTGCAACAACCTGTGTCATCGAGATTGACGACAACCCCCCGATTGAATTAATTGCTCGACCTGTATCTAGCCGTAAGTCTCGAGAAAAAGACACTACCCTAGTGGGATTTCAATTTGTGCATGCGGGGCCCGAGAACGCCGCCTTAAATCAAATACTGGCGGCACTTCAGCGCACGGTGCTGCGAAATATGGGCGCACGCTAATCATAGCCAATACAGGCTAAGTCGTTGATTCTGCATTAAACGAGCGTTAAAATCGCGGCCTACGCCCCCGTAGTTAAATGGATATAACAGTCCCCTCCTAAGGGATAGTTCTAGGTTCGATTCCTGGTGGGGGTGCCATTTTTGAATCCATGATATATTGCGTGCAATAACAATAACGGAATACCTATCATGTTTCGCCCTATCCTTACCGCAGCCTGCTTAATCGCGCTAAGCGCGCAGGCACAAGACCTAAGCACCGAGATCGACAAAGCCTATCCTAGACTTGAATCTCTGTATAAGCATTTTCATCAGTATCCTGAACTATCTCGACAAGAGTTCAAAACAGCCAAACGTTTGGGTGACGAGCTAGAGGCGCTTGGCTACGAGGTACACCGCGATATCGGTATTACCGGGTTGGCGGCCGTAATGAAAAACGGCAAAGGCCCCACGATTTTAGTTCGCGCCGATATGGACGCCCTACCGATTAAAGAGGCCTCGGGGTTAAGCTTTGCTTCTAAACAGATGCAGGTCAATTTAGACGGTGAAGAGATGCCGGTAATGCACGCTTGTGGTCATGACATGCATATTACTGGCTTAGTCGGTGTGGCCGAGCAAATGGTTCGCTTAAAAGATCAATGGCAAGGCACGCTAATACTGGTAGGCCAACCTGACGAAGAGATGATTGGCGGCGCCCGCTTGATGGTCGAAGATGGGCTATACGATAAAGTTGGCCACCCTGATGCCGCGTTAGCGTTACACGTGATCGGTAAATACCCAGCCGGCAAGATCATCGTGAATGACACAATCATGTACTCTAGTGCCGACACAGTAAACATCAGAGTACGTGGTGTTGGTGCTCACGGTGCATCCCCACACCTGGGCAATGACCCTATCGTTGTTGGTAGCCAGATTGTGAATGCGCTACAAACCATCGTGACACGCGAGATCTCGCCAATAGAACCAGCCCTAATCACTGTGGGCACATTCAACGCAGGTACCGCACCCAACATTTTGGCCGAGTACGCCGACCTGTCGCTAACTATTCGTGCCAATTCTGAAGACACGCGCAACAAGCTACTAGCTGCCATCAAACGCGTCAGTATCAATACTGCAAAAGCCGCTGGTGTGCCCGATGACCTACTACCGATTGTTGAACGCTTAGGTGTAGGCTCGCCTACGACCACCAATACCCCTGAGCTTGTAGACGTATTTAGATCGGCGATCAAAGATAAAATGGGGCCTGACGCGATGATTGCTTGGTATCAGTCAGATATGGGAGCTGAAGACTTTCCGGATATGGTCAACGTGAACCCGGTGATTCCGAGTGTCTATTTTGAAGTCGGTGGTACCGCGCCCGAACGTTTAGCCGTCGGTGATGTACCTGATCATCACACGCCGCAGTTTAAGATTGAGCACGAATTAGCAATTAAGAAAGGTGTTGAAGCCATGACCATTGGCGCCTTGGCAATGTTCGACAAGTTTAAATAGATTAGCCGAGTATATTGGGTTGAGCGCAGTGCAACCACTGCGCTCTTTCATAGCTGATCAGCCTCTATAGCATCGCGCCCCATTTAGCAGCCACGTCAAGCATGCGGTTAGAAAAACCCCACTCATTGTCGTACCAAGACATCACCTTAGCCATTTTGCCCTCAACACGTGTTTGTGTAGCGTCAAAGGTGCTTGATGCAGGGTTGTGATTAAAATCAGCAGACACCAAGGGTAGATTATTGATATCTAGCACGCCCTTCATAGGTCCTTCTGCCGCCGCTTTGATAACTGCGTTAATCTCTTCGATCGATGTCTCGCGCGACGGTAAGAAGTGTAGGTCTACCAAGCTAACATTCGCGGTAGGTACACGCACCGCCATACCATCTAATTTGCCGGCTAATTCGGGTAATACCAAGCCAACTGCAGCGGCTGCACCAGTCTTAGTTGGAATCATCGACAAGCCTGCAGCGCGAGCGCGGTAAAGATCGCTATGATAGGCGTCTGCTACGTTTTGATCATTGGTGTAGGCGTGCACGGTCGTCATTGAACCCTGCTCAATACCGATCGCGTCATTTAACGCTTTGGCCATAGGAGCCAAACAGTTTGTTGTACATGACGCATTAGACACAACCATGTGATCTGCCGACAATAGCTCGTCATTGACACCGTAAACAACGGTTAAATCAGCGTTGGTAGCCGGAGCTGATACTAGTACACGCTTTGCACCTGCTGTGATATGGGCCATCGCAGCGCTCTTCTCTGTGTAGCGCCCCGTACATTCGAACACGATGTCTACGCCAAGCGCACGCCAAGGCAAAACAGAAGGGTCTGCTACGGCAGAAAGAGCAATCGTCTTGCCACCAACCACCATTGCGCCATCAACCACATCAACCGACTCGCCAAACTGGCCGTGTACTGAGTCATATTTTAGTAGATGAGCCAATAACTCTGGCTTACCCAGGTCGTTAACGGCAACGATCTCTAAATTATCTAAATCACTACGCTCGTAAAGAGCACGTAACACGTTGCGACCGATACGGCCAAATCCGTTAATTGCGATGCGGGTGGTCATCAGCGAACCTCATTCGTTATTAAATTCAATATCCACTTGTAATTAAATTACAATTGATGAGATAATTCAATTACATATTGTAGATAATTTGTTAAATAATTTTGAACCCAGTGATCTTAAGCGTAGAATGTACGCGTTAATCACAGGGTTCGACTCATGATAAAAATGCTTCATCAAATACAAAGCCAAATGAGCAGCTTTAGCAAAACCGAGCAAAAGCTAGCCACTGTGATACTTGAAGACCCTGAGTCGGTTGTGCATATGGCCACAGCCGTCTTAGCCAAAAAGGCTGCCGTCAGTGACCCTAGCGTATCTAGATTCGCTAAGACTATGGGCTGCTCAAGCTTTCCTGCCTTCAAAGTAAAGCTAGCGCAAAGCTTAACGCGCGAATCATCGCACATGTCTCCTAGTGTAGACGCCGACGATGATAGTGCGCAGATTATTGATAAGCTATTAACTGCTACAGGTCAGGCGCTTGATTTCGTTCGCCGCCACCTGTCATTAGCGCAGGTTGAAGACGGTGCCAAAATGCTTGGCGAAGCAAAGTTGATCAACGTATTTGGCTTAGGTGCATCGGCATCGATTGCGCACGACATGCAGCACAAGCTGTTTCGTTTTGGTACCCCTGTAATCGCCTACGAAGACAGTATCAAACAGCGTATGGTTGCTGCGGCAGCAAACGAAGATACCTTGTTTATCATGATCTCATTTACCGGCTGTACTGAAACGACTGTCGACTCTGCCAAGATCGCCAAAGCAGCGGGCGCCAAAGTGCTGTCTATTACGGCCCCTGGTTCACCACTAGCCCGTCATTCTGACCTCGCCCTTAACTCGGGCGCAGAACTAGAAGACACGACCCGTTTCGTACCGATGGCAACGCGTACCGTGGTACTGTCGATCGCAGACATATTGATTACTCGTCTCGCCCTTAACAAAGGCCAAGAGTTTGACGAGCAGCTGATGCAGATCAAAGAAAGCCTTCGAACCACCAAGATTCAATAGGCGCTATTGAATCGGCGCCAATAACGCGTCTATCAATGGCTGATCTCGGCCATAGATATCAGGGTAAAAATAGTTCTCACCGTCAATGTGTAACGCGGTCCAGTACATTAACAGTACTTGAATCTGCCTATCTACATTGACGCGCGTCGGTTTAGCGTTAGCGAGTACGTCGCTGATCTTGCTTTGATTGTACCCCTGGCTACCTAAGATCACCTCGGCCAATTTCATTGGTTGGTCGACGCGAATACACCCATAAGAAAACGCCCGCTCTTCTATCTTGAATAACCCCTTAGCGGGTGTGTCATGCAGATACACGGCATGCTCGTTAGGAAACATAAACTTTACCTGACCCAACGAATTATTTTCCCAAGGCTCTTGAACGATCCAATACGGAAAGTAATTCTTAGACAGCTTTGACCAGTCAACCTGATCACCTTCTACACGCTTACCCTTGTTATCGACAAGATAGAACCGCCTATCACTAAAATAGCGATAATCTTTTTGGGTCGCCTCAATAATTGAAGGAATCTTTGACCTAGGCACCGTCCATGTTGGGTTAAATTCTAAGTAGCGTAGTTGGCGAGTAAAAATAGGTGTACGAGATTGATCAGCCCCAACTACAACAGGAGTACGCCATATCTCCTTTCCGTCTTTGTAGTAGTAAAGTTTATAGCCCGGTACGTTGACGATAATCAATTCAGGCGCTTGTTGTTTCTCGATCCATCTAGCGCGTTCAAGATTAGCCCGAATCTGATTAACACGCTGCTTGTAGGGTGTATTGATTTGCTCAAGAGTCTGTTTATTAATAATGCCTGTTGCAGCCAATTGATGGCGCTTTTGATATTGCACAACGGCATCAAAAATTGCCGACGAAAACAGGTCGCCTTCTGGTATATCACTCGCGCTTAAGTCACCCACATCGACCAGTCGCTGGGCAAGTTGCCCAACCGCCGCATGCCTTGTACCAGCTCTTAGTTGATTTGGCTCTACATTTACAGGTACAAACTCGCCCCTTTCAGCCAGAGCTAAAAATTCGCGAAGTGCTTTTTTAAGGGCTTTATAGTTATCAAATTCTGTTCGCAAGTTACGTAAACCCCGCGATACAGTGCCAGCTTTTATATGCTTGTCTAACGCCACGGTAGCGGTAGCTCGCTCGATCTCACGTCGGTTGTAGTCCCAGTCATTAGACAATGTTTTTGGATCAACCTTACCTCTAAGCAGATGCTTCGCGTAGGTTAATACGGCATCGGTTAGCAGCACATCAAACTGTTGCACCTGCCTTGCCGATGCCATACCTAGCTGAATATCATTGTGTAACAACCGCAGAGTAGGCACATGATAATCGACTGGGTTCAAGCCTTCATATTTGCTGTCGGCAAGCGTATCTAGCAACCTGGGTACGTGACCATAACTAGCCCACATAAGTTCGTAGCCATTCTCAGCATAAACATGCTCAACAAAGCTTTCTGACACTATACCCTTCGACACAACCTGCATGCCTGCATCAAACTCTGCTTGTAACAATGTACGAACATCTGCAAAAGCGAGCGGTGTTGTACTTAAAGAAAAGACTATGGCTGCGGCTAAATAGCGCATTTTTTTGCCCCCCATCATTTTACCTCGTTATGTCTATAGGGTTGATTAACCATAGAATAGGTATAGTATTCGCTTTTTTCATTTATTGGATTCAAATCGTGGCACTTAAACCGACGATCTATAAGTTTGGCATTCATATCGCAAACTTAGATACCGACCATTACGACAGCATTAACCTGACGGTAGCGCAGCACCCTTCTGAAACGGTCGAGCGCATGATGGCCCGAGTACTGGCCTTTACGTTAAACGCTGACGAGCGCCTAGAATTTACCAAAGGCCTTTGCGAACCAGACGACGCAGACATTTGGCTAAAAGACTATGACGAAACCATCGCCTTATGGGTCGACGTGGGCGAGCCCTCACTTGATCGCCTCAAGCGTTCGGCACGTATGAGCCGCTCGACCAAGGTGTACGCGTTTAATAGTAAAGCCGATACCTGGTGGCAACAAATCAAAAATAAAGCGCATGAGTTTGATGTCGAGATCTACCAATTTGATCACACGGCAATTGAGCAATTGGCAAGCATCACTGCGCGCACCATGCAGGCCTCTGTAACCATCACTGGTGAGTCGGCCTACTTTGCGGCAGACGAAGGTGATGTTCAAATCAGTTGGCAGCGTTTGCAGTAACCTTTCTGGCTATAGCGGTACCTTCGTTTGCCATGCGTGCGAAGGTATCGACCCCCTGCTTAAAATTCTGTCGAGTACGATGAATATTAAAGCGGTCACTTAATGGCTGATCAAACTGCGCTCGCATCTGTTCGTCGCCCATTAAAAAGCCGATCAAACCGCCCCAGGTGGCGGCAGGGTTATCAGAATCCCAACCCGCCAAAATAGCGATCTTAACGGTTTCTTTATAATCGCCCTCTCCATAAAACAAACTAACCAAGCTTGCCGCATAATTGATGCCGGCAGCAAAACAACCGCCACAATCGGCTGTGCGCATATCATAGCCATCGTTCGCCTCTAGCTGATAACGCTGATAAACTGCATCGCGCGCCTGCTCCCAACTCGCCCCCGACTCATATTGCTGCAATACAAAATCGTACATCGCTGCTGCGTAGCCATCGTTCATCATCGATCGTGCATACTTAGCAGCCGCATTTAAGCGCTGTTTAATTGTGCCGCCTGGCGCACCTACCGCAACCGAGTGCATGCGTACGTAGAAATTAGCAATCTCAACTGCCTGCCCGTTTGCTGAAACACGAATAGGTAGCTGGGCGATTTCTACTGCTAACTCGGGGCTACAAGGAGCGTACAGACCAAATATTTCAGTGGTGAGTTGCGCATCAATCATTTCACCGTGAGGATTGATATCAGCATTGCTAGTGTTTGGCGGCAAGAGACCTTCACGCATTAGGTTGTAGGCAGTTTGATTTGATACCCAAAGATAGTTTTCTTCATCAGGCCAAATGTGCTTAAGCCAACCGTTCGCGATTTCTTGCGCCGTTAATCGCCCGCTATCAGAACTCGCCATTAGGTGTTGATAGATATATTCGATATCGGTGTCATCATCGCTACCCCAGCTTTCGTCAGGCCCAACCAATACCCAATCGATTGTGGCAGACAGTTCACTAGGTTGGTCGCTCCAGATGTTTGGATGATCAGCCTTACCCCAATTATCGCGGGTATAAAAAGGGCCCGATTGCTCGAGCCCTATCTTGTCCATTTCGGTAACTAGACCGCTCCAATTAGCGATGCTCTGGCCTAGCCAAAACCCTTTAAAGTGTTCGGCATAGCTATCGCCAATGGCACATTGATCGGCTTGGGCTACAACACTTTGTAGCCCAATAACCATGGCTACCACATTGGATAGCCATCTCATCAATGATGCCCTGGGCACGTCATCGCATGCGAAATTTCATGCCAATCAACATAAGCCGGCGACATCATTGCACCTTCGCGCTCAAACCATAGGGTTGGGCGCTTCTGCGCATTGGGGTAAATCGCATCCATACTGGCTGTTTCGTATAAACGACCGTTAGCTACCACCATGTGGGTGTTAGCGGTTTGGCGAATGTCTTCTAACGGATTGCCGTCGATGATTAACAGGTCAGCTAGCTTACCCACTTCGATCGAACCTAAATCTTTGTCTAGACCTAGATGGCGAGCTGCGTTGATCGTACCCGTTGCCAAGGCTTCTTCAGGGGTGAAACCGCCCTGTGCCATCATCCACATCTCCCAGTGCAGTGCTAGGCCCTGTTGCTGGCCGTGGCCACCCGAGATCACATTCACGCCTTCGTCTAGCAATGTCTTTGCAGACTCTGCAACGGTGATGTGAAAGTACTCTTCTTCAGGAATTTTCAAGCGACGGCGTGAACGCTCGTCTAGCATTGGCTGAGGAATGAAATTAGCAAACGGCTTAACGTCGAACACATCGGTGTGCTGATACCAGTAGTACTCGCCCGATGGGCCACCGTAGCTAACCACCAGTGTTGGGGTGTAGCCTACGTCAGTGCGCTTCCATAGCTCGATCACGTCATCATACAAGGGTGCTACGGGCAGGTTATGCTCAATACCAGTACTGCCGTCTAAGATCATGCTGAGGTTATGGTAGAACGTAGAACCGCCCTCCATCACTACCAACATGTCGGTTTCGCGAGCCGCTTGGTTAATCTGCTGACGCTGATTACGGCGAGGTTGGTTATAGCTCTTAACCGAGGTACCACCGTTAGCTTTCATGCGATTTAGATGGTCACGAGCGTCGTCGATGCTATTGATTTGCACTCTAAAATCGCCATCAGCGCCGTACAAAATAGTGCCTGTTGAGTAGACACGCGGGCCTACCATTTGACCAGTACGCACTAGCTCAGCCTGCGAAAATACGAACTCACTAGTGGCTGATGGGTCGTGGATAGTCGTAACACCCATCGCCAAGTTAGCATAGTACGCCCAGTTAGCAGCGGTTGAAGGGCCGCTTTGAAAATGGTTTGCGTGAGCGTGACCATCGATCAAGCCTGGCACAATCGTTTTGCCCGTCATATCAAACACACGAACACCGCGAGGAATATCCATATCGTCGGTAGCACCAACCGCTTCGATACGATTGTCGCGCACAATCACAGTGCCGTTTTCGATCGTTTTACCTGCCATGGTTACAACGCGTGCGTTGGTCAACGCAAATACACCCTTAGGCGTGTCTGGCTTCGCCGTTAACGCAATCTTAGTTTCAGTTGCCTTAACGTCTTCGCCCTTCACCAACTCAGAGGTTTTGGCCGAATACAGTGTGGCACCCATCGACCAGCTAAGCAGATCAGTATTTGCCCAGGTTAGATAGTTGCCTGCTACCGATGACAGCTTGGTTACTGGTATCGCTTTAGTGTCTTTAGACAGCGTAATCGGCTTACCTGCTTGCGGAAGCGGCGCTACATAGCTGTTATACAGCTCTGTAAACGCAACCTGTTTGCCATCAGGGCTAGGGGCAATATGGTTGATATACTTAAGGTTAAACAACGTACGGCGATGACGGCCGTCTAGTTCGATGTGGTTCCAGGTCTTTTCAAGACCACCACCGGCTAGGTAATAGATGCCTTTACCTGACGCATCGAACCAAGGCTCTCGCCCCTTGTGTGTAATCAGGTTCATCTTGCCGCCCTTAGACGGAATCCAATAAAGACCGGTATCTAGGGTGTTTTGATAACCTAGTAGATTGGTACCGCGTGATTTATGTACCACAACCTTCGACCCATCAGGGCTGAACTTAGGGTTGCGATAAAAGCCTGGCGCTGGTGTGATGTCGCGCACCCGCTGGGTCGCTAAGTTGATCACCTTAACCTTTGATTGCTCGTCATCATTGTGAGTCACAAACACAAGGCGTTTACCATCTTTGCTAAAGCTTGGCTCGTACTCAAAATCTTTACCGCTGGTTAAACGCTTTGGCGTGCCATCGGGTAATGATTGCGTATATAGGTGGCCCAACGCATGAAACACCACGCGATCGCCGTTGGGCGACATCGCTGGCGTACGCATCATACTGACCGTCACTTTTTCATCATCGATGGCGTAGTTGCCGCGAATAGCACTAACAACCGTTTGGTCAACATCGGCTTTAAAGCCAATCGTAGCGATACTTTTCGAGTCGATATCGATACGCTTGATTTGGCCCTGCGCCCAAAAATAAATCGCGCTAGAATCTGGGCTCCAAGCCATTGAGGGGTACACACCAAAGATCGCCCAAGCAGCTTGCTGATCATGCTCTAAGGTATCGGTAAGCATGATTTGCGAGCCTGATTGGCGGTCAAATAGATATAGCGCGGTCTTTTCGCGAATACGGTGAACATAGGCGATGTAACGACCATCAGGTGAAGGCTCGGGCGATGCAGCACCACCTGGGCCAGTAATCAAACTAGCGGTTTCGCCTGTTTGGCGGTCTAGGCGCTTAACCTGATACACCTCGCCATTGATGTCTTTGTTGTATTGAAAGTAAGGCCCACGAGACACGTCTTCTGAATAGTATACGTAACGCCCATCGGGCGACACAGCGGGCTCACCCGCATCTTGCTGATCGTTGCGGCGTTCAGTTAACTGAATACCTGCACCACCTTCAATGTGATACATCCACATCTCGCCAGCGCCCAATGATCGCGTGGCATTGTAGTGTTTACGTGCAATGATGTACTCGCCGTCTGGGGTCCAGACAGGGTTGTTTAACAGGCGGTAATCTTCGTTGGTTACCTGAGTGAACGACTTATCTTGAATATCGTAAACCCAAATATTGTCGCCGCCATCACGGTCTGACGTAAACGCAATCTTAGAGCCGTCAGGACTAAACTGAGGCTGAATATCCATCGAGCGATCGCCAATAATGCGTGTAGCCTTGCCGCCACTGGCAGGCATCAGATAGATATCACCTAGCATGTCGAATACTAGTTGATCACCATTAGGGCTAACATCAATATTAAGCCAAGTGCCTTTTTCGACACTGTACTGAATAGACTTAACAGTACCGCCATGGTCACCGTTAACATCCCATTCTTTCTTTTCTTCGTCTGCAAATGCTGGCGACACCAACATAGATAGAGGTAACGCTAACTTGGCAGCTAGCGACAGCGTACGCTTACGCATGGATCAACTCCGATCGGTTATCGTTTTATTGCACCCGAGTGTAGTTACATCGGTTACGACCTGCAACTACCTCGAATGCGAGAATCCCCTTATTCTTGGGGTTTGTCGTCGATAGACGAAGCGATCTCGTCATCAACCTGGGGCGAGTTTTTAAGGGCGGCCAAGATATCATCGGCCACATCGGGTAGTCGATCAACGACTTCGGCTGCCGCTTCTATGGCTTGTTCAGGGTGCGTTTGTGCAATCTGCTCAATAAAGCTAGTCAGTGCATGCTTAACGCGCTCTGACTGCGACGTAGAGCTATTCACACCGCGCATCATGGCTAATTGACGATCAACGCTTAGACTGTCTACATAGGCTCTAGCCACCTGCACGCTTGATTGCGGCAACGCGTCAACCATCTTGTAAGCGATCTCTTCGGCACTGCTTTCGGTTTTCTGCGTTAGTATCTGAACTAATTCAGCAGCGCGATCTTCGGGCTGATTAACCGCCAAATCGGCTGGGCGCATATCGGCCACTTCGGTTGCCATATCTTGCGCCACCGTTTCAGCAAACTCGACCAGTTTTTCATCCCCCTCGTCTTTTGCAATCTTTGTCGCAGCCGCCTCTACAAACTCGCTAGTACGTTCGGGCACTGCTTTACTAATGGCCAAGATCAAGCGCTCGTAATCGTCAGGCTTGTTGTCGATCATCCAATCAACCAGTTCTTGAGCCGACTCTGGTGAGCTCGCCACAATCGCTTCAGCAATATCCACACTTAGCTCTGGCACCTGCCCTAGCATTGCACCATACAGGCGGGCCACGTCAATCTCGTCGACCTCAGCAAGCTTTGCCACTAATGATGCCGCCTGATCGGGTGAACGATCAGCGAATAATTTGGCCAAGTTTACGGCCGTTCCAGGGTTATCACTGGCAACACTAATTGCACTTAACGCCTCGTCAGATAGCGGTAGCTCGGGCGTGTGGTATTCAAGACGAGGGTCAAGAGCTACAACGCGAGTATCAGTAGCCTGCATCGGCACAAAGGCTTCTTGGTCGTCAACTGGCAGAGCTTCACGTACCGCCATACGATACATAATGAACAAGATCAGTACGGCCACATATCCTGCCACAAAGTAAAACAGGGCATTAGCACCCAGATACTTCATAACCATAGAGCCGGTAAACGGCCCTACAATACTACCTGCAGCATAGGTGGCGATCAGAGTACCCATAGCTGCGACCATTTCTTTAGACAACAAACGGTCAAAGGTTTCTGCAACACCCAGTGGATACAAACAGGTCAAGATGCCCATAGTTAAACCGATAGTGGTTAACATCACTGGCAGAGGATAGTCTTTGACTAGCATCGGTGTCGCCAACGCAGACACAATTGAAAGAGCTAAAATCGCAACCATAACTGTACGACGGTCAAACTTATCGGCTAGGTAACCAATAGGAAACTGTAGAATCATGCCACCCAATACAGCCGAGCCGGTCACAAGCGACAGCTGAAAACCAGAGATATTGTTGTCGGCAGCAAACAACGGCAACATGTTTGAGAGGCTAGACGATAACACGCCACACGAGAATACGGCGATGATACCTAGTGGCGAGGTCGCGAACAGCTTAAAAATACTCAGCGCCGTGTCGTTTTCCATACGCGGCCCTTGCTGTTTGTTTAGCGAGATCGGAATAACCGCCGCGGCCATAAGCATTGCCGCAACCATAAACAGGTGCTGCCCTTCTACAGGTGCAGCGTTCACTAAGAACTGCCCACCAAAGAAACCGCCCATGATCACAACCTGATTGGTCGCCAATACCTTGGCGCGATTGTTCTCGCTTGCAACGCCACTTAACCAGCTGTCTAGCGCGGTAGCGGCACAGGCTACAGCAAAGCCCATAGCTGCTCGACTCGCCCCCCATAAAATGGGGTCAAAGGTTAAGCCCATCAACAAAATTGACACCGCTGCAATACTGGCGCTGATCGCAAAGATACGAATGTGCCCTGCTCTAATAATCAGCAGTTTTGAGTAGATACCACCAAACAGCATACCCACTGCATACAACGACAAAATGATACCAATCTGCGAACGATCAACGCCTAATGCACCCATTTTTACGGGCAGTAGAATCTGCGCCAAACCATATCCCAAAAACAGAATGATGGCGCTGGTAAACATCAAAATGAGTGGCCTTAGGGTCGAAAGCACTTTGGTTCCTATATAAATGGGTGAGCGGTCAATCTATTCATTGTAGAATCGCTAGACCTATGAAAAAAATGAATATCTTTGGTATTTCTGAATGACAACGCTTGCTAACCATTATCCGCTATACACACCAGAAGCGTTTCAAACCGAAACGGCCGAACCCAGCTATTGGCGAGCGTCTGCAAAACCGTTAAAACAAGAGTCACCATCACTGACCAACGACATACAAGTCGACGTTGCAATCGTAGGCGCGGGCTTTACAGGATTGAACGCAGCCTATGCCTTAGCCGTGTTACACGGTATGAATGTAGCAGTCATTGATGCCGGTGAAATCGGCGCTGGCGCATCGGGGCGCAACGGTGGCTTTTGCTGTATTGGCGGCACTGCCTATGATGGATTAGAACAGGTTAAACACCTTGGTCTTGAAGAAGCGTTAGCGATTAACCGAATCGAACGACGTGCCGTTGATCATGTTAGAGCGCTGTGCGAACAGCTAGACATCGACGTAGACAGGTCAGAGCAAGGCGAGCTTTACCTCGCACACAAACCCAAACGATTTGCCGAGTTCGACGATGCAGCTGCCGAATCAAAGAAAATCTTTGGCGCTAACTTATCAGTTCTTACCAATGACCAGCTAAACGACCGAGGCTATGGTAACCAAGCCTATTATGGTGGCTTGTTAGGTGGGCCTGACTACGGGCTTCACCCACTCAAATACATTCGCGGCCTTGCCGACAGATTGATGGCACTTGGCGTGCCTATTTATCAAAACAGCCGTTGTACTCAGTGGACGCAGTCACAGGGTAAACATCGCCTGATTACCGATTCAGGGTCAATTGAAGCCGACAAGGTTATCTTTGCTACCAATGGCTACACACCCGAAGGCATGATTGACGAATTAAGCCAGCGCATTATGCCGCTACTTAGTTCGATTCGCGTTACCCGCCCACTGACCGAAGACGAAATCACCGCGCAAAACTGGCGCCGCACCACCTGTGCGTTTGACTCACGTATTATGCTGAATTACTTCAGACTGCTACCCGACAATCGCGTGTTATGGGGTGGGCGTGGCGGTACAAGCTTCTCAGAGGGGGCGTTCAACCGCGCGCAACGCGAGCTTGATAACGCGTTCAACGCCACTTTCACTCACTGGAAAACGGTCGACGTGGATTACCGTTGGCGTGGTTTTGTCTGCTTTACTGGCAGTCAAACACCCTTTGTGGGCGAGTTTAGACCTAACGCTTATACAAGCCTTGGATATCATGGTAACGGAGTTGCGATGGCTAGCTGGTGTGGGCAAGCGATTGCACAACAGATTGTTAACAGCGAAGACCGACACTTCACGCCTAAATCCTTTACAAAGCTACCAAACAAGATGTCGTTTATGGGCATGAGGCAACCACTGGTTAAGGCTGCTTATCTTGGGTACAAATTTAGCGATCGCTGGCTTTAGAAGAATCTTGAGGCTGGCGTTGATCGATAGCCAGCTTCGAGGTTTGCGGCGCGTCGTGGTTTTGATCAACACCGTCATCACGGGTTTCGATCCAGATACAAACCCCCAAACCAGAAACTAGGGTAATCACACAGATCAACCACGCTATCGCTTTGGCAAGCTTTAAGCGTGTCTGAACCTGTATTGTGCTAGGCTTCATGGTCATATCTGGGCAACATTCCTTATCGTTACTGCCAGTCTACAACCTATCTAAAATGATTCACTACAGCTTATCGCTGTAATGAACCGTTTATCTTTAGGTACTCTAAGAGCGCATTAAATCGATTGATTTTTTCGCTGCGTCGCTTAATTCAGCGCCTTCAGACGCCTTTAACCTTAACTCGCCAATCATTGCTGTTGTCCAAAAGCGATTGACGTGATCGGCGGTTTTTTCAGCACCTTCTTGCACCGACCCACCGATCGCTATATTAGCTGCAATTTGGTTGACCATACTTACAACATCAGTTGCCATCAGCGCTCTCCTTATTGCTAGCAAACGCGATCTGCTGATCACTGAATGTTTTGTAGTCTTGCTGCCACGTAGATAGTGACTCCACCTTGCTTAGCTGCACCGCAGTAACCTTGTATTCGGGGCAGTTGGTTGCCCAATCTGAGTTATCAGTGGTAATTACATTCGCGCCTGATAGCGGGTGATGAAAGGTTGTGTACACCACGCCAGGCTGCATACGATCGGTAATCACTGCCTCTAACACGGTCTCGCCTGCTCTACTCTTTACAGCTACCTGGTCACCATTGTTGATACCGCGATCTTCTGCGTCAACAGGGTGTAGTTCGATGCGATCTTTATCATGCCACATCGAGTTCTCTGTTCGGCGAGTTTGCGCACCTACATTGTATTGAGACAGAATACGCCCCGTAGTAAGTAGCAATGGGAATCGCTTGTTAACACGCTCTTCGGTCGCAACATATTCGGTTAACGCGAAATACCCTTTGCCACGTACGAACTCTTCAATATGCATGGTAGGCGTGCCATCGGGCGCTTCATCGTTACAAGGCCACTGCAAACTACCTTCTTGATCTAGGCGCTCATAGCTAACGTTAGTAAACGTTGGTGTTAGCGCTGCAATCTCGGCCATGATCTCGCTAGGATGTGAGTAATTCATGTCATAACCAAGGGCCTTAGCCAATGCAATTGTGCCCTCCCAGTCAGCTTTACCTGACAGAGGCTCCATAACCTTTCGAACACGCGAAATACGACGCTCAGCATTAGTGAAGGTGCCATCTTTCTCTAAGAACGAGGCACCCGGCAAGAACACATGGGCAAACTTAGCCGTTTCGTTTAAGAAAATATCCTGTACGATCAAACACTCAAGGTTACTTAATGCCTCGGTAACATGATGGGTGTTAGGATCTGACTGAGCAATATCCTCGCCCTGCACATACATCCCTTTATAGGTACCGGCAACGGCCGCGTCTAGCATATTAGGAATGCGCATGCCGGGCTCGTTATCAAGGTTTACACCCCAAACAGCTTCAAACTGTTGACGTGTTGTCGCATCAGAAATATGGCGATAACCTGGCAGTTCGTGAGGGAACGAGCCCATATCACAAGAACCCTGAACATTGTTCTGGCCTCGTAACGGATTAACACCCACGCCTTCGCGACCGATGTTACCGGTTAGCATTGCGAGGTTAGCAATACCCATAACCATCGACGAACCTTGGCTATGCTCAGTTACCCCTAAGCCGTAATAGATTGCACCATTTCGTGCTTTCGCGTAGGTGCGTGCAGCACGTTTTAAACTGTCAGCAGCGATACCTGTGATCGCCTCAGTCGCTTCGGCACTATGGCGGTCATCACTAATAAACTCGCGCCATTTAGCAAATGCTTCGGTATCGCAACGTTCTGCAATAAAGGCTTCATCAGCCAAACCTTCGGTCACTATGGTGTGCGCCATAGCATTGATGAACGCTACGTTGGTTCCGGGCATTAATGGCAGATGCTGTGCATCGTGATGATGAGGTGTGTTCAGTACGTCGATCTCTCGCGGGTCGGCAACAATTAATGATGCCCCTTCGCGAAGACGCTTACGCAGGCGAGAACCAAACACAGGGTGCCCGTCAGTTGGGTTTGCACCAATCACTAGTACCGAATCAGCTAGCTCGACAGAGTCAAAATTTTGCGTGCCCGCCGACTCGCCCAAGGTGGTTTTTAAGCCGTAACCAGTTGGTGAATGACAAACGCGAGCACAGGTATCAACATTGTTGTTACCAAAAGCAGCTCGCACTAACTTTTGAACCAAGTAGGTTTCTTCGTTAGTACAGCGCGACGAGGTAATACCGCCTACTGCATTGCGACCATAGTTTGCTTGAATTGATTTAATTTTATCTGCGGCAAAGTTTACTGCGTCATCCCACGACACTTCGCGCCACGGTTGGTCAATACTATCACGCACCATCGGTGTTGTGATGCGATCTTGGTGCGTTGCGTAACCAAAGGCAAAGCGCCCTTTCACACACGAGTGACCGCGATTCGCCTCGCCCCCTTTATAAGGCACCATACGAACAACCTGATCACCTTTCATGTCGGCTTTAAACGAGCAACCAACACCACAATACGCACAGGTGGTAATCACAGAGCGATCAGGCGTACCTTTTTCAATCACTGAATTTTCAATCAGTGTGGCGGTTGGGCAAGCTTGCACACAGGCACCACAGCTAACACATTCTGAATCCAAAAAGTTGTCTGCGCCGGTAGCGATTTTAGATTCAAAACCTCGCCCTTCTACCGTTAAAGCAAAGGTGCCCTGCACCTCGCCACAAGCACGTACGCAGCGCGAGCACTGAATACACTTAGAGGCGTCAAAGGTGAAATACGGATTCGATTGATCTTTTGGGGCATCTAGATGGTTATCACCGTCAAACCCATAGCGTACATCGCGTAGACCCACCGAACCGGCAACATCCTGCAGCTCACAATCGCCATTTGCTGGGCAAGTTAGACAATCTAACGGGTGATCAGAAATATAAAGTTCCATCACATTGCGGCGAAGCTTTGCCAGCTCGCCTGTTTGTGTGGTTACTTTCATACCAGGCTCTACTGGTGTCGTACAGCTGGCTGGGTAGCCTCGACGCCCTTCGATCTGTACCAAACACATACGGCAAGAGCCATAGGCATCGACACTGTCTGTGGCGCAAAGCTTTGGAATACTAATATCATTCATGGCGGCTGCGCGCATTACTGACGTACCCTTGGGTACCGAGTAAGCAACGCCATCGATATATAGTTCTACTTGTTCTAAGGATTCGTACTCAGCTGAGTACTCAGAAACCGGTGCAGGGGTACCAAGGTCTTTACTAGGATCAAAATAACCGATCATTATTAGTGCACCTCTTTCTTATCAAAATCAGCTTCAAAGTGGTTCATGGCACTGCGCACAGGGTACGGTGTCATACCGCCCATGGCACAAAGCGAACCATAAAACATGGTGTCACACAGGTCAGCTAATAATTCTTTGTTCTGATCAGGGTTATCGCCCGAGCGAATCTTATCGATCACCTCGACACCGCGGGTTGAGCCAATACGACAGGGTGTACACTTGCCGCAAGACTCTGCCACACAGAACTCCATGCTAAAGCGGGCTTGCTCGCCCATGTCAACAGTGTCGTCAAAGGCCACAATGCCACCATGACCCACCATTGCGTCTATAGCCATGAAAGATTCGTAATCCATTGGGGTATCCCACTGCGACTCAGGCAAGTAAGCGCCCAGCGGGCCACCAACCTGAACAGCCTTTAACGGTCGCCCTGAATAGCTACCATCGGCATAGGTAGTTAGAAGCTCTTTAAGGGTGATGCCGAAAGCTAATTCAACTAGACCCGTCTGCTTAAGATTACCCGCTAACTGAAAAGTCATGGTGCCTTTAGAACGCCCCATACCAAAGCTTTCGTAGTAATCGCCCCCCTTGGCCAAAATCGTCGGTACACTCGCCAAAGAGATAACGTTATTCACTACGGTTGGCTTGCCTAAGAAACCTTCGATAGCAGGTAGTGGCGGCTTAGCGCGAACTTCGCCACGCTTGCCTTCAAGACTGTTCAACAACGATGTTTCTTCGCCGCAGATATAGGCCTGAGCACCAAGACGCACTTCAATATCAAAACTGTATGCAGAACCTTGAATCTGATCACCCAACCAATTCTTTGCCTTAGCATCATTAATAGCCGCATTGAGTATCTTATAAGCTTGCGGATATTCTTCGCGTAGATAGATGTAGCCTTTTGTAGCGCCTACTGCGATACCCGCAATAGTCATACCTTCGATCAGACTAAGAGGGTCGCCCTCCATCAACATACGGTCAGCAAAAGTGCCCGAATCGCCCTCGTCGGCGTTACACACAATGTATTTTTGATCAGCCGCACAATCTGCTACCGTTTGCCACTTGATACCGGTAGGAAACGCAGCACCGCCTCGCCCCCGCAGACCTGACGCCTTGACGTCATCGATGATCGCTTGATCACCTTTAACAATCGCGTTAGCTAGGCCTTGATAACCGTCGTGTTGAATATAGCTATCAACTGACATCGGGTTGACCAAACCTACACGCCCAAATGTAAGGCGTTGCTGCGACGCAAAATACGGGTGCTGTTCAATATCGCCCAGATAGCTAGATGGCTGCTCGCTGCCCTGTAACAAACCTTGATCAACCGCTTCGGCTAATTCTTTGGTGCTTAACGGGCCATAAGCGACTCGGCCATTGGCCGTTTCTACTTCGACCATCGGCTCTAACCAAAACATTCCGCGCGAGCCTGTTCGCACCACATCAACGTCTGCATGATTTCGCGCAAACCAGGCGGCCAGCTCGTTGGCACCCAGACTGTTAGAGGTGGTATCTAACGAAATAAAGATACGGCTCATAGCTTCACCTCGACCACTTCTGTCTGCAGCTCTTCTAATAATGCATCAAAGCGCTCGGGAGACACTCGCCCAATCACTTCGTCACCGACTCTTACAGCTGGCGCACAAGCACAGTTACCTAGGCAAAAAACTTGTTCTAGCTGAAATTGTTGATCCAGAGTTTTGCCGTGCCAGTCGACACCTAACTTCTGCTTCGCGTGGGCTTCTAACTGTCGGCCTCCCATTGCTTGACAGGCTTCGGCTCGGCACACCTGTATTACGTGCTTGGCCGGCGGTGTTGTTCTGAAAAAATGATAGAAGCTAATAACGCCTTTTAAATCTGCCAGCGTAATCGCTAAGGCTTCGGTAATTGGCTGATAAGCTACTTCTGGAATGTAACCATATTGATCTTGTAGCCCGTGCAAAATGGGCAACAACGCGCCTTCTAGGTGCTTATTAGCATTGATGATTGCTTGCACACCATCAATTTTAATTTCTGACATAAACATCGAAATATGAATTGCCTTTCATATAAATATTTGTAATATGGTACTAACTTAACATCTTTGTATGCTGTTAAGAATAGGTAATTTAGTGCCTATGGGGATAACAATTAGAGGTAAGTGGCATGAAAAAAATAACGATCGAGCCCTCTTGGATCTTCCGCGATGAGAACAATCGAGAAATCGATAATAAACTGTTTGAACTGCTTCACGGTATCCACGAATTCGGCAAACTGACAGAGGCCTGCAAAGCAGCAAGCATTTCGTATCGACATGGTTGGAATTTAATTCAGAACTGGTCTCAGTTCTTTGAAACCGAGTTGGTTGCACTACAAAAGGGGCGAGGCGCAAAGCTTAACCCGATAGGCGAAAAACTGCTTTGGATGCGCGAACGTGCTGATGCTCGCTTCTCGCCACAAATGTCTAATTTGGCAACCGAGCTGAATACCGAATTGCGGCGGCTTGCAGCGCTAGAACAGCCCAAGATCAATATTTCAGCAAGTCATGGCTATGCAGTGGCGATGTTACCTGAACTGTGCCCTGAGCTAGACTTGGTACTGAACTACACCCATCCTCGAGAAGCGATTCAAGCGTTGCTTGATGGGCGTTGCGACATGGCAGGCTTACATATTCCTTGCTCAGACCTACCCGCTGGCGCACACCCAGAATACCTATCGATGCTAAACCCTAATGAGCATGAGATTATTCGCTTCTGTACACGCCAACAGGGTCTCATGTTCGCGAAAGACAACCCTAAAGATATCGAAGGCATTAGCGATCTAACACGCGACGACATCAAAATTATTAATCGCAACCCAGATTCAGGAACCCGATTACTGCTAGAATACCTGCTGTTACAAGAGGGTATTGAGCCAGCAAGCATCAACGGCTTTGAGTCTGAAGAGTTCACTCACAGTGCCGTTGCGGCGCACATTGCTGCCAATATGGCCGACACTGGCTTTGGTGTGGGCCATGCTGCCAAACAGTTTGGTTTAGACTTTTTGCATCTAGCTAGCGAACACTACGTATTTATCGTCAATAAAAACGCCGAGCCCGATGCCACTCGCCAACTATTTATTGAACAGCTAAAATCGGTTGAACTACAAAGAAGCATTCGCCGATTGTTTGGTTATCATCCAATCAGTTGTGGCGAGGTACAACCGGCAATTCATACGGCACTCGATTAATATGGCAAAACTGCTAGTCATCAATACCGGCGGCACTATCTCGATGCAGAAAGATGCAACAGGGTCACTTTCTGCAAGCGCAGGCGACGAACTGCCGACGCTCATCGAACAGCTCAATGTTGCGCTAGATCATCATATCGACTGCGTTGGGCTTGTCACGCCTAGCGGCACGCCCATGGCGACTAGTGACTCGTCGTCGATTAATGAACAGCACTGGATTGCGATCGCTCACATGATAAACCAGGCTCCGTCGTACGATGGCTACCTGGTGCTTCATGGTACCGACACTATGGCCTACACTGCATCTGCCTTGGCGTTTAGCTGCGCCAACCTTAATAAACCGATTATCCTAACGGGCGCTCAAGTTCCCCTTAGCTCGCCCGGTGGCGATGGCGTACAAAATATTCGTGTTTCATTAGAAGCCTTTGCCAGCGGCTCTACTCTACCCAACATACCCATGATTGCCTTTGGCGGCGTACTATTACGCGGCTGTCGCGCGCGCAAATCTAGCACGCATTCAGCCCTTGGCTTTGACTCACCTAATGCGCCGCTTATAGCTGAACTGTTTCCTAAACTTCGCTGGGTTTCGCCAACACTACCCGCGGTAGATGGTGTGGCGAATTGTGATTTGACCAATAGCTTTTCTAACCGCGTGATGCAGCTAAGCCTTCACCCTGGGTTAGACGCTGAAATGCTTAAGGCGATGATTTTAAATTCATCTATCGAAGGATTAATCGTTCGTGTTTTTGGCACTGGCACAGCGCCAGATGCCTTAGATTTGGGTAACTTACTTAGTGAATGCCGCGAGCAAACTAACGGCCGATTTGAATGCGCCGTTATCGTAACCGATGTTTACAATGGTAGTTTAGAATTGAGTCGATACGCAGCAGGCAAAACACTACAGGCTGACGATATTATTGATGGCAAAGACATGACGCCAGAGGCTGCAACAACCAAATTGATGTGGGCCTTAGCCCAGCCAAGGCGCGATAAGTTGCGTGAAATTATGCGCGCCAATCTGGTGGGCGAGTTAACGCCCTAAGCCATTATTAGGCTGGCTCAACAAACTTAACTGCTTGCTCGTCGCCTTCTACTATACGACTCAATAAACTAGCCCACTGCGCACGCACCTGCTGCAGGTTACGCTCTTTAACGTGACCGAAGCCACGAATCTTAGCGGCACTGGCAATTAGCTCATGCATTGCTAAGCGATTAGCATCATCTAGGCTGTTAGATGCCTCAATCACCAACGCCAGATATTCGCTTGCCAGCGCTCGCTCTATTCGACGCTCTTCAGTGTAGCCAAAGACATCAAATGCAGTACCACGCAGCCCTTTCAATTTTGCCAATACTTTCAGAGCGGTAAACACCCACGTACCAAAACGCATCTTCTTTGGCAAACCCGACGCTTTGTCTCTCTTAGCCAATAACGGTGGTGCCATATAAACTGCGAGACCATAATCACCATCGAACTGCTTTGCTAACTGCTCTTTAAATGAATCGCTTGAATATAATCGAGCCACTTCGTATTCATCTTTGTAAGCCATCAGCTTAAATAGATTTCTTGCAAACTCGCACTTAGATTCGTCATCTAAAGAAGGGGCTGCCTCGAACAGTTGATTTAAACGCTCTAGATACAGCTGCGCATATCTTTCATCTTGGTATGCGGTTAAACGCGTTACGCGGTCGTCTGTAATTGATTCAAGTGTCGAGAGCTTTTCAACTTTAGCATCGAACGTCATACCAGCAACCTGATGAACCATTTCAAGGTTCAACTGAGCTACTCGACCCCAGTTAAAGGCCTGAGTATTCATTTCAACAGAGCGCCCATTAAGCGTAATTGCTTCGATAATCGATTCGCTCGCCAGCGGAATCAGCCCCTGCTGAAAGGCGTAACCAAGTAAAAATAAATTACTCGCCATCGATTCGCCAAATAAACGTGTCGCCAAGGTTGACGCATCTAAACAATATGTGTCGCTTACGCCTACCTGACTTCGTATTGCCTGAACCATCTCAGCAACAGGGTAATCTTCATCAGGATTTTGAATAAACGATGGCGTCGATGACGAATGGGTGTTAATCACTGCGTGAGCACGCTTTTCGTATACCTTCGCTAAGGGTTCTTCAGAGGCTGCCACCGCAAGATCACAACCAATCAAGAGATCGGCATCCCCCGCCGCGATACGTACTGCATTGATCGATGATTGATCTTTGCCAACACGTACATGGCAAACAACGGCACCATATTTTTGCGCTAAACCTGTTTGATTTAAGGTTGCGCAGCCTTTGCCTTCAATGTGAGCAGCCATAGCAATGATCGCATTAACGGTTAGTACGCCAGTACCTCCAATGCCTGCTACTACCACGTTCCAAGGTTGTTCTAACGAAGGCGTTGAAGGCTCAGCCAACAGGTCACTTATGTCAGGTAACTCAATCGAGTCTTTCTTTAACTGAGCACCATCGACCTCGACAAAACTTGGGCAGAACCCTTTCACGCAAGAATAATCTTTGTTGCAAGCGTTTTGATCAATGATTCGCTTTCTACCCAACTCTGTTTCTAGAGGCTGTACGCTGAGACAGTTAGACGCTAAACCACAATCACCGCACCCCTCACAAACATCACTATTGATCATTAAGCGCTTTGTTGGCTCGGCCATCTTACCGATACGACGACGGCGGCGCTTTTCGGCGGCACACACCTGCTGATAAACCAATACCGACACGCCTTCTACTTGTGCTAACTGATCTTGCACGCTCATTAATTCGTCGCGATGGTAAAGCTCAATATTTAGCTCGTTTGTGAGTGCTTTAATTGAGTCGGGATCATCAGATACTACCACCACCTTGCTAACGCTCTCGGCCAGCACTTGGCGTATTGTTTGATCAAGGGTTAGCTCGCCTTCAACTGGCTGACCTCCAGTCATAGCCACCGCGTCGTTAAATAGAATCTTATAGGTGATGTTTACACCAGCGACAACCGATTGCCGTATCGCTAGTGACCCCGAATGAAAATAGGTGCCGTCACCCAGATTTTGAAAAACATGCTCGCGCTCGGTAAAGGCCGCTTGCCCTACCCAAGTAACGCCCTCGCCTCCCATTTGCGTATAGGTATGGGCCGTGCGATTACCTTCGGCCCATGTGCCCATGTAATGGCAGCCGATACCGCCTAATGCGACAGAACCCTCGGGCACCTGCGTACTGGTATTGTGCGGGCAACCAGAACAATAGTGAGGCGTGCGCTTAGCTAACTTTCTATCCTCTGCCAAAAAGGCTTCTTTATCGTTAAAGAAAGATAAACGCTCGCTAATGACGTCTGATTGATAAAAGGGTTCAATTCGCTTCGCGATCACCCGCGCTATCATCGCAGGAGTCAGCTCAGTTAAGTTAGGCAGTAGGTCGTTACCAAACTCGTCAAACTCACCAACTACCGTTGGGCGAGTTTCGACGGGCGAATTGTAAAGCTGGCCGGTTAACTGGTCTTCCATGATCGAACGCTTTTCTTCGACCACAATAATTTCGCTTAAACCTTCGGCAAATTCATGAACAATACTTGGCTCCATTGGCCAACTCATGCCCATTTTCAATACACGCAAGCCCATTGCCGACGCCAACTCGGGCGAAATATGCAGATCTTCTAGTGCCTGCATTACGTCAAGATAAGATTTACCCGTTGTTAGAATGCCTACACGGGGCTTGGGTGAATTGATGACTATCTTATTAAGCTTATTGACGCGAGCAAACTCGCGAGCGGCATAGATTTTATACTTATTAAGGCGCTGCTCTTGCTGAATACCTGGGTCGGGCCAACGAATGTGAACACCAGACTCAGGCAAATCAAAGCCGTTAGGAATCTTAATATCAATTCTGTTTGGATCAATCTCTGCACTAATCGCAGAATCCATGTTTTCAGTAATAGCTTTTAAGGCTACCCAGCACCCGCAATAACGAGACAACTCCCAACCGTAAATACCAAGATCTAAAACCTCTTGCACGTTAGCTGGGCACAACACGGGCATCGACGCACCCATAAACATATGCTCAGATTGATGGGGTAAGGTCGAGCTCTTGCAGGCATGATCATCACCAGCAATCGCCAATACGCCACCAAACTGCGACGTACCAGCCGAGTTGGCATGCTTGATCACATCCATCGAGCGATCAACACCTGGCCCTTTGCCGTACCACATACCAAACACGCCGTCATACTTGGCGCCTTCTAATAGATTAACCTGCTGAGAGCCCCATACAGCAGTCGCCGCAAGATCTTCGTTGATACCTGGCTGAAACTGAATATTGTGTTGTTCTAAGTAAGGCTTGGCCTTCCATAACTGCTGGTCAACGCCACCTAATGGGCTTCCGCGATAGCCCGAGATAAAGCCCGCTGTATTTAGACCGCGATCAAGGTCTCGCTGATGCTGCAGCATCGGCAATCGAACCAACGCTTCAATACCAGTCATGTATGCGCGAGTACTGTCTAACGCATATTTGTCTTCTAACGAAACCTTACGTGCCATCGTAGTCACCTCTTTTTAGGGCTTTTTTATGATTATTGCTTGCAGTGTAGCGATCAGATTACGAATAAATTATTCGCATATTTTGCAATTTGGGTAAAAACGGCATATTTTTTACCTCAAACAAGCAAACATAAGAATAAGACGATGGATCTAAGCTCTCAGGACGTAAAAATATTAGATATCTTGCAAAATGATGCGAGTAAGACAACCGGCGAAGTTGCCGAGTCGATTAATCTATCCCAAGCCCCATGCTGGCGGCGAATTAACCGAATTCAAGAAGAAGGCTACATTCAAAAACGCGTGGCCATTTTAGATCGTGAAAAGCTTGGTATGGATGTTGTCGTGTTTGCAACAGTCAATCTATCAGCTCACTCTAAAGAAACCCTTGACTCATTCGAAGACGCCGTACAAGGGCTTGATGAAGTCGTTGAATGCTACACGATGACAGGCCTTTGGGATTACATTTTAAAGATCGTAGTGCGCGACATTCGCCATTATGAAGCCTTTGTACGCACCCACCTAACTACGCTACCAATGATTCGTGAAGTACACTCTCATATCGCCGCTACCGAAGTAAAATACGGCACACAACTACCCCTAAACACGCAGTTAAAATAATAATGAAAAAGTACTCTATCTATACCGCAGCCGCGGTCGTTATCGCCAACATGGTTGGCACCGGCGTATTTACAAGTCTTGGCTATCAACTTGTAGACATCTCGTCGCCTTTACTAATTAGCCTACTGTGGCTTATAGGTGGTATCGCGGCACTGTGCGGGGCTCTGTGTTACGCAGAACTCGCTTCTAGATATCCCGGCTCTGGTGGCGAGTTCAACTACATAAGCAGGGCCATTCACCCTAGTCTTGGCTTTACCGCAGGCTGGATCTCAACATCGGTAGGTTTCGCCGCGCCAACGGCGCTCGTGGCTGTCACCTGTGGTACCTATTTGAATGCGGTCTTCAACGACCTCAACATCACGATGATAGCTTGCGCCTTGATCATAATCGTAACGCTATTTCACGCGTACTCTCGCCAATCGAGCAGTCAGTTTCAAACCATTTTCACCTGGTTAAAGGTGCTATTGATTTTAGGGTTTATAGTAACCATCTTCACAATAACGCCCTCGCCTCAAGCCTTAGATATGAGCATCGCTAGCGTCGATTGGGCAGAAGCCAGTACTGCCGGTTTTGCGATATCGTTAATTTACGTTAGCTACGCCTATACCGGGTGGAACGCGGCAACCTATATCGCTGGCGAAATAGACTCTCCCCAAAAAAATCTTCCAAGGGCTTTAATTATGGGCACCGTACTTGTAACGGTGTTGTATCTATTACTTAACCTGAGCTTTCTATATGCAGCCCCGATGGATGCCCTAAAAGGAAAGGTCGAAGTAGGCTTTATCGCAGCGCAGATTAGTTTTGGCGATCTGGGTGCCAAGATCATGAGCGGTATTTTAGCGTTGCTACTAATATCAACCGCTAGTGCAATGACGTTGGCCGGCCCAAGGGTAATAAAAGAAATTGGTACCCTGTACCCACTGTTCGATTTTTTCGCTAAAGATAATAACAATGGCGTACCTATGCGAGCCATCATTACACAATCGCTTGTCGCTATCGCCTTTGTGTTATCTAGCTCGTTTGAACAAATTCTTGTTTTCTCTGGCGCTACCCTGGCCTTTATCAGTTTCATTACAGTTAGTGGATTAGTTATCTCTCGATTTAAGCATCAACAAAATACTGGTTTTACCGCGCCACTATACCCAGTTCCGGCCGTTATCTTCTTATCAATAACCGGTACGACACTAGTCTATTTAGTAAGCACCCGTATTGAAGAAGCCATTGCCGCAGCTTTGTTAATTGGTACTGGTCTTGTTTTATATCTAGTTTCTGAGAGACACAAAAAAAGGAGCGCATAAGCGCTCCTTTTTATTACAGCTAGTACTGCTAACCAATATTAGAACTGGTAGCGAGCACGTAGGTAGTAGTAACCACCCTGGAAGCCGTATGGTGCAGTTAGAGGGTACTTAGCACCCGCACCTTCGGTATCCCAATCAACGTTGTCTTGTGGGTATACGTCGAACACGTTATCGGCGCCAACGATTACCTGCATACCACCGTCGAAGGTATAGCCAAGTTCGATGTCAGTGATCACTTCAGAACCCACGTCAATTGGCAGGTTACTATCTAGGTGATCTTCAAAGAACTCGCCGTAGTAGCTTACACGTGCACCAGCGTTCCAGTTGCCCCAAGACTGAGTCAACGAGATGTTAGCACGGTGGCGTGGAAGGTTTTCTTCAAGCTGCTTAATACGCGCATCAGATAGAAGCTGAGAATCTTTAACTTCTGTCTTGTTGTAGTTGTAGATGAACGAAATGTCACCTTCGCAGCAACTAGTTAGTGCTAGTGGCATAGTAGCAACTACGTCAACACCATTGGTTTCAGTATCGAAATCGTTGGTGAAGAATCGGTAGCTAGCCATATCATCAGCACCTGGGAAACCTGCATCTTTCAAGATCTGACGATCAGCGTCTGAAACATTGAAGGTTTCTGACTGAGCAATACGCTCGTCTACTTCGATGTTATAAGCATCAATCGTTACATCAACGTCACC
Source organism: uncultured Pseudomonadales bacterium (assembly GCA_947503335.1). Taxonomy (GTDB): domain Bacteria; phylum Pseudomonadota; class Gammaproteobacteria; order Pseudomonadales; family CANNCY01; genus CANNCY01. The sequence continues at coordinate 414,185 of CANNCY010000001.1, read as the reverse complement.
AAACGCAGCAACCATACCAATACTGAAGCTCTTAGAAGTTTCAGGCTGAAGCAATGTTGCAGCAGGGTTGATTAGACCAGCGAACGCAGGTGAAAGCGTTGCACGGTTAGCTAGAATCAAACCACCTGGATTGTTTGGATCTGGCTCGAATACGGTCGATACGTTAATTACGTTCGCCTGACCAGGAGTCGGTGCACGGAAGCCAGTCGATGCCGTAGTACGAATCGCAAAGTTGTCAGTGAAGTCGTAACGCGCAGATAGCTTACCGATATCCTGGTCGTAGTCGTCGTACTTCTCGTGACGAATTGCCGCACCAAAGATTAGCTTATCAGTTACCTGACCTTCAGCGTCTAAGTAAACAGCAATGTTGTCACGGTTCCACTTACCAGCCACATCAGGACCAAAGCCAGGGAAGCCGTTTGAACCTACAGAGAAACCTTGCTGCGAGTACTCGCCGATTTCCCAAGAAGCCTTGTCACCGATCTTCGCTTCGAAGATCTCGTCACGCCATTCGAAACCACCTGCGATGTTCCACTCACCAATTACGGTGTCGAAGCTCTTAGATAGATCAACGTTAAAGTTCTTTTCTAACTGAACGTAAGTACCCGGCGTGAACTCGGTTGGAGTATCTGGGCCTAATGAAGCGTTAACAGTGTTCTTCATGAAGAACTCAGCTTCGTTACGGCCAGCACCAAAGCTTACGTCGTAGTTAACGTCGCTCCAGAAAGTACCGCGCATACCAAGAACACCAGCGATATCGTTTACGTTACCACCAAACTTAGGCGTAAAACCGCCTGGGAACATTTCGTGGAACGACCAGCAACCTGCAGGTAGACTGTCGATACCGGCATGATCACCCGCTGCGATAGTTGGGCAAGTAACACCGTCAGTAAGATCTAGATCAGCGATTAGGTAGTTACCACCAGAAGTGAATACGCCACCACGGTTATCTGGGTTACGGAAGAAGAAACCACCTTCTACTTCACGCTCTGCATAGCTACCAAATGCGTATACTTCGTCGCCATCGGCCATTTCTACGCCAGTGTTAACGAATAGTTTTAGATCGTCATTTACTTCAGGTAAGCCCCAAACCTGTGCAGGATCGTTTACTGGGCGACCAGCAGCGATTAGCGCAGCAGCGTCATCACGCTGAACTGAGCGGCTAGTTGGGTTAGCTGAACCGTATTCCATCGATACGTTTACAAAGCCGTTACCTAAGTCTAGACCTTTGTTGGCAGCAAACATTAGCTTGTCGCCATCACCTTTGTAGGTAGAGCCAAGCTTCATCTCAACTGCGCCACCGTCGGTGTCGCTCTTAAGAACAAAGTTGATTACGCCAGCGATTGCATCAGAACCATACTGTGCAGCAGCACCGTCACGTAACACTTCTACACGCTCTAGAGCGATAGCAGGAATTGTGGCAACGTCAGCACCCTGAGCACCGTCTGATAGGCCGCCACCTAAGAATGAGATAACCGCTGCACGATGACGGCGCTTACCGTTTACCATGATCAACGTTTGGTCAGGTGCCAAGCCGCGAAGGTTAGCAGGGCGTACGATAGTAGCCGCATCAGAGATTGGCTGATCGTTTACGTTGTATGAAGGAATCGCAGCGCGAAGGATATTCGACATATCGCCATCACCGCGGTTTGTTAAGCTCTCAGAACTGATCACATCTACTGGTGCAACAGATTGAGTCGCTGAACGACCCGCAACACGTGTACCTACAGTGATAATCTCTTCTAACGCAGCCTCTTCTTGAGCAAAAACAGTTGGCGCTTGCATACAAGCAGCAGCGGCAACCGCAAGACTAATTGCTTTAACAGGATACTGTTTCACAATTTCCTCTCTTATTTTATGTATTGAAGTGTATTGGTTATCTGTACGACAACCTGTGCAGAGACTCCCCATCTCGAACACATACATCAAAACTACCCCTTTTGAATTGCCGGCGCAACCGACGCAAATAAGAAAGTTTCAAGTGAAATTATGCCCAAACAAATCATCAATTTGGCTACAAGCCTTATAAAGCCTACATATAGGTAATAAAAATGACTTATAGATCAGACGAAATTAGTTTGAATTATTTGCGACTAGCCGGTTTCGGAATACGACCAAAGGGGGTCAAATAGAGTAGTGACAAAGAGATAATGACCGAGACAACGGTGTCTCGGTCTCATTTTTAAGCAACCGTTGCTGCTGCGAAATGGCGTAGCATCTGAATTTCATCGGCCCAAATTTCTGGCTCGATGGTTTCAAGAACCAAAGGTATACGATCAAACCGCGAATCTTGCATGATGTATTCAAATACCGGCAGGCCAATTTCGCCCTTTCCTAGACTTTGATGACGGTCTTTCTTAGAGCCAAAGGGCACTAACGAATCGTTTAGGTGCATGCCCTTTAGGTATTGAAATCCAACAATACGCTCAAAGGCTTCGAATGTAGCATGCGCTGCCTCAGTGGTACGCAGATCATAACCGGCTGCAAAGGTATGACAGGTATCAATACAAACTGCTACACGTGACTTGTCTTCAACCTGATCAATGATTTCGGCTAACTGCTCAAATGTATGACCCAAATTGCTACCCTGCCCAGCGGTATTCTCGATTACCGCCGTCACCCCGCTCGTTTGATCAAGGGCGATATTGATCGACTCTGCGATGGTCGCCAAGCACTCAGACTCACTTACTTTACGCAAGTGACTACCCGGGTGAAAATTTAGATAACAAAGCCCCAACTGTTCGCAGCGTTGTAACTCGTCGACAAAGGCGGTACGCGACTTTTCTAGCGCGTCTTTTTCTGGGTGCCCCAAATTAATGAGATAGCTATCGTGCGGCAATATTTGCTCGCCCGTAAAACCATGCTTTTCGCAATTGCGCTTAAAGGCATCAATCGATGCTGATGTAAGTGGCTTTGCCTCCCAACGGCGCTGGTTTTTAGTAAACAACGCAAACGCATTAGCGCCAATTGCCGCTGCATTAACGGGTGCGTTTTCGACACCACCACTAGCGCTAACGTGAGCACCTACATACTTCATAGTTTGATCCCCCTTAAGATTGCGATATTCTGTAAGCTGAAGCGCGAATAATCAATATTCGCCAATGTGTATTAGTTAGTTAAGCCGTATGAATCTTTTACTTATCTCGCCCGACAGCCTTAATCCCGATCACAGGGTTATTATCGAGGGCCGACAGCACAAGCATATCGTTAAGGTGCTTCGTAAAAAGGCGGGCGATTCTATGCAGGTAGGTATCATCAATGGCGACATCTATGACGCAGTGATCGACAAGGTCGATGACGATCATTGCGCTATCAGGCTTGGCGAGTCTACACCGGCACCAGCGCCACTACCCTGCACCCTGATCTTAGCGATGCCTAGACCCAAGATGTTGCGCCGCGTGCTACAGACAGTGTCAGCTATGGGCGTAAAGGATATCTACTTGATTAATAGCTACCGGGTCGAAAAGAGCTTTTGGCAAACACCCTTTTTAGAGCCTGATGCCTTAACCGAGCAATTACAGCTTGGGCTTGAGCAGGCTAAAGATACCATCATGCCAACGGTACACATCAAAAAACTATTTAAACCCTTTGTAGAAGACGAGCTACCTAGCATTATTGGCAAAGACGAAGCCTGGGTAGCACACCCTAGAGTAGACGGATACTGCCCCGCCGCCGACAACAAGCGCCGCACCGTGGTAATCGGCCCAGAGGGTGGATTCATCCCTTACGAAGTTGAAAAACTGCAAGAAGCAGGTTGTGACGCATTCAGCCTAGGCCCGCGTATTCTTAGGGTAGAAAACGCGGTGCCCGTGGTGCTCGCCAAGCTATTTATTTAACTCTTTGCTATCTCGCAGGTAACCGAACTCAATGCCTGCATTGAGGCCTCGCTCTTTTCTAAATTACTCAATCGTACCAATGCTATGCCTTTTTGGTGCGGGGCAACAATGTTGGTAACGGTGGTGATCGCCATCTTAGGCTCTAACGATAGCAATACGTTCACCTTAGAATCACTTCGCCACTGCTCATCTCGCTGATTTGTAATACCAGCAAAATTGTTGGTTTGCATGTCGTAGAACTGCAAACTCCAGTATTGCTTTGGAACATCTGCTGTAATCATTAGATCACCTTTTGACAGATCGTAAGCGCAGGCACCATACAACAGATCAGGACTTGGGCGAACAACCTTACGGGCGTCGTGATCTACCTCAGAAATAGTCGAGAGCTGATTGGGGCCATTAACCGATACTCTATCGTAGGCAACATTCATCGCCAGTGAAGGCACCATCAACGCTAGCACCCAATGTAACGCAACACCAAGCACCACTATGATTACGCCATACTTTAATACCGCTTTCATTGGCAACTCTCTTTTATCAACTTAGGTACTGGGGCAGACTGGGGCGAATTGAGGTAAACATCAGACGGTGTGTACAGTCTAAACAGTAAGTCAAAGTCGTGATCGCCTCGCTTACTCCACACCTTTGCCGCCACATGAGCTGGCCCTAAGGGTATCCACATACCATCTTGTGGCTCAGCCGATAGACGCACTCGCCATTGATCACCAACCTGCGCGCTATTTACTGAGTAGATCTTTTGAGGGTTAGGTAGCAGATGGTTGTCCCAACCGTAGGCAGTAACACTCCACCAATTGGCGTTGTACTGCCCCCCTTCTAATCGGTAGGTGCACGATGAAGATAAGGGCTCGCCGTTCACTGAGGTTATTCGATAATAGATCGAGTCTTTTTTTGTAGACGCCAATAGCCCTACGATTGCGATTGTAGCCCGCTCTATTGCATTTGCATTTTCACTGCCGGTGTTAACGATGGTCGACCAGTCGCCGTTGTAGACACTCATCTGCTTAACGCCCTGCTGCATACGATAAGCAAACAAGGCCACCGCTAAAATAATCGCCATTAAAACGATCAAAGCCCATTTAAGAAACTTCATGAAACTCCCTGCACATCTTCGATGAAACCACGCAAAAATCGTTGTGTAGCTTGCTTTAATTGCCCCTCAATCAATTCTGGCGAGCTGAGGGCATTGATCGCACCACTGATTTTGACCATCGCCATACCATGAACCATCGTCCAAAGTGGTATCGCCAAATCAATTAAGTATTCTGGCCCTAACTGCTGCGCTGATAACCATGCAATCAGCGCTTCACGAAAGTGCGTAAACGGGTATGCGTTTTCGGGGTCGCCTTCGCATTCGTAATTAGGCAGCTCGTGAGGTTGCTGAAATTCGTGCACGCCAAACATCAATGCGCCTAAGTGTTGACGCTCTGATATAAAGCGCAGGTACGCCCGCCCTAGGGCAATGATTGCCTCTTCGCTGCCTACCGGATGCTCAGCACTAGCGGCGATCAACTGCCGCGAAAACGTAACCTTAGTAAGCTCTAACACCTCATGAACCAATGATTCTTTGTCACCAAAATGACGATACGGTGCCGCAACACTTACGCCAACCAGGTCACTCGCCGCCTTTAGCGAAAAGGCATCTACACCCTTTTCTTCGATTAGCTCAAAAGCTGCATGAATCAAAGCCGTACGTAGATCGCCATGATGATAGTTCTTTTTAGAGACTTCTTGATTAGTCAAACTTGTACTCGCCAATGCGTATTTTGCACCGAGTATACGCTATTGTCCCCAAAATGTTAATCGTGCTAACATCAATGTTAACGTGATTAACTTATTATGCTTGCGAGTCAAAAAATGCGTTCTTTATCGTCTCTTCCTGGTTGGGCGTTCGCTCTAATTGTTATCGGCTCTATTACTGTGGGTGCCTCGGCCTTGCATGCCGTTCGGGACACACCGCCACCACCCAAACCTAAGAAGCAACACGTCGCAACCACCGCATTGACAAAGCAGAACACCTATTTAATAACCCGACAATTTGCAGGCACGGTAGAACCAACCCAATCAGCAACATTAGCCTTTGAACGCGCTGGCACTATCGCAACCATGTTGATAGAAGAAGGCCAATCGGTGTCAAAGGGGCAAGTGTTAGCAGAACTAGATAATCGTCGCATTAAATCGCAACTAAAAAGCTTAGATGCAAGCCTTGCGCGAGTCGCCGCTGATCTCGAGTTAGCCAAACGCGTAGAAACTCGCCAACGATCACTGCAAAACAACAGCTTCAATAGTCAAAACGATTATGATCAAGCCAAATCTCGGGTAAGTATGCTATCGGCTCAACTGCGCGAAATTGAATCACAGGCCGATGCACTAAAAATTGATCTAGAGCGTACGCAATTAATAGCCCCCTTTGACGGCAAGATCGTTTCACGCACCAATCATGCCGGCAGTCATCAACCGGCCTATCAACCTGTGATCACGATGGTGCAAGATGACGCGATGCGTGTGCGCACCGGCGTGCCAGCAAAGTTAAAAGATAGCGTATCGCCTAACACCGAAGTAACTATCAGCACCGCTCAAGGGCAGTATGCAGGCATAGTTGATTTTCGCGGCCCAACCATTGACCCGCGCACGCGCACCCTATCGGTGCTAGTAACCCCCAAACAACCTGCCTCGCTCATTTACGGTGATGTTGTGTCAGTGTCATTTTCAGTAAGTCATGATGCAGAGGGTTACTGGGTACCTTCGAGTGCACTAGTGTCAGGTACCCGTGGCACATGGCTTGTACGCGCACTCAAAGATGGTTCTGAACTAGCAGATAACGTGCTTGTATCAGTACTTTCTTTAAATAACCAACGCGCGTATATCAGTGGGCCTCTCGGCAATTACAACGCGGTCATCAGCGGCGGCAATCACAAACTCGCCCCAAACCAGCCAATCATCAAGCATGAGGCTAAGTAATGGGTACTCTTACGTTTAGACAATGGCGGGTTTTTTCGCTAATTATTGGCTTCATCTTAGTTACAGGCTTAAATGCATTAAATAATCTAGGCCGCCAAGAAGACCCCACACTTACAAACCTTTTTGCGATGGTGATGACTCCATGGCCTGGCGCCTCGCCAAGTCGTGTAGAAAGCCTAGTTACCGAAAAGATCGAAACTAAGCTGTTTGAGATTCCAGAAATTGATGAAATCAAATCTACATCTAGCGAAGGGTTTTCGTCGATTCGCGTCAAATTAAAAGACTCCCTTGACGACGACCAACTAGCAACTGCATGGTCAGAAATTCGAGATGCTATTGATGACGCATCGGCGCAATTTCCGGCGGGTGTTCCGTCACCCATTTTTGACGACAATCGATTCGGTGCGTTTACTCTAATCTTGGCGCTGTCACCCCAAAGTGATGTAGCCATGGGCGATCTAACTAGGTACGCCAAGACCATTGAACAGCGTCTACAAAGCCGTTCGGGTATGAAACAAGTTGTGCTGTTTGGCGATGTCGACGAACTAGTACGCGTACAGATAGACCCAGCAAAACTCGCCCAACTAGGCTTAACCCCAAACCAGGTCGCCCAAACGATTCAACAAGCTGACACCAAGGTACGCGCCGGTAAACTGCGGTCTGACACACAAGATTACTTAATCGAAGTAGCAGGCGAAATTGACAATCTGTCTCGCCTGCGTGAGATTCCACTATCAGCCCCCGCTGCAGGCACCATCGTTACACTTGGCGATATTGCAACCATTGATCGTCATTACGTAGACCCTGAGCAAACACTTGCATACGCCCATGGCACGCGCAGTATATTAATCGGCGCAATGATGGAAGAAGGCCGCCGCGTTGATCACTGGGCTAAAAGTCAGATTGAATTAATTAATGAACTCAACGCCAATCTGCCAAGCAACCTTAGCTTAGAGGTCATTTTTGACCAAAGTATCTATACCAACGAACGCCTAAGCGAATTGGTGGGCAACCTAATAGCAGGTATTGCGCTCGTGCTATTGGTCTTGTTTTTCTCATTAGGATGGCGTGGCTCATTGATCGTGGCCTGTGTGTTGCCGTTAACAATGCTGGGCTCACTGGCCGTGATGCAATACATCAAGCTACCGATTCACCAGATGTCTGTAACCGGCCTAATCGTTGCCCTTGGCTTGCTAGTCGACGCAGCCATCGTTATGACTGACGAAATTAGACAGCGGCTTGCCCGGGGCTTTTCACGCCTTGAAGCGGTTCGCCAATCAACTAGGCGGTTAGCAGCACCATTGGCGGGCTCAACCATCACCACCGTACTAGCGTTTATGCCGATGGTTTTACTACCAGGCCCTGCCGGTGATTTTGTAGGCTCGATCGCTAGCGCAGTAATCATTATGCTAGTTGTCTCGTTTGTATTGGCATTCACCATTACCTCAGCACTTGCTGGCTGGGTACTACCCGACAACCAACAGATCGCAGACAAACCACACTGGATCAACCAGGGCATTCAATTAAAAAACCTTAGTGAAAAATTTAAACAGTCTCTGCAATGGTCTGTGCGCTATCCTGCACGCTCTCTTGGGCTGGCTCTTGTATTGCCACTGATTGGGTTTGGCGCTTTTGGCTCGTTAACATCGCAGTTCTTTCCGGGGGTTGAGCGCAATCAGTTTCATATCATGCTCGAGCTTGAGCGCGGCTCTAGTATCGCCGCTAGTACAAGTGCTGCAAAGATTACTGAACAGATTTTGCTCAACGACGATCGCATCACAGCTGTTCACTTTAGTGTTGGCGAAAGCGCGCCACCGTTTTATTACAACATGCTTAGAACACGTTCTAACTCGGCAAACTACGCGCACGTGTTGGTCACAACCACTCATCGCGATGAAACATGGCCTGTTATCAATGATGTTCAGGCACAACTAAACAGAGCCTTACCCAACGTGCAGGTAATTGTTCGCGATTTAACTCAAGGCCCCCCAGTATTCGCCCCCATTGAAGTGGTTATTTATGGTGACGATCTAAACATACTACGCGACATCGGCGACCAAGTTCGCGAGCGCATGTCGATGGCGCCCAATGTTATCAACACCAAGGCTAGTCTTAACGGCGCGCCGCCTAAGATTATCTTTAACCTAGATGAACACGCTGTTCGTTCGGCTGGGTTAACCTTAGGTCAAGTTGCACGCTATTTAGATGCCACCCTTGAAGGGGTGTCGGGCGGCTCCCTCGTTGAATCAACAGAACAGCTACCGATTACCATAATGGTAGGCGATCACTGGCAAAACTCTGTAGATATGATCAAGTCACTTAGTATTCCTGTGATCACTGATAGCGGTTATCGCGCAGTGCCGATAGACTCTCTAGGGGTTACCACGATTGTGCCCTCTGACAGTGCCATTGATAGAACAGATGGCGAGCGCAGCAATTTGATTCAAGGGTTTATTCCGCCAGGCGTATTGCCCGAAGCCGCACTGACAGCATTTAAACAATCACTCACCGACAACCCTATCCACCTACCTACAGGTTATCGTTTAAGTTACGGCGGTGACAGCGACGCTCGCGACGAGACCGTAGGCAACCTCACAAGCACACTGGGCTTGGTCGTAGTACTTAGCGTAGCAACCATTGTGCTGTCGTTTCATAGCTTCAGACTATCGCTTATCACCTTTAGCGTTGCCTTACTGTCAATCGGGTTAAGTCTGTTATCACTTGAGATCATGAACTTTCCTTTCGGGGTTCAGGCATTAATCGGGGTTATTGGTTCTATTGGTGTCAGTATCAACGCCGCGATCATCATTTTGACAGCACTGCAAAATGCCGCTCGTGCCGGTCGTGTCGGCGCCGATGTCACGGTAGAGGTAGTACGCAATTCTAGTCGCCATATTCTTTCTACGACACTTACTACGTTTGGCGGTTTCTTACCTCTTATTCTTTCGGGCGGGCTTTTCTGGGAATCATTTGCAATGGCAATTGCAGGTGGCGTTTTACTATCAACCGTTTTAAGCTTCTATTACACGCCTGCGATGTGGATGCTGGTCAACCGAAAGCGAATCAACGCCAACTAACAAAAGGCACCTCATGGAGCTAGTGAAACAGATTCACATTCTATGCGCATTGATTACCGGCCTCGGATTCTTAATTCGAGGCCTACTTGCTTTGCGCCAAAGCACGCACCTCAACAATCGCTTTGTAAAAAGCGCTCCCCATGCGATCGACACCCTGCTGTTAGTGAGCGGCTTAACCATGGTACTTACATGGCACTACTATCCCACTAGCCATCCGTGGCTTATGGCTAAAATCGCAGCCTTACTGGTATACATTGGCTTCGGCTTGTTAATGCTGCGCTTTGGCAACACCCAACGAAAGCGACTGATAGGTTTTACTGGCGGCCTCGCTACCTATTTATATATGCTGGGTGCAGCTCATAACAAATCGATACTCTCGTATTTAACTATGACGAGCTAACCCTACCATAAGGAACGCGTATGTCTTCAATTTTGCTATCAGCTATGCTGCTATGCATGAGCCCTGCAGAACAGTATGCACTGCTCGCTTTTCACTGGGGCTCTTCACACCAAGAAATCGAAGACAAACTGGGCAAACCAATTCGTACCGAAAGCGTTGAAATACCTATACGCAATCGCTACAGCCATAAAAAAGCCGAATTGGTAACGCTAGATTTTGATAGCCTAATAATCGAATATGCCCAGTACACTTGGCTAGAATCGGCTGCCAATGGCACCCCTATAAGGCAATACATCGAACAGCTATCTTACACTGATTGCGAACACGTCAAAGAACCCCACTGCCTTATTGGCAGCTCGAAAAGCCAGATCACCACCAAGTTCGGCGAACCGAGCACACAAACTGATAATCAACTTCGCTACCAAATACAATATGGTGACATGGGCAGCGCGCCCCTTTCATTTGAATTGACAGACAATCTGGTGACCCGAGTAACGATTAGGGTATTTAACGACTAATGAATCACGATCAATTTAACCACTATTGCGCTAAGTTTGTGGGCCATTCATACGTATGCCAATGGGGCGGCGCGCACGTACACAAGGTGGGTGGTAAAGTCTTTGCGATAGGTACCACCTACCAAGACTCGCCGGCGTACAGCTTTAAAGTATCACCACACAATTATGAGCTACTTCAAGATCAGACAGGCTTTAGACCTGCTCCCTACTTAGCTTCTAGGGGGATGAAGTGGATTCAACAGTATCGTTTTGACGACCAACTTGCTGAGCATCTTAAATACTATTTATCTGAATCACATAGATTAGTTGGATTAGGCCTTACCAAAAAACGCCAGCGAGAGCTTGGCCTGTTAACTTAAGTCTCTAGAAACGGCCTCAGCTTTTGCAGCTGTTCATTAAAGAACTCTCTAAGATCATCACGCAACTTTAGAATCACTGGGTTTATCACCTCTCTAGATGGCATAACAAGCCATAGCTCTGTGGATGAAAACTCGCCGCTTATAGGCGCAACTACTAAATCTTTAGAGAGTATATGTTCAGACAGGTCTAATGCAGATCGCTTTGCGATACCAATACCTTTTAGCATGACTCTAGTAGTCACCTCGGCATCATCAACTACTAAATTACCCTGCACAGCTAGGGTACTACCATTAGATAGCTTCCACCTTAATTGTGGTTGCCCCGCTCGAATATAGGTTAAACAATTGTGCCTAGCCACGTCTGCAACGGTCGACAGCACACCGTGCCTTTCAAAATACTGAGGCGTACCGCACACAACGGTTGGCACATCGCATAGCTTGAATGCAATCTCGCTACTATCAGCTTGATCGCCATAGCGCACGGCACAATCGATACCGTCATGATAAAAGTCTACAACCCTATCAGCTAGCGACAACGACAAATGATACCCATCTGCTTGCAGTCTTGGGCTCAACCAATCAAGTAATAGATTGCGACCAAGATCACTGGGGGCAGCGATTCTTAAACTAATCGACTTAGCTGATACATCTACCTGATTAACACTGTCAGTAAGCGTTTCTAAGGCATGCTCCCACATTGGTAATAAACGCTCGGCATCCTGTGTAGGGCGCAGATTTCTGGTGTTTCTAATAAACAGCGCAAAACCCAGTTTTTGCTCTAATCTCTTTAGGGCGACACTCGCTGAAGCAACGCTCATTTCGACCTGCTCTGAGGCTTTGGCGATTTGACCCGCTTTAGCAATCGCCAACGCTAGGCGTATTTCTGACGTACTTATATTCAACATAATGTTGATTCTAATACAAATATATCGACATTTATTGTTGATAATGCTTTTCGGATACTAGCCGCAATGAAAAACAACCGATCTAGGAAACACCATGAAAGCAATTGCAGTACAAAACAATGAACTAGTTGACGTAACCGCTGAGTATCCAACGGCGAAAGAGCACGATTTAATCGTGAAAGTGGAGGCTATTTCGGTCAACCCCGTCGACTATAAAGTTCGCAACGGTCACGACAGTGATGAGCAACGCATTCTAGGATGGGATGCCGCAGCAACTGTTGTTGAATTGGGCAGCAGCGTAGAAGGCTTTAGCGTAGGCGACAAGGTTTGGTATGCTGGCGACCTCACTAGAGCTGGTACTAACGCTGAATATCAAGCCGTAGACTACCGAATTGTGAGCAATCGCCCCAAGTCGATCTCGACTAGCGAAGCAGCCGCCCTGCCCTTAACAGCCATCACCGCTTATGAGCTACTTTTTGACCGCCTACAGGTACAGAACGCCGACAGCGGGTCGAGTATTTTAATTGTAGGCGCTGCAGGTGGCGTTGGCTCGATCATGATTCAGCTAGTTAAACAGCTTACCGACCTTAAGGTTATCGCAACGGCATCTCGTGAGAACACGGCCGCTTGGGTAAGAGAATTAGGCGCAGACGTGGTTATCGATCATCGCAACCCGCTAGCGGCTGAATTAGCGACTGCCAATGAACCTCAAGTGCAGTATGTAGCGGCACTGAACGGCAGCGAGCACCATTACGAGCAAATCATCGAAAGCTTGGCACCCCAAGGCCACCTAGCGATGATCGACGACCCGACCGAGCCAATGGACATTCGCCCTCTAAAACTAAAATCACTGTCATTTCATTGGGAGCTAATGTTCACCCGCTCTATGTTCGAAACTAGCGATATCATTAAACAGCAGAAGCTGCTACAGCATGTGGCTGACTTAATTGACGAAGGCGCGATTAAAACTACGGTGTCAGAGCATTTCGGAACGATTAATGCCGCCAATCTAAATAAAGCGCACAAACTGTTGCAGTCTGGCAAATCTGTAGGAAAGATTGTTTTAGAAGGATTCTAAGAGTCACTGCACAAAAAAAGCCGCTCAATCGAGCGGCTTTTTAGAATCTGGAGCGGGAAACCGGGTTCGAACCGGCGACCTCAACCTTGGCAAGGTTGCGCTCTACCAACTGAGCTATTCCCGCAGGGGATAAAAAAGCCGCTTAAAAAAGCGGCTTAGTATAATTTGGAGCGGGAAACGAGATTCGAACTCGCGACCCCGACCTTGGCAAGGTCGTGCTCTACCAACTGAGCTATTCCCGCAATGGCATCCCGTAGGGGAGTCGAACCCCTGTTACCGCCGTGAAAGGGCGGTGTCCTAGGCCTCTAGACGAACGGGACACACTAGGTGTGTTCTTTTTGGGTCATCCCCTCAAGAACGGAGCGCATTGTATTGACCTTCGCCAAAGCTGTCAACAATTCAAAAATGTTTTTTTAAACAGACAGTTAGCTTTGGCGAAATTAACACTTTACCAACGTACCCTAACCTCAATATTACAGAAAAGTGCAAATCTAGTCTCTTCGGCTAGGCTTAAGGTATGAGCTTTACTACGTTAATTATCATTGGCACGATATTCGGGATTATCTTAGCGGGTGTGGTTGTATTAGTTGTCAACCAACGCAAACAGCAAGATGAGCAACGAAGGCTTATAAAAAGCCTAGCGAAACAATTACGCCAGATCGAAACCATGCAACATGGTGTGCCCAGCACTCTGTTACCTGCCAGTACACAGGTATTACTGCTGAGCCTGCAAAAGAATCTGCTCAAGCGCATGGGCGATGCGCAAAAATCTGAGAAATACAAACCCGTAATTAGTGAAGTAGACGCGCAAATAGAAGCCATCAAAGCGTCGCCCCCCAAGATTAGCTTTGAGGGCCTTGGCAACCAGAAGGCACTACAAGACGCTAAAAACGGGCTCACTGCATTAACCCGACTAATAGCCAATCTAGCAAACACCGGCCAGTTAGCACCTGAAGCAGTGAACAAACAGCTTAAACAAATTAAGCCCATATTAGACCGAATAAGAATTCAAAGCTTTGTAAAAGCAGCTGAAGAGGCCGAAGGCGAAGGTGCTGAAAAAGACAAGGTAGTTGCGCACTACTACACTCAAGTACAAGCGCTTACCCGAGGCAAGCAAGATGAATACTGCAAAAAAATGTACCGTATTGCGTGCGACAAAATAAAAGCAATCTCGCCCGAAGATTCAGAAACGAATCAAGAAGATCAAAAAGCACAAGACGAAGCTTGGATGCAATTTGACGATTCGGGCGAGTTAAAGAAGCGTAATCTTTATGATTAAAACGTTACGCCTTAGCACCTAACAAAGCATCAATATCACCGGCGATTTCTTCAGGCTTTGCCGTAGGCGCATAACGGCCAACGACGTCACCATTTGCATTGACCAAAAATTTAGTGAAGTTCCACTTAATGCGCTTAGTACCTAAAATGCCAGACTTGTGACTCTTTAAAAAAGTATACAACGGTGATTCGTTAGCCCCATTTACATCAATCTTTGCGAATAACGGAAAGGTAACGCCAAAATTAAGCTCACAAAAATCGCTAATAGCCGCTTCATCACCTGGTTCTTGTGCACCGAACTGATTACACGGAAAGCCAAGTATCTCTAGCCCTTGCTCTTTATGCGATTGATAAAGTGATTCAAGGCCTTTGTATTGAGGTGTAAAGCCACACTTGCTTGCAGTGTTTACAATAAGCATCGCCTTGCCGCGATACTGATCTAGCGATACATCCTCGCCCTTAATGTTCTTTACACTGATATCATAGATCGACATTGTTATGTTCCCTTTAATCTGAATGATCACCTGAACGCAGACTGACCGAATTAATACAATAACGCAAGCCCGTCTCGGTGGGCCCATCGGTAAACACATGACCCAAATGCGCACCACAATGATGGCAGCTAACTTCGACACGCACCATGCCATGCGAACGATCTAGCGTTTCGTCAATGGCCCCCTTAATGGGCTTATCGAATGCAGGCCAACCACAGCCAGAATCAAACTTGTGCTCGCTTGTAAAAAGCTCTGCATCGCATGCGGTGCAGGTATAACTGCCTTGAGGCGAGTGATGATCGAAGTAACCTGAAAACGGGCGTTCGGTGCCCTGCTGACGAGCCACTCTATACTGCTCATCTGTTAAACGCTCTCGCCAATAGGCATCGTCGTGTTTGTTAGGATGCTCACTCATTCATGTCACCTTTATAACGGCTTGCAGCGCATTACTTTAAGCGCAGTATCACCGCTAGAGTCAACAAAACTTTGTGCTGCTGCAAGACGCTCAATTACTTGCCATTTACCGCTATCAACAATCCATTGCTTAAACTCTTCCTCGGCTACACCGGGGTCGTTTAAACAAAACAACACTTCACCAGTTTCGGTAAGAACCTCGCCCAAGCGATTAAGCAACTTTGCATAGTGCTTTTTAGCTTCAAAACTATTGCGCTGAAAACTTGGTGGGTCGGCAATCACTAAATCAAAAGGGCCTTCGCGCCTAAATCGACCAAAACTTTTTAGCACATCCATTTTTAAAAACTTTGCGCCGCGATCAATACCATTCAAGCGATGATTTTCGCGACCAGTATTTAATGCGCCGCCAGCCATATCGACGTTCACACAGGTTTGAGCACCTGCATTAAGTGCCGCCACCGAAAAAGCACAGGTGTAAGAAAACAGATTTAATAATCGTTTTCCCTGAGCTCGCTCGGCCACCCAGCTGTGTACTGGCGCCATGTCGTGAAACACACCCACGTTTTGATTGCTACCGATACGCACCTGTAAATTTACGTCGGCACATTTTGCCACTAGCTCTGGTATGGGCTGCCCTTTTACCCATTGCCACGCGTCATCGCGCAACCAACGGCGCTGCACCACGATACGAACATCATCACTAGTATTTGCTACTAACTGCTGCACCAAGGTCTGTTCAAGGTCGGTGGGCTCGTACAAGCGCAGAGCGATAACTGGGCTAAACCAATCTATTACTACGGCAGCGAGTTGATCTTGACGCCCTCGGCCATGAAACAGTCGCGTAATCTCACCGTCTGGTAGTTGGGCTACTAGGTCTTGAACATCAATCATTTGAACCATCACTTACTGGATACATCAGCTGATCACGATAACCAGCAATGACGGGTAAAAATCCTTTCAACTGTTTATCAAGTTCTGTGTCGTTGGTATCAACAATCATCGGCCTACCTTCAAAGGTTTTTAACTTTGTACGGCTAGCAACGATAAGCAGATTCTCGCGCGGTATCGTTTTGATAATTGAAGCGTCTATCACCTGGTTACCTCGCCCAAAGATATGCCCCTGCCCACCGATGGCGGTAACCATGACATAAACAGGACCTTCATGTGTTGCCACTATAGCTTTAAGTTGTTGATGATCAACATCGTGAGCTACTATCTCGCCGTCTACCACAACGTCTACACCCAACAAGGTACCTGACAGATGCCAATTTTCTAAGATATCTCGCGTGGTTGACCCTGGCCCAGCAATCAACAAGGCATCGTGCTCAATTATTTCTTGAACGTAATCAGCAATCTCTTGAATCACTAACTCTTCTTGCTCTATGCCACCCTGCTTTACCGACTGAAGATAACCGCCTAATTCGGGCACGCTCAGATCGGCATAGTGACGCGCCCGCACTCGCCCTTCGCGAAATGCTTGCTCATCAATATCACGTACTTCTTGCTCTTTTAAGCTAACAAACTCGGCCTGCATCAGATGCACGATTAATTCGCCAGCAGCTTGCGGGCTAAGTGCGTAGACAGATGAATGCATTTTAACGCCCGACGGAATACCTAACACAGGCTGCGTGTGATCAATCGCATTAGCAATATCGCGGGCGGTACCGTCGCCGCCAACAAATACTAATAAGTCGACACCGAGCTTGCTAATAGCCTTGGCAGCGTCGATCGTATCTTGTGCAATAGTGGGCGAATTATTTGCGTGATAAGCCACCTCAACATCAAAACCCATTTCGACACACAGGTCTTCGCCCATGTCACCGCTTGCGGTAATGAGTTGCACCTGATTTGCAAATTGCCCCAACGCTTTTAAGGCGGTTTTTGTTCGATCACTAGCGCGCTGATAACTACCCTTAGCCATCGCCGCGTCAGCCACCTGATCACTACCTTTTAATGCTGCTGGCCCACCTACGCCGGCCCACGGGTTTATGACGAGCCCCAGCCTAAACATCAGCGACCTCAAACCCCAATGCGGTCAACGTCGGCTTAATTTTATCTGGTGCATCTTCAACGCGATAACTACGAGGCTCGTAACGTTTTGGATAATTTTTTCGTAACAGATCAAACTGTTCGACAGCCTTTGGTAGCTGCATCGCCGCTCTAAAACGCTTATCGTCTTCACGTACGTCGTAAATTGCAAGCACTAGTGCTTCGATTGATCCTGGCCATCTGATTGAAAATGGCTCAATGCCTAAGTCGACCGAAACACTAGGCCAATTAAATAATTCGCAGCATCGTTGGTAAAGCATAACAGTACCCATGCGCTTGCCCTCTACACTATGACCTGCAATATGCGGGGTCGCAATCTCAACAAAGGGTATCAAGCTCAAGTCGACATCTGGCTCTTTATGCCATACATCTAACACCCATTTTATGTCTGGGCGAGTATTGCTGAGTTGTTTGATAGCAAGTTCGTTTAACACACCACCACGCCCAGCACTGATAACCGTCGCATTAGGGGCGAGTGTTTCTAATAAAGTTTGATCAACCAAGCCCAAGGTGGGATGCTCGCCATCAGTGATGTATGGCGCATGCAAACACAGCACGTCTACGCCTGCCAAATCAGATAGATTCTCTACCTGATCAGTGAGACCCGACAGGTGTGGGTCGTATACCTTAACTTGGTTATCTAGTGCACGTAATTGCCCGGCAACAGTTCGCCCTACATTACCCTGCGCTACAACACCTACCGTTAAATTTGATAAATGTTCTTTAACCGTAGCAATACTACTTAGAACGAACTGCGCAACCGAATTAGCATTACAGCCAGGAGCACTCGCATAAGCAATATCATTTGCTTTAAGAAACGCCTGATCTAAGTGATCAACACCTATAGTTGCGGTACCCACAAAGCCTGGTCGATGCTCGCCCAACAAACTTGAATTCACCTGCGTAACCGATCGAACCAATAACACGTCGGCGGTCTGTGCTGTGGTGGCAGTTAAAGATCTGCCTGTAAAGGTTTCGAAATGGCCGTGCTTAGAGAACAGTTGCTGGGCAATCGGCATATTTTCGTCGGCCAGAATACGCATCATTTCACCTTTGACAATAATTCAAACTCAAGCAACTGCTCTAACAGGGCCAACTCACTAGGATCACTAGCACGAACCTGCAGTATAGAATCATCTATGTCTATATCAGCATCATCGCTTAGCAGCGTTAAGGCTTTGGCAAGCTTCACTGCGTCAGAATGCTCTTCAACCTTCTCAGCAACGCGCTTTGACCCTCGAATATCTAGGGCTTCAATCTCACCCTGGCGCGCCAAAATTTGTTCTACACCACCAAGATACTGAATCAGCTGTACAGCTGTTTTGTTGCCAACACCAGGAATCCCCATAATATTGTCAGCCTTGTCGCCTGCGATCGCTAATAGATCAGCTATGTTCTTTGGCTCAACCCCAAAATAATCTTCTATATCGCTCATCGAGAGCTTGTCTCCCCTTGGGAAATCCCACATTACATCGTCGGCAGCCAACAATAGCTGCCCTAAATCTTTATCCCGGCTCACCACATTGATCGGAATACCATTATCCTTTGCCCATTTTGCTCCAGTAGCCAGAAGATCATCGGCTTCGTAGACCGTACTAGATACTGAATAAAAACCTAGGGCACTCATTAGCCGCTCGGCTAGTGCCATATCTTCTGCTAGCGCTTCGTCAGGCAACACCCTGTTAGCTTTATAGTTATCACACAGGTCGTGGCGATAGCCTGTAAATAAACTGTGATCCCACGCCACTAGCGCTAGATCATCTTTAGACTGTCGGCGTAGCTGCAGGGCCCAACGTGCAAATTGTTTAAGAGGATCAGGTGCTGGGCCAAAATAAGCCTTAAAGAAATAGATCGGTGCGTCGACTAGCCAAAGTCTGGTCACAGCAATGCCTCATGCTTGAAATGTTCTAGCTCGCACCACTGCTTACCAAGCGTGTTGCTTAATACCTGAAGCCACTCTAATCCTCGCGGCGGTAGATGACCATTTGCCACATAGCTGCGTGCTTGTTCAACAACAGCTAGGGCGAATTCACTGCTATCACCTATGTCACCATCAAGGTTATCTAGGCTTATTCTAAAAGGCATACCCGCGGCCTTACAGAATAACCACTCAAGCGCTTGGGGTTTTATCTCGACCTGCTCAAACTGACGCTGCTGCTGCTCGGTGCGCCCATCAGGTGCATACCAATAGCCAAAGTCATCTATCTTTAAGCGCGCCTGCCCTGCTATACACCAATGACTAATCTCATGCATGGCACTTGCGGCATAGTCGTGCCTGAACTGAATTTGGGCTTTATCTGAATCGACCGGCGCCTTATAGAAGGGCTCGTCAAACCCGCCCAACAGGCGCGTGTTGTATGTCTCGCCTAACGTTGAGTTAAATAGGTCGCACAGCGCCGAAACTTTCATGAAAAAACCGCTTGTTAATTTTACCAAATAGGGTTAGCGTAGAGGTACAAAATCGACCATTACGGAGCGCTATTATGGAATGCACCTACTCCGAGAACAACCGAAATAATGTGATCGATCTCGTTACTAGGCAAGCCTGGTCAACGACTCAACAGCAGGAGGCCGCCGCACAACAACCCGCAGTAGAATCATCAGCCCTTCAAGGCACACAAATTGTTCGCATCGCCGCCGAAACCGACGGCCTAGAGGTACTTTACTGTAACGACGAAGAAGGCGACGAGCTGTATGGCCTAAAAATTCTTTGTTGGGCACTACGTGCCGATGGCGAAGTGGTCGCTATGATCCCTTGGCTAGAGAACGTATCTGCCTGCACCGAGCTTAACAGTGAAGATACTGGCTTTTTCGCCGGCTATTACGACCCTGTTACCCAGGATATCTTTGAGTCACCACCACTTCACAAGTGCCTCGAATTAGAGATGGGCGCAGAGTTTTTCAAAGAACGCGACCAATTGCGGTCTAAGCCAACTGCAGATCTAGAAGCGCACAATACCGCTGAGGTACTGCAAGAAATCAGTGACACACTGGGCACACATGCCGCCATTTGGCACGCAGACGAACAATCCATCGAGCTTAACGAAGTATTCAGCTGGCAACTGCTAAGCAACGGCATACTACAACCAATGATGGTCGACGCTGAGCTGATCGAACATTCGCCCATCAGACCTGGTGATCAATGCTTAACCGCGATCGACGACAAACAGCCCTACTGCTATTTCTTTCAACACAACGTAGCGTTAAAACTGAAGGCCCAAGACCCCGCAACCATTGAGGCTTTGGCGAATCTAGTGTCTTCGTAATCTAGACAAATGCTAGAGCTAAACGATCAAAAGGCGAGTTTTACTCGCCTTTTGTGGTTAATAGGTAGTAGTACAACTCGCCTTCTTGCCAGGCTTTATCTAAAGAGTGGCCTAAAAAGTTACAAAATTTGGGGATATCTCGCTCGGTAGAAGGGTCGGTAGCCACTACTTCGATCTGCGCATTGGCACCCGCATCACGAACAGCGTTGTGCAACATCATCACCGGTTCAGGGCAAGTTAAGCCTTTGGTATCTAGTTTAATCAATTCACTCATACTACTTTCTATCGCCATTTACAGATACAATCTGTTATTCGATGTATTAAAAGAACAGCCTAACTATGATCCAAGTTTTAATTCGCCGCAAGGTTTTAGAAGGCCTAGAAGCCCCCTATCAAGAAGCAGCTTTAAACGTACTACAGCAAGCCCTTAAAGCCCCAGGCTTTATTTCGGGCGAAGCGTCGAAAAGCCTAGATAAGCCAAATCATCGTATGGTTATTGCCAGATGGCAGAGTAAAGAACACTGGGCCGATTGGTTGGCATCACCTCGCCGCCGTGAAGCGATGAACGCGATGGCACCGTTGTTAGAAGAGCCCGAGTCGCTAGAGCTATTTCAGCATTCTAACTAACAAAAAAGGCTAGCATTACAGCTAGCCTTCTTATCGAGCATTGTGACTGGGCTCCATTACCCCGCCACACTAATCAAACTCTTGATTAGCAGCCTGTGACATTCTAAGAAATTCTTCGTACTGAGGCTTTGAAAGAACTGTGCTTGATTCAGTTAATGGGTCAAATACCACAACCGCTCGCTCGGCCATCAGTTCTTCTCTAAGCTCAGAAACCTTGGCCTCAAAGCTAATCTCGTACTCGCCATAGTCGGTACCCTCGCGGTTAACGATTGATTCTAGCAGGCCGTTTAGGGCCTGCGGAGATAGCTCTTGCCAGGGTACGATAACCATTGCTTACTCAGGCTTTTTAAATAACAACGTCATGCGGTCGCTTTCGCCGATAGCAACGTATTTCTCTCGATCCTCTTCACCAAGAGCAAGACGCGGAGGAAGGGTCCACACACCGCGAGGATGATCAGCAGTATCTTTGGCATTGGCGTTCACTTCAGACGTGCTTACTAGCTCGAAGCCCGCTTTTTGAGCCAACTGAACTACGTAGTTTTGAGCTACATAGCCGCTTTCCATCTGGTCTTCGCGTGAAGTACCTGGTTTAGCGCGGTGCTCAACCACTCCTAACATGCCACCTGGCTTTAATACTTCAAAAAACTGATCAAATGCTTTTTGTTCGTTTTCGCCGCCCATCCAGTTGTGCACGTTTCTGAACGTAAGTACACGATCTACTGTGCCAGCAGGAGCCATAGTCTGCTCACCCGCTGGGTTAAATGCGGTTAATTTAACGTTCCCGTACAATTCTGGGCTAGCTGCAAGCTTTTTCTCAAAATTAGCGCGAGAGCGCTTGTAGTAGTCATGCTCGGCAGCTTCAGAGAAATGCGCCGCATAGAATGTACCCGATTCTTTTAACATTGGTGCCAAGATCTCGGTATACCAGCCGCCGCCCGGCCAGATTTCTACAACCGTTTGATCTGCAGATACCTGAAACTGCTTGAGTGTTGCAGCCGGATGGCGATAGTTGTCGCGAGCTGCGTATTTGGCGGTTCTCGACTCACTGGCAACTGCTTTATCAATCGCATCACCAGCCATTGCAGAACTTGATAGCACAAGGCCAGCAAGAATTGTTAGTGCCGTATTTTTCATAGTCACTTCCTTTGTAGATTTTATGCAAGCTGAGTCGAATGCTAGAGAGCTTTAACAATAATTGCAAACGACTACGTCTCTTATTAATCCTAAATGTATTCTGTAGGCATGATGCAACTAGCAATTAGCTGTGAACAGGTTATTATCAGACTACAAAGATAAGGAGCATATTATGGTAGACCTAGTTATCTCGGTGATTGGTGATGACAAACCAGGAATCGTAGAAGAGATTGCAGATTGTATTGAGCAACACGATGCTAGCTGGGCTGAGAGCCACCTATCACATATGGCTGGTAAGTTTGCGGGCACCATACGAGTACATGTGCCGAATGAGCAGGCGGCCAATTTAAGCCTGGCACTGCGTACAGGCATCGAACGTGCCGAAGTGCGAGTCGATCAAGTAAATGACGCGCAGCACAACGATAGCAGCCATGTAGACATATTAGTTACATGCAACGATCGCCCAGGTATCGTTCGCGAGATTTCGACCGTACTGGCCAACGAACAGGTAAATGTGGTCGAAATGTTTACTGATCACGAACCAGCCCCACACTCTGGCGACATATTGTTTGTTGCTCGCTTAGGTCTAAGCCTTCCTGATAGTGTAGATAACGACCGTCTATTCGAGGTCTTAGAAGAACTATCTGACGACGTAATGGTCGACTTTTTTGAAGCTGAATAAAAATCTGATTTAGCATGAACGCAGTAGCCAATCGATTTAAGCCCGTTCGCGGGCTTAAAAGCCCCCACATTCAAAGTATTTTAGCTAGCTCTAAACTTAGAAAACTAGCGCTTGGCCAGCGAGCTAAGCAGTTTACAGCTAGCTCAACTCGCCATTTATTAGAAACCCCTTGCGGGGTCACATTAGAATGTTGGCACACGCCCCACCCCAATCCCGTAGGTATGATCACACTGATTCATGGCTGGGAAGGCTCTGCAGACAGTCTTTATATGCTTGATACAGGCAGCTACCTTTGGCAAAAAGGCTACAGCGTTACTCGCCTGAATATGCGCGACCACGGCGACACCCATCATCTCAATAAAGAGCTATTTCATAGCGCCCGCATTGAAGAAGTAAGCAACGCGTTAGCAATGATCAATAAGCAATGGCCCCACGATCGCAATTGGCTTGTTGGCTTTAGTCTTGGTGGCAACTTTGCACTGCGCGTATCAACACTTGCCTCTACCTATCAGGTATCGTACGACGAAGTAATCGCTATTTGCCCGCCAATTAGCCCGTCGAACACCATGCAAACGCTTCGTAGCGGCCCTTTTATTTATGAAAAATACTTCGTAAAGAAGTGGCGTAAAAGCTTAGTAAAGAAAGCAACGCTGCATGAACACTTAGATTATTTAGATGATCTAAAGCAAATGACATCGCTCGACGAAATGAACGACTACTTTATTGGTCGATTTGCACCCTATGCAACGCTTAGCGAGTATTTCTCATCATACACACTACCCAACAACTTAGGCCAACTAACACAGCTGCCAACACGTATTATTGCAACAGCTGACGACCCTGTGTGCCCGATTGCAGACATTAGAGCCATTGCCTCGACAGACAGTCTGTCGGTTGAAGAGCACGAGTACGGCGGCCACTGCGGCTTTTTAGATTCGTATAACCTGAAAAGCTGGGTGCCAGCTAGAATCCTAGAAATAATCAATTTATAAGAGCTATTTTTATGCTGCAGCTAATTGAAACGGGCGATATAAATCGCTCTGCCAAACTTACTTTTACCAATATGAAACCCTACTACGATTTAAACAACGTAGACTGGGATTTAAACGATGTTAGCAATGCGATTACCGAACTGACTAACTACGATATCTATGTAGACGACAAGCTAGTTGGCGCATTGCGTCTATCTTTTAACGACAATCGCTGTCAGCTGCGAGACATTCAGGTGAAAGCAGATCTACAATCTAAGGGATTAGGCGCAAAGACTATCGCAAAAACCATCGAGCTTGCCAAAGACCAAGACGCGCAGTTTATCGACTTAAAGGTGTTTAAAAATAGCCCTGCCCATCGCCTGTATAGTCGACTCGGTTTTATTACAGAGCAAAGTGATGAGCGGTTTTATCATATGAGCTTGGCTATCTAGCCTCAAGAATAGCTGTCATAGACCTGCATTCGATTATCACCAAACGGGCTGTCGAACCCCGCACCATGAAATGTCAGCCCGTTGCTAGAAACACCGGTAGCTAACTTGGCTGCATTGAGCAGCCACAACCCTGCCGCCTCCTCGCTTAAACCCTGCTCAATCTTTTTCGCCCATTGAGCGTTAAGCGACGCTAACTTTTTAAACAGAAAGTGGTTCTGAGTTTGCACGTAGCCGTTACGCAAGTTCATGTCAGACTCAAAGAGCTCTTCGATGGCTTTTTTGTCGGGATGACTCCCCCTGACAACCACTTCACCCTCACCGTTAGTCGCTAACTTTATCGGCGTATCAGCATCTACACCAATTGCTTTTAAAGCTGCCGTCAGTGTTTGTTGATATTCTGCAACGTCACTAGCATTAAACAACTTAATTGAAGGCAAACCTAGCGAATCCACACTATCTGATGACGAAGCAATGACTGCGGGGGCCGAGAGCGATACTCGATCACCGTCAGCATCGTTCTTACCGTGTAAGGGGCCGTGTGTAGCCGCTGTATAGCGGGATGCTATCGCCGTGCTTGAAACCGAGGCACCTACTGTACTCACCATCACATAAATCCAATTCATCTGATCACGCTTACATTAAAGCAACATCTATACCTACCTATTCGTCACTTGCACACCCTTTAAGTTTACGTTAACGTAAACGTCATGAGTGATTATTATACGATTCAGAGCCTAACCAAAGAGTTTGGCATCACCGCTAGATCTATTCGTTTTTACGAGGAGAAAGGGCTACTCACACCCCAGCGATCAGGCACTCAGCGCCGATTTAGCGCTGCAGATCGAACGCGCCTAAAACTGATTTTGCGCGGCAAGCGCTTAGGGTTATCGCTAGATGAGAGCCGTGAAATCATCGATCTATACAACCCGACATCAGGTAACAGTGAGCAAACACAGATGCTTGTAGAGGCTATTGATCGGCGAATTGACGCACTACTAGAGCAACGTCGCGAAATCGATTTAATGCTTGAAGACCTAAAGAATACCAAGGCACTAGTTGCCGAAAATAAGAGTTAAGGACCCCTCATGTTGCAACCTATTCTAAGTGAAGAACTATCAATGCTGCGCGATGCCGTACGCCAATTCTCTGAAACCGAGCTAGGCCCAATCGCCGACGAGATTGATCGTACAAATGAGTTTCCCGCTGGCATGTGGCGAAAATTAGGTGACATGGGCTTACTAGGTGTAACCGTTGCAGAGCAATATGGTGGCTCAGCCATGGGGTATCACGCGCACTGTATTGCGATGGAGGAGATCAGCCGCGTATCGGCCTCTGTCGGCCTTAGCTACGGCGCCCATTCAAACCTGTGTGTTAACCAAATTCATCGCAACGGCTCTGAAGCACAAAAACAAAAATACTTGCCGAAACTTTGCTCGGGCGAGCACGTAGGCGCCCTGGCCATGTCAGAACATTCTGCGGGTTCAGACGTTGTTTCGATGAAACTGAACGCAACCTTAAATGGCGACCACTATCTGCTTAACGGCAGCAAAATGTGGATCACCAACGGCCCCGACGCTGATGTTTATGTGATCTATGCAAAAACTGATAAAGATGCCGGTTCAAAGGGTATTACCGCGTTTATCGTAGAGCGAGACTGGGCCGGATTTTCGCGATCACCTAAATTAGACAAGCTAGGCATGCGTGGTTCTAACACTTGCGAGTTGGTATTTGAAGATACGCCAGTGCCCGTTGAAAACATATTAGGTGACGTGGGTAAAGGTGCTGGTGTTTTGATGTCAGGCCTAGATTATGAACGCACCGTATTAGCAGCCGGCCCTGTGGGTATCATGCAAGCTTGCTTTGAACTGATTCACGACTACTGTGGCGAGCGCCAACAGTTTGGTCGCAACATCGGTGACTTTCAGTTAATGCAAGGCAAAATGGCCGACGTATACACCGAGCTAGCGGCCAGCCGCGCGCTGTTGTATCAGGTAGCTCAGCAATGTGATCAGGGCGTTGATTCTCGCATCGATGCCGCTGCTGTCATTTTATATACCGCCGAGCGCGCTACCCAAGCGGCGCTTCAAGCAATTCAAGCATTGGGCGGCAACGGTTACATGAACGAAAGCCCTGCAGGGCGATATCTACGTGATGCAAAGCTATATGAAATTGGCGCGGGTACTAGCGAAATTCGTCGTATGTTAATTGGCAGGGAGCTGATGATTCATGGCGCATAATATTCTTAATTCTACAATAGATATTGGTTCGACCCAGTTTAACGACAACTATCAGCACATGGCTGATCAGGTTGATGATCTTAAACAAACTGCCAAGCGTATTTCGTTGGGCGGCCCCGAGCGCGCCCGCGAAAAACATCAAAGCCGCGGTAAGCTATTAGCCCGCGATCGTATCGATACGCTATTAGATAAAAACTCTCCCTTTCTAGAAATAGGCCAGTTAGCCGCACTAAATCTTTACGACGATCAGGTTGCCAGTGCTGGTATCGTGGCGGGTATTGGGCGAGTGTCTAACCGTCTTTGTATGATTGTGGCCAATGATGCGACTGTAAAGGGCGGAACCTACTTTCCGATGACCGTAAAAAAGCATCTTCGTGCCCAAGCCATTGCCGAGCAAAATCACTTACCATGTATTTATCTAGTTGACTCTGGCGGTGCCAACCTACCCCACCAAGATGAGGTATTTCCTGATCGCGATCATTTTGGCCGCATCTTTTTTAATCAAGCTAACATGTCTGCCAAAGGTATTCCGCAGATCGCCTCAGTAATGGGCTCATGCACTGCGGGCGGCGCCTACGTACCAGCGATGGCCGATGAAGCGGTTATCGTTAAAAACCAAGGCACCATCTTTTTGGCAGGGCCGCCACTTGTGAAAGCGGCAACCGGCGAAGAAGTTTCAAGCGAAGACCTAGGCGGCGCTAATTTACACTGCTCTACATCAGGTGTAACCGATCACCTTGCCAACAACGACTTTGATGCGTTACAACGAGTACGCAGTATCGTGTCTAACTGCCCTAGCGAACATAACGCTGAGTTAAATGATCAGAACCCTCCGCTGTATCAGGCGAACGAATTGTATGGCGTGATACCAGCCGACAGCCGTCAAAGCTATGACGTTCGAGAAGTAATAGCACGATTAGTAGATGGTAGTGTTTTCGACGAGTTTAAAGAACACTTTGGCACCACGCTTATTTGTGGTTTTGCAAAACTATATGACCAAACCATCGGCATCGTGGCAAACAACGGCGTGCTGTTTAGCGAGTCGGCTCAAAAAGGGGCTCACTTTATCGAACTGTGCGCGCAACGAAAGATTCCCCTACTCTTTTTACAAAATATCACTGGTTTCATGGTAGGCCAACAATATGAAGCCGGTGGCATCGCTAAGCACGGCGCAAAAATGGTAACAGCCGTCGCCAGCGCTAAGGTTCCTAAACTAACTCTCGTGATCGGTGGTTCGTTTGGTGCCGGCAACTATGGCATGTGTGGGCGAGCCTATGACCCTAACTTTATGTTCATGTGGCCTAATGCACGAATAAGCGTGATGGGTGCCGAACAGGCGGCCGGCGTAATGGCGCAGCTAAAATCAGACCAAGCGGCAGCCAAAGGCGAGCCCCTTACCGACGAACAGCTTCATGCAATTAAGCAGCCCGTTATCGATAACTACGAGCATCAGGGCCACCCCTATTACGCGTCGGCCCGCCTTTGGGACGACGGTGTTATCGACCCTGCCGACTCTCGCCGCATACTGGGCATGGCGTTAGAAAGCTGTCTTCAAAAACCTATCGAGGAAACACGTTTTGGCGTGTTTAGAATGTGATGCAAACCGTTGAACTAACCATTAAAGATCAGGTCGCATCGCTTAGATTTAATCGACCCGACACCCACAATGCATTTAACGCCTTGATGATCAACGAGATACGCCAGTGCGTTAAACAGGTAAGCACTAGTGACGCTCGCGTGCTTGTGATCGAAGCAGCGGGCAAAAGTTTTAGCGCCGGCGCCGACCTAAACTGGATGCGCGAAACAGCAAAGCAAAGCCCAGAAGCAAACAAAGCAGACGCATTAGCATTGGCAGGCATGCTAAACGAATTGTTCACTTGCCCGCTAGTCACTATCGCCAAGGTTCAGGGTAATGCCTTTGGCGGTGGCGTAGGCTTGATTGCTTGCTGTGATATTGCGATTGCAACATCGAACGCAAAGTTTGCTCTAAGTGAAGTAAAGCTTGGCTTAACCCCTGCAACCATTTCGCCCTATGTGATAAATGCTATCGGCGCCCGCCACGCTAAGGCATTGTTTGTTACCGGCGAGTTGTTTAATTCACAGCGAGCGCAGAGCATCAACCTATTGCATACCGTCGTCGACGAGCCTCAGGTACTAACTGACAGAGTAAACGCCACCATTAAAGCAGTTTTAGCCAACGGCCCAAATGCGATTTCTATCAGCAAGCAATTGGTAGACGCTGTCAACGGTGAGCCAATAGATGAAAGCCAACAAGAAAAACTCGCCCAACTAATCGCTGATGTTCGTGCAAGTGACGAAGGGCAAGAAGGCTTAACAGCATTTCTAGAAAAAAGACCGGCCAGCTTTAACCTATCGAGTAAGGATAAGGATCATTCATGATTAAACGATTACTAATCGCTAATCGCGGCGAAATCGCCTGCCGCATTATGCGTACTTGCCGAAAGATGGGTATCGAAACAGTCGCGGTATACTCTAGTGCCGACCGCATGGCAAAGCATGTACGCGAAGCTGATCAATCTGTTTTCATTGGCGCAGCAGCTAGCTCCGAAAGCTATCTAAACATTTCTCGCATTATCGAAGCGGCCCAAGAAACAGGTGCAGATGCTATTCATCCTGGCTATGGATTTCTTAGTGAAAACCCTGCCTTCGCTGATGCCTGTGTTGACGCTGAGATTGTTTTTATAGGCCCCTCTGGTACCGCGATGCAACAGATGGCCTCTAAAGCCGATGCGAAAGCCCTAATGGCTATGGCAAACGTGCCTTTGATTCCTGGTTATTACGGTGACAATCAGGAGCCTAGCTTTTTACACAGTGAAGCAGACGCGATGGGTTACCCCCTGCTGATCAAAGCTGTTGCTGGTGGCGGTGGCAAAGGTATGCGGGCGGTACAGTCTAGTGACCAATTTTTATCAGCACTGGAATCTTGTGTTACCGAAGCAAAAAATAGTTTTGGTGATACCAAAGTGTTATTAGAACGCTTAATAACCAACGCTCGCCACGTAGAAGTACAGATCATTGCTGATAGCCATGGGCATTGTTTGTATATTGGCGACCGCGATTGCTCTGTTCAACGACGACACCAAAAAGTAATCGAAGAGGCCCCTGCCCCAAACCTAAGCGATAAGCTTAGAAAAGAAATGGGCGAGACATCTGCAAAGGCAGCTTTATCGATTGGCTATGAAAATGCCGGCACATTTGAATACCTTGTAAGTGGTGATCAATTTTATTTCATGGAGATGAATACTCGCCTTCAAGTAGAGCACCCTGTTTCAGAAGCGGTGTTTGGCGTAGACCTTGTTGAGTGGCAATTGATGGTTGCTGCTGGATTACCATTGCCAGTTGAACAGTCTCAACTTGAAGCCAAAGGTCATGCCGTAGAGGCGCGCATCTATGCAGAGTCACCAATCGATAATTTTATGCCTAGTGCCGGTCATATTAAGCAGTGGCAATGGCCAGTGAATGCGTCGGTTCGTTTAGAATCGGCTGTCGATCAAGGTGATTGGGTAACACCTTATTATGACCCAATGGTTGCCAAGGTGATCACCTATGGCAGTGATCGTGACGACGCACTATCAACACTCAACCACGTACTAGATCAAAGCTGCGTATCAGGCATCACGACCAATCGTGCATTTATAAAGCAAGTGAGTAACAGCAGCACATTTAAAAATGCCGCTATGACAACCGAGTGGTTAGAAAGTTGGTTAGAAAATACTGACCTTGAAAGCGATTTAAATGCTGCCGAGCAACATATCGACGATCGTAATGGCCCCTTCGTATCAGACGCTTTTAAAATCAACTTACCTAATCATCAGAATCAGGCGTCGGCCGATATGTTTGCATCGATCGTCGACAACGACACCAGCGGTGAGTACAAGGCGCCGATGAATGGGCGAGTGCTTGAAGTATTGGTATGCGAAGGCGAGAAAGTAGTACAAGACCAATTATTAGCAGTAATGGAAGCCATGAAAATGGAGCACCGTATTACTGCAACCGCGCCTGGCCAAATTACTAGCGTGCTAACCAGCGCTGACGCAATGGTTACCGGCGGTGAACTGATGATTGAGGTAAACCATGGCTGATGTACGTATTGTCGAAGTAGGCCCCCGTGATGGGCTGCAAAGCCAGCCAACCATATATACGCCTCAAGCTAGAGCACAGTTTATCGACGCGCTAGTAAACACCGGTATCAAGCATATCGAGGTGGGCAGCTTTGTTCACCCCAAAGCTGTGCCACAAATGGCTAACAGCGATACAGTGTTTGAGCTTATTCAACGCCACCCTGGGGTTGTATATAGCGCACTGGTACCCAACGAGCACGGCTTTGAATTAGCAGCGCGGTGCGAACCTGACGAAGTGGCAGTGTTCTGCGCTAGCAGCGAAGGCTTCAGCCAAAACAACACTCGTTGCTCTATTGAAGAGAGCTTACAGCGTGCGTTGCAGGTTTGTGATCTTGCTAAGCCCAAAGGTATTCAAGTACGGGGTTATCTCAGTACGGTAATTGAATGCCCCTTTGATGGGCTAACACCTATCGCACAGGTGGTAGAACTAGTAGAGCGCTTGATAGACATGGGATGCTACGAAGTATCTTTGGGTGACACCATCGGCAAAGCCAATCCTGAGCAGATAACACAGTTACTTTCGGCGTTACTGCCTTCGGTAACTGCCGACAAACTCGCCCTACATTGTCATGACACATACGGCATGGCCGTTAAAAATGTATTGGCTGGGCTAGAGCTAGGCATCAAGGTATTTGATAGTTCTGCCGGTGGCATAGGGGGATGCCCGTATGCACCGGGTGCTGCGGGGAACGTTGCTACCGAATCAGTTGTCAAAGTAGTACACGAACAAGGGCTGCAAACGGGTATTAATTTGCAAGCACTACGTAGTATCGGTATATAGTATACGCATAATCGCCTACTACTTATACGTATTACATACGGTAAACTGAGTTTATCAAATCAAGGAGCAGACCATGAAATCTTTAATTGCCGCTTTAACGCTTACTGTTGCAAGCTTCTCTGCAATGGCTGATACCGCAGAACTAAACGATATTGCGCTAGAGCGCGAACTTGAGTCGGTAACGAAAATTACTACCACCTCAAACAATCTGGAGACTCATCGTTTAGATAACCGCAAGGGTTTTGTTTTAGAGTCGAGCCGCCAATACTACTTGGTAACCACTCATCGCAAAATTCGCAGCTGGGACATCATTAAGTTAGATCGTTCTTTCTCATCGATTAGCCGCAGCGACGTAAAAATCTGTGAACGTAACGCAGGAAGCTGTTTTGGCGCCGGCGTAAAAGGTTTCTATAAGCTAGGCGATAAAGCCGCTTACGAAGCATTCAAAGCGTCGCTAGACGAAGCACCTGCAGAAGAAGCTAAGTCTGACGAACACGCTGATCACTAAAACTAGCTTTACTTTAGAGTGGCTTGATGTAAATCAGGGCACTCGCCCTCACCTCGCCGTACAATTTCGCCCTTTCCTATGAATTTCGCACAATCTTGGCTGCGAAATACTTCATATACTTAAAGTTATTAGCCGTATCTTCGAGGTTTTATATGGCGATCGAATTACTATCTCCTGCGGGCAGCCGAAAAGGCATGCGCCACGCTTTTGCCTATGGCGCTGACGCCGTTTATGCGGGTCAACCCCGTTATAGCTTGCGTGTACGAAACAACGAATTTAACAAAATGGATGTAATGGCCGAGGCTATTGCCGAAGCACATAGCATGGATAAGCTGTTCTATCTCGCCAGTAATATATCGCCCCATAACAACAAAGTTCGCAGCTATATTCGTGATCTTGAACCCGTTATCGACATGGGCCCCGACGCATTAATCATGTCAGACCCCGGCCTAATTATGCTGGTTAAAGAACGCTGGCCTGACCAAGAAGTTCATCTGTCGGTGCAAGCGAATGCTGTTAACTGGGCTACGGTTAAGTTTTGGCAACAGCAAGGTATTAGCCGAGTGATCTTGTCGCGCGAGCTATCGCTAGATGAAATTGGTGAGATCAAACAGCTGTGCCCAGAGATGGAGCTAGAAGTATTTGTACATGGCGCGCTATGTATGGCCTACTCTGGCCGCTGTTTACTATCAGGCTACATCAACCATCGTGATTCAAACCAAGGCGCGTGTACCAACGCTTGCCGCTGGGAATATAACGCTGTCGATGCCAAAGAAGATGAAACCGGCGATTTGATTCCTGTTCACGAATTTGACCCTAGTGATCAAAGTGACGATGTAGCACCTATGCTGCTGCAAGAAAAAAGCCGCCCTGGCGAGCTAATACCCGCATACGAAGACGAGCATGGTACCTATATCATGAACTCAAAAGATCTACGGGCAGTGCAGCATGTAAAGAAACTGATCGAGCTAGGCGTAGACTCACTTAAAATAGAAGGCCGTACCAAAAGCCCATATTACGTAGCCCGCACTGCCCAGGTCTATAAGCGCGCTATTGACGATGCGTTGGCTGGCAAAGACTTTGATAAGGGGTTAATGGTTGAACTAGACCATCTCGCCAACCGCGGATATACCGAAGGGTTTTATCGTCGCCATGTGCCTGAAGAATATCAAAACTACGACGTAGGGCACTCTGCCAATGCTAACCAGCAGCTAGTTGGCGAAATTAATGGGCAATCTTCGGGGTCGATTGAAATTGACGTCAAAAACCGATTTGGTGTCGGTGATACGGTTGAACTGATGACGCCCAGCGGTAATCACAGTTTTGAGGTAACATCGATGACTAACAAAGACGGTGCAGCTATGGATGTTGCCCCAGGATCAGGCCACGTAGTGAATATACCCTTACCCGACGAGCTATCGTTGACTGAGCATGATGTTCAATTTGCGATGCTAACCCGCTACCTTTAAATCACGGCCCAATCATCGCGACTAGGAAAGTGCTGGTATTCGAAACCGCGCGATGCTAAAAATCGTTGCCATTTGGCAGTAGCTTTAGCATCGTCGGGCATCGCTTGACCAAACTTCTTTTCGTAAACTTCTAGCGCTAACTGGCGCCAGTATTCAACATCAAAATTAGCCAGCTCACCCTGAATCACCGACGAATCAACACCTTTCACTCGCAAATCATTGTTGATTTTTAAAGGCCCCTTTCCTTGCCGTATTCGCATCGCCACAAATTGCTCGCAAAATCGTTGGTCAGATAGGTAATCGCGTTCGCTAAGTTTTTCTATTGCAGCGAAAACCTCAAACTCTTCATAGCCTTTTGCCAATAGCTTATCGGTAAGTTCAGCCGTTGAATGCTCTCGCCTAGCAAGCAGCTCAACGCCCTTTTGCAAAGCGGTGATCGTCGCTTTGCCCCTTTCAGATGCCATTTTTCGCCCTGTCTAACGTACTTTGTTTATTGAACAACCTAATAACTGTATATAAATACAGCAATTATGTCTACCTAAATACAATGTTTCTTTGTAAATCCTACACTTACATTCGGCTGAAGGCCGCGATTCGTCTGCTAGTCTGAAAAGAGGTGTAAATTGTTTTATATGGTGTCGCATGAAGTACGTTGTAACGCAACAACCCGCCCAACTTTTAGATGTTTCTCAGGTGTTATACATCATTGGCCCTGATGGTCAGAGATTAGATGTAACCCACGGAATGCAGATTCCTCCAGGGGCTGTTATTGGCTTTTCTGCTGAATCCACATTAGAGAGCTTTATCGATTCGAGCCTTGATATAGCACAGGCGCCAGTAGTAGAGGGCGAAGACTCGGCGGAAGATGAAAACCCAGAGGCGGATGACGGCCTAATCTCTGCGCCAAAACACAACTTCGCGTCTGAAGATAGCTATCTATTTGATCAGCATGTTCATGAGTACAACCAGATCGATATCGATTCGATAGACGCAGCCGACGGCTTAGACGATCTGGTTAAAGAAATCGAAGATGAAGAAACCAATCAAGCACCAGAGATTGTTGGCCCAGCAACGGCATCAACCGACGAAGACATTTCGATCATTATCACCCAAGACTTGCTACTCACTGCCGCATTTGATGCAGACTCGACCGACTTAACAGCCTTTAACCTAGCTACGTCGTCGGGCAATTTAGTAGACAATGGTGATGGCACCTACACCTACACGCCAGATCAAGATTACAACGGAGAAGTTGTATTTAGCTTCGACGTTACCGACGGTATCGACACCACTGAAGGGTACTCGCTAGAGTTGACTGTACTACCCGTTAACGACACCCCCGTTACTGAACAACTTCCCGACAACACCCTTTTCGCCAATAACGATCTTAGCGAGATTGAATACAGCATTACCCTTGATCAACAAACGCTATTAAATGGGGCTTCTGACGTCGACGGCGACGACCTAGTCGCACGAGTAACTGCAGCCCCGAACGCAACAGTGGTTGATAACGGCGACGGCACCTTTACGGTTATACCCGACGATGGCTTTATGGGCGAGATCAGTGTCGCGTATGAGGTTGATGATCAACAGGGCGAGGCCAATTCGGTTACAACGGCTAATGTCACCTTAAATGTTGTGCCCGCCGACGACTACGATGTTACTGCGCCCATCGACACCGATAATACCGTAAACGAAGTGGCAGAAAATATGCCGGCGGGTACCGAGGTAGGCATAACCGCTAACGCCGTCGACATTGATCTCACTGACAACAGCGTAACCTACCAATTAGTCGGCTTAGACTCAGACCAACCCTATACTGGGCCACTAACGATTGACCCTGAAAGTGGCGTGGTTACTACTACTGAACAGATCGACGCTGAAAGTATCGACACCCTGGGTTTTAGAATTCAAGCGACCAGTACCGATGGCTCAAAAAATATTAGCGACCCGCTATCTGTATATGTAAACGACGAGCAAGAATATTCAATTACCGCAACAAGTGATGCCGACGCTCGCCCAGATTTTGTTAACGAAAACGCAGCTGTTGGCACCGAAGTGGGTGTAACAGGTGCAGCAAGTGATGCTGATAATGAAGACCAGATTACCTACAGCTTAGTTAATCCTGATGGTTCTGAGCCCTACTCAGGCCCCTTTGTGGTTGACCCTGTCACTGGAGTTGTAACTGTGGGCGACCCCTCACAGCTAGACGCCGAGGTTGCGACCGAGCACAGCTTCTTTATCAAATCGAGCTCAGACGACGGCTCTACCAGCCTTAGCGACCTCTATACCATTCAGGTCGGCGACCTAAACGACTTTGCTGTAACAACACCTACTGACACTGATGTGGGTGCTGATCAGGTATCTGAAAACACCCCTGCCGGCACAACCGTAGGTATTACAGCAAGTAGTTTTACAGACCAGACCGAAACCGTCACTTATTCGCTACTTGATGCTGATGGTAATCCGTTCGAAGGGCCACTAGAAATTGACCCTGTTACTGGGCAAGTAGTAACCACAGGCCCCATTAATTATGAAGAGGTCGGCGATAGCATTAGCTTTGTCATTCGTGCTACCTCAGATGATGGAGACTATAACGACTCGCCCCTGCAAACCATTGAAGTAATTGACGAAAACGATCGCCCAGATCTTGAATCTTCGGGCGCCCTTGATCTTCAGGATGACGTTCAAGCAGGCATAAGTGTTGACGCTAGTAACAGCAGCCTATTTGACGGTATCAACGACCAAGACTCTAGCGACAATCATACCATTGCTTCAGTTAATGGCGACGCAAATGCTGTCGGTGAGGCTGTAGTTGTAACCCTAAGCTATGTTGATGCCGATGGTGTTGATCAAACACAAGATATCAACGTAACAATCAATGCCGATGGCTCGTACCAGATTGAAAGCTTTGACCTTGCCGCCCTGCCCGATGGCACGGTGGCTACGGGTACCTTCGACTATAGCATTCAAGATGCCGGTGGCCTTGAATCAAATACTATAACCAGTGTTATCGAAATTACCGGTACTAACGACAACCCTGAACTGGTTGTTAGCAACAACGGCTTTGGTGAAGATGCCCTTGAAAACGGCATTAGTGTGTCTGCCGAACAGAGTAATTTGTTAGATGGCGCATCCGACATTGATGATGTGGATGCAAGTTTGACGGTTGCTTCTATCAATGGCGAGGCTACCTCGGTTGGTAGCGCCGTAGTAGTGACACTCGCCTATACCGATGCCGATGGTATTGAGCAAACTCAAGACGTAAACCTAACGGTTGCAGCTGATGGTTCGTACGCGATCGATAGCTTTGACTTTGACAAGCTGCCCGAAGGAGCCGAAGCAACTGGCACCTTTGATTATGTCGCGAAAGATGATCAGGGTTATGAGTCTAATTCGGTTACCAGCACGTTAACTATTACTGGTACCAACGATAATCCTGAGCTTATTGCAAGTAACAACGGCTTTGATGAAGATGCGTTAGAAACGGGCATAACTGTATCTGCTGAAGAAAGTAATTTGCTTGCTGGCGCGACCGATATTGATGATGTCGATGGCTCTTTAGTTGTTGCCTCGGTTAATGGAAACGCAGAGTCAGTGGGTAACGTGATTGCAGTCACACTCGCCTATGTCGATGCAGATGGCGTTGACCAAATTCAAGATGTAAACCTAACGCTAAATGCCGATGGTTCGTATGCTGTTGAGAGCTTTGATTTAGACGCCCTTCCTGATGGCGTTGAAGCGACTGGCACCTTTGATTATGTCGTTAAAGATGACCAGGGCTTTGAGTCTAATTCGGTCACAAGCACACTGACGATCACTGGTACTAACGACAACCCTGAACTGGTTGTTAGCAACAACGGCTTTGGCGAAAACGCCCTTGAAGACGGCATTAGCGTGTCTGCCGAACAGAGTAATTTGTTAGATGGCGCAACCGACATTGATGATGTGGATGCAAGTTTGACGGTTGCTTCTATCAATGGCGAGGCTACCTCGGTTGGTAGCGCCGTAGTAGTGACACTCGCCTATACCGATGCCGATGGTATTGAGCAAACTCAAGACGTAAACCTAACGGTTGCAGCTGATGGTTCGTACGCGATCGATAGCTTTGACTTTGACAAGCTGCCCGAAGGAGCCGAAGCAACTGGCACCTTTGATTATGTCGTGAAAGATGATCAGGGTTATGAGTCTAATTCGGTTACCAGCACGTTAACTATTACTGGTACCAACGACAACCCAGAGCTTACTGTACAACACTATGCCTATAGTGAGGCTGCGTTAGAGGCAGGCATCAGCGTTACCTCAGATGAAAGCCTTCTACTGTCGGGCGCTACCGATATTGATGACGTTGATAGCTCTTTAACTATCAGCACTGTAAACGGTGAATCTGCGAATGTGGGGGCACCTGTAAACCTTACTTTAAGTTATACCGATGCCGATGGCGCCGAGCAACAAATCGATGCCTCACTAACCGTTAA
Source organism: uncultured Pseudomonadales bacterium (assembly GCA_947503335.1). Taxonomy (GTDB): domain Bacteria; phylum Pseudomonadota; class Gammaproteobacteria; order Pseudomonadales; family CANNCY01; genus CANNCY01. The sequence goes on along the minus strand of CANNCY010000001.1, from coordinate 376,051 downwards.
CGCCGACGGTAGCTACAGTATTGATGCGTTAGATCTAGATCAGTTACCTGTTGACGCAGTGGCTACCTCTTCGTTCGCCTATCAAGCAGCAGACGATCAAGGTGCTCTATCGAATGAAGAGATAAACTTCATTAGCATTACGGGCACCAACGATAATCCTGTGCTTGTAGCATCACACAACATTTATGACGAAGATGCTTTAGAGGCAAGCATCTCAGTCGATGCTGAAACAAGTAATCTTCTTGACGGCGCGTCAGACATTGACGACGTCAATGCGATTTTGACTGTGGGCACCATCAATGGCCGTGCAGACTTAGTAGGCATACCATTTGAGACACAACTTCGATATACCGACGCTGACGGCGTTGATCAGGTTCAAGACATCGAGCTAACCATAAATGCCGACGGTAGCTATGAAGTAACAGGTTTTGACCTAGATGATCTGCCTCAAGATGCGATCGCTATTACTAGCTTTTCATACCAAGCCATGGACGACAGCGGTGCGCTGTCAGAACTACAGGTTAGTAACTTCTGCATAACGGGCACAAACGATAACCCCGCGTTAGTTGCCAATGACAATCTGTTTACAGAAGATCAACTGCAGAACGGAATCAACATCGATGCCGAAACAAGTAATTTGCTACTTGGGGCGACTGATATAGATGATGCAGACAGTACGTTACAAGTGGGTACTATCAACGGCATGCCATTTGCCGTTGGCCAACCCTTAGCCACAACACTAACCTTCACTGATGCCGACGGCATGCCACAGATGCAGGTCATAGCACTAACGATTAATGCCGATGGTAGCTACCAGATAGACGGCTTTGATCTAAGCGAGTTGCCTAGCGGCTCAATCGCAACGGCCACATTCATGTATCAAGCCATCGACGATGATGGCGCCCTAACCAACCCGGCTATTTCAACGCTTGAGATCAGTGGCACTAACGACAACCCTATATTGGTGGCTAGTGATAATAACTTTAGCGAAGATCAGTTAGAGCAAGGCATCACTATTGATGCCGGTGCTAGCAATCTACTCGCTCAAGCCAGCGATATTGACGATGTTGATGCATCACTTCTTGTTGCTACAGTTAATGGCGAGTCGGCCGATGTGGGCTCAGCAGTTACAACATCGCTCACGTACGTCGATGCTGATGGCAATGATCAATCACAAGACATTCAGCTAACTGTAAATGCAGACGGCAGTTATAGCGTCGCTGGCTTCGATTTAGATGCACTGCCAGAAGGTACTGTTGCAACAACGACCTTTGATTATCAGGTTACAGATGACGAGGGCGCCCTATCAAACTCTGTAACAAGTGCATTAACCATCACTGGTAAGAATGATGCGCCAGTACTAACGGAGAGTAACAACACCTTTAGTGAAGACGAACTTGAAAGTGGTATCAGTGTAAATGCCGCGAGCAGCAACCTGCTAAGCGGTGCGTCAGATATTGACGATGTCGATTCTTCACTTCTTATCAGTAGTGTTAATGGCCAGACTACTAACGTGGGCGAGAGCATAACGGTTAGTCTGGCTTTCGTAGACAAAGACAACATCGCGCAAAGCCAAGATGTACAACTTACCGTTAACGCCGATGGCAGCTACGCTATCGATAACTTTGATCTCGATGCGTTGCCACTAGGCCGCCAGGCTACAGCCACCTTTACATATCAGGTGACCGATGATCAAGGGGCTCTATCGTCAATCGAAACTAGCACTATCTCGATTACAGGCACCAACGATGCGCTGCTTGCCGTAAGCGATGTCAATGTCGATGCGAATGTCGTTGCCGAAGACCTAACCATTGGTAGCGAAGTGGGTATCACCGCCAATGCAATCGACCTAGATAATGCCGCCGATGATGTTAGTTACAGCCTCGTTTCAGAGGGCCCCGAGGGGCTAGAGCCTTACCTTGGCCCCTTTGATATCGACCCGGCTACGGGCGTAGTTACACTCGCACAGGCGCTTGATGCCGAAACGACGACAGTACATAACTTTAAGATTTTGGCGCAATCTGCCGACGGCACCGAGTCAGTTAGCGAAACCCAAACCATTACCGTAACCGATGTCGATGAATTTGACGTTACAACCCCTATTGATGCCGACGACAGTGTTAACGAAGTATCAGAAGATGCGACAATCGGCACCCTTTCAGGTGTCGTAGCCGAAGCCTTTGATGAAGACTTAACAAATAGCAACGTCACCTATAGCCTGGTATCGGCCGAAGACCCGCCAACCATCTTTGTGTCTGACGGCACCATCACGGCTGAAGATGATGACGCAGGTTCATACTCGGGTACCGGCGATCAAAACGCTGAGTCGTATATCACCGGTATCTTGGGTGATGCGGCCGGTGTAGATTCTTATAACTTCACCCATAACGGTGGGCCACTGCTGATCAACGCCCTGACAGAAAAAGGTGCTGATAATAGCAACAACAATACCGATGCGGTATACAACGATCTAGATGGCAGCGGCAGTCAGCAAGAGCTTGATATTTGGATCGAGGTTTTTGATGTAGCAACCAACACCATGATTGCTCGAAATGACGACTCTTCAGATGCGCGAGCTGATGATGATGGCTCGCTGCACAATTATGATTCATTCTTGAGCTGGACTGATGGCCTTGTTGCAGGCGAATACCGTCTCGAAGTTTCAAGCTACCAGGGCCAAACCATGGGCCCATACCGTATCACCATGACGGGTGACATCACGCTAGAAGACAACCCTTTTGTATTAGGACAAAACGAAGACGGCTCTGTTACTCATGTAATTGACGAAACTCTGGTGCTATCAAATGATGGTGACACTAATGGCAACGTCGAAATCATCAGCGTAGAGAACGCTCAACATGGCACCGTCGTAATCAACGAAGACGGCGATTTCGCCTTTACGCCTACGATTGGTTACGCAGGCCCTGCCAGCTTTACCTACACGATTCGCGATGCCGACGGCAACACCGCCCGTGCGCGAGTAACGCTAGAAATTGAAGGCGAGAACACCTCGGGCGAAGAAGCCGTTTTGGTCGACGACCCTGTTTTCATTAGCGAAGGCACCGTCGAAACGGGCGGCGGCGCACCCGATGCCTACGATGGCCCATTCACCATCGACCCCGATACGGGCGAAGTGTCTGTGAGTGGCGAGCTAGACCGCGAAGCTCAGGCCCAACACCAGTTTAGAATTGTCGCGACCTCTGAAGATGGCTCAGAGGCGATGTCAGAAGTGATCAGTGTTGATGTACTTGATGTTAACGAGTTCTCGGTAAGCTTTGGCGAGAATGCCGACGCCGATGACACCGCAGACTTTGTGTCTGAAGACGCTGCTGTGGGTACTGAAATTGGTATTACCGCCTCTGCAGAAGACGACGCCACGGCGAATCTTACCTACACAATTGTCGACGCCGATGGTAACCCAATCGCAGCCGAAGAATCTCCCTTTGCTATCGATCCTGTCACTGGCGTTATTACCGTTGCGAACCCTGATCTAATCGATGCTGAAGCCGGCCCAACGATGGATATCTGGGTACTGGTAGAATCTGACGATGGCACCTCAGAGATGCGTCAATTTACCGTCGATGTAGGTGACGTTGACGAACAAGATGTTGAAGCACCTACTGATGTTGATGATACCGCCAATTTTGTATCAGAAGATGCAGAAGCTGGTACCGAGGTGGGCGTTACTGCGGCTGCAGTTGACGATGCCACAGCTACCCTTACCTTCTCGATCACAGACGAAAACGGTAATCCGCTTGCAGACGACAACCAGCCCTTCGCGATTGACCCCGATACCGGCGTCGTCACTGTCAACGACCCTAGTCTGATAGACGCCGAAGCCGGCCCGACGATGGATGTTTGGGTACGCGTTGATTCAGATGACGGGTCATTTGAGATGCGTCAGTTCACCATTGACGTGGGTGACGTTGATGAACAAACCGTTGAGGCGCCTACCGACGCTGACGCTGACGCCGACTTTGTATTAGAGAACCCAACTAACGGCGACACTGTTGGTGTAACCGCCGCTGCAATAGACGATGCGACGGCAACTCTGACATTCTCAATGAGTGATGGCGAAGGCAACCCGCTTGAGAGCTCGCCCTTTAACGTTGATGCCGAAACTGGTGTCGTTACTGTGGCTGACGCCAGCCAGTTTGATCATGAGTCTGCAGACACAATGAGCTTTAGTGTGCGCGTTGATTCTGACGACGGCAGCTTCAATGTTCAAACCTTTACTGTTGCAGTAGGCGATGTTAACGAAGGTCCAGAGGCTGGTGATGTTGGCTTAGGCGAGGTGCTAGAAGCAGGTGGCGGTGATCTACCTGACACCAATGCACCTGCCGCCGATGGTGAGGCAACCCATGTCGGTACCGATAATGCAGACATTATTGTAGGCGACGCGGGTGATGACTTAATCGCTGGCGAAGGTGGCACCGATATATTACAAGGTGGTGAAGGCGATGACACCATCTTGGGCGGCGATGGCGCTGATCAAATTAACGGTCAAGGCGGTAATGATCGATTGATCGGTGGCGCCGGTAATGATCAAATCAATGGTGCCTTTGGCGAAGACACTGTCGTTTTCTCAGGTAACCACAACGAGTACATCATCAATGAGGTGGCGCCCGGGCAATTTACCGTTCAAGACACCGTCGAAGGTCGTGATGGCACCGATACCGTCACAGCCGACACCGAATTCTATGAATTTGCTGATGGAACCTACACTCAAGAAGGTTTACGTACTGAAACTCCTGTAGGTGCTGAAACAGTTACAGGCATTAGCGAAGATACCACCCTTACCTTCACCGCCGCAGACCTGCTCGCCAACAGTTCTGACGTTGATGATGGCGATGTGCTGTCAGTGAACTCCGTTAGCTACGCGGGTAGTGACGGTACGCTGGTAGACAACGGTAACGATACCTATACATTTACCCCCAACGAAAACTGGAACGGAGACGTTGAATTCAGTTTTGAAATTACCGATGGCGAATTTACAGATACTGCGACGGCGAGCTTGACTGTTGACGCCGTGGCAGATGCCGCGCAAACCTTCTTAGCTGAAGACGTAGCTACCGGATTCCATGATGTAGAAGGCGGCGCGCCTGATTCATGGGGTATCGTTGATCCAACCCAATGGGGCTGGCAAACTGACAGCGATCGTGGTGGTGTAGAGCTAGGCCGCGAAACCGCCTACACGGGCCCAGACAACGACAACTATCTGGTCGAACTTGAAAGCTACGCGGGCGATGCGTCAAACATGTATCGCGTACTCGATACTCAGCCAGGCGCAACCTATACCTTTGAACTAGACATCTCGGGCCGCGGTGGCACTGCGGCCTCTGACGCCACGATCGAAATTCTGTGGGAAGGCGAGATCATCGACACCGTTGGTTATGCCGAATTCGGCTGGCACCACCATAGCTATGACTTAATCGCTACCCAAGAAAATTCGCGTATCGAATTTAGAGCTGGTGATCAGAACGGTACTGGCGGCCTAGTTGATAACATCAACCTCACCTTTACTGGGTTTGAGGGCCAAGAAGATACCGCCATACCAATTGACCTGACAGCAGAATTGACTGATACCGATGGCAGTGAGACCTTAACGACATCGATTAGTGGTTTACCCGTGGGCTCAACTATTACAGATGGCGTTAACGTTACGGTAGTTGCTGAAGCCGATCAACAGATTGATATGGAGGGCTGGGATAACTCCGCACTAGAAGTTACGCCACCACAAAACTTCTTTGGTCAGATTGATATCGTTATCTCAGCTACAACAACTGAAGAAAGCAACGGTGACAGTTTAACTACCGATATTCCTGTCACTTTAAATGTTACCAATGTCGACGATGCACCTATCTTTGCGGGCGCGGTTAACTTTGCTGCAACCGAAGATGAGCCGATCATTTTAACCCAAGAAGATCTGCTAGGTGGTGCGGTCGACACCGATGGCGATGGTCTGACTGCAACCAATCTAACAGTGACCAACGCGACCGTTGTAGATAACGGCGATGGTACCTTCACCGTTATACCTGATGAAAACTTTGAGGGCGAGATCGAGATAAACTTTGACGTTTCTGACGGTACCACCACAGTACCCATGAACGGCACCATCGACGTTGAAGCGGTAAACGATGCGGCTGACGCGGGCACCTACGCCGACAACCTTGATGAAGATACAACCATCACCTTTACCGATGACGATATCTTAACGGTAGTCACCGATCCTGAGGGTAATGAACTTACCATTACCGACGTAAGCTACGACGGCGAAGATGGCGCTCTTACACAAAACGAAGACGGCTCATATACCTTTACCCCCAACGAAAACTTTAATGGTGCCGTAAACCTAAGCTACACCGTTAACGAAGGTGAGTTTGATACGGTCGGCGCAATTAATCTAACCGTTGACCCAGTGAACGATGCGCCGGTTGTCACAGAAGTCTTTGAAGCAAACTCTAACGAAGACGATACGATCACACTTGACCCTGCCGTTATGATCGCGTGGCTACCAGTAACCGACATCGACAGTGATGTGCTTACCATCACAGAGTTCAGACTGCCCGAAGACGAAACCAACGCAACCTTGGTTGATAATGGCGATGGTACCTACAACCTCACACCCGCCGAAAACTATAACGGCCCTGTAACGATCGAATACACTGTTGACGACAACGATGGCGGCACCGCTGATGGTCAAATCGATCTAACTATCGACCATGTCAACGACGTGCCCGTACTTGTGGCGAGTGATAACAGCTTCACCGAAGATGAACTTGAAGCAGGCGTCTCTGTTTCAGCTGAAGAAAGTAATCTGTTGTCTCAAGCAACTGACATTGAAGATGATGACAGTACGCTGCAGGTGGGTACCGTTAACGGTCAAGCCACCAATGTTGGTAGCACGGTGGCAGCAACACTCGCCTTTACCGATTCTGCAGGTGATGCTCAAACCCAAGACATCAACATCACCGTCAATGCTGATGGCAGCTACAACATCGACGGCTTTGACTTAGATGCCCTACCCGCTGGAAACGACGCGACCGCTACATTCAACTATCAAGCGATTGATAGTGAAGGTGGCTTGTCAGAAGAGCAAACGAGCACTATTACAATCACAGGTACCAATGACGCGCCTGTTGCTGGTGATGGCGTAACCCTTGTCGAGCTTGATGCGGGTTCAGGTGATTGGACAGCCGATAATGGAGCTATGCTCGAGAATGGCGAAGGTATTCTTACGGAAGGCGCCTACAATAGCTCAGGGGGCCTGTTCTATGACAAAGCGTTCTCAAGCGCCGAGGGTATGCGTACCACCTTTGAATTTCAGGCAGATTCAACTGGATTTGAACCGGGCGATGGTTTCGCTGTGATCTTCTACGACGGCGACCAGATGGACGGCGATAGCTTTGAAGTGGGCGGTCTTGGTGGCGGTTTAGGTTCAACAGGTGTTGAACACAATTTCTTAGCTGTAGGTCTTGATAGCTACACTCATGATTGGGTCGAACTAGACGACGGCAACGATAACCTAATGAGTCATGCCGACGTGAGATCACTCGGCGGTATTGACGGCGTAGGCTACCGACAAGTCGAAATCGAACTAACAGCCGATGGCATGCTCAATATCGAAATGAGCTGGGACGAAGGCGCAACCTGGCACACTATTTATGACAACTTTGACCTCGCCGCAAACGGCGTAACCATACCCGAAAACGTCAAATTTGGTTATACCGCTTCTACAGGTGGTGCTGCCCAGGAACATCGCATTCGCAACATCACAGTCGAATCTATTGATGGTACCGCGGTTGGCGAGTTAGCCTCAGGCGATGAGTACATCATCAATCAGACAGACTTGCTGATCAACGCATCTGATGTCGACAACGAGCACAGTGATCTAACTGCCGCGAACCTGACGCTTACCGACCCAGCAATGGGTACCATCACCGATAATGGCGATGGCACATTCACCTACACGGCAAGCGAGACTTTCGAAGGCACGGCAACCTTTAGTTACGATATCTCAGATGGTGATCTCACGACACCGGCAGAAAACTTTACTCTCAATGTAACCAACACAAATGATGCGGCGGTTGTAGGCAATGTCGAACTGGGCCAAACCTTTGTAATTGACCCCGACAATGACCCTGACACCGACAACAGCGTCGAGGTAACGGGCACATTAGAAGACACGGCTTTAATCATTACCGAAGCAGAACTACTTGCCAACTCTACCGACTTTGAAGGTGACGCGCTAAGCGTTACTAGCGTAAGTGTTGATGAATCAGCAGGTATCGTTACCGATAATGGTGATGGAACTTGGACATACACGCCTGCTTTAAATTACAACGGCGCTACCGACATTAATTTCACTGTAAACGACGGCGAATTTGATACTGCAGGTGTAGCGAACGTACACGTTGTTCCTGTAAACGACACCCCGACTTTGGTCTACAACCTAGACGTTGACGCTCCAATGCTAGAGGAGCGTTTCGATACAGGCAGCGCCGAAGGCCTGGTGAACCAAGCCGCCAACTTTGCTGATGGTGACGAATCTATCGTGACGAACACCAGCACACTTCAAGGTGCTGCCGATGGTCAAAGCTATGCGCTTATGACTTGGTTTAAGTTAGACCAAGACGAACTTGATGACGTACCTGCAGGCTCAGAGTCAGTTGATCGCCAAGCGCTAATTAACGGTGATAACGGTGGCTACGACTGGTCGATCTTAGTTGAAGATGGCGAGTACGCGCTCTTCACCGGCGATGATTCAATCAAACTGGGGGCTATCCCAACCGACGAATGGTCGCACTTTGCCGTCGTCTTCGATGCCGACGAAAGCGTTTATCGCGCTTACATCAATGGCGAAGAAGTGGCCTCAGGCCCAATTGATTATGACGACTCAACAGGCAACTTTGCCTTCGGACGGCATGCTGATGATCATTGGCACTCGGGTACAGACACCTACGGTGGCCGCACCGAAGAGTTCCGCGGTTCAATGGACGAAGCCAAAGTGTTCAACTGGAACATGTCAGGTGATGACATTGAAACCATTTATAACCGAGAAGTGTCTGGTGTAACTGCGCAGTACAACGACTTTACTGGTGACTTTGTTCACTATGAACTTGATGAGAACTCGTCATTTACCATTACAGATGAACAGCTTATTGCGCATGCAAGTGATATAGAAGGCGATACCTTAAGCGTTACCGAGCTCAATTTTGATCATGACGAAGCAGACTTCGTTGATAACGGTGACGGTACCTACACAGTTACTCCTCGCGAAGGCTACAGCGGCACCCTTCCGATGACCTTTGTAATTCAAGATGCAAATGGTGCCGAGGTAACCGGCAACATTCAGGTAACCGTAAACGACACTATCAACCACGCCACCACCTTTGGCGACCCCGTGGTATTAGGCCGCGAAATTATCGTCGACCCTGACGACAACCCAGAAACTGACAACAGCACTACCCATCAGGGTATGCTCGATACCGAAACTTTGACCTTTAGCGAAGCCGACCTACTCGCAAACGCGTCAGATATAGATAGCGATACTACCTTAAGTGTGACCGCTATTACCGTTGCTCCGCCTGAGGCAGGTACGGTTACTGACAATGGTGATGGTACATTCACCTTCGCGCCAACTGATCGTTGGAGCGGTGATGTAACCCTGACCTATACGGTAAGTGACGGCACTGACACCGTTGATACAACCACCTCATTTGAGATCGTTGATACAAACGAAGCAGCGGTCGCGGGCACTGTCGATCTCACTGTCGACGAAGATAACGCAATTACTATAACCCAGGCTGATCTGTTAAATGGTGCAACAGATGCTGATGGTGATGATCTAACTGCAGAAAACCTAACGACGACTAGCGAAGATGGAACACTCGTCGATAATAACGATGGCACTTGGACATTCACTCCAGACGAAAACTGGCATGGCAACGTAGATCTTGCGTTCGAGATTAATGATGGTACCGAAGTTACCAACGCAACTGGTACGTTAACCGTTGATTCAGTTAATGACGCAAGTGTGGTGGGCGATATTACCTTAGGCGCTGCGCTAACCATTAATGATGTCGCATTAACCGGCTCGTTAGAAGACCAAGCGTACATCATTACTCAGGAAGATCTTCTCGCAGACGCTACCGATATCGACGGCGATACCTTAACGGTGACAGACGTCACTACAGACGCTGCCAACGGTACCGTCGTAAACAACAACGACGGCACATTTACCTTTCAACCTGCCGCCAATAGCTCTGGTAATGTCGAGTTCGAATTTACTGTCAATGATGGTACTGACGATGTCACAGCCAACGCTAGCTTGGATGTCTTTGGTGTAGTTGATACACCTGCCAATAACATTCCACAGAACATGCTATTTGCGAGCGATAACTTTGAAGCAGGTAGCAATGGTTGGAATGTGGGCACAGCAGACTCAGAAGGCTTTAATACAGGCAACATGCTTGGAGCAATTTCGGGCGGGGATGGCACTGAAGCCGTATTTAAAACTTATGAGGTTCCCGAAGGTTTAACTAGCCTTACCTTAGAATTTGACGCCCACCGGTTCGACTCGTGGGACATGGGCGAAACACTGCGCTTATTTATCGATGGCAATGAATACCATGTCGTGCAGCTTGGTGGCGGAACGTTCGCTGAAGGAACCGTTGATATTACAGATGTCGATGGCAACGTAGTGGGCACTATGACGTCTGGTGCAGAATTCCAGGCAAACGCATCAGCATGGTTAGATCAAACCCATCACTTTAGCTTAACAGTGCCTGTAGACCCAGAAGCAGGCTCGGTTCAAGTAGGCTTCGGCACAAGCTTTAACCAAGAGGCATGGGACGAATCCCTTGGTATCGACAACATCGAACTACGTGTTGATGCGTTAGGTAACGAAGACTTTGCAATCGACATCACTATCGAGCGAGGCTTAGTTGATGATGACGGTAGCGAAACCTTAACCCATACCATTAGCAATGTGCCGGCAGGTGCCATTTTCTCAGCAGGCCTACTCACCGATGTTGCAGAAGATGGCACAGGCGTATGGAGCTTCACCGACGCCGAGCTTGATAGTCTCACTATGACACCGCCTGCAAATTTCAATGGCGTTATTGATCTCGAAGTAACAACAGTATCGACCGAAGACTTCGGTGGAGACACGGGCACTACTACCTCAACCATGCAAGTAGTTGTTGAAGCAGTAAACGATGGCCCAGATGCGGCTGGAGGTAATTTAACAACTGATGAAGATGTTGCGATCGACATAAGCTTTGCTGATTTCAATACCACTGATATCGAAGGCGACACGCATAGTATTGTGATTGAGGATGTTACAGGTGGCATACTCGCCTACGACACCCACATCGACCATCAACTTGATCTAGGTGCGAATGGTGACCGTTCTGCAACAACAGTAACCGGTACCCACAACAACACGACTATTGTTACCGATGAAGACAAAGGCGATGTAATCGAGTTTACTCTTGGTGAAAATGATCATGTAAAAGTTGATATAGATCTTGATGACGAATACACCATTCAATTCGACTTCAAGGATCTCTATTTAGAGAACGGAGACTGGGGTACAGGCACCCGTGGAGACGGGGGTGCTGGAAACGGACCTACCGGCGGCGGCGACCATCAAGTTATCATCCATTCTACTACCAATGAACTTGGTTTCTACGACAATGTGGGCGGTACCGGATTCATCGGCTCAGGTTACTTCATGGATGAGGTAGACGATGATCAGTGGCATACGATGACCGTCGTTGCAAAAGATGGTGTGACAACCTACTACATAGACGGCGAAGAAGTAGGCTCTGTAAACATCGTAGGTACATCAAACATTGGCACCATTGGTGGTCATACAAGCGCGCAAACCTTCTCAAACTACATGGCCAACTTTGAAGTTTACGACGAGGCCCATGTACCTTCAGGCAATACTGACTACCCTTTCTTAGTTGAAGATGGCAGTACTCTTTCTGAAGCCGAGTTTGCAGACGTACATCTGGTACCTGACGCAAATGTAAACGGTGATGATCAAGTTCAAATTCAATACCACGCTGTTGATGAGCACGGTGCTGTTGGAAATACAGCGACTATCACTGTTGATGTAGCTGCAGTCAATGACGCTGCAGTTCAAGGCGACGTTGAAATCGCAGGCGTTGAAGATAATACCCTAACCATTACTCAAGCTGATTTGCTAGCCGGTGCAACTGATGTTGAAGGCGATGCATTAAGTGCAACGAATTTAGCAATCGACGAAAGCTTTGGCGAGCTTGTTGATAACGATGACGGCACTTGGACGTTTACACCAGTAGAAAACAGTAATGGTGTTGTGCCGCTAGCGTTTGATATTAGCGATGGCACCGACACAACGCATGCAACTGGTAATTTAAATATTGCCGCGGTGAATGACTTACCAGAGCTTACAGCTGCTATTAATTTTGATGTTCGCGAAGACGAAGAACTAGTGCTAACCGAAGCTGAGATTCTAGCGAATGTAACCGATATAGATGGCGATACTTTAAGTATTGTCGACATGACTACTACCGATGACAACACAACCATTGTTGATAACGGTGACGGCACGTGGTCTATCTGGCCAGATGATAACTTTACTGGTTTAGATAACTTAGAATTAACGGTGAGCGATGGCACTGGCCAAGCGACCTTTGCGGCAACCGCAACGGTTGAAGGTGTGGCTGACGAACCTTTCTTAGCATTAGTATTAAACACAACACCTATTCATGACTTCACAGTTACTCAAGCAGGTTGGCAAGACCCTGCTGTATGGGGCTGGGCAACTGATAACCATGGCGGCGATGGTGGCGCAGCAGTAGCTGGTTTAGTAGAAGTTGACTTGGCAGGCACAACTTACGGTGTACCCGATGGAGATGCCACGCACGGAACCGTTCTAGAGCTTGAAGGTTGGGGAAATGACGTTAGTAACTTATGGCGCAATATTGATGTTGTCGCAGGCGAAACGTTCACAATTGAATTCGATATTTCAGGCCGAAATCACCTTGGCCCACAATCTAACCATGTGCTTATTGAATTTGAAGGTACTGAAGTTGACCAGCTAATTCCTGAAGTTGGTTTTGAAACAGTACGCTACACCTTAACTGCAACTGAAGATAATCCGCGTTTCGAATTTAGAGCGGCCGTTGCCGATGGCGCTGGCGCATTAATTGATAGCATCACCGTTCGCCCCGCTGAAATTCAAGCAAACGAAGGCGATACAGTTGACATCAATATCGATACATCACTCGCCGATACCGATGGCAGCGAAACCCTAACCACCGCAATAACAGGCATACCAGATGGCTGGGTACTTAGCGATGGTACCAACACCTATACATCGACGGCTGATAACTCTACTGCCGATACAACCGGCTGGAATCAATCGACCATCACAGCGACGCCCCCGACCGATTGGAATGGATTCGTACAGCTAGTTGCAGCATCAACTGCGACCGAAGCAACGGGTGATAGTGTTACCCAAACAATGAATATTCCAATTCGTTTTGCAGCCGTGAACGACGGTGTCGTGATCGATGGCGAGAATATTCCTACCTTTGACATCGACGAAGATACGGTGATCACCATCACCGAAGATCAGCTACTCGCAAATGCCTCTGATGTTGATGGCGACGATCTAACAGTGACTAACCTTACTGTCGAAAACGCCATTGTGAACACCATCATCGATGAAGATGGCTCACGTAGTTATCAAATCACACCGAACGAAAACTTTAATGGCATTAGCAATATCAATTACAACGTAAGTGATGGCGCAGGAGGCGATACGGTTTCAGGTGCCACATTGACTGTGCGCGCAATTAACGACAACCCAGTGGCCCGAGACGAGAATGCTGAAACCGAGTTCACTACCTTTGACTTTGGTGATCAACTTGTTGTGCAAACCGACCCAAGTGAGACCGACTTTTCTGCAGGGTTCTGGTTCAGATCCGACAACACAGTCAACAATATGCAGCTATTTGGCGTTCGAGATGCCGTTGGCGGGGGTGGCCGAGACCGCTCAATCGACCTAAACGCCGACGGGCAAATCTGGGGTACAACCTGGGATAGCGTGGAAGGCCAACAATGGCTAGGATCTGATAGCGGTACTCCAGGTGTCAATTACAACGATGGCGAATGGCATTACGTAACGCTTACTGTCGGTGAAGACGGCCAAAGACTTTACATCGATGGTGAAGAGGTGGCGAATAACGCCCAAAACCACTCTGACTTCAACGGCGGCAGTATCGTAATTGGCCAGTCATTTGAAGGTGATATTCGCGACGTGCAAGTCTACGACCAACAGCTATCTGCTGATGAAGTTGCTAACGTTATGCTCGGCGATACCCTTGATCAACTCAACGTTCACGTCCCTCTAGAGGGCGATGCTCCGCTTGTCGACACCCAAGGTAATACCGTTATTCAAAATGGTGCAGTCGAGGCAAACTCAGAGCTCTCTAGCGATCTTCAAACAACTGAAGATACGACTCTTACAATAGATGTACTAGCAAATGACACCGACCTTGATGGTGATAATCTTTCAATCGATAGTGTAAGTGCAGTAACCAATGCTGATGGTGAGATATTAGGCACATTAACCGTTGTTGAAGTCGATGGCCGAGATCAGGTGCAGTTCACACCTAACGAAACAGCTAACGCTATGAGCGCTGGCGAAGTTACTACCGCTTCATTCACCTATACAGTTGATGACGGTAATGGTGGTCAAGATACTGCGACTGTAGAGTTTCAGGTCACCGGTAGTAACGATCTAGTCGAGGTATCGGCAGGCATCATCGCCGATGCTATCGACGAAGATACCACCATCACATTTACCCAAGCCCAACTACTCGCCAACGCGACCGATGTTGATACCAACGACAGCCTAACGGCCGAAAACCTGCAGGTAATTGCTGGCAACGCCACCATCATTGAAAACGACGACGGTAGCTTTACGATTCGCCCAGCCGAAAACTTCTCGGGTGACATCGACATCAGCTACGACATCAACGATGGTACAGGTGTCGCGAGTTCAACCATCGATATCACCGTTGATTCGGTGCTTGATGGCCAATCGATGTTTACGCGAGTATTCATTGACGGTGAAGAGCTAGAAACCACCACCGATGCAGACTTCTCTGCTGCGACCTCGGGCGTGCAATTTGATATCAGCTCTGATAGCGGTCAAACCGTGGGCGGTGGCCATACCGTAAACGGCGATGAAAACGCCATTTACAATGCTACCTCATCTGAGGGTTCAGCCCACGATGATCGCTTTAAGTTTGAAAATCTAGAAGCCGGCGACGAGTTTACCGTTGATGGTAACGGCGGCGATGACGTTCTTGATCTGGGTATGTTTAGGGCAGACCAAGTTCGTTTAACGATGAACAATGGCTCTGGATCAGCCGTAATTGATTTAGACGGCGACGGCAACTTTGATGACGATGCCGACAACGCAACGGTAAACTTTAGCAGCATCGAAGATGTTAAGTTTGATACCGCTGTCTTTGATGGCAATCCACATGGGTTTACCACAGTTCAAGCAAACGCAGAGTGGACACTTGAAGGTGAACGCTTAAGCGTCGACAGTACCGGTTCTGACGGCGATTGGAAAATCGCCCTAGTCGACTACGAAGGCGAGTTAGGATCGCAATACACACTAAACACAGTTGTAAACCCAGACTCAACTGCTGGCCAAAACACAAACGGTATGATCGTCTTCGACTATCAAGATGCGTCGAATTACAAATACGTTGCTGCTTGGATGGGCGGCAAAGTATGGACAATCGCATCGGTTACAAACGGTGTAACAAGCGAGCAGCTGCGTGTTGCCGATGAAACTCTACAGGCTGGCATCGACAATACTCTAACCCTAGAAGTAGACGGCGATCGTGTTGAACTTTGGAACGATGGCGTCATGATCGGCGGCCACACCTATACCGGCCAAAATCTAAGCGATGGCGAAATCGGTGTTATGGTGAATTGGTCTGATACCACCTTCGAGCTAGACATGGGCCCATCTAACTGGGCGCCCTCGCCTGGCACGGTAGAACAAGACATCGAACTTACCGAAGGCGCGGTTACGATCAACCTGTTAGAAAATGCTGTCGACGCCGAAGGCGAAACTCTAACTGTAACCAACATCACTGTGGTTGGCGAAGGAGACGCAGGTGACATCATCGACAATGGCGATGGCACCATCACCTACACCCCTTCTGCTACGGGTATTGAGGCCTTCGAATTTACTATCACCGACGGCACCAACGAATCTACAGGAGAGGTGCGCCTAACAGTTGTAGATAACTGGAGCGTCGATGTTCTCGAAGACGAAACCTACAACCTAGCAATCGATGCTGGCTTAATCGATACCGATGGTTCAGAAACCCAAACCATTCAAGTAACGGCTATGCCCGTAGGCCTTGTGTTAAGCGATGGCGTGAACACATTTACGGCGACCGCAGAAACTAATTCTGTAGACGTTACAACCTGGGATCTCGACGCATTGCGAGTAACCTCGCCCGCTGATCGTGATACCGATTATACATTCGATGTAGAGACAACGGTTACTGATGAAAACGGCGATTCAACCTCATCAAGCCGTACCATGACCGCTCGCCTAACAAGCACCAACGATGGCCCAACTGCTGGCGAAGCTGTAACAGCTAACACCGACGAAGATGTGGTTGTCACGGTTACACAAGCCGAGCTATTGGCAAATGCGAGTGATATAGACGGCGATGCGCTCACTGCGACAAATCTGCAGGTCACGAACAACGCTGGTAGCGTGTTTGACAATGGTGATGGTACCTTCACGATCACTCCAAACGATCACTCAACCACAAACGTCGAGTTAAGTTTTGATATTACCGATGGCACCGAAACGGTCGCCTCTAATTTGTCGGTATCTGTAAACGCTGTGGCCGATGATCCTAATCTAGTATCGCGAGTATTCGTTGACGGTGAAGATGTGCCTACGTCGACAGAGGCAGACTTTAGTGCTGCGACCTCAGGTGTAGAATTCGATGTATCTTCAGATAACCCCCAAACCGTAGGTGGTGGGCATCTGGTAGATGGCGAATCAACTGCCGAATACAACACAACCACCGCAACCGGCTCTAGCCACGACGACACCTTTAGGTTTGAAAACCTAGAGGCTGGCGACAACTTCACCATCGATGGTGGTGCAGGCGATGATGTATTAGATCTATCTAGATATTCAGGTGATCAGGTACGCTACGATTCGGCCGCCGGCACCGTAACCGTTGATTTAGATAACGACGGCGACTTTAGCGACACTGCCGAAAGCGCGGTCATCAATGTTAGCAATGTCGACCGATTCCAGTTTAGAACTGATGAATTTGATGGTACCCCGCATGGTATTGCGCTAGAGCAAGATGCTCAGACCCAATGGGAATACGATGGCACCAGCTTTAGAGTAGTCAGCGATGATGGCAGTGGCGATACTAAGATCGCCCTTATCGACTTCGAAGGCTCGATGGACAGTACCTTCACCCTAGACGCAACAGTCAACTCTACAGGCAGCGCGTCAGGTGGTGAGGGTGGTACTTGGGCGAATGGCTACATCATTTTCGACTACGTCGACGACAACAACTACAAGGTTGTAGGTGCGAGTGTCGGAGCGCAGTCTTGGGATATCGGTGATGTTATTGGCGGGACCCTAACTTGGCGCTCGACCATTGCCGACAACAGCATGGCTCAGGGTGTCGACAACGATATTCAGCTACGTGTAGATGGTGATACCGTCGAGCTTTGGTCCAATGGTGTAAAAACCGGTGACCACACCTGGAATGGTCAAGACCTAAGTGACGGCGAAATCGGTGTTGGCGCGAGATTTACTGACGCAACCATCTCTATCGACATGGCCCCATCGAACTGGGCTGCCGCACCCGAAAACATCAACCAAGTTGTTGAAATAGACAACGGCGCAATCACTATCGACCTACTTGAAAATGCGGTCGATGCTGAAGGCGATACCCTAACCGTAACCAACATCAGCTTGGTAGGTGAAGGCACTGCAGGCACCGTGGTAGACAACGGCGATGGCACCATCACCTACACCCCATCAGGTACAGGTGTTGAAGCCTTTGAATACACTATCAGTGACGGCACCAACGAATCTACAGGCGTAATCCGTCTCGATGTTCAAGACAACTGGAGTGTCGACATCACCGAAGACGAGGCCTTCAACCTTGATATCAGCGCTACGTTAGTTGATAACGACGGTAGTGAAACCCAAACCGTTTCATTAAGTAGCCTGCCTGACGGTATCAGCGTTACCGATGGCGTAAATACGTTCACAGCTGATGCTGACACGTCGACGATTGATGTTACCGGCTGGGCACTCGACGCAATTCGTGTAACGCCCCCTGTTGGCCGCGAGACTGACTTCACCTTTGATGTGTCGTCTACATCAACCGACAGCGATGGTTCGACAAGTACTGTCACACAAACCATGACGGCCAATGTTAGCCCTGCTGCCCCACCAGAAGCAGCAGATAGCACGGCAACGGGTACCGAAGATACAGTTTATCAATTTAGTGCCAGTGACTTTGACGTCACTGATCTCGATCAGGCAGACGGCCACAGCATCACCATCGACGCGATCAATGATGGCGGTAATGGCACCTACTACCTCGAAGCTACCGCTACTGGTGTTTTAGATATCATCGACAACGATCAAGGCATGGGCACCGATATCAGCGTCAGCTTAGGAAGCTCGGTGGTGCAAACCACTGAAGGCGATCGAGATGTACTGCAGTTCGACAGTACAGCATCATCTGAAATCACTACCCTAGATACCCCAATTGATTTAGGCAGCGACTGGACAATTCAGGTCGACTTTAGAGACATCACCCACGATACCGGTAACTGGAGCACGCTCGTTGACGCGGGCTCTGACGGCGGCGATCAACATATTGTAGTGCGTAACTCTGATAATCAATTAGGTGTGTATGCTCAGGGCGGTGTATTCCATGGTTCGGGCTATACGGTTGATTCACTTACCGATGGCCAGTGGTACGAGTTGACCGCCGTGGGCTCTGGCGGCACGACCACCTTCTACATCGATGGTGTTGAAGTAGGTACCTCTAACTATCAGGCAACCCAAGATATTCAGCACTTGGGTAACTTCAGCTCAGGCTCAGAACCTTTCTCTGAGGCGATCTCAGACTTCAAGTATTTTGACAGCGCCCTATCGCCCTCGCCTGCCGAAGGCGTGCCCTTTGGTGCAACTGAGCTGCAGGTAGGCGACAGTATCGCAATTGCCGATGCCGACGCGCTTTACTTTGTAGGCAACCAGGATGCGAATGGTGACCTTGCTAGCTTTGACTACCACGCGACCGACAATACAGGTTTAACCAGTGCGAGCGCTACGGTTACGATGAACCTTACCGCCGTTAACGACGGCCCAATGGTTACTGCGTTGGCGAATGAAACTGTTGCAGAAGACAACAGTATTACCTTAACGCAAGCTCAGCTATTAACTGGCGCAACTGATATCGAAGGTGATGCTCTTACCGCAATCAACCTAACAGCAACAGACGCTACTGTGGTGGCAAACGAAGACGGCTCCTTTACTGTTACACCAGATGAGCACTTCAACGGCACCGTCACTGTTAGCTTTGATGTCACAGATGGTACTGCGGTGACCGCCAGCACCCTTGATATTAATGTCGCCGCTGTAAACGACGCACCAGAGGCAACGACACTCGCCTATACCGGTGTCGAAGATGAGGTTACAGTAATTACCGAAGCCGAATTGATAGCAAACGCCGTTGACATCGAAGGCCATGAAATCAGCGTAGCTGAGGTAACTCATAACGACGAGTTGGCGTCAGTAAGTGACACAGGCACCATCGAACTAGGCAACAACACCAATAACCGCATTGAGTTAGATGAACGCCTTGATAGCTATGACGAGTTCACATTCCAGATTGAATACACGTCAACAGGTAACCATACGGGCAGCATCGAAAATATATTTTCTGCCCCACCATCTGGTGTAAACAACAATCACTTCAATGTAGTCATCGATAACAGCGATGGCTCGCTAGGCATGAACTTCTTTGGCTCGAGTATTAATTTCTCGAACTCGCCTAATCTACACGATGGTGAAACCCACAACATCACCATTAGCTGGGACAGTGAATCAGGCCAAATGATTGCCTATGATAACGGTGTTGCCTTCGACAACGTCACTGTATCTCAGGGCTCAACAATGGCCGCTGGTGGTTACGCGATCATCGGTCAAGAGCAAGATAGCTATGGCGGTACCTTTGATAGCACCCAGGCCTCGACTAATGCTTCGCTAGGTCATGTAACCATGGCTTATGAAAAGGTCCTAAAGGCTGACATCGAAACAGGCGCAGACCTTGCAGACCTTGCAAGTAATGAAAGCCTAGCCTTCGATATTCGTGTTGTCGATGATCAAGTCGTTGATGCTAGTGACAATGCAATTACGCTTACCACTGCAGGTGATATCAGCCACGTACGTCATTTTGAAATCGAAGCAAATGATGAACACTTTAACGGTGATATCGTATTTGACGTGACCTACTCAGATGGCCTCGACACCAACGTTGAAACCAAAACCTTGTCAATCGACTCGGTCAATGATGGCCCAGTAGCCGCTGACGTCGAAAATGAATTAATCAACAGCGATGAATCAATCACCTTCACAGCGGCCGATTTATTAGCCAATGTGAGCGATGCCGATGGCGACACATTAACCGTTGATGCCGTCACCTATGCCGGTGGCAACGGTACCTTAGTTGATAACGGTGACAACACTTGGACCTTCACACCTAATGAAGATCACAACGGTATTGAAGACATTACAGTGATGGTTACTGATGGCACAGCCAATACAACTTACACGCAAGGCATTGATGTAAACGCTGCAGTACAAGCGATGGAAGACGGGCGTGACGGTAGCGGTATCATTGATGTCATGACGTCTAATACTGATAACGGTATTACAGTCACGGCAAGCCAAGAAGAAGGCGGCTCAACGGGCGCCTATGCAGCATTCAGAGCCGTGGATGGCGTTGATTCAGACCCCGTAACCAATGTAAATAGCTGGGCTGCAAGAACTCCTGACGGCAGTGCATGGTATCAAATCGACTTAGGTCAGCAAGAAACGCTTTACCAATATGATTTAAAATCGATTGTTCAAAACGATATCGGCCGTGACCCTAAAGATTGGGATTTCCAAGGGTCAAACGATGGTGTCAACTGGGTAACGCTCGACTCGCAAACTAATGTGACTTGGGATGCTTCAGAAACCAAGACTTTCGATCTAGGTGGCACGCATACATATCAATTCTTCCGTTTTGATATCCATGACAACAACGGTGATGCGACATGGACTGGCTTTGATGGCTTCCAGCTATACACCAAAGTTACAGTGCAAGAATCAGTTGATAGCCATACGTTTGACGTTACTTCCAACGACGTCAATCCAGACGACGACACACTTACCATCACTAATTTAACTGATGCAGTTGATGAAGACGGTAATGTGGTTGGCACGGTAGCAGTCGTGACCATTGATGGTCGCGAGCAGGTTGAGTTTACGCCAAATGGTGTTTTAGCTGCTGGTGATTCAAGAGAGATTAGTTTTGATTATACAGTATCTGATGGTCGTTCTGAATCAACTGAAAGTGTTAAATTTTTCTTAGCTGGTACCTCTGACCCGATCACCGACAACGCCAACGAATTTAACGGTACTGTAGATGAAGATGGAACACTGATCTTAACTATCCAAGATCTTTCGACTGGTATCAATAATCTAGACGGCGCTATCGTTACCGTTTCAAACTTAGCTACCACAAACGGCACGATCGTTGATAACGGCGACGATACCTTCACCTTTACGCCATCAGAAAACTTCAATGGCGATGTCGATATCACATTCGACATTAGCGATGGTATGAATACCTTTAGTGAAAACGCCAACATCAGTGTGACCGCAATCAATGATGCTGCTGTTCAAGGGGATCTAGAGATTGACTCTAATGAAGATGAGGCCATCACTATTACGCAAGCTGATTTACTTGCAAGCGCAACAGATGCTGATGGTGATACATTAAGCGCAACAAACTTAGTAATCGACGAAAGCTTTGGTGACTTAGTTGATAACTTAGATGGCACCTGGACATTCACACCAGTTGAAAACAGCAACGGCGTCGTGCCTTTAGCCTTTGATATCAACGACGGTACAGTAACAACAGCAGCAACAGGCAACCTCAATGTTGCTCCAGTAAATGATTTACCAGAACTCACGGGGGCTATTAACTTTACGGTACAAGAAGACCAAGAATTAGTACTAACCGAAGCCGAAATTCTTGCCAATGTGATGGATATAGATGGTGATACCTTATCTATCGCTGATATGACCACCACCGACGATAACACCACTATTGTCGATAACGGCGATGGCACCTGGTCTATATGGCCTGATGATCACTTCAGTGGTTTAGACAACCTTGAAATCACTGTAAGCGATGGCACGGGTCAAGCTACCTTCGCCGCAACAGCAACTGTTGAAGGCGTTGCCGATGAGCCGTTTATGGCACTGGTATTAAACACAACTCCAACTAACGATTTCACGGTAACGCAAACTGCGTGGACAGACCCTACCATATGGGGCTGGGCAACCGATAACACGGGCCAAGAAGGTACAGGTATTGGTAACGGGCTTGTTGAAGTGAATGCAGCTAGAGAAATCTACGGTATTGATTCTGCAGCAGCAAATAACTATGTGATCGAACTTGAAGGCTATGAAGGCGATGCAGGTAACTTATATCGTGACTTAGATATACAAGCCGGTGAAACCTTCACAATCGAATTTGATGTATCGGGTCGAAATAATCTAGGCCCACAATCCAATCATATTTTCATCAACTTCGAAGGCCAAGAAATTGACCAGATGATTCCTGAAGTGGGTTTCACAACCGTACGTTATACCTTAACGGCCACGGTAGATAACCCACGTTTTGAATTCCAATCAGCATCAAATGATGGTGCGGGTGCGTTAATTGATCGCATAACCGTGCGCCCAGCTGAGCTACAAGCCAACGAGGGTGAAAGTGTTGATATCAATATTGACACAGCACTCGCCGACACCGATGGCAGTGAATCCTTAACCACTGCAATCACAGGTATCCCTGATGGTTGGGTATTAAGTGATGGTACAAACACCTTTACCTCAACTACTGACAATGCTGCGGCAGACACAACCGGCTGGGCATTAGATAGTATTACGGCAACCCCTCCAGAAAACTGGAATGGTTTTGTTACGCTTGTGGCCGAATCTACCTCAACCGAAGCCACTGGTGGCGACACCATTACGCAATCCATGAACATTCCGATTCGCTTCGAAGCGGTGAATGACGATGTGGTAATTGATGGCGAGAATATTCCAACCTTCGAAGTCGATGAAGATACGGTTATCACGCTCACCGAAGCGCAGTTACTCGCTAACGCATCTGATGTGGATGGTGACAACCTAACCGTGACTAACCTGAGTGTTGATAACGCCATTGTGAATACCATCATTGATGGTGATGGCAACCGCAGCTTCCAGATCACACCGAACGAAAACTTCAACGGCATGACGAACATCAATTACGATGTGAGTGATGGCGCCGGCGGCGATGCGGTATCTGGGGCAACCTTAACTGTGCGCGCTGTGAACGATGGTCCCGTAGCACGAGACGATGGTGAAACCGAATTCGCAAGCTTCAACGAAACAGCTGATCGCGTCATTGTTCAGTCTGATCTAAGTGAGACAGATTTCTCGGCAGGTTTTTGGTTTAGAAGTGACGACACCGTTAACAATATGCAGTTATTCGGTGTACGTGACGCCAACGGTAATGGCGGGCGCGATAGATCTGTCGACCTTAATGCCGACGGCCAAATTTGGACTACCACTTGGCAAAATGGCCCAGGGCATCAATGGCTGGGCTCAGATACAGGTACGCCAGGCGTTAATTATAATGACGGCCAATGGCATCATGTCATGATCACGCTTGGTGACGATGGGCAACGTTTATACATTAATGGTGAAGAGGTCGCGAATGGCAACTTTACACGCTCTGATTTCAACGGCGGAAGCATAGTTATCGGTAACACCTTTAATGGCGATGTACGCGATGTGCAGGTCTATGACCGCCAAATAGCTGCTGACGAACTTGATGATGTGATGTTAGGCGATACAGTTGATGATTTGGCGATTCACGTACCGCTACAGGGCGATGCGCCATTTGTTGATACGCAAGGCAACACTGTATTTGTTCAAGGTACCGTCGAGGCAGATGGCGAATTTGCAGTGAATCTGCAAACCGATGAAGATACCAGCATTACGATTGATGTACTGACCAACGACACAGATCTTGATGGCGATACGATATCCATAGCCAATGTAAGTGATGCAACCCTAGCCGATGGCACGGTGGTTGGCACACTTACCGTTGTTCAAGTAGATGGTCGTGACCAAGTGCAGTTCACACCGAATGCCAACGCCAACGCACTATCTGAAGGTCAAATTGAAGTAGCGACGTTTACCTATACTGCAGATGATGGTAACGGCGGCCAAGACACAGCTACCGTCGAATTCCAAATCACAGGCTCTAATGACGGCCCACAAGTAAGTGCCGACATTGCTCACACAACTGATGAAGATGTCGCAATCACCCTAACGCAAGCGCAACTATTAGCGAACGCATCAGATCTCGACGGAGACAGCTTAACCGCAAGTAATCTTCAAGTGGCAAATGGGCAAGCGAGCATTGCAGATAATGGTGATGGCACATTTACAGTAACCCCCGATGCAAACTGGAATGGCGATTTAAACATTACATTTGATGTAAGCGATGGCATTGAAACTGTTTCATCGGGCTTAGACATCACCGTGACTCCTATCGAAGACAACCCTGTTGCCGTTGACGATGCCAACGTACAAGGCACGATGAGCATGGATGGTACCGGCTTCATTAATATGGAAGTTGGTTCAAATACTGGGCTTCACACGACTTCCATGTGGATTCGTACTGGTGAAGAAAAATCAATGGGCTTGTCGCATGTCACTGAGGCAACAGGCTCTGCGTCTGATAGAAGTTTATGGATTGATGAGGCAGGTACCGTACATGGTTATGTATGGGCTGGTGGTGAAGGCTTAGATTATCTTGAAAGTACAACGACAAACCTAAATGACAACGAGTGGCACCATATTGTTTTAACCTCTGGCCCAGATGGTACAAAACTCTACATAGATGGTGTACTTGAAGACACCTCACCACTACAAACGGCCTACACTGATAGTACGCGTTTGTATATCGGTGAGGCTGAACCGAATAATGAATCAGGAGCCGTGACCGATGTTTTCCCTCACGATAGCTTTGAAGGCCGTATGCGTGATGTTCAGATCTACGATTCAGAAGCAGACCAGGCCGATGTTGATACCTTGAATAATTGGGGCGTGTTAGACGACCCTATTATTCACATGGTCTTTGACCCAGCCGATCCATACGACAATGGTAATGGTCGTGATGACTACGTGATCAACAACTCGGGCGCTGCTACGTTTGTCATTGAATATGACGCAGACGGGCTGAGTATCGATCAAGGTCGCGACATGACGATTGACGTTCTCGCTGATGACTTCGATGTTGATGGCGATGACATTTCGATTCAATCACTAGGCCCTGTTGAAGACCGAGACGGCAATGTTTTAGGCACAGTCGAAATCGTGCAAATCGATGGCCGCGATCAAGTGCAATTCAACCAAGCGGATAATTTACCTGAGCTTGCCGAAGGGCAAATTATTATCGCCAACTTCGAGTACACTATCGAAGATGAAAACGGTAATACTGATACAGCCATTGCAGCCTTCAATATTGTTGGTGTGAATGACCCATTAGTAATCAACGATGGTCACAACATTGTCACTGCAAACGAAGACACCACTTTCACCATCACTACCGCTGATATCTTGGCCGGTGCTACAGATCCTGATGGCGACACGATGTCGGTGGTGACTTTTACTGAAACATCAGGTAACGCAACAATTGTTGACAATGGCGATGGCACCTGGACCGTTACTCCTGACGCAAACTGGGCAGGCGAACTTCAGTTCACCACCACCTTAAGTGACGGCCTAGAACAAGTAACCGGCAATATGATTGCTACCGTTGGCGAAGTCGCTGACGCACCGGTGCTATCGCTTGATAACGCACAACCTGTGTTCGACGTCGAGCTCGTTCAAAATGGTACCGTTGATGGCAACGATGGTTGGATTTTTGCTGGTACAGCTCAAAACTGGGATAACAATCTTTACTTTGGCGCCGGAGGTAACGCCCCTGGCGGTTCAGCAAGTACCATGATCACGGTTGCCGAAGCCGACACCGTGCATACCATTAATTTCGACCACACCCACATTGGCACCAATACCTCTGGCGGTCGTGTTGATATTACTGACGCTAATGGCGTGTTAGTTCAAACCCTATTCTATGGTCACCCTGGTGGTAACGGAGTAACGGTTGATCATAGCTTTGATTGGACACCTACAACTGCAGGCAACTACACCGTTACCTTTGTGAATACCAATGACGGTCAAACTTGGGACCACGACTTAGATAATGTCTCGATCATTGCAACCTCAGCTAAAAACCCTGATTGGGAAGCGGATACCAACTACACCACAACCGAAGATACCAGTATCGATATCAACCTCTCGAGTACTGTTAGCGATGTCGATGGCTCAGAAACAGTTGTCTACGAGTTTACCGGTAGTACGGCAGGCGCAGTACTAACAGACGGCACTAATACGGTGACGAGCGACGGCAGCAATATCGATATTACCGGTTGGAACTTCGCAACACTTAACTTTACGCCAGCACCTAACCAAAGCGGAGCACTAAGTTTGGCGGTTGTGGCTACCGCCACCGAAACTGCCTCAGGCAATCAAGGGGTAAGCAGCGCCGATATTAGCTTGTACATTGAGCCGGTAAACGATGCACCAGTCGTTGCAGGTGAAATTGACCAAACTATCGATGAAGATAACAGTATTACTCTATCGCAGGCAGATCTGTTGGCTAATTCAAGTGATGTTGATGGCGATGAACTAAGCGCTATGAACCTTGTGGTAACCAACGGCAATGCGGCTATTGTTAACCACGGTGATGGCACGTTCACCATTACGCCAGCCAACAATTTCGCTGGCGACATTGACGTAAGCTTTGATGTATCGGATGGCACCCTAACCGAAACATCAAATATTAATCTAACTGTTAACGACATTAACGATGCGCCGGTGATCAACGGAGTAACGGCACAAAACTTCGCTGAAGATGGCACCTTCGTAGTTACTCAAGCCATGTTGCTTGAAAACGCGACCGACTTAGAAGGCGACGCACTAACGGCAACGCTTAATGGTGTTCCGGCGGGTGAGACCGTTGACCTCGGAGTAGTGAGCATCACCAACAACGATGATGGCACTTACACGGTTGTACCTGAACCGGATTTCAATGGTTTATTAAACTTAGGCTTTACGGTTTCAGACGGGCAAGAAACAACCGCCAGTAATCTACAACTGAATGTTGATTCGGTTAACGATGCACCTGTTGTAACCGATGTGATCACCACCGACACCGACGAAGACAATAGCTTTACCATTACGCGTGGCGAACTACTTGCGAATTCTTCTGATGTCGATGGTGATGCCCTAACCGCAAACAATCTAGTAGCTGACGGCAACGCAACGATCACAACCTCTAACGGTGTCGACTTTAAGATCACGCCTGACCCAGATTACAACGGCCCCATAACGATCACCTACGACATTAGTGATGGCACTGACACTGTTCAGAGCACGATTAATGTCACAGTGAACCCGGTTGCCGATGCGATCACTGTCGGCGCACCTTTGATCAATGCGACAGAAGATGTGGCATTGTTGATTACCGAGGCCGACCTGCTACAGGGGTCAACTGATCCTGATGGTGTCGGTTTATCTGTGGCTAATGTAACAACCACAGATCCTAACGGTACGTTAGAGAACAACGGTGACAGCACTTGGACATTCACACCCAACGCCAACTTTAGCGGCAACGTTACTTTAAGTTATGACGTGATGAGCCAAGGGGTTGCTAATGCAACGGCTGCTCGCCTTACCTTCGCTTCGGTCAACGATGCTCCAACCGTAACACCGATTAACACCAACATGGATGAAGACACCAATCTGGTGTTGACACAAGCTGATTTGTTAGCGAACGCAAATGATGCTGACGGCGATACAATGACTGCACAAAATGTGCAACTAGTGGGTGACTCAGCCAACAACGCTATGCTGTTAATTATGGGCGGCGGTAACTATGAGATTATTCCTAACGCCGATTGGTTTGGCGAGTTAGAAATAAGCTACGACGTTACCGATGGCACCGAAACGGTAGCCACTACTATGAATGTTACGGTGGATAACGTAGCCGACCCTGTAACCTTGAACCCTGGTGCACAGCTACATGGCGTTACCGATACTGTCACGGTACTCACTAGCGAAGATCTATTAACCGCGGTGAACAACCCTGATAATGTGCCGATTACGATTTCTAATCTACGCGCCCAAACTGGCACGCTTACCGACAACGGTGACGGCACATGGAATTGGGAAGTGCCATCAGCTGACTGGAGCGGCAACCTAAACCTTGATTACGATATCGACGACGGCAACGGCCCGCAAGCGGTTACCACTCGCCTATCTATTCATCAAGATATCGAAGGCACCGCAGGTGACGACAACTTAGTGGGTGTCGACAACTGGCAGTTTGACACCGATTACATCTATGGCGAAGGAGGCAACGATACACTAGCCGGTGGTGCAGGTGACGACAGTCTATTTGGCGGCGAAGGCGATGATCTAATCATAGGCGGTGCGGGGTCTGACACCCTAACTGGTGGTGCTGGTGAAGATACCTTCGACTTTGATGGAGGCGATGAGCAAGGTGTTGATCCTTGGACAGGCCAACCAACCGAGCTACCAGTCGATACCATCACTGATTTCGAAGTAGGCACCGATCACATTGATCTTCGCGATTTACTGGGCGAGGCCAACCTTGCTGATGGTGCAACAGCGGCTGACTTTATTGATGTCACCGAAGATGCCGACGGTAACACTGTGCTGTCGATTCACACCGGTGGTGAAGACGCAGACGTTGACCAAGAGATTAAGATTGAAGGAGTATCAATGAGTGATTTGTATGGTGGCGATACCACCGGTATCAACGAAGCCGACATACTGCAAAAACTAATTGATGATCAGAACCTATTAAATGGAGGGGGAGCTTAACCCCCCTAATGCCTAGTCGATTGGCTATCTGACAATAGGCGTAACGACCCTCGCCTTTATCGACGAGGGCCGTTCAAGGCATTGCTGATACCAGCGCATTAAATGGCTGTACTTATCAATACCTAGGTCTTGATGTAATTGGTAGCCCCAGTCGAGCACATCGACCCAGGGATAGATAGCGATGTCGGCAATGCTGTATTGATCACCAATAACAAAGTTAGATTTTGCGAGTTGATCGTCGAGCACTGCGCAAAGCTTTCTGGCATCACGTCTGAAGGGTTCGATAATGTCGGGCGATGCATCTTCGCTACTAAAATGACCATACTTGCCAAAGGTTGGGCCCACATTGGCGGCTTGCCAAAAAAGCCACTTTTTAATCTCAGCAGCCTCAAAGTCATTACCACCTAACAAAGCACCGCACTTTTCGGCGAGGTACAAAAGAATTGCGCCCGACTCGTACAGAGTTATCGTCTCGCCGTCTGGGCCATCATCATCAACAATGACCGGTATCTTGCAATTTGGGTTAATCGCCCGAAACCAAGCTTCGCGCTGCTCGCCTTTAAATATATTGACCGAATGGGGCGAGTACTGAAGCTGCAATTCTTCTAAAGCAATCGCTATCTTCTGGCCATTGGGCGTCGCCATTGAATAAAGATCAATAGCCATGCAGACTCCTATTTAAAAGCCGGCAACACAAACTCGGCAAGCTCTTCTACAACCTCGCTCGCCGCGCGCTGCCCATACTTTAGATTCATAACAATATGGTTACAGCCCGCTTGGCGTAAAATTTCAAACATCTGTACCAAGCCATTACGCCCTACCCTATAACCAAGATGAATACGCCTTGGTATTTCGTTGGGGTCTTCAGCTAAGTCGACATAAAACGATTGCGCAAAGGGTTTAAATTGGCCTGGCGCATGCTGCTCTACTAGGTCTTTCCAAAATTCTATCACCGAGGGCTGCTGTTGAATCGGCCTAGGGTACGTAATCCACCCATCTGCTTGTTGGGCAATCCACTCCATTGGTTGCGAACTACCACCGGTAATCAACATCGGTAATTTACCCATTGGCTTTGGGATAAGATCGGCATTGCTAAGATCGCCATAGCTGTTTGATATACTTGAGAAATTGGTTGTTAGTACTTCACGAATTTCTTCTAGGTTTTCTCTAAAAAGTGCCCCTCTGTTTTCTATATCAACATCAAATGCGGGAAACTCCACCGGCCTGTCACCTGAGGCAATGCCCATCACAAAACGCTGATGTGAAAGTTGATCGATCGAGGCGGCTTGCTTGGCCGTGTGAAGCGGGTGACGCAGTGGCAATACAATCGACCCTGACACAAGCTTAATCTTAGAGGTAATCGCTGCTAACCAGGCTAAATAGGTGAAACTCTCGTACACCTGACCTACATCGCCAAAGGTTGGATCTCGAAGTGGAACATCTCGTACCCACAAAGCGTCAAACCCTAACTCTTCGATTCGGCGAATCAAAGCATCTTGCCCATCTAATGTTGGGATATCTGAATCGTACGCTTCTACCGGAGACATTAGGCCTAGAGTTAACTTACCAGGTTGAAACAGCTCGCTAAAGCCGCGATGGTGTTCAACACTGGCGTTACTATTGGGCTGATACATGAGCGCGTTCCTTATCAAAAGCTCTCTATAGTATAAGAAGACAATCTAAATAATTGCAGCGTAATTTAGTGTGCGAAATAGAGTACAACATGACACTACTTTTTTTAAATTTGATTGCAGCCATCGGCGGCTTTGTAGTAGGGCTAAGTGGCTTTGGTCTTGTGCTGGTATGTGTACCCCTGTTTGCGCTGCTAATAGACGTTAAAGTCGCTATCGTTGCATCAGCCTTAATGGGCTGGGCTTGCACCATACCCATCGCGTTTCGTATGCGTGAGCATATCAAATGGTTGCCAGTTGCTATTCTATTACTAGGGGCGATTCCAGGTTCATTTTTGGGCGCGATGCTGCTACACAATGTACCTTCACATTACATTCTAATCACAATGGCGCTGATTATCATATGTAGTAGCGTGTATTGTTTGCAACTGAGAGAGGGGCAAAAGAAGCAAGCCTCAAAACCCACTACTATAGCTACCGGATTGGCCTCAGGAATGCTTGGCTCAAGCGTTGGAGAAGCAGGCCCGCCAATCGTATCTTATTCTATGATGCAACCCTGGACAGCAGAAGAATCTAAAGCCACTATGCTTGCTTTCTTTGTTTTTCAAATGGCAGCCGCTGTGGCGAGCTTCTTTTATGAGGGGCTCATTGATTTCAATTTGCTGCACCTCACAGCGACAATGACACCTGGCTTAATCATTGGAGTCGTCGCAGGCCTTTCTAGTTTTTCTTGGGTACAACGCAAGCGAATTAATTATCACAAGGCGATGCATTACGCACTAATCATCATCGCGATATACATTCTGATTCGCTCGATATAAATCGTAAACAGTTCTATTGCTGCCGCCTATATATTGGGCTACACCTAAATAATAGGAAGATTTTACTGCGATGTATAAGTATGGATACACCGAATACCGGTCAAGACCCTAATGAGCAAGATAAAACTGCGATTGCCCAGCAAACGCTCGATGAGCTAGATAATCTACTAGACGAAGTGTCTCTAAGCCGTCAGGGTGTTGTCGACGCTATTCGTTGGTTAGTAGGGTATTTCAAGGTAGATACCGATATACCCACGATTTCTGAATCTGAAGACCCTGAGATTCTTGTCTCAGAAGTCACCGCCCTGGGTACTGAATGCGGCCTTCATTTAACCATGCGTGAGACCTCAGCGTTGACCGCCAATGAGTATCTCTCGACAGTGTTACCTTGCATCTTTAACGACGGCGAGAACCTGTTTATTGCTGTTGAGAAGACGTCAGCGCACATACGCTGCTACGACGTTGCTATGCGCCGTGATCGGTACTTAAGTGATGAAGAGATAACTCAGTTAAATTGCACAATGATGATGGTAGCCGAACCAATGGATACCACCGAAATCGAAATGATGCCTGATGATGATGCAGGCATTAAGCAAAACTGGATCTTTCGTGAAATCGTTAAACACAAGGGCATTTATCGTGATGCACTAATCGCATCGGTCGTAATCAACTCGGTCGCCCTACTCACCCCACTATACACGATGAATGTATACGACAAAGTCGTACCTAATTTGGCCTTTGATACCCTTTGGTTTCTAACGGGAATAGTCTTGATTGCATTGCTCTTTGATTGGGTGCTCAAGGGCGCTAGAACAATGCTAACCGACAAGGTTGGCCGCGAAATCGATATCGTGCTTTCGACCAAGATATTATCCCGCATTATGGCATCAAAGAGCGAGCATACTCCAAACTCTGTAGGTAGTTTTTCAAAGTCGTTTCAAGACTTCGAAGGAGTACGTGACTTTCTCAACTCTGCCACCATCGCAGCCTTTGTCGACCTGCCATTTACCATACTATTTTTACTCGTTATAGGTCTTATCGCTGGTCCACTCGTTTTAGCACCTGTCGTTGTAATGGGGTTAATTCTTACAACATCGCTTGCCACTAGAAACAAAGTCATGACGCACGTACAAGAGCTATCGGCGGCTAAAGGGCAACGAAGCGGATTATCGTTTGAAATATTACAAAATTTAGATGAGCTTAAACTGAACAGCGCCAAGCAATGGTACCTAGAACAATGGAAGCAAAGTGTTACCGAGGTTTCAGACTTAAGCTACAAGAGTAATAAGTTAACCCAGCGTATTCAAAATACCTCGCAGCTATTCCAACAAATGATGACCGCTGCGATCATCGTATCGGGTGTGTACCTAATCTCGATCGGCGAATTATCAATGGGTGCAATGATCGCTGTAACTATGATCGCTGGTCGAACCGTTGGTAGCGTGATGCAGGTATCAACACTGATTACTAGGTATCAACAGTGCAAAGAAGGCATTAAATCGATCAACGATCTACTTAAGACACCTCTTGAACGCGAAAAAAATCAGGTCAAGAGCACTCGCAAGAACTTTCATGGGCAAATTGCTTTTGATGATGTGTCGTTTACTTACCCCGAGTGCGAAGTACCTAGTATTAAGCATGCAAAGATTCAGATAGCACCCGGCGAAAAAGTTGCTCTGTTAGGTAGTATCGGGTCGGGCAAAACCACGCTTATCAAACTAATGCAAGGCCTTTATTCATCAACTCAAGGACGAGTTTTGTTCGATAATTTAGAGGCTAAATACTGGGATGCAGATATCCTCAGATCGCATATAGCCAGCTGTACACAGCACCCCAAACTGTTCAAAGGCAGTATCTACGACAACATCACAATCGGGCAACCCCCGAACATGCCTGATCATCACTTACTTCACGCTATTAACAGTTCTGGCCTAGGCGACATCATCAATGATATTGAAGGTGGTTTAGACAAAACCCTAGGCGAAGGAAATCAAGGCTTGTCGGGTGGTCAAACGCAGAGCGTTGCCTTAGCCAGAGCTTTAGCTAGAAACCCAAAGTTACTGATCTTAGACGAGCCGACATCGATGATGGATAAGCTCACTGAAGCAAAGGTTATTAAAACGCTTAAGGCCCTACCCTCTACATGCACGCTGGTAATGTCTACACACAATCTCAACCTTCTAAATGTAGTAGATCGCGTCATCATTCTTGAGAAGGGAGCTATCAAGTACGACGGTTCTGTCGATGCACTGAAGAAACAAGGAACCCCACAATGAATAACCTAGATAAGGTGTTGACGGCACCCAGATTTATTATCTACACCGTCGTCGGTTTTGTGGCGGTTGTTCTAGTGTGGAGCTATTTTGCTACGGTCGACCAAGTGGTCGTTGGCGATGGCAAGGTGAAGCCCAAACTAGACATTCAAGAGATTCAGTCATTAGAAGGCGGTATCATTCGTGAAATGCTTGTGTCTTCAGGCGATACCGTCGTAAAAGGCCAACCGCTACTTCGTTTAGATGACATTGCCTTTAAGGCCGCGCTAAACGAGCAGCTTACCGAGTTAGATCGCTTAACTGCCCATGTAGCCCAACTAAGGGCCCAAATAGACGCTAGTGATCTGGTTACAGACAACGCATACTTAGAACAGATCAAGATCGACGATTACTTTACTAGTCAAAGCTCTGCCGCAGCCAGAAACGCAGCTAAATCAGCTTACTTGGCGTCAATGGACTCGTTGATTCTTGAAGGTAAGACCATTAACCAAAAACTTCAGCAAACCCAAAACTCTCTTGACGAAGCCGCTAGTCGTAAGGGGCTACTTGAAGACAATCTTAAAATTGCTCGCCAAGAACTATCACTTAATGAACCGGCCTTTAGAAAAGGCGCCATCAGTGGCGTTGAAATGCTCAAACTTAGACGCGCTGTAAACGATACGAAATCAGAGCTTGATGCCACAACGTTCGAAATAAGCCGCAAGCGTGAAGAACTAGAACAGTACAATCTTGAGCAATCTTCATTGATCGCCAAGTTTAAATCAGAAACCCTTGAAAAACTCAATGAGAAGAACAACGAACTGAACCAACTGCAAGCCAATAACGCTGCCATAACCGACAAGGTAGAGCGTACAGTGATCGCATCGCCCGTTGCGGGCATTGTTAAGTCTATCTTGGTAGCTACTTCAGGCGGTGTGATTCAACCCGGCGAAACCATTATCGAGATCGTGCCCTTCGATAAAGATCTAGTAGTAGAAGTAAAGCTACTTCCTCAGGATGTGGGCTTTCTTCGACCAGGTTTAGACGCTCTAGTAAAACTTACCGCCTATGATTTTGTTGTTTATGGTGGGCTTTCTGGAAAACTGGTCTATATTTCAGCTGACACAGTACAAGATGAAGAAGGCAACAGCCATTACATCGGGCATGTTGTGTTAGACGGTGAAATAACTAACACAGGCAAGCTTTTGGAGTTAATTCCAGGGATGCAAGCTTCTGTTGATGTCGTAGCAGGGGAAAAAACAATTCTTCAGTACTGGTTAAAGCCCATTCTTAGGGCTAAAGCTAACTCGATGCGAGAAATGTAATTATCAGTAAATGGAGATTACTGAATATGGGCCGACGTAATAATAAGCTAGCGATCGCTCTGGCATGTATTTTTGCAACCTCAAGCCTTTCAGCAACCGCTGAGACCTTAGAACAGTCGATCAATAAGGCGCTTGCCATTCACCCAGAACTTCAAGAAGCCCTTTTTGGGTTGAGGGCCACTGCCGCCGATCAAGATGTTGCTAGGGCTGATGGGCGCCCTACCCTTAGAATAGATGGCGGAATAGGCTACGAAGACACGCAATACCTTAGTGGTAACAAGGTCGACGAGCAGTTAGACCGCACAGAACTTGCCCTGACGGCAACACAACCCCTATTTAGAGGGTTCGAAGTTAAATACTCAGTCGAAAAGTACGACTACCGACTGGCTGCAGACCAGCTATCTCTTAGAGCTGATGCCGAACAAAAGGCCATGGAAGTGGTCGATACCTATTTGAATCTCATGCTAGCTGAAAAGATGCTTCAGTTAGCTAGAACCAATCAAATCGATCACGAAAAAATACGTGAAGATATCAAAACCAAGGTTACTAGCCAGCTTGCAGCGCCTGCTGATCTTGCTCAGATTGATGCTCGATTAGCTAATGCACGATCGTCGACCATATCAGCGCAAAACCGCCTGCAAGATCTTAGAAACCAATACCGCATATTGGTTGGGGGATACCCCTTCGATCTAATAGAGCCTCGCCCCAATTATGATGCGCTACCAGTATCGTTAGAACAGGCAAGTGCCAAGGCGCGAGAAAATCACTTTAGTATCTTAGCTGCTAAAGAAAATGTTAAAGCATCAAGTCTAGATAGAAAAATCGCTAAAGCTGGCTACTATCCTGATGTCGATTTAGAACTGACTAGTAACTACGACGAAGATACTGGCGGTGTACCAGGAAAAGATCAAAACTCTGCCATCATGCTAACGGTAAATTATGATCTTTACGAAGGTAGTAAACGATCAAATATGCGAAAAGCTAGTGCTTATCGCTACCGCCAAGCAATTGAACAGAGAAAGAATGCCGAGCGCACCGTAGCACTGGATGTTGAAACTGCATGGTACGCGGTGAAGCTGCTTAAAGAGCAAGCGGCATATCTTCAAGACAACGTAACCGCAGCGCAAAAAGCCGAAGAGGGTTACCAAGAACAATTTAGAGTTGGGCGTAGAGAACTATTAGATGTATTGATCTCTAAAACCGAAACCTTTAGAGCTCGTCAAAGCTATCTAGATGCCTACTACCGTCAATTAATTGCCGTTTACCGTTTGAAATTGGCCACCGGCGAGTTATTAAATGCGCTAGATGTTGAGACACCTCAAGAATGGACTGTAAAAAGATAGTAAAGGTATGGGCGATAGTAACAATCGCCCTGTCACTAACCTCTAACGTTGCTATAGCCCAACAAGATAGCGATAGAGACGGCGTTCTTGACGGCGCAGACAAATGTTCAGCTACCCCTAAAGGTGCAGCCGTTGATCGTAACGGCTGCCCTAAGATGGTTGAGATCAATGATCATTTTGAAACAGCGGTTCTATTCGTAAAGAACAGTGATCGGCTGCATGATACCGATCATGACAACATCACCAAGGTTGCTCGCTTTACTCAATCACATCGCGATCATTTTGTGCTAGTAGAGGGTTTTCAGAGTGAAGCAGAATCAGTAGACGGCTTAGCAAACAAGAGAGCCAAACGGGTTGCCCAACTACTTGTCTCTGCAGGTGTAGCACGTTCAAAAATTAGAATTGCCAAGCCCGGTGATCATACGCCAGAAGTAGAAGGCGACACCGCCGCTGCCCATGCAGCCAATCAGCGAGTTTATATTAAAGCCACATTAACTATGACTGGTTACGAACAGCGATTTAACCCGATGCCTGATTAACTCGCAACTAACCTTATTAAGTATTACATCAGTTAGAGGTATATGATGTCTGATGATGCCCACCAAACAATCGCCGATGCTTCAGCAGAGGCCATATCGAGAAAGCTTAGAAAACACGTTGCTGTATTCTGCCTGTTAATTATTTCAGTAACTGCAGCCTGCTCTACACTGTTAAGTTTTTGGAGCCAATCAGCGGTTGACCAGGTTAATCAGTTAAATAGAATTACTAGCGTTAGAGATATGCTGCCCGTTGTATCTATGCAATCTCGCACAAAAGATGTGGCACACAACGAAAGTAATCGACAGCAACTGTTAGCTGATATCGACAAACTTGAAGTCAACATACAAGGCATCAAAGACGTCGCGCCAAATGTTAATCAGGCGTTTAAGCAAACGATCGCCTACTGGGATACAACCAGTAAAAACAACTTAGAACTACATCAAGCATCGACAAATTTTGCTAGTGCAATCAGTGATCTTAGAGACACCATTGCTGCCGAACCCCCTAGTACAAGTTCGTTGCAGATAGCGCTCACATTAGAAGAAGTACCCACTGCAAATTTGTCGGCAACACTAGCTAAACTTAGCGACAATGCCTCACTAGCAGTGCAGCAGCGCTTAGATGCAGTCAAGGAGGCGCAAGAGCAACTACAAACCATCATCGACAGTATAGAAAAATCCCATGAAGCCAACGTGTTTAAGGGCATTACTGCAATCGAAGACCTTAACTTAGCGTTAAACAACGCTGACATCAGTGTAAGACAGCAGATAACCAACAATGAAAACAAGATTAATGCGTTAGCCTGGGCGTTATTAGCGTTAGTCTCGGGTTTAGCTATGCTGTTCATGAATCACTTTAAGAAACTAATGGCTAATCAGCTAGCCCCCTACACCAATGTTATTAACAGTGCGCGCCATATTAGACACTCAAACATTCTTCTTGAAAATCAAATAAGAAGAAAGCGCTCGTTTTTGTCGGTTGTCTCGTACGAATCGAGAACGTTGTTAGGGTCGATAATGGGTAGCGCTAGCCAAGCATTAAGCCACGCTAAAGACCCCCAAGCACAGGGCTATTTAACGGAGGTAGTGTCTTCTGGCACCCATCTAGAGAACATTCTTGACGATGTAATGACTATGATCGATACCGAGTCTGACCAGTTGGTATTAGACGACCGCGTATTCAACATTCATTACATGCTTAAATCACTGAAGCAACACTACACCAAGTTATGCGATGACAAAGGGTTAACCTTTACTCTTAGAGCTGACAAATCGATTAACAAGCTATATGCGGGCGACGTTAAGCGACTGCGCCATGTGCTAGAGAGTCTTTTAAACTCATCAGTTCAGTTTACTGACAGCGGCAATGTCGAATTTGAAGTCGATGTTGATGCAGCAAGCTCGAACGGTGCTATGCAGAGACTTAACTTTACTATCAGCGATTCTGGCGCTCCGGTGCCTACTACAGAGCACTTAACCTACTTTGAGCCCTATGAGCGTTCGTTTGGTTCGTCACGTGGGTCTAACGGGTACTCGATACAAACTGGGCTAGCGGCACAGTTAATTAAGAAAATGGGCGGCGATATTCAGATCGTTAGCGATGATAACAAAGGGCTTACCATTTCATTCTATCTAATGCTAAATCTAGCGGCACCAGGTGCTGAAGAAATGCCTATAGAAGAGCAGGCACTTGCGGCTGAGTTGCCTGATACGATCAATTTTAAACGAGCCCTAAACATCTTGGTGGTTGAAGATAACGAAACAAATGCTCAACTGCTTCAATGGATGCTAGAAGACATGGATCACCGAGTGACCATCGCTGAAAACGGGGTAGCTTGCCTTAACCTATTAGACAACCATAAATTCGACTTAATCTTTATGGATCAGTATATGCCCGAAATGGATGGTGCCGAAGCCACACGCAAGATACGCGCACGCAGTGATGACAAGGCAACGATCCCAATTATTGGCTGCACTGCTGACGGGTTTCAAGAAACAAAAGAGCTACTATCGGCCGCAGGCCAGAACGATATTATTGTTAAGCCCGTTGCTGTTGGTGAGGTTATCTCAGTTATGCAGCGATTCGCTACAGGAAAATTTAAAACGAACAAGGTCACACAACCAGAGTAAAAATGTAATACATACCTGTACCTCTTCTTTGGTAGGCTAGTTGAAAACAATAACAACATTTCAACTTGCTGCACGAGGTACAGAAGTATGGCTAGCAAACTATTAGTATTTGCGACATCAATGCTTGTCGCGTCGATTTCTTTAGCGAGCGCACCTGACTCAGATGGCGATGGCATTGCCGACAGCCGCGACCAATGCCAAAACACACCTAAGCACTCTAATGTTGATGGTGTAGGTTGCCCAACACGTACTACCAGGCAAAAACAATACGAATCATCAATTCTATTTGGCCAAAATGACGATCAGCCACTTGTTAATCAAGACTCGAAGTTTGAACGACTTATTGGCTTTGCCAAACGCTACAAAAATCACTTTGTGTTGATTGAAGGGTACAGCGGTTTCAATGACACACAAGCCGATATTGGTACCGAACGTAGTCACCAAATTGCTGAGATGTTAATTGAGAATGGCGTTCGCCTAGACAAGATTCGCGTTGCTGACAGAAGCAATGCGTCAATACGACTTAAAAATGACAGCCCTAGCGCATTGGCACAAACGCAAAAGGTAGTTGTTAAGGTAGTGCCGCGCCAACCGAGCAATCAGTCAGATTACGCGCCACTACCAAAAAGTTTTTAAAGACAAACTCTTTTTAAACACATATACGAATTAAGGGGTTAGCTCCTTAATTCGCATATTGTACTCATCAAGAACACAGGTGCGTATGTTATTTGCCTTCCAGCAGTCATTTCGCCCCTTTATCCAGCCGCGTTGATACGCTTTTAATGTACGGTGTTCTTGCCCCTTCGTAGCTTTTAGGGCAGAGATATAGAGATGCGCCAAGTCTAAATCTAGCTTGCTCAGCTCGCTGTCATTACATATTAGTTCTTCTACCGAACCATCAGCCTTGTCACAGTCATAAGAAGGGCCGTGGTGACCGTCGCTTGAGATAGCGTATGCATTGAGTGCAGCAGCACTTAAAACAGTGCTAAGTAGAATGTTTCTTGCGGCCATAATCGCCTCGTAGCTATTTAATAAACCTATCTATAAGGCTAGACCATTTATAACGAAAAACGCCGCTCGATTGAGCGGCGTTTTTTAACAATATTCAACGATTTTTCAAACGTCTAATACTTAGTTTAACACTTAGGCTTCAGCGCTTTCTTCGGCTTCGACCTGATCGTGCTGCGGTAACAGAGCTGCACGAATTTGCGTTTCAATTTCGTTAGCGATCTCAGAGTGCTCTTGTAGGTATTTAACAGCGTTGTTCTTACCTTGACCGATCTTATCGCCTTTGTAGCTATACCAAGCACCGGCCTTATCTACTAAGCCCTGTTGTACACCTAGGTCAATCACCTCGCCCATACGGTTGATACCCTTACCGTACATGATCTGGAACTCAGCCTGGGTAAATGGTGGTGATACTTTGTTTTTCACAACCTTAACACGGGTCTCGTTACCGATTACCTCATCACCGTTTTTAACAGCACCGGTACGGCGAATATCTAGACGTACTGATGAATAAAACTTAAGTGCGTTACCACCAGTAGTGGTCTCTGGATTACCAAACATTACACCGATCTTCATACGAATCTGGTTAATAAAGATACACAGGCAGTTTGCGTTCTTGATATTACCGGTGATCTTACGTAGCGCTTGTGACATTAAACGTGCCTGCAAACCTACGTGATGGTCACCCATCTCACCTTCGATTTCGGCCTTTGGCGTTAGAGCTGCTACCGAGTCAACGATTAATACGTCAACGGCGCCAGAGCGCACTAACATGTCTGCAACTTCTAATGCTTGCTCACCAGTGTCTGGCTGAGAAACGATTAGATCGTCAACGTTCACGCCTAGCTTGGCTGCGTAAATTGGATCTAATGCGTGTTCGGCATCGATAAACGCACAGGTGCCGCCCGCTTTTTGCGCTTCGGCGATTACTTGTAGCGTTAGGGTAGTTTTACCTGATGATTCTGGGCCATAAATCTCTACAATACGGCCTTTCGGCAAACCGCCCACACCTAGCGCAACGTCTAGACCAAGGCTGCCGGTGCTGATGCTTGGAATTGCGACATTTTCTTTATCGCCCATTCGCATCACTGTGCCCTTGCCAAACTGGCGCTCGATTTGTTGTAATGCGGCGCTCAATGCCTTTTCTTTGTTGGCGTCCATGGTCTCTCCCCTAATAGTATGAGGCTTAGTTTATCACTTTCGCCCCAATCAGATTAACTGTTCAATAAATGTACCTTATCTCAAAACACTGTACAAATAAACAGTAATTTTAAAATTTATCGTTTTTTGTAGATTAAGACTTGGTCTTCACCAGTACTGGTGCGACTTGCACGGTACATACCTGCGGTGTTGAAAGGCATAGAAACATTGCCTTTGTTGTCAATAATGATCACACCACCGGTACCGCCAGCAGGCAACAATACGTCATGAATCACTGCTTCGCCAGCACTGCGCGCTGATTCGCCCTTGTAGCGAACCCTTGCACAGATATCGGCAGCTACCTGATACCGAATAAAGTATTCGCCGTGCCCTGTAGCCGACACGGCACAGGAGTCATTATTGGCATAGGTACCCGCACCAATGATTGGCGAGTCACCAATACGGCCATACTGTTTGTTTGTCATGCCGCCTGTAGAGGTAGCGGCAAATAGATTACCGTCTTTATCTAATGCTACTGCCCCTACGGTACCTACCTTGAACTCGGTGGGCAAATTATTAACCGACAAACTTGCTTGTTTTGAGCGCATCAACTGCTGGTAACGAAATTCGGTATCAAACATTGCGTTATTGACTAGATTAATGCCCTGCTTAACAGCAAAGCGTTCTGCGCCTTTACCTGACAGTAACACATGGCGTGAACGCTCCATCACTAACCGTGCCAGTGTAATAGGGTGCTCTACCCGTTTAACACCTGCAACAGCGCCGGCCTGCAAGGTATCGCCACGCATAATCGATGCATCTAGCTCGTGCTCGCCATCATGGGTGTAAACCGCCCCTTTACCAGCATTAAAATGAGGTGAATTTTCGAGGATTTCGACAGCTGCGATAACTGCCTCTAAGCCCGAACCGCCTGTTTCTAAGATTTGATAACCTGCGTCTCTTGCTTGTTTAAGTACGGCTCTTATCTCTGCTTCTTTCTCGGGCGCAAGATTAGATCGTTTAATGGTGCCAGCACCGCCATGAATCG
Source organism: uncultured Pseudomonadales bacterium (assembly GCA_947503335.1). Lineage (GTDB taxonomy): Bacteria > Pseudomonadota > Gammaproteobacteria > Pseudomonadales > CANNCY01 > CANNCY01. The sequence continues at coordinate 333,422 of CANNCY010000001.1, read as the reverse complement.
CAATGCCAAATACAGGGTCTTCAGCCAACGAAACAGCGCTAAAGCCACCTGTTATAGCCAATGACAATACAGCTTTACCTATAAACGATCTTATCTTCATCTTTTAACCTTGTTTCTAACCTTGTTTCTTAAGTTCTTTAATCAGTTTCTTACGCTGTTCTTTAGTGAAGTTACCGTCTTGAATCAAGCGCATAGCGGCCTCATAACGCGCATCTTCGCCGGCCATCTTTAGCTCAATCACCTTGTGGTGGCGTTCTTTGTCGCCGGCAGTCCATTCCATTACTTCGCCCGACTCTGCCTTTTCGATCATGATACGCGTACCCTTAGGCAGATTCGCTAGCGCTTCTTTATCGTTCGGATCAATCTCTTCGCCATTAACGATAATCTTGGTTTTGCGCTCAGCGCCATCTTTACCTTTTACTTCTACCAATACTTCTACGTCTTCATGAATCTCTTTAACCACCTTCTTTTTTTCTTCGCCCGCCATCACCGCGGTCGAAGACATCGCTAATACTGCTGCTAATACGGTTATTGCTTTCATCATTCTCTCCTATTAAAAGTAAACGACAGCCTCTATAGCTGCTCTAGTAATAATAATATTGCTTGGCGGCTAGCTTGCTCTCGTACTGCCGCACGATCGCCTCGATATGTCTCAACAATACTCACTACCGAGCCGTTTGCATACGCGGCAATACAAACCGTACCTACAGGCTTATCGGGCGTACCGCCACCGGGGCCGGCGATTCCTGACGTCGCAACGGCATAGTCTACCTGCGCGCTTTTCGCTGCACCGTTTGCCATTGCCTCAACCACCTGCGTACTTACTGCACCAAACTGCATGATTAGCTTTTCATCAACACCAATACTGCGTTGCTTCGCTTGATTCGAGTATGTAACAAAACCCTCTTCAAACCATTCAGAGCTACCTGCCAAAGCTACAAAATTAGACGCTATCATACCGCCGGTGCACGACTCGGCCGTTGCGACTCGCCCACCTAGTTTAACTAACCTAGTTGCCAGTGTTTGTACCAATTGATCTATATCAATCGCAGCCATTGTGCATTCTCTTTATTAAGTAAATCTGTAAACGTACAATATAACCTAATAATAAATCAGTACCATAATGGGCGAGTTCGATCTAATGGCAACTCTTAAAGATATTGCAAACAAAGTGGGCGTTTCGGTTGCTACGGTATCATATGCTTTAACGGGCAGAGGGTCTGTTAGCAGTGATGTTAAAGCGCAGATTAAGGCAGTAGCAAAAGAGCTTGGCTATAAGCCCAATCGAAGCGCACAGGCAATGCGCACTGGCAAAACCAAGTGTCTTGGGTTGGTGATTCCTGATTTAACTAATCCTTTTTACCCCGCCCTTGCTCAAAACATTGAGTCAGCCGCTAGAGCAGCCGGTTTTTCGGTCATTATGGTTGATTGCCAGAACTCTCTAGAGATCGAAGAAGAGGGCCTTAATATTCTCGAGCAACAGGGTGTTGATGGTATCATCTGGTGCCCCAGTGATTCGCTAATGCTTGAGCGTCTAGCCGAGCTCAACTGCCCATCGGTCTTAGTTGACCGCCCCCACCCTAATTTTGATGCTGTTCATTGTGATTATATTCAAGGTGGTGCACTGGTTGCAGAACACGCAATTGAATTGGGGCATAAAAAGGTTGGCCTACTTAATGGCCCCTTAGAACTTGAAAGCGCTCGCCAACGCCGCGAAGGTTTTTTAGCAGCCGCCAAAGGGCATCTAGAGGTAGCTTGGCAACATGAGGGGCCGTTCACCTCAACGCTCTCCGACGAGGCCAAGCATGCGCTTTGCGCTGGCGACGTTACATTGGTGGTTGCCGCGAACGACCTAATCGCCGTGGGCGCCATCGAAGCTCTTCAAGCCGCAGGTAAACGTGTACCAGACGATGTATCTATTATTGGCTTCGATAACATCCCTTGGTCTGCGCTAATCACACCAAAGCTAACTACTGTGAATCATGATGTTGAAGCGATCGCGCGCGAAGCAATGAAAGTATTGGTGGGTAAAATAAATACGCCCAGCAAACCAATTAACACGGTTGTACTGGGCGTAAACTTAATTGAGCGTGATTCAGCTAAAGCGATTTAAATCGCATCACCATAGGGCACCCAAACATTCTTAACTTGCGTAGCGTTTTGTAAAAACAACTTGCCCTGCCCTTCATCGTTCGAGAACCAGTCACGCGCGATACCTTGGTTAACCCAGGTACGTTTAAGGTTGCCAACCGACGCCAGTTCAACCATTTCACTACCTGATTCTGAGCCGTGATACCAAAGGCCTTCTACCTGTAAATGATCGGCCATCACCTTAACCAACTCATCACGATTGCCAGTCACGATGTTAACAACGCCAGCCGGTACGTCTGAGGTTTCTAGAATCTGATAAAAATCGGTCGCAATTAGCGGGTACGCTTGTGACGGGGCGAGAACTACTCGATTACCCATAGCAATAGCAGGTGCGAGCATCGAGATCATTGATAACAACGGCAAGCTATCAGGGCAACCAATACCCATAACACCTAACGGTTCGTTCATAGCAATTGCTACGCTGCGCACAGGTGGCTGATGCACCGCGCCGTCATATTTGTCGGCCCATGCACCGTAATAGAATAACCGCTCGATACTTGCCTCTACCTCGCGCTTTGCATTACTAGCACTGCAGCCCGTTGATGCCTGTAAACGCGTTGCAAACTCGCCCGCGCGATAACTAAGATTCTCTGCAATATAGAACAAGATCTGTGCGCGATTGTGAGCGGTCGCTTTTGACCAACCCGCTGCACCGTTGGCCGCCTCTACTGCGTTACGAATATCTTTACGAGTACCTTCACCCACTAAACCAAGTTCGGTACCATCAGCCCCTACCACAGTAATGCTATTACCGCTGTCTGGGCGAGCTTGTTTACCACCAATATACATTTTGGCAGTTTGATCGATTGCAGGTATTCCACTTGCCGCTTTAGACGCTTTCGCCGCTGGCATCACTACATCAATTTCTTTTTTGGCTTTGCTATCGCGAACAGGTTTAAGGTATTCGTACATCCCCTCTTTACCACCTTCGCGCCCTTGGCCAGATTCTTTATAGCCACCAAAACCACAAGCAGCATCAAACTGGTTTGTCGAATTCACCCAAACAACACCCGCCTTTAGCTGTGGCGCTACATGCAATGCACGGTTTACGTTTTCAGACCAAACACTAGCCGCCAAACCATAGTTACTGTTGTTGGCTAAGCTAACTGCTTCTTGTTGTGTTCTAAAGGTAATCACACTTAGCACAGGGCCAAAGATCTCGACACTCGCTACCGTATTACACTGTTCAACATCGGTCAGTAGTGTTGGTGGGTAGAAGCACCCTGAATCGGGGCAACCCTCTGCCTGCCAAAGCTCTGCTCCCTCTTCTACACCTTGCTTAACCAACGCATCAATGCGCTTGCGTTGGCTTGGGTCAACGATAGCACCTACGTCGGTATTCTTATCAAGCGGGTCACCTACGGTCAGCTTGGCCATACGCGCCTTGATCTTAGCAATCATTTGATCGGCGATGCTTTCTTGAACCAACAAGCGTGAGCCTGCACAACAAACCTGCCCCTGGTTAAACCAAATAGCATCAACCAGGCCTTCAACGGTGCTGTCTAAGTCGGCATCGTCAAAGACAATGAATGGCGACTTACCGCCAAGCTCTAACGTTAGTTTCTTGCCTGTGCCAGCAGTTTCGCGTTTGATTAAACGGCCTACGTCAGTCGAGCCGGTAAAGGCGATCTTTTGAATGTCTTCATGCTTAACAATCTCTGCGCCGGTTTCACCATCGCCCGTTACGATGTTTACAACACCCGCCGGTAAACCGGCTTCGGTGCATAGCTCGGCAAACTTCAAAGCAGTTAACGACGTATACTCAGCAGGCTTTAGTACAACGGTATTGCCTGCCGCCAGCGCCGGTGCGATCTTCCATGCCAACATTAATAGTGGGAAGTTCCAGGGAATCACCTGCCCAACAACACCCACTGACTGCCAGCCAGCAAACTCGCTTTCCATCAACTGCGCCCAACCAGCATGATGATAGAAATGACGAACTGCTAAGGGTATATCGATATCACGGCTTTCGCGTATCGGCTTACCGTTATCAAGGCTTTCAAGCACCGCAAACACACGAGAATGTTTTTGAAGTAAACGCGCCAATGCATACAGGTAGCGGGCGCGAGCATGGCCACCTAGTTTTTGCCACTTTGGCAGGGCTTTCGCTGCGGCCTTTACTGCCTGATCGACATCGGCGGCGTTACCTTGGGCGAGTTTAGCGAGCTGTTTACCCGTTGCAGGATTGGTCGACTTAAAGCGTTTACCACCAGCGGGCTGTACCCACTCGCCATTGATGTAATGTGAAAAACCATCTTTATTCGCTGCTAGCCACTCATCAGCTTTAGCAGTGCCTTCAGGCGCATTACCGTAACTCATATTGTTAAAGATCTCTGTTACAGACATGGTTGTTTCCTATGCGATTGGGTGACGATTAGCAGCCGAATAGCTACCAGTCACATAGTGTTCTAACTGACGTTCGATATCGCCCAATAGGCTTGATGCCCCAAAGCGATACATTTCGGGGTTAAGCCAGTCGTGGCCTAATTCTTCTTTGATGAGCACCAAATACGCGATGGCGTCTTTCGCCTTACTGATACCACCAGCTGGCTTAAAGCCCACCATAAAACCCGTCAGTTCATAATATTTTCGAATCATTCGAACCATCACTAATGATACTTCGAGCGTTGCATTAACCGACTCCATACCCGTCGACGTTTTAATAAAGTCAGAGCCGGCCATCATACAAACCATCGACGCCTTGGCAACATTGTTGTGAGTTGCCAATTGGCCGGTCGAAATAATCGCCTTCATGTGAGCATCGCCACAGGCTTCGCGATAGGCTTTTACTTCGTCATAAAGATCTTGCCAGCGTTCGTTTAATACAAACTGGCGCGTAATCACGATATCTATTTCGGTCGCACCTGCTGCTACCGATGCTTTGATCTCGGCAAGGCGTGTTTCGATGGGTGCCATACAGGCCGGAAAGCCGGTAGACACAGCTGCCACAGGAATATTTGAACCCTCTAACGCCTTGACCGCCGTCTCGACCATCGAATGATAAACACAGACCGCGCCGGTGGTTACATTTAACGACTCTGCACCAAGCGCTTCGATTAAATCTTTACGAATTGGGTTACGTGCTTTCGCGCACAATCGACGAACTCGCCCTGGCGTGTCATCGCCGTGTAGTGTTGTTAAATCAATACAACTAACCGCTTTTAATAACCAAGCAGCTTGATGGGCTTTTTTAACTGAACGACGAGTTTTTAATGTTGCGGTGCGGCGCTCGATTGCGCTTTGGTTTTGACTTAGACCATCAAGCCAACTGCCATCAAAGGGCACACCTGGATTTAATAAAGGAGCACTCATAATTTTACTCTGCGCAAACGCGCTTCAAAATAACCTGTTCTACCGCAGGCGCACTAACTTGTTGGCCCACATTTACTGCGCCCTGAATCATGGCGCTTATTCGTTCTACATCGTCGTAGGTTCGTGCATGCAGTATAGCAATGGGTTCATCTTTACCAACGGCTTCGCCAATGCCTTTTACCTTTGATAAACCCACACGATAGTCGATACTATCTTCAACTAAACGCCGACCACCACCGAGCTCAACAATGGCATTACCAATTCGACGTACATTCATCGATTCGATTACGCCTGATTCGCTCGCATATATAGGCGTTACGATCGGCGCATCAGCAAAATGAGCATAGGTGTTTTCGAGAATATCGGCAGGGCCACCCATTTCGGCGACCATCTTGGCAAAGATCTCTGCAGCCTTACCGCTATCAAGCGAATCATTCATCGCAGCGCGCCCAGACTCTATATCGGCAGCCAACCCAGACAGCACTAATAATTCGGCACCTAGCGCAACCGTTACTTCATGAAGCCTAGGCTCTTTATAATCGCCCTTTAGATATTCGATGGTTTCAACCACCTCTAAACCATTACCGGCGGTACGCCCTAGCACCTGATTCATATCGGTAATCAACGCCGAAATGGGTAACCCCATACCTGCACCCACCTCAACCAGACGGCTCGCCAGATCATCGGCCTTTTCAAAGGCTGCCGCAAAGGCGCCACTACCGGTCTTAACATCCATTACCAAACTGTCTAACCCAGCCGAGGTTTTCTTAGACAAGATAGAAGCAACGATTAAAGGCAACGACTCGACGGTGCCTGTAATATCGCGAATAGAATAGAAACGTTTGTCGGCTGGGGCGAGTGTCGACGTTTGGCCAATAATGGCGCAACCGACGTCTTTTACCACCCGCTTTAAGGTAGGTATGTCAGGCTGGGTTTTATAGCCCGGTACACTATCTAACTTATCGAGCGTACCACCGGTATGCCCTAGGCCTCGCCCAGAGATCATAGGTACGTAGGCACCACAGGCCGCTAGCATCGGCGCCAACATAATGCTGACCTTATCGCCTACACCGCCACTAGAATGTTTATCAACGACAGGGCCATCTAGAGCGAGTTCAGACCAACCCAAGACCTCGCCCGAATCACGCATCGCCTTGGTAAGCGTTGCGCATTCGTCAATTTGCATATCATTAAAATAGGTAGCCATCGCCAAGGCGGCAACCTGCCCCTCTGAGACACTGCCGTCTACGATTCCTTTCACAAAAAACGCGATTTCTTCTTGCGACAAAGCAAGACCTTCGCGCTTTCGGCATATGATGTCTTGCATTAACATCGGCGCCAAAAACCTCTAATAAGTTAAATTAATTTCGAATATTATTCAGATTGCAACAGTTGACTAGTCAGGGTCAACTTAAACGTTAAAGCTAACACAAAATCCGCCTCTTAAACAGATTCTTCTTACTGCTGTCAACTTAACCAAATAGTCAACTAATCGCGGTAAGTTAAACGTTTAACAGATCTACTTGACTCACCCATCTTGTTTGACTCAAACTTCATTCTAGCAGGCTCCAAAGCTGCTGCTTTTTAAAGATATAACTTACAAAAAATACATATACCATTGGAGTTAAACTAGTGACTACTCAAACCCATCGCCGCTCTGGTAGCTGGGTGCTGCGTAGTGCAATCGCGGCAGCAACCATGTTTGCTGGCGCTCAGGCACAGGCGCAGACACCACAACTTGAAGAAGTGATCGTAACGGCGCAAAAGCGCGCTGAAAACATCCAGGATGTACCCGTTTCAATTACAGCCCTTAAAGGCGAAGAGATGCAAAGCATCCGCGCTGGCGGCCAAGATATTCGTTTCTTGAACGGTCGTGCGCCTAGCTTGATCGTTGAATCTGACTTTGGCCGAATATTCCCGCGTTTTTACATTCGTGGTATCGGTAACACCGACTTCGACCAAAACGCATCACAGCCAGTATCACTTATCTACGATGGCGTAGTTTACGAAAACCCAATGCTTAAGGGCTTTCCTGTATTTGACACAGAGCGCGTTGAAATTCTTCGCGGCCCACAGGGCACGCTGTTTGGCCGTAACACGCCGGCGGGTACTGTTCAGCTGACTTCTGTTCGCCCAAGCCAAGAGACCGAAGGCTACATGAAGCTTGGTTTAGGCAACCTAGGCTCTACCGATTTTGAAGCGGCGATTGGCGGTGCACTAACAGATCGTTGGTCGGCACGTGCATCGGTTCTTCGTCAAACGCGTGACGACTGGGTGGCAAACAAGCCTTCTGAAGTAGACAGCAACTTAGCATATCTAGACGACGATTCGTTCTTAGAAGGCTACACCGAAACAGCTTACCGCGTACAAGCATTGTACGAAGGTGACAAGGTGACCGCTTACTTTAACGTTCACGGCCGCGACCTTGATGGTACCGCTACCCTATTTCGCGCCAACATTCTTGAGAAAGGCTCTAACGATTTCGTAGATAGCTATGATCGTGAAGTTGTGCACTTTGATGGCCACAACGAACAAGAAGCTAAGTCTACTGGTGGTGTTGCACAGTTTGATATCGAGTTAGGTGACTACACACTTACCACGGTAACTGGTTATGAGCAGGTAGAAACCTACAGCCGTGCCGACGTTGAAGGTGGCATCGGTGCCGTGTTCATGCCAATCATGGGCCCTACCGACAACGGTGAGATTATTCCATTCCCTGCCCACACTGCCGATGGTATTCCAGATCATTCTCAGTTTACCCAAGAAGTTCGTATCTCTTCTAACAATGAAGATGGGTTCAACTGGCAGGCGGGTGTTTATTACTTCGACGAGCACCTAGAAGTAGATTCTTTCAACTATGGCAACTGGGTACCAGCTGATGGCTTTAACGGCAACCTAGCGGCGTTTGAAGCAGCTAACCGTATGCCTCGTGATCAATTCAACGGTTGGGCTCACCAAGAGCAAGACACCAAGGCTTGGGCTGTGTTTGGTCAGGTAAATTGGGATCTTAACGATCGCACTACGGTAACTGCTGGCCTTCGTTACTCTGACGACCAAAAGGATTACTTCGCAGAGCGTACCGTAACAAACCATGCTCCATGGCTACCAGCAGTACTAGACCCAATTCCAGTAAGTGTTGGCGACTCGCAGTTTAGCGGAGACCTAGCCATCAACTACGCACTAAGCGAAAACTCTAGCCTATACAGCCGTTTGGCTCGCGGCTTTAGAGCACCAAGTATTCAGGGCCGCGTATTGTTCGCTGACACCGTTACCGTGGCAGACTCTGAAACAGTTGTATCTTGGGACTTCGGTTACAAGAGCGAACTGCTAGACAACACCATGCGCTTTAACGCAGCAGTGTACGCCTACCAGATCAATGATCAGCAGCTAACTGCAGGTAGTGGCGAAGCCAATGCTAACCAGCTAGTTAACGCTGACAAGGTTGACGGCGCTGGCGTTGAAGTAGACGTTGAATGGTTAGCATCAGATAACCTGATGATTACCTGGGGCGGCAGCTACAACCACACCGAAATCAAAGATCCTAACCTTTCGATCTTGCCTTGTGGTGCTAACTGTACCGTTCTTGACCCTGCAGGCAGTTTCGCCGGCAGTGTTTCAATTGACGGCAACCCACTACCACGCTCACCCAAAGTTATCTCAAATCTAGCGGCGCGCTACACCGTGCCTATGCAATCGGGCGAGATGTACTTCTATGGTGACTGGTCTTACCGCAGCAAGATCAACTTCTTCTTGTACGAAAGCGCAGAATTCCGCGGTGACTCAATGTCGCTTGTGGGTCTACGTGCTGGTTACATTGGTGGCGAAGGTGACTATGAGCTAGCAGCTTATGTTCGCAACGCAACTGACGAAGATCAGGTGATCGCAGCGATCGACTTTAACAACCTTGAAGGCATCGTTAACGATCCACGCACCTATGGTGTTGAGTTGTTATACCGTTTCTAATCTGACAGGTTAGTTACAAAAAAGCCCAGCGTTTTGCTGGGCTTTTTTATTCTACTGATTAGCTAGCCATTCATTATAGAGCGCTTCGATATTGCCAGAACACAGCAACGACATGTGCTGTTTTATGTCATGCTCTGCCCAACACCACCACTTCATCTCTAATAACTTCGCAATTTCTGATTCTGAAAACCTAAATTTAATATGCTTGGCAGGGTTAGAACCAACCACTGCGTAGGGTTCGACATTTTTGGTTACTAGCGCTCGACTAGCTATGATCGCACCATCACCAACGGTTACCCCTGGCATCACCATCGATTCAGAACCGATCCAGACATCGTTGCCCACAACGGTATCACCTGCTCGTTTAAAGCCATCAATAGCTTGATCAAACAAAGGCGAAGACTGATAGAAGAACGGAAACGTACTCACCCAATCAGATCGATGCCCTTGATTACCAGCCATCATAAAGACGGCGCCCGAACCGATCGAGCAGAAGCTACCAATCACTAGTTTATCGACGTCTTCTCTATCGGGGGCGAGGTATCTGGCACAGTCATCAAACGAGTGCCCATGATAATAGCCCGAGTAATAACTGTAGCGCCCCACAACTATGTTCTTGTTAGTTATCTGCTCACTAATCAATGTACCCGCAAATGGCGACTCAAAGAAGTTCATCAGTATCCTGGCTCAATGTACTCAGCTTACTGATAACTATAGCTCACTTTGAGCAACCACCTTGGTGCGATAATAAACAAATAAACCATAAGCGCCTGCACAAAGCATAGCGACCGATTGTGACACTTCAGAACCAAGTGCGAATAGTATAAGTAAGGCAGTAAAGACTGACGCGCCTAAAAACTGAATGCACCCCAAAAATGCCGACGCCAAGCCAGCGCAGCTCTCGAAAGGTTCTAGCGTCAAACTAGCAGCGGCACCTAGCACTAAAGAGAAACCAAAGCTCGCTATCGCAATGGGCAGAAGAAAACCAACTATTGATGACCCAAGCAACCCTAGCACCAACGACAGCGATAGACCACCAACAAACATTAGCACCGAACCGTACAATACACTTCGGTGGCGACCGGCTTTACCAATAACCCTCGGTGCAACAAAGCTACTTACCATCAATACCAAAGCATTGGCCCCAAAGAGTAATGAGAATTGCAAACTACTCGCCCCATGCTTACTCATCAACACAGCCGGGGAGACCATTGCAAAATTAAGAAGTACCGCTAAGCACAATGCACAGATAAGACTAAACAGATAGAACCGCCCCGAACCTAATACCCTCTTTGTATCATTAGCAAAGGACTGCTCAGTAGATACTTTGGGATTTAAGGTTTCTGGCATTTTAGTGATGACAAAGAATAATCCCAACAAAGTGCAACCAAACAAGAAGTAGAAATTACTTCGCCACCCAAATATCTCAACTAGGATGCCACCCAAAACAGGTGCTAGCGCTGGTGCCACACACAGAGCACCGTTGATGTAACTATAAATTTTGGCGCCTTCTGTTGGCGAGAACCGATCACGTACCACCGTCATCGACACCACCGAGCAACAACTCGCCCCAAAGCCCTGTATAAGCCTCAATACTAATATTGATTCGATGGTACTAGCCACAGCAATGGCCAATGATGATAGAGCATATACAACGAGGCCACCTAACGCGACAGGCTTTCTGCCGACTCGGTCAGCCAAAGGCCCCACCACAAGCTGCCCCAATCCAAGCGCTAAGGTAAACGACGTTAAACTAAGCTGAACTAGAGATTGGCTAGTGGCAAGATCATGCTGCATAGCCGGCAAGGCTGGCAGGTATACATCGATACCTACCGGCCCAAAGAGAACAAGTATTAGCGCGCTAACAAAGACAAGTTTTGAACTACTTTTGGCCATGAACTACTTAGTGCCAAAGATCTTGTCACCCGCGTCACCTAAGCCAGGAAGGATATAACCATCTTCATTTAAGTGGCTATCTAAAGAAGCCGTGAAAATATCAACGTCAGGATGTGCTGCATTGACCGCTTTTACACCTTCTGGCGCTGCAACCAATACTAACGCCAAGATCTTACTGCAACCTTTTTTCTTAAGTAGATCAATGGTTGATACCATGGTGCCGCCCGTTGCAAGCATTGGGTCTACCACCAGCGCTACACGCTCTTCTACATTAGGTGCCAACTTATCAAAGTAAGGCACAGGCTCGAGTGTTTCTTCGTCACGATAGATTCCCACAACTGATATCTTGGCATTAGGTACCAATGTAAGTACACCATCGAGCATACCTAAACCTGCTCGAAGAATCGGCACGACTGTCATCTTCTTGCCCTTTAAGCGCTCAACCTTGATGGGGCCGTTCCAGCTATCTTGATCAACGGTTTCTACTTCTAGATGGCGAGTCGCCTCGTAGGTTAATAAACTGCCCACCTCGCCCGCTAACTTTCTAAACTGTGGCGTGCTGATATTCGCTTCACGCATCAAGCCAACTTTATGTTTAAGTAACGGGTGGTTTACTTCGATTACGTTCATCGTTGCTCCAAAGATAAATTAAGACTCAGATCTATAACTTAGTCGAGACTATTTAAGGTTAATTCGATCATGTCGTTCAGCGTTGACTGTCGGTCTTGCGACGACATAGCCTCGCCGCGCAAAATATGATCTGACACAGTACATATGGCCAACGCCTTGGCTCCATACTCGGCAGCCACACCGTATAGCCCTGCAGCCTCCATCTCGACACCTAATATATTGTAGGCCTTCATAACCTGAAACATATCGGCGTCAGGGGTATAGAAAAGGTCTGCCGAAAACAGATTACCGACCTTTGTGCTTAGCCCCATACTTCGCGAACTGGCCACAGCCTTTTCTAGCAATTCGTAGTTTGCAATTGCGGCAAAATCATAACCCTTAAAGCGTATACGGTTTACATTAGAATCTGTGCAAGCGCCCATACCTATAACGACATCGCGTAGGTTGATATCGTCGCTTACTGCACCACAGCTACCGATACGAATGATGTTTTCAACCCCATAATCAGTGATCAATTCTTTCGCATAGATCGACGCCGACGGAATGCCCATTCCTGACCCCATTACCGATACTTCTTTACCCTTATAGCTACCGGTGAAGCCAAGCATATTTCGAACGTCAGTAACCTGCTTAACGTTCTCTAAAAAACTCTCTGCAATATACTTAGCACGAAGAGGGTCTCCAGGCATTAGTACAGTTTTTGCAAAGTCGCCTTCATTGGCATTGATGTGAGGAGTCATATTGAGAATCTCTAGAAAAAATTAAATTAGTGGCTCGCCATATTCTGTGGCTGGTAAATCAAAGTAGTGTGCGAGCGTTTGACCTATGTCTGCAAAGCTAGATCGTTTTCCTAATGAACCTGCAGAAACCTGATTACCAAATAATAATACAGGCACATGTTCTCGCGTATGGTCACTGCCAGGCCAAGTTGGGTCGCACCCGTGATCTGCAGTAAGTATGACAATATCTTGATCACCTAACTTAGCTAACAATTCGGGTAAACGAGTATCAAAATACTCTAGCGCAGCCGCATACCCGGCGACATTGCGACGATGCCCATATTCAGAATCAAAATCAACAAAATTGGTAAACACAATGCTGCGATCTTGAGCCTTATCAAGAGTATCTAGTGTTGCATCAAATAGATTCGCTAAGCCACTGGCTTTCACCTTTTGGCTTACTCCCTGCCCTGCGTAGATATCTGAGATCTTACCGACTCCCCAGACCTCGCCATTTGATTCCACTAATTTATCAAGTACCGTTTTATTTGGCGGTGGTACCGAAAAATCTCTGCGATTACCTGTGCGCTTAAAATTAGAAGCATCACTGCCAACAAACGGGCGAGCAATGACACGGCATATATTGTATGGCTTAAGTAACTCGTAGGCGGTTTCGCAAATTTCTAACAGCCGATCTAGGCCGAATGATTCTTCATGGCATGCGATCTGAAATACGCTATCGGCCGAGGTATAGACGATGGGTTTACCCGTGCGCATATGCTCTTCGCCTAAATCAGCGATAATGGTGGTTCCTGAGGCATGGCAATTGCCCAATACACCTTCAATACCTGTCGCGCGAATAAACTCATCAAGCAAGGCCTGTGGAAAGCTATTGGTTTTATCAGTGAAATAGCCCCAGTCGAACAACACTGGTACACCCGCCAGCTCCCAGTGACCGCTTGAGGTATCTTTGCCACTACTTAATTCTTCGGCGAAGCCATAGGCGCCTTCAACCTTGATACTTGCATCAAAGCCTTCAGCAAACTTACCTGTACTTTCTTTGCCGGCATGCAATAAACCTAGCCGAGTAAGATTAGGTAAGTTTAAAGGGCCCTTGCGCCCAATATCAGCTTTGCCTTCGGCGCACCATTGCGCAATATGACCCAGTGTATCAGCGCCGGCATCACCGAATCGCTCGGCATCGTCTGTTGCGCCGATTCCGAACGAATCTAGCATTAATATAATGGCTCTTTTCACCTGTAGCTCTCTTTACCTCTAACTAATACAGCTTAGTCTATTTAACGTTTACGCCTAGGCTTTGCCACCCTAACTAAGTGACAAGAATACCCCTGCCAGTGCGGCGCTCATAAGGTTTGCTAATGTACCCGCTGCCACCGCTTTAAGCCCCATTCTTGAGATATCAGGTCGTCTCTCGGGCGCAATACCACCGATACCACCCAGCAAAATGGCGATCGATGATAAGTTGGCAAAGCCACACAGGGCGAACGTTGCAATAACCTTTGTTTGTTCAGACAACGTGTCGCGAACACCTATGAACTCGATATAAGCAACGAACTCATTAAGAATTAACTTTTGACCAATTAGGCTGCCGGTGGCCACCGCTTCAGACCAAGGCACCCCCAACAAAAATGCTAACGGCGAAAACAGATAACCAAGTAGTGACTGCAAGGTAACGTCCTCGGCACCAAACAACCCGGCTACGCCACCAACGATGCCGTTTACAAACGCGATCAGCGCAATAAACGCCAACAGCATTGCACCAATATTAAATGCCAACTGCATGCCAGTCAGTGCGCCACTCGCTGCCGCATCAATGACATTCGCAGGTTTGTTTTCGGGGTCGAACTGTACGTTCTCGACGTCTTCAACAGGCGTGCCTGTTTCAGGCTTAATGATTTTGGCCATCAATAAGCCGCCAGGCGCGGCCATAAAACAGGCTGCAATGAGGTACTTTAAATCGACGCCCATAGCCGCGTAGCCAATCATTACCGCGCCAGCAATAGATGCCAAGCCGCCGGTCATTACGGCAAACAGCTCTGACTGACTCATACGATTAACGTAGGGACGCACTACTAACGGCGCTTCGGTTTGGCCCACAAAGATATTCGCGGTGGCCGATAGCGACTCAGCCTTACTTGTTTTCAGTGCTTTTTGAATCAGGCCACCCAATAGGCCAACGATCTTTTGCATGACGCCCAAAAAGTACAAAACAGACATCAAAGCCGACATAAAGACAATTATCGGCAACACGTTGAAGGCAAAAATAAATCCTAGCTTAGACTCAACACCATTCGCTAGATCACCAAAAAGAAACTGCGTTCCGGCGTTAGCGTAATCAATCACGTGCTGTACACCATTGGCAGCGGCTGCCAGCATGTCTTTACCCCATGGCACATAGAGTACTAACGCGGCCACACCCGCTTGAATTAAAAACGCACCGATAACTGTACGCAGATTTATCGCACGGCGGTCTTCTGATAATAAAACGGCGATAGCGATTAACGCTGCAATTCCGACAATGCCTAACACAATGGTGGCTCCCTATTATTTTGTATCTTAAACAAACTTAATCGTTTAAGCTGATAGCAATAGTATCACGCGCGCAAAAGCTGTCAATTAGCTCTTGATCACGCAACTGTTTCTTATAAGCTTAACTGTATCACTTATTGAGAGAGCAACCTATGAGCAACCACTTTGAAGCATTGATTGACCTGCAAAAAAACGCTCACGCCCCTTACTCAAACTACCAGGTAGCGGCACTAATTGTTCTTGAGTCTGGCGAGATTATTAAAGGCGTCAATGTCGAAAACGCTTCCTATGGCGGCACCATCTGCGCCGAGCGCTCTGCGATTGTTAGCGCTGTTTCGCAGCACGGGCCTGACGTAAAGATCAATGAAATGCACCTTCTTGCCGGCGACAACGACAACTTTGCGATGCCTTGCGGTTTTTGCAGGCAAGTGATTAGCGAGTTCGTACCCAATGATTTTGTTATCACCGTTTACACCGGTGATGGGCGAAGCAAAGCAATCACCATGGGCGAGCTATTACCTCATTCGTTTTCTAAAGCAGACTTAGATTAAGGATGCGACAAGGGGCGTGTTAGCACCAACTCGCCCCTGGGATTATAAAACCTAGCCACAACACTAGGGGCCTTATCGTGCCACTGAACGTCAAGCACACCGTACCCTTGATGGCCAACCCAATTTACCCGATAGGGATTGTCTTCGTTCTGCCCATAGCGCCCATCAGTGTTCATACCACTAGCCGTCATTTCGTACAGTCGATGCCCCGACTTACTCGTAATACCGCTTATCTCGCTGAAGTGGCGATCGCCGCTGACTAGCACTACCCCGCCCTGCACCTCGTCAATTAGATCAAGTAATCGTTGACGCTCTTTCGGAAAGTTGCCCCATTTTTCGTATGGATGACGATCAGAAAGCACCTGTATTGACGACACTACTATTTTCAAAGCGGCCGGTTCTTGAAGCTTTGACTGTAACCAACCCCACTGATCACTACCTAATACTGTGGCATCTGCTGCGTCGTTGATAGCGAAGCGCAATCCCCCGTTTAAGGTTAGCTCACGCTTAATTGGTGATCGAAAATAGCGCGTATCCAGCAGAATCAAGTGCACTCGTTGATCACCCGACCCAAGCCAATAATCGGTATAGACCCCCTCACTTAAGCGACGGGGCGAATTAGCTGGCTCATCAAAATGATCTAGCATCACCTGCTGAGCTTGCACCTTTGTAGGATGCTCTGTACCGCCATCGTTAACACCGTAATCATGGTCATCCCATGTTGCTACGATCGGCATAGCCTCTTTCAATTGTTGGTATTGAGGTCTATCAGCTAAGTCTTGATAGTATTCGGCTAGTTTAACAGGATCAGTCGTTGTAGCGTATACGTTGTCGCCGGCAAAGACGAACATATCAGATTGAGAGCCGGCCACTGATGCTAAGACATCCATACTTTCACTGCCCTTTAAGCAAGAGCCGAACGCGATTCTTATATCTGAATCTCTGACACCTGCTGTGGTGATCTTTTTATCAACCGACGACATAGACGTGTTGGCTGATTCACATCCAGCCAGCATCAAACTAACTACTACACAACTAACAATCCGCTTCATTTGTTAACCACTTTCTCTATAGCGATAACATCGCTTCAATACCCGTATCTTTAAGCAGTGCATCTACTCGCTTACGATCATTGTCGGTAAGCTGCTGATAGCGTTCATTGAGCCACTGTAAACACTTAGCTTGATACGGAAAAGTCTTTTGGCTCCATACTTCGCCATCAACTGTGCATTGCCATGTTTTTTCACCCTCAGCAACAGCTTTTGCGTTAGCAATTTGTGTGGGCGCGTACACTCGCCCAATCTCATTCAAGATTGATTTCAATGTATCTGGCTGATCTTCTAGTGGCGTCCACTGATGTTCAGCAACCTCTAGCCCACTTAGATCTTCTAATCGATCGACCCAGCCCACTGTTCGCGGTGACTCTTGGTAAGCAATGCTTCTTGGCGTGGGATCAAAACCAATCAACTGCGTTAGCTGACCATAAATCGCAAAATCGCCCGCTGCGGGGCGCTCGCCCAATATATAAGGCTGATTGGCCAAGTGCGCCTGCATGGCACTTAAGAATCGGCGATAACTTGCATCGATAACCGGCGCGGTCGACTCATTTGACCCCACCACCCAAAGACGACCAATTTGACGCTCAGAAAAGAAAGACTTTAATGCGTTCAATTGTTCGTCAGGCATAGTTACGTCAAAACCCAACGGCAGCATAGTGCCGGCATTATCTGCATCATCTGCAAAGTGCCATCGGTAATGGAACATGAATCGCGTACACCACTCATCGCCAAAGTCTTCGATTAGATAATCAATAAAGGCGAGTGCAGCATCGCTAGGAATCACCGACCGCTCGTCATACATAGACTCAAGGCGCCTAATGATGGGCGTAGAATCGGTTGCCGCCACTGTTTTGCCCTGCTCT
Source organism: uncultured Pseudomonadales bacterium (assembly GCA_947503335.1). Lineage (GTDB taxonomy): Bacteria > Pseudomonadota > Gammaproteobacteria > Pseudomonadales > CANNCY01 > CANNCY01. Next base: position 315,729 of record CANNCY010000001.1, on the reverse strand, counting down.
TCAAACAAGTAGGTTGGTAGCAGTACGGGCTTGGGGGGCTCGATACCCAATTGCTCACAGACAACGTCGGCCTGCCCCCAGATAATCTGGTAAGGAATATGACGATAACGCATCAGCGACAGCATCTTATGGGTATAAGGCGACCCCGTGGCCCCTACAAGTTTTAAACGAGAATCTGCCATAATCATTTGCCTTTCGTTATTTAATTATATGATTGCCGCAATCAATACTGTCACACCCTATGCCAATAGCACAAGAAAATCTATTTCTGGCACATATTCGCTAGCAGCTATGGCCCAAACTACGTATCCTAGAGGGCTAAATTAAAACGAATAAGGGCATGATGCCCACCCTTTCAAAGATATAGACCAGATCGATTTATGAGCACGACGTCAAACAAGTCAGAAGCCCCCGTACAGCACACGCCAATGATGCAGCAGTACCTTAAGATTAAGGCTGAGCACCCTAATCAAATACTGTTCTATCGCATGGGCGACTTCTACGAACTTTTCTTTGACGACGCCAAAAAGGCGTCAGAACTGTTAGACGTTACACTCACCGCTCGCGGCAAGGCTGGCGGTGAACCAATCCCGATGGCTGGCGTGCCTCATCATGCCGCCGACAACTATGTTGCTCGCCTAGTAAAGATGGGCGAGTCAGTGGTTATCTGCGAACAGGTTGGCGACCCAGCAACCAGCAAAGGCCCTGTCGCGCGTGAAGTAGCCCGTATTGTCACGCCAGGCACTCTAACCGACGAGGCATTTCAAGACAGTCACCGATCGGCACCCATCGTTGCGCTAAACCGCCTTGATGACCAATTTGGCATCGCCGCTTTAGATATGGGCAGTGGCCGATTCACTCTGAATCAGTGTGAAGGCATCGATGCGTTAACTGCCAATTTAGAGCGATTAGGGCCTGCCGAACTACTGCTAGAAGACGAACTTGATCTCAGCAGCGTACCGAGCCTACCAAAATCGATTCAGCGACTACCGATTTGGGAATTTGATATTGAGTCGGCCAATCGTGGTTTGTGCAACCAGTTCAACACTCAAGACCTAGCGGGCTTTGGTGTCGACCCCGCTTCGATAGCCGTTGGCGCCGCAGGTGCTTTGCTCAACTACGTACGTGACACCCAGCGATCAGCGCTGCCACACATTAATCACCTAGCAGTTGAACAGAATACCCAAGCGGTTGCTCTAGACGCTGCCACACAAAAGAATCTTGAATTGGTCGAGAACCTGCAGGGTGACGAAGCCAACACCCTGCTTTCGATCTTTTCTACCACCGGTACTGCGATGGGTAAACGCGAGTTAGCCCGCTGGTTACTGCGCCCACTAACTGATCTAGCCATGATTGAGAAGCGACAGCATGGCGTATCTCAACTAATTGCTGACTATCGATTTGAACATTTGCTTGGCCATTTAAAACAAATTGGCGATATGGAACGTATATTAACGCGCGTTGCATTAGGTTCTGCGCGCCCTCGTGACCTAACCCGTTTGTGTGATTCATTGGCCGAACTGCCACGCTTGCAAGCGATATTGGGCCAGACTGACAGTACTCTATTAGTTGAACTAGCCAATGCTATGGGCGAGTTCAGCGACACAACAGAGTTACTACAGCGAGCGATTATCGAAAATCCGCCCGTAGTGATTCGTGATGGCGGTGTCATCGCCCCAGGATTTGACACCGAGCTTGACGAATTGCGTGATCTATCTACCAGCGCCGGCGATGTACTAGTTAAGCTTGAAGCCCAAGAACGTGAACGCACTGGTGTGGCCACTCTAAAAGTTGGTTATAACCGAGTTCACGGCTACTTTATCGAAATTGGCAAGGCCCAAGCTGACAAAGCCCCTGCTGAGTACATTCGTCGTCAAACCTTAAAGAATGCCGAGCGATTTATCACCCCTGAATTAAAAACCTTTGAAGACAAGGTGCTTTCAAGTAAAAGCAAAGCTCTGGCGCGTGAAAAACATCTGTATGAAGAACTGATCTCTACTCTCGCCAAGCAGTTATTGCCACTTCAGCAAGCAGCGATTGCCGTGGCTGAGCTAGATGTAATGAATTGCTTTGCAGAACGAGCTTACAATCTCAACTGGGCCCAACCCTCTATGAATGCAGGTACTGGCATAGAGATTACACAGGGCCGCCACCCTGTAGTTGAGCAAGTGGCCCAACACGCATTCGTGCCCAACGACACACATCTAACTAACCAAAAGCATCTGTTAGTGATTACCGGCCCCAACATGGGTGGTAAGTCGACCTATATGCGTCAAACCGCTTTAATCGTATTGCTTGCCCACACCGGCAGCTGCGTGCCTGCTGCCAGTGCTAGCATCGGTATCGTTGACAAAATCTTTACGCGAATAGGGTCATCTGACGACCTAGCCGGTGGGCGCTCGACATTTATGGTTGAGATGACCGAAACTGCTAACATCTTGCATAATGCGACCGAACGCTCACTAGTATTGATGGACGAAATTGGCCGAGGTACTTCGACGTTCGACGGTCTATCACTTGCATGGGCTTGTGCAGACTATCTTTGCTCGTCACTCAAGGCATTGACACTATTCGCCACTCACTATTTTGAGCTTACCGATATCGATCAGGTATACCCTACTGCCGGCAACATTCATTTATCAGCAAGCGAACAAGGCGACGACCTCGTATTCTTACACTCGGTTCAAGAAGGGGCTGCTAACCAAAGCTATGGTATTCAAGTAGCACGTCTTGCTGGCCTGCCCGCCCCAGTTATAGGCAGCGCGGCTAAGAAACTAGCAGGCTTAGAGCATAACGCTGCGTTACAGCCGAGCTCAAGTACTACAGTAGCGACCGACACAGACTCGCCCCAAAACGACCTATTTGCAGCACCTGCGCAGCCATCAGCGGTCGAAGCGTCGCTTGAAGAGATCAATCTAGACGACCTTACCCCTCGTCAAGCGCTAGATCGACTGTATGAATTAAAAGCAATGCTTTAAGTAATAGTGTACGAATACGCTTAACTAATTGTTGGCTAAACTGTTAGAATCTGGCCAATTTTGAAGATTTAGGTTTTTAGGAGCCATTCATGACCTTTGTTGTCACCGAGAACTGCATCAAATGCAAGCACACTGATTGTGTAGAGGTTTGCCCAGTAGACTGTTTCTACGAAGGCCCTAACTTTTTGGTAATTCACCCTGACGAATGTATCGATTGCGCACTTTGCGAGCCAGAATGCCCGATTGGCGCTATTTTCTCTGAAGATGAGTTACCTGAAGGCCAAGAGCAATTTATCGAGCTAAACGCTGAATTGGCCGAAGAGTGGCCAAACATCACTGAAATGAAAGATTCGCCTGCCGATGCTGACGAATGGGATGGCGTGCCTGACAAGATTAAACTGCTCGAGCGCTAACACTTCTTAGTAAAGAATCAGTAAATAAGCAGCAAATAAAAAGGCGGCCTTTATTCAAAGGTCGCCTTTGTTTTATCTACCTACTTTAATCTGGGCTCAGCCTAACACCGAAAACTCAGTATTGATCCACGCGATAAAACCACTTTCTCAATCCTTGAGATAGATGCCTTCCTTAACTGCCTTTCCCTGACAATACAACATCCGTCTTTTAACTGAGCCAGCTTTGGCGTCGGTGCCACTTCATTTCATCCATGAATACGACTCAGCTAATTTTTAGTTTAGTACAGATTTTATATGGTGCCAGTTATTGGGCGCCAAACAACTGATCTGCACTAAGCCCATGCTTTTCAAGAATGTCGCGTAGGCGGCGCAACGCTTCTACCTGAATTTGGCGTACACGCTCGCGTGTTAAACCAATTTCACGACCTACCTCTTCAAGCGTTGCGGTTTCGTACCCTCGCAGACCAAAGCGTCGACACACTACCTCGCGCTGCTTATCGACGAGCTGATCTAACCACTGGTCAATGCTATCTGTTAAATTGCTGTCTTGAAGCTTTTCAAAGGGGTCTAGATGCTTTTCGTCAGGAATCGTTTCTAATAGTGACTTGTCTGCATCATGGCCGATTGGGCTATCGACCGAGGTTACGCGCTCGTTCAGTGCAAGCATACGTTTAACATCTGCAACAGGCTTTTCTAACAGATCTGCTATTTCTTCAGCAGATGGCTCGTGGTCAAGCTTTTGGGTTAGCTCGCGTGCGGCTCTCAGATATACATTCAGCTCTTTAACCACATGAATCGGCAACCTAATGGTGCGAGTTTGATTCATAATGGCGCGTTCAATGGTTTGACGAATCCACCAAGTGGCATAGGTACTGAACCTAAAGCCTCGCTCAGGGTCAAACTTTTCGACTGCTCTTATTAGGCCAAGATTACCCTCTTCAATCAAATCTAACAGCGTTAGACCACGATTAATGTAACGACGCGCAATCTTAACAACCAATCGCAGGTTGCTCTCGATCATACGCTTGCGACCAGCCTCTTCGCCACGACGCGCCATGCGGGCGTAGTAAACTTCTTCTTCAGCAGTTAACAGTGGCGAAAAGCCGATTTCGTTTAGATAAAGTTGAGTGGCGTCTAGCGCCTTGTGTGATCGCGAATCGTTGTCGAAGTGGCCATAGCGAGAAAAGCGCTCTGGCTCTTCAGGTGCTGCGGTTGCCTCAACTTCGGCGCTCTCTATCGTGACACTCTCTGCGCTTTCACTAGCTAAGGTGTCATCAGTTTCTGTTTCGCTCCAATTATCTGTTAGCACAGCTGCACTTGCAGTTTGCTCTGTTTCAGATACTTGGCCATCAGGTCGTAAATCCATACTACTACCCTCGTCTTTTATGTGCAGTTACACGCATTGCTGCGCACCATTTTTCTGCTTTATCCCTAACTAACAGAGGGCTTATGCCCTTCTTGTGTCTGTCATACCAGTAGCGATATGACAAGCGTGCATCCTGCTCGCATTCCTTATATCTATATTCAACCTATTTCGATATGAGATATAAGGTTTCGTTAGTTCTACTACCCTGTACTGCTAAACCTCGAACTTAGTTCTGTTCTACCTTGCGCCCATGTCATCTAGATAACAAACCGCCTGTAGTATTTTTGCGACCGTCTAACCTAACCGTTTACCTTTCCGTTTACCTTTTCGTTTCCCTTAAAGGCTTGCTGCAATAAACGGTTTTGGATCGACCGGGGCGCCATTCTTACGAATTTCGAAATGAAGCCTAGACCGATTCGAGTCGTCTACCCCTAGTTCGGCAATCGTGGCGCCAGCTTTAATCGTTTGTCCTTCTTTAACCAGAATTTGACGATTATTACCGTAAGCACTTAACCATTGGTCGTTGTGCTTAATGATGATGAGATTACCGTAACCGCGTAGCCCATCACCTGCGTAAACCACTTTTCCGCCCTGTGCGGCAATTACAGATTCTCCCAAACGACCGTCAATATCAAGCGCTTTATTGAGACTACTTCGGCTAATACGGTCAGCAGAAGCGTTAGACGACAATGGCCACAACCAAGTTTTTGAAACAGGTTTATTCAAACTGGTATCAGCAGAAACATTTCGCGGTTGAGAATGCTTTTTATTCGCCCCTGATCGTTGTTTAGATATGGTCTTTTTGGGTGTCGTCTGTACCCTAACATTAGTGGTATCTAGAGTAAGTTTCTGACCCACTCGCAAAGGGTTATTAACCGACATTTGGTTGGCTGCGGCCAAGGCCTTAAAGTCAAGGTTATAGCGCCATGCAATGCCATATAGGGTTTCGCCAGGAGATACAACATGGGTTGTTAATCGATAGCTCGAAATAGGTGCTGATGAGGTTACAGGGGCTTGATTAGGGGCACTAGAACAGCCGTTTAAAATAATTAAACAGGTGATTAATAAAACAAACAGTAATCTATTAGCGAATCTAGCAAACTCAAACATTTTCTAAATAAGCCTCGAATTAATTGTTATATTGATATTGTTAGTTATAGCGAAATATTCTAATCGACTAGGGAACTCATTTCGACCGCTTTTCGCTAGCCAACGTAAGCGCAACCACCAGCAATGTCCCTACAATCATCGCAATTGTTACAGTGACTGTTGCTGACGGCACTCCCAGCATCGACTCATACTGAGAAGGCAGCAGTAGAGTTAATGCTTCACCTTTCTCAGAATCTAACCGCCAAGGCCACAGCGCTTTGATAGAGCCGAGTAAAAACCCAGTCAGTACAGCAATTGTTTGCGTGTAATATCTGGACAATAGAGACTTCAGTACCTTACTCACAGTCATCAAGCCTATTACCGCACCTACTACAAAGGCAATCAACGGCATGGCTTCACCATTGTTAACCGCACCGAGAAGCACAGGGTAAACACCTAATAGCAGTAGAATAAAGCTCCCTGAAATACCCGGTAGTACCATGGCACTTATCGCTATAGCACCGCAAAAAACGACATAAGCAAAAGATGGTTCAACAACGACTGGTTTCAGTTCAACGATGAACCAAGCAACCACAGTACCTGCTAATACCCATAGGTATTCGACGAACGTTTTCTTTGGCAAACTGCGCATTAGATACCAGACAGACCCAGCCACAAGCCCAAAAAACAGCGCCCAAATGTATAGTGGGTAGTTATCTAACAAAAATGTGATTACTTGAGCGAAGGCGAAAATACTGGTGAAGATGCCTGCAAATAGGGCTATCAAGAAATTGCCATCAATTTCGCGCCAAGTTTTAGAAATAGGGTCTTGCACCAACTGCTTGAGTAATTTGGGGTTAAAGCTGCTCAAAGCATTAATCAATCGAGCATAGATACCCGTCATAAACGCTACAGTGCCGCCCGATATACCGGGTACTAGGTCAGCGATACCCATTAGCATGCCACGCAGGTAAACAGCGAAGAGAGAATGATTAGAATCGGTATTAGAACGGGTCATTGAATCACCCCTCCTAACAATGGCACAAACTTTACGGGCTCAATTTGATCAATCACTATTTCATCTGTCTCGGCATCGCGTATCACTCGCGCCAAACTCTGCTCGTCGCCACCTACAGGCGTTAATAGCACGCCACCAGGCGCAAGTTGGTCGATCAACTGCTGAGGAATCTCGTGTGGCGCGGCAGCGCTTAAAATAGCGTTAAATGGGCCTCGCGCAGGCCAACCCCAGTTGCCATCTGCATGTTTTAAGATGACATTGTTAACACCTAGGGTTTTTAATCGTTGACGTGCTTTATCTTGAAGAGGAGCAATACGTTCGACACTGTAAAGTGTTCTGCAGAAAGGGCTCAATACAGCGGTTTGATATCCCGATCCAGTGCCAATTTCTAGCACGCGCTCCATTGAGGTTGCACTTTCTAGTAATAACTCTGTCATTCGAGCCACAATATAGGGTTGAGAAAGCGTTTGACCGTGCCCGATTGGTAGCGCGGTATCTTCGTAGGCACGGTGCGCCATTGCTTCATCAACAAATATATGGCGCGGCAGCGCACGCATTACTTCAAGCACTCGTATATTATCGATGCCCTTTTCTACTAATCGCTCAATTAATCGCTCACGGGTACGACGCGACGTCATACCTACCCCACGAAGGTAAAGGTCGTTCAAGATACTGCCTGCAGTTTATAGTTCTCTGTAATTGCGAACTATACCACAGGTGTAGAATATTTTGGGGTCTCAACAAGGTCGAAATAGTGCTCTAGTAAGGTTGTTGCGTAAGCACCTGGTGGCAATGCAAAGTTAAATTCTACTTTGGTCTCAGTGACCTCGGCCTCACCTTGCTCGTCAGTGGTAGAGCCGATTCTAAAGCTTAGATCCTTAGCAGATACCATCATCTGACGGTCGTCCATCGATAACCCACTATGCTCTAACCGGTCTCGCCAATGATCAAACGGGCCAAGATTTTGTAACGCCCATTCATCAGAACGGCCACGCCCCCACAAAGGTAGCGTTGTCGCATCATGTTGATGTTCGATAGCTAACGAGAGTAGCCTGTTAAAGATAGCACTGCGCGCCGATGAGAGGATAATGCCCTTATCTGACCGCCGCAGCTTGCGATCATTCAACACGGCGTCATCAAATCTAGCAACATTGTTGCCGTTTATGCCAAAGCGCTGATTACCAAAATAATTTGCAAAGCCCTTTGCTGATATAAGTGCGCTTCGCTGCTCGATCTGGTCGATAGCTATATCACCCTTGATATAGAGCGCTATTTGAAAATGATTACCCTGATGGTCGCCCAATCGAATCTTCTTAGTGGTACGTCCTACCTCAACAATCTCGCACCCTTCTATAATTGGTAAAGACGGTAGCTCGGCATTTGATACATACAGACTAAACCATTGTTCTGTTACCGCATGGCGATCTTTTTTACCCGCATAACCCACATCCACTCGACGCAGACCATAGTGCTCGGCCAAACGTTCGGCTACCCATTGCGAGTTTTGCCCCGTTTTTCGTATGCGTAGTGCTAAATGCTCGGCCTGAGCATCTAAGGGTAAAAGAGGGAAATCAAAAATCTCGGTAACAATAAAATCTTGGGGCGAGCGCTTTAGTTCTGCTTCTGCTAACGGCTCGCCATAGGGAAACAACCGAACCGGAACCCCAACACTCACTTGGCCACCATCAACACAACGGCATGAACTGCTATGCCCTCTTTGCGCCCTTCAAAACCTAGCTTTTCGGTTGTAGTCGCCTTTACATTTACTTGATCTAAAGTAACTGCGCAGTCTTGGGCGATCACTTCACGCATAGCTGTGATATGAGGCGCCATCTTAGGCGCCTGCGCAACAATCGTTAAATCAATATTACCTACCACATAACCCTTAATACGCGACATCACTTCTCGCAATAAAACGCGCGAGTCAGCCCCCTTAAAGGCCGGGTCTGTATCAGGAAACAAGTGACCGATATCACCCATCGCCATAGCACCTAAAATAGCGTCACATAGCGCGTGCAATGCCACATCGCCGTCTGAGTGTGCTATCAAGCCCTGATGATACTCTATCGATACACCACCTATTGTGACGTGATCACCCTCGCCAAAAGCGTGAACATCGTATCCGTGGCCAATTCTCATAGCTAGCATAGGCGTGTCTCTAATGTATGTATGTCTTGAGGGTAGGTTATTTTAATACCTGGTTCATCGGCTTCAACAACCGCAAGCGACTCCCCCATTAACTCGATGGCAGAGGCCTCATCAGTTAATTGCAATTCTTTGCCCAATGCATGCTCGTAGGCCGCAATCAAAAATTGAGCGCGAACCACCTGCGGGGTTAGTGCTCGCCAAACAGTATCACGATTGATAGTAGTAACGGCGCGACCATCTTCTACTTGCTTGAGGGTATCTGTAGAGCGCTGAGCCAGCATTGCACCGCGGCTCTCACTTAACAAAACCTGCTGTAAACGTTCTATGTCTGACTGAGCCAACAACGGGCGAGCTGCGTCGTGCACCCAAACCCATGGGTTAGACGTATCTATAACTGAGATTGCCTTTGACGCATTTAATACCGATTGCGCCCTTGTTAGACCACCCTCACAAAGATGCACCATGGCACCGTATTGAGATAACAGTTCGCGCCCTACTAAATCACCCTTTGCAAGGGAAACCATAATTGGCGCATCGGGGATCAATTTACGTAGCTGATTAATCGTATGTTCGATGAGTGTATACTCACCAATCTTTAGATATTGCTTAGGGCAGTCTGCCCCCATCCTAGCACCAACGCCTGCGGCGGGCAGCACAACCCAATTAAGGCTGTTCGTCATCAGTATTTTTCTTTTCAACAATTCGATAGAGCGTTTCGTTTGGGCGAACCAAGTCTAGCTCACTTCGAGCACGCCCTTCTAGCGCTTCGTTAGAAGAACGCAGATGCTCTACTTGGGCTTGCAACTGAGCGTTGCGAGAAAGCAAGCGAGCGTTCAATGCTCGCTGCTGTTCAAGCGCAGCGGTAACGCGTTTTAGCTCGCCAAGCGAACCTTCACCTACCCAGATCTGCGCTTGAAGACTAATCAAGATACCTAACAGCAACAGCTTACCCCAAGGAATCTGCCGCGTATTGGTTTGAACTTGATTAGCCTCAGTCATGTCACTATTCGTAATTAAGCTGAAAATTCAGCGCGGCCACGGTACGGCGCCTTGCCTTCTAGTTCTGCTTCGATACGAATTAAACGGTTGTATTTAGCAACACGGTCAGAACGACAAAGCGAGCCAGTCTTAATCTGACCAGCACCTGTAGCAACAGCTAGATCAGCGATCGTCGTGTCTTCAGTTTCACCTGAACGGTGCGAAATTACAGCCGTAAAGCCAGCATCCTGCGCCATATTGATGGCATCTAAGGTTTCGCTTAGTGAACCGATCTGGTTGAACTTAATCAAGATCGAGTTACCCACTTTTTCTTCGATACCGCGAGAAAGAATTTTAGTATTGGTTACGAATAGATCGTCACCTACCAACTGAACACGGTCGCCTAGCTTTTCAGTTAGAATCGCCCAGCCTTCCCAGTCGCTTTCGTCCATACCATCTTCGATAGAGATGATTGGGTACTTGTCGCACAATGATGCTAAGTAATCAGCAAACTCTGCAGAGCTATATTTTTTGCCTTCACCAGCAAGATCGTATACACCATCTTTGTAAAACTCGGTCGCAGCACAATCAAGTGCTAGCGTAATGTCTTTACCTAGCTCATAGCCTGCATCTGCAACCGCTTCAGCGATCGCTTCTAGAGCTGCTTCGTTTGATGGTAGGTTTGGCGCAAATCCACCCTCATCACCCACAGCAGTACTTAAGCCACGACTGCTTAATACTTTCTTTAGGCTATGGAAGATTTCAGCACCAGCGCGCAATGCTTCTGCAAAGCTTTTAGCGCTAACCGGCTGAATCATGAACTCTTGAATATCAACGTTGTTATCTGCGTGCTCGCCGCCGTTGATGATGTTCATCATCGGTACTGGCATCGACAGGTCTTCAGAAGAGCCATTGATATCTGCAATGTGTGCATACAAAGGAATCTTTTTAGAAACAGCTACAGCGTGAGCTGCCGCTAACGAAACCGCTAAAATTGCGTTGGCGCCATATTTTGATTTATTTTCGGTGCCATCAGCATCGATCATTAATTGATCAAGTGCATGCTGGTCAGCGGCATCTTTGCCAACTAACAGTTCACGAATGTCAGCGTTAATCGCTTTAACTGCTTTTAGTACGCCCTTACCAAGGTAGCGAGCTTTATCACCGTCACGTAGCTCTAGCGCTTCGCGTGAGCCTGTTGACGCACCTGAGGGTGCACAAGCAGTACCAACACTTCCGTCTGCCAAGATCACGTCAGCGTTTACGGTTGGGTTACCGCGCGAATCTAATACTTCGTACGCACGAATATCTACAATCTGAGTATTCAACTTTATCTCCTAAATGGTATGCAACAGTAGCTTACCTAATGTCTATCTTGGGTAGCGATTTAACAAGATCGTCAATTGCTTTCATTTGTTGTAAGAAGGGCTCTAGCTGATGCAAAGGCAAAGCACATGGGCCATCGCACAGCGCTTTGTCTGGATCAGGGTGAGCCTCTAAGAATAATCCTGCGATACCTTGCGACATACCAGCTTTACCTAGATCTACCACCTGCTGTCGACGGCCATCGGCCGAATCAGAACGGCCACCTGGTCGTTGTAGCGAGTGAGTCACATCAAAAATAACCGGGGCGCCCGATTGTTTCATGATGCCAAAACCTAGCATGTCTACTACAAGGTTATTGTAACCGAACGCTGAACCGCGCTCGCACAAAATAACTTTATCGTTACCTGCCTCGGCACACTTTTTAATAATGTGAGCCATTTCGTGAGGGGCTAAGAACTGTGCCTTCTTAACATTGATCACTGCACCAGTTTGGGCCATTGCAACTACTAGGTCGGTTTGGCGAGATAAGAACGCAGGCAACTGAATAACGTCACAAACCTCAGCTGCCGGTTGGCATTGCTCAGGCTCGTGTACGTCGGTAATCAAAGGCACGTTAAACGTATCTTTGATCTCTTGAAGAATCTTAAGACCCTCGTCTAAACCGGGGCCTCGAAATGAGTTAACACTTGAACGATTAGCTTTGTCGAACGATGCCTTAAACACGTAAGGGATGTTCAGCTTATTTGTGACCTCAACATAGTGTTCAGCGATTTGCATGGCTAGATCGCGAGACTCTAGCACATTCATGCCACCGAACAGCACCATTGGTGCCTCGTTACTTACTGGGATATTGGCTACTTCAATGGTGCGTTGCGTCACGTTTATTCCTCGTTATGCTTGATCGCTGCTTCTACAAAACTCTTGAATAATGGGTGCCCATCGCGAGGTGTAGAAGTAAACTCGGGATGGAACTGCGAGGCGACAAACCAAGGATGATCTTCGAGCTCGACCATCTCTACTAGGTTATCATCAGTAGACCAGCCGCCGACCTTTAAACCACCTTGCTGTAGGCGCTCAATAAGCGCGTTGTTAACTTCGTAACGGTGACGGTGGCGCTCGTAAATGGTTTCGCTACCGTATACTTCAGCCGCCTTAGAACCTTTAACCAATCTGGCTTCTTGCTTACCTAGGCGCATTGTACCACCTAGATCAGAGTTCTCGTTACGCAACTCTACTTCGCCCTCGTCATTAACCCATTCTGTAATCAATGCGATTACTGGGTGCTTAGAATTAGGGTCCATTTCAGTTGAGTTTGCGTCTTTCATGCCACACACATTGCGAGCGTATTCGATAACCGCACATTGCATACCTAGACAGATACCTAAGTATGGTACTTTGTTTTCGCGGGCGTATTGAACAGCTTTTAACTTGCCTTCAACCCCACGACCACCAAAACCACCCGGTACTAAAACAGCGTCGGCTTTTTCGATGTTGCTTAGATCGCCATTCTCTAACGTCTCTGAATCAACGTAACTAATGTTCAACTTAGTATGCGTATGAATCGCAGCATGCTTTAACGACTCTACAAGGCTCTTATATGCATCATGAAGCTCCATGTACTTACCAACCATTGCAATGGTAACTTCGTGATCAGCACGCTTTTCGTCTTCAACGACACGATCCCATTCGCTAAGATCAGCCGCTTTTGCTTCAAGGCCAAATTTGTCGGTTACAAACTGGTCTAGACCACGTTCATGAAGTAGACGTGGGATACCGTAAATTGAAGGCGCATCTGGCAAGCTGATTACTGCACGCTCTTCTACGTTAGTGAATAGTGAGATCTTACGACGTGAATCAGCGTCGATGTCTTGCTCTGAACGGCACAGTAGAATATCTGGCTGCATACCGATCGAACGTAATTCTTTAACTGAGTGCTGAGTCGGCTTAGTTTTAGTTTCACCAGCCGTTGCGATATATGGCACAAGCGTTAGGTGCATCAATAGTGCACGGCTAGAACCTAGCTCAACTTTTAACTGCCGGGTTGCCTCTAAGAACGGCAAGCCTTCGATATCACCGACAGTACCGCCGATCTCAACGATAGCTACATCGTGACCAGCACCGCCCTCTAGAACACGGCGCTTAATCTCGTCAGTAATGTGTGGAATAACCTGAACCGTACCACCTAGGTAATCACCACGACGCTCTTTACGAAGAACCGTTTCGTATACTCGCCCAGTGGTAAAGTTGTTACGACGGGTCATGCGATTACGGATAAAACGCTCGTAATGGCCTAAATCTAGATCAGTTTCAGCACCGTCTTCGGTAACAAATACTTCGCCGTGCTGAGTTGGGCTCATGGTGCCCGGATCGACGTTGATGTATGGGTCAAGCTTGAGGATAGTTACGTCTACCCCACGTGCTTCTAACACCGCCGCTAGCGATGCCGAGGCAATACCTTTACCCAATGAAGAAACTACCCCACCCGTTACGAAAATATATCGCGTCATGAACCTGTACCAAAACCGTTAGTCGTTGCGTGTTTATCGGCTTGAATTGTGCCGATTGCGGGCAGTGCTACTGCCCCAAGATGGGATGTCAGACTACCAGAACCCACCTTTAACCTCAATCATAGCAACACCAAATGCGAGTAATACCTAGGTTGGTAGGCAAATATTGCATAGTTAACCATTTGGCCATATAGGGCAGCTATCGCATTCATCAAGTTCAATACCCTCTGCCCAATGCTGATCTATAAACACTATCTGGTCTGAACTCCGTAAAACCGGCACTTTATAGCGATATCTAGCGGGTATTTGCCACTCAAGGAGCAACTTTTTAACACGCTGACTGTGCGCTCTACCTAATGGGTGAAAACGTTCAACCGCTAGTTCGCCCAAACAGGCTAATTGCTGCCCTTTGAACATAACAGGTGCATCGACAGCACGCCTAATGACCGGCGTTTCTAGCCTTAAGCGGCTCTGATCAGCATACAATTCAAGACTATCTAGTTTCGCAATCCATTTACTTGAGCTTAGGCTAGCAGGATCGCTATACAAAGGCTGTAACGATGGCAGAGCCTGCCCGCCATTGCGCTGGAGCCAATGCGCAATTACCACCGCGCGCGACTCGGGCACTAAACTAGCCAAATCCTTAAACGACATCCAATCACCAAACCGGTCAGATTGAACATTCGCATCTAACCAAAAGGCCGCTAAATCACTTTGCGCTGACAGATGAGTTTGTGCATCTGACGCCAACATTGAAAAGCGCTCTATCACATGAGGCCAACGACGAATAAGTGGCCGAAGTACGCGGTGCCGCAAATAGTTGCGATCGATCGAATCGTCTTGATTGCTAGGGTCAGTGACGTAATCAATACGGTGATCTGCAGCATACTGCTCGATCTGCTCACGGGCCGTTTTCAACCAGGGTCGATAAAGGCTACCTTCACCAACTGTTCTTGTTTCAGGAATCGCTCGCAAACTGCGCCAACTGCTGCTTCGAAGCATTCTAAACAACAACGTTTCAGCCTGATCATTGGCATGATGACCTTGCAGCAAGATATCGCCCTTTGACAACAGCGTTTCAAATACCTCATATCGCGCCATTCGCGCTGCTGTTTCAAGGCTATCGGTATCAGTTAGTTGCACTGAACGTACTGTACAAACCACATTTAACTTACGCGCTTGATCAACGCAAAACTGTGCCCAAGCGTCAGAACTAGACTGGATATTATGATTGATATGAATCGCTTTAAGATTAGCGAGTTCTAACTGACTCGCCCAGTGCAGCAGTGTCATCGAATCGACACCGCCTGACAGAGCCACCCAAACCGTTGGGGCGGCCTTTAATCGATTGAGCCACACATTTGGCAGCTCAACCATTTTAGTTACCAATAGCCATTAAACGCTCGTAACGGCGCTCAAGTAAATCGTCAATATTCTTACCAGCCAACTGGTCTAATTGATCGATCAAACGCTGCCTAATTGTAGCGGCCATTGTGTCCCAATCGCGGTGGGCACCACCCATAGGCTCAGGAATGGTTTCGTCGACAATGCCTAAGTCTTCAAGCACGCTAGACGTAACACCCATCGCTTCGGCTGCTAGTGGTGCTTTTTCGGCAGTCTTCCAGATAATATTGGCACAGCCTTCTGGTGAGATCACAAAATAGGTTGAGTATTGCAACATATTAAGATGATCGCCCACACCAATACCTAACGCACCACCCGAGCTGCCTTCGCCAATTACCGTACAAATAATTGGGGTCTTAAGGTGAGACATTACCGCTAGATTAGTAGCAATCGACTCGCTGATATTACGTTCTTCAGAATCGATACCAGGATATGCCCCAGGGGTATCGATTAAGGTAAGAACTGGCAATTTAAAGCGCTCGGCCATCTCCATCAATCGCTTGGCTTTGCGGTATCCTTCGGGTCTTGGCATACCAAAGTTACGTGCCACCTTATCAGCTACAGTTCGGCCTTTTTCTTGACCAATCACCATGACAGGGCGCCCCGCCAATTTAGCAATACCGCCTACAATGGCCTTATCATCGCCAAACATGCGATCGCCATGTAGCTCTTCAAACTCATCGAAAATACGCGAGATATAATCAAGCGTATAAGGGCGACGCGGGTGACGAGCCACCTGCACCACCTGCCAAGGGCTGAGGTCGTTATAAATTGAAGCCGTCAGCTTCTCGTTTTTTTCGCGTAGACGCTGAAGTTCTTCACCGATATTTAAGTCGTTATCGTGACCCACGTTTTGAAGCTCTTCAATTTTGGCTTCAAGGTCTGCAATCGGTTGTTCAAACTCTAGGTAATTTGGATTCATCTAGACTTGCTCTAATTCTTTTTACTATCTAATACTTCAAAAATGCCAAATCCATTCGGCGACTGATTCGGCAAACTAAACCGATCAATAAAGCGTAAAATCGAAACACACCTTACAATTTCGTGACCGACCAGTCAAAACTGCACTGATTGTAAAGGGATTAGAACTTCATTTCGACTGCTTGGTTCCCAAAAATTTCACGGATTTTTGCCAAAAGATCGTCTGTGGGCATAACTCGCCAGCTTTCATCTGCCCTCATAACACCTTTAGCAGTCGAATCAACCACCTCAAATTGCAGCCTACATCCCTCGGGATCTTTAAATTGGCTTACTGTATCGTAGAGCCTTTGTGCTAAATCGACCCTTTCTAGCTCTAACTTGATGGTAAGAGCGTCTAACTTGCGAGCGCGAGCAGACTCGATGTTATCTACCCTAGTAGCGCGAACCTTTAGTCGCCCTGAAAAATCATCGTGACTGACCATACCGTTAATCACGACAATACTGTCTTTTACTAAGCGCTCGTGAAACTCATCATAGGCATCAGCAAATACGGCTACTTCGATTCGGCCTGAACGATCATCTAAGGTCACAAAGCCCATGTTGTCACCACGTTTATTCTTCATCACCCGCTGATCGACAATTAACCCGGCAATCGATTGCTCGTGCTTCTGCGGCCCAATTGCGTTGATTCGATTGGGAACGAATTGCTTTAGCTCGGCTAAATACTCATCAATCGGATGCCCTGTCAAATAGAGGCCTAAGGTTTCTTTCTCGCCCGTTAAACGTGCCTTGTACGTCAACGGCGTGATGCCATAGAAATCGATAAAGGGATCGTCGGCACCCTGAGATACCGAGATCTCGCCAAACAAATCGGTCATGCCTGAGTTTTGGTTCGCATTCATCTGTTCGGCAGTCTTGATCGCTTCATCCATTGAAGCCAGCAAGATCGCACGCTTTTTATCTAAGTCGCAGTCGGGGCCTAAGTTATCTAAAGCGCCACAGCGCACCATAGCCTCTAGTGAGCGCTTGTTAACCTTGCGATTATCAATTCGTGCGCAGAAGTCATATAGGTCTTCAAACGGCCCACCGGCACGTGCTTCAACAATGGCGCTTACAGGCCCTTCACCCAACCCTTTAATGGCGCCTAGGCCATAGATGATTTCGTTATTTTCATTAACCGAAAAATGTAACTCACCTTGGTTCACATCGGGTGGTAGCAGCGTCAGCCCGATTTCTCGGCACTCTTCGATGAAGGTTACAACCTTGTCGGTATTCTGCATGTCTGACGACATTACAGCAGCCATAAATGGCGCAGGGTAATGAGCCTTTAACCAAGCTGTCTGATAAGAAACTAGTGCATAGGCTGCTGAGTGCGATTTGTTAAAACCGTAACCTGCGAACTTTTCCATCAGGTCAAACAGGTTACCTGCCAGTTCTTCAGAGTGGCCGTCTTTAGTGGCACCCTCCATAAACATGACACGCTGCTCTGCCATCACTTCGGGTTTTTTCTTACCCATCGCACGGCGCAGCAAATCTGCTCCACCAAGGCTGTACGACGCCATCACCTGAGCAATCTGCATCACCTGTTCTTGATACAAAATAATGCCATAGGTTGGTTCTAGTACAGGTATCAATAGGTCGTGTTGATACTTCGGGTGCGGATAAGCAACTTCTTCACGCCCGTGCTTTCGGTTAATAAAGTCGTCTACCATGCCCGACTGCAGCGGGCCTGGTCTAAATAGGGCTACAAGTGCCACGATATCTTCAAAACGAGAAGGCAGTAGGCGCTTGATAAGCTCTTTCATGCCGCGGGATTCAAGCTGAAACACTGCGGTCGTTTCGGCTCTTTGTAACAGATCGAACGTCTTTTTATCTTCTAGTGAAATCTTCTCGATATTTAGCGGCTCTAGCCCCTCGCGGGCCCGCTGAACATCAATCATCTTTTTCGCCCAATCGATGATGGTAAGTGTTCGCAGACCCAAAAAGTCAAACTTTACAAGGCCGGCCGACTCAACGTCATCTTTATCGTATTGAGTTACTAAGCCTTGACCATTCTCATCACAATACAGTGGCGCGAAATCAGTCAACAGATGAGGGGCGATTACAACACCACCAGCATGCTTACCAACGTTACGAGTTACACCCTCAAGCTGTTTGGCCATATCCCAAACTTCTTGAACTTCCTCATCATTCTGAACGAACTCGCGTAACATGGGCTCTTCGTCCCACGCTTTACCAAGCGTCATGCCCACTTCAAACGGAATCAGCTTTGACAGTTTATCAGCTAAACCAAAACTCTTGCCTTGAGCACGGGCAACGTCTCGCACCACAGCCTTGGCCGCCATTGTACCAAAGGTAATAATCTGTGACACAGCCATACGGCCGTAGTTATCAGCTACATAACTAATTACCTGATCGCGCTTATCCATACAGAAATCGATATCAAAGTCGGGCATTGATACACGTTCTGGGTTAAGGAATCGCTCGAAAAGCAAATCGTATTCGATAGGGTCTAGATCTGTAATCTTAAGTGCATAAGCCACTAACGATCCTGCACCCGAACCACGCCCAGGTCCTACCGGTATATCGTGATCTTTAGACCATTGAATGAAGTCCATTACAATCAAGAAGTACCCAGGAAACCCCATCTGGATAATAATATCCAACTCAAACTCGAGTCTGTCTTCATAGATCTTTCTTGTGTCAGCAAAGTCTTCTGCGCCAGTATCGAATAGCTCTTCCAATCGCCACTCAAGACCCTCGTACGAGATTTTCCTGAAGAACTCGGCTTCTGTTAGGCCATCTGGAATCGGGAAGTCAGGTAAGAAGTATTCACCCAAACGAATACTCGCACTACAGCGCCGTGCAATCTCAACAGTGTTCTCAAGCGCAGATGGGATATCGCTAAAAAGCTCGACCATCTCGTCTTGGGTGCGAAGATATTGCTGATCGCTATAGCGTCGTTCACGTCTAGGGTCATCAAGCGCCATACCTTGATGAATACAAACCCGCGCTTCATGGGCATCGAAATCACTCTGTTCGATAAACCTCACATCATTTGTGGCAACCACAGGCACTTGCAATAACTGAGCAATATTGAGCGCTCCCTCAATATAGGTATCTTCACCTGCACGCCCAGTGCGCACCAATTCTAGATAATAACGATCACCAAAGGCCTTTACCCAACGCTCTGCGTTTTCTTGAGCAATCGTTAGTTTACTATCTAATATCGCTTGACCAACATCGCCAAACTTACCACCACTTAAGGCAATGACACCTTCGTTGTGCTCGATTAGCCACTCGAAATTAACATAAGGTCTTCCTAAATCTTGCCCATGAAGATAGGCCTTTGAGATTACCTGGATAATATTCTGATAACCCTCATCATTCATTGCGAATAATGTAAACGCAGGCGCACCAGGTTCATTCAATTCAAAATCGCAACCAAGTATGGGCTTAAGACCTGCGCCTTGAGCAGCGCGGTAAAACTTGATAAGACCGTAAAAATTAGTGTGATCTGATATCGCAATTGCGACCTGCTCGTCGTCATTTACGGCTGAAGCAAGTTTTTTGATTTTCACCAATCCATCGATTAGCGAAAATTCGGTATGAACTCGCAAATGAACAAACTTAGGCTGCATCATGCTGATTGCTGCTCCGCTAAAATCTTTTTAACTGGGCCGTAACTGGCGCGATAAATGTCTTTGATTAATCCGTGGGTCTTAATGGCTTCTAAATGTGCTTTAGATGGGTAGCCTTTGTGCGATTCAAAACCATACTCGGGGTACTGCTGCGATAGCTCTATCATTTCGCGATCGCGAGTTACCTTTGCCAAAATAGAAGCAGCGCTTATTTCAGCAACCTTACTATCACCCTTCACAACGGCTTCGCTAGAGTAACCCCACGTAGGTAGGCGATTCCCATCAACGTAAACATGGGCAGGCTTAATCGACAAACCATCAACCGCTCTCACCATCGCAAGCATGGTCGCATGCAATATATTTAACTCATCGATCTCAGAAACAGAAGCCCTAGCGATATGAAAGCACAGCGCCTTTTCAATAATTTCGTCATACAACACGTCACGACGCTTATCGGTCAACTTCTTAGAATCTGCTAACCCTTCTATTGGCTTGTTAGGGTCTAATATGACAGCGGCTGTTACTACATCGCCGCACAATGGGCCGCGCCCTACTTCATCAACACCTGCTACGGTACCTGTCGCATACTCAAGCGACGAGAATAGATCTTGCATAGATCGATGTTACCCCAATTATCGCACAATGCCTCGCTTTGAGGCTGCTAATGATTCTATAAATGGCGATAGTATTTGTTTGTAATCGTTATAGTCAGCGCTGTTTTCTATCGCAGAAATGGCTTCGCTCAACAACAACCCTTGTCGATAAACACGTTTATAAGCTTTTAGAATGACAGAGATTTCTTTTCTCGAATAATCGCGTCTACTAAGGCCTTCTTTGTTGATCCCCTTGGCGCTACCGGGGCTGCCTTGAACTAAGGTATAAGCGGGCACATCTTGATTGATCACACTACCAAACGCACAAAAGCTATGCGCCCCAATTTGGCAGTACTGATGCACCAGACTGTAACCGGCCAAGATAGCCCAATCACCAACCGTCACGTGCCCGGCCACTGCCGAGTTATTTACAAAGATAACATCATCGCCAATGACAGAGTCGTGACCTACATGTGCATAGGCCATGAACAAGCAGCGACTGCCGATTTGAGTATCTGATCGATCTTGAACTGTACCGCGATGTATGGTGACGCCTTCGCGAAAAACATTATCGTCACCGATTGTGAGCGTGGTCGGCTCGCCTTGGTACTTGCGATCTGGCGGCGCTTCGCCAATTGAGCTGAACTGAAAAATATGGTTGTTCTTACCAAGTGTTGTGGGACCTTTAAGCACCACATGTGACTCTAACTTACAGTTGTCGCCGATAACGACGCCAGGACCGACTACTGTCCAGGGCCCTATCTCGATATTATCGCCCAAAATAGCATCTGGGCTAACCACCGCAAGCGGGTCGATATGGTTCACTAAGCTACCTTATGATCCATACAGCTAATGATTGCAGATGCTGCTACGTCGCCATCAACAAGAGCAGTACACTCAAACTTCCAAAGGTTTCGCTTGGTAGTCATGACACGCGACTTCAGCACTAATTTGTCGCCAGGAACAACTTGGCGCTTAAATTTGGCCTTTTCTACACCTGTGAAGAGGTACAACGAACCGCCTTCTGGCGTCTTGCCCTGCGTTTTAAAACCCAAGATACCCGACGCCTGAGCGAGGGCTTCGATGATCATTACACCAGGAAATACAGGGTGATGCGGAAAATGCCCCTGAAATACTTCTTCGTTAGTTGTAATGTTCTTGTAGGCTGTAATTTCTTCGCCTTCGATCAACTCTTCTACACGATCTACCAACAAAAATGGGTAGCGATGCGGGAGTAGTGTTTTTATTTCTTGAATATCCATAACAAACCTAAGTTTTTGGTAGGCCATCAAGTTGCTTCTTAACTTGACGCACCCATTTGTCTAACCCACTAAATCTAGCAGCGTTTTTTCGCCACGTCGACGAATCGCTCATCGGTGTACCCGAAGAGTACGAACCAGATTCAGTAATTGATTTTGTCACAATGGTTCCACCCGTGATGTGAACCTTGTCAGCAATTTTAATGTGGCCAACCATGCCAACCATACCGGCGATCGTACAGTCTGCGCCGATCTCTGTACTACCAGCCACGCCGCAGTATCCCGCCATCGCAGTGCGCTCGCCAATAACAACGTTATGAGCGATATGAACCTGATCATCGAGGATAACACCCTGCTTAAGATGAGTGTTGTCTAACGCACCTCGGTCGATTGTGCAGCCCGGGCCTATATCACAATCGTCTTCGATAATGACTGAGCCCAGCTGGCAAATACGCTGCCAACCATCGCCCGTTGGCGCAAAGCCAAAACCTTCGCCGCCTATAACGGCACAACTACCTATGCGCACGCGGTTACCGATGGCTACATCTTTGTGTATCACGGTATTAGCGTCGATACGCGTATCTTCACCAATCACAACCCCTTCACCAACAACAGCGCCCGCACCAATAATCGCGCCGTTGCCGATAGTTGCGTGGGCGTCAATGACAGCATTAGCAGCAACGCTCACATCCTGCCCAAGTGTAGCGTGTTCGCTAATAACAGCAGCTTTGTGGATTCCTAACGCCGAAGGTGGTGCTACAAACAAATGGGTCGCTTTGGCATAGCCCAGATAAGGATTTTGAACGCGAACAATAGGCCCGTTAAAAGGCACATCAAAATGCCCAACGATGAGTGCCGAGGCAGATGTATCAGACGCAGCAGCAGCTAACTTTGCGTTGGCCACAAAACTCAAATCGCCAGCGGTTGCTGAACGCAAGCTGGCGATTGATTGTATAACAATGTCTTCTCCCTCAAGTTCACCACCAATCAAGGTGGCGACCTGAGACAGGTAAATCGGCTCGTTCAAATTAGTTAGCCAATTTTGCCGCGTTTAGCTTTTCGGTCAACTGAGGCGTGATGTCAAACTGTGGGCCTGCAATTAATACTGCGTTGCGCTGAAGTAACACATCGATTGCTTGAGCAGTTACGATGTCTTGAACACCCTGTTGAATGTGTGGGGCCATTTTTTGCTGCAACTTACCAACTTCGCGCTGCATTGCACCCTGAATGTTGCGTGCTACGCTCTCGAACTGTTGGCGCTTGTACTGCCACTGCTGCTGAAACTGCTGTGCTTGCTCTTGGCTCCAGGTCGACGCTTCTTTCTTTTGACGCTCGTCCATAGCCTTCAGATCGCCTTCGATCGTCTTTAGCTCTGCACGAAATGTCTTCATATTCTGAGTAGCTTCTAGACTCTCTAGGGCTGTTTTAAAATGCTGAGTGTTTTGCATTGCTGCTTGCATATCAACTACAGCAATCTTGGTTTGTGCCGCGGCGCCCATCGAAAATACAAACGCTGCTACTAGCGCAAAACCTTTAAACAACTTAGTCACAATTTAACTCCTATAAATTAAGTATTCTTTCTTTGTCTTTCTATTGTTAGAACGACTGACCCATAGAGAACTGGAACGTCTCTACTTCGTCTAGGTCGTCATCATGGTTGATTGGGTACGATAGTGCAAACGATAGTGGCCCAAAACCTGAAATCCAAGTTAAACCTAGACCAACCGAAGCGCGTAACTCATTAAAATCTGGTTCAAAACAGTTGGCGGTAAATCCACCAGTCGCTTTTTCTTGGCAAGTAGTATCAAACACGTTGCCTACGTCTAAAAACAATGCTGTCTGCATCGAGCGCTGATCTTTAACAAAAGGTAACGGGAATAAGATCTCGGCGGTACCTTCAACAACAACATTACCACCAAGGGGCTGCTCTTCTTGACGCTGATAGATCAGTTCAGAACCTAACTGCCAATCTGCCGGATCAGCCGAATCATCAATTACGACGTTCGCATACTCGTTGGTAACTTCGTCTGGGTCAACAATACCGTCGCCATTTAAATCATCCCACTTACGAGCCGACTGAACAACCTGATAGCGCTCGGCAGGCGTAGTGCGTGGGCCTAAGGTATTACGTTTAAAGCCTCGAACGGAGTTAAAGCCCCCTGAATAAAAGTTTTCGAAGAAGGGTAGCTCAGATGTATCACCCCAACCTTCGCCGTATCCTAGGCGAGTCTTTAGGCGCAATGTAAAGCCAGTAAACAGCGGCTTATAGTACTGAGCAGAGTAAGTTAACTTAAAGTAACTTAGGTCAGACCCTGGAATAGTAGTTTCAAGCGCCAACATTTGCGAGGCACCACGAGTTGCTAACTGGCCACGGTTTAGTGTGCTCTGAGACCAGCTCAAGCTAGCCTTAAAGTCGCTAAACTTGCTACCGTTAACATCTAAGAAACCAGGAGTATTATAAATGCGTGGGTCAAAACCTAACGAATTGTCATCGTAAATGGTCAGATCATAAAAATTATTAGGGTCCGTTGGGTCGTCGGGATTGAACTCGGGAACTGCCGCCACATCAGAATTGAGTACATAACGAGGATTACCATTACCGTCGTCCATCTCACTACCTAATCTAGGTGTCGCCGAGATTTCTTGGGCAGGCGAATCACCTACAGTGATTTCAGTATTTAGATAACCAACACTTAAGCCAACGCGCTCAATCTCAGAGACTGGCCAGCCAAAGTTTAGGTTAGCACCCCAGTTGTTTGTGCTATAGGCAGCAACGTACAGTTTCTCTAGATTGCGCTCGCGCACAAAAACGTTGAAACCGCGGCTCACACCATCTGGAGTAAAATAAGGGTCGGTATACGATAGATTCACAAGCTGTTGATAGTCAGAGTAACTGACGTTCATGCCCACTTGCTTACCAGTACCTAAAAAGTTCGTTTGCTGAAGGTTCGCACCTAAAATCAATCCAGAACCCTGTGCGTAACCCACGTTACCACCGATAGAGCCTGACGGCTGTTCTTCAACCGTGTATTCAACATCGATTTGATCGGTGGTTCCTGGAACCTCTTTAGTCTCTACCTGAACGGTCTTAAAGTAACCTAATCGCTCAAGTCGAACTTTACCCTGTTCGATTCGGGCGGTTGAGGCCGGCGAAGATTCGAGCTGGCGCATTTCGCGTCGCAACACATCGTCTGCCGTATTGGTGTTACCTCTAAACTCTACACGTCGTACATACGCTCGATCACCTGGGTCAACGAAAAAAGTAACCTTAACAGTCTTGTCATCTTCGTTAACCTCTGGAATACCACGAACCTCTGCAAACGTGTAACCACTGTTACCTAACAACTGGGTCATATAGTCACTAGAGGTGGTCATCAACACCTGCGAGAACGTCGCATCTTCACGCACAAGAATTAGACGACGCAAAGTATTTTCATCGACCGCTAGTTCACCCGCTAAGGCAACCTCGCTTACGGTATACTGCTCGCCTTCATTAATATTTATCGTTACAAAAATTTCTTCGCGACTTGGGCTAAGGCTTACCTGTGTCGATTCTACCTCGAACTGTAAGTAACCTCGGTCAAGATAGTAAGAGCTTAACTTATCGATATCACCCTGAAGCTTTTCGCGGGCATACTTATCTTTCGAATCAAACCACGACAACCAACCGGTGGTTTTCAGCTCCATTTGCTCTAATAGCTCTTCGTCTGAGAACAGTGTATTGCCGACGATGTTTATATGCTTAATTGCCGCCGCACTACCTTCGTCGACAATAATCTTAACTTTGACTCGGTTTTGAGGCAGATCTTCTACTTCAGTCTTAACAGAAGCACTGTATCGCCCCTGGGCATAGTACTGACGCTCTAGCTCAGCGGCCAATGCATCAAGAGTAGCTTGCTTAAAGATTTCGCCTTCGGCTAAACCTGAATCGGTCATACCGGTCATCAGGTCTTCATCTTTAATCGCCTTGTTACCCTCAAGTTCAATTGAATCGATTGAAGGGCGTTCGCGCAGGCGGAATACTAAAACACTGCCGTCGCGGATAATTTCTACGTCTTGAAACAATCCCGTTTGGAATAACTGGCGAGTCGCAAAGCGAAGATCTGGAGAGTCAACTTCTGAGCCCACATTGATTGGCAGCGACGCAAAAACGGTACCCGCAGATACACGCTGAAGACCTTCTACACGAATATCTTGTACCTGAAAAGGTTCGGCAGCAGCCCCGGCTACATAGGCGCTTACTAGCGCACTCAGCAACAGTTTTTTCATAAAATCTCTTACTACTTATCATTATTGCCAGCTGAACTGGCTCAAACTCGCCCAAACGAGTTGGTTAATGCCCTATTCGAGCAATATCGTTATATAGCGCCAAAGCCATGATACCCATAATTAGCGCAAAGCCTACCTGGTACCCTAAAATCTGTATCTTTTGCGATACAGGGCTACCCTTGATCGCCTCTACAGCTAAAAACAGTAGATGGCCACCATCTAACACAGGTATTGGCAACAAGTTGAGTACCCCGATGCTAACGCTTAATAGCGCGACAATCGACAACCAGCTCTGCAAGCCGTAGTCGACTGACGTTGACGCCACTTTAGCAATCGTAATTGGCCCACTCAAGTTTTTTGTCGAGATCAGCCCCATTAACATTTTGCGCGCTGACTCTAACACAAACACTGACATATCCCAGGTTTGCGTAATTCCTCGCCCAATGGCAGCAACCGGCCCCCAACGCTGTTCAATCAACATTGAATCGTCGTACTTGGGTAGCACTGGCGACACACCAATACGGTACACACCATCATTATCTAAACGGGGGGTTAGCGACACATCAAACTGCTCACCCTCGCGATCAACGACTAGGTACATAGTATGACCACGGTTAGACTGGATTAGTTCCGCCCACTCGTTCCAATCTTCAGAAACCTTGCCGTTAGTCAGTAGCACACGATCGCCTTCTCGCAAACCGGCTTGGTATGCGGGGTAATCTTTAGATACCGAAGCAAACTGAACAGCAACCTTAGGTCGGTAAGGGCGAATTCCAAACTCTGATAACGGGTCGGTCAGCTGCTCGCCTGACATAAAGCGGTCGATATCGTATTCAGCATCGTAAACATAGTTACTATCTAAGTATTTAGACTGTACCGAAATCTGCCCTGTATCACCCATTCTAGCGAGAAGAGCCTGACTAACGTCGCCCCAGGTAGTTACACGCTTATCATCAATAGCAACAATCTGCTGCTGTTCGGTAAGCCCCAAATGAAAGGCAGTAGAATCAGGCTCAACACTGCCGATGATGGGCTTTACCGTGGTCGACCCCATCATTGCTAAAATCCAAAATATGATCGCTGCAAGCACAAAATTTGCGGCAGGGCCCGCGGCAGCGATCGCCATGCGCTGCCATACTGTCTTATGCGTATGCGCCATATGGCGCTGGTCGTCAGGTAATTCGCCTTCACTATCATCAAGCATTTTCACGTAGCCACCCAAAGGGATGGCAGCCACACAATACTCTGTGCCTTGGCTGTCTTTGCGACTAAACAGCACTGGCCCAAAGCCAATTGAAAATCGCTCTACAAAGACACCACAACGACGAGCCACCCAGAAGTGCCCCCACTCATGAATCGTCACGATCAATCCAAGAGTAATAGCAAAGGCTAAAATCTGTTGAATAAACTCCACTCTACAACGCCCCTATTGCACTGTCAGCCCAAGCACGCGCTTGCTCATCAATCGCCAACACCTGTTCAATACTTTCAGGCATCACACTTGACCCCTGCGCAAAGGCCGACTGTACCACACCAGCAATTTGATCGAACCGAATCTCACCGTTTAAAAACGACGCTACGGCGATTTCGTTCGCCGCGTTAATCCAAATACCGTAACTACCGCCCTGCTTGGCTGCCTCAATAGCAACTTGTAAACAAGGGAAACGGTCGTAATTAGGCTTTTCAAAGTTTAATTGGGCAATGTCAGCAAGATTGAGTGGTGCCACCCCCGCGTCGATACGATCTGGCCAAGCCAAACAGTGGGCTATGGGCGTACGCATATCAGGGTTACCCATCTGAGCGATTACTGAGCCATCAACGTAAGCGGCCATAGAATGAATGACGCTTTCGGGGTGCACTAATACTTCAATAAACTCTGCACCCACGTTAAACAGGTGACAAGCCTCTAGAAACTCTAACCCCTTATTCATCATGGTAGCCGAGTCGACGCTAATTTTGGCCCCCATACTCCAGTTGGGATGCGCAACCGCCTGCTGCGGCGTAATCGTAGACCAATCGCCCTCGTAGGCTCTAAAGGGGCCACCCGAACCGGTTAACCAAATCTTGCTTACACCCTCTTGCGGCGTAGCTCGCCAACGATCTGGAAGACTTTGAAAAATAGCATTATGCTCACTATCAACGGGCAAAACCTCAGCACCCGACTCTTTAGCGGCTTGCATGAAAAGCGCCCCGCTCATCACCAATGATTCTTTATTGGCTAAAAGAATGCGCTTACCGTTCTTAGCTGCGGCATAGCTTGAGGGCAGCCCAGCACCACCTACGATAGCAGCGACAACAACGTCGACTTCACTATGCGATGCCATGTCGACCAACGCTTTTGCACCAGATAGCAACGTAGTCTTTGGAACTCTATCAGCAAACGCAGGCCTAGCCTCATCAAAAACAGAGTCGGCCACAACAGCGTATTGCGGATTAAACCGTTCGCAAATCTCTAGCAACTTAGCCCACTGGGAGTGTGCAGATACTGCAAACACAGAGAATTGATCAGCATGACGCTGCAATACATCAAGCGACGACTGACCGATCGAGCCAGTCGCACCTAGCAACGTTACTTGCTTCTTCATTAATTAACTTCCTAACAACACCGTAGCGAGCGCAAAGGCCGGCAACGAAGCCGAAAGACTATCTAGACGATCCATCAAACCACCATGACCTGGCAACAAGCTGCTAGAATCTTTTACGCCGCTCTCACGCTTGAGTAAACTAACGCTCAGATCACCGATTACTGACATAATCGCCATACCAAAACCTACCCAAGCGGCCTCGACTAAGGTCACCTCTTGAAAGCCAACAAAGTGTACGTAGGCCATAGCCACAATAATTGATAGCAGTACCCCACCTACAAAACCTTCAACGGTTTTACCAGGGCTAACATGCCTTGCAAGCTTATGCTTACCTAGCGTCTTTCCTGCCAAATATGCACCAGCATCAGCTGCTGCAGTCAGAGCGACTGCAGCGAAAATCCAAAGACCATAAGCCAGCGACTTGTGGTGAAGCCAGCTAGATGCGACCCAGAAAGGAATTAGAACAAAGAACCCCGCCGCTAACATTAACGGCCTGTGCGACCAAATCGCCGTTCCACGAGGGTAAGCAACAATAGCCAGCGCTGCCCCTGCCCAAAATAATGTGGCGCCAAACAAGGCGTACTCTAATAAAGCTCTAGTTGGCACATACTTTTCAAAGCCAATGTCGTAAATCACCACCAACGAAACAAACACTGAAAGTGCATAAACTACATGCTTCCAACCAGTAGTAATGCCTGACAAACGACTCCACTCCCAGGCGCCGATCATGCTAACTAAAGCAAACACTAAGGCGAAGTAGTCAGTCGGTAGCAGCAACACGGCCGCAGCCAACACAATTACTAGTAATATGGCTGTTATTATTCTTTGCTTGAGCACTTTGCCCCCTTTATTTGCCCTTTACTTGATCGCCGTTCATACCGAAGCGACGCTCGCGGGTATAGAACTCATCAACTGCTTTATCAAGTTCAGCTGGCCCAAAGTCTGGCCATAATGTATCTGTAAAGTAGAACTCTGAATAAGCTGACTGCCAAAGCAAGAAGTTACTAATACGCAACTCCCCACCAGTACGAATCACCAAATCCACCTCAGGCAGGTCATTTAAACACATCTGGCTCGCCATTGCGTGTTGATCGATCTGATCAACACGCAACTCGCCCGCTACCACCTTCTTGGCTAATTGCTGAGCAGCATTGGCGATATCCCATTGACCACCATAGTCAGCACAGATTACAAGCTTTAGCTTACCACCTTTGGTCGCGGCTTCGGCAGACTCAATACGTGCTAACAAGCTACTAGAGAAACGATCTCGCCCCCCTATAACTCTAAGCTCAATACCCTCTTCTTTTAGCCGCTCTACCTCTGACTCTAAATAACTGTTAAACAGTTTCATCAAAGCAGTAACTTCAAGACTTGGACGCTTCCAGTTTTCACTACTAAAGGCAAACAGCGTTAAACAGGTTACACCTCTTTCTTTCGCCTGCCCTAAGACATCACGAATACGCTGCACACCTTTTTTATGCCCCATAGGCCCCGGCAAACCTTGCCTTTTGGCCCACCGGTTATTGCCATCCATAACAATGGCAATATGATTTAACATCTTAGATCTCCATCAAGTCGTCTTCTTTCTTAGCAAGCAACTTGTCGATCTCTGCAACCATCTGATCGGTTGCCTTTTGTACTAGTTCTTCGCCACGACGCAGATCGTCTTCGCTAATCTCTTTCTCTTTTTCAAGCTCTTTTAGATCGCCATTTGCATCGCGACGAATGTTACGCACTGCAATACGCGCACCTTCAGCTTCTTTACGTGCTTGCTTGATAAAGTTTTTGCGAGTTTCTTCAGTCAGCATTGGCATAGGTACGCGAATAACCTCGCCCGCGGTAGAAGGGTTCAAACCAAGATCAGACGTCATAATGGCCTTTTCGATCTCAGGAACCATCGACTTCTCCCAAGGGATAATCGACAACGTACGTGCGTCTTCTACGTTTACGTTTGCTACCTGACTAAGCGGAGTGTCAGCACCGTAATATGGCACGGTAACACCGTCTAGAATACTTGGGTGAGCACGACCCGTACGAATCTTTGCAAACGCATTAACTAGCGCCTCAGCACTTTTCTTCATGCGCTCTAGCGCATCATCACGAATCTCATTAATCATCTTTTTCACTCTCAGCTATCAATGTGCCTTCGTTTTCGCCAACCACGATACGCAGCAACGCGCCTTGATTAGACATTCTAAATACTCGAACAGGCATTTGGTGATCTCGACACAAGCAGATCGCCGTTAGGTCCATTACGCCCAACTTACGGTCTAGCACTTCGTCGAAAGTTAAGAAATCATATTTTTTAGCGTCTGAATCTTTCATCGGGTCAGACGTATAGACGCCATCTACCTTAGTAGCCTTTAGTACTAGGTCTGCATCTATCTCAATACCGCGCAAACAGGCGGCAGAGTCAGTTGTAAAGAATGGATTACCCGTACCAGCAGCAAAGATCACAACCTCGCCCTGCTCAAGGTTTCTGATCGCCTTTCTGCGATCATAGTGGTCAACCACACCACTCATAGGAATTGCCGACATCACTTTGCCTGCAATATTCGAACGATTTAGCGCATCACGCATTGCCAAGGCATTCATCACCGTGGCCAGCATCCCCATATGATCGCCAGTGACTCGATCAAGACCTGCTTCACTAAGTGCTGCGCCGCGATAGATATTACCACCGCCAATAACTAGACCAACTTGAACACCGATACCGACCAACTGGCCAATTTCGAGCGCCATACGGTCAAGTACCTTAGGGTCGATACCAAAACCTTCAGACCCCATCAACTCTTCGCCACTAAGCTTAAGAAGTATACGCTTGTACTTTTTGTCTTTTTTTGAACGTTCCATAGACCCTTCCCAATCAAACTGAATTAGCGATTATTGACTGATATAAATACGGGGGCATAAAGCCCCCGCAAAGCATAAATCAACTGGGCTTAGTTGACTAGGTTAGCCAGCCCAAATAACTTACTTGCTTGATTCAAGCTGAGCTGCTACTTCTGCAGCAAAATCAACTTCTTCAACCTCGATGCCTTCACCCACTTCGTAACGTACGAAGCCAGCAACATCACCGCCTGCGTCTTTAACGAACTTAGCGATAGTTACTTCTGGGTTCTTAACAAACGGCTGCTCAACCAAGCTGTTCTCTTTTAGGAACTTCTTGATACGACCACCGATCATCTTTTCAACGATCTCAGCTGGCTTGCCCGCCATATCTGGCTGTGCCTTAATGATGTCGCTCTCTTTTTCAAGAACTTCAGCAGGCATATCTTCTGGCTTGTTTACCTGTGGGTTAACAGCCGCAACATGCATAGCAACATCTTTAGCAGTTTCAACAGCAGCACCTTCAACAGTAACGATTACCGCGATACGGTTGTTACCGTGAACGTATGAACCTACAACCTGACCTTCGCCAGCTTCAACTAGCTCGATACGACGAACACCAATGTTCTCGCCGATCTTCTGAACTAGTGCTTCACGAGATGCTTCTAGACCTGCCGCCATTAGAGCCGCAACATCAGCATTCTTTTCAGCAAACGCCTTGTCAGCAACTTCTTCAACGAACGCCAAGAAACCAGCATCACGAGCAGCAAAGTCAGTTTCAGAGTTCACTTCAACCAACACGCCGTAGCTACCATCTTCAGCAACTTTAGCAACAACAACACCGTCAGCAGCAGTACGACCAGCTTTCTTAGCAGCCTTCATACCACTTGACTTACGAAGCTCTTCAATAGCTACATCGATGTCGCCACCAGCAGCTGCAAGTGCTTTTTTACATTCCATCATACCAAGACCGGTACGATCACGTAGTTCTTTAACCATAGATGCAGAGATTGCTGCCATGATTTAGTCCTCACTATAAAACGATAATAAAACGGGGAGCCTAGCCCCCCGCACCGAAGATGATGCCAGGATTACTCCTCTTCGCCAGCCTCTTCACTTACTTCAACGAACTCGTCGCCAGCATTTGAGCCGCTCTTACCTTCTAGGCAAGCGTCAGCTGCAGCTGAAACGTATAGTTTGATCGCACGGATCGCGTCGTCGTTTGCAGGGATAACGTAGTCAACACCATCAGGGTTGCTGTTAGTATCAACGATACCAACTACTGGAATACCTAGCTTGTTCGCTTCTTGAATAGCAATACGCTCGTGATCAACGTCGATAACGAAAAGAACGTCAGGCAGACCACCCATGTTCTTGATACCACCGATAGAACGCTCTAGCTTCTCCATGTCGCGAGTACGCATTAGAGCTTCTTTCTTAGTCAAACGCTCGAAAGTGCCATCAGTAGACTGAGCTTCTAGGTCGCGTAGACGCTTGATTGATGCACGGATAGTTTTGTAGTTAGTAAGCATACCACCTAACCAGCGGTGGCTTACGTATGGCATACCTGCACGGTCAGCTTGCTCTTTGATGATCTTGCTAGCAGCGCGCTTAGTACCAACAAATAGAACCTTGTTCTTGTTTGCAGCAGCTTTACGAACCACGTCTAGCGCTTCGTTGAATACTGGAACAGTGTGCTCTAGGTTGATGATATGAATCTTGTTGCGAGCACCAAAGATGTACTTGCCCATTTTTGGGTTCCAGTAACGAGTCTGGTGACCGAAGTGTGCGCCTGCCTGAAGCAGATCACGCATAGTAATATTAGCCATGATAATTCATCCTAAATTTTGGGTTATGTCTTCCATGCCTCCCTCACTCTCAACCAGCTTCTTCTAATAGTGAAAAAACCAGCACCCGAAAGCAAAGTTGCAAGACATGTGCGACGTTCAAATAAACAATTAAACCCTGACACTTTTGCCAGAGCGCGCGCTTTATACCATGTTAGGGGCACCTAATTCAAACAACCATGGGGTTTTCAGCACTATTTGGGTACTATTTGTCACCTAATTTTCGTACACTTTTCGCATGTTTCAAATAACCCTCTATTTGCCTTATCAACAGCACTAGGCAAATAGACAGCAATAGAGCGACTTATGGCCCTTATAAAGACACCTGAAGAATTTGCAAAAATGCGCATCGCCGGCCGTTTGGCGGCCGAAGTGCTTGAAATGATCGAACCCTACGTTATCGCAGGCGTATCTACAGGCGAGCTGGATGACATCTGCCACAAGTATATTACCGAAACCCAGGGCGCCATCCCTGCACCGCTGAATTATCGAGGATTCCCTAAATCGATCTGCACGTCGGTCAACAACGTGGTGTGTCACGGCATTCCTTCGCATAGTCACATTCTAAAAGAAGGCGACATCATTAATATCGACATTACTGTTATTAAAGATGGTTGGTACGGCGACACAAGCCGAATGTTCTGCGTGGGTAAAGTTGCACCTCACGCTAAGAAGCTTATTGAAATCACCCATGACTGCCTTGTTCGTGCTATTCGCACAGTTAAGCCCGGCGCGACCCTCGGCGATATCGGTCACGCCATTCAAAGCTATGCAGAGAAAAACTACTACTCAGTAGTACGCGACTACTGTGGCCACGGTATTGGCGATGTGTTTCATGAAGACCCACAGGTACTTCACTACGGCAAGCCCGGCACCGGCATGGTATTGAAAGAGGGCATGACCTTTACTATCGAACCGATGATCAACATCGGTATAGGCAAACACAAGACAAAATTGAATAAAGCAGACGGCTGGACAGTCACGACAAAAGATCGCGTACTATCGGCTCAATTCGAACACACACTTGGGGTAACGAAAGACGGTTTTGAGATCTTTACACTAAGAAAGGACGAAGAACCGATCTAAAAAAACACAACATGAGCGACAAAATAGAAAAACTACCGCTCATCATCTTTGATGAGCGTCGCTTCGATAAAGAGCTTGCAAACAGACCCAAAGATCGCATCACTATATTCAAAGATGCTATTTTTGGGTGCCAAACACAGCTAAACAATCAATTTCTAGAAGGCGGCGACGTGCGCCAACTAGTCACCGCTCGCGCTCGCCTAATCGACCGTATGCTCGCGAAAATATGGAGTGATTTTAATTGGTCTGAAGGCATCTCTCTATGCGCTGTAGGTGGCTATGGTCGTGAAGAGCTTCACCCTAGCTCTGACATTGACCTACTAATAATTACAGAGTCCCCCACCAAGAACGACCTGAACCAAATTGAACAGTTCATTACATTCTTATGGGATATTCAGCTCGAAATTGGCCATAGCGTTAGATCGATTAAAGAGTGCGCAGAACTCGCCAAAAACGACATTACCATTGCCACAAACCTAATAGAGTCTCGCACCCTAGCTGGCCAATCAACCCTTCTAGAATGGGTCAAAAAGGCCACTTCAAAAAAGAAAATGTGGGGAAGCAAAGCATTCTTCAAAGCGAAATGGCAAGAACAAGCAGAACGCCACGCAAAAGTTTCTGGCAGTGAATACAGCTTAGAGCCTAACATCAAACAAGCGCCAGGTGGGCTACGCGACATCCAAATGATTAGCTGGATCGCAAAACGTCACTTTGGGCTAAAGCAATTACAAGAACTTACTAGCACAGGCTTCATCACTGATGAAGAGTACCACCTGCTGCGCTCAGGTAAAGATTTTTTATACAAGGTCAGGTACGGCTTGCACCTTATTACAGGGCGAGCCCAAGAGCGCCTTCACATCGACCATCAGCGCGAACTTGCGCAAATGTTTGGCTATAAAGAAACAAATGGTCGCATGGCTGTTGAGCATTTTATGCGCGACTACTATCGCGCGGTCATCGCCACTCGTGAACTAAATGATCTGCTGCTGCATCTTTTCATTGAAGAACTTGACGACACTTTTTGGAATCGCCGCACGCGTAGCATCAACAAAGACTTTGTTAGACATAACAATGCAATAGAAGCCCGTGACCCAGAGCTTTTTCAAAAACGCCCCGGCGCAATTCTTGAAATGTTTGCCCTACTAGCCGAAGACCCCACACTAGTGGGTGCTAGAGCGATAACAATCAGACAAATTAGAGAAGCTCGCCTGCTGATCGACGAACAATTTAGAGCCGACCCAAATAACAGCGCTACCTTCATGCGCATCTTAAAAGCAGAGGGCCCACTATTTGGCGTGCTAACAAAAATGCACCGCTACCGTATTTTGTCGCGCTATCTCCCTGAGTTTGGCGCAATCACAGGGCTAATGCAGCACGACCTATTTCATGTTTATACCGTAGACGCCCATACGCTTAAGCTAATCGAGATGATCGACATCTTTAAGATGGGCAAGCATAGCGACGAATACACTATCGCCACTCAAATTTTGAATCGCCTTGAACAGCCCGAGCTACTATATATTGCAGCTCTATATCACGACATTGCTAAAGGCCGAGGCGGCGATCATTCAGCGTTAGGTGCGGTGGATGTGAATCGTTTCGCTGAACGCCACCTGCTAAGTAAATGGGAAAGCCGCTTATTAGAATGGCTAGTAAAAAACCATCTACTAATGACCAAAGTATCGCAACGCCAAGACCTTACAGACCCCGAAGTTATCTATAATTTCGCAAAAGAAACGGGCGATCAGCTATACCTAGACTACATCTTCGCGCTTACAGTAGCCGACGTTAATGCGACAAACCCAGAGCTATGGAATACCTGGAAGGCTAGCCTGATGCGCCAGCTATACAACCAAACCCTAGCAACAATGAGGCGCGGCATTGAACAACCTCAAGACATTCAGTCTAGAATTGAAGAAAAGCAACTGCGCGCCATTAATTTATTACTTGATCGAGGCCTAACAGCCGACCAGGTTCACCAGTTGTGGAATGAACCTGGCGAAGACTATTTTTTACGAGAGCGTGCTCGCGACATAGCCTGGCACACCGAAGCCTTCGCAGCACAAACCAACAAAGAAGCGCCTCTAGTACTGATTCAAACGAGAGGCAATGGCGAATTCTACGGCTCAACACAGATTTTTGTACGCACCAAAGATCAGCCCCGCCTTTTTGCCACATTGGTTACAACGCTCGCCAATCAACAGTTAAATATTCAAGATGCTCGAATTTATAACTCAAACACAGGTTATGCGTTAGACACATTTTATGTACTTGACCAACAAGGCACCGCACTAAACAACACGCCTCAAAATTATGCACGTCTGCGCAGGGCGATTATCGGCGCATTGCACAACCCCGACAAGGTCAAGCGCAACGCGCCGCGACTTGAGCGAGTCAAAAAGCATTTTACGCGCCCTACCCAAGTATTCACAGACAATGACCTTAGTGATCACTACACCAGCATTGAAATCATTTCCCCTGACCGCCCTGGCCTACTTGCAACATTGGCTAGCATTTTTGCTAACCACAAGGTTCAGCTTTTAAATGCCAAAATTGCTACGTTTGGCGACCGAGTTGAAGACGTCTTTTACGTAACCGACGAAAACGGCGATAAAATATTAAATCAAGCAAAGCTTGATCAATTGTCACTAGATATCCGTGAACAGCTTGATGAACGGGTAGAGGAATTTTAATTGAACCCTGGTCTAAAACAGCTACAACCCTATCC
The DNA here is from genome assembly GCA_947503335.1 of uncultured Pseudomonadales bacterium. GTDB lineage: Bacteria > Pseudomonadota > Gammaproteobacteria > Pseudomonadales > CANNCY01 > CANNCY01. The sequence goes on along the minus strand of CANNCY010000001.1, from coordinate 278,744 downwards.
CTTTGAGCGACTAAACCAACTGCTTGAAGGAATTGACGTACCCAATCCGATTAGCCTGACGATTGGAGAACCTCAGCACAACCCACCTGGTAAAGTGCTTGATGCTCTTAAAAATAACTTACATCTAATCGCGAAATACCCTGCAACCAAAGGCAGTGATGAACTTAGAAACACCATCGCCAACTGGATCAATCATCGGTACGCATTACACAACTTACCCGTAGATCCTGCCTCTCAGGTATTACCCGTCACCGGTACGCGTGAAGCGCTTTTTTCTGCAATCCAAGCTCTGCTTCCAACTGAAGGCACACTAGCTTGCCCAAACCCTTTTTACCAAATATATGAAGGTGCTGCGATACTAGCCGGGGGATCTTTAACGCTTATCAACTGCACCGAGAACAATCGTTACCAAGTTGGAATTGATCAACTAACCGACGCACTTTGCGACTCGATCGATATTCTTTTGATTTGTACGCCAAACAACCCTACAGGCCAATGTCTAAACGTTGAACAGCTCGAACGCATTATTCAGCTTGCTCATCGTCACGACTTTATTGTGATCAGCGACGAATGCTACAGCGAACTTTACCCAGCGACCGGTAAAGCCCCTGCTGGTTTATTACAAGCATCAGCGGCGATTAACAACATCAACCATGCTCGCTGCCTCGTTTTTAACAGTTTAAGTAAACGCTCAAATTTACCTGGGCTCAGGTCAGGCTTTGTAGCCGGCGACCCATCACTAATAGCACCCTATCTAAAATATCGTACCTACCATGGTTGCGCCATGCCCATGCATCATCAACAAGCCAGCATAATTGCCTGGCAAGATGAAGAAACACCTGCACGCAACAGAGCTGCCTATGATGACAAATATGAAGCCGTGCTAGATATTCTAAATCGGGTAACTACGGCCAGCAGGCCTGATGCGAGCTTTTATCTATGGCTAAAAGTATCTGGTTGCGACCAAGAGTTTGCCAAGACACTTTACTCACATACTGGAGTAAAAGTACTACCTGGTACATTTTTAGCAAGAGACACAGATGAAGGAAACCCAGGTTACGGCTATGTTCGCATTGCCTTGGTTGACACCATTGAGCGCTGTGTTCAAGCTGCATCTAAAATCGCTGACTTTATGAGAGGTCAATCTAATGACTAGCTCTAGCGCCGACAAACCGATGACAAAACTTCAACGTGTTAGCTACATACAACAAACACTTGAAGAGCTGTACCCAGAAACACCTGTACCACTTGACCACTTCGACGCTTATAGCTTGCTAATCGCAGTTCTACTATCAGCCCAATGCACCGATGCCCGAGTAAATCAAATTACACCGGCACTATGGCGGCTCGCCGACAACCCCTATGACATGGCTAAGTGCACAGTAGAGCAAATTAATGACATCGTTCGACCCTGCGGATTAGCCCCACGTAAAGCACAAGCAATTCATCGACTATCTGAAATGATTGTTGAACAGCATGATGGGCGAGTTCCTGACAATTTCGAAGACCTTGAAGCAATGCCTGGCGTTGGGCATAAAACTGCTTCGGTTGTAATGGCACAGGCCTTTGACGTACCCGCATTTCCTGTAGATACACACATCCATCGGCTTGCGCAGCGCTGGGAACTAACGAAAGGCAACAACGTCAATCAAACAGAGAAAGACCTAAAACGGCTGTTTCCTGAATCGCTTTGGAATAAATTACACCTACAAATCATATTTTATGGCCGCGAATACTGTACCGCTCGCAGTTGTCACGGGCTAGTATGTCAGATATGCACAACGTGTTTTCCAAATAGAAAACGCCCAAAGAAAGTACACAAACCATAGGATTATCATGATTACGCTGTATGGCATTAAAAATTGCGACACTGTAAAAAAAGCGCGCAAACACTTAGACAGTTTAGGTGTAGACTACCACTTTCACGATGTACGTGTTGACGGCCTTACCAAAGAGCAGATTACAGCCTGGCAAGATCGCATCGATTGGGCCACGCTAGTCAACAAACGCAGCACCACCTGGAAACAACTAGATGATGCGCAGCGCGAGTCTTTATCAGAGCAAAATTTCGCTGACCTTATTGTAGCCAACCCAACGCTACTAAAACGCCCCGTAGTCGAATCACCACAGTATTTATTTGTCGGTTTCAAAGCCGCCGAATTAGATCAATTTGCAGTATAAAGGTTTAAAGATGAGTGAGTTATTTTCATTAGGCTTAGGAATCGGCCACAAAAACAACGCTGACGAATGGCTAGACGTTTTTTTCCCGGCGCCTATGGTTGGTCACATTTCAGATCAACTTGAGGCAGCGTTAGAAAGCATTGGTTATCAAGGTGGGAACCAAACGATCGAGCTAACCCAAAAGCAGCTCGCGCAGCTTTCAGAGACTGATCATGAGCTTGCAAACAAAGCTAAACAATTAGCTCACTGTTCAGAACCTAGCGTATTAGTTGTAAACGCTTCTGACGCACCCGCAACTAGCGTTGCTGAAGCCTACCTAAAGCTTCACCTACTATCACATCGCTTAGTTAAACCACACGGTACAGACCTAACCGGCATATTTGGCTTACTGCCAAACGTAGCCTGGACCAACGAAGGCCCGATCGATCTAAACGAGTTAACCGATCGCCAATTTAAGGCCCGTACTGAAGGTCGCATAATCGAAGTAAATTCGATAGACAAGTTCCCTAAGATGACCGACTACATTGTACCTACTGGCGTTCGTATCGCTGACACTGCTAGGGTGCGGCTTGGCGCATACCTTGGCGAGGGCACCACAATCATGCACGAGGGCTTTGTAAACTTTAATGCAGGCACCGAAGGCCCCGGCATGATTGAAGGCCGTATCAGTGCAGGCGTTATGGTTGGCGCGGGTTCTGACCTTGGTGGTGGCTGCTCAACAATGGGTACCCTTTCAGGTGGTGGCAACGTAGTTATTTCTGTCGGCAAAGAATGCCTAATTGGCGCTAACGCTGGTATCGGTATCCCCCTAGGCGACCGATGCACTGTAGAAGCAGGCCTATACCTTACAGCTGGAACCAAGGTGACGCTTATTGATCAAAAACAAGGTGAAACGGGTACCACAAAAGCATCTGCTCTTGCCGGCATGAACGATTTATTGTTTAGACGCAATTCTATGAATGGGCGAGTAGAATGCTTGTCTAACAGTGCGGCTATTGAACTCAATACTGAACTGCATTCACATAACTAAGGCCAAGCTAGATGTCAGCAACCCTAGAACTTGCGAAGGCTTTAATTAGCCGCCCATCGGTAACCCCTCAAGACGAGGGGTGCCTTGACCTAATCTCTGAACACCTTCGCCCCTTGGGCTTTACGTGCACACGCCTACCCTTTGGCGAGGTGGATAATCTATGGGCTATTTGGGGTGATACTGGCCCTATCATTGCCTTCGCAGGCCATACAGATGTTGTACCTACCGGTGATTTAGCAGAATGGGCAAGTGACCCATTTAATCCAGAGATTAGAGATGGCATGCTTTATGGTCGCGGTGCCGCAGATATGAAAGGATCACTGGCAGCCTTTGTTACATCGATTCAATCGTTTCTCGCCGACAATCCTACGCCTGGCATACGTATTGCCCTACTGCTGACCAGCGACGAAGAAGGCCCTGCCATCAACGGCACAGTGAAGGTTATGCAATGGCTATCAGAAAACAATCAAGTACCTAAATACTGTATTGTGGGCGAGCCTTCAAGCACCAATAAGCTCGGCGATATCATAAAGAATGGCCGTCGCGGCTCACTTGGCTGCATCGTTAAGGTAATCGGCAAACAGGGGCACATCGCGTACCCCCATCTTGCAGATAATCCTATCCACAAAACAGCAAAGGCACTGGCCAAGCTGACGGCAATTGAATGGGATCAAGGCAACGAGTACTTTCCGCCTACTAGCTTTCAAGTATCTAACATCCAAAGTGGCACAGGTGCTACAAACGTGATACCAGGCGATACAACCATTACGTGCAATTTTCGCTTTAGCCCGCAAGTCACCGAACAAGAGTTGCGCCAAAAAGTAGAAAGACTATTTGCTGAATTAGAGATAGAAGCACAGTTTGAATGGAACCTTAGCGGTAATCCGTTTATCACCCCAGTTGGCGATTTAGTGTCAGCGGTGCAAACTGCGATCGAAAAAGTAACAGGCTATACAGGCGAACTAAGTACCAGCGGCGGAACCAGTGATGGGCGCTTCATTGCTCCATACGGTACACAGGTGATAGAGTTGGGCCCAATTAACGCGACGATCCACCAAATTAACGAATGCGTAAAGGCCTCTGACCTAGATGACCTAAGCGATATTTACCGCTTTGCATTAGACGAGATTAGTCGGCAACAATCTTAGCCTTAGTGTAAACATCGAAACGGCTCGACTTGCCGACCAGTTGCAAGTCGGGCTGCTTTCCGGCCAATAAAGGCGCAATCTTCGGCCTCTTAACCACTACTCTAAAACGTGCACATTCAAGCGCTGGTGCTAACAGCGCATCGGCATCTTCATCGGCACCCACCAAACTATGAAATGCCACCATCTCCTTAGCAACAGCTGCCTTTTCTTTCTTTCGTGCAGGAAACATCGGGTCTAGATATACAACATCATGTTTTGGAGAGCCGGCCAAGTAGTCACTTGCTGATTGATTTAACAACTGCCATCGATCTGCGATAGCCTTTAGTGAACTATCTGTCGCTTGATTCAAACGATAAAAACCGTCTGCTAACAAGCTATAGACTACCGGATTTCTTTCAAGTGATGTTAGTTTCGCACCCAGAGAGGCCAGTACAAAGCCATCACCGCCCATACCGGCGGTGGCGTCTAAGATATCAAGATCACGCCGCTGCACGAGCCCACAAGCCTTAGAAACAGCCTGCCCCTTGCCGCCCCCCTGCAATCGACGATGTCGCGATTTACCACCTACAAAGTCGACCACAATCGGGCCAATTTTCTTAGGCTGACACAGAGCAAGCCGCCCCTCGCAATACGACAACCAAAATGCCTCTCCCTCAGGCACATCATCGACAAGCTGAGGCGATAAAAAAGCAATATGTTCGGGCAGTGACTGGTCACTGATGACTTTCATTAGGCGATCTCAAACCAAGAAGAAGGCGTCGACTGTTCAAGTAACGCGTAACGATCAACCTTTTCAAGATAGGTGCCAAGGGTTTTTTCGACAAGATTTGGACAGTTGTTATTTTCACTTAAATGACCAATTACGACCTGAGATAGCCCTTTAGGAGCTATTTCTTCTAGTAAGTTTGCCGTTTGCTCATTACTTAGGTGCCCGTAGGGCCCGCTTACACGCCGCTTAAGTGACGGTGGATAATTGCCTCGATGTAGCATCTCTAAATCGTGATTAGCTTCAATCAATAGCGCATCAAGATTACTAAAGTAGTCGACTAGGGCATAACTCCACGAACCCAAGTCAGTTAGAATGCCAAAACGCGATTGATTACCTTGAACAAGATATTGAAATGGCTGCTTAGCATCATGATTAACCGCAACTGGCATAACCTTAAACGGCCCAACGTACTGCCAATGAGCCTCGGTTAACTCAACCTTCTGCTCATCGCCAATCTTGCCCAACTTACTAGAACCCAAAGTACCTCGAGAGGCCAAAACCGGTATCTTAAACTTACGGGCCATCGCACCAACGCCGCCAATATGATCACCGTGCTCGTGAGTAACAAGAATACCTACTAATTTTTTGGGGTCAGCGCCAACATCCGCCAGCCGTTGAACTGCTTCACGGGCAGAAAAGCCACAATCAATAAGCAGTAGATGGTCGTCTAGTGACAGCAAAGTACCATTGCCCTTGCTGCCACTACCTAGAGATAAGAATTTAAACGATGACATTAAAGGGTGTTACGTAACTCTCGCAACATCTCTTCTGCGCGTAGCTTGGGTAATTGCGTACCAGATTCACTTAAGAAACGAACCTCGGCAGCGTCACCTGCTTGACGCACCTGTACCTGAAAGAACTGGGGCTCTTCTTCAGCGTCACTTGAACCAAACAAAGAACCAAAGAAGCCACGCTCTTCGTCTTCTGACTGCTTGCGCGAGGCCAAATAGGTAACATTCAAAACACCGCGATCGCGGTCGCTATCTAGAGTCTGAAAACCACCCTTAGTTAGTGCAGTTGCGACGGTTGCCCAAGCGCGACGGTATAGTAGATCAATAACCATGTATGGCTCTGACACATCGCGGAACATTAATTCAACTTTGGCATCGCCACCGATAGCTTGCGCAACCATAGAAGCAGTAGTACCGACCTCGCCCGATGCAATACTATTTGCCAATGCATCGGTCAGCCAAGCTTCTCGCTCTTTATCAATTGACTGATCAGGCCAGTTAACTTCACCATCGGCTGGCGCGTCTGCGGCAACACGAAGATGCTTAACATGAATCTCAGTTGAATTAAGCTGTACACCCTGCTCAATGCGAATCTGATACTTGTCTTTGTTCTCGTTGTCGTCTTTAAAACGCAACCATGCGGTCTCAATTAGACCCTGACTTGCATCAGCGTAGACAACATAGATATTGTTTGACGCTAACCAACCACGCACGCGTGGCCATACCTCTGAAGGCCCAGAGTTAATCATCACCCATCGGTCATTGCCTAAGCGCTGAATTTTTACAAGCTCTTCATGCACATTGGCGCTAACGTCGGCTGGGCGAGGTACGACATACTCGCCCTCATCATCAATCAACCCATTCTCGGTTGCGGCCACCTTAGGCACAACATACAGCTCGTTCAACACCTCAGGATTAGCGCCTTCAGGTAGCGCGATCACATCAATCTCTTGCGCATTTTGATAATCGCCGCTGCGATCCCTAAAGGTATCGTCTAAGCCGATATAGCTACAGCCCGTCATGGCAAGAGCTACGGCTAAACATAGGGGCTTTACTGCTTTCATAGAGCTAAATCTCGTAAATATCGTTATATTTCTTTTACTTAAGGCAACAAATCAAGTGCCGCAAGTTTGCTAATCAATTCTGGCTGATGCTCTTCGCTTAACACGGTTAACGGTAAACGAAGGGTCTCACCGATCAACCCCATCTTGTACAGGGCGAATTTCACAGGAATTGGATTTGATTCTACAAACAACCCCTGATGAAGCGGCATCAGTTGTTCATTAATTGTTTGCGCCAGTTCAAAATCACCTGCAAGAGCGGCGTCGCACATCTGAGACATCAATTTGGGTGCGACGTTAGCGGTAACAGAGATATCACCCTTGCCGCCTACGCGAATTAGCTCAAGCGCTGTTTCGTCATCACCTGACAGAATATCTATCTTGTCGCCACACTGCTGCACCAACCATTTAGCCCGCGCCACATCGCCGGTGGCTTCTTTGATCGCTACAACGTTTGAAAGTTCCGCCAATCGAACAACGGTTTCTGGTAGTAAATCAACAGCGGTACGCCCAGGCACATTGTACAAAATTTGATCAATATCTACCGCATCATTGATCGCTTTGTAGTGTAGGTACATCCCTTCTTGCGTTGGTTTGTTGTAATAAGGCGTCACCAATAGGCAAGCGTCTGCGCCCACGTCTTTAGCGGCCTTGGTCAAGTGGATGGCTTCGGCAGTAGAATTGGCGCCCGTACCAGCAATCACCGGTACCCTTTTAGCAACTTTATCTACGGTAAAACGAATAACATCGACGTGCTCTTCAACATTTAGCGTGGCAGATTCGCCACTGGTGCCCACTGCAACGATAGCGTGAGTACCGTTTTTAATGTGCCACTCAAGCAGCGCTTCGTAAGCGTTCCAATCTACCTCTTGTGCCGCCGTCATCGGCGTCACCAAGGCAACAATACTACCTCTTATCATTGCGTCTCTGTCTTTTCGAATTAGCTATCAATCGGCTTATGTTACTGCCACACCATGGCAGTTACAAGCGATGGTGCTTTCAAGTTTAGCCTTAAACACGTATGATATCGGCTTTCAAGGGTAAAGCTGCCAGACGATGAAGAATACGACTATTCACTCACCGGTGGCGCCATTTGAGGTACAGGCGACCGGGCTCAAAGATGTACACCTAACCAAACTTGACGGTTGGTACGTCGCGCTAGTGCGTGTCGATCATGCCAATATCGGCCATGTTTTGGCCGAATTCTCTAGCCTATACCATCGTTTCAAAGTACAAGACTGTGTTGTTTTTGGTGTCTCCGACAGCGATCTCACCAACCTTGAAGCCTTCAAAAGCATGCTCGAACTGCCATTTTATCTAATAAGTGACGCAGCCCTGCTAGACCTTATTGCCGGCAGTGAGGGCGACGGCTATGCCGCACTAATAGACGACACCGGCATTCTTCGTGCGCGATACTCGGGCGAACCTTCTATCGAAAGCGCCCGCGAAATATTAGACGAAGTTAAGATGATGCATTCGGCCTTAGACTTTTTCTAAGGCTGTCTCTATAACCGCACTCATCACTAAGGTGCAGGATTAGGGCACTGCTCATGAACCTGTTCAATCTCGGCAATTAGCTCGTCGCTCAATTGGTATTCGCAACCTTCTAACGCCTCGCGCAATTGCTGCATCGACGTTGCACCGATGATATTACTTGTCACAAAGGGCTGTGACATCACCCAAGCCTGGGCCAATACAGACGGCTTTATACCTGCCTTTTCTGCAATAGCAAAATACCGTTCCATTGCGGCTAGCGACTGCTCACTCTCATAACGACCAAGTCGATCAAACAAGGCCTTACGAGACCCTTCTGGCAAAGCACCGTCTCGATACTTGCCCGTCAAGTATCCCTGACCCAGTGGCGAATAAGCCAAGCAACCGACGCCATTTCGATAGTAAAACTCTGATAAACCTTGCTCATAATTGCGGTTAAGCAAGTTGTAAGCATTTTGCACCGACACAACACGTGGCAAATTAGCCAACTCAGATATCTTCAAAAATTCAGACAAGCCCCAAGGGGTTTCGTTAGACAAACCAATCGCTCTAACCTTACCCGATGAAATAAGGTCTTCGAGGGCGCGAAGCGTTTCATCAATGGGCACCGGCGTATCTTCGATATGGTCATAGCTTGCAACTCGCCCAGCACCGAAGCCATTCATTTTGCGATCTGGCCAATGCAACTGATACAGATCGATATAGTCGGTTTGCAAACGTCTCAAACTACCTTCGACCGCCTCATTAATATGTCTTGAATGAAGGCGCGACGCCTCACCTCTAAACCAATTCATCGGCGATCGCCCTACTACCTTTGTCGCCAAAACAACTTGGTCACGATTGCCGCGCTCTTTAAACCAATTACCGATAACTGTCTCGGTTGAGCCTTGGGTATCGGGTTTTGGTGGAATACTATACAGCTCTGCGGTATCAAAAAAGTTAACACCACTCGCTAACGCATGATCCATTTGCTCGAAACCCTCGGCTTGAGTATTTTGCTCGCCAAAGGTCATGGTACCCAAACAAACACGGGAGACTTCTATATCTGTGTGGCCTAGTTTAACTCGCTGCATTGATGACTCCTGTAGAAAGATGGCCTGAAACAATTAAGACCTGTGCAATGTAGTAGGTGCCTAACACCCAAATTTGAGATAAGGGGAGCGGCCGATTAAAACGGTTATATCCCAACAAAAAATCAGACAGCGCAAACAGCGCCGCCCCATATAATACAATTACTGGTAAAGCGCCCGATACAACCTCGCCCCACGCAGCTGCCACCATGAGCAAAATGGCTGTGATATAGGCGACTACCGCCGGCGCCAGTTTTTTAGCAGGCAAGACTATTTGCCAGCAGGCAACAGCCGCTACGCCGACCAACAAACTCCATGCAAATAACGGCGCAAAACCTATTCCACCCCACATCAGCGCCAGATACATCAGATGACCGATTAAGAACGCCACAAGCCCTGCTAAAAACCAACGGTCTGATCGGCTAGGCATCATTAACGCCACATCGCCCAACCAACAAAACAACAGACCGTAAAACAATAAGCCCAGCCCCTGCGCTTGCCAAACAAGTAACATCAACAACCCAAGGGTTAGTGGCTTAAATAGATAGCGACCCCGCAACGGTGGCTTGAACTCGCAATAGATATGCGCCGCGCCCGACGCCAGCGCCAACAATGCTAGCGTACTTGCCACTGTTCACCCTCGCTACTTACCTGCTTAATCACTCGCCCTTCGGCTGAAAGTTTTAACAAATGGGCGTGCAACGACAGCTTTGCCCATGCGTGGATACTGGGGTCAACATCATCGTAAGCCGCAACGACAAGCTGATCTAGGGTAGATCGCCCCATATCGCTCAACGCTGAAAAAACCTTTTCTTCGCGTGTTAGACGGTGCTTAATGGTGTGTTCTACCACTGCTTCAGCTTGCTCGATACGCTCGCCATGCCCAGGACCTAACCACTTAGGTTTTAGGGCGAGTATCTTTTGCAGCGATTCAATATAAGCGAGCATATCGCCCGACGGAGGTATGATCACAACGGTCGAGCCATTCATAAGATGATCACCGACCATCATCGCCCCTGTGCGCTCATCCAAAAAACAAAGATGATTACCCACATGACCAGGCGTATGAACCACCCTAATAGACCTATCGCCAACGGTAATCAGCTCGCCGTCTTCTAACTCTTTATCGAAGCGAGTTTTGATATCTTGATGCCCATCATCAGCAATAGACATACCCCATACCTGTGCACCCGTTTTTTCAGCTAATGGCCAGGCGGCGGGAGAATGGTCATTATGAGTATGGGTCGCTAAGATCAAAGCAATCTTGGGATGCAGCGATTGAATGGCGTCAATGTGCGAATCTATGGCAGGGCCGGGGTCAATAACAACGGTACCCTGATCGGTTTCGATAAACCAAGTATTGGTGCCGTCGCCCGTCATTAACCCAGGGTTTGGCGCGCATAATCTAGAAAGACCGTCGCCATAGTTTTTGGTAGCAGTAGCTGGTTTTGTTGCAGTAGTAGGCAAGTTGCCCTCTCTGATTCTTTTAATTAGAGAGGGCTATAGTACCTTAGAAAGATCGCTTACGCTTCTTCAACCTGCATAGCTACGATCGGATCAACCTCTTGATCGTAATCGATACTATCTAAGCCAAAACCAAACATACGCAAGAACTCGGCGTGATAACCACGATAATCCATCTTATCATCGTAGTTTTCAGTGGTGATCGTTGGCCAAACTTCTTTCACTCTGTTCTGCACTTCGTCACGTAGTTCTTTCACGTCTAAACGATAGCGCTGCTGGTCATCAATCTCGGCACTGTGGTCGCCGTACATACCTGTGTTAAACAGACCATAGATCTGTTCGATACAACCTTCGTGTGTACCCTGCTCTTTCATTACTTTGTATAGCAACGAAATATACAGCGGCATAATTGGAATCGCCGAGCTTGACTGAGTAACCAGTGCCTTCAACACACCTACACGTGCGTCACCATTAACATTGGCGAGCTTTTCTCTGATAGCACTAGCGGCACGATCAAGATCTTCTTTCGCCTTACCGATTGATGCATCCCAGTAAATTGGCTTGGTTAGGTCTTTACCGATGTAGGTGTAGGCAACGGTTTTGCAGTTATCAGCCAAGACGCCTGCATCTGACAGAGCATTCATCCAAAGCTCCCAATCTTCACCACCCATAACCTTTACGGTACCCGCAATCTCTTCTTCGGTTGCAGGGTCTAGGGTTACTTCTTCGACCTGAAGCTTATCGGTATTAAAGGTTTTTGCGGTATACGACTGGCCAACTGGCTTTAGCGTTGAGCTATATACCTCGCCCGTTACTGGGTCGGTACGACGCGGTGCCGCTAATGAATAAACCACTAGATCAACCTGGCCTAGATCACGTTTGATTACGTCGATCGCTTGCTCTTTAATTTCGCTAGAAAATGCGTCACCGTTGATTGAAGCAGCATATAGACCTGCTTCGTCGGCCGCCTTATGAAAGGCCGCACTATTATACCAACCTGCGCTACCGGTACGCTTCTCTGTTGCAGGCTTCTCGAAGAACACACCCAAGGTCGCAGCATCGCCGCCAAAGGCTGCTGTAATACGAGATGCTAGCCCGTAACCTGTAGACGCACCAATCACCAACACCTTTTTAGGCGCACCATCGATACTGCCTTGCGACTTAACATAATCAATCTGCTGTTGTACATGCGCAGCACAGCCCTGTGGATGAGCATTGGTACAGATAAACCCGCGAATCTTTGGCTTAACGATCATCGAACTACCTCAATTAATTCATTATTCTAAAAACTGACTAACCAGTCACTTTCAACGATTATACGCATCTCTTCTTTAAATGGCAGTGCAATTTTGCACCCCTATCAATCTAATAGCTGTGCCGATCTTGCCCTTTTTGCTTTATACTAGCCGCCCTTTTTTCTTCAGTTGATCGAGGTATTGCAGTGCTCAACAATCTAACCATTTACCAATGGCCTACCACTTTTGAACTAGACATTGATCGATTGCCCGAGCAACTAGAAGCAAACCCCTTTACACCCTGCCGCCCAAGCGAGCCCAATCGCTCTGGCTTTGTGCCCGTTGCACCGGGCGGTGAACTGTTAGTACATACGCAAACTCATTACCACATGGTGGCAATGACCACCGAAGAGCGTATCTTGCCTAGCGCAGTGGTGAAAGAAGCGGTTGAAGACCGCGTTGCGCAGATTGAGATGAACGAGCATCGCAAGGTATTTCGCAAAGAGCGCCAACAGCTAAAAGAACTAGTCACCGAAGAGCTAACGCCAAAGGCATTTACCAAACGCCGCACCACTCGTGGCTACTTTGACACACGCAATCGTCTTCTAATCATTGAAGCCTCTTCTGCTCGCAAAGCTGAAGAGTTAATCAACCAACTACGCGAAGCAATGGGCTCTTTACAGGTTGTACCACTAGCAGTGGGCGAGACTCCAAGCGTTGTAATGACGCGCTGGGTAGAAACACAGCAGCTGCCTCAGCACTTTACGCTAGGCCAACGTTGCGAATTCTATAATCCGGTTGATACCGCCAACAAAGTAAGATGTAGCGCCCAAGACTTATCTACCGAAGAGGTAACGGCACTGATCGAAGCAGGTAAGCGCGTATCTAAAGTTCAGTTAAACTTAGATGAACGCCTAGACTTTATGATCGATGAAGATCTAGGCCTAAAAGGTATTAAGCTAAGTGACGAAGCGAAAGAAGCTCAAGACATGGGTAGCGACGAGTCACCTGCACAAGCTTTCGATCAAGAGATGGCGATGATGACACTTGAAATTGACAACCTACTCAATCAATTGTTGCCTGCCTTAGGCGGTCGTGAAGAACACTGATATGAACTTGCGAGAGCACTGGTCAACCCTTGACCAGCTGCTCACTCGCCATCAAGCCTTATGGTCTGAATCAGTTTGGGCCAACCCCACCCCTAATTGGGCTAATGCCTATAGCGATCTATTTGAACAAGTAATAGGTGTTCAGAGCACGTCAGACAATCAGCTAATACACTCGCCCCCACATGCTAGCTGGCTAGAAGAGACTGATTTCAAAGCGCGACAAGACCTTATCGACATTCAAACTCTGAGCAACGCTAATCGAATCGAGACCTCATTTAACAATCTATCAAATCGCGCTTTTCAGGGCATAAAGGGGCGAAAGATTGAACAAATCAAATCTATTCTGAGCCTTTTAAATGATCAGCTTCCGGTTTTTGAATGGTGTTGTGGAAAAGGCCATCTTGCAAGACTACACGGGCGAGCACATTCGCTGTCAGGGATGGGCCTTGAGCTAGACCCCGCCCTTTGCACGACCGGCGAAGAACTAGCCCAGAAGCAAGGGGTAGAATTAAGTATCAGATCTGCAAATGCCCTGCTAGATAATTCGCCCCTACCCAAGCACCACCAAATTGTAGCACTACACGCTTGCGGCGATCTTCATACTCACTTGATTGACCGATGCGCCTCAGAGCACCCTGCGCATGTGACAATAGCGCCCTGCTGCTTTCATCGTAGTGTTCACTCAACCTATGTGACCAAAAGCACGCACTCGCGCACATCGACACTGTTACTAGATCAATCAACACTGAGGCTCATCTCAGAAGAAACGACCCATGCTAGCGCCCGCGAGCAACGCTATACACTGCAAAGCCAATTGTGGCGACTAGCGTTTAACGTATTGATCGATAGCGACAATTACATCCCTACGCCTAGTCTTGGGCAGGGTGATTTTAAGAACGGTTTCACTCATTTTGTCGACAACCAATTGCAACGTCTGTCGCTTAATCGCGTGTTTACCGACCAAGAATTAACTCAAGCCCTAGATAAGGGGCGCAGTTTGCAACAGCGCTATCACCAATTATCTATGGTGCGCCAACTGTTTGCACCCGCACTAGAGCTATGGATCGTGCTAGACCTTGCAATTTACTTAGAAGAGCAGGGTTTTTACGTAAAAGTGGGTAGCTTTTGTGATAAGCAAATAGCCGCCCGCAACCTAATTATTCAAGCTAGTCACAGTTAGGTATGTATCAATAAGAGCAACTAGGTATAATCGACCGCAAAGGCCTTAAGATAGTTGGTATAACCGTGAAACATATTCGCGCTTTAGTAAATTTGCTCGCCCTAGTCATAAACACGCTAATCTGGTGTTGGCCGCTGTTTGCGATCTCACTGATCAAGCTTATTCCTTTTAAGCCATTGCAATCAGCCTGTACAAGAAGTGCTACGTGGGTAGCCGAGGCATGGATCTTTTGTAACTCGCTATGGATGCGTGCACTGCTACCGACTAAGTTCAATGCCATCGGCCTAGAAACCCTCACAAAAGACAACTGGGTACTGGTAACTGCAAACCATCAAAGCTGGGTAGACATCTTAACCGTACAACATTTGTGTAATAAGCGTTTACCGTTCTTTAAATTCTTTCTTAAGCAAAGTTTAATTTGGGTACCGGTGCTAGGATTATGCTGGAAGGCGTTAGATTTTCCGTTTATGAAACGCTACACGCGCGCCCAGATTAAGCGAAATCCAGCGCTAAAAGGCAAAGACTTTGAAACAACTAAGAAAGCTTGTGAACGCTTTAAACATGCACCGATTGCAGTGTTCAACTTTGTCGAAGGAACCCGCTTTACGCAAGACAAACATAGCAAACAAAACTCTCAGTATAAATATCTGCTAAAACCAAAAGCGGGTGGCGTAGGCTATGTTATTAGTGCGATGGGTGACATGCTTACTCACTGGGTAGACATTACTATTCACTACCCCGCCGGTGCGCCAAGCTTTTATGACTTTATTTCGGGCCAAGTTCCGCAAATTAATGTCAATATCGAAACCCACCCAATCGATGACGCACTGTTACAGGGTAACTATCAAGAAGACCCTCAGCATCGAGTAAAGATGCAGGCGCATATTACAGACTTATGGAAAGCCAAAGACCAAACGCTAGCATCATTAAATAACGAGCAAACAAGCTAGGCGCCTCGACCAAACTAACCTACTAGATTGCGCCCTGATTAATTTTTGGGCGCAGCAAATACACCATTCAAAATCTCGTCCATCGCCATCTCGACAACCTGCTGTAACGAGCGCGCGTCGGTGTAAACACCATCAATAATCAACCGGCAGATACCATGAATCGTCGCCCAGGCTAGTTGCCCCGACATTCTTGACGAATACTTATCGCCTATCTGCCTCTGATCTTGTGCCTGTTTAATCCAAGCAATAAAGTCGATAAATACTTGCTTAGCAAAATCCTCTAGTTCGCTCGACGGCTTTTGCCGGCGCCATATATCTGCGCCAAACATCAATTCATATATTTCTGGATTCTTATCGGCAAAATCAATGTAGCGGCGAATGTATTCTCTATAACTGGCCTCAAAAGCTAACCTCGTTTGGTCACTCTCAGTTTGCGCTGATAGCTCATCCAACCAGGCTTTGTGCTCGTTAAATCCTGCCAAAGCGAGCGCTTCTAAGATCTGTTGTCTATCTTTGAAGTGGTGATAAGCGGCCGTGCGACTAACCCCAAGTTTTTGGGCAAGCTGACGCATAGAAAAGCCATGCACACCCTGCTCTCGAATCATATCGGTTGCCGCGGCTAGTACCGCCTGTTTTAAATCGCCATGATGATAATGTTTTGAGGTCATTGAACGCTCCTTGACAGCGTCAAGTTTAACGCATATCTTGACACCGTCAAATACAAAAATTTAATACCATGAGGTTGCGATGAGTCACCCACAGTACCCAAATGTTTTTAAACCCCTAGATCTTGGTTTTACCACACTAAAGAACCGCGTCATGATGGGGTCAATGCACACCAACCTAGAAGAAGCGCCTAATGGCTTTGAGCGTCAGGCCGAATTCTTTGCCGAGCGAGCTCGGGGCGGCGTGGCACTGATGGTTACCGGCGGTATCGGCCCTAGCCAACATGCCGCAGTATTTAAAGGCGCAGCCGTTCTAGAAACCGATGAAGAAATCGCCAATCACAAAATCATCACTGACCGCGTGCACCAGGCCGGCGGTAAAATCGCTTTGCAGATGCTTCATACGGGCCGCTATGCCTTTAACGAAGATCTAGTTGCACCATCTGCTATTCAAGCACCCATCAATTTCTTTAAACCACGCGAATTAACCGAAGACGAAATTTGGCGCGAGATTAAAAGCTTCGCAGACACTGCTCGTAATGCGCAAAAAGCAGGCTATGACGGCGTCGAATTAATGGGCTCTGAGGGTTATTTAATTAATCAGTTCTTAGCAGCACGTACCAACCAACGTGACGACCAGTGGGGTGGCTCATACGAAAACCGCATGCGCTTTGCAGTTGAAGCCATGAAAGCCGTACGCGAAGCCGTGGGCGAAGAGTTCATCGTTATCTATCGCTTGTCGATGCTTGATTTGGTTGAAGGCGGATCTACTGCCGAAGAAATTGCCACGCTAGGTAAAGCGATTGAGCAAGCGGGCGCAACGATCATCAACACCGGAATCGGTTGGCATGAAGCGCGCATTCCTACCATTGCCACTAGTGTACCGCGCGCTGCATTTACTTGGGTCACGGCACACTTTAAGAAGGTGCTAAACATTCCGGTAATCACCTCTAATCGTATTAACACACCAGAAGTAGCTGAAGAGGTGTTGGCCAACGGTGATGCTGACATGGTTTCAATGGCTCGCCCTTTCTTGGCAGATCCGCACTTCGTAGAAAAGGCGTTTAACAACAAAGCCGACGAAATCAACACCTGCATCGGCTGTAATCAAGCCTGTCTTGACCTAGTATTTCAAGGCAAGGTTGTTAGCTGCCTTGTTAACCCACAGGCCTGCCACGAAACTGAATTGCAGGTTATAGCCACTGATAACTCTAAGCGTATTGCTGTTATCGGTGCTGGCCCTGCAGGCCTTGCGGCGGCAACCACCGCGGCGACACGAGGCCACCAGGTTACTCTATTTGATAAAGCCAGCGAGATCGGCGGTCAATTTAATCTAGCCAAGACAATCCCTGGTAAAGAAGAGTTTTACGAGACCCTTCGTTACTTTGGTAAACAGATCGAACTAACAGGCGTTGAACTAAAACTTAACACCGAAGCGACCGCCGAGATGCTAGGTGCCGATCAATTTGATGAAGTGATCATTGCTACCGGCATTACCCCACGCACCCCTCCGATCGACGGCATCGATCACGAAAAAGTGGTGCCTTACATCGAAGCGATTAAAAATCCATCAGCCATTGGCGCCAAGGTTGCGGTAATTGGTGCTGGAGGTATCGGTTTTGACGTTAGTGAACTACTTACTCAAAACGGGCCTAGCTCGGCACTAGATCGCGAACAGTTCATGAAAGAATGGGGCGTAGATATGACCTTTGAGCATCGTGGAGGCATCGAAGGCGTTCAGTCGAGCCACCCCGAATCACCTCGCGAAATATGGTTATTACAGCGTAAAGAATCTAAGGTTGGTAAAAACCTAGGCGCAACAACTGGCTGGATTCATCGCGCGTCATTAACGCATCGTGGCGTTAATATGATGCCGGGGGTTCAGTACGATAAGATTGACGACAATGGTCTACACATCATTGTAAACGACCAACCTCAGGTGCTAGATGTTGATAACATTATTCTTTGCGCCGGCCAAGAACCAAACCGTAATCTAGCTGAGTCGCTAGACCGTGAAGTGCATTTGATCGGCGGCGCTGATGTTGCCGCTGAACTAGATGCTCGCCGCGCTATCGACCAAGGCGTACGCTTGGCTGCCGGCTTGTAAACGCTCTAAGTAGACCTTACTAGTACAACTAGGCTATAGCGATCAAAAGCCGGCACAGGTAAACTGCGCCGGCTTTTGTATTTAGAGAACTGTATGAAAACAAAACTACTGCAAGCCGATGCCATGCTAATGGTAACGGCAATTATTTGGGGATTTGCCTTTGTAGCGCAGCAGGTAGGCATGGACCATATCGGCCCCTATACCTTTATTGCTGTACGATTCTTAATCGGCAGCCTGTCGATGATTCCTGTGATCTTATGGCTTGGCAAAGGCCGCGTCGATAAGGTCGACAACGAGCAACACCGCATAGCTGGGCTGCCACTTTGGTTATGGGGCTCGGCAGGTGTGGGCACCCTATTGTTTATCGGCTCAGCACTTCAGCAAGTGGGCTTGCTTTACACGACCGTTGGCAATGCAGCTTTTATTACGGGACTCTATGTTTTGTTTGTACCAATCATCGGTGTTGTATTGCGCCATAAAATTGGCGCACCAGTATGGTTTGGTTGCGTATTTGCCGTGATGGGATTAGGCCTGTTAACCCTAGATAGCTCGCTAACTGTCAATAAAGGCGACCTATTGAACCTTATGGGTGCTGTTATCTGGGCGAGCCATGTTCTATTCACTGACTGGTTGGTTGATAGAGTAAATGCAGTAAAACTAGCAACCGCTCAATTTATTTTTTGCACCTTTTGGTCAATGATTGCCGCGTTTGCCTTAGAAACGCCCGAGATAGATTCGATCATGAAGGCGATAATACCGCTGCTATATGTTGGCATATTATCAACCGGTGTAGCCTTTACGCTGCAAGCCGTTGCCCAACAGCACGCGCCGCCAGCGATTATCGCAATACTATTGTCGACAGAGGCTATATTCGCAGTAATCGGAGGATGGTGGCTGCTGGATGAAACGCTCAACACCCAGCAGCTAGTTGGTTGCTCACTTATGCTGGCAGGGATTCTGATTCCTCAGTTGATTCGACCTCGCCCTGATCAGCCGAACCACTCGCCCCTAGGATAAGGTCAGCGGCGCGTTCGCCAATCATCATCGCCGGCGCATTGGTGTTACCACCGATGATCGTCGGCATGATCGACACATCAACCACTCGTAAGCCATCTAAACCATGCACTTTTAGCTCGGCATCGACAACGGCCATCTCGTCGTTACCCATCTTACAGGTACCTACAGGGTGATATACGTGACGTGTTTTCTCTCGCACAAATTGCTCTAGCTGGTCGTCAGATTGTACCTCTTCACCAGGAATTACCTCTTTCTTGTGATGCAAACGATAAGCGTCTTGCTTAAGAATATCGCGCACCACTCGAACCCCTTTGATCATAGTATCGACATCGCTTTGCTCTGCCAGCATGTTTAACTCAATCTTAGGTGCATCTTCTGGGTCGGCTGAATTAAGCGTTACCTGACCGCGGCTATCTGGGCGCATCAAGGTGACGTGCATACTATAGCCGTAGCCCCGCGCAATTTGCTTATTCATACCGTGATCATCGAATAAAATGGGCGAGGTATGAATTTGAATTTCAGCTTCGGGTGAGGCCGGGTCTAACTTTATGAAGCCGCCTGACTCAACGATGGGCGAATTAGCAGTACCCTTTTTACCTACAAAGTGTTTCAGAAGACCAAAACCCTTAGATACGATTTCGCGAGCTGATAGCGCCAAGGTATCGTGCTTCTTACTCTCAACAGCGACTACAACATCAGCATGCTCTTGTAAGTTTTGACCCACGCCGGGCAAATGATGTACTACATCGATGCCCAATGACTCTAGTCGGGCCTTATCACCAACACCCGACAACATCAGTAATTGCGGGCTCTGAAGCGCCCCTGCGCTCAAGATAACTTCACGATTGACGCGCAACTCATGCACCAAACCCTTGCGGCGGTATTCAACACCAACGGCTTTCTTGCCTTCAAAGATGATTCTATTTACATGCGCCTCATCAATGATTCGCAAGTTAGCTCGAGATCTATTGGGCTCAATGTAGGCACTTTTCGCTGAGCATCGAATACCATCACGCATCGTTACCTGATAAAGGCCAACCCCTTCTTGCGTCTCGCCATTAAAATCAGGGTTGTAGGCATACCCTGCTTGCATGGCTGCATACACCATGCGTTCGGCATGAGAGTGGGTAAATATTGGGTCTTCAACCGATAACGGGCCGCCGACACCGTGATAGTCGTCTTCGCCATTTTTGTTATCTTCGGCGCGCTTAAAATAGGGCAACACATCACTATATCGCCAACCGTCTTGCTGCCAGCTATCGTAATCATAAGCAGGGCCGCGCACATAGAGCATGGCGTTAATCAACGAACTACCGCCAACGCCTTTACCACGGGGGCAATAAATGGGTTGTTTATTTACATGCTGCTCGGGCTGAGACCAGAAATTCCAATTAAATGCACTCGATTCGTACAATGCAGACATCAAAACTGGCAAATCAACGCGCAGGTCGTTTTTATCTTTGCCCGCCTCAAGCATCAACACGTTCACATTTGGGTCATCGCTTAGACGTGCAGCCAACGCACAGCCTGCCGAACCGCCACCCACAATAATGTAATCGAACATAAATTCCCCTTATCCCTGTATGGCAACTAGATGACTATACAACATAGAAATGAGAGTGCCTAATAGTCGCCCTTCTTGTTATGATTAGATCAGTAAAAACTAAGAAAGTGCCCCTATATATGCCGACGTTAGTAAAATCACTTATTTCTGCTGTATGCCTGATGCTTACAGCAGTAGCCATTACTGGCTGTGACGCCCCAAAAGCACGACAGGCCTGGAACGAACAAGCCGACTCATTTGTGTCTGAGTATCTTAGACTACACCCAGAAGTGGGCGTCAAAGAGGGCTTCCATAATTTTGATGGCCAGGTTACTGACCACTCAAAACAAGGGGTTGCCGATCGTCTCGCGTTCTTCGATTCGATGCAGTCGCATCTTATTCATTTCGATTTAACTAGCCTAAACAGCGAGCAGCGCTTTGAATACCGCTTTATCATGCAGGTTATTGACTCACATATATGGGAGTTGCGCAATGCCGAAACATGGCGTTACAACTTTGTTAAATATGAGCCATCGCTAGACCCTAGCGCCTATGTCGAACACGATTATGCCGACAAAGCGACCCGGTTTGCCGCACTAGAACGTCATATTCAAACTATGCCTGCCACGCTAAAAAACATTCGCGTACAAATGCAGGCGCCGCTAGGCAAAACCTATCGAAAGATTGCGTTACAACAGCTTAAGGGTCTAAAGAGCTACCTGTCTTATAAAACAGCTCGCGTCTTTCGAGCAGAAATTGCTGCTTCGTCGACCTATAAAACGCACCTAGATAACGCAATATCTGAGATTATCACGACGTTCGAATGGATCGCCGCAATGCCAAGTGATACCTCAGATCACCGCTTGGGCGCTTTGGGCATCAAATCAATGCTGTTAGCCAAAGAAGGTCTTACCCTTAATGTAGATACTCTGCGCGAGAAGGGGCAGATCAGCCTTAACGAAAACCTTGCTAAACTCGAGCAAGTTTGCGAGCAATACGCTAGTGGCCTAAGTATTGCCCATTGTATCAAGCGCACCAAGGCGTCTAAGCCCTACCCTAACGCTGTCGCTGCTTTACGACGCGATATACCAAAGCTCAGAAAGTTTATTGAAGACGCCGACATTGTTGCTGTGCCGCCAATGGCCAATGTAGAAGTAAAGCAGATGCCAAGCCATCTTCGACGCTTTCAATCGTTCTTAGAGACCTCTGGTAGCGGCTCTAGCGAGTTAGCTGCCGTATTTTATGTAGCACTACCTGACCCTAGTTGGCCAGAAAAAAGGCAATTCGATTACATCCCTAGCCGCAGTGACATGATTATCGGTACCGCGCACGAAGTATGGCCAGGGCACTACTTACACGAACGAATTGCTGCAACGTCGACATCAGATATTGCCAAAATATTTAAAAGCTACGCCTTACTTGAAGGCTGGGCTACCTATGCCGAAGAGCTGATCTTAGATTATGGTTACGAGAACAATGACCCTGAATTAAGGATCTCGCAACTAAGTAAAGCAATTGTGCGCGACCTTCGACTTCTAGCATCTATTGATCTGCATACCAATGATGCATCGATAGAATCGATTGCTAAGATCTTTCATAAGCAAGGTTTTCTCTCGCCAGAGTTTGCATTGAAAGAAGCTGAGCGGGGTATTTACGACCCTGAATATATCAACTACACCCTGGGTAGAATTTTTATCAAGCAATTACGGGACGAATGGTCAACGCCACTTGGTGGTCAACGAGCTTGGTCTGACTTTCACGAAATGCTATTGCAGTTTGGCTCGCCCCCTCTAGGGTTGGTAGAGCAGCTTCTATTCAGATGGGACGCAGCACCACGATGATTATAGATATCAACAAGTTAAAACTGAGAGACACGCAGGAGTTTTCTCGACTAGTAAAACAGATGCAGCCTAAACTGATGGGCGTGCTATGTACCATGGTAGACCCTGGTTCAGCCGAAGAGCTAATTCAAGATACCTGGGTAAAGGTATATCAACAACTAGACACCTTTAGAGAGCAAAGCTCGATAAGCACCTGGATAACCACCATCGCGCTGAACGAAGCCCGGGGTAAACTTCGTAAAGACAAGCGGGTCGATTTTGTAGAACCCGCAGACCTCAGTGAGCGCTTTGACGACACAGGCCACTGGGCTAAACCACTGGGGGCTTGGCACAGTGATAACCCTGAAGACTTGTTTAACAAAGAAGCCTTAGCTAACTGTATCGACTTTACCATAGGTCAATTGCCGCAAAACCAAGCGATCGCAGTGTCTTTAAAAGATCGCGATGGTATGTCGCTAGACGAAATCAGTAACATTTTGGATGTAAGTGCGTCAAATGTAAGAGTACTTATTCATCGTGGGCGAAATCGCCTATTAAACAAGGTTGATTATTTTGAGGAGACTGGCGAATGTTAAAGTGTAAAGATGTTCCTGAACAGACAGACGCCTACCTAGCTGGTGAGTTGTCATTCTTAAAACGCCTTGAGTTTAAGCTACACACCTTCATTTGTGGGCCCTGTCGCGACTATGTCAAAAAGCTTCGATTAATTACTGAGGCACTACCAAACCTGAAGGGAAACAAGCCCTGCTGCGACGTTGACGATAACTACATTGACGACATTATTTCTAAGGCCAACGATGAAAAACATTGAAATTAGCACCCAAGAAGGCGATATCTCAGGATACTGTGCAGAGGGCTTCGAACCCGTAGTTGATGCCTTCGTTACCAACTTTGAGCAGCGCCAAGAACTGGGCGCTAGCTGCAGTCTACGTATAGACAATGAAGTAAAGGTGCACCTTTGGGGTGGCTACAAAGACAAAGAACAGACCACGCCATGGCAACAAGACACCATGAGTTTGGTGTTTTCATGTACTAAAGCAATGGTTGCTTTATGCGCGCTTCGCTTAATCGACCAAGGCAAGTTAAAACTAGACGAACCCGTCTCAACCTATTGGCCCGAGTTTGCTCAAAATGGTAAAGAGAGCGCCACTGTTAGAATGATACTCAATCATTCTGTCGGTCTACCCGCTTTGCGCGAGCTAGTAAAAGAAGGTGCTTATCTAGACTTTGACTATATGGCACACCGACTAGCCGAAGAAGCGCCCTTTTGGCCACCTGGCTCGCAAATGGGTTACCACCTTATGACCTATGGCTGGACAGTGGGCGAGCTAGTACGCCGTGCCTCTGGCATGAGCTTAGGCGAATACTTTAAAACAGAAATTGCAAACCCGTTAGACGCTGAATTTTATATTGGTACACCAGAAAGTGAGCACCACCGAATAGCGAAGATGAACCAGCCCCGCCCTAAACCCGGCGCCCCTGTAACAGATTTTGTTAAAGCACTTTTTAGTGAGCCCAACTCATGCTCGAGTCTTGCTTGGCTTAACAATGGTAAGCATCGATCAGACTCACCTGCTGCATACAGCGCCGAAATTGGCGGCGGTGGTGGCATCAGTAATGCCGAAGCACTGGCTAAACTATACACGCCCCTTGCCAATGGTGGCGAGCTAAACGGCTATCGCGTCATTAGCGAATCGCTACTTAACAAAGCACGCCAAGTATCTATGGCTACTGGCAACGACAACACCCTTCGTATGCCTACTCGCTTTGGCCTTGGATTTATGTGCACGATGGATAACCGCTATCGCGAAATGGGTCATGTCGAAAGTTTTATCGCTGGCGAACAGGCCTTTGGCCATGTCGGCGCCGGAGGTCACATTGGCTTTGCAGACCCTGCTGAAAAGCTAGCCTTTGGCTATACAATGAATCGCATGGGTGCCGGCCTAATGCTTAATGAGCGCGGACAAGCGCTTATCGATGCAACCTACAAGGTATTAGGCTATAGCAACAGTAATGCTGGTTACTGGGCAAAATAATTAGATAAGAGAAATACATGAACACTAAATTTGATGAAGGCCTGGCAAAACGTCGCAAAGTAATGGGCGATGACTTTGTAGAAAAAGCGCTGTCGTCAGCGAATGAATTTACCATGCCGCTGCAACAAATGGTCACCGAAAATGCCTGGGGCGGTACCTGGAGCAACGGCGTTATCGAAGATAAAACGCGCAGCCTTATTACAATTGCAATCTTGGCTTCATTAAAAGCCTCTACAGAACTCAGAGGTCATGTACGTGGTGCTCTTCGCAACGGCTGTACCCCCGAAGAGATTCAAGATGTACTACTGCACTGCACTGTTTATTGTGGCGCCCCTGCGGGTATCGAAGCCTTTAGAACAGCCCGTGAAGTGATTGATGATTATCAATCAAGCTAAGTTGCTTATCCCTAGTTTGCTAGCAACTATCTTCTTGATGCTGCTAGCAACCTATGTGCAATCGTTTTATAACCTTAGTTTGACGGGCAATAGCCAATTTAAAATTTGGCAACTTGTAACGGCATCCTGGGCCCACGCTAGCTACTTACATGCCTCTGGTAATGCCTTGGTGTTAGTAGTGACTTCGCTGCTACTAAAATATTCCTCAGCTATTCGATACTGGAGCGAGCTGATCGCTGCCTCGGTGATTACCAATGCAGTCATTGCCGGCCTACTTTCGGTTGATTGGTATCTGGGTATGTCGGCAGTGGTTTATGCCGCTATCGCCCGCTTAATGGTCGAGCAAAATTCTCACCTAGGGTATCTTTTTCTCGCCCTATTAGTGGCATGGGTTGGTGCCCAGTTGTTGATCTATCAAGGAGATACTCTTAACTGGTACGAGCA
This sequence comes from uncultured Pseudomonadales bacterium, assembly GCA_947503335.1. Lineage (GTDB taxonomy): Bacteria > Pseudomonadota > Gammaproteobacteria > Pseudomonadales > CANNCY01 > CANNCY01. Next base: position 253,274 of record CANNCY010000001.1, on the reverse strand, counting down.
AAACATTGTTGGTACCCCCATATTAGCTGAAGCACATCTAGTGGGAATTATCCTGGGCACAGCCTATGGTGCCTTAGGCGTTGCTCGCACCCAAACATCTAAAATCTGAACGCGACCGTCGCAGCAACAGTATTTAATGTCTCTCCAAATTCTGTGCGCGTGTACTCAACGCCTAGATCAATTCCCCACGCGGTGGTGTAGCGAACACCTGCGCCATAATATGCATCCCAATCATCGCGCTTACCGGTAAAACTGCGGCTACCAACATCGAGTTCAAGATCATCTTGCCAGGCCGCGATACCCACTCGCCCATCTAGGTACCAACAGTTTGATAGCGGCACACTGGCACGCACGCCAATACCCGTTGATTCGCTTGAATAAGGCAATGCATTAAGTACGTCATTGGTGATAGCAGCCAAGTCATTAGTGATGCCTATAGCAATTAGATCAACTTCTTCAAAACGCATATGGCTAATCTCTGCGGCAAACCAATCATTGAAGGCATACCCTAATCGCAGGTACACAGCATCGTCATCGCTGTCTACCTGTAAGCTATCTAGCGTAATACCTGATGCCATGAAACCAGACTCAATCGCAGCGAGATCGATATTTTGATCTGATTGACCATATCCCAACTGCAGATACCAATCATCCTCAGCGAGTGCTTTAGGCTGAGGCCCAACCAACAAACCGACAATTACTAGCGAAGGCAGAGCTCGGCGAGAGGGCTTAAGCCATGCAAATAGACCAAGAAGAACAAGCACCCATAATGCACTGCCCGAGCCACCGCTTATACCTGTGATCACTATATCAATAACCGGAGTAGCCTCAGCAACACCAATACCACTGACAGAACCATCGTTACCATTAGCTTGTACGCCAAATTCGTAGGTAGTGCCATTGGTTAAGCCGGTCACCTGAAGCGTTGTTTGACCTGCAGGTATCGATTGCGACCACTGCGTCCAATTGGCAGCTCCTAGCTCGCGATAAAACACAGTATATGAGGCAATGCCTCGACCATGATCATCAGGTGCTTGCCAACTGACCTGCGCTGCCATATCCATGCCTACCGCCGACACTACAGGTGTGTCGATTAGGTCGACAGGCGTTGCTTGAGCTAAGCCTAGGGCACTGACAGAACCATCGTTACCATTAGCTTGCACACCAAATTCGTAGGTAGTGCCATTGGTTAAGCCCGTCACCTGAAGCGTTGTTTGGCCTGCAGGTATCGATTGTGACCACTGAGTCCAATTAGCAGCCCCTAGCTCACGATAAAAAACAGTGTACGAGGCAATACCTCGACCATGATCATCTGGAGCTTGCCAGCTTACCTGTGCTGCCATATCCATGCCTACCGCCGACACTACGGGTGTGTCGATTAGATCAATAGGCGTTGCTTGAGCTAAACCTAAAGCACTGAAAGAACCATCATTGCCCACCGCCTGTACTGCAAACTCGTAAGCTGTGCCATTAGTTAAGCCCGTAATTGATAGCGTTAATTCACTGGCGCCTAAAAGTTGGGGCCAGTAGATCCAATCGGTAGCCCCTAATTCACGATACAAAACGATATAGCCGCTAATACCTAACCCATGATCATCCGGCGCAGCCCAACTTAAGTTAACAGCCATATTGTCGCCCATTGCCGACACTTGCGGCGCATCAATATCATCTAAGGGAATCGCTGTTGCAAAGTTACTCCATGGGCCGTTAGCCCCACCAGTTGCCCGCACCAACAGCCAATAAGTAGCGCCATTAGTTAGCCCCGTCAGAGTTCCATCAAGGGTATCAGGGCCACTAAAACTCATTGTAGTACCGGCACAAGTAGGATCAGTAGCATCGGGCTGTGTGCCGATGCCGTAACAAACCTCATAACCGGTCAAGCCCGGCAATGCAGGCTTCGACCATTGCAAGCGGATCAACTGATGGCCCGCAGTTGCCTCAAGATGTGGTGCATAACTTACCTGTACAGCACCCGTGCTGCGGCGGTCATTAATATCAACACGCGAATTAAAGTACACGTCACGGGTAATAGGGTTGCCATACGAATCGAGTAGTTCATTCGCTCCGCCAACCCCTGCATCGGGAATGTTATCAACCAGTAATCCTGGCAAAGCCATGGTTCCTAACATAGGTGTCACCGAACTAGGCCCGCTAAAGCTAAGGTAGGTTAAAAAGTCGTCAGAAGCTGGTAACGCCGGGGCATCGGTAATAAGATTTGGCTGACCAGTTAGGGCTCGCAAATCAACAGCGGGCGACAAGAGTATAGGTTGAATAAAAGTATACTCATCAGCGGTAAATGAGGCACCGTTTACCGCTGTCATTAAAGGTGTGGGGTGGCTACCGATACCTGAATACTTAACCTGTATCGCTGACTCAATTAGGTTAAATTGGCCGCCATTATCGACCTGAACGGGCGCGACGTTTCCAAGACGGCCTTGAGTTTCTGCATAGGTACAGCTGCTACTAGCTGATGTATCACAGTTAACCTCGTCAAAGCTAAGGGTTGATGCTCGCAAATCGAGAGAGCCCCCATCAACAACAAAAAACTCGCTTTCAATCGCTTCACCAAAGTTTGTAAAGATAGCATTAGTGATTTGCGAGTTACCTTCGCGAATAAACATTGACCCAGTGTTTGAAAACACCGCTGTATTAACCACAACGTCGCCGTGCCAATCTGCAAAAAGCCCCATATAGTTATTCGCAAAGAAACCGTTATTGATAGTTAATGTGCCTGCAGGCTCGGCAGTAGTGCCTCCCAAAATCAGTGCCGTATAGGGCGCGCCATCCCAACGTTTTGAACCACCAATCGAGGTACCGTTTAGTGTTAAGCTTGCGCCCGGCTCAACCGTAAAGTTTGAGGTACTGCAGTGAGCCACGTCACGAATGTCTTTAAAGGCAACATTGTTAAAGGTAAGGCTCGCGTTCTCGCGTACAAAAGCAGCCGATGAAATCCCTTTAATGTTTAGATTATTAACGACAACATCGACACCCGCAGAATCTTGCCCTCGCGTACCCACATTTAAAAAACCGGGGGCAAAGCCGGCAGGAATATAAATGCTTGTACTAGACGATGGGCAGCTAGTATCGGCCCGAAACAAAGGGTTTACCTGACCATCAGATTTTGAGATGTAAATTTGATTACCGTTGATGGTGGCGTAATTGCCATTGATAGTAAGGCTTTCGGTTGCAGAGATAGGAAAGATCTCTAGTGCGTAATAGCACGCATAATCGATTTCTAAACTTGCATCTATCTCGATGATGTCATGCCCTGGGCTTAGGTTGGCCAGGGCGATTGCCTCGCCGATTCCGCCGCTTCCACAGCCCGCCGACGTGACATGAAAAGTATCTGCGTTAGCGTTCTGGTTGAATGAAAACATGAGTAAAATTGAAGCCAACAACAGCTGCAATATTCGTGCGTCCATATTTGATTCTCGACAGATCAGATGTCAAAAAATTATAGTTGCAACATCAATAAACTGCCAAAATCAAATCTGATATAGCATTATCTATAAAACCCTTGCGCCGAACTCCTGTTCTATCGAATCAATAAACGCCTCTACAGCAGAACTAAGGGGTACTTGATGGTGGTCTCGCAGACAAACGCCGATAGAACGATCGATATCGAAACCCTCGATAGGGATAAACACGATATCGTATGGTGTAGTTCGGTTTGTCATTATCGAACATCCGACATTGGCAGACACCAACGGCAGTACAAATTCATCACTTTCGACTTGCATAATCGTCTCGGGTTCAATTGACTGACGTACAAACTCATCAAATACCTTTTGCCAAAAACTACAGTTTACGCGTTCGATAAATTCTAAGCCTTGAAGTGAAGCTAGTGATAATTGTTTACTCGAAGATAGATGATGTTTAGAAGAAACAACGACACAGAGTGCTTCTTTGATTAATGGTACAAACGAATCGCTTTTCTCTTGATGACTATTAACGATCGTCACGTCTAGTTGCCTACTCTTTAACTGCTTTTCAAGAAACGCTGCATTGCCAACTGACAACTTAATCAATATGTGCGGATGCGCCTTTCTAAAGCGGTATAAAATTTGCGCTACGTGATCCATGTGTATATTGGGCAGTACGCCGACATTAACATATTCACTGTGCTCAGACAGATCTGCCTTCACCTTCAATAACTGGTTATATGCGGTTCTTGCAGTCGCTAAAAATTTTTCACCTTCAGGCGTTAAGGTCGCTGCTCTTGATCCACGATAAAACAGCTCACAATCAAGAGACTCTTCAAGTTTTTTGATGCCGGCAGACAGTGTTGGCTGACTAACAAAAACCTGTTTTGAAGCGGCCAAAAACGTGCCCGAATCAACCACGGCTAAAAAATATTTAATTTGCTGTAAATCCATTGATACGCTCAACTATAAAGCTTGCCCAACAATCAAAGTATAGCCAAAACCTATACATTGTATACAAAAAAACAGTTTTACCTATAGATAATCAAAGCCTATATTGAATGCAACTTTCGATTAACCAGAGGTATATGAAATGACTAACGCAAAGACTGTAATCATCACTGGCGCATCATCGGGTATGGGTAAAGCACTGGCCGAGGCATTTATAGCTAGGGGCGACAATGTAGTGATTAATGCACGTACAGTGTCAAAGCTAGACAGCATTATCGACAATCACCCAGAAGCGAAAGATCGTATTGTTGTTGTGGCGGGCGACATCGGCCTAAAAGCAACTGGTGACAAGTTGGCAGCAGCCGCCTTAGAACACTTTGGTCGCATTGATGTTCTTGTTAACAACGCTGGTATTTTTGTGCCTAAGCCATTCTTAGATGCTACAGAAGAAGAGCTAGATGAATACTACAGCACCACAGTTAAGGGCAGCTATTTCGCATCACAAGCAGTTATTCCGGCCATGCAAAAGCAGCAACTTGGCTCGATTATTAATATCGGATCTATGTGGGTAGAAAACCCTATTGAAGCTACACCAGCGTCTGCATCGCAGGTAGCAAAAGGCGCCATGCACACCTTGACTCGTCATTTGGCGATCGAGTTTGCAAAAGACAATATTAGCGTGAACACCATCGCACCGGCTGTAATTGAAACACCACTTTATGATCAGCTGATGGACAAAGAAACCCTAAATAGTCTGTCAGCGCTACATCCTTTACGAAAGCTTGGTAACCTCGAAGACATTACCTCTTGGGTGATGCACCTAGCGGGTAAAGGTAGCCGTTTTGTCACTGGCCAAACTATCTTCGTTGACGGTGGTATCACTGCCGGTTCTCATGCGGCATAACGGCGTATGAATGTGCGAGAACTAACGCATCTAGCGGGCTTGGATCTTCCAAGCCCCCCGATGCCAGTAGGCAACTATCAAGCCGCAATCATTGGCCAAAACACTCTCTACATTTCAGGGCAAATGCCGATACAACAAGGCTCGATGCATTATCAAGGCAAGCTAGGTAAAGACCTTACGATAGAGCAAGGCCAGGCAGCTGCGTCGTTAGCAGCCATGAATGTACTAAGTCAGATTGACGCTGCTTTGAAAGGCAGCGAATACCAGTTCGGTAAGATTATACGCCTTGATGGATACATCAATGCTACAGCAGATTTCGCAGAGCATGCAGCCGTACTTAACGGAGCGTCAGATCTTTTCGCAACCGTTTTAGGTGAACAATCTGGTCATATTAGAACAGTGCTAGGGTGCAATAGTTTACCGGCCGATGCGGCTGTAGAACTTGCCGCAACTGTAGAGTTAATAAAATAAGGTGCCCTAACGGCACCTTAGATCAGCAAAATATTTATCTGCCGCCTGCTTCACTTTTGGTGCAAGCCAAATAGTCGATATCATGGTCGGTATTGCCATCATCGCGTAGAAACCATCCATGATGTAGAACACCGCCTCAACCGACCCCAAGGCCCCAAGTACCACAAGCGTCAAATAAAATAAGGTATAACCATTACGACTGTTCGCACCAAACAAAAAGCTTGCGCATTTTGTACCGTAGTACCAAAAAGTAAACACGGTCGTCAGACTTAAGAATACGACCATAATCAACAGTGCGATACTGCCAAAACCTGGCATTGCTAGCTCGAAAGCTCTTGCGGTTAACGATACCCCAGCAAGACCATCAATACCCTGCCAAACACCCGTTAAAATCAGTACCAGTGCCGTACAGGTACAAACGATCAACGTATCGATGATCGGCCCGAGCATCGCAACCAAGCCTTCACGTACAGGCTCACTTGTTTTTGCCGCGCCATGAGCCAACGACTCGGTACCAATACCTGCTTCGTTAGAAAATGCGCCCCTGCGAACACCCAGCATAATCACCGCACCGACTACACCACCAGCTGCCGCCTCGCCCGTAAAGGCGTCGACCACAATTAATTTAAACGCAGCGGGCACATCCGCAATGTTTGCGCCAATCACCCACAAGGTCATTGCTAGGTAACCTAATACGATAATCGGCACCATTAAGCCTGCGATTTTACCGATGCGCTGAATGCGACCGCTGACCACACCAAACACAATACAAGCCACTGACAGACCGAAAATTAGATCAAATGAGAAATGCGACTCAGGGGCAGCTAATTGCATTGGATAGGCCACCACTTCGCGAACAATTTCAGTCAACTGATTTACTTGAAATATGGGCGAGGTTCCAATCAAGCCGGCAATTGCAAACAGGTAGGCTAGGGGCAACAGCTTTTTAGGCAAGGCTTCGCGAATGATATACATGGGCCCGCCCTGCAACTCGCCCGCGCTGTCTTTACCGCGAAACATCACTGCTAGGGTTGCTGTGTAAAATTTGGTAGCCACACCAATAATCGCGCTGATCCACATCCAAAAGATTGCACCGGGGCCACCGATTGAAATAGCAGCCGCGACCCCTGCTACGTTACCCAACCCAAGGGTACCTGACAAAGCTGTTGCAAGCGCTTGGTAAGGTCTTAGCTGACCGCCCTGCCCGCTTTGCTGATCGTACTTACCCCAAAGAATTGCGATGCCTTCTTTGAAATACATGAACGGTTTGAAGCCCGAATGGATACAAAAATATAAACCACCACCCACTAGTAATAGTACTAGCCATGGCCCCCACATAAAGCCCGCAAACTGGGCTAACCACTGATCAAGCATGAGCAACTCTTATTCTTTTGTGTAGTAATTTCTTACTTTTGATTCGGTGCTACAACTAACTGCACCACTAGTTTTTCGGGCTGTTCGCCAAATACGTCAACGACAGTTTTTTCTGTGAGATCAAACAGTTCTTGGGCCGGCACATCAGCAACCGAGTCAATATGAAAGGCTACATTAACTTCGGTTAGAGCGCGATTTCCTCGCTTAATCGTAACCACTGATTTATAACCGCCGTCATTGTATAGGCGAGTGGCTACCTCGCCCTGCTGTTCGATCATTCGGCCAAACTGTTCGCCCACGCCACAACCTGATAATAAAACAACAAAAACTAAAGCTATAAGCGTGCGCATGAATGCTCCTGAAAACATATAGAAACAAAAAAGCCGGCTCATCGCCGGCTTTTAGAAACGATGAAAGCGCTTAGCTTACATCATCATCTTACGGATGTCTGTTAGAAGACCCGCAAGCTCGGTCAAGAAGCGACCTGCATCACCACCATTAATTGCGCGATGATCGTACGAAAGACATAGAGGTAACATGGTACGCGGTGCAAACTCGCTACCGTTCCAAATCGGCTTAACAGACGACTTAGACACACCTAAGATACCTACCTCAGGTGGGTTTACGATAGGCGTAAAGCCTTGACCACCAATGGCTCCTAAGCTAGATACAGTAAAACAACCGCCCTGCATCTGGTTTGGCTTAAGTTTGCCGTCTTTCGCAAGACCAGCTAACTCGATTACGTCGTTAGCAATCTCATAAACAGTTTTCTTATCAGCATCTTTAATCACCGGCACCAATAGACCACGAGGCGTATCTACCGCCATACCGATGTTTACATACTTCTTAAAGATACGCTCAGAACCGTCAGAGGTAAGCGAACTGTTAAACTTAGGATGACGCTGCAAACAAACCGCAACTGCCTTAATGATAAAGGCAACCGGTGTTACACGTACGCCAGCCTTTTCAGCCTCAGCCTTAATCGACTTTCTAAAGGCCTCTAGCTCAGTGACATCGGCCTCATCAAACTGAGTAACATGCGGAATGTTCACCCAAGAACGATGCATGTTTTCAGAGGTTAGCTTGTCGATCTTAGTAGTCGCAACGCGCTCGATCTCGCCAAACTTAGTAAAGTCTTGGTCAGGAATACCAAAGGCCCAATCACCACCAGTGCCACCACCAGACTTGCCTGACTGCTTCGCTTCGACCGCACTCTTAATGTAAGCGTGTAAGTCGTCTTTAGTAATTCGGTTTTTACGGCCTGTAGGTGCAACAAGGTCTAGCTCGACACCTAATTCGCGGGCGAGTTTTCGCACTGCTGGGCCGGCGTGACCGCCTTTACCCGCAGGCTTGCCTGAAGACGCTGGCACAGGGCTAGCAGCAGGCGCCGCTGATGCGGGTGCTGGTGCTGGTGCTGGTGCAGAAGCAGGCGCTGCTGACGCAGCAGGCGCCGATACAGGTGCCGCTGCTGCGCCACCTGATACAGTCATAACGATTAGATCATCGCCTTCGCTCACCTTATCGCCAACCTTTACAGCGACTGACACTACAGTGCCGTCAGTTTCGGCAGGTACTTCAAGGCTCGCCTTATCGGTTTCTAACACGATAATTGGATCGCCTTCACTTAAGCTATCGCCCGCATTAGCGATCACTTCGATGACTTCGACCTGTTCAGAACCGCCTAGGTCAGGCACTTTAAATGCTTGTTCTGAAGCTACTGCAGGGGCTGTTTCTACTACAGGGGCTGCAGCAGGCTCAGCTACAGGTGCTGCTGTAGTTTCTACAACAGGCGCTGCCTCTGCAGCTGGCGCATCACCACCGTCGCCCTGAATCAAGGCTAGCAAATCGCCTTCGTTAACCTTGTCGCCAACTTTAATCTTTAGCTCGCTAATAACACCGGCAACAGTAGCCGGAACTTCTAAACTCGCCTTATCAGTTTCTAACACGATAATCGGGTCGTCGATTGCAACGGTGTCACCCGCAGCTACGCACACTTCGATTACGTCTACGTTTTCTGCACCACCCAGATCTGGGATTAGTTCGTTATGCATCTGAACGGCTCCTTAAAGATCTACAGGGTTAGGTTTGTTAGGGTCTAGATTGAACTTAGCAATGGCATCAACCACTACTTTCTGCTCTACCTTGCCATCACGTGCTAGTGCGGTAAGTGTCGCGACCACAACGTTCGCCGCGTCTACCTCGAAGTGCTCGCGCAAACGCTTACGCGTGTCACTGCGACCAAAGCCGTCGGTACCTAGTACAACGTATTGGTTAGGCACAAAATCGCGAAGCTGATCAAAGTACAGCTTCATGTAATCGCTTGCTGCAACCACTGGGCCTTGTGCCTTCTCTAATAGAGAAGTCATATAGGGTACACGCTGTTCTGCGGTTGGGTTTAGACGGTTCCAACGGTCAACATCTAGACCGTCACGGCGCAATTCGTTAGCGCTAGTTACACTCCATACGGTAGAACCAATACCGTAATCGCTTTCTAAGATTTCAGCGGCTTTTTCAACTTCGCGTAAGATCGTACCGCTACCCATTAGCTGAACACCGTGCTCACCTTTGTGCTCTTTAAGCGCATACATACCTTTGATGATGCCCTCTTCAGCACCCTTAGGCATCGCAGGCTGCTCGTAGTTCTCGTTCATGGCAGTGATGTAATAGAACTTGTTCTCGCCAAGGTCATACATACGGTGCATACCGTCTTGAATAATCACTGCTAGCTCGTAACCATAGGTTGGGTCGTACGAAACACAGTTAGGGATAGTGCCCGCCAAGATATGGCTGTGACCATCTTGGTGCTGCAAACCTTCACCGTTTAGCGTGGTACGACCAGCAGTAGCACCGATCAAGAAACCACGGGCTTGCGAGTCACCTGCTGCCCAACATAGATCGTGAACACGCTGAAAACCGAACATTGAGTAGAAGATATAGAACGGAATCATCGGGTAGTTGCTATTCGCATAACTCGTAGCTGCCGCTAACCAAGCCGCAGTTGCACCCGCTTCGTTAATACCTTCTTCTAGAATCTGGCCTTTCTCGTCTTCTTTGTACCACATGATCTGATCACGATCGTGCGGGGTGTATTTTTGACCAACAGAGGAGTAAATACCTAGCTGACGGAACATACCCTCCATACCAAAAGTACGGGCTTCGTCAGGAACAATCGGCACAATACGCTTGCCCACTTCTTTATCGCGAACAAGGGTAGAAAGAATACGTACAAACGCCATCGTGGTTGAGATTTCACGGCCACTACTTCCGGCCAAGATGTTATCTAACATGCTTAGCGGTGGCGTTGTTAACTGCTGATACTCTGTACGACGAGCTGGTAGATAACCGTTTAGCTGCTCACGCGCCTTGTTCATGTAGACCATTTCAGGGCTATCTGGAGCAGGCTTGTAGTAAGGAACATTCTTAAGTTCGGTATCGCTGACTGGAATGTTAAAACGATCTCTAAAGGCTTTTAGCGAGTCAACATCTAGCTTTTTAACCGAGTGCGTTTCGTTAGTTGATTCGCCCGACTCGCCCATCGCGTAACCCTTAACGGTTTGCGCCAAGATCACAGTAGGCTGACCAGTATGAGCTACCGCTTCTGCGTAGGCTGCATATACCTTATATGGGTCATGACCACCACGGTTTAGAGCCATGATGTCTTCATCGCTTAGATGATCAACCATCGCTTTTAGCTCTGGGTCAGCACCAAAGAAGTGTTCGCGGGTATAACCACCACCGTTAGACTTATAGTTTTGTAACTCGCCGTCACATACTTCGTCCATACGCTTCTGCAGCAAGCCTTTGTCGTCTGCTTCAAATAGTGCGTCCCAATGACGACCCCAAAGCACCTTGATTACGTTCCAGCCGGCACCACGGAATACGCCTTCTAGTTCTTGAACGATCTTGCCATTGCCGCGCACTGGGCCGTCAAGGCGCTGTAGGTTACAGTTAACAACAAAAATAAGGTTGTCTAACTTTTCGCGACCAGCAAGCGAGATCGCACCTAGGCTTTCTGGCTCATCAGTTTCGCCATCGCCCAAGAATGCCCATACCTTACGGCCAGTGTTGTTTACTAGCTCGCGCTTAGTTTGGTACTTAAGTACGTGAGCCTGGTAGATCGCCTGTAGCGGACCTAGACCCATAGAAACAGTCGGGAACTGCCAGTAATCAGGCATTAGCCACGGGTGCGGATACGAAGAAAGACCTTTACCGTCAGACTCGCGTCTAAAGTTATCCATCTGCTCTTCGGTTATACGACCTTCTAGGTACGAACGGGCGTACATACCCGGCGCACTGTGGCCCTGAAAGTAGATAAGGTCGCCCGGCTGTTCGTCGGTATCGCCCTTAAAGAAATAGTTAAAACCTACATCATACAGCGTAGCTGCCGACGAGAAGCTAGCGATGTGACCACCAAGGCCTTCATCGTTATCGTTTGCGCGCATAACCATTGCCAATGCGTTCCAACGAATAATCGAACGAATACGGCGCTCAACAAACAGATCGCCCGGCATGCGCTTTTCTTGATCTGGAGCAATGGTATTGCGATAAGGAGTGGTGATTGCCGCTGGTGGCTTAATGCCTTCGGCAAATGCTTTATCGTACAACTTAGTTAAAAGCTGGGCGGCTCGACCCTTACCTTCGTATTTCAGCACTGAATCTAGTGCATCTAGCCATTCTTGAGTTTCTTGTGGATCAAGATCTTCGCGCATGTAAAGCGGCTCCAAATGTTGTTACATCAAGCACCCAATAAGGTTTTGGGCGTGTATGTTAAGAGTATAGATTCTTAGATACCGCTTTGTGGGCGGCATAATTTTTGTAGTGATACTACACAAAACCACCCAGTCACGACTAGGTAACTACGGCCATTTTTGCAATTTTCACTATTCGTTTTGCAAATACACTATTTGAAACGAGGCTATTCAGAGGTGGGTAAAGATCGCTCTTTACGAGGCCATGACATCCAAATTGACTTGATTAATGTAGCCAAGGGAATGGCAAAGAAAACGCCCCAAACGCCCCAGATGCCGCCAAACAACAGCACAGCCATGATAATCGAGACAGGATGCAAGTTAACGGCTTCTGAAAATAATAGTGGCACTAAAAGGTTGCCATCTAAAAACTGAATCAAGCCGTACAGAAACATTAAAAGGTAAAACTCGTTACTAAATCCCCATTGTAAAAATCCTACAGCAAGCACCGGAATCGTCACCAGTGCGGCACCAAGGTAGGGCACAACCACGCTTAAACCTACTAGCAGACCTAATAACGCAGCGTAATCTAAACCAATTATCGAAAATGTAATGAAACTAGTTACACCGACGATAAAGATCTCTATTGCTTTGCCGCGAATGTAGTTGGCAATCTGTAGATTCATTTCGGTTGCTACGCGATTCATTGTAGGGCGATGAGCAGGCAATAGCGTTGAGATAAAGGCGAGGATTTGCTCTCGGTCTTTCAGTATGAAGAACACTAAGATAGGCACTAGCACCAGATAGATCATGGCAGTGACAAGCCCTTGCAACGACGCTAGCGAGAACGACAGCAACCCCTGACCCATCTTACCCACTTCATTGCCCGCAGACGCAATCCAGCCATCTACCTGATCTTGATTCACAAAGCCTGGCAGGCGCTCTGGCAACGAACCTACTAGCGCTTGCAGCTTTTGCACTAACCCCGGCACTTCGTTTAAGAAGCCTTTTGCCTGATTAAAACTAAGGGGAAGCACTACAAATATGAGTACGGCGATTAAACCGCTAAACAACAAGAATACAATCCAAACAGCGATCTTTTGCGGAACCCTAATCTGCTCAAGCCTAGTTACACCACCCTGCAACATAAAAGCGAAGATTACTGCAGCAAACAAAGGGGCGAGTATATTACCCAGATACAGTACTGCGAGCATGCCTGCTAGCAGCAGCACAGCGAACATCACTGTTTCTTCGTCGCCAAAATAGCGATTGATCCATCCCTTGATAACTTGAAGCATGTGTTAATGAACTCTTATTGGGTTTATTGTTGCGTCACTTAAGTTTAGGCGATGCGCCCTAGATACGGCAACACTAGCCTTTCTCAATAACAAAATAGTGCCGATGATTCTGTTCGTTTAACGACACAAGCTTGTGCCCTGCTCGATCAACGAATTTAGGAATATCCTTTGTAGAACCTATATCAGTAGCCACCACCTGCACTTGCTCACCCGTTTGCATATCGGCTAGTGCGAGCTTCGTTTTAAGTAACGGCATTGGGCACTTTAAATCAGTAGCATCTACGGTTTGCATAGCTGTTCTCATTATTCTGTTACCGCCTAGAGTAGCAAATAAGGGCTTATAGCTACAGTTGAACTAATATGGCACACTGACGTCTAAGACTGTGCATTAACTAGTTGATATCGAATGAGAATTTTTAAAACCTTTGTTGCACTTGCATTAGGCGTAGGCATCGCCGCTACGGCGGTTTCGCACAGCAGCGCGTGGGGGCATCAGCAAAAAGAGATTAAGCTACCCGAAATGGGTGACACGCTTAGCGGTTTAATGTCTCCTGAAAAAGAGAAGCTGCTAGGCGACATATGGCTACGTATGTTTAGGGCTCAGGCGCCGACACTGACCGACTCGATGCTTTACGAGTATGCTAAAGAGCAGATCAACAAATTAGCTGTACACAGCGAACTGACCGATAAGCATATTGAATTAGTTATTGTTAACGATACCTCAATCAATGCTTTTGCTGTTCCTGGTGGTGTTATGGGTATCAACGCGGGCCTATTTTTAGCGGCGCAAACCGAAGCCGAGTTCAACTCGGTTGTAGGTCATGAGATTGCCCACCTGTCTCAGAGACACTACATTCGCTCGCTGCAAAAGCAAAAGCAGCAATCGATTCCTATGCTTGCGGCGATGCTCGCCAGTATTATGATCGCCGCCACGGCCGATGGTGACGCAGGTATGGCTGCCATGATGGCGAGTCAGGCTGCAGCCCTTGAAAGCAAACTAAAATTTAGCCGTCAAAACGAACAAGAAGCTGACCGAATAGGCTTACGTACCCTTTCTGCAGCGGGATATGACCCTCAATCAATGGGCGATATGTTTGAACGCATGCACAGAGCCTATCGTTACTACGGCAAACGCCCACCTGAATATCTGTTAACCCACCCTTTAACCGAGAACCGTATTTCAGACGCGCGCCTTCGCGCTCGCAGTTTACCAGCAAGCGATAAACGCGACTCTGAAACCTATCAGCTAATGCGTACGCGCGCTCAGTATCTGACCGAAAAGAACCACGGTATGGCCGTACAACGTTTTCGTGCCGAATTAGAGGGCGATGGCGAACACAAAACTGCCATTAAATACGGCCTAGGCTTAGCTTACATTGGTATACGTGACTGGGAACGAGCACAAACCATTGTTAGCGAGCTCACCCAAGCAGAACCCAATAATCAGGTATTCAAACACGCCCAAGCATATCTATACGCAGAGCAAGAACGTTACGAAGAGTCAAACCAAATCATCAACCAAACGCTTTCGCAAGGTTCTGGTCACTCACTTGCATTTAGTGTGTTACATGCAGAAAACCTAATGGCCATGGGCAAGTACACCGATTCGCTTCGTATCCTTGACCGACTGATTCGTTACAACCAAAAGAACGAACACCTTTGGTATCTAAAGGCTGAGGTTAGTGGTTTGGCTGGCAACATTCTTGAAGTGCACAAGGCCCGCGCAGAATACTTCTTGTTGCTAGGCGCGCTCGATCAGTCGATCAAGCATTTACGCCTTGCGTTAAAGCTCGCCCAAGACAACTATATTGAGCGCTCGCGTATTCAAGCTCGCCTAGAAAGCACTATGAAGATGATGCGAGACTTACAGCAGCTTTAGCCTTTGGCAACTGCAGACACAAAAAAGGCGCCCGATCGGCGCCTTTCTTTTTGCTACTTCAGACCTAACTAGCCCGCCTGAAACTGCAACATGCGGTTAAGTGGCATCATTGCGCGCTTACCCAACTCTTCGTCTACAAACACCTCTTGGTCTTGATGCTTAAGCACGTGTAGTAGGTTCTCTAACTGGTTCATTGCCATCCAAGGGCAGTGGGCACAGCTGCGACAGGTTGCGCCGGTACCAGCAGTAGGCGCAATAATAAACTCTTTATCAGGCGCAGCCTGCTGCATCTTATAGAAGATACCACGGTCGGTAGCAACGATTAGCTTTTGATTAGGCAGATCACGAGCCGCTGCAATTAGCTGGCTAGTTGAACCTACCGCATCAGCGATCTCGACAACCGAAGCGGGAGATTCGGGATGAACCAGAATCGCAGCATCTGGATGCACTGCTTTAAGGTCGATCAGAGCTTGAGCTTTGAATTCGTCATGTACGATACAGGCGCCGTCCCACATCAACATGTCTACGCCGGTTTCTTTGGCTACATAGCCACCTAAATGCTTATCAGGTGCCCAGATGATCTTTTCGCCGTTTTCTTCTAGGTGCTTAACCACCTTCAATGCGATCGATGAGGTCACTACCCAATCTGCGCGTGCCTTAACCGCTGCTGACGTGTTGGCGTACACCACTACTGTACGGTCAGGGTGCTCGTCGCAGAACTTAGTGAACTCTTCTGGTGGGCAGCCAATATCAAGCGAACAAGTCGCCTCGAGTGTTGGCATAAACACACGCTTTTCTGGCGTCAAAATCTTCGCGGTCTCGCCCATGAACTTTACGCCCGCAACGATTAGGTTACTGGCGTCGTGCTTGGCGCCAAAGCGGGCCATCTCTAGCGAGTCTGACACACAACCGCCGGTTTCTTCAGCCAATGCCTGAATTACTGGGTCGCAGTAGTAGTGCGCCACGATCACTGCGTCACGTTCAACTAACAGCGTTTTGATCTCGTCGATCAACGCTTGCTGATCTTTCTTTTCAGGCGGTGCGATCTTTTCGGCGGCCAAGTGGGCACGCACAATATCGCGGTCGGTCATTTCAGCCACGACGGCTCCTTAAATACATATTTGCGACCATTTTATTCAGGTTTAGCCTATTACCCTAGGGAATTGTACCGTTGGGCTTTCGACCTTCAATGGCTGTTAGCCGGTTCACAGCCTGATCAGCATCATGCATAAAGGTCAGTTCAAACTCGCCATAGCTAAAGGTATAGCTGCGCGTATCGTTATGAAAGGCAGGCCTTGGGTCTTGGGCGAGTATCTGCTTGATCGCCTCTAAGCCACCCGGCACCTGATCGGCAAGGTACAGCACATTAGGGCATACATCTACTTTGATAAGCTCAGGCGCCTTATCTGCGATCTCGTTGTAAGCTTCGGGGCGCGCATCGCTATAGGGTACATAGGGTTTGATATCGACAATAGGCGTGCCATCGATCAGATCAGCGCCTTTGATATGGATGATCCCCTTCTCTTTATCAACATGATCCATTGCCACTACCGACAAACCTAGCCGACTGGGGCGGTGGGTACTGCGGGTTGCGAACACTCCTAGCTTTTGATTGCCGCCTAGTCGCGGCGGGCGAACACTAAGTTTGGTTGATTCGGGTTTTACGCGATCAAACACAAACTCGAGCCAAAGGTGGCTAACTTCGTCTAAACCTTCTAGCGCTTCTGCGCGGTTGTAAGGAGGCTCAAGAACCAGCTGCGATACCACCGCCGGCGCCAAACCTGGCTGGCGAGGGGCACCGAACTTTTCGCCGAAGGGCGAGCGGTGGTACGCGATGATGTCTAGGGTGACGGTGTTCATGGTTACTTATCGAGTTGTCTATCTACGTCCATGCGCTTATGTAAGATTCTAACGATCAAAGTGCAGCCGCTATCCAAAGCCTTGAAAAATATAACATGGCTGCCTTTTACGTACTTTCGATAGCCTTGCCTGATTGAATCAGCGCTCTGGGCAAGCCCTGGATTCATTGCCAACTGTGCAAAGGTATTAAAGAATTCAGCGGCATATGCGTTTCGCTTCTCCACGCCCCAGTTGTGCTCAGTATAAGCGGCAATCTCTCTCAGATCAGCTTCAGCCCCGTTTGACAGCTTGAATTTACACAAATCACTTATCCAAACTTTCTATAAATTGGTCTGCGCTATACTCGACGACCCCGCTCTCTTCACCAGCAATAAGTGCATTACGCAAATTCTGAACCTTGGCCTCGTGCTCTTCAAGTAAGCGCAAGCCTGCCCTAACCACCTCGCTAGCACTGCTATAGCGGCCATCGTCTATTTGCTCAGAAATGAAATTTTCGAAATGTTTGCCAATCGTGACACTAGTATTTCTAGGCATGAAAACCTCTGTATTACATATTGGTATCTCATACATTATGGTTCTTGGTGTCTACTGACGCAATAACTGTGACCATTATTTATGGTTTTCAGGCGGAATCGAATACGTGCCCACGGCGTGAGCCACTGCAGCATCTTCGCCCTCTGAATAAAGTGACACCTCGCCTACAACTAACGACTTACCCACTTTAATTAACTGACACTTAGAAATAATCGCCTTATCAGCGGCGGGCTTGCGTAGAAAATTAATGTTTAAATTAGTAGTTACTGCGAGTGTAACCATGCCCAACTCGCCGAAAATAGCTGCATAGATCGCTGCATCGGCTAGGGTAAATAGTGTCGGGCCCGACACGGTGCCACCGGGGCGCAAATTGGTATTATCTATGGGCTTTCGCAATGTTGCACCGCCGTCGCCCAATTCAGCTACCTGAAGGTCGCTGCCCTCAAATGCACTTTTAAAAAATGCTTCTACTTGTTGCGGTGTGATTGTCATTTTATAAACTGATTACCATGTCGATTTTATGCATATCAGGGCCCCAGCCGTTTTCAACGTAGTCTATTTGCTTAGCTGAGAAGCGCTCAAAAAATGGTGCCGAGTGCTGACTTGCGGCAATTTCAATTCGCGTCAATTGATTGCAGATCGACACGTCGACGGCGGTGTTCATCATCATGCGCCCTACGCCTGAGCCGGCCATATCGGCACGCACCATAATCCACTGAATACGCGAGCACTGCGCATGACAATCAATCATCAAGCCATAGGCGGCAACAAGGGAGTCGTCTTGAAAATAAAGATGGTAATGGGGTGGGCGAGTTTGTAAAAACTGGCGGTAGTCGTCGCGTTCGTTAAACGCAAAATAGGTGGGGCAATTGCAATCGAACAGTGCTAGGCACTGCTCGATATACTTAAGTTGGTAGGGCTCAATTCTATAATTCATTTAACCCTACCTGCTTAGGTTTTACTCTACCGTTGCCAAACCAGACAGTGCTTTGATCTCTAGGTAATCATCAAAACCGTGGGCACCCCACTCGCGGCCGTTACCTGATTGCTTGTAACCACCAAACGGGGTGTGCAAACAGCCTTCGTGACCGTTGATATTGATGTTACCTGCGCGAATGCGGCTCGCTACGTAACGTACTTCAGTCGCGTCTTCGCCCTGAATGTAACCAGCAAGACCATATTCAGTATCGTTAGCAATGTCGATCGCTTCTTCAACGCTGTTGTAAGGGATCATCACCATCACTGGGCCAAAGATCTCTTCCGCAGCAATCGTCATGTCGTTACGAACGTCAGCAAAGATCGTTGGCTTAATGTAGTAACCAGTTTCTAGACCCTCTGGCTTGCCCACACCACCGGTAACTAGGGTTGCGCCCTCGTCGATACCCGCCTGAATCAGACCTTGAATCTTATTGAACTGCACGTCGCTGACTACTGGGCCTAAAGTAGTACCTTCGGCAGCTGGGTCGCCAGTTACTTCTGATTCTGCAGCCGCTTTGGCGATTGCAGCGGCTTCTGCCATTTTCTCGGCAGGCACTAGCATACGTGATGGTGCGTTACAGCTTTGACCGGTGTTATACATCATCTCGCCTACACTGCGCGCTACCGCTTCTTGCAAGTTAGCGCTTGGTAGTACGATATTTGGCGACTTACCGCCTAATTCTTGTGCTACACGCTTAACCGTTGGCGCTGCAGCCTGCGCTACCAATACGCCTGCACGGGTAGAACCAGTGAATGACATCATGTCGATGTCTTTGTGGGCACTTAGTGGCGCACCTACACCTGGGCCATCACCGTTTACCATGTTGAACACGCCCGCTGGCACGCCTGCTTCGTGAAGCATCTCGGCAAATAGATAGCCTGACAGTGGCGCTACTTCACTTGGCTTCAATACCATCGTACAACCTACTGCAAGAGCTGGAGCCACCTTACAAGCGATCTGGTTGATAGGCCAGTTCCAAGGGGTGATCAAACCACATACACCGATTGGCTCTTTTACCACGGTCGACTCGCCCGCAGTTTCGGTAAATTCGTAGTTACGTAATACTTCTAGAGCAGTCTCTAAGTGACCTAGACCTGATCCGGCTTGGCTGCCAGCGGCCAAAAAGTTTGGGGCACCCATTTCTAAACGAATGGCTTCGGCCATTTCGTCGTAGCGACGCTTGTAAACCTCAACAACGCGCTCCATGATCGCGATGCGTTCTTCGCGTGTGCTAAAACCATAAGTTTTAAACGCTTCTTTTGCGGCAGCAACAGCTGCGTTCACATCGGCCTCGCCACCAAGGGCAACCTGTGCAACCGGCTGCTCAGTAGCAGGGTTGATAACGTCTAATTTAGTGTCGGTAGATGGGGCAACCCACTGACCGTTGATGTAAAACTTATCTAGCTGTTTCATGTTGCTTACCTATTATTTAAATCTATACAACTATATGGGGGCGAGTTTAGCAGTTTCAACCCGCCCTACAGGTTACAACACTACGCCTTTTTCAGTTAGTATTTCTATCTGATCATTGGTATAGCCGTACTGGCGCAGTACGGCATGCGTATCAGCTCCTAAGGCACGCCCAGCTTGATGTTCAGCCCGTTTAAAGGGGGTTGCCGATGCCAACTGAGTTACCTTGGTATTTTCAGCCAATGCAACCTCAACAAGCATGTTGCGCTCTGCTACCCATGCTTGAGCAACAGCTTCATTTAAATGCAACACCGGCTCGACACAGCAATCAAGTGCTGTAAACACTGATTGCCAGTGTTCTAACGACTGACTAGCTATGGTCTCGGCTATTTCATGGGTCAACTGCTGGGGCTGCTCTAACGCCAACATCGGATTGTCGATATAAGCGGTTAGCTGCAACGCCGACAATAACTGCGTAAAAAACTGCGGTTCTAGGCTACCAACACTTAGATAGCGTTCATCACTAGTTTGGTAGTACCCGTAAAAGCTGCCACCCGCCAACATATCTTCACCTAGCGTTGGTGCTGCGGCCCCCGCCAAGTGATTGGCACCATTGATGGTATTTAGCGCTAATGCACAATCGGTCATGCTGATATCTAAATACTGGCCTTTATCAGACGAATAACGTTCAATGACTGCCGCCAAAACCGCCATCACCGCATGGTGCGACCCGCCGGCAATATCGGCGATTTGAAAACTTGATAGCGTTGGGCCAGTTTGTTGAGTACCCGCATAACTGGCCAAACCCGACAAGGCGAGATAATTGATATCGTGCCCTGCCCGCTTTGCCAACTCGCCAGTTTGCCCAAAGCCGGTGATAGAGCAATAGATCAAGCGGCTGTTTAAACTCGCCAAATCGTCATAACCCAAACCTAGCCGTTGCATTACACCGGGGCGAAAACCCTCAATCAATATATCGGCATCGGCTACTAGCTTGTTGACAAGCTCGATACCCTCAGGCGATTTAAGATCAACTGCAATAGCTTTTTTGTTTCGATTAATGGCTAGATGCGCGGCCGATTGACCGTCAATTTGTGGCTGCACAAACTTTAACAAATCGGGGCGAGTGGGCGACTCAACACGCGTTACTTCGGCCCCCATGTCGGCAAGTAACTGAGTCGCGTAAGGGCCCGGTAATAGCGTCGTAAAGTCTAATACCTTTAAACCAGAAAGGGGCATAACGCCCCCTGTAATACTTTTTGTCATAAGTTATTGAACCAGCGTTCTACCGATAATCAGTTTCATAATTTCGTTGGTGCCAGCATAGATTTTTTGCACTCGCGAATCAGCAAAGGCACGGGCTACTGGGTACTCCCACATATAGCCGTAACCACCGTGTAGCTGCAAGCACTCGTCAATTACTTTGCACTGCATCTCAGTTGTCATCAGTTTCAGCTTGGCCGCCATCACCTGATCTAACTCTTTCGTTAGATGTAGCTCTAAACAGTGATCGGCAAAGATACGTGCCTGCGTAACCATCGCCGACAGCTCTGCCAACTTAAACTGAGTATTTTGAAAACTTGAAATTGTACGACCAAAGGCTTTGCGCTCTTTCACATAGTTTACGGTGTGCTCAAGAATCGTCTCTGCGCCAGCAACAGCAATCAAACCAACCTGTAAACGCTCTTGGGCGAGTTCTTGCATGAGGTAGATAAAACCCATGCCCTCTTCACCCAACAGGTTAGACGCTGGGATGCGCACGTTATCGAAAAATAGCTCTGAGGTATCTTGGGCTTTAAGACCAATCTTCTCTAGGTTTTTGCCCTTTTCAAAACCGGGGGTACCAGCCTCTACCAAGAACAGACTTACGCCCTTAGCACCCTCTTCTTCACCGCTTTTTGCCACAACGATGACAAGGTCTGCCATTTGCCCGTTTGTGATAAAGGTTTTAGAACCATTTAAGACATACTCATCGCCATCTTTTACTGCGCGAGTTTTTACGCCCTGCAAATCAGAACCGGTACCTGGCTCTGTCATTGCTATAGCCGTAATGATTGAACCATCGATACAACCCTGCAAATAACGATCTTTTTGCTCTTCTGTGCCATAGGCCAAGATATAGGGCACGGCGATGTCAGAATGCAAACCAAAACCCAAACCCGATACAGTACAGCGCGCTGTTTCTTCTACTACGATGGCGTTGTATCTAAAGTCGGCACCTACTCCGCCAAATGCCTCGGGCACACCCGGGCATAACAGACCAAGCTCACCAGCACGCTTCCATATTTCGCGGCTAACTTGGCCATTTTTCTCCCACTCTTCACGATGTGGATCTGCTTCTTCTTGTAAAAACTTTCGCACCATTGCGCGAAACTGTTCGTGATCGCTATCAAAAAGTTTACGTTTAATTTCAAGACTCATCGCTAAATTCCTTATTCATTTCTGCGCGCTCTACTAAGCTTGCGGGTACGTTAAAATCATCACCATACTTGGCGGCTAATTGTTCAGCACGCGATACAAACTCGCGCAATCCGTATTGATTAATGTATTGCATTACGCCGCCGGTCCAAGGCGGGAACCCTATCCCCATAATCGAACCTAAGTTGGCATCACGTACCGCCATGATCACGTTCTCGTCGATGCACTTAACAGTTTCGATCGCCTGAATGAACAACAAGCGCTCTTTCACATCGGTAAAATCGATGGGCGAGTTACCAAACTGTTCATCTAACCCAGGCCAAAGTTTTTTCTTGCCGTCGACATATTCGTAAAAGCCTGCGCCCGCTGCTTTACCCGCGCGATTTTGGGCCAGCATAAAGTCAATTACATCATCGTTAAGACCACGCGGATATGTTTGACCAGCCGCCTCTGCATCTTTAATAGTTTGGGTACGAACGCGATCAACCAGCGTCAAGCTCACTTCGTCAGTTACCGCTAACGGCCCTACAGGGAAACCTGATTCGTACGCGGCATTTTCGATCATTGCCGCTGGCACGCCTTCGGCTAGCATCTTCATACCTTCTTTGGTGTAGGTACCAAATACACGAGAGGTAAAGAAACCACGACTGTCGTTAACCACAATAGGTGTCTTCGCAATTTGCATCACAAAGTCGTAGGCAGCAGCCAAGGTTTCATCGCTGGTTTGTTCACCACGAATTAACTCAACTAAAGGCATCTTGTCGACGGGTGAGAAAAAGTGCATACCTACAAATCGATCAGGCCTTGAAGAGGCTTGCGCCAAGCCTGTAATCGGCAGCGTTGAAGTGTTCGAAGCAAACACTATTCCGTCACCCGTTTGCTCAAGCACTCGCTTAGTCACATCGGCTTTCACATTACGATCTTCAAACACGGCTTCAATGACTAGATCGACACCCTGCATCGCAGCTACGTCATCGGTAGCCGTAATACGCTCTAAAACCTGTGCCACCTTTTCTTCAGTAGCACGACCACGACTTAGGCGCTTAGCCATCAGCTTTTCGCTATAGCCCTTGCCTTTATCAGCGGCCTCTTGATTGACATCAAATAGCACTACTTCAACACCCTTAGTTGCAGCAGCGTAGGCAATACCTGCGCCCATCATGCCAGCGCCTAAGATACCCACTCGCTTAAACTGGGTCGCCTCATAGCCACTTGGTCGCGACGCACCTGCCTTAATTTCATTAAGCTGAAACCAAAAGGCGCTGATCATATTACGGGCTACATTGCCCTTAGCTAACTCAATAAAGTAGCGCGATTCGATACGTAAAGCTGCATCAACATCTACCTGTAAGCTTTCAACCATTACCGCCAAAATTGCATCAGGGGCAGGCATCACACCTTTGGTTTGCGCGCGTAACATGGCAGGAGCTATCGGCAACATCATCGCCATTGACGGGTGGCTTGGCGTACCACCAGGCACCTTATAGCCCTTTACATCGTAAGGCTGCGCTGCGGGCAACTCGGCACTGTTGATATAACTGATGGCCTGCTCGAACATCTCTTCAGCCGAATCGGCTAACGCATGAATCAAGCCAAGTTCATGGGCCTTAGCTGATTTAATCTGCTTGCCTTGCAACAAGTAT
This sequence comes from uncultured Pseudomonadales bacterium, assembly GCA_947503335.1. GTDB lineage: Bacteria > Pseudomonadota > Gammaproteobacteria > Pseudomonadales > CANNCY01 > CANNCY01. The sequence continues at coordinate 229,443 of CANNCY010000001.1, read as the reverse complement.
GGCATCGCATTTTGTAAACCCATTAAGCGGGTCATACGCACAACACCACCACCGCCAGGCAATAAGCCTAGGGTTACTTCAGGCAAGCCAATAACTACACCTTGTTTTAGCGCAATACGATGCTGAGCATGAAGGGCGAGTTCCCAACCACCACCTAGCGCGGCACCATTAATACAGGCAACAACCGGCTTACCGCAGGTTTCTAACCAACGCATAGCTTGCTTTAGCTTTTGAGTGCCGTGATAGCTTTCGGCTGCGTTGTCGTCATTAATTTCAATCAGCTCTTTAAGATCGCCACCAGCGAAAAAGGTTTTCTTAGCTGAGGTGATTACCACCCCTTTAAATTCAACTGCTTTAAGGGTTTCAACCAAATCAAGAAAATCTTGCGTAAATGCACGATTCATTAGGTTGCTAGAGGCTGTTGGGTTATCAAGCGTTAAATGAACGATACCGTCACTACGCAAATCAAATTGAATACTGTTCATAGTGCTCTCCTAAACTCGCTCAACAATGGTTGCGATACCCATACCGCCACCCACACAAAGGGTTGCTAGCCCATAACGCAAATCACGGGCGTGTAACTCTTCAACGAGATTGCCAATGATCATGGCGCCAGTGGCACCCAAGGGATGGCCCATAGCAATAGAGCCACCGTTTACATTGACGATGCTAGGGTCAACATTCATCTCGTTCATAAAACGCATCACAACCGATGCAAAGGCTTCGTTAACTTCAAACAGATCAATTTGATCAATGGTCATGCCTGCCGCAGCCAACGCCTTGCGTGCAGCTGGCGCAGGGCCAGTTAACATAATGGTAGGGTCGGTACCTACCAATGCGGTAGCTACCACACGTGCTTTAGGGGTTAGGCCAAACTTTTCGCCCGCCTCTTTTGAGCCCACCAATACAAGGGCGGCACCATCGACGATACCTGACGAGTTACCCGGTGTGTGTACGTGGTTAATTTCTTCAACCTGTGGGTAACGCGAGCGAGCAACACGGTCGTAGCCCATCTCGCCCATGCCGGCGAATGAGGCATTCAATGCGCCTAATGAATCTTGCGAAGCGTCAGGGCGAATAAGCTCGTCACGGTCTAAGATGGTCACACCATTACGATCAGTAACTGGAATCACCATATTGTCGTAAACACCCCGCTGCCAGGCGTCAGCGGCTCGCTGATGCGAACGCACAGCAAAGGCATCTACCTCTTCGCGAGAGTATCCGTCTAAGGTAGCAATAAGATCAGCGCCGATGCCCTGAGGTACAAAGGCAGTTTTTGAATTGGTTTCTGGGTCCATCGCCCAGGCACCGCCATCACTGCCCATCTTAACGCGCGACATAGATTCAACACCGCCAGCAACGACAAGATGCTCCCAACCAGAGCGCACCTTCATTGCAGCCAAGTTAACCGCCTCAAGACCAGATGCGCAAAAGCGATTAAGGGTTACTCCGGCGACATCATCATCCCACCCCGCTAATAGCGGTGCGGTCTTAGCTATATCGGCACCCTGATCGCCCACCGCCGATACGCAGCCCAACACAATATCGTCTACTGATGCCGTATCAAACTTATTGCGGTCTTTAAGGTGGTTTAGTAGATCAGCAACAAGGGTTACTGGCTTAACTTCGTGAAGTGCGCCCTTCGCCTTACCCAAACCTCGGGGTGTACGAATGGCGTCATAGATGTAGGCTTCGCTCATCTAGAGATCCTCTTTTAGTGATATCTCTAGATTACTGAGCGAGCTTAGGTTGGCCTATGACCCTGATGAACAGATGATTGACCGCGATGAACAAAGTGCCCAAACACCTTTAATAGCGTTATAATTTCGTTGTTTTGATCGGCAGCAACGCGTGCGATTTGAAGCACTTATTTGACCAATGAGCGTAGGTAACCGACAGATCTGCTTTTTCTAAATTAATAATCGTATCGTCAATGACAACACTAAATGTTGGCTCGTGCTTTTTGGGGTGCACTATCTCAAATCGCCCCGAACCATCGTTATAATCTAGCAGTACTGTTTGTACAAAATAATTATTTGCACTAGTGGGGCCCGTAATCTGCACGGCACTAGCTCTAGTAGGCAAACTCATTCGCTGAAACTGAGCCTCAACGTTGGTAATTTCAGGATAGGGCTGTTTATTACAAGGTATATCTTCTACTTCTGTCAGCGCCTGTAAAGCAAACATCAAAGAAAGCATTGGTCACCTCATAGTATATGATTTTCTACTCAACGGTCTGTGTTTTTAGACGATACTGCCCTGGCGCGCTACCCGTCCACCGCTTAAAGGCGCGTGTAAATGCAGCGGGTTCACTAAAGCCTAATCGATCAGCAATGTCAGCAAGGCTAAAGTCGCCCGTTTCTAGCCACTTAATGGCTAGGCTTCGGCGATAACTATCTCGTATCGATTGAAAGCTAGTTTGTTCGTCGCGCAATCGCCTACGCAATGTATGGGCCGGTGTCTGCAAGCGCTCGCTAATATCGTCGACGTGTATGGTATCTAGCGAGTCACCCTGCTCTACCAACTCACGAATTGCAGCTCGCACCTTGGCCGAAAATGATTCATCGCGTCGATAGCGAGTTAGCAATGACATAGGCGCTGACCGTAAAAAACTAGTCAGACTATTTTGATCTTGCCTAATACGTAAATTAAGCACCTCTCGATCAAACACTAGTTGATTAGCGGGTCTCATATACTGCACTTCGGTTGCAAAGATCATTGGTAGTTCGTTACCAAAATCAGGTTCCTTAAAGGCAAATTCTGTTCGTTGAACCAACAGGGGCCTGTCGACCAGCCAACAACTTAAACGCAACCACAGCGTTGCCATTGAGACAATAAAAAAGCGTGCATCAAAATCACCCTGACAATCATAATTGATCATTAGCATTGCCTGATCGCCTTGCACTTTGACATCAAGATTTAATTCGTCTGCCAACACCGGCATAAAACGGTGAAGACGCCCTAGCGCCTCGCCCAACGTCTGTGCACCTATAATCGCGTGGCATAGCAATGAAAAAGAGCCGATAGGCATTGGGCGATTTAAAAAACCACCGCCTTCATCATTTAGAGCCTGCCAAAGCGACGACTGTAATTGCGCAAACTGTGCGAAACTAACGGCTGCTGCCTGCAAATCGACATCAGCTTGTTGAAGACATCGCTGCGCAATGGGCGAGTGTTGACCGACGCCCGATAGAGAGCCGGCTACTAGAGACATTGGGATTTCCATACACCTGTTGTACCCGAACGCTACGCCTTTGACAACAATCACCAAATACACATTTGCTCACTGCGCGGTCTACACTTTTATGAGAAATCTATTAAAGGTGACGACAATGCGTTGGAAAGGTAGCCGAAGCAGCGACAACATCGACGATCGACGCGGGCAATCGATGAGCCGAGGCGGCAGTGGCGCGCTGATGCTCATTCTCAATTTAGTAGGCCGAAAATTTGGTATCACCGGCATTATCGTGGTGCTTGTGGGTGCTTATTTCTTTACTGGCGGCAATATCGGCCAGTTACTAGGCGGCGGCACACCTCAAGTCAGCGACGGCCCAGTCAACGAAACCTCAGAACAAGCTTACTGGCACGAATTAGCCGGGGCAGTACTCGCCAAAACCGAAGACAGCTGGGCAGCCATATTCGCCCGCCACAACGCTCAGTACCGCGCACCACAAATGGTGCTATATCGTGGCATGACGCAAACCGGCTGTGGTACGGGGCAAGCGCAAACGGGCCCTTTCTATTGCCCCGCTGACCAAAAGGTCTATCTAGACCTGTCATTCTTTAACCTATTGAAGCAACGCTACGGCGGTGGTGGCGACTTTGCCGCAGCCTATGTGATTGCGCACGAGGTAGGCCATCACGTTCAAAACCTTTTGGGAATCGAAAAGAAAATGCGGGCTGAACAGGCCGCTAACCCTTCGCAAAAGAATGCGTTATCGGTGCGCCTTGAATTGCAAGCTGATTGCTTTGCTGGGCTGTGGGCGGCCGAAACCAACCGTCGAGAACAGTTTTTAGAACCTGGCGACCTAGAACAGGGCATGAAAACCGCTGCCGCAATTGGCGACGACCACCTGCAGCAGCAAGCAGGCCAAGTGGTTAGGCCCGATGCCTTTACTCATGGCTCATCAGCGCAGCGCCAAAAATGGTTGCGAACTGGCATGCAGGCGAGTGATATTGGGCAGTGCGATACATTTAAATAGAAATGATTTGCATTGAGCAGCTAAGGCAACTAAATTGACTAGACAACTGAACTAAAAGGAACTTAGGTATGAGTATTACTCTGTCAGCTGTATCTGCATTGATGATGGCGATTACTCCATCGCCAGCTTTAGACACCCAAGTCTATGAATCTGATCTAATTAAGTACGCCTATGCCTGTTCGGCTCCCTCTAAAGCGCAGCAAGACTTTACTGCCGAAGAGCAAGCCTATTTAAATCGCACTGCCACATACGCTCAAAATTTGGTTGCACAAATTGAATCACGTTATGAAATCAAAGGGTACAGCGATACTCTGGCTTTGATGATGGATGAAGAGGGCACTGCGGCGTATGGCCAGAAGCTACTTGAGCAGCGAGATGACAAGCTTGCAGAAAGCTCAAAAGCAAAGAGTCTTGCGGCTACTTGCAATGATGTTCTCAAGATGGCCTACAACCGCGTCGAACTGAACCACAACCCCACCGATGCCTTTATTTTACTCGATAGTAATAGTGTAGCCGTGCAGCAACGCCCTGCGGTTTGGCCGAAGTCTTTGTACAAGATGGCTCCTAGAGGCGAGTTTAGTTTCGAAATTACTGCCTCTGAAAATGGCAAAATTGAAAGCTGTCGCTTTGACGAGAACAACACATCAGTATCAGAGACAGACCTTAAGCCGTTCGCCAAACGCATCTGCTCTCAATATAAACGAGGTGCTATTTCTTCAGTTGTTTCAGAATATCCTGTAACGGCGAAAGTCACTTTCATCTTACCCCCAAACTACGAAGGCGCACCCAAGTATACAAAATCCAAAGTATTATCAATGGGTAGCTTTAGAGATAAGTAACTATGCTCAGTTGATAACAACTCACATTACAAAAAGGGGCCTCGGCCCCTTTTTTCGTTAAGTAGAACTAGTTCTAAGACGAGTACCATATGGCTCAGTCAATTGCTTTGCTAGGGTAAATGTATCGAGATTACGGACACGTCGATGACCAGTCTATTGCTTTCAATGATGTTGGTACTAACAGACCCCTATGCCACCGAAGACCCTGTAAAGCCTTTGGTTCAGGCGGCGTTTCAGTGCTCGGCGCCAGCGCATGTCGACGATCAACCCAATCATCACCAAGCGATCTATAAGGCAAACGCTGGCTTAGTTGCCGAAGAACTCGCCTATATCGACACAAAGTTCGAGCTAGACAACATTAGCGGCACAGTCGCCTTATTGCTTCAAGACAAACAGCGAGCAGCGTCTATAGGCGAACAAGTAATTGAGCAAGCAAAGCAGGCAGCAAGAAAGTCTAAGCGTAAATACTCGCCTAACCTTGTTAATCAACTATGCTGGGCGCTATTACACCAAGCCTACAATATGATCGAGCTAGAATTGGCCTATGCTGAGCAACGCTTAGCTCTATTGAGGGGTGTTGAACCCAGCAAACCACCTTCTAAGCCATTACAGGGCAGTGGCAATTATGAAGCGATTATTGATGAAAGTGGGCGAGTTCAGTCGTGCATATCGGTTTCTGAAAGCTACGCGCCAGAGTTAGCGAAACAAAACATTAAGCATCACCGCGCAAACTGTCGCTTAATCAAGAAATACCGGTACCAAGTTGCAACACTAAACGGGTTACCAATACCCTACTCGGTACGAATAGGCACTGATCAGAACGAAAAAAGCCCCGAGGCTTTCGCTGCGGGGCTTTAGTCTTAGGCTATGACGCCTGAATAGTGGTGGGTCGTACTGGATTCGAACCAGTGACCAATTGGTTAAAAGCCAACTGCTCTACCAACTGAGCTAACGACCCACAGTTGGTCTCGCGATGCGAGTGGTGCGTATAATACTGATTTAAGCAGTCAGTACAAGATTGCACCATCGCAACTATTTCACATTTGTAGCTACAGGCGGTGCATAGGCCTGTGATAAACTACCGTCAGCTAACAATTGCCGCTCGGCATCACTACATGAAGTAACTACAAGAAGTATTCAAAAAGCATGTACGATTTTCCTAATTCAAGCTTTGTGAGCGCTTTTAAAGCTTACGATATTCGCGGCCAACTGGGCTCTGAAATCACCGAATCATTTGCCTACTGGGTAGGCAGAGCCTACGCGTGCTGGTATCGCGGCGAAGCCGGTAGTATTAGTCGTGTGGTTGTGGGCTCTGATGCTCGTATTACCTCGCCAGCCCTAAAAAGCGCCTTAGCCCAAGGCTTGAGGGATGAAGGGGTTGATGTTTACGACATCGGCTTATGCGGTACTGAAGAGATTTACCACGCCACAGCCTTTGTTGAATCTGTATCAGGCCAGGCCTTTGACGGCGGCATTATGGTTACCGCAAGCCATAATCCCATCGATTACAACGGTCTAAAATTAGTACGCGAAGGCTCTAAGCCAATCAGCGCTGCAGACGGCCTTGAGCAAATCAAACAGCAAATTCTTGATAAAAATTTTGCTGAAGTAAACTCTGCCACCCGCGGCGCCTATTACCGCAGCAGCTTTTCAGGTGAATATATTAGACACCTAATGGGCTACGTTGATACCAATAAATTAAAACCCTTGCGCGTAGTAGTAAACGCCGGCAATGGCGCTGTTGGCCCAACCATTGACGCGATCGAGCAGTTCTTACCGATCGAAATGATCAAGATAAATCATGAGCCCAATGGTAGCTTTCCGAACGGCATTCCTAACCCTATGCTACTAGACCAGCAAGCAATCACTGCTGATGCTGTTAAAAAACATAATGCTGATCTTGGTCTAGCGTGGGACGGCGACTTTGACCGCTGTTTCTTCTTCGACGAGAAAGGCGAATTTATCGACGGCTATTACATCGTTGGCGTGTTGGCTGAAGCGTTTTTGCGCAAAGGCGACAATGACGCCAAAATCGTTCACGACCCCCGTCTTATTTGGAACACCCAGGCGATCTGTGAAGACTTTAATGCCGAAGCCGTTGAAAGTATATGCGGCCATTCGTTTATCAAAAAGATTATGCGCGAGCGCGACGCTGTTTACGGCGGCGAAATGAGTGCTCACCATTATTTTAGAGACTTTGCCTATTGCGATAGCGGCATGATTCCTTGGCTATTAATGATCGAACTGATTAGTGAACGCAATGAATCACTATCTAGCATTGTGGGCGAGCGAGTAGCCGCATTTGCTTGTAGTGGCGAGATCAACACCAAAGTAGTAGACGCTGATGCGACTATCGCAACGGTTGAAGGTGTATATAAAGCAGGTGCAAACTCTGTAGAAAGACTTGACGGTATCAGTTTAGACATGGGCTCATGGCGTTTCAATCTACGTAAGTCTAATACCGAGCCCTTAGTTCGCCTAAACGTCGAGTCGAAAAATGGTGCTGACGAAGTGGCTTTACACACTGAAAAACTGTTAACGTTAATCAACGCGTAACATCATGGTGAACTACGGCATGCTAACAATAAATAGATTTGCCGCAACACCAACTAGGGCTGCAGCTTTGCTGGCCCTTTTTGTTGGCAGCTTCCTTATCCTCACACAGATTAGTCATGCCTCAAATGGCGACAACTGTGTAGGCTGCCACCAAGATCAAGTATCAAAATGGCTTAAATCTGATCACGCCAAAGCCATGGCCGTCGCTACAAGTAATACCGTATTGGGCGACTTTGGCGACACACGGGTCTCACACTTTAGTCAAACCGCCCGCTTTTATAAAAAAGAATCAGCGTTCTTTATCGATTTTACCGAACAAGATAAGACCTCTACCTACAAAGTAGATTACGTCTTTGGTCACTATCCTCTTCAGCAGTATCTAATAAAAACAAAGAGCGATCGCATGCAGGTGTTTCCGTTCGCCTGGGATAGCCGCAGCAAAGAAGAAGGCGGCCAGCGATGGTACCCGATATACGATACCGAAGATATTCAACCCAATGATCGCTTGCACTGGCAGCAGCCACTGCAAAACTGGAACGGCATGTGTGCCGACTGCCACTCAGATGGGCTTAAGCGCAATTTTGATATCGACAGTCTTAGTTTTGATACAACCTACGACAATATCAACGTCGGCTGTGCCTCGTGTCACACCAATACTAAGCAGCTTCACGACGGCACTACTCAAGCAAGCAGCAACGGCAGCAAATCTCTATCACCGCACGCAGCTGACGCAATAACCCGCTCTGCTGGCCTTTGGCAACGCTCGGCCAATGACAAGGTGGCCACACTTATAGAACCGGCCGATACCGATGCAATGGAAACCTGTTTTGCTTGCCACTCGCTTAGATCACCACTAACCGACGGCATTGATCCAAGCAGCCAATACATGGATCAATTTACCCCTACCCTACTTGCACCACCGATGTATCACGCTGATGGGCAAATCAAAGAAGAGGTTTACGTTTACGGGTCGTTTTTACAAAGCAAAATGTATAACGCTGGCGTTACCTGTATGAATTGCCACGATGCTCATACGATGAAGCCAAAGATCGAAGGCAATGGTCTCTGCCTGCAGTGCCATGACGCCAATCAGTACCAAAAGCCAGAGCATTTAAATCACGCATTAGATAGCACTGGCGCCCAGTGCGTTAGCTGCCACATGCCTGAAACAACCTATATGGGCGTTGATGATCGCCGTGATCATAGCTTCAGTATTCCACGCCCTCATTTATCAGCAGCCTTTGATACCCCTAACGCCTGCAATAAATGTCACCAAGAAGAAAGCAACCAATGGGCAGCGAACACAGTTAAACAATGGTATGGCCGCCCCCCTGCTGCAAGCAGTGCTGAACAGCAGTACATGCAACTAATGCATCAACAATACTTGCCGTTATCACAATTATTATCCCTTGCCCGAAACAACGATCTACCGCCGATCAAACAAGCATCGGTGCTATCAATGGCGAATTTAGCCACCGACACACTATCAGATAGTCAAATAGCAGCTTTCGTGACACATCCGAACGCTCTTATTCGCTTAAGCGCGGCAAAACTTGGCCAGCTTCTTTCACCGCAGGAGCGACTTAAAGGCTACAGGCAGCTGCTGCAAGATGAGGTAAAGGCAGTGCGAGTAGCTGCAGCAGAGCACTTGCTAGAACTAACCGCTTACGATCAAATAGATGCCTCTTCATCAGCCTTTGCAGAATACGATTTAGCCAATCAAGTAAGTAGCTGGCGCGGAGAAGGCAATCTAAATAGAAGCCTTGCAGCATCAAAACGTCAAGACGAGACACAAGCAATAGCTGCGCTACAAGATGCTATTAAAGTAGACCCTTATTTTGATGCAAGCTATATCAATCTTGCTGAGGCTTACCGACAGGTTGGTAACCTAAGTGATGAGCAGAAAACACTAGCGCTGGGCATTAGCACAAATAACGTATCTGCTGCGTTGAGATATGCCGAAGGCATGCGCTTAATTAGAGCTGGTTTGCGAGTAGACTCAATCGCACTATTTGAAAAAGCCGTAGAGCTGGCACCCAATGAAACACAGTATTTTTATCTGTATGCGTTAGCACTTGACGCCACGGGTGACACCGCTATAGCAATTAAGGCACTAAAGAGAAAGGCGAGACACTATCGCTACGACGCCCGCTTAATGCAGTTAGGCATGAGCTTTTCGCAAAAAGCCCAAGACCTAAACAACTACCTATTCTTTAAACAATTTGCCCGTTAATCATTAACAAATTGATACACAACTCTATGCTCGTACTTTTGATTTGGCTCAAGTAAAACCGAATCAAAGTGCGAGTGATTAACGGCATCGCTATACCCTTGGCTTTCAAGGCACATCGCTTGATAGGGTTTAAACTCGCCCTCTAAAAACTTACCTGTGTATACCTGTAAGCAAGGCTGATCAGAATAAACTTTTAAAGTCACCGAATGTTTCGCTGATCTCAACTCAGCCACTGCTTTATTAAAAGCGTGCTGACCATGCACAAAACAATGATCAACCCCTTTTTCTTGATGCATCTGAGGGTATTTATTCTGAATCAACAAACTATTTACCGATACCGGCCACCGCAGATCGTAGCCCACTTCGTCAGTATCAACTAATCGCCCTGTCGGTATGCCATCATCATTTCTTTCTAAAAACTTGTCTGCTAGCAATTGCAGTTGAAGTGTAGAAATATCATTCTCACCCAGATGAAAATACGCATGGTTAGTTAGATTGACAGGGGTTTTCTTATCACTGACAACACTGTGATCAATTTGTAAACGTAGGTCATCGACAATGCTATAAGTAACACTAATTTGCCTATTACCCGGAAAGCCATCTTGCAGATCGCCAACAGCCACAGTAAACACTACGGTCGAGTCACTGGCACTCTCGATATTCCAATAGCGCGTCGACAACCCTTCGGCACCACCGTGCAACAAGTTATTGCCATTGTTAGCCTGCAATTCATAATGGTTTTCGTCGATCGTAAAGGCTGCATTCGCTATGCGGTTACATACCAAACCGCAGGTCGCCCCCATGTAACAGCTATCGTCTTTGACACTCTGTTCGTCATGAGGCGCTGCAAGCATCTCAATAACCCCATTAATAGTGGGGCACTTAATCGACAACAGCCTAGCACCAATTGTACAAAGTGTTACCTCAAATTCACCTTTTGTAAGTACAACTGTCTGATACATGACTAGCTTTTATACCCTTCTGGGTTTTGCGATTGCCAACGCCAGGTATCGACCATCATTTGCTCAAGTGAGCGGGTTGCTTGCCAACCTAACTGATGATTAGCTTTGCTAGCGTCTGCCCAAAATGCCGGCAGATCACCAGCACGACGCTCTGCAACTTGATACGGAATCGTTACGCGACTCGCATCTTCAAAGGCTTTAACAATGGCGAACACAGAAATCGCGTTGCCTGTACCAAGGTTAAAGGTTTCAACACCCGCAAAACCAGAGTTTGCTTGCAGCCACTTCAACGCTGCAACATGCCCTTCAGCTAGATCCATCACATGCAGATAGTCGCGTTCGCAGCTACCGTCTTCAGTTGGATAATCGTCGCCAAAAATACTTAGCTGCTCGCGCTTACCCACTGCTACCTGAGCAACAAAGGGCAAAAGATTGTTTGGTATACCATTTGGGTCTTCACCGATCTGCCCACTTTCGTGTGCGCCGATTGGATTGAAATATCTAAGCGAGACGCCTCTGAAGGTACTGTCTGCAATTGAATGATCTTGCATCACCTGCTCAACCATTACCTTGCTTGTTCCGTAGGGTGAAGCAGGCTGCCCCAATGGCATGGTTTCTTGATAAGGCGATGGATTATGCTCGCCGTAAACAGTAGCTGACGACGAAAAAATAAAATCATTAACGCCGTATTGCTGCATCATCTCAAGCAAGCACAGACTGCCATATACATTGTTCTCATAATAGCTTAATGGAATACGTGTCGACTCGCCCACAGCCTTAAGCGCCGCGAAATGAATAACAGCGTCGATTGAATGCTGTGCAAACACACCAGCTAACGCCTGCTTGTCGCGCACATCGCCCTCGACAAATGAAATCTGGTTACCGGTTAGCACCTGCACGCGTTCGATAGACTCGCGACTAGCGTTGCAAAGGTTGTCGTAAACCACAACCTCGTATCCAGACTGCAACAAACACAATACTGTATGCGAACCAATATAGCCTGCACCACCGGTTACTAAAATCGCCATAATCTTACTCTTCTCTAAATGCACCTGTTGATGTGGTGCACACATAAATATCTGGGGTTAAACCGTACCGTTGAGGATACTGCTGTGCAACAGTGGTTGTAACAATATCAGCCAAATCAGATGGCACCAGTGCAACTACACACCCACCAAAACCTCCACCAGTCATGCGCACGCCGCCTTGACCTTTAATAACGCCTTCAACGATTTCAGCAATACCATCAAGCTCTTTAGTGGTCACTTCAAAATCGTCTTTAAGCGAATTGTGCGAACCACGCATCAACTCACCAATCAATGACAAGTTTTGCGATGCCAAAGCATCAACAAACTGTTTAGCACGCTCATCTTCTGTAATAACGTGACGAGCACGACGATAAGCAGTGTCATCGAGCCTGTCTTTAGCCGCTTCTAACTGAGCAAGTGACACATCTCGCAGTGCGGGCACGCCTAGTGCAGCAGCAACTGACTCGCACTGTTGGCGGCGAGCATTGTACTCGCTATCAACCAAACCACGCTTTACGTTTGAGTTGATGATAACGATCGATAGCTCTTTAGAGATTACCGCATCTGCAAAGGTAAGACTACGACAATCTAATAACATCGCATGATCAATTTTACCCATGGCTGAGATAAGCTGATCCATGATGCCGCAGTTACAACCAACAAATTGATTTTCAGCTTTTTGCCCAAGCTGGGCCGCTTTAACACCATCAAGGGTTAGCGAGTTTAACTGTGCCGCAGTTTTTAGTACTGCCACTTCTAAACTAGCTGACGAGCTAAGACCTGCCCCTTGCGGTACATTGCCTGCTACCACCATATCCATACCCTGGATATCGCCCAACTCTGCCATCAACACCTGTAATGAACCGGCGATATAGTTAACCCACATTACATCTGTATTGAACTGGATATCAGCTAGATCAAATTGTTCGAATTCGCCATTACAATCTAATGCCAACACGCGCACTAATTTATCATCACGTTTTGCCGCGGCGATATCAGTGCCAAAGTTAATAGCCGCAGGAAACACAAACCCGTCGTTATAATCTGTATGATCACCAATCAAGTTCACACGACCTGGCGCGTGAATCAAATCACTGGCTTCGTACCCGAACTGCTCTTTAAATTTAGCGATAACATCTTGCTTTCTAGACATGTCAGTAAACCTTTTTATTTATTTTTGTAATGCACATCTGCGCAGTTTCGTAGGCGTTCTGCTGCTTGCTCGGCAGTAAGATCGCGCTGTGGCTCGGCCATCATTTCGTAACCCACCATAAATTTACGCACAGTAGCTGAACGCAGTAATGGCGGAAAGAAGCTTGCATGTAGCGTGCACTCAGGATGCTGCTCGCCGTCATAAGGCGCACCATGCCAGCCCATTGAATAGGGGAATGTACAGTTAAACAGGTTGTCATACTTAATCGTGATCTGCTTAACAATGTCGGCCAGCGACTCTTTTTGCGATTCGCTAAGATCAATCATGCGACTAACCTTGAACTTGGGTAGCAACAGTGTTTCAAATGGCCAGGCCGCCCAATAGGGCACAACCACTACCCAGTCTTCGTTTTGCACCACTACGCGCTCACCACTAGCCACTTCGCGCTGCACATAATCAAACAACAGCGGCGCGCCATGCTGCTCATAGTATTTTTGCTGACCATTTACTTTGCGTTCGGCTAAGGTTGGCAGTTGCGTTTGCGCCCATAGCTGCCCATGCGGGTGTGGATTAGAACAGCCCATCATTGCACCTTTGTTTTCGAACACCTGAACCCACTGATATTTTTCGCCTAGTTCAGCACACTGTTGCTGCCAGGTATCTACGACCTTCTTCAAAGCGGGCAGCGATAGCTTGGGTAGCGATTTACTATGGTCAGGCGAAAAACAGATCACCCGTGCTTCGCCCTGCTCTGAGGCCATTTTAAACAATGGATCATCGCTTGCTTCGATCGGCGTCATTTCGTTCACCGCCGCAAAATCGTTGGTAAAGACAAAGGTATCGGTGTACTGCGGGTTCACCTCGCCGTTGATACGCGTATTGCCAGCACACAGATAGCATTCAGGGTCGTGGCTGATCGAATCACCCTCTTCCATTTCATCAACCTGGCCCTGCCAAGGACGCTTGGCACGATGCGGTGATACTAGCACCCACTCTTGGGTTAAAGGGTTATACCGTCTGTGCGGGTGATCTGTAGGGTCAAATTGCGTAGTCATAACTGTAACTGCCGTCATTCTATGTTAGATATATAAGCCAAAGGGTAAACGCTTACATTTTGACTATCAAGCACTAATCAACTGTTTTGGTTGAATTTTCATCAATAATAGCGTTTAATCATGTCATCGATCATACCGAAATGTAAGCGCTTACATAAATTGGCGAATTTACCATGACCACAATCAACGACGTAGCCAAAGCTGCCGGCGTTTCAACCGCAACGGTGTCGCGAGTAGTAAATAACGGCCCCAAAGTTGGGACTAAAACCCGTGAGCACGTTCTACACGTAATGGCTGAACTGGGTTACACACCCAATGCCAATGCGCGCGCACTAGCGTCACAGCAAAGCAAGACGATTGGCGTGGTGATTCCTGATCTTACCGACCCATTTTTTGCCTCACTCGCCAACGGTGTAGAACTAGTCGCTCGCGAGCAGGGTATGCAAACGCTGTTAAGTACAGGGCAACAGAGTAGCGAAGACGAGCTGCAGGCGATTCATTTATTGATGCAACAACGCTGCGACGCCATGGTGGTGCACAGCAAACACCTTACCGACGAGCAACTGGTGCAGCTTAGCCAACAGATCAAGGGGTTTGTGTTAATCGATAGACATATCGAAACCATGCAATCTCGTTGCGTATGGCTAGACAACGCAGCCGGTGGAAAAGCGGCCGCCGAGCACTTTATGACCAAAGGCCACAGCCAGATCGCCATGATTAACAGTAACCTCGACATTGACGACCCCGTGCTGCGCAAATCCGGTTTTGATCAAACGCTAAATACAAGGGGTATACAGACGGTCGCCACCATTACTGCCGAACCCACACTTAATGGGGGCGAGCTAGCCGCTCGTCAATTAGTTGAATCCAGCCTTACCTTCACCGCCCTATTCGCCTATAACGACGCCATGGCAATCGGCGCCATGTCAGTGCTAGAAGATCACGGCATTCGCGTGCCAGAAGATGTAGCGGTAATCGGCTTTGATGATGTACTGCTATCTAGATACTCTCGCCCCAAGCTTGCGACGCTGCGCTACCCGATTCAATCAATGGCTAAACAAGGTGCCAAACTCGCCCTGTCATTGTTAAGAGACGAACCTTTGCCTGAAAGACCGAGGGTTTATTTGCCAAGGCTGATTGTGAGGGCGTCGGCTTAATGTATTAACTGACCTCAGAAACGAAAAAACCCCGCAGCGTTAACTGCGGGGCTTTAGAATAAGTGGTGGGTCGTACTGGATTCGAACCAGTGACCAATTGGTTAAAAGCCAACTAAAGGAAGTCGAATTCACGCTATCTGTAGCCTAATCGATTTTCCGCAAAACTCCAAAAGCACCCCAGTAAGCATGCCATTTCTAGCAAAAGTTTTCCGAACGGAATGACCTATATTTGTATGCAAAATAGGAATATTTTTCATAAGTTACGGTAGGCGTGTGTTTAATGCGGAGCCCGTGCATGGTAACATTCGCGTCGGTGCTGACTACACCTCAACGACAATTTCTATGCCGGGTCTCCGCTCCTATAAGCCATGATCGTTCGTGCTTGCTCGCAAGTATACGGCGACGATGGTGAAATGGTTTGGGGTATCTCGCTTTGTTGTTGAGTACTAGTCAAGGCCCGGCACCAATTAACCCTTTCCAATTGCTCAGGGTTATCCCCTTTAATTATTAGCCCAGGCTCAAGATCGACATTAAATCCTTCCGATCTCACCGCCTGCACCGCTGATATCCAACTATCAATATCCACAATACATAACTCCATTGCGCGTGCGATATCTTGTTATTTGATCATCGAAGAGCATGTGAATGCTGCTCGAATTTCGTCGAATTTGCGCCCCTACAGGCGTGCGAAAGCCGCGCACTTGCGCAGCGTTTCAAAAGCGATTGTCGGATTAATTATGCGAAGTACTTACCGGCCGTCAGTAGCATTTCACCCAAGCCATTCTTGGCGAGTGTCAGCTGTAGATTGTCACAATCAAACTTCTGCTTGATCTGCCTTACGATGTGATACACCGCCGATCGCGTTCTATTGATACGTATCGCGATCGCCTCTTGTCTCATCCCCATACAAAGGAATGCAGCGACCATGAGTTCGTCGTGCTCCATTACTTGCCCATCAGGCAGAATTAGCGAATCACCTCTGCACCGCGTAAACCATTCAGCACTCGGATGGCTTGATGTCACATTGCGGGCATCCATGAAAATACGGCCTCGATCATCTGCTTGTTTCCAGTGTTCAATCAATGCCAGCTCCCCATTACCCAATATTGATATATCGGTGCGGGTAATGATTTCGCCTGGTCTACTTCTTACTTCGTTATCATGTATCTCGAATTGTTCGGCCAGTGGACTCCATGGCATTTGATAATCAGTCTTACCCAATATCTCATCGACGCTCATTTGCGTCAGCTGCTCCCCTTCAGGGGTCGCCCATTGGACGACCCCTTTGGAATCCTTCATGGCCATCCAAGTATCTCTTGAATGATTCATTAAGGTGTCTCGTTTTAGTACTAGTCAACAGCAATCATTGCTTAAGCACGGTATAAATATCTATATCTGTACTTAGCATTAAGTAATCTTCTTCTGACTTATTTACGATTCAAGAAGTAAACTTCTCAAATGAGCGTGGTCTAAGCTTTGACTATGGTCGATATTGAACTACGCACTATCGGTGAATCACTGATCAGGAAGCGAAAAGAAAAAGGTTGGTCTCAAGCGCAACTGGCGAAACAATGCGCTGGGGGAGTAACTCAGAAAACGATATCGAATATTGAGACTGGCGAGAACGGCCCAACCTTAATGACAGCAGCAGCGATCGCTGACGCTTTAGAGTGGTCGTTAGATGACTGGGTTTATATGGATTCTAGGGCGATATCGGAACTAAGCCCTTTAGAAGTAGCGACGCACCTGGCAGAACGGGTACGTCGAATGGAGAATGAAATAAGAGTGCTACGAAAGCACCGCTAGACCACAACAACTATTTCCGCTGCGTTAGCGGCCAAAGCCTCATTGGCTAAAGCTATTTCACGCTGCTGCAGATAAGTGGCTCTGAACCGCCGAGCAGCATACAGTAATAGACCTTCGCGCCGCTTATAAACGAATTCAGTTATTGGGTCGTAGCCCCATGTCGCGCCGAGATGGCTCGAATCACTGTCATCGTCTTGATAGGTGCATTCGCTGTCACCCATTACATGACTGATGCCGTGAGTCTCACAAAATCGAGTCCACCCTTCGACAGTTCCAGTTCCATGCTTAATATCATCAGGCACTGTGACGTCGGTGACTGAATTACCCTTATCAGCCCAGTGATACCAGTATTGATCTTTTGGCGATTCTTTGCGCTGCTCAATGAAGCCCCTGCTGCAAAACGATTTACCACCGAGATTTACAGGAACACCTTCAGCGCTAGGATCGCTCAGTGTAAAGCTGAAATGATACATTTCGAAATTGCCTTGGGCACTGAGCTCAGCGTTATACACCGCTGTTATCTCAATGCCGTCAGAGAATTGATACGTCTTAGGTTCAATCACTAACTCATTACTCATTTAATCACTTCCTGTCCAGGTTAAGCGCCCGACTTCTTGCTGAGCGCATAGATTAATTATCTAAAATCATCGCCAATATCAGGCGGTGGGGGCTCATTCGTACCACTGGACGGAATAGTCACAGCACCAACGTAGCGTCTCTCATCGTGCGCCATCAAAGCACCTCGATCCGTTGAGGCAACGTAAGTCTTTGTACCCGCCCCTGCGTTACCATCAGTATCGGCAACGTAGTAAGTCTGGCCTTGGGTTAAGCCTGTAATAGCGTTAGAAACAGCGTTGTAGCTATGAGTAACGCTGCCATACTGAACGTCATGGGATAAGATGCTGATCTTTCCTGTCGACGTTGCACTAAGCGCCGACGTTAGAAGCGCTTTTTGCGCGTTAGACACAAGCACCGGCATCATTTCGAGCGGATTGGTGTATTTGATGTTAGAGTTACGCGCACCAGTTGGCACGCGATACACCCTAATCGCACTAACCCTAATTCTGCCTGCGATAGTGCCAAGGTCTTTAAATCGGATTACCCCATACTTTGCATCGGCCGGAATAGTCACAGAGCCTTTTAAGAGCCTCCACCCACCTGTTGCAACACCTAAGATATCGTTCTTAGATATAAGGTCGGGTGCGGTTTTAGTATCGTCTTCTAGAGTGATATTGATTTCAAGCTGTGGCGTTGCAGCGCTGTTTTTATAAGAGCTATCAATGTTGACCAGCATCTCTGCGTGAATCTCTTCACCCGCGCGAAACTGATATTGTATGGTGGCACCATTAGCAGCCGCGTAAATATACTTATTATCCGACGAAGTATCGTTAAATTCGTAGTAACGATAAATGCCGTTTGTTGCAGTACCGGTCGTGATGCCATTACCCGAAGTCACCCAAAACTGATCAGAACCGTTATCAACAGTTTCGATAAAATCCCCGTCTAGGACTAGGTTATCGCTTTGATAGCGCGCCAACTCTTGCCGTGTACCAGATAAAGCACCACTAGGCGTTTCCGCACCGATATCGTCGGCGGCTAGGCCAGTATTGGTCACATTAGATTTCGTTAACTCGCCACGAATAGTAGAAGAAGATTTGTTCTCTACCGAGCCTAACCCTACATCAGACTTGGTTGTTCTGCCTCGAATATACGTATCTAGTGAAGATCGAGAGTAATCATCAACATTCGATAAACCCACATCTGCTTTTGTGGTGTTACTGTTCTTATACGAGCTATCAGGCCTTAGTGATCCAATACGGCTGTCAGCTCTATCATCAATCTGCGCTTGAGTAATCGCGTCATAATCTAGTATCGGCCCATCTTCATATTGAAAGCTGATCTTTCCAAGCCGCGAGTCATTGTGAAAGGTGAACTTATTAGCGCCACTCTTAGGGCGCTCAGTCCACCCTAGCTCTGTATCTAGCCTTGAAGCAGTCCACCAGTTGTTTCTGGTGCGATCATCAGCCGCGGCATCTTCAACTGCCCCAGATCGTGCGGCATTGGCTAAACCTTTAGCATGATCCCATTCACTCCATGAACCGCTCTTATATACGTATGGTTGATCGTTGTCTGAACTATCTAACCAAAAGTCACCTTTGCGAAGATCACGGCCTGCAATAGTCTGCGAGTCTTGATCGGTCGGCGCGTTATCTTGCTGAAACACCTGACTACCATCGCCACCAATCGACTCAGCCTGATCTTTGTAATAATCATAATCCGGGTAAGGATCTCGCGACTTGGGTACATACTGATATCGAGCAGAAGCCGCTCTAAAATCATAAGTGTCAGCACCGCCAGTATCACCACCACTAGCGCCCCGAACAGCATCAATAGTCGAATCACTTAGGATAGGAACAGCAACGCCAGAGCCATCCAAGATAATTAATGTTGCACCTGGGCAGCCACCGCCACCATCACCTGATCGAGCATTAGCACTACCAATACCTTGAAGTCCGTTAGTACCATTTGAGCTGATCTTACCCGAAGCACCAAAAGCAACGCCGCGACTTACAATCAATAACCCCGCACCGCCAGTACCACCTGCCGCGCCAGGAATAGGCTCACCATCCGATGAGATATAAGCGTTAGCGCCATAACCACCGCCAGAACCTACAAGGCTATCAGGCAAGCCTTCAAGCTCACCCGCATTATTGTTTAGGTTGAAATGCGGTATAGTGTCATACAACCCTTTTACGCGAGTGTTGTGAACTCGGTATAACTGGCTGCCTGTAGTTGGCGTATTGCTCTTACCACCCCAGCTAGAACCAAATGCACCGGCCTGACCGCTACCTAATCCTCTGCCGTAGCCATTCAGCTCACCATCAATCTGAACATGGCCTCGAATCTTAAGAATAACGTCATCGTTGTAGGTGAGAGTTAGGCCAGAGGGAATCGTGAAGTCACCATCAACGTAGTAAGTACCTGCCGCGATCTCAGCAGAAGACTGAAGCACACCATTACTAACGCTAACTACTGTAGGCAGCTCTATGCCGCTTGCAGTGTACCAACCGTCAGGAAGCTCAGAGTTATATCCCAAGCCATCGTCAGCTATTGGCTGAGCTAAGCCGCCAGAGCCGAACAACGAAACAGTAACAACGCCAGACACCTGGTCAACTGTCTTACTTTGCACCTCGAACGCTCGATCAAGACCTCCACCAGTTGTATGATCTTGGATGTAGGGAATCGTTACACGTACTACATCAGCAACCTCGACGGCCTGCACGCTGGGCAGCAACCTAAGAGTTAATCCTAGAGGGGGATGTGTATAGCGATCGCGCAACGCATCAAAGCGAGTGCGTAGCGTAGAGGTAGTGTGACGAGATGTAGATAGTCCACGAAACTTGAACTTAAATGGCTTTCCTCGGCTGTGAATACCTATCGAGTTCAAGTCAGCGAACGAATTCTGCCGCAGGTATCGAACCTCACCACCAACCCATGTTGCCCCCCATGCGATCTGCAGCTCGTTGTGAACGCCATCCAGGTTTTCAGAGAGTTCACCGTAGCTAATGACGTGGTCAACACCGAGCTCCATTACAGCAGCTGATTCTCGAACAACTGGCTGCATCCGCTTCCATGAGATTGAACCATCAGAAAGAATCGGCATAATAGCGCCAGATAATAAGCAAAGCTCTTTTTCTATAAAGGCCTTGCCATCGGTCTTGGTCAAACCTTCAAAACGTGCAATCAACCCCTTCGTGTAATCGTTAGGGTCAAATAGGTCCACACCACAGTCTCTAAATGACTTCTTTGTCACATAGTCTGTAGATACGCCCAAGTGCCAATTTGATGGCAACGTAGTGCCATGCCCCATTACTTCGCCAGTCAACAACGCAAAGGCGAGCGCAGGTGTAGGCATTTCTAGATAGACGTACTCTTCAACTTGGATTACTTGGGCTTCACCCTCGTCATCTTGGGTTTTGTGGTCGACTGCTTTGGTACCAAGCAGTCCGCGCGTGATACCTGTAAAGGAAGTTTGTGTTTTACCTGTGGCACGAACCACCTCGAAACCATCTTTATATTTAAGTTTTAGATAGTAGTAGCTGCCTGTATCTCCTGCGTCACTAAAGCTCGTGGTGTGAGGGCACGGTTCAAACGATGCCGCCGAAGCAACTGTCATGACAGTATCTGATTTCAAAAAATCAGCTGCGAGTTCGGTAGAATTTAAGTTAAAGATGTCGTGCCGAACGCGTCGCTGAATATCAGCACACTGAAACGAAATCGAATAATCTTTGACCTTAACCTGCTTATGAACTTCTTGAGTCTGCTCAAGCTGATAGTCAGCAAAGTCTAAACGAGCGTCACCGCGATACAGCTTAACGACCTTGCCTTTGAGCCCTTCACCAGCATCAAGCGCTGATTTTAATGCGTCACTAACTAGGTGAGATCGATCCAGCACATCGAAACTAATTGATCCGATCGTGGCGTTGCCAGTAGATGGGTTAATCTTTTGGGAGGTAGAAGAAACCTTCTGAAGCACGTCATGAATGACTGTGCCAGGCGAAGAGATATTGATGTCACTATGAGACGTCAACCATAGACCACCGTTAACATCGATGTGAACTACTAGGCGAGTTTCTTTGGAATCAAACTCTTGAACAGTTTGATACAGGGTATCTTGTGAGCGCACCGCTACACCTCAATGACAGTGAATGAGTACGAAAGGTATTGGGGAGATAATCGAGTTTTCTTGAATGACTTTTGCTGGAGCTTTACTGGCTTAGGCGCAACTGGCGAAGCTTCGGTGCCAAACGCATCGAGTGTAAATTGCTCGCCTGCAGCAACGCTTGCATGAAACTCTCGCCACTTGCTCTCATCAACAATAGGAACGGGGCCAGAATCGACCATACTGGTATAGTCGATTCGCAGCAGTGTGGTTTCGCTCTTGCCACTGATGGCCGTTGCGGTGTTACCTTGATCTTTATACGACTCATCAAAGCGACTCGCTTCGAACTCAAGCTTACCGTTTGAACCTGAGCCGCCAACTAATTGGCGAAGCGGGGCGTACTGGATAAACATTAACCGACACTCCCTAGCTCAATACCATTTCTAGAATTAGGGTCTACTAACACGAAGTCACTTTCGTCTAAGTAATCCTTGATCCGGTGCGCTACTGTTTCAGCATTGTCGCCGATCAACGTGTCGACCCTAATCTGAATTTGATTAAGCGGCTGATTACCTGAATCATTCTGGGCGAATTGCGAACCGAAGTTTGGCGATGAAGCAACTGGTGCGTTATAGCTAGGCATCGATGACCCACCACCGCCAGCACCCGCCCCACTGCTTTGAGACGAAGACTTGATACCAGCGATCATTGCACCAGTCTTAGCAAGCGATGCTGCAGTATATGCAGCAGCAACCGCCGGCGCCCAGGGACCACCAGTTGACATGCCAGCCTTCCACGCAGCGACTGCAGCTTCCTTACCAGAGACGATCGCATTGAAGATCGATGCAGCCTGTTGAATTTTCTGCATCTTCTTAGACTTGATACCAAAGCCCTTCAATATGTCGCCCATGCCTTTTACCATGGTATTGAATGAGAACTTCTGGCTTGTTTGCTCTAGCTTCGCCTTCTTAGCTGCGTGCTCGTCGTTGATCTTATCAATGGCAGCTGCATACTCTTCATACGTAAGCTTCTTCTTAGCTAGTGCCGCCTCGACCATTGTCTGCTCGTTAGCCTGCCACTCATCAAGCAGCATTAGCTTGTTTGCATACTTCTGGCGTACTGACTCAAGCTCTGCATCAGTCGCCGCATACTCTGGCGTGTCAGAGGCATCCTCATCGGCACCGTCCTTTTTCTTGGTAGCTTTATCAGCGATCACTTGAGCACGAACTTCAGCATCAGCTAGGATCTTATCAACCTTGCCCTTCAGTACTTCAGATGGAATCTTCTGCATTAGCAGCTGCTGCAGTTCTACTTGCTGAGTCTGAAACTTACCCATCATGTAGTCAGTGGCTTTTGTCAGGGCTTCTGGTGCTTTAAAGTCGGCTCCGATTTCATTTAATGAGTCGAGTGCAAGCTTTGCGTCATCACTAAATCTAGATGCAAGCTCAAGGGTTTTACGAATAGGGAATAAGAGCGCGTTCTTAATGGTGTTACCTAAGCCGACGACCGCTTCAACGACTTTAGTGAATACGGTTACCAGCCCAGCACCCAAGCCAAAACCGATAGTTTGGAGGCCTTTGAAAATCACCTTAATGCCATGTAATCCATCAGCAAAGATGCCAACGACGTTCACTAGCTTCTTGAACACCTTAGCTACGAACTTATTCATGCCACCAGCTTCTTTGGCTGTATCAACAAAGCCTTGAGTGATCGATTCGATGATTGGGCCAACGTGGTTAGTAAGCGAATTACCGAATCCTGAGAAAACTTTCTTTGCTCGCAAGATCGCGTCGTTAGCCATTTCAGCCTTTGCGGCATCGATGCGAGTAACCGCGATTCCTAGCTCTTGGGCTTCCTTCTTAGCAGCTGCAAAACCCTCGGCGCCTTGATTAAGCGTATTGAGCATCTCAACACCACCACGACCGAAGATATCAGCGGCATAACTGGCTTGAAGAGTAGCGTCTTCTACGTTCTTAATATTCTCAGCGATGACAGTAAACTGTTCACCAGCATCGAGCTTGCTTAGATCCTTTATGTCGATGCCCATTTCTTTTAGGGCACGCGCAGCAGTACCAGTACCACGAGAAGCTTCACCGAGACTACGGTTCATCTTTTCAAGCGACTTATTCGCCGTCTCAGTAGATGAACCATTAAGCTCGGCCATGTGCTGCAGCGCAGCAAGATCCTCTGTAGCAATATTCAATCGATCAGATGTTTTGGCTAGCGCATCCTGAACTCTTAATGATTGGGCTACTAAGCCGGTGAGTGCAGCACCGCCACCTAACACCGCAACCTTCGCCTGGGTAGAGTTAACTGCTTTACGCATCCCCCCCATACTTCTTTTGATCGATGCGAACGCCTTCTTGGTCTTATCCTTACCAAGAATGTTCAGGATCCAATTAGTATTGTTGCTCATCTAGAATTTCCATTGCTTGCACGTATGCAGCCGGTTGATCAGCAATACCACCGCTACGGTATAAGATCCCGTTGCGGTAGTGCCGATGTAATTCGATGTATTGAATGGCCTCGGGAGTGACCATAGGAAGAAGGCAAGTATTGAACTCGCCTACCCCTTCAACTGCGACTATGTTGAAGGGGGATGGGTTGGTGTCATCGCAGTGTCTGCCCCACTGGCAGTGCTTGCAGTTAAACTTGTCTCGGTCTCGGGCGACTGTGGCTCCGATGATGAGGCTTTTTTTTCCTCTTGGTCTACGACCGATATATCGAAGATTTTTCCCGACAATTGAAGCAACACTTCTGCAGGAATACGGGTCACATTATTGGGATTGAACTTAATCTCTGAACCGTCTTCTTCGAGAAAACCCTTCCACCCCTTAAGGCCTTTACGAATCAGCACCTGTCGCGCCTTGTCACTTGGTATAGGGATACCTTCATAATCATCACTGTTCATAAGCACTTCAGACAACGTCATCTGATCAACTGGAGCTATATAAAAGCTCGTCACGTCTTCTGATTCATCCTGACCTTCAGGTACATACCAGGTAGGCGACAAGCCTTTGGGTTGCGCTTTAATCATTAATAATCCTTACGAGAAAGTTAGAGTGAATGCAGCGTCGTCACCAGTGGCGCCATACGCTACTTCATACGTGCGAATACCGTCACGATCGCCTGGCGAAAGTTCGCGGTAGTACGCTGTTGGGATACTTAGTGCAATCTGATTGCCTACATCGTTACCGATCGATAGATCGATTGCCTTGTTATTGCCGTCGACCCAGTCTTGGTACCAGTCTTCTTGAGAGATCAAGGTAGCCAAGGGATCAAACGAACCTGAAACGTTACGGTCGGTGATTAGGATCTCGCCGTAACCATCTGCTGAACTGATGCTTGATGGTGTCGCGATCTCATTACCTAGATCAATGGCAATGTTTGAAATATCAGCAGCGAAGCTGCCAACGGTAAAGCCTGCAGCAAGGACTGGCGGCGGTACCATAGAATCGTATGTAGGCGAACCTTCATTCGCATCAGAACGCTGTGAGATATGACCAGTAATAGTCAGCGAAGCCTTAGCGATTTCGCCTACTGCGAATGTCGCTGATACGGTACCGCGACAACCGGTCAAAGCGTAGCGGGTACCATCTTCGTTGTAGTAGATTGTCGCCGATTCGTGATTCGTCGATGCCGGCGCATACTCAACCGAGGTACCTGCATTGATTGTTTCACTCAAGCCACAAGAACGAAGTAACGGAGCAATTTCAGGTGCGGTACCAGCTACGCCCGAGCCTTTAAGCTCAACGTCTAACGATAGCTCTAGCAATGTACCTGCATGGATGCCTTGAAGCTGGCCAAGTGTTGGCTTAACAGCAGTTCGCTCAATCATGCGAGCACCCGCAAAACTCCAGCCGATGTTCTCGACAAGGATCGCATCATTCGCTGCAGTTGGTGACGCATCATTGTTATACGTCGATTCGACCTTCGCGAGAATCAACTCGCGCTTAAGTAGTTTTGACATTGCTCGTCACCTTTTTACTAGTCTTTTGTGGAGTTGGCTCTACAACCTTCGAGCCACCAGAACGTGGCTCAAGGGTTATACGCTTGCACTTACGCTTAGCTGTTTTGCTCATGAGAAAGTACTCTGGTTAGTAGCTTGAAACTGGACGCCATAGGTGGCTTGAAACGCTGCTTCAGGCTTATTAGAAATTTCTATTTCGGGCTCAGAAATCTTTTTAATTTCTATGTCGATTACGAACGATCGCCCTAGTGTTGTATCAGCCATCAGCAGCTGATGAACCTCTTCATGCTTATCGAACAGGCTCGCAATTAGGTCTTGCTCAGCGCCCTTTCCAGCAATAATGATCTGTAGATCAAGTTCGTACTTGGGTACCTGAGATTTAGATAGAGGGGTTATTTCACCCGGGCGAACGATAATATTGATCGTGTCGCCTTTGCTGCGCCAAACACCTCTATGAACTTTGACGTCCGCCATCACCTCTAAAATCGAGACAGCAGCATCAACAATTTGATTAGCTCGATGTGCCATTACTGCTCCTCAAGATCGTACTTGGTGACACCGCCAACCAACTGTCGTGGTTGTCGTAGGTAGTACGCTGCACTTCCGATCTGGGCGGTAACGTCATCGTCGACGTTGATAGTGGCTGCCACATCAGAAGAGACCGTCAACGTCGATACGGTACCGTCTAGCTCGCCACTATCTTCTGAGCTGATCGACTTAATGGCGCTTACGTCTTCGCCATTAATCGACACTACAACGTAACCGGGCATGTCCTCATCGATGAGTTCAATTGCCCAATTCATTATTCGTCGCCTTTCGCTTCTACGATCACGGCGCGAATTTCGTCAACCTTGGCTTCCTTATCAATCTCGATGCTATGCTCCTCTGCATAAGCAATAAGCTCAGCTTTGGTTTTCTTGCTGATCGGCTTGTCGTCAGATGAAGTTTCGCCACCTTCATCATTGCGAGTACCGTCTTCTGGCAGTGCTTTATTGCCACGCAATAGCAATCGAGCATCACTAATCGAGATATCCTTACCTACAGTAAGCACATCGTCGGGTTTAAC
This sequence comes from uncultured Pseudomonadales bacterium, assembly GCA_947503335.1. Classification (GTDB taxonomy): domain Bacteria; phylum Pseudomonadota; class Gammaproteobacteria; order Pseudomonadales; family CANNCY01; genus CANNCY01. The sequence continues at coordinate 202,753 of CANNCY010000001.1, read as the reverse complement.
ATATTTGCCACGAACCGCAGTAGAACGAGTAATGCGAATGTGACCTGGTTGGATCTTGGCCATTGTCATTTACCTAATTGGTTAAAAAATGAGGATTAGCAAAAAAGGCCCCGGAGGGCCTTTTCTATAGGTCAATCAATTACGGAGTGAACTGCTTACCGTGGCAGAATGACTCAGGGTGGCGTACAGCCACATCAACAGACTGGAACGCAGTCACCCGCACAGTACCTGCCTTGTCTCCGCTGTATGGGTTAACCAGCATATCTAGGCCGCCCCACATACCGATCAACACATCAGCCCAGTTGCCGAACATCATGTCGCCTGCAGGGATCTGATTAGATACGAGTGCGTCATATCCGTTGACCATGTTGCCGTCACCCCAAATTTCTTTACCGCCGTTTGAGAACTTCTCGGTAGACTTAAGGTGACCACGCATGGTTGCGCCCATCGCGTAGGCTGTAGAACCAAAGTCGGCGTTGTCGACTGCGACTTCAGTTTCCATCTGAACAACCTCTGCCCAGTTTGGATTCACGCCAGCAAAGTCGACAGTGTTAATGGCTGACTGAGAGGCTATGCCTGTAGGCTGGCCGTTGGCACCGGTACCGTAGAGGCCCGCTAGATCAATGGTTAGCGCTAGAACACGCGCAAGGTCTGCACGGATGAAGTTCTCAACATCGATGCTCGACTGCTTAAGTAAAGAGCGAGTCATCTCGGTGAACGCACCAACGTTCTTAGGCGTTAAGCCAACCTGGTCAATGTTTGGTAGACCTTCGGTCGGAATATCACCACCTTCAGTATCTAGCCAGTAGCCAGTCGCTGCGCCACTTTGACGTGGAATGGCGATGTTACCGGTCAGATCGGTAAGGGTTGTCGCGCCCAGCTGCATAAGAACCATACGGTTGCGAAGCAGATCAATGAACGACGAAGCTAGCAGATCGGTAGCAACTAAGTTGCCGCCTTCTGCAGCAGTGCCTACCGACATTGCACGAGCGTTAAAGCCAGCCTTGTTTAAGCTAGCAAAATCCATTGAGCGCTTAGCAGACAGCACGTCTGACGGAATAATCAAACCGTGAGTCTCTAGCGAACCACGCTTATCAGCCGCCGCATTAGCACACTCTAATTCAAACGCAGCATCCTTACGGAACTGAGCTGAATCAGGGTGGGCCAAGTGACGTAGCAGCTTGGTGAACGAGTAGTCGTTCAAGTCGCGCGCCGACATACCGATATCGGTATCGTCAGCAACCTTTGCAGGTGCCTTGTAGCGTAGTTCAAGCAAATCTTGCGAGAACTGTTCAATTGACAACGACTCATCGCGTAAGTACTTGCCAACCATATCTTGTGGTGCGTCGAAGCGCTCACTGATATCTAGGATGTCTTGGGTACGCTTGGCCGCCGAAGCGGTGCCTTCTTCACGAGCTTTTCGAAGCAGCTCAGCTTTCTCTTCAGGAGTCATGGTGGGAGTTTCCTCTTTAGTTTTAGATACAACAGAGCGCACAACATCGTCCGAGACTGGCTGTGCAGGTTGGGCTTCTCGGGCCTGTTCTGACGGATCGATCGCGCTGCGACCAACTCCCACGGAGTTATCAGCTGGTAGAGAAACGTTAGAAATTTCGTAGGGTTGCCATTTAGTGATGCGGTATACGTCGGGGCCATCTTCTGACTGGCTTTCGAGAACCATGTCTAAGATGCGATAGCCGACACTGATCTTGGTTCGAATACCGTCGACAATGTCTGTAAAGATTTCAGCGCCACGACCAACTTGTGAGTAGCGAAGGTCTGCTCGCGAGATTCGATCGCTATCGACACGAGCGGTACCAGGCTGAACAACACCGACCTGCTGCCATCGATCGTGCATATCTAGCACGGGTGCAGAGTCATTGATCAAAGATAGATCAACTGCGTCGGGGCCATGGTCAAGGATCTCGATACCAAACCATCGCTCGACTTGATCGGTCTCTGATGCAAACGCAACCTCAACTGTTCGAGCAGTCGAGTCGATAGATCGCTCACCATCTTTAGGAATTGAGACCGCGGCTTGACGACCGATGCCCCGTTCGTTGATTTCTTCAATCAGCTTTTTCAGACTCATCGGTCTCATCCTCTTGGTCTTCATCATTGGATTCTTCGTCAGCCTTGGGATCGGCCTTTGGCTTGCTCGGCTCCGGCTTAGCAGCAATGTCTAAGCCCAGCGATTTGAGTAATTCGTTTTCGCGTTTAATCTCGTCCCAAACTTGTTCAGGATCTTCGCCACGCTCACGTATGATTGAGCTGCGTGAAGCAATGCGTAGAGCGACAGCCTTTTCATGAGCTGTGATATCTTTCTGTGGATCAACCCACGCCCAACGACGACCATGGAATTTGGTAGCGTCGGCAATACGATTAAAAGAACTGGCTACCAGTGGCGTGCCTGATGGGAACGTGATCGCACCTTTAAGTAATGCTTGCGCTAACCACTCGCGGTAGATCGGTTCAATGACGTGCTCGATCATCCACTGCTGAACAAGCTTCCATGCTTCACGGTCTTCAAGTGCACCCAAGCGACCAGAGCTGTAATTGACTCCCTGCAAATCATTCGCTAATACGTGGTAGGAGATACCGAGAGCTGCTGCGACACCGCGCAACACACCCTTTATAAAACTGTCGTAGCTTGAGTTAGGATGCTGCGGATTGTGCGACACCCACTTCGAACCATGAGGCAGCATGTGAACTGAGTTGTTCTCAAGCTCCATGTAGAAGTCATCATCGTCAGACTCATCGCCGTAGGCTTCGTCGTCTTCACCATCCCAGCCTTCGCCTTCTTCATTTCGTTCGATGATTCCGGCAACCTTTGAGCCACCCACTGCAGCAGACAGTTCAGCGCCCTCATATTCGTCAAGCATCCCTGCGCGAAACTGTGCAGCCTGCGTGATTGGAATACCGCGCGCTTGGCCGACGTACTCACCTTGGAATACATGAATAATTTCTGAGGCAGGGATACGAACGTAGCCACGGCCGCCGATCATGTAATAATCGTCGTGGCGACTGTCTAGGCTATGGAACCAATAGGCGACTCTGCGATTGTTGCCGTCATACTCGACGCCAAGTGTAATCTTGTGCCCTCTGTTGAACGGCGAGCGATCGCTTGTCAGCTGTAACAGCATTGGGTCCAATAACTTGAACTGGTACCCAAAGTCATTAGCACGCGGGTTACGGATGTGCTGACCAAGGATTGCACCGTCGCGGTACAAGCTGACGAGCATTAGTTCGCACAGATCGCGAAAGGTACGCTCACCTTCAAAATCGATAACACCCTTTTTGCACGCTCTGGCCCATGCGGATTCGACCGCTTCGTTAGCGCGCTTGTCTGGCTGACCTTTCAAAGTCTTAAGCGCAGCCGAAAATTTAAAGCCCGCGCTACCAATCACGTTCGCTTTCGATACCCGATAGAATCGCTTAATGTATGGATCATTCTCAGCTAATGCCCGAGAGCGAGCGATCATCTTCGATAGTTCGGTCTGCAGAAGCTGGTTAATTGGTACCGGGGTCTTTGACCAACTGCCAGTTGTGTGGTCACTCAGTGCGCTCTTGAAGTAGCCAGCTCGCTTAGCACCTTTATTTGATCGCAGATCGCGATTAACTTGCTCTGATCGATCAAGCTGCTGCTGTGTTTCGATTAGCTGGCCACCGCTAATGAAGTTCGCTATTGATGATCTAATCCCCATTAGTTGAACCTCATTTTGATTTTGCGAGAACGACCACGCGCACGATCGCCTTCGAGGCGTCGCTGTTTGGCGACACGTCTGCGATATAGTTTTTCAAGAGAAATCAACTGATCGAACGTATACCGAGCCAAGCTCTGGCCATCATGGGTAAGTGTCTGCTGATCTTTTGTGGCTTTCTTTTCAAGTAGCGCCTGTATGGCATCAAGCGTCTTTGCTTCATGGGTGCGCGGATCGTATGAATCGCCTCTCGGATCAGGCCGCACAGTGATTGCCTGGCGATAACAAGTAATCTTTTGTGAGCCGTCAGTCACGATTACAAAGACCTCAGCGCGCTCGGCATTCAACTGATCAGTTACTGCTTGCGTGATCTCTGCTGTGTATTCAGTGCCGGTACCCACGGTCGGTACCACTAAGTTATTTGCAGGCCCAGCGATACGGACCTCTGCCGACCAACCATCGTCTGCAGAATATTCGGGCAAAGAGAATGCCCAGCTAAGCACATCGCCAGCTGTAAACGTTCGCGGAAATTTGATCATATCTACCTGATGCTGCCGATTTTACGAACGCCTTTTCGGCGACGCTTCTTTGGCTTGGTTGGTGTAGGTTGTTCTGGTTCTAAGAGATTGACTGTCTCTTCAACTTGCTCGACTGGTGCCAGTTTGGCTGCCAATAGCTTGAGCTTTGGATTTAGGATCTGCAGCGCAGCAAGGTTGTACACTGAGATATCAAGTGCTTCGTTTCGCTTTCGTATCGCCTTCCATACATGCTTCAGCTTAACTTTGACCAGCTTTTCAGCTGTTAGCTGCGCGAAGTATTCAGCGTCGAAATCTTCTTTAACCGGAAAGTGAACGTAACCGGTACCGGGCACTTTATGCCGTAGCCTGGCATAGATAATTTCTTTGGCTGCGTAGGTACCTATCGGAAATAGGTTCACGCCGCCCTTGTTACTTTTCGAAGGTCTACCGACTAGCGGGGTACCAGCACCAGAGCTTGCACCCTTAATGGCATACACTCGCCTAACTTCGCGAGGTTTACAGAATCGGTATACCTGTTCTGCATAGTGACCACCCGAGTCAATCGCAGTGCAAGCTATTTGCAGCCGCGCTCCTGACTCATGCTGAAATCGCTCGCTTAGTACTTCGTCAAGTCGATCCCATAATTCTTTGCGACCAGGATCACCACGTAAAATCGTGTAAGCGATCTTCCAGTTTTCTTCACCAACGCCCCATCCCTCGACGCCAATCTCTAGTCGATCATCCTGAACGTCGACAGCAGCTGTTAGCACAACAGCATCTTGAGGCACTTCGGCTTTGTAGTATTCGCGCCTGGCGTAGAGCTCGCCCTCATCGATCGTCTCGCCTTCACCCTCCCACTCTTCGCCGAGCGTGGTATTCACAAAGGTCTTTAATCGATCAGGTTTTTTACGAGCTCTTATAAATTCATGTGCTATCTCGCCCCATGTTGTCATTGGGGAATAAGCAGCCCAGGTATACCAACACACTGATCTAGGTGCAGGAACACGCTCACCATCTTTTTCGAAGATTAACCCGTCGTCGGTGGTGATACCGGTGGCGCTAACATAAACGCCATTCTCATCCATCCAATCAAGATGACGGCGCTCGATGACACACCCATTCTTTTCGCAAACATAGTAGGCTTCGCGAATCGTCTCTTCACTATCCCACTTGATACCATAAGGCGCGTCGCGCCCACCGAATTTCAGTGGTTGATAATGATTGCAATGAGGGCAAGGCAAGTGCCTGTAAAAATGCTCGTCGGCTTCTTCGGCAACAAGACTCAACTGACAGCTTCCTTTAATCTTTGGCGTAGATCCTCGAATCGACTTAGGGAATGACGAGCCACTTGTTCGCTTATCACCAAGATCCACCGGTGAACCTTCGCCCTCGATGTCAGAATCGAAACTTGAAAGCTCATCGAAATACACGACGTCTACTGACTTTTCACGATAGTTCTTCGCAGCGTTGCCGCCTCGGATAAACCACTGTCGTGAGTTTGAAAAACGCTTGTAGTCAAGCGTATTGTCACGATGCTTTTTACCATACCATGGCGCCAAGGCTCGCAAGGGTGGAACATCGCGAATAGTAGGCTCAGCGTGCTGCTTCATGAAATCAGTCGCCGAAGCTTCAGCTGGCTGAAACATCATCTGATTTCGCTGTCTATGCGCGGTGAAGTACGCCAACGCTACAGTAATGCATTTGGTGTATCCGACTCGCGCTGACTTCTTCCAGTTAACCTCACGGATATCGTCGTTACCCATCGAGTTTAATATCGCGCGCTGAAAAGGGATCGTAGTCCACGGCCCCGGCTGATACGAACTCTCACTCGAAAGGTAGAAGTACTTGTCGGCCCACTCGGACATTGGTAACGGCTCTGGCCGATACATGACCTTAAGCCCTTCGCGAATCGCTTTCTTTAGAGCAATCGTGTTACGCGAGGTCCAAGTCATCTAGAATTTTCGTAAGCTTTTGATCTATTTCAGATGCTTCGTTTTGAGCACGAACGATCTCTCGCTTCACCATCTCCATGTCAGAGCTAGCAATACCTGGTATCTGACGCTTAATCTTTGCAGGGAGATTGTCGAGTACTGCTGCCATATCAGTGGCTAAGGCCGCGAACAACATCGTCGCTACCTCAGCCGGTATTAAATCGCCGCGCGTTTGTTCGTTCTCCATCGCGAGTTTGTCGGCTCGCTCTTTAGTGAGTCGGGCCATTTCTCGTTCGGCATCGATCGACTCTTCCGATCGTTCTCGACCAGCAGCAGACTCTCGAAGCTTGGAGAGATAATTCAATCTCAACTCATCGAGGTCGAAACCTTTACGCGGCATTTGGAATTCAGTAAGCAGATCACGAACTGCGCGATCCGTTATGCCAAGATGAATACCAGCTTCTGCTTGCGTGACCGTTTTGGCCTTGGCTGGTTTCTTCTTGGTCTGAGTAGAGGCGGCCTTCTTAACCACCGGACCCCCTCCCTAAAATTTTTCATAAATAGCGAACTTCGGCGCTGCCGTGGACCCTTATGGGCACCCCCCGCCAGAAGGACCCGTTCTACTTGCCGAGCTTCTTCTTTATTGCTCGCTGCACAGCCCTATCCATCTCGACTGGGAATCGCTCATTGAATCTATTGATGACCACACGCTTGTGCTGCTTGGTTGCGAACACTCGCCTAATACTTTGACCGTGCACACCTACCAGCTTGCTCCCCTTGCGACGCACAACAACCATGTTGTTACCACGGCCTTTCACAATGAACGTGCCGTCATAGGTCTGACGCTTGCCCCATGCCTTAGCGATAACACCCTTATGCTTGAACGCCCCGCTCTTCTTACGCTTACGAAAGTGAAAGGGGTTACGCTGTGCAGGCGTCACGCCATACGCTAGGTTGCGGGGCTTTGCCTCACTGGCGTTATAAGTAAGCCTTAGATTGTTCTTGTTAACTGTGCCCGGCTTGCTATAGCGCTTAACCACATCAGCACGCTTGAACTGTGTACGCTCTCGTATGTGCTTTACAGATGCACTGTATACCGAGGTGTTTACCTTATTGAGTGCAGTAGCAGTCTCTTTGCTAAAGCCTGCCTTAGTGAGCTTCTCCACATCGCGATTGATCTTATTGATGTCTCTATCGCTGATGCTGATACTGATCATTACGTGCCTAGCTTTTGCGTCTTATCCTTACTGCCTGAGCTAGACCCAAACCAAAACCCTAATATCTGAGGGATGGCGCCCGTAAGCACACCAAGCATCATGGTAGCCACCTGCATCATGCCAGCAGTCAGCTCAACGTCGCCTGCAAGAACTGCCCAGGCTAATACGAAATAGCCCGTTATAAACAATGCGCTAAGCACTATCTGTGGCCACATATTGACCTTAGCCATACTGCGCGCATCTTTGCGATCGTCAACCTCTAGCTTAAAGACATCAACACCAAGCTCTTCCATCTTAAGCTTGTAGTCGTTATCAGCTTGTCTTAAGGCGATGTAGTCTTCTGGCGTTGCCTTTTTGACAGCCTCTTCAATCTGCTGCTCCGTAGCCTTGGAATTACCAAGCAATAGATCACCAATAACGGCAAGGGCACTCCCAGCCGCTGGGCCACCAACTGCAGCACCAAGAGTAGGCGCCAAGCTTTTAACAAGTGCTTTCCAATCAAAACGCATTAGTAACTCCAAATATGTGGGCGGGGTCTTGCGTGCTGTATTTCCATCAAGTCATCTAGATGGATAAAGCGCGTACCTGGGGCGCCTTTTTGAGCCACGCCAACACCGCTAAAACCGAATCGCTGAGCGGCCGTTACGAGCCGATATGCAGACTTGTGAGATACCGCGATATCAACTGCCTGACCTGTAGCATGGGTTTGTGTATAACCCTTGTCTTCGTTATAGGCTCTGCACCGATAGCCACTAGTCACCACAAACGGAAAATCGAGTACTCGACGCATCTCAGTTAAGCGATCGAGCGTGCGAGGATTGAACTTGTTCTCACCACAACACGGGCAACTAAGCTCTGCGTCTGAAAAGTACTTATTACTCGCCATCTGATTTGCGCTCTTGAACAAAACTCTCTAAGACAGCCAGCCGCTTATCCATGCTATGCAATAGCGTCAAAACCTCTTTATTCGATACCTGAGAATCTTCGATGTCAGCCTTAAGCTCTATCTGCTCAGCCTGAACGCTCTCGACATTGGCCTCAATCTTAGTGATACGTGAAGAAAACGTTGCAGCTGCTGAAGCGATCGCAATGATCGTCATTATCAGGCCCGCTATAGCACCGTTTGCTTTAGCCGTTTCACTAATTGCCATTTTTATTCTCCAGAAACGAAAAAGCCCCGCTGGATAGCGAGGCTTAGAATGATTATGTCGGGCTAGTGCTTAAGGGCGATTAAGCGAACTATCCCAACCTAGAAAAATGATGCCAAAAAGGTTACGTGTTGGCAATAGATAGATTTAAGATTTCGATGAGTCCCGCTCTGCGCGATATCTTTTAAGCACTTCCTGCCCGGTTAAACCCGACAGTTCGCTCATTGCTTCTTGCACAGCCGCCTCAGATTCTTCGTCAGAGTTCCAATCTGTAGTCTTACTTTGCAATGCCTTCAAACTGTAATACATCAATGCCTTGTCTAGTTCTTTGGCTTCTGAATCATTCAAAGATGCCTTAACCTCTTTAGCCGACTTCGCCAGAGACTCCATAGACGAAGCGTCGATTGTTGGATTTGCAAACCCTGTAAACAAAGCTAATGCTAATGCGATCCATAGTAATTTCATATAATCTCTCCTTTTTTATTTGCTCTCTAAGACATCTCTTCTTCATCGTCGTCATCTTTCTTGACAACCAAGTAAGGCGCACTCGGGTCCGCGGCTCTCGATAACTGCTCTAACTCTCTACCAGAGTACTCTTCATCGCCGATCGTTTCGTGTACCGCCAGCACCCGATATGCACTTGGCTTACCTTGCGGATTCAATGCTACCGACACATCAACAACGTAGCCTGTTAAAAGCGGGTTATGCCCTGGCTGCATCGATATACTCGCAACTCGTTCCTGATCAGTATTGCGAACAAACAACACCGGTAAATCTTTAGACGTGATAGAGCTAATTCGACCACGGTTGCGCGTTCGTCCTTTATCCTTTGCCTCTTTAAAGCCTACTGTATCAAGGTAGAGAACTTCGTTATAAAAATCGGCATCACCTTCGACTGCTAGCGCCTCAATACAGCGCTTTGCACCTAAATTAGCTAAGCGAACATCACCAGCCGGTGCTCTAAATTCTAATTCAATCTCGTGCGTCTCACCTTTGGATCTGAGAGCAGATAAGCCAAACTCACCCTTATCCGCCGACGCAACCAATGAAGTTATCGACTCCATCGAGCGAGCATGCCGCTTAGTAAGCTGTCGCTCTTTCATATAACCGATAACGTGCTTAGTGGTTGAAGCGATCGTGTCATTAGTAGCCGTCGCGATACCCATATCTCTAAACATGTCGAATGTTTCTTTAATTCGCCCAACGAAATGCTTTAACTGCAACACGCTAGCAACTGGATCCACGTGCCCCAAGCAAACCATTGCAGGCACTACATCAGCCAAGACACAATTATGCTTAATATCGGAGAGATACAGCTTCACGTCATTGATGTTGTCAGGGTTCAATCGCGATGATGAATCAGTGTCGTCATTTAGGTGATTGGCTTTTAAATGGTCTGAATATTCGGCGGCGATTGCGCCAAACGAATCCATTAACAAGCCAAGCTCAATCGGCTCATGTACGTTGAAGTGAACTTGTAACTTGGGCGCAATACTAAAACCTTCCGATGCGGCAGGCATGTTCCCTCCATGGGTATCTTTATTTTTATTACGGCCAAATATACCGAATTTCATTGATAAGTCCACCACCACGACCAATCAATATGGCCTGTCAGCTTCAATGTAAGAAAGATTAGGAATAACACACCCATAAACCATGAGTCAGAACTTGATGTTTTAGCCATCTCTACACCTTCCACTTATAGCTTTTAACTTGCTCGACCTTATGGATCACGATCACCGTCTGCTTAGGCGCAAAGTGATTGAACGTCCACTGGCCTGCCGCCAGCACCCCACCGACGACAAATACCACTAGTACGAACTTCATGGCGCTGAGCCACGACTGCAGTACTGTTTCTTCCTTTGTTTCTTTCACTGCTTGCTCCCGTCGTCGATATGTTCACTAGACATTTTAATCTCGACCTTCGCTCTGGTGTATTTACTACCTTCGGCGAATGTAACGGTCACCTCGCGCTTAGGGCAGTAAAGATTCAATGAAGTACGCTCACACTGCTTAACTAGGTCTTCCGGCTCTTCATCGCTCATCGGGTTAGCGTTCTTGGCACACTGCAATATAAAATTACTGCGCGCTTCAATCTTCGTACCGTCACAATGGTTCTCCCAATAATCAGCCTGTTTAGGCGGCCTATCTCTAGTACCACATCCAGTTAACAGCGCAATCTGACACACTGCAATAATTAGAAGTTTGCTAAATCTTGTTTTCATACCCTACCCTCAGCGATTAGACGGTTAACTGATCGGATAGCAACGACAATTGGCTTTAGTTGAAAGCTACCCGGTGCAGATGTAGATTTATATCTAGGATCATTGGTATCCATACGCGACTAGAACCCACCCGGTTGAGCTACACCACGAATCGCCCACATGAACCCAGTCTTAAGCTGAGTCTTAGCAATAGCGATATCATCCTGTTTAACTGACTCACAGGCCTCTAGCTCTTCGATAAAAGCACCTACCTGATTTGCTAAGGCTTTACCCTTGTTCATCAGATCGATCTCTTCTTGGCTTAAATCACGGTACCCGCTGATCTTCTTATGCTGGTCTTTCATTGGTTTCTCCTATTTCAGGACTCGGCTAGGTACCCTCACGAATGAGGGAACCATCGACCAAGCAATATCGATTACTGGTCTCGCTTCTCGATCGCAGACTCATCAAGCCAGCACTGAACTTGGCGGCCATCTGCTGCTACATATCGCACGTAGTAGCAATTCTTTTCATCTAGGTATTCGGCACGACCAATTACGTCACCTTGCTCCTTACTCAACGTCAGAACTACCGCATCGCCCATTTCAAACTTAAAATCATCCATTACACTTTCCTCTTTGTTACACTCAAAATTCGCTGAACAGCAGCACTACTGCCTGCCTACTTACTTGTTAGCGTCACCGATGCGGTACCAGCTTTTACAGCTCGGTTGTTTTCATAGTCGACCGTTACTGGGTATGGATAAACGGTAACCTTGGTCTCTACGTACACAGGTTCTATCTGTCCTGTTGCGCCTGCACACATCACCCACGTAGCTGAAGTGTTTTTACTGGCAAAGATGCCGTTGGGCTCAGCTTGCTCGGTAACTGCAACACCTCCCTGCCCCCAGTACGTGGACTTAAGCGGATTGGTAAGGCTTGTATCGTAAGGGATACCAAAGCCGATACTCGCGCAGTCACCTTCAATCAATCCTCGATCACTGCGCCATACTGAATGTGTTGCAGCTTTCAGATTGCGAACGTTGTACAGCTGGATAACTAGATCACGCTCGATACTCCAGTCATATGCGGGTACCGGTTGCGAGTGAGCATACTGGCCCTGTTGACGCTCGACCGCTTTAGCATCTTTTCGTGATTGGCTTGTATCGAAACAGCCAGTTACCGCGAGAGCGATAAACGTAATAGCAATAACAGTAAATTTAGATTTCATGATTTAGCCTCATTCATTAATGGTAATTGCGCGTAATTGCGCTTTGAGTACACGCTTTTGTGCCGATAGAGCCTCGCGGTTCTCCGGCTGCTGTGCGATTAGTGCATCAATCTCAGCAATGTTTGCCTGAAGAATTGCTGCACGCTGCTCCATACCTTCCTTGTATTGAAAGCTTTGTTTCATCACTGCACGCTCTACGGCTTTGTCGACAGGCTTAAACACCCAGCCGATTGCGCCTAAGAACAGGACCAAAACTACAATCCATTTTGCTAGGCCCAAGGGCCCACTCTCGACATCCTTTTCTACATTTTTCCAACTCATTTAAAACCTCCCTCGGTCTTTGATTCGGTCGAATACGATCTTGGCCAGTACTAGCTCTGCGATACCTTCTGCGCGCTCGGTGCCGGCGGGTACCGCTCCCATGAATATCTCTGATACGCCACCGGGCGTTGACAGCGTGGCGGTATAACCTACTCGGGTGCAGGCGGCGTCCACATGCTCAAGCTCTACCGTTAGCAGTGAGCTTTTACCCAGCTCTCGGTACTGCTGATCAATGTGGTGATTGATTTCAGGTAATGGCACGATTCTCATTTCATAGCCTTCTTTGCTACCCATAGGGTTAGTTCTTTGCCTACCGCCTGCGCCGCTGCATTGGCTGCTGCGATCGGTGACGGCGAGTTCATAATGTCGCCTACGTGAACAAGGCCTGATAGAAGCTCGTCGCCTGATGGCTTTTTGATAACTGCGTAACTGACATACCTGCTATCGCCACCCAGTACCGATACCTTCACGTAGTAGCCTTCTGGCACGCGATTGCGTAAGCGAGCGCAAATTGCTTTCTCCTGGCATCGACGCCAATCAGTTGAATCAGTCGTTATATCGCCGTGACGAACTGCCATCTCAATACGCTCTCGCTCTATTTCTTCACTGATTACATTGTTTACTGGCTTAAGGGCTAACTCAGTCCAGCTATTGGTGATCTTGAGCAGCTGCTGCCAACGTCTTGACCAACCACTGTCTACCCAATGGCTTTTATTGATACCGATAGCTCCATACAGCTCAGAGGCTTTAAAATGGCTTTTACCGCTGTTTTCAATTGACTTAGCCTCACGCACAGCGAATACCGCTAAACGCTCTAGGCGGTCGAAATAGACGCCATCTACGGTCTTTGTAGGCTGAAACTCGCTCTTAGCGACAACGAACAGTGCTTGTTCAAGTGCTAGCTTGGTCTTGGTCTTGGGGTATACGTCTAGATCAGGCTGAAATAGATAATCACCCCATGAACGCAATATCGGAGGTAGGCTGTAGATAGCCGCCAGCACCTTACCTGCTTGTGCCTGGTCGACAATGCGCCAGTCGCCTCGGTCTTTGGTACCAGCGCTTGAGCTCTTAGGCTCTAAGCAACCCTTACCTTCAAGGCTACCTGCATAGGCTTCATACCAAGCAACGCGAGCGGAGCAGCGGGCTATTCTCATTTGCGCTCCATTAGCTCACGGAGCTTGACGTTGACTACCCGCATTGAGATCGCCGCCTTTAGAAACGGATGGAAAGCGCCTGACTCTTTAATTTCTTCATGAGGCATCGCTGATTTAGTCGAATCAAGATCCGCTGCAACCATCTCATCAGCACGCGCTCGGTCTACGTGAGTGATCGTTACAGGTGTGCCATCACCCAAGCACGTCGTATCGAGCCCAGCGATCACGTTATCAATATGAGGCTTAATGAACGGCATGATCGGTCGATTGCGTAGCTCGTCGATGAAGTCGCCTGACACATACTCGCCCTGCGTTGGTGAATTAGGGTTGCGATCAGCCAGTGGCGTATACACGAACGAACCTTCTGCCCTGTCAGTGCTACCTTCACCTGATAGAAACTCAGGCTCATTACTGACTTGTTGGTGTCGCTTGTTGTCAGCCTTTAGTCTGCGAATGAATACGAGTGAGTAGTGAACTGATACCCAGCAACCGAAGACAACGCTCAATGCAACCAATTCATTCATAAACGCGCCCCAGTAACGTATTCGATATCACTACGGCGCTCACCGTCCTCGATGACACCATGCTTGCCTGATAGGTACTGTTGAATCACATAGCGTGCTGCGTCCATTCCGTAGCAGATTGCCGTGGCGTGACCTACTGAGGCCATCTGAGCTAACCAATCAAGCTGCTCGTCGCTTACTTTGGGCTTATGCTTGCGCGGTGCCTTCATCTCAATCCAAAGGCCGCTATAACGCAGTAAGGGTTCGTCAGCAGCTGATACCGGTATGGGTAGGTGAAGATCACTAACGCCTTTCTTCTTGCCCATACGCTTAGACTTGATACCAATGTTGCGAGCCTTCATAGGAGACAGCGCAACGTGCTTGGTTTCGTTGACGATCGCATACAGGTAATGACCTACCTTGCCCTTAAGCGTGGTACCAGTGCATACGTTCACTAGGTTGTACTGCGACAGATCGTGAACGTTCGCCCAGCCGACTAATGTTTGCTGTTCGTTACCCTCGCGATCTACTGCCTTTCTGCGTACTGTTGCCATTAACTAACAAGCCTCTCAGCGTCATTGGCGGCTCGTAACTTACTGCCGCGCATCTTGATGAAATCTTTTAGATCAACCAGTTGATTCACAATGCGACCGATATCAGGGATGCAGTTGTTGTTGATCACGAAATCGTTCTGCGCTTTGCTGGCAATGATTCCTGCGTCGCTGTCGTAACGGATCGCGTGGGCCAATGCGTACAAGCTGTAATTCGTCATCGGATTGTCAGGCCGATACTTCAACACGTTGCAGCGACGAACCACCTCTGTGATCAACTGCGTCGATGACATAACCGCCATCACCTGCTGTTTCGTCCATTGCTCTTGTGCCTGGTACTGCCCTACTACGGTTCGTATCCAAGCCTTACGCTCGACATAATCCATCGATAAAAACTGACGGCTCGTTAACTTCGGTATCACGTTGTGATAATCAATCATGGCTTCGCCCTTCCATGTCGGTTTAAAAATCGTTTCTGGTTGTATGCGATCTCTACGTGCTTGCGCACCAGGTCACGGTATATTTTGGGTACTCGCTCCAAGGCGGCTCGACGATCGTCACGGTCGGGCATGGCCAGAATGTCGCGTGCGAACTGTCTAGGTCGCTTGATTTCGTTGGTGTCATACAATCTAAGCCTCTCGGTCTGCTAGGTTTGTTGGTTCGCAATCGTCAAGCTCGATACCTTCTGCCCAGTCTGTGTCGGTCAGGTTTTTGGTGATCGATCTAGCGCGAGTGCTCTCACCGCCTGCACCGCCATCGACGACCGTGAAGCTAGGCATCGGCTTAGGAAGGTTTATGCCATAGCTCTTTTCGTCATCGACCCACTTGCACCAGGCAGCGCTCCAATCTGCTCGCTTTGAGCCATTGGCGCGGTGGTGATTGCAGAACTTTCTGAACATGGGCTGAACGTCGACAACTAGACCAAGCACATCGTAGGCATAACCGATGTCGCTAGCGCTTAGCTGGAAGTCATCAGGGAGTCGATGTGGGATTGGGTCGGAGCGACCTGATTGTTTTGATTGGGATTGATCAGATTGAGATTGATTTTGTGATTGAGACTCGCCATCGAATTTTTCATTCGCGTGCGCGCTCTCTCTCTCTTCTACTCTTCTCTCTTCTTCTCTTCTCTTCTCTTCTCTATTCATGACGTTGTCAGGATGTGTCATGACGTTATCATGACTGCCGCCATTACTGGGCTGTAGGCCTAAATCGCCCTGAGACGATTGTGAGTGACCACTAACATCAGCTGTTACCGGCTCCTCTCGAAGCTGGCTGATGATTTTGCGCATAGTTGGGCTTGATGTCTGCGACTGGGTAAGTCGACGACCCAAAGAACGACACGTGAATTTGCGAGGCCCGCCCTCGGTGATCGGGCCATATTCAAGCAGCCCGAACTTAACCATGGCATGAAGTAGTTCAACGATCTGCTGCTCTGAGCGGTTGTACATACGCCCTAACATTCGGGGCTCATGGTTCAATGCAAACGTAACGTTAGTCTCGCTTACATCAGCTGTGATTAGCTCGACAACGAGCCAGTACAGGCCATAGGCTTCTAATCCGTGATCAAACGTCAGTGCCGATAGTTTGGCATCGCTGGCCGCATTAGTGTCGTGTCGGAACCAGGTTAGTTTCATTAGGAGGCCTCCTTGTCATTTAGAAGTACTACGACGTTGTCGAGTATTTTGGGATCAGTGTTACCTACTGCTTTGACCTCGACAGCGTGATCAGCACAATCAAGCAGGCGAACATCGCGCCCTGCCTTTCTCATTGCGTGCATTCGCTGGTCAGACATGCCGAGCTGCTGTGCTACAGAACGCGACGATCTCTCACGTAATACTTGCTTCAAAGAAGTGAATATTTTCATTTGCTCTTTTCGTGTGATTGTCTAACTTGATGATTAGGCTATCACATCAAATAAAAATTTAACAAGGATTAGTTATGATTTTTTCAACTTCAAGGACTGGTACGGATTTGCACCATAATGATTTCATCTTTATAAAAGGAGTTATGGCTGCTTCAGAAGAACTCAACAAAGCAAGGAAACTTCATTTCAGACGTGCCTGGGACAAGTACTCAGTAAAGCTCGGTTTGAAAATGAAGGATATGGCGGAAAAGAAAAAGGTCGCCCTTCCGACGATTTCTGGCGTATTAAACGTCAACAATCTCCGTCAGCCTGTTAATCTTGATTACGCTTTATTCTTTGCTGATGTTCTTGGATGCTCGATAGAAGAAACATGGTTGGGAGATATTCCAGTCCAGCCATTAGTTCCTTATATTGATAAACATCGAGATCAATCCAATCTCGAACAATCAGCCGTATCTTACCCAATATACAAACTAAGTGATGCGCCTTTCGACCCTAATAATAAAGGGTTTTCAGTTTTTCAAGACACTTATCGCTTCCTCAAATCTCAGGGCCATGGATTTCTATTAGCCGTGGAAACAGACGAAAATTCTCCTGCGATCGGAGCTGGAGATTTATGTTGGGTAGAAAGAACTTCTATTGCTACTCCTGGCAAGTGGCACATCTTAAAAATTGTCGAAAGGGACTTTGTTTTAATAGCTAAGTTAAACAATGTTTTGACAGGCTTAACCTTATCGATTGCTAATCCTAGTGTTGAGGATATTCCAATCACGATGGAGCAAATAGAAGTCTACGGACAGCTAAAGCTTGCTCTTCCTAGGATGCTTGGTTAGCTCCACAATCCCAGATTTTCTATATTCGTAACGCCCACGTCAGCGGCAATATTAAGACTTTTAAAAAAAGTTAAAAAAGTTGTTGACTTAACATAATGTGAACGTCTAACCTTTTAGTTAGGCAATCACATAGTTAAGAATTAGTTAACGCCTAATTCAACTAATAGTTAACAAGGGGTTCACATGACTGCAGCAATTCAAAACATCGAAACTCCAACCGGCTCTGTATTGGCTCAACTTGATTACGAGCTATCAGCCGATTGCGAGCCAGATACTTTGCATGCGCTGCTGTCTACTCGATCAGTCGCAGAGCTTGTCGACTTGATCATGGAAATCGCGGAACCAATGAACGAAGCAGAATTGGTTTCACATGAGGCTGGGCACGCTGTACTCGCTCATCCGCTTAATCAGGAATCTCGGTATGCGTTTACTCAACAAGTGCGCTGCTGGGCAATTGAAGCTGACAAGGAGAGTACCAAAATGACTGCAGCAGCAATCCTCACCGATCGATCTAACCCACGACGTGATCGCGAGATCAAAGCAGACGCCATTGTGCGTGCAACTGATCCATCACGTGCAGTGACGAACAAGTACACCGACGATGAGCGCAGACAGATTATCAGAGCGTCTATCCAAGGCAAAGGCGATGCGCTTAACGGTCACGGCATCCGAGACGCTAAACAGATCAGCGCGCTACCAGCCGCCATCACCGCGTATCAGCAAGCGTACACACGCGAGAAAGCATCGCAGCAAGACGGCGAATACCACCTTTAACACGAATACTCTCTGAACCTCGCCCTGCCTGTACGGAGGGCTCTTTTTCAGAGACCCAACTTAATTCAAGGAGCGAACAATGGTTATCTTAGAGATCGGCCACCGCCAATTTAAAATGCTGAACTTCAATCAAGCTGTATCAGTGCTTGAATCACTCAGCGATGCTACCCCTGTAGACACCACATATCTTGCCAATGGTGGCGGCGATGTAGCTGTTGAGAGTAATACAGCAAATGACACTGCCCTATCGATAAAGATCCTTCAAGGCGACAGAGTATTGACTAAAGACGAGTACGAAAAGCTGCGCAACCCAAGCCCTCGGATAGACGATTCCACGATCGAAGCAGACGACGAGCGGCCACCAATCTCTGAATGGATTAAGAAAGCAGAGAATGAAGAAACCGAAACAAATTCTTGAGCAAGCAAGCGCCCCTGTAAGCCCGGTCGGTATGACGGGCTCTTTTTAACCACAGATCAACGGAGACACTGATGCTAATACTAACCCGCCGTGTAGGTGAAACATTGATGATCGGTGATGACATCAAAGCAACAGTATTAGGTGTACGGGGTAACCAGGTACGCATAGGTGTAACAGCACCAAAAGAAACAGCAGTGCATCGTGAAGAGATTTACGACCGCATTCAAGAAGACAAGAAAAAGGCAGCTGCCAGCAACGTGGAGAAAGCATTGTCATGAACGACACCAAAGACCAAGTTACAACTCACGTAACAGAATTAGAAACCTACATCGCCGACTCTCAACTTCTGAAAGGGATGATGAAAGCCGCACCTAAAAACGATGCACGCTACTATATGAACGGCGTGCACATGTTCGGCAACACGATTGAAGCATCGAACGGTCACTATGTCTTTCAGGCGACGCTAGAGTCCGACTTTGAAGGCGATGTCATATTCCGCTTAACCGGCGACATTCCGTCATCTGCGCGCGAAACCGTTCTCGATTTCGAGAAGAAACTTGCTACACACTTAAACAGTAAAGGGCAACGCTTAGATGTTTCGGCCATCGAAATGGTAGATGGTTCATTCCCTGACACAGCTCGCTTCTTTGGTCGCAATATCAGCGACAACCCTTTGAGCGAAATCACGGTAAATACGAAGTACCTCTCTCTAGCCACCAAGCTATTTGGACCAGCTGCTGAAGGTGCAACTCTTCGTCAATTCGAATCGGAAGGCTCCCCCGCCTACATCGTTAACTACGACCAGAGCTACCACAAGCTACGCGCAATAATCATGGGGATCAGAATCTAATGAACGACCACGACAAGGACGACCTAATCGCACGCATGGCGCAGGAGCTGCAAGACCACATGGATGAAGGTCTAGCTCTACCAACCGCCAGCGCCCTAATTGAAGAAGCAAACACGGTAGTAATGGAGACATTCAATGGATGACAACAAGCAAACCATAACGCTCAAGCTTGAGCTAACTGAACGCGAAACCATGGCACTAGCGCAGATGTGTAAGCGCGCCTATTCCGATCGCCTACGACCTTTCGCTAATGCTTTCGATAACGATCGTGAGCTTAACAACATGACTCGCGCAGTGTCAGAGCTTCAATATGCTCTGGCGACTCATGGCTATAGCCCGAGGTAGTCAGATGAAAAATACAATGCTTGATCTGAATAACCATTTATTCGAACAGATGGAACGCCTTAATGACGAAGATTTATCTCAAGCCGATCTGTCTAAAGAGATTGATCGTAGTAAGGCCATGACTAACGTGGCCAAAGAGATCATCGCTAATGGTCGCTTGGTACTCGATGCGCAAGAAGCCGCTAAAGGTGTTGGAGGCAAGCAACCTATGCCGTCGTTCCTATCTGGCGAAAGAAAGGCTCTCGCATGAAAGGCCGGCCAATCAAATACAGTGCCGACGAGTTAGCCTGGATAAAGGCTAACTGCACCATGGATCGTCGCGAAGCCGTTTCTATATTCAATGAGAGGTTTGGGCGCGACATTGCCCTGGTTAACTTCAACTCACTATGCAAGCGCAAGGGATGGCTCACTGGACGCACTGGTCGATATGAGAAAGGCAACGTGCCTCACCCTAATGCACGACCCAAAGGACCAAACAGCGGTAGCTTCAAGAAAGGTAATCGACCTCATAACGCCGTTGAGGTAGGTACCAAGGTGAAGTCAACCGACGGCTACTGGAAAGTAAAGGTTGCCGAACCTGATGTATGGGAATGGATACATCGTCGGAACTGGGAGCAAGCAAACGGCCCTCTATCAGAAGGCGATGTTGTTCTCTTCATTGATGGCGACATGGATAATTACGAGCTCGACAACCTCAAGCTCATCGATCGCGCAACGCTGGCACGACTCAACTATCAAGACTTCAGTTCGTTACCAACTGAGTTCAGAGAATCAGCCATTCTAATAGCGCAAATTGAAACCTTGATACACAAGAATTCGGAGGCAGCATGAACGACAACCCTAAATCAAAAGCAGATAGCGACATTGTGAACTTAGTAGCAGCTCTCGCCCTAGTGTGTTTTGGGTTTGGGGTTGCCGCAGGCCTAGCGATCGACAACGGCCGAGTTCTCGAAAACGTGCTATCTGGTGACATTAAGTGCGCCAAGAGCGGAAAAGGATACTACTGCGAATGAGTTCACATACACGCATCCCAATGAGCGATCTGGTATCGTTGCTCGAAAAAGGCCTACCTTGTGACGAGAACGGTCTCTGCAAGCGCCAACGCACACTTAAAGACGTCAAGCCGGACGGAACAGGTCCTAAACGCACTGTTGCTCACTTTGAGTACAAAGGCAAGGAATACACCTGCGCCGATATCGTCAAGCATCCTGACGCCGCGCCTGGACTAAGACCTGTTACATTCCGTAATCGAATGTACAACAAGAGCTGGACCATTGAGCGCGCACTTACAACACCTCTAGCGAAGAAAGGTCGAAGTAAAGGCAATGGCGAACAGAAGCCTTTCGAATTCAGAGGAAAGATGTACGGCCTTAAGGAGTTGCTGGCACTACCTGAAGCAGCAGACGGCCTGACCGTACAAGCGTTTAGAACACGGTACTACCAAAAGAAGAAGCCTGTCGAAGAAGCACTGACCACACCTGTACGAGAAATGCGAACGAGGGCTAAGTCATGAGCAATATTATAGGAGCCGAACAGCTGCACTCTATCACTGGCATCAATCAAGACCGTGCTCTTGAACGGTACCTGGAACAAAGTAATATCAGGTACTTTCCTAGCAAGAATGGCCCATGGACTACAATTGGGCTTATTGAGGCAGCCGGCGGCCTAGTGCCGATCACTGCAGCCAACTCAGACAGCGCGGATGAAATCCTATGAGACCTCGCGGCCAGTCTAAACAAGCGGTACCGATGCCGGCGCATATCGACCCTCGTATGCTGCCCAAGTACTGCTATTGGGAAGGCAAAGGCAAAACAGGTCACTGGTACACCAAGTACAAGACCAATGAAGGCAAGTATCGTCGCAAGCGTATTGCTGGGCCTAGTGCTCGACTGAGTGATCTACACCGCGCTATGGAAGAAATTTCGGGCGCCAACCTTGACGACTTCGACTGGCTAGCACAGAAGTACTTCGCACATTACAAATTCTCAGAGCTCGCCGATCAGACTAAGCGTGGGTACCAGCGATGCTATGACATCGTATCGAGCCTACCCACCAAAAAGAACAAGCCCCTAGGTAAGATCGATCTCACCCTATGGAAAGCTCCCCTGGTACAAAAGGCAGTGGATAAAATTGCAGCGTCAAATGGCCCAACATCGGCGGTTCATTGCAAGCAGTTTATCTCGATGCTGTTCAACTGGGGCAAGCCTCGCGGATTTACTACCGACAACCCAGCGCAAAGCATCGATCTACCCAAAGAGCGTAAGCGTAATACCATGCCTGAGCGCGATACCTACAAACAGGTATACAGTATCGCCAAAGAACGTGGCTACAAGAAAGCGCGCACCCACGGCAGCAGCAGCTGGTGTATTCATGCTGCGATCTACATCAGCTACCGTGCTCGATGTCGTGGGGTTGAAGTATTCGGCCTGACCGATGCCGACATTCACGAAGAGGGTCTATTCATTAATCGAACCAAGGGCAGTGATAGCACTGTGATCGCGTGGGATGATGAGCTTCGTGAGATCGTCTCGAATGCACAAAAGTATCGCGATGATATCTGGCGCAAATCTCGCCACCCTATTCCGTTCAAAGCCGACAAGCGCCCACTGATAGTCGGCGAAGCTGGCAAGGCGATCACCCAATCAGGCTGGCAATCGATCTGGCGATCGTTCATGACCACACTCATCGATGAGGGCTTAATTCAACCGGGTCAGCGATTCACACTTCACGGCATGAAGCATCGTGGAATTACTGACACCCCCGGTAGCAAAGCTGATAAGATGGAACTTGCTGGTTTATCCAGTATCCAAATGGTAAAGGTGTACGATCATTCGGTACCGATAGTGCCGCCAGCACCGTTTTAGCAATTACAGAGGATGTAAGTTTGAAAGGATATTTTATTGATCGACAGACTGGTTCGAACGATCCAGAGTCTATCGGATTAGTTAGCGAGTCGATGATTATCGACACCTGCTACGAGGATTCAGAGACCCTTAGTGACGATGATTTTATGCGTACTGAATGGGTATTGATTGAAGCCGTGCCAGTACAAGATAGAGAGCGACTAATGGTTACCGGTGGCGTGCATCGCACAATTTCCCCCCAACAGGCCAGTCCAAATAGGTACGCCAAGTTGAGCACTCCGGTGCAATAGTTTTCCGAAAAGTTTTCCGAAAAGGGTAAAATGCTCTACTTTGACCGTTCGTCGGACGGGTGCTCTAAAACGAAAAAAGCCCCGTAGCCTGTGGGCTGCGGAGCTTTTGAATAGTGGTGGGTCGTACTGGATTCGAACCAGTGACCAATTGGTTAAAAGCCAACTGCTCTACCAACTGAGCTAACGACCCCCGTTGGTGGTGCGTATATTAATGATTTAGCGCCCAATGACAAGCCCTTTTTTGATTCTGAAGGCGTTAAAAATCCCCTTTCAAAACAATCAACTAGGGTGAGATTAGCTCTGGTAGCGTGTTGGGTCTGGTACACCGGCCTCTTCAAAGCCGATCTTGCGCAACTGACAGCTATCACACTTACCGCAAGCTTCACCTTTCTCATTAGCTTGATAACAAGACACCGTCTGACTGTAATCTACTCCTAGAGAGACCCCCTGCTTGATAATCTCGCCTTTTGTCATCTTCATTAATGGTGCACGAATATGCATTCGCTTGCCCTCTACACCAGCTTTAGTGGCTAGATTGGCGACATTTTCGAAGGCCTCGATAAACTCTGGGCGACAATCAGGATAGCCCGAATAATCGACCGCATTCACACCCAAGAAGATGGCTTCTGCACCTATCACTTCGGCCCAACCTAGGGCGATCGATAAAAATACGGTATTTCGTGCAGGAACGTAAGTAACAGGTATTCCATCGCCCATCTCTTCAGGCACGTCAATATTGTCATCGGTTAACGCTGAACCACCAATACTACGTAGATCTAAAGAGACCACTTTGTGCTCAATCGCACCAAACTGCTCTGCACATACTGCTGACGCAGCCAGTTCTGAACGGTGGCGCTGACCATAGTCAAAGGCCAACGTGTAGCATTCGTAGCCCTCGCTCTTAGCAATGGCCATTACAGTGGTGCTATCTAGACCACCTGATACCATAATAACGGCACGTTTAGTCATGAGAAATCCTTTTATTATCGCCCAGGCTCGTCGGCCCAAAGTAATTTGTGTAGCTGCATTTGATAGCGCACCTTTAGATTATCTTCAACGATCCAATCGGCTAGCTCGGTTGCATTAACCTGCCCCCATGACGGCGACATTAATACGTCACCAACCAATGACAACAGATTGTGATCAGCGATTGTTTGTCTAGCCCATTCATAGTCTTTGCGTGAACAGATAACAAACTTAATCTGATCTTTTTCTGCCAAATGCAGCAGGTTACTCATCTTATTGCGCTTTTCTTCGAGCGAATCTGGCGTCTTAAGATCCATTACAATCTCAACACGCGGGTCAACTTCGCTAACATCCATTGCACCCGATGTTTCGATCGACACCTTATAACCAGCATCGCTAAGCATCGTCATTAAAGGCTTAGCATTGGGTTGGGCAAGCGGCTCTCCACCCGTTACACAGATGTAACTAGGGTCAAAATCGGCTACTTGGGCCATGATGTCATCTAAAGCAATTTGAGTTCCGCCGTGAAAGGCATATTCGCTGTCGCAGTATTGACAGCGTAACGGGCACCCAGTTAGGCGAATAAAGACAGTAGGCAAGCCACTGGTTCGTGACTCACCCTGAAGAGAATAGAAAATCTCAGTAATTCTTAAGCTGCTCATTTAACCTCGTAAAAGCCGCAAAGCCTGCGCTAACAATGCGGCAATTATAGGTTATCGCGAATAAAGGCTTTAGCTAGATTTGCAGTTTCGGTATTACTGGCAGCAACGATATCTAACTGCTCACGCGCACCCGTGTAATCGCCCTGCTCAAAAAGTAGCTTACCTAGCTTAAAGCGGCCGTCGATGGTCTTACGATCATCAGGAAACGCCTGAATCAACATCAAGAACTGCGCTTCTGCCTTGTCGCTGTCGCCCTGAAAGCCGTAAATCTCGCCCATCCAATAATAAGCGTTAGCCGCGTACTTACCCTGAGGATACTTAGCCAAAAAAGCTTCGAAGGCCACTAAGGCTTCTGGCATCTTTCTTGAGGTAAGCAAACCAAAAGCTGCTCGATATTCATCACGCTCGGCGTTAGGGTCAACCTGAGCAGGATCAACGTCGACTGGCTTGTTAACAGGCGCCTCTTCAACATCGGTAGTCACCTGGTTAGCAGACTGGTTACTTTGTGCAACCTGAATGGCTCCACCGCTGCCCAGTGTAAGCGCAGCTACGCGACGGTCTAGATCCATATAGTCATCAAGGCGCTGCTGTTTAAGCCGCTTTATTTCGTAGGCCTGCTCTTCTACAAGACCACGTAACTGCATCATTTCTTCTCGCAGCTGCTGCACCTCGAAAAATAAATCACCGGCATTTGCCTGCTGCGGCTGCTCTGCAACACGTGGCTGGGGCGAGTTATAAAACGCCTGCGATACAGACTCACCCGTTGAGTCACGGGTTTCTACCTGTGCAGACACGCTAGAAATAGAAGCTACAGAAACAGCAAGGGCCAGCACATGGCTGACCCCAAACTTGTTACTGAGCGAAGATAACTTCAACACAATAATCTCTCGTTTTTAAGCTATTAGCGAATCTCTACGCGGCGGTTCTTAGCCCAAGAGAATTCGTTAGAACCATCAACTGCTGGACGCTCTTCACCATAGCTAACTACTTCTAGCTGGCTACGTGCTACACCTTTAAGAACAAGGTAATCAGCAACTGAGTTTGCACGACGCTCACCAAGAGCGATGTTGTATTCACGAGTACCGCGCTCATCTGCGTGGCCTTCTAGAACAGCTGAATCACCAGAAGCCATTAGACGCTCTGCGTGCTGATCTAGCAAATCACGAGATTCTGCAGCTAGAGTAGCCTGGTCGAAGCTAAAGTAGATAGTGGTAGCAAGATTTGCCCACTCAGCTTGCTTTGCAGCTTCTGCAGCTTCTGCAGCAGCACGCTCTTCAGCAGCACGTTGTGCGGCGATTTCTTCAGCGGTTGGGCCTTGGTTCGCTGGCGTTGATGAGCAAGCAGCCAAAACAGCCATAGACACTGAAAGTGTTGCAGCTTTGAAAAATTTATTCACGGTTAGCACCCTTATTGTTTCCCAAATAGTCTATCTGCGTATCATACCTGTATTTCACGGAGAAATACTAGCTGACAATCGCATAAAATTGATAACTAATCCACATATGGAGCCCATGCTGGCTCTCTTACATCACCATCGCTTGCAGGTAAGTTAATCTTAACTCCTCCATCTACTGACACCGCTGCCAAGATTCCTTGATCACCTCGTTTCGTTGCGTACATTACGGTGCGACCATTTGGCGATACTGTAGGCGATTCATCTAGTGATGTTTTGGTTAAAACAAAAATTCGACCTGACGCGATATCTTGTACAGCAATATGAAACACACTGTCACGCTGATGCACAAAGACCAATCCTTTGCCATCTAACGTGGCACGAGGGCGTGCGTTGTACTCACCTTCGAAGGTTAAGCGCTCGACAACACCTGTCTCAACATGCACTTGATAAATCTGCGGCTTACTGCTTCGGTTAGACGTAAAGATGATGTACTCACCATCGTGTGTCCAGGTGGGTTCTGTATCAATAGCGTAATGACGGGTCATACGAGTAAATTGGCGCGTAGTTAGGTCAAGCAGATAAATCTCTGGATTACCGTCGCGTGACAAAACCATCGCCATTTTATCGCCCTTAGGCGACCATGCCGGCGAGCTATTCAGCCCCTTAAAGTTGGTCAATTGCTCACGATTATTGGTAGTCAAATCATGCTTCATAATGCGTGGGCGACCGCTCTCGAAGCTGACATAAGCAATCTGAGAAGCGTCTGGAGACCAGCTTGGCGACATCAACGGTGCGCGAGATTCATAAATAACATGCTCACGAGCACCATCGGCGTCGGCTTTAATTAGCTGATACAAAGGCTCGCCACCAACATTTTTTTCTTTCACGAACGCGATATTGGTACCAAAGGCACCCTTAAAGCCGGTTAGCTTTTCATAAACACGATCGCTTACCCAGTGAGCCAAATCTCGCAGCTCAGCGCCAGGTATTGATGTAATACCACGATCGTGCACTCTTTGCGCCGACACATCTACCAGCTCGTAGGTAATGGCGAATTGACCGCCCTGCTCGTTAATTCGACCTAGCACAAGGTAATCAACCGACATTAGGCGCCAGTCTCGATAAGCCACCTCTTGCACACTGATTGGCTTGCTCAACATCGAATCGCGATCGGTAGCCACAAACTGACCCGATCGAACAAGATCACTTTCGACCACACTGGCAACATCTGTTCTTTCACTCAAATTTTGCTGATCAAAGGGCACTACGGCAATCTTAATTGGTTTGTCGTTGCCACTTGTTACCTCGACCACTAACTGTGCACTAACACTGCTAGCAACTAGCAATAACAAGGGTGCAGCAAACGATAATAGTTTCTTCATAATTGTTACCGGTATAAATCTTCGGGTCTTAATTTAATAATCAGTATTCTAAAATTTCGCTCAAATACTAACGGATCCATCTCACGTAGGCGACTAAAGTCTGCTCGGCGAACAGCCGTAAGTGCTGACTGATCATAGGCTGCGTTACCACTGCTATTGGTCACTTTCACCGACACGACACGCCCAGTCGGCACCAACGTCAGCTCTAACACAACCTCCATGGTATTGCGCGCACTGGGCGGGCGAGACCACTGTTTTGCAATCGCGTCAGTGATGTACTGAGTGTAAGCACCTACTATCTCTTGCTCTTCGTATGCTGATTGCTCGGCAGCCTCTTGGCGTGCTTTTGCTTCTTCATCAGCTCGACGCTGAGCTTCACGTTGCTCAGCATCTTTAATCGCTTGCTGTCGCTCAGCTTCTGCCTGCTTTAACGCAGCCTCTTTTTCAGCCTGCCTTTTAGCGTCAGCGTCTGCCTTGATCTGCGCTTGCCTTGCAGCTTCATCTTTCTTGCGCTGCTCAGCCGCTTTTCGCTCACGCTCTGCTTTTTGCCTTGCTTTTCTCTGCTGCTCGGCTTTGCGCTTTCGCGCCTGCTCAGCACGTCGCTTTCGATCAGCCTCTGCTTTATCTTCTTCGGCTTTTTTAGGCTTGGCATTCTCTGCCAAATCTACCAAAGATACCTTAATCGACTTTGGTGGCTCTCGATATTCAGCCTTTGCATGCGACCAATCACCAAACAGCGCAACAGCCATCAGTACATGAGCCAACAAACTAATGCCAAAGGCTAAAACATATGACAGCCAACTTGGCATTACTCATTCACCCCTGGCTGGGTAACCAAACCAACACTTGGCGCCCCTGATTGCTCTAAAGCACTCATTAGCTGAACCACTTTCGCGTATTCGATTGAACCGTCTCCACGAACTAATAGCGGCCTGTCTGGAGCCTCATTCATCACCTTTTTCGTCAAATCTATTATCTCTGACAACGGTTTTGCGGTTTCGTCACCAATGTTTATGAAATACTGACCATCTTTATCGATTGATATAATCAAAGGCTCGCTAGGGGGCTCCATCGTTTTCGAGTTTGCGTTAGGCAAATCAACCTTAACCCCTTGCATCATCATGGGCGCAGTGATCATAAAAACAATCAGCAACACCAACATCACGTCGATATACGGAACTACATTGATCTCGGCCACCAGCTTGCGGCGCTGACGTGGATTAATCGCCATATACGTTACCCTTGCTGCGCAGGTTTAGCTGACGGTTTAGATGCTGGCTTAGCAGCGGGTTTAACGTGCGCCTGACGATGAAGGATCGCCGAGAATTCCTCTGCGAAATTAGTATAGTCGGCCAGAATACGATCTAATTTTGCTGAATATCGGTTAAATGCCAATACCGCTGGAATCGCCGCAAAAAGCCCCATCGCCGTAGCAATCAATGCCTCAGAAATACCCGGCGCTACAATAGCTAGCGACGCTTGCTCGACATTAGCCAACCCTCTGAAAGAATTCATAATACCCCAAACAGTACCGAACAAGCCGATATATGGGCTAACCGATGCGACGTTAGCTAAAAAGGGTAGACTGCGTTCTAGTTTTTCTTCTTCGCGCGACAGCGCCACTCGCATTGCGCGCTCTGTACTGGCCATGATCGCCTCTGGATCGTCAGCAAAAGCTCGGCGAACGCGACTAAACTCTTTAAATCCGGCTCTAAAAATTGCTTCGGCGCCGCCTATTTCACCCTGCTCAGCACGCTCAGTGCCTTCACGGTATAGCGTGCCTAAATCAACCCCTGACCAAAAATAGTCTTCAAACTCGACGAAGCTAGAGCTAGCATGCTTAAACACGATAAAGCGCTTTACAATCATGGCTAGCGAAATCACCGACAACAGACAAAGCGTTAACATCACTGCCTGTACTAACCCACTGGCCTCGCCAATGAGCATCCAAATCGATAGTTGTTCTTGCACCCTTTATCCCCTAGTTATCTTGCTGGGTTAATTTATTGTGAAACGCCGGTGGCATGGCGATCGGCTTCATGGTCGATTGCGCCACACTTGCTACTTTGATTTCAGCATCGCAAATTAGTTCGTCGCCACGATAGATTGACTGGTTAAATAGCACATACGCTCGCCCAATTTTGGCGAGTTCTGACCTTACCGTTAACAGATCGTCTAGCATTGCCGGCCTGCGATAGTTTACCTTAGCCGAGTGCACCACAAACAGTGCATCATCATCAAAAAGTGCAGCTTTTGGCACGCCTAGTTCACGAAAATGCTCACTTCTTGCCCGCTCCATAAATTTAAGGTAATTCACGTAATAAACGATACCACCGGCATCGGTATCTTCGATGTACACTCTTATTGGCAGTTCAAACATCTCACTCTCAAACCGTTCATCTCAACTTGGCTTCAATTCATCTTAAATGGCAGTAATAGTAATTTTTATCACTACTAAAGGGAGTAGACTTGCTACAAGCCCAAATACTGGCATGACTATACAAGATTGAAGCGTTCATTTCGCCCCATAAGGGCGATCAAAAATAAAGAGGATGACCATGTCACCGCAATTGAAAACTAGCTTGATACGTATTGGTTCTATTTTCGGAACCTCTGTTTTCTTACTTGGCGTACTTATCGCGATGAAGCCAACGCCTGAAAAACGAGAGCCTGAAGCTGCCTTACCCCCGCCACTAGAAGTGTCATATGTAAATATGGGTGCTGAACGCGCACACGTTGTGGCGCAGGGTGTGGTTAAGCCTTTACGCGAAATCAATCTTATTGCTGAAGTTGGTGGCAAGGTTACCAACGTCAGCGACCAGTTTAGAGACGGCGCATACATCGATGCTGGTACACAGCTGGCGGGTATCGAGAACCGCGATTACCTTGCAGCACTAACTAGCGCAGACGCTAGAGTAGCTGACGCAGAGCAACTGCTGGCCACTGAAGCTGGACGAGCGAAGCAAGCCGCAAAGGAGTGGCGTAATCTTGGTAGCAAAGAAGCAAACGACCTGTTTTTGCGCAAACCACAGCTAGCTAGCGCTAAAGCTACACTAGCTGCCGCTAAAGCCGATCGCGAACGTGCGCAGCTAAATGTTGAGCGTACGAAGCTAACCGCCCCTTTTGAGGCCCGTGTACGAAGTAAAAACGTAGACATCGGCCAATACGTTTCGCCTGGCACCAAGGTCGCAACTCTATACTCAACCGATAAGTACATTGTACGAGTACCGCTTACCGACCGCCAAATCGCTTTGATCAATCTACCTATATCTACCAGCGGTAACGATATCGTTAATCCCCCGGTAGCCACTCTGTCTGCAGTGTATGGCGGCCAAAGACTAGAATGGAAAGGTCATCTAGCGCGCACTGAAGCAAGTATCGACGAACGCAATCAGCTAGTTTACGGCATCATCGAGGTACACGATCTAGCCAGCACCAACCTAGACACTGCGGTTGAGCTGCCCGTTGGTTTATTCGTTTCTGTTGACATCGAAGGTCGTGAAATCGACAACGTGATTCGCGTTCCGCGCACGGCGCTTAACGATGCTGGCCTAGTTTATGTGATCAATCCTGAAAGCCACAAAATGAATGGCGTAAAAGCAGAGATTATTCAGGTAGATGGCAGCGACATTATTGTTCGCGGCAACAATCTAAGCGCCTCACAAATGGTTGTAATCAGTGCGCCACCATGGGCCAGAGACGGTATCGAAATTCGCCCACGTCAAGGTGAACAATTTATCGCTAAGCAAGGTGCGTCAGATAACGACGCAGGCGCTTCGACCGCATCGATTGAAACCGTCGTTGCAGACAGCGAATAAGGAGCTGCAAAATGATTAAATGGTTTGCAGACAACCCTATCGCATCAAAGATCCTAATGATCATGCTGCTATGTGGTGGTTTATTCGCGTCAACTAAACTTAATCGCGAAGTATTTCCGACCGCTCAAGTTGATCAGGTAAATGTATCGGTATATTACCGTGGTGCCGGCCCTAAAGAGGTTGAAGAACAGGTTACCATCAGAATTGAAGAAGCCGTTGCCGACCTTGACGGCATCAAACGTATTACATCGACATCGCGCAACCAAGGCTCAACTGTTAGTATCGAAGCCGAAACCGGTTACGACATTCAACGCCTTCTAGATGATGTGAAAACACGTGTCGACTCTATTACCACGTTCCCTGCCGAGATCGAGCGCCCACAGGTAACCCAACCGGTGTTTCGTAACGAAGCAATCTGGGTCATTCTATACGGCGACGCCAGCGAGCGTGTTCTAAAAGACACAGCTTTTCGCGTTAAAGATCAGGTAAGCCTGCTATCAGAAGTAGCTCGCATCGATTTAGAAGCATTTCGTGACGACCAAATATCTATTGAACTAAGTGAAGAAAGCCTTCGCCGCTACGGCCTTAGCTTTGATTCGGTCACGGCGGCTATTCGCCAAAGTTCAATCAACCTGCCTGCGGGTACTATCCGATCAGGTCTAGGCGACATCCAGGTTCAAACCCGCGGACAAGCGTATACCGGCACCGACTTTGAAAACATCGTAGTACGCGCCAACAATGATGGTTCGACCATACTATTGGGCGACGTTGCCACGGTAGTCGATGGGTTCTCTGATACTGTTTTCTTTACCCGTTACAACGGCAAGCCGATGATCTTTATGCAAATAAAGATGGGTGATAATCCGAATATCACAAAGACCGTAGCGCAGGTAAAAGAGTTTGTTGAAGAAAATCGCCACACCATGCCTGACGGTGTAGAGATCGATTTTTGGAACGACCAGTCAGAAGCCTTTGATGCGCGTGTAGATATTCTAGCTAGCAACGCAATCACCGGCCTTATGCTGGTATTTGCCGTTCTAATGCTATTTTTGCGCCCACGTTTAGCGATGTGGGTAGCGGTGGGCATCGCCATTGCCATCGGCGGCAGCTTACTGTTCTTAGGCATGACTCATGTGTCGTTGAACATGATTAGCTTGTTCGCGTTCTTAATGATCTTAGGTATCGTTGTGGATGATGCCATCATCGTGGGCGAGTCTGTCTATACGACGCAGCAACGCGGCATTGCCGGCAAAGAAGGCGCGATACTAGGCGCAAAGACGGTATCTCAGCCCGTCATGTTTGCCGTGACATCGACAATGCTATTCTTTGGCACCATGTTAATGCTAGACGGTGTACAGGCACAGTTTGCTGCTCATATTTCGATCGTCGTTATTCTTGTTCTTACGTTCAGCTTGATCGAAAGCCTATTGATTCTGCCCTCTCACTTGGCACACATGCCTCCCGAGACAGAACCTACAGGTAACGGCATGGGGGCACGTTTTGCACGTACCCGCAAGAATATTGCCGACTCGCTAGTAACCTTTTCGAAAAAGACCTATGGCCCGTTCGTAGAGAACGCGCTACAAAAGAACGGCACCACCGTTTTCTTTTATAGCATGGTGTTTATCGTCGTGGTTGCACTGCTACCGCTGCAGTATGTAAAAGTCAGTTTCTTCCCTGAAGTAGAACAAGACTTTGTCATGTTACAGGCCGAGGTTCCTGAAGGCAGCGCCTACTCGGTAGTACAAGAAACCATTGGCAAGATCGAATCCTCTGCAATCGCACTGCAGAACGACGACAGCCTAAAGAACCTAGATGGTTCGCCGGTAGTAAAAGATATCGTTGCCTGGGGATTTGGTCAGCGCATCAACGTGTTCATCGGTCTTGAGCGTAAAGAAGGCTTTGAAATGCCTACTAAAGCCATTTCTGAGCAATGGCGTGCCGGCATTAAAGACCTGCCAAAGCTAGAAAAGTTTGAGCTAATGACATCTTTCGGTGGCAACAGCTCTGACATCTCACTTCGCCTGTCTGCCTTTAACACCGACGAACTTGCCGAAGTATCTGAACTTCTTCAGGCAGAATTGGCTAAATATTCTGGAGTCACCAACGTACGCGACGATATCGCCTCGGCCCGTAACGACTTGGCGATATCACTATCTCCTTACGGCGAGAACATGGGTGTAAACCTAACCGATGTAGCGCGCCAAGTTCGTCAAGGTTTTTATGGCGAGCAAGCACAGCGTGTACCTCGCGGTCGCGAAGATGTGCGTGTGATGGTGCGATACCCTAAAGAAGATCGTTCTAGCCTTGATCAATTTCAAGAGATGCGCGTACGCACCAGCGCCGGCGAAGTACCCTTTGAAACGGTAGCCTCTGCAGATTTTGTTGAGGGCTATGGCCGTATCGTTCGCATCGATCGCAAGCGCTCAACGCGTGTTACAGCCGACATCACCGATGGCACTGCAGCCAACACCATTACCCAAGAGATTCTTAACAAGAATCTTGAAACATGGAAGCGCCTGTACCCCGGCCTAGAAATTGGCAAAAGTGGCGGCCAACAAGAGCAAGACGAGTTTGTATCGCAGTTTACGATGATGCTATTTGGCGCAATCTTTATTGTGTATGCAATTATGGCGATTGGATTTAAGAGCTTCTCTATGCCGTTCTTAGTATTCTCGGCAATTCCGTTCGGTTTTGTAGGCGCCGTCATTGGTCACGCCATTTTTGGAATCAATATTACAATCTTTAGCTTCTTTGGCGTACTTGCTGTGGCGGGCGTTGTAGTAAACGACAACCTAGTATTACTTGACCGTGTTAATCGTTTACGCGAAGAAGGCTATTCAGCGCTAGAGGCGGCGAAACAGGCTGGTATCGACCGTTTTAGACCCATTCTACTAACGTCGCTAACCACCTTTGCCGGCCTTATGCCGATCATGTTTGAATCGTCGACGAATGCGATGTTCTTGAAGCCAATGGTCGTATCACTTGCCTTTGGCGTACTAGCAGCAACAACTATTACGCTAGTGATGGTACCAAGTTTGTACGTTACCTCTGAGAACATGCGTCGCCACTTTAAGCGATTTGGCGGGTGGCTACTTGCTAAGGATGTCGCCGAAAAGGCCTAGCTGCTTTACCAATCTAGATCGAGCCCCTGCGCGTAAAACCCAGGGGCTTTTTTTTGCGCGTGACTTATAGTTGATACACACCTATATGCCAAGATAGTCTAATCTTAGGCGACAAGGAATGTCATGATGAAACTATTAGCAACAGTATTTGCCACAATCATATTAAGCGCATGCAGCGAGCAACCGGCACCCGAGGCGCTTGGCACACTTGAGCGCGACCGAATTACACTGACTACTACCGCTAGCGAGATTATTCGCGAGCTGCCTGTAAAAGAAGGCAACACAGTTAAACGGGGCCAGGTTCTAGTTAAGCTAGATACCCGCAATCAAGAAGCACGACTCGCCCACGCAATGGCGCAACAAGCTAAATCCAAAGCGATGCTAGCCAAGCTAACCAATGGCGAACGCGAAGAAGACATTGCTGCTGCCGCTGCCAATGTCACCCAAGCCCAAACCAAACTGACTGAAGCCGAGCACAGCTATCAACGCGTCATAGAGTTAGTGCAACAAAACTACATCAGCGAATCTGAAAAAGACTCTGCCCTTGCTGCGCGCGATTCGGCTAAGGCTGCATTAGACTCGGCACAAGAGCAATATCGAAAGCTAACCGCCGGAGCGCGATTTGAAGACATTGAACAGGCGAGCGCCGAGCTCACCTCTGCCAATGCCGATGTGGCGCTGCAGCAGCAACTACTTGCCGAACTAACCATTACCGCAACTCGTGATGGAATATTAGACAACCTGCCATACAACCTTGGCGAGCGCGTACCGAAAAATGCGATTGTCGCGGTAGTACAAGCCAACCGCACACCTTATGCACGTGTTTATGTGCCCGCTAGCCATCGCTTAAATTTTATTAGCGGCCGCACAATCGACATTCGTGTTGACGGCTACCCGAGCGCTATCGAAGGTACGATTCGATGGGTATCTAGCGCTCCCTCATTTACGCCTTATTACGCCCTTACCGAGAACGAACGCTCAAGGCTGATGTATTTGGCTGAGATTGATTTGACAGATGAAGCCGCAACACTCCCCTCTGGCATACCCGCCCAGGCTATTTTATCGAGCCTTAGCGATGACTAAATATGCGATAGAAGCGCACAACATCGTTAAGAAGTTTGGCGACTTCACCGCCTTGAACGACATTTCGCTTGAAGTACCTACCGGCAAGATATACGGCTTTTTAGGCCCTAATGGTTGCGGCAAGTCAACCATGATACGCGTCTTAACGGGGTTAATGAACGCGAATGAAGGGTCGGTTACAGTACTAGACCTCAACATCCCCAAGCAAGCCGATCTGCTGCGTTTAAAGATTGGCTACATGACGCAAAAGTTTTCGCTATACGATGATCTATCTACAAGAGAAAATCTTCAATTCATCGGCGAGATATTCGGGCTTAGCGGCACGCAACTATCAGATCGCATCAACGAACAGTTACAGTGCTACCAACTAGATCAGCTCAGCAATCAACGCGTTGGCAGTATGAGCGGGGGGCAAAAACAGCGCTTATCATTAGCAGCCGCAACCATGCACAACCCTTCATTGTTGTTTTTAGACGAGCCAACCTCTGCCGTTGACCCACAATCGCGCCGCGAATTTTGGGAGACACTGTTCGATCTTTGCGATCAAGGAACCACTATTTTGGTGACTACTCACTATATGGATGAAGCAGAGCGCTGCCACACATTAGGTATTATGGAAGCAGGTAAAATGCGTGCCATTGGCACTCCTGAAACACTTATGAGTCAGCTAGGCGCCTACGTTATCGAGATCACTACACAACACTCTAGAGCACTTAAAGAGCGATTATTAGCTAAGCCTGAAGTTAAGTCTGCTGCGCAAGTCGGCCTGTCTCTAAGAGTACTAATTGATAAATCTATCAGCGAGCCTATTAGCTGGTTAACCAACAATTTCTCTGAATTAAGCTCTGGCGATTTAAAAGAAACTCGCGCTAATCTCGAAGACGTATTTGTCACGGTTACCGGCGAGGGCAGACAATGATTAGCTCGCTCATTCGCATGAAGGCGATTATTGTGAAGGAGCTACGTCAACTAGCCAGAGATCGTATCACCTTTGGCATGGTGGTGATGATCCCCCTTATTCAACTACTGCTGTTTGGGTTTGCCATCAATACCGATATTAGAAACATTCCAATCGGCGTTGTTGATCAAAGTGGCAGTACCGCAGGGCGAGTCATTACTCAGTCGGTTAGTGTTACTCAAGTAGTTAGTATCACGTCTAGCTATGCCACTGTCTTCGAGGCCGAACAGGCCATCACCAAGGGCGAGATTAAAGCGGCACTTATTTTACCCTCAGATTTGACCCAACGAATTACCCAACAGCGCGTACTTGGGCAATGGATTGTCGACGGTTCTGACACGATGATTACATCGGCTATCATGGCACTTCAAACAATGCCCTTTACCGACTTTGATTTTGAGATCAGGCCTAGAGTGCCAAAAACCTTTGACGTTGTACTTTACTACAACCCAACACGTAGATCTGCGGTAAACATCGTGCCAGGGCTACTCGGCGTCATTCTAACGATGACCATGATTCTGTTTACTAGCGCAGCGATTGTTCGCGAGCGTGAGCGAGGCAATTTAGAATTATTAATCACCACCCCGATTCATTCGTTTGAGTTAATGATTGCCAAAATAGTGCCCTATATTTTTGTTGGGCTAATTCAGATTTTTATTATCTTAGGATTAGGACACTACATTTTTGCAGTGCCCATTAATGGCGCTATAAGCCAAATACTGATGGGAAGTTTATTGTTTATTGCCGCAAGCTTAGCGCTCGGCTTAGTGATTTCAACGATCGCTACCACACAGTTACAAGCAATGCAGATGACCGTTTTTATTTTATTGCCTTCGATCTTACTGTCAGGGTTTATGTTTCCCTATGAAGGTATGCCTGTCGCAGCCCAATGGATTTCTGAGGCCTTACCGGCCACGCATTATATGCGCATTATTCGAGGTATTGTTTTAAGAGGCGCCGACCTTCACGACCTTTGGCAAGATTCTCTCTGGCTGTTGGCGTTTACCCTGATTGGCTTGATCGTCGCCTCTGTGCGATTTAAAAAATCCTTAGACTAATCTTACTTATCTTCTTCGACATAAGGCACTTCAAAATGCTCATAGGCTAGCTTAGTAGCTATTCGCCCACGTGGCGTGCGTGCCATAAAACCCTGTTGAATTAGATAGGGTTCGATCACTTCTTCAATCGTATCGCGCTCTTCACTGATTGCTGCAGCGATACTATCAACACCCACAGGGCCGCCACCAAATTTTTCGATCAAAGCAAGCAATAACTTTCGATCTTGCGAGTCTAACCCGTAGTGATCAACCTTGAGTACATTCAGCGCATAGTCGGCGATCTCTTTAGTGATTACACCATTACCTTTTACCTCGGCAAAATCACGAACACGGCGCAACATACGGTTGGCAATTCGTGGGGTACCGCGGGCACGGCGGGCGATTTCTTGTGCGCCCTCTTCTTCGCTCGCCAACCCCAAAATGGTGGCTGAACGAGAAACAATCGACGTTAGGTCAGCAAGATTGTAATACTCAAGACGCTGTGTAATACCGAAGCGATCACGCAAGGGCGAAGTAAGTAAACCAGCACGTGTGGTAGCCCCTACCAAAGTGAAGGGAGGCAAATCTAATTTAATAGAGCGCGCTGCTGGGCCTTCGCCGATCATAATGTCTAACTGGTAGTCTTCCATCGCTGGATATAGCACTTCTTCAACCACAGGGCTTAAGCGATGGATTTCATCAATAAATAAAATGTCGCCAGGTTCTAAATTGGTTAACATTGCTGCGAGGTCACCGGCCTTCTCTAATACTGGCCCCGAGGTAGAACGCAGATTGACGCCCATTTCTGACGCCAAGATATTCGCCAATGTGGTTTTACCTAAACCTGGTGGGCCAAACACCAACGTATGATCAAGCGCCTCGTTACGCTTTCGGGCAGCCTCAACATAGATTGACATTTGATCTTTCACCGCGGGCTGACCAACGTACTCGGCTAAAGATTTGGGCCTAATAGCACGGTCTTGCTGTTCTTCAATGCGTGATTGAGGCTCTGCCTGAATCATACGCTCGGTAGCAACAAGATTGTCGTCTTCGATGATCATGCCGCCTCCGACAATGCACGCTTAATCAATACTTCAACAGGGGCATCGCCCTGCTCGCTCGCCCTTGCCACCATCTTTGTGGCATCTGTAGGCTTATAGCCAAGCGCGAGC
Source organism: uncultured Pseudomonadales bacterium (assembly GCA_947503335.1). GTDB lineage: Bacteria > Pseudomonadota > Gammaproteobacteria > Pseudomonadales > CANNCY01 > CANNCY01. The sequence continues at coordinate 164,441 of CANNCY010000001.1, read as the reverse complement.
AATGCTTCTTCTGCTTCGGCTGCTGCGTTGCGATTAAGCAGTGTCGTTGCCGACTGCGCCAACCCACTTAATGCGCCTTCGGTGCTAGACACCTCTAGCTTACCGCGCATCTCTACGATTAAACGTTCGGCTGTTTTTTTACCTACGCCAGGAATCGACGTTAGCTGCTTAACCTCGTCATTTTCGACGGCCAGAGCAAACTGAGAAGCATTCATGGTAGACATAATCGCCAGCGCCATCTTAGGGCCAACACCATTCACTTTAATCAATGTTTGAAACAGAGAGCGGTCAGCCTTTGTAGAAAAACCATAAAGCTGCTGAGCATCTTCGCGTACTACAAAGTGCGTATGCAGAACCACCTGTTGGCCCGCTTGGGGTAACTCGAACAGGGTTGTCATTGGCACCTGTACTTCGTAGCCAACACCGTTCACATCGATCAATACCGACGGTGGATTCTGTTCTACTAATTCGCCTTTTAATCGCGAGATCATTTACTTTGCTCCATAATCATTTTTGGCGAGCTTATACCACTCGCCCACGCCTAAAGGTTTTTGCACTACTTAAACGCACCATTGTTGAATAGCTATTTACATGACACAGTGCCACGCCCAACGCATCAGCTGCGTCTTCTTGCGGCGTCGCATTTAGCTTTAATAATCGCTGCACCATATGCTGCATGGCATCTTTATCGGCGTTACCTGTACCTACTACCGACTGCTTAATCTTTTTCGCTTCGTATTCAAATACTTCAAGGCCAGCGTTGGTAGCAGCCACAATTGCTGCCCCTCGCGCCTGCCCCAGTTTTAACGCTGACTGCGGGCTCTTTGCCAAGAACACCTGTTCGATAGCAAATTGTTCGGGCTGATACTTTTCAATAATCTGTGTAATGGCTTCGTGAATGGCCTGCAAACGAACAGGTAACGACTCTTCAACGGGCAAACGAATAACGCCCGAGGCAACGTATTCATAACGCTGACCGACAGCATTGATAACGCCAAAGCCTGTTTTTCGAGAACCGGGGTCAATCCCAAGGATGAGCGCCACACAAACACCATTACTATATATTTATACAGTAGTATTTCAATTTGGCGGGTATTTATCAACCGTTATTTTATGAGGGAAACTTGGCGTTGGTGTGAACAGCCTGAACGTCATCAAGATCTTCAAGCATATCAATTAGCCCTTCAATCTTTTCAGCGCCAGCTTCATCTAGATCAACCTCAACCGACGCTTTCATAGCTAGCTCGCCAAACTCTGGCTCAAAGCCTGCAGCTGTTAACGCTTCTTTGACAGAAAGGTATTGTTCGAAAGCAGTGACTACTTCGAACGAATCTTCATGGGCAAGCACGTCGTCGGCTCCTGCTTCTAAGGCAGCATCCATGAGGGCCTCTTCGTCGACATCGCTACTAAAAATAATTTGCCCGATACGGGTAAAAAGATAGGCCACCGAGCCATCGGTACCTAGGTTGCCGCCGCGCTTACTAAAGGCATGACGCACTTCAGCAACTGTTCGCTTGCGGTTATCGGTAAGACATTCAACTAAAACAGCAACACCACCCACGCCATAACCTTCGTATGTACAGGCCTCGAACGCGTCGCTATCGCCAGTACCTGCACCGCGGGCAATGGCTTTATCGATGGTGTCGCGTTTCATATTGGCACCCAACGCCTTATCGATTACCTGGCGTAGGGCCGGGTTATCTTCTGGATTGGGGCCACCTTTGGCAGCCACTACTATTTCGCGAATAATCTTAGTGAAGATCTTGCCGCGCTTAGCGTCTTGCGCGGCTTTGCGATGGCGAATATTCGCCCATTTAGAGTGGCCTGCCATAGGGTATTAACCCTCGCCCTCTTCGCTTTTCGCTTTTTCTTTCAACTTTAAGCGAATGTTTAGCTCGGTTAGCTGCGCGCTGTCTACTCGCCCAGGTGCGTCAGTCATTACGTCTGCAGCGGTCTGGGTTTTAGGGAACGCAATCACGTCACGAATAGACTGAGCATCAGTCATTAGCATCACGATACGATCAAGACCAAAGGCCAAACCACCGTGTGGTGGGCAACCGTACTTAAGCGCATCTAGCAAGAAACCAAACTTTTCGTTTGCTTCTTCATCGCTAATACCTAGTGCCTTGAACACTTCACGCTGCATGTCAGGGTTATGGATACGAATAGAACCACCACCAATCTCAGCACCGTTTAGTACCATGTCGTATGCACGAGATAGAGCATTTTCTGGGTCGCTAGCTAGCTCTTCAGGTGAGCACACAGGAGCTGTGAATGGATGGTGAAGGCTAGTGTAACCACCGTCAACTTCTTCAAACATTGGGAAGTCTACAACCCATAGTGGAGCCCACTCGTGGGTGTATAGGTTTAGATCTTCGCCCAACTTAACACGCAGTGCGCCTAAGGCTTCGTTTACGATCTTAGTTTTGTCTGCGCCAAAGAACAGGATATCGCCGTTTTGCGCTTCTAAACGCTCAACGATCGCCTGAGCAACCTCAGCACCCAAGAACTTGATAATTGGCGACTGCAGGCCTTCAACGCCAGCTTCTAGATCATTTACCTTGATCCAAGCCAAGCCCTTAGCACCGTAGATACCAACGAACTTACCGTAATCATCAATCTGCTTACGGGTTAGAAGGTTGCCACCGTTAGGCAGTTTCAAACAGGCTACACGACCCTTAGGATCTTTAGCTGGGCCTGCAAATACTTTGAACTCTACGTCGGCTACTAGATCAGCAACATCTACCATCTCTAGTGGAATACGTAGATCTGGCTTATCAGAACCAAAACGGTCGGCCGCTTCTTTGAACGACATACGTGGGAACTCGCCCAGGTCTACGCCCATCTTCTCGCTGAACAGGTCGCGGATCATACCTTCGGTAATGCCCATGATGCCTTCTTCGTCCATAAACGAGGTTTCGATATCGATCTGGGTAAATTCAGGCTGACGATCAGCACGCAAGTCTTCATCACGGAAGCACTTAGCGATCTGATAGTAGCGATCAAAGCCCGACACCATCAATAGCTGCTTAAATAGCTGAGGCGATTGAGGCAGAGCAAAGAACTTGCCTTCGTGAGTACGGCTTGGCACCAAGTAATCACGCGCACCTTCTGGGGTAGCACGGCAAAGAATTGGGGTTTCGATATCCATGAAACCATGGGTATCTAGGTAATTACGAATAAACGAGGTTACCTTAGAACGCAGCACTAGCTTGTCGGCGATCTCGGGGCGACGAAGGTCTAGGTAGCGGTACTTAAGGCGTACATCTTCACCTACGTTGGTGTACTCATCTAGCTGAAACGGCGGCGTTTCTGACTTGTTCAGAATCTCTAGCTCGGTGCCGTATACCTCGACCTCGCCCGTTACCATATTCGGGTTAACTGCTGCGTCGTCACGTGCGCGTACTTTACCGGTAACCTTTAGAACGTATTCTGAACGAATGCTGTCGGCCAGCTCGAAGTATTCATTACCGTCTGGATCAAAAACTACCTGCACGATGCCCGCGCGGTCACGCAGGTCAACAAAGATTACTCCACCGTGGTCACGGCGACGGTCTACCCAACCCGTTAGGGTTACTACTTCGCCGATCGCATCGGCACGAAGATCGCCACAATAGTTTGTGCGCATAAAACTCTCTCTAATTACATCGGTGATCGCGAAAAGCGCGACGCAGATTACAAATGGTCACACAGTATATCGTTTAGGCCCAATCAACGTAAGACTTTGCACTTAATTTGGGCTTAATCGCGCTGTACCTATTGCCGTAAATAGTACAATGCTTTATAAATTAACCTGTCTAAGCAATCTTATTGGTTGCGAATGTCACAAACTATCAGCATTAGAAGTAACTACACAAAAGATAACTTTAATTAATAAGTAGTCTCTTATAAATTAATATGCTGTCTCTTAGTACGTCTAAAAGTGGTATTCAACTAAGCTGACCGCTACGTAAAAGGACCATTACATGGCTGCTCGCAAACCCGCTAAAAAAGCTGCTGCTAAGGCAGAACCCGTACGCAAGTCACCCGCCGTACGCGATCGCTTTACCAAAACCCAAATTCTTAACGAAATCGCCGAAAAGACTGATCTAACCAAAAAGCAGGTAGCTTCAGTATTTGACGAGCTCGAAATCGTGATTGAACGTCACGTTAAAAAGCGCTCTTGTGGCGAGTTTGTACTGCCCGGTCTATTAAAGATCTCGACAGTAACCAAGCCTGCAACCAAGGCTCGCAAGGGTATCAACCCATTTACTGGCGAAGAAACTATCTTCAAAGCTAAGCCAAAGAGTACCGCTGTTAAGATTCGCCCATTAAAGAAGCTGAAAGACTTTACCCTTTAATTTAATTGGCAATCTTTGCATTACTAATCTAAAGCCCCGCACAGCTACTGTTGCGGGGCTTTTTTTATGACATACTTGCTTGTTATCTATATCTAATTTGTTTGCGAGTTTAGTAAGTATGCGCTCAACACAGTCTTTAATTAGCACTCTTAAAGAGACACCATCTGACGCTGAGGTTATCAGCCATCAGTTATTACTTCGTGCCGGCATGATCCGCAAGGTAGCTAGCGGCCTATATAACTGGCTGCCGATGGGCCTTAAAGTATTGCGAAATGTTGAGAAGATCGTTCGCGAAGAGATGAACGCTGCGGGGTCACAAGAAGTACTTATGCCAGTGGTTCAGCCCGCCGAACTATGGGAAGAGTCAGGTCGCTGGGAACAATACGGCGCCGAGCTGTGCCGCTTACAAGATCGCCACAACCGCGACTTTTGCCTAGGCCCGACGCACGAAGAGGTAATCACCGACCTAGTGCGCAACGAAATCAATTCGTACAAGCAGCTACCGCTTAACCTGTACCAGATTCAAACCAAGTTTCGCGACGAGATTCGCCCTCGCTTTGGCCTAATGCGCGGCCGCGAGTTTACAATGAAAGACGCCTACTCGTTTCACATCGATCAAGACTCACTACAGGCAACATATGACCGCATGCATGAGGCCTACTCGCGCATCTTTACTCGCCTAGGCCTAGACTTTCGCCCTGTAGTAGCCGACACCGGTTCGATCGGCGGCTCGGCTAGCCATGAGTTTCACGTACTTGCCCAGTCTGGCGAAGATGACATTGCATTTAGCGACGGCTCTGATTTTGCAGCTAACGTTGAAATGGCTGAGGCAGTGGCACCTAGTGCAGAGCGCGCTGTGGCATCGACTGAGATGAGCAAGGTTGAAACACCAGACACCCACTCAATTGCTGACGTAAGCAAGTTACTTGGTGTTGACGAAAGCCAAGTTTTGAAAACCCTCTTGGTTGAAGGAGAGGCTGAAGATGAAGATTCGGCTGCACCTGTGATTGCTCTAGTTGTACGAGGCGATCACGAACTGAACGAAATCAAAGCCGAGAAAATCGCCGGTGTTAAGTCGCCACTATCCTTTGCAAGCGAAGAAGCGGTTGTTGCGGCTGCAGGCTGTAAGCCTGGCTCCATCGGCCCTGTTGGCCTAAACCTGCGTATCATCGCAGACCACAGCGCCCTAAATGCCGCTAACTTTGCCTGTGGCGCCAACGAAGATGGCTATCACCTAACCGGTGTTAACTGGGTTCGCGACCTGCCCGAGGCTGAAGCTGCCGACATTCGCAACGTAGTCGCTGGCGACCCTAGCCCGTGCGGTAACGGCACTATCGCGATTAAGCGTGGTATCGAAGTGGGTCATATTTTTCAGCTAGGTACTAAATACTCAGAAGCCCTAGGCGCAAAAGTGCTTAACGAAAACGGCAAAGAACAGGTAGTCACCATGGGCTGCTATGGCATTGGGGTATCTCGTGTTGTAGCCGCTGCCATCGAGCAAAATCATGATGACAACGGCATTATCTGGCCTGAAGCTATCGCACCGATTCAGGTAGCCATCGTTCCGATCAACTACGGCAAATCTGAACAGGTACGCGAGCGCTGCGATGCTATCTACGATGCATTGCGTGCTAAGGGTATTGATGTACTGCTATTTGATGAACCCAAAGCACGCCTAGGTGGCATTTTGGCCGACGTTGAACTGATTGGTATCCCGCACCGCATCGTTGTGGGTGACCGAGGCTTAGACAAGGGCGAGATCGAATACCGTCATCGTCGCGCTTCAGAGAACGAAGCGATCAATGCTGACACAGTTATCAACACGCTGCTTGAGCGAGTTCAGGGCTAATGCCTAAAGGGCGGCTAGCCACTGCATTCACCGCCTGCACCCTAGGTGCAGGCTTAGCTCTTTTTAGCGCCACCACAGCTGGCTCTGCGTCAGAACAAGCCATCATCGACAAACACCTAACCGATACCATTGCCCAAAATCTCTCTAAGGCCTCTAGCTTTACTGACGAGTACAGTCGCGATGTTTGGTTTCAGCATGCTGCGGCCAATCTCGCCCCCTTTAAAAACATTCCACAGCACGAGAAAGAAGCGATTACGCTGGCAGTACACCGCTATGCAATGGCTTTAGAATTACGACCTGACCTGGTCATGTCTGTGATCGAGATAGAAAGCAGCTTCGACCGCTTTGCGTTATCAGTGGCAGGTGCAAATGGCCTGATGCAAATCATGCCCTTTTGGCTAAAGGCCATGCAACGAGAAGACGCCAACCTTAATGATATCGACACCAACATTCGCTGGGGCTGCGCCATCTTGGCTTACTATATTGAACGTGAAAACGGCAATATCATGCACGCATTACAACGCTATAACGGCAATCATCGTGATTACCGCTATGCGTCTAAAGTGATGTCTCGCTGGCAAGACTATTGGTATACGGGCGAAGCTATGCCCTGGGAGCAACCTTTAGTGACCGAGGCCCATTAGGCCTAGCAATTTTTTATCGGTCTGTTCACCCAATTGAATACTGTGCAATTCGCCTGACGGCTTAATAATAATGGTTGTTGGCAAAGCTTTTGGCGTAGCAAACCCATAATGATGTTTAGGATCGACCGGCGCCTTGGGGTATTCGATACCCATCTGCTGATGCAGCTCGTCTAGATCGGCTCCAGTAATTTCATCAAAGTTAAGTGCCAATACAACCACTTGATCAGCATGCTCTTTGGCGAGTTTATTAAGCTCCGGTATCTCTCGAATACAGGGCTTACACCATTCTGCCCAATAATTGACCACTATCCACTTACCCTCATAGGCTTGATAACCCTCAGGTAATTTACTTTTAAAGCATCCCGACAGTGCCGCTATCGAGATCATTACTACGACAGCTTTTAAAAGCTTATTCATTAACATCTAACTCTTCTCGCCCCTTCGATTGAAACAACTGCTCTACGGTTAAACCTAACTTGTTATGACGGCTTTCTGTTAATAGATCTAATCGATCACTTAGCTCAGACTCCCAGCCGGTATTGTCAGTGGATGTATAAGGCAAGTAATCGGCCCCTAACATCACTTCGTATAACGACCACAAAGGCCAATTAGACAAACTGCGCCGCAGTGTAAGCGAACCCGATGGGGTTGGTGTCAATATCTCTAATTCGATTAACTGTTCGCGTACTTCTTCCCACTGTTCTAGCGATTTCGCTGCCCCAGCGTAACTGCCATCGATAAATCGATCCCACTGTGTGGTTTTACCCTGCTGATGACGCTGCCATATAGGAAACAAAATTTTAAGGGCCACAACAAAACGAGGCTGATCGCTGCTCTCAGTAATGCGATAGGTAGACATAGCCCTAATGGCCACCGCCCCGGCCAAAATCAACAACCAAGTCAACCAAAGCCAAATCAAGAATAGAGGCACTACCGCAAAGGTGCCGTAAATTAACTCGTAATTGGTATAGCTCATGACTAGGGCAAAACCATGCTTGGCGAGTTCGAAAAGCGCAGCGGTCACTACAGCGCCTACCAGTGCCCGACGCACATTCACCTTGCAGTTAGGTACCGCAACATAGAGCATCAACAACAGCAGAGTATTTAAGAAGAACGGGAACAGCCCCCAAAGCGGGCTGGCGTCAAACCCATCAATAAAGGCAGTCGCTGACTTGATATAGGTCGTCACAGCTAAACCAACACCTAACAACAGCGGCCCAGCACTCATCATCGCCCAATACAACAAAAATGCAGACAACCTAGTTCTGCCCTGACGAATGCGCCATATACGATTAAATGCTTTCTCTATATTGTTCAGCATTAAATAGGCAGTGATAACAAGAATCACCATACCAACCCAGGTCAACGATCTAGCCTGCTTGGCGAATTGTAAAATATAGGTTCTAAGGGTTTCGTCACCCACAGGAATCAAATTTGAGAAAATAAGCTCAATTACCTGACTACTGGCATCTTCAAAAGACGGCATGATAGATAGCACTGAAAAGACGACGGTCAGCAACGGCACTACAGCAAATAGGCTTGTATACGTTAAGCTACCTGCCGTTTTACCACACTCATTCACTCTAAGCTGGTCAATTAAAAACTCGCCAAAATTACGAGTTTGGTAACCTGCATGCTTTAGCTGTGCCTTCAAAATGACCGTTCCACCTTTATTGTGCCTGCTCTAGGCTGTACCATTACTTAATTCTTGTATTTGAGCCCACTATGCAATCTACATCTAGCTTGGCTAACTTAGCACAAAAAGCAACTCTTTCACTGATGGCAGTCTACCTGGTTGTGCTAACTATCTATATCTTCAACCTTCAGTGGTCAGGGCTGCTTGAACACTTTGCCTGGTTGCGTTGGACACTAAACTGCCTACCTATTGTGCTGTTCGTTCCGGCGATAATCAAACGCAATGCTCGCAGCGCCATTTGGCTTTGCTTTATTCTGCTTGTATATTTTATGAATGCAGTGGTTGATTGCTTCGCTGATCAGACCCGCTGGATCGCTCTAATCGAAGTGCTAGTTGTCACTTTGCTATTTTGTGCAGCCATGATGTTTGCACGTTGGCAGCTACAGCTAAACAACTCTAAATAAAGCCGTATTAAACGGCCACAAGGAACGAGGTCATGAAAAAACTACTGATGCTACCCTGGCGCCTATTTATATTTTTGCGCCAGTCGTTTGTAAACATCATTTTCTTCTTTATTCTTATCGGCATCATTGGGGCCTTTACGCAAGATGACAGCATTTCAGTGCCCGAATCAGCGGTTCTCACTGTAGCCCCTGCTGGTCGCTTGGTTAACCAAGAAACATACACCGACCCCTTCGCAGAGCTAATGGGTAATGAAGCCCCCTCTGAAACCCTAGTTTCAGATTTAGAGAACGCCATCAATGCTGCGACAAGCGATGACCGCATCAAGGGTATTCAGCTATACCTTAACAACTTCGCCGGTGGCAGCTTAGCCAACCTACACCGAGTTGCCGTAGCGTTAGAAACCTTTAAAGCGTCAGGCAAGCCTATCTACGCCTTTGCCGACAGCTACTCACAAAGCGCTTATTTTTTAGCAGCGAGCGCCACCGAAGTACACCAACCACCCATGGGTAGCACCCTGTTAACTGGTTTTGGCAGCTACAACAACTATTTTGCCGGCCTGATGGACAAGCTAGGTGTGAACGTGCACGTGTTTAAGGTTGGCCGGTATAAGTCTGCGGTTGAGCCCTTCTTCTTGACTGGCATGTCTGACGACGCTCGCGCCAATGCGACCGAGTATATGGGCGACCTTTGGGGTAGCTATACAGCCAGTGTTGAAGAGCGACGCGAATTAGCACCGGGTATGATCAATGACATGATCGCCAACATTGGCACCAATTTGCAGGCGGTTGAGGGTGACGTCGCCAAACTTGGCGTAGATTTAGGTCTTGTCGACCACCTTAGCTATCGCGATCAGTTACGCATGAAGCTGATCGAACTAGTCGGCGAAGACGAAGACGGTAGCTACTCGTCAATTGGCGTTCACAACTACCTAAGCGTTGAAGGCCCTGTTAGCCTACCAAGCAACAATCAAATTGCACACATTGTTGCTAGCGGCGCGATCATGGGCGGCAATCAAAACGCAGGCACCATTGGTGGCCTAAGCCTATCTAAGTTGATCAGACAGGCACGCGAAGACGAAAACGTTAAAGCGATTGTGCTACAAGTAGAATCGCCAGGCGGTTCAGCCTTTGCTTCTGAACGCATTCGTCGCGAATTGGAGCTAGCACAAGAAGCCTCGAAGCCCGTTGTTGTTAGCATGGGTAGTGTGGCAGCCTCGGGCGGCTACTGGATTTCGGCTACTGCCGACAAAATCTGGGCGCAACCCGAAACCATTACCGGCTCAATCGGTGTCTTTGGTGTGATTCCTACCTTCGAAGATACCTTTGCCAAGGTCGGCTTAACCACCGACGGCGTTGGCACAACCCAACTTGCGGGCGCGATGCGCACTGACCGACCACTATCAAATGATGTAAAAGACTACATTCAGGGTTCGATCGACACGATCTATGACCAATTCTTAGGGCTGGTGGCCAAAGGTCGCAACATGACCAAAGAAGAAGTTCACGCCATTGCACAGGGCAAGGTTTGGACCGGCAAACGCGCCATAGATATTGGCCTTGTTGACGCTCACGGCGACATTCATGACGCCATAGAAGACGCCGCGAAACTAGCAGGTCTAAGCGATTATCAGGTGAAGCTAATCGAAAAAGAATTAACACCTGAAGAACAGTTCATCAAAGAACTACGCAACATGTCGGTGTCTCTAGGTTTCAATCCAAACCAGTCAACCCTAAGTAAGTGGGTAACTAGATTTGAAGCTCAGGCCAAGCCGCTTACTGAGCTAGACGACCCCAATCACGCTTACGTGCGCTGCTTTGATTGTGAAGTAGACGGGCTTTAACCACTCTACTGTCACCTACAAAAAAGGGCGATCATTGATCGCCCTTTTTTATTCTTCGCTGACTGGCAAATATAAGTCTTTATTCCTACCAACCGAATACTTTCTTTACGAAAGGAATCGACAAGCCGCGCTGATGTGCAAGAGACTCTTCATCGAGAATATCTAGATATTTATTGAGCTGATCTAAGCCGCGTGGCGCCCTAACCATAATAAACTGCGCTACATCATCGGCCAATTCAAGACCGCGACGTTTGGCCTCATGCACCAAGAACTGCTGCTTGTCATTCTCAGTCAAGTCAGCGATGCGATACACACCATGCCAACCTACGCGGGTCTTTAAATCAGGTAACGCCCAATCTAACTGATCAGGGGCTGCATGAGCACCAAACAGAATTCGCCCACCGCTATCGCGATGATGATTGAACAATGCAAAGAGGGCTTCTTCCCAAGAGCGGTTACCGATAACCGCATCTAGATCGTCAATCACTACCATTGGATAAGTAATCGCCATCTCTAACAGATGCTCTGGCACCTGTTGTGACGAGTTTGCTAGAGGCAAAAACAGTACAGGCTGCTGCTGACTACGTGATTTTGACACTGCGGCCTTCATCAAGTGAGTAACACCTACGCCCTGACCACCCCAGACATAGAGCATCGACTCGCCTGCGTCGTCAACCAAGTGCTTAATTTGATTCACCAAAAGCGCATTACCACGCTCGTCACCAACATAAAAATTATCTAACGTTGGCGGCTCGCGGGTCACCACATGCAAGGGCATTTGTTTTGCCATTAACGCATACCCTTGGCAATCCAGTAATACTGCAACTGCTGCTGGTCGAGCGAAAAACTATCTGCAGGCAGTTTTTTCATCTTACCCTGAGCTGTAATCAACGACTCAACACGATCTAGCCTACCTGCTAGCTTGATATCGAAAATGAGCCTATCACCATCTACCTTGAGTAAGCGCGCGTCGCTGACGCCAGTTAAACCCGAAACGTAATCAATAGCCGCGGTATAATCAGAAAAGCTAAGAACGCCAGATACAACCAATTGCATACCGCTAACTGATGTACCTGCTACGTTGATTGCTGTCTGTTCGGCAACCAGGTTTCTAGTAAAGCTAATACCCGACGCAATAGCCTGATCTAACGAATCAGAAGACACATCTAAAGAACGACTTGTCGTGGGAGTGAACAGAGACCAGCTACCAATATAGCCAGTTGAGACCTTGGCAAACTTACCAACAAGAACGTAGTTTGCAGAATATCGCTCACTGGCACTCATTATCGCGCGGCGATCACCATACCAAATCGATGACACGCCCATTGCGATACGATCTTCAAGGTCAAGAATCGGATACCTGAAGTCGAAACCCTCTGACACCAACTGCTGCTGCACACTATCTTGATCAATGTCTAAATTAGCTAATCGTACGACCTCTTGACCGGCGCCATCATCTAGCGCAACCCATACCAATGGAGCAGGGCGAGGCAATGGCCACTTGGGCAATCCGGCGCGTCGCAGTAGCTTATCTACTGCACTTCGATCAAACTGCAACGATAGACCAAAGCCCTCATCTGCCACTGTATATGAAAAACCTTGGATGTAACTATCAGGCTTAGATAAGGCTTCTTTTACCGCGGGCGCCTGAAGAGCACGATCAACACCAGCCACACGAATAATTACTCGTGCTAGCGCGCCTGAAGCCGCTTCTTTACGAGCTGCCGCCGACTGATCAATCACCTCTGATACTGCATCTTGGTATAAATTACGATCACTCGCATACGCCCAACTAAACGCAAAAACTGCAATAAAAATCGAAACCAAAAACCATAAATGACGCATAAAACTAGCCCTAACAGTTGCTATGTGGGCGCTCTAACTAACAATCACGCGCAACACCCCTTTTAACTTTCGCTACTCTACCACAAATGCTAGCAACTGGTTTATAGCGCTAGCATTTCGCAGCACTAGCTTGATAAAATAGCGTTTTTGAGCGGTACGATTTTCAAGGATTCTCGATGTCTCAAGACACCCCTACCCTGTCATATAAAGATGCTGGCGTTGATATCAATGCAGGCAATGAACTAGTTGAACAAATCAAAGGGGTAGCAAAGCGCACCCATCGCCCAGGAGTTTTGGGCGGCCTCGGCGGCTTTGGCGCCCTATTCGAGATGCCCACACATTATCGCGAGCCTGTTCTAGTTTCTGGTACTGACGGTGTTGGTACCAAGCTACGCCTTGCAATGGATTTAAAAAAGCACGACACCATTGGCATCGATCTAGTTGCCATGTGCGTAAACGATTTGGTGGTTGCTGGTGCCGAACCTCTTTTCTTTTTAGATTATTACGCCACTGGCGCACTGTCGGTCGACACTGCAACCCAGGTAGTGAAAGGTATTGGCGAAGGCTGCCTGCAGGCAGGATGCGCTTTAGTAGGCGGTGAAACCGCCGAAATGCCCGGCATGTACGAAGGCGAAGACTATGACCTTGCGGGATTCTGTGTTGGTGCAGTCGAGAAATCTGAAATCATCGACGGCAGTAAAGTGGCAGCAGGCGATAAGCTGATTGGCTTAGCCAGTTCGGGCCCACACTCGAACGGTTATTCGCTCATTCGCAAGGTAATCGAGGTTAGCAACGCTGATCTAAATTCACCCATGGGCGATTGCACACTGGGCGAGGCCTTACTTGAGCCCACTCGAATTTACGTCAAGTCACTGCTAGCTACGGGCAAGCTATATGAACTTAAAGCCTTAGCTCATATCACTGGCGGCGGCTTGCTTGAGAACCTACCGCGCGTACTACCAGAAGGCTGCCACGCAAAGATTGACACCACCAGCTGGCAAATGCCACCGGTATTTGATTGGCTACAACAGGCGGGCAACATTGCTTTTGACGAGATGCATCGCACATTCAACTGCGGTGTAGGCATGGTTGTATGCGTAAGTGCAGACGAAGCCGACGCCGTAATGAAAAAACTAACAGACCTGGGTGAGGATGCCTTTATTATCGGCGAAATTGCACAGGGCGGAAACGGCGAAGTTATCTTAGATTAATGGCCACCCAGTGCTCAGTCGTTGTTTTAATTTCGGGTAGCGGCTCTAATTTACAATCACTCATTGACGCGTCACAGCACTCTGACGCGCCATTTAAGATCGCGGCGGTTATCTCAAACCGCCCCAATGTTAAAGGGTTATCACGAGCCTCTGCCGCGGGCATTACCAGTCAGTGTGTAGATCATACAGAATACGCCAGTCGTGAAGCCTTTGAGGCCGATCTAGCAGCGCTGATAGACCAATATCAGCCTGATTGTGTGGTGCTAGCTGGATTTATGCGTATTCTTACGGCTAGTTTTGTTAGCCGCTATGAAAGACGCATGTTCAATATACATCCGTCACTGCTACCCAAGTACCCTGGGCTAAATACTCACCAACGTGCAATCGACGCCGGTGACCAGCTTGCAGGGGCTACCGTTCACTTTGTAAGTGCTGAACTAGACGCAGGCCCGCCAGCGATTCAAGGGCAAATAGCCATCGAACCGAACGATACCGTCGATTCTTTGTCTAAACGAGTACTAAAGATTGAGCACAAGATCTATCCTAAAGTGATCGAATGGTTTTCGAGAGGTCGATTGGTATGGCAAGACGACGCAGCGCTGCTAGACGGAACACCGCTTGGCGCGCAAGGCAAGATAGTGGCATGGGAAGATATCTCTACCTTGTAACCGGCATTGCCGCGTTACTGTCATTCAATATATGTGCCGCTAGCGCTTTACCAGCCTTTCAGCTTACCCCCTACCATCTAACTTATGAAATCACCGAAGGGGCAAAGGGCCAAACTGTTCGCTCGCTTGTGAAAAGCGATGAACAGTGGGTGATGTCTACTGACACCGACGCTAAAATCACGCTAATCAATGCCCAGAACGATATCGAAACCACCTTTATCGAGCGCGACAGTGAATTCTACTCGCTAAGTCAAACTAATCGCACAAAGGCCGCTTTCGTTAATCGTACGGCCTCATTTGACTATGACAATGAGTCGGGTCAGATAAATTGGGTATACAAGAAAAAGTCAGGAACAGTGGCCCACAATGGCCCATTGATAGACGATTCGACCATGCAACTTGAGATTGTTCGACAGCTAAAAATGGGAGAACAGGCCTTTTCGATCGATCTATTTCGCAAAAACAGCATGACCACCCGAGCCTTTAAGGTTCTAGGTACAGAAAAGATTGATACAGCCCTTGGGCAAATCAACACTGTAAAGGTCGCTCGCACCCGTAAAAACAGTAAAAAACAGACCTTAATGTATTACGCACCGGCTCTAAACTACACATTGGTAAGAATCGACCAGTTAGAAGATGGAGAGGCGCTGATCATAATGTTAAAATCAGGCGATATTGACGGCACGCCCGTGGGCGAGCTTTTAGCTAAAATAAAAGGCGAATAAGAAGATGACCATCAAGTCAGACAAGTGGATTAAACGCATGGCCGAAAACGAGGGTATGATTGCCCCTTTTGAGCCAGGCCAAGTACGTGAAAATGAAGACGGTAAGATTATTTCTTACGGTACCTCTAGCTATGGCTACGACGTGCGCTGCTCAAACGAGTTTAAGATTTTCACCAACGTCAATTCGGCAACCATTGATCCTAAGGCCTTTGACCCTCAAAGCTTTGTAGATGTAAAAGGCGATTACTGCATTATTCCGCCTAATTCATTCGCTCTGGCGCGTACCGTTGAATATTTTAAAATTCCTCGCAGTGTGCTCACTGTATGCCTTGGCAAAAGCACCTATGCTCGCTGTGGCATCATCGTGAACGTGACCCCTTTAGAACCCGAATGGGAAGGCCACGTTACACTCGAGTTCTCGAACACAACAAACTTACCTGCCAAGATCTATGCAAACGAAGGTGTTGCGCAAATGCTATTTTTCGAAAGCGATGAGATCTGCGAAACCTCTTACGCCGACCGAGGCGGAAAGTATCAGGGGCAAACTGGCGTAACCCTGCCACGTACCTAATTTTTTTTGGATTGATTGATGACACAAACTACTCGCGACATTCTTGTCACAAGTGCACTGCCCTACGCAAACGGCCCACTTCATCTGGGCCATATGCTAGAAGCGATTCAGACCGACATCTGGACGCGTTTTCAAAATTTGCGCGGGCACAACGCTTACTACGTATGTGCTGACGACGCGCACGGTACTGCTATCATGCTGCGCGCCGAGCAAGAAGGCATTACAGCTGAACAGCAGATCGACCGCATCAAGGCATTGCACGTAGCTGACTATGATGACTTTTTAGTCAAGTTTGATAACTTTCATAGTACACATAGTGATGAGAACAAGGCGTTTAGCGAAGAAATTTATAAGCGTCTTCGAAGCAACGGTCATATTGCAGAGCGAACGATTACTCAGGCGTTCGACGAAGAAAAAGGCCTATTCTTAGCAGACCGCTTCATTAAGGGCACCTGCCCAAAGTGTAAGTCTGAAGACCAATACGGCGACAACTGTGAAGTGTGCGGCGCCACCTACTCGCCCACCGATCTAATCAATCCTGTGTCAGCCTATACGGGCAGCACACCTGTTGAGAAAGAATCAGTACACTATTTCTTTGACCTACCTCAGTTTGACGAGTTCTTAAAAGACTGGACACGCTCGGGTACGCTGCAAGACGAAGTTGCTAACAAACTGAACGAGTGGTTAGAAGCTGGTTTACAACAATGGGACATCTCGCGCGATGCACCTTACTTTGGTTTTGAGATTCCAGATGCGCCAGGCAAATACTTTTATGTTTGGCTAGACGCACCTATTGGCTACATGGCTAGCTTTAAAAACCTATGCGACAAAAGCGACCTAGAGTTTGATCAATTCTGGGGCAAAGACAGTAGTGCAGAGCTTTACCACTTTATCGGTAAAGACATTATCAATTTTCACGCGCTGTTTTGGCCCTCAATGCTGCATTCTGCCGAGTACCGCACCCCATCAGGCGTATTCGCTCACGGTTTCTTGACGGTCAATGGTAAAAAAATGAGCAAGTCGCGCGGCACGTTTATTAACGCTCGCACCTACCTAGATTTCTTAAAGCCCGAGTACCTTCGCTACTACTTTGCAGCTAAGTTGACCAACTCGGTTGACGACATTGATCTTAATTTAGAAGACTTTGTTCAGCGCGTTAACTCAGACCTAGTTGGTAAACTTGTGAATATCGCTTCACGCTGTGCCAAATTCGTCACCAAAGGCAATGACGGCATACTCGCCGATAGCCCAGAAAACGCCGAGCTATGGCAACAGTACGTCGATGCCAACGACGTAATTGCCAACCATTTTGAATCTAGAGAGTTTAGTAAAGCGATTCGCGAGATCATGGCGCTTGCCGATAAAGCCAACGAATACATCGCAGCTAAAGAGCCCTGGAAACTTGCCAAAGAAGAAGGCAATGAAGCATTGGTACAAGCAATTTGCTCGCAGGGTATCAATATGTTCCATGCTTTGATCACCTGGCTTGCACCGGTTATTCCAAGCACGGCCGAAGCCTCAGAGGCGTTTTTAGGTAAGTCGCTAAAATGGGCCGACGCTACTGAATATCTTGGCGGTCACAAAATTAATAAGTTCAAGCCATTACTTACTCGTGTTGAAGGCGAGCAAGTACAGAAAATGATTGAGCAAGGCCAAAAAGAAGCCGAAGCCATGCAAAAGGCAGCCGCAGAAGCGGCTGCTAAGAAACAATCAGCAAACCAAACTGAACTGTTAAAAGAGCCTCTCGCTGAAGAAATTCAGTTCGATGATTTTGCCAAGGTAGATTTACGCGTAGCTTTAATTGTTGATGCTCAGCCTGTTAAAGGCGCAGACAAGCTATTGGCGCTGACACTAGATATCGGTGGCGAAACGCGCAATGTATTCTCAGGTATCAAGTCGGCCTACAATGCAGAAGACTTAATTGGTAAGCACACTGTAATGGTTGCAAACCTCGCACCACGTAAAATGCGTTTCGGCGTATCAGAAGGCATGGTCTTAGCGGCAGGCCCTGGCGGTGACGAGATCTATATTTTAGAGCCACATGACGGCGCTAAACCCGGTCAGCGAGTAATGTAAATGGGCGAATACGCCGCCATACTATTAGGCGCCATTTTGGTTAACAACTTTGTACTGGTACAGTTTTTAGGGCTGTGCCCGTTCATGGGCGTATCTAGTAAACTAGAAACAGCTATCGGTATGGCTGGCGCTACTACCTTCGTGCTAACACTAGCTTCTATCAGCGCATGGTTTATCTATAACCTATTGTTGGTGCCTCTAGGCATCGAGTACCTACAGACCATTGCGTTTATTGTAACGATTGCTGCGGTGGTTCAGTTCACTAAGATGTTCATCGAAAAGTCGAGCCCTATTCTGTACAAAGTACTCGGCGTGTTCTTGCCGCTTATTACAACCAACTGTGCGGTATTGGGTGTTGCGCTGCAAAATACAGGTAAAGATCATTCGTTAGTGCAGGCAACGCTATACGGCTTTGGCGCTGCCATTGGCTTTAGCTTAGTATTGGTTTTGTTCGCTGCACTGCGTGAGCGACTTGCAGTAGCCGATGTACCCGAAACATTTCAGGGTGCTGCGATTAATATGATCACCGCTGGTTTAATGGCCCTCGCCTTTATGGGTTTTGCGGGGTTAGTGTAATCACATGGTTGAGTTACTCGCACTACTATTGCTTACAACCATTTTTGGCGTCGTATTGGGCTACGCGAATGTAAAGTATCGCGTTGAGGGCGACCCCGTTGTCGATCAAATCGACGCATTGCTACCGCAAACACAATGTGGCCAGTGCGGCCACCCAGGCTGTCGCCCATACGCTGAAGCTATCGCCAGTGGCGAGGCGATCAATAAGTGCCCACCGGGCGGGCAACCAACAATTAACTCGATCGCCGACCTATTGGGCGTTGACGCGCCTAGCTTAGATGAAGAGCACGGCGAAGAGAGCGACATTCAGTTAGTTGCCTTCATCGACGAGCCCAACTGCATTGGTTGCACAAAATGCATTCAAGCCTGCCCAGTAGATGCTATTCTCGGTGCAGCTAAGTTGATGCACACAGTCATCGAGAGTGAGTGTACCGGCTGTGACCTTTGTGTAGACCCTTGCCCAACTGATTGTATCGAAATGATTCCTGCTACCGATGGCCGTAACGTTGCTCGCTGGAAGCAACCTGATTTAATTGCCACGTCTGAGCGAGGGATTGTACATGATTAAGGTTCATACGATTCCTGGGGGCATTCACCCCGAAACTCATAAGAGCATGTCTAATGGGTCGGCGGCCGAACGCATTCCAACGCCTGATCGACTATGGATACCGGTATCTGCCGGGCTCAAATACGAGTCTGAACCCATCGTCAATGTTGGCGACTCAGTAAAACGTTTCACCCAGCTCACTCAACCCAAGCATGCCTTTGCTGTTGCCAGTCACTCGCCCATATCAGGTACCGTGGCTGCTATCGAAATGCGCTCGGTTGTCGCAATGCCTGAACGACAGGTACTGATGATTGCTATCGACAATGACGGCAACAATGAATCTGAAAGACGCGCCCCTATGGCATTAGACGAACTGTCTGGCGCACAAATACTTGATCGTATCAGTCGCTCGGGTATTCAAGGTCAGGGGGGTGCTGGCTTTTCAACGCAAATAAAAATTGCCGCCTCTAAGCAGGTAACGCACCTGATCGTTAATGGTGTCGAGTGCGAACCCTACATCACTGCTGATGATCGACTTATGCGTGATTATTCAGACGATATTATGCTGGGTATTCAATGTATCGCCAAAGCGATGCAGCTGACGCAAATAACGCTTGGCACCGAAGACAATAAACCTCAAGCCTTTGAGGCAATGCAAAATGCTGCAGCGGCGGCTAACATCAATATGCAATGGGGCGTTGTACCTACCAAGTATCCGTCTGGCAGTGAGAAGCAATTGATACAGCTACTTACTGGGCAAGAGGTGGCTAATGGTAAATTACCTGCCGATCTTGGCATCTTAATGCTTAACGTTGGTACGCTTGCGGCTATTGGCCGTGCTGTTGTACATGACGAGCCAGTAACAGAACGCCTAGTGACTATAACTGGCGAAGCCTGTGAGCGCCCTGGCAACTACTGGGTACCTTTAGGTACACCTATCGACGCACTTCAAACATTCGCCAAAGACGGTGCAAAAGCGCAGTGGATTCAAGGCGGCCCTATGATGGGCGTTCGCGTGACCGATACAACTGCCCCCATTACACAGGTGACAAACTGTTTACTGATTCAGCCCGCCGTTAAGTCTACAAGCGAAATGCCATGCATTCGATGTAGCGCTTGTTACGAAGCCTGCCCAATGCAGTTACTTCCTCAACAGCTATTGTGGCATGCTAAATCAAACAACGAGCAAAAACTAAAGGCGCATAATCTATTCGATTGTATCGAATGTGGCGCTTGTGATTACGTGTGCCCTAGCGACATTCCACTTGTTCAATACTATCGTGCAGCGAAAGATGAGTTGCGCGCAGCCGAATCTGATCGTGTGCGCTCTGAACATGCTCGCAATCGTTTTGAACAACGCCAAGCACGACTAGAGCGCATCGAACAAGAGAAGATTGCAAAGCGTGAAGCACGCAAGAAAGCTGCTGAGGCAAAGAAAGCGGCCAAGCAAGTTGACAGTGATACGACCACTAGCGATAAGCCTAAAGCGGGCCTATTAGCTGCAGCGATGGCTAAGGCAGAGACATCTAAAGCACCCGCGCTGTCTGCAGAGAAGCTAACTAAACAGGTTAGTAACTTAGAAGCGCAATTGATTCACCAGCAACAACTGCTCGAAGAGGCCGGTGATGACGAAAAACGTGCCAAGATCGACGCTCGCATCAAGAATACTCGAATAAAGATAGATCAAGCTAAAGCCAAGCTAGCATCTATCGACGACCAGGAGCAGCCAAATGCTTAGCTCGCCCTTTATTCATACTAAGCGTTCTACGCCCTGGGTTATGCAACAGGTGGCATTGGCATTGATGCCTGCCATCGTTACAAGCTTCTATTTTTATGGCTGGGCAGTGCTATCGAATATTGTTTTGATGATTATTGCTTGCTTGGCTTTTGAAGCCTTTGCATTGACACTGCGTAAGCGCTCACTAGTCTCGCTAGGTGATTGGTCTGCGGTGGTAACGGCCCTATTACTTGCCATGGCAATTCCACCAGCTGCCAATTGGTGGCTAATTGTTGTTGGTGCCGGTCTAGCCATGTTACTTGCTAAGCATCTGTATGGCGGCCTAGGGTTAAACCCCTTTAATCCTGCAATGGTTGCCTACGTAGTGCTGCTCATTTCGTACCCTGTACAAATGTCTCAATGGATAGACCCTGCCCAGAGTGCTTTAAGCTTATCAACCACATTAGATATCGCGCTATTTGGTAGCCCTATCGACCAGTACACAGGGGCTACCGCATTAGACGCAGTTCGGCATAACGCTGGCCTCACTATTAGTCAGCTGGCAGAGCAGAACCCAGCAACTGCTTGGGGCGCGCCACATCATTTTGTTTCTTTGAGTTACCTTTTAGGCGGCCTATACCTGTTAGCTCGGCGTATTATTTTTTGGCAGCTGCCTATTGCCCTTATCTTAGGTGTATTAGTGGCTGGGGTCTTTGTGTACGACGGTAGCTCTGAATCGGCCCTATCACCAGCGATGCAACTGGCGGTTGGCGGTACACTAATGGGGGCGTTCTTTATCATTACCGACCCTGTTAGCTCGCCCACGACAACCAATGGCCGATTAATAGCCGGCGCATTTGCAGGCGTACTTATCGTAGTCATTCGCCATTTTGGCAACTATCCCGACGCCGTCGCGTTCGCTGTATTGTTAGTCAATTTATGCGCCCCGCTTATTGATTACTTCACGCTGCCCCGTACCTATGGCCACAGCAAGGCTAAGCGAGCGACCGATGAATAACGAAATCGTTGATTCAATTAAAAAGAATACTGGGTTAATCGCGATATTTACTATTGTGGTAGGTAGTGCGCTTGCGCTCACCAACACGCTCACCAAAGATCGTATTGCCCAAGAAGTACTTAAAGCCCAATCTAAAGCGTTGAATCAGGTTGTGCCGGCGTCTTTGCGCGATAATCTACTACTAAACTCACCCATAACCTTAGGCGAACAAGCCGCAGAAGCTTTGAATGTCGATTCCAATGCCGTTGGCTGGCTTGCGACCCTCAAAGGTAAACCCACTGCTATCGTTATTCCTGTAACTGCCAAAGACGGATACAGTGGCGATATCGATATGCTTGTAGGTATTGACCAAGACTTAACGATCACTGGCGTGCGCGTTGTTACGCATACCGAAACCCCAGGGCTTGGCGACAAGATCGAAATACGAAAATCTGATTGGATTTTAAGCTTTAACGGTACACCAATTTCGATCGCAGAAACTGAATGGGCCGTTAAAAAAGATGGCGGGCGCTTTGATCAATTCACCGGCGCCACCATTACGCCAAGAGCGGTAGTAAAAGCTGTGTATCTGGCACAGCAACAAGCCAAGCAACATCAAGCTATTTGGTTTAGTGAGGACGCCCATGAGTGATAACGTCGAATCATTTTCTACCCAATCTAAAACACTCGCTAAAGAGGGGTTGTGGGTAAACAACCCTGCAATTGTGCAATTGCTTGGGCTATGCCCGTTACTTGCAGTAAGTAACAGTGTCGTTAACGCATTGGGGCTGGGTATTGCAACACTACTCGTATTGGTTGGCTCTAACGTTGTTGTATCACTGATTCGTCATCAAGTAAGCGATGCTATTAGACTACCTGTATTCGTTATGGTTATTGCTAGCTTCACGACCATTGCGCAATTACTAATGCAGGCATTTACATACGAGCTGTATCAAATACTCGGCTTGTTTATACCACTGATCGTCACAAACTGCGCCATTCTTGGGCGAGCTGACGCCTATGCTAGTAAGCAACCGGTACATCTTGCACTTATCGATGGCTTAATGATGGGTATTGGTTTTTTGTGGGTACTGGTATTGCTTGGCGGTACACGCGAGTTGATTGGCGCAGGTACACTCTTTGCGGGCATGGATTTACTGCTGGGCAACATCGCAGCGAATTGGCAGCTTAACCTTAGCGCAGCTTATACCCCTGCACTAGTAGCCCAATTACCACCGGGCGCATTTATCATCACAGGTCTATTAATCGCCCTTAAAAACTTTATCGATAAGCGGTTAAAACCTAAACCTACTGAAACAGTAGAAAAAGGCTCAAAGCGCGTTAGGGTTACCGGCACGATCAATTAAGAAGAGATTGACTAGGTTCAGTCAATCTCTTGTAAGCCTTATCTGATGCTATCTACGAGCTAAATACAGGCATAGCAACAACGTCCCACAGAATAACCGTGGTTGCCATCACCGCAACTACAACGACTAAGGTTGCTGCGAGAATTGACGACGCAAATAGAAAGCCTTGATCTTCGTTTACGCCCATCATTTTGGGTACACCAGAATACAATAGATACACGGCATAACTAGCCGCCGCTGTAGCAAGTAACAGATCTAGCCACAATAGTGGTGCGATACCGGCAAGGCCCACTATAAAAATGGGAGTAGCTGCATAGCCAGCCATTAGTATTCCACGCTCAGGGATACATTTAGCACCAAAGGTCTCGGCCATCCAATGAATTAAAAAGCCGGTAATCACCACGCTACCGACGAGACCAATATAGAAAAGGGCCATCAGTGGTAACGCCGACTCGGGCATTATGGTATTTACAAGTGAATGCTCGCTCACTCGCCACCCTATATAGGTTGTACCTATATACCAAGCAATAGCGGGCAAAAGCGCCATAATGGCAATGTAAGGCAACTGACGACGAATTTGATGGTCGTCTAGTTCAGAAAGTTGTGTCCAGGTTTGTGACGGTTGTGTCATCAAACCCACAGCAGGTTTCATCATCATTATTATTTATCCCTGTCTGCGGTTCGACTCCCAGTTACAGCAACCTACATCAAGGGTGCCAAACCTGTTGAGAATCAAGGCGCTAATCAGCCGCCCAGCGTTCTAAGTTAAAACAAACGTTAAAACAAAAGCTAAAACAAAAGCTAAGTAAAACAGTTATTACAACTTATACACTACGCCGCCAACTGCGCATTTAGACGAAGATAAAAATGAAGATAAAAAGAGTGACTTAGAAGAAGCTGACCATACTAATGGTGCTGATGCTTGTCGTGGCCAACAGTTATCTCATCTTGTTGAGTGTGATGCTTGTGATCACCCGCCAAATGCATAACCGACATAAATACCGTGTATACGCCTAAAACGATAACACAATATGCCAAAAAATACCTAATTGATTTTTTAGTAACCCACTCATTAAATCGCGCACCCAAAAGACCAATGACATACATGGCAGGCAATGTACCAATACCAAAGGCAGCCATTGTAGTTACCGAGGTAACCACACTACCCTGCGCAACTGCGATAGCAAGCATCGAATAAACCAAGCCACAGGGCAACCACCCCCAAACTAGCCCTAGCCCAAACGCCTTATTAAACGAATCAACAGGCATAAACTTAGACGCCAAAGGCGCTAGATATCGCCAGATATATGCCCCTACTTTTTCTAAACCAGATAGCCCAGAGCTTTTACCTAACAAGAACAGGCCCATCAATATCATCATCAAGCCCGCCACTACTCTGAGTATAAACAGCAGCTGTGGCACCGAAGGTATAACCGCAGATAATAGGGTTGAAAAGATTAGAGCAATCATACAGTAGCTGACGATACGCGCAGTATTGTATGCGAAGACATAACCTATGGGTGCTTTGGCGCCCATCCCTAGTGTCGCCGAGATAGCACCACACATAGTGGCACAATGCGCACTACCCGCTAGACCTGCTATTAATGCAATCCATAGATCCATTATTTAGTATCTTTTACTTGTTCGTCTGCAGGTGTGACGTCGTCATCGAAAAGAATGCGTGAGGCTTCTGCGTCAAGGTCATCATATTGACCGTTGTTCACAGCCCAAAAGAAAATCTTTACCGCTAACCCTACTAAAACCAGAGCTACAGGAATTAAGATCGTTAAACTAAGCTCCACCAGACTCCCCTTTAAATCGCTTTATGCGCAGTGCATTTGCCACTACCAGCACAGAACTTAACGACATGCCAATCGCGGCTGCCCAAGGTGCAACCAACCCTGCAGCAGCGGCTGGCAAGATTGAAAGATTGTAACTCAATGCCCATGCGATGTTCTGTCGCTCTAAACGGCGAGTTTGACGCCCCAGAGATAATAAATCAATTAATTGACTAAGCCGGTGGTTTAACACAACGACGTCACCGCGATCGACTACCAAATCAACCCCATCACCAACCACAACACTTGTGTCTGCTTGAGCTAGCACTTCAATATCATTAAGCCCATCACCAACCATCGCCACTTTGGCGCCCTGCTGTTGACGCTGTGCGATATATTCACGTTTATCACCAGGGCGTTGGTCACCATAAGCTTTGCCTACATCCAACTGTTTAGCGATCTGATCTACACGATCTTGAAGGTCACCAGATAATATCGTTACTTTTATTTTCTTATCTGCCAAAGATTTCAACAATGCCTGAGCATCGTCTCTAAGACGGTCTTCTACAAATAATTGAACCATTTCGCGGCCGTTACAGCTTAACCAAATACCTTGTTTGCCCTTAGTATTTAGTGCCCAATCTGCTCGCCCTAATCGATATACATCGCCGTCAATGGTAGCCTCTACACCACAGCCAACTTGCTCGGTAACATCACAATTGAGAAGCTCTGAGTCGCAAAAATAGGCGCGCAAAGCAATGGCTATTGGGTGCCGGCTATGCTGCTCTAACGTATTGATCAACGCTGACGCAAAACTAGGGTCAATGCTTTCGTCAACATACTCAACGTTAGTTACCGAAAATTGCCCGTCAGTTAATGTGCCTGTTTTATCAAATACTATTTCATCAATCTGGCTGAGCAAACTAAATGCTTGCGAATTTCGTACTAACAAGCCGTGCCTTCGAGCCGTTTGCACAGCCGCAGCCAACACGGTTGGGGTAGCTAGACTGAGCGCACAGGGGCACGTCGCAACTAACACCGATAACGCAACCCAAAACGCGCGACTTGAGTCAATTTGAAACCAGATCGCGAAGGTTGCGACGCTGATCAAAATAACGGCAGCAACAAAATAAGCCGCTACCTTATCTGCGATGGTTACCCACTTGGGTTTGTGCTGATGCGCAAGATCTGCTGCATCGTTTGTTTTCGAAAGTTGCGACTGATTAGTGCGATGTGTAACAACAAACTCAAATAGATCACCTAGGTTATTGGTGCCTGCAAATACTTGATCGCCTTTACGCTTTAAGATCGGTTCAGACTCACCACTGAATATAGATTCATCGATGGTCGCATCTTGTAGGAGAACACCGTCAGCCGCTATCTGGTCTCCCATTACCACTCGTACATGATCACCTTCAATTAAACGTGATGAAGGTACTTGCGCCCATTCGGCGTCTCGTTTTACCAGCGCTAAATCAGGTATCGCAGCCCGATATCGCCAATCGTCCATCAGGTTTCGATGCCTAGATTGATGCTCGTAATGTCGGCCAATCAATAAAAAGAAAGTGAACATCATTACTGCATCAAAGTAGACTTCGCCCGACGCTGTTAACGTTGCAACAACACTTGCAATATAGGCTCCACCTATCGCCAATGCCACAGGCACATCCATGTTTAGGTGCTTAGCTTTAAGAGCTCTTAAGGCACTAACGAAGAAAGGTAAGGCGCTGTAAAAGACCACTGGCGTAGCCATCAGTGCTTTGACCCAGTTGAGCATATTACGGGTGGCGTCGTCGATTCCTTGAAAACCGCCTGCATATAAGGCGATGGCTACCATACCCACTTGCATCATGCCAAAGCCAGCTAGACCAATGCGCTTTAATGATTTTCGTTTATCGCGCTCAAAGTTCTTTTGCAATGAAGACACGCGCCACGGCTGCACTCGATAACCAAACTGGTAAAGTGCCGCCATCAAACTAGATAGAGACGTCTCACTCTCTTTGTAGGTCAGTAATAACCGGTGTGTAACACTATGAACCGAAACTTCGACAACGCCTTGCTGATCGCGAAGAACCTTTTCGATCAACCAAACACAAGCCGTACAAGTTATACCCTGCACCAACAGCTCTGCACGTTTTCGATCGCCAAGATCTGACACAAACTCCGTTTGTAAGTCTGCATTATCAAAATAACTTAGGTTTTCTATCGAATCGATTGCGCGATCAGCATTGGCAGTGCGGCGTTGATAAAACTCGCCAAGACCTTGACCGCTAATTAGCGCGGCAACATTTTCACAGCCCGAGCAGCAAAACTGTCTTAGTTGATCATCTATTTCTCGCTCAAAATGGGCGTGCTTTGGTACCGGCAGTCCACAGTGAAAACAGCCTATTGATTGGTGCTCACCCAAAGCGTCGACTCCCCGTCATCAGCAAAGAACACCTCACCTTTAACCAGCCATTGATCACCTTGGTAAACCCATATGTAGCGTCGGCCTTCGGTTTGAAGAGTAAGGTCACCACGCCACTCAACACCATCTAAACTTTTAAGCTCGATAACCTGGTCAGCCTGCTGATATAGCGGATGAATTAGTTCTACGGTCAAAGGCAAGTCACTATCAAGTTTAGATGATGTTAAATTAATACTGCCGGTTTCTGGTACAAAGGTAGCGCGTAGCTTTACGCCAAGAGTGTTAGCTTTTTCAATGAGCGCCAAACGCTCATTGATGGCTAGACCGTCTTTATAGTAATCCTGTCTAACAAGTTGGTCTGCACCTGTGGCGGCAACGTAAAGCATGTGCATAGACGCAACAACAGCGGTCGCTGGCAAACCAATTAGAAACCATGGCCAAAATTGCTTATACCAAGGTGTAACTGCTTGTGTTTCAGACATTAAAACCTCTCGACTGGAACAATAATGCGGCTTTTGCGATCAGCCGCCATTTCTGGATTATCAACTGCTTCGATTCTAAACACTACGTCAGAACCGCGCTTTTCAACTTCGTACGGATCTACCTCAAGGCGCACAGGCATCGCCAACACCTCGCCAGCCTTAACAAGTATCGAATCATAATCATCGTCTTGAATAAGCTTGACTGGATACTCACCACTAACCGTTAACTTAAAGTGATA
The DNA here is from genome assembly GCA_947503335.1 of uncultured Pseudomonadales bacterium. GTDB lineage: Bacteria > Pseudomonadota > Gammaproteobacteria > Pseudomonadales > CANNCY01 > CANNCY01. The sequence continues at coordinate 136,461 of CANNCY010000001.1, read as the reverse complement.
ATCCTGCTGGTTCATGTTAACCAACTTAAGTGTATAGACGTTCTCGATGTTGCCGTCGAAGTTCTCGCGGTACAGTACATTACGATCACGTAGAGCATCAAGCTGAACAGGCACACGACTGTAGATTACCGAGCCAAAGCCGATAATCATCACTAGCACTGCTACCAAATAACCAATAAATCTAGGTCGAACAATATGAGTTTTGCCACCTTCTAGCTCGTGCTGAGTGGTGAATCGAATCAACCCGCGCGGTTTATCGACCTTATCCATAATATCGTTGCAGGCATCGACACATAGGCCGCAGTTAATGCATTCGTACTGAAGCCCCTCTCTTATATCGATATTAACGGGGCAAACCTGAACACACCAAGTACAGTCAACACAATCACCCAAATTGCTATCTTCTTTGCGCTTACCGGCTCCGCGCGGCTCGCCTCGACCTTCATCGTAGCTAACCACCATGGTATCTACGTCGTACATTACCGACTGAAACCTTGCATACGGGCACATGTACATGCAAACCTGTTCGCGCAGGTAGCCCGCGTTCATATAGGTCATTACAGTAAAGAACAGCACCCAGAAAATGGCCCACCGATGCGCCTCTAGCGTTGCTAAGTCAGGTACCAACTCTCTAATCGGTGCGAAATAGCCAACGAAGGTGATAGCTGTTGCAAGCGACAGCAATGTCCAACCGGTGTGCTTAGCAAACTTTTTCGTAAACTTTTGTACAGACCAAGGCGCTTTATCTAAGCGAATACGAGCGCTACGATCACCTTCGGTTTTATGCTCTACCCACATGAACATCATCGTCCACACTGTTTGGGGGCACGTAAAACCACACCAAACTCGCCCAACGAGATTAGTTACCGTGAACAGAGTAAAAGCCGCGATGATTAAGGCAATGGCAAGCAAAATGCCATCTTGAGGAAAAAAGGTAAGACCAAACACATAGAACATGCGATCGGGTAAGTCGAACAATACTGATTGCCTGTCGCCCCAGTTTAACCAGGGCGTCAGCAAGAAGGCTAGCATTAACGGCCAGCCTGTATAGCGTCTTAGTCGTTGGTAGCGACCCTTAATCGACCGGTTATAAATCTTGCCAGAACTTGCATATAGATCACGATAAATCTCATCATCTGGCTCGACCTGTTTTACATCAATACGGTCACTCATTAGTCACTACCCCCCAACTCTCAGCGACGTACTATTTTGGCTCCTCGTCAAGCGACAAGCTGTATACATAGGCTGCTAGCAAATGAATCTTTTCTTCTTGAAGAAGATTCTTTTGCGCAGGCATTACCCCGGCACGCCCCTTATCAATAGATTCAATAATACGACGCTGCGAACCGCCATATAACCAAATATTATCTGTCAGGTTTGGCGCACCAAGTGTTTGATTACCTTTACCATCAGCACCGTGACAAGCCGCACACATTTGCATGTACTGAGTAGATGACGTTGCAGCTTTAGACTTGTCATGCTGGCGACCGCTTAGTGACATAACGTAATGCGACATAGCATCAACGCCGTCCATTCCACCAAGCGCTGCAGTCCAAGATGGCATCGCAGCTACGCGACCTTCTTTAATTGAATGAAGAATCTGTTCTGGCTTGCCACCATACAACCAATCATTATCAGTCAGGTTAGGAAAACCCTGCGCACCACGGGCGTCTGAGCCATGACATACTGCACAGTTATCAGCAAACAAACGTGCACCAATTTTTTTACCCTGAGGATGCAATGCAACTTCTTCAAGTGGCATGTCAGCAAATTTAGCGTAAATGGGGCCGTACTGTTTTTGAGCCGCTTCCATCTCGGCTTCCCACTGGTTGATCTGTGTCCAGTTGAAGAAACCTTTATAAGAACCTAGGCCAGGATATAAAAACAGATATGCGACACTGAACACTAAGGTAAGAATGAATAGATTAAACCACCACTTAGGCATAGGGTTATCGTATTCTTCGATACCGTCGTACTCGTGACCGGTAGTTACCGGCTCGCCATCTTTATCAACTTTAATTTTTCGATTGGCAAACAATACCCAGGTTACCAACGCCAAGCAGATTAGGGTTAAACCGATAATCCAAATGTTCCAAAATAAACTCATGACTACCTCTCGTCGGCTTCGTTCTTGTCGTCTGACTGAACGTCGTTGTCAAAGCCATCGTTAAACGGCAACTGTGCCGCTTCGTCAAAATCTTTCTTCTTAGAGGCGCTATACGCCCAGGCACACACCCCTAAGAACGCCACAATTGCAAATGCGGTGCTGATACCTTGAAGTACATTGGTATCCATATCATTCACCGCTTCTGCTTGAGTAGAAGGCCAAGCTGTTGCAGGTATGCAATCACTGCATCCATTTCTGTCTTGCCTTTTACCTGCTCGGCAGCGCCGGCGATATCTTCGTCAGTATACGGCACACCTACGGCACGAAGAGCTTCCATCTTCTTAGCAGTATATTTGCCATCAAGAACCTGAGTCTCAAGCCAAGGAAACGCTGGCATGTTTGACTCGGGAACTACGTCACGAGGATTAATCAAGTGAGCACGGTGCCAATCATCAGAGTAGCGCTGACCTACGCGAGCCAAATCAGGCCCGGTGCGTTTTGATCCCCACAAAAATGGGTGCTCGTAAACCGATTCACCAGCAACGCTGTAGTGGCCGTAGCGCTCGGTTTCTGAACGAAATGGGCGAATCATCTGCGAGTGACAGGTGTTACAACCTTCGCGAATGTAGATATCACGGCCTTCTAGTACCAACGCTGTATGTGGCTTCAAGCCATCGACTGGCTTAGTGGTTTCTTCTAAGAAGAACAGCGGAACAATCTGTACCAAGCCACCAAAGCTGATCGCGATGATCACCAATACGACCATCAATCCAATATTTTTTTCGACTATATCGTGATTCATAGTTATTTACTCCTTAGGCTGCCGCTGGTTCAGATTTTTGGTCGCCACGAAGGGTCTTAACCATGTTGTAAACCATGATCAGCATACCTGCGGTGAACATAGCACCACCGATGAAGCGAACAAAGTAGCCAGGGTAACTTGCGATTACCGATTCAACAAAGCTATACGTTAACGTGCCGTCTTCGTTGTATAAGCGCCACATTAGGCCCTGCGTAATACCGTTAACCCACATCGCTGCGATATATAAAACCGTACCGATAGTAGCTAACCAGAAGTGGAGGTTAACTAAGCCCACAGAGTACATTTCTTCACGATCAGAAAGCTTTGGCAACAGGTGATAAATTGCACCAATTGACACCATCGCAACCCAACCTAGCGCCCCTGAATGCACGTGACCGATAGTCCAGTCAGTGTAATGAGACAGCGCGTTTACAGTCTTGATAGCCATCATTGGCCCTTCGAAGGTACTCATACCGTAGAACGATAGAGAAACCACCAAGAAACGTAGCGTTGGGTCGGTACGCAGTTTATGCCATGCACCTGAAAGCGTCATGATACCGTTGATCATACCACCCCAGCTTGGCGCCAACAGAATTAGCGACATCACCATACCTAAGCTTTGTGCCCAGTCAGGAAGAGCTGTGTAATGTAGGTGGTGAGGACCTGCCCAAATATAAAGAGAGATCAGCGCCCAAAAGTGAACAATCGACAAACGATACGAATAAACCGGGCGACCCGCTTGCTTAGGCACAAAGTAATACATAATACCCAAGAAGCCTGCGGTTAAGAAGAAACCTACAGCGTTGTGACCATACCACCACTGAACCATCGCATCCATCGCACCTGCATAAGCTGAGTAGCTCTTGAACATATGAACAGGCATCGCTGCGCTGTTAACGATGTGCAGAACCGCAACAGTGATAATAAATGCACCAAAGAACCAGTTAGCTACATAGATATGACTTGTTTGGCGCTTCATGATTGTGCCAAAGAACACAACCGCGTAAGCAACCCAAACGACTGCAATAGCGATATCAATAGGCCACTCTAACTCGGCGTACTCTTTACCCGAGGTAAAGCCAAGCGGCAACGTAATAGCAGCTGCGACAATAATTAGATTCCAACCCCAGAAAACGAACCACGCTAACGCGTTCGATACTAAAGCGGTATGACAAGTTCGCTGTACAACGTACAACGATGTAGCCATTAACGCACATCCGCCAAAGGCGAAAATTACTGCATTTGTGTGCAGCGGGCGAAGGCGCCCAAAGTGCAGATATTGAATTCCTTGGTTTAGATCAGGCCAGTAAAGTTCGGCTGCGATGATGACACCTACGGTCATACCCACAACACCCCAAATAACTGTCATGATCGAGAACCATTTAACGACATTAAAATTATAGGCCGGCGTTGGGCCTAAGGTTTCAGTGCTCATTGATCCCTTCCATTAATAAGGCGAATAAAGCAGTTCTGAACACTGACAAGCAAGCAGTACCCAGAAACCTGTTATGGATTATGGCAAAGATCTAGACTTTTGCCCTGATTTCGATCAAGAAGTCGCGAACATACCATGAAAATTGCGGGGGCAATCGTATCATTTACGCTGATAAACAATCCCCTACAAAAAATCGGGATTAATCCCAATTAGAAGTACAGTTCATAAGTGCGAACATTTATGAACTGCACGAGAAAAATGCTTACAAAAGATCACGACCTTTTGATGCAGCGATACGAAGACGTAAAGCGTTTAATTTAATAAACCCTTCGGCATCTTTTTGATCATAAGCACCCGCATCGTCTTCGAAAGTAGCGACGGCTTCGTCAAATAAAGTATCTTCTGAACGACGGCCAGTAACGATCACATTACCTTTATACAGTTTTAGACGAACATCACCGTTCACAAAAGTTTGCGTATCATCAATTGCCGCTTGCAACATACGACGCTCTGGCGACCACCAGTAGCCGTTATAAATTAATTTTGCATAGCGAGGCATCAATTCATCTTTTAGATGGGCAACTTCTCGATCAAGAGTAATCGACTCAATGGCACGATGCGCCTTTAGCATAATGGTGCCACCCGGAGTTTCGTAACAGCCTCGCGACTTCATTCCTACGTAGCGGTTTTCTACGATGTCTAAACGACCTACTCCGTGCTCGCCACCTACTTTATTCAAGAAGGTTAACACTTGCGCAGGCGTCATTTCTTTGCCATCAATAGCTACGATGTCACCTTTACGGTAAGTTAGCGTTAACTCTAAAGGCGTATCTGGCGCATTTAGCGGCGACACACTCCAGCGCCACATATCTTCGTCAGCTTCTGCCCACGGATCTTCTAAGTTGCCGCCTTCATACGAGATATGAAGCAAGTTCGCATCCATAGAGTATGGGCTTTTCTTACCACGCTTCATCTCGACAGGAATATCGTGTTCAGCACAGTAGGCCATTAGCGTATCGCGTGATGACAGATGCCATTCGCGCCAAGGAGCAATCACCTGAACGCCTGGCTTTAGACCATAAGCACCAAGTTCAAAACGAACCTGATCATTGCCCTTACCGGTAGCGCCATGCGAAATAGCGTCTGCACCAGTCTCATTGGCGATTTCGATTAATCGCTTGGCAATTAACGGGCGAGCAATTGAAGTACCTAGAAGGTACTCACCCTCATAAACGGCGTTAGCGCGAAACATTGGATAAACATAATCACGCACATATTCTTCGCGTAAATCTTCGATGTAAATCTCGTTTACGCCCAAAGCCTCTGCTTTAGCACGTGCAGGCTCGACCTCTTCGCCTTGACCGATATCTGCGGTAAAGGTAACTACTTCGCAATTATATTCTTGCTGCAACCAACGCACGATCACTGAGGTATCAAGACCACCAGAGTACGCTAGCACAACCTTGTTTACGTCTGACATATTGAGCCTTATTTATACTTACAAGCTATTAACACAGCGATTTTAGGCGCTTCGGCCACCGTTGTCATTGTTACCATTACGAACGTAACTACCTAGGCTAATCACTGCCTGCTACCTCAACCGGCAATCGCTCCATTCTTAAGGTAACCCGTCTATGTACACCGCCGTCATCTTGTTGATAACTGCGCCCGTGGTGACGCTGAATGATGCGCTCGGGCTCTATACCTAACTCGGTCAACCGGCGCACAACCATATCGCCCCAGTTTTTTGATCGATCCAGATCGGCTGCTTCAGATGACATACCATCATGGTAGGCGTCTACAAAAAGCTTTCGCACCTCTTTATCTAACAGCATATATGTGGCTACTTGGGCGAGTTTTGACAGATGCTCGTCGGTAAACTGTGGATCGTTTAACTGCGGGTCACCCTTAATATCCAGACTAACTCGACGAAGCTTGCGGTAACTCATAGGTATCAGCTGCGCTACACACTGTTGATACTGCTGAAATACTTCTCCTAGGCCGATGGGCATCAAATCAACTGATATTCCCGACGCGCGCCCGTCGCGACCAGCGGCGGCAAACCGCACCATGTTGCCCGACTGCAGCGCGTCTAGTACGCGTTTTGTCGAGCCATGACCCATTCGAATCATTGTCGATGCCGAGCCCACAGCCACATCACCCAAAAAACGCGCTTCAGCCTGCTGAGCCCAAACGGGCGAAATGGCATACGCATAAAGACGCCCAACTTCAGGGCGCTGAAACAGCCAAGTAAAACTAAACTGTTGCTGCTCGCCACTTAGCCAGCGCATTTTGGCAAATCCGACCCCTTCAATAGGGTGAGTTAACTCGCAGCTTATTTTAGAGCCTTCAAAACGCCACTCACTGTCGGCAATATCCTGCCGCCATTGAGCCTGAGCCTCAAAAGACACTAGACAAAACATGATTAGTACAACTTTGTAGGTAAAACTTAACACCACAGCATTCTTAAATAGCAGGCCATCTATGATTAGGATAGCATTGGCTCAAACAACACGGAGCAACCCATGACCACGATTACTATTACTCGCCCTGACGACTGGCACATCCACTTACGAGACGGCGCAACTCTAGCCCGAACGGTAGCCGATGCTTCGCAGGTATTTAATCGTGCAGTGATCATGCCAAATCTGACCCCTCCGGTGTTAAATGTACAAGACGCACTCGCGTATAAAGACCGCATCATGGCCAACCTGCCTGAAGGCAATGTATTTGAACCGCTGATGACTCTCTATTTAACTGACTCCACTACCCCAGAGATGATTCGAGAGGCGAAAGCTGGCGGCGTACCTGCTGTGAAGCTCTACCCAGCTGGCGCAACCACCAATTCAGATTCAGGGGTTACTAGCCTCGAAAAAATCAAGCCAGCACTTAAAGCGATGCAAGAAGTAGGCATGCTGCTTTTGGTTCACGGTGAAGTGACCGATCACGACCTTGATATCTTTGACCGTGAAAAAGTGTTCTTAGATCAACGCTTAAGCAAGATCTGCGATGAATTTCCTGACCTAAAGGTCGTATTAGAGCACATTACCACCAAGGATTCAGTCGAGTTTGTAATGGCCCGCGGCGAAAACGTTGCAGCAACCATTACCCCACAGCATTTGCTATACAACCGCAATCACATGCTAGTGGGCGCGATTCGCCCTCATTATTACTGCCTTCCTATTTTAAAGCGTAGCGAACACCAAGAAGCGCTTATCAAGGCAGCCACCAGTGGCAACCCTAAGTTTTTCTTGGGTACTGACTCTGCTCCTCATGCTCAGCACAAAAAAGAGAGCGACTGTGGCTGCGCTGGCTGTTACAGCGCCAACTGCGCCATTGAACTGTATGCAGAGGCTTTTGAAGCCGCTGACGCACTAGATAAACTAGAGGGCTTTGCTAGCCAGTTTGGCCCAGATTTTTATGGTCTACCTCGCAACTCTGACACCATCACTTTGGTTAAAGAAAGCTGGACCTGCCCAGAAACACTCGACTTTGGTGGCGAGCCGTTAGTACCTTTGCGCTCTGGCGCCGAAGTTCTATGGAAGGTGGCGTAAGTTTCGCGATGTTAGATTACGAAGAACCAGAAGTTCCCAAAAGCCCATTAGCACAACGCTTTAGAGGTTTTTTACCCGTGGTGGTAGACGTTGAGACTGCGGGCTTTAACGCAAAAACTGACGCATTACTAGAGATCGCGGCAGTCACACTAAAAATGGACGATAACGGCCTGTTACACCGAGCCGACACCTATAAGTACGCAGTAAAGCCGTTCGAAGGTGCGAACATCGAACAGGCAGCATTAGAGTTTACGGGTATTCGCCCTGACGACCCATTTCGCCGCGCAATTGATGAAAAAACAGCGCTACAAGAGGTGTTCAGAGCTGTTCGCAGTGAAGTAAAAGCCAATGGCTGTACCCGCGCAGTGATGGTTGCGCACAACGCCCACTTTGACCTTGGCTTTATTAATGCAGCGTACGAACGCACTGGCCTAAAGCGTAACCCGTTTCACCCATTTTCTTGCATGGACACCGCCACCCTATCGGGGTTGGCCTATGGTCATACGGTACTAGCAAAGACCTGCAGTATTGCTGGAATAGAATTTGATAACAAAGAAGCACATAGTGCCGACTATGACGCTGAAAAGACGGCCGATCTGTTTTGTAAAATCGTTAACCGCTGGAAAGAACTAGGCGGCTGGCCGCTCGCAGACAGCAGCGACTAACAAGCACAAAAAAGGCCACTCTATGAGTGGCCTTTCTTATATCTAGATAGCGAGTTTAACTCGCCTCTAAAGCTATATCAAATTACAGCTCGTCTGCGTTAGCAGCTAGGTAGCTAGCAACACCTTCTGGTGACGCGTCCATACCTTTTTTACCTTCTTCCCAACCAGCTGGGCATACTTCGCCATGCTCTTGGTGGAAGTTAAGCGCGTCAACCATACGTAGCATTTCGTCAACGTTACGACCTAGTGGTAGATCGTTAACTACCTGGTGACGTACATTGCCTTCTTCGTCGATCAAGAATGAACCACGGAACGCAACACCACCTTCTGACTCAACGTCATATGCTTGGCAGATTTCGTGCTTAACGTCAGCAACTAGTGCGTATTTAACTTCGCCAATACCGCCTTTGTCGGTTGGCGTGTTACGCCATGCGTTATGGCTGAACTGAGAGTCGATAGAAACACCAACAACCTCAACACCACGCTTTTGGAACTCTTCATAGCGGTGATCAAAAGCAATCAGCTCTGAAGGGCAAACGAAAGTGAAGTCTAGCGGGTAGAAAAATACAACTACTTTCTTACCTTTAGTGCGCTCTGCGAAGTTGTAGTCTTCGATGATATCGCCATTACCTAATACTGCTGCTGCGGTGAAATCTGGTGCTGGCTTACCTACTAATACGCCCATTTTATATCTCCATTAGATGGTTTGTGAGTGGTTAACAACCCGTTGAGCCTAGGCAACAACCGATAGTTAAAACCTTAAAAAAACAAAGTTCTTCATTGATGGCGCCTATGATACCTGACTATTTTGCGCTGTCACATAGAAAGTCTTTATTACCCCGATAGGTAAAGTTACATATCGCGTGAAATCTAATTGACAATCATTATCATTATTAATATCGTACAACCATAAGGTAATGACTTGTAAGAGTCTCGATTTTCAGAGTAACCATAGTATGTATGTTTGTCTTTGCAAGGGTGTCACAGATCACCAAATCAGATCAGCTATTCAACAGGATGGCGCCCAAACTCTGCGCGCAGTTCGCAACCAGCTAGGTGTATCAACTCAGTGTGGTAAATGCGCCAAATTTGCTAAAGAAGTTGTTGATCAAACCCTGGCAGAACAAGGTGATCAGCAAGACCTCTACTACAGCCTATAACCCTCACTGCCCTCATTTCAGCTGCGGTTGGCACCAATCACGTGCTGACCGAGCAACAAACATCTAAATAAGAATCATAATCACTAGGTTTTTCAACACCTTAGCCTCTTATCGGATTTTCTAAAAAAGACTAGGCACGCCCCTATTTTTTGCACTATTATCGACTCAATTCCTATGAGGAGAGTTACCATGAAAGGCGACCCAAAAGTAATTGAATTTTTAAATAAGGCGCTAGGCAACGAGCTTGTTGCGATCAATCAGTACTTTTTGCATTCACGTATGTTTAAAGACTGGGGCCTAAAAGTATTAGCCGACAAAGAGTACGAAGAATCTATCGATGAAATGAAACACGCTGATCAGCTAACAGAGCGTATTCTTTTCTTAGAGGGCGTACCCAATCTTCAGGATTTGGGCAAGCTTATGATTGGCGAAAATACTAAAGAGATGCTCGAGTGTGATCTTCGTATCGAGCACAAGGCAATTCCTGATTTGCGTGAGGCCATCGCCTATTGTGAATCAGTTCAAGACTTTGTTTCGCGCGACCTATTCTCTAGCATCTTAGACTCAGAAGAAGAGCATGTAGATTGGCTCGAAACACAACTAAGCTTAATTGAACGTCTAGGTCTGCCCAACTACGAGCAAGCTATGATGATAGGCGAAGAGTAATTTCATACTTCTAACTTAATTTGCTTCCTAATAAAAAAGCCGGCGATAAGCCGGCTTTTTATTGCTGTAATTCACTAACGAATATTAGAAACGCCCTGTAATACCTAAACGCACATTGAAAGGTGCACCTACAGTTACCTGATGAGTACTATGCGCGTTAGGGAAGTACTCTTTATCAGTAAGGTTTTCTGCATTTAACTGAATACGAAGATCATCAGACACATCGTAATAGGCTACCGCATCAAAGCGCGTGTAACTTGGTAGCACCTGCGTACCACCGTCTTTGATTAAGGTTTGCCCCTGATAGTTAGCCCCAAAACCGAATCCTAACTTATCTGATGCCTGGTAGGTTGCCCATACCGAAGCCATGTGATCTGGCAATTCACGAGGTGCGTTACCGTCTTTAGTTTCACCATCTAAGAAGCTATAACCGGCACGAATCGCGATCTGATCAGTCACCTGCCCGTCTAATTGCAACTCAATACCTTCTACTTCTAGACCACGAGTCTCATTGGTTTCACCGGTATCATTGTCACGCTCAGTAGTCGTTTGAGAGTTCTGGAACAAAGCCGACGTAAAACTTAAGCCATTAGCAAGATCCCATTTAAAACCAATCTCTGAGTTTTCGAACACATCGGGCGCCAACTGATCGTTATCGCCATCAATGTTTGCATACTGCTCGCCACTACGTGGCAAGAATGACTCACTGTAGCTTGCGTAGATCGACATGTTTTCTTGCGGCTTATATACGATACCAGCGCGCGGCGATACCTCTTCATCTTTACGGCTACGCGGCTCATCAGAGACAACGTTATAAACACTTAAATCAAAACTGTCGAAACGTGCTCCTAAAATAACGTCAAGCTTTTCAGAAATAGCAATTTCATCTTGAATAAAGATCGATGCCGACTCGATATTTACGTGCGTATCATCGTTGATATCAACACTAAAATCGTTAGACGTTGTAAGCCCTGATGCATTAACACCAACACCGCCAAGAAGATCGAGTGGGCGCATAATGGCAAAGATTTCGTTATCGTCTTGGGTCGTGCTCCAGAAAGCGTTGTAGCGATCTTGATTAGATGATGTGTCGATGTATTCAACGCCACCAATCATCGTATGACCAACGCTGCCCGTATCGAACTGACCAATTAGATTAGCAGACAACACCAAGTTTTCGCGCTGGGTCGTATCTAGGTAGCCATCCAGTGTTACAACATCGGGCGAATTGGCTTGATCATAGTCTGATGCATAGAAGTTTTGGTACAGCTTGTCATAATCGCCGTAAAATGCGCTTGCGTTAGCTTTTAGATTATTTGAGAAGTCGTGTTGTAAACTAGCACGCAATAGGTGCGCGGTTAGCTCAGTTACGTTTACATCAGCATCGCCGAACACAACATCTACAAGTTCGGTAACGGGCCGACCGTCAGCACCTGTTGGAATACCACGATCAATAAATCGGCTGTGATCAACGTATTCGTACGAAAGATCTAACGCAGTATCATCTGACAATAAAAACTTAGCGGTCGGGTTAACGCCAATGCGCTCGCCGTTATAAAAATCACGATGGTTATCTAGCCCTTCGTAAAATGCATTAATACGCACTGCCGCACTGTCGCTTGCAGACAGGTTTGCATCTAGCTGAACGCTATGTTCGCCAAACGAATCGACCGCGGCGCCAAAATCAGTAAAGTTTTCACCAACTACACCTTTCTTGGTTACACGATTCAGAATACCACCTGTACCACCACGACCGAATAAAAGCGCGTTAGGGCCGCGCAAGATTTCAACCTGCTCAAGGTTGTATAGCGGACGATAGTACTGAACGTCGTCACGCACGCCATCTAAATAGAAATCAGCCGTTGAACGAATACCGCGAAATACCACAGCATCACGATGCCCTTCACCTTGCGAGTTGCTAACGCCAGGGGTGTAGTTGATGATGTCGGCCACGCCGGTAAAACCTTGCAGCTTAATTTGCTCTGCCGAGATGATAGAAAGGCTTTGAGGCACATCTACGATAGGCGTAGGCGTTTTGAGGGCATTCATCTGGTCATTGTATAGATACTGACCTTCTACAATGATTTCTTCTTTAATTTGAGACTCTTTCGAGTCAGCTTGTGCTGCTGCTACCTGAGCTGCGATTGCAGCGCTTAGGCCTAGCATACATACAGATAAATGACGCATATTTATAAAAATTCCGATACTTGAACAACTTTACGGTAAGCGATACTACCTATCTAGTTAATGATAATCAATCTCATTACCATTATCGGAACTATTCCCAATACCAAATGCTGATCTAGATCAATGAATCAAGCGAACTGAAGAATTAGGCACAAAAAAAGCCTGCAATTGCAGGCTTTAATTTAGCGAGGGTTGAAATAAATTCTAAGCAACCGCTTCGTCAATTAACGTCTTCAGCTCGCCGCTCTCATACATTTCAGTAACGATGTCACAACCGCCGATCAACTCGCCCTTTACCCACAACTGCGGGAACGTAGGCCAGTTACCGTACTGGGGCAGGTTTGCACGAATCTCTGGATTAGATAAAACATCGACGTAAGCAAAGCGCTGACCACAAGCCATTAAAGATTGAACAGTTCGCTGCGAAAAACCACACTGTGGTGCGTTTGGCGAGCCCTTCATGTAAAGAATGATATCGTTACCTTCGACCTGCTCTTTGATTGATTCCATGATATCCATGGTAAACCCCTAGATTTGATTAACTATAATACCTGCCTATTTTAGTCAGGCTTGTTCGGTGGTTACAAGCACAGCGCTACAATTACAAATGAAATCGAAAATTGCGTTTATCAACCGCTTTGCTAGGATATTGCCTTTAAGAAAGCGGTATTGTTCATGTTAAACCCCATTATGTCGTCGTACGGCCCTCGCCAATTACAGATTGAGCGCGGCGACGGCTGCTATCTGTACGATGAGCAAGGCATTCAATATTTCGATGGTCTATGCGGTATCGGCGTTTGTAATCTTGGCCATAATCACCCTTCTGTCACTGGGGCCATCCAAGGCCAAGCACTAGATCTATTACACTGCAGCAACCTTTATAAGAACAGTAGCCAAGACAACGCTGCAAAGTCTCTATGCGATTTTGCGCGCATGGACAACGTCTTCTTTGCTAACTCGGGCGCTGAAGCAAACGAGGCAGCTTTAAAGTTAGCTCGCCTTTGGGGTAAAAAGAATGCTATTGAATACGGCAAAGTAATCGTATTTGAGCGAGCCTTTCATGGCCGCACCTTTGCAACGCTAAGTGCAACGGGCAACCCCAAGGTTCACGAAGGATTTGACCCTCTTCTCGATCAATTTTATCGCGCCGAATACAACGATTTAGACTCGGTAAAAGCGCTTGCTCACCACCAGGATATCGCCGCCATTCTGGTTGAACCTGTACAAGGTGAAGGTGGCGTTCACCCAGCGTCTACCGAGTTTTTACAAGGCTTACGCCAACTCGCCACCAATAACAACTGGCTGTTAATGCTAGACGAAGTGCAAACAGGTAATGGCCGTACCGGCAAACCTTACGCATACATGCACTATGATATTACTCCTGATGTAATCACCACCGCCAAAGGGCTTGGTAACGGTGTACCCGTAGGCGCCTGCATGGCTCGTAGAAAAGCAGCCGAATTATTTACCCCCGGCACCCATGGCTCTACCTATGGCGGCAACCCATTAGTTTGCAGTGTTGTGTCAGAGGTGGTCTCTGAATTAAGCAGCAACCACATGGGCGAGCTTTTCAACGAAACATTGCCAATCTTAACCGAGCGCGTGCTTGGCCTTACCGAGCTTCAGCAAGTATCTGCTGTAAGACAGCTTGGCTTTATGATCGGCATAGAATTGGCTCATGCCCAACCTAAATTTTTAGAGGTAGCAGCAAAGAACGGCCTGCTTGCTAACATGACAGGCCCCACAACGATTCGCCTACTACCCCCGCTCATTATGACGATCGATCAAGTCAACGAACTGATCGATAAAGTTGCGCTTTCAATCGCACAAAGCGCCAAAGAAGAATAAGGAACAAATCATGCCTCGCCATTTTTTAACACTGTTAGATCTATCACCAAGCGAGTTACTACAAGTTACTCATCGTGCTAGTGAACTGAAGAAGTTACATTACGCTGGTAGCAATCCAAAGCCTTTCGATGGCAAACAGCTTGCGATGATCTTCGAAAAATCGTCGACACGTACGCGCGTATCTTTTGAAAGTGGCGTTAGCCAAATGGGCGGCGATGCACTGTTTCTATCACCGCGCGACACCCAACTAGGGCGGGGCGAGCCTATATCTGATTCGGCGAAAGTAATCAGTAGCATGGTCGACATGGTGATGATAAGAACCTTTGCCCACGGCACTGTCGAAGAGTTTGCTAAACACTCACGTGTACCTGTTATTAACGCTCTGACTGATATGTACCACCCGTGTCAGCTACTAGCCGACCTGCAAACCTTTCAAGAACACCGCGGTTCTATCGAAGGTAAGCGTGTTGTTTGGGTAGGCGATGGCAATAATATGTGCCATTCATACATTAACGCTGCACGTCAGGCGAACTTTGAACTTCATATTGCTGCCCCAGAGGGGTACGATGCGAACGCTGACTTAATGGATGCAAATAAAGATCGAGTACGAGTGTTTAGAGACCCTAAAGAAGCCGTCAAAGGCGCTGATCTAGTAGTAACTGACGTATGGGCGTCGATGGGCCAAGAAGAAGAACAAGCCAAACGCGAAAACGATTTTGCTGGTTTTGAAGTGAATGCAGACCTAATGAGCTACGCCAACAGTGATGCACTCTACATGCATTGTTTACCTGCCCATCGTGGCGAAGAAATTAGTGCTGAACTAATGGATAACCCCGAAACTGTTATTTGGGACGAAGCCGAAAACCGTTTACATGCACAAAAAGCATTGATGGAGTTCTTATTAAACGCGTAGACTGCGCACCATGAATGCTCAATTAGACCTCCACGGGATCGCCGCCGGCTACGACGGCCACCCCCTTATCGAAGACCTATCCATGATATTGGCTCCTGGCGAGATTGGCTGCTTGCTTGGGGCATCGGGTAGCGGTAAAAGCACGTTACTTCGTGCCATAGCTGGCCTGCACCCGATCACTCAAGGCAGCATCAAGCTTGGAGATCTATTACTCGACAATGGTTCAAAGTATCTAGCGCCAGAAAAACGCCATATTGGTTTGGTGTTTCAAGACTATGCGCTGTTTCCACACATGACCGCGCTGCAAAACATTCGCTATGGTGCAACTGAGCCTGTAGACGATCTTATTGAGTTAGTTGGCCTAGAGAATTTCACTGACCGCCTGCCCCACCAATTGTCAGGTGGCCAGCAACAGCGCGTAGCCCTTGCTAGAGCACTAGCAATGAGACCGCAGCTTATTTTGATGGACGAGCCTTTCTCTAACCTAGATGCCAATCTTCGCGACGAACTAAGTGAACAAACTCGACAAATAATTAAAAAGAGCAACACAATGGCGTTAGTCGTGTCGCACGACCAATATGAAGCCTTTGCGATCGCTGATCGCATCGGTGTTATGCATCAGGGCAAGTTGTTACAATGGGATACGCCTAAAACATTAGTCAATTCACCTAACTCAATCGAAGTGGCCAACTTTATTGGGCAAGCATTAATTGCCGAAACCCAGGTGATTCAAGGTGTTGCACATAGCGCTTATGGTGAGTTCAACACAGCGGTAGATGATGGATATTACTGGCTTATTATTCGCCCAACACAGGTTAATCTTAATGGCACAGATCTTTCAGTGACCATCAACGAGCGACGAACCACACCCGCAGGTATTCGATTACGAGTTGAGTCGGCACAGGGCGAAATTAATTTTGATCTTCACTCGCCGCCAAAAACAGACAAGCTTGTATTTTCGCTCAAAGGTGAACCTTGCTTGATTAAAAAGTTTTAATCCCACAAGTTATCCACAGCATATACTCAGACTTATCCGTTGCGAACGTCAATTTAGAGGCGCATAGTCTTCGCACGCTTTTTAGCGCCACTAGAAAACGCAAAAAAATAATCACATGGAGTAGTGAAGTATGCTTGCAAAGAACGACCTGTCTAATCAAAACGCCGACCTTGAATCGATTCAAATTGCACTAGATCAGATGAGCCAAACCATAGAAGTACTTGGTAACGTCGTTCAGCGATTGCAGATTCAACTTACCCAATATCAGCAGCAATCACTGTCAGCACCATCATTCAAACAAGAGCAACTTGCTAGCTAATTTGCTGTGTAAACGGCGGTAACGAGCCCAACAGTGCCGCCCCATAACGCTTAGTCACAACACGCCTATCTAGCAACGACACCCGACCTTGATCCTGCTCGGTTCGTAATAAACGCCCCGCTGCCTGCACCAACCTCTGTGCAGCTTCGGGTACGCTTAATTCCATGAATGAGTTACGCCCCTGTGTTTCGATCCACTCGCCTCTCGCAGCCGACACAGGATCGTCAGGCACGCTAAAGGGCAACTTAGTAATTATCACTTCTTCGCACTGATCGCCAGGTAGATCAAGACCTTCTGCAAACGAAGCCAGACCGAACAATACACTAGGCTCACCCTTCTCTATACGAGACCGATGCTCATCTAGTATGGCTTGTTTTGAACGATCACCCTGCATCAATACTCGCCCAGCCACCTCGTCTGACAGGTTTTCATAGACATTGTGCATCTGTCGCCGTGAGGTGAACAGCACAAGACTACCTTTTGAAGGTGACAACAGCTGCGGAATGATCTCAGTAATCTCGTCTGTATGACCGTCGACATCATTAGGGAGCGTTCGCATAGGTGGCACATAGAAGCGCCCATTAGCAGCAAAATCAAACGGGCTTGGCACACGCTCAAGATGTGACTCGCTAGGTACACCACTTTGATGAATAAAATGATCGAAGCTGTTCAATGCCGTCAGCG
Organism: uncultured Pseudomonadales bacterium; assembly: GCA_947503335.1. GTDB lineage: Bacteria > Pseudomonadota > Gammaproteobacteria > Pseudomonadales > CANNCY01 > CANNCY01. Next base: position 119,124 of record CANNCY010000001.1, on the reverse strand, counting down.
TCGCCGATGTAACCACGGCACCATAGGCCTGCTCCCATAACTGAGAGCTTAGCGTCTGATCAGCCAAAATGGGTGATGAACAAATTTCGTAATCGAGCGTTCCTGACTGGTCTAGCATGGTGATCCACCGTGCTCTGGGTAGATCATTGTCTTTCTCTGCGTACGAACGCCATAACAACGCATTACCCTCTAAACGGGCCGCAGCTGTAGAGATAGCAGCATGCACCGCTTCTAGCGGCGGCTTGTCGGCGGCAGCTGCTACGTCCATCAGTTCTTCAACGCAACCCACGATACTCATACAGTGGGCCTGTGCTCTAAAGTACTGCTTGCCCAGCTCGACAGCTAAATCAGCTAGCGTTTGAGGTACCTCGCCACGATCAAATCGATAGCGGGGTGAGCCCTGATCTCGACTAGTATCAAACTCGGCTATGGTTTCTATCAACGGCAACACCTGCCCTTGAAATATTTGAATATCATCTAATTTACTAGGCAGCTCTTCAAGCATGCGTAGCATGGTGTCGCCACCTTCTATATCGACCGATGCCTGTAAAAGATTGCGCCCTAAACTAGCCAACCAACGCGTTGTACTATCGATTCGAGTGTGATGAGCGAAATGCCCTAGCGCTTTATCAGGTAGATGATGACCTTCGTCAAAGATGTAAATGGTCTCTTTAGGCTCGGGCAAGATAGCGCCGCCACCTAATGATAGGTCTGCCATCACCATGTCGTGGTTAGTAACTACCACGTCTGCACGCCCGAGGGTTTCGCGGGCCTTAAAAAATGGGCAGTGCCCCACATTATCACAACGACGCCCAGTACACTGACGATGGTCGCTTGCGACACCTCGCCACGCTTCATCAGACAACTGCGAGTACGACCAGTGATCGCGATCACCTACCCACTCGCCCTTAGATAAGGCCTCTAACATACCTTGATAAAGCGCCATCGTATCGGCGTCGGTGGCAAACACTTCTTCGTCAGGATACAGCGGAATAACGGTTTGATCACTACCAGCTAACTTGTCGTCTAACTTATTGATGCAAAGATAACGGCCACGCCCCTTAGCTAGTTCAAACGAAAATTCTAGCCCGGTCGTTGCCTGAACATCTGGCAAATCACGATTAACGATCTGCTCTTGTAGCGCAACCGTTGCGGTAGAGATTACTAGTCGCTTACCTAACGCTTTGGCGACGGGTATCGCCGCTAATGCATAGGCAACCGTTTTACCTGTACCCGTACCAGCCTCGACCACACATACATGGTTTTGACTAGTGCGCTCGCCGCTGGCGTCAGATTCAATACCGCCCAGCGTGCGGGCAATCGCGGCAATCATCAACTTTTGGCCGTGACGAGGCCGCAACGATCTTGTCTCTAAAAATCGTCGATAGCCTGCTTGAATTTCTTGTTTAATTTCGTCAGTAAGTTGCGCCACTATAATGCCAGTTTGTTCAAAACCGGCTTAGCATACGCGTTAATGACCCATTGACGCCAGTGCGCATCAATACCATCTAGACGCCCTTTAAAGAGAGCTTCTGACTCTGCGTGTTCGCTGATATCAAAGGGTTTGGCACTTACTCCACAGGGCAAATCAGGATATGACCCATGAATCATCTGATAGGCGATAAAATTTGTGGGGTGCAGTACGTAGTTATTGATTATCTGACGGTCTATTTCGGCGGCCATTGCCTCAACAGAGTCAGCACTTTGTACCGGTGTACCAAACGCAATATGAACATCGCCCTTGTATCCTGAGATACCCAGAGCAATGCTTAATTCGTCTTCGCCGGCACTCTTTTGGTAACTACCCTGTGTATCACGATAGTATAACTCTTTGGCTTTTAAGATATCGCAGGGGTCAAACTCATATGAAATTGACACAGGCACGATGTGGCGAGTCGCCAAAAAGTCTTCGATCGACTGCCCTTTGTCTTTGCTCATACCGATCATCTTAAGCACGGCAGGCTCGGTGCGATCATCACCATCTTTAGCGCGACCTTCGCGTTGGGCAATCCATATATTCGCATGATCTTCATCTAGCGAGTGGCGTATGTAGGCCGACAGCAGAGTCAGCGCTCTAAATTGCTCACGCTTTGTCGCCGCAGTACGAGTAACAATAAAGCTTTTGTTCAATCGCATCAGATCTTCAACGAATGGCTCTGACAATAGGTTGTCGCCAATCGCAATGCGTACAGTATCGCGCTTTGAGTGAAACAGGGCCCAATTAACGAAGGCTGGGTCCATCACAATATCTCGATGGTTACTCATAAAGAGCACGCTAGTCAGGTTACTAGCTTCTAGCCCACTATAGGTTAGCGCACCCGTTTGGCTCTCAATAAGGTCACTTAAATAGCGCTCTACAACCAATTGCAGGTCATGAACCGTCTGTACACCTTCTAACTCGCTAGACAATTGACGCCGTACCAAATCAATTACCTGTTGACCTTGGGCGTTGTAGGCTCCGGGCAATTTAAACTCGCATAAAGCTTTGATAAAGTCGTCGTTGGCCAATAATCGTGTTAGTACTTCGCCTACTTCGTTATCGTTATAAGGGCGAATTGCATCAAAATTAGTCATGTCTAGATGGATTGGTTACTGCTAGAATGACCCGACACTAACGTATGCTTAGAAAAATATCTAGTGACCCACGGGTCACATGAAGCAAATTAACAATAATGAAGTAGGCTGATTTTAATGACCGAACAGCACAAACAACCCTCTATTCTTGACGCCTTAATCCCCATAAGCGCCCTTATACTTATGCTTGGGGCTAGCGTTTATTATTTTGGTTCTGACAGTTCTTACGGTGCTAATCAGATTGCCCTAATTCTTTGTGCCTGTATTGCCGGCCTAGTGGGCATGAAAAACGGCATGAACTGGTCAGATGTTGAAGAAGCAATGCTTAGCGGTATCAGCCTAGCCTTTGGTGCGGTACTTATTTTGCTCTCTGTTGGCATGCTAATTGGTTCGTGGATTTTATCGGGCACAGTACCTTCGATGATTTTCTATGGCCTTCACGTTATTGACCCCGACATCTTCTATTTGGCCTGCTGTGCCATCTGTGCCATTGTTGCCATTACAATCGGCAGCTCTTGGACAGTCGCCGGCACCCTAGGCATTAGCTTAATAGGTATCGCCCAAGCCATGGATATGTCGTTGGCAATCACCGCAGGCGCAATCGTCTCTGGCGCCTATTTTGGTGATAAATTAAGCCCTCTTTCAGAAACCACCAATCTAGCTAGCGCCGTAACCGGTACCGACTTATTTGCTCACATCAAAAATATGCTGTGGACAACAGCACCAGCGATTGTCATTGCCCTAACAGCATTTTATTTTCTGGGCCTTGGTGCCTCGTCGCAGACCAATCCTGAAGACATTGAAAAGTTAATCGTCGATCTTGGAGCTTCGTTTAACATTTCGATTATCAATCTTCTACCACTTCTAGTGCTGCTCGCACTCGCATGGCGTAAAATGCCTGCAATGCCAACCATCATCATTGGCACCCTATCGGCAAGCCTACTAACTGTATTCACTCAACCAGAAGCCCTAAAACAGATGGCTGCGGATACCACCGTATTGCCGCAGCTGAAAGCGATCTGGATTAGCCTATTTGACGGCTACCAGTCGAACAGTGGCAACTCGCAACTAGACGAGCTGTTATCAAAAGGCGGTATGAGCAGCATGCTCAACACTGTTTGGCTAGTCATTAGTGCCATGGCCTTTGGCGGCGTGTTAGAGCGCACAGGGCTATTACAGGTGCTCGTAACTCGCACACTAACACTGGTGAAGAGCACTGGCGACCTAATCGCCACTACTGTTGTTACCTGTTTAGGTATTAACTTAATTTCTGCCGACCAGTACATCTCTGTAGTGCTTCCTGGTCGAATGTACAAAGTTGAGTTTGAAAAGCGCGGTCTAAGCTCACTAGCCCTATCTCGTACTATTGAAGACTCAGGTACACTTACTTCAGCGCTAATTCCTTGGAACACCTGTGGTGCCTATATGGCCGGTACCCTTGGCGTAGCAACGCTTACCTATGCGCCGTACGCCGTCTTTAACTGGATTTGCCCGATTATCGCGATTGCCTACGGCTACCTCAACATCAAGCTACTTCGTGTCGAAGACGCCGAAAAAGCCGCGTAAAAATAGACATTGCCACCCTTTGGGGTGGCGCATCACCTGATTCGACCTACGCTCAGTATATAGAGAAGTAGCTTTTACTAGGAATCGAATCGTGACGTATCTTCCTTGGATATTATTAATCGTGGCCTGTTTGGGCTGGTTGTTAACGCTAAGCCGCTCGGCAAGAGCTCGGTCTGACACCGTGGCTAAAGTCAACTCGGTACTGTCAAAGAATGATATCAGCACCATCAGTAGACTGAGCCAACTGCCCAATGCCATCAATGCGCTGACAGCTCCCAAAGACTCTAGCGCGCAATCAGACATAGAACAGCAATTACGCCGAATTATCGAATCGAGCGCACGCTCTAGTAAACTTGCCGAAAGCCAGCGAGTAGATAACTCTTGCGAAACCATCAAGGTCATGGCGTCTCATAACCGTGGAATAATCGACAGCGCTACTGCAGCTGCCGAGGTAGCGACAACCGCGCAAAACAACACCCAGCAGGGTACGTCGGCGGTCAGCAAAGCGATATCAGATATTGACGGGCTTGCGTCTAAAATAACCAACGCTGTCGACGTGATCAACGAGCTAGAAAGCGAATCGAACAACATTGGCTCTGTACTTGACGTCATTAGAGGCATTGCAGAGCAAACTAATCTTTTGGCACTGAACGCGGCCATCGAAGCAGCTAGAGCTGGTGAACAAGGCCGAGGTTTTGCGGTAGTCGCCGACGAAGTACGTACGTTGGCAAGTAGAACCCAAGCAAGCACTGACGAAATTCAAGATATGATTCAACGCCTTCAAGCAGGTGCTAGCGACGCCGTACGAGTCATGAATGAAAGCCAGACTTACTCGCAATCAACGTCTAGTACGGCACAAGAAGCAGGCGAAGCACTTTCTGCAGCACTAGAGTCTATGACCGAAATGGCTACCATGAATTCGAGCATCGCAGATACAACTAGCGAGCAGATTCAACAGCTTGAGCAAATTGATCAACAGCTGGGCGAGCTAAATGACTGCTTTGAACGTCTTTCTAAAGAGCAAGGGCTGCAACGCGATGCCGCCAAACAGATCAACCGAATAATCGCGCAATAGCGGTAATTTACAGCACTTATCATAAGGGTAATTAGTAGGGGCGCACTTTTTAAAGGCAACCCAGTATAATGGCTGCTATCTCAAATAGCCTATTGCCCTTATGCAAACCCCAAACACCCTGACAGAACTACTTGCGCTTAGCAATTTAACGTTACGAGCCTACAGTGTAGGCCGCCGTATCAGCCAATACACGCAACAGCAATGGAGCGAAATAGAAAACAGTATCGCCGCCGTCGAATTACCGCTATTAGGGCATGAATGGCTAGCCATTTCGTTGGTCGGCGACCAAGGAGACAACCAAGGTATTTGGTGGCTGCGCCTACCGTTAGATGAGTTAAATAAGATTGCACCAGGCCAGATGACTGCCCTGCTCGACGAACTTGCTGCAACCATTAATCACAACTTAAAAAACGAACAAGCTGAGCATCGAGCACCAATGGACCACTGTCAGTTTGCATTCACCCCTAGCGATGACACAAAAGCAGTTGTGGTCGCGTTAGAAAAGTTGGCTCAAAACTCTAGCCTTTCGCAAGAAGCCGAGGCCGTCATCAAATGGATTCAAAACGGCGCACCCGACAATCAATGGCAGGCATTTAGTATCCAAGCACTTACCGATGCTCTATTTGCGAATACCTTATCGATCGATGAGCTGCAGAGCTTTTTAAGCTCAGGCCCGGCACCGGTCGTAGACCAAGCATTCAAGCTGTTGATGCATGCCCCACTAGCTAGCGCTGATTTCGCGCAGCTAGCAGGCATCGCCCACCCTATGGCACCATTATTGAATCGTCAATTGATCGAGTTAAATTGGTCCAATAAAGCGATTCTACAAACTCAGACTGTAGCCCTATTTCAGTTCTCGCCAACACTGATTGAAACACAGTCACAAATGGCTGAATACTTAGAAGGCCTAGCGCAAACGGTTAACCCTAATACCTTTGCGATACTGACCCAAGATCTTCTTCGCATTACCAAAACGCGTGATATGATGTGGGCAGTGATACGCAATACTGAGCGCAGCGAAACGCTAAGCAAGGCCATTGAAGGCCTATTTAAAGAATAAGTACTCATTCTAACGACTGACTCACGCTATACGGAGATAATTATGCGATCTATTTTTGCTTCTGTTCTTGCACTAAGCGCCACGGCTAGCAATGCACAGGTGTCGAATACAGATATAGATTCTGCCTTTGCTCAGTGCATTCTCAACACCCTTGCGTCGGCCTCGGCAGAAACTACCGTCGGCGAGATCACTGAGCAGTGCGAAACAATCGAAGACGTAGAAGTAGAAGAGATCGACGTCGCGCTTGAGCGCAGGCTTGTTTCTGAAAAAATGAGCGAGCAAAACCCATTCGTCATTACCCCTCACAAGCCCAACTACATATTACCCGCGGCCTATAATTTTACGCCTAATGCCGACCCATTTCCGATTACCGAAGATCAATTAGATCACCTAGAAATGAAGTTTCAGGTAAGTCTAAAGGCACCAATCATTACGGGCATGTTTAATCACCGAATGGATCTGCATGCGGCTTACACTAATACATCTTGGTGGCAAGCTTATAATGGCGACTTATCGGCCCCCTTTAGAGAAACCAATCACGAGCCCGAACTGTTTCTTAGCTACTATCCTAAAACTCATTGGTTTGGTGCCGATTCTACACTGATCAATTTTGGCTTTGCCCATCAATCGAACGGCCAATCTGGTACCCAATCGCGTAGTTGGAACCGTATCTATGGCCGATATATCTATGGCAAAGGCCCGTGGGTACTATCTGCCACCGCATGGCACCGCATAGAAGAGGCTCCTAAAGATCCAACTCTAAGCTACGACCCAAATGGCGATGATAACCCTGACCTACTTGACTACATTGGTCACGGCCAGCTAAGTGTTGGCTATAAGCTTGGCACACATGACCTATCTGCATCATTTAGAAACTCGTTTTCATCAAATGGGTCAGTACAACTAGATTGGACATTCCCCTTAGGTGAGCGCATTAGGGGCAATGTACAATACTTTGAGGGCTATGCTGAAAGTTTAATAGACTACAACGCCTACACACAGCGCCTAGGCCTAGGCTTTGCTCTAACCGATTGGTTTTAGTTCAGTTGTGATATGATTCGCTATAGTAAAAGAAGATGTTAACTTTTAGAGATTGTTTCATGACTTACCGCTTGCTCAAACTGATAGCTCTATCTTTAGTAATGTCGCTCAGCTACGGCTGCAGCACTATCAGCAGCAATACAACCTTAGATAAAGAAAATGACTTTTTCTTAATCACTAGTTATGGTTGGGTCGATACAGCTGAAGACGGTTTAGACCAAGAGCTTCGCGAGGTTATCGAAGAAACCATGCAAGCGCGAGGCTATGATCCCACAGAAGCAGACTATGCAGACATATGGCTGCACTCAGGATTTTACATCAGTTCAGAGCCATTGCTAAAAGCGCTGGATTGCTCACCTAGTACTGAGAACTCTGCAAGTGGTGAAAAAAACGTTTGGATGGTAGCTATGATAAGCCCCATGACCGAATGTGAAGTTTGGCAAGGTACGGTTCAGGCCACCCCCGAACAATTTGCGAGTGAAAACGAGGCAACAAAAGAAGAGGCAGCCGAACTGCTTGAAGACTTCCCGCCCGAACACTCGACGATGGATTACATAAAAGCGCTAATGCAATATCTATTTGGCAGCGCTGACGAAGATTAAATTAGAGATAGACCCTAAGGAATAACATGTTACGTATCTTGCTTGTTGCAGTATTTGCAACCGCTCTAACCGGCTGTATTGGCTCGACCAAGCTAAACACTTTAGTTGACGACGAGGCCAAAATTCATACCTACAAAACCTACCAGTGGGCAGGCCCTGCTTTAAATGACACCACGGTGTTTTCAGCAATCGATGGCGAAGTTCGTCAAAATGTCGACATCAGCATGGCCAACAAAGGCTATCAACTAGTGTCATCTGGCGCCGACATGATCATTGATTATCGCGTTCACAGCCAAGCAGCTATCACTGATACTGCAGGCATGACGCCTCACGATTACCTAGAAGGTGCATTAGGTGACAACGCCCGCCTAGCTGAGATGGCTCGCTCTACCTATACAAGCCCTAACCATGGTCAGCTCAATAAGGGCAACCTGGTCATCTTTATCGCTGATGGCAAGTCAAACAAAATTACTTGGCTAACGTCAGGCAGTAAAATGCTCAAGAAGATCGACGCGCCTCGTGACGAGCTTTTAAAGAATGTTCGTACCATCACGAACAAAGCAATGGGCGAACTTCCTAAGGCGCAATAATTGCCATGACCGACTCGCGCCCCCTAAGTTGTGCCCTTGTGCTTGGCAGTGGCGGAGCGCGAGGTCTTGCACACATCGGTGTGATCAACTGGCTAGTTGAAAACAACATCGAAATAAAGGCTATCTCTGGTTCGTCGATCGGTGCGCTCGTCGGCGCGCTTCACGCCGTTGATCGATTAGATGAATACCGCGAATGGATGACGTCACTGTCTCGCTGGGACGTTATCGCGTTACTTGAGCTGTCATTTTTTAGCCGTTCTAGCATTATCAAGGCCGACAAAGTATTCGAGCGAGTTCGCGAGCTACTAGGTGGTACACGCATAGAAGAACTTGGTATCGACTTTACCGCCGTTGCCACCGACATTAACGCCGGGCAAGAGATATGGTTTCAAAAAGGCGACTTGTTTTCTGCTGTACGCGCCTCGGTAGCCATACCTTCTCTATTGAGCCCCGTACCCTACCAAGACCGACTATTAGTTGATGGCGGGCTGCTAAACCCTATACCAATGGCTCCCGTATTCAGCGCTAACACTGACATCACCATAGCAGTCGACCTAAGCGGCCCAGAACAACCTAACCCGTTAGCGGCATTCGAAGCTAAACCTGAAAAGCAGTCAAATCCTGCGATCGCCGATAAAATTCTTAATTTTTTTGAACGCGAGCCTAAGGCCCGAAACGACAGACCCAAAGAGATGCCTAGCATGCTTGATTTAACGTCGAAGAGCATCGACATTATGCAAGCAGCTATCAGTAGAAATAAACTAGCCGCCTATCCGCCCGATCATTGCGTGATACTGCCCAAAAATAGCTGCGAGCTGATCGATTTTGAGCGATGCGACGCGTTGGTGCAACTAGGATACTCTGAAGCGGCGAAACAGCTAAAACACCTAACTCTTGGAGTTCAACGCCATGCACAAGCTCCTAAGGTTTAGTGCCCAATACGGCTTCTTTGCACTACTAATTTCACTACTGCTTAACATCGTGTTGATTCCGGCCAGCCTTCAATACGAGCTAGCAGACACGGCTTTCAAGACCGGCACAACACTCATGGTAGCCGCTACCATTATGATGATTGCCCATGAGCGCCACATTGTTTACCCAGTGATTGTTATTGCTATTCCGGCAATCATCAATGCATGGTTACCTGACGCAATGATCTCGCCCATCGTCAGCCTAAGCCTGACGCTTTTCTATTATATTGGTGTGGCGTGTTTTCTTTTGTACTACATTTTGACGACACCTAGGGTGCGAGCCAATACACTGTTTGCGGCAATGTGTTTGTATCTTTTTATTGCTTTAAATTGGGCATATCTTTTTACAATTATCGAGCTTGTATACAACGGCAGTTTCACTGGCACCTTGCCCACAGATAGCTCTGAAGCGGCCGAACTTCTAGCCACCTTTATCTATTTCTCGATCGTCACGCTATCTACTTTAGGATATGGCGATATCACACCGGTTACACCGTTGGCGCAAACATGGGCAGCCGTACTGGCTATTGTTGGTCAATTTTATATGACGATTGTCTTGGCGAGATTGGTAGCGCTATACCTAATCAAAGAAGAGTAAGGCGGCTTTAAACGCGAATATCGATTAACTGCCCTTTCTTCACACCACCATAGGTGCGCTCGGGTACAAAGTTTTCAATTGCCTGTTGCGCTGTTGAGTTTTGCTCGCGCATTACCTTTGCGGTTGCCGAGACTTTAGCGGGCTTTTCAATAGGAGCAGACTTTGTAGACTCACCGGCACGTGCTTGCTGTGGCTGCGCTAGCCACTGGCGATTAAACACATTTGGATGCCCGTTAACCTTCATCACTGCTCCTATCGAGTATGTTAACTAATGTAGATCAAAAATCTACTTAACGCCTGGAGGGTAGTTAGCCATGATACGCGCCACTGCATCGTTTACACGTTGAGTAGCCTTCTCTGGGCCAGTGCTTTTACGAACTGTCGCACTATGGCTGCCGCGCCACCATAAACGCTCTGCTGCAGGATCAACTACGTCTACAATTAAAGTTCCTTCATCGTATTCTCTAATTCGACTACTGGTATCTACGTACATAGGGTGGCGGTATCCCCAACCGTAAGGGTAATAGCCATAATGAGCATTTAGATTGTCTTCGCGAATCTTACGGTCGATCGAAAGGTGATAAACCACTTTAAAATCAACCTCGCCCTCAGACTTAACAAAGCCTTTACGAGCTAGTTCGCGATCGACCGCTGCTTTTACTCGGTCATTAAATAGTGTGTTAGAGATGCGCGGGTCGTCAGACTCTAACGCCTTGCTATCTAACCAACTGTAAGTCTTTAACGCCTGAAAGTTTACGCTACTATCGTAATCAACTGGCGCGCTACTGGCACAGCCTAAGGTAACTGCAGCGATCGCTGCCAACGCTACGCTTTTAATTCGTGCTACTAATTTCATTTTTTCTACTCCCTAGTTTGAAGATAAGCTATCAACTTGCAGTGCAACCCAGTGGGCATACCGCTCGTGCTGCTCAACTAATTGTTGGTGCGTACCGCGCGCGGCAACGGCACCTGAATCCATAAACAAAATCTCATCAGCTCGTGCGATAGACACCAAGCGATGAGCAACCATTAGAATACCTACAGGCTCGGCTAATTCGCTCAAAAACTTAACTAACGCCGCCTCTGAATGTGCGTCTAACTGAGCTGTTGGCTCGTCTAAAATCAAAAATCTTGGTCTGGCAGCCACCGCCCTTAACAACGCGATTCTCTGGCGTTGGCCCCCTGAGAGTTGAGTACCTGACTCACCTACTGGGGTTTCTAGCCCTTTGGCGAGACTACGCACAAAGCCCCCAAGATTAATAGCATCTAACCAAGCCCATATTTGATCATCGCTATGATCAGCGCCCATCAAAATATTGTCTCTAAGCGAGCCATCAAACACTACCGGGTCTTGCGGCACCCAACCTACGGCTCCTTCAGACTGATAGAACGCAGGTAATGGCTGGCCATCAACCAACAAATTTACACCGTCAGAATAGCGCAATCCCAATAACAGCTCAACGATGGTCGACTTGCCCGAACCCGACTCACCCACCAATGCCACTAGTTTATTCAGCGTTAGCGCTACTTCTAACTCTTTAAGCGCAACATGCTCATTTCGTAACGGGTACCTATACTCAGACACCTTAAGGGCGAGTTCGTTCGCTGTGCGTATTTGGGTTCCAACCTTAGGCCCTTGCTCAGCGTCTGACTCGATCAATTCATCTAGCCGCTCATAAGCGCCCATCGCGCGCTGAATGTCACCACCAACCTCAGACAGTGACGCTAAACTACCCACAACTAGCATCGCATAGAATACAAAAGCAGCCAGGTCACCAGGCGACATCGCCCCTGACACCACGTCATGGCCGCCAGACCACAGCATTAGCGCAAAGCCGGCCATCGCTGCGATCATGCCCAAACCTGTAAGCAGTGCTCGAAAGCGCACTCGCTTATGAGCAGCTTTAAAACCTAACTCTACCTGTTGGTCGAACTGACCTTGTTGATATTTTTGTAAGCCCGATACCTGAATCAGCGAAAGACCCCGCATAACCTCGCTTAAGAATGAGCCCGCATCACCGATCTTATCTTGGCTTAGTTTTGATAGGCTTTGCACACGGCGCCCCACCAAGATGACTGGCACCAACACCAAGGGCACGCCAAGCAACACCATTAAGCTCATCTGCCAACTGGCGATTAGCATCAAGATTAGACCGCCAACAAAGGTAAGCACGCTTCGAATCGCGATCGACAGCGTTGAGCCCACAGTGTTCTGTATGACCGCTGTATCTGCGGTTAGCCGCGCTTGAATATCGCCGCTGCGTAACTGCTCTACTCGATCTGCCGGCAGATAGATAACCTTTTCGAAGGCGGCGCTACGCAAGTCGGCCGCAACCCGCTCGCCCAGCCAAGACACCTGATAAAATCTTAGAGCCGTTGAAATGGCTTGCACCGTAACAATGGTCAAAAAGATCAGAAATCCTTGATTCAAAGCATCGGCGTTAGCGGCTGACAGACCCTGATCGATTACCCATTTAAGCCCCTGCCCTAGCGCCAGCGTCGACCCGCTAGCGATAATAAGCGCGATGCCCGCAACCCAAACTCGCCCCTTATAGGGCTTTAATCGTCGTAATAATGGCTTAAGGTTAAATTTGTTAGACATTCAGTACCTGTTGCCCCCACTGATACAGATCGCGGGCTAATGCTTGTAAATTGACGTCGCCGCTAGTGGCCATGGCTTCGACCTTAGCTAAATAATCTTCGGGTGATGGGCCGTACTGATCAGACATAATGCGGTCGTAACAGATCGACTGCCATGATCGCTGCTGACTTTCGTTAAGCACCTCGGGGTAGTGACGCCCCAAGTACCGTAACAGCAACCCCTCGTAACGCTCATCATCAAAGATCAGTGTGCCCGACGCCAATTGCTCGGCACTGAGCTGATGCAGGCGCTTGCAGTTAGCCTTGTCGGCCGGTGTTAAAAAGCCGCCATACAGTTTAGTTTCGGGGTCTGTATACTTGGCCTCGAATGGCTGTGAATACATTTGGTCTAGCTCTGCTATCAAAGCGCCTGCCTGTGTTTGTAGCTGCTGCCAATGCGCTCGACAACGCTCTAAATCAATACCTGTCGCTGCCTGTTCAGGCTCGCCTAGCATCGTTGCGGGCAATAGAACTGGCGACTTATTAAGATAGACCACTTTGATGCGAGGGCGAGTTAAACCCTCTGCGTCTAACTCTTCTTGTTTACGATAAATGCGATCACTGATCTCTTGTGCCGATAGCTTGGCGTATTCGTCTGGCGACTGCATGAGATCAAGCATGATCACGCCCGACTTATTAGTGGGGTGTGGCATCAACGGCATCATCAGTGCACAGTGACGGCTATCTTGACTAATACGCCCGCTTACATGCAATACTGGCTTGCGCTGATCTAAGTCGATCATTTTCATCAACGCATTCTTTTGTCGATTCTGAAAGAGATAATCAAACAGCTTAGGCTGAGCAGATCTAATGACACGGGCCATATCGATGGTTGCATACACGTCACTTAACGCGTCGTGCGCATTGATGTGCTCGATACCATTGGCTACCGACAGGTCTTCTAACTTAAAGGATACTCGCCCATCTTCTCGCTTAGGCCACTCTATGCCTTCTGGGCGCAATGCCCAAGCAGTACGCACGATATCGATTAAGTCCCAACGGCTATTACCGTCTTTGTATTCACGTTCGTAGGGGTCATAAAAATTGCGATACAAACCATAGCGTGTTACTTCGTCGTCGAAACGAATACTGTTATAGCCTAGGGTACAGGTGTTGGGCTGACTCATCTCGGCATGAATCTTTTTAAAAAACTCGGGCTCGATCATACCCTTGCGTAAACAGGTAAGAGGTGACATGCGCGTAATCTGAGCAGCCTCTGGATGTGGCAGCATATCGGCCGTTGGCTTGCACAACCAATTGATTGGCTCGCCTACTATCTCTAGATTCAAATTAGTGCGTATTGCAGCGAACTGTGAAGGGCGATCTACCGCGGGGCTAACACCCCAGGTCTCGTAATCGTGAAACAGCAATGTGGGCTCGCTCAAGGGGCCACTCCTTATGATTTTTTATGCAGCATAAACGAAAACGCCGCAACACAAAAATGCTGCGGCGTTTAAAGCATCGGGTTAGATCTTATTTAAGATCTAATACCTGCTCTTCGATCTTCTTTTGCCAGATCTTAGGGCCAGTTTGGTGAACCGACTCACCGGTACTGTCTACCGCAACGGTTACTGGCATATCTTTAACTTCGAACTCGTAGATCGCTTCCATACCTAGTTCTTCAAAGGCAACCACTTTCGCGTTAACGATCGCCTTAGATACTAGGTAAGCCGCACCACCGACAGCCATCAGGTAGCAGCTTTTGTGCTTCTTGATTGCTTCGATTGCTGTGGGGCCACGTTCAGCTTTACCGATCATACCCATTAGGCCAGTTTCTTCTAACACTAGATCAGTGAACTTATCCATGCGGGTTGCAGTGGTCGGGCCTGCAGGGCCAACTACTTCGTCGCGCACTGGGTCGACTGGGCCAACGTAATAGATGAACTTATCTTTAAGACTAACGCCTTCGGGTAAGCCCTCGCCCGATTCAATTAAACCCTGAATCTTTTTGTGTGCCGCATCGCGACCCGTTAACATTTTGCCGTTCAGCAATAGTGTCTCGCCCGGCTTAAAGCTATTCATCTCTTCACGCGTGAGCGTATCTAGGTTTACTCGACGAGTTCCTTCGCTAACTTCCCAGGTAATTTCGGGCCAGTCGTCTAGCGACGGTGGCGTCTGTAACGCAGGACCAGAACCATCTAGGGTAAAGTGGGCGTGGCGTGTTGCCGCACAGTTTGGAATCATCGCGATAGGCAATGACGCTGCGTGGGTTGGATAGTCTTTGATCTTCACATCAAGAACCGTGGTTAAACCGCCTAAGCCCTGTGCACCGATACCTAGCTTGTTAACCGCATCCATAATCTCTAAACGCAGTTCTTCAACGCGGTTTTGAGGGCCACGCTCACGAATTTCGTGAATGTCTACGGGCTCCATCAATACTTCTTTAGCCATCACAGCGGCTTTTTCAGCAGTACCGCCGATACCTATACCTAGCATGCCCGGTGGGCACCAGCCAGCACCCATCGTAGGTACGGTTTTAACTACCCAATCAACAATACTGTCTGATGGGTTAAGCATTACCATCTTACTCTTATTTTCAGAGCCGCCGCCTTTAGCTGCCACGTCGATCTCAACGGTATCGCCCGCCACCATTTGAGTGTGAATCACCGCAGGCGTATTGTCTTTAGTGTTTTGGCGCTTACCTGCTGGGTCAGCCAAAATCGATGCACGCAATACGTTATCGGGGTTTAGGTACGCTCGACGTACGCCCTCGTTGATCATGTCGTCAAGGGTCATCTCTGCGTCCCACTGAACATTCATACCGATCTTAACGAATACGGTTACGATACCAGTGTCTTGGCAGATTGGACGTTTACCCTCGGCACACATACGCGAGTTAATCAGAATCTGAGCCATAGCGTCTTTTGCCGCTTTCGACTCTTCACGCTGATAGGCCTCATGTACGGCATCGATGAAATCTTTAGGGTGGTAGTAAGAAATATACTGAAGCGCGTCGGCAACGCTGTCGATCACGTCTTGCTGGCGAATAATGGTCATAGTTTAAAAACCTAAATCTGAACTCGCCCATTTTAGCCTATTCCTATAAGCCATATCTAATTTGACGTAAATTTTGGACAGAATTGCAAAGCTAAACTATGTTTTGTCTACATATGAATAATAAGGGGATTCCAATGGATTGGAATCAATCAGATTCAGACTTAAAGAACTGCCCCTGCTGCCACAGCAATGAAGCGATGTTGGTACAGGCACAGTTTGGCTATCAGGTTACGTGCCAACACTGCGGCACAAGTGGCCCGCGAGAGTCACGTACTATTGAAGCGATGACCGAGTGGAACAAACTACCTAGAGCAAGTTTGCAAGCAGCCGAGCGTGACCGATTGAATCATGCCTTGCAGCTAGTAGAGAAAACCCTCACGCCAAAACGACGAAAGCGCCGCAAAGCGACGCCTTCAGATATAGCTGATCTGGGGCTATAGGCGCTATATACCTGCCGGCCCCAACGATGCACGCAGGCTATTAAGCTCGCGATTAGTTGATAAACGCCACTTCTCTAACGAATCAACACTTTCTTTCAAAGCCGCTATCTCGGCTTTGTTGGCGCCGCTTGCTTGAGACGACTCAAGTTTACGCAAGCGGTTGTTGATTGCGCTGATCGAGCTTTCTACATCGTTAAGTGTTTCTTGCGCCAACCCTAAGCGCTGAATGGCTTCGCGCGCATTAGTGGTATTCTTTTTAACCGATGCGTCTAACGCAGACGCCGTTTTAGACGTTGCACTAACCTGACTGTTAAGCTTTTTAAGACGTGCCTCGGTATTGGCGATGCGATCTTTGTTGCTAGCGATAGCCTTGCGATTTCGATCATGTGCTACGCCCCACAACTTACGAATCTCTGAATCAGCCCACTTTAGCTTGGCAGCTACCGCCGCGGCATTCTCGCCCATTTCGTCGTTCGAGCTAGACAACAGCTCTTCTAGGGCAGCGATACGTTGCTCGGCCTGTTGACGTTGTTGGTTAGCGTCTTCTAGGGCCTTACTTAGCTGCATATTTTGCCAGATAAAAGCACCTGCTAGTACTACAACACCCGCTAGTGCGATCGATGGCAGCAATCCACCCGAAGACTTTTCAGCCTTTTTAGCCGTTGGGCCTGCTGCAGGGCGGCTAGTTGCCTTGCGCGCCTGAGCAGAGCTCGCACGTTCGCCACGGGTAGCACTCATTGATGGAACGGGGTCAAGATTATCATCGTCTTTAGACGGCATATCTATACTTCTCGTGTCTGTTTTTAATCATTGCTACTAAGATCACTAATTTAGCTTTGTGAATCAACCATTTTTATCTAAAATAGGTGCAATTAGTGAGGTCTGTACGACTAAACATAATTTTAAGCTTAACTTTAAGAGAGTGAATATATGTCACACGAACTACCAGCATTGCCTTATGCAATGGACGCACTTGAGCCACACATCTCAAAAGAGACCCTAGAATACCACTACGGTAAGCATCACCAGACTTACGTAACTAAGCTAAATGGCCTAGTTCCTGGTACCGAGTTCGAAGGCAAGTCTCTAGAAGACATCGTAAAGACCTCTACTGGTGGCGTATTTAACAACGCTGCTCAAATCTGGAACCACAGCTTCTACTGGAACTGCCTAGCACCTAACGCTGGCGGCGAAGCAACTGGCGCAGTAGCTGACGCAATCGTTGCAGCTTTCGGCTCATTTGAAGAGTTCAAAGCTAAGTTCACCGATAGCGCTATCAACAACTTCGGCTCTAGCTGGACATGGTTAGTTAAGAACGCTGACGGTTCTGTAGCGATTGTTAACACTAGCAACGCTGGCTGCCCACTAACTGAAGAAGGCGTTACTCCTCTATTAACCGTAGACCTATGGGAACACGCTTACTACATCGACTACCGCAACCTACGCCCTGCTTACATGGAAGCGTTCTGGAAGCTAGTAAACTGGGAATTCGTTAACGCAAACTTTGCTTAATTGATTCTTGTTAGGCCGAGTTTTGATACTCGCTTCTAATGAAAAAGGCCGCGAAGCTAATGCTTGCGGCCTTTTTTATTGCTTAAATACTTTATTACTTAACGACTTTGCCGCCTTTCATTACCCACGACACCGATTTAAGCGTTTCAATGTTCTTTAATGGGCTTTGCTCTAAGGCAATCATGTCTGCCGCATAGCCTGCCTTTAATTGGCCAACACTAGACGATAGGCCAGCTAAATCTGAAGCATTGATCGTTGCGCTAATCAAGATATCCTTCTCGCTCATACCAGCTTCTTTCATCAGCACGGCTTCGTGTGCGTTAGTACCATGAATCGACACACCGCTATCTGTACCGAAAGCGATCTTCACGCCGCCTTTGTATGATTTGGTGAAGGCAGCTTTCATATCTTCGCCCACACGCAGTGCCTTAGCTTTGATATCAGCACTCATAAAGTTTGACGACTTGGCCATGCCCACAACGGTGTGGCCGGCAAGTAATGTTGGCACAAGGTAGGCACCCGATTTTTTGAATAGCTTAATGCTTTCGGCATTGCTGTAACTGCCATGTTCAATACTATCCACACCTGCGCGTAACGCGGCGTTAATGCCTTCGGCTGCATGGGCATGACTCGCCACTTTGCGCCCCAGCGCATGCGCTGTATCAACTACCGCCTTGATCTCGGGATCTGTCATTTGTTGGCCGGTACCCGTTGAGGTATCACTTAATACACCGCCAGTTGAAGCAATTTTAATCGCGTCGCCACCATATTTAATTGCTTGGCGCGTTGCCTTTTGACACTCGGCAGCATCGTCGCATACGTAGGGGGCTGTATATTTTTCAAGTAAGTCATGACGCATACCATCAATATCAAGATGACCACCGGTAATGCTTACCTGCCCTGCGGCGATAATGCGGGGGCCGTCGACCCAGCCTTTGTTGATCGCATCACGAAGCGCATACATTGCCTGTGGCTCTGAGCCCAAATCACGCACCGTAGTGAAACCTGCCTTCAGTGTACGCTCGGCGAACATCACGCTTTTCATTGCCACTAGCTCTGATGATTCAGTCAATGTTTCGATTTTGTTATTTGGCCCTAATTCGAACTGTAGGTGTACATGCATATCAAACAGCCCAGGCATCACAAAACGGTCGCGATGATCAACTAGCGTAGCCCCTTCATACTCGCCCATTTCAACAAAGCCTTTTTTAACCGCTTTGATTTTGCCATCTTCTACAATCACTGACATTTGCGACTGCGGCGCTTGGCGGGCGTCGGCTAGAAGCTGACCAGCGTAGATGACTTTTGTGTCGGCAATTGACAGCGAGCTAACTGCTGACAACAGTGCTGCTGAAATAATTTTTTTTGTGGTGTTCATTTGTTATTCCCCCAAAAATGAAAACGCCGCTTAGTTTTGGGCTAAGCGGCGGTTATGTATACAAGTACTAAACTATTTTCCCCAGCATCCTGCAGGCCCCTTAGTAGTCGTACCGTTTGCATAGGTAATTGTCATTGGGTCACAGGCGGTATCACCGGCTTGAGAAGCCCTAGGGTCAGCTTGAAGCGTATACGAATTACCAGTGGCTGCTGTAATCGATATCGCATAATAATCTTGCGCGCTAAAACCATCGGCAGCCCAATTGATGGTACGACCTGCGCAATTATCTGCGGTACCCAAAGCATTCGCATAGTTCGCACAACTACCTCGTAGCTTTTCTTGAGCTAGTTGAAGCTTACTCAACGCCGCTACAGCATCTGCGCGCTTACCCTTGCGAACTGCATCTTGATACGCAGGCACCGCGAACGTTGCGATAATGGCCACAATTGCGACCACCATCATTAGTTCAATTAGTGTGAAGCCTCGATTTTTATTTTGATCATTCATTCTCATTACCTCACCTACTATAATGCTGGGCACTTATCAGCCTGTGACGGGCCGCCCACGATAGTCAAATTTAGGGTGAAACTATCTGGTTTCATGTTACTTACTGTCATTACACCACCGCCGTCACCACCAGCAACAAAGACTGATCCAGTGCCCACAATTAACTGAGCTGGACATAAGTAACCAGCGGTACTTAGCGTAGCGGTGTAAGAACTAGTACCAGCAAATGGGTCAGAGATACAGTTATACGACAAACCATCAATGGTAGATGAACAGCCAAAACCCGTTACATTCGACGTAATTGAGATTAACTCCTTCTTATTAGGCGCTGTTACCGTACCACTCAAGCTCATTGGTGATTTTGGCTCACCACCATCTGCAACGACCGTACAAGTCACGTCATTACCGGCAGAGTTTCCGTTTAGGTTAGTAAACGAATGTGAGTTGGGTGAACAAGATACCTGATCTTTGTACAAGAAATTGAACCCGTAGATTAACCCGTCCCAACCCGTTAC
This sequence comes from uncultured Pseudomonadales bacterium, assembly GCA_947503335.1. Classification (GTDB taxonomy): domain Bacteria; phylum Pseudomonadota; class Gammaproteobacteria; order Pseudomonadales; family CANNCY01; genus CANNCY01. The sequence continues at coordinate 99,058 of CANNCY010000001.1, read as the reverse complement.
ATCAGTCTCATCCCAGTCAAATACCTGACAGCCAAACTTACCCGTATAAAGTGTTTCTTCGTCTGTAACCCAACGACAGTTACCCCAGCCATCAGAAGTCAAGAAACCGATCGTCTGGAACAACAACGTATTTGCATCAGACTCTTCAGCATCCAAGTTATAGTTACCTGACACAATGTATCTACTAATTGGTGGGTCAGTCGGGTCATAGGGGCACACGGTATCATGAGTATGCGTCGTCGTATCGTAGGCATCTAATAAACCGTCATTCAAACACACAAAATCTTCGGGGTTCCCTTCAAACAAGTCACCATCGGTACCATTGATATTGGCATCGGTTCTAGTCATCAAACCGGCGCTCACACAATAGCTACCATCTAGTGAGCTAGCTGATAGCTTACCAACTACAAAGTCATGACCGTGTTCGCCCGCTGCAGGAATTGACGTGGCGTCTGCGATACCATAAGACTCGTAAATTTTCTCTGCGTTCGCATCGTTTGGATCTAACTTAGGGTAGATCATCCCGCGATATGCACGCCTAGTACCAATAACTGGCTGCTCCCAAAGGTTTGCAGATACAGGGTCGCCCATACAGACCTTATCTTGCTGACTAACACCGCCAGCAAATAAGAGCCCGATATTGCCATGCCAACCACCACCCAAATAGCAGGTGTAATTAAAGTATTTATAATCGCCATTAGCCGTTAACTCGGCAACAGTAGTTGCCGTCGACACGACCACGTTGCCACCCAATGGCAGACCACCATCGTCTGTAGCACCAGCTGTCGGGTCGAAATAATAGCGAGTACAATAGGCTGCGTCAGAAGCCTGAACATAGACTTCACCGGGCTTAAGCGATCCTTGCGTACTCAGATCGATGTATACTCGCCCACTAATTTTTACGAAATCGGTGCAGTTACCACCACTGGCATCACAGGCGTCTCGTAGCGTTAGTACAATCTTATTGTTGTCACCTACAACTAGGTTAAGGTCGCCATCTTGCGAATCATATAACCCAGTGCCGTCATCATTGTCAGAGTCAACCGATGGCGCAGTACCCTTACCTAACTCGGCTCGCCCTGTTGGTGCAGCTACAATAGGGTCGGCAAAATCCATTTCGGTGATACCCGGCCCTTTAGGAGAAGCGTAAGACAGCAGTGTATTTAAAGTTGCCTCTTGCGTAGCACCTAGCTGACCAGCCCAAGTCACCTTTACCGTCACATTGCGGGCGTCACCATTAGCCACCAATGTTTCGGTACGAGTAAACGACGCATTTGTACCGTTAATCACCCGCTGGTTAGTGTCTGCAGCGACTTTAAAATAGTTTTTAAAAGCGTCCTCATCAGCAACTGCATTGGTATAGTTGCGCATTTCTTCTATTCGCGCAGACGCAATGGCTAAAGCCTCGGCCCTAGCTTTACTTTCAGAACTAGACGTGAACAAGTCGCCTTGCACCTTAGTGACCGCAGCAACACCTACTGCCAAGATCAGTGCAGCGATTAAAACCTCAATCAGACCAATACCTAATTGATGCTTAACGCTCTTCAAGCCATTTACTGTATTTCTCATAATCCTGCCTCTGACTTACTCAAAGTCTTTCCATGTACCAGCTGCGCCGGATGTTGGGCCGTTATCTCTGATGTCTTCCATCACTTGCGAGTTGTAATAAACATCTAAGCTACCGCTCGCCGTCGTCGTCTCACCTGCAATGATGATTGCACCTTGCACCGACATGTTTGCACTTAAAGATGCATCACCAAGAATAAATACAACACCAGTAAAGTTAGGCGTACCGCTAAATGAAGCGTTACCATTAATAATCATGATTGATGGCTCGTCAGACTCGCCTACATCTACGCCACAAAGCTTATTACCGGTAACGGCTACGTTGCAGCCAACTGTTGTCGAATCGAATGCTGCATCACCCTCGACCCAAATTACCTCGCCGGTAGCGGTTTGCACATCAGTAGCTGCATTTGCCGCTGTTGTCTCGAGAGTAACCATACTTTCTCTATAGGCGTCTGGAGTCATTCCAAAGAAATTAGCAAATAACTCGGCCTGAGTTAGATTGCCAATACTAGAGTCGTTTTCAATTGCATCTAGACCAATGTTCACCTTGTTTGATGAAGCCACAAAGCTACAGGTTAATGGCGTATCCATACAGTTAGGATAACCGGCCGCCCCCATATCGGGCACATAGGTTGCGGTACTATTGTTTGAACCTAGATCAATTTCACCACCACTCCAGATGGTGCTGAAACCTTCTTGGTTATATACCGTTGCCGACCCATTAACTACAACTGAGCCACGCGAAATCATAGGGTTAGCAGGATCATTTGGTAATGGGTCTGCTCTAGCTATGAACTGAGTAATGGTACGTTCACCCGAGCGATCATCGCTATAACCTACCGAGGTAATGAAGAATTCACCCGCAGAAACAGTCAGTTCTACCTCAACAAATCCCGTTCCTATTGCTGAGCTGACTGAGTCGCCTACACCATCGCCGTCGGTATCAAAAATAGGATCGATGCTGCCGTCGTCATCTCTATCTGCACCATCTTTCACATAAGCAATCGCTGCTGAGATGCCCGCTTCTGCCGCTTCAAAAGCCTGTTTATCTCGCGCCGAATTTGCTGCAATAGATAATTCTTGCTTAGCAAAGTTAACACTGTACAGCGTTACCGACGTCGCTAGTACGAGGATAATCATTGCGAAGGCAAGTGTTGCCACACCCTGTTGCTGTTTAATGTTCATTAGCGCTGCCTTACCAAATCATTACGTACCCTCACAGAACGGGTAACACTGTGCGAAACCGCAGGGTCTCTAATTAGATTACCAATCAATGTGATTTCGATTTCTCTCGCCTCGACAGTAATCTCGCCACTTCCTGCTGTAGGAACAACTACGTCATAACAATCGGCTTCAGCATCATCATCGATACCATTAGCTCCATCATTATCTAACCCGTCTTTCTCACGAGTGGTAATACATTCTGAAGCACCTGCGTTAAAGGTTAATGTCGAGATATTAATAGTGCTTGCATCGGTCACATCGATCCATGTGTCGTTAGCACCCGCGCAACTATCGTGCCTCGCATCTGCCGTATCACCTTGCTGGCGCATCTGCACAACACCATTGTTTAATCGAAATCCGAACATATCTGTTGCGTTTAGCACGCCTTCATTAGCATCGCCTACAGGGTCTGAATCATAGGCATATAGAATACATGTACCGTCTGTACCGCGGGCAACGTCAGCGGTCGGGCTCGCAATCGAAGCTCTGATCGCCAAAGCCGTTACGTCTACTTGCTGAAATGAATTTGATGTTGGCGACTCTACAACTGAACTCTCGCCCGAATAGCCTGCCCTGCGAATATCTCGAACCATTACGTCCATCATCGTAGTTAATTCTTGATTCAACCTACTCGACGCAATCACCGACCCACTATTAATCACGGTGGTTACATAGATACCTACAGCCGCGGCAAGAATGGTGGCACCAATCGCTAGCGCAACCATTAATTCAACTAGGGTAAAACCTTTTTGATTATTCTTTAACATGCTTGATACCCTGGCACACTGTTATCGGGCGTGCAAATTCGTACTTGCCCTAATGCTGACAGCCGTACATCAAGTCGTTTGCCATTGCCCGACGTTAATTGAACAGTACCTGTAGAGAATATACCTGTATCTGAATCGCGTGTAGTGCCTTGACGCCCATTGAATACAAGTTGAGTGCCTGACGCAAAGCCGCTCAAAGCCATAGTAACGTCTACATATTGCTCGTCAATAAATCGCATTAATATTCGGTCACCCAAGTCTTGATCAAAGACACCGTCACCATCAGAGTCAGTGACCATATGAACTACGTTATCTCCGTCTCCGTCATCAACTGTAATGGCACAAGCAGCTGCATTAGTCGCATCAGTTACCGATAAAGTACAGCTTGTTAAATCGCTTACGCCATATACCCAGGTAGCCGACCCATCAGCCGAGAAGTTCACATAGATATCGCCATTGCGCTTTATCGACTCAGAGCGAGCACGTTGCACATTGGCATACAGGGTTTCGGCCGCACCCTTAATACGATTGGTGTCGATCATGTTCGTAAAGCTTGGTATGCCAACAGACAGCAATACGCCCACAACAGCGACTGCTACCATTAGCTCGACCAGTGTTAAGCCTTTTTGGCGGCTCTTTAAACGTTGCAAACCGTGCACCTCTTGCATTATGTAATTAGGGTGTCTGCTTTCTTGAATTATGTACAATCGGCGATCAAGTTTCTACAACTTAGGTCGCAGACAAGCGCATACCAAGTCACAAAACACCCATATCATCCGTATTTGGCCTAAAAGCCTACCAGAATTAGACCTAGTCATCAGTATCAGTGTAGTCAGCGGTCAGTTTTTCTCACAGACGGTGCCTAAAAATACATTTTCCTACATATAGCCGTTTGTGTACGGTATCTAGCCTAAGGCGACAGAGCGAGATTGCTAATGCATAAAGTAATTGGATTCACACTGATTGAGCTAATGATCGTAATAGCCATCATTGCGATCATCACCACGTTGGCCCTACCCTCATACAATAAGCAGGTCGCAGATGGTCGGCGAGCCGACGCTCAGTCACTTCTGATAGAACTGTCTCAGAAGCTAGAACGTCGATATCTGAAAAATGGAACGTACACTGGCCAACAACAAACAAAAGTGACCAGGTTCTACAATCTAGAGGTTATCGATGCTACGCACAATGGTTATGTATTACTAGCCGAGCCGCGAGGACCGCAGCAGACTAACGGCATTGTACTATTATGGTCAACCGGTGCTAAGGGGTGGGATCGCGACAACTCGCTTAATCAGATACTCGATCGCTCGTCAGCTACCTTAGGGTTAGCAGCCGACGAACTAAGTTGGTAGATTAGCCTTTGATCACCACCTTTTGGCCATCGCGCAAACGCTCTGCACCACGAATCGCTACTTTGGCACCCGGTGTCAGCTCGCCCTTAAATGACACGTATTCTTCAGTACCCTTACCCAGCTGCACTGGTACCTGCTTAGCCACGCCTTCGGCCTCATCGATTTGGTAAACAAAGGTGCCGCCTTGGCGAAGAACAACCGCATCACGCGGAATCGCCACGCTTTCATCGGTTACCGGTAACACCGCAACCACCGATACAATTTCATTTAGGGCAAGTACTGCATGTTGGTTTTGCGCTAACTGGGCTTTAACCTGAAAAGTTTGTGAGCGCTCATTCGCAGCGGCAACCACGTGAGATACTGTGACATCTAGTTCGTGACCCGCCGCGGTCGACAACTTGTATTGATCGCCAGTGATTACTTTATGACGCCATACAATGGGTAACTCGAACAACAGCTCAACCTGGTGGGGGTTATGCATCGCTACCACCGCTTGCCCCCGGTTAACGAATTCGCCGGTTTTAACCATACGTTCTGACACCACCAATGTGTGCGGTGCAATATAACGCGCTCGCTCGATCTCGTCGGCGATCATTGCTAAACGGGCATTAGCAATAGTTAAGTCTTGCTTAGCCACGCCTAAACGATAGGCCGATTCATCTAAGGCATTTGCACTAACGTTAGCTGCGGTACCTAAGGTTTTTAATCGATCGTGTTCTTTTTGATAGTATTCGGTTTGCAACTTTGCTCGTTGCACCAACGCCTTTTGCTCGGTATAGCGCAGCTCAAGTACTTCGGTATCGATTTGGTATACCATCTCGCCCTTAGGTACTAACTCACCAATTTGTGCACTGTACACCACTCGCCCAGTCACCTCGGCAACGGCTTGAGTAGCATTAGGGCTAACCACACGTCCGGTCACAGTAATTTCTTGATTTAATTCGGTCTCGATTACCTCGCTAACTACAACCTGTGCAGGTGGCTGTTGAGGCCCTTGGGCTACGACCTGTGCTGACATCGCCAGCGCAATCATCGACACGTATAACTTTTTCATGATGTTGCCTCCTTCATCACTATGGGCGAGTTTTGCTTGGTGGGTTTTAACCACTCTATTCGCAACATAGCGGGCATTAAGATTAGGGTAAGCGCTGCCGACAGCGTCATGCCCCCGATAATCACTGCGGCTAAACCGCGATAAATTTCTGAACCGACGCCCGGTACTAGCAACAGGGGCAACATGCCAAAGATACTAGTGAGCGTACTCATAAAGATGGGGCGAGCCCGCACGCGAAGTGCTTGCTCGACAGCCTCGTCAATCGCTAGACCGCTAGCCAGTGCTCGGTTAGTTTGATCAACAACTAAAATGGCGTTGTTAACCACAAGGCCTAACAGAATAAAGAAACCAATCATGGTAAGCATATCGAGTGACTGATAGGTTACCCAGTTCAATATCGCCAATGCCGACAGGCCGCCAAGTGCTGCCATTGGCATCACTGCCACGACTATCGCTGCGTCTCGCACACTTACAAACATAGCGGCCAAAATCAGTAGCAAAATCAAAATAGCTAACGAGAAATTAACCCCAACCGTACCCAAGGCCTTCGCTAATCGGTCGGCATTACCGCGATAGCTAATTGAACCACCTTCGGGCAAAGCTTCTCTAATTTTTGGAGCCACTTCGTTATTGATACGCTCCATCACCTCTTCTAGTGCAACTCCTTCAGGGGCCGCAACATTTAGTGTAATGGTACGCAAACCGTTTACACGAAACAGATCGTTAGGGCCTACCTGCTGGTGCATCGACACTAGCTGACCTAGCTTTTGCGTGCCACCCATTGGGGTTGCCACAGGTAAGTCTGCTAGCTGCTCAGGGCTTTGCCATTTAGGCGAACGAATAATGGTGTTGTATTTACGATTACCGTCAAAGTACTCACCCGCCCACAACCCGCTGGTATAAGCACGAATCGTCGATGACACTAAATAGCGCGAAGCACCCGACTGCGAAATTTGATAATCGTTTGGCGTTACCAATAACTGTGGTTCGTTAAACTGTAATGCGGGATACGGAAACACCGATGTATTTGGCCACAACTTTTGAATCTCGCCCATACCGACCATCGCCGCTTGCATCAGCTTGTCAAGATCAGGCCCCTGCAAATCAACTTGCACACCAGCACCACCGCCGTTATCGACATTGATCATCGACGCGATACGAGGGAACCCACGCAAACCTGGAATATCCTTAAGAATCTCGTCACGCACAAGCGCTTGCATCGCCTGCGTATCTTCGGCATGTAACGGATAAATAAAGTTCATCGCACCGCCGGGGAATACCGAAAAGTTATATCCCTTAATGTAAGGTTCTTTTTCGCGATCGTAGTAGGGCTTTAGGCGCTCAACAATCACTGGCGCGATCTCACGCTCGATCGTCGCAACGTTCATTCCTGGCGGCATTTGCATAAAGGTGGCTACGGCATCGATATCAGCCTTTGGCAAGAAATCGACCTTGGGCATCATGCGCCATGCACCCAACGCACTACCTATTACTAAAACACCAACAATTGAATAACGCGCGACAGGCTTGCTGCTGATCCAAACTGCCTTATTTGCGAGTTTGGCCCATAGGTTCTCGAGACGATCATGCGCTTGTTGTCGGTTTAACGCGTATTTGCCGACCAAAGGTAGAATCGTTAATGCCGACAAGAACGAACATAACACTGCCACCGACAGAGTTACCGCTAAGTCTCTAAACAATTGCCCTTCAAGCCCTGAAATAAACAAGATCGGCAAAAAGATCGCTACGCTAGTAACGGTACTCGAAAAGAGTGCTCCTGACACCTGGCCAACACCCTCTTGAATCGCTTCAACCATGGTTCGCCCCTCGCCCTTAAGGCGAACGACATTCTCTTGCACAATAATGGCAGCATCCATGACTAAGCCCACGGCAAAGGCCACGCCCGCAAGCGAGATAACGTTCAATGACAAGCCAAATAACTGCAACGCAATCATACTGGCGGCAACACTAAACGGAATCGTCAAACCCACTAGCAAGGTTGCGCGCACATCTCTTAAGAAAAAGAACAGCACCATCGCTGCTAGCATCAATCCAATCATTAGATTGTTTTGTACCATCGAGATTGCTCTACGAATATGTAGTGACGAATCAAAACTAAGTTCTAGTGTTAGATCGTGCTCGGCTAAAATCCCCGTATTAAGCTCATCTATAACATTGTTTAAGTCGTCAAGAATTTCGACACTGTTAGCATCGGCACGTTGAGATAAGGTTATGTAGTAGGCCGGAAAACCATTTCGCAAACTAAAGCTAGGGTTATCAGCCTTAGCTAAACCCACCGTTGCAACATCACGCAAATATATCGGCTGCCCCTGACGCCAACCTACGGTCAAACTGCTTAGCTCATCAATTTGCCGCTTGCCGATAAAGCGTACAGTAAAGCGCTTTCTTCCTACGTCTGCGAAACCGCCTGACACATCGGTAGCGCCTCTCACTGCCGACGAAACATCCATGACACTAATACCTAGCGCCGACATTCGTTGCGGATCAATTTCAATCAATAAGTCTTTAGGTACTTCACTACCTAGGTTGACACGCGATACACCTTTAATACGGGCAAGACGTGGCTCAACTACGTCGTCAATCAACTGTTGATAACTCGCCATATCCTCTGTGGGATTACCTTCATTAGGGTATAGCAGCATCGATGCGATACCTGCACCAAAGGGGCCATCGCCGCCTTTAAACACGCGAGGCTCGATCGCATCTTCTGGCAATGGTGGAATAGCATTAATGTTGGTGATGACATCAATCATCGCCGCTTGCAGGTCGGTGCCTACCTCAAACTCTAACTGAATTCGCCCCATGCCTCGTCGTGAGTTACTAGTGATCGACCGCAACCCTTCGATATTGCGAAGCACCTCTTCTTGAGGCTGAACAATCTGCTCTTCAACCTCTTCTGGCGCGGCGGCGCGCCAAAATGTCATGATCGAAATAGACGGCGATTCAGTAGTCGGTAGCAACTGAATAGGCAGCTTATTAAACGCGATCACGCCAAACAAAAGCAGCAGTGTAAACACTACGCCTACTGCAGCAGGGTAGCGCAAAGATAAATTGGTGAGGTTCATTGCCGAACACCTATAAACTGGTTTCAGCTAATACTAAACCTGTATCAAGAATTTGGTTTCAACGATGCGGTAGGCAGAAGTGGAACCAAGATGAGGCGAATTTTGCGGTGAACCGTTTATCACGGCCACCGCTGATCATTTTGTCGCTAGTTTATCTCGGTGAAACCTGGGTAGATTGGGTCGATGGGCTTGTCGGCGGGAAGCAATTGATAACTTGGTGCTCCACCGTTAACAAGATCGTAGCTAAACATATATTCATCACCGGTTGCAGGATCCACGGCAAAGCCGACAATATCCTGTTCTTGATCAATAATCATAAACCCTTTGAATTGATAACCAGCACGTAATGATGCTTCGTTTGATACAGTAACGGTAGTTGTATCAAATCGCATTAACTGCCCATTGTCGGTACCAAAGTACAGATCTGTCTGCGTTTGGGGGTTAGCTACAAACCCGGTCGAGGGTAAATCAGCTAAGCTAACGGCACCCAGTGTGACCGTGGCTGCGTTCGAACAAGACGTAGCGGCATTAGCCCCATCATTTTGGATCACGACGATGGTGCCATGACCAGGTGTTGAGCTTTCGCGCGTTAATAAATAACCGGGCGCACCCGCTATTGGGAAGATCGGTGCCCTAACCGGATCACGCGCAAATCCTTGAATGAACGCAGAAAAGCCTTTGATGCGAGCATTGGTGGTTGCAGCATCAGGGTCGATACAGAACAAAGCTGTCTCGGTTAACGCCCAAAGATTGCCGCTATCTTCAACTAGCTCGTATTGAGGAAAGGGTTCATTGGTATTGCTAAGATCGACGATAGATTCGTACTGACCAGTAACCATATCATAAGCATACACTTCGTAAGCACGCGAGTAGCTGTTGTGTCCCAAACCATATAGTCTGGTGCCTTTAGGGCCTGTATGCTCAATCACCCCAATACCCGTTCTGATATCTTGGGGGCTGTCGAAAACAGCTAAGGTGCCGAACGTTGGGTCGTAACGCACGGTGGTACCATTGAGGATTTGGCCAACCGCAGAACTTACCGAGAAATAATAGGCTCCGTCGGTCGAACTTTTATGAATTCGCCCAAATGGGAAACCGCCTTTATCAAAGCCGAAGTCGAGCATCGACACGCTACCCGTCACCTTATCACGAGTGAGAATCGCGCCCTCACCGTAAGTTCCACCATCAAAACTTAGCTGTGACAAATATTGGTCACCTACCGGCGCCATTGGATCGTGTAATACAGCAGAATCCCCTACAAATAAAATACCTCTATCACCACCACCTTGAATCGCAATGGCTGCTGCATAATTCGGTGGGCGAACTTCATAGACTGCAGGATTTTTAACCGGCAAATTAGACAAACCTGGTATGGGCGCTATTACTAAGCTGCCCGCGATCTCATCATTTAGCGTGATAAACAATGTATCGATTGATGGCGAGGTTGACAACCCTACTGAATCGCGTTCGGGTAGATTAGAAAACCCTTTCTCATAAACTGGCTTAGCGCCTGCATAGTTCGTGCTTAGTAGTGTCGGGTAACTGCTATTTGAACTTTTTTCACAATAAATAAATAGCTGTGGTAGCTGCCATTCGAACACCCCCATCGGATCTCGACAGTCAGAAATATTAAAACCGCCACCACCTTGGCGAACGCTAAGCTCAATAATGGGAGGCGATATCAAAGTTGTATACATTAGGGTGTCTTGTGGTTGACTATAAGCAATAAATCGCCCTCGTGACCACATGCCATCATCGAATACGCTTGTTGTCCAAGGCTGAGTCAGATCACTGGTATCACTAGCTGTGAACTCAAGAGACGGCGGCGCCGCTCCGTGCAATGAAAAGCCGAACATAGCGAGTAGCCGATAATCATCACTCCATATTAGATCGGTCACCAAACCAAGGCTTGTACCGTTGTAGTTGGTAACAGGTTTACCATATTCATTAATGACCGTAACCTTTCGATATTCTTTGTCGGCAGGGTCAAAATTAATATGAATAATCACTCCTGCATCGTTTTCTCCACCATCAATCGAGTAGGCATAAGCAGACAGACCATTAGGATGGAACAAAAGCTTAGTTCTAAAAGTATCTACGTTGTTACCCGCTACGGTCATGCGTGGAATACTAGTGAAGTGCGTACTTGTGTTCGTTACAGGGTCAAACTCGATAACAGCTCCATTGCCATATAAACCTGTATCATCAATCAACGTATACAGCTTTCGATTATTGGGGTGCACTGTAAGGCTTTGATCTTTATTATCAGAAACAAAGCTTGGTGTTCCACCATGTTCAATCACATCGGTGATACTTGCCAGGTTCGACTCTTGAACACTATAAATTGCACCGACGTTCTGACTACCACCCAAAGTACTTAACGCCATCAAATTGTGCCCAGGTTGCAATGGTAAAGCAGACCCCGGTGGCGGATCACTCACTGTCACGACTTGCACTGCCACTGAGCTATCTAAACGACCATCGTTAACAACCAAGGTCACTAAATAATTACCTGAAACATCAGGCGTAAACACCGGTGACGTTGCGGTCGTATCACTGATAGTCGCCGCGCTTGCGCCTGGTGGAGTAAACGTCCATCGATAGGTTAATACATCGCCATTAGGGTCAGACGAGCTAGCCCCATCTAGGCCTGTATAAAGTTGACCAGTTACCCCAGACGGCGGTGATGAAATAACTGCAATAGGGGGTAGGTTTTTCAAGGTGCGATGAATGACGACCGTATCAGGCAGACTCGTGCTTTTGCTGTCACTTACCACCAGCTGAAAAACGTAATCACCATCGACGTCGGGGGTAAAACGGGGCGAGTCGCTACTAGTATCAGATAGCTGCGCTGCGCTGCCAGTTGGCCGACTGATAAACACCCATCGGTATGTCAACATATCACCGTCGGCATCGCTAGACCCAGTACCATCAAGCGAGACCTCATTTCCTAGATCTACTAAACGGTCAATTCCGGCATTAGCGACAGGTAACGTATTGGTTTGCGAAAAGCTATCGCGCACTACCACTAAATCTGAGGCAGACAAACCATATGCATCAGTCACCATTAGCTGCAAGACATAATCACCCGCCACATCGGCAGTAAATGACGTAGCAGCGGTAGTCGAAGAACTCAGCGTTGCGTTGCTGCCAGCTGGAAACGAGATAAACGACCATTGATATGAGATGCCACCACCTTCTGGATCGCTAGACCCTGATCCATTAAGTTGTACCAGGTTGCCGCTGCCGACTGATTGATCAAGCCCTGCATCTGCGACGGGGGGCAGATTAATATCGGTAATCAAAACAGTACTAGGCGTGCTTTTTGAAACACCATCAGATACAACAAGTTGAATCAAATAAGAACCTGCCACGTCAGGTGTGATATCAGGTGAGACTAGTGTAGTGCCTGATAACGTCGCTGCACTGCCCGCGGGTGCCGATACAATCGACCATTCGTAAGTCAGACCACTACCCTCTGGGTCGTACGATCCTGCACCATCTAAGTGTACTATCTGCCCTACCGATACAGACTGCGCATTACCTGCCTGTGCTATTGGGCGCAAATCTACGATACCTGTAATAGGCTGACTAGGTGCAGGGGTTGGAGAAGATGGATATGGGCTACCAGTGGATACAACTACCGTCATCGGCACGCTCTGAAAGGTTCCATCGCTAACCACAAGCTGAATCAGATAGATGCCATCAGCATCGGGAGTAAAATATGGATGCATGGTACTGCTATCAAATAGCTGTACAGCCGACGCAGCAGGCTTGCTAATAAGCGACCATCTTGCAATCAAAAAGTCTCCATCGGCATCTGATGATCCAGTTCCATCTAACTGAACAGAATCACCGATGTTTGCCGACTGGTCAAAACCAGGGTTAGCAATGGGCGGATGATTATCGCGGTGCAAGGTAACAGTACTGACAGCACTATCAGAGAGCCCATCTGACACTACCAACGAAATCACAAAATCGCCATTTACGTCGGGGGTGATTTCGGAATGCAAACTTTGATCATTCACGATGACCGCGGTGCTGCCTTGAGGGCGCGATACCATTCGCCATTGATAGGTGATTCGGTCACCATCTGGATCGTAAGAACCACTACCATCTAGCACAACCGGAGTGCCTAAAGTAAATGTTGTACCTAACCCAGCATCTGCAAATGGGGGAAGATTCTGATCGCTCACAACAACTGTATCTGGTTGGCTGTCGTTATTGCCGTCGTTAACGATTAGCTCGACTTCGTAAGTACCTTCGGTATCCGGTGTCAGTACTGCAAAGGGTGTATTCTCGCGAGCTAAAACCGCGTTACTGCCAGTAGGCGCTGAAGTAATCTGCCAACGATAAGCTAGTGGATTGCCATCGCTATCGAAACTACCACTACCGTCAAGTGTGATCGAGCCGGCACCGGTTATTCTAATGTCAGCGCCCGCATTCGCTACAGGAATTGAGTCTGAGTCACTAATCGTTACTACATCTTGCACACTATCGTCAGCACCGTTGTTAACTATCAAGCCCAATTGGTAGTCACCGATCACATCAAGATATAGGCTTGGGTATGGGCTAGTAGGATTAACCAATGTGCTAGTGCTAGTAGGCGGTGCACTAATAATCGACCACTGATAGGTAATGGCAGCGCCACCTGGATCATAAGAACCACTGCCATTTAAGACCGCCGTTGCTCCTTGGCGAAGCGCCATGGGGTGTCCCGCATCAGCTATAGGGAGCACCACTGTACTAGGCGGCGTTACCGGTGGAGTCGGCTGCCCCGTCAACTGAGTACCATTGTTATCACTACAAGCAGCCAACACTGCTGCAAGCACGATGGTTAATAAGCGAGTCATATGCTTCCTTGCACTCGGCATTAATTTATTTCAGTAAACCCTGGGTAAATTGGGTCGATCGGACGATCTTTAGATACTGCCTGAGTCATTAACGTATGAGCCACGGGATCATACTTAAACATCAGATCGTCACCACTACCTGGGTGCTCAGCGAAACCAACAATGTCACCGTCACTATCTTGGGTTAAGAACCCAACAATTTTTTCGCCATTGGGCATGGTTGCATTTGTGGCCTGTGAGACTGTACCCGCATCAAACTTCATAATGCGACCGTCTTCTGTGCCGTAATAAAATGCGCCATCACTAGCAAGCAGCAGCGCAGTTGAAGGTACGCCTAAACTTGCCCCTGAGACCTCGGTATTCACCGATAATGTTGGGTTAGTACAGGTCGCTGTAGATATGCTAAATATCGCAGCCTCACCCATGGTGACACTATCTGTTGTGATACCAAATATGGTGTCGCCAGCTGCGTTTAGCGTGACCCTACGAACAGGGTTATTCGGCCCCACCTGCGTCATATCGTAGTTCGACTGCGAAGAACCATCGGTGGTTACACAATAAAGCGCCTGGTCGACCAATGCCCAGATATGATCGCCCTCAACAAGCACTTCGAATGGTGGTGTTGCATCCTCATTACCACGAGGTAACTCGATCAGTTTTGTATAGTCACCATTGGTAGCTTCTATCGAATAGAGCACATAGTCATTGGTTGGTAAATCAATTCCTAAGCCGTAAAGCAAACCATTTGAGCTATGTGCAGAAAGGCCGATCGCAGGCCTAATTCCTTTAGGGAAATTTGGTGAAAGTGTAACGGTGCCCAGCGTATCATCGTAAAAAGCCGTTGCACCAGAAACAGAGCTTTCGATGTTACCCATAGCAAAGTAGTAACCGGCCGACGTTTTTTCAGCTCTACCATAGGGGTAACCACCATTAGGGAATCCTAGGCTATGAACCTTCGAACTACCGGTGACACGATCGTGTTCGAGGATCGCTCCTCTACCATAGATGCCGCCATCGAAACTGAACACACTTACATACTGATCATTTACCTGCGTCGAGGTTACACCGCCGGCACCATCGGTCACTTCACTAAACGCAGCTGCATCGCCAAAGAACAAGATGCCTCTTTCACCACCAACAGCCGCGTCACCCTCTATTAATGCTCGGTAAACGTATGTGCCTTTTTCGATGTCGACTACCTTAGGGCGAGGTACTACGGGGTAAATATTCTGTACCGAAGTTGACGTCAAGATTGAGGTAGCTTGGTCGAAGTAAGTTGTTAAATAAAGTTTATCTAAAAACCTTGATGGAATAACTCCTGTGATATCAGACGAATCAAGTTGCCCAAACGTTTGCACTGCAGACCCTGAAACCACCGAAAAGTTCGTTTTAAATAATGCAGGCCTATCTGGTTCGCTTGATGTACCTTCACAGGGCACATAGACATCGGTTGCGCCCCACTGAACCGCTCCGACCCCCGTGAAACAATTTCTTATCTCTTCTCCGACAGTTCCGCCGCCGCCCCTTACGGCGAGCGAGAAAAACGTACTTCTGTACTCTTGGGTCATCACTAAATTCGTGGTGCTGCGTTCATAAGCCAAAAATCTACCTGACGCCTCTACCTGGTTAGAGAATATTTTTTTATTCCAAGCTACTCCCCAATTAGCACTAGAACCTGAAATCGGCGTTGGCGCGACAAACTCGATCGCAGGCAGCTCTACGATAAATGCCCCCTTCGGAAACACTGCAAGAATACTGTTGTCCTCGCTCCAAAGAAGCTTGGTGCGAATATTCTTTGTCGTGCCAGGAAAAGCCCCAAATGGACTGCCAACCTCGGCTATTACCCTGACCTCTTTATAGTTAGACGAGGTTTCGTCAAAGTTGATATGAATTAGCACACCAGCATTTCCCCAGCCGCCATCACGGGAGTATGCATAAGCCGACTTACCATCGGGATGAAATAGCAAGCGCGATGTAAAGTTTCTAGTGGAATAGCCACCAACATCATCTTTTGGAATACTTGTATAGTGCTTAACCTGCCCCGCGGCAGGGTCGTACTCAATCACTGCACCATTGTCATACAGGCCCACCTCTGTCATCAAACCATAAGCCTTACCATTGTTAGGATGCACCACTAAGCTCTGCGTAGGTACCATTAGTGCAAATCCTGGAACACCACCCAAGTTCACTACATCGGTTGTCGATGAAAAGTCGCTCTCACGCACTGAATACACCAAGCCGACATTGTATTGACCACCCTCAGGTGAAATCGACAATAAATTGTGCCCAATTGGTAACGCAATCGCACTACCCGGAGGCGGGTCTGTCACTACAATGGTGAATGAAATAGGATCGCTACTTAGCACTAAATCAGAAACAACCAATCTAACAAGATAGTTACCCGCGATATCTGGCACAAAAGTAGGCATATTCGCTGTGGCACTGCTAAGCGTTGACGTACTACCCTGCGGCGGCGTCAAAGCCCACCTAAAAGTAAGTGCATCACCATTCGGGTCGCTACTATTAGAACCGTCTAACGTGACCTGACGAGCTGTAATGCCAGTCAGCGGTGTTGAGTTGACTGCAACCGGTTTTAAATTCTTAAGCGTGCGATGCAATACAACCACATCAGGAATACTCGTGCTTTGCCCATCACTTACGAAGAGCTGGATAACATAATCACCATCAACGTCAGGGGTAAAACTCGGAGTTAACGTTGTTGTATTACTAAGCGCTGCGCTGCTACCAGCAGGCTTACTGACCAATAACCAACTGTAACTAAGGCTATCACCATCTGCATCGGTTGCGCTGCCCTGTAAAGTTGTCGCAGTATTCAGCGATACAAAATAATCTTGCCCAGGATTCGCCGCATTGGCGACGGCCACCGGAATCGTATTACTCGCACCATCACGCACAATAACGACGTCTGTATTGGTCAACCCAAAGGCATCAGTCACCTGCAGCTGCACTACATAATCGCCAGTGACATCAGCATTAAAGGTCGTACTTGCAGCACTGCTATTTGCGAGTGCTGCTGTGCTTGAAATCGGTTTAGAAATAAACGACCAACTATAGGTTAATGTACCTCCCTCTGGATCAGACGATGTCGCGCCATTTAACGTAACCGTTGCACCGGTGGCTACCGACTGATCATTTCCCGCCTTAGCTACAGGCGGCAGATTAACGTCGGTAATCAATACGGTGCTAGGCGTGCTCGATTGCGAACCATCAGAGACAACCAATTGCAATAAGAACGAACCGGCAACGTCGGGGGTGATATCTGGCGACGCTATGGTCGTGCTAGATAAACTCGCCGTGCTGCCCGCAGGAGCTGACAAGATCGACCATTGGTACGTTATAGCAGCGCCTTCTGGGTCGTACGAACCTGAACCATCTAGATGCACCACCTGTCCAATAGAAACACTTTGGGCACTGCCTGCATGGGCGATAGGTCGAAGGTTTGAACTGTTTGATGCGCCCCCGGCACTAGATGATATCCGCGCGATCGAAGGCGTACTTAAATGACTACCATCGTAAGCGATTAACTGCACCACATAATCACCGTCTACATCAGCAATAAAATACGGGTGAAAGGTTGCAGTGTCTGATAGCTGAGCTAAAGAGTTAGCAGGCTTGCTGGTGATTGACCATCTTGGCGTTAGGCTATCACCGTCAGCATCATACGAGCCGGTGCCATCTATTTGAACACGCGAGCCGGTCGCGACAGACAAATTTCTACCTGCATCGGCTACCGGAATGTGATCTGCATTACGCAGTGTCACTGTATCAACGCCACTGTCGCTAATACCATCATTCACCACCAACGAAATAACATAATCGCCCGCCGCGTCGGGAGTTAGTTGTGGATGTAGCGTTGTATCGCCAACAAGTGATGCCGTCGAGCCACTAGGTTGCGTCACCAACTGCCATTGATAGGTTAGTGCATCGCCATCGCCATCAAACGAGCCAGACCCATCTAACACCACAGGCATACCCACCGAAAAAGTTGTGTCCAACCCCGCATTTGCAATCGGTGCTAGGTTCTGGTCGGTAACGATCACTGTGTCGGGAGCCGAGTCGACCTTGCCATCGTTAACAATCAGTTCGATCTCGTACTGCCCCGCAACATCGGGGGTTAACACCGCAAAGGGGGTGTTATCGCGGGCGAGTGCTGCACTACTGCCAGAGGGTGATGAGGTAATAGACCATCGAAAAGTCAGTGCATCGCCATCACTATCAAAACTGCGACTACCATCTAGCGTAATCGATTGGGTGCCAGAAAATTGACGGTCGTAGCCAGCGTTCGCCACGGGTACCGAATCAGAATCACTGATGGTCACAGTCGATGGCTTACTATCATCTGTGCCGTTGTTGACCACCAACTCAAACTGGTAATCGCCCACAACATCCAAATAAATACTAGGGAACACACTAGTGCTATCAGACAAAGCACTGGTGCTGCCAGCGGGCGCACTTACAATTGACCACTGATAGGTTAGCTTAGCGCCATTAGGGTCATACGACCCACTGCCGTTTAACACCGCTGTTGCGCCCTGGCGAAGCTGCATCGAATGGCCTGCATCGGCTATCGGCAGGTCTGCTGTGGGTATCTGAGGTGGATTAACAACCGGTGGTTGGGTTGTGCCGTTGTCGTTACTACATCCCGAAATGAACAACACCAACAATAGTGATAAGAATCTGACAGCCATCCCTAGCTCCTTATTTTTGACCCTTAAAGTCTAGTAGAGCATTGGCGTATGTCGACAAATTGAAAACACAAAAAAACCCGACCAGCTTTCGCCAATCGGGTTCTTGTTACGCGTTAAGCGTAGGGTTTAGGCTTGGCTTACATCATGCCGCCCATGCCACCCATTCCGCCCATACCACCCATGTCTGGCATAGCTGCAGCGCCGCCTTCAGAAGGCTTGTCAGCAACCATTGCTTCAGTGGTGATCATTAGGCCAGCAACAGACGCTGCCGCCTGAAGTGCTGTACGAGTAACCTTAGCTGGGTCAAGAATACCCATCTCTAGCATGTCGCCGTACTCGCCAGAACCTGCGTTGTAACCAAAGTTACCTTCGCCGTTACGCACTTTGTCTACAACCACTGATGGCTCGCCACCGGCGTTAGAGACGATTTGACGCATTGGGCCTTCCATCGCACGAAGTGCTGCTGCAACACCGTGATTTTGGTCTTCGTTAGCACCTTCAACCTTGCCTTCGATCGCCGCAACAACGCGTACTAGGGTAGTACCACCACCAGCAACAACGCCTTCTTCTACTGCTGCGCGAGTAGCGTGAAGTGCGTCTTCAACACGCGCCTTCTTCTCTTTCATTTCTACTTCAGTCAAAGCACCTACTTTGATTACTGCAACACCGCCAGCTAGCTTAGCTACACGCTCTTGTAGTTTTTCGCGATCATAGTCGCTTGAGGTTTCTTCGATCTGTGCGCGAATCTGACCAACACGTGCAGTGATGTTGGCTGGGTCGCCAGCGCCATCGATTACAGTGCTTGATTCTTTGTTCATGGTAACGCGCTTAGCGGTACCTAGGTGCTCTAGAGTAGCGGTTTCTAGGTCTAGACCCACTTCTTCAGAGATTACAGTACCACCGGTTAGGATAGCGATGTCTTCTAGCATTGCTTTACGACGGTCACCAAAACCTGGTGCCTTACAAGCTGCTACCTTAACGATACCACGCATGTTGTTTACAACTAGGGTCGCTAGTGCTTCGCCTTCTACGTCTTCAGCGATGATTACTAGTGGCTTAGAAGCCTTAGCAACCTGCTCAAGTACTGGCAGAAGTTCACGGATGTTAGAGATCTTTTTATCAACCAATAGAATGAACGGTGCGTCCATTTCAACACTCATGTTGTCTTGGTTGTTGATGAAGTATGGCGATAGGTAACCACGGTCAAACTGCATGCCTTCTACAACATCTAGTTCGTTTTCTAGGCCGCTGCCCTCTTCTACAGTGATTACACCTTCGGTAGTAACACGCTCCATCGCTTCTGCGATGATGTTACCGATTTCTTCGTCGCTGTTTGCAGAGATAGTACCTACCTGAGCAATCGCTTTGTTGTCAGCACAAGGCACAGACATCGCTTTGATTTCTGCAACTGCAGCAACTACTGCCTTGTCGATACCGCGCTTAAGATCCATTGGGTTCATGCCCGCTGCAACAGCTTTTAGACCTTCGTTTACGATAGACTGCGCTAGAACGGTGGCAGTGGTAGTACCGTCACCTGCGTCGTCATTCGCTTTAGAAGCTACTTCTTTAACCATCTGTGCGCCCATGTTCTCGAACTTGTCTTCAAGCTCGATCTCTTTAGCAACAGAAACACCATCTTTAGTGATGGTTGGTGCACCGAAGCTCTTTTCTAGAACTACGTTGCGGCCTTTAGGGCCTAGAGTGGTTTTTACTGCGTCTGCAAGAATGTTAACGCCAGCTAGCATACGTACGCGAGCGTCATCACCAAATTTTACGTCTTTAGCCATTTTTAAATACCTTTAACTAATTCGTTTATTCTTTATGGGGTCAAAGCGATTAAGCTTCGATTACACCGTAGATTTCGCCTTCGCTCATGATGATCAGCTCTTCGCCGTCGATCTTCACAGTGTTGTTGCCTGCGTATGGGCCAAATACAACCTTGTCGCCAACCTTAACGGCTAACTCACGAACGTCACCGTTCTCTAGTAGCTTGCCAGCACCTACGGCAACGATTTCGCCTTGGTTTGGCTTTTCTTTAGCTGAGCCTGGTAGCACGATGCCACCGGCTGATAGCTGCTCTTCCTCTTGGCGACGTACTACAACGCGATCGTGTAAAGGACGAATTTTCATGTTGGTAACTCCAAACAATCTCTTTATTTCAATGGGTTAATGGCGAGCTAAACTCGCCCAAATTTATTTGATGAACTGTATTTGGGGGCGAGTTAATAAGCTTCAACCCCCAAACTGTAAATTTTTTAGTCTTTTTCGCGCTCAAACTCGCCATCGATGACAGTTGGGCGATGGCTTTGCCCCTGAGAGGTATGCGAGTGCTGACTAGAGCTATGATATTGCGCCGAGAAACCCTGCATTTTTAGGCCGCCCGCCATGGCTTTGGCGATCATCATTTTGCGGGTTACAGGAATCAAACACATAAAACCGATAGCATCGGTGACGAACCCGGGGGTCAATAGCAATGCGCCGCCTACCGCCAACACCACACCTTCTAGTATTTCTGAGGCAGGTAATTCGCCTGAATTCATGCGTTGCTGCATTCTAAACAGGGTCGAAAAGCCCTGCTGACGCAGCAGAGCAAGGCCGATAAAGGCTGTTGCAAGAATTAAGAAAATCGTTGGCAAAGCACCAATTGCGCTGCCCACCTCGATCAATACCCAGATCTCGATGATTGGCACCAAAATAAACAACAGTAGTAAAGGCATAGAATGCTCCTAATAGGTCTTAACCTTTATATAGGGGCTAATTTTGAGATTTCAAGCTGGTCCATACTTTTAAAGAAAAGAACAACCCTGTAACATCCCCTGCGCACCAATGTGAATCGGTTCACATAATAAAATCATGCATTCACAATCTGTTAGGAGAACAATTTTAATGCAAAAACTAAAACTGGCTGCTGCGCTTGCTAGCTTAACGGCATTAACTGCTTGTAATGATGACTCATTGCCTACGCCGCCGTCGATCACCATGTCAGGGTCGACCGTTAGCGAATTAAGTGGAGTAACGGTAACACCGACTATTACAAGTGAATCTGAGATCACTGACATTAGCTGGCGAGTTACTGAAGGAAATACCGCGATAACTAGTGTTACTGGCAACAGCGCACTATTTAAAGCCCCTGCTGTTACCCAAGACGAAACCGATGTGGTAACCGTTGAGGTAACTGCGACAGATATTCACGGTCAATCTACCACTGAAAGCGCGTCATTTACCGTAGAATCTGTAAGCCCAATCATTTCAGCTACCTCTCTAACTATCGAAGAGAAAGATTCAGGCACTATCAGCGCTAGTATCGACCCTCAGGGTCAATCGATTGCAAACGTATCCTGGAAGCAAATCGATGGCATCGATCTAGACTACTCTGTAGTTAGCGATTCTGAGATCGAAATAACGGCGCCTGAAACAACTCAAGATGAGCAGGCTACGTTTGAAATTACTGTATCAGATGCCGATGGAGACACGGTCACAGCAACAGCACAAGTACTAATTTCGCAAATCACAATGCCAGTAACCTTTTCAGGTATCGCTACCGATTCGCCTATTAGTAACGCCCAGATCACCGTGCAAATCAATGGTAAAGACGTTGGCGTAACTGCCACTGCGGATGCCAACGGTCTTTATACTATTGAAGTCGCATTTGACGACTCGACTGCCGACTCTCTTATCACATTGACAGCCCAAGGTGTTGATACTCAGGCAAACGCCGGCCTAATCAGTGTGTTAGGAACTGTAACCGACCTAGTAGAAACTGCTGGCGATGACGGTGTTCTCGACGAATCTGATTCTAATGCAGTTAAAATTACTAACATATCAACAGCCGAGTACGCACTTGCGCTTCTTAAAAATGACGGCCAACCATTTACGTCGACTGAAGAATATTTCGAGACGCTAGATCAAGTTGACTACCAAGAAGTACTAACAGTAGCAACTGCCATTAAAGTCGCGATCGATAAGAGCGCCGGTGATGACAGCCTATCACTGCCTGATGGCACAGAAACAACTTTAGAGCTAGCTCAGTCTGCCGAGGCACTTACCCAGTACGTGACTTACGTTAACAACACTGATGAATTCAAAGAAGCACAAGAAGAGATTCTTCAAGACCCTAAACTGGTAGATGAAACCGAGTGGGAATTAGAGAGCACCTACTACTACCAACCAGCTCCTCTATGGACACAAGGTGTAGTAGAACTAGCTAACGATGGCACTTTTGAATTCGGTATCGCCAGCGGCAATTACAACTTCGATGGATCGACTTTGACACTCAATTGGATTATTGATAGCAGAGAAGTCTACAATCCCGATTCAGGCGTTAACGAAAGCTACTCATGTGATTGCATTCAAACATATAGCATCAAACGACTTTCGAACAATGATATTGGCGAAACGTGGCGCGTAAACATTACGTCGTCTTCTAAATACCATGATGATCTTCCTCACCTGGTAGATTCTGAAACTGCATCTAGCGAAATGTGGAAAGTAGTTCCAGAGTCACTTACACCAGCGATAAATGTAACTGACTTCGCTACAACAATGCTCCCATTCACACGTACATTAGGAACTGCTCTTATTCCTTACACGTACTATGGTACTAGCGGCGATATATTTACCTTCAATACTGACGGAACAGGCTATCTCCAATACTCTGAAACCGACTTTACTTGGAACTATGCAGGTAAAGACCTACAGATACAGGTAGGTGAGTACGATCTAACCATTCGTACTGCTGATACCACTGGAGACCACTACTCGGCCGAATTAGTGAACGGAGACCATCGGGAAATATGGACTAGCGACGGTGTAATCAGTAATCAACAGTTACAATTTACTGAAGAAACTGCCGTAGGTGTATATTTCTACGACCAATCTACGTTCCAGAATGGCCCACTAAACTACTGGTGGCTTGAAGTATTCGCTGATAAAACTAGCCGCCAAGTGTCAGCATACGACAGCAATGAAGACGGCGAGATTACAATTGATGAAGTCTTCATTAGAAACACCACTTGGGACGTGGTAGAAGGTAAATTTCAAATGACTTATAACGACTATGGTTATTTAGACGTTCGTCAATGGGACCTAGGCGAGGTTAAAGGCAACTTATATCGCGTTACTCAAAACCGTTTCTTCCCAGACTTTGACGGTTACGATTCTGTCGACGTCCGCGAGATAATTCGCACAGACTCAGCACCGCTTGATGTTGATAATTTGTAATCTATGAAATAAAAGGGCGAGTACATACTCGCCCTTTAACGATATATAGTTACGTTAATGAACCTCAACATTTATCAATCCTTGATCAATGTTAACCATTACCTTAGCCCCTGCGGTGCTATCCATCGCCAGCAACTTATCAGCAATGCGGTCTTCTAGCTCGCGCTGAATCACTCGCTTCAATGGGCGAGCACCGTACACTGGGTCATAACCGTGGTCGGCCAACAATGACAGTGCCTCATCACTCACTGACAACGAGATATCGTTCGCCGCCAAACGCTTGATTAAGCTACCTAGCTGCACCTTAGCTACACCGGCTAACTGCTCTTTGCTCAGTGCTTCGAACACCACGGTCTCATCGATGCGGTTAATAAACTCGGGTCTAAACTGTTGTTCAACCACCTGCATCACTGCATCTTTGATCGCGTCGTAGCCTTCGCCCGCCTGCTGTTTCTCTTGAATAATGTGCGACCCTAGATTCGAGGTCATAACGATCAATGTATTTCTAAAATCAACCGTACGGCCTTGGCCATCAGTTAGACGACCATCATCTAATACCTGCAACAAAATATTGAACACATCAGGGTGTGCCTTTTCTACTTCGTCTAACAGCACTACCGAATAGGGCTTACGACGAACAGCTTCGGTTAAATAGCCGCCTTCTTCGTAACCTACATAGCCAGGAGGGGCACCGATCAAACGAGCCACCGAGTGTTTCTCCATAAACTCGCTCATATCGATACGTACAATGGCTTCTTCGGTATCAAACAAAAACTCAGCCAAAGCTTTACACAGCTCAGTTTTACCCACACCTGTTGGGCCTAAGAACAAGAAGCTACCGTTAGGGCGAGATGGGTCGCTTAGCCCGGCGCGTGAACGGCGGGTCGATTTACTCACCGCTTCAATCGCAGGCTTTTGCCCCATCACGCGCTCGCCTAGGTGTTGCTCCATCTGCAATAGTTTTTCGCGATCGCTAGCCATCATCTTGGCAACAGGAATGCCCGTCCACTTACTAACTACTTCAGCGATTTCGTTTTCAGTAACTCTGTTGCGCAATAACTTAGTTTCGGTCACCTGCGTGTTTTCGCTAGCCGCAATATCTGCCTCAAGCTTAGGAATCAAACCATACTGCAGCTCGGCCATCTTATTTAGATCACCTGCTCGACGGGCAGCGTCTAATTCGGTACGCGCCGCGTCTAACTGCTCTTTGATTTGCGCGCTGCCAGTTACGGCGAGTTTTTCTGCGCGCCATAGCTCTTCAAGGCTTGCGAACTCTGAGCCTAGGGTTTCGATTTCGGCATCCAGATCAGCCTTGCGGGCAATCGTTGCTGGTTCGTTGTCATCTTCGATCGCTTTGCGCTCGATCTTTAGCTGCACTAAACGGCGCTCGAGACGATCCATCGACTCGGGCTTCGAATCTATCTCCATGCGAATACGGCTAGCCGCTTCATCTACAAGATCGATTGCCTTATCGGGCAATTTGCGATCAGTAATGTAACGCTGACTCAACTTCGCCGCCGCCACAATCGCTGGGTCAGTGATATCGACGCCATGGTGCACTTCGTAGCGCTCTTTCAAGCCACGCAAAATGGCGATGGTATCTTCTTCAGATGGCTCATCTACCAGTACTTTTTGAAAGCGACGCTCTAGTGCTGCATCTTTTTCAACATACTGACGATATTCATCTAAGGTAGTTGCACCGATACAATGCAACTCACCACGGGCTAGCGCAGGCTTTAGCATGTTGCCGGCGTCCATCGCACCGTCACCACCGCCAGCACCCACCATCGTGTGTAACTCGTCGATAAACAGAATCACCTGACCTTCTTGATGAGACAACTCTTTAAGTACTGCTTTTAAACGTTCTTCAAACTCGCCCCTAAACTTTGCGCCAGCAACCAGGGCACCCATATCTAGCGACAATACCTTTTTTGAACGCAGGCTTTCAGGCACTTCACCATCAATAATACGCTGAGCAAGACCTTCGGCGATTGCGGTTTTACCAACACCCGGGGCACCAATCAAAACAGGATTGTTTTTGGTACGGCGCTGCAATACCTGAATCGTGCGGCGAATCTCTTCGTCACGACCAATCACTGGGTCTAGCTTGCCCTGCTCGGCACGCTCGGTTAGGTCTAGGGTGTATTTATTTAGCGCCTCTCGGTTTTCTTCGGCGCCCTCGCTATCGACATTACCGCCTGCACGCATCGCTTGTACCTGCTGTTCTACCTGTTGCTTATTAGCAAACTCTTTCATTAACTTTGATGCGGGCGCCGTATCAAAGGCTGCCACTAGCAATGCATCACTGCTGATAAATTCGTCACCCCACTGCTGTGCCTGACGATCAGCCATATTTAACAACTTGATGGCGTCGTTACTCATGGTGACTTCGCCTGTGGGCGAGTTTACCTGCGCTTTATTAGCTAGATTTTGGTTTAGTTTTTCAGCTAAGCCGCTGACGTTTGCACCAGCTCGCTGCAGCACCTGTGCAGCAGTGCCCTGACTGTTCGAAATCAGTGCCGCTAATAGGTGTTCGATATCAATTTGAGTGTGATCCTGCCCCGTCGCAATCGACTGGGCATCTGACAATACAGCCTTAAGTTGGCTAGTAAGTTTGTCCATTCGCATAAAAGGGCCTCATTAATAAAATAAATAACTCATAAACCCTATATAAGGTCAGGTTATTTGATTTCAACCCCTGATTGAAACAATCGATGCCTGTCGCCCCGTTTGTTGATCTCGGCGATAGCTAAAATACTGTTGTGGTGTGCAGTAGGTACAGGGCAATGGTGACTCATCAATAATCTCAACACCAAAGGCCCCCAGTTGCATTGAGGCTAATTGATGTAAATCGCCTAATCGCTTACCTGCATTGGGCGAGTCAATAAAGGCATAGTTAGCACTGCCGCCCATTAATGCAACAAAGGCTTCTTCTACTTCGGGGCCCACTTCAAAATGCTTTTGACAAAGTGTAGGCCCTAAACTCGCCCTTAGATCACGCCCCTCAAACTGCCCCAAAAGCCGTGCAATGATGCCTGCTGCCAAGCCACGCCAACCGGCATGTACAACACCCGCTTCGTTGCCTTGTTCGCTGAAGATCACCACACTTAAACAATCGGCGGTCATCACCGCCGCAGCCGTTTCGATACCAGGCCCAATATATAGGCCATCGGCGTCGGGGGCGTCGCTTAACTCACCCGCAGGCAATACAACATCGCCATGCACCTGATTAAGCCATTGGATATCTGTACCCATTAGTTGAGCGAGTTTTGCGCGGTTTTTATTAACGACAATGGGGTCATCACCCACATGCAAACCAAGATTACCTTGGTCGCGGGTAGTGTGCAGCCATCGAACGGTGCCCTTTGGGCCTTGGTATTCAAATGGCTGCATAGATAAGACCTATTCGTCGATGAGTAAGCTTAAAAAATAAGCCATGTCGTCTGGGGTGTCTACTTCCCATTCAACTTGGTCGCCCGTCGCGGGGTGTTCAAACCCCAAACTAAAGGCATGCAGCGCTTGGTGGCGATAAGCAGAAATAGCTTCTTTTAATTCTGGGCTAGCGCCTTTCGGAAAACGCACACCCCGACCATAAACAGGGTCACCCAATAATGGGTAGCCTAAATCAGCCATGTGCACACGAATCTGGTGGGTACGACCCGTTTGTAGCTTAAGTTCGACATGCGTGTAGGCGTCGAACCGCTCGATTACACGGTAGTGAGTAATCGCTTCTCGCCCGCCTGTTTTGACTACAGCGATCTTGGTGCGCTGTGTCGGGTGGCGACCCAGGTTTTTCTCGATTACTCCGCCACCGGTCATGGTGCCTTCGGCAATCGCCTCGTAGCGACGATCAACGGTGCGCGCCTGTAACTGAGCCACTAGACTTGTGTGCGCCTGCAATGTGCGCGCAACCACCATCAAACCACTGGTATCTTTGTCTAATCGATGCACAATTCCTGCTCGTGGTACGTTAGCAAGCTCTGGATAACGGTACAAAAGGCCATTAAGCAGCGTACCGTTAGGATTACCCGCACCGGGGTGAACCACTAGCCCAACGGCCTTATTGACCACTACTAGGTGCTCGTCTTCGTACACCACTTCAAAATCTACTGGCTCAGGTTTAGCATCTTCGGCCACTTCTAGCTTGGCTTTTAGCGACAACACCTGTTCGCTATATACCTTTACTTTTGGCTTATCGGCAGCCCCATCAAGGGTCAGCGCGCCACTTTTGATCCATTCTTGAATGCGTCCTCGAGAAAAATCACTAAACAGCTGGGCGGCAGCTGCGTCAAAGCGTTTACCGCTTAATTCATCGGGAACTATTGCAGTTAGATCTATGTCTAACTCGCCATCATCCATATAACGCTCCTTTTGCGTTGATACAGCCCTTTAAACAAGGTGGGGGCTGTGCTTAAATACCGACACTAAACACTATAAGAGAGTAGTATGCGTTTTATCCAATACTTCGCGCTCGCATTTGCAGTAGCCCTTGCCGGATGTTCCTCTAACGAAGAAACCGAGAACCCAACCGCAGACATGGGCGAGCGTATGCTCTACGACAGAGCAAGCTCTAAGCTTAAGGCGAGCCAATATGATGCCGCCATCCAATTATTACAAGCGATTGAGTCAAACTACCCATTTGGCCGCTACGCAGAGCAAGCTCAATTAGAGCTTATTTATGCGTACTACCAAAACTTTGAGCCCGATCTAGCAACCGCATCGGCTGACCGTTTTATTCGTCTGCATCCTCAGCATGCAAACGTTGACTACGCCTATTACATGAAAGGCCTAGCCGCTTACACTAAAAGCTCTAGCTTTGCTGGCCGCTTCTTTCCGACCGACTCGGCTAAACGTGACCCCGGCGCCGCTCGCGAGTCATTTGCACACTTTTCGCAACTGCTAGCTCGCTACCCAGATAGCCAGTATGCAGCTGACGCTGAAAAGCGCATGATCAACCTACGTAATATTTTAGCGCGTTACGAGATTAACGTGGCTAGTTACTACTTTGAGCGTGGTGCTTATTTAGCCGCAGCCAACCGCGGCCGCTTTGTGGTTGAAAACTTTCAGCGCACTCCTGCAGTTGGTGACGGTCTTGCAACCATGGTTCAAGCCTACAAGCTACTTGATATGGACGACCTAGCAGAAGACGCACTAGCCACCTTGCGTCTGAACTACCCAGATCACTATGCTCTTGATAGCGATGGCAACTTTAAATATCGCCAAATCGATGCGAACAATCGCAGTTGGTTAAACCAGATGACGTTTGGCTTGGCTGATCGCCCAGAGCCCCCTGGCTTTGACTCTCGCGAGAATGCGCCACGTCGTTAATTACGACTACTAGATACTTAAAAGCCCCTGCATGTAGGGGCTTTTTTTTACTTCGACCGTTTATTAAACGCCGGCCTTCCAGCCTGAGGTAATCGGGTAGCGACGATCGCGACCAAAACCTCGGGCCGTAATACGTGCACCTATAGGAGCCTGACGACGTTTGTATTCGTTTAAGTCGACTAAACGAATAATGCGCATCACCATCTCTTTTTCAAAGCCTTTAGCAATGATCGCTTCAGCGCTCATATCTTGCTCTACATAGTAACGAAGCACCTCGTCGAGTACATCGTAGGGTGGCAAGCTATCTTCATCTACCTGGTCTGGGCGAAGTTCAGCTGATGGTGGGCGAGTGATTACACGCTCAGGAATCACATAACCTAAGGTATTTCGATACCAACACAGATCAAACACCAGTGTTTTTTCAACGTCTTTTAGCACGTCATAGCCACCAGCCATATCACCATAGAGCGTCGAATAGCCAACAGCCATCTCAGACTTATTGCCCGTGGTTAAAACGAGCACGCCCTTTTTGTTTGATATCGCCATTAGCAACGTGCCACGACAGCGCGCTTGGATATTCTCTTCAGTGGTATCTACCGGCAAACCTTCGAACTCGCCCTCTAGTGAGCTGACAAAGGCTTCGTACATTGGGGCGATCGGTATGACCTTGTAATCAACGCCTAACAGCTCAGCCTCTTCTTCGGCATCATCTAGACTAATCTGCGCCGTGTACTTAAACGGCATCATTACTGCCTGTACGCGCTCTGGGCCCAAGGCATCGGTTGCTACCGCTAGTGTTAACGCCGAATCAACACCGCCCGACAACCCTAACACAATGCCCTTAAAGCCATTTTTATTGACGTAATCGCGCGTTGCGGTCACTAATGCGTTGTAGACACTTTCTAAATCTTCTTGATAAGACTTAACCGCACCTTCGGCACTATATGTACCATCGATGGCATTCAAGGTTGTCAGCGAAAGCTCTTCGTCAAACGCACTACTGCGCGCTACAACTTCGCCGCCAATCGATAAGAATGAACCACCATCAAATACCAATTCATCTTGGCCACCCACTTGGTTAACATAAAACACTGGGCAACCTGTTTCTGCACAGCGTTCAGCAACCACCGATTCTCGCTCGGCCTGCTTACCACGATGAAATGGCGAGGCGTTAAGATTAAGGATAACCTGTGCACCGGCCTGCTCAGCTAAATGAGCCGGCGAGCTCTGCCAAATATCTTCGCAAACGGTTAGACCAAACTTGATACCAAGGTGCTCAAAAACAAAGGCTTCGCTACCTGCCGTAAAGTACCGCTCTTCGTCAAACACCTGATAGTTAGGTAGAGCATGCTTGAAATATTCGCCCACCAACTTGCCGTTTACGATGACGCCTGCTGCGTTATAGAGCTCGCCAGTGTCTAGACGCTTAGGGTAGCCCACGACAATAGCAATAGGTAAGTTTGCGTTACATAGCTCTGCTAGGGCGTGATCTATACGCAAACGTACACTTGGGCGCAGTAACAGGTCTTCTGGTGGGTAGCCCGTTAACATCAATTCAGGAAACACAATAACGTGCGCCCCTTGACTAGCCGCCTGCTGGCTTAGCTCAATAACTTTATTGGTATTGCCGGGTATATCGCCGACATGAGGGTTGGCCTGTGCGGCCGCTAATACAATCTGAGTCATATTCTTTGCTCAATTCACTTGGGTATATTGTCGTAGAATCATCACGCCTTAGCAAAGTCAATTTCACATAGGTATACTGGTTGCATAAAATAAGAAGCTTGCCATGATCACACACCGTTCAGTTTTGACCGAAAAGACCCGCAGTTTTGCAGTTTATTGCGTATACCGCTTTGTTCTGGCGGTATTGCTAGTGATTCTCCATACCTCGGGGGTTACCTCGATGTGGACATCTGATTTGCAGTCAGGGCTTTTTTGGATAGGCACCGGCCTCTTTCTAATCATCGCTGTCGTTGGATTAAGCCAGCAATTTGATCGCTTGCACCCGCCAAGCGTATCGCAAATCACTACCCACCTAGTACTAGACATTGTTTCGCTATCGCTAATTATGCACGCAGCGGGTGGATTATCCTCAGGTATCGCGCCGTTGTTAGGCATGGTAGTGGCAGCCGCTGGCATTATGCTAGCCGGCCAACTAGCATTATTGATTGCGTCGCTTGCTACCTTTGGCCTCTTTATCGAGGTTTATCTAGGCCCATACCTTGCTGGCGAAAGCTCGACACGTGAAGTATTTAACGCCGGTCTTTTAGGTCTGCTCTTTTTCTTCGTGGCCGTCACCTTTAGATATCTGTCGCAGCGCATTAGTCGATCGCAACAAGAGGTTGAGCGCTTCGCTAGTAAAGTACAAAGTATCAACCAATTAAACGAACTGATTGTGCGTCGCTTGCGCACTGGATTAATCGTACTTAGTAAAACGGGCGAGATTAAACTGATCAACCGATCGGCAAAAAAGTTACTTGGCTTACCTATCAACGGCGATATCGCAATTGATGACTCACCCGAACTGTATCGTCATCACCAATCCTACCAACAGGCGCCGGTTCACCATTCTAAGGTGTTTATTCCTAAAGCAGGAATGCCACCGATTAAGATGAGCTTTTCGATTATCAACAACAGTGACGGCGATCTCTTAGTGTTTATCGAGGATGTTCGTCAGCTCAACCAAGAAGCACAGTCACTAAAACAACGCAGCCTTGGCAGCTTAGCGGCAAATATCGCCCACGAAATTCGCAACCCATTAAGCGCCATCCAACATTCGGCTCAACTACTATCTGAAAGTAAAGACTTGGGTAATGATGATCGCCAACTAACCGAGATTATGGTGCGCCATACCGACCGCGTTAACCGCATTATCGAAAACGTGCAGCGCATCTCGCGTCGCGAACCGCCGCAGTCTGAACGTTTTGATCTAAACGATTGGCTTAACCAATGGGTAAAGCAATTTCAAGAATTGCACGGCCAAGCTGAATTAGAAGTAACCTTTGACCCCTCTAGCGCCAACATCGTCAACGTTGATCGCGGCCAACTAAACCAGGTTGTAAACAACCTAGCTGAAAACGCGATACGCCATAGTGAAAAGGTTACCGGGCACTTTAGTTTGCGCCTTGAAGTAGACACCGACGAAAATATGGATACCCCGGTATTACGCATCGTCGACCAGGGCTTGGGGATTCCTGAAGAAATGCGCCTAATTATTTTTGAACCTTTTCATACTAGCGAGTCAACGGGTACCGGATTAGGGCTATATATCGCCAAAGACCTTTGTGAACTGAATCAAGCTCAGTTAAGCTACCGCCCAACTGTAGCCGGCGAGAGCTGCTTTGAAATATTGTTTGCACATCCAAATAGGGGCCAATCATGACCGCATCGGTTTTAATTATCGACGATGAACCTGATATTCGTTCACTACTTGATATGACGCTGTCACGCATTGGTTTAAACACTGTGCTGGCCAGCGATGTAAGTGACGCATTGGCGGCCCTAAAGAAGCAAGAGTTTGATCTTTGCCTAACCGATATGAAACTGCCTGACGGGTCGGGTATGGAGATCATTCAGCTCATCGCCAGCCAGTATCCAAATACTCCAGTTGCAGCGATCACGGCCCATGGCAGTACTGATTTAGCAGTAAGCGCACTCAAATCAGGTGCATTTGACTTTCTTAATAAACCGGTCGACCTTGAGCGCTTACGTGCGCTTGTAACCGATGCTTTGAACCTTGCTAAGGTAAGTCAGCAGCCAACCCAGCAGCCTACCGAAATTCTAGGTGAAAGCGACGCCATCGTTAAACTCAGAAAAACGATTCGCAAGCTGGCCCGCAGTCAGGCTCCCGTATTTATCTTTGGTGAAAGTGGAACAGGTAAAGAGCTAGTCGCCAAATCGATTCACAGTCAAGGCAGCCGAACCGACGGCCCATTTGTGCCGGTTAACTGTGGCGCGATTCCTCGCGAACTAGTAGAGAGCGAGTTCTTTGGCCATGTAAAAGGTTCGTTCACCGGCGCGCACAATGACAAACAGGGTCTATTTCAAGCAGCTAACGGCGGAACCTTATTTTTAGATGAGGTAGCAGATCTGCCCCTTGATATGCAGGTCAAACTGCTTCGAACGATTCAAGAGCAACGCGTTCGCCCAGTAGGCGCTGCCAACGAAGTACCTGTTGATGTTCGTATATTAAGTGCAAGTCACAAAAATCTTGCCGAGCTAGTTGAAGCCGGCGAGTTTAGAAGCGATCTATACTATCGCTTAAATGTAATCGAGGTATGCACACCCGCTCTTCGCGATCGCGACGGTGACATCTTATTAATTGCCAAGCACATACTAGCGCGAATTTCTGAAAACGACCCTGATATTGGGCTTACA
Source organism: uncultured Pseudomonadales bacterium (assembly GCA_947503335.1). GTDB lineage: Bacteria > Pseudomonadota > Gammaproteobacteria > Pseudomonadales > CANNCY01 > CANNCY01. The sequence goes on along the minus strand of CANNCY010000001.1, from coordinate 65,513 downwards.
AAAGACGCCGAAAAGGCACTGATGTGCTACCCATTCAAAGGCAACATTCGCGAGTTAGAGAATCTACTAGAACGCGCTTACACACTAAGCGACGAAGACTTAATTTCGGCTGACGACCTAGCACTTGACGACCGACCAGTAATGTCGACTATATCGACCGATATTGATACCACAGCAATTCCATCTTCAATCAGCGATCTAGAAGATTACCTAGAGCAGGTAGAACGTACTGTGATTGAGCGGGCTCTTGAACAAAACCGCTATAACGTAACGGCTACCGCCGAATCGCTCGGGGTAACCTTTAGATCGCTACGTTACAAACTAAAAAAACTGGGCATGAAAAGATAGCTTAGGCGCGCAACTCGCGCGGCAAACTAAAACGTACATTTTCTTCAATCCCATCAAGCTGTTCTACCTTTGCACCCTTAGGCGCTAAAAAGTCGATTCGCTCAACGACATCCTGTACTAGCGTTTCTGGTGCAGAGGCGCCCGCAGTGATACCTACGTTGTTCACGCCATCTAGCCATTTAGGATCGATATCTTCGGCTCCATCAATTAGATACGACGTAACACCGCAGCGCTCGGCCAATTCGCGTAAACGGTTTGAATTAGAGCTAGTCACGCTACCTACAACCAGCACTAGATCAGTCTCTAACGACAACTGACGCACTGCATCTTGGCGATTCTGAGTGGCGTAACAAATATCATCTTTACGGGGCCCTTGAATCGCTTCAAAACGCTCTCGCAGTGCATTGATTACAACAGCTGTGTCGTCCATCGACAGGGTTGTCTGCGTAACATAGGCGAGCTTTTCTGGATTGCGAACTTGTAACGCATTAACCTGATCTACGTCTTCAACCAAATAGATCTTGCCACCGAAACTATCGTCGAACTGCCCCATGGTGCCTTCAACTTCTGGGTGACCTTCGTGGCCAATCAAGACACATTCATACCCTTCACGAGAGTACTTAAGTACCTCCATGTGTACTTTTGTCACCAACGGGCATGTCGCATCAAATACCTTTAGCTCACGGCGCTCTGCTTCATTCTGTACCGCCTTTGACACACCATGCGCTGAGAATATGACAATACAATCATCGGGCACTTCGTCTAGCTCGGCAACAAAGATTGCACCACGCTCTTTTAACGAATCAACAACAAACTTGTTATGTACCACTTCATGGCGCACATAGATGGGCGCACCAAACTGATCTAGTGCACGGTTTACTATATCAATTGCACGATCTACACCCGCGCAAAATCCGCGCGGCGCAGCCAAACTAATTTGCATTATCTGGATTCTCGATAGTTTCTACTTGTACATCAAACAACAGGTTTTGCCCGGCAAGCGGATGGTTAAAATCGATCTCAACCACCTTGTCATTAAAGTCACTTACGATACCAGGCAACTCGCCTAACTCGCCGTTTTGAATACTTAACACTAACCCTTTTTCTAGTTCGATGCCATCGAATTGATCGCGTGACATGTTCTGCACGTTCAGACGATTACGCTGACCAAAGCCGTTTTCAGGAGTAATCGTTACTTGTTTTCGATCACCCTCAGACATACCCAATAACTGGCGTTCAAAGCCGGGTAACAATGAGCCGTCGCCCATCGTTAAGCGCGCGGGATCGCCATCAAAGCATGAATCAATTAGCTGACCGTCTTCAAGGGCTAGAGAAAAACGAATGGTTAAGGTAGACCATTGGTTAACAATTTGGCTCATTGAGGTTTTCTTCCTAAGGTTTCGCGAAGTGCATCAATGATCAACAAGATAGCACCTGCAGTGATCGCCATATCGGCAATGTTGAAGGCAGGAAAATAGCTAGTACGCCAGTACAGCTGAATAAAGTCGACTACATGGCCAAGAACAGCTCGATCATAGAGGTTACCCAAGGCTCCACCAAGCACTAATGCAACAGCTAACGGCTCTATGATTAAGTCTTTACGCGTACGCCAAATCCATACAATAGCAACAATCGAAAAGATGGTTGCAATGCCAATAAAGAACCACTGTTGCCAGCCACCTGCATCAGCCAAAATACTAAACGCAGCTCCCTTGTTGTATAAAAGGGTCCAGTTAAAGAATCCTTCAATTACTGGCACAGGTTGCGAATAGTTAAGATTCGCAACCATGTAGTTTTTGGTGACTTGATCTAGCAGTACAATAACTGCCGCCAAAACATACCAGGCTATTGCTCGCATATTATGCATGTACTCGTTGTTCGCCCTCACCTGCTACGTTGCTAACACAACGCCCGCAAAGCTCTGGGTGCTCTTCGTTCTCGCCCACATCAGCAACATAATGCCAGCAGCGTGTACACTTGCTGCTACCTGACTTAGTAACATCGATACGAAGACCGTCAAGAATCGACGCCTCGCCTGCTGCCTCGTCAAGATCATAAAGTTCGGCGGTTGACGTAATGGTTACAAAACGCAGCTCGTTTTCTAACTTAGCCAATGCCTCTTTGATTGCTGGCGAGCAGTAAAGTTTTACTTCTGCCTCAAGACCTGCGCCAATCACGCCGGCTTTACGCTGTTCTTCGATCGTCTTATTGATCGCTTCGCGAGCCTGCTGAATGATCGCCCATTCGTCACCGCTGATTGCAGCATTGGCTACTACTGGTAGCTGGTACCACTCAGAGATAAATACATTCGCTTCACGTTCGCCAGGAATAAAGCCCCACATTTCGTCAGCCGTAAAGCTTAGGATAGGTGCAATCCAACGAACGAAAGCTTCGGCAACATGGTACATCGCCGATTGTGCAGAACGGCGTGCATGCGATTCAGTTTTAAGGGTGTACTGACGGTCTTTGATGATATCTAGATAGAAACCACCTAGGTCAGTAACACAGAAGTTGTGAAGACGCTGATAGATGCCGTGCAAGCTATAGCTATCGTATGCCGCTACGATGTCTTTTTGCAATTCTGCAGCTCTCGCCACCACCCACTGATCAAGATCTAACATCTCATCAACGGGCACTAGGTGCTGAGCTGGGTCAAAACCATCAAGGTTACTTAACAAGAAGCGAGCAGTGTTACGAATGCGGCGGTAACTATCTGCCGAGCGACGAAGAATCTCGTCAGACACACTCATCTCTGTACTAAAGTCGGTTGCCGCAACCCATAGACGAAGAATATCCGCACCTAGGTCGTTAACGACCTTTTGTGGTGACATCACGTTGCCTACGCTCTTTGACATCTTGCGACCTTGAGCGTCTACGGTAAAGCCGTGGGTCAACACTGTTTTGTACGGTGCAACACCATTCATTGCGATACTAGTTTTAAGCGAGCTTTGGAACCAACCGCGATGCTGGTCACTGCCTTCAAGATAAAGATCTGCAGGGAAACCTAGGTAATCACGAGCCGCCATCACCGCATAATGGGTTACGCCTGAATCAAACCAAACGTCTAGCGTGTCGGTTACTTTTTGGTAGGTCTCGGCATCATCACCTAGCAGCTCTTTAGCGTCTAGATCATACCAAGCGTCCATACCGCTCTTTTCAACTAACTTAGCCACCTGCTCGGTAAGCTCTTTGGTGTTTGGATGGATATCACCCGTTTGCTTATGAACAAACAAAGCAATTGGCGCGCCCCAAGTACGCTGGCGCGAGATACACCAATCTGGGCTAGATTTAAGCATGCCTTCGATTCGGGCTTCGCCCCAACCAGGTAGCCATTCAACGTTTTTAACTGCTTCTAGTGTTTGATCTAATAGACCACCCTCTTTCATGCTGACAAACCACTGCGGTGTAGCACGATAGATTAACGGGGTTTTGGTACGCCAGCAGTGAGGGTATGAGTGCTCAAACTTAACCACTTTAACTAGCGCATTATTAGCTTGCAGGCGTTCAACAACAGGCTCGTCTACTTTGTAAACGTGTTGGCCGGTAAACTCGCCCGCTCCCTCTAAGAACACGCCGTTGGCGTCAACTAGATTGATAGTGCCGATGCCATATTTAGCACCCACCTCGAAATCTTCTACGCCGTGATCAGGCGCGGTGTGTACCGCACCAGTACCCGCATCGGTGGTTACGTGATCACCTAAAAGTACTGGTACTTGGCGTTCAGCAAAAGGATGCTGCAGTAGTGCTTTTTCTAGCTTAGCGCCTTCAGTAGTTGCTACTACTTCAAAGCTTTCAACTTCGTAGCGAGCCATCACGCTCTCAACCATATCGGCTGCGATAACTACCAGTTCTTCGCCTGCGCCAAAGTCTACTTTCACTGCTGCGTAATCAAATTCTGGATGAATCGATACCGCTTGGTTTGAAGGCAGCGTCCATGGAGTGGTCGTCCAGATAATGACACTCAAGGTTAAGGGCGAGTCTGTACCAAAGGCTGTTTTAGCAGCGGCTTGATCAGCAAACGCAAACTTCACGTCGATCGCGGTACTGGTTTTATCTTGGTATTCAACTTCTGCTTCGGCTAGCGCTGAACCGCCAACTACGCTCCAGTAAACCGGCTTAAAGCCCTTTACGAGATGGCCATTGTCAACGATCTTGCCCAGCGCACGAATGATGTTCGCTTCAAAGTCAAAGTTCATGGTTTTGTAGGGGTTGTCCCACTCACCAAACACGCCTAAGCGAACAAAATCTTTCATCTGCCCAGCAACTTGACGCTCTGCGTAGTCGCGACACTTTTGTCTGAAGGTTTTGTGATCAACCTTGACGCCGGCTTTGCCTACTTTCTTTTCGACGTTGTGTTCGATCGGTAAACCGTGGCAATCCCAACCAGGCACGTAAGGTGCGTCGAAACCGCTCAGGGTTTTACTCTTAACGATCACGTCTTTCAAAATTTTGTTAACCGCATGACCGATATGAATATCGCCGTTCGCATACGGCGGGCCATCGTGCAAAATGAACTTTGGCTTACCTGCACGAGCGGCGCGAATCTGTGCATACAGATTATCTTGCTGCCACTTCTTAAGCATCTGTGGCTCGCGCTGGGCTAGGTTAGCCTTCATCGCAAAGGCTGTTTTCGGAAGATTCAGCGTATCTTTGTAATTGCTCATATCAATCGTTATACCGTTAAATATTCTTTCGCTTGCTGCGCGTCTAACTCAATTTGTTGAGTCAACGCCGCAACGCTTTCAAACTTTTGTTCTGGGCGAATAAACTGCTTAAAAGTAACTCTTAAGCGCTCGCCGTATAGGTCACCTGAAAAATTAAATAGGTGTACCTCTAGGGTTGGTTTTACGCCACCAACCGTTGGCTTGATTCCGACATTGGCAACACCCTTTAGCACTTGCCCTTGGTATTGCGTTGTAACTGCATAGACCCCTGACAAAGGCAAAGGCTTACCCTTCAGGTTGATATTAGCCGTTGCAAATCCGATCGTTCGGCCCAGCTGTCGCCCGTAAATAACCTTGCCTTCGGCTGAGTACGGGCGCCCTAGCATTGCCTCGGCCGCATCTAACTGCCCCTTAGCAAGCGCATCGCGTATCGCAGTACTACTAACTCGCAACCCGCCAACACAAAACGATGCGCTGTCTTCTACAGTAAAGCCGTTGTCAGCGCCCTTTTGTTTGAGCATACCGAAATCGCCTTGACGCCCTTTGCCAAAACGAAAGTCGTCGCCAACAACTAGATGCTGAACACGCAAACGGCGCACCAACACCTCATCGATAAAATACCCTGCCGACATGCTTTGAAACTGAGCATTGAAAGCGATCACAAAGACGCGATCAATGCCTTGCTCAGTCAACAATCGCATACGCTCTAGGGTAGAAGATAGTCGCTGATAGGGTGCACCGAAATATTCTTTTGGCAGCGGCTCAAAAATAATCGCCACCGATGGCACACCTTTGTCTTTCGCCATCGCTACAATGCGTTTCAATAAGCTTTGATGACCCAAGTGCACACCATCGAAGCTACCGATAGTAGCCACGCAGGGTGACGGCTGAACCGCCAAATTGTGCAAACCCCTAATCAACACGACAAACCCCTAATACCTATTGCCTTACGCTTAACGCAGTCGCTCGCCCGACCATTATTCAGACGCAAAAAATCACACATCAGTATACCCAAAGAAACGGGATAGTTGGGGGGTCAAATTTAGGCATTAATCGCGCTTTGAACTCATTAAGTATTGGGGCACGCGCATCAGGAATATCGCCAAACTGTAAATACCAAAACCCAAGACAACCGAGACACCCATTTTCAACACGCGCTCGTACCACTGCCAATCAGCCCAATCGACCCAATACATGTGCAGAACGGCTAAGCAGGCAATCATAAACAACGAGGCAATGATTAACTTAGTCAGATAAACAGCCCATGCACTAGGCTGATACACACCCTGCTTAACCAGCCCTCGATATAGCAACCCCGCATTCAACCAAGCTGAAAATGCAGTTGCTAGCGCCAAACCAACATGACCGATTTCGAAATAGAAATGAAGCGGCACCACAAAAGCAACATTCGCCACCATATTAGCGACCATCGCGATCACACCGATCTTAACTGGTGTCTTGGTATCTTGCCGAGAGAAATACCCCGTTGCCAGTACCTTAATCAGCATAAACGCAGGCAACCCCAAACCGTACGCCATCAAACTATATGATGACATTCTGATACCTTCGCTATGCATCTCGCCATACTGAAACAAGGTGACCAACATCGGCTCAGCCATCAACAAGATTGCAGCCGTAGCTGGCATAGCAATGGTAATGACCGACTTAAGCCCCCAATCAAGGGTAGATGAGAACTGATTTGCTTCACCACCACTATGGATACGCGACAAAGACGGCAAAATAACCGTAGCAATGGCAATACCCGAAACACCCAGTGGCAGCTCGGCGATACGGTCTGAATAGTACAACCAAGACACCGCTGCGCCCGGCAGAAACGACGCCAAGATGCCATCAAACAACAGATTGATCTGACTAACACCCACCCCAAACAATGCCGGCAGCATCAACACCCCAACCTTACGCACACCTTCGTGCTTTAAATCTAAGGTTGGGCGAGGCAACATATTGATACGCTTTAAAAAAGGTAACTGAAATAGAAACTGCACCACACCCGCAATCAATACTGATACCGCTAGCGCCATTCCTGGCTCGTCATACATAGGTATCAGTATCAGCGCCCCTCCTATTAAACAGAGGTTCAAGAATATAGGCGTGATCGCTGGGGCGGCGAAACGATCGTAGGCATTGAGCACACTACCTGCAAACGCCGTAAGCGAAATTAACGCTAAATAAGGAAACGTAACTCGCAATAGATCAACGGTTAAGGCGGCCTTCTCAGGGGCATTCACGTAATACCCTGGCGCCACAACCCAACCAACCGCCGGAGCAAACGCGATAATAACCATGGTAACCAACGTCACAGCAACCGCTAAGGCGGCAAAGGTGCGATCAACTAACTCTTTAACCGCCGCCTGCGAACCATTGGTTCGATACTCTGACATCACCGGCACAAAGGCCTGAGCAAAAGCCCCCTCGGCGAACAACCTGCGCAAAAACTGAGGCACCTTAAAAGCCAAGAAAAACGCATCGGCAGAGGAGCTATCGCCTATTGTGCGAGCCAATACCACATCTCTGGCCAAGCCTAAAAAGCGACTAATTAGAGTCATACCACCAAAAACGGCACTCGAGCCCAATAATTTGCGCTTTGAACCACCCTTTTTCAGAGATTCACCTGTTTCTTTTGGCGCTGCCTGATCTGACCCCTGTTCACTCACTAATTTAGTACCTATACTTGTATCTGGGCTTACAAAGCGACCAGTTTACTCGGCAACGGTAGCAATCACCAGTATGTGCAAACTACCCGTTGCTACTATGCCTTTTACATTGACATACCCGCCCCAAAGCGGCAAACTTTCGCGCCTAAATGTAATACCAAGCAATTTTGTTTTTAAAGGAGCATCTCGGTGGCAAATTCACCTCAAGCTAAAAAGCGCGCTCGCCAACATGAAAAGAATCGCCAGCACAACGCTAGCTTGCGATCGATGGTGCGCACCTACATCAAACGTGTTGACGCTGCAATTGAAGCAGGCGACAAAGAAGCAGCAAACGCTGCATACAAAGACATGACTTCTGTTCTTGATCGTGTTGCCGACAAAGGCATCTTCCACAAGAACAAAGCAGCTCGTCATAAGAGCCGTCTAAACGCTAAGGTTAAAGCGCTGTAATTAGCCCTTAACAACGCGTAGTGCCCTAACCGGCACAACAAAAAAACCGGCCTCGAGCCGGTTTTTTTATGTTTTTAAAACACCTACATCAAGGTCAGCCTGAAATCACCAGATTATCGCGGTGCACCATCTCGTCAGCCACATCATAACCCAGCCGCTCTTTTAGACGTCGCGTATCAATACCGGCAAGTTGGTCAGCCTCTGCGCGAGAGTAATTTGAAAGACCACGCCCCAATTCGACACCCTCACTATCAACAATCTGAACCAAATCACCCGACAAAAAATCACCCTTTACCGAGATAACGCCCACCGACAGCAAACTAGCTTCTGAAGACAACAACGCATTTGCAGCACCGGCATCGACCGTTACTCGCCCTTTGGTGCGCAACTGCCCCGTCAGCCAACGCTTGCGCGCCGAAACGGCGTCCCCCTCGGCGATCAACCGGGTTCCGATCGACTGCCCCCTTGCAATAGCAAGCAGTGCCTGCTCTACTCGCCCATCAAGAATATGCGTATCAGTAGCTGACTTGGCCGCGATCTGAGCAGCTATAACCTTTGTGGCCATACCCCCGGTACCGACCGCACTACCAGCACCACCAGCCATAGCTAACAAACGCTCATCTGTTGCCTGAGCTTCATCAATCAATTTCGCCATCGGGTTATTGCGCGGGTCTGCATCAAACAGCCCCACCTGATCGGTCAATATTACTAGCCTCTCAGCATCGACCAGATTAGCCACCAAAGCAGCCAAACTGTCATTGTCACCAAATCGAATCTCATCGGTCGCCACGGTATCGTTTTCGTTCACAATCGGTAGAACACCCGACTGAAGAAGCGTAAGTAATGTTGAGCGTGCATTGAGGTAGCGGTCGCGCCTAGAAAAATCATCATGATCTAGCAAGACCTGAGCAATAGGCATACGACTCTGCATTGCTTGAGAATAAGCTGCTAGCAAACCCACCTGACCTACGGCTGCGGCTGCTTGAAGCTGATGAATATCAGTTGGGCGAGATTGCCAACCAAGAGTAGAAACCCCTGCCGCAACAGCCCCAGAAGAAACAAGAACAGGCCTAATACCCAATTCGACTAGGCCGCTTATTTGAGAACACCAAGCATTGATTGCCTGATGATTTAGCGCAACACCATGATCAGTGAGCAACGAACTACCTATTTTAATTACCCAAGTACGCTGCATCGCTCCCCCATATTGCTGCGCTAGAGGCTAGTCACGAACGTACTCTACCTCTACATCAAAATCATCATCGTCATCAAAGTCTTCGCCCGCCTCTTTTGCAGCTTTACGGGCTGCTCTGCGGCGCTCAGCTAGCTCTTCGATTCGCTCACGCGCCTCGGCCTGCATTGCTGTCTGCTTATCTAGCTCGGCTTGAGCGAGTTCAGGATCATCTTCTTCAGCCTGCCAACGCTCTTCTAGATACTCCATCACAGAGTATTTAATGTCGTCAACGCCTTCACCATTGATAGCCGATATCACGAATACTTTTTCAGACGGTATCTCTGCCTTCAAACGGGCGATCAGTTCTTCGCGATCGTCTTCGGGCACTAAATCCAATTTATTTAGCACTACCCAGCGATCAAGACCTGCCAAGGTTGGGCTAAACGCTTGCAGCTCGCGAACAATCGCCGCTGCGTTTTCTGCCGGATCTGTCGCATCAAAGGGTGCCACATCTACCACATGAAGCAATAGACGGTTACGAGTGAGATGTTTTAAGAAGCGAACACCAAGGCCTGCACCTTCAGAAGCACCCTCGATCAACCCCGGAATATCTGCCACCACAAAGCTACGATGCTTTTCTACACGTACTACGCCCAAATTAGGTACCATTGTGGTAAACGGGTAACCTGCAACCTTAGGCTTAGCGGCAGAAATCGCGCGAATTAGTGATGACTTGCCTGCATTAGGTAAACCCAGCAAACCTACGTCTGCCAACACCTTCAGCTCTAGCTTAAGATTGCGAACCTCACCATCAGAACCCGGCGTACACTGGCGTGGCGCACGGTTAACTGACGATTTAAAGCGCGTATTACCCAGACCATGAAAACCGCCCTGAGCAACCTTTAACACAGTATCTACGGTTGAGATATCGCCCAACACCTCATCGGTATCTACATCGATAATCGTGGTGCCCACAGGTACTTCTAGATACAAGTCATCACCCTTACGACCCGTACAGTTGCGCCCTTGACCACCCTGGCCAGACTCGGCCTTATAGCGACGGGTATAGCGATAATCGATTAGCGTATTAAGGTCTTCACTCGCCTTAATAAAAACACTGCCGCCATCACCGCCATCGCCGCCATCAGGGCCACCCTTAGGGATATATTTCTCTCGGCGAAAGCTCACCACGCCGTTACCACCACGGCCTGCTTCTACTGTGATCGCTGCTTCATCAACAAACTTCATGCTATTACCTACGCTTGGCGTTGTATCTAATTAAGTTTAACACCTGTCAGAAATAAAAAAGCCCCGTCGTATGACAGGGCTTTTTCACACAATTGAGTATCTATTTATACAACAGATACGTACTTGCGGTTGTTAGGGCCACGGGTAGAAAAAGTTACTACGCCGTCTGCCTTAGCAAACAAAGTGTGATCGGTGCCACAGCCTACGTTGTCGCCTGCATGGAAACGTGTGCCACGCTGACGAACTAGAATGTTACCTGCAGTTACGGTTTGACCACCGAAACGCTTAACACCCAAACGCTTAGAAACCGAATCACGGCCGTTACGGGTACTACCACCAGCTTTCTTATGAGCCATCTGACGCTACTCCTCTATTAACCTTTGATACCGGTAATCTTAACTTCGGTGTACCACTGACGGTGACCCATCTGCTTACGGTGGTGCTTACGACGCTTGAACTTAACAATGTTCACTTTGTCGGCACGACCGTGCTCAAGAACCTCAGCAGTAACAGTTGCGCCCTCTACTAGAGGAGCACCGATTTTAATTTCTTCACCGTTTACTACCATTAGCACCTGGTCGAAAGTTACGCTTTCGCCAGTTGCTACTTCAATCTTTTCTAGACGAAGGAATTCACCTTCTTCTACGCGATGCTGCTTACCACCGCTTGCAATAACTGCGTACATTGGGATTAAACCTCAAATTATGCCCTGTTCGGTGGATTAAAGTGCTTTAAAAGTGCTCTAATCACTAACCTGCCAGGTGCGTTAAACAACTGCTTCAAATTGCAGAGCGCGAATTCTAAGGCACTACTAGCTTCTAAGCAAGCCTAAAAACTGCACAAAAAGTGCCACAGTGCCCGCATTTCTTGACACGCTAAGTAGTTATACCTAGCATACCGCTATCGTTCTTACCCCACAAAAAACAGCCTAATAAGGGTATCAAAAAGCAATGGCTCAATACCGTGAAATCGTTGCACCGCAGTTTGCTAAATTAAACCAAGAACTTATCGACCAACTTCACTCAGATGTCGGCCTCGTCGAAAGCATGGGGCACTACATAGTTGAAGGTGGCGGTAAACGCCTACGCCCCGTCGTAAGCTTATTAATCAGTTCAGCATTAGGTGATAACTCGCCCCAAGCGGTTAGGCTTGCGGCTGTTATCGAACTAATTCACACAGCAACACTACTTCACGATGACGTCATTGACATTAGTTCAATGCGTCGTGGCCGCGATACAGCCAACGCCATCTGGGGTAATGCTTCTACGGTACTGGTAGGCGATTTTATCTATTCTCGCGCCTTTCAGATGATGGTTAGCCTGAGCAATATGGACATTATGGCCGTACTATCAGATACAACTAACCGCATTGCCGAAGGTGAAGTTATGCAGCTTATCAATGCTGGTAACGCTGATCTAAACACCAAAGACTACCTAGAAGTAATCGAAGCTAAGACTGCTATCTTATTTGAAGCTGCCGCGCGCTGCGCGGGCATTCTGTCAGGTTCCGACGAAGACGAACAAGACCAGCTCGCCATGTACGGCCGCCAGCTAGGCACAGCCTTTCAACTAGTTGACGATGCGCTAGACTATGACGGCAACAGTGAAGAAATGGGCAAAAATATTGGCGATGATCTTGCCGAAGGTAAGACAACGCTACCACTGATCATCGCCATGCAAGATGCAACGCCGAAAGATGCCGACACCGTACGCCAGGCAATTACCGAAAAAGCCGGCGATATCAACGAAATATCTCGCATTGTTGATAGCGTCAGTGGCGCTGAACGCACCCGTGAATTTGCGAAAGCTTATGTCGACAGAGCAATGACAGCGTTGTCATTTATGGGTGATTCAGTGTATAAAGACGCACTAATAGAAATTGCGCAGTTGTCGATAGCGCGAAAATCGTAACGACAGAGACACAGGAAACCGGTAATGACCCTTGATCAACTAGCAACCAAAGCCCGCGACATTCACATCAAGCAAAACAACCGGCTTACCGAACAATACACTCAAAAACTACCTCAGACTGGGCTGTGGTTAGAAACTCAGCGCCATCTTCGCAACAGTGATATCGACGACGCGCTGTACGAGCTATGCGATCAGGTACAACTACTAGACAAGCTCGAAGCCACTCGTCGCGGCGCCATTAGCAATCCCACCGAAGGCCGCCAGGTACTACATACTGCGCTGCGCGACTTCGATTCTAACGCCCTTCACCATGACGAGGTATCGGCTACGCTTGCCGCGATGAACGCCTATACCAATCGTGTAATTAACGGCGAGGTGCTAAGCGCTACAGGCAAAGCATTTACCGATGTTGTTAATATCGGTATCGGCGGCTCACATTTGGGCCCCGAGATGATCTATGCAGCTCTTAAACCCGTATACGAACGCAAGCTTAACGCCCACTTTGTCTCTAACGTAGATGCGACTGACCTATTGGCAGTTATCGAAGACCTCAACCCAGAGACCACCCTTTTCGTCGTTGCATCGAAAACCTTTACGACTAGCGAAACCCTGACAAACGCTCACAGTGCCATGAACTGGCTGCGCAGCAACTTGGGCGATTCAGCAGTACTAAACACACACTTCGCAGCGGTTAGCGCAGCACCTGAAAAAGCGATCGAGTTTGGCGTAGCTAGTGATCAGGTGTTCCCGCTTTGGGATTGGGTTGGTGGCCGTTACTCACTGTGGTCATCGATTGGCTTAGCCGTTGCCATTGCTTATGGCTTCGATGTATTTAAATCGCTACTTGAAGGGGCTTTTGCCGCTGACGATCACTGCCTAACAGCCGCGTATGCAGACAACGCCGGTGTACAGCTTGCACTCCTAAGCTATTGGTACACGCAGTATCTGGGCGCTCAAACCCACTGTGTTCTACCCTACGACCACGCTCTTCGCTTACTACCCGATCATCTGCAGCAGTTACAGATGGAAAGCAACGGCAAATCAGTAGCTCTTGACGGCTCACAGCTTGATAAGCATTCAACACCGGTTGTATGGGGCGCAGCTGGCACCAACGGCCAGCACTCATTTCACCAGTTGTTACATCAGGGCACTGAACTGATACCAACCGACATAGTGCTTGTTCTGACAGCTGCGCAAAGTTTAGGTGAACACCACAAACTTCTTGTTGCTAACGGCCTTGCGCAAAGCCAAGCGTTTGTTGAGGGCAAACTTGAAGCCGACATTATCAAAGAGCTAATCGCTGGTGGCATGAGCGAGAACGACGCTAAAGCGCTCGCCCCCCATAAGGTAATTGCCGGCAACCGCCCACACACCATTATCGCAATGGATGCGATGAACGCGGTCAACTTAGGAGCCCTTGTCGCCCTATACGAAAATAAGGTTGAGCTAGAAGCCATACTAATGGGCATTAACGCTTACGACCAATGGGGTGTTGAATTAGGTAAGGTGCTTGCTAAAGAGATGGTGCCGCAGCTTGAATCTGGCGAGTCAACCAGCGACGGCTATGATGCATTGATAGAAGCTTACGCTAATCTCAACGACTAGTGCTAGGCAGCTAATGCACGCATAAAAAAACCAGCTGTTTAGCTGGTTTTTTTTATTAAAGAGTTAACTATTTAAGCTGACTTCTTCTTTTTCTTCTTAACACCTAGCATGTATTTCTTTAGTCGACGCTGCACTGGCGTATCACCTAACCAAATACCATAAAGCGCTGCTTTAAAGGCTACGTCAGATTCGATGGCTACCTTAGCTTCGCCGTTTTGATAGGTACGCAAACCGAAACCTGGTTCAAAATACAGATCTACGTAATCACCCTTACCTGTCGTTTCAGAGAAGGTATCGATCAACATTGCGATTTCGTCGCGAAAGGTGTCGTACGTACGGTTCGACTTAAAGCCTTGAATGATAACCTCTTCGATCAACGCCTTAGTTACAAGACCTGAACGAATATCCATTCGAACCATTTGCGGCTCATTAGCCTGCAGCACTGATTCAGCATCGGTCGTAGGCTCGTTTAGATACAGCGCGGCTTCGTATACTTTAATGCCAAAGCGCGATCTAAAACCCGCCCCATTAAGGGTAAGGTTTGAATCTTCGATTTGAATAGTTTCGGGAGTACGGTCTTGAGCCGACGCCGAAAATGGCATCGATAAAGAAATTAACATCCCCGTTAAAGCAGCAAAAAGCTTCATAGCTGACTCCTTCTTATCATTTGACCTAATTATGCACTAGCTTTAAGTCGTTGTAATAGCGGTTTATTATTTTTCAGAACATAACTGTGACTAATGAGCTGATTTGGGTTCAAAACTTTAGTCAATACTCGCCATAATCCTTATTTTTTTATCAAAGGGTTGCACAAATAAACCAGAACCTTAAAATGTGACCGACCAGTTCTCATTTAACAAATAGATTATATAGAGAACGCTTTAGACCATCAGAGATGTACCTATGCAACAATCTTCATACACTCGCGACGAATTGTTAGCGAGCAGCCAAGGTAAGCTTTTTGGCGAAGGCAACGCCCAACTTCCTGCCCCTAATATGCTAATGCTAGATCGCATTATTCATATTTCATCTGAGGGCGGTGAACACGGCAAAGGCATTATCAAAGCAGAACTTGATATCACACCCGATCTTTGGTTTTTTGACTGCCACTTCCCTGGCGACCCAGTAATGCCAGGCTGCCTAGGCCTTGACGCGATGTGGCAATTAGTAGGCTTTTACCTAGCGTGGCGCGGCAACCCTGGCAAAGGGCGCGCACTAGGCTCGGGCGAAGTTAAATTTACTGGCCAGATTTTGCCTACCGCTAAAAAAGTAACTTACGAGATTCACCTAAAGCGTGTCATCGAACGTAAATTAGTAATGGGTATTGCCGACGGCAGCGTTTCGGTTGATGGCCGTGAAATCTATACCGCGAAAGACCTTAAGGTTGGCTTGTTCCAATCTACCGATTCTTTCTAATCACCAGAATTATTAGGTGCCGCCGACCAAACGGCGTCATTAGGAGTACATTATGAAACGCGTAGTAATTACAGGCATGGGGATCGTGTCTTGCTTGGGCAACGATAAGGCGAGCGTATTAGACTCGTTAAAGAATGGTCGTTCGGGCATTAAATACAAAGAAGACTACAAAGAAAACGGCTTACGTAGCCATGTTTGCGGCAGTGTAGATATCGACTTTTCTGAGCACATCGACCGTAAGCAGCTTCGCTTTATGGGCGACGCTGCTAAATACGCATTCATCGCAATGGACCAAGCTGTAAAAGACAGCGGCCTAACCGAAGAGCAGGTATCAAACCCTCGCACAGGCCTAATTATGGGTTCGGGCGGTGCATCTAGCGAAAACCTAGTCGAAGCTGCCGACATCGTACGCAACCGCGGCGTAAAGCGCGCTGGCCCTTACCGCGTTACCCAAACTATGGGCAGCACCGTATCTGCATGTTTAGCCACACCATTTAAGATCAAGGGCGTGAACTACTCTATCTCGTCTGCTTGTGCCACAAGCGCCCACTGTATTGGTAACGCGGTTGAGCAAATCCAACTTGGCAAGCAAGACGTAGTCTTTGCTGGTGGCGGCGAAGAAGAACACTGGACGCTAACCGCACTGTTCGACGCAATGGGCGCACTTAGCACCTCATATAACGAAACACCTGAAAAGGCCTCTCGTGCTTACGATGCAGATCGTGACGGTTTTGTCATTGCCGGTGGCGGTGGTTGCTTGGTTATCGAATCTCTAGACCACGCCCTTGCTCGTGGCGCTAAGATCTATGCAGAAATTGTTGGCTATGGCGCTACTAGCGATGGCTACGACATGGTTGCACCGTCGGGCGAAGGCGCACAGCGCTGCATGCTTCAGGCGCTAGAGCAGTCTCCTGGTAAGGTTGATTACATCAATGCACACGGTACATCTACGCCTGTGGGTGATGTTGCAGAACTGGGCGCAGTAAAAGCAGTATTTGGCGACGACTGCCCAATGATCAGCTCGACTAAGAGCCTATCAGGCCACAGCCTGGGCGCAGCCGGTGTACAAGAAGCTATCTACACCTTGCTAATGCTTGAAAATGATTTCGTTGTAGGCTCGGCAAACGTTGAAAATCTAGACGAAGCCGCATCTGAACTCAACATTCAAACTACCACGGTTGAAGGCGCTGACATCAATCGTGTCATGAGCAACAGCTTTGGCTTTGGTGGCACCAACGCTACTCTTTTGATGCAGCGATACGCGGGTTAATTGCCAATCTCTGTTTAAGCAATCCTCTCTATACTCAAAGATAGGTAGAGTTATTTTGAGAGGATTGCTGCTTGCCTTCCAAATTCATTCTATCGGCCTGCAGCCTGTTGCTGAGCATCGCTTGCCTCGCCGATAACAAACGCCCTGTCACCATCTATGTAGATGCTGATAACACCCACACTGTTGCCTCGACAGAGTCGATTGTATTAGGTATTAATGCGGCGCTGGCCGATAATAGATCAATCAACGATGACCTAGAGATAAGCCTTAAAGTTTTAGATCACCGCGGAAACTCTGCTAGATCGAAAGCGAATTTTAAGCGTATTTCGAATGACCCTACGGCCATCGCAATCTATACAGGAATGCATTCGCCCCCACTAATCAAAAACCGCACCTTCAACAATAGTTTGGGCATTCCCATTTTTGTGCCTTGGGCAGCTGGGGGGCCGATTACCAGACTAGACGACGGCACTAACTTCACATTCAGACTTTCAATTGATGACAGCCAAGTAGGTGAAAAGCTGATCGACTTTGCACTAAATAAGCTTGACTGTGCAACCCCCCAATTAATGCTTGAAGATACTGGCTGGGGGCGATCAAACCAGCGCTCAATGACCAAAGCCCTTAAAGATAGAGGCCGGGAGCCTCCTAAGATTAGTTGGTTTGGCTGGGATGAGAAAGAAGCATCTATTCGCGTAAAAGTTGACCAGATTGCAGCAAGTGAGCCGACCTGTATTATGCTTGTCGCGAATGCCAGCGAAGGCGCAAAAATAGTACGCGTTTTGCACCAACATCTACCTACAGTACCCATCGTAAGCCACTGGGGCATTACAGGCTCGAATTTCATCGAGCAATTAAGCCCCGTTGCAATTGAAGACCCCTCACTCTATGTGGTGCAAACCTGCTTTGCCTTTACAACGAGCGATCAAGACGATGTGCACAAGCAGGCAGCTAAAACACTATTAGCAATAAAACCCGAACTAAAAGAGGCTGCAGCATTAAATGCTCCGGTCGGTTTTATTCATGCCTATGATCTGACCCGACTGATGCTACAGGCACTGGCAAGTACTGACCATGATCTTGAAATCTCGGCGTTACGTGACCAGCTACGTCAAGCCATGTATCGCCAGTTCGATTATCAGGGGCTTATAAAGAACTACACAACGGTGTTCACACCCAACACCCAAGCCAATGACCAAGGTCACGAAGCACTGTCATCTGAGAATTACTGCATGGCCGAGTACGAGGGCAGCCGAATTAATATTATTGAAAAGGCATTTTAGTGCGACAGAATTTACTAAATAAAGTGTCTGCAAACCAGATGTTTATCTGGTTTATGGCACTCAACTTTCTATTTGTTGCCGCTGTTGCATCCACGGTTACATGGTACCGCGTTAGTGATAGCGCAAGAGAGATGCAACAGCAAACGTCGCAGCAAGAAATGCTGCACGCACGCCGCACTTTTGAAAGCTATCTCAACGGTAAGAAAGCAACACTTGAAGATGTGGCCAGCCTTTCATACGTTAGAAATTTTGCTATGGGTATTAGCGGCAGTGCCGACCGAGTAAAAGATGTAATCTTAACCAATAAACCATCAATAGATTTCGATATCGTCATCGTAGACATCGCCGGTGATACCCTGTACGAAGATTCAACTAATTTAGTCGATCGCCATTCACTTCAACAAATCATTGGCCAAGCGCTCGAAAGCAAAGATGGCAGTTACTCTAAACTATGTGTTAACTACAAACCCACCACCCTGTCATTTACTGCGCCTATTCTTCACAAGGGCTTGATTGAAGGGGTTATTATTGCTGTCGTCGATCTCGACTTTATGTCACCCCAGAGCACTCTATTTCATGGTGATGACCGATGGATTCGTGTCAGCCAAGACGATCGTACAACTGCATATCCAAAGCCTATCACCTCGTGGCTGACGATTGACTCGCACTTAGATACGTACAAAATCGACTACCACTATGGTATTTACTCAGCCGAAATAGAAAAACGCAGATCAACACTGGTGAGAACAATCATCCTTGTGATCGTAGCCGCTATGATGATTGCATACCTAGCGATATACCTTCTAGGAAAGCAGTTCATAATCAATCCGTACACTGAGCTAATCTCGAGCAGAAAAGCACTTAGATCTGCCGAAAAAGAAGCGAAACTACTTGCGTCAGTAGCTGAACATAGTAACGACGGCGTTGTCATTACCGACGAAAAAGGGCAAACGCTATGGATAAACAACGCCTTCACAGAAGTAACTGGATATGCATTAGAAGAGATCGAAGGTCGAACACCTGGCTCTCTGCTGCAGGGGCCCGAAACTAGCAGAGAAACCAAACAGCAGATTCGCAAATCACTTGATCGCAAAGAGCCCATCAGCTGCGAGATTCTGAATTATACAAAAGCAGGAGATCCTTACTGGTTAGAGCTTCAGATCAATCCAGTATTTAGTTCCAACGGCACGCTAGAGCGATTCATAGCCATCGAGCGCGATATCACAGAACGCCACAAAATTGCTGCCGAACGTGAGACAATGCTACGCCAAGCTGAACAGGCGAGTATTGCAAAGTCGCAATTTTTGGCAACGATGAGCCATGAAATACGAACCCCGATGAATGGGGTACTAGGCATCGCACAGCTGTTGATGAAAACCGAATTAAGTAGCTATCAGCGAGAGCAACTAGAAATTTTGTTTGAGTCTGGAAATCATATGATGGCGATCTTGAACGACATTCTAGACTTTTCTAAGATCGAACAAGGAAAACTCGAGCTCGACGCTGTAGACTTTAATCTAAACGAACTTATTAATTCGGTCACAACTATCTATCACCCCCTGTGCCAAGAAAAAGGATTAACATTAACATCAGTCACTGCAGATGATGCCGTACTACTACTTAATGCTGACAAAGCTCGTATCCGACAAGTTCTATACAACTTACTTGGCAATGCGATTAAGTTTACTGCACATGGCTCAATACATATTGCTGCAACCGCTACACCAAAACAGCTAACGGTAGTTGTATCCGACACGGGAATCGGAATTGCTGAAGATCGCATCGAAGCCTTGTTTGACCCTTTTACCCAAGCAGAACTGTCTACTACTAGAAAATTCGGAGGCAGCGGCCTAGGCCTTTCGATTGTAAAAAAACTGTGCAAGCTGATGGGCGGAGACGTGAGCATAACTAGTAAGCTAGGGGAAGGAACCACCGTTACAGCGACCTTTGGTGTAACACCGGCACAGCATGTCAATGACCAAGAAGACTTAATGGACCAGGTCGAAATAAACATGAAGGGAAAAACAGCCCTGATTGTAGAAGATAACGCCGTCAACGCGATGATTCTGCAAAGCTTCTTAGAAGACACTGGCTTTGAAGTAACACTCGCAGAGGATGGCGCCCTAGGCGTGGCTGCCGTGGCAGAAAAAACCTTCGATGCGATCTTCATGGATAATCACATGCCAAACATGGATGGTATAGAAGCGATTGGTGTAATCAGGAACTATGAAACCAAAGAGCAACGCGCTCCCTGTATTATCATTGGCTGCACAGCCGACGCCTTCGCTGAAACCAAGGTGCGCATGGTTGACGCTGGCGCGCAGCTGGTAATAACCAAACCTGTATCTGAACCTGCGCTCCATGATGCATTACGACAACTAATGTAAAAAGCCGACTCAAAATCGAAATATATATTCGACGCCGGCACTCATATTGTTAACATCACTGCGACGATATTGATTAATTCGATATTCAGCAATCGCGTACCAACCCTTGCCTATCGATAAACCGAATTGAGCCTCCGCAACAATAGGAGAATCAGGCAATCCAGGTGCAAGATCTTCATTAAAGGTATGATCGATAAATCCTGAAAAATATGCGCCTTTACCAAAACACTTAAAATCTGTACGCCAGGTGTGCTCTAGTTGCCAAACATCAGCATCTTCGTGATCAAATTGAACGGCATGCCAGTTAATTGCGTACTTAGTGTTGATGCTGCTAAAAAACTGACTCAACCCACTAGTATCATTTAATCGCCATCGAATACCTAAACGATGCCGGTCATTATCATCTCCGGTACGAAAATTAGACTGAACAGTTAGATCGAACGACTGTGTAGCTTTATAGCGGATATTTTGTTCGGTGTAATACTTGTTCCACTCGCCCTTGTTACCACTCTTTGACCCATAGTTTACAAAACCAAAATAGTGAAACTTACCCGGAAGTTTTTTAAAGGCAAAGGCCGACATCGTCGTGTCACTATCTACATCGCTCAAATAAGGGTATAGATTGATATCAACCCAACCTTGCCCATCTGCTAATGGGGCATAAACAAGTGCTGACGCGATAATCCATTTTTTAGTCATGGGCATACTCTAAGTCTATTTGCCCAATCGAAGCACTTTTCATGCCACCTAACCTGCCAAGTTCAGATCCTTTAGCGCAATAACTGATAGTTCATCGCCAACGCTCACTTCGACGCCAGCTTCAATATCTATTAAATGTGTAGCCCACCCGAGAGAACTCAACACGCCCGAACCTTGCGACGAATAGGGTTTCGCAATCGACACTCCCTCTTCATTCACTTCTACTCTAGCGCGAATAAATTCGCGACGCTTAGCGGCGGCACGATTAAATGTCGACAACACAGAATGATGTGCAACCTTTTCGACAGCCTTACCAGCCAGTTTTTCAACACAGGGCTTAAGCAGTAATGCCGCCGTCACCACTGTTGATACCGGGTTACCGGGTAGCCCTAGCACCGGTACTTCGCGGCCAGACGTTAGTCGACCAAACAAAACCGGCTTACCGGGCTTCATCTTAATCTTATAAAGCTGTAATTCGCCCAGTTCTTTGATCGCAGTCTTTAGATGGTCTTCTTCGCCAACAGAAGCCCCGCCCGATGTAACAATAATATCTGCGGTTGCCGCTAGCTCAGACAATTTTTGTTTTGTTTCAGCCAAGGTGTCGCCACTATGCTCAGCAACAACTACCTCGGCACCTAAGGTTTTGGCGTAGCTTTCTAAAAAGAATTGATTTGAGTTGTATATCTGGCCTGGCGCCAACGCGTCACCGGGTGTTACTAGCTCATCGCCAGTGGCCAAGATAGCTACGCGTGGCCGCCTTACAACCGACGCGCTCGCCCGGCCAGCTGCTGCAGTGAGCGCTACATCAATAGCTGACATGACGGTTCCTGCTTTTATTAGCACTTGCCCGCTAGAAAAATCTTCACCAGCATTGCGAACATTTGCGCCTGCGTCTACATCGACTTCGACACGAACCTGAGTTTCACTCAGACGAGAAACCTGCTCTTGCATGACCACGGCATTTGCCCCTGCAGGCATCACAGCGCCCGTGAAGATACGCGCACAACCATGACTTAGCGGCGCTGGTACTTCACCTGCAGCGATTCTCGCAGTAACCTCAAGTGTACTATTCGCCTGTAATGGAGCGGCAACTGCATAGCCGTCCATTGCGCTGTTGTCGAACGGTGGTTGATTAGTACTTGCCAACACCGGCTGTGCCAGGGTGCGCCCAGCCAACCAATCTAAACCGACCTCTTCAATTTCATCGATGGCCTCAATGCAATCGAGGATATTTGCAAGCGCCTGCTCTAAATCGATCATCACTAAACCTGTTTAAGCACTTTCGCAAAATTACAGGGCTTGTGCTCACTATTTAACTGCTCTTCGATGAGCTTCCATGCAGTTTTACACGCCCCAGTAGAACCAGGCATACAAAAGATCACTACGCCATTAGCCATACCGGCAACAGCTCTAGACTGAATAGTAGAGCTGCCGATTTCTTTGTATGACTCGTATCTAAAAATCTCGCCAAAACCCTCGATCTGCTTGTCGAACAAAGGCGTTAAAGATTCGGGCGTCGAATCTCGCCCAGCAAACCCTGTACCGCCTGTTACCAACACAACTTGCACGTCTGGCGAGGCAATCCACTGACTTACCGTTGCGCGCATTTTATATCGACAGTCTTCGTGAAGCTCCCGAGCAACAACTACATGCCCTGCCTCTTTAGCAGCAGCCACAAGAAAATCACCTGAGGTGTCGTTGTCGTAAGTTCTAGTGTCAGAAAGCGTTAGCACGGCCGTATTTAATGGAGTCATAATTTTTCTTTCGTCTAATCAGTCATGCGTTAGACCATACCACGTAAACATCGTGATATCTAAATGTGACATGCCGCTAAATACATAAAAGCTCGGACTTTGATGTATGACAGATCAACTTAATTTGAGTTAGTATAAATAGCTAATAAAAATAAGGTGTTATACATGCGTAGGATCGCTATATTTCTAACCTCTATGGCTATGACCATGCTGACTGGCTATGCCCACGCATCGTCTCTTGAAAAAATCGAACCCTATATCAATCCCGGTGTAGCTTCTAATCTCAGGCTATCACCCGACGGTAGGCTACTCGCAATGTTGCGCGAGCAGGGCGACGACAACGCATTAATCATACTTAATATAGACAAGAACAAAATAGAGAGTCGAATTAGCTTTCCCGGTAAATACGAGATTGTTAGCTATATCTGGGGTAACGACGAGCGTATCGTAATGAAAGTAGCTCGCAAAGAGAAAGACCAAGAACAACTTAAGTACTTTGGCGAGCTTTATGCAGTTAACTACGACGGTAGCAAAGGCGACTTTATCTTTAGCATGCGAACAAACAATGCTAAAGACATGTCTCGCATCAAAAAGCGCGAACCTGTTCGAGGTTGGGCTGACCAAATTATCACTCGGCTACCAAAAGACAAGAAACATATCTTAATTTCGTATCAACCTATGTCGCGAGATGGCACCACAACTCATAAGGTTGCAAGATTAAACATCTATAACGGCGCGCTTCGAAATAGCTCTAACTCACCGAATATTTTAAGCCCAAGATTCATCATCAACGAAGACCGTGAAATTGAATACGCCGTTGGCTCTTCTGGCTATGATAAAGGATCCTTATATCACTTTACGGGCGATGAGTGGCTTAAACTAAACACCGATGCACGCCCAATAGCAATCAACGAAAAGGGCTTTATCGCACGGCAAGAAGCCCCCGACGGGCTATCTGCTCTATATCAATACGATAAAGCAGGGGAAAATCCTAAACTACTGTATAAACACAAAACGGTCGATATCGCGTCGTCACACAAAAGCTCACCGTCTGACGTGTATGCAGTCGGTATCGAACCTGGGTTTCCGGGCTATGTAGTTCTAAACAAAAAGTCGCCTGAAGCGAAAACATTCTACAAGCTCATTAAACAGTTTGGCTCGCAATATGTAGACATCACTAGCCGTAGCAAAGATGCTAAGCGAATGATCGTAAAAGTATCGTCTGAATACGACCCCGGTACCTATTACCTCTTTGAAGAAAAAGATGGCTTGCGACCGCTCGTTAGTTGGGCACAAGATGTTAAACCTCCTTTCAATACAATGGTTGACCCAATTCAGTTTGGCAGCTTTGACGGCCTAACCATCAATGGTTATATGTCGCGCCCAGACGTGAAAGGAGCGATGCCACTGGTAGTCTACGTGCATGGAGGCCCTCACGGCCCTCGTGACTGGTGGAGGTACGACCCAACTATTCAAATCTTAGGCGCTCACGGCTTTAGAACCCTGCAAGTCAATTTTAGGGGGAGTGGCGGATATGGCCATAACTTTAGGCGAGCAGGCTATCAAAAATGGGGCAGCGATATTCAGCAAGATATCATTTCGGGTATCGAATGGGCGATCGAAAAAGGCTACGCGACGAAAGATAAGATTTGCATCATGGGAGCAAGCTTTGGAGCGTACTCTGCATTACAAAGCTCGATTATGCGCCCCGACCTATTTCAGTGCACCATTGGCATGGCTGGTGTCTATGATCTACCCCTTATGTATAAAGAAGGCGACATCATTGATGACTACGTTTACGGCGAGCAATACCTAAACGACGCTCTTGGCACCGACATGGCGCAGCTAACTCGCTTCTCTCCTTCGGCCAACGTCGATAAACTGAACTCTAACTTGCTGTTGATTCACGGCACAAAAGACGAACGCACCCCGATCGAACAAGTTGAGTCGTTGATTAAGTCGCTAGATGCAATTAACTACGAATACGAATACGTCAAATTAGTCGGTGAGGGGCACGGCATATTCGACGACGAAAATCGTGTCGAGCACTATCAACGCGTTGTTAACTTTTTAAGCGACAACTTAAATTAATCCAACAAGTAAAAACGCAAAAAGGCTAGTGACAAACCTGTCACTAGCCTTTTTTATGTAACAACGATAAGAGTTTAAAGCTCTAAAAGGGGATATCGTCGTCGAAAGAACCCATATCCATCGGAGCCGCTGGCTGTTGCTGCATTGGCTGGCGCTGCGGCTGCTGTACAGGTTGCTGCTGCATTGGTTGCTGATAACCTTGGTTTGGCATCAAGCCACCTGTCGCCTGCTGCTGTGCTTGATTAGCTGGCTGCATCTGTTGCGGTGCTGCTTGCTGAGGAGCCTGTTGCATCGCTGGCTGTGCAGTTGCCTGAGGCATAGCCTGTGCAGCAGGTTGCTGATAGCCACCTTGCTGAGGCGCCTGGCCATCAGGGCGACCGCCAAGCATTTGCATTTCGTTCGCTACAATCTCGGTAGTGTAGCGGTCTTGCCCTTGCTGATCTTGCCACTTACGTGTGCGAAGAGAGCCTTCAATATAAACTTGAGAACCCTTCTTTAGGTACTCGCCCGCAATCTCGCCTAGACGATTAAAGAAAACAACACGGTGCCACTCGGTACGCTCTACTGGCTGGCCCGTTGCTTTGTCGTTCCAAGACTCGCTCGTAGCAAGTGAAACGTTAGTTACTGCCGAACCACTTTGTGTTTGACGCACTTCTGGGTCTTGGCCTAGACGACCTACGATGATTACTTTATTGATGCCTCTGCTGGCCATTGCTGTCTCCCTATTAAAATAATGCTGGCGGTGGCCCACACAACTGGTAGCGCCGCAATCAGCGTCACCACCCCAATACCACTCGCACCTGCGATAATTGAACCACCAATCACAGCACCTATAAATGTGCCGATAAATTGACTAGTCGCGAAAATACTCATTACAGTGCCCTTCGACTGCACCGGCGCAGCCTTAGACACATAACTAGGCAACAATGCTTCTAATGCATTGAAGCCAATAAAAAACAAAACGATCGCCCCAATCAGGTTGTAGCCGGCAGCTAAACTAGCCCATACAACCGCCCCCCCTAGCATAACTGCCCCAAGCATAAACGCTGTTGTATGGCGTTTACGGCGCTCAGCTAAAATCATCATAGGCACCATACCCACAAAGCCGGCAAACATCGCCCCAAGATAGATCCAACTGTGATTGGCAACTTCTAAGCCTGTCTGGGCTACTAAGCGTTGCGGAACAACAACAAACAACACCATCAACAACAAGTGAACCACAAAGATGCCACTGTACCCAACAACTAATTTAGGCGATGACAATAACCCGCTTAAATCGGCTAACTGAATGCGTTGATTATTTTGCTTTGGGCGAGCGACAACCGTAGCTAGCAGTACAATCGACAATACGCCCACACCCGCCGAGAACCAAAATACACTGCTGATACCATACGTACTAGCCAGCCATGGTGACAACACCATCGCAATAGCAAAGGCCAAACCAATACTGGCCCCAACGCCCGCCATAGCGGGTGTTCGCACTTTTTCAGAGGTTGTATCAGCCAATAACGCCATTAGCACGCCAGCAACCGCTCCCGCGCCCTGTAATGCTCGCCCGGCAATTAACCCCCAGATCGATTCGCTAATCGCGGCGGTAACACTACCAACTGCAAATAGGGTAAAGCCCATAAACAATACCGGAAGCCGCCCTATTCTGTCTGAAAGCATGCCCAACGGAATTTGTAAAAGCCCCTGAGTCAAACCATAGATGCCGATTGCCATTGCGATGAGCATTGGCGTTGCAAGCTGATATTGCCCCGCGTATATCGAGAGCACAGGTAGCACCATAAATAAGCCCATCATACGCACCCAATAGAGTGAGGCGATGGCTGCTACGGTCGACTTTACTGGTGGATATTGATTCATTCAGGCAATGTGCACGCAATCTTAAAATTTAGCCTGCTACTTTAACAAAATAGTCCAATTAAAGGCACAACAAGTTGATGGAATTATGGGGTTCGGGGTTATACTGAATGTTTGATCTAACGCAACGCAGTAGCTTTTATGGATACCATTCATGTGCGTGGTGCGCGCACCCATAATCTTAAGAATATTGATCTAGATATCCCTCGCGACAAACTAGTCGTCATTACAGGGCTTTCGGGTTCTGGTAAGTCATCGCTAGCCTTTGACACCCTTTACGCTGAAGGGCAGCGCCGGTACGTAGAGTCGCTGTCTACCTATGCTCGCCAATTTTTATCGATGATGGAGAAACCCGAGGTTGACCACATTGAGGGGTTGTCACCGGCCATTTCGATTGAGCAAAAAAGCACTTCGCACAACCCTCGTTCAACCGTTGGTACCATCACCGAGATATACGATTACCTGCGCTTGCTGTTTGCCCGTGCGGGTGAGCCACGCTGCCCTGATCACGACCTACCCCTTGCAGCGCAAACAGTCACCGAAATGGTAGACCAAGTACTGGCGCTGCCCGAAGGTGAAAAGCTGATGCTACTCGCACCCGTAGTAAAAGAACGTAAAGGCGAGCACTTACATACTATTGAACAGCTGAAAGGCCAGGGTTTTATCAGAGCACGCATCGATGGCATTGTAGTTGATTTAGACGACGCCCCACTGCTAGAAAAGAATAAAAAGCACACGATCGAAGTAATCGTTGACCGCTTTAAGGTACGCGATGACCTACAGCTTCGTCTGGCCGAATCGTTCGAAACAGCACTTAGCTTAACCGACGGCATTGCTATCGTTCGTCATATGGACCGCGACGACTGGGAGCCTAAGATCTTTTCGGCTAACTTTGCCTGCCCCGTCTGTGATTACAGCATCGAAGAACTTGAACCTCGCATGTTCTCGTTTAACAACCCTGCCGGCGCCTGCCCTACTTGCGACGGACTTGGGCAAAAGCAGTTTTTTGATGTGGAGCGAGTTGTTCAGTTTCCTGAATCGTCACTGTCAGAAGGCGCCATTCGCGGTTGGGATCAGCGCAATGTGTATTACTATCACATGCTCAAATCTCTCGCCGCCCATTACGAATTTGACCTGGCAACACCTTGGAAGAAACTAACCAAGAAACAGCAAAAGCTCATATTAGAGGGCTCTGGAAAAGAGCAGATCGATTTCACCTACATCAACGATCGCGGCGACATCTATAAGAAAAAGCATCGCTTCGAGGGCATTCTCCCCAATATGGAGCGTCGCTTTCGCGAAACCGAATCCAACATGGTGCGCGAAGAACTAACTAAATACATGACAACGTCGGCATGTAGCGATTGCCACGGTAGCCGACTAAAGCAGTCTGCTCGCCATGTATTTGTCGATGACCACAGCCTGCCCAGTATCGTGATGCTGCCGGTTGCCGAGGCTAAAGACTATTTTGACAAGCTCGAGCTTACCGGTGCTAAGGGCGAAATCGCCGAGAAAATCATCAAAGAGCTACAAGATCGCTTACGCTTTCTAGTCGATGTAGGGCTCAACTATTTAACGCTAGATCGTAGCGCTGACTCGTTATCAGGAGGCGAGGCCCAACGAATTCGCCTCGCTAGCCAGATCGGCGCAGGTCTTGTTGGCGTTATGTACATACTTGACGAACCCTCTATCGGCCTGCATCAGCGCGATAATGAGCGCTTACTTAAGACTCTCACTAGACTACGAGACTTAGGCAACACGGTTCTTGTAGTTGAACACGACGAAGACGCTGTTCGCTTAGCTGATTACGTTATTGATATCGGCCCTGGTGCAGGCGTACACGGTGGTCAAGTGATCGCTCAAGGTACGCCTGACGAAGTAATGGCCAACGAAGCATCACTGACAGGTGCCTATTTAAGTGGCCGCAAGAAGATCGAGATTCCTAGAAAACGAACCCCTAAAGGCAAACAGTCGCTAAGCATCTCAGGCGCGAGTGGCAACAACCTACAAGATGTTGACCTATCGTTGCCACTAGGCTTGCTAACCTGCATCACCGGCGTATCGGGCTCAGGTAAGTCTACGTTGATCAATCGCACACTATATCCGCTGGCTGCCACCGAGCTGAACGGTGCTACCACGCTTACTGCGTCTCCCCATAAATCGGTCGACGGGTTAGATCAACTAGATAAGTGTATCGACATTGATCAGAGCCCTATTGGGCGCACACCCCGCTCTAACCCAGCTACCTATACTGGCATGTTCACGCCTATACGAGAACTTTTCTCGGGTACGCAAGAGGCTCGTAGCCGAGGCTACAAGCCCGGTAGGTTTAGTTTCAACGTTAAGGGCGGTCGCTGTGAAGCGTGCCAAGGTGATGGTGTAACTAAAGTTGAAATGCACTTCTTACCCGATATCTATGTTGCCTGTGATGTATGTAAGGGTGAGCGCTACAACCGAGAAACATTAGAGATACGATACAAGGGGCTAAATATTTCGCAGGTACTCGATCTTACAATCGAAGAAGCCCGCGAATTCTTCGACGCAGTGCCAGTAATCGCGAAGCGCTGCCAAACTTTATTAGACGTTGGCCTGAGCTATATTAAACTCGGTCAAGCGGCCACAACGCTCTCAGGTGGCGAAGCCCAGCGTGTAAAACTCGCAAAAGAGCTTTCTAAGCGCGATACGGGCAAAACACTTTATATCTTAGACGAACCTACTACCGGCCTTCACTTTGCCGACATACAGCTATTACTTGATGTATTACACCGACTAAGAGACCACGGCAATACCGTTGCTGTAATCGAGCACAATCTTGACGTTATTAAGACAGCCGACTGGATTATTGATTTAGGCCCAGAAGGTGGCTCTGGTGGCGGGCAGATCATTGCTGAAGGCACACCCGAGCAAGTATCAAAAATAAAAGGCTCGTATACAGGTGAGTTCTTAAAACCAATGCTGGCCAAAGGGTAGAGCAATGTTTCGACTAGATGAACGACTCGCGAATGACACTACCTTTGTCGCAAGTTTTGAATTATGTGATCTACTGTTGCATAACGATGCAAGGTACCCGTGGCTGATTCTTGTACCCCGGGTACCCGATGTAACCGATGCATTTCAATTATCCTTTGAGCAGCACACGCAGTTAATAAGGGAATCGCGTCAGGTATGCGAATTAATGCAGCACTTGTTTACACCAACCAAGATGAACGTAGCAGCGATAGGCAACATCGTAAGGCAATTACATGTGCACCATGTAGCGCGCTTTGCATTCGACGACGCATGGCCGGGCCCCATATGGGGTTATGGCGAAGCAACTCAACGTACAGATAACGAACGCATCGTACTGCTAAATAAGATACTTGCCGCAATCGATTGATCAGCCACGAACCCACGCATAAACACCACGCATAAAAAAACCCGCAACCAATTAAGGTAGCGGGTTTTTATCAAGACTTAGAGTAAAACTTACTCTTCGCCTTCAGCCTCAGCTTCTAGAACTGGACGGTCTACAAGCTCAACGTATGCCATTGGTGCGTTGTCACCAGCGCGGAAACCGCACTTAAGGATACGAATGTAACCACCAGGACGAGACTCGTAACGTGGGCCTAGCTCAGCGAATAGCTTGCCTACTGCGTCTTTCGAGCGTAGACGGCTAAATGCCAAACGACGGTTTGCTACTGAATCTTGCTTGGCCAGAGTAATCAAAGGCTCAGCGTAACGACGCAACTCTTTTGCTTTAGGAAGAGTGGTCTTGATAACTTCGTGCTCAACCAAAGACGCAGTCATGTTACGGAACATGGCCTTACGGTGAGAACTGTTACGGTTAAGCTGACGGCCACTATGACGATGACGCATGACTTAATTCCTTACTACTATTTCTATCGATGGGATAGAGGCGCAAGCCCCTATGCCAATACTCGGTCGTCGCCTTTCAGACTAGCCGGGGGCCAGTTTTCTAGACGCATACCTAGCGATAAACCACGTGATGCCAAAATATCTTTGATCTCAGTCAATGACTTCTTACCCAGGTTAGGGGTTTTTAGAAGCTCTACTTCAGTGCGCTGAATTAGGTCACCGATGTAGTAGATATTTTCAGCCTTCAAACAGTTCGCAGAGCGAACGGTCAATTCAAGATCGTCGACAGGACGCAATAGAATCGGATCAATGTGCTCCTCTTCTTCTGCAGGCTCTGCCTCTTTTTCACTTTCAAGATCAACAAACACAGCCAGCTGGTGCTGAAGAATGGTCGCAGCATTGCGAATCGCTTCTTCAGGATCCAGAGTACCGTTGGTCTCTAGAGTTAGTACAAGCTTGTCTAGGTCAGTACGCTGTTCAACACGAGCGCTCTCAACTACGTATGCTACGCGAACAACCGGACTATAGGTTGCATCAAGACGAAGTAGACCGATCTGAGTCGTCTCTTCTTCGCCAACAGCAGCATCAGCTTGACTGAAACCACGCCCTTTCTTCACTGTTAAACGCATTTCTAAAGAAGCTGCGTCGTTGCAGTGAGCAATAACGTGATCTGGGTTCTTAACTTCCATGTCGCCTTCGAGCTGTAAATCGCCCGCAGTTACGACACCAGTACCTTTGTGGCTGAGAGTGATCTCAGCGCTGTCTTTGCCTTCCATTGCAATGGCAACGCCCTTAAGATTCATTAGAACCTCAATTACGTCTTCCTGCACGCCTTCAATGGCGCTGTACTCGTGCAGTACGCCGTCGATCTGTACCTCGGTGATCGCACAACCTGACATAGAAGACAGCAAAATGCGACGCAACGCAGCACCTAGAGTATGTCCAAAACCACGCTCAAGCGGCTCTAGAGTTACTTTGGCTTTGGTTGCGCTAACCTCCTGAACATCAATATTTTTAGGAGTCAGAAAGTCACTTACTATGCTTTGCATATAAACACCCGTTGGCAGTTTATGTTGATTACTTAGAGTAAAGTTCGACGATCAGAGATTCGTTGATCTCAGCAGAGAGATCTAGACGCTCTGGTGCGCGCTTAAAGGTACCTTCCATCTTGGCAGCATCAAGAACGATCCAATCAGATTCGCCACGCTGTGCAGCCAATTCAAGAGCAGACTTAATACGAAGCTGCTTTTTAGCCTTTTCACGAACGCTCACAACGTCACCTTCTTTAACTTGGAAAGAAGCTACGTTTACAACCTGACCGTTCACAAGAATGCTCTTGTGTGATACCAACTGACGAGATTCAGCGCGAGTAGCACCAAAACCCATGCGGTATACTACGTTGTCTAGACGACACTCAAGAATCTGAAGCAGGTTCTCACCAGTGTTGCCTTTACGACGTGCAGCTTCTTTATAGTAGCTGCGGAATTGCTTTTCAAGAACGCCATACATACGACGTACTTTTTGCTTCTCACGAAGCTGAACACCATAGTCAGATAGACGACCACGACGTGCACCATGAACACCTGGTACAGTCTCAGCCTTACACTTTGACTCTAGTGGACGCACGCCGCTCTTAAGGAACAGATCAGTACCTTCACGACGTGACAACTTACAAGTTGGTCCTAAATATCTAGCCATTACTTATAACCCCTTACACGCGACGTTTCTTAGATGGACGGCAACCGTTGTGTGGAATCGGCGTCACGTCAGTGATGTTGGTGATTTTGTAACCAACACCGTTAAGTGCACGTACTGCACTTTCGCGGCCTGGGCCTGGGCCCTTTACTTCCACTTCAAGGTTCTTCAAACCGTACTCTTGAGCAGCTAAACCTGCACGTTCTGCAGCAACCTGTGCAGCGAACGGAGTACTTTTACGTGAACCACGGAAACCTGAACCACCAGCAGTTGCCCATGCTAGAGCGTTACCTTGGCGATCAGAAATCGTTACGATGGTGTTGTTGAATGACGCATGGATGTGCGCTACACCATCAACGACGGTCTTTTTGACCTTTTTACGACCTTTACCAGCACCTGGTTTTGCCATAACTATATTCCTATTTAAAGGGCCCCGACTATAAGGATGTTCAATCTATATTTAGATATGTGAGCGATTGTGTAGGTCACTCAATCCTGCCGCTGCCCTGGATTAATACAATATTACTTCTTAATTGGCTTACGTGGGCCTTTACGGGTACGTGCGTTCGTCTTAGTACGCTGACCACGTAGTGGTAAGCTGCGACGATGACGTAGACCGCGGTAGCAGCCAAGATCCATAAGACGCTTAATGTTCATAGACACTTCACGACGTAGATCACCTTCAACAGTGAAAGAACCTACTTCATTACGAATCTCATCTAGCTTTGCTTCGTCTAGAGAGCCAATTTTAGTTGTAGGATCGATACCTACAGTTGCGCAAATCTCTTTTGCGCGAGTGCTGCCAATTCCGTAAACATAAGTCAACGAAATAACGGCATGCTTATTATCGGGTATGTTAACACCAGCGATACGGGCCATTTATACATCTCCACATTGATGGTGGCGCCCAGGTCCTTAGCGTCACCCCGAAAGGTGCGAAAGAATACCTTTTGAACTCTGTTTCGTCAATCTTGGTACAATTTTTTACCAGACTGCAGAGCCGCCTATTTAGTTTAAATCTAAGATTTCTCTTAGCCTTGACGTTGCTTATGACGTGGTTCTGCTGAGCAGATCACACGAACAACGCCCTTTCGCTTAACCACTTTGCAGTTACGGCAAATTGGTTTAACCGAAGCACGTACTTTCATTACTTCACCTCATTTAGAGCAAGAATTAGCGCTTACCGTAAGACTTGAGGTTCGACTTCTTCATCAGACCTTCGTACTGACTAGAAACCAAGTGTGACTGTACCTGTGCCATGAAATCCATGATCACAACAACCACAATCAACAAACTTGTACCACCTAGATAGAACGGTACGTTTGCAAATACCACCAAGAATTGAGGTAGCAAGCACACCAATGCGATATAAACCGCACCGACGAGCGTAAGCCGCGTGAGAACTGTATCGATGTATCGAGCAGTTTGATCACCCGGTCGAATACCTGGTACATAGGCACCAGATTTTTTCAAATTTTCTGCTACTTCGTTCGGGTTGAACATTATCGCCGTATAGAAGAAACAGAAAAAGACAATGAATACCGTAAACAGCACAATATTTAACGGCTGACCTGGTCCAATTGCCAATGCTAGCTCTTGCAACCATTCAGAACCACCTGACTGACCTACCCAACTAGCGATAGAAGCTGGGAACAGCAGGATACTGCTTGCGAAAATCGCTGGAATAACACCGGCCATGTTGATCTTCAACGGCAAGTGACTTGCCTGCTGCTGATAACCGCCACGTGCATTTTGACGCTTTGCGTAATTCACTGTGATGCGACGCTGACCGCGCTCCATGGTGACAACACCATAGATTACTGCAACAGCAACCGCACAGATGCCTAACAATAGCAGCAAGCTAAGCTCGCCCTGACGGGTTTGCTCAAACGCCTGACCTACCGCACCGGGTAAACCCGCTACGATACCTGCAAAGATCAGCATCGAAATACCATTACCAATACCGCGCTCTGTAACCTGCTCACCAAGCCACATCATGAACACTGCACCGGTAACTAGAGATGTTACGGCAACTAGCCAAACAGCAGGGCCTGTTGCATAGAACAGACCCTGGCCTGAAAGACCTGCAGTCATACCTGCTGCCTGAAAGGTAGCAAGAATAACTGTGCCGTAACGGGTGTACTGGCTAATCTTACG
The DNA here is from genome assembly GCA_947503335.1 of uncultured Pseudomonadales bacterium. Classification (GTDB taxonomy): domain Bacteria; phylum Pseudomonadota; class Gammaproteobacteria; order Pseudomonadales; family CANNCY01; genus CANNCY01. The sequence continues at coordinate 30,969 of CANNCY010000001.1, read as the reverse complement.
ACGACCAGCTTCACCCTCTTTCTTTAGCGCTTCTAACGAAGGCACTACCGCCGTCATCAACTGAATGATGATCGAGGCCGAAATATATGGCATCACACCGAGCGCCATGATACTCATGCGCTCTAGTGCACCACCCGAGAACATATTAAATAGTCCTAGGATAGTGCCTGAGTTTTGATTAAACAGATCAGCGACACGCGCTGGATCAATACCGGGAACCGGTATATGTGTACCAATACGATACACAATGATTGCTAAAAACAAGAACTTTAGGCGAGCTACTAGCTCGCCCATGCCCTTTGAGTTCCCAGAAAACATAGCACTCGGGCTTGTCATATTATTCTTCGACCTTTCCGCCAGCAGTTTGAATTGCCTCAAGTGCACCTTTCGTCACTCGAAGACCCTTAATGGTTACAGCTTTAGTTACCTCACCAGAAAGGAACACTTTAACATGCTTGATGCCTTTTGTAACAACACCAGCGTCTTGAAGTGCTTTCAAATCAATAACTTCTGCATTCACCTTGTTTAGCTCAGAGGTGCGAACCTCTGCAGATACACGTGAAATACGTGAAGTGAAGCCGTACTTTGGAAGACGCTTCTGCAAAGGCATCTGACCACCTTCAAAGCCCGGACGAACCGAACCACCTGAACGTGACTTCAAACCTTTGTGACCGCGGCCACCTGTTTTGCCTAAACCACTACCGATACCACGACCAACGCGCTTAGCGTCTTTTTTAGAACCAGGAGCGGGGCTTAGTGTATTTAAACGCATTACACTTCCTCCACTTGGATCAAGTAGTTGATCTTGTTGATCATACCGCGGTTTGATGGGGTATCTTCTACCTCAACAGTGTGGCGGATGCGACGAAGACCAAGACCTGCTGCGCAAGCCTTATGAGCCTTCAAACGACCCGCAGTACTGCGGATCTGAGTTACTCGTAGCTTTTTAGCTTTAGCCATCGCTATTCTCCTTTAATGCTCTGCTAATTAAGCGATATCGTCTACTGACTTACCGCGCTTAGCAGCAACTGCCTCTGGAGAACGCATGTTCGTCAAGCCCTTGATCGTTGCGCGAACAACGTTTACTGGGTTTGTTGAACCGTAGCATTTAGCTAGTACGTTCTGTACGCCGGCGATTTCAAGAACCGCACGCATCGCACCACCGGCAATTACACCGGTACCGTCTGACGCAGGCTGCATGTACACCTTAGAACCGCCGTGACGGGCCTTGATTGGGTACTGCAGAGTATTGCCGTTGAGTTCTACCTCAACCATGTTACGACGCGCGTTTTCCATTGCTTTTTGAATAGCAACAGGTACTTCACGTGCCTTACCACGGCCGAAGCCTACTTTACCTTTACCATCGCCAACTACAGTTAGTGCAGTGAAGCCGAAGATACGACCACCCTTTACTACTTTAGCTACGCGGTTGACCTGAACCAATTTCTCTTGGAGGCCTTCTGTATTGCTGTCTTTTTGCTCGTGTGCCATGTCTTAACCCTTAGAATTCAAGACCACCTTCACGAGCCGCATCAGCCAAAGCTTTTACACGACCGTGATATTTAAAACCGCTGCGGTCAAATGCAACCGAAGTTACACCTGCTTCTTTAGCGCGCTGAGCGATCAACGCACCAACTTTACCTGCAGCTTCTACATTACTAGTGGCGTCACCACGAAGTGCTTCGTCAAGCGTTGAAGCGCTCGCTACAACACGGCCACCATCAGCTGCAATTACTTGCGCATAGATGTGACGGCCTGTGCGGTGAACAGTAAGACGCTCTGCACCAAGCTCACGCATCTTTGCACGAGCTCGACGCGCACGGCGCAATCTAGCTTCTTTCTTAGTGCTCATAACCTTACCTTACTTCTTCTTAGCTTCTTTACGACGAACGTGCTCGTCGGCGTATCGAATACCCTTGCCCTTGTATGGCTCTGGTGGACGGAAAGCGCGAATCTCAGCACTTACCTGACCTAGAAGCTGCTTATCTGCAGACTTCAATAGAACCTCAGTTTGCGAGGGAGTTTCAGCTGTAATACCTTCTGGCAAGGTGTAATCAACTGGGTGAGAAAAACCAAGAGTAAGGTTCAGAACTTTTCCTGAAACCTTAGCACGGTAACCAACACCGTTGAGAATCAACTTGCGCTCAAATCCAGCAGACACACCAGTAACCATGTTGTTTACTAGTGCGCGAGTAGTACCTGCCAAAGCGATGTCAGACTTAGCGCCAGACTTAGCTTCGAACGTTAGTACGTTGTCTTCTTGCTTGATTACTACAGAAGGGTGAACCTTCATGCTTAGCGAAGACTTAGCACCTTTTACGGTTAATTCTTCGCTGCCCAAAGTTACCTGTACACCAGAAGGTAACGTTACGGGGCTTTTTGCAACACGTGACATTATCTATTCCTTCTTAGAATACTGTACAAATAACTTCGCCACCGATACCAGCTTCGCGCGCTGCGCGATCAGACATTACGCCCTGGCTAGTAGAAACGATAGCGACACCCAATCCGCCACGAACTTTAGGAAGTTCGTTAGCACCTGCGTAATTGCGAAGTCCTGGACGACTTGCGCGAGCGATCTCTTCGATCACTGGTACACCGTTGAAATACTTAAGTTCAACAGTTAGCTCAGGCTTGGCGCTTTCTGATACTGAATAATCAGTAATGTAACCTTCGTCTTTAAGTACCTTAGCTACAGATACTTTAACTTTTGAAGAAGGCATAGCGACAGTCGCTTTCTCAACCATCTGCGCATTGCGGATGCGAGTTAGCATATCTGCCAATGGATCTTGCATACTCATATGTATTGCTCCTAAAACCGTTACCTAAATTACCAGCTTGCTTTAACCAAGCCAGGAACGTCACCACGCATCGCTGCTTCACGCAATTTAATACGGCTTAAGCCGAACTTGCGGTAAACGGCGTGTGGACGACCAGTAACACGGCAACGACGCTGCTGACGCGAAGGACTCGCATCACGTGGAAGCTTTTGTAATGCAACCTGCGCATCCCATACATCATCTTCAGATGACGCTGGGTTAGCGATAATTGCTTTTAGCTCAGCACGCTTTGCAGCGTATTTTTCAACTGTTTTCGCACGCTTTGCTTCACGTGCAATCATAGACTTCTTAGCCATCGATAAACCCTTTTAGCTCTTCAAAGGCATGTTAAATGCACGCAACAATGCACGACCTTCGTCGTCGTTGCTTGCAGTGGTGGTAATAGCGATATCTAAACCGCGCAGCTTATCTACCTTGTCGTAATCGATCTCAGGGAAGATGATCTGCTCAGTTACACCCATCGCGAAATTGCCTCGCCCGTCGAACTGCTTGGGGCTGATGCCTCGGAAGTCACGAATACGAGGAATAGCGATTGAGATCAAACGCTCTAGGAACTCATACATGCGCTCACCGCGCAGAGTGACTTTACATCCAATAGGCCAACCCTCACGTACCTTAAAGCCTGCAATAGACTTACGGGCACGTGATACGACCGGCTTCTGACCAGCGATAGCTTCGAGATCTTTAACAGCATTCTCTAAAGCCTTTTTATCGCCAATCGCCTCGCCAACACCCATGTTAATGGTGATCTTGGTGATACGAGGCACTTGCATAACATTGTCCAAGCCAAGCTCTTCTTTGAGCTTCGCGTGGATGTCGTTGTTGTAAACTTCTTTCAGCCTAGCCATTTCTTAAAACCTGCTAATTTATGCGTCTACGGCATTGCCGTCTGATTTGAAAACACGAGTCTTAACGCCGTCTTCTACCTTGAAACCAACGCGGTCAGCCTTGTTGGTGTTAGGGTTGAAGATTGCAACGTTAGAAACCTGAATAGGTGCTTCCTTCTCTACAATGCCGCCTGCGATGCCCAACTGTGGGTTAGGCTTCGTGTGACGCTTTACCATGTTGATACCGCTAACAAGTAAACGATTGTCAGCAAGAACCTTAGAGATCTTACCACGCTTACCTTTGTCTTTACCGGCAATAACAATTACTTCGTCGTTACTTTTTAATTTACGCATCATGTATTCCTCTACTCTTACAGCACTTCAGGTGCTAAAGAGATAATCTTCATGAACTTCTCAGAACGAAGTTCGCGAGTCACGGGGCCAAAAATACGAGTACCGACTGGCGCATCTTGAGTGTTCAAAAGAACAGCTGCGTTATCGTCGAACTTAATTAATGAACCGTCTTGACGGCGAACGCCCTTCTTAGTGCGCACTACTACTGCGTTCATCACCTGGCCTTTTTTAACTTTGCCACGTGGGATCGCTTCTTTTACAGTCACTTTAATGATGTCGCCTACGCGAGCGTAACGGCGGTGTGAACCGCCTAATACTTTGATACACATCACACGACGTGCACCACTGTTGTCTGCTACATCAAGATAGCTTTGTGTTTGAATCATTTTTTCGAGTCTCCGAACCCAAATTTACGACGCTGTCATTAAATCTCGACAGCACGCTCCTCGATTCTCAACAGCGACCAAGACTTAGTCTTGGACAATGGACGAGATTCAGCGATAGTTACTACATCACCGATCTTACATTCATTGTTTGCGTCGTGAGCCTTAACTTTAGAAGACTTACTTACATACTTGCCGTAGATCGGATGCTTTACGCGACGTTCAAACAGAACGGTGATGGTTTTATCCATCTTGTCGCTCACTACTTTACCAGTAAGTGTACGAACTCTCTTTTCTGCTTCTGCCATGTTACTTACCTGCCTTCTCATTAAGAGCAGTCTTAATGCGCGCGATATCGCGACGAGCTTGCTTAGCAAGGTGCGTCTGACCTAACTGGCCAGTCGACTGTTGCATGCGAAGCTTGAATTGCGCTTCATACTGCTCAAGAAGAAGAGCGCTTAGCTCTTCTACTGATTTTTCGCGAAGTTCAGATGCTTTCATTACATCACCTGCCTTTTAACGAATGTTGTTGACACAGGCAGCTTAGATGCAGCTAGTGCAAACGCGTCACGCGCTAGCTCTTCTGCAACACCTTCGATCTCATACAGAACTTTGCCTGGTTGGATCTGAGCTACCCAGTATTCTACGTTACCCTTACCTTTACCTTGACGAACCTCAAGAGGCTTCGCAGTGATCGGCTTATCAGGGAAAACGCGGATCCAGATTTTACCGCCACGCTTAATCTTACGGGTCATCGCACGACGCGCCGCTTCGATTTGACGTGCAGTGATGCGGCCTCGGCCAGTAGCCTTTAGACCGAACTCACCAAAGCTAACTTTAGAGCCGCGGTGAGCTAGACCGCGGTTGCGGCCCTTCATCTGCTTACGGAATTTTGTACGCTTAGGTTGTAGCATCTGCGCACTCCTTATTTAGATGACTTCTTCTTGGGAGCCTTTTCAACAGGCTCTTGACCGCCGATAACTTCGCCTTTGAAGATCCATACTTTTACGCCAATGATGCCGTAAGTAGTATTTGCTTCTGCAGTTGCGTAGTCGATATCAGCACGTAGGGTGTGTAGTGGCACACGACCTTCACGGTACCATTCGGTACGTGCGATCTCAGCGCCACCAACACGACCACTTACCTGAACCTTAATGCCCTGAGCACCTTGACGCATTGCGTTCTGTACCACGCGCTTCATAGCACGACGGAACATTACACGACGCTCAAGCTGCTGAGCAATATTCTGTGCTACTAGCGCAGAATCTAGATCAGGCTTACGAATTTCTTCGATGTTGATATGCACTGGGCAACCCATCATCTTAGAAACAGCGGTGCGAAGTTTCTCAACGTCTTCACCCTTCTTACCGATAACGATACCTGGGCGAGCAGTATGAATAGTCACACGTGCTTGCTGGGCTGGACGCTCAATTTCAATGCGGCTAACCGATGCATGAGCAAGTTTCTCGCGAAGGAACTCACGAACCTTCAGATCGGTGTTCAGCTTATCTGCGTAAGCACCACGCTCTGCGTACCAAACAGAAGTATGCTGCTTAGTGATGCCTAGACGGATGCCTGTTGGATGTACTTTCTGACCCATCGTATTCTCCTACTGGTCAGCCACTTTAATTGTAATATGACATGAACGCTTAAGGATGCGGTCTGCACGGCCTTTAGCGCGCGGCATAATGCGCTTCATAGTCATACCCTCGTCAACGAAGATTGTTGAAACCTTAAGGTCATCAACATCAGCACCTTCGTTGTGCTCAGCGTTGGCAATCGCAGATTCCAACACTTTCTTAACGATCGCTGCCGCTTTCTTAGAGCTAAACTCTAAGATCTCAAGTGCTTCTTCAGCACTCTTGCCGCGGATTTGATCAGCAACTAGACGCGCCTTCTGAGCAGCGATGCGCGCGCCTTTTAATTTAGCTGCAACTTCCATCTTACTACCTCGAATTAACGCTTCTTGGCTTTCTTGTCTACGATATGACCACGATAAGTACGGGTCGCCGCAAACTCGCCTAGTTTATGGCCAACCATCTCTTCAGTAACAAAAACAGGTACGTGTTGACGACCGTTATGTACTGCGATAGTTAGACCAACCATGTTTGGCAAAATCATTGAACGACGTGACCAGGTCTTAATAGGACGCTTGTCATTCGCTTCGATTGCCGCTTCTACCTTGTTTAAAAGGTGAAGGTCAACAAATGGACCTTTTTTCAATGAACGTGGCACTTTCGTAACCTCCCGTTATTTCGAGCCGCGACGGCGAACGATTAGTTTATCGGTTCGCTTGTTCTTGCGAGTCTTGTAGCCCTTAGTTGGCATACCCCAAGGTGATACAGGATGACGGCCACCAGAGGTACGACCTTCACCACCACCATGTGGGTGATCTACTGGGTTCATCGCCACACCGCGAACGGTAGGACGGATACCACGCCAGCGCGAAGCACCAGCTTTACCCAATGAACGTAGGCTATGCTCGCTATTCGACACTTCACCGAAGGTCGCGCGACAATCTGCAAGAATCTTACGCATTTCACCGCTACGAAGACGTAGAGTTACGTAAGCACCTTCTTTAGCAACCAACTGAGCCGAAGTACCAGCAGAACGTGCTACCTGAGCACCTTTGCCTGGCTTCATCTCGATGCAGTGAATCACTGAACCAAGTGGCATGTTGCGCATTGGCATGCTGTTACCTGCTTTAATAGGTGCATCAACGCCAGAAACAACCTGGTCGCCAGCTTTAACACCCTTAGGAGCAATGATGTAACGACGCTCACCATCTGCGTAGCAAACTAATGCGATGTGCGCAGAACGGTTTGGATCGTACTCAAGACGCTCAACCTTTGCAGGGATACCATCTTTGTTACGCTTAAAGTCGATTACACGGTAGTGCTGCTTGTGACCGCCACCCTTGTGTCGGGTAGTGATACGACCAGCATTGTTACGACCACCGGTTTTGCTTTTCTTCTCTAGCAAAGCTGCATGTGGTGCACCTTTGTGTAGATCAGGGTTTACAACACTAACTACGAAGCGACGACCGGGTGAGGTAGGCTTTCTTTTTACGATAGGCATATCTCTACTCCCTTATTCCGCGACTTCAAAGTCGATGTCTTGACCGTCGTTCAAACGAACGTAGGCCTTTTTCCAGTCGTTGCGCTTACCCATGCCGAACTTAGTACGCTTGGTTTTACCCTTAACACATACAGTACGAACTTGAGCAACCTCAACTTCAAACAATGACTCAACCGCTTTCTTGATTTCAAGCTTAGTTGCGTCGGTAGCTACTTTAAAAACTACCTGATTGCCTACTTCTGCCGCAATTGTGGATTTCTCGGATACATGCGGTCCAAGTAGAACCTTAAAGATTCGCTCTTGGTTCATCCCAACATCTCCTCCAACTTCTTCAGCACAGGCACGGTAACTACAACCTTGTCGAAACCAACAAGACTTACCGGGTCAATGCCAGATACGTCACGAACATCAACCTTGTGTAGGTTACGCGCTGAAAGGTAAAGGTTTTCACTTACCTCTTCAGTAACGATCAACGCTTCAGTCAAACCAAGTGACGAAAGCTTAGCAATCATTGATTTAGTTTTTGGAGCATCGATATCGAACTCCTCAACTACTACAAGACGATCTTGGCGAGCTAGTTCAGACAAGATAGTCTGGATAGCAGCGCGGTACATCTTACGGTTGATCTTAACACTGTGGTCCTGTGGACGAGCTGCGAACGTTACGCCGCCTGAACGCCAGATAGGACTACGAATTGTACCAGCACGTGCACGGCCAGTACCTTTTTGACGCCATGGCTTCTTACCGCCGCCACTAACGTCTGAACGATTCTTCTGAGCACGAGTACCCTGACGAGCACCAGCCATGTATGCAACAACGGCTTGATGAACTAGGTCTTCGTTAAACTCACGACCAAAAGTAGCGTCAGAAACCTGAACAGTTCCCTTTGCCCCTTCTGGCGTTGCAATATTTAATTCCATCGCGAACCCCTTAAGAAGCTTTAACTGCTGGACGAATGATCACGTCTGAACCTGGAGCACCAGGGATCGCACCCTTAACCAAAATAAGGTTGCGCTCTTCATCTACGCGAACAACTTCCAAGTTTTGAACTGTCACTTTCTCAGAACCCATGTGGCCCGACATTTTCTTACCTTTGAAAACGCGACCAGGAGTCTGACACTGACCAATAGAACCAGGAGCACGGTGAGAAATAGAGTTACCATGCGTCATGTCTTGGGTGCTGAAGTTCCAACGCTTAACTGTACCTTGGAAACCTTTACCCTTTGAAGTGCCTTGAACGTCAACGATCTGACCAGCTTCAAAAGCAGATGCTTTTAGCTCATCACCAACGTTTACTTCAAGTTCACCACGTAATTCCCAAAGACCACGACCTGAACCAGACTCTGCCTTAGCAAAGTGGCCAGCTGCAGCTTTAGAAACACGATTTGCGCGACGCTCGCCCACTGTAACCTGTACAGCTGCGTATCCGTCATTGTCTACGGTTTTCACCTGTGTGACACGGTTTGGCTCGACTTCGATTACAGAAACTGGAATAGAATTACCATCTTCTGTGAATACGCGAGTCATACCGCTTTTGCGTCCGACTAATCCAATAGTCATTTTCAAGACCTCTCGTGTACGGGGCTATTACCCTCTATGGCCGCCCCACAATATTTACTACATCTAGGAGCGTTACACCGGAACCCAAAAGATTGGGAACCACCTAATTGTATGGCTGTTAGCCGAGTGAGATTTGAACCTCAACACCAGCAGCCAAATCAAGCTTCATCAAAGCATCAACTGTCTTTTCTGTAGGCTCGACAATATCCAACAACCTTTTATGGGTGCGGATTTCGTACTGATCACGCGCATCTTTGTTAACGTGCGGTGAAATTAGTACTGTATAACGTTCTTTACGCGTCGGTAGAGGAATTGGACCTCGCACCTGCGCACCTGTACGCTTTGCCGTCTCAACGATTTCTTCAGTAGAAGAATCGATAAGTTTGTGGTCAAAAGCTTTCAGGCGAATACGAATACGTTGATTCTGCATTGGACCGAAACTCCGAGTAACCAATATGCTGTTAAGTTAACTCAATCTTTCTCTTTTCTACTGCATTTCAGCCCAAATCGTCATTGATGATTTGTACCAACCTGCAGGCGAGCCGAGCAAAATTGAGCGCGAATTCTAAATCTGACTACCCCGATAGTCAAGACGCACTAACCCAAAGGCGCCTTATTAACAAGGAAGCATAAAAAAAGGGCCCCTAAAGGGCCCTTTTTCTGGATTATTACCAAAAATCGTATTATTCAACGATCTTAGCAACAACACCAGCACCTACAGTACGACCGCCTTCACGGATCGCGAAACGTAGGCCTTCTTCCATCGCGATAGGTGCGATTAGAGTTACGCTCATCTGGATGTTATCACCAGGCATAACCATCTCAACACCTTCTGGAAGCTCAACAGCACCAGTTACGTCAGTAGTACGGAAGTAGAACTGTGGACGGTAACCCTTGAAGAAAGGAGTATGACGGCCACCTTCGTCTTTAGAAAGAACGTATACTTCAGACTCGAACTTAGTGTGTGGAGTGATCGAACCAGGTACAGCAAGAACCTGACCACGCTGGATCTCGTCACGCTTAGTACCACGTAGTAGAACACCAACGTTCTCACCAGCACGACCTTCGTCAAGAAGCTTACGGAACATCTCAACACCAGTACAGGTAGTCTTAGCAGTTTCCTGGATACCGATGATTTCGATTTCGTCACCAACGTTAACGATACCACGCTCAACTCGACCAGTTACAACAGTACCACGACCAGAGATAGAGAATACGTCTTCGATAGGCATTAGGAATGGCTGATCGATTGCACGCTCTGGCTCAGGGATGTACTCGTCTAGAGTTTCAACAAGCTTCTTAACAGCAGTGGTGCCTAGCTCGTTGTCATCTTCGCCGTTTAGGGCCATTAGAGCAGAACCTGGGATGATCGGAGTGTCATCACCTGGGAATTCGTAAGTGTCTAGCAGCTCACGTAGTTCCATTTCTACTAGCTCAAGCATTTCAGCGTATTCTTCGCTGTCTGAACCGCCACAGTCTTCAGCAAGAAGGTCTGCTTTGTTCAGGAATACAACGATGTAAGGTACGCCAACCTGACGTGAAAGTAGGATGTGCTCACGAGTCTGAGGCATTGGGCCATCAGTCGCGCCACATACTAGGATAGCACCATCCATCTGAGCAGCACCGGTGATCATGTTTTTAACATAGTCAGCGTGTCCTGGGCAGTCTACGTGCGCGTAGTGACGAGTTGGTGAATCATATTCTACGTGTGAAGTAGCGATGGTGATACCACGCTCACGCTCTTCTGGTGCGTTATCGATGCCGTCAAATGCAACAGCGTCGCCGCCCCATACTTCTGCACATACGCGAGTAAGTGCTGCGGTTAGAGTAGTTTTACCATGGTCAACGTGACCGATGGTGCCCACGTTTACGTGGGGTTTACTACGTTCAAATTTTTCTTTAGCCACGAGTGTATCCTCTTAATTTGAAGTCTAGAAAAAACAAGTTGTCTGAATTAGCCCCTGCTTTTGGCAATGACCGCTTCAGCGACGTTATTCGGTGCTTCTGCGTAACGCACAAACTCCATAGTGAAGGTCGCACGACCCTGAGTTGCTGAACGTAGATCTGTAGCGTAACCAAACATTTCGGCAAGTGGCACTTCGGCGTTAACAACCTTACCAGCCGGAGTCTCATCCATACCCTGGATCATACCTCGGCGGCGGTTAAGATCACCTACCACGTCACCCATGTTTTCTTCTGGCGTAACTACTTCTACCTTCATCATTGGCTCAAGAAGCACTGCACCGCCTTCGGAAGCCAGCTTCTTAGTCGCCATACTAGCTGCGATCTTAAATGCCATCTCGTTAGAGTCAACATCGTGGAACGAGCCATCGTATAGCGTTGCCTTAAGACCAAGTAGAGGATAGCCTGCAAGAACACCGTTCTGCATTTGCTCCTCAATACCCTTGGACACTGCCGGAATGTATTCCTTAGGAACGACACCACCAACAATTTCGTTATGGAAATCAAGCCCCTCTTCACCTTCATCGGCCGGTTCGAACTTGATCCATACATGACCGTACTGACCGCGACCACCCGATTGACGAACAAATTTGCCCTCAATTTCGACTGAGTTGCGAATCGCTTCTCGGTATGCCACCTGTGGCTTACCAATATTTGCATCGACGGTAAATTCACGACGCATACGGTCAACAATAATATCCAAATGAAGCTCGCCCATACCAGAAATAATGGTCTGACCGGTTTCTTCATCGGTTTTAACTCTAAAAGAAGGGTCTTCTTGCGCCAACTTACCTAGCGCCACCCCCATCTTTTCTTGATCAGCTTTTGTGCGAGGCTCAACCGCGACCGAAATTACCGGCTCTGGGAACTCCATACGCTCTAGCGTGATCTTCTTATTTTGGTCACACAATGTGTCACCTGTTGTCACGTCTTTCAAGCCAATCGCAGCAGCGATATCACCTGCAAGAACCTCACTAATCTCTTCGCGATCGTTTGCATGCATCTGCACCATTCGACCTATTCGTTCACGCTTACCCTTTACAGCATTCCATACCACGTTACCGGTCTCTAGCTTACCTGAGTAAACACGGAAGAACGTTAGGGTACCAACGTAAGGATCAGTTGCAATCTTAAACGCTAGCGCAGCAAACGGGGCATCATCTTCAGCTGGGCGAGTTTCTACAGTCACCTCGTCATCAAGCGTACCCTCAATCGCCTTCACCTCGGTAGGTGATGGCAGGAATTCAATAACAGCATCTAATACTGCCTGAACACCCTTATTCTTAAACGCAGAACCACCTAGCACTGGCACGATCTCATTATTTAGCGTGCGCTGGCGAATAGCCGCTTTAATTTCTTCTTCGGTAAGCTCCTCACCCTCGAGGTACTTATCCATGAGCTCATCGTTCGCCTCGGCAGCAGCCTCAACCAACTGCTCGCGTAGCGCTTCGCACTCATCGGCAACATCTGCTGGAATATCAGCATAATCAAAGGTCATTCCCTGATCAGCCTCACTCCACAAAATCGCCTTCATTTTAATAAGGTCAACAACACCTTTGAATTCGTCTTCTGCACCAATTGTCATCTGGATCGGTACCGCATTAGCGCCCAGTCGATCTCGCAATTGGTCAACGACCACTTCAAAGCTTGCCCCAGCGCGATCCATCTTATTGACGAAAACCACACGAGGAACCTCGTATTTGTTTGCCTGGCGCCAAACCGTCTCTGTTTGAGGCTGCACTCCAGACGAACCACACAATACTACTACTGCACCATCTAGCACACGGAGCGAACGCTCTACTTCGATCGTGAAGTCTACGTGCCCAGGAGTATCAATAATATTAATGCGATGCTGATCAAATTGCTGTTGCATACCCGACCAAAAACAGGTCGTTGCTGCTGACGTAATCGTAATACCACGCTCTTGCTCTTGCTCCATCCAATCCATTGTCGCGGCGCCATCATGCACCTCGCCAATTTTATGCGATAGACCTGTATAGAACAGTACACGTTCAGTAGTAGTGGTTTTACCCGCATCGACGTGCGCAACAATACCAATGTTTCGATAACGTGCGATGGGTGTTTTACGTGCCACGCTGTTGGTTGCTCCTAAGCAAATTTAATCAGTCTAAATCTTGGTTTAGGCCACCCGGCATCGCCGAATGACCCAAACAGGTTTCTAATATTATTAGAAACGGAAGTGCGAGAACGCCTTGTTGGCTTCAGCCATACGATGTACGTCTTCACGCTTCTTAACCGCGCCACCCTTCTGAGCAGCTGCGTCTAGAAGTTCGCCAGCCAAACGCTGAGCCATAGACTTCTCGCCGCGTGCGCGCGAGTACTCTACCAACCAACGCATTGACAACGCCATACGGCGCGCAGGGCGTACTTCTACAGGTACTTGATAAGTAGCACCACCAACACGGCGAGACTTAACCTCAACCATAGGTGCAACGTTCTCAAGTGCTTCTTCGAACACTTCTAGTGCATCTTTACCAGCTTTTGCAGAAACAATATCAAGTGCACCGTATACGATACGCTCAGCTACTGATTTCTTACCGCTGATCATCACCATGTTCATGAACTTCGCTAATGTCACGTTTCCGAATTTAGGATCCGGAAGTACTTCGCGCTTAGCGACAACTCGTCTTCTTGGCATTGTTAAACCCTCTCTTCAGGTTACCCAAGACGCCAGCCTGTATCTCACTGCTTACACAACAGACTCAGCTTGGCCTTACTCAATTCATCTAGCAAACGAAAGGGAATTAACCCTTAGGACGCTTAGTACCGTACTTAGAACGACGCTGACGTCGATCACTAACACCTGCAGTATCAAGGGCACCACGAACGGTGTGGTAACGCACACCTGGCAAATCCTTAACACGACCACCACGAATCAGAACCACACTGTGCTCCTGAAGGTTGTGACCCTCACCACCGATGTACGAAGTTACTTCGTAACCGTTGGTTAAGCGAACACGACATACTTTACGTAGTGCCGAGTTTGGCTTCTTAGGGGTAGTGGTATAAACACGGGTGCATACACCGCGACGCTGAGGACATGCCTGTAGCGCGGGTACGTCACTTTTAGCTACCTTTCGCTTTCTAGGCTTACGAACCAACTGGTTGATCGTTGCCATGAAAAAAACTCCAACTCAAGGCACCGCCACATAACATGACGGAACTATTTACAAAAACGAGCAGCATCTGCTGCCCACCTATTTTCAGCGGGCGAATTTTAAGGCTCGCCCCGCTGAAGGTCAAGACGCCACATTTGGCTTAATTACCTAATGTGGCCTCAAAACCCTTATTCTGAACCTTTCAGCTCTTTAATTAGCGCCGCTTCGATCTCTTCAGCACTTGGGCCAGTCTGCATTGCAACTTCTTGCTGCGCCTGACGCTTACGCTCATCGTGATAAGCCAAACCAGTACCTGCAGGAATCAATCGACCTACTACTACGTTCTCTTTCAAGCCGCGTAGGCGGTCTTTCTTACCAGTAACAGCCGCTTCAGTAAGAACGCGTGTTGTTTCCTGGAACGATGCCGCAGAGATGAAGCTTTCAGTAGCAAGCGATGCCTTGGTGATACCCAATAGCTGACGCTCGTACTGAGCAGGCATCTTGCCTTCAGCTTCTAGCTTCTCGTTCTCTTCAAGAACGGTCGCGTACTCAGCTTGCTCACCTTTGATTAGCGACGAATCACCCATCGACGTGATTTCTACCTTACGTAGCATCTGACGACAGATCGTTTCGATGTGCTTATCGTTGATCTTTACACCCTGCAGACGGTAAACCTCTTGAATCTCGTTGGTGATGTAGTTTGCAAGTGCTTCTACACCCTGAAGACGCAAGATATCGTGCGGGTTAGATGGGCCGTCAGATACAACTTCACCCTTCTCTACCTGCTCACCTTCGAACACGGTTAGCTGACGCCACTTAGGAATCAACACTTCGTAATGATCATTACCATTTGGTAACGGCTTACCATCAGTAGGCGTGATCACAAGACGACGCTTACCTTTGGTTTCTTTACCAAAGCTTACAGTACCTGAGATCTCTGCAAGAATTGCGTGATCCTTTGGCTTACGTGCTTCAAATAGGTCAGCTACGCGTGGTAGACCACCCGTAATATCGCGTGTCTTAGAACCCTCTTGCGGGATACGCGCGATAACCGAACCTACACCGATCTCTTCACCATCAGTTAGCTGTAGCTGAGCGTTAGCAGGCAATGCGTAGTGTGCTGGAATGTTTGTACCAGCAAGGCATAACTGCTCGCCACTGGCGTCTACTAGCGTTACAGCAGGCTTTAGATCTTTACCGGCAGCTGGGCGCTCGTTCGGGTCGATTACAGAGATCGACGTCAAACCAGTTAGCTCATCAGCTTGCATGTTAACCGATAGGCCTTCTTCCATATCGGTAAAGGCAACACGACCAGCTACTTCAGTGATAATTGGGTGCGTATGCGGATCCCAAGTTGCAACAGTTGCACCTGCTTCAACGGTATCACCGTCGTTTACAAGAATCGTTGCACCATAAGGAATCTTATAACGCTCACGCTCACGACCACTGTCATCAAGAAGCGCCAATTCGCCCGAACGCGAAACTGCTACAAGCTTACCGTCTTCACGCTCTACACGCTTAACGTCTTTCAGCTTGATACCACCGCCGTTCTTAACCTGAATCTTGTCGTCTAGTGACTGCGCAGATGCTGCACCACCAATGTGGAACGTACGCATCGTAAGCTGTGTACCCGGCTCACCAATTGACTGAGCAGCGATAACACCTACTGACTCACCCTTACCAGCGCGATGACCGCGTGCAAGGTCGCGACCGTAACACTGTGAACAGATGCCATGGCGAGTTTCACAGGTAATCGGCGAACGAACCAAGATCTGATCAATACCCATATCTTCGATACGGTTAACCCAAGCTTCGTCAATCATCGTACCAGCAGGCACGGCAATCTCGTCGTTAGTGCCAGGACGGTATACGTCTACTGCAACAACACGACCTAGAATACGCTCACCCAAGCTCTCAATGATGTCACCACCATCAATTACCGGTTCCATCATTAGACCAGTGTCAGTACCACAGTCATCTTCGGTGATAACCATATCCTGCGCAACGTCTACTAGACGGCGAGTTAGGTAACCCGAGTTAGCAGTTTTAAGTGCCGTATCTGCTAGACCCTTACGTGCACCGTGAGTCGAGATAAAGTACTGACCAACGTTTAGACCTTCACGGAAGTTAGCGGTAATCGGCGTCTCAATAATAGAGCCATCTGGCTTAGCCATAAGACCACGCATACCAGCCAACTGACGAATCTGTGCTGGGCTACCACGAGCACCCGAGTCAGCATACATAAATACTGAGTTGAATGAATCTTGCTTCTCGTCTTCACCTTCGCGGTTTTTAACAACCTCAGTGGTGATACCGTCCATCATAGCTTTTGCTACTAGGTCGTTTGCACGAGACCAGATATCAATTACCTTGTTGTACTTCTCGCCCTGAGTTACAAGACCGTTAGCGTATTGTGCTTCGATCTCTTTCACTTCAGCGGTTGCGTCATCAACAAGTGTGTATTTTTCGTCTGGAATTACGAAATCATCAACACCAATAGATGAGCCAGACTTAGTTGAGAAGTCGTAACCCATGTACATCAATTGGTCAGCAAAGATAACGGTGTCTTTTAGACCAACGTTACGGTATGCCATATCGATGATTGACGAAATTGCCTTCTTAGTCATCGGCTTGTTAACGGCCGAGTAAGGAAGACCTGCAGGAACAATCTCCCACAATAGTGCACGACCAACAGTCGTATCAACTACAGACGTTTTTTCAACCTTTTCGCCTTCTACAGTGCTAGTTTCAGTGATACGCACCTTAACTCGCGCCTGAAGATCAACCTGGTTCGCATAGAACGCACGGCTTACTTCGTTTAGATCAGCAAATGCACGGCCTTCGCCCTGCGCATTGATACGTTCACGAGTCATGTAGTACAGACCCAATACAACGTCTTGCGAAGGA
Source organism: uncultured Pseudomonadales bacterium (assembly GCA_947503335.1). Lineage (GTDB taxonomy): Bacteria > Pseudomonadota > Gammaproteobacteria > Pseudomonadales > CANNCY01 > CANNCY01. The sequence goes on along the minus strand of CANNCY010000001.1, from coordinate 13,939 downwards.
ACAATAATCGGCTCACCGTTTGCAGGCGATAGAATGTTGTTGGTAGACATCATCAACGCACGCGCTTCTAGCTGAGCTTCAAGCGTTAGCGGTACGTGCACAGCCATCTGGTCACCGTCAAAGTCAGCGTTGTACGCCGCACAAACTAGTGGATGAAGCTGAATTGCCTTACCTTCAATTAGTACAGGCTCAAATGCCTGAATACCCAAGCGGTGAAGCGTTGGTGCACGGTTTAGAAGTACCGGATGCTCACGAATTACCTCGTCAAGAATATCCCATACAACCGCTTCTTCACGCTCTACCATCTTCTTAGCAGCTTTGATGGTCGTAGCAAGGCCACGGCTCTCTAGCTTAGCGAAGATAAAGGGCTTAAATAGCTCAAGTGCCATCTTCTTAGGAAGACCACACTGGTGTAAGCGAAGCGTTGGGCCTACTACAATTACCGAACGACCAGAGTAGTCAACACGTTTACCTAGTAGGTTTTGACGGAAACGACCCTGCTTACCCTTAATCATGTCAGCTAGTGACTTAAGAGGACGCTTGTTTGAACCAGTGATTGCACGACCGCGACGACCGTTATCTAGCAACGCATCAACAGACTCTTGCAACATGCGCTTTTCGTTACGCACGATGATGTCTGGAGCATTTAGCTCTAGAAGACGCTTTAGACGATTGTTACGGTTGATTACACGACGGTATAGGTCGTTCAAATCAGAAGTCGCAAAACGACCACCGTCTAGCGGTACTAGTGGGCGAAGATCTGGCGGTAGAACCGGCAGCGCTTCTAGCACCATCCACTCAGGTAGGTTACCTGACTGAACAAATGCCTCTAGCAACTTAAGACGCTTAGATAGCTTTTTAATCTTAGTTTCAGAGTTGGTCGCAGGGATCTCTTCACGTAGACGCTCAACTTCAGCTTCTAGATCGATATCCTTCATGATCTGCTGGATCGCCTCTGCACCCATACGGGCGTCAAAGTCGTCACCAAACTCTTCCATCGCTTCGAAGTATTGCTCGTCGTTTAGCAGCTGACCCTTCTCTAGGGTGGTCATGCCAGGATCGATTACAACAAAGCTTTCAAAGTAAAGCACACGCTCGATATCACGAAGTGTCATGTCTAGTAGAAGACCGATACGCGACGGTAGCGACTTCAAGAACCAGATGTGCGCAACAGGGCTAGCTAGTTCGATGTGACCCATACGCTCACGACGAACTTTAGTTAGCGCTACTTCTACGCCACACTTCTCACAGATAACACCACGGTGCTTAAGGCGCTTGTACTTACCACACAAGCACTCGTAATCTTTTACTGGGCCAAAGATTTTGGCACAGAACAAGCCATCACGCTCTGGCTTAAAAGTACGGTAGTTGATCGTTTCGGGCTTTTTAACCTCACCAAACGACCATGAACGAATCAGCTCGGGAGATGCGAGACCGATACGAATCGAATCAAACTCTTCTACCTGGCCTTGGGCTTTCAGCAGATTAAGTAGATCTTTCAATGTTATTCCTCCTGTCGGAGATCGGCGAGCTTAGCTCGCCAACCAGTACTCGCTATTAGTTGTCAGACTCAAGTTCAATATCGATACCCAGTGATCGAATCTCTTTAACAAGTACGTTAAATGATTCTGGCATACCAGGCTCCATACGATGATCACCGTCAACGATATTCTTGTACATCTTAGTACGGCCGTTAACGTCATCCGACTTAACAGTAAGCATTTCTTGAAGCGTATAAGCAGCACCGTATGCCTCTAGTGCCCACACTTCCATCTCACCAAATCGCTGACCACCGAACTGTGCTTTACCACCCAACGGCTGCTGAGTAACAAGACTGTACGAACCAGTTGAACGGGCGTGCATCTTGTCGTCAACCAAGTGGTTAAGCTTAAGCATGTACATGTAGCCAACCGTTACTGGGCGGTGGAACATCTCGCCAGTACGACCGTCACGAAGCTCAAGCTGACCACTACGTGGGTAACCAGCAAGTTCTAATAGATCTTTAATTTCAGACTCTTTCGCGCCACCAAATACTGGAGTAGCCATTGGCACACCACCACGTAGGTTGTTCGAAAGTGTCATTACTTCTTCGTCTGTTAGCGAGTCGATATCAGCACCATCACCAGAACCTACCGAGTAAATCTCGCCTAGGAACTTGCGAAGGTCTGCGATCTTACGCTGCTCTTGAAGCATGTCGTTAATCTTTTCACCCAAGCCCTTAGCCGCTAGACCAAGATGCGTCTCTAGAATCTGACCAACGTTCATACGCGATGGTACACCTAGTGGGTTTAGTACGATATCTACAGGGCGACCGTCGCTATCGTATGGCATATCTTCAACAGGCTTGATCACCGAGATCACACCCTTGTTACCATGACGACCAGCCATCTTATCACCCGGCTGAATACGACGTTTGATTGCTAGATAAACCTTAACAATCTTCAACACACCCGGCTGTAGATCATCGCCAGATTGGATCTTGCGCTTCTTAACTTCGAACTGTTCATCTTGCTGGCTACGACGCTCAGCAAGCTGTTTTTCTGCCGCTTCGATCTGCTCGTTTAGCGCGTCATCGCTCATGCGAATCTTGAACCACTCATCAGGCGTTAGCGCCGCAAGTGCCTCAACAGTTACTTCGTCGCCCTTCTTAAGACCAGGGAACGACACAACCTTTTGACCAACGATTGCAGTTTGGATACGGCCTAATGTAGCCGACTCCATGATGCGGAACTCTTCGCGCAAGTCTTTACGGAACGCGTCAAGCTGAGACTTCTCGATCTGCAATGCACGCTGGTCTTTAGGTAGACCGTCGCGAGTAAATACCTGCACATCGATAACAGTACCCTTGGTGCTTGAAGGAACACGCAAAGAAGTATCTTTAACATCAGAAGCTTTCTCACCAAAGATCGCACGTAGTAGCTTCTCTTCAGGGGTTAGCTGAGTTTCACCCTTAGGTGTCACCTTACCAACTAGAATATCGCCTGGGCCTACCTCAGCACCAATGTATACGATACCCGCTTCGTCTAGCTTACCTAGCGCGCCTTCACCCACGTTTGGAATATCTGAAGTAATTTCTTCAGAACCCAACTTGGTGTCACGAGCAATACAGGTTAGCTCTTGAATATGAATCGTTGTGAAACGGTCTTCTTGAACAACTCGCTCTGATACTAAGATCGAGTCTTCAAAGTTATAACCATTCCAAGGCATGAACGCGATACGCATGTTCTGACCAAGCGCTAGCTCACCAAGGTCTACCGAAGGACCATCTGCTAGCACATCACCACGAGCAACCACATCGCCTTCTTTTACGATAGCGCGTTGGTTAATACAGGTGTTCTGGTTAGAACGGGTGTACTTGATTAGGTTGTAGATATCTACACCTGCATCGCCCTGTGCTGTTTCTGCATCGTTTGCACGCACAACAATCTTGCCTGCGTCTACGCTGTCAATCACACCGCCACGCTTAGCAACCACACACACGCCCGAGTCAGATGCAACGTTACGCTCAATACCGGTACCTACTAGCGGCTTATCAGCCTTAAGCGTTGGTACAGCCTGACGCTGCATGTTCGAACCCATCAATGCACGGTTCGCATCATCGTGCTCTAGGAACGGAATCAACGACGCTGCTACAGATACAACCTGGCGAGGCGATACGTCCATATACTGAACTTCGGCCGCTGCCTTTAATGTAAAGTCGTTTAGGTGACGTACAGAAACTAGCTCTTCAGACAGCATGCCGTCTTCGCCAATTGCCGCTGACGCCTGTGCAATTACGAAGTTTGCTTCGTTAATTGCTGATAGGTATTCAACTTCGTCAGTTACCTTGCCGTCGATTACTTTACGATACGGCGATTCTAAGAAACCGTAATCATTAGTACGCGCGTAGGTTGCTAGCGAGTTGATTAGACCAATGTTCGGGCCTTCAGGCGTCTCAATCGGACATACACGACCATAGTGAGTCGGGTGTACGTCTCGCACTTCAAAACCAGCACGCTCACGGGTCAAACCACCGGGGCCTAACGCAGAAACACGACGCTTATGAGTTACCTCAGAAAGCGGGTTGTTCTGATCCATAAACTGAGATAACTGAGATGAACCAAAGAACTCTTTGATTGCTGCAGCTACTGGCTTAGCGTTGATTAGATCCTGAGGCATCAAGCCTTCAGACTCAGCCATCGATAGACGCTCTTTAACAGCGCGTTCTACACGAACCAAACCTACACGGAACTGGTTCTCGGCCATCTCACCAACTGAACGAATACGACGGTTACCCAAGTGATCGATATCATCGACGGTACCCTCACCGTTACGGATATCGATAAGAGTACGTAGTACGTCAACAATATCTTCTTTAGCTAGAACACCTTCACCCTTATCAGCATCACGACCCAAGCGACGGTTGAACTTCATGCGACCTACCGCAGAAAGATCGTAACGCTCTGGCGAGAAGAATAGGTTTTGGAACAAGCCTTCAGCAGACTCTTTCGTTGGCGGCTCACCAGGACGCATCATACGATAGATCTCTACCAACGCTTCTAGCGCTGAGCGAGTTGGATCTACACGCAGGGTCTCTGAAATGAACGGGCCACAGTCTAGCTCGTTGGTGTAAATAAGCTGCAGCTCGGTAACACCTGCTTCTACAAGCTCACCAACTGCTTCAACAGTTAGCTCACTGTTACACTCTAGCAGTACTTCGCCGGTCTTAGCGTCAATCACATCTTTAGCGGTTGAACGACCGATCACGAAATCAAGAGGAACATCTAGCTCAGTGATACCAGCCTTTTCTAGCTGACGAATGTGGCGAGCCGTTACACGACGATCTGCTTCAACGATAACCTTGCCGTTACCATCTTTGATATCGAAACTTGCAATCTCACCACGCAGGCGCTGAGGAATAAGCTCTAACTTAGCACCTTCAGAAGTAAGCTCTACCTTGTCGTTCTCGAAGAACATCGACAACATCTCTTCTGAGCTATAACCCAGAGCGCGCAGCAAAATAGTTGCCGGCAACTTACGACGACGGTCGATACGAACGAAAACTAGATCTTTAGGATCAAATTCAAAGTCGAGCCATGAACCACGGTAAGGAATCACGCGAGCGCTATATAGCAACTTACCTGAAGAGTGTGACTTACCCTTATCATGATCAAAGAATACACCTGGTGAACGGTGTAACTGAGAAACAATTACGCGTTCGGTACCGTTAACAACAAAGGTACCATTGTCGGTCATTAATGGGATCTCACCCATGTAGACCTCTTGCTCTTTGATGTCTTTGATTGCCTTAGTCGACGACTCTTTGTCGTAGATAATAAGACGCACTTTGACACGTAAAGGCGCAGCATAGGTAGTACCGCGCAAACGACATTCTGCAACGTCAAATGCGGGTTCACCCAGGGTGTAGCTTACGTATTCAAGTGCCGCATTACCTGAATAACTTACAATTGGAAAGACCGACTTAAACGCCGCCTGTAAACCTACGTCTTCCAACTGACCTACTGTTGCCCCATCTTGAGTAAACTTCCGATAGGAGTCCATCTGTATTGCAAGCAGGTAAGGTACTTCCATTACCTGATCTACTTTTTGGAATTCCTTACGGATACGCTTCTTCTCAGTATATGAGTAAGCCATTAGCATTCCTCAGCCAGTTCACCAAATTAAGCAGCCAAAAAACGACTGCACTTTATTTTTAAAGCCTTTCGGCTAATCGACCCCACTATCATCGAAGACTAGTGACGGTCTTATTTGCCAAACCGCTGTCATAAAATACCGCGATTTGGCGCAATCCACGTCTATAAACGACAAAAGGCCGACGGCAAAATACCGTCAGCCTAAGCACCCTAAGCGATTAGCCTAGGGTACTGATTGCAACAATCGAAATTACTTGATTTCGACAGATGCACCAGCTTCTTCAAGCTCTTTCTTAGCAGCTTCAGCGTCGTCTTTAGATACACCTTCTTTAACTGCAGAAGGAGCACCGTCAACCATTGCTTTAGCTTCTTTAAGGCCTAGACCAGTTAGACCACGAACAGCCTTGATCACGTTAACCTTCTTGTCGCCAGCTGAAGAAAGAATTACGTCGAATTCAGTCTGTTCAGCAGCAGCTGCGCCAGCATCACCAGCAGCAGGAGCAGCAACAGCAACTGCAGCTTGTGCAGATACACCGAACTTCTCTTCCATTGCTTCAACTAGTTCAACAACTTCCATTACTGACATGTCAGCAATTGCATTTAAGATATCGTCTTTAGATAGAGCCATGACTCAAATCTCCAAAATATATATAAAACTTTAAAAACCAATTTACGCTGCTATTAAGCTGCGTCTTTCTTTTGATCGCGTACTGCGGCAACTACGCGGGTAACCTTTGTAGGTACTTCGTTGAAAGTACGTACAAGCTTGGTTACAGGCGCAATCATTACGCTGGCTAGCTGAGCCAAAGCCTGATCGCGAGTAGGCAACTTAGCGAGAACATCTAGTTGACTTGAGTCAAGTAGCTGACCTGATACAGACAATGCTTTAACTTCAAATTTTTCGTTTTCTTTAGCGAAATCTTTGAACAAGCGAGCTGCTGCGCCTGGGTCTTCCATAGAAAAACCAAACAGGCTTGGGCCAGTCAATGCTTCGTTAGTGCACTCAAAATCAGTACCTTCAAACGCGCGCTTCGCAAGAGTGTTACGAACAACGCGAAGGTAGATACCGTTTTCGCGAGCAGCTTTACGCAGGGCAGTCATGTCATTCGACTCAACGCCACGCGCATCAGCAACTACCAGTGAAAGTGCAGCGGCAGCGGTCTCGTTAACTTCGGCTACGATAGCCTTTTTGTCTTCGAGTCCAATCGCCATATTACTTCTCCTGGATCTTTTTAGGAGTACTTCTACTCCCAACCTTACTAAGGTCAATTACTTGACCACCTCGGTGTCTTCAAATCCAGCTTAAACTGGTTTTGGGTTTCACCATCTGCGTAGGCAAGTGCTTTTACACACCAATTAAGCGAACACCTACGGTCTTTGATAGCCTGGTCACATCGAAATGCGCCAGACCCCAAAGTTCTTTTTTTACTCGATTAAATCTCGAGTGATGCCTGATCGATTGTTAGACCTGGGCCCATAGTCGTGCTTAGAGTTACTTTCTTCAAGTAAACACCCTTAGCAGTCGCTGGCTTAGCCTTCTTAAGATCAGACACTAGAGCTTCTAAGTTTGCTTTTAGTGCATCTGCATCAAAAGCCAACTTACCGATACCGCCATGAACGATACCAGCCTTGTCTGCGCGGTAACGCACCTGACCAGCTTTAGCGTTTTTAACAGCAGTAACTACATCTGGAGTTACAGTGCCGGTCTTAGGGTTAGGCATTAGACCACGTGGGCCTAGAACCTGACCTAGCTGACCTACAACGCGCATTGCGTCAGGGCTAGCGATCACTACGTCGAAGTCCATCATGCCGCCTTTAATTTCAGCAGCTAGCTCGTCCATACCCACAAGCTCTGCACCTGCTTCTTTAGCAGCATCTGCATTAGCGCCCTGAGTGAACACAGCAACACGAACGTCTTTACCAGTACCATTAGGAAGAGTGGTTGCACCACGAACCGCCTGGTCTGATTTACGAGGATCGATACCTAGATTTACACTCGCATCAACAGTTTCTTCAAACTTAACTGAAGAAAGCTCTTTAAGAAGCGCAACAGCTTCGTTGATTGAGTAAGATTTGGTTGCATCTACCTTTTCACGGATTAGACGCTGACGCTTAGATAGTTTCGCCATGATTATAGACCCTCTACTTCGATACCAGCACTGCGAGCAGTACCTGCGATAGTGCGAACAGCTGCATCTAGATCAGCAGCAGTTAGGTCAGGTTCTTTAGTCTTAGCGATCTCTTCTACCTGTGCACGAGTGATTTTCGCTACCTTTTCAGTGTTAGGGCGCGAACTACCACTTGCAATACCAGCAGCCTTCTTAAGAAGAACTGACGCTGGTGGCGTCTTCATAATGAACGTAAAGCTACGGTCATTGTAAACAGAGATTACAACAGGAACTGGCAGACCAGCTTCTAGACCTTGAGTCTGAGCGTTAAATGCCTTACAGAATTCCATGATGTTAACACCGTGCTGACCTAGAGCAGGACCAACCGGTGGACTTGGGTTAGCTTTACCAGCACCAACTTGGAGCTTGATGTAAGCTTCTACTTTCTTTGCCATTTTAAGTCTCCTAAAAAAGGGTTACAGCCTACCGATTCGGCAAAATCGGTCGCAGGCTACCCAAAGCGGGCGCATATTATGCGCACAAAAGGGTTTTCTGCATAGCAGAAAACCCCTAAAAACCTTGCAAATATGACCTATTATGAGTGTTAAAGTTTCTCAACCTGGCCAAATTCTAGCTCAACCGGCGTAGAACGCCCGAAAATAAGCACAGCAACACGCAGACGACTCTTCTCGTAGTTGACCTCTTCAACAGTACCGTTAAAGTCATTAAACGGCCCATCAGTAACACGAACAGTCTCACCAACCTCGAACAAGGTCTTAGGACGCGGGCTTTCAACACCCTCTTCAACGCGAGCCAAGATTGTTTGCGCTTCGCGCTCAGTAATAGGCGCCACTCGACCAGGAACCTTAGGATCCTCACCGATAAACCCTAAAACACGCGGTGTTTCTTTAACTAAATGCCAACTCTCGTCGTTAAGATCCATCTCGACCAAAACATAGCCAGGAAAGAACTTACGCTCACTCTTACGCTTCTGACCAGATCGCATCTCAACAACCTCTTCGGTTGGAACCATGATCTGACCAAAATAATCTTGCATACCTGCAAGCTCTACACGCTCGCCCAACGTATTAGCGACGCGTTTTTCATAGCCTGAATAGGCGTGAACTACATACCAGCGCTTAGCCATTGGATTATCCTTAGCCCAAAATCAAAGATGCTACCCACCCCAAAAAGGTGTCTAGCGCCCACAAAATCAACGCCATCAGCGTCACAGCAACCAATACAATCACTGTAGTCTGATTACGCTCTTGCGCAGATGGCCACACAACCTTACGCAACTCTTTGCGCGCCTCAGAAAGCAGGCTTACAAATTGAGCGCCTTTTTCGGTTTGCGCACCAACAAAAGCAGCAATAATAGCTATTAATGCGATACCTGCAACTCTAAAGCCTAAAGGCTGCTCTGCAAACATCATATTGACAGCAACTGCCGAACACACCAACGCCGCCACAACGATCCATTTAAGAGCGTCGAAGCGGTATTCCTTCTCTTGTGTATCTGTACTCATCAGATCCTCTACTAAAATAAGTAGGATAATGGCAGGCCAGGAGGGACTCGAACCCCCAACACCCGGTTTTGGAGACCGGTGCTCTACCAATTGAACTACTGGCCTTTTGACTAAACAACCCTACAAAAGGTCATTCATTCTACAGACAAAAACGAGAGCTTGCAGCTCTCGATTTATCAATATGGAGCTCATAACCAGATTTGAACTGGTGACCTCTCCCTTACCAAGGGAGTGCTCTACCGAACTGAGCTATATGAGCTTAACCCGTTTCTAATTGGAGCGGGTAGCGGGAATCGAACCCGCATCATCAGCTTGGAAGGCTGAGGTTCTACCATTGAACTATACCCGCTAAATCACAAAGGATCTTGCTTTAGCTCGTCCAGCTCTCAGAGCTCAAAACCTCTAAGCTTTCTCAAGCTTGCTCCAACTAGGAGAATAATGGTGCAGGGGGGTGGATTCGAACCACCGAAGCTTTCGCGTCAGATTTACAGTCTGATCCCTTTGGCCACTCGGGAACCCCTGCGAGCGGTGCGCATTTTACTGCGCCGCCCAAGTATGTCAAGCCATTTTTTATAATGTTTTCACATACTTAGAATAATGGAGCTGGTGATAGGAGTCGAACCTACGACCTGCTGATTACAAGTCAGCTGCTCTGCCAACTGAGCTACACCAGCTCTAAAAACTCAACTCGTCGTCGAGTGCGCGCATAATACGCAAACTAATTAGTTTGTACAACACCTTCGCAAGGTCTTTTTAACAATTTTCCGTTTAATTTCAGTTCGTTGAAGTCAACAGCAAGTGTCTCGGCAGCCTCATCAATGGCTGTTTCTGGCCACAAAACCCAGTATTCGTCATGGTTACGCGCAACTTGCTTGAGCCCTACACTAGTTGCACCACGAGCCTTAACCTCGCTTAGCTTTGCTTCTGCATTTTCTTTTATCTTAAAAATACCTACCGAAATAAAGAATTCACTTGCGTCTTCGAGAATAAAAGAGTCTTGAACAAACTCGCGAATACTAGGCAAACCAATCAATGCTTCGTCTTGCGTTGGATATGGCCCAACCAGTACTTGATAATCGTTACCCACACTTACCATTTCACTCATCGAAAATGCTTGATTGGTGTAGCCCTTGATACGCGACAACAGAGCAACGCTATCGCTAGAACCTAAAGGGCCATACGCCAAGCAAACAGCAGAGGGGTCTTGTACGCCATGATTGATAACCCGTTCGGTTACCTCACTATCACCCAATTCACTAGCTAATACCAATGGGCGCCCCGGCATTACCGCTGCCGCACTGGTAGCCGATTGCACTTCACCGCTCTTTTGTGTCGGATTGAGATACCAATACACACCATAAAGAACATTTGCCAAAATTAAGAAAAAAGCAACTAATCTCACATTTCACCCGATTTTTCGTCGACTTTTGAAAGCCGCTCTATACCTTTAAGCACCAACTCATCTATCACTACAATATCTTCATGCAAGTACTTACTAATCATTATCGCTGCGCCACCGGTTACAACAATTGTAGCGCAATCATTATTCCACTTTGCACGATGGTACTCAATCTGCGCAACTATGGCGTGCGTCACACCCTGAACAACTGCGCCCTGCGTATTCACAGCTGGCAACCACTGCCCTATTATATCTTGATCAAAATTGACCTTAACATCAGACGTCGCCACTCCTAGGCTATTGATCATGGTAGCCACACCGGGCACGATATACCCACCTACATGCACGCCCTGCTCGACAAAATCAACCGTCATCGCCGTACCAATATCTACAACCATACAGTCGCCATATCGCTGATAAGCCTCAGATACGGCAATCAATCGATCAATACCCAACCTATCAGGGCGTTCGTATTGCGTATGCAGCAAACCCTGCGACTGGTAATCAATTAAATGCAACGTAATACCCTGTCGCCGAATAGATCTTTGAAGCGATGATACAAACTCGCCCCGCCTGACGCTTGAACACCATACGTTCGCATCATCTGCGCTTAGATAATCTATCGCGTCACTTTCACTTTCAAAACGCTCTATGGGCGAATCTTCGCGCTTTATTTTTATCGTGGAGTTTCCTGCATCAATGAAAATCATTAGCTACCCCTACGCAAACTTACTTCGCCACCCGAACACCAATGCACATCGCCATTTTCTAGCTGAATCCCGTATCGACCAGTGTCATCGACACCAATCGAGGTACCGAATATTTGATTGTCGCCAGACACCACCTTTACTGGCTGTTCTGCGAATGCATCTAATGCCGACCATGCTTCTCGCCACGCAGCGAATCCACTACTCGCATAATCTTGACACAAGGGCGACAATCTATTTATCAATGCCAAGACCAAGTCGGTTCTAGTACCACTAAAACCTAAATCGCTAACGCCCTGAGCTGCTTGATCAATGCTTTGCACCTGATCGTCAAGCAAGGTTAAATTTAAACCAACGCCGATCACAACAACTAGATCACCTAGCGGGTCACCAGCAACATCAATCAACACACCGCCCAATTTGCCGCTAGGACCAACAATATCATTTGGCCACTTCAGCCTTGCCCCCTGCACACCGCAGTCTTGTAGTGATTGAGTAACAGCTACACCAACCGCCAAACTTAACCCTTCTACGGCCTGCGCACCACCTGCAACAGGTAAACTAAAAGATGCGTATACGTTTTGCGCATAAGGGCTTAACCAGCTTCGACCACGACGCCCTCGCCCAGCGGTTTGCTGTTCAGTTACGCATACTGCGCCACGCTCAAACCTAGCAGGTAGACTAAGTAAATGATCATTTGTAGAACCAATTACAGGCTCGTAACAAAGATCTGAGAAGACTGACGACGATTTACAAGCGCGATCGATCACATCGACATCGAGCAACTGAATCTGATTTAACAAACGGTAACCGGTTGCTTTAGACCGCTCAATTTGTAAACCGAGCTTTTCTAACTGGGTAATTTGCTTCCATACAGCGTTTCGCGTAATACCAAAATTCTCACCTAAAGATTTACCAGTATGCCAGCGACCATCAGCCAACATATCCAGTAACTGTGCTATGCTTTTTGAAATCACGAATTTGCCACCACTTTCGCAAGCTTTTGCGATATAGCATGGTAAATATCTCGATCAATTGACGCTTGAATATAACTATCTAACTGTCGATTTTTAATATCTACCGATATCGCCCTATCACGAGATACCAAATCACGCTGCTTTCTAATAATCAAAGCGGCAAACTTACGCAACGAGTCAACAGTTAGCCGCTCACCTAACTGCGAAAGGGTTAGTATCGAACTAGCGTGATATCGTTTATATTTACGGTGAAAACGACTATTAGTCACCTTATCAAGCTGGTAGTTATTAAACCCAGCCCCCTGCTTCATGTACTTCATATGCCAGTACAACAATCCAACGAAGCGTCGCTTCAACCCAATTAGCCTAAAACGCTCGAACCGCTTATCTTGGTAGAAATAATTATCTTGAGTCAGCCGCAAAAATCCAACATCACCACTCCCAGACACAGGGTCACTATCTAGCACCCCCAACACACCATCACGAGCAGCCAGATTCAATCCAGAGAAACATAAGAAATCACCCTTACTTAGCCCAGTGCTTCGAATACCACTAACCACCTCCCGCAATCGGTCACCGATAGCAATGTGATCATCATCTACCTTTACGACGATATCGTACCTAGTATGAGCCAAGACGGTATTAGAGTAATTTGCCATGCTAGACGGGTCGTCAGAAGATGCTTGAGCATGCTCCGGGCTAGCCAACGGATAAACTGAATCACGATAATCAATTATCGTTAATCGATCACCGTACTCATCTTTAAGGGACAAAAGTATTGCTTTAGTGTTATCTGCACAGTCATTAAAACCAACTACAATCTCATCTAGTACGTTTATATGAGAGCGTATCGTAGCCTCAATAAAGTCTTCCCCATTTTTAACGCGCATAAAACCAGATATACCCGGACGACGAGAATCAATCTTCAAATCGCATGGTTTAAACCGATAGTTTTCGACAATCCTGTAGTTCAACACACCCTCCCTTTTTACGAACAAGCCTATATATTCATACTTCTGCATTTCGCTATACAACATACAGCAACTAAAACCTAGATACACCATTTCCATAAGGACTCAGTATTTATCGATAGAAAATCTCTAGTAATCAACTACCATTACACTGTAAGTAACGAAAAAATGAGCGATTAAGATGAAGAGTAGCAATATAGCAATAGGGCTTTTCATTGTCGTAGCATGCGGTACCGCTACGGCATTAAACCACCACGAAAGCTCGACCGCAGAGCACATGCACCACCATGGCGATGACGGCCACACTAGCGAACACGACCACAACCATGGCAACGACGGCCATGCCAATGAGCACGAACATCACCATGGCAAAGACGGCCACGCGAACGAGCATGAACACCATCATGGCAACGATGGCCACAAGGGCGAGCACGAACATCATCATTCAAACGAACATCAACCAACAGGCAAGCACGACCATCACCACCATGATGACGAGCCCCACGAGCACTAGTTGATCGATATAAAAACGCCAGAAAATAAAAAACCCCAACCGCGTAAGCGATTGGGGTTTTTATTTGGAGCCTGGCGATGTCCTACTCTCACATGGGGAAGCCC